>CAWGFO010000012.1:0-74330 GCA_963821925.1 uncultured Actinomycetes bacterium | reverse complement strand
GCGGGCCCGACGGGCGTGCGTCGCAACCGATGACGTTCAAGGTGCCCGCGTTTCGTGCCGACACATAGCAGGCACTCGAGACCGGACCGCCGCGGCGGGCCGGTCGCCGCCGCCCCCTCGTCGAAAGGTGCACATCAAGATGGGTCGATCCACGTCGCGCTGGCGCTCGGCCGCGCTCGTTTCCACGATCTGTACCGCGCTCCTCGCGACGGCGTTCGTCGCGGTGGCGAGCGCCGGCGAGTCGATGACGTTCTCGGGCATGGTCGGCAACCCGCGGCACGACGCCCCCGAGAGCGTCGCGGTCGACGCGAGCGGGAACGTCTACGTGGCCGAGCTCGCGGTCCTCAACACGGTAACGATCGACCAGGTCACGAAATACGATGCCGACGGCAACTTCATGGACGTGATCGCGGCACCGGGCACGGGCGACGGTCAGGTGTCCGATCCGACCTCGGTCGCGGTGGCGCCGAACGGCGACCTGTACGTGGTCGACAAGGGGAACGACCGCGTGACGCGGTTCGACGCCCTCGGCAACTACCTCGGTCGGTGGGGTGGCCCCGGTTCGGGGAACGGACAGTTCAACAACGCCGAAGGCATCGCCGTCGACTCCCTCGGGAACGTCTACGTCGCCGACACCCTCAACAAGCGGATCCAGAAGTTCACCTCGTCGGGCGGCTGGCTCACCGCCTGGCCGGTCGTGCCCGCGGCGACCGTCTCGCCGCTCGAGGTCGCGATCGACAGCGCCGACGTGGTCTATGTCGTCGGCGGGAACTACGTGCGACGCTTCGACACCGACGGCGCGTTGCTCTCGGAGTGGTCGTCGACGGGCGCCACGGGGATCGCGATCGACCCGTCGGATCACGCCTGGGTGACCTCGTCGTCGGGCGTGATCCACCGCTATGACTCCGCGGGGGTGTCGCTCGGCGATGTCGCCGTGAATGGCTCTCTGGACGGTCAACTGCTGTCGCCACAGGGTGTCGCGAGCGCGGCCTCCGGCCAGGTGTACGTCGCCGATACGGGGAACGGCCGGATCCAGCGGTTCTCGAACGCCGGCGCATTCGAAACGGCGTGGGGGATGTACCCGGGCCCCGGCGTGATGGACAACCCGACCGGTCTCGCGGTCGACGTCGACGGCAACGTGTACGTGACGAACCAGACCGAAGACCTGATCCAGAAGTTCGCTCCCGACGGGACGTTCCTGACGGCCTGGGGTGGGAGCGGCAACCTGAACGGGAAGTTGAACGACCCTGCAGCGATCGCCGTCAGCACCGACGGATTCGTGTACGTCGCCGACACGAAGAACCAGCGGATCCAGAAGTTCGACACCTCGGGGAACTACGTGGGCCAGTGGGGGAGCTTCGGCACCGCCGACGGTCAATTCTCGGGCCCGCAGGGGATCGCCGTGGACGGCGCCGGCCACGTCTTCGTGGCCGACACCTCCAACAACCGGATCCAGCGGCTTCAGCACCACGGGGATGTTCCAGACCGCGTGGGGTGCGGTCGGCACCGGCGACGGCCAGCTCAAGGCACCGCGGGGAATCGCGATCGACGCCGACGGTGACGTCTGGGTCGCCGACACGTCGAACAACCGCCTCCAGGAGTTCAGCGTGGCCGGCAACTTCCAGTCGAAGGTCGCCGGGACGAGTGCGCTCGTCCCTGGACGGGCGGTTCTCGGGGCCCACCGACCTCGAGTTCGATGCGCTCGGGACGATGTACGTGACCGACAAGAACAATGCCCGGGTGCAGCGACTCTCGGCCACGGGCTCCTACATCTCGAAGTTCGGGAGCGCCGGCCTGGACATCGGACAGTTCGACCTGCCCGCGGGCGTCGCGATCGATGCGACCGGCCGGGTGCTCGTCGCCGACTCGGGCAACCAGCGCGTGGAGACCTTCATCGACGCCAACGGCCCCGACACGACGATCCTCTCCGGGCCCGGCGTGGTCTCGAGCAACACCTCGGCCTCGTTCACCTTCCAGACCACGGAGCCCGGCTCGACCTTCGAGTGCAAGCTCGACGGTGGCGTGTACGCGGCGTGCTCGAGCGGGCAAGAGCTACGCGGGCCTGGCGTCTGGACCCCACACCTTCTCGGTGCGCGCGGCCGACAACCTCGCGAACGTCGGCGATCCGGCCTCGTACGCGTGGACGATCGACGTGACGCCGCCCGACGTGAACATCGATTCGACGCCGTCGCTCCTGACGTCCTCGCCGAACGCCTCGTTCTCTTTCTCGTCGTCGGACGCCGGGTCGACGTTCATGTGCTCGGTCGACGCCGGGGCAGCGACGACCTGTTCGTCGCCCTATGCGAAGACGGTGACGGCGGGCGATCACACCTTCTCCGTCTACGCGATCGACCTCGCGGGGAACACGGGTCAGCCGGCGACCTACACGTGGACGATGGACAACACGCCGCCCTCGGTGAGCATCACGTCGGCTCCTCCCGTGCTCACGACCGCGAACTCGGCCTCGTTCTCGTTCAGCTCTGGGGATCCGTCGGCGACGTTCGAGTGCCACATCGACGGCCTCGCCTACGCGCCGTGCACGTCGCCGAGCGGCTACTCGGGGCTGACCGGCGGACAGCACACCTTCTACGTGCGGGCGAGCGATCCGCTCGGCAACATGAGCGCGCCCGCGACGAAGCAATGGACCATCGACGCCGAGTCGCACCGTCCGGACGCGCAGATCGCCACGGCCACGACGTACGTCGGGGACGGGGTCTACAACTCCACCGGCACGAGCCAGACCCAGACGTTGAAGGCAGCCGTGGGCAAGACCGTGTCGTTCAAGATCCGGATCGAGAACGACGGCAGCGACACGGATCAGTACACGTTGCTCGGGCTCGGATCCGGGAAGGGGTACACGGTCACGTACCTCCTCGGGACGACCGACATCACGGCCGATGTGGTGGCGGGCACCTACACGACCGGCATCGCGTCGGCGGCCTCCAAGGTGTACACGCTGAAGGTGAAGGTCGGGAAGTCGGCTACCGCCTCACGCTCGCTGACCCTCCGGGCCACGTCGGGGCACGTGTCGACGGAACTGGACGTCGTGAAGGCGATCGTCAAGCGGGCCTAACGTCGGCGGGCCCGCCGATCGCGCGGCCTCGATCAGCGAGGCGATCGCGTCGGCGTTCCCTTTCGCCTCGTCGACCGCCAGGTGCCGCGGCGGCTCGAGACCCTGCAGCACCCGGTGGACGTGCCGGATCGCCGGTGTGAACGACCGCTCGCCACTCGGCATCGCGGGGGTCGCCGACGTCACCCCATCCCGTACCAGCGACCACGTGTCCTGGGCCTCGGGATGGAAGGGGTTCGTGAGCCGCAGCTCGCCCCCGGTGCCCAGCACCCTCGTGAAGGTGTCGTGCGGTGTCCGGAACCCGGACGAGAGGACCAGCCGGCGATCCCCGGGGAAGGTCAGCGCGCCCCAGATCTCCGTGTCCACGCCGTCGTCGGTCCACACGGCGTCGGCGATCGTCCGGGGGAGCACCGGTTCGCCCTCGAAGAGGAGCCGGGCGAGCCGGATCGGGTAGCAGCCCACGTCCTGGACGGACCCGCCGGCCAGCTCGGCGAACAGGCGGATGTCGTTCGGGTCGTCGAGCACGAAGTGGAACCGCGACCAGATCTCGCGGACCTCACCGATCTCCCCACCGGCGATCGTCTCGCGGACGCGATCCATCTGCTCGTGGAACGGGAAGACGAACGCCTCCCACAGCGGCCGGGCGGCCGATCGGGCGACGGCGAGCACCCGCTCGGTCTCCTCCGGGGTGGCGCACAGTGGCTTCTCGCAGACGACGGCCTTCCCGGCCTCGAGCGCGGCGATCGTCCACTCGGCGTGCAGTCCGTTCGGCAGCGGGATGTAGACGGCGTCGATCTCGGGATCCTCGATCACGCGCGCGTAGCCCTCGACGCCTTCTTCGACCCCGTTGGCCACCGCCCACGATCTCGCGCGATCGTGGTCGCGGCTCGCGACCGCGACCGCGGCCCCACCGCCCGCCTCCTCGAGCGCAGGCAGGAACGCCTCCTCGGCGATCCCTGCGGTGCCAAGGATCCCCCACCTGACGTCGTCCACGGCCGCACCGTAGCAGCGTGCGGTGCGGCCAGGCCGCCGACCTGCCCCCGCCCCGCCGGTGTGACGGGGCCGAAGCAGGTCGGATCGCCGCTCAGTTGAGGATGTTCTCGAGGTCGAGCGGCGGGATGCTCGCCACGACGGTCCTGAACCGCCGGGTCTCATCGACGATCTCGAGGCCCGACAGGCCCGCTTCGGTGACGAGGTAGTGATCGATCATCAGCGACGGCAGCGGGAGCGCCGCGGGGTAGGACGCCCGGAGCATGATCAACCCATCGTTGATGCGGTTCGCGAGCTCCAGCACCTGCTGGCGGTTCACGCCCGCCTTGACCCCGAACAGCGCCACGAGTCGCAACACGGAGCGCGGGGTGTCGACGGTGACCAGGATCTTGATCCCGTCGAGCACGATCGGTGACGTCACCGTCCGCGTCGATGTGCGGGTCCATGTA
This sequence comes from uncultured Actinomycetes bacterium, assembly GCA_963821925.1. Classification (GTDB taxonomy): domain Bacteria; phylum Actinomycetota; class UBA4738; order UBA4738; family HRBIN12; genus JAOUEA01. The sequence continues at coordinate 69,821 of CAWGFO010000012.1, read as the reverse complement.
GGCGGCCTCGAAGATCTCCATCAGCTTCTTCCCGGAGAGCTCCTCCTTGCCGATCAACTCGGCGACGGTCATGAGCATCCCTCCCTCGTGGTCCTCCGTCACGGCGTCTACCAGATCGCGTAGTGCTCGAGGATCATCCCGCTGTCGTCGTAGCGCAGGATGACCATCAGGTCGGTGGTCTCGGTATCGGTCGTGATCGTCGCCGGGTATGCGATGAGGCTCGGCGACTCGGTCACAGGGCCGGTCCGCTCGATGTGGAACCCTTGCGCCTGCATGTCGCTCGCGGAGGCCTCGATCGCGTCGAGCCCCTTGATCGTTTCCGCCGTGGCCGCGCCACGCGCGGTTCCGACCACGATCACCGCGTTGGACGCGTAGATGTCCGGGAACGCGGTGACCTCGCCAGAGTTCCAGGCGTCATCGAGTCCGTTCATGACCGCCTCGCCGTCCGTCGTGGTGACGGCCGGGTAGACGAGGGCAGCGCCCAGCGCCAGCACCGCGACCCCGAGCACGGCGATCAGAGCAAACATCCAGCCCGCTCGGCGCGGTTCAGCCCCTTGCCCGATGGGCGTGGTGACCCGGGAGTCGAACGGCGTATCTGCCTTGACCTGCATCTGTTTCACCCCTCCCTCCCCACACCGTGGGTTCCGCGGCGGGGAGGCGACTAGGGCCCGAAGTCCCGGCACGCGACGGACCGGCTCACGGCCGGGCTCGGACCCCCGGGGCATACTGGCGGTATGGAGCCGCTCCGCGTCTCGCGCTCGGTGGTCGTGCCCGAGAAGGAGTTGCGGTGGCGGTTCAGCCGCTCGTCGGGGCCAGGCGGGCAGTCGGTGAACACGGCCGACTCGCGGGTGGAGCTGAGCCTCGACCTGACGACCACGACGGCGCTCGGCCCGACGCTCCGTGCCCGCGCGCTCGAGCGCCTCGACGGCAGGCTGGTCAAGGGGGTGCTCACCGTGACCGCATCCGAAGAGCGATCGCAGCTGCAGAACCGTGAGGCCGCGATGAAGCGGATGGCGGAGATCCTGGCCGAGGCGATCGCGCCTCCACCGAAGAAGCGGAGGCCCACCCGGGTGAGCCGAGGCGCCGACGAGAAGCGGCTCGCCGAGAAGCACCACCGAGCCGAGATCAAGCGGATGCGGCGTCCCGACGACGACTGAGCTTCGACGGCCTGTCGGTCGTGAGCCGGGGCGCCAGCCGGATAGGGGCGGCCTACGGCGTGAGAGCTGTAGCGGCGTCGCGCGAGCCGGATTGTCCTTGTGGCTTCCCGGGGTATAGCCTTGGCGCACACCGGGTACGACCCCCCATCCAGACGCGCGGACGACCCCCCGCGCACGCGTCGCTCAGGAGGCCCGACCGATATGCGCAGAACCACCACCGTCCTGGCGCTGCTCGCGCTCACGTGGTCCACGTTCGCGATCCAGACCGCTCACGCCGTCTCGCCCACGCCACCCGATCCGTCGTGGCAGACCGACGACATCGTCCGCGCCGTCGCGTTCGGTCACGGCGCGGTCTACCTGGGCGGCTCCTTCACCCACGTTCGCCCACCGGGAGCGGCCCCGGGCGCCGGCGAAGTCGTCCGCGCGCACGCCGCCGCCCTCGACCGAGAGACCGGCGGGCTCCTGAAGTGGAACCCGAAGGTCGACGGCACGGTCTGGGCGATCGCCGTGTGGAAGGATCGGGTCTACCTGGGAGGCGACTTCTCGTCGGTCCGTGGGAAGCCGCGGTCCAACCTCGCCGCGGTCGATGCCACGACGGGCAAGGTCTTGAAGTGGAGCCCGCGGGCGAACGGGGTCGTCCGGACTTTCCGGCTCGACGACGCCGGGCAGATCTTCCTGGGCGGCTCCTTCAGCTCGGTGAACGGCGAACCGCGACAGCGACTGGCGCAACTCGACCGGAAAGGCACGCTCTTGCCGTGGGCACCCACCGTGGGGCAGGTCGGCGGCACGACCTGCCCACCCCGCTGCGCGCCGGTGATCTTCTCGATCGACCTGTCCACCGATGGCTCCACGGTCTACTTCGGGGGACACTTCGGGACGGTGAACGGTACGAACCGGAACGAGGCGGCAGCGGTCGACGCGAGCACCGGCAAGACGTTGCGTCCGTGGAACCCCGACATCTACGCGCCGACCAACTGTCCGACCTGCATCCCGAACGAGACCCACCGTGTCTACCGCGTGATCATCACGGACACGAAGGCGTACATGTGCGGCGGGTTCTGGAAGGTGTGGCATGAGCAACAGCTGGCCTTCAACGTGCTCGTGACGAACCTCACGACGGGCGCGCCCAACCCCGTGTTCGCGGCGGGCGACGACGGGGACACGACGGGATGTGAGCTGCGTGGGAACGTGCTCTACCTCGGCGGCCATTTCAATTACGCGGGTGCGGCGTGCTCCCAGAACCCTCCGCCCGGGACGCACACACAGAAGTGCACCGCCGACAACTCGACCGTGCGACACCACGTGGCGGCCGTGAACGCGACCACGGGCGATCTCCTCTCCTGGAAGCCGAGCGCGAACTCGAGCAACGGCGTGTGGGCGATCCAGAAAGGGCCGGGGACCGTGGCGTTCGTCGGGCACTTCACGAGGGTCGGCGGCGTCGACCAGCAGGGGATCGCCCTCTACTCGTCCCACCTCCCGCTGTAGGGTCGGCTCGTAACCCGCACGAAGGGCCGACGGATGAAGGTTCGTTCCGCAACGTTCGTCGTGCGGCACTAGCCGAACCGAGACGCGAAGGACGGAACCGATGGTCGAGTGGGTATTCATCGACGCAGAGGGCGCCGAGCGCGGGACCTCCGAGACGTTCGCGACGCAGGCCGATGCGGAGGCGTGGTTCGGCACGGCATGGGAGTCGCTCTCGGCCGACGGCACGACCCACGTGGCGCTGCGCGACCTCGACACGGGCGATGAGCGGTACCGGATGAGCCTGGCGGCCGAGTAGCCCCAGACGACCCCGGTTGTGACATGGTGAGGAGACATTCCCTCCCAGGAAGGGGTAGCCATGGCCAGCAAGGACAAGGGTGGCGGCAAGGGTTCCAAGACCGCTGCCAGCAAGAGCCTGAAAGAGAAGCGCGCCGCCAAGAAGGCGAAGGGGAACTCGGGCTCCTCCGGCTCGAACTTCAGCGTCGGCGGGAAGTAGTCGCCGAGCGCCACCGTCGTGCGAGCCGCGTTCCGGTGGGTGCTCGCCGGTTTCATCGTGTTCGCCGGGATCAGCCATCTGGTGTCGGCTGACGCGTTCCTGGGGCAGGTGCCCACCTGGCTGCCCTTCCGGACGCCGATCGTGTGGGTCAGCGGCGTCGTCGAGATCGGGCTGGGGGTCGCGCTCGCGCTCACTCGCGGCACGTGGCGGCGTCGAACCGGATGGGCGCTCGCGTTCTTCCTGCTGGTGGTGTTCCCGGGGAACCTCTACCAGGCGATCGCCGGCACGGACGCGTTCGGTCTCGACACGCCGTCCGAGCGGTGGGGCCGGCTCGTGCTGCAGCCGATCCTCATCCTGTGGGCGCTGTGGAGCTCGGGGGCGTGGCCCCGCCGAGATCCCTCGGCGTGACGAACCGCGTGATCCGACCGCTGGGATCGCCGAGCGAGGCCCAGCGCTCCCCGGGCAGCTCGATCGTGGCGAGCGCTCCCGTCGGGAACTTCTGATCGAGCCGCTCGCGGAGCTCGCCGTCGGAGGTGAGGTCCATCGCGAGCTCTTCCAAGGCAGGGTTGTGGCCCACGAGCATGACCGAGGTCACGTCGTCGTCTAGCCGGCGGAGCCGGGCGAGGAGTACGTCGGCGTCGAACGTGTAGAGCTCGGGCTCGATCCTGATCTCCAGCCCGCTGCCGAGCGAAGGGAGGACCGCGGCGAGGGTCTGCCGGGCCCGGAGTCCCGCCGAGCACAGCACGAGCCGGGGCAGATCGAGCGTCGCCAAGTAGGGGGCCATCACCGCGGCATCTCGTCTGCCTCGCGCCGCAAGGGGCCGATCTGCGTCGGCCAGGGTCGGGTCGTCCCAGCTCGACTTCGCGTGACGCAGGAGCCAGATCTGTCGCATGAGATCGCTCACCGACCCTCTCGGATGCTGTGAGCCTACCGACCCTGAGCGACGCCGCGTTCCCCTGGGACGGTCGCCGGCACCTGAGCGATGATGGAGATGGAGGCGTGCGATGTCGGTGAGGGAGACGTCCCATCCGACCATGTGGTGGCATCGTCTGGACGACGGGCGGATCCGCTGCGATGTGTGCCCGCGTGCGTGCGCGCTGCACGAGGATCAGCGCGGGCTCTGCTTCGTGAGGAAGCGCGAGGGCGACGCGATCGTGCTCACGACCTACGGGCGGTCCTCGGGCTTCTGCGTCGATCCGATCGAGAAGAAGCCGCTCGCGCACTTCCTGCCGGGGACGCCGGTGCTCTCGTTCGGCACCGCCGGCTGCAACCTGGCTTGCCGCTTCTGCCAGAACTGGGACATCTCGAAGTCCCGTGACGTCGATACCCTGGCCGACGCGGCCTCACCGGGGGCGCTCGCCGACGCGGCCGTCCGGCTCGGGTGCCGCTCGGTGGCCTTCACCTACAACGACCCGGTGATCTTCATGGAGTACGCGATCGACGTCGCCGACGCGTGCCGCGCGCGTGGGATCAAGGCCGTGGCGGTCACCGCCGGCTACGTGAACTCGGAGCCGGGACGGGAGTTCTTCGCGCACATGGATGCGGCGAACGTCGATCTCAAGGGGTTCACCGAGGGCTTCTACCATGACGTCTGCGCCGGGCATCTCGCGCCGGTGCTGGCGACACTGGAGCACCTCGCGCACGAGACCGGCGTCTGGTTCGAGCTCACGACGCTGCTGATCCCGGGACTGAATGACTCGGACCCCGAGCTCGACGACATGACGCGGTGGGTCGTCGAGCATCTCGGCCCCGACGTGCCGATGCACTTCACCGCGTTCCATCCGGACTGGAAGATGCTCGACCGGCCACCTACCCCGCGAGAGACTCTCCGGCGCGCCCGCCGGATCGCGATCCGGAACGGGGTCCGCTACGCGTACACGGGGAACGTCGTCGACCCCGAAGGTCAGACGACCCGGTGCCACGCGTGTGACGCGGTGCTGATCGGCCGTGACGGCTACGAGATCACGGGATGGGGACTCGATCCGGCCGGACGCTGCCGTGGGTGCGGCGCCGCGTGCACCGGGGTGTTCGAGGCGTCGCCTGGTACGTGGGGGGAGCGGCGTCGCCCGGTTCGGCTGGGAGCGTGAGTGCGATGGCGACCGGGTCCGTTCGTCCGCCCGCAGCCGCGGGGACGTTCTACCCGAGGAGTGCGTCACGCCTGGCCGGAGAGGTGGATCGCCTGCTGAAGGAGGCCGAGCCGTGGTCGGGTGCGCGGCCATGGGGGGTCGTGGTGCCGCACGCCGGCTACCGGTACTCGGGACCCGTGGCGGCGAGCGGCTACGCGACGGTTCGCCCGTGGGTGGAGACGACCTCCCGGGTCGTCGTGCTCGGCCCCGCGCACTTCGTGCCGCTCGAGGGGTGCGCGGTGCCGGTGTCCGGCGCCTGGCGAACGCCGCTGGGCGACGTTCCGGTGGACCCAGAGCTGCGCGAGCTCGCGAGGTGCGCCGGATGTGTCCTCGACGACGGCCCCCACGCGCCTGAGCATGCGCTCGAGGTGCAGGTGCCGTTCCTGCAGCGGCTGCTGGGATCGGCGCTTCGGATCCTGCCGATCGCGGTGGGTCGAGCGACGCCCGGCGAGGTGGCCGGCGTGCTCGGTTCGGTCGGCCGGCAGGCGGATCTCGTCGTCGTCAGCACCGATCTGAGCCACTACGAGGATCTCGCGAGCGCGCGCGCTCACGATCGACGTACCGCCGAGGCCATCTTGGCGCTCGACGCCGACGCGATCGGGCCGTGGGAAGCGTGTGGCGCGTACGCGCTCCGTGGGGCGATCGCGTTCGCCCGCGCGGCGTCGATGGAGATCCAGCTCCTGGACCTGCGGACGTCGGGGGACACGGCCGGCGACCCCGAGCGGGTGGTGGGGTACGGCGCGTTCGCGATCCTGCGTCCGCGCTACCCGAGCTCGGCGCGCGTCGGATAGCGACCGACCGACGGTCGGCCGACGACGGCCGAGGCGACGCGCACGGCGAACCCGAGCGCCTCGGGAACGTCGGCCCCCGCCCGCATCGCGGCCAGCAGTCCGGCGTTGAAGGCGTCGCCGGCGCCGGTGGAGTCGACCACCGTGGTGGTTGGCGCCGGCGACGCGGTCTCCGCCCCCTCCGGTCCGGCGGCGATACATCCCTCCGCGCCCAGCTTCACGATCGCCCACCCCCCCGAAGCGAGCATCGCCTGCAGCCGTCGGGCCGCCTCGCGGGGATCCTGCGCACCGGCGATCGCCGCCGCCTCCGCCCCGTTCGGAAGGAACACGTCGACCGAGGAAAGGATCCCCGCGAGCTCGCCCAGGGTCGACGGGGGCCAGCCCACCGGATCCCACCCGGGGTCGAAGCAGGTCATCGCGCCGTGCGCCCGTGCCCGTCGCAGGAGGTCGGCCGCGCCGGACCCACGCAGCGCCGGGAGCAGGAAGTACCCACCCAGCAGCACGAGGCGCGCCGTGAGGGCGTCCTCGGACACGGCCGATGCGTCGAAGGTGGCGAGGCACCCCAGCGAGGTCAGGAACGATCGGTCCCGCCCTGGGGCCTCGAACGCGATCGACACGCCCGTCGCCTGACCCTGCTCGATGCGGACGTCCGCGGTCGCGACCCCCGCGGCGATCAGCTGCTCGAGGAGGAGCGCCCCGATGCGGTCTCGGCCGACCGACCCGACGACGCGCGCTGTCTCACCGAGGGCGGCCAACGCGAGCCCGCAGTTCGCCGCCGCGCCGCCCGGCCGCAGCTCCACCGCGTCGACCTCCCACTCCTCGCCGGGAGGCGGGAGCTCCGACACGTCGCGCACGATCAGGTCGGCGTTCACGTTGCCGATCACCGTGATCGCCGACGTCGGCGCGCCGCCGCTCACCACGGATCGACCAGGAGCCCGCGCGGCACGAGGAGCGACTCTTCGAGCACGATCGCGTTCGGCAGCGTGGCGAGGAACAGCGCCAGGTACGCGACGTCGTCCGCGCTCAGCATCCGGTCTCGGGGCACGTCCGCCTCGTCGTCCCCGTACCACTCGGTGTCGACGCACCCCGGCTCGATCACGTGGACTCCGACCCCGGTGCCGTAGAGCTCCTGCGAGAGGGAGAGCGCCAGCCCGACGGCGCCGAACTTGGAGGCGACGTAGCCCGCGCCCTCGGCCTCGGCGCGCCGGCCGTTGTCCGAGGCGATCACCAGGAGCTTCCCGGTCCCTCGACGCCGCATCCCGGGCACCACGGCCCGCGCGAGGTTCGCGACACCCTCGACGTTCGTCGCGAGCGCGGCACGCAACGCCTCGGGCGGCAGGGTGTCGAGCTCGCCCCAGGCGTTCACTCCCGCGTTGGCCACGGCGATGCCGATCGGGCCCAGCATCTCCTCGATCTGGATCGCCGCGGCGTCCACCTGTGAGTGGTCCGTCACGTCCCCGGCGAACACGACGGCGCGGCGTCCCGCCGTCTCCACCAGGGTGGCCGACTCGTCGAGCGGTGCTTCACGCCGACCCATCAGTGCGACGTCCGCGCCGGCACGGGCGAGCGCCGCGGCGCAGGCACGACCGATCCCCGAGCCCGCACCCGTGATGAGCGCCACCTCGCCGTCGAGCGTCCCGTCGAACCGATCGATCAGGTCTCGGGTGGTCTCCATCACCGACACGCTCCCGACCGGCGAAGCCGCGCGCCGGTGACCGGGCAGGGTCGCGGCGACCCTCGCAGGGCTAGCATACGTTCGAGAGGTCGGCGACCGGAGGCGTCGTGAGCGAGCGGACCTTCCCATGGACGCGAGAGCCGCGGGTCGCCGTCGTCCTCCCCCCCGAACGTGATCCCTCGTGGTCAGCCGGCGCGCGCTGGTGCGCGCTCCTCGAGGCCTGGGGCTTCCCGTTCGAGATCACGGACCGGGAGACGCCCGAGCGGTGGACGACGATCCTCACGCCGGACATGCTCCCGGTCCTCGAGGGTCCGGGACGCGAAGACGAGCTGGCCGAGGCGGCATTCGCCGTGCTGGAGGCGCACGCGTCGGCGGGGCTGGTGGGACTCTCGCGATGGCCCGACGGGAAGGTCGCGGCCCTCGTGGTGGACGGCGACGTCGATCACCCGACCGGCGTGGATCCCGAGTGCGCCCGATACGTAGCGCCCGCGATCGAGACGATGCGCCGAGCCGGGTACGACCGATACGGGATCTTCGCCGCCGCCGCGAACGTCGATGCCGAGCCCGGCTCGTTCCCGCCGGGCGCCGAGTACTACAACCACTCCTTCAGCCATCCGTACTCCTACTGGGAGCCCGCGGCGTGGGCGACGCTCTCGGGGGAACGGATGGCGGAGGAGATCGAGCGGAGCGACGCGACGTTCCGGACCGAGCTCGGCTCCGGCGACCACCGGATGTTCCGGCTCCCGCATTTCCAGTGGGAGGCGTGGGAGCGATCCGCGGCCGTGCTCGAGCGCCTCGGGTACGTGGCCGAGTCCTCGGTGGGGGCGAACCACGCCGTGACGGGCGGGCTGCCCTACCAGCAGGCGGTCGAGCCGTGGAGCGATCGTCCCGAGGACGCTGCGCTCCTGCGCACGCATCCCGATCCCGCGCGACGGCACCGCTTCCTCCAGCTCCCGATCTCGGCCGATCCCTCGGATCGCGCGTTCCCGAACGGCTGCTGCTCCTACAACAGCCTCGACGAGGGGGTCCGGAACCGCACGGCCGCGCCCGAGGACTACGGGGCGGTGCTGCAGGAAGTGCTCGATCGGGCGGTCGTCGCGGGCGGGCTGGCGCACGTCTTCATCGATCCGCCCGACGCCGGCTACGGCCGGCTCGAAGGGGACACGCGGGACTACGCCGGCGCCGTGGAGCGGTGGCTCACGGCGGCCGTGCGCCGGGACGACGTGGCCCCGATGAGCGCCGCGGAGCTCGCCGCGTGGTGGCGGGCTCGCGCGGACGCGATCGGCCGGCTCGGCTGGCGCCTCGATGGCGACGGGCTGTGCGTGCGCCTCGACGACCCACCGCCCGGCGCGGCCCTGGAGGTCTTCCGACCGGATGCGGGATGGTCCGTCGAACCGATCCGAGACGAGGTGACGGCGTGACCGACGGCGAGCTGGTCTCGCGTGGACGGCATTACCTGCGCCGAGGCGGACGTTCGATCCTCCCCATCGGCGCGCACTACGTGCCGATCCAGGGCCCCGACTGGCCGTGGCGGGTGGGGGCCGCCGAGTTCGATCGGGCGTTCGCGGCGATGGCCGGGGCGGGGCTCGACACCGTCCGGATCGACCTGCTGTGGGCGGCGCTCGAGCCCGAACCCGGCCGGTTCGACGAGACCCACCTGAAGGTGCTCGACGAGGTGCTCGACGCCGCACGTCGCCACGGGCTGCTGCTCCACCCCACGTTCCTGATCGGGGGTGAGGTCGGGGACGCCTTCTGGGATGTCCCGTGGCGCGAGGGCGCGCACCCTCACCGTGATCCCGAGCTCGTGCAGCGCCAGGCCGAGCACGTGGCGGCGCTCGCCCGGCGTTGGCGGGGCGATCCCGCGGTCGTCGCGTGGGACCTCACCGACGAGCCGCCGCTCTGGATCTTCCAGGACACGACCGACGACGAGGCCCGGGCGTGGACCGACGCCCTGACCCAGGCGCTCCGTGAGGTCGATCCCGACCACCTCGTGACGATCGGCACGAGCGGCCAGGAGATCGGCCACGGTCCGTTCCGCGCCGACGTCGTGGCGGACCTCCTCGACGTCGCCTGCGTGCACCCGTACCCGATCTACCAGGAGGAGCTGTACCCGGACGCGCTCTTGTCCCCGCGGATGACCCACGCCGCCGCGTTCGAGACGGCCTTGGCGGCGGGCGCCGGACGCCCGGTGATGGTGCACGAGTACGGCGCCTCGTCGACCCAGTTCGACCCCGGGCGTATCGCGATGTACGACCGGCTGCTCACCTGGTCGAGCTTCGGGCGCGGCGCGATCGGCTACTACGCGTGGTGCTGGACCGACGCGGAGCCGGCGGCGTACCGGCGTGCCCCGTACGTCCGGCAGCCGCACGAGACCCAGTTCGGGGTGACCGACCACGAGGGCACGTTGCGCCCGCGCGGCCAGGTGCTGGCCGAGGTGGCCGCCCGGATCGGCGCGCTCGACCTCGACGCCCTCGCATCCGAGGGTCCGATCCCGCCGCCCGCCGCGATCGTCGTGCCGCACGAGTACGCCCATCCCTACGACCGCGCCGCGTACGGTCTCGACGACGCGCCGGCCGGTCCGTACGTCCCCGCCGAGACCGCCTGGAACCCTCGCCGCGACGTGCGCCCCCTGGTGCGCGGTTGGCTGAACGCGTTCGTCATGGCCGCGCGGGCCGACGTCGCCGTCTCGTTCCCACGTGAGCGCGTGGACGGTGTGTGGCCCGAGACCGAGCTCGTGCTGCTGCCCGCGCCGCTCACCTCCACGACCTCCTCCCTCCTGCACGTCCGCACGAGCTGGTGGGAAGGCGCGCGAGCGCATCTCGACCACGGCGGCGTGCTCTATCTCTCGTGCTCGGCAGAGACGGCGATCCCCGAGATGGATGCGCTCGCGGGTTGCCGGATCGCCGACCGGGCGCCGGCCACCGATCCGCCGATCCTGCGATTCGTCACGCCCTGGGGCCCCTTCCCCGTGGGGGATGCGTTACGGCTGCCCGCGTGGGACGGCGAGCTGCACACCCGTGGCGTCCGGCTCCGCCAGACCGACGCTGAGACGATCGCGGTCGACGCCGACGGCGAGCCCGCGCTCGTCGTGGCACGCCGAGGCGCCGGCGCGGTCGTGACGTGCGCCTACCCGATCGAGCTGCTGCTGGCCACGGTTCCCGATGCGCACCGGCCCGCCGACCGCACCTGGGGGCTCTACGACGGACTCGCGAAGCTCGCCGGCCTCCGGCAGGTGACCGGGCACCCCGACGTCACGGCCGGGGAGCTCCGCGGACCCGGCGGCACGGTCACCGTCCTGACGAACCATGGGTCCGTCCCGGTGTCCGTCGCGGCGACGCTCCCCGACGGCGAGCAGGCGCGCGTGGAGGTCGAGCCGTTCGGCTACGCGCTGCTCGAGCGGCGAGCGGGCGAAGAGCCGGGGACCGAGGCGGGCCCGGGGGTCAGCCCTTCACCGAGCCGGCCGTCAGGCCCTCGATGAACCGTCGCTGCATCAACAGGAAGATCACGATCATCGGCGCGGCCACCAGGACGGTGCCCGCCATCGTGGGCCCCACGCTGATCGTGTTGCGGAAGGCGAGCAGCGCCAACCCGACCGGCATCGTTCGCATCGAGTCGGAGTTGATCACGATGTTCGGCCACAGGAAGTCGTTCCACGCCCCGAGGAAGGTGAAGATCGCGAGGGTGGCCATGCCCGGCTTCGCGATCGGGAAGATCACCGAGCGCAGGATCCGGAACTCCGACGCGCCGTCCACGCGGGCCGATTCCAAGACCTCGTCCGGGATCGAGGCGAGGAACTGCCGCATCAGGAAGATGCCGAAGACCTGGATCATCCCCGGGAGCACGATGCCCGAGTACGTGTCCACGCCGAGCGCCGGGCTCACCTGATGGAGCAGCACCATGATCCGGTAGAGCGGGATCAGGTTCACCTGGAACGGGACCATCAGCGTCAATAGCAGCAGGAAGAAGAGCACGTTGCGCCCCGGGAACCGCAGCTTCGCGAACGCGTAGGCGGCTGCCGTGTCGAACACCACGTTCAGTCCGACGATCGCAGTGGTCACGATCACGCTGTTGATGAAGTACCGCTGGAACGGAAGCAGCGTGAACACGTCTCGGTAGTTCTGCATCGTCCACGGGTTCGGGATCAGCTTCGGGGGCGACGCGAACACGTCGCCCGCCTGCTTGAACGAGGTCGCGAACGTCCAGTAGAACGGCCCGATCATCACGATCGAGGTGACGATCAGCGACACGTAGATCGCCACCCGGACGCCCGGGCGCAGCCGCCGACCGGTCTGCTGTCCCTTCGCGACCGTGGCGCCTGTGGCGGTCATGACCGCTCCTCGAACAGGCGCATCTGCACGTAGGACAGCGTGGCCAGGATCACGAGGAGGATGTAGGCCACCGCCGATGCCTCTCCGTACTTCAAGGAATCGAAGCGGTCGACGAGATCGAACACGATCGTGCGCGTCGAGTTCAGGGGGCCGCCGCTCGTCATCACGAAGATCTGGTCGTAGACCTGGAAACTTCCGATGATCCCGATGATGTAGACGAAGGCGATCGTCGGACGGAGCGCGGGTAACGTCACGTACCGGAACCGCTGCCAGGCGTCGGCGCCGTCCACCAGCGCCGCGTCGTACAGGTCGCGCGAGACCGACTGGAGGGCGGCCAGGAAGACCACGGTCTCGAACCCGAAACCCTGCCAGATGCTGGTGATGGTGACCGAGACCAGGGCCGTCGACGGGTCACCGAGCCAGTTGTGTGCCGGGATGCTGAAGAACCCGAGGAGCTGGTTCACGATCCCGTGTTGGTTCAGCAGGACCTTCCAGATCGTGGCCACGACCACGAGCGAGGTCATCACGGGCAGGAAGTACGCGGTCCGGAAGAACCCTCGGCCGCGCACCGCCTGGTTCAGCAGCAGCGCGGACATCAGGCCGAGCACCGGGCCTATCCCCATGCCGATCAGCACGAAGATCACGGTGTTCAGGAGCGCCTTCTGGAAGTGCGGATCGGACAAGAGGTCGGTGTAGTTCTGGAGCCCGACCCATTGCGGCGACGCGAGCCCGTTGTACTTCGTGAAGCTCCAATACCCGGAGAACACGATCGGGATGTAGAGGAAGACGACCGAGGACACGATCGCGGGGGCGATCAGCACGTACGCGGGCAGCACCTTGCGGAACCGCCCGCGCGCGCGCCGCTTCGGCAACGCGATCGCGTCGCTCATGCCCGCGCTACCCCGAGGCCAACAGGTCGTTGACCGTGGCCGCGGTGCTGTCCAACGCCGGCTGTGGCTCGCTCTTGCCCAGCATCACCGACTCGACCATCGTGCCGATCTCCGTGTCGATGTCGCTCCACGACGACACGTACGGGAAGTGCGTGGCCGTCGACATCGCGTCCAGGAAGATCGCGAACGGCGCCTGGCCCCCGAAGTAGGGGTCCGGCGTGTTCAGTTCGGGGCTGTTCAGCGCCTCGGTCGTCGCCGGGGCCGCCCCCGCGTACTGGTACACGCCGATCTGCTGCGGCAGCTCGAGCATGTACTGCACGAACAGCCACGCCTCGTCCGGGTGCGCCGCATTCACCGGGATCGACAATCCCGTGCCGCCCAGGTAGCTGCCCGGCTGGGCCGAGTACGGCGCGGTCGCGATCGCCCAGTCGCCCTTCATCTCCGGGGCGCCGTCCTTCAGCAAGCCCATCCAGTACGGGCCGTCCTGGAACATCCCGATCCGGCCGTCCTTGATCCCGGCCATCGCGTCGCCCTCTTCGGTGCCCCACAGCACCCCGGTGCCATCGTCGAGGAAGCTCCGCTGGTAGTCCAGCGCCGCGACGCCGGCCTCACTGTCGAACGCTGCCTGCGTGTTGTCCGCGTTCAGGAGCGAGCCGCCGCCCTGGAAGAGGAACTGGCACCAGTGGAAGCAGTCGTTCGGCACGATCTCGAACTTGTACTTGTCGCCCTCGACGAGCTTCGCTGCGGCCGCCTGCATCTCCTCCCACGTCGTCGGCACGTCGATGCCCTTGTCCTTGAACAGGTCCGCCCGGTAGTAGAGCGCGTACACGTCGAAGTCGAACATCATCGTGACGTACGAGCCGTCGTAGGTCATCGCCTCGAGGGCGCCTTCCGTGTACGAGTCCTCGATCGGCGCGCCGTTCAGCTGGCCGCCGGAGAGCTCGGTCAGGTCGGCGAACAGACCGTTCGATGCGAACGTCGGCAGCCACGTCATGTCCATCGTGGCCACGTCGGGCGGGTTGCCGGCAGAGACGGTCACTGCGAACTTCTGCTGCGCCGCGTCCCAGCCGATCCCCTGGTGGTCCACCGTGATCCAGGGGTACTTCGCTTCGAAGCCCTTGATCACTGTGTCCTGGAAGGGCGTCGCCTTCCCGTAGTAGTCCCAGACCGCGATCGTGACCGGTTCGTGACTCGCCGCCGTGTCCGAGGCGCTCGGTTCGCTCGAGCTCGAGCACGCGGCGGCGATCAGCGCGAACACCGCCAAGATCGCGATCGTGACCGGTCGTGTCCGTGACATGACGACCTCCTCACGTCGATCCCGGGTCGCTGTGGCCCGGCAGAGGGGATCCGGCGGACGGACCCCATCTGAGGCCAGCGTAGGCAGCGGCGTGCCGCCCGAGGCGGGTCGAACGGCTCGTCGGCCGAGGGCCTGACAGCGCCGCCTGAAACCGAGATTCAGCTCATCAGGGCTCTGACGTGATCGAGATCGGCGACCGAGCGGAGCCGCTCGAACGTCGCGACCGCCGCGTCGAAGCGGGAGCGCTCCTCCGGATCGAGTCGGTCGACGCCTCTTGCCGTCGCCACCTCCAGGTCGCAGACGGCCACCATGCGTACCGCCTTACCCTCCTCGTACCCGCCGCGCGCCCGGGCGAAGGCGGCCGCCGCCACCTCCGTCTCGCCGATCGCCGCCCGCCACCGACCCTCCAGCAGATCCGCTTCCCAGGCGATCGGCCGGCATCCGGTGCGGGTCGCGAACGATCGCATCTCCTCCACGAGGTCGGGCGTTCGGTCCCACGCCCGCGCCTCCGCGGCCCACGCGGCGGCACCCTCGAAGAACGCGACCCCGTGCGTCATCCAGCCGGGCTCCCGTTCGTCGAGTCGTGCTCGCACGACCTCGAGCTCGCCGCTGGCCGCCAGCAACGCCATCTCGCTGGCCCACGGCCGGAGCGCGTTGCCACCGCCGGATGCGAGGAGGCCGAGCCGCGAGGCGATCGAGGCGAGACGTTCGGCCTCCGCGCGCGCTCCCCGGAGTTGCTGGATCGTCGCGATGGCGACGTACGCGTGCACCGCGAAGTTCGGCGGATCGTCCCGCTGGTCGTCGAGCAGCTCCATGAGATCGTCGAAGGCGGAGAGGGCCGTATCCCAGGCGCCGAGCCGGAACCGCGTGTCGACGAGCCAGGCGCACAGGTGGACCGCCGTGGTCGGCCGTCGGTCCAGGGCCAGGCCACGTTCCGCGGATCCCTCGGCTTCCTCGTAGCGCCCGAGCGACCCGAGGACCCAGCACATCATCGCGAACGTGTCGCCGATCTCGAGCGGATCGCGGAGCCGGTCCGACAGCTCGACGCGGCGCCGCTCGATCTCGAGCGTGCGCGCGTAATCGCCGAGCGCCATCGCCGGTCCTGCGGCCGCATCGAGCGCCGCAGAGGCGAGATCGGGCAGCCCGAGCCGGAGCGCCGTCTCGGCCGCCTCGAGCCCGTCCGCCTCGCAGGCGAGCACCTCGTCGTCGTCCATCTCCATCGAGGGGAAGGCGAACGGCCACGAGGAGCGGATCGCGAGGAGTTCGACGCGTTCGCGCGAGTCGCCGTCGGGGAGGTGCGCCATCCCGATGCCGACGATGCCTGTGACCTCGGCTTCTGTGGCGCCTTCCCGCATCGAGCCCTGCCATCGCGTGGCGACCGCCGCCGCCCTCCCACAGAGATCCGCGATCCGCCGACCGTCCGGCTTCGGCACGGCGAGCGCCTCGTCGATCGCCACGAGGTACGCGTCCCACGCGTCGGACCCTCGGTACGCGTCGAAGTAGCCGATCGCGAGCGACTCGGCCGCCAGGGATCGCTCGGCGGGGCCGTCGGCGAGATCGAGCGCCTGGTGTGCGAACCGCTCGACGCGGTGCAGGGCATTGCGTGCGCGCGCGGCGCGCGCGGCCTGCAGACTCAGCTCGAACGCCTGCTCGCGGAGCGACGGGAGATCCACCGTGGTGGCGGCCGTCTCGCGGCCCGCGCGGTAGGCCTCGACGGTGTGGTGGGCCAGCAGTTCCACGAACTCGCCGCGCCGTTCCCCCACGGTGTCGTCCAGCCAGACGGCCACGGCGGCGTGCGCGATGGCACGATCGGCACGGGGGAGGGTCTCGTACGCGACGTCGCGCGTGAGCACGTGCTTGAAGCTGTACTCCGTCTCGCCGGCCAGGGCAGAGCCGGGCCGACGCCGGACGAGATCGCGCGCCACGAGTGGCGCGATCGCCGCATCGAGCCCAGGGCCGTCGCCGTTCACCAGGCGCGCGACCGCGCCGGGCCAGAAGGTCCGTCCCACGACCGCGGCGGCCTGCAACGCGCTGCGAGAGGCCGGTTCGAGCAGATCGATGCGCGCGGCCAGCACCGCCTGCACCGTGTCGGGGATCTCGACCGTCCCGACCTCGCCCGTGGCGCGCCACCGATCGCCGTCGTGCACGACGTGTCCGCCGTCCACGAGGCGGCGGACGATCTCTTCGAGGAAGAAGGGGTTCCCGCCCGCCCGTTCCAGGATCCGCAGGTGCACGGCGGGCGGCAGGTCGTCGATGTCGAGCAGCGCTCGGATCAGGTCCTCGGACTCGTCCGCGGTCAGGGGATCGAGCGCGATCGCGCTGTAGTTGCGCTTGCCGCCGCCCCATGTCGGCCGGCCGCCGAGCAGCTCGGGCCGGGCCGGGCACAGGAACAGGACGGGGGCGTCGATCCACTCGGCGAGCTGCTCGACGAGGTCCAGCAGCGCGGGGTCCGCCCAGTGGATGTCTTCGATCAGGGCGAGCACGGGCGCGTCGCGGGCGAGCGCGGCGAAGAAGCCCCGCCACGCGGCGCCGATCTCCTCGCGCACCTGCTTCGGGTCGAGCTCGTCGAATCGCTGCTCCGGGTCGTCGAGGCCCATCGTGAACGCGAGCGCGGCCGTCGCGCGCGCGGCCTCGGCGCCGTCGCCGAGGAGCCCGGTGCCGGCGCTCCGCACCCTGTCGAGCGCGACGCCCGTGGGGTCGGTGTCCTTGACCCCGGCGACGTCCTTCAAGATCTCGGCGAGCGGCCAGTAGGTCACCCCGTCGCCGTAGGGGAGACACCGTCCGCGCACCACCGTGCACCGGTCGTCCGCGTCGGCGGCCGCGGCGAGGAACTCCTGCACGAGCCGGCTCTTGCCCACGCCGGGTTCCCCGTAGATCGTCACGAGGTGCGGCCGGCGCTCGGTCGCCGAGCGCGCGAGGGTCGAACCGAGGAGCGCCAACTCGGCCTCGCGGCCCACCATCGGTGCCGACAGGCCCGGGACCCCACGCACCGCCGCCTCCTCGTCCTCATGGAGGACGACGTACGTCCGGACAGGGGCGGCCTTCCCCTTCATCTCGATCGCTCCGGCGTCGGTCACGACGAACCCGCGAGCCGCCCGGATCGTCCGCTCCGAGGCCAGCACCTGCCCCGGCCCGGCGTGCTGCTCGAACCGCGCCGCGGTGTTGACGGCGTCGCCCGTGAACATCGGTTCCCCGGGCTTCGGGTCGACCGTCGCGAGCACCTCGCCCGTGTTCACGCCGATCCGGACCTCCAGCGTCACGCCGAAGGCGGCCTCGAGCTCCTCGTTCAGCGAGGGAAGGCGCACCTGCATCCGGAGCGCGGCACGGAGGGCGCGCGCGGCGTCGTCCTCGTGGGCGACCGGCGTGCCGAAGCCGGCCACGACCGCGTCGCCGATGAACTTCTCCACCGTGCCGCCTTCGGCCTCGATCTCGATCCGCATCGCCGCGAAGTAGCGGTCGAGCACCTCGTGGAGTCGCTCGGGGTCGAGCCGTTCGCCGAGCGCCGTCGAGCCGCTGAGGTCCGCGAACAGCAGCGTGACGACGCGGCGCTCCTGGCCGCGCGGCTCCTGCTCGGGCGCCGCGACCGGCGTGCCGCACGCGGGGCAGAACCGGGCGTCGTCGGGGAGTCCCGTCCCGCACGTCTCGCAGACCGCCGCCAGCGACGTGCCGCACGACGCGCAGAATCGAGCGTCATCGTCGTTCGTCTCGTGACACGACGGGCACGTCGCCATGGGTCCTACGGTACGAGGCCGAAGATCGTGCTCGGCGCCCCGCTCCCGTTGCGGTTCCGCGGGCCGCCCACGACGATCCAGCCGCCGGTGGTCGGCATGGCGTCGAGGTTCGTGAGGTTCTCGAGCGTCAGGCGGTGGCGCCGGAGCGTGAGCCACGTCTCGAGGAACATCGGATCGCTCCCCGGATCGGGGCCGAACGTGTCGGTGCCGAGCGCGCCGCGCTTCGCGAGCGCGCCGGTCGAGATCAGCCACTTCACGGCCCACTTCGAGAACCCGGGCTGACGGAACTTCCCGTCGGCGGAGCCGCAGTTGTAGTACGTCGCTTCGTCGGGCGCGATCGCCGGTCCCCAGAACGCGTCGCACCCGGTCCACAGCAGCACGGCGGCGCCGGCCGGGATCGGACCGTGAGCGGTCTCCCAGTCCTTCAGGTCCTGGACGCCCACCTGGTAGTCGACGTCGGCGGCGACCTCGGACCGGACGTCGATCACGACCGCCGGCAGCACGAAGTCGCCCGCCGCCAGGTGGTCGGCGCAGCGCCCGTCGGTGTGGAAGTGGCACGGCGCGGAGTAGTGGGTGCCGGTGTGCTCGCCCTCGCGGACCTCCTGGAGGTAGAAGCCGTCCTGCGGGACGGTGAACACGGTTCGCAGCGCGAAGGCAGGGTCACCGGGGAAGACGGGTGTCCGCGACGGGCTGTTCACGTGGCTCAGGTACACGACCCGCCCGAAGCCCGGCATCGAGATGCGCTCGCCGCGCGGGGCGCCGGCGTTCGGATCGCCCGATCCCGACGCGGCGCCGGCCGCGAAGCCGATCGAGACCGCTGCCACGAGCAGCAGCGCCATGGTGGACACGGATCGTCGATGCGTGGACATGTGGGTCCCCTCCCTGCCGTTCGACCGTCGGGCCATCGTCGCGCGGCGGGCGGGATCCGGGCAAGCCCGGCGGCTATGACGGGGGGAGGAGCGTCAGCAGCATCACGGTCGGCTCGACGGCTTCGAGCGCATGCGGTGCCCCGGCATCCATGTGGATCCAACTGCCGGGGCCCGCGTCGACCTCTTCACCGTCGACCGTGACGCCCATCTTGCCGGAGAGCACCTGGATGATCGCGGCACGGGTCGCGGTGTGCTCGGTGAGGCCCTCGCCGGCGTCGAAGCCGAAGATGGAAACGTCGAGGCCGCCCGTCACGATGCACGACCTTCGACACGACGGCCCCCGGCTGGATCGTGACGGTGTTCGCGAGGTCATCGATCGTGGTGTGCGCCATCGGTCTCCTCCGGGCGTCGCGGTACCCCTGCCTTCGCCATCAGGTAGCTCCCGAAGGCCACGAGCCACAGTACGACCGGGAAGGCGTTCCAGCGTTCGATCCCGCCCTCACCGAGCTCGGCGACCGGTCCCCACTCGAGGAAGAAGATGCCGAGGGTGATGGCGACGAGCGAGACCATCCCGAGGATCGTCCAGAGCCAGCGGAACGCTGTCTCGGTGATCCGGGATGCCGTGATGACGCCGACACCTCCGGCAACGAAGGCGAGCAGGGCGAAGAGCGTGTGAGGCGCGAGGTGGTTCAAGGGGAACACACCGACCCCCAGCACGCCGGCCCCGAGCAGCGCGACCGGGATCGTCACGCTCTTCCTGCCGAGCGCACGATGCAGGTACCAGGCGGCCGCCACGATGATCCCGCCCGTGACCACCATCGTGAGGTCGAAGATCGCGGCGGATGGCTGCAGGACGACGCTGTCGGGCGGTTCGGACGCCCCCAGGTGGCTCAGCGTGTTCGCGTGGGTCGTGAACACGGCGGGGTAGAGCGCCTCGGCCGTGATGCTCCCCATCAGGATCCCGATCCCGGCGAGCGAGAGCAGGAAGCCGGCGGTTCGTAGCTCTCTCGGGTGCGCTGCGGCGGCGGGCGCCGATCGCTCCGTGACGGGGTGTGGCCCCGAGCGCGTGGGCTCGGCGATCCGTGTCGACGCCATCGTGACCTCCGGTTCATCGGCGTAGTGCCTCGAGTCTTCCGCGCGCGCCGAACGGAGGATGAGGGCGCCCGTCCCCGGGTCCGCAGGGCCTTCGGTCAGTGCTGCGTCCGACGAACGCGTACCGTGTCGGTGTGGAGTTCGGTCGGTACGCCTTCGGTGAGATCGAGATCGACGGGGTGACGTACGAGCACGACGTCGTGATCGACGGCGGGCATCTCCGCAAACGGAAGAAGGGTCCATCGAAGGCGCTGCGTGCCGGCTACGGGCACACGCCGCTGTCGGCCGCCGAGGACCTGCCGTGGGCGTGCGACCGCCTCGTGATCGGCAGCGGGGCGGACGGCGCCCTCCCGGTGCTCCCGGAGGTGACCGAGGAGGCCGCGCGCCGCGGTGTCGAGCTGGTCATCGTCCCCACCGTCGACGCGATCGATCTGTTGCGCCAGGCCGACGCCGGGACGAACGCGGTCCTGCACGTGACCTGCTGAGAGGCCCGGCGTCTACGCGGTCGGGGGAGCGACGCCCCTCCGCCGATACGCGATCGCCCAGCGGGGTTCCCACGACTCACCGTCGGGCGACCGCTCCCAGCGCCAATCGAATCCCTCCGGCGTCGCCGCCGAGAAGACCATCCGCTTGAGGGTCGCGTCCGCGTCCACGGGCCCGAGCGTCGCGAACGCGAGGTCGCCGTCGACGAGGGTCCCGTGGAAGTGCCAGTAGCTGCCGTTCGAGTCGACCCAGGTCTGCCGCCAGCCGCTGGACGGATCGAAGACCGAGACGCTCATCCCCGACCACCGGTCGGGCTCGATCGCCTCGAACCGCTCGACGATGACCGCATCCCCCAGGTCGCGGGTGATCGCGTTCGTGCCGGAGCCCCCGTCCCAGGTGCAGTCCCACTCGCCGAGCCAGAAGTCGAGTGCCTGCGCATCCATCAGAGGCAGGCTATCCGCATCCGGCGACCGAGGTTGCGACCTCCGTGCCCCTGCCCGGCCTTGGGATTGACCACTGGCCCGGACCGCGCCTAGGTTCTCCTGGGAGCCAGGCCGTCGACGGGAGGGTGCGGATGGGTTCGCATGGAACGAAGTTCCGTGGGCTCGTGGCGGTCGTCTCGGCGGCCGCGTTCCTGCTCGGCGCGCCGAGCGCCGCCGTGGCCGGGCTCCCCGGGCGGCTCGACCGATCGTTCGGGGAAGGCGGGCGCGCCCAGGTCGCGTTCGGCGGCGAGGTGGCCGAGGCCCGTGCGGTCGCGATGCAGGGTCACGAAGCCATCGTGGTCGGCGCGGTCGGGTTCGAGGCGGACGAGGACATGGCCGTGGTCCGACTGAGGGCCGACGGGACGCTGGACCGGACCTTCGGCGGCGGGGACGGGCGATTCACCCGCAACCTGTTCGGGGATGCCGACATCGCCAACGCCGTCGCGGTACTGCCGGACGACAAGATCCTCGTGGCGGGGCAGGGCTTCGACCCCGTGTCGTCCACCGGTCGGTTCGTGGTGCTGCGGCTGACACCCGACGGACGCCTCGACCACACGTTCGGCGGCGGTGACGGGATCGTCGTCACGAAGTTCCAGCCCGACGGCGCATTCGGTCATGCCATGACGCTGTTGCCCGACGGACGGTTCGTGGTGTGCGGGTTCTACGCGGGCTCTCCGGCGGGGTTCGCGCTGGCCCGCTACCGCGCGAACGGCGGCCTCGACGCCTCGTTCGGGTCCGCGGGTCGGGTCCTGACCACGTTCCCCGGACAGACGGAAGCGATCTGCACGGCCATCACTCGCGTGGGCGCGAAGGTCGTGGCCGTCGGGACGGTCTGGGATGGGTCCACGTACGCGTTCGCGGCCGCGCGGTACCGCAGCGACGGGGATCTGGATCCCGGATTCGACGGCGACGGGCTCGCGACGTTCACCCCGGAGTCGGTCAGCAACCGCGCCACCGGCGTCGTGCCGCTTCCCGACGGTGGCGTTGTCCTCGCCGGGACGGTCTCGAACGGCGTCGACCCACCCGACGTGGCCCTCCTCCGGTTGGATCCGTCCGGGACGCCTGATACGAGCTTCGGTGGTGGGGACGGGCTCGTGATCGACGACGTCGGGAGCGCCGATCAGGCGGGCGGGCTGATCCGGCAGCGGGACGGCCGATTGATCGTGGTGGGGTTCCGCAACCCCGACATGTTCGTCGCCCGGTACAAGCCGCTGGGTGCGCGCGACACGAGCTTCGGGGACCACGGCGTCCAGGCGACCCCGTGGCCCGCCGGCCCGAGCGTCGCGTCGGCCGCCACGTTCGACGGCGCCCGGGTCGTGGTCGTCGGCGCCGTCGGGCTCGTGTCGGTCTCCCGGTTCGCGGCCGAGCGCCTGTTCCGGTAGGACCTATCCGGCCCGAGCGAGGTTCGCCAGCCGGGTGAGCGCCAGTCGGGCCACGGGCGCGTAGGCGAGGACGAGCGGAGCGGGTCCCTCGATCACGACGGCTGTGGCGCCCTCGCGCACCTCATGATCGATCGCGAGGTGCGCGGGTCCGATCGCCACCCTCCACGACCATCGCCTCGTGGTCTCGTCCACGTGCGTCACCTCGAACCTCGCCCGCGAGAAGAACGGTCCGTCCACCCGACCTCGCAGACCCTCCTCGAGCGGTCCGAGCGGCTCGACCCGCCGGATCTGCGGCGCCCAGTCCGCCCATCGCGAGGAGTCTGCGTAGGCGGCCCACATCGTCGCGGCGCTCGCGGTCCCTCGAGCCTCGATGCGCGTTCGCATGGCACGGACCCTACTGCTCCCCGGTACGACGTCCGCACCGACCGCCCGACCGAACCCATGCACCCACCGGCGATCCGCGGTCCGCTCCCGCATCGCTTCCGAATCCACAGCGACCGGAAGGAGCACCGCATGAAGCTCGACCCCAAGACCTCGATCCTCATCATCCTGGCGGCGGCGTTCGTCTCGTTCCTGCTGTCGGTGTCGCTGTGGTTCGGGGTGTTCGGCGATCCCGACCGTGAACTCGGGCTGTTCGTAGGCCTGTGGGTTCCCTCGATCCTCGCGCTCGGCGCCCTGCTCGCCCCCACGGGGGTTCGGCGATGAGTCCCTGGCTGGCGGTCACCGACGGCGTGATCTTCGCGATCGGCGGCGTGATCTTCATCGCGGTGTTCACCGCCGCGCTCGGGCTGGCGTACGTGCGGTTCGCGGAGCTCGGCGAGGAGGACGAACCGATCGAGGCCGGTCAGCCCAGCAGGTAGCGTCGGTTCAGCGGCACCTCGGCGACGGGCTCACATCGGAGCTCCCGTCCGTCGAGCCGGACCGTGCCATCGGCGGGGTCGACCTCGATCGGCGGCGCCGCGCGGTTCGCGAGCAGCGTGTCGCGCCGGACCCCGCGCGTGTCGTGCGCGGCCACGAACCGGCGGGCGCTCCCGAGGCGCTCGCGGATGCCGGCGTCGAGCGCCGCCCGCGAGACGAAGGTGGTCGCGACGGATGCGGCGGCGCGTCCCGTGGCCGCCCAATGGGGCGCGTAGGCGACCGGCTCCGCCCCCTCGACCGACGCGTTGCCCTCGCCCGAGTGGTCCCCACGCGACGTGGCCCGCCTTCAGCACGAGCGCGGGCTGCACGCCGAAGCGCGAGGGCTCCCACAGCACGATGTCGGCGAGACGCCCGGGCCGGAGCGACCCCACCTCGTCGGCGACGCCGTGCACGATCGCCGGCTCCGCCGTGTGCTTCGCGAGGTAGCGGAGCACGCGCTCGTTGTCGGCGCCGCCGGGCGTCATCCCCGCGGGGCGGGGCAGCGAGGGCGGCGACGGCCACCCCTGTCCGGCCTCCGTCGAGCGCCACCCCTTCATCGCGTGCGCGAGCTGCCAGGTCCGGCGCACCGTCTCGCCGATCCGCCCCATGCCCTGCGAGTCGCTGTTGATGATCGAGATCGCGCCTAGGTCGTGCAGCGGCCCCTCGGCGGCCATCGTGATCGGGCGTACCCGCTCCGCCGCGGCCTCGACATCCCCGGGGACGTCGGGGTTGCCGGCGTGGACCATCAGGATCATGTCGCCGTGCTCACGCGCGGTCCCCGTCCCGAACGGCACCGTCGGCGTGGTCGAGGAGCACACGATGTTCGGCTCGCGCACCAGGCCCAGCAGGTCGGGGACGTGACCGCCGCCGGTGCCTTCGACGTGGTACGCGTGCACCGCGCGGCCCGCGATCGCCGCCACGGTGTCCGCGAGCTCGGCCGATTCGTTCAGGGAATCGGTGTGCAGGCAGACCGCGACGTCGTACGCGTCGGCGAGCCGAAGCGTGGCGTCGATCACCTCGGGGTACGCGCCCCAGTCCTCGTGGATCTTCAGCCCGATCGAGCCCGCTTCGATCACGCGCTCGACGGCCGAGGGAACGTCGGTACGTGCGCTCGCCTGCAGTCCCAGGTTGACGGGCGACCCCTCGATCGCACGCATCGTGATCCCCATCGCGATCGGCGGCTCCTCGAACCCCGCGGTGATCAGGGTCGTGACCCCGGCCGACAAGGCCACGGGCAGCAGGTTTGGCGTGATCAGGTGGACGTGGCTGTCGACGGCTCCCGCCGTCGCGATCAGTCCGTACCCCATGATCGGCAGCGTGTTCGGGCCGATCGTCATGTCGATGCCGGCGGTGATGTCCGGGTTGCCGGCCCGCCCGATCCCGACGATGCGGCCGTCCTTGATCCCGATGTTCGCCTTCACGGCGCCCAGGTAGGGGTCGAGCACGAGCACGCCGGCCACGAGCACGTCGAGCTCGCTCTCGGCGGGCACCCGGTCGGACTGCGTCATCCGCGAGCGGATGTTCTTCCCGTAGCCCCACAGCGGCTCGTCGCCGAACCCGACGTGGTCGGCCTCGACCTCGACCCACAGGTCGGTGTCGCCCAGCCGCACGCGGTCGGCCGTGGTCGGGCCGTACCGGCGCGCGTACTCATCGCGCGACATCCCGAAGGGCATCAGGCGCCACCTTCGGGGATCCGCACGAGCCGGACCGTGCGCGTCTCGCCGGGCGCCCACCGCACGGTGTCGCCCGCCGCGATGTCCAGCCGGGTGCCGCGCGCAGCCGCCCGGTCGAACGTGAGCCGCGGGTTGCTCCGATCGAACGGGAAGTGCGACGAGACACGCACCGTGTGGTCCGAGTCGTTCGTCACGGCGAGCTCGACGGGGTCGAGGCCGGCGTTGATCGTGACCTCGCCCACCACGGTGACGACCTCGCCGGGATGCTCGTCGTCATCGCGTGCTGCGAGGCCTCGCAGCACGACGAGCCGCGTGCCCTCGTCGAGGACGACCTCCAGCCTGATCTCGGCGACGAGATCGGCGACGCCGTCCATCAGGTCCTCGGGTGCCACGGAGGCCCTCCCGGCCGCGAGCACGTCCTCGATCGATCCGCCGGCTCGTGCCGCGAGATGCATCTCGTCGCAGGCGATCGCGATCGCCTCGGGGGCGTTCAGCGTGAGCCCGTAGTCGCGGTTCCGGCGCGCCAGCTCGGCGGCCTGGAAGATCCGTAGGCGCGCCACTTCGGTGGGGCTCAGGTGCATCCGGGATCCCTCATCGCGGAGCGAGGCTAGCGGCCCGAGCGCGTCCGGTCCATGCGGCGCCGTGAGCACGACACGGGCGATCGTCCTAGGATCGAACCCTGCCCGGAGTGGAAGGAGTTGTCGTGACCACGTACGTCAGCCTGATCAACTGGACCGACGAGGGGGCCAAGACCGCCTCGAACACGGTGGATCGCGCCGAGGCCGCGCAGAAACTCGTCGCCGACATGGGTGGCTCGCTCCAGGTCTACTGGACGATGGGCCAGTTCGACATGGTGGCGATCTCCGAGTTCCCCGACGACGAAACCGCCGTGACGTTCCTCGCGAAGCTCTCCTCCCTGGGGAACGTTCGCACGCAGACGATGCGCGCCTTCGATGGAACCGCCGTCCGCGGCATCATGTCGAAGATGTAGACCGCGGTCGACCTCGGCCGCGCACCAGAGGTCGCCCGACGCCGGCCCGTCCGCCCCCCCCGAGCAGGGACGGGTGGCCGGGTCGGCGGACGCGACGTCTGCCTAGCCTGGTTCCCAAGGCAGACGTCTGGGGGTTCGTCATGCAGGTGCGCATCGTCTACGAGTCGATGTATGGGAACACCGCCGCCATCGCCCGCGCGATCGCCGAAGGGATCCGGGCCGGCGGCGCCGAGGTCTCGATCGCCGGCGTGAACGAGGTCACGCCCGAGGACGCGGTCGCGAATGATCTCTTGGTCGTCGGGGGACCCACCCACGCCCACGGCATGTCGCGTGGAACCACGAGGAAGACCGCGATCGAGGACGCGAAGCGGACCTACGAGGAACCGACGATGGGCCCGGGCCTCCGCGAGTGGATCGACCGCCTCTCCGGCGACGGCCACCCGGCCGTGGCGTTCGACACGCGGATCGACGCCCCGGTGGCGTTCACGGGCGCGGCCTCGAAGGGGATCGCGAAGCGGCTGACCGGTCAAGGGTTCCACCTCGTGGTCGACCGCGAGAGCTTCCTGGTCACGAAACAGAACCAGCTGGTCGACGGCGAGCTCGCTCGCGCGACCGCGTGGGGCACGACGCTCGCGACCGCGCTCGTCACCGCCTGACGCCGGCTCCGTCGGATCATCCCAGGAGGGTCGACAGCGAGGCCGACGCTCAGGTGGTGACCGGCTGCCACCCAGGGAACGCGTCATCCGCCGGTCCTATCGTCGCCCGGGTGGGGTCGCTTCCATCGGCGCCGACGACCCAGACGTGCGTGTGGTCCCGCGTCGAGCGCCAGAAGGCGATCGACAGCCCGTCGGGCGAGAAGACGGGGTCGAAGGCGCCCCGGACGCCTCCCTCGAACACGACCGTGCGATCGGCGCCGTCGGGAGTGATCGTCACGATCGACGAGAACCCGAACTGATCGTATTCGTTGAAGACGACCACCGAGCCGTCGGGCGCCCAGTCCGGGCCGAATTGGGCGTGCCGGTCGGAGGTGATGCGACGTCGATCCGTCCCGTCGGGCGCCATGAGCGCGAGGTCCCACCGGTGGTCCCGTCGCCCTCCGATGATGAACGCGATCGTCGACCCGTCGGGTGACCATGAAGGGCAGTACTCGTCGAACGCCGGTGTGTTCGTGAGGCGGTGCGGATCGGGAACGTCGGCGTCGGTCGTCCACAGGTCACGGCCGCGCTCGTAGACGATCGTCTGGCCGTCCGGCGACCATCCTGGGCACTGCTCGGCCTCGCGTCCACGCGTCAATCGCGTCGCCCCGCTGCCGTCGGCGTTCATGACCCAGACGTTCGTGCCCCTGAGGAAAACGATGCGCGATCCGTCGGGAGAGTACGAAGGTTGCCGATCGAAGCCCCACGACGCCGTGAGCATCGCTGGGGTGTCGCCGGGGCTCGAGATCGTCGCGATGCCACCGCCGGTGCCGACCACCCTGCTGAACGCGATCGCGCCGTTCGCTCCCGGGAACTGCGCCGACGCGGCGCCCGGGAACGCCACGAGGCTCGCCAAGGCGATCAGCAAGATCAGGTAACGACGCATGCACCTCCGTTCGAGAAACACGGGCTCGCGTGACGCTCTGGCGAGGACCAGGCTATGCCTTGATGCGCTCCAGGGCGACCCCGGGCAGGCGGGTCCCCTGACGCCCTCAGCGTGTTGAGCGATGACCGCACGTCCATGCTCCGCCGCCGCGCTCACCCTTCGTCGCGGAACATCGATCGCGCCACGATCAGGCGCTGGATGTCGCTGGTCCCTTCCCAGATCTCGTCGAGCTTCGCGTCGCGCAGCAGCTTCTCCACCGGGAACTCGCGCGAGTAGCCGTTCCCTCCGAGCGTCTGCATCGCCGCCCACGCCGCGAAGAAGGCGGCCTCGCTCGCGGCGACCTTCGCCATCGCCGACTCCGTCGTGTAGGGCTCGCCGGCATCGGCGAGCCGGGCGGCGTGGTGGGTGAGGAGCCGCGCCTGGTCGAGCTTCAGCTTCGCGTCCACCAGCCGGAACGAGACCGCCTGGAACTCGTGGATCTTCTTGCCGAAGGCCTCGCGCTCGTTCGCGTAGGCGACCGCGTGCTCGAGGGCGGCGCGCCCGACCCCGCACGAGCCAGCCGCGAGCAGTACGCGAGAGCGATCGAACCACTCGAGCACGCCGCGGAACCCCTGCCCCTCATCGCCGATCCGGCGATCCTCGGCCACGAAGCAGTCGTCGAAGAACAGCTCTCCGCTGGGGCAGCACCGCGTGCCGAGCTTCGGGATCTTCTTGCCGAGCGTGAAGCCCTCGTCGCCCTTCGCCACTACGAACGTGGTGATCCCGCGCGACCGGGATCCGGGCTCCACCGTCGCGTAGACGAGGTAGCGGTCGGCGTCGGGCGCGTTCGAGATCCACGTCTTCGAGCCGTTCAGCAGGTAGCCGCCGTCGGTCCGGCGCGCGTGCGTCACGATCGCGGCGGCGTCCGACCCGGCGCCGGGCTCCGTCAGGGCCAGGCCCGCCGCGGGGGCGTCGGGCGCGGTGAGCGGGACGACCCACGCCTGCTTCTGCGTCTCGGTGCCCAAGGCGAGGATCGGACCGGCGAAGAACCCATTGCCGCTGATCACCGCGGAGACCCCGCTGTCGCCCCAGGTCAGCTCTTCCGTGATCAGGCACGCGGTGAGGAGGCTCTCGATCCCCATGCCGCCGTACTCGGTCGGTATGTCGACGCTCGCCAGGCCCACCGCGCACGCGGCGTGGAAGACCTCCCACGGGAAGGCCTCCGCCTCGTCGAGGGCCGCGGCCACGGGGCGGATCTCGCGTTCGGCGAACGAGTGCGCGAGCGCGACGAGCTCGCGTTCGGCCTCGGGATCGGTCGGGGTGACCCTCACGAAACGCCTCCTCGCTCGATGGCCGCGGCGATCGAGCCGATCGTGTCCACGTCGGTGGTCTGGACCAGCAGCGTCGTGACGCCTGCGTCCCGATACGCCTGCAGGCGCTCGGCGACGCGCGGGACCGGGCCGATCAGCGCGAACTCGTCGACGAGCCGGTCGGGCACCGCGGCGGCGGCCTCGGCGCGCTTGCCCGCGAGCGCGAGCTCCTGGATCCGGGCGGCCTCGGCCTCGTAGCCGCAGCGCGCGACGAGCGCATGATAGTAGTTCGTCTCCCTCGATCCGAAGGCGCCGACGTAGAGGGATATCAGCGAGCGGATCGTGTCGCGGCAGGCGTCGAGATCGTCGCCGATCGCGACCCAGGCCATCGGCGCGATGTCGAGTGCGCCGAGCGTCGGGTCCCGGGCGACGGACCCCTCCCGCAGCGACCCAGCGAACACGCCGGCGTGCTCGGGGGAGTAGAGCAGCGGCATCCACCCGTCGGCGATCTCGGCCGTGAGGGCGACGTTCCGCGGTCCCATCGATGCGAGGTAGATCGGGACCGCGGATCGCAGCGGCCGCACGTTCGTCTTGAGGGGCTTGCCGAGGCCGGTTCCGCCGACGGCCGGCAGCCGGTAGTGGCGGCCCTCGTAGGCAACCGGTGCCTCGCGGGCCACGATCGCACGCACGATGTCGACGTACTCACGGGTGCGTTCGAGCGGGTGGTCGAACACCGTGCCGTGCCACCCCTCGGCCACCTGCGGCCCCGAAGTCCCGAGGCCGAGCCGGAACCGCCCGCCGCTCAGGTGGTCGATCGTGATCGCACCCATCGCGGCGTTCGCGGGGGTGCGGGCCGGCATCTGGGCGACGCCCACGCCGACCCCGATGCGTTCGGTATGGGCGGCCACCCAGGTGGCGAGCACCATGGCGTCGGATCCCCAGGTCTCCGACATCCAGACGGAGTCGAGGCCGCGGGCCTCGGCCTCGCGTGCGAGCGGCACCAGGTCCCGAGGGGTTCCCTCCCAGTGCCGAAGATGGATCCCGATGCGCACGGGCGAAGGATAGCCGGGCAGCGCCTGGCGCCGATCCTCCCCGGCTACGGGAGGTCCGTCCCCCATGCGCGATGCTTCGGAGATCCAGGGGAGGCCCGTATGAGCAACGGAGGCGAGAAGCGAGGGAGGTCGGTCAAGTCGATCGTGATCGGCGTACTGGTGGTGCTGCTGGTGATCGTGATCCTCCAGAACACCGGCGACACGAAGCTGCAGATCCTGTTCTTCGACGTGACGTGGCCGCTGTGGCTGTTGTTGACGGCGTTCGCGGCCCTCGCGTTCCTCGCCGGATGGTTCGCCGGACGCATGCGCGACTGAGATCGGCAGGCGGCCGTGGCATCATCGAACGATGGCGCGCCCCCGCAAGCCCAAGGTGAACAAGGCGGGCCGGCTCAGCGCCGGGATCCTCATGTGGCGCCGGCGTGGTGGACACATCGAGGTGCTGCTCGGCCACCCCGGGAGCCCGTACTGGGCCCGCAAGGACGAGGGCGACTGGACGGTGCTCAAGGGCGAGGTGGAGTCCGGCGAGGAGCTGGAGGCGGTCGCTCGGCGCGAATTCGCCGAGGAGACGGGTCACCCGCTCCCCGACGACGCCACGCTGATCGAGCTCGGCGACATCCGCCAGAGGTCCGGCAAGGTCGTGTTCGCGTGGGCGGTCGAGGGCGCGCTCGATCCCGCCGACGCGGTGAGCAACACCTTCGAGATGGAGTGGCCGCCACGTTCCGGTCGGATCCAGACGTTCCCCGAGATCGACCGGGTCGAGTGGTTCCGGCTGAAGAAGGCCCGCGTCAAGATCAAGGACGCGCAGGCGCCGTTCCTCGACCGACTCGAAGCGGCGCTGGCCGGCGAGGGGACCGGATCGGGCTAGGCGCCGAACCAGCGGGAGCGGCGGCTCGAGCCGAATCCGACCTTGTCGGTGGCCATCTCCGGTGTCGGTGCCGTGAAGACACCGGTCGGATGGCCTGGGGTCGAGAAGAAGTCCACGTCGATCCGCGCGACCCGCCGATCGCCGAACTCGATGTAGCACGAGCCGGTGCCGTCGAAGCCCGGCGGCTCCTCGGCGCCGCGGATCCGGGCGATCAGCTGATCGGCCACGACGCGGGCGGCGCGCTCGGCGAACACCCCCGCCTTCGGCGTGCCGACGCTCGTGACGTCGCCCACGGCGTACACGCCCGGGAACCGCGTGGCGAGGGTGTGGGGATCGACGGGGATCCACCCGTCTTCCGTCATGCCTGCGTCGACGACCACGGACGGAGCTCGATGTACCGGGATCCCGAGGAACAGGTCGCACGGAAGGCGCGTGCCGTCGTCGAGGATCGCGTCGCCCGTGTCCGGGTCCAGCGCCGCCACCCGGTGGCCGGCGATGAACTCGACGTCCCGTTCGGCGAACGCAGCGAGGAGCGCATCAGAGGTCGCCGGCGACGGAGGGACCGGGGTGCCGAACGGGATGACCACCTGGATCCGGACGTCGTCGCGGACGCCGCGCTCGCGCAGGTACTCGTCGAGCAGGATCGCGGCCTCGCTCGGTGCCGGTGGGCACTTGAACGGGGCGCCGCAGACGCCGACGATCGCCGTTCCCGTCGAGAACGTGGGGAGCCGGCGGCTGAGGGTCTCGGCGCCGGCGACCGTGTAGAACTCGTTCCCGGCCTCGGTCAGACCGGGCGTGGCCGCGAGGTCGTAGTCGGCCCCCAGGGCCACCACGACGATGTCGGCTTCGTAGGTGTCGAGGTCGGTCACGACGCGCCGAGCTTCCGGGTCGATCGAGGTGATCGTCTCCTGCCGGAACCGGATCTGCGGGTGGGCGATCTCCTCGTACGGGATGCGGACGGCCTGCGGTTCCCGCTTCCCGAACAGCACGTCGAGTTTCGAGAAGCCGAACACGAACGCGTCGGCGCGATCGATCAGGGTGACCTCGACCTGGTCGCCGAGCTCCTGCGAGAGGCGACTCGAGAGTTCGAGACCGCCGAAGCCCGCACCGAGGACGAGCACCGAGGTAGTCATGGCGCCAGGATAGGCCCGGGGTTCGTGCGCCGACCGGCCGTGTCGCCTCCTCTATGTGACAGGGTGGAGCGCAGATGTGCTTCTCTCCCGAGGTCGACCTGGTCGCCGGCGTCGCGGTGACCGCCGTCGGCGTCGACGCGATCCGCCGGGCTCGGTCGCCGGAGGAGATGCCCCTCGCCTCCCTCCCGCTCCTCCTCGGGATCCACACGCTGATCGAAGTGTTCGTCTGGCGTGGGCTGGAGGGGTCGGGATCGGCGAGCCTGGGTGATGGGGCGATCTGGGTCTACCTCGCGATCGCGTTCGTCCTGCCGGTGTGGGTCCCGCTCGCCGTGCGCGGGGTCGAGCCGTCGCGGAAGCGACGGACGATCATGACGGGCCTCGCGGCCGTGGGGGTCGCCGCCGCGCTGATGCTGTTCATCGCGCTCGTGCGCGGTCCCGTGGATGCCGCCATCGACGGACTCCACATCGCCTACTTCGTCGTGATCCCCGGAGGCGACCTCGCCGGAGTCCTCTACGTGATCGCGGCGTGCGGTGCGCTGCTCGTGTCGAGCGATCGACTGATCAGGTACTTCGGCGATCTCGAACCTCGCTGGCCGTCACGATGCTGGCATGGCTCACCGTGGACGGGCTCACCTCGCTCTGGTGCGTATGGGCTGCCGTGACGAGCGTGGCGATCGACCTCTATCTCCGGCAAGGAGAAGGTCGCCCCGTCGTCCTGATCGCCTGAGGGTCAGACCTCGACGGGGATCGGCCAGGCTGACCCGCGCACCCAGGCCGGCACGTCGCCGGCAGGCATCGGCCGCGCGATGTAGAACCCCTGCGCCACGTCGCAGCCGGCGTTCACGAGGAACGTCAGCGACGCCTCGTCCTCGACGCCCTCGGCCACGATCGAGAGCCCCAGGTTGTGCCCCAGCTCGACCGTCGAGCGGACGATCTCGGCGTCGGACTCGCTGGTGCCCAGACGCATCACGAACGAGCGGTCGATCTTCAGCTCGCCCACCGGCAGGCGTTGGAGGTAGGCGAGCGAGGAGTACCCGGTCCCGAAGTCGTCGACCGACAGGCCGACGCCGATCCCGGCGAGCTCGTGCAGCGTGGCGAGGGCGCGCTCGGGCTGGTCCACCGGATCCAGGACACGACTTCCGGGTCGCCGGCGGGCGTCACCGCGATCGCGTACCGCTCGATCTCCCGGGCCAGGTGTGGCTGCGTGGCCCGCGAGAAGAACATGCCGCCGTACTCCGCCCACACCCCGGTCTCGGGGATCTCCCGGTACCAGGTGCGTCCGCCGATCCGGTCGCGCGCCTCGAGCACCAGCACCCGGCGCCCGGCCTCCTGCAGGTCCCGCGCGGCCGCGATCCCCGCGAACCCGGCCCCGATCACGACGACGTCTGCGTCCATGGCGCGGGACGGTATCACCCCTCATCGAGGAGCCGTGAGGGCAGCCGCTGCGGTCGGCGCCGCGCCGCGCGGGCCCATGCTCGCGGCCCGGGACCGTCCAGGAGCCCGGGGACCGTGCGGAGCGTGAAGTCCCCCGGGGCGATCGACGACAGGTCGCCCGCCGCGACCGGGAAGGACACCGTTCCCTCCGGCCGTGCGCGAGGGGAGTACGGCGCAACGATGGTGGCACCCACCCCGTTCCGGGACGGGTCGAGCATCACGCGCTCGCCGCGTTTGGCCTTGCGGAATTCGTCGGTCACGAGCTCGGGCCGGCGCGCGACCACGGTCGACGTGATCGCGGCCGCCGCTCGCCGGAGCCCCTCCTGGCGGGTCCGCCGTTCGATCGGGACGACCACGTGGAGCCCCTTGCCCCCCGTGGTCTTGACGAGTGCGTCGAGCCCGACGTCGTCGAGCACCTCCAGCACGAGCCCGGCCACCTCGACCGCGGCGTCGAACGCGCCCTCCGGCGGGTCGATGTCGACGACGAGCTGATCCGGGCGGTCGAGCCGGTCCGACGCGGACCGGCGCCGGATGGAACTCCAGGGCCGCCTGGTTCCCCAGCCAGCGGAGCGTCGCCGCGTCGTCGCAGATCGTGTAGCGGACGTCGCGCTTCGCGCTCGGCGCGGGGATGCTGACCGTCCGGATCCACCCCGGCGCGTAGTTCGGGGTGTCTTTCTGGAAGTAGCGCTGCCCGTCGATCCCGTCCGGCGCTCGGACGAGGGTGAGGGGACGGCGCCGGAGCCAGGGAAGCATGTGCTCGCCCACCGACGCGAGGTAGTCGGCGTAGGCCTGCTTCGTGACGCCGAGCGCCGGCCAGAGCACCTTGTCGGGTCGGCTGACCTCCACCCGTCGCGTCATCGCCCGTTCAGCTCCCTCGCCCATGCGCTGACCTGCTCGGCGGTCCGGTAGATCAGCAGCTGGTCACGCCGGACGCCTGCGAGCGCGGCGGTGGCCATCCCGAAGGGCAGGTTCGCGAGTTCTCCGGGGCCGTGGGCATCGGTCCCCATCGAGAACCACTCCACGCCTGCCGCCACGGCGATCGCGGCCAGCTCGACGTTCAGGTCCTGGCGGTAGGGCGTGGCGTCCAACTCGACGGCCTTGCCCAGTCGGGCCGCCTCCTCGAACACGCGCGGCCAGTCGGCCGTGAGTCCGGTGCGCCTCCCGTACATCCGGGCCTTCGGGTGGGCGAGCACGTGCACGGTCGGGTTCCGCAGCGCGGCGAGGTATCGCGGGGTCGCGTCCTCGCGCACGCGCAGCTTCGAGTGGAAGGCGCCGAGCACGAGATCGAGCCCGGCGAGCTCCTCGGCCGTCATGTCGGCCGCGCCGTCGTCGAAGACGTCCATCTCGATCGACCTGAGCACGCGGAACGATGCTCCCGCCTCGGCGTAGGAAGCGTTCAACGCGTCGATCCTCCGGCCCTGGTCGGCGAGCCGCTCGCCGTCCTGACCGTGCGCGATCGTCAGGCTCCGCGAGTGGTCCGTGGCCGCGATGAAGGTCCGGCCCTCGAGGCGGGCGGCCTCCGCCATCTCGGCGAGCGGCAGCCCGCCGTCGCTGTCGGTGCTGTGCACCTGGAGATCCGCGTGCGGGGTCGTCTCCCACGACGGGTCCTCGCGCAGGACGCGGAGGACCTCCGCGTGAGTGAGGTACCCGACCCGCGTCTCGTCCGGCTCGGGCGCGGGCGGCGGATCCTCGATCCAGCCGTGCAGCTGGGCGTCGACCCACGGCCCGACCCCGGTCAGTTCGGTGAGCGACCGACCCTCCGCGGCGAGCGCCGCGGCCTCCTCGGGCCAGAACATCGCGGCCCGCGAGGCGCGCTCCAGGGCGAGCCGCCGGTGACCGGACTCGTCGGCCGCCGCACGGCGGAGCAGCTCTCCCAGTTCGCCGTTCGTCGGTGCGCCATCGGCTCTCGGGACGGGGTGCGCCGCCATGGAACCAGCATGCATGAAGGTCGCGGTCGGCGCAGCGAGTCCTACGCGCGGGTGGCGAGCCGGAACGCGACGAACGCGGCACCCGCGCCGATCAAGAACCATCCGAAGGCATGCCGGACCCGAGGGCCCGCCACGACGTGCGCGTACCGGCCGCTCAGCGCGCTCGCGGGCACGGCCCCCAAGGCGAACGCTCCCGCGACGGGCCAGTCGACGTGACCCAACGACCAGTGCGCGGCCAGGGTCGGGACCGCCAGCACCGCGATCACGAGGAGGCTCGTGCCCGCCGACTCGCGCATCGTGAGGCCGAAGAGGAGGAGGTACATCGGGACCAGGAGGAACCCGCCCCCGTTCGCGAGGAGCCCGGTGAACAGGCCCAGCCCGGCGGACGCCGCGATCAGGATCGGCCGGTTCTTCCGTCGCTCCGTGCCGCGGCGTCGCATCGAGGGGTCGATCGGGCGCAGCACCCGCTGGCCGACCACGATCAGCACGACGCCCGAGATCACCAGCAGCGCCGGGCCCCCGACACGATGGGATGCCAGCGCGCCGAGGATCGCGGCGGGGATCGCCCCCGCGAGCGTCCATCCCGCCGCCCTCGGTCGCGCCTCACCCGCGCGGACGTAGGGGATCACGCCCACCACGGCCGAAGGGATCGTCGCCGGCAGCGGCGAGGCCACGGCCAGGAGCGGCGGCACCCCGAGCAGGGAGAGCAGCGGCGTGGCGACCGACGATCCTCCGACCCCGAAGAGTCCCGTCAGGAGGCCGATCAGTGCGCCAGCGACGACGAAGACCGGCAAGGGCGCCATCCGCCCAGCCTAGGCGAGGGTCCTGCGGGGGGCACTTCGCCGCTCGAGTCGGGCCGGCGCCCGCCGAGGTCAGGCGGCGACAACCTCGGCGGGCACGAGCTCGCGGCTCCGCCGCCGGAGCTGCTTCACCACGTACGCCGCGTCCCGCCCGACGCCCGGCAGCACGTCGGACGCGACCGCGAACTGGAAGGGCAGCCCCACGAAGTACAGGCCGGGCTCGGACGTCACGACGCCGCGCTCGTGCATCGGCCTGCCGTCCTCGCCGAAGATCGGGAGGTCGATCCACGACAGGTCGTGGCTGAACCCCGTGCACCAGATCACGTTCGCGACGTCGAGGACGCTGCCGTCTTCGAGGACAGGGGCGCCGCCGCGAGCCGCCACCGTCTTCGGCGCGCGCTGCACACCCGCGGCTACGAGCTGCTTCGGCTTCACCCGCACGAGCGGGTCGCCCTGCGTGCCCATCTTGGCGATTGCCTTCCGTCCCATCGGGGTGCGGAGCGTCAGCACGTGCACGCCGATGAAGCGGATCACCGGGAACGCGATGTGTCGCGCGATCCACGTATCGATGTCCGGGGGGATGTGGCCGCGCTCGGGGCCTGAGAGCCACGTCGGGTGCGTGCCCGACAGCTCGAGCGAGATGTCGGCGCCCGAGTTGCCGGCACCCACCACCAGGACGCCGCCGTCGCGGAGCTGCGACGGGTTCTTGTACTCGCTCGAGTGCAGCTGCACGATCGAGGGGTCGAGCTCGTGCGCGAACGCCGGCACGCGCCGCTCGCGGTGAGCGCCGTTCGCCACGATCACGTTGGCCGCCTCGAAGGTCTCGGCTCCGGCCGTCACGAGGTAGTGCTCACCCTCGCGCCGCACGCCGTCCACGCGGACCCCGCTCCGGACGGGGAGCGCCGTCTCGGCGGCGTACGCCTCGAGGTAGTCGGCCAGCTCGTCCTTCGTGGGCATGCGCCCGTCCTTCGACGGGATCCGGCTCCCGGGCAGGCCGATGTAGCGCGGTGGGGTGAACAGGCGCAACGAGTCGTAGCGCTGACGCCACGTGTCACCGACCCGCTCGCCCGCGTCCAGGATCAGGAACGACCGCCCAGCGCGCTGCAGGTACGCGCCGGCCGAGAGACCGGCCTGGCCCGCACCGATCACGATCGTGTCGAACCGTTCCACGTCCATGTCCCGTACCTCCGTTCGGTATGGGACGACGCTACGGCGGCTGGCCACGTCACCTCATCGCCGGAACGCACCAACCTGCCGCCGGTACGACGTGGTGAGAACGAACCACGGTCAGGCCAGACCGTGCTCGAACGCGAACGCGGTCGCCGCCGAGCGAGACGACACCCCGAGCTTGGCGAACATGTTCTGCAGGTGGCGGGCCACCGTGTGCTCGCTGATCACGAGTTCGACGGCGATGTCCCGGTTCGTCTTGCCGGCCGCGACCAGGCGGAGCACCTCTGCCTCACGGGCGGTGAGCCCGGCGGGCAGGGCGTCGGGTGCGCCGAGCATGCGCGTGACCGCCGCGACGTCGGGTATCGCGCCCAGCCGTTCGAACGCGGCGCGGGCGGTGCGCAGCTCGAGCCGGGCGCCGTCCTCGTCGCCTCCGGCGCGGATCGCCTCGGCGCAGAGGACCCGGGCGCGGGCGGCCTCGTACGGCAGGCGCAACGCCTGCCAGGCCGCGACCGCGGTGCGGAGCCGATCGAGCGCGTCCGGGACGCGCCCGTCGGCGAGGGCGACCTGACCGTCAGCGGTGGCGACCTCGGCGGCGAAGCCGGGAACGTCGGCGTCCGCCGTCACCGCGGAGAGCTCGCCGAGCGCGGCGCGTGCCTCGTCGAGGTCGCCCGCGGTGACGGCGGCCTCGACCTGGGCCGCGAGGAGCCGCGCTCGACGTGCCGGCTGGTGCTCGGCGGTGAGCGCGAGCCGCAGTCCGGTGCGCGCGGCGTCGATCTTCCCCTGGGAGAGGCGGAGGTACGCGAGCCAAGGTTGTGGCTCGCCCCCGAGCTCCTGTGCGCGGCCGAACGCCGTCTCGGCACCCTCGAGGTCGCCGGTTCGCCGTCGGATCTCTCCGACTTGCGCCAGCGCGGCCGCGACGAGGGAGGGTTCGAGGGCTGCGAGCTCCTCGCACGCGCGGACCGCCTCGGCCTCGGCCTCGGGCCAGGCACCGCGCAGGCGGGCAACCTCCGCACGGTTGATGCGGCACATCCCCGGGAAGGGTGCGTCGGGCGGGAGGGCGTCGCACCAGGCGCGTGCCGCGTCGCTCCACTCCCCGGCGCGCCGGATGTCGTTCAGCTCCAGACAGGCCTGGATCAGGTTGCAGTAGATGATCCCCGTGAAGTACGGGTCCAGGTCGCCGGCGAGCACGGAGGTCATCGCCTCGTCGAGGAGGGCCATGCCGTCTGCCGCGTGACCCGCGTCGATCCGCGCGAGCCCCTCGGTGTGGATCGCCATCGCGATCAGGTCGCGGTCGCCGAACCGACGGCCGATCTCGACGGCCTCACGGGCCTTCGCGATCGCGCCGTCGGGGTCACCTGAGAACCGGGCGACGTTCGACTCGACCATCGCGATGAACCCTTGCTCGGATCCCGGCGGGATGTGCTCGGCGTGGCGCCGGGCACGCATCAGGTACCCCGCGCCGACGGAGGGCTGCTCCCGCACGAAGTGCTCGATCGCGAGGCGGGCCGCGACCGTGCCGGCGCCGAGCTCGTCGCCCTCCTGCTCGTAGGCGGCGTACGCCTGGTGGCGGGCGTCGAGCGACACGTCGAGCCGCGAGATCCACCAGGCGGCGTCGGCGAGGCCCTCGAGGTCGCTCCCGGTCAGGGCGGCGCGATCGACGGCGCTGAAGGCGTCGTACGCCTCGGCCCACGCGCCTCGCGCCATCGCGCCGCGCGCTCGATCGATCCCGCTGCCGGTGTCGGCCACGCCGTCTCCTCTCGTACGGCCGGCGAGGGCTCTAGGGTAGTCGCGTGCGTTCCGAAGGCGTCCCGATCCGTCACGTGACCGCGCTGACCCGTGTGGCCGTGTGCGGTGCGGTCGGGCTCGTGGTCGCGGCCGCCGCCGCGACGGTGAGCCCCTGGCAGGTGTCGAGCCTGCTCGGATGGGACGCGGCCGCGGCCGTGTTCTGTGGGTGGGTCTGGGCCGTGACGCGCCGGGCGGACGCCGGCACGACCGAGCAGCACGCCACGCGCGAGGACGATTCGCGCACGGCAGCGGACCTGACGTTGGTCGCGGCCAGTGCGGCGAGCCTCCTGGGCGTGGGCTTCGCGCTGCTCCTGGCATCGGACGAGTCGGGCTACACGCGCGCCCTGACCGTGGGTCTCGCGGTGGTCACGGTCGTGGTGTCCTGGCTCGCCGTACAGACGGTGTTCGTCCTGCGGTACGCCCACATCTTCTATCTCGACGGCGGCGGGATCGACTTCCACAGCGAGGAGTCCCCGCACTACCGGGACTTCGCTTACGTCGCTTTCACGCTCGGCATGACCTACCAGGTCTCGGACACGAACCTCACGTCGAAACGGATCCGGTCGACGGCGCTCCGCCACGCGCTGATCTCGTACGTGTTCGGGATCGCGGTGATCGCGGTCACGATCAACGTCGTGGCGGGGCTCCTGAATCGCTGACCGCGGCGGCGTCTTCAGGCCGGGGACGCCGAGGTGCGGTACGCGCGGGCCGCCCGGCGCAGCGTGTCGACGAGGTCCTCGAGGGGGGCGTCCTTCTCGAGCAGGTCGGCGGCGCCCATGAACTCGGCGGCCCACTTCGAGTCGCGTTCGGAGAAGGCGGTGAGGATCACGACCTGGGTGCGCGGGTCCTGCGCCTTGATCAGCACGGTTGCCTCGATGCCGTCGACCTCGGGCATCCGCAGGTCCATCAGGACGACCTCGGGGTGAAGCCCGGCCACCTTCTCGCCAGCCTCGGCGCCGTTGCGTGCGTTGCCGACGACCTCGATCCCGAACGCCGGGAGGCTGTCGCGCAGCACCGTCGTGGTTCGGTCGTCGTCGTCGGCGATCAGCACCCGGATCGGGTCGTCGAGGAGCTCGTCCTCCGACGATTCGTCGTGCGACCAGAGCTCGCGGTGCAGGTCGATCTTCATGGCGGCTCCTCGTTCGTCTCCCCGCCGATGCTTCTCGTACCCCTTGTGGTCGACACGCGCGCGCGGGCCCTTGAGCCCTAGGGCGGGGACGGATCGCGTCGCTCGGCACGACGGCCCGCCCCGGCGGGAGATCCTATGAGGGGCGATCGTCAGCCCGCGGTGCTCTTGCGGCGGTGCTTCGCGAACCGGACCAGACGACCGCGCAATCGGTAGCCGCGATGCAGATGGATCCTGCCCGGTAGATGCCCGAACCGCCGATTCAGGGGGATGTGCTCCGATCGCGGCTCGACGTGGGGAGGGGGATCCTGGAACACACGGCGCCGGTCGTTGGCCTTCACGACAACCTCCTTCTCCGAGGCGTCTCTCACCTCCACCTAACCACCCGCGTCAAGTCCCGGCTCGCTGGACGGGTTCGGGGGCCCTCGCCTATCGTCGGAGCGTGGCCGAGGTCCTCGAGGAAGGCACGTTCGACGTC
The DNA here is from genome assembly GCA_963821925.1 of uncultured Actinomycetes bacterium. Classification (GTDB taxonomy): domain Bacteria; phylum Actinomycetota; class UBA4738; order UBA4738; family HRBIN12; genus JAOUEA01. Next base: position 29,341 of record CAWGFO010000012.1, on the reverse strand, counting down.
GCCGACTACGCCGACGAGCTCGCCGCCGCGCCCACGAACCTCGACGTCGGGACCGCGCTCCTCTACGAGAACGACCGCGTCAAGGTGTGGGAGGTGCACCTGCCGCCCGGCGGCCGCGGCCCGTTCCACGCGCACACGCGCCCGTACTTCTGGACCTGCGTGGATCCGGGCGTGGGGCGCCAGCGCGCGCCCGACGGCACGCTGAAGATCCGTCGCTACGAGCGGGGCGAGACGCTGTTCTCGGAGCACACGCCGGACGCCCCGATGCTGCACGATCTCGAGAACGTCGGGGGTTCGCCGCTCCGGTTCATCACGGTGGAGCTCCTCGCCTAGGGCCGGTGCGCCCGATGGCGCTCCGCGAGCGGCCCGGTCGGGTCCGTGGTACACAGGCGATGAGCCTGAGCCGCAGGCGCCGCTCCACGAAGGAGGACCCGATGCCGTTCCGTCTCTCACGGATGCTCGACGTGTCGCAGGGCGTGCAGCCTGATCAGTTCTCGGTCGGTGGGCGCGAGGAGATCGACTCGCTTACGGACCTCGATCCCGAGTACCTGCAGCTCCTCGACGAGCCCGTGACCGCCGTCCTCGCGGTGATCGGCGGCGACGGCCGGCCGAACCTCACGCCGGTGTGGTTCGGGTACGAGGGCGATCACGTGATCCTGAACTTCGCGGAGCATCGCAAGAAGACCGAGTGGGTGCGCCGGGAGCCGCACGTGACGATCCTCCTGATGAATCCGGCGAACCCGTACCACTGGGTGAGCATCCGGGCGGCGGTCGACCGCGAGGTCCACGAGGACGACCCGGTCGACGGCCACCTCGCCACCGAGACGATCGACGCCGCGTGGACGAAGTACACGGGGAACCCGCCGCCCTACGGGCTCCGCGATCCGTCGAAGGAAGAACGCCGGGTGATGTTCGCGTGCAAGGTCGAACGCGTCGCGGTCTTCGGCAAGCCCTGAACGTCGGGATCGTCGGCGGCTCGCTGGGCGGGCTGACCGCGGCGCTCGTCCTCCGCGATCTCGGGTGCGAGGTCGAGGTCGCCGAGCGCTCGACCGCCGAGCTCGAGTCCCGCGGCGCGGGGATCGTGGTGCTGCCGGAGACCTCCCGGTACCTGAGCGAGCGCACGAACCTCGGCCTCGATGCGGTGACGACCTCGACCACGGTGCTGCGCTACCTGGACGCGGAAGGCACGATCGTCTACGAGGCACCCCGGCACTACCGGTACTCGGGGTGGCACACGATCTACCGGGCGCTGCTCGATTCCCTGGGACGTGAGCGCTACCACGTGGGCCGCGAGGTCACGGCGATCGACGCCCTGGATGGGACGGTCGAGGTCGGCTACGCGGACGGCGGGAGCGACCTGTTCGACCTCGTCGTCTGCGCCGACGGGATCGGGTCCGGTTCCCGGGCGCGGTTGCTGCCCGAGGTTCGGCCCGCCTACGCCGGGTACGTGGCGTGGCGAGGGACCGTGGCCGAGACCGAGCTGCCGCCCTGGGTGCTCAGCGCCTTCCGCGACGCGCTCGTCTACGAGGTGATCGCGGACAGCCACATCCTGCTGTACCCGATCCCGGCGCACGGCGGTGCCACGGAGCCAGGGGAACGGCTGCTCAACTTCGTCTGGTACCGGAACTACGAGGGCGCCGAGCTCGAGGACCTGATGACCGACCGCGACGGTGTGCGCCGCGAGGTGTCGCTGCCGCCGGGGGCGGTGCGGGCGGTCCACGTCGACGAGATGCGGTCGTTCGCCCGCGAGTACCTCGCCCCACCGATCGCGGAGGTGGTGGCGCACGCCGCCGCGCCGTTCGCGCAGGCGATCTACGACCTCGACGTGCCGAGGATGGCGTTCGGCCGCGTCTGCCTGATCGGCGACGCGGCGTTCGTGGTGCGCCCGCACATCGCCGCCGGGACGGCGAAGGCCGCGGCCGACGCGTGGGCGCTCGCGGATGCCCTCGGGTCCTCTGACATGGAGGTCGAACGGGCACTCCTGCAGTGGGAGGCGCGGCAGCTCGCGGTGGGCCGGGCGGCGCTGGAGCGAGCCCGGCGCAACGGCGACCGCTCGCAGTTCCACGGGACCTGGACACCGGGCGATCCGGATCTCGACTACGGGCTCGTGCCTGGCGGCTGACCCGTCTCGTCTCGCGGCCGGCCTCCTCGTGGATCCTGCGGAAACCCACCGATCTGCCCGACAAGCACCGGGGCTACCTGCGAGGCTTGGGCCGATGGCGACCGAACGCACCGATGTGATCGTGGTGGGGCTGGGCGTGACGGGGCTCTCGACGGCCGGGGCGCTCGCGCGACGCGGCCGGGCCGTCGTCGGGATCGACCGGTGGGGGAGCGGCCATCCGGTCACCTCGTCGACCGGCGCGTCGCGCTCGACCCGGGTCGCCTACGACGACGTGCGGTACGTGCGGCTCGCACGCGAGGCGTTCGAAGGGTGGCACCGCCTCGAGGCGGAGCAGGGCGTCACCCTCCTGGTCGAGAGCGGACAGATCGACCTGGGGCCCGAGGCGAAGCTCGATGCCCTCGCCGCCGCGATGAGCGCGGGCGATGTCCCGTTCGACGAGCTCGACCCGGCGGGCATCCAGGGTCGCTTCCCCGAGATCGTCCCGCGAGACGGAGAGCGCGCGCTGTTCCACGCCGAAGGGGGCACGGTGCTCGCCGACGCCGGGTTGCGGGCGCTGGCGGCCGACGCCACGGGGGCGGGCGCCGAGCTCGCGATGCCCGAGCGGTGCCTCGCGCTCGAGATCGGTCCGGACCACGCGGAGGTCGTCACCGACCACCGGACCCTCCGCGGCGACCGCGTCGTGATCGCGGCGGGACCGTGGTCGGGCGCGCTGCTCTCGGCCGCAGGCATCGAGCTCCCGCTCGCCCCGGCGGTCGCCCAGGTGACGTTCCTCGAGGCGCCGCAGCTCGTCGGTCGCCCGGGCATCGTCGACTGGCTTCGGGACGACGGGGTCGGCGTGTACGGCCATCCGGTGCCGGGCGTGGGCTACAAGATCGCGTTCGACGCCGGTTCCACGGAGCCATGGCTGCCCGATGTCGAGGCATGGGAGCCCGACGAGGCGGAGGAGGCCCGGGTGCTTGCATGGCTCGCCCAGCGGATGCCGTCGGTCGAGCCGCGCGTCGCGCTCACGCAGCGGCACCCCTGGACGATGACGCCCGACGGCGACTTCGCGATCGACCGCCGCGGCCCGATCGTCGTCGCGGCGGGATGCTCCGGGCACGCCTTCAAGTTCGGGCCGGCGCTCGGGGCGCTCGTGGCCGACGTCGCGGACGGCGTCGCGCGCGACGACCTCGAGCTGTTCTCACTCGACCGTCCGGCGATGCGGACCGGGCACGCGGTGGCGTCGACGCCGATCATCCGCTAGCGAGGCGGTGGCCGTCGCACGGCTCGCCACGAGATGCGAACGAGCCGGGCCCGTTCCCGGACCCGGCTCGTCGCTGCGGTGTTCGCCTCACGGGTACTTCGGCCTCCGAGGAGGTCGTCCGGTGGACCAGCCGGAACCCGCAGGTCGGTGAACTGGTGTGGATTCTGCCGGTCACCCCGGCGAGCGAGCGAGGTGGTGAGCCTCGGCCCGCGAGTGATGGCTCAGCAGCCAGTCACCTCGAGGGTCTCGTGCTGTCTATGCAAGCTGGACCACCTCCTTCCTCTCGTGCTCGCCATGGTGCCGCAGGCCTCGCGCTATGGCAACAACGGGCGGTCACGGGTTTGACCTCGTCGCCTCGGACGGTCACGCCGGTTCGTAGATCCGGCGGAACGTGAACGCGGCCGGGCTCGGGCCGTCGCGGCGGAGGCGCTCGAGACGGTCCTTCGCCTCCTCGACGCTCGGGATCGCTCCTTCATCGACCCACCAGAGCGCGTAGTACGGGTCGGCGGCGCGCGCGAACCACTCGGCGCGCCGGCGCATCACGTCGTTGTGGGCGGTGCGGTAGACGAAGTCCCTGAGCTCCTCGACGGTCCGCCACACCGACAGGTTGAACAGGATGCGGTCGTCGTCGTAGGCACGGATCGCGGTGGCGTCGCCCTCGGCGGTCTGCAGCCGCCACACGAACCCCGGCGCGGTGTCGGACAGCGCGTTGATGTCGTCCAGGCGCGCGACGAACCCCGCCAGTTGCGGATCGTCGAGCGGCGCCACCATCCGCGCGACGTTGACCTGCGCGACGTGCATGGACGGGAGCCTACGCCCTAGTCTCGAGGTGTCGGAGGGGGCAGGTATGACGATGACGCCGCGTGAACGGGTGCGGGCGGCGCTGCGGCACGAGGAGCCCGATCGCGTGCCGATCGTGCTCGGCCCCAGCAACGCCACGGGCATCAAGATGGGGCCGTACCGCGAGCTGAAGCGGCGGCTCGGCATCGACGCGCCCGACGCGTACCTCTACCGATGGCCGGAGCTGGGGACGGCCGAGGTCGACGAGGCGACGCTGGTCCGGCTCGGGACCGACGTCCGGGGAGTCCTCGACGTCGAGCCCGCCGCGGTGCTCGAGCGGAACGCGGCCCGCCCGCCGGGCACCGACTACATCAACTCCTGGGGGTCGGGCGCCGTCCAGATCGGACCGGACGAGTGGTTCCCGGCGGTGTGTCCGCTGGCGGAGGCCACCACGGTCGAAGAGCTCGAGGACTACCCCTGGCCCGACATGGACGATCCGACCCGGGTCGCCCACGTCGCCGACGAGGCCGCTCGCCTGGCCGCCGAGAACCGGTACGCGATCATGGCCACACCCTGGCTGCTGTTCCCGCTCGAGCGGGCGTTCGCGATGCAGGGCATGGACGTCTTCCTGGCGAACCTGATCTTCTACCCGGCGTTCGCCGAGGCCCTGCTCTGGACGATCGAGGAGCGGTGCAAGGTGCTGATGGGGCACTTCCTGGACGCGCTCGGCGACAACGTCGACATCATCAAGATCGGCGACGACCTCGGCACGCAGGACAGCACGATGATGTCGCCGGACATGTACCGCCGGATCCTGAAGCCCGTCCACGCCGACTACCTCCGGTTCATCCGGGAGCGGACCTCGGCCAAGGTCTTCTTCCACACGGACGGCGACGTCTTCACCCTGATCGACGACTTCGTGGAGATCGGGGTCGACATCCTGAACCCGATCCAGACCTCGGCGGGGCAGATGTCCGACCTCGAGGCGCTGAAAGCCCGGTGGGGCGACCGGCTGACCTTCTGCGGCGCGATCGACACGCAACGGATCCTGCCGCACGGGACCCCCGACGAGGTACGGGCGGAGGTCCGGCGCGTGATCGACATCCTCGGGCGGGGCGGCGGCTACATGGTCAGCTCGGTCCACACGGTGATGAACGACGTGCCGGCCGAGAACATCCTCGCGATGGTCGACGCGGTCCAGGAAGGCTGATCAGCCGCCGGCGAGCACGATCGCGCCCATCGCCCCGGAGAGGTCGCCGAGCTCGGCCGGGAGCACCGCGGGCGGGCGGTCCGGGGAGAAGAGCAGGGGCTGCATCTGGTCGGCGATCCGGTCGACGAACGATCGTCCGAACCGCTCCGCGAGCCCGCCGCCGACGATCACGGCGTCGACGTCGAGCAGGTTCTGGGCCGAGGAGAGCGCCAGCCCCAGGGCCCAGACCGCCTGATCCATCAGGCGCTCGGTCATCGGATCCCCGTGCTTGAGGGCGCGCTCGATGATCCCCGAGGTCATCCGGTCGCGCCCGTGCTTGGCCATCAGGTCGAACAGGACGGTGTGCTCGCCCTGGGCGACCAGCCGCTCGGCCTTGGCCTGCATGCTCGCCCGGCCGGCGTACGACTCGAGGTGGCCGAGGCCGCCGCATCCACACCGGCGCCCGTCGGGCTTCACGGTCACGTGGCCGATCTCGGCCGCCGCGCCGCGCCCGTGCCAGACGCGGCGCTCGAAGACCAGTCCGCCGCCCACGCCCGTGCCCACGAACACGCCGAGCATGCTCTCGTAGGGGCGGCCGGCGCCGCGCTCCAGCTCACCCAACGTCGCGACCGTGACGTCGTTGTCGACGTGCACCGGCGCGCCGCCTAACGCGAGTGAGACCCGTGGCCCCAGGGGGAACGGCTCCTTCATGCCGACGACGTTCGGGCTGTTCGAGACGACACCCTCGTGCGCGCGGCCGGGGGCGCCGATGCCCACCGACCGCAGGGACGACCCGTCGGCGCCCGCCGCGTCGAGGGCGACGTGGAGGGTCTCGATGATGGCGGCCGTGATCGGCTCGGCGCCGTTCCCCGGCGTCGGCAGGCGCGCCTGTCCGAGGATCTCGTCGCCGCGGACCACGATCGTCTGGATCTTCGTGCCGCCCAGGTCGACGCCCGCGACCAGCCCTTCGTGCTCGCCGGGGGTCACGCGCATCGTCATCGGCGCCAGCGTAGCCGGGTGGGGCGCCTCGGGGCTCCGTGCGATCCTGGTCTCGCGGGACCTTCGCCCGATGTGCCACGATCGTCCGGCGAGGACACTGGAGCTGTCGACACGAGGGAGGGTGGCGATGAGTAGCAACAACGCAGGCTCGGCCGCGGGCGCAGGCGCGATCTACGGCCTGGGCATCTTCGGCGCCTGGGTCTGGTTCTGGCAGCAGGCGGATAGCTTCTGGGAGTACGTGGGTGCGTTCTTCCAAGGCCTGCTCTGGCCGGCCTTCATGGTCTACGACGTCTTCGACGCCCTCGCGAACTGAACGGTCGATCCGCACGGTGGGCCGGCCCGGTAACAGCGGTGTTATCGACCTTCGACCACTAGCGCGAACGTGGGTATCGGTACTACGTTTCTCATGACGACGACCGACGCTTCACCTGTCCCCAAGGAGCCCCATCGATGGACACACCTGGATCCGATGCCGCGATGCGTTCAGCTGCAGCGAGTGCCGTCCCGCCGCCGGGGTTCAAGCTGTCGAGGCGCGGGTTCGACCAGGGGCAGGTGCTCGAGTACATCGGCCACCTGACCGCTCGTCTGCAGACCGTCGAGGACCTGCAGCGACGACTGCGATCCGAAGCCGACACGGCACTGAAGCAGCGGGACGCGGTCGTGCAACAGCGCGACGAGGCCCTGCAACAGCGCGACGAGGCCCTCCGAGGGCAAGCGTCGACCGAGGCCGTGACCTACGAGCAGGTGTCCGACCGCGTCACCGAGCTCCTGGTGAATCTGGATCGCGAGGTCGAGAAGATCCGGACGGAGGCGGAAACCCAGGCGGGGCAGATCGTGGCCGACGCCAGGAGTGAAGCCCATCGCATGCGGCTCGAAGCCGAGGAGGCGCGCAACGCGGCCGCCCACGAGGCGAAGCAGGCCCGCGACCAGGCCGCTCGGTCCGTGGCCGACCTGACGGTGCAGCGCGAGGACATGCTCGGCGAGCTGCGACGCACGTGCGATGACTTCCTCGAGGTCATCGGAACGCTCGCGGCCTCGATCGGCGGCGGGAAGGACGAGGCGCGGCGCGAGGCCGGCTCCGAGAGCGGTGCGGTGACCGCGATGCCGACGCCTGAGGAGCGAGCCGACCGAACGGTCGTGCTCCCCGACGTGCTGCCCGACCGGCCCGCGTAGGCGCCCGGAGGACCGAGCCGGCTACGCCTCGCGCCTCGCGATCAGCAGCCAGGTCTCCATCTCGCGCTTGCCCTTGACCTGGATCGGGCCGCGCGACTCGCACACGTAGGCGTCCTTCAGCAGTTCGTGCGTGGACGGGCTCACCTGGATCGCACCCGGGACGCCCGAGGATTCCATGCGACTGGCCGTGTTCACGGTGTCGCCCCACAGGTCGTAGGCGAACTTGTGGGTCCCGATGATCCCGGCGGTCACGGGTCCCGAGTTGACCCCGATCCGGAAGCTGAGCCGCCGCCCGTCGACCGGGTTCTTCGCGACATGGTCGCGCATCCGCAGGGCCAGTTCCGCGATCGCCTCAGCGTGGTCCGGGCGGGGCCGGGGGACCCCGGCGGCCACCATGTACGCGTCGCCCACGGTCTTGATCTTCTCGAGGCCGAGCTCTGCGACGAACCCGTCGAAGCACGAGAAGACCTCGTCGAGCAGCCCCACGAGCTGGGCGGGAGACATCGCCGCCGACATCGGCGTGAAGTCCACGACGTCGGCGAACAACACGGAGGCCTCGTCCACGTCGTCGGCGATCGTGTCGCTGGACGTCTTCAGCCGGGCGACGATGTCGTCGGGGAGGATGTTGCGCAGCAGCTCGTCCGAACGCGCCTGGAACCGGTCGCGCTGCCGCAGGAAGTACCCGAGCACCGCCAGGACCAGGACGCCCAAGGCGATCAGGTTGAAGGCGATATCCGCGGTCGGGTCCGAGGGCACGTAGATCGGGTCGATCCAGTCGGGGACCACGACCGCGTAGACGACGGACAGGACGTAGGCCACGAACCACCAGATCGCGGCCCGCAGGCTGATCGCGAGCATCGCGGCGAGCACGAAGGACAGGCCGAACATCACGACGAGCCCCGACGGCAGGAGTCCTCCGAACATCGCGATCTCGGCGAGCGAGGAGACGAAGATCATCACGAGCATCGCGTTGACCAGCCCGCCGAAGTGGTGCGGCCAGACGTTGATGGCAACCAGCAGCGGGATCGTGATGACGGTCGTCGCGACATTCGCGATCGCCACCCACGTGTAGCCGTTCTCGAGGTCCGCGAACACCTGGGGGATCGACGACGCGGTCGCGACCAAGAAGGCGACGAGGAAGACCCGTCGTCCGCTCCGCTTGGTCTCCGGTTCGCCCGGGTACTCGCCGATCGCGAGCAGGGGCTCGAGGAGCCGCCGCCACCTAGCTGTATCGGTCATCGCGCGAACCTACTCCACGCAGGGGAGCGCGGGTGACATCGGCGAGCAGGGATGGTCGGATGGGGAAGCGAATCGACCGATCCGACAGAAGGGGAGCCCGATATGCAACCACCGCCACCGCCACCGCCACCGCCGTCCCAGCCGCAACGGGGTGCCTATCCCGTGCGGTTCTCGGTGGACTACCCGGACCGCGACCTCGACCGGCTGTCGTCGTTCTTCCGGCTGATCTGGGCGATCCCGATCCTGATCCTGCTCGGGACCGTCTCCGGCGGGACCTGGCAGTCCACGACCGACACGGGCAACACCACCACCACCATCGTGATCGCGGCCGGCGGCCTGCTCTTCATGGCGCCGCTGCTGATGATCCTCTTCCGCCAGAAATACCCGCGGTGGTGGTTCGACTGGAACCTGGAGCTGCTGCGCTTCACGAACCGGGTGAGCGCCTACCTCGCGTTGATGGACGACCGGTACCCCTCGGCCGACGAGACGCAGAGCGTGCACCTCGACGCCGAGTACCCGGACGTGTCACGCGACCTCAACCGGTGGATGCCGCTCGTGAAGTGGTTCCTCGCGATCCCGCACTACTTCGTGCTCATCTTCCTGTGGATCGCCGCGTTCTTCGTGGTGATCATCGCGTGGTTCGCGATCTTGTTCACGGGCCGGTACCCGCGCGGGATGTTCGACTTCGTCGAGGGCGTGCTCAGGTGGAGCGTCCGTGTCACGGCCTACGCGATCGTGCTGTACACGGACGACTACCCGCCGTTCTCGCTGGAGCCCTGAGCGTTCGCCCGGGGGAGCACTTCGTAGATCTTGATCGGCCGGCTGATGCCCTTCAGGCTCACCTGGTCGATCTCGCGACCCTCGACGATGTGGTCCACCGCCTTCATCGTCCGCTCGGTCACGAGGATCTGGCCGGGGTCCGCCTTGTCGGCGAGCCGCGAGGCGAGGTTCACCTGGTTGCCGAGCACGGTGTAGTCGCTCCGTGCCGGTGAGCCGATGTCGCCCACCGTCACCCACCCGGTCGCGATGCCGATCCCGATCCTGAACTCCACGTCGAAGCGGCGGAACCAGTGGTCCTCGAGGGCGCGGATCTGCTCGAGCATCTCGAACCCCATCCTCACGGCGCGCTCGGCGTGGTCGTCCTGCGGGATCGGGTCGCCGAAGAAGACCATCACCGCGTCGCCGACGTACTTGTCGAGCGTGCCGCCGTGCTTGAACACGATGTCGGTCATCGCCGTGAAGTACTCGTTCAGCTCGGTCACGAGCTCCTCGGGCTCCATCCGCTCGGTCGCCGACGTGAAGCCGCGGATGTCGGAGAAGAACGTCGTGAGGAACTTCCGGCTCGACCCGAGCGTGACGTCCTGCGACCCGGACAGGATCGAGTCCGCGAGGCCCGGTGACAGGTAGCGCTTGAGCCGCGACGCCCGTTCGAGCTCGGCGACCTTCGCGTCGACCGTCTCCTGCAGGTGGTCGTTCAGCGTGTGGAGGTCCGAGTACAGGGTGGACAGCTGCTCGGTGGTGCGGTTGAGGTTGTTCGTCAGGCTGCCGAACTCGTCGCGGTTCGGGACCTCGACGTGTTCGTCGAAGTGGCCCTCCGCGATCAGCCCGAGCGCCGCGTCGACCTTGCGCACCGGTCGGATCAGCGACCACGACAGGATCGCGCCGAGCGTCAGGGCGATCAGCAGGCTGACCCCCGAGAAGGTCGCCACGGCGATCGTGAGGAACCGCCGGTTCGACGCGAAGCTCTCCGTCTCGGCGACGACCAGCGCCTGGGAGTCGGTGATCAGCTCGTTCAGGTACGCCTCGAGCTCGTGGGAGATGTCGTGCTCCTGCGTGATGTGCAACTGGAGCGCCTCGTCCGTCCGCCCCTCGAGGAACAGGTGGGTCACGACCTCGCTCGATGCCGCGAACCGGCTGTTCGCCGTCTCGAGGTCGTCGAGGAGGGGGAGCTCGCTCCGCGCACCGTAGCTCCGCATGTCGGCGAGGTTCGCGGCGAAGGCGGCCTTCGCCGCGTAGATCTTGGGGGTCCAGATCGGGTCGCCGATCTTGAGGAGCGCCATCGCGCGGTAGTGGCTCTGTGACGTGACCTCGTAGATCATGTCGCGCGCCTGACTCGCCTGCTTGTTGAGCGCGGTCAGCGTCTCGACCTGCCGGTTCAGGCGGCCCAGGACGACGATGCTGAGCGTGCCCATCGACAGCAGCAGCACGGCGACCACCATGAACCCCGCGAGCAGCTTCGTGTGGACCGTCGCCTTGATGCCGGCGACCCAATCCACCAACGGCTGCAGGAACCGTGGCAGCGGTCCGAGCTCGTTGCGTTCCGCCACCCGTGCATCCGCTGAGACCTCGATCGACATGTGATTCCCCCCGACCCCGTTCGACCCGCTCCGAATCCATCAGGATGAACCCTTATGCGTGCCGGCGGAACCCCAGGAGCCCGCGCCCGGCTGTGCGTGCTCGCGGCCGGCGTGCTTCTGCTCGCGGCCGCGTGCACCGGCGCGCCCGTCCCCCCGGTCGAGGCCCCCTCGTCCTCACCGTCCCGATGCCCCTCGTACTCGACGCCGAGATCCGGTGGCCGGGTACGGGACGCCCTGCTGGATGAGATCTCGGGGATCGTCGCCAGCCCGAGCGACGACGTCTTCTGGGTCCAGGAGGACTCGGGCAACCCACCGGCCGTCGTGGCGATCGACCGTGCCGGCCGGGTGAAGGCGACCATCGCGGTGCTGGGCGCCGTGAACGACGACTGGGAGGACATCGCGCTCGCCGACGGCATCCTGTGGATCGGCGACATCGGCGACAACGATGCCGAACGCGCGGGCGTCCAGGCGTACTGGTTCCCCGAGCCCGCGCTCACGGCGTCATCGGTGGTCGCGAACGTCCTGAGCCTCCGCTACGAGGACGGTCCGCACGACGCCGAGGCGATGCTGGTCGACGCCGACCACGGCGCCCTGTACGTCATCACGAAGCTGTTCCGTCGGTACGGCGTCGTCTACCGCGCGGATATCTCCTCGGTCGAGGACGGCGCCTCGCGGATGCTCCGCCGCGTGGGGACGGTGCCGCTGGGGCTCGTCACGGCGGCGGACAGCGGGCCCCAGGGCATCGTCGTCCTCAACTACTTCGGTGCACGCCTCTTTCCGTGGTCGGGCGATCGACGGGTGGAGTCGACGCTCCGGGCCAAGGGGTGTCCGGTCGCCGTCGCGACCGGCGCCGAGGCGATCGCGATCGAGGCCGCCACCGGACGCCTCTACACGGTCGCCGAGGGGGTCCATCCCTCCCTCGACCACATGTCGCCTGACGTGGGCGGGCAGGGCGCGAGCGCCCAGCCGACGGGATAGTCCCACGTCCGGAGCTCCCGGCGGCCGGCGGGGATGCCACACGCCCCACCCGACGTCGGCCAGGATGCTCCTGCCCCGACCGCCGCGCATCCGCCATTCGCCCTAGAAGCGCTCGGTCTGCGTCGCGTCCCGCTACGGGCACGGAGGGGCGAGCGCGCCGCAGAGGACCTGGTCGTCTTCGGCGGCGACCGCGGCGACGAGCTCCTCGCGGGGGGTGAAGGACAGGCCACGCTCCGGCGCGAACGACGGCACGCCCGGGTCGTCGAGCGCTCGGACGACGGTCACGCAGCCGCCCTCGATCGGGATCTGGTCGGTCCCCTCGACCGGCGCCGGGCAGGTCGCGGTGAGGGTCACCGTCACGGGCAGGTTCGATCCGCCGTCGACGCCGACATCGAAGGTCGCCGTGCCCCGGATCGTCTCGGCCGAGCCGACGCTCCATCCGACCGGCAGGTCCTCGACGCAGGGGAGCATGGTGGCGCTCGGCACCGCCTGGGCCATCAGCTGCATCGCCTGCCCGGTACCGCAGTTCGGCGTCGTCACCGTGCCTCGGGAGGGGAACAGCAGGGCCAGACCGGTCAGGCCCGAGAGCAGGAGCAGCCCGAGCGTCGCGACGATCAGCACGACCCGGCGGACGCTCCATCGCTGCACCGCGATCGGCCGGCGCTCGGGGGCCATCGCCCGGAACTCGGCGAGCAGGTCGCGCCCGTCCTCCTTCATGTGCTGACGGAGCTGCGTGGGGCTCGCGACGCCGCGGGTCGCCGCGAACGCCTCGGCCAGGTCGTCGGGCGTGAAGTACCGGAGGGCGGCGTCGTAGACGGTCCGCGCGTCCGACCGCAGCGCGAGCACGAGCATCATGTTCCCGAGGTCGACGGCCTGGCGCCACGGCGAGGGCCGGACCTGCACGAAGAACACGTCGATCAGCTTCAGCGCTCCGCGCTGCACCATCAGGTTCGCCGGCTTGATGTCGCGGTGAGCGAGCCCGAGGTCCCACATCCGGCGGATCATCGCGAGGCCCTCGTCGATCACGCGCGCGTCGACCTCGGCCTCGCCGATCTCGACGGCGTCGTCGAAGAAGTCCATCGCGATCAGGTACTCGCGTTCGGGCGTGATCTCGGCGATGCCGAGCGGCTCGGGCGTCGGGAACCCGTAGTCGCCGAGCGTGCGCAGCGTGTAGTCCTCGTACTCGACGAACCGGCGGACGGTGCCGAACGGCGTCTCGTCCTCGAGCCGTCCGTAGAGCATCGTGCGGCCGAGCTTGTACCAGCGGTCCGCGCGGACGTGGCTGTTCGCGTAGAGCTTGCCGAAGATCGTGCGCTCGCGGCCCTGCTCGTCGGTCACGGTGAGCTTCAGCGGGGTCGAACCGCCGGAGCCCTCGAGCCCGACCGGCTGGACGTCGTGCACCGTCATGCCGAGCTGGTCCTCCGATGCGGTGCGGATCGCCTCGCCCCGGCGCCCGCTGACGTCGAGGTGCGCGCTCTTGCCGCGTCGGCCGTACGCGACCGGGAAGATGTCGTTCGGGGCGAACGCGCGGAAGGCGACCAAGGGGATCGACACCCCGACGATCGCGCCGAACGCGACGTCGGTGAAGTGGTCGACGCCCAGGTAGATCCGCAGCAGCCCCGTGATCGTGATCGCGGCCGCCGTCGCCAGCTTCGCCCAGTCGCGGGGCCGTCCGGGCACGACCAGCATGTACGTGGCGCCGATCGTTAGGATCGCGATCGCGCCAACCGGGATCGACGGCGTCGCGTAGCTCTCCCAACTCGCGAGTTGCCGCACGCCGAACGGCCGCGGCCGCAGGGAGACCAGTTCGAGCCCCTGGAGGAGCGCGCCCGCGATGCCGAGCGCGATCGCCCAGATCACGAGGTGACGCCACCGGCGGAACCAGGCGGTCGAGAGCACGAGGGCCAACCCGAGGAGCGCGAACCCGACACGGGAGCCGATCGTGTGCACCTGGCGTGCGATCGCGTCGAGCCATCCCGCCCGGAAGGAGGTCACGACGTCGGTGATCCAGCCGTCGAACCGGTCGAGCGGTCCGGGATCGAAGCGGAGCCAGAAGCAGCCGGTCACGACCACGGCCAGGAGCAGGATCAGCCAGGCCCAGCCGGTGGAGCCGATCTGTTTGGGCAGCGGCGGGGGCGCGCCCGTCGGCCGACGGCGTCGGTGGGTGGCGACGCCCGTGTCGGTTGCCGGGCTCGCCCCTTGTTCACGCTGATCCACGCCGTCGCCCCTCCGCGTGGATCCTCGCACGATCGAGTTGGGTGGGGAACGGCTATCGGTAGGGCCGCGTTATCGTTCTCCGGTGACGATCATCATCACGGCACTCTGTGCCTTCGCCTTCGGTGCGGCGGATCAGTACCTCGGCAGCCGGTCGGCGCTCGGACCCTGGGCGTCGTCCGCCTCCCTGATGTCGGCCCCCTGGCTCCTCGTCGCGTTCGTGGCGGGCCTGACGCAGGACCGGCCACGGAGAGCGATGGTCCTCGGCCTCCTGGCGACGGTGGCGGCGCTGGTCGGCTACTTCGCGATGACGTACAGCCCGCTGGAGATCCACCCGTGGTCCGTTGAGCGCTTCACCACGGGCGTGGTCGCGATCGCGTCGACGGGGTACAACCCCGCGTACATCCTGACCGGCCTGATGACGGGCCCGCTCTTCGGGCTCCTGGGTCAGCGGTGGAGGGTACACCGGTCGTGGGTGAGCGCCGCGATCGTCGCCGGCGTCCTGTGCCTGGAGCCCGTCGCACTCTTGCTGACAGGGCAGCTTTCGTACCGGTCGACCGCCGTGTGGCGCGTCGAGCTCGCGGCCGGCACGGTCGCTGCCGTCCTCTTCGCCCTCGCGATCCGGGCTCGGAAGCAACGGGGCGCGGCGGGAACGAAGCACGTCACGGCACGTCCGCCGAGTGGGTGACCACCGCCCGGAGGCGGTGCCGCACCCACGCGGGTCAGGCGTCGCCGGCCGCGCCGCGCTCGCGCTCGGACTCCTCCTGGAGCTGGGCGAGCCAGTCCTCCGCCGCGTTCGTCTCATGGATCGACGTGAGGTCGACGGCGTCGGTCTCCGCGGGCGGCGCAGGTTCCGCGGGCGGCGCAGGTTCCGCGGGCGGCGCAGGTTCCGCGGGCGGCGCGAGCTCCGCGACCGCCTCGAGCCGTCGCGGGCTCGGCGTGACCTCGCCGGGCCTCAGGGATCGGAGCTTGCCCTCGAGCTGCTTCAGCGCAGCGTCGGCGATCCGGGCCGCCTCCTCGAGGCGTCGGCGCTCCTCTTCGTAGAGCTCCTTGATCCTGCCGGAGGCGCGGTCGTAGGCGGCCTGCGCCTCGGACTCCTCGGCGCGGCGCTCACGGAGGACGGAATCGGCGGCGCGGGTGGCGAGCCGCGCGTCCTCGAGCGCGCTCGTCGCGTCCTTCAACTGCTGCTCCGCGTCCTGCAGGTCCGACGGCGGCAGGATCGAGATCTGAGCGTCCATCGCGTGGCCCTCCCCGGCCTGAGGTATGTCCCTCTCCCCGATCTGAGGTAGAGGCATCGGCAGTCGGGGCCTCGAACCTGTAGGCGCGAGGCGCGAACGGGAGTGGCGCTACGCGGCCTCGGCGTCGGCCTGGTCGCGGGCGAGGCGGATCAACCGCGCGACGTTGACCGTCCAGCCGACGCCGAAGACCTGCGGGACGAAGAGCCGGGGCTCGTCGGGGTTCCACCAGCGGCTGCGCGCTCGCTCGACCGTCGGCGGACGGAAGTCGTAGGGGACGAAGCCGACGACGGTCCCCTCCCACGTGCGCTCGTCGGCGGGGCGCTGGAGCTGCTCCACGATCGCCACGGCCGCGAGGACGATCCCCGTCCACTTGATGAGTTTCCGCAGCTTGTCCATGTCCCCATGCTCCCACGCGTGTTCACCCGTCGTCGGGGGCGCTGATGGACAACAGCTCGAAGGCGTCCGTTAGCTCGGTCTTGCCCTTGAGATCGGCGGGTCCCAGCGGTCGGACGTCGACGATCACGTCCGGCTCCGCGTTCGCCTCGTCCAGCGTGCGACCGCCGATCGTGATGTGTCCGGGCGCGGAGAGTCCCTGCAAGCGGGCGGCGACGTTGGTCGTGTCGCCGATCACCGCGAACGAGCGCTGCGCCCCCGCGCCGACGTTGCCGATCGCCGCGACCCCCGTGTTCACCCCGACGCGGAACTGCGGCCAGTCATCCGATCTCCGTGCGTCGGCGGACCGGTCCCGGACCGCGATCGCCGCACGGACGGCCCTCGAGGCGTGGTCGGGCTGATCGCCCAGCGCGTTGAACACCGCCAGGATCGCGTCGCCGGCGAAGCGCTCGATGAGTCCCCCTTCTCGATCGACGACGAACGGAACCACCGCGCCCCAGTAGGCGTTCAGCATGTCGATCACCTCCGTCGCCGATCTGCCCTCGGCGAACGACGTGAATCCCGAGAGATCCGCGAAGAGCACCGATACCTCTTGCTCCGCTCCCCCCAGCTCGGCCGACGCGGGGTCGGCGCCGAGGCGATCGGCGAGATGCGGACCGACGTACTGGCGCAGGACACCGTCCATGCGAGTCAGCTCACGCGCCGAGTCCGTCATGACCGCGACCTCGTGGGCCGTGAAGCCTCGCTCGCGCAAGGCGGCAGCCGTCGTGTCGAGCGTGCCGTCGGTATCGGCCCTCACCAGCTCGGCGAGCGCAGATGACTGGCGATCGTCGAGGCGTTCCAGCGTGCGTTGCAGGTAGATGCCTCCGAAGGTCCCTGACAGCGACGGTGCGCGTCGGTACTCCTGCCGCGCGGCGACCACGATCGTGGCGAAGGCGACCGCCATCAACACGTGCCATTCCCACCACGACGCCCGCCAGGCACGACCGAACGCCATGGCGATCAGCGCCTCGGCGAGGAACACGAATGCGACCGCCACCGCGAGCGGTAGCGGACGTCGGCGCTCCCGGTAGATGGCCAGGTATCGCCATGCGGCGAAGGCGTAGGCCCCGACGCCGAGCGGGAGCAGCGCCAGCATCCACGGCGCTCGTTCCGATTCGATCACCCGGTCCAGGGGTGGAACGCCCGCGAGCGAGGCGGCCGCCCACACGAGCAACACCAGCACGAGTCCGATCCGCATCGGGGATTGCCACCGACGCAACATCGACTCGGTGCGATCGTCCATCTCGATCCCTGAGAGTGCCGCGAACCCGGACGCGAGGAGCAGTCCGATCGGCGTCGCCAGCACGAAGCCGCCGTTCGGCCCGCTCAGCACCACCCCAGGTGTCGCCAGGGCATGCAAGGCGAGGAAGCCGGCGCTGGTCAGGAGCACCATCGAGACCAGGAAGAGCCGCTCGTCGCCGCTCCGGCGCGACACCTCGCTCACGATCAGGCCGAACGCGACGTTCACGAGCGCGACCCCGATCACCAGCCAGAAGTGCGACGGATGGTGCTCCCACTGGGCGTCGAGGGACGGGAACCCCAGCAGCAGCGCCAGCCCGGCCAGCGGGACGGCCAGCGCCAGCGCGAAGGACCAAGCAGGTCGGGCCTCGGTTCGGGCAGGCGTAGCCATCTGGCCATGATGCTCCCTCGCCGCCCGATCGGCTGACGGGCCCGAGGTGGCCGTATCATCGGGCCGTGACCAGGGGGATCGTGGATCGCCAGACCACACGGAGGCCCGTCTAAGCGCGAACCCACGTCCGTGCATTCAAGGGGTATGCGATCGGACGAAGGGATCGCCACGACGGTCTTCGAGGGGGCCGAGAACTGGGCGCAGGCGGGCTTCGACGCGTTCTTCGTCGAGCATCACCGCCGGCTCTTCAAGGCGCTGTACTTCGTCACCGGCGATGCCGGAGCCGCCGAGGACCTCGCGCAGGACGCGTTCCTGCGGCTCTGGCAACGCTGGGACGAGGTGAGCGTGATGGACGACCCCGAGGGCTACCTGTTCCGCGCCGCGCTGAACGGCGCGAGGATGCGGCGTCGGCGCGCCGTGATCGCCGCCCGACGGACGGTCCCCGTGACCGAGGAGCGTGACCCGTTCGCCGACGCGGACATGCGGGTCGAGGTCCGCAGGTTGTTGTTGCGCCTGACGCCCCGTCAGCGGGCGGCGTTGCTCCTCGTCGACCTACTGGGCTATCCGTCCGAGCGGGCTGCCCACATCCTGGGCGTTCGCCCGTCTACCGTGCGCGCCCTCGCAACGCAAGGTCGGCAGGCGCTCCGAGCGACGGAAGGATCGAACGATGCCTGATCTCGAGGAGGTGTTCCGCGTGGCGACCGACACGAAGGAACCGCCGCAGGGCGGGCTGGAACGGCAGCACCGGCTGCAGGACCGGCGTCGCCGCCGCGCGAGGGCGGGCGCGTTCGCTGTCGTCGCCGTCGCCGCCGCGGTGGTGATCGTCATCGTCATCTCGTTGAGCGACCCGTCGCCGGATCCGACCGCGCCGCTCGGGACGTCGCCCCAGCCGTCGGGCGCGGTCGTCGTGCCGAAGCGTTTCCAGCCCTCGATCGTGGGGTTGGACGGTTCGGTAGAGGACCTGCCGGTCGACCTCCCGGACGACGCTCACGGGTTGGCGATCTCTCCGGACGGTCGCACGATCGCGTACGTGACGGCGGATCCGACCGTCGGCTTCTGCGGAGGGTGTGGTCCCGGGAACCGGATCGCTGCTATCGGCCTCGACGGGCAGCACGCGCGGTTCCTGACGATCAACTCACGATCCCCCGTGAGCCAGCCGGCCTGGTCCCCGGACGGCTCGCGGGTCGCGTTCGTCTCGGGCCGGAGTGGGTCGGCCGAGATCTTCGTCGCCGAGGCGCCGGGCAACCGGGGGCCTGATACGAACCCGGAGCGGATCACGTCCGACACCACCGAAGACGGGAACCCGACATGGTCGCCCGACGGATCGAGGATCCTGTTCGACAACAGCGGGCGGGAGCCGGTGAACGGGGACCTGGTCTCGATGACGAGTGAGATCTGGAGCGCGCCCGCCGACGGCGGGCAGGCCGTGCGCCTCACCCGGAACGCCGCCTCGGATCGTGCCCCCTCGGTCGCGCCCGACGGTCGCATCGTCTTCTCGCACGACGTCCACCTCTGGACCCTCGACCCCGGGTCTCATGAGACGCGTCCGCTGCCTGGAGGCGAGGACGGCTGGGCACCGGTGTGGTCTCCCGACGGGACGAAGATCGCGTTCTTGGTCTACCGGGGGCATCGTGAGGTCGCCGTCGACGTCTGGGACCCGAAGCCGGCGGCGCGGGACATGCCGATCCTGTCGGTCGTGGTCCTCGATCTCGAGACGGGCGAGCGGATCGATCTCGGCGTGGAGGTCGCCACCGCGGTCGACGACGTCTCGTGGTTGCCCTCGAGCGACGCGCTCGTCGTCAATCGCGTGGTCGCGTGAGGCCGGCTGGGCCGCCCCGTTCGGCGGGGTGCTCGACGAGCGCCACCAGCCGACTGGCCATGAACCGCGCGGTCCGGACCGGCGTGCCGCCCCGGGTGACCTCGACGACCTCGACGATCGTCCGTCCCGTCGTGATCTCCACGCGCCGGCCGGCGCGGGTCGCGGCGATCTCGTAGATCCTCACGCCGTCGCCGACGTCCATCGTCACCTCGACGCGATCGCCTCGCATATGCCCATCCTATGCTCGGCCTCCGACGCGGTGCGCCCGACGAGCCTTCGGTAGGCTGCCCGGCATGGTGGACGTCACGATCCGATCGATCGCGCCCGAGGAGTTGCATCGATACCTGGCGGCGACCGACCTCGCCTTCCACGAGGTCACGCGTGACGAGGACGTCGAGCGGGACCGACTGATCGCCGAGCCCGACCGGTGGTTCGTCGCGCTCGACGGCGACGAGTTCGTCGGGACCGCCGCGGCGTGCTCGACGATGCTGACCGTGCCCGGCCCGCGGTCGGTGCCGGCCGCCGGCATCACGGCCGTGGGCGTGCGCCCCTCCCACCGCCGCCGGGGCATCAACACGGCGCTGATGGGCACGCTGCTCGATCAGTCGGCCGAGCGGGGAGAGCCGCTCGCCTACCTGTGGGCGTCGGAGTCGCCGATCTACCCTCGCTTCGGCTACGGCCTGGCGTCGATGTGCACCGAGCTCGAGGTGCCGACGGACCACGGCGGGTTCGTTCGCGAGGTCGAGCTCGGCGGGCGCATCCGTCTGCTGACGCGGGAGGAGGCGCTCGCGGCGATGCGTCCCGTCCACGAACGGGTCGCGGCGATGCGGCCGGGCATGATCGCGATCGACGATCGCTGGTGGGCGTGGCTCTTCACCGAGCGCGAGAAGGACCGCGAGACGCCGACGTTCTACGCGATGCACGAGGACGAGGACGGCACGATCGACGGCTACGCCGTCTACCGGGTCAAGCACGAGTGGGTGCACAGCGTGCCCCGCGGCGAGCTGGAGGTGCGCCAGCTCCTGTGCGCGAACCCCGTCGCGACCGCGACGCTCTGGCGGTACCTGCTGGACGTGGATCTCGTGGCCACCGTGAAGGCCTGGGACCGGCCGATCGACGAGGAGCTGCTGTTGATCGCGGCCGAGCCGCGACGCCTGAGCGCGATGCTGGCCGACGGGCTCTGGGTGCGCCTGATCGACCTCCCCGCCGCGTTCGCGGCCCGCGGCTACGGGCACGACGGCCGCATCGTCTTCGAGGTGCATGACGCGTTCCGGCCCGCGACGTCGGGCCGCTACGAGCTCGAAGTACGTGACGGCGAGGGGAGATGCGAGCGGACCGACCTCGAGCCGGAGATCTCGTGCGGCGTCGAGGCGCTCGGCGCCACCTACCTGGGCGGCTCCTCGTTCCGGCAGCTCGCCCGGGCGCAGCAAGCGCGGGAACTCGTGCCCGACGCGCTCGCGCGGGCCGATGCGATGTTCAACGGCGACCCCTCGCCGTGGTTCGGCTTCGTCTTCTGAGCCTGACTCAGTCGGGCAGCACGAGGATGTGCTGGACCGCCCCGAGATCGGATGCGAGCTCGTGCCAGGTCGATCCGGCGTCCTCCGAACCGAACAGGCGGCCGTCGGAGGTGCTGAACGCGGCGAACGACCCGTCGTTCAGGGCATCCAGGTGGAAGGTGTCGATGTTGTCGTCGAACCATCCGGGAAGGCCGGCCGTGCAGCGCTCGAACGGACCGGCGGCGAGCTCGCCCCGGTACACGGCTGCGCGACCCCCGCGCGGGCCGTCCGAGGCGGAGATGAGAACCGTGTCGCCGCAGACGACCACGGCACGCGAATACGGGGCCTCGAGACCGTCGCTCCGCATCGTCCAGGTCGTGCCGCGGTCCACGCTCGTCGCGAGCCCGCCGGCACAGGCAGCGAGCACCAGCGTCCTCGTGGTCGCGACCTGGTGGACGTCGGCGTCGATGTCGATCGTCGGGTTCCAGGCGCGGCCGTGGTCACCGGTGTGGAGGATCCCCCCGACGTGCACGTTCACGTAGACGTCGTCGCCCCACTCGGAGATCGATCGGGTGGCGGGAGGTCCTCCCCAGGGCGTGTACCAGTCCGAGCGGCCCTCCGCATCGTCGAACGCGACCACGGGCTCGAGCGAGCCGTCGGAGAGCCGGAACAACCGCGCCTCGGACGAGCCCACGTGGAGCGCGTCGGTCATGGCGATGCACGTGGCCTCATGGCCCTCGAGCGTCGCCACCCGGCGCCAGTCGGCCTCCGGCGCGTGCCAGACCTCGGATCGATCCACGATCGCCCAGAGCTCGGGTCCGTCGCGGACGACGGCGGCGACGGACCGGCCGGGGAGCTGGACGGGTCCGACGGAACCCCCGTCGTCGATCGTCATGAGTCCGTCCGGGGTGCCGACCAGTATCCGCCGCATCGGTCGATCGTCTCACGAGCGTGTGCGGGACGCCGGCCTCCGGCGTGTCGGCTTGGGCAACAAGGGCTCTGACCGAGCGACGGCGGAAGTCCCTGTGGACCCGGGGCCATCGGCACGCCACGCGGTGCGCCGCGTCTGACACCGTGACGACGAAGGGGGCTGCGATGGTCGATCCTCGCATCCTGCTGATCGGCTACAACGGCGCGAACAATACGGGGGCGGAGGCGCTGCTCCTCTCCGACATCGCGGATGTCCGCGACGTGTTCGGACCCCGCGCGCGGATCACGATCCCGGCATTGGACCCGGCGAACCTCCACCGGTACGTCGGCGGCATCCCGGGCGTGCGGGTCGAGC
Source organism: uncultured Actinomycetes bacterium (assembly GCA_963821925.1). Taxonomy (GTDB): domain Bacteria; phylum Actinomycetota; class UBA4738; order UBA4738; family HRBIN12; genus JAOUEA01. The sequence continues at coordinate 7,144 of CAWGFO010000012.1, read as the reverse complement.
ACCTGCCCACCATCTTCCCGCTCACGGTTCGCCGGCTCGTGCGCGAGCACGACCTCGTGATCCTCGTCGAGGGCAGCGCCTACATGGACACCTGGACGTCCGCGCTGCTCTGGTACTTCCTGTGGGCCACGCGGTGTGCGGCCGTGGACGACACACCGTGCCTGGCCTACGCCGTCGACGCCGGCCAACTCCGGCCGCGGAACCAGCGCTTCGTCCGTCGAGAGGCCAGCCGGACGGACCTGATCGTCGTGCGGTCCGCGGCGGCCGCCGAACGTCTGCGGTCGTGGGGTGTCACCGCGCCGATCGAGTCCACCGCGGACAACGCGTTCACGTTCGAGCCCGAGCCGAGAGACGTGGACTGGCTCCGGGATGCCTGGCCCGACGCCGGTCCGGCGCCGATCGGGATCGCGGCGGTCGATCTGTTCCTGTGGCCGGTGGTGATCCGCCCGTTCAGCCGCCGCGCCGACCGATACCGGTGGCCGTACTCGTTCAGCCGCTCACCGGCCCGCACCCGCGCCTCGTCGCGCCTCGCCGACGGGTACGCGCAGATCGCCGACCGCATCGTGTCGGAGCGCGGTCGGTCGGTCGCGCTGATCTGCATGGAGGAGCTGGACGGGGCGATCGCGGGAGCGATCCACGCCCGCATGCAGCACCCGGACCGCGCGCGGATCTTCTCCTCACACGACCTCGACGCGTCGAAGATGACCGTGCTGTTGCGCCGCCTCGGCGGGATGCTGACGTCCCGGTACCACGCCTCGGTCCTCTCGCTGGCCGCGGGCGTGCCCCAGGTGGCGGTCGGCCACGACCTCCGGCTCCGCACGTTGTACGAGGAACTCGGGATCGGACACCAGTTCGTCGCGGCGGAGGCGGGCGGGGACCTCGCGAGCCACCCGGGCGATCTCGACGAGATGCTGGCGGTCGCGTCGGCGCGGATGGACGAGGTGCTCACGGCTCCCGGCGACGTCTCGAAGATCCTGCTCGCCGGCTACCGACGACATCTCCGCGATGCCCGGCGGAACCGGGAGCTGCTCCTCGGGTTCGCGAACGCGCACGGATGGGGGTCCGTGCCATGGGCAGCGTAGTCCTGCTGACGGGTGCGACCGGGTTCGTCGGGACCGAGATCGCCGTCCGCCTCCTCGATCGGCGCGACCTGACGCTCGTCTGCCTGGTGCAGGCCGCGACCGACGATGCGGCGCTCCGGGAGGCACGCCGGGCCTGGTACGGCCGTGGGCAGCTTCCCGACGCGATCGGAGGCCGGGTCGAGATCGTGGCGGGCGATGTGACGCATCCGTCGTTCGGGCTCGCGCCGGACGCCTACGCGGCGCTCGTCGGCCGGCTCACGCACATCGTGCACGCGGCCGCGACCGTCCGCTTCGACGCATCGCTCGAGGACCTGCGCCGGACGAACGTGGGGGGAACGGCGAACGCGCTCGCGCTCGCTCGAGCGGTTCACGCGGATCACGGGCTCGAGCGGCTGCTCCACGTCTCGACGGCGTACGTGGCCGGCCGCCGCCGCGGCGAGGTCGGCGAGGACGACCTCAGCGACCGGTTCGGCTTCGAGAACGACTACGAGCGGACGAAGTACGAGGCGGAACGGCTCGTGCGCGAGGAGATGGCCGCCCTCCCGGTCACCGTGGTGCGCCCGGCCATGATCGTCGGCGACTCGCGAACCGGCGAGATCACGACGTTCAACACCTTCTACCTGCCGCTTCGCCACTACCTCGCGCAGCGCCCGCATGTCGTGCCCGTGAGCCCCCGACTGCGGGTGAACATCGTGCCGGTCGACTACGTCGCCGATGCGGTCGTGAGGCTGCTCGACGACCCGCGCGCCGAGGGACGCACCGTGCATCTGACGGCGCCGCGGGCATCGCTGCCGACCGCGGGCGAGGTCATGCGTACGGTCCGCTCGTGGGCGCGGACGGAGCTCGGGGTACGGCTCCCTCGGCCGATCATGCTCCCGCTGCCTCGCGTGCCGTTGCCCCGTTCGGCGACCCGTCTCCGCATCCTTATGCCGTACCTCCATGAACGGCGCACGTTCCGGCGCGACCACGCGGATCGGCTGCTCGGACCGTACGAGCCACGTTGGCAGTCGTACCTGCCCGCCCTGCTCCGGTTCGCGGTAGCGCGAGGATTCCTGCACCGTTCCGGACGGACCGTGCACGAGCAGGCGATGTTCCGGCTCCGGAGCCGGCGGCTCCCGGTCCGCTACCTCGACATCGTCGACGGCCGACGGCACCCACGGTCGTCGGCCGACGTGCGGGCCGACGTGCTCGCCGCCGCGAGGTGCCTCCGCGGGGTCGGCGTCGGCCGCGGGACGCACGTCGCGATCGTCGGACCGAACGGAACGCGGTACGTCACGCTCGAGATCGCGGTGGGTCTCCTCGGTGCGGTGTCCGTGCCGCTGTACGCCACGACGCCACCCGACGAGATCGACGCGATCCTTAAAGCGAGTCGTGCGGAGGCGCTGCTGGTCGGATCGCCACGGATCCTCGACGCCCGCGGTCCCGTCGCGAGATCCCTGCCGACCGCGTCGTTCTGCCGGGGTGCGCCGCCCGCGGGGGTCCTCGGCTGGGACGACCTGACCGCCGATCGCGAGGACGCGCCGGAGATCGACCGGGCACCCGTCGATCTCGACGACATCGCGACGCTGCGCTACACGTCCGGGACGACCGGGTTCCCGAAGGGCGTCGCGTTCACCCACGGGCAACTCGTGTGGATGGCCGAGACGATCGCGTCGTTGGTGCCCTGGCGGGCGCGCACGAAGCCGGTCGTGTACGTGTCGTTCCTCCCGATGAACCACGTGGTCGAGGGGATCATGGGCACCTACGGGCCCGTACGCGATGCCGGCGCCGGTCGAGGTCGCGTTCGTCGAGGAGATCCGCGGGGTGCCCGACGCCCTCCGTTCGGTCCGCCCGACCGTGTTCTTCTCGGTGCCGCGGCTCTACGAGAAGGTCTGGGGATCGGTCGAGGACACCGCGATCGGGCGGCGCTTCGTGGCGATGCGGGACGGCGCCGCGAAGCGAGCGGTCGGGCCGGTCCTCGGACGGGTGGTGCTGCGCCGCGCAGGGCTCGACCGGTGCGCGCAGCTGATCGTGGGGTCGGCTCGGGTACCCGACGGTCTCCTCGAGCACCTCCGCGAACTCGGCATCGAGGTGCACAACGCCTACGGACTCACCGAGGCGCCGCTGCTCACGATGAACCGGCCGGGACGCAACCGGATCGGCACGGTGGGCGAGCCGCTCCCGGCGACGACCGTGCGGATCGCGGAGGACGGCGAGGTCCTCGCGCGCGGACCGCAGGTGACGGTCGGCTATGCGGACGCGGACGCCTCGCAGCCGTTCCGCGACGGCTGGCTCGCGACCGGCGATCTGGGACGGATCGACGACGGCTTCCTGGTGATCGAGGGCCGCAAGAAGGAGCTGCTGAAGACCTCGTACGGCAAGTACCTGAACGCGGCCAAGATCGAGGCGCGACTCTGCGCGATCGCCGGGGTGACGAACGCGATGGTCGTGGGCGAGGCGCGGCCGTACTGCGCGGCGCTGCTGTGGGTCGACGGCGCGCCGGACGACCGCAGGGACGCGGTCGGTGCGGCGATCGCCGAGGTCAACGGCTCCCTGTCCCATCCGGAGCAGGTGAAGCGGTGGGCGGTGCTCGCCGACGACCTCTCGATCCCGAACGGGGACCTGACCCCGAACCTCAAGCTCCGGCGCCGAGGCATCGAGGAGCGGTTCGCCGACGTGATCGCGGGGCTCTACGAGCGGGAGGAGGTCCGCACGTGAGCCTGCGGACGCGCATGCTCCCGGATCGGGTCCCGGCGCCGGTCAGGCGTGCGGCGATCCGGAGCCTGTTCCGAGCGACCGCGGACGCGTTCGACGCCGCGATGCCCGACCTGCACGGATGCTCGGCCGACGCGATCCTCGCGACGTACGCGAGGTACACCGACGAGCTCGCGCGCGACGTGCTGGACGATCCGGATCGTCGGCAGACTCGTCGAGCGGCGGCTCCACGCGAACATGGAGCGCCTCGGTCGCCGCGTCCGACGGGCCCTCGGCGTCCGCACCACGCGGGAGGCCCTCGACGTCGCTCACCGGCTCTACCGCCTGATCGGGATCGACCTGACCGGCGATGACCGCGGGCAGGTCGTCGTGACGCGCTGCGCGTTCGCGACCGTGTACTCGCCCGACGTGTGTTCGCTGATGTCGGCCGCGGACGCGGGCCTTCTGGCCGGGCTGACGGGCGGTCGTGAGCTCGCGTTCACCGCGCGCCTCACGAGCGGCGCGCCGGCATGCCTGGCGACGCTCACCGCCGCGGGAGGCGACGGGCGATGACGACCGCGATCGTCGTCGGGAGCGGCGCCGGCGGCGCGACCGTGGCGAAGGAGCTCCAGGGGACGTTCGACGTGACGATCCTCGAGGCCGGGCGTCCGTACCGCCGGTCCCGACTCGAGCGGCGCTCGATCGACCGGCTCGCGCGGAGCCGGCTCCTGGTCGACCCGCGCATGATCCGGCTCGCCTATCCCGCGATGCGGGTCCGCCGCAGCGGCGACATGCTGATCGTCCACGGCAGCGGGACCGGCGGCACCACGACCGTCGCGACCGGCAACGGCGTCCGGGCAGACGACGACCTGCGCGCGCTCGGCATCGACCTCGACGAGGAGTTCGCGCAGATCTCGAGCGAGATCCCGATCTCGACCGACCATCGACGCCGCTGGCATCCCACGACCCGGCGACTGTTCGCCGCCGCCGAGGACCTCGGGCTCGCCCCGCAGCCGACGCCGAAGATGGGCAACGCGGGTTCCTGTCGCCACTGCGGTCGCTGCGTCCTGGGGTGCCCCTACGGGATCAAGTGGGATGCCCGGCGGTTCCTCGATGCCGCCGTCGCGCGCGGCGCGAACGTGCGCTCGGGGACCCGTGTCGATCGGATCGAGATCGAAGGAGGGCGCGCGGTCGGCGTCGTGACGGCCGGGCCGTCGGGACGCAGGCGGCTCACCGCCGATCTCATCGTCGTCGCGGCCGGTGGCTTCGGCACGCCGGCGATCCTCGAGCGCTCCGGGATCCGCTGTGAGCCGACGCTCTCGGTCGACCCGGTGCTCACGATCGCGGCCCCGATGCCGTCGGCGTGGCAGTGCAACGAGATCGAGATGCCGTTCGTCGTCCGGCGCGACCGATACATCCTGTCGCCCTACTTCGACTGGCTGAGCTTCATCCTCGATCCGGACTGGCGCTACCCCCCGCAGGACCTCGTCGGCGTGATGGTGAAGCTCGCGGACGAAGGCGGCGGCCGCGTCGACGGGCGCCACGTCCGGACCCATCTGACCCCGACCGACCGAGAACGGCTCGAGGACGGGGCGGCCCTCGCGCGCGAGTTGCTGTCGACGATCGGGGTCGATCCGGCGACCACGTTCCGGGGGATCCTGAACGGCGGGCACCCGGGCGGCACGCTGCCCCTCACGCACGCCAGCGCGGCAACGTTGCACGACGAGCGACTGCCCGAGAACCTCTACGTCGCCGACTCGACGCTCTTCCCGCGCGCGCTGGGGCTGCCTCCGATCCTGACGATCGTCGCGCTCGCCACCCGTGTGGCGCGGGTGGCGGCATCGTCGCTCCTCCCGACGTCGAGGGTGCGCTGAGCGAGGAGGCTTCTTGTAGTCGCTCGTGCCGAGGCTAGAGTCGATCGCGAGCATGATGCCCGCGATGACCGACAGGCGGCGGGGCGGGTTCTCGCGGACGGTGCGAGCCGTGCTCCTGCTCCTCCTGATGGCCGGCTTCTACCTGCTGGCGCTCGCGATCGTGGCCGTGCTCGCGTCGCTCTTCGTGATCGAAGCGAAGAGCGACGTGCACGTCCCCGGCATCGTCCTGATCGCCGCCGTCATCGGCATCGTCTCGATCGTCATCGGGATCGTGCCGCAGCACCAGGAGTTCATCCAGCCGGGACCTCGCATCACACCGCGAGCAGCAGCCGCAGCTGTTCGACGAGATCCGGCGGGTGGCCGAGGCGACCGGCAGCCCGATGCCTCATGACGTGTACATCGTCGCCCAGGCGAACGCGGCGGTCGCGCACGTGGGTGGTTGGCTCGGGATCGGCGCTCGACCGATCATGATGCTCGGGCTGCCGTTGATCGCGGTGCTCAGGGTCTCGGAGCTGCGCGGCGTGATCGCCCATGAGTTCGGCCACTTCGTGGGGGGTGAGACGCGGCTCTCGTCCGTGATCTACCGCACGCGCGAAGGGCATCGGACGCACGATCGGGACGCTCGAACGGAGCGTGCACTGGATGTCGCGGGGGATCCGCTACCCGTTCATCTGGTACGGAGAGATGTATCTGCGGCTGACGCAGGGACTCTCGCGGCAGCAAGAGCTCGATGCCGACGCGATGGCGGCCCGGATCGCCGGGGGGACGTCGATGGAGAGCGGCCTCGTCACGACCGAGGCGGCGGCGCTCACGTACGACACGTACCTGAACTCCGAGGTCGCGGTCGTCGTCGGGGCCGGGTTCCGTCCGCCGCTCGCGGAGGGGTTCTCGAGGTTCCTCGAGGCGATCGGGCGTCGTGACGACGATCGACGAGGCGGCGCGCGGCTCGGCGCGGCCCGATCCTTCACACCCGTACGACAGCCATCCGAGTCTCAGCGCACGTCTCTCCGCGTTGCGCGATGCGCCGCACCGGCCGGCACCGGATCCGGATCCTCCCGCGATCGAGCTGCTCCGCGACACGTCGGGGCTGGAAGGGGAGCTGCTCCGGTGGATGACCTCGCCGAGCCTCGAGGGGCTTCAACCGATCGAATGGGTCGACGCTCCGCAGAAGGCGTGGCTCCCCCTCTGGGAAGGGCGATGTCGCGCGGCCCGGGAGGCGCTCAGCGGCGTGACCCCGGGGTCGCTGCCCGACCAGAGCTGGAGTCCGGGTACCGCTCCGCCGGGCGCCGAGGGGATGCCGTGGGGGGCGTTGGTGGGCACGGCCCTGGCGGTCCTGCTCGACTCGCGCGGCTGGTCGATCGCGGGCGCACCGGGCGACCCGGTGACCGCGACCCGGGGTGGCACCGTGATCGAGCCGTTCGCGGTCGTGCCGCGCCTCGAAGCGGGCGAGCTCTCCGCCGAGGAGTGGCGGACCATCTGCCGGGACGCCGACATCGCCGAGGTCGACCTGGGGAC
>CAWGFO010000011.1:0-315604 GCA_963821925.1 uncultured Actinomycetes bacterium | reverse complement strand
ACGGGTGTGGAGTCTTCCGGTCATGACCCCACCACTGTTCGGTGCCGCGGTATCTGCATCGACGGCGCGCGTTGTCGGGTCGTGGGCCGACGGCTTGATCACGATCAACCAGGACCCAGCTCTGCTGCGTAGCGTGATCGATGCCTTCCGGGACGGTGGGGGGGACGGCGAAGCCCGTGCACGTACAGGTCCACCTGTCCTGGGCAGAGGACGAAAGCACCGCGCTGTCCATCGCCCACGACCAGTGGCGGACGAACGTATTCGGTTCCGAGCTCATGTGGGACTTGGAGCTGCCGATGCAGTTCGACGCCGCAGCCCAGCATGTCCAACCGCAGGACGTGTGCGGCCGCGTGCTCGGTGTCCGCCGACCCAGGACGGCACGCCAGCTGGATCGATGAGATCGCGGGCGTGGGCGTCGACGCCCTCTACCTCCACCACGTCGGACGGGAGCAGGAGCGATTCATCGAGGTCTTCGGAGAGCACGTGCTGCCGGAGGTGACCCGTTGAGCATCGCGCGAACCAGCGATCAATGGTGGAAGAACGCGGTGATCTACTGTCTCGACGTGGAAACCTTCCTCGACTGGAACGACGACGGGATCGGGGACATCGATGGGTTGGCAGAGCGCGTCGACTACCTGGCCGGCATAGGCGTGAGCTGCCTGTGGCTCATGCCCTCTATCCCTCACCGAACCGGGATGACGGGTACGACATCAGCGACTACTACGGCGTGGATCACCGCATTGGAACCCTTGGAGGGTTCGTGGCGCTGATCCAACCGCCGAGGGACCGCGGACTCAAGGTGATCATCGACCTCGTCGTCAACCACACATCCGACCAGCACCCGTGGTTCCGGAAGGCCCGCGCTTCCAAGGATTCGCCATACCGGGACTTCTACGTCTGGGTGGACGAGCCGCCGAAACAGAAGAATCAGGACGTGGTGTTCCCGGACGCGGAGGACAGCATCTGGGCGTGGGACGAGAGGGCGGGGCAGTGGTACCTGCACCACTTCTACGCTCACCAGCCTGAGCTGAACATCTCGAACCCGGCCGTGCGAGATGAGATCGCGAAGATCGCTGGCTTCTGGCTTGAGCTGGGGGTCGACGGGTTCCGAGTCGATGCCGTTCCGTTCCTCTTGGAAGGAGGCGCTATCCCTGGCGACGTCGACCTCGATCCTCACGACTTCCTCGAGGACTTCCGCTCATTCATCGGTCGTCGCAAGGGTGATGTGGTGCTACTGGGCGAGGTCAATCTCCCGGCGAAGCCGCTCCGCGTCTTCTTCGGGGATCAAGGGGACGAACTCCAGCTGCTCTTCAACTTCCCGGTGATGGAGAGGATGTACCTCTCGCTCGCCCGCCAGGACGCAGGCCCGCTCGCCAAGGCGATCGAGGCGACCGAACAACTCGAGGACTGCCAGTTCGCGAACTTCGTGCGGAACCACGACAAGCTGATCCTGGATCAGCTCAGCGCCAAAGAGCGTCAGGAAGTCTTCGACGCGTTCGGCCCTGACCCGGACATGCAGTTGTTCGGTCGAGGCCTTCGTCGTCGTCTTCCGACGATGCTGGACGGCGATCAGCAACGCATCCGCATGGTCTACAGCCTGCTATTCAGCCTGCCTGGAACACCGGTCCTGTTCTACGGCGAAGAGATCGGGATGGGCGAGAACCTCGAGATGGAGGGACGCGTAGCCGTGCGCTCGCCGATGCAGTGGACCGATGAGACGAATGGGGGGTTCTCACGCGCGAGACCCTCACGGTTGATCCGCCCCGTGACCGAGGGCACGTTCGGACCCATGGCGGTGAACGTTGCCGCGCAACGCCGCGATCCGGATTCACTGCTCAACTGGATGGAGCGGCTGATCCGGCGTCGTCGCGAAACACCTGAGATCGGATGGGGGACCTGGAGGGTGCTCGACGTCCATCCCACGGCCGTGCTGGCTCACCGCTGCGACTGGGACGGCCGGACGTTCGTCGCGATCCACAACCTTGGCGAGGAACCCTGCGTCGCGCGCGTGCGCCTCGGCACCGACATCCCGGAGCAACCGAGCGTCCACGACCTGCTAGACACCGCCGCGTCGGCTCACGAGCTGGAGGGTAACGAACTGGAGGTCAAGCTCGCAGGGTTCGGCTACCGATGGTTCCGCATCCAGAGCCCGGATCAGCACACGGCGCCGTAGGTCGGAGCCGGACGCGTTGATCGCCGATGTCAGGCTGCGTGCGCTCCACCCGTGCGGAGCAGCGCCGCCCCGTGAAGCGGATCTGCAGGTTCCTTGAAGGAGGAGCGTTGCCGCGTTTGTGCACCCGTATCCACGGGCAACGAGTGAAGCCCGCGACGCCACAGGGCGGCATCATCTACCCGAAAGGCGACGCCGACCGCGAAGTCATCAGCGGTCGCGGTTCGGCCAGTACAACATCGCCCCGCCGATGAAGATGGCGACTGCTCCACCGACCGTCAGGAACAGTCTGGCTGCCGAACCCAGCTCGATGTCGGATACAGCCGGGTTGATCAACCCAGCGAAGGGCCACGAGGATCACTCCGCCACAGTATCCGGGGACGGGACCTGCTCAACGACAAGCCCATACTCGTCGGAGGAACAACTCTTCCATCCAACCTTGCCCAACCGCAACCCAGCGGTGGCAAGCTCCCCGACGTGCGGCAGCTTGGCCTCCGCCCTCGCTCCCGAGGCCGACGAGGTTCGGCACCGACATATGGTCGGCACGCCTTCCGACTGCGTACCCAGCCGAGAACACGCCTAACAAGAGGACGATGGCAACGCCCCCAACCAGCGACCGACGCATCATGTGGACAGAATCGACACGCACCCGTCGCGGGTCAACCAATCGGGTGGGGGCGGCTCGGGATGAAACGCAGGGAGTACGTCGCGATCGAGGACGGACAGCGGCCACCGAGCTCGAACGAGTACGAGGCGATGTGCGAGTTCTTCGGGTGGCCGGACGCGAGGAGACGGTGATCCGGCTGCTTTCGTGGATCATCTATATAGGAGTGAGCGATCTCTCATACGCCCTTGACGCTATGTGAGCTGACCGAGCTCCGGGTCGCGGTGCCACGTCACCACCGCCATGCCGCCGCCGCCCAGACCGCGACGGCGGTTACGCAGGCCGCCAGTTGAACCGCGATGCCCAGCCCCTGCCCAGCGAGGGTCGACCGGGTCGTCCGCCAGGCGGAGTTGAAGTGCCTTGTCCGCAGCCACTCGGCGGCGAAGATACCGACCGGCCATCACGTTCCGCAGGGGCTCGATCACGATCGTGGATAGAGAAGGTCTCGAGGCCGCCGTGTGTGCATGCTACGCGATGATCCGGACCGAGTACTCACGCCTCGTGCCTCTCCGCGACCTGCGGTGATCGACGTTAGCCGACGCGTTCAGGCGGGTCGAACGCGAACTCGAGAACGGATCACCGCCGCGGCAGAGCTGAGGTTCGGACCTCGTCGGCCTCGTCCAGCATCGAAGTTCAACCAATTCACATCGCCTCGGTCCGCGATGATCCGCGGCCGCACTCAACAGAAGAGCCGCCCTTTCGGGGGCGGCTCTTCGATGCCGTAGCTCGGGCCCAAACAGCCGACATGGCTGCCCGCGACGGCGGTTGGGGCCCCGATGGGTACGGCGGTGGACAATCCCTTCCCGCGGACGAACCGTCGAAACGTGACTCCGCTATTTCATTCCCATCCCTCGTGGTCGAGTGTGCGAGACCGACTCCGTGACTCCGAGCTCCGTTGCTCCGAGTCTGCCGCCCGCCAGCCGGTAAGTCCCCCAATGGGGACACTCCCCGACATGCTCCGACGAGATCGTGAGTGGTGGGGCCATGAGCGTCTGGGAGGCCGGCTGGCGGCTCGGGGATCAGTACCGCTCGGGATCAACCCAGGCGCACGTGCCTTCGATCGTGGCGACGGCTCGCTGATCTTTCGGTGATAGCGTGTGGTCGGACGGCACCCTCTCCACCGTCCCCGGACTCGCCCGCAGCCACCGCCCGCTACCTCGGCACCCCTCTCATCCAGTGCCTCCACGGTCCGCCGGGGCGGGCACCGGCGGAACTCTTCTTGTCAGGCGCGGCGCACCAGCCACAGCACGACGGCTGCAATCACCACGACGGCGACGATCGTCCACAGAACGCCCATGTTCGCCTCCTTTGGTATGGAAAGCCCATCCAAGGCTGGGATTACCCGCCTCTGGGCTTGAACAAACCGACCAAGTCGTCCTCGAGCTGGATGCCCGCATAGCACGGTGCAGGGAAAGGGGCACGCGCGTGGAAGAGCCGAGCTTGTACGAACGATTGGGCGGCGTGTTTGCCATCGCTGCGGTCGTCGACCACTTCAGCGATGCGGTCGTCCAGAATCCTATCGTCGGCCAAGGATCGCAGAACCCTGAGCTTCGTGAGTGGCATACCGACCAGCTGGGCAGGCTGCCAGGGCTGAAGTTCATGCGCACGCTGTGGGTGTGCAACGTCGCCGGTGGACCCCTTCACGTTCGCTCCCACGAAGCCAGGGAGCACCCCCTCGGGCTGGAAGAGGCGCATCGCGACCTCCACATCACCCCGGAGGAGTTCGATGAAGTCGCGGCGGAGCTAGGACGCTGGTTCGATCATTTCGGGGTCCCTGCGCGTGAGAAGGATGAGGTCTTAGCGGCGTTCGCGGCGCACAAGGGGGAAGTGACCGAGGGATCGATCGATGGCCTCGGCCTAGCGTTGCGCCGGCGTCTTCGCGGCAATCTCCCGCTGATCTGCGAGTTCTTCGAATGGCCAGCGAGACGAGTGGGCGAGTGATTCAGGGAGAGTCGCTCATTCCGCTCTCACCAGAGGCGCCGGCCGACGAAGACGCCAGCGAACCAGGCGCGGCGGCCACGCAGGCCTCGTGGCCACACTCGCACGAATGCGTGGTGTGACCTGCCTCACCGGCATGTTCACGGCAATAGTCACTGCAGAACTCTTGACCCTCGCTGGCCTGACACATGCAACCGTCGTGAGCGCACCCCATGGAAGCCTCCCTCCACTGCTCTCGGACCGCGGTATTCCCCCCCAAGGGCGAGACCAAACCGTCGAGGTGATGTCGCCACCTGTCGTCAAGACGCCTGGCTCGCGCTGCCGGAGTGAGCGGACGCGTCGTACCAGCGCAACACCCGCAGCGCCCTCAGGGTGTTCCACCGGCTAGGCGTGCCGTCGGGTTCCTCGAACCGGAAGTGGACCGCGCCGGAGTGGTTGTTCTCGAGCAGCCAACGCCCGTCGGGTCGGCGCTTTGCGCGGACGCGTTCGATCGCTTCGGCCAGTCGCGGATCTGGAGTGCCCCCACGCCGGGCGAAGTACTCCGCGGCCTTGAGAAGGTCGTAGTGCCAGCGTGGGGGGTAGGAGAACAATGCCCATTGCGGGTTGACCACCTCGCCCGTGCGTAACGACCGGAAGAGGGAGCGCCGAAGCAAGTACTCCTCTCCGTTCCGGCGAACCCGCCGAACCTCCTCAGATCCGCCGGTATGGCGCTCCCACCTCAGCAGAGCGTCGATCACGTCGAGGGTGCTTGCGAAAGATGCCGGCGCTGGGCGCGACTCGGCCCAGCAGTTCCAGCCACCATCCGGCATCTGGTCGGCCACCAGCCGCTGTACCACCGGGTCGACGTCGGCGCCCAGGTAGGCACCGATCAGGATCGTGCCGGCGTTGATGCAGCAGTCCACCTCGCCGGCGAAGAACGGCAGCCCGTCGTACTCCCAGCGGCAGTTGCGGGCCACCAGGTGTGCGGTCTCTTGCATCACCGGACTGTCCGGGGGTATGCCCAGGTGGCACAGGTCGAGCAGGACCGGGTACGTCGCAGTCCATGGCTGGCCCGGCTCGGCACTCGACCCATCGGTCGGTGCCTCGGCCGGTTCCGCGTCGGGCGACGGGAAAGGCGGCGGTGGCTCACCGGCAGCCAGAGCCCGCGCAGTGGCCGCTGCGAACGCCGCGGTACCCGGAATGTAGGCCCCGTTCGCCCACAGGCCATCAGGAGCCCGCAGCGCCAGCAGCCGAGCACCCCAGCCCTCGTGCTCAACTCGCGCTCGCTCGGTCGCCACCTCGGTCTCCGAGGCGTCGACGAGGTCACGCAGCACCTGCCAGCGGATCGCCGGATCGCCCTGCAGCAGCCACTGCACAACCGGATCGTCCTCGGCCATCGGCGGCGTTCGTGGCTGGTAGGGGCCCTGATTCTCCGTCGGCTCCATTCCCTGAACCCTAATCGGAAGAAGCACACGCATCTGCCGCTGTCCAGGCGACCCGACGGGTAGGGGCGTCGCCCCGATGCTCCGACGAGATCGTGAGCGGTGGGGCATGAGCGTCGGCGAGGCTGGCTGGCGGCTCGGGATCACACGCCGCGCCTACGCCGCGATCGAGGACGGCGAGCGGATGCCGAGCTCGAACGAGTACGAGGTTCCGGCTGGCGTGAGGGAGGCGGCAACAGCACCGTGCTGACACCTTCCCGACCACCCAGGTAGCCGGGTAGCACGTCTGGTGAAGTGGTGCGAAAGTACGGGGCGATCGATGAAGCCCGTATGGATTCCAGGAGGGGACATGCACACGCGGCGATGCACTACTTCGATTAACTCCGTCTCCGTGGTCATGGTCGCTTTCGTCTTGACCACGAGCGTGACAGCGGCGGCCCGGACGTTGACGACTACCGTGACCGACCCGCCCCCGATGTGCTTCGGCGTGCTCGCCACAATCGTCGGCTCCGGAGCGATCCACGGCACGTCCGGCGACGACGTCATCGTCGGGTCAGCGGGCGCCGACGTTATCAACGCGGGTGCCGGCAACGACCGCGTCTGCGGTCTCGCTGGCAACGACGATCTGCGCGGAGAGCTCGGCGACGACCGGATCATCGGCGAATGGGCCACACCCTCCGGCGACCTGACCGGCGATGGCGGCGACGACCTGATCCTCGGCGGTCGCGGGAACGACCGCATGTTCGGTGACTTCTTCACCTTCGACGGCACCGTCAGCGGCGACGGCGGCGATGACACGCTCGTCGGAGGCGACGGCCCCGACTCGGCGCTCGGCGACAGCGTCGGGACTGTCGTCACCGGCGCGGGCGGTAACGACTCTATCGAGCTCGGCCCCGGCGATGACCGCAGTGGGGGCGGAGACAACAACGCGGCGCTACTGACGTCCGGACATGACGGCAATGACACGATCAGCGGTGGTCCCGGAGACGACTCGTTCCTGCTCGGCGACAGCGGCGTGTTCACCTGCGAGGGGATGGTCACCGGCGATGCCGGCGACGACGTGATCAGCGGCGGCTCCGGCGACGACGTCTCGCTCGTCGGCGATCAGGATCCGGTTTGCGGAATCCCGAGTGGCGTCAGCGGTGATGACGAGCTGTTCGGTGGCGACGGCAATGACGACCTTCACGGCGACAACTACACCGACACCGGCGATCCGGTCATCGACAGCGGCGACGGGATCGATATCTGCGCGGGTGCTGCGGGCATTGACACCGCGGCGTTCTGTGAGTCCGTGACCGGCGTGCCGTAGCCCAATCACAACCGTCGCGATCGATCACACCCGCCCGAGTGTCGAGTCGTGACGTCCGACAACCGGTCATGCGCCGCGCCTACGTCGCGATAGAGGACGGCGAGCGGCCATCGAGCTCGACCGAGTACGAGGCGATCTGCGAGTTCTTCGGGTGGCCTGACGCTCGGCGACGGCAAGCTCGAGTACCCGATGCGCTCTGGCGGTGGCCATAAGCGCGCCCCGGCGATCCGAATCGTCCAGGAGTGCCGCCACCTGCTCTCGGCCAGCGCTCTCTAGTCGGTCCCGTCCAGCCGATAGAGGAGCTCTACGACCCCGTCGGCGGCGACCGTCGGATTGCCGGTCCGGCGGAAGCCACAATTCTCGAGCACCCGGATCGAGCCCGCGTTCGTGTCGACGACGTGCGCGAACAGCGGTCGGTCGGTGAGCTCCGCGACGAGGGCCGTGAGGGCGGCCGTCGCCAGACCCCGACCCCAGTGCTCACGTCCGATCCAGTAGCCGACGTAGCGCTCGCCCTCCTGCTGCCAGCTCCCGATGTTGCCCACGACGACGCCGTTCGCCTCGACCGCGCGGACGATGTTCCGTTCGTCGCGCATGATCTTCGCCCAGTGCTCGTCGAACGACGCTCGGTCGCGTGACGGGAACGAGGCCATCCTCGCTGCCTCCGGATCGGCCTCGTACTCGAAGAAGATCGGGAGGTCGTCGGGCACCACCTGTCTGATTCGGACCTCGCCGCTCATCGGGCGAACGTACTGCATGTTGCCCAGGCATCGGCTAGGCGGTAACAGCGCGGCGGGTGTGCCGATGGCGTCTGCTACGGTGATCGCATGGTCGCGTCCCTGTTGGACGACGCGTTCGATCGTGGAACGTTCCTTCTAGGCTTGCTAAGAGCCTGGACGCCGAGCTGGCAAGCGTCCACCGACCCGTACACAGTCGACAGTCGCTCGATGGATATCGCCCCCGACACTCCTCACGCAACCAGCTCCTTCTCCGGCGCGGTGGCCTCGGTCGGCCGCGGGCCAGGCGGCGCAAGCCGCGTCTCCGCCACGGGCGGCATCTCGTTCCCGCGGAGTGTCAGCTGCGTGTGCAGCACGATGTGGGCGACGACCGGGGCCAGCACGTTGCCCGTCAGAAGGAAGGCCAACGCCTGGAGACCGCAGCCCACCAGCGCACCCCTCAGCATCTTCCTGGCGGCCCTCGCCCGGAACTCCCGGTACCCGAGATGGTGGACCAAGATCACGAACAGTGCTCCGACCACCGCGAGTACGCCAGAGCCCACCTTCGCCCATGTGGTGCCGGTCCATCCAAGTGCGTCGGTCGCCTGCCAGACAGCTAGGACCGGCAAGGTCGCGAGCAGGACTCCTTCCGCGAATCCGTACACGACCCCCTCCCAGAGAAGCCGTCCAACGAGCTGAGAACCCTGGGGGCGAGGTCGTCCTGCAGGCAAACGACGCACGAGGGGCACAACCACCGCGGCTGCGACCAGACCTCCGAGGATGCCCCAGACCCACCCCGCCGTTACGAGGTCGGCCACCGAGGTACCCGACCAAGCGATGTAGCCAGCGGCCAGGCCCAACGTCGTCGCCGTGAGGATCGCCACGTAGGGAGTCCGCGACACATGACCGAGGTCCGTCACGACCCACGTCACCAAGAACGCCACGACCGCGATGATGGCGAAGGCGGCGGCGGCGTCCTGCCAACCGAATGAGGGATCTGGCCTGGAGCGCATCGTGCCCCTGCAGTTCTTCCCGGACGACGACGACATGATCGTCGTCGCGGCCAACAGTGGACTGCCCTCCCCACCCGGTTGGTACTTCAACCTGACGGCCAACCCCCGGGCCCGGGTCGAGGTAGGGGATCGCACGCTAGAGGTGCGCGCGGAGGAGCTAACGGCCCATGAGACGGCCGCCTTTTGGCCGCGAGTGCTTCAGGTTGCGCCCGACTACGCCAGATACCCGAAGCGCACCAGCCGCCGGATCGCACTGATCCGGTTGGTGCCTGCAACGACAACGTCATCGGTCACCACGTCGGAGCCGTCGGCCAGCGCCCCGGGGAATGCCAGCGGCCAGCAGACGGAGACGAAGACATAGAGGGGAGGAGACCGACATGGTTCGCGTCGAGGGCGAAATCGTGATCGACCGACCCGCGGAGGACGTGTTCGACTTCGTCGCCGATGAGCGGAACGAGCCACGCTACAACCCGAAGATGCGCCGCGCCGAACTGATTTCAGAGGAACCCATCGGCGTCGGGACGCGCTTCCGGGCGGAGACCGTGAGCATGGGGCGAGCCGTCGTGATGGTGATCGAGTTCACAGGCTTCGAGCGCCCCCGGCGGATCGAGGAAACCGTGCACATGTCCTCCATGGATCTTCAGGGCGGCCTGACGTTCGAGCCCGTTCCCGAAGGAACCAGGATGCAGTGGGCGTGGGACCTGAAGCCGCGTGGCATGCTCAAAGTGATGAGCCCGTTGGTCGCCCGTATGGGCCGGCGCGGAGAGCAGACCATCTGGGGAAGCCTCAAGCATCTGCTGGAGGCCAGGGATGATCCTCTCGGCCCGGCTTCGGTGGCCGACAGACCGGAGTGTTCGGAGCCGTAGCGCATAGGTATCCGGATTACCTGCTCTCCAACGATGGCATGGCCGTTGGGGCTCTTCATGATCATCTCCGTCTCGTGTGAGGGATACGGTGTTCCTCGTGGCCATCCTTCCCCCCCACATGTTCCGTCGAAATCGTTAGCGGTGGGGGATGAGCGTCGGCGAGGCCGGCCGGCAACTCGTGATCACGCGGCGGGAGTACGTCGCGATCGAGGAGGGAACCGCGTTGCCGGACTCGACCACCTACGACTCGATCTGCGAGTTCTTCGGGTGCCCGGACGCGAGGAGACGGTGATCCGGCTGCTTCCGTGGATCATCTCTATTGGAGTGAGCGATCTCTCATACGCCCTTGACGCTATGTGAGCTGACCGAGCTCCGGGTCGCGGTGCCACGTCACCACCGCCATGCCGCCGCCGCCCAGACCGCGACGGCGGTTACGCCGGCCGCCAGTTGAACCGCGATGCCCAGCCCCTGCCCAGCGAGGGTCGACCGGGTCGTCCGCCAGGCGGAGTTGAAGTGCCGCGTCCGCAGCCACTCGGCGGCGAAGATACCGACCGGCCATCCAACGAGCGCTCCCACGACCGGGGTCACGATCGCGCCGACGACGAGCCCAACGGCCCCCATCGCTAACACCCACCAGGTGGCGCCCCGATCTGCGGCGCGGCGGGCGGGCAGCACCGTGCCGGCGACCATCCCCGCGACCGCGATCAAGATCACGATGCCGGCGACCACCCATCCGCCGGCGTCCGAACCGCCGACGGCCGCCCACACGACTGCGGACGCCATGATGATCGGCAGGCCGGGTAGGAACGGGATCACGACGCCGATCAGGCCCACGAGCATGCCGAGGCCGACGAGGAGGTCGAGACTCATCGCGGGACAGTACCCGGGTTGAGGGTCCCGGGAACCGACCGGCGGGACGGGCTTGCGGGAGCTCGAACCCGTCGAGGAGGTGGAGCTCGCGGGGAGAACGAGATCGGTTGAGGTAGCCCGCGAGCCCGCACCGATAGGTCGCGAGGCAGGCATCCTGCTCGGGCTGAACGGCATGTTGGGGTCCCGGCCGAAATCGTCGGACGAAGCGAGGTTCGGAGGGCGGATCCCTGGGTATCCGGTCGCTGCCGCAAAGGAAGGGAGGCGAGAGATGGTGGAGGAGACGCAGGAAGGCGACCACCTGCAAGACCAGGGACAGGGCGGAGATCCCGGGAATGATGACGAGGACGGGCGGGAACGACTCGACCGAGATCGGCCCAGACCTGAGACCTATCCGGAACCTCCGAGTCAACGGAGACAGACCCGGTCCTCGACATAGGCGCACAGCATCCTTGGCCAGCGTTGCAGTCGCGCTGGAGCGCCACCCACGGCAAGGAGAGCCTGCGGCAGGGGATCTCACCCTGGGACACGACGAAAGCTGCCCGAGTCCGTGCGACGTATGGACTCAACGCCGAGGGGAAGAGGCTCGGCCACCGGTTACCAGCCTTCCCCCGGCTCAGAGCCGCCCCTCCAAGGGAGGCTGCCCCACCATTGACGCTCAGCCCGCTCCTTGACCTCGCCGGCGTTGCACCTGCGCCGCGGGCCGTGATGCTCCGACGTGACCGTGAACGGTGGGGCATGAGCGTCGGCGAGGCCCAGCCCAGCGACATCACGCGATTGCGGCTGCTCGAGAGGCTGCAGCGGGCGCTTAGCGAAGACATCGCCGAGGGATCGACAAAGATGCCGCCCCAGATCGCTAGGCGGTTGACACTTGAGTGCTGCTACCGATGCGCGACGGCCCCCGGGGGAGTCGGGCTCACGTTGCGGTTCGCCGCTCCGGAGAGCCGAACGGCCCGAGGGCCCTCCACGTTCCGACGGGTGACCCAGGTCGCGGACCACCGGACTGCGAGGTCCAGTCTGATCCGACCCTGTGGGGGCTGCGTCGTGTCCCTAACCTAGCCGTTCCCCATCAGGCAGGCAATCCACCGACATGCTCCGTCGAGATCGTGAGCGGTGGGGCATGAGCGTCGGCGAGGCCAGCTGGCGGCTCGGGGTCACGCCCCGGAGTACATCACCCTGGAGGACGGGTCCGCGGACCCAACTCCACGACCTAGGAGCGGATCTGAGGTGCGGTGCTGGTTGTCGCACAATGGCCGTCTGCCAACGACGTGCTAACGGCGTCCACGACATCTGGTGCCATCAGCCGGTACCGTTCGGCACAGCGGCGCAAGAAGAAGCACTGGTCACAGCGCTCTTAGACACGATCCGGCATCGGCCGTCATCGACTCGGTGGGAGTTCGAATCCCACCCCGGGCACGAGGCGGCTCGACGTCGTCGGCGCGCCACGGCGCTCGACGGGGTCGACGGGGAGGAGAGCCGTCCGTCGGGATCGGCCACCGCTCGACATCGATCACCCCTTCGCGCCCGCGCGGATCGTGCCCGCGCGGGCGCTCCAGGGCGATGATGCCGGCGGCGCAGCTAGCAGACGCCTGGATCCGGCTGGTCGATCCTGGTGACGCCGTCGGCGCCGATCCTGAAGAAGACGGCGACCAGCTCGACGTTCGTGTCGCCCTCGTTGACGCCGACGTGGACGCTCGAGGGCGGCTCGACGAACCCTTCGCCGGGTCCGTACGTGCGGGTCCGACACTGGCCGTCGCGGTCCCGGTAGAGCGTGAACTCTCCCGCGGTCACGAGCACCAGGGTCTTGCCCGGATGTGAGTGCCAGCCGGTCGTGCCGTCGGGCGTCACGGTGAAGTCGGCGACGACCGTCGACTTGCCTTCTCCCTGACGGATCCTGACCTGATCGTCGATCTGAGCCGACGCGAGCGGCACGGCGGTGACGCCCGATCCCGGGCTGGCGACCGCCACTCCGACGGCCATGACGAGCGCCATCGCGATCAACGAGAGCCCGATCAACTTCTGCTTCCGCATGGACTGCCTCCAGTTCCCGAGCGCTGCTGTCAACACGAGCACTGACTTCTTCATCTGCGGTCTCCTTTCCGTTCCTCGCTTCACGTGTCTGAGCTTCATCGCCTCCCTCCTTTCTCGATCTGCGATGAGCGCTCGTCCATCGCGACGCTAGGAGGTCGTTCCGGCCGGCTCTACGGTGGTGGCCTGGCCGGACGCCGGGATGCTGCCCTCCGTTCCGACACCGTGCTGGGCTCCGCTTGACGCCGCCCCAGCGATGACGGACAAGTGCCGGGGATCCACGCACAGGAGGGCATCCGCTGGAGACCGAGCAGACCGACGAGCAGCCAACCCTCGATGGGTTGCGCCGCGAGATCGAGGAGCTCCGAGCCTCTCGGAAACGACTCGCGCTGGTCGCCGATGCCGGACGTCGCGACATCGGGCGGCCCTGCACGAAGCCGTGACGCCGAGGCGGTCGGCGATCTCGCGCCGTGATGAACCCTTCAACGACGAGCTGGGGCACGTCGTACTCGCGTCGTGTGAGCTGCGGTGGCCCTGGCTTGGCCTCGCGCGATCAGGTGGACCTATCGCCCAGTCAGTACACCGCGAGCTGTTCTCGCGTCAGGCCGGACAGGCCCATCTTGTCCATCGTGCGGGCACGCTCGGTGGCGAAGTCTTCACCCGCGACGATCGAGGCGATGCGGATGACGGCATCCATGGTGGGGGTCGGCACCGACAGGTGCCGAGCAAGGTCGGTGAGGAACACCATCGAGTAGCCCACGTCCTCGGTCAGGTAGCGGTGATGAAGCTCGTCCTGCGCCTTGATGCCACGAAAGCCTGGTGCGGTGGAGTAGCCGCTGGAGTAGTTGGACTCGCTCATGTAGCCCTGCCGAACCCCGAGATCCGGCTCGGCGAGGATCTCCACGCCCAAAGCCCTGGCGACGGATAGCCGCTCGCCGTCGACCGCCTGCATGAGGCGACCGACCGCCTCGGTAACCCCTTCCTCATAGAACATGAAGTCACCACCCGTGCGTTCGATGAGGGCGGCGTTGAGCAAGGTGACGGCCGGATGGATGACCGGGTTGCCGTTCTGCAGCGTGGTCTGGAAGATCCCCGCGGCCTCCTCGGTGTTGCGGTACACCTGCCGCAGGACCTCGAGCAGGCGAGGTGTGTTGCTGCGCGGGGCGGCAGCGGCCCAGAAGCCGGTGTCGAACCGGTGGAAGATCTGCACACTGGCGTGCATCGATGCGCGTGCGGCGTACGGCAGCGTGCTGGTCTCGCCCACGACGACGCTCTCGTCATGGAGGTCCAACCCCGCGGCGTGCTTGAAGGCCAGGCTGCCGACGCACGAACTGGGGCAGACCACGACCGTCATCCCGGGGCGCAGGTGACCGCGAGTGTCGCGGCCGAACGGCTCCGTGGCATAGGCGGGGCCGACGACGAAGACCACGTCCACACCGTCCAGCGCCTCGGCGATGTCGGTGGTGACCGTCGCCAGAGAGACGAAGCCCTCAAGCTTGCCCTCGGCTTGGATCCCGCCGCGCTTGCGGACCGGCACCAGATGGTGCTCATGGGCATGTTGTGCGTACAGCGCGACCTCATGCCCCTGACTCGCCCACTCGTAGGCGACCGCTAGCCCGCCACCGCCGGCCCCCAGCACCGCGATCCTCATTCGGCTGACTCCCTTCGTGCGCACGCCTGCAGCGTCGTCAACCCAAACGTCTCACACAGAGGCTGCACGCCACCCGACATGCTCTGGCGCGAGATCGTGAGCGGTGGGGCATGAGCGACGGCGAGGCCGGCTGCCTGGTCAAGCGGCGACTCGACACAGAACAGTACGTGGCGGTATCAGCGTGGTGTGGGTTCGAATCCCACCCCGGGCACAACGGGGGAGCGGAGCGTCAGGAGCGACGCTCGCTCAGGCGCTCCCGGAGGCGGCATGCAGGCGCATCGCACCGGCAACCCCTTTGAGCTCGACCTGGCCGACCTCGCGGAAGGCGACGTCCGCCCCGCTCAAGGCGTCGACCACCTCCTGGCTGACGAGTACTTCACCCGGTCGCGCGTAGTCGGCGATCCGCGAGGCGACGTTCACCGTCTGGCCGTAGTAGTCGCCTTCCTGGAAGATCACCGGGCCGGCGTGCAGGCCGACGTGCAACGGCGGCAACCCAGCCTCCGCCCCGCCCGCCACCATCTCGACAGCCGCCACCACTCCCGGGCCGGGCTCCTTGTAGTAGAGCATGACGCCGTCGCCCAGCCACTTGACCGCTCGGCCGCCATGGCGCACGGCCGTGCGCTCCACCAACCTGGCGAGCTTGGTCGCAAACTCGGCGCTCTGATGATGGGTGACATGATCGTGAGCGGTGGGGCATGAGCGTCGGCGAGGCCGGTTGGCGCGAATGCAGCCGCTGCGGTCCATGGTTCGCTCTACGGCCGGCGCGAGAGACGTTGGGCTTCGAGTTCAACTAGGGTCCACGGGGATGGAGATTCCGTTCACCCTCAAGGGTGTCGAGGGCCGCGTCGTCGTGACGTATGAAGCTAACTTGCAGCCTGAATCGATCGGTTGCCAGCCGGAGACACTTGGCTTCCCGGTGTGCACGGCGACGGTGCGGTATCCGATGCGCGGATACGACTCCTTCATGGGCTGGGTGCAGCTCGTCCGTTCCGATGACAACGCGAGCGGAGGTGATCAGTTCGAGATCGATCCGCTCGCCTTCCTCGGGGACCTGCCGCATCCGTTCTGCTGGCTCGGGATCAACCCGACGCTGTTCGATGCGCCTTCTCGATCGCCGAGGAGCGACCTGCGGTGGATGGCGCGGAGTTTCCTGTGCATCCCGGACGACGTCGGAAACGGCCTCGAAGCCCAGGCGATCTTGGGGTTCAGCTGGGGCTTCGCGATCGAGCAAGGACAGATCGCGTTCCAGCCCCCGCAACAACTCGAATCCTCCGCATGGAGCGAGCACTCGTCCGCGCTCGGCGACCTATACAAGGCGTGGCGGTTCGTCCCGTACTTGAGCGGCCCGGCGTAGACCTCAGCTCCCGCTTCGGTGGGGCATGAGCTCGGCGCCAAGAGACCCCCTAAGCTTGCGCTGTGGCCTGAGCGTCGTTCCCAAAGCAGCCGCGCGCCATCACCACCATGCGGGAATTGACGATCGGATGACCCCCGTCTGAGACACCCCGGATGCGATGAAGAGCAGCAAGACGCCGGCGAACGGGAGTAACGCGAGGATGATCCCGGCGAGGGCGAAACTCCGTCCGCCTTGCCCCCCGCTTGCCCGAGCGATCTCGCTCCTCGCCTGGAAGCCCAAGATCAACGCAGCCACCGAAGCGATGAACGTCAATGGAGCGATCCCGAGGATGCCGAGGATCAGCGACCAAACCGCCTTCTGATTGGTGACAGGAGAACCTGAAGCCGGAGGATGAGCGGGTGGAGGAGGCAGGGCTGACGGGTCCATTCCGGGGAGCATCACGCCGTCGCGAGCCTGCCGCAAGAGGTTCCCCGGACCGCCAGGAGCTTGTCGCGGGGCGTGACTTCAACGACGAACCCACTCTGGTGACCTCCGCGGCCCCTGGGAACTGCGGGCATTACTGGCAGCGCAACGTTAGCCTCCGACCAGGAGCCTGTCTGTGCGCTCCGCCTCCGGCCGGTGGGCCTAGCTTAATGGCGATGCTCCCCGACATGCTCCGCAAGGACCGTGAGCGGTGGGCATGAGCGTCGGTGGGGCCGGCTGGCGGCTCGGATCATGCGCCGGGGGTATGTCGCGATCGAGGTAAGGCGAGCGCTCGCCCAACTCGAACGAGTACGAGGCGATCTGCGAGTTCTTCGGGTGGCCTGATGCCAAGCGGCGTTAGCCGACGCTGATCGACGGCTGCTTAACCGCTCGAGGGTGGCCGCCCAGTTGCGATTTGGCCGATGTATTAAGTGCGCGCGACCCGTGAGGCGGGCCCGCGGCGGCCCGATCCATCAACCGGACCAGCAAGCTCACCCCGACGGAGGGCGTGTTATCCAGGAGGGCGATAGGCCCAGAGGCTCCGAGGCGCTCCGGCGCATCCGTAGCAGACCCCGCCCTTCTCCTCGACCGTCAAGCCCTCGGCGTCGAAGTAGACGACACCATCTCCTTCGTCCAGTGATGCGAACCGCCACAACTGGTAGCGCGCTCCGCCATACGCGGGTGGCGCGATCTGTGCTTGGCTGATGCCGCCCGGCACCGAGGTCCACGCAGCCGTGGCCGGGTCGAGGATCGCCAGCTCGCCGCAGTACCACGCGACCAACACCTGACCGCTCACGACCGCGTCCGGATAGCATTCGCTCGGCTGGAAGGGTGCATCGGGAAGCCGCTCCCATCGACCCGTCGAGGGATCGAAGGCAGCCGCGTCCGTGTTGTAGTCGTAGACCACGAGCCGGCCGTCCACCCACCCACCCGCGGACGCTTGGGGCGAGAGAGGCGCGGTCGGAAGCTCCGTCCACGTATCGCTCCTCGGGTCGTACCTGGCGGCCACGATCCCCTGCACATCGGCGTGGTTCCGGCCGTTCAGGTTCGAGCCGAACACGTACATCGCGCGGCCCGACCAGGCGCCCCCTGAGGCGTTCAGCTCCACGGGCGCGTCGGCGATACGTCGCCACGAGTCCGTCGACGGGTCGTAGGCGGCGCCCGTGTGGCTCGACGGCTCGCCTGGTCGCCCGCCTCCCCACAGGATCAGTTCCTCTCCCGTCCACACGCTCACGGCCGGATGGTCGGTGTCCAGCGGTGCCTCGGGGATCGTGCGCCACGTGTCGTTCTGCGGGTCGTAGGCCATGCCGTCGCGGTGGTTCCGCGTCTCGTCGTAGCCGCCCCAGAAGAGCGCCTCGGAGCCCGTCCAGACCGAGATCGGGAAGCTTCGAGCGAACGGTGCCGGCGCGGTCGGCGTCCACACGCCCGTCGACGGGTCGTAGGCGAACCAGTCCGATGAGGACACCTCGCTACCGGGCGCTGGGCCCCCGCGCGCGAGGAGGCGGTCCCCGGCCCAGACCTCGACGCTGCCGCCATCGTGGACCTGCTCGGCGAGCGGTAGCTCCTGCCAGGCGCCCACCTGCGGGGCTTCGACCTGTGGGGGGAGGAAGATCGACACTCGCCCACGATGCGTGGCGGAGAAGCCAACGACGAACCGGTCGGCCGAGAGCATCGCCAGCCCTCCGTCATCACCCGCTCCCGACACGTCCTTCCACCGGCGCTGGTCCGCCGACAGGAGCGCCGTTCCTCCGAACAGATGCTCGATCGTCCGACCGTCGGCAACCGCGAGCCCGGGAGAGTCCTCGCCTGTGTCCAGCGGCGGGTCAGGCAGGTCACCCCACGCGTCGGCGATCGGATCGTAGGTCTGCACCTTGGCCAGATAGTCGGCGGCGATCACCTGCTGACCGTCCCAGGTGATGTCGGTGGCCTGCGGGTCGAGGTGTGAGGGAGGAAGCGCTCGCCAGGTCCTCGAAGCGGGGTCGAACGCCTCGCCCACCGCGAACTCGGCCTGGGCGTGGTTGCCGCTGAGGAGTTCGGCACCGAAGACGACCATCTCGGTCCCCGTCCAGACCGCATGTCCGTCGTTGATGCGCAGCGGTGCCGTGGGGATCGAGGTCCACGCATCGCTGGCCGGGTCGTAGGCCGCCCCGTCCATCGCGCTCGCGCTGGTTCGACTCGGTCCCTCGCCCCAGATCAGCCACCGGGAGCCTGTCCAGACCGAAGAGAGGGGACTCCGTAGCCGTGAGAGGGGCGGGAGCGAGCGATCGCCAGGTGTCGGTGGCGGGGTCATAGGCCGCCCCATCGGCCAAGGGGTTGCTCATCGGGTCGGGGCCCGAGGCCCCGCCCCAGATCAAGAGCTCAGATCCGGTCCAGGCCGCCGCGGCCCACGAACGGGGCGAGAGCGGGGAGGACGCGATCGCGCGCCACGAGCCGTCGACGCGGTCCAGCCGCCACCCCTGCGAGGACTGCCCGGCGCCGTCGCCTTCGTTCCCGCCCCATACGATCAGGGAGCCGTCGGCCCACACGCGGACGGAACCTTGGAGCGGCGTGGGCAGATCGGCCAGGCGGGTCCACCCGGTTTCCACGTCCTGCCAGTTCGCCATCGTCGCCGGCGGTGGCTCGTGCTCTCGTTCGGAGACCGGGCTGAGCACGATCCATCCGACGACGGCGATCGCGGTGACGATGGCGGCCGCGACGAGACCTGCCGCGACGCGGCGGCGTCTGGGGGGCGGCGGGATCGCCGGCGACGGTGCCGTGACCCGTCGTTCGATCTCGTCGGACACATCGGGGGTATCGAGCAGGTCGAGGCGCGCGAACATCCGGTCGAGATCAGCCATCGGTGTCCTCCAGGAGTTCCCGCAGTCGTCTGCGACCGCGGCTCAGATGCACCCGGACCGTCGCCTGGCTCGTCCCGATGATCTGGGCGACCTCACGGGTGTCGTAGCCCGCGTAGTGACGGAGCACGAGGGCGGCGCGTTGTTGGCGAGGCAGCCCGGCGATCAGCGTCATCAGGTCTCCCACCTCCTCGGGGATCTCGTGGGGTCGTTCCTCGGTGCCCAGCTCCTGGTGTCGGCCCCGCTCCTTCAGCTCGCCCGCCGCGATCCGGAACGCCGACCGCCACACCCAGGCGCGCGGGTCGCGAACCTCGTCGCCCCGGCGGATGCATTGGGCGAACGCTTCGGCGACCGCATCGCTCGCGACCTCGGTATCCCCGCCGTAGGCGAACACGGCGCGCCACAACCGCGAGCCCTCGTCCTGATAGAGCCGGCCGAGCTCGTCCGACCTCGACGCGGTTCGTGGCGTCCGATCCATCCCACCTGCTAGGGGGTGAAAGCGCTCGAAGCGTGTACCTGACGCCGCATCTTCTCTCGAGAGCAGTCATCAGGCGGCCTCCATCTGAACGTTCGGGCCAACTCAGGCATGGTGTCTGAGTGGACGAAGGTGTGTCGAAGGTCAGCGTCGGGGCCGTGAGCCGGCGGTCCGTTCGCTTCGAGGACTTCTTCGACTCTGAGCGCCCTCGTCTCTTCGCAACGCTCGTGTTGATCCTCGCGAGCCGGTCCGAAGCTGAGGAGATCGCGCAGGAAGCGTTCGTCCGGGTTTGGGAACGCTGGGACCGCGTCCAGACGCACCCTGATCCGACGGGCTACCTCTACCGCACCGCGATGAACCTCGTCCGTCAGCGCCGGCGTCGCCTCAGGCTCGCGGCAAGGACCGCAGGAGACACGAGCGTCGACACCGATGCGTTCTCCTTAGTAGAGGAGCGCGAGGACCTTGTCAGGGCGCTGCGGTCACTCACGCCTCGTCAGCGCGCCGCTCTCGTCCTGACCGAGCTGCTCGATCTGGATGTGCGCGAGGCCGCGTCGATGCTGCACGTGCGTCCGGCGACCATCCGCTCCCTGTGTTCACAGGGCCGACAGAGGATCCGACTCATGGCAGGAGAAGAACCGTGAGCAAGCTCCGAGCACCGCTCAACTCCGTTCGCGACCAGTTGGTGCCCCGTATCGACGAGGTGACGTTCGACAAGCTCGATGCACTTCGCCGGCGGCGCTCCTCTCGTCGACGGGTAACGGCGGGTGTCGTCGCAGGGCTGATCGCGCTCGGCGGTGTCACAGTCATGGTTCGCGCGTTCGATCCGGACCTGTCCACACCCCCCGCCACCCCGGCACCCAGTCCCAGCCCGCAGATCGCGGGATCGATCCAGGTCGGCCCCACCGGGCAGACGACCGCACTCACCGCGGGGTTCGGGAGTCTGTGGGTCGCGGCCTACGGCATCGACGGGGGGGAAGGCGTGGATCGGGCGGCTCTTCTCCGCGTGGAGCCCGACTCGATGTCGATCGTCGACACGATCCCCGTGCCCACCCTTCCGACCTGGGAGACGGGCGGCGGCGGACTGCTCGCGACCGCGGACGCGATCTGGATCGCAGGGTCGGGAGGCGGTCCACGGACCGCGCAGCTCGTACGGATCGATCCGGTCTCCGGCGCGGTGACGACCTTCTCCAGCGACGATCTCAGCGGGTTCGCCGACGTCGCGTCCGACGGCGAGGCCCTCTACGCCTTGGGCGAGGGCGGTCAGGGTGTCACCGTGCAGCGTTTCGATCCCTCGACCGGGCGGTTCGGGGACCCGGTCCAGCTGTCCGGCGACATGGGTCGCCAGATCGTCGCGGTCCCCGGAGCGGTCATCGTCGAGGTGCTCTCATGGCAGGGAGGCGGCGGACCTTGTGCGTCGCTCGCCTCGATCGATCCGTCGACGATGGAGCTGGTGGCGGAGGAACCCTCGCCGGCCGCGGCGTGTAGCCCGGCGCCGGTCGACATCGGACGACTCTTCGTGTCGGGAGGGCGAGTCTGGACCAACCAGGCCGATCGGTTCGTGCCCGTCGATCCCTCCACAGCCCTCGCTGAGGGAGGGACGGTCGTCGACGCCTCGGGCATCCGATCCACGGTGGCGGCGGATGGTGGGGATGCGTGGTTCGTGTCCGGCAAGTCCCTCGCGAGGGCCGACCTCGGGACGGGCACCGCGCAGCGGTTCTCGGCGCGCATCGGCTGGAGCACGGCTGCTCTGCTCGACGGTTCTCTCTGGGCTCTCGATTGGGATGGGACGCTCACCCGGATCGACCTGTTCCCCGGAGACGCCTCGTCGACGCCCTCTCCGATGACGCTCGAGATGGGTCTCACGACCGACGTCGATGCGTGGCACGTGGCGGCGTCGCAGGCGGGCGTGTTCGTCACGGGCGCGGAACGAGCTGGTCTCGGTAGATCCCGACTCCGGCGCAGGTCGAACCGTCGCGACGGGGCCCTGGGACTACGACTACAGCGACATCGATGTGAGCGGGAATCAGGTGGCGGTCGTGTCCGGCCGAGACATGGAGACGTTCCTGGCCGACGGATCACGCCTGAGCCGGGCGGAGATCAAGCCGGGCGTGGGGAACCTCCTCCACGTGGGCCTCGACGGACGCTGGCTCTGGGTCTCGACGGACGAACGGTCTGCTCGCTCGCGTGGACCCGGACACCGGCCGGATCGACTACGCGATGCCGGCTAACACCGGGCCTCTGGTCGTCGGGAACGGGTACGTCTTCGTCGGCGACCTCCGGGTCAACAGCCAAACCTTCGCGTCTCGCCGGCTCCCGTTCTGGGCGACCGGCGCCACGGACGCCGCCGTCGTCGGGCAGCACCTCTGGCTCGTCGGGAACGGATGGGTGCGGTGTGCCGACGTCCAGACCCTGGAACCGTGCGGCGATATCACGATCCCTGACGCCGTTGCGATCGCGGGGTCGGGGACGCATCTCTTCGTACTCACCGCCACGGGATCCTCAGATCCGGACATCTACATCCCGGACCCCGACCACCCCGCGACGGTCGTGGCGATCGACGCTGAGGCCGGGCGTCGCGTCGGTTCGCCCGTGCCGCTCCCCGACGTCACGCCCGCGACGATCTCCGCATGGAACCAGCATGCGTGGATCGGATTCCATGACGAAGGCACGGTGATCCGGATCGACCTCGCCTCGGGAGCGTCACTGGATGAAGCGTCATGATCCGGGCTCGGAGCTCGACACGTGAAGACCGGGGGGCGGGACATGCCGCGACAGAACCGGGTGACGCCGATGGGCGAGCTGATCGCCACGCCCGCCCGTGGCCTCGTGTACGGGAACCGAGGCTGCCTCCACGACGACGTAGGACAGATCCGTCGTCAGTACGCGGTCAAGCGGTGGATCGCCTGCCGCCTCCGGTTCAAGGGGTGGCACCGCGAACCGCTGATGCAGCCGGGGCGATTCACCGAGCTCTTCTTCCTCGACGAAGCCACCGCGATGGCGGCGGGCCACCGACCGTGCGCGCTCTGCCGCCGCGAGGACTACGTCCGGTTCATCGCCGCGTGGCGGGACCTCCACGGCGAGCCGTTCGACGCCGACGCGATCGATGCCCGGCTGCACGAGGAACGACTGGATCCCGACACGCGCACGCGGCGGCTGCATCGCTCGTCAATCGCCGATCTCCCTGACGGTGCCTTCATCCGCGTCGACGGGGCGCCCTGGTTGCTGTACGGGGACCGGCTGCTGCGGTGGTCACCGGAGGGCTACCGCGACCGGGCCCCGCGCCCCCTACGAGGCGACGCCGACGTCATCACGCCGCCCTCGCTCGTCGCCGTCCTGCGAGAAGGGTGGGATCCGGTCGTCCCGCTGTTCCACCCGACCGCCTAGGTCGGGAGCAGTGCCTCGACCACCCCTTCGATCGTGTGCGCGATCCTGCGGTACCCCTTGTCGTTCGGATGCGGATCACCGGCGGACCTCGGCGAGCAGAACCACGTCCACCGGCACGTGAGCGCGACGTTCGCGGGGAGCGGGCCGCGGCCCGCCACCACGATCGTGTCCGCGAAGTCGTCGATCCGGAAGGTCGCCGCCACGTCGGCCACACCCACGCCGGCGTCCTCGTAGGTGGTCGTCAGCCCAGCGTTCAGCGCCTCGAACGAGCGGAGGCTCGCCCGCGCGAGGAACCGACCGCCCGGGACCAGACCCCAGAAGCCGAGCAGCGGGTCGTAGTACGTCATCGCGACGATCGGCACGCCCGGTCCCGCCGCCGCTGCGAGCGCATCGAGGATGCGCGTGAGCCTCGCCTGCACGTGTGGCAGCACGCCGCGCACGCACGACCGCTTCAGGAGCGGGCCGTCGGAGAGGCAACGCTCGAAGACGTCGTTCGAACCGATGTCGATCGTGATGAACGCCACCTGTCCGGGGTGGCCCTCCAGGAACGCGACCGCCGCGTCCAACTGGGAGCCGGCTGCGTAGTGGCACAGGGAGCGGGCGCCGGTGATCATCGACCGGGTCGTCTCCCCGTCGCATCCGACGTTGCGCAGCCCGAGCCCGGAGATCTGCGCTCCGAACGTCGTCCAGAGGTCGTGCACGTACCCGGTCTGGGTGTCACCCTGCCCGGGCTGGAATCCGGCAGCGAGGGAGTCGCCGAGCGCGAGGTAGTACGCGCTTCCCCCGTACCGCGGTCCGGCGGACGCCGCCGGCATGCCGGCCGCGACCACGCCCAGCACGACCGCCAGCCCCACGAGCCCCTTCACGATGCGCATGATCCCCCCTCTTCCGATCGGCGCCTCCGATGGACGAGCCGACCCTAGGGAGGGCTCGGGCGGGCGCACCGATGCTAGCCCGCGACCCCGAAGAGGGATACCCCTGTCGTTCCACGCGCCCTCCGTTCGTCGTTGAGATGTACGAGGGAGCCGACCCGCCGGGTGGGCGCGATGCAGGAGGTGGACGGATGGCACCGAGCAATGCGGATGTGGTCAGGGCGATCGAGACCGCCTGGGACGAGAACCGGCTGGACGACCTGGACCGGTACTTCGCCCCGGGATTCGAGAATGCCCAGTCGGCCACCCCGGGCGTGCCGGCGGGCCTGGCCGGCTCGAAGATGGCCCACCAGGGCGTCATGCAGTCGTTCCCCGACCGGAAGGTCGAGATCCTCGACGTCGTCGAGGGCGGCGACCGGGTCTTCGTCCGCAACCGGATCACGGGCACGAATCAGGGCGGCTTCCCGGCGTTCGACGTGCCGGCCAACGGGAACCCGTTCGACATCGAGGCCTGGGGCGTCTATCGACTCGAGAACGGTCAGGTCGTCGAACACTGGGGGATGAACGACGCACTCACGCTCCTCATGCAGCTCGGCGCGATCCCCGGCCCCGGCGGCTGACGGTTCGCGCCTCGAGTTGCGTGGCCCCGGGCACGGGGCCGCCCGGGAGTCGCTAGTCTGCGGCCCGTGGACTACCTGGTACCGACCGATCTCGCTTCCGCCGTCGAGATGCGAGGTGCGGGCGGCGTCGTGCTGGCCGGTGGCACGGACGTCTATCCACAACACGTCGGGCGGACGCTGACACCTCCGGTGATCGACATCGGGGGACTCGCCGAACTGCGGGGCCTCGAGCGGACCGGGGACGGCTACCGGATCGGTTCGCTCACCCGGTGGGCCGACGTGGCGACCGCCGACCTGCCCGGGTGCTTCGACGGACTCCGAGCGGCGGCGCGCCAGGTGGGATCGGTCCAGGTGCAGAACGCCGCGACGGTCGGCGGGAACCTCTGCAACGCGTCGCCCGCTGCCGACGGCATCCCGCCGCTCCTCACCCTCGACGCCTCCGTGGAGCTGACGTCGACGGCCGGACGCCGCGTGGTGCCGCTCGACGCGTTCCTCACCGGGTACCGGCAGACGGCGCTCCGGCCCGACGAGTTGCTGACCGCGGTGCTCGTCCCGGGCGGCGTCGAGCATGCGCGATCCGGGTTCTCGAAGCTCGGGCTCCGCCGCTACCTGGTGATCTCGGTCGTGATGGTGGCCGTGGCGGCAGTGGTGGACGAGCGGGGACGGGTGGAGGACGCCAGGGTGGCGGTCGGGGCGTGTTCCCCGGTGGCCCAGCGACTCGGTTCCCTCGAGGCGGAGCTGGTGGGCCGGGAGCCGTCCGAGGTCGACGCGTCGGCGATCGCCGGCGCACCTCTCGTCGCTCAGCCCGATCGACGACGTCCGGGCCACGGCCGACTATCGGCGTGCGGCCGCGGCGGTGCTGGTGAGCCGGGCGCTCGCGGGTCTCGGAGGCGACCGATGAGCACCTCCGTCACGTTCGACGTGAACGGGACGGAGGTGCAGGTGGACCGTTCGGCGCGGCGTCTCACCGAGGTGCTGCGCGAAGAGCTCGGCCTGTGGGCCACGAAGGTGGGATGCGACGCGGGCGACTGCGGCGCGTGCACCATCCTGCTCGACGGCGAACCCGTCAGCGGGTGCATGACCCCGGTCGGTCGCCTGGCCGGACGCCACGTCGAGACGCTCGAGGGGCTGCACGCGAGCGGCGAGGCGAGCGGACTGCAGAGCGCCTTCCTCGCGCACGGGGCCGCGCAGTGCGGGATCTGCACGCCCGGGATGCTCGTCGCGGCGGCGGCGCTCCTCCGCGAGACCTCGGCGCCCAGCGAGCCTCAGGTGATGGATGCCCTCGGCGGGGTCCTGTGCCGCTGCACCGGCTACCGGAAGATCGTCGCGGCCGTGATGGATGCGCGAACGGTCGACGTCGTGGAGGAGTCGCCACCGGCCGGCAAGGCGGTCGGTCATCGGGTGCCGCGCGTCGACGGCGCTCGGAAGGTCGAGGGCACCGACGTCTTCGGCGCGGATCGGGCCTTCGACGATGCGCTGCTGATCCGGGTCGTGCGGTCGCCGCACCACCGCGCGCGGTTCCGGCTCGGCGACCTGGACGCGTATGCGTCCGCGACGCCGGGGGTCATCGCGGTGTTCGCCGCGGGCGACATCGACGGCCGGAACCGATTCGGAGTGATCCCCGCCACGGCCGATCAACCCGTGTTCGCGGAGGCCGAGGTGCGGTTCCGGGGCGAGGCGGTCGCGATGGTCGTCGGCGAGCCCGACCGCATCGAGGCCTTGGATCTCGCGGGGTTCCCGGTGACCTGGGAGGAGCTGCCGCCCCTGCTGTCGATCGACGAGGCGCTGGCCGACGATGCGCCCCGGCTGCACGATGCGCGAGACGGGAACGTCCTGATCCGCGGCCACGTCCGCCGCGGCGATCTCGACGGCGCGTTCGCAGGGGCCGAGGTCGAAGTCGAGGGCGGGTTCGAGACGGGGTTCATCGAGCACGCCTACATCGAGCCCGAGGCGGGATGCGCCCGCCGCGTCGGAGACCGCGTCGAGATCCAGGTGACGACGCAGTCCCCGCACATGGATCGCGTCGAGCTGGAGGAGATCCTCGGGTTACCGCCCGGCGCCGTCCGGATCGTGCCGACCGCGGTCGGCGGCGGCTTCGGGAGCAAGCTCGATCTTTCGGTGCAGCCGTTCCTGGCGCTCGCCGCGTGGAAGCTCGGCCGGCCCGTGCGGCTCACCTACACCCGGCCCGAGTCGATGATGTCGACGACCAAGCGGCATCCCTCGCGGCAGCACCTGCGGATCGGCGCGACACGCGACGGCCGCCTGACGGCGATGGACTACGTGGGCGAGTTCGACACCGGCGCGTACGCGTCGTGGGGGGCGACGGTGGCGAACCGCGTCCCCGTACACGCCGGTGGCCCGTACGTCTACGAGGCGTACCGAGCGCGCACCGTGGCGGTGCACACCGACGGCCCGCCGGCGGGGGCGTTCCGCGGGTTCGGGGTGCCGCAGTCGACGATCGCGCTCGAGTGCCTACTCGACGAGCTCGCCGATGCCGTAGGCGTCGACCGGCTCGAGTTCCGCCGCCGCAACGCGCTCACGGCGGGCGTGCCGACGGTCACGGGTCAGGTGTTCACATCGGGCGTCGGGTACGTCGACTGCCTCGACGCGCTGCGGCCGCACTGGGAACGCGCCCGGGCCGAGGCAACCGAGGCGAACGCCGCCGGCGGATCGACGGTGCGGGGCGTCGGCCTCGCCGGTATGTGGTACGGCTGCGGAAACACGGCGCTGCCGAACCCGTCGACGATCAAGGTGGGGCTGCGACAGGACGGCCGGATCGTGCTGTACCAGGGGGCGGTCGACATGGGCCAGGGCGCGAACACCGTGATGACCCAGATCTGCGCCGACGCTGTCGGCGTCGATATGGCCCGCATCGTGACGCTCGGGGCGGACACCGATACCACGCCGGACGCTGGGAAGAGCTCCGCGTCGCGGCAGACGTTCGTCTCGGGGAACGCGACCTTCTTGGCGGGCTCGTCGTTGCGCGCGAGGGTGCTCGCGCTGGCCGGGGTCTCGGACGAGGCGCACCTCCAGCTCGACGGCTCGACGCTGGTCGCGCGCGACCGCGACGCGACGACGGAGCTGGACCTTCTCGCCCTGGACGCGGACGATGACGGGATGGTGGCGGTGACCAGCGCGACCTACGACCCGCCGACGACCCCGCTGGACGAGGACGGTCAGGGCGACCCGTACGCGCAGTTCGGGTTCGGGGCGCACCTCGCCGAGGTGGACGTCGACCTGGACCTCGGGACGGTGGTCCCTCGACGGATCACGGCCGCGCACGACGTGGGGCGTGCCGTGAACCCGACCCTGATCGAGGGCCAGATCGAGGGCGGCATCGCCCAGGGGATCGGGATGGCGCTGATGGAAGAGTTCGTCCCCGGGAGGAACGAGAACCTGCACGACTACCTGATCCCCACGATCGGCGACGTGCCCGAGGTCGTGAGCATCCTGGTGGAGTCGGGCGACCCCGTCGGCCCGTACGGCGCCAAGGGGATCGGGGAGCACTCGCTGATCCCGACGGCTCCGGCGATCCTGAACGCGATCCGCGATGCCGTCGGTGCCGGCGTGCGCCGGGTGCCGGCGACGCCCGACCGCGTGCTCGCCGCGATCGCGGAAGGCGGGACGCGATGACCGAGCCCGCGACGGACACGGTCGTCTGCGACGCCTGCCCGATCCGCTGCGTGATCAAGCCGGGGCGAACGGGCTCGTGCGACCGCTACGGGAACGTCGAGGGCGTGCTCACCCGGATGGACCCGCTGCTGATCCTGCACCGCGCGCAGTCGCAGGGCGCGGCGCTCGTGCCCTTCGCGTCGCGGGAGGGTGACTGGGACGGCGAACTGGTGCCGACGGGCGACGTGGTCGTGACGGGCGCGGGGTCGGGCACGACGTACCCCGACTACAAGCCGGCGCCGTTCATCGTCTCCGCCGAGATCGAGGGCGTCGACACGGTGACGGTCGTGACCGAGGCGATCTTCAGCTACTGCGGGGTCAACGTGAAGATCGACACGGATCGTCACGTCGGGCCCGAGCGACAGCTCGTGCGCGCCCGGGGCGAAGCGGTGGGCCACGTCACGACGGGTCAGTACGGATCGCAGATGCTCTCCCTCGGCGGCGTGAACCATCTGACCGGAGGCTCGAAGCGCGAGGGGCTCGTGACGATGGAGACGCTGCTGGCGCTCTGCAGCGGCGAGCCGGCCGAGCTGTCCGTGGACGAGGGCGCCGACCTGACCCTGCAGGCGGGCGAACCGCCCGTGATCAACGGCACGGTCGAGGAGCGGATGCGCGTCGGCTGCGGCTCCGCGACGATCGGGATGTTCGCGCAGCAGTGGTACGAGCACGTGGACGAGGTCGTGGTCGTCGACGACCACATCACCGGCGTGCTCTCCGAACATCAGGCGGGCCGCTATCTCGACATCCCGCCGACCGGGACCAGGGTCAAGGGGAGACGTTCGACGCCCGGGCGGTACTTCAACGTCGCGAACCCCGGGACGGGCTGGGGAGGAACCGATATCGAAGACCCGCTCACGATCCTGGACGCGTTCGATCCCGCGGTGGCCCGGCCCGGCCTGACGCTGCTGATGATCGGCACGACCGGCGAGCACCATGCGTACTTCGTGCTCGACGACGAACTCCGCCCGGTGGCGACGCCGCTGCCCGACGACCTCCGCCTGTCGGTCGAACGGATCCGCGAGAACTGCGAGCCGGCCACGACCTCGGTCCTGTTCATGGCGGGCGCGGGGGGGTCGCTGCGCGCGGGCGCCACGGTGAACCCGGTCGCTCTCACCCGCTCGGTGGGCCGGACCCTCACCAGGGTCACCTGCGGGGGCGCGCCCGTCTACGTCTGGCCCGGCGGCGGCATCACGTTCATGGTGGACGTCACGCTCGTCCCACCGGGAGCATTCGGGTACGTGCCCACGCCGGCCCTGGTGGCGCCGCTCGAGTTCACGATGCGCCGGGACGACTACGCCGCGCTCGGTGGACACATGGAGGCGATCGTGCCGGTCGACGAGGTCCTCGCACGGCCGGACGTCCGCTTCTCATGAGCGGTCCCGTCGCGGCGATGACGCCCGATGGATCGCGACTGCATCTGCAGCACGGCCCGATCGACCTCATCCTCGAAGCGTGGGGCGAGCCGGCCCCGGTCGCCGACGCCTATCGGCGGGCGTGGGACCGGTTCCAGCCGCTCCTCGACGAGCTGGTCGCCGAGCTGCCCGCGCTCCGGCGCCCGCTCGACCCCTCGGTGGACGCGTTCTCGGGGAGCGTGGCGCGGCGGATGGCGGCCGCCGTGCGGCCGTTCGGCGACCGGTTCATCACGCCGATGGCGGCGGTAGCGGGCGCCGTCGCCGATGAGATCTGCGCCGAGATGGCCGATGGCGACGGCCTCCGCAAGGCGTACGTGAACGACGGCGGCGATATCGCCCTGTTCCTCTCGCCGGACGCGTCCTTGGACGTCGGGGTCGTGGCCGTCCCGGACCGGCCCGCGGTGCTGGGCAAGGCCACCGTGCGGTCCGACGATCCGACCCGCGGCGTCGCCACCAGCGGCCGCCACGGACGGAGCTTCTCCCTCGGGATCGCGGATTCCGTGACGGTGCTCGCGGCCGACGCGGCGCGCGCCGACGCGGCGGCCACGCTGATCGCGAACGCCGTCGACCTGCCGGGGCACCCCGCGATCCGGCGGGTGCCCGCCTCGGAGCTGGACCCCGACTCCGACCTCGGGTCGCGGATGGTCACGGTCGAGGTCGGCGCCCTCGGGTCCCACGAGGTCGCCCGGGCGGTCGAGCGGGGCGTCGACGAGGCCGAGCGGATGCGCGACGACGGCCTGATCGTCGCCGCGGTGCTGTGCCTGGAGGATCGGGTCGCCCGGGTCGCGGCTCCGTCGGCGGCCGTGCTAGCGTCCGCCGACGGGGGGTGATGGCCACGGACATCCGGAAGATCGTCTCGATCGTCGAGGACGTGCGCCGGGAAGCGGGGCGGCCGGTCGACCCACCGATACGGCGCGTCGTCACCGCCGCCGTGCTGGCCAACCCCTTCGCGGGCGGGTACGTCGAGGACCTGAGCCCCCTGATCACCGAGAGCGTGGAGCTCTCGAGGATGCTGTCGGAGATCGCCGTTGCCCAGCTGGACGGCCGGCCGGTCCACAGCTACGGCAAGGGCGGCATCGTCGGCACGAAGGGCGAGCTCGAGCACGTCGCCGCCATGCTGCACCCGGAGTTCGGCGCGCCACTGCGTGAGGCCTGCGGCGGAGGGAAGGCGATCATCCCTTCTGCGAAGAAGCGCGGCGCGCCGGGGGCCACGCTCGACGTCCCCGTGCACTACAAGGACGCTGCGTTCGTCCGCAGCCATTTCGACGCGGTGGAGCTCCGGATCGCCGACGCGCCCGACGACGACGAGCTGGTGATCGCGGTCGCCGTGACCGACGGGGGCCGGCCCCTGCCGCGCGTCGGCGGGCTGCAGGTATCGGAGGTCGTGGGGGAGAACGGCCTCCGGTGAGCGATCTCCTGATCCGCAACATCGGAACGATCGCGAGCGGGGACGTCGCGGCGCCGATCGCCGACGGTGACACGATCGTCGTTCGCGACGGCGCGATCGCCTATGCGGGGGGCGCTGAGGGGGCCGATGGATCCGGCATCGACGCCGTGATCGACGCCGCCGGCGCGACCGTGACCCCCGGCTTCTGCGACAACCACACGCACCCGGTGCTCGGTGACTTCACGCCGCGACAGCTCCAGGTCGACTTCATCGACTCGTACCTGCACGGCGGGACGACGACGATGATCTCGGCGGGGGAGCCGCACACGCCGGGCCGCCCGACCGATCCAGCCGGGGTGAAGGCGCTCGCGATCCTCGCGCACCGGTCGTTCGAGAACGTACGGCCGTCCGGCGTGAAGGTGCACGCGGGGGCCGTGCTGCTGGAGCCCGGGCTCACCGAGGGCGACTTCCGCGAGATGGCCGCTGCCGGGGTCGATCTGGTCGGCGAGATCGGGATCTCGGGCGTGAAGGACGCCGAGGTCGCCGCGGAGATGACCCGCTGGGCGCAGGCGTGCGGGATGCGCGTGATGGTGCACACCGGCGGGGCCTCGATCCCCGGCAGCGGCATCGTCGGCGCCGACTTCGTGGTGCGGGTGCGGCCCGACGTCGCCGGCCACGTGAACGGTGGGCCGACCGCGCTGCCGCTCGACCACGTCGAGAGGATCCTCGACGAGACGACGGCACGGGTCGAGATCGTGCACAACGGGAACGTGAAGGCCGCCGGGGAGGTCGCCGCGCTCGTCGCGCGCCGGGGCGAGCTCGGCCGCCTGGTGATCGGGACCGACAGCCCCGCCGGATCGGGCGTCCAGCCCCTCGGCATGCTGCGGGCCGTGTCGTGGGTCGCTTCCCTGGGCGGGGTCGACGCGGGTGTGGCGGTCGCGGCCGCCACCGGGAACGTCGCCGCGCTGCACGGCCTCAACACGGGCATCGTCGCGGTTGGGCGCGAGGCCGACCTGCTCGTGATGGACGCGCCCCTCGGGTCGCAGGCCCAGGACGCGCTTGGCGCGCTCGCGATCGGCGACACGCCGGCCGTGGCGTCGGCAGTGATCGACGGCGTCGTGCGCTTCACGAAAAGCCGGAACACGCCGCCGCCCGTGCGGCCGGTGTCGTTCGCGTGACGGATCCACCGACCGAGGAGGGCGAGCCATGGATGTCGCACGAGCGATCGAGGGAACGTTCGAACGGGGGGACGAGGACCGGTTCACCGGCGAGGTATGGCTACGATCCGCGCTCGGGGACGACGCCGGGACGACGGTCGGGGTCGTGCACTTCTCACCGGACGCTCGGACGCGCTGGCACCGGCACCCGACGGGGCAGTTCCTGTACGCGATCAGCGGACGGGGACGGGTGCGCACACGTGGAGAGGACGGTCACGTCCTGGAACCCGGTGACGTGATCCACGTCGGTCCCGAGGAGTGGCACTTCCACGGAGGATCACGGACGGCGCCGATGGTGCACGTGGCCGTGACGGGCGGAGCGGTGGAGTGGGGCGATCCCGTGACCGACGCGGAGTTCGACGAAGGGTTCGCGTCGACCTAGGGAGTCGGACGCTCCTTGGCTCGACACGCTCCTCGCTACCTGCCACGATTCGGACGGTTCGACGTGCCGTAGGTCTTCGCTCGCCCGGGCCCAGACCGGGAGGGAGACATCGGATGTTGACGTCCAGGAAGCTCGTGACCGTCATCGCCGTCGTTGCACTCGTGTCGGCGGGATGCACGGGGGGCGGGAACGGCGACGATGGTGGCAACGGCGGCGGCGGCACCGGGGGCCACCTGATCCTCGGCACCCTCTCGAACATCGACACCCTGAACCCGTTCCGCACCTTCCAGCAGAACTCCTATGCGACCTTCGAGTACATCTATCCCCAACTGGTGCAGATGGACCTGAAGACGCTCGACTTCGTCCCCGAGTTCGCCACCAGCTGGGATCAGTCCTCCGACGGGCTGACGTGGACCTTCCACACGACGCCGGACGCGACGTGGTCGGACGGAGAGCCCCTCACGGCGGACGACGTCGCGTTCACGTTCAACACGATCCTGAAGTACGGGGACGGTCCCGCCGGGAATCTCGTGGCGGGCCTGGCCAACGTCACGTCGGTGAAGGCGACGGATGCCAACACCGTCGTCCTTACCTACTCCGTGCCGGTCGCGAACGTCCTGTCGAACCTGCAGCAGATCTCGATCCTCCCCGAGCAGGTTTGGGGGACGTACGCGACCGGCGACGGTTCGGGCCTCCGTCAGTTCCCGAACACTCCGACCGAGGGGAAGCCCCTCACGAGCGGCGGGCCCTTCGAACTGGCCAGCTACACGAAGGACCAGGTGGCGATCTTCCAGCGCAACCCGGACTTCTACGGGCCGGCGCCCTCGATCGACGGGTTCGGGTTGCAGTACTTCTCGAACGACGACTCGATGGTGCAGGCGCTCCGCAACGGCGACATCCAGGCGGCCATCGGGGTGCCGGTCACCGCGGTGCAGGCGCTGAAGGGCGACTCGTCCCTCACCGTCTACGACGGCCCGGGCATCTCGTTGCGGGATCTCATCATCAACTCGAGCCCGGAGAAGACGACGAACCTCGAGCTCCAAGACCCGGTGGTCCGGGAGGCGATGGAGTACGCGATCGACCGCGACGCCATCGTGCAGACGGCGTGGCTCGGCTACGGGGAGCCCGGTTCGACCATCGTGCCTCCCGGCACCGGGCAGGGATGGCACGACGACTCGATCCAGGGACTGCCGTTCGATATCGACAAGGCGAACGAGCTCCTCGACAAGGCGGGGTACGCTCGAGGTGCCGACGGCATCCGGGTCGCGGACGGTCATCCGATGGATTACGTGGTTCTGTTCGCGAGCGACGAGAGCGGAGCGGGCGACGCTGCGTTCAGGATCATCCAGAACGGCTTCCAACAGATCGGCATCAAGGTCACGCAGCGCAAGCAGGACAACGACACGGTCAACACCGAGATCCTCGGCGACAACAACACGTACAACACGTTCGACCTGGCGATGTGGGACTGGTTCCCCCTGATCGACCCGGACTTCATCCTGTCCGTCCTGACCAAGGACCAGTGGGGCAGCTGGAGCGACACCGGGTTCGCGAACGCCAAGTACGACGAGCTGTACAAGGAGCAGGCCGTGACGATCAACCACGACGACCGGGTCGCGATCGTCCACGAGATGCAGCAGATCGCGTTCGACGCCCGCCCGTACATCATCCTCAACTACAACGACACGATCGACGCGTGGTCGAACGACTGGACGGGGTTCGCGGACAACGAGTCGGTGCTGGGGCTGTTCAACAACCTGTCGAAGGCGCCGTTCAGCACCGTCCACCCGACGTGAGGCGCTGAAGGACGGGGAGCGGCTCGATGCATCGAACCGAGTACGTCCTCAAACGGATCGCGTTCGCGTTGATGACGGTGTTCGTGGCGATCACGATCAACTTCCTGTTGTTCCACGCCCTCCCGGGGAGCGCCGTGACCAGCGCCCTGCGCTCGCCGCACGCGTCGCCGGAGCTGCGCGCGACGCTGACCCACGAGTTCGGCCTCGACCGATCCTTGGTGCAGCAGTACCTCCTGTATCTCAACCAGCTGTTCTTCCACGCGAACATGGGCGTGTCGTTCGTGGATTCCGTGCCCGTCACGTCGACCCTTCGTACGGCGCTCGGGAACACGATCCCCCTCGTCTTCGTCGGCACGTTCGTCGCCATCGTGGTGGGGGTCGTCACGGGCCTCCTGAGCGCCTGGCGGCGAAGCGGCATCGTCGACAAGGTCAGCACGAACTCGGCCATCGTGTTCTACGCCTTGCCCACGCAGTTCATCGGGATGGTGTTGATCCTGTTGTTCGGGAAGTACCTCCCAACGTCCCAGATGCGCAACGAGGTCGAGAACTTCTTCTCGGATCAGAGCGCGTGGTCGAACCTCACGGACATCGCTCGGCACATGGTGTTGCCCGCCCTGTGCTTGGCGCTCACCCTCTTCGGCGAGTACACGCTCGTCGTCCGCTCCTCGATGTTGGAGACGCTCGGCGAGGACTATGTGCTCACGGCGCGCGCCAAGGGTCTCCCCCAGCGGCGCATCGTCGTCGGGCACGCGCTGCGCAACGCGATGCTGCCGATCGTGACCCTCGTCGCCCTGTCGCTGGGGTACATCGTCGCCGGCGCGATCTTGGTGGAGATCGTGTTCACGTGGCCGGGGATCGGCCGCGCCGTGTACTCGGCCGTCCTCGATCGCGACTACCCGATGCTGCAGGGTGCCTTCCTGATCCTCACGCTCTCGGTCGTGTTCTTCAACTTCGTCGCCGACCTCCTCTACTTCAAGCTCGACCCGAGGATCGCGGAATGAAG
This sequence comes from uncultured Actinomycetes bacterium, assembly GCA_963821925.1. Lineage (GTDB taxonomy): Bacteria > Actinomycetota > UBA4738 > UBA4738 > HRBIN12 > JAOUEA01. Next base: position 280,094 of record CAWGFO010000011.1, on the reverse strand, counting down.
ACGGTCGAGCCGGCGCTCGCGGAAGGAACGGCCCTCGAGGCCCGTCCCTCGGCCCGCGGCAACGTCGTGATCCAGGCCGTCAAGGGGCGGCCCTCCGCGCTCGTTGGCCTGGCCATCGTGGCGTTCTTCGTCTTCGTGGCGATCTTCGGGTCGGTGCTCGCGCCCTACTCGGCCACGCAGCAATCCGGGCCCGTCTACGCGCCACCGTCGACCCAGCATTGGCTCGGCACGGACGACAGCGGCGTGGACGTGCTGAGCGAACTGATGGTCGGTGGCCGGACCTCGATGATCGTGGGCTTCGCGGCGGCCTTCGTGGCCATGATCGTCGGCGGCGGGATCGGTCTGGTGGCGGGCTACGCCGGTGGCAAGACCGACGGGGCGCTCATGCGTGTGACCGACTATTTCCTCGTGATCCCCGACCTCGTGCTGATGATCGTGATCGTCACGGTGTTCGGCCCGAGCCGCCTGCTCGTCATCCTCGTGATCGGGCTCCTGCTGTGGACCGCGACCGCTCGCATCGTCCGGTCTCAGGTGAAGAGCATCCGTGAGCGGGTGTACGTGCGGCGCGCGCGCTCGTTGGGAGCGAGCCACCGTCGCATCGTCGTCCAGCACGTGCTGCCGCAGGTCGCCCCGTTGCTCATCGCGACGACCGTCCTGGCGATCGCCTACGCGATCTTCGATGAGTCGGCCTTGGCCTTCCTGGGGGTGGGGGTGCCCGGCGTCTCGTGGGGCAACATGCTCGAGCACGCGTTCGAGCGCACGGCGATGACGCAGGGCGCGTGGTGGGCGTTCGTGCCGCCCGGCCTCGCCATCGGGCTCGCCGTGATCGGCTGTTACCTCATGGGCCAGGCCATCGAAGATGCGCTGAACCCGCGTCTCCGCGTGGCGCACCTGTCCATCAAGACGTGGCGGTTCCGCGGCGCGGCGTTCGAGCAGAAGGGCTCGGGGGAGGAACCGCCCGCGTGAGCCTCCTGGAAGCTCACGACCTCAACGTGTGGTTCGACCTGCCCCACAAGGGAACGCTGCACGCCGTGCAGGGCGTCAGCTTCGGGGTCGACGCGGGAGAACGCCTCGGACTGGTCGGCGAGTCGGGGTGCGGCAAGACCACGGCGTTGCTCGCGCTGATGGGACTGCTGCCGCCCAACGCGCAGGTGTCGGGTCGCGTCACCGTGAACGGCGAGGACATCCTCGCGGGCGGCGAGGACGTGATGCGATCCCACCGCTGGACCGACGTGGCGATGGTCTTCCAAGGCGCCATGAACGCGCTCAATCCCGTGAAGACCGTGGGATCACAGATCGTGGAGCCGATGACGTTCCACGACACGCTCCGCGGCGATGCCGCGGAGCGGCAGGCCGGCGAGCTGCTCGAACTCGTCGGGCTTCCCGCATCGGCGGCCAAGCGGTTCCCGCACGAGTTCTCGGGAGGGATGCGTCAGCGCGCCGCCATCGCGATGGCGCTCGCCTGCGGCCCGAAGGTGCTGTTGGCCGACGAGCCGACGACCGCGCTCGACGTCATGGTGCAGGCGCAGATCCTCGACCTGCTGGAGTCCCTCACCCGAGACCTCGGTCTCGCCATGATCCTCGTTACGCACGATCTCCCGCTCGTGACGCAGGTCTGCGAGCGTGCCGTGGTCATGTACGCGGGCCGTATCGCCGAGTTCGGGTCGGTCGACACGCTCTTCCACGACCCACGGCATCCCTACACCCGGCTCCTCTTCGAGGCCACCCCTGACCTCTCGGGGCTCGAGGAGGTGGTGTCGATCCCCGGTGCCCCGCCCCGGTTGGACCGACCGATCGTCGGATGCCCGTTCGCGCCGCGGTGCGACCGTGTGTTCGAGCCGTGCACGACGCACCTGCCGGCGCTCGTATCCGTGGCCGAGCGGCACCGAGCCGCATGTCATCTGAACGACGACGCCTATGCCCGTCCCCCCCGGCCCATCGAGACGTCGGGATGAGCGCGGCAGCCGTGGCGCCGACCCGGACGGATGAAGGCACGCCCCTCCTGACCGTGCGAGACCTGGTCGTCCACTACCCGGTGAGGCGGGATCTGACGGCGGCGCTCCGTCGCGAGCCACACCAGCGGATATCGGCCGTCGACGGCGTCTCCTTCTCGTTGCGGCGCGGGGAGATGCTGGCATTGATCGGCGAGTCGGGCTGCGGGAAGACGTCGACGGCGCAGGCCATCCTGCGGATGATCGAGGTGACCTCCGGCACGATCGAGGTGGCCGGGCGCGACATCACCCAGCTGACCTCGCAGCAACTCCGGCCGATCCGCCGAACGATGCAGATGGTCTACCAGGACCCATACGAATCGCTCGACCCGCGGTTCCGGGTCCGGCGGGCCGTCGAAGAGCCACTGTTGATCCACGGCATGACCGGATCCTCCGACCAACGGGAACGCAAGATCGTCGAAGCCCTCGAGCGGGTGGAGCTCTCTCCGGCCGATCTCTACATCGACCGCTACCCCCACGAGTTGTCCGGAGGACAGCGTCAGCGGGTCGCGATCGCCGCGAGCCTCGTGCTGGAACCCCGTCTCCTGCTGGCCGACGAGCCCGTCTCGATGCTCGACGTCTCCGTGCGCGCCGGGATCCTGTCCCTCCTCGACAAGATCCGCCGCGAGAGCGACATGGGCATCGTCATGATCACGCACGACGTGTCCACGGCGGCGCACTTCGCGGATCGCATCGCGGTCATGTACCTGGGCCGCATCGTCGAGGAGGGCCCCGCCCGGGAGGTCGTGAACGACCCGCAGCATCCGTACACGAGGGCCCTCATGTCGGTCGTGCCCAAGCGCGACCCGCGCGATCGGACCGAGCCGCAGATCCTGCAGGGCGAGACGCCGAACCCCATCGACGTGCCGCCAGGCTGCCGGTTCCACCCCCGCTGCCCGGTGGCAGAGGATCGGTGCAAGGTGACGGACCCGCAGCTCCATCCGAGGAGCGACGCGGAAGACGACTCGCATCGAGCCGCCTGCGTCCTGGTCTAGGCACGCACCGAGTCCAGGCTCGGGACTGCCGCCACGGTCAGCGGAGCGCTGCCGCACCGGCGTCTCGTCACGAGCGACGAGGCAACCGGAACGTCCGGCGAGGAACATAGCGACCTCGCCCCGGCTCCACCTCGACCGGCTCGCCGTCGCGCGCGACGATCGTCCCGCGGCTGATCGTCACGGCGGGCCAGCCGCGGATCCGGCGGCCCTCGTACGGGCTGTGGTCGGTGCGCATGTGCAGCGCGCTCGCGTCGAGCGAGTGCTCTGCCTCCGGGTCGAACAGGACGACGTCGGCGTCCAGGCCGGGCTCGAGCGACACCCTTGCGGTGCGACAGTCCGAACAGCCGCGCGGGCGCGGCGGCGATCAGCTCCACCCATCGTTCGAGGCTCAGCCTGCCGTCGCGGACGCCCTGATACAGGAGGGGCACCCTCGTCTCGAGTCCCGGCAGTCCGCCGGGGACCTGCGTGAAGTTCTCGACACCCTCGCCACCCGTGCCGCGGCGCCGGTCCGCGCGCGTGAACGGGCAGTGATCGGTCGAGACCGCCTGCAGGCTCGCCGTCGGCGAGCGCCCCCCAGAGGGCCTCGCGGTCGGCGTCCGTGCGCAACGGGGGCGTGCACATGAAGTCGATCGCGTCCTCGGGTGCGCCGCCGAGCGTCTCGTCGGTGAGGAACAGGTACTGCGGGCAGGTCTCGGCGAGCACCGCGACCCCGCGGTCGCGCGCGGCTCGCACCTCGGCGAGCCCAACGGCGCCCGACAGGTGCACGACGTACACGGCCGCGCCTTCGGCGCCCGCCAGGTCGGCCGCCGTCCTGATCGCCGCGGCCTCGACCTCGGGGGGCCGGGCCCGCGGGTGGCCGGCGGGCGAGGTCTCGCCTTCGGCGAGCACGGCGGCGGTCCGCCGTTCCGCATCCGAGCCATCCTCGGCGTGCACGCACACGAGCACCCCCGCCTCGCTCGCGGCGCGGAAGGCGCGGCCGAGCGTGGCGGCATCGACCATGAGCCGGTCGGGGTAGGCGAGGTACAGCTTCACGCTCGTGACGCCGGCCTCGACGAAGGACCGGAACAACGTGAGTGCCTGATCGGGTGCCTCGGGCACGCTCGTCACGGTCAGGTGGAAGCCGTAGTCGATCGTCGCGCTGCCGCCGGCCTTCTCGTGCCAGGCTTCCAGCGCCTCCACCGGCGACTCGCGTCCGGCGCCGGCGAAGTCCACGACGCACGTCGTGCCGCCGCACGCGGCCGCGACCGTGCCGGACGCGAAGTCGTCGGCCGAGCGCACCGCGCCGACGGGGAGGTCGAGGTGGGTGTGCGGGTCGATCCCGCCGGGGATCACGTAGGCCCCGCCGGCGTCGAGCACATCGGTGCCCGTCGGCGGGTCGATCCGCTCGTCCACGGCGACGATCGTCTCGCCGTCGATCAGCACGTCGCGCGGAGCGACGCCGTCCGGACCGATCGCGAGCCCACCCTTGATCAGCAGCACCGTCGTCGCCCCCCAGCTCGACCTGCATATCATCCTGGCAGGCATGGACGCCGAACGGTTCCCGCGCGAGGTCGTGGACCAGGGGATCTTCGAGCGTGCCGTGGAACGGTTCCGGAGGGACCGGATCCCGCTGCCGACCTTCCGGGAGCTCGCGGATCCCTCCACGGTGCCCGCGCGTCTCCATGCGGTGCTGGACGCCGTGGGGCCCGACGAGCCGCATCCCCTGAACCTGTTCAGGGTGCACTGGTACAACGGCCCCGACCGGCGCGGTCGGGTCCCGGTTCCCCAGCACGTCGTGCTCCCCCGGGAGCTGACCGGGGTCGACGCGAAGATCGTCATCGCGCTCGGCGACCGGTTCCCGATGATCGGCGCCCACAAGGTGCTCGCGGCGTACGCGTGCCTGGCGCCGCGGGTGGTGACCGGGGCGTTCGATCCGACGACGCAGCGGGCGGTGTGGCCCTCGACGGGGAACTACTGCCGGGGCGGCGTGGCGATCTCGCGGATCATGGACTGCCGGGGCGTCGCCGTGCTCCCGGAAGGCATGAGCGCCGAGCGTTTCGAATGGCTCGACCGGTGGGTGGCCGATCCGGCCGACGTGGTGCGGACGCCCGGGACCGAGAGCAACGTCAAGGAGATCTACGACGAGTGCGCCCGGCTGGCCGCCGACGAGGGCAACGCGATCCTCAACCAGTTCTCCGAGTACGGGAACCACCTCGTGCACCGCCAGGTGACCGGGCGCGCCCTGGAGCACGTGTTCGAGTCGCTCGCCGAGCACGCCCCTGAGCTCCGCCTCGCCGCGTTCGTCGCGGCCTCCGGGTCGGCGGGAACCCTGGGTGCGGGCGACTACCTGAAGGAGCGCCACGGGGCACGGATCGTCGCGGTCGAGGCGCTCGAGTGCCCGACGATGCTGATGAACGGGTTCGGCGCGCACAACATCCAGGGGATCGGGGACAAGCACATCCCGCTGATCCACAACGTGATGAACACCGACGTCGTGGTCGACGTCTCCGACCGGCACACCGACCGGCTGAACGTCCTGTTCAACACCGACGTCGGTCGCGCGGCCCTGACGGCCCGCGGGGTCCCTGCCGACGTCCTGGCGGCGCTCGCGTCGTTCGGGCTCTCGTCGATCTGCAACGTGCTGGCCGCGATCAAGACCGCGAAGGCGCTCGGCCTGGACGCCGACGACGTGATCGTCACGGTGGCGACCGACGGCGCCGCCATGTACGCGACCGAGTTGGAGAAGGTGCTCGCCCGTGACTTCCCCGGGGGGTTCGACGAGGCCGCCGCGGCCGAGGTGTTCGGCGAGTCGCTGGAGGGCGTCGACACCGATCACCTCCTCGACTGCACCACGGCCGACCGCCAGCGGATCTTCAATCTCGGCTACTTCACGTGGGTCGAGCAGCAAGGGGTCTCGATCGATGACTTCGAGGTCCGCCGCTCGCAGACCTTCTGGCGTTCCCTGCTGGATCTGATCCCGGTCTGGGACTCGCTGATCGAGGCGTTCAACGAGCGCACCGGCGCCCGGGAGGCGTGGTGAACGACCCCGCGGACGTCGTCGGCGACCTCGCGGACGGCGCACGGCCGGCCTCGACGGTGGCGTGCGCGGCCTGCGGCGCCGAGGCGGAGCCCGGCGACCCGCTCCCGTTCCGCTGCCGCAACGCCGGCACGGACGACGCCGACCACGTGATCGTCCGGACGCTCGATCCGGATCGCGTGCGCTTCCCGGCGCCCGACGATCCGAACGCCGACCCGAACCCGTTCGTGCGCTACCGCGAACTGTTCCACGCGCACCACCTCGGGCTCGCCGGCGGGGTGTCGGACGAGGCGCACGTCCGGCTGATCCGCGAGCTCGACGACGCCGTGGCCGCCGTCGACGGGCACGGGTTCGAGGTCACCCCGTTCGGCCGGGCCGGGGGGCTGTCCGACGCGCTCGGCTTCTCGGCGCCCGGCGGCGTCTGGGTCAAGGACGAGACCGGCAACGTCTCGGGGTCGCACAAGGCCCGGCACCTGATGGGGCTGATGGCGCACCTGCGGGTCGTCGAGGCGATCGAGGGGGGCGATGCGGCGCCGCGCGATCTCGCGATCGCGAGCTGTGGCAACGCGGCGCTGGGCGCCGCGGTGGTCGCCAAGGCCGCGGGCCGTCGACTCCTCGTGTTCGTGCCGGAATGGGCGGACCCGGCCGTGGTCGCCCGGCTGCGCGCGCTCGACGCGGTGATCGAGACGTGCCCGCGCCGTCCCGACGTCGCCGGCGATCCGACCTATCACCGGCTGCACGAGGCGATCGCCGAGGGGGCGATCCCGTTCACGTGCCAAGGCCCGGACAACGGCCTCACGATCGAAGGGGGCGAGACCCTCGGCTACGAGCTCGCGACGCAGCTGCTCGCCTCGGGGGAGCGGCTCGACCGGATCGTGGTCCAGGTGGGCGGCGGGGCGCTCGCCACCTCGGTGATCCGTGGGCTCGACGACGCGATCGCGCTGGGCGCCGGCGTGCGGCTGCCGACGATCGACACCGTGCAGACCGAGGGCGCCTGGCCGCTGCGCCGCGCGTGGCAGCGTTTCGCGCACCGCGTGCTCGTGCGCGCGGGCCATCACGAGCCCGAGGCCTACCCCGACCGCGAGCTGGCCCAGCTGCTCCAGCACCCGTCGGCGACCGACGACGTGGCCGTCGAGCTGGTCGAGGCACGGCGACACCGCTCCGACTTCATGTGGGCGTGGGAACAGGAGCCGACGAGCCTGGCCACCGGCATCCTCGACGACGAGACCTACGACTGGGCGGCGGTGCTCGAGGGCATGGTGCGGACCGGCGGGGTGCCGCTCGTGGTCGACGAGGCGACGATCGCGGAGGCGAACGAGCGGGCGCGCGCCACGACCGGGATCGACGTGGATCACACCGGCTCGGCGGGGCTCGCGGGGCTGATCGCCCTGCGGCGGAGCGCCGACGCCGACCCTGGTGAACGGGTCGCCCTGCTGTTCACGGGCGTGCGCCGAGCGGCATCTGAGACGGACCGAGGAGAGGAGTAGGCGATGCGGAGCTTCCTGGGGAGAGACATCCTGTCGCTCAAGGACTTCGAGCGCGACGAGTTCTTCCGCGTGTTCGAGGTGGCCGACGAGCTGAAGCCCTACGCGCGGGACCGCCGGAACGGCGACCTGCTCGCTGCGAAGACGCTCGTGACGGCCTTCTACCAGCCCAGCACCCGGACCCGGCTCTCGACCGAGGCGGCGATGCACCGCCTGGGCGGGCACGTGGTCGGGTTCAGCGACGCGAAGATGACGCGGGCCGGCGACTTCTATCAGGAATCGATCAAGGACACCGTGCACATGCTCGAGTACTACGGCGACGTCATCGCGATGCGGCACTTCCAGCAGGGCGCCCCCCAGGAGGCCGCGCGGTGGGCCTCGGTCCCCGTGATCAACTGCGGCGACGGCTGGGGTGAGCACCCGACGCAGGTGCTGACCGACCTCTACACGATCTGGACCGAGAAGGGCACGCTCGACGGGCTGCGGATCCTGTGCGTGGGCGACATGCGGATGCGCACGATGCACTCGATCCTGTACGCCGCCTCGCAGTTCGACATCGTCGCCGACGTGGTGGGCCCGCCCGAGATGTCACTCCTGCCCGAGTTCAAGCAGGAGCTGGACGAACGCAACGTCACGTACCACGAGGTCGAGTCGGTCGCGGCCGCGATCGCCGACGCGGACGTGATCTACATGGAGCCGGTCGTGCAGGCCGACTACTCCGTGGGCCGCGACGAGCGGGGAGGCGAGCTCCCCACGACGCCCGCCGAGTACCGGGTGACCCGGGAACTGTTGCGGGACAGCGCGAAGCGTGATGCCATCATCCTGCACTCGCTCCCGCGGATGGACGAGCTGCCCGCCGACGTCGACGGGACGCGGCACCAGCGCTACTGGGTCGAGGCGTTCAACGGGGTCGTGATGCGGATGGCGCTGCTGTCCCTGGTGCTCGGCGCGGTGGAGTAGGGGAGCGAGACCATCCCGTCTGCGGGAGGATGGGGGACGAGGAGGAGGTGGTCGTGGACTTCACGTTGAACGGCCGACCCGTCTCGGTCGACGTCCGCGACGGCGAGACCCTCCTGGACATGCTCCGCGAGCGCTTCGGGGTGACCTCCGTGAAGGACGGCTGCGCGCCCGAGGGATCGTGCGGCGCCTGCACCGTGCTCGTGGACGGTCGGGCCCGCGTCTCGTGCGCGCAAGCGGCCCGTCACGCGGAGGGCCGGGAGATCGTGACGCAGGAGGGGCTCGACGACGACGAGCGCCGGCGCTGGGCCGATGCGTTCGTGGTCGCCGGAGCGTCGCAGTGTGGCTTCTGCTCCCCGGGGATCGTGATGAAGGCCGAGGGGCTGCTGGCGAAGCAGGCCGCCCCGACCCGCGAGGAGATCGCCCACGGCCTCGCCGGCAACCTGTGCCGGTGCACCGGCTACGTGAAGGTGATCGACGCGATCGACCGGGTCGCGCGGGAACGGCGAGGCGAGCCGGTGCCGCCGCCGCCCAGCGGCGACGGTGTGGGCGCGCGCGCCCCCCGGTACCAGGGAAGCGAGCTGGCCCTCGGCGACAAGCCGTACGTCGCCGACATGCTCGCGCCGGAGATGGTGCACGGGGCCATCAGGTTCTCCGACCACCCCCGGGCGCGGGTGCTGAGGATCGACGTTTCCGAGGCGAAGGCCCATCCGGGCGTCGTGGCGGTGGCGACCGCGGCCGACGTGCCGGGCGAGCGGACCCAAGGCCTGATCACACGGGACTGGCGCCAGCTCGTCGCCGAGGGAGAGGTCACCGCCTACGTCGGCGACGTCCTCGCGGTCGTGGCGGCGGAGAGTCGCCACGCAGCGCGCGAGGCCGCCGCCCTGATCGAGGTCGAGTACGACGTGCTCGAGCCGGTGACGGATCCGCTGCTCGCGCTCGACGCGGGAGCCGCCGCGGTGCATGAGCGCGGCAACCTGCTGTCGACCTCGGTCGTGCAGCGAGGCGACGTCGACGTCGCGCTGTCCACGTCGGCCCACGTGCTGCGGGAGACGTTCCGGACCCAGGCGATCGAGCACGCGTTCCTCGAGCCGGAGGCGGCGCTCGCCGTGCCCGACGGCGACGGCTACCACGTGTACTCGCAGGGCCAGGGCGTGTGGGAGGACCGCCGCCAGATCGCATCGTTCCTCGGGACGCCCGAGCCGCGGATCCGCGTGACCCAGGTCTCGAACGGCGGTGCGTTCGGCGCCAAGGAAGACCTCAACGTGCAGTGCCACGCCGCGCTGCTCGCCCGTGTGACCGGGCGTCCGGCGCTGCTCGTCCTGTCGCGCGCGGAGAGCCTCCGCTTCCACCCCAAGCGCCACCCGATGGTGATGGACTACACGATCGGCGCCGACGCGGAGGGCCGGCTCACGGCGCTCCGGGCCCGCATCGTCGGGGACACGGGTGCCTACGCCAGCGTCGGCGACAAGGTGCTGGAGCGCGCGGCCGGGCACGCGTGCGGGGCGTACGAGGTCCCCAACGTCGACGTCGAGGCGCGTGCCGTCTACACGAACAACCCGCCGTGCGGTGCGATGCGCGGGTTCGGCGTGAACCAGGTGACGTTCGCGGTCGACGGCATGCTCGACCGTCTCGCCGAGCGCGTCGGCGTGGACGGGTGGGAGATCCGCTACCGCAACGCGCTCGAGGTGGGCAAGACGTTCGGGACCGGACAGGTGCTCGGACCGGGCGTCGGGATCAAGGCCTGCCTCGAGGCGGTGCGCGACGCCTACCGCGACGCCGAGTTCGCGGGGATCGGGTGCGGCGTGAAGAACACGGGGATCGGGAACGGGCTCCCCGAGCACGGCAAGGCGGTGCTGCGGCCCGAGGCCGACGGCTCGGTGACGCTGTTCCACTCCTGGACCGAGATGGGCCAGGGGGTGCACACGGCGCTCCGCCAGGTCGCCTGCGAGGAGCTGGGGCTCCCCGCGGAGCGGGTGCACGTGATCGTGGACACCGAGCGCGAGCTCGACACCGGCCAGACGACGGCGTCGCGCTCCACCGTCCTCGGCGGTCTCGCGGTGATCGACGCCGCCGGGCACCTGCGGGCGGCGCTCGACGGCGGCCGCCTCGAAGATCTGGCGGGACGCGAGTTCCGCGGCCAGGTCACCTTCGACCACACGACCCCGCCCGGCGCGGACGTCGAGCATCCCGTGACCCACTTCGCCTACGGGTGGGCCGTCCAGGTCGTGCTGCTGGATGCCGACGGGCGGCTCCGGTCGGTGATCGCCGCTCACGACGTGGGGAAGGCGGTCAACCCCACCCTGCTGGAGGGGCAGATCGAAGGAGCGGTCCACATGGGCCTGGGCTTCGCCCTCACCGAGGCGTTCGTCGTCGACGGCGGCCGCCTCGTCACCGACACGCTGAAGTCGCAGGGCATCATCCCTCCGGCGGGCATGCCGCCGGTCGAGGTCGTCCTCGTCGAGGTGCCCCAGCCCGAGGGGCCGTACGGGGCGAAGGGCGTCGGCGAGATCGGGCTCGTCCCGACGGCCGCCGCGGTGGCGGGGGCGCTGCACGCGTACGAGGGCCGGTGGCGGACCGACCTTCCGATGAAGGACTCGCCGGCGGCCGTGGGGGCGCTGCCGAAGCTGGCGGCCGCCGGGCGCAGAGAGGGCTGACCGATGCTGACGCTCGAGGGCGGGACGGTGGTCACCTCCCTCGACCCGCCCCGGGTCGAACGCGGGAACGTCGTCGTGGACGACGGCCGGGTCGTGGAGGTCTCGGACCGCCCGGGGCCCGGCGGCGACGCCGCGATCGACTGCTCGGGATGCGTCGTGATCCCCGGGAACGTCTGCGCCCACCATCACCTGTACTCCGCGCTCGCCCGCGGGATGCCGTACGATCTCGCGCCGCCCGAGGACTTCGTGCAGGTCCTGCAGCGGATCTGGTGGCGCCTGGACCGCGCGCTCGACGAGCCGTCGAACCGGGCGTCGGCGCTCTCGGGCGGCGCCGACGCGCTGCTGGCCGGCACGACCACGATCATCGACCACCATGCCTCGCCGAACGCGATCGACGGCCAGCTCGAGGTCATGGGCGGCGCGTTGACCGAGCTCGGCGCGCGGTCCGTGCTCTGCTACGAGGTCACCGACCGCGACGGGGCCGAGCGCGCGGCCGCCGGGATCGAGGAGAACCGCCGCCTCCTGGCGCAGGACGCCGGCCCGCTCGTCCGCGGGATGGTGGGTGCGCACGCCTCGTTCACCCTTTCCGACGGGACCCTCGACGCGTGCGTCGAGGTCGCGAAGGAGTCAGGTGTCGGGATCCACATCCACGCCGCCGAGGACGCGGCCGACGAGGCGGACGCGCTCGCGCGCTCCGGCGCCCGGGTGATCCGGCGGCTCGCCGACGCGGGCGCGCTGGACGGGCGCACGCTCCTCGCCCACTGTGTCGCCGTGGACGCCTCGGAGGTCGAGCTGATCGGCGCGAGCGGGGCGACCGTCGTGCACAACGCCCGGTCGAACATGAACAACCGTGTGGGGCATGCGCCCGTGGCGGCCTTCGGCCGGCTCGCCCTTGGCACCGACGGGATCGACGGCGACATGTTCGCGGAGTCGCGGGCGGCCTTCTGGCGCGCGCGCGAGGCGGATGCGGCCGTGGGACCGGCGTGGCTGCTCGGGGCGCTCGCCGGGTCGGCGCGGTTCGCGGGCGCCTGCTTCGGAGAGCCGCTGCTCGGCCGGATCGAGGCGGGGGCCCCCGCGGACCTCGTGGTGCTCGACTACGACCCGCCGACCCCCCTGGGGGCCGACAACCTCGCGGGCCACTGGGCGTACGGGTTCACGAGCCGCCTCGTGCGCGACGTGCTCGTTGCCGGCGACGTGGCCGTCCGCGACCGGGCGCTCGTCCGCATGGACGCGCTCGAGATCAGGGCGCTCGCGCGCGAGCAGGCGGCGCTCCTGTGGGAGCGCGTCGAACGGACGCCGGCACATCACTTCGAACCGAAGGGTGGCGCGTGATGGCCGTGCGCTCCGAGGGCCGCGTCGGCCTCTACCTCCAGGACAAGCACCCGCTGCGCGAGGCGATCGGCTACGCGACGTACGCCGAGGAGCGCGGGTTCGAGGCCGTCTGGCAGGCCGAGAGCCGGCTCGTGCGCGAGGCCACCGTGCCGATGGCCGCCTACGCGGCCACGACCGACCACATCGCGATCGGGTCGGGCGTCGTGAACTGCTGGACCCGCAACGTCGGGCTGCTCGCCGCCACGTTCGTGACCCTCGACGACCTGGCCCCGGGCCGGATCAAGCTCGGGATCGGAGCGTGGTGGGACCCGCTCGCGCAGAAGGTGGGGATCGAGCGCCACCACCCGCTCACCGTGATGCGGGAGGTCGATCGAGGCGGCCCGGCGGTTGATCGCGATGGAGCACGTCACCTACGAGGGCGAGTACGTCCATCTCGACGGGGTGGAGATCGACGTCGTGCACGGCGACCGCTCGCCCCGCGACGTGCCGATCTACGTCGGGGCGACGGGCATGCAGATGATGGAGCTCGCCGGGGAGATCGGCGACGGCGTCCTGCTCAACTACCTCGTCGGACCCCGCTACAACGAGACGGCGATGGAGCACCTGGCCGTCGGCGCCGCGCGCGCCGGGCGCCGGGTCGAGGACATCGACCGCCCGCAGCTCGTGGTCTGCTCGCTCGACGACGATCGGGCGCTCGCCCTGGATCGCGCCCGCGAGCTCGTCACGCAGTACCTGGGGCAGCAGCCGCACATCGGGAAGGCGAGCGGCGTCGACGAGGAGCTCCTGGAGCGGATCCGCGCGGTGCTCACCTGGCCGGCCGGACCGGAGGAGATCCACGCGGCGATGCAGCTCGTGCCCGACGAGGTCGTGCAGATGGTGGCCGCGGCGGGCACCGCCGACGAGTGCCGGGCGAAGGTGCGGGAGTTCGTCGACGCCGGGAGCACCTGCCCGATCCTGTACCCGCTCGGCGACGACGTGCGGGCGATGATCGACGTGTTCGCCGAGGGGTCCTTCTAGGTGGACGTCTTCCTGCCCGCGTCGTTGGAGGAGGCCCTCGAGATCCTCGCCGAGCGGCCGGAGGCCGTGCCGATCGCGGGTGGCACCGACCTGATGGTGGCACTGAACTTCCGTCGGCTCCGTCCGGAGGCGATGCTCGACCTGACGCGTCTCCCCGAGCTGCAGGAGATCCGCCGGGGCGACGACGAGGTGTTCCTGGGCGCGGGCGTCACGTACGCCCGGGTCGTGCGCGAGCTGCCGGACGTGCCGACCCTCACGCAGGCGTCGCGGACGGTGGGGTCTCCCCAGATCCGGGCCCGCGGGACCGTCGGCGGGAACCTCGGCACGGGCTCGCCGGCCGGGGATGCCCTCCCCGTGCTGGCGGTGCACGACGCCGACATCGAGCTCGTGGCCGCGGGAGGCCGGCGCCGATCGGTGCCGTGGCACGAGTTCCTGCTCGGTCCGAAGCGCACCGCCCGTGCGCCCGACGAGCTGATCCTCGGCGCGCGCTGGCGTCCGATCGACGGCCCCGGCTCGTTCTCGAAGGTGGGGACCCGCAACGCGATGGTGATCGCCGTCGCCAGCCTGTGCCTCCTGCTGGATCCCGGGGACGCGCTCGGTCCGCGTGGCGCTCGGCTCGGTCGCGCCGACCGTCGTGCGCGCGTCCGAGGCGGAGAGATTCGCCGCCGAGGCCCTGAGCGGACGCGGGGTCGTGGGAGGACCCCTCGGCCGGGATCGGCGACGACGTGGCGCGGGCGTTCGGCGAGCTCGTCGCCGGCGCCGCGACGCCGATCGACGACGTCCGAGGATCCGCGGCCTACCGGCGACACGCGCTGACCGTGCTGGCCCGGCGGTCGCTCACGTGGGCGACCAGCGGAGAGGCGGCGGCCTGATGCGGGTGCGCACGCGCGTGAACGGCGAGTGGCGCGAGGCCGACACTCCGGCGGAGGCCAGCCTCCTGACGATGCTCCGCGAGTCGCTCGGTCTCCTCGGCTCGAAGAACGCCTGCGAGCAGGGGGAGTGCGGATCGTGCTCCGTGTGGCTCGACGGCGAGGTCGTCTGCGCCTGCCTCGTGCTGGCGGCCCAGGCCGAGGGGCGCGAGGTGCGGACCGTCGAGGGGCTCGCGAACGGGGGCGACCTCCACCCGGTCCAGGACGCGTTCGTGGCGGCGGGGGCGGTCCAGTGCGGCTTCTGCACGCCCGGGCTCGTGGTGGCGGTGACCGACCTCCTCGAGCGGGATCCGTCCCTCGACGAGCTCGCGATCCGTGAGGCGCTCGCCGGCAACATCTGCCGCTGCACGGGCTACGCGAAGATCCTGGATGCCGCCCGGCTCGCGGCGGCCGCGAAGCGGGACGGTGCGTGGTGACGCGCCTCCTGATCGACGCGTGCGACGTCGTGGTGACGATGGACGACGCGGGGACCGAGATCGCGGACGGCTCGGTCCTGCTCGACGACGGCGTGATCGCGTGGGTGGGCAGCGGGGCGCCGCCCGCCGAGCCCGACGAACGCCTGGACGGCCGCGGCACGGTCGCGATCCCGGGTCTCGTCAACACCCACCATCACCTCTTCCAGACGCTCACGCGGTCCTGGGCGCAGGATCGCGGTCTGTTCGACTGGCTCGTGACGCTCTATCCGGTGTGGGGCGGGTTGGATGCCGCGTGGGCGCACACCGCGGCGCTCGTGGGGCTCGCCGAGCTCGCGCTCAGCGGCTGCACGACCACCACGGATCACCACTACCTGTTCCCTCGCGGGCGAGACGGCGTGCTCGAGGCAACGATCGCCGCCGCCGGCGAGCTGGGGATCCGGTTCCACCCGACGCGCGGGTCGATGGACCTGGGGGTCGCGCAGGGCGGGCTGCCGCCCGACGAGGTGTGCCAGGACACCGACGAGATCCTCGCCGCGACCGAGGCGGCGGTGCGGAGCTTCCACGACCCGTCGCCCGGCGCGATGCTCAGGATCGCGGTCGCCCCCTGTTCTCCCTTCTCCGTGTCCGAGCGGCTGATGCGCGAGTCCGCCGAGCTCGCCCGCCGGCTCGGCGTGCGGCTCCACACGCATCTCGCCGAGACGCTCGAGGAGGAGACCTACTGCCGCGAGCGATACGGCCGGCGCCCGACGGAGCTGATGGACGAGTGGGGCTGGCTCGGCGACGACGTCTGGCTCGCGCACTGCGTGCACCTCGACGACGAGGACATCCGGCGGATCGTCCGGTCGGGCGCCGGGGTCGCCTGGTGTCCCAGCTCGAACCTCCGGCTCGGCGCGGGCGTCGCCCCGGCGCGCGCGGTGCTGGACGCGGGCGGGACGGTCGGTCTCGGCGTCGACGGGTCGGCCTCGAACGATGCGGGCGACCTCGCCGCGGAGGTCCGGCAGGCGCTGCTCGTCACGCGCGGGGTCCACGGCGCCACGTCGATCTCGGCGCGTGAAGCGCTGCGCGTCGCCACGCGCGGCGGGGCGGCGTGCCTCGGGCGCGACGATATCGGGTCGATCGAGGCCGGCAGACGCGCCGATCTCGCCCTCTTCCCGGCCGACGGCCTCGCGACGGCGGGGGCCGACGCGGATCCGGTGGCCGGGCTCGTGCTGTGCCGGCCGGAACGGGTGCGCCACCTCCTGGTCGAGGGGCGGTTCGTCGTGCGGGACGGGATCCTCGAGACGGGCGACGAGGCCGCGATCGCCCGCGACGGACACCGGACCGCGACGGCCATCGCGGCGGGGGCCGGACGATGAGCGCGCCGGGCGGGGTTCGCACCCGGGTCCCGGGCGGCGTCGGCGAGTCCGTGCGCCGGCCCGACGGCGTCCCGAAGGTGATGGGCGCGTTCGCCTACGGCAGCGACCTGTGGGACGAGCGGATGCTGATCGGCGCGACCCTGCGGAGCCCTCACCCGTTCGCGACGATCCGCTCGATCGATGTCGCCGGTGCCCTCGCGCTGCCGGGCGTGCACGCGGTGCTCCGCGCCGACGACGTGCCGGGGGATCCGAACTACGGCCTCGAGTTCAGGGATCAGCCGGTGCTCGCCTCCGACGTGGTCCGGTACGCGGGTGAGCCGATCGCGATCGTCGCCGCGGAGTCGCCCGAGCTGGCGGCGCGGGCCCTGGGCCTGATCCAGGTCGACTACGAGGTGCGCGAGCCGCTCACGGACATGGAACGGGCGCTCGCGCCCGACGCCCCGATGCTGCACCGATGGGGGAACGTGGTCCGCCACCTCCGCATCGAGCACGGCGATCCGGACGTCGACGCCGACGTCTGGGTCGAGGGCTACTACGAGACCGCCTCGCAGGACCAGGCCCCGCTCGGTCCCGAGGGCGGGCTCGCCGTGCCGGCCGGGGACGGCGGGATCGACCTCTACGTGACGACGCAGTGGCTGCACGTGGATCGGCTGCAGATCGCTCCGTGCCTCCGGCTCCCCGAGGACAAGGTCCGGATCCACCTGGCGGGCATCGGAGGGGCCTTCGGGTCGCGCGAGGATCTCCACGTGCAGATCCACGCGTGCATGCTCGCGTTGCGTACCGGCCGCCCCGTGAAGATGACCTACGGCCGGGAAGAGTCCTTCTCGGGGCACGTCCACCGTCACCCGTCGCGGGTGTGGATCCGTCACGGCGCCTCGCACACGGGCGAGCTCGTGTGCGTCCGTGCCCGCGTGCTGATCGATGGCGGCGCGTACTCGTCGTCCTCGCCCGCCGTGATCGGGAACGCGACGACGTTCGCGGCCGGACCGTACGAGGTGCCGAACGCCCTGCTGGAGGGGACGGCGGTCTACACGAACAACCCGCCCTGCGGCGCGATGCGGGGGTTCGGCGCGCCGCAGGTGACGTTCGCCTTCGAGGCCCAGATGGACAAGCTCGCCGCGGTGCTCGGGATCGATCCTCTCGAGCTGCGGCGACGGAACGCGCTCCGGACGGGTTCCGTGCTGCCGACCGGCCAGGTGCTGCACGGGAGCGCGCCGGTGCGCGAGGTGATCGATGCCTGCGCGTCGGTGCCGGTGCCGCCGCCGACCGACCCGACCGGTCGCGACCCGGTCACCCTGCCGGGCGGCGCGGGCAACGTCGGCCACGGCGAGGGACTGCGCCGGGGCGTTGGGTTCGCCCTCGGCTTCAAGAACATCGGGTACAGCGAGGGGTTCGACGACTTCCATCAGGCGCGGGTCACGCTCTCCCGGGGCGCGGACGGCCCGGTCGCCGAGGTGCGGACCGCCGCGGTCGAGGTCGGTCAAGGCCTCGGGGCCGTGATGACGCAGGTGGTGCGCACCGAGCTGGGCATCGAGCACGTCGTGCTGCACACGGCCGACACCGAGTTGGAGTCGGCGGGCTCGACGTCGGCCTCCCGCCAGACGCTGATGGCGAGCGGCGCGCTGCAGCTGGCCTGCCGTGGCGTGCTCGAAGAGCTGGGCCGGCGAGCGGGCGCGACCGCCGCGGGCGAGACCACGACGATCGAGGACGATCGCGTGTGCCTCGACGGACGTCCCGTCGCCGAGCTGGCCGGCCTGTTGGACGAACCCGTGGTGGCGACGCGGACGTTCCGCCACCGGCCGACCACGCCGATGGACGGGAAGGGCCAGGGTGACCTCCACCCGATGTTCGCGTTCGCCGCGATGCGCGCCGTGGTGGACGTCGACCGGGAGCTGGGGCTCGTGCGCGTCGTGCACCTGGCCTCGGCCGTCGACGTGGGCACCGCGATCAACCCGCAGCTCGTCGAGGGCCAGAGCGAAGGGGGCGCCGCGATGGGCCTCGGCCTCGCGGTGATGGAGGAGATCCAGGTACGCGAGGGCGTGATCCGCAACCCCTCGTTCACCGACTACCTGCTCCCCACGATCCTGGACGTCCCGTCGGTCGACACCGTGATCGTGGAGGAGCCCGAGCCGGGCGCCCCCTTCGGCGTCAAGGGCGTCGGCGAATCGGCGACGATCGTCGCGCTGCCCGCGATCGTGGCGGCGATCAGGGACGCCACGGGGCTCGAGCTGAACCGCGCGCCGGTCCGCCCCGACGACGCCGCGGGCCTCACGGGGCCCGTCACGACCGAGGGCTGGCCGCCCGTGCCCGACGTGCCCGGGCAGGAGCCGGTCCCGACCTACGAAGGGGCCCTGTTGTCGCAACGCGCGACCGGAGGAGGCGAGGAACCGTGACCGACCGACCGTCGTTCGCAGGCCGCGACTACATCGAAACGCTCGACTGGACCGTGGATGAGATCGACGAGGCCCTGGCGGTCGCGAGCGAGCTCAAGGCCGCGTTCAAGGCGGGGGAGCCCCACCGGCTTCTGCCGGACAAGACGTTGTTCATGCTGTTCCTCGACAAGTCCACCCGGACGAGGAACGCCTTCGAGGCGGGGATGACCCAGCTCGGGGGCCACGCCCACTACCTGGATGCCGAGAAGACCCAGGTCGCGCACGGGGAGAGCCCCAAGGACATGGGCATCATCCTGTCCCGGTACGGCCACGGCCTCGCGATCCGTCACGACCTGGTGCCGGGCGAGGGGAACACGTACATGCGTGAAGTGGCGCGGTGGGCCGACGTCCCCGTGATCAACCTGCAGTGCGACGTCGACCATCCCACGCAGACGCTCGCCGACCTGATGACGCTCCGCGAGCATCGGGGTGCCGACCTCCGCGGCCTGAAGGTCGCGGTCTCGTGGGCGTTCGCGCCCTCGTACGCGAAGCCGATGTCGGTGCCGCAGGGCCTCGCGGCGCTCCTCCCGCGGTTCGGGATCGACGTCGTGCTCGCACACCCGCCGGGGTTCGACCTGCTGCCCGACCTCATGGCGCGGGCACAGGAGGCGGCCGCCCAGGGTGGGGGGTCGATCGCGTTCGTCGACGACATGGACGAGGCCTTCCGCGGCGCCGACGTCGTCTACCCGAAGTCGTGGGGGCGTCTCGACCTGTTCGGCGATCAGCAGGCGGCGTTGGCCGACGCAGCCCGCTACGAGGACTGGATCTGCGACGCCCGGCGGATGGGCCTGGCGTCCGAGGAGGCGGTGTACATGCACTGCCTGCCCGCGGACCGAGGGAGCGAGGTCACCGATGAGGTGATCGACGGACCACGGTCGATCGTCTACGACGAGGCCGAGAACCGCCTGCACACCGGCAAAGCGCTGATGGCGCTCACGATGGGCGGGTTCTCCGAGCCGCCGCTCGGTTGACCGGTCCGCGCGGCCTCGCGTACCCTGCGCCCGTTCCCGGCCGATCGGAAGCCACCAGCCCGTTGATCCTTCAGATCGAGACGCCCGACCCGTGACCGCCTGGCTGATCCTCGTCGCCGCGACCGTGGCCGCGGGCCTGTTGGCCGCTGCGGGGGCCGTGAAGCTGGTCCGCCCGCTCCCCACCGCGCGCGCGATGTACGCGGCCGGTCTCCCCGGTTCAGTCTGGGCCGCACGGGCGGTCGGCCTCGTCGAGGTCGCGGCCGGTCTGTGGTTCCTCGCGGCGCCGTCCACCGCCGCCGCGGTCGCCCTCGGCGTGATCTACCTTGCGTTCGCGGGGTTCGTCGGCTTCCTCGTGACGGCGCACCCGGAGGCGGCCTCGTGCGGCTGCGCCGGGACGAAGGACGTGCCGCCGAGTCGGCTCCACGCGGTCCTCAACCTGCTCGCCGCCGCCGCGGCGTTCGCCGCGGCGAACTCGGTCCCGCCGAGCCTCGGGTCGACGCTCGCGGGGCTCGGCGTGGCCGCGGTCCCGTTCCTGGTGGGGCTCGGCGTCGCGGCGGCCCTGGCCGTCGTGGCCACCACCGACCTGCCGCCCGCGCTGGCCGCGTACCGGCGCCCCGCAGGCCACCCGGTCGAGACCGACCGAGATCGCCATGCTCGGGCCGACGTCGCCCTCGCCTCGGTGGGCGTGGGGGCGCTCCACCCGAGCCTGTGGCCGGGGATCGATCCCGACGAGCTCCGGGCGGCCGCCTCGCCCGAGGAGGACGCCCGTGGCTAGGTGGGTCGACCGTCTCGCGACCGCGGTCGCCGGCCGTGGCGGCGACGACGGTGGGTTCTCGAAGGTGGCCGTCGCCGCGGCCGCGATGGCGGTGGCGCCGGTGGCGCTCGCCACGAAGCCCGTGAGCGCCCAGGAGGTCCTCAACCGCAGATGCGCCGACTGCCCGCCCGGGAGCCGATGCTGCGGCGGCTACACGGCGTTCTGCTGCACGCTGCCCGGCGGCGACAACTTCGGGTGCCCCGAGGGGATGTACGTCGGCGGCTGGTGGCAGTGCAACTACGGCGGGACCGGCCTGTGCGGCACGACGAACCTGCGCTACTACATGGACTGCAACACGCTGCCGGGCGTGAACTGCCCCGGCGGCTGCCACTGCGGCAACGACGACTGCGACAACTTCAAGACGTGCTGCATCAACTTCCGCTACGGGCAGTGCAATACCCAGATCAAGAACACCGGCACGATCATGTGCCGACTCGTCACGTGCATCATCCCGTGCCGGATCGACTGCCTGAACTGCAACTGCTCGGCGGCCTACGACCAGTACACATGCAAGATGGAGGCCGGCTGCCTGTGAGTGCCGGGACGGTCCTCGCCGTCGACCGCGTGAGCGTGCTCACCGCCCTCGTGGCGGTCGAGACCGTGGTGCTTGCGCTGCTCGCCCTCGTGACCGTCGGGCTGCTTCGGAGCCATGCCGAGATCCTGCGACGCCTGCCCGAGACCCACGACGACCACGAGCACGAGGGCGACGAGCACGGGTTCGAGCCGTCGTTCACCGAGGGCACGACGATCCCGGCGCACCTGCCGGGGCCGCGCGGCGCCGCGACCCCCGTGGTCGACATCGCCGGCCCGACCCTCGACGGCGCCCAGGTGGCGATCTCCCCCGCGAAGACCGACACCCTCGTCGCGTTCCTCTCGAGCGGCTGCCTGACCTGCAAGACGTTCTGGGACGGGCTGCAGCCGGCCCGGCGCGAGCCGCTCCCGGGCGGCGCTCGGCTCGTCGTCGTGGTGAAGGACCCCGACAAGGAGAGCCCCTCCCGTCTGCGCGACCTTGCGCCGACCGACCTGCCCGTCGTGATGTCGTCGCAGGCGTGGGAGGACTACGGCGTCACGATGTCGCCGTACTTCCTGTTCGTAGGCGCGTCCTCGGGGACGGTCCGCTCCGAGGGCGCCGCCTCCTCCTGGGAGCAGGTGCGGTCGCTGCTGACGGATGCGATCGACGACGAGCGGATCGCGATCGAGGCGGCATCGCGTGAGCGCTGAGGTGTCCGCGGCCGTGACGGTCGCCGGAGTGATCCTGGCCACGGTGGCGGCGGTGCGAGCCACCTGGTCGCCCTGAGGCGCGTCGATGCTGGGCAGCATCACCCCGCTCGGGGAGCGGGGCCGCAACCGGAGATGGGGGATCACCGTCACGACCTACGTGATCGGCTCGGTGCTGGGCGGCATCGCGATCGGCGGCGCGCTCGGCTGGCTCGGCGCCACGGCCGGGGTGGGAGCCCTGAGCGTGGCGGTCCGTCTGGGTGCGCTGGCCGTGGCCGTCGTGGTCGGGATCGCCTTCGACCTGCGGCTCGGGGGACTGCGCCTGCCGACGATCCATCGGCAGGTGAACGAGGACTGGATGGTGCGGTACCGGAGCTGGGTGTACGGGCTCGGCTTCGGCGTGCAGCTCGGCCTGGGGGTGGTCACGATCGTCACGACCTCGGCGATCTACGTGATGCTTCTGGCCGCCGCGCTCAGCGGGTCCGCGGCCACGGGCGCGCTGGTCGGCGGTGCGTTCGGGTTCGTGCGGGCCGCGATCGTGTTCACCGTGGCGGGCGTGCAACGCCCCGAGCAACTCGGGCGGGCCGACATCCTCCTGCGGCGCTGGGACGGGTGGACGCGGCGCGCGGCGATCGGCGTCTCGAGCGCGCTGGGCGTCGCGCTGACCCTGGGGGCCGTGCGATGACCCGTCTCTCGTCCCACGGCATCGCGGTCACGGTCCCGAAGGGCTGGGAGGGCCGGATCTTCGTCCCCGACCTCGACCAGCCCGCGATCAACCTCCCGATCCTGCACCTCACCGACACCGTCCTCACCGCCGAACGGAGCAGCTACGC
The DNA here is from genome assembly GCA_963821925.1 of uncultured Actinomycetes bacterium. GTDB lineage: Bacteria > Actinomycetota > UBA4738 > UBA4738 > HRBIN12 > JAOUEA01. Next base: position 257,677 of record CAWGFO010000011.1, on the reverse strand, counting down.
GCCCGAGCTGGCGGCCCGCGCCGGCGGGACCGGGATCCTCGTGGCGCTCCTGGAGTTCGATCACACGCTCGCGGACGTTGGCCTGTACGAGCCCCAGGGCCTCCGCCTGCCGCTCGCCCGTGAGCGGTTCCACCGGAAGGCGTTGCAGTTCCCCAGCCAGGTGCAGGAGGGCCATCAGTGGTTCTTCTCGGAGGGCGGGCGAGCCTTCTGTCTGTACGTCGTGCTGGGAACCGGCCGCGGGGTCGACCGCCGGCTCGACGAGGCGAACCGGGCGCTCGCGTCGCTCGAGATCCGGCCCCTGGCGGTGACGGGATGACGGGCCTCTGGATCGCCGTGGCCGTGCTCGGGCTGGCCGTCGTCTTCCTCGCGCTCGTGCTGGCGGCGGCGGTGCGCCGGATGGACGCCCTCCGCGTCGAGGTGGCGACGCTGTCCGAGCGCCTCGACCCGGCGGACGGGACCGAGGATGGCATCGTGCACCCGGCATCGGGCCTGCCGGTGGGTGCGGCCGCGCCCGTGGTCGAGGGCGAGCGCATCGACGGCGGCCGGTGGTCGTCGGCGGCGTGGGCCGGCCGCCGGCACGTCGTGGCGTTCGCCGACCCGGGATGCCTGGCGTGCGAAGACCTCGTGCCGGCGCTCCTCGCGGGGGCGGCGGCGGGGGAGGTGCCGGGCACCGTGGTGGTCGGCGCGGCCGACCCGGGCGCGTGGCCGGCGACCTGGGCGCCCCCGTCGGGCGCCGCGGATCGGGTCGTCGTGCTCGTCGACGTCGACGGCGAGGTGGCCACGGCGTTCGACTCGGGCTTCACGCCGCACGTCTTCGTCGTGGACGAGGGCGGGGCCGTCACGGCCCAGGGCCCGGCGGACACACTGGACGCAGTGCGGGCACTGGTGCGCGGGGCCGAGGGGATCAGGATCGTCCGCCCGGGGGCGAGCGGTGCCTAGCCGGCCGGGGTATCCGGGCGAGCGGCCGTTCGAGCCGCTGGCCTTCAGCCGGCGGGGATTCTTCGCGCGCGCCTCGACCGCGGCGCTGGCCGCCTTCGCGACCGTGGCCGGGGCGCCCGATCTCGCGCGCGCCGGCACCACGGACGCCTCGTCATCGGGCGACGCCACCGCCGTCGACCGGCCGCAGCCGCCTCCATGCCGCGTCCGGTGCGAGCCGGTGACGAGGACGGGATGCGCGTGCGGCGGGTTCCTGTACCGATGCCGTGGGTGCGGGTCGTCGTTCCACGCGTGCGTCGAGGGACGGCCGTTCACGTGGATCTGCCTGCGCCGGACGTGCTGATCCGGTCCCGCTAGGTCGAGTGCGCCGACCGCCCCAGCACGCGGTAGCTCGTCCACCCGGTGCTGCGCGCGAGCCACGTGAACCACCGCAAGCCCGAGGGTCCGTCGGCCTGGAGCGACACCGCCTCGTTCACGCGCGACGACCTCGTCGCGCGCGCCAGGACCCGGCGTGCGGTCCAGTTCCCACCGCCGTCGGTGGACTCGCGGTACAGGATGTCGATCCGGGCGCTCCTCGAGCTCGGGCGGCAGGGGTCCTTCACGCCCGGCCGTGATCGACACGCGGCGTAGGAGACCGCCAGTCCGTCGCCACCGAACGGCATCGCCGACGCGCCGTACGCCCCGGCCCAACGGAGGCCGCCCGCGGTCGATGGCCAAGGGCCGTCCACCGTGCGCTCGCCCGAGAGCGTCGCGCCGCTGAACACCCGCACCGCCACGCCGTCGGCGGTCGTGTAGGCCACGGCCACCCGGTCCGAGACACCGTCGTCGGCCCCCCGGACCACCGGATAGCGGTTGCCGTCGTTCGGGCTCGTGCCCGCGATCGGCGTCGGTGTCGGCGACGATCCCCAGTCGCTGCCGCTCGCCGAGGAGGTCAGCGCGACCTGGCGCCCCGCCGGGGTCGCGAACCACGCCGCCATCACGTTGGTGCCGGACGCGCCGATCGCCGGGTACCCTGCGTAGCCCTCGGGCGAGCCGCGGCCCGAGGTGGTGGTGCCGATCGTCGAGGTGCTCCAACTGTCGCCGGCGTCGGGCGAGAACGCCATCCGGATCGCGCCCGTGTCGCCTGCCGTCCACACGACCCACACGGCGTTCCCGGAGGCGGCGACCACCGGGTAGTCCGCGTGCGTCGTCGCCCCCGTGAGGGCCACGGGCGTCGACCACGAGCCGCCCTGCTGGCTGCCGACGCGGATCCACACGCGCCGTGGCGCCTTCGGCTGGTACTTCAGGTAGCTCCGCTGGGTCACCCAGGTCACGTAGACGTGGGTCCCGGCGGCGGCCACCGACGGGCGCACGGCGTGGTGTCCGGCGGGGGAGAGGCGCCTGGCACCGGACCAGTTCGCCGGGCTCGCGATCGGGCTCCGCTGCCAGAACACGCCCACGTAGGGGCCGCTGTCGGTCGCGCAGGCGCCGCGTGGCGGCGGGCAGTCGCTCGCCCAGACCGTGTGGAGATAGGCGTCCGACCTGCCCATCGCGTTCCCGACCGTCCACGACGACGGCGCTGACACGCGCCGGACCGGCGTCAGGTCGATCGCGGCGCGGGCGGCGGTCGCGCTCGCGACGAGCACGGCCGTCGTCACCATCGCGACCGCGAGGGGCCTCGATCGGGTGCGGCGGCGGGCGGGCATGCCCACAGGATGCCACGCCGCGCCCGCCGGTACGCTGGCGGTATCCGGAACGTCGGGAGGCCGGGATGGAACGGCGCAGGTTCGGCAGGACGGGGCACGAGAGCAGCGTGGCGATCTTCGGCGCGGCGGCGTTCTGGGAGGTGAGCCAGGCCGAGGCCGACGCGACGATGGAGCGGGTGCTCGAGGCGGGCGTGAACCACATCGACGTCGCGCCCCAGTACGGGCTCGCCGAGGAGCGGCTCGGGCCGTGGCTGGCGCCGCACCGGGACGGATTCTTCCTCGGATGCAAGACGATGGAGCGCACGAGGGTCGGGGCGGACGCCGAGTTGCACCGCTCGCTCGAACGGCTCCGGACGGATCACCTGGATCTGTACCAGCTGCACGCGGTGACGACGTTCGAGGAGCTCGACGCCGTCACCGGACCCGGCGGTGCGCTCGAGACGCTCGTCGAGGCCCGCGAGACCGGTCTGACCCGGTGGCTCGGCGTCACGGGCCACGGCGTCGACGTCCCGGCGGTCTTCCTGGAGGCCCTCCGGCGGTTCCCGTTCGACTCGGTCCTGTTCCCGCTCAACTTCGTGCAGATGGCGAACCCGGACTACCGGCGCGACGCCGAGGCGCTGCTGGCTCGCTGCCGCGAGCTCGATGTCGGCACGATGATCATCAAGTCGATCACGCGGGGACCGTGGGGCGACCACGGTGAGTCGCGCACGACCTGGTACCGGCCGTTCGAGACGCCGGCCGACATCCAGCGGGCCGTGGACTTCGTGCTGTCGCACGAGGTCACGGGGATCTGCACCGCGGGCGACACGGACCTATTGCCGCTCGTGCTGGAGGCGTGCGATCGGTTCACGCCGATGGACGAGGTCACCCAACAGGAACTGATCGTGGAGGGCGCGGCGCGCTTCGAGCCGCTTTTCGCCTGAGCGCTCCCTAAGGGGTCGGCGGCGGATCCGAGGGGGGCGGCGTGGTCGGAGGCGGCGTGGTCGGCGGCGGCAGGGTCGGAGGCGGCGTGGTCGAGGACGGCCCCGGCTCCGGCGAGATGGTCGGGAGCGGGTCGCCGCCGCCGCCACCGCCGCCGGTGGTGGGCGGGTCGCTCGGGTTGCCGCCGCCGTTGCCCCCGGGGTTCCCGCCGCCGTTGCTGTTCCCTCCGCTGCCGCCGCCGATCCCGAGGGATCCGCTCGGCGACCAACTCGGGTGCCATGGCGACGGCTGGGGGCTGTAGCTCGACGACCAGGTCGGGATCCACACCAGCGGGGGCGCCGCGTCGATCACGGAGGGCGAGAGCGAGGGTGAGGGGCTCGGGGTGTAGTTCGTGAGCGCGTTCTGCTGGGGGGTGTCCTTCGTGAGCAGCTCGAAGGCGATCGCGGCCACGATGATCAAGCACACGCCGAGTCCGGCGCGGACGATCGTGCGCTCGCGGGGGGGTTCGATCTTCATCCGGATGCCAGCGTACCCGCCGAACGACCTAGTTCACACGACCCGGCTGAGAATCCGTTCGACAAGAATCAACGCGTCGTGACCGCCGGCACAGCGGGATCTGGGGCCCGGTCGGCGGTAGCCCTGCGCCGAGAGGACCTCCGGCCCCCGGGAGGCCCGAGACGGCTGGCTACGGTGGGATGAGAAGGAGGGTGCACCATGAAGCATTCCTCGGCTACGCCCACCCCCCACTGCACCTCCACCGATCGGCTCCGGATCGCCTGGGTCGCCGTGATCCTCGCGATCGGCCTCGCGCTCGCACCTGTGCCTGCGATCAGATCGGCGCCCCGCGCGGCACCCCGTGCGGCGCTCGCCGCAACGCGCCCCAACGTCCTCATCATCATCATGGACGACCAACGCGACCAAGGGACACTGGCGGTGCAGCCCAACGTTCGACGGCTGTTCCAGTCCGACGGGGTCACGTTCTCCAACGCCTTCGATACGACGCCGCTCTGCTGCCCGGCGAGGGGGTCGCTGTTCAGCGGCCGCTACCCGCACAACACGGGGGTTCGCACCAACGCGGACCCCGACAGCGAGCAGCGCTTCGACCAGAAGACGACGCTCGTGTACCACCTGCAGAACGCGGGATACGAGACCGCGATGGCCGGCAAGTACTGGAACAAGTGGCCGCAGTCGACGCCGCCCCCGTACTTCGATCATTTCGCGATGACCGGCGGCGGGTACCTGAACGCCGGGTTCAACGTCGACGGCACCCAGAAGACCGTCATGGGCTACAACACCGACGTGATCGGCAACTTCGCCACGCAGGACCTGCAGACCTTCGAGGCCAACGACGCCCAGCCGTGGTTCCTCTATCTGGCGACGCAGGCGCCCCACAGCCCCTTCGAGCCGTCGGCGACCTATGCGAACGCCGCCGTCCCGGCCTGGGACCGGAGCCCCGCGGTGCTCGAGGCCGATCGCTCCGACAAGCCGACGTGGATCAGGCAGTCGACGACCCCGCTCCCCGAAGTCGAGACGACACGTCGTCAGCAGCTCCGGACCCTGATGTCGGTCGACGACATGGTGGAGCAGGTCTTCACGAAGCTGGACGCGCTCGGGGAGTCCGACTCCACGCTCGCCTTCTTCATCAGCGACAACGGCTACATGTGGGGCGAGCACGGTCAGATCGAGAAGCGCGCCCCGTACACGGATTCCATCTCGATCCCGATGTACCTGCGCTGGCCCGGTCAGGTGGCCGCGGGTTCGGTGGACGCCCGCCTCGTCACCCAGATGGACATCACGCCGACGATCTACGACGTCGTGGGCATCACGCCCGGGTACACGGTGGACGGCGTCTCGCTGTTCGCACCGGGCGCGCGGGAGCGGATGTTCCTGGAGTACCGACGGAGCCCCGACGCGCTGCGGATCCCGTCGTGGGGGAGCGAGATCACGGCCACGCGGCAATACATCGAGTGGTACAACGATGACGGATCGCTCTCGTTCCGCGAGGACTACGACCTCGCGAACGACCCGTGGCAGCTGACGAACCGCCTCGGCGACGCCGACCCGGGCAACGACCCGCCGTACGCCGACATCAGCGCCCAGCTCCACGCCGACATGGCCTGCACCGGCACGGCATGTCCGCAGCCGGTGTCCCAGAGCCCGGACACCTCGCCGCCGACCGCGCCGGGCATGCCGACCGGCAGCTCGGTCCGCGCCGGGCAGATCGATCTCACGTGGCCGGCGTCGACCGACGACCGCGCTACGTCGATCACGTACCACGTGTACCGCGACGGCGGTGGCGCGTCCGTCGGCACCGTCACGAGCGCGTCGACGACCACGGTGGCCTTCACCGACGTCGGCCTCGCCGCGACCTCGACGCACACGTACCGCGTGACCGCGAGCGACGGCACCAACACGAGCCCGCTGGGTCCCGTGTCGGCGCCGATCACCGTCGTGTCGGCGGCGCCCGTGATCTTCCGGGACGACTTCTCGGGCGGCCTGGCCGCATGGAACAACGTCCGCGGCATCACGATCGACGCGACAACGGGACGACCGGCGCCCAGCGCGGTTGCCCGCGCGACGGGATCGATCGCCTACGCGTTCCGCGGGTTCGGCGCGACGTACCCGACGGCGTGCGCGAGCGTCGACGTTCGCTTGAACTCGATCGGGAACAACGGCGTCGCCCTCTTCCGGTTCCGGACCGCGGGTGACCAGGCGCTCGGGCGGGTCAGCCTGTCGAGCGCCCGGAAGCTGTTCATCCGGGCGGATCGGGCCGGGGTCGCCAAGTACTCGACGAAGGTCCTGCCCCTGAACACGTGGAGCTCGATCGAGCTGTGCGGGACGACCGGGACGCGCGGCACGTGGCGGCTCTACCTGAACGGCGCCTCGATCCTCGGGCCGTGGACGGTGAACAACGGCCCCACGCCGTTCGGGGCGATCAACCTGGTGGAGAACACGAGCAAGACAGTGTCGGTCAACCTCGACAACCTCGTGGTCGACGACCACGTCGGGTGACGGGCACAGGTCGCACCCGCGAGTCGACCACTTCGGTCAGACCCGCGGGTTCACCACGCCGGGCCGGCCGGAGCCGATCCCCGGGAAGATGTCGGACACGCTCGCCGCACCGCAGCGCTTCTCGAGGATCTCGGCGAGCACCAGGCGGTAGTCGGTCGTGGCGTTCAGATCGCCGTCGATCAGGTCCCCGTCCGCCAGGCCCGGCCACGCGCCGTGGACCTGCCCGCCCTTGACCCCGCCGCCCATCATCAGGACGGCCTGGCCGAACCCGTGGTCGGTGCCGCCGGATCCGTTCTCCTCGACCCGCCGGCCGAACTCGGTGAGCGTGACCAGGGTGACGTCGGCGAGGCCCGCGCCCAGATCGGTGCCGAAGGCCGCAAGCGCGTCGCTCAGCTCGGTCAGGTGGTCGTGCATCCATCCGGTGTCGACCGTCCCCTGACCGACATGCATGTCCCAATCGCCGTAGTCGATCGCCGCGACCTGGAGCCCGACGCCGGCCTTGATCAACCGGGCGACGTCCTTGAGCGCGTCACCGAGCCCGGAATCGGCGGGGTAGACGGCGCCATTGGCGGGCGTGTACTCGGTGGCCTGGAGGTTCGCCGCCGTGCCGATCGCATTCAGCGCCGTCGTGGTGGGCGACGCGAGCATCGCGGGCGCATCCGTGTGCAGGCCCCCCAGGGCCACGTTCCACCTCGCAAGCTCCGCCGCGTCCCACGCGCCGCTCAGCTCGAAGGAATCCACCGACCACATCGCGAGCTCCTGGCTCGGCCCGAGGAACGCCGACGAGGCGGTGTTCGAGCCGAGCTGCGTGGCCTGGAACGCGGTCCCGACGTCGCGGAGCCCAAGCACCCGGTCGAGCCAGCCGGTGCGGAGCGAGGACCCCGGGTGCCGCGCGCTCCATCTCCTCCATCGCCGAGAAGTGCGAGCGGTTGGGCTCGGCCATCCCCACGGCGTGGATCATGCCGAGGTCGCCCGCGTCGTAGAACGGCTTGAGCGGGGCCATCGCGGGGTGCATGCCGAAGATCCCGCCGAGCGGCAGCAGCTGGCCCTGGGGGATCGCGATGTTCGGCCGCCAGGTCGCGTAGTGGGCGTCGCCCGTCGGAACGATCGCCTGCAGGCTGTCGAACCCGCCGCGGAGCGAGAGCACCACGAGCACGTCGCCGTCGTACGGCGTGTCCGCGAACGCCATGCGCGTGAACATGCCCTCGGAGGCCAGGCCCGCCACGAGGCCCGCGACCCCCGCGGCCTTCAGGAAGGAGCGGCGGGAGAGCTCCGGACCGGCCGGGCACCCGCAGTCCTTCGTGGCCGTGGTCATCTGGGTGGGGTCGAGCGTGTCCATACGATCACCGGATCCCGTGATAGGGCGAGTCGAGGATGAGCGCCACCAGGTACGGCAGCCGCCAGTTCACGGCCGCATCGCTCTTCGTGAGCGTGCTGCCTGCCGTCTTCTCGAGGAACGCGAGCACCGCGTCGCGGTGCACCGTCGCGAGCTTGCGGAACACGAGCTGCTTGGCCACGGCGTCGACGAGCGGCCCGTAGGTGTCGGGGAGCGGCTTGGGCAGCACGGTCTCCTTCAGGTCGGGGAGTCGTAGCGTGTTGGGCCACCAGTGCGCGGCGAGCGAGACGTGCGTGTTCCAGCTGTTCAGCCGGCCGCCGGCGGACTTCCAGGCCGAGGCCACGTCCGGGTACCCGTTCGGCTGTGTCCACGCCATGGGCTGGTGGCTGAGATCGCCGAGCATCCAGTAGAGGCCCTGGATCCCGTCCGTCCCGGTCGCATCTGGCTTGATCCCGAGGATCCGGAGCGTGGCCACCAGGTCCTCCATCGGACGGCGCACCTTGGTGCCGATCGCGCCCTTGAACGCCTTCGACCGGAACAGCTCGCTGAGTACCGCCGAGATGTCGGTGTCGTGGTGCAGGTAGGTCTGCGCGAGCTTGTCGACGAGAGCGCGCGGCGGATCGTCGCTCACGAACCGCTCGCAGAGCTTCGTCGCGATCCGCTCCGCGGTCGACGGGTGGTGCGCGAGGTGGTCCACGTAGCGGAGCCCCACGTCGTAGCCGCCTCTGGCGGACCCGTTGGCCGCGGACCAGTCGACGACGCTCACCCGCCCCACGAAGTGGTTGTCCTTGTCGTACTCGAACTCGCCCGTGTCCCAGGAGATGCCGAAGCCGGTCATCACGAGCGTCGACTGGCGCATGTCCTCTTCGTCGTAGCCGCCGTCGACGCCGAGGGAGTGGAGCTCGAGCAGCTCGCGGCCGTAGTTCTCGTTCGGGTTGTCCTTCGTGGACTCCGCGTTGTTCAGGTACATCATCATCGCGGGGTGGGTCGCCGAGGCCTTCAGCATCTGCGAGAACTTCCCCAACGCGAACTTCCTGATCACGCGGCGGTCGTAGTCGTGGCGCGACCACCACACGTTGTCGCTGGGGTTCGTGACGTTGAGGTGGTTCGACCAGAAGTCGACCATCACCTCGAGGAGCTGGCGCTCGCTCCAGGCCGCGCGGACGATCGCGGCCTGTCCCAGGTCGAACATCAGGTCCCAGGAGCCGTCGAGCGTCGAGTAGGCCTTGCTCACGCTCAGGGACAGGTTCGGGTATCGCGCGGCGAGCAGGTCGTCCACGAACGCGTCACGGATCGACGCGGGGTCGAGCTGCTCCTCGAGCCACCGGCCGGCACCCATCCGCTGGATCGATCGCAGGGAGGCGGCCGTCGGGCCGTAGGTCGCGCGGCGGAGGAGATGCAGGTCAGGGTCCGTGGGGACGAAGGTGCCGGCGGCCGAGGCCGGCCGCGACATGAACGCGGCCGGGAGCACCCCTGCGCTCCCGGCCACCGCTCCCAAGGCTGCCGTACGGATGAAGGCCCGCCGGCCGAAACGGCGTGCTTCGTCAGCCGATCGTTCGGCGAGCCCCCTCATGGGTCTCTCTATCGGCGCGCCGGCGGTCCGGTCTTGACCGCGGTAGGAGGGATGTGGACGTACGGCCTACCAGGTCGAGCCGTAGGTCTGCGCGTCGGTGTCCGCGCACCCTGCCGACGAGGCGAACCGCGCGCCGGCGCCGTCGACCTCCCGCAGGTAGAAGCACGTTCCCGACTCGCTCATCGTCGACACGAAGACCTCGTTCGGCCCCGGGTGGACGTGGAGGTAGACGACCCCTTCGGCCGATGGCGTGTCGCCGGCGAGGTAGGCGAGCGCCGCTTCGATCGACGTCATCTGCAGCGGGTTGGTCGTGTAGGTCAGGGTGTCCGCGTAGTAGGCCTTCTCGGCCGTGAACGCGATCCGGACGTTGGCCTGGGCGGCGCGATCCTGCGCTCGCGTGCGGGTGCCCAGGAACGTGGGCAGCCCGATCGCGACGAGGATCCCGATGATCAACACGACCATCATGAGCTCGACCATCGTGAACCCGTCCTCTCGCGCCGGGCGCGCCTCGATCTCCATGCGCGAGGTATCGGCACGCGGGGGGGTCGGACTAGCTACCTCGGACCGGGTAGCTCAGGGCCGAGCGAGCACGATCTGGCTCACGTCGGTGCGCCCGCTCGCGAAGCCTCCCTCGCAGTACGAGAGGTAGTAACGCCACATCCGCCGGAAGGGCTCGTCGAACCCGAGCTCCGCGATGTCGGGCCACGCGGCGTCGAAACGGTCGCGCCACGCACGGAGCGTGCGCGTGTAGGAGGGGCCGTACTCGGTGTTCGCGATCCACTCGAGGCCCGCGGCGCGCGTCAGCCGGCGGAGCACCCCGGGCGACGGGACCTGTCCTCCGGGGAAGATGTAGCGGCGCACGAAGTCGGGGTTCTCGTCCGACCACGTCCAGTGGCGATCGGCGACCGTGATGATCTGCAGGCCGGCTCGGCCGTGCGACGTGAGCCGGTCGCGGACCACGCCGAAGAACTCCGCCCAGCGGTGCCCCGGGATCGACTCGATCATCTCCACGGACACGACGCGATCGAACGTGCCGTCGGCCTCGCGGAAGTCGCGGAGCTCCACGCGGAGGCGGTCGGCCAGTCCCGCCTCGGCGGCGAGCTTCTCGACGTGGGTGGCCTGCTCCCGCGAGACGGTCATCGTGGTGACGTCGGCACCTCGCTCGCCGGCGAGGTAGGTGGCGAACCCGCCCCACCCCGAGCCGATCTCGAGGACGCGATGACCCTCCCTGATGTCGGCCACCTCGGCGAGCCGCCGGTACTTCTCGCGCTGGGCCGCCTCGAGCGTCATGTCGTCGGTCGCGAACACGGCCGACGAGTACGTCATCGTCGGATCGAGCCACGACGCGTAGAAGTCGTTGCCGAGGTCGTAGTGGTGCACGATGTCGCGGACGGGGCCGCGGGTCTCGAAGGCGCGCCCGAGCCGACGCCACGAGGTCCGCAGGCCTCGCTGCACCGCATCGGGGACCTCGGTGCGGTACCCGGGCTCCATGTGCAGCGAACCGAGCTCGACCAGCACGGCGAGGTCGGGCGAGTCGTACCGGCCGTCGATGTACCCCTCGCCCAGGGCGATCGCGCCCGTGGCGGCGAGCCGGCGGAGCACCGAGGTGTCGTGGAGGTCGACCCGCGCGGTCGGCCCGTCGCCGCGACCCTCGAACGCGCGCACGCGGCCGTCGGGCAGGCGCACGATCAACCGGCCGCATCGCAGGCGGCCACCGACGAGGCCGAGGATCGCCCGGTCGAGGGCCGATCCCGGCCCGGCGAGGAGGCGCTCGCTGGTCCGCATCGGATCCATGCTCTCACGGGCCCCCGGCTGCGCGCGAGTCCCGGATCACCGTGACGGCGTGCGGGGGAGGCGTTCCGCGGCGCCGGTACGGCGCGCCCTTGATCCACAGGCGCAGGGCCTGGACATGGATGCCGACCGTCACGCGGAGCGTCACGAGCGGATAGCGCAGCAGCATCCAGCCGAGACGCCGGCCGGTGAGCTCCCGGCGCCGCCCGGTGAGGGTCGCCACGAGGACCTGCCCCCCCGCCGTCAGCTCGCGAACGAGCACGGCGATCCGGTCGTCGGGGATCCGCGTGCGGAAGTCGTAACGGGCGGCCATGTCGACGAACGGCGAGACGAAGAGCTCCTTGTCGAACTCGGTGCGGATCACCGCACGGTCGTCGCCAGGGCGCACGGGCACGAGGTAGTCATGGGTCTCACCGAACGTGTTCGAGACCTCGTAGAGGATCGCGCGGAGCTCTCCCTCCGGTCCGTGGCAGAACCACACGGAGAGAGGGTTGAACACGTACCCGAGCACGCGCGGGAAGCACAGCAGCCGGACGGGCCCGCCCTCGAGGTCGAGGCCCGCCTCGGCGAGCCGCGCCTCGACCCACGGCCTGAGCGGCGTCCCGTCGCGCGCCCCGTGATCGCGATCGTGCACGCTCACGAGCGCCGCGCGGTTGTGCGCGAACCCCGGGATCACGCGCTCGAGCGTGGGAAGTTCGTCGAGGTCGGCCAGCAGGTACCACACGCCGTAGGTGAACCGATGCCCGACCGGGAAGAACCGCTCGTGCATCACTCGCGAGTCGTAAAGGCCGGATGCGAAGCTGGACCTCACGGATGGCGACGCCTGCGCCGCCGCCGTCGTCAGCCCTCGCTCGGTCGTGACCACGGTCCTTACCCTCCGGCACCGACGGGTTCGGCCACGGCTCCGCGTCGTGACGCCGCGCCCCACCAGGGAGCGGGCGCCCCCAGCGACGCCGCCACCGCGAGGCCGGCGGTTAGTCCGTCCTCGTGGAACCCGTAGCCACGGTAGCTCCCCGCGAACCACGTGCGGTCGCCGCCCTGGATCGACGGGAGCTCCCGTTGAGCGTCGACCGCCGCCCGATCGAACGTCGGATGGTGGTAGGTGAACTCGGCCTCCACCCGGCGCGGCTCGTGAGGCGGGTTCAGGGTCACGAACACCGGGCGCCGGGTCTCCAGGTTCTGGAGGCGGTTCATCCAGTAGGTGAGCGAGACCGTGCGCGAGGCGTCTCCCGGGCCGCCCTCGGCGAGGTAGTTCCAGCTGGACCACGCCCGACGCCGCACGGGCATCAGCGCCGGGTCGCGGTGCAGCACCGCGCGGTTCTCGGTGTAGCGGAACGATCCGAGCAGCCGTCGCTCGTCGGCCGACGCGTCGTCGCCCAGGATCGAGAGCGAGGTGTCGGCGTGCGTGGCGAGCACCACGTGGTCGAACCGCTCGTGGTGACCGGTCGCGTCGCGGACGATCACGCCGTCGCCCAGGCGCACGACCGCATCGACCGGGGTCGCGAGGCGCACGTCCTCGAACGAGTCGGCGACCCGGCGGACGTACTCCCGGCTGCCGCCCGAGACCGTGCGCCACGCCGGTCGACGCAGCACGTCGAGCAGACCGTGGTTGTTCAGGAAGCCGGCCATCGTGGCGGCGGGGTAGGAGGCCATGTCGTCGAGGCTCGACGACCAGATGCAGGCGGTCATGGGCAGAACGAAGTCCTCGCGGAGCGACCGGGAGAAGCCCCGGCGGTCGAGCCACTCGCCGGTCGACTCGCGGCCGTCGGTGCCGACGAGGGCCTTCGCCTCCTTCGTGAAGCGGAAGATCTCGCGGACCATCTGTCGGTAGGCAGGGCGCGCGAGGTTCGACGGCTGCGCGACGATCCCCAGCGCCCGCGCCTGGTACTCGAAGGCGCCGCGATCCTTCGAGACGGCGAACGACATGTCGCTCGATCCGGTCGCGACCCCGAGGGTGCGCAACAGCCGGACCAGGTTCGGGTAGTTCGCCTCGTTGTAGACGATGAAACCGGTGTCGACGGGGATCGAGCGCGGGCCGTCGTCGATCTCGACCGTATGCGCGTGACCGCCCAGATACGTCCCGGCCTCGAACACGGTCACGTCGTGGACGCGCGAGAGCGCCCACGCGGCGCCCAGGCCCGCGATCCCACTTCCCACAACGGCGATCCTCATCGGTGGCTCCTTCGTATCCCTCGTGCTTCGCATCCATCGCGCCCACGGATGACGGCCCGCCGCGAGTTCGGAAGAGGTACGCTTAGCGCGGCTCGTGCCGTCGTTCCGCGACCCCGCCAGCGTGGCAGGCGAGGCATCGGTCTCCGGGCCCTGAACCTATGCACGCGAGTCGTGGAACCGCCGAGGTTTGCGAGAGGACCGGAACCCATGCCCCAGCCCAGAAGCGCCACCAACGAGCAGATCCTGTACGAGCTGATGCCCACGGTCGAGAGGGCCCTCGACCGGCACGTGTCAGCCGCCGTCTCGTGGATGCCGCACGACTACGTGCCCTACGAAGAGGGCCGCAACTTCGTTGAGGAGCCGTGGCAGCCGTCGGATTCACGCCTGCCGGACGTGGCCCAGACGGCGCTCGAGGTGAACCTGCTCACGGAGGACAACCTCCCCTACTACCACCTCGCCCTCTGGCAGACGTTCGGCAACGAGGAGGCGTGGGGCGAGTGGGTCCGGCGGTGGACGGCCGAGGAGGGTCGCCACTCGATCGTGATCCGTGACTTCCTGACGGTGACGCGTGGCGTGGATCCGAAGGCGCTCGAGCAGGGCCGCATGGACCAGGCGCTCCGCGGCTGGTACCCGCAGTTCGCCGAGCAGGGGCCGCTCGACGGCGTCGTCTTCACGACGATCCAGGAGCTGGCCACGCGGATCTCGCACCGGAACACGGGCGCCCTCACCGACGATCCGACCGCCGAGAAGCTCTGCGCGCGCGTCGCCACCGACGAGAACCTCCACTACGTCTTCTACCGGGACATGGCCTCGAACGTCCTCGAGCTCGACCCTTCGGAGATGGTCATGGCGATGCACCGGCAGATCCTGAACTTCGCGATGCCCGGCGCCGGGATCCCCGGGTTCCGCGAGAAGGCCAAGGCGATGGCCCAGGCGGGCATCTACAACCTGCGCATCCACCTGGACCAGGTCCTTCGCCCGATCCTCGAGAAGCACTGGCGGGTGGGTGAGCTGCCGAACCTCACCGACGCCGCGAAGAAGGCGCTCGAGGAGATCTATGCGCACCTGGACCGGCTCGATCGCGTCTCGACCAAGCTCGGCGAGAAGCTCGGCCCGATCAAGGGCGACGTCTCGAGCGACGAGATCACGATCGCGACCGTCTGACGCGGCGAGGGCCGGGCGACGCCCGGCCCTCGGCCCCGCAGGAACCTCGTGCGCTACGCGTGCAGCGTCGTCAGGCTGTAGTTGGCGTTCGTGACGTTCGTGGGCGACGCCTTCGTCTGGTTCTCGTTCGTGATCACGGCCACGACGGTGTCACAGCCCGTCGGATCCACCGAGGTGAACGCGGCGTCCGCCGAGCCCTTCGCGACCTGGGTGGGCTCCAGGAGCGACAGCGTGTCCGCGGTGCGGCACACGATGCTCGTCCGGAGCTTCCCGCCGCCCGACGTGACGTCCAGGGTGAGGTCGAACGCCCCTTGGGCGGTGGGGAGCCCGATCCAGTCCAGCGCGTAGTCGTTCGCGACCTTGCCCGCGTACGCGGGGTCGCCGATGTTCGCAACGCTCGCCATGTTGGCGTTCGGCGCGGCCGCGGCCACGTAAGCCGGGCCTTCTTCAAGGCACCACTTCCTCGGGGTCGTCGCGCAGTCGACGTTGAACCGCAGCGCGATCGCGGCATCGTGGTACGCCTTGCCCAGGCTCGTGCCCTCATGCTTGAGCGCCGTGCCCAGCGCGGCGAGGTTCGTCGAGGCTTCCTTGCTGATCTGCTCCCAGAAGAACTGCATCACGTTCTCGCCGCCGTTCTTCACCCCGGTGCCGTAGCGCTCGGTGAGCGCCCGGAAGACGACCCAGTAGGGGTAGGGGAAGGTCTTGTCGAACTGCGCCATCGGCGTCCTGAAGTCCGGCCACAGGTAGTAGTAGTTGTCGTCGGCGCCGTCGAAGACCTCGTCCTCCATCCAGGAAGCGCCGCCCTCCACGAACACGTTCTTCACCTTGCCGAACCCCGTGAGGGCGCCGTACCCGAACTGGATCGCGTGGTTGAACTCGTGCGCCACGGTGGCGCGGAGCGAGTCGGTAGGCCCCGACGGGAACCCGCTGAAGTCTTGGTTCAGGACCATGCACGACGCCACGCTGTCCTTGTCGTTCCACCCGGTGGCCGGGTTGTTCCTGGCGTAGGTCGTTCCGGCGACGTACCCGTAGAGGCTCGAGTTGAGGTTGTCGAGCCGTACGAGGTAGCGGCCTCCCGGCACGCCGGCGTCGGGATCCTTCGGCGGCCGTGCCCAGCCGAACGTGCCGATCTCGGTCTTCCAGGTGCTCTCGAGCGCCGCGGCGTACTGGCCGATCGTGAGACCCCCGCCGACCGAGCTCGAGCGGAACTTGATGTAGAAGTGATTCGTGCTCTTCGTGTTCGGGAGGTTCCCCGCGGACCCGGGGCATGCCGTGTCGACCCGTGCGGCGACGTCTGCGAGGGCCGGCGACAGGCGCGCGGCGTCCATGCGGGCGAGCGCGCGCGTGACCTGCAGCATCGAGAGCGTGCCGTCCCATGGGGTCGGGCTCTCGAACGCCGCCGGCAACGCGTCGGGTCGCATCAGCGCCCAGCCCCGGTACACGGTGGCCTGCGCGGGCGTGATGCTGCCGGATGCGAGTGCGGCGTCGATCAGCTGCGGCGTCGTCGGGCGGAGCCGAGCGGCGGCGACGTTCGAGGGGATCGGCTCGTCGGCGCTCGCGGTGGGCGCGAGGGTGGCGAGCATCGCCAGACATGCGAGCACGGCCACGGCGCCACGGCGGGCTCGGGGGGTTCCGGTGCGGGGCACGGAGGCTCCTTCCTGATCGTTGCGGGCCCGCACATCGTAGCGGGCCGGTTCGCCAGCGTGGAACCGCGATCGGGCGTCCGACTGAACAACCGCTTGCGCACCCGGGGCGCACCCGCCTACGATGGCCGTCTCGTTCGCTCTGGGGGGTGTGCTCGATGCGTCGGTGGTTCCCGCGTTCCGTGCTCGTGGCCGTCTCGGCGATGCTGGTGCTCGCCGCGTGTTCGAGCGGGGGTGACGAGAGCACCTCCTCGAGCGCCGCCGCCTCCTCGGGGCCGCCGGAGATCGGCGGCACGCTGGTGATCTCGAACTGGGACGCGTACTTCCCGAAGAACCTGATCAAGAACTTCGAGAAGGAGACGGGCGTCCAGGTCGATCTCGCGGTCCACACGACGAACGAGGACATCATGGGCAAGCTCCAGGCCTCGAACGGCACCGGCTTCGACCTCGTGTTCGTCTCCGGACCCTTCGTCGAGGCGCTCGTGAACCTGGGGTGGGCGGCCGAGCTGGATCACACCCAGATCCCGAACGCGGCGAACCTGTTCCCGCAGGCGAACGAGCTCGGGTACGACATCGGGAACACCCATTCGATGCCGTACACGTGGGGCACGACGGGCATCTGCTACCGCACCGACCTCGTGCAGGCGACGCCGACGAGTTGGACCGTGTTCAACGATCCGCCGGCCGACCTGAAGGGCAAGATGACGATGCTGGGCACCGACCGCTGGCTGCTCCAGCCCGCTTTGCTGTCGCTCGGCTACTCGATCAACACCACGAACCCCGACGAGGTCCAGGCGGCCGTCGACTGGACCGAGACGGCCAAGGGGAACCTCCTCGGCTTCGACGACACGACCTTCTACTCGAAGCTCGTCTCGGGCGAGGCGTCGGCCGTGCAGGCGTGGGACGGCTGGTGTGAGTACGGCCGCGGCGAAGAGCCGAAGATCGACTTCGTGATCCCGGACGAGGGCAGCGACGTGTTCACCGACGCGATGGTCGTGATGGAGTCGTCGGAGAACAAGGCCGCGGCGCACGCGTTCATCGACTACATCCTGCGGCCCGAGGTCGGCGCGTCGGTGGCCGAGTACGTCCTGTACAAGGTGCCGAACGAGCCCGCGATGGCCGACGTCAGCCCGGCGATCGTCGAGCAGTTCCCCACCCTCGCGATCACGCCCGAGGAGCTGCTCGCGCAGGAGCCCGAGAAGGACCTCGGGGCCGAGGGCACGATCCTGTGGTCGGAGGCTGCGACGCAGATCAAGGCGTCCTGATCCCGGAGCGCCGACGGACCAATGGCCGCCGTTGACGTGCCTGCCCGTGGACGATCCCGGCGGCGCGTCTGGGGGTCCCGTGCGGCGCTCCTGGGACCGGGGACCGCGTGGTGGGCGGCGTTCTTCGTCGTTCCCGTGGGGATCCTGATCGCCTATAGCTTCTTCAAGCGCGGCCCGTACGGCGGTGTGGTCTACGAGCCCACGCTCAAGAACTACGCGCGCGCGGTCGAGCCGCTCTACCTCCGGGTGCTGCTGACCTCGGTGAGGATCGCCGGCGTCGCGACGGCGGTGGGCCTGCTGCTCGGCTACCCGGCCGCGGCGTTCATCGCGGGCGCGTCCAGGCGATGGCGTACGCCGCTGCTGCTCCTCGTGATCCTCCCGTTCTGGACGAGCTTCCTGATCCGCACGTACGCGTGGATGGTGCTCTTGAACCCGGCGGGGCTGATCAACAAGGTGTTGCAGGGGGTCGGCCTGATCGACGAACCGTTGCCGCTCCTCTACAACGAGTTCGCCGTCGTCCTCGGGCTCGTGTACGCGTACCTCCCGCTGATGGTCCTGCCGATCTACGCCTCGCTCGAGCGGCTGGGCCCGCGCGTCGGCGAGGCCGCCGCGGACCTCTATGCCACCCCGTGGAAGGTCTTCCGCAAGGTGACCCTCCCGCTGACGATGCCCGGGGTGGTCGCGGGGTGCATCTTCGTCTTCGTGCCGAGCCTCGGGAACTTCATCGTGCCGGACCTGCTCGGCGGCGGCCGCAAGGTGATGATCGGCAACGTGATCCAGCAGCAGTTCCTGCAGGCGCGCGACTGGCCGTTCGGGGCCGCGCTCGCGATGGGGGTCATCCTGCTGGTGATGGTGGTGCTCGTCGTACAGGCGCGCGTGCTCCGCCGGGAACAGGAGTTGACCGGTGGCCGCGCGCGCTAGCCGTCGCACGCTCGGGCTCTACATGGTGGCGCTGTTCGCCTTCCTGTACCTGCCGATCGTGACGCTCGTGGTGCTGTCCTTCAATCGGTCGGGTCTCCCGACGTCCTGGGGCGGTCTCTCGCTCGATTGGTACCGGGCGCTCGCGAACAACGCCGAGCTCCTGGACGCGATCAAGAACTCCCTGCTCGTCGCGGTGGCGGTGACGGCGATCTCGACGGTGCTCGGGACGCTCCTTGCGCTCGGGTTGCAGCGGACCGTCCGCAGCCGCGTCCTCGACAGCGTCCTGTTCCTCCCGGCGATCGTGCCCGACATCGTCCTGGCGATCGGACTGCTCTCGTTCTTCAACCTGCTGCGGTTCACGCTGGGGCTGCACACGATCGTGATCTCGCACGTGGTCTTCGACATGATCTTCGTCTCGGCGATCGTGCGCACGCGGCTCGGCTACTTCGACCGCGGGATCGAGGAGGCCGCGGCCGACCTGGGGGCCGGTCCGGTCCGCACGTTCGTGCTCGTGACGCTCCCGGCGATCCTGCCGGGCGTGGTCGCGGGAGCGCTCGTGGCCTTCACGCTCTCGATCGACGAGTTCGTGATCGCGTTCTTCAATTCGGGCCCCACCTCGATCACGTTCCCGATCAAGGTCTACGCGATGATCCGGTTCGGGGTGACGCCCGAGATCAACGCGGTGGCCGCGATCGTGATGGCCGGCTCGCTGGTGATGATCGTCGTCGCCCTGCGGCTGACGAGGCCCAAGGGTGCCCAGGGCACACGGATCGGGCCGGTCGGATGACGGCGGACGTCACGCGCCGCACGGGGATCAGGGACGTGGCCCAGGCCGCGGGGGTCTCGATCAGCACGGTGTCGCGCGCGCTCTCGGGCAAGGGGAGGATCCCCGACGCCACCCGGGCTCGCATCCGCTCGCTCGCGGACGAGCTCGGCTACACCCCGCACCCCGCCGCCCGGAGCCTGGCGAGCGGCAGGACCGGTCTCGTGGCCACGGTCGTGTCGTTGCCCGGCAACGCGCCGCTCGCGTTCACCGAGATCGACTACTACGTCGAGCTGACGAGCGCCGCGACGCGCGCCGCGCTCGAACGCGGGTACGCGCTCGTGCTGGCGCCCTCGACCGCCGGGCCCGAGACGTGGAGTCGGCTGCCGCTCGACGGGGTGATCGTGATCGACCCGGCCGACGGGGATCCGGCGCTCGCGATCTTGCGGGGCCGAGGTCTGCCCATCGTGTTCGTGGGCCGCGACCTCAACGGCCGCCCGGACGACCTCGTCGTGCAGAACGATCGCGGAGCCGCGATGCGGGAGATGCTCGACCATCTCCACGAGGCAGGCGGAGGCGACGTGGCCGTCCTCACGTTGCGGACGTTCGAGTCGTTCACGGATGAATCGATCGCGGCCTATCGCGCATGGTGCGAGGCGCGGCATCAGGCGCCGGTGGTGCATGCGGCCGACATCGATTCCACCGCCGGCGTCGGCGCCTTCCGGGACGCGGTGGCGGCGTTCCTCTCGAGATCCGACCGTCCCCGAGCCGTGGTCTGTCTGTACGAGCGCCTCGCGGTCGAACTGCTCGGCGCAGCGCGCGCGGCCGGGGTCCGCGTCCCGCGTGACCTGGCGGTCGCGACGATCAGCGAGATGGGGATGGCCGAGTCGACGGAGCCCGCCCTGACGACGCTCGAGGTGAACCAGGACCTGCTCGGCGAGCTGGCCGGCGGGCTCTTGATCGATGCGCTGGAAGGGCGCTCCGTCGCATCGGTGACGGACGTGCCGACGACGCTGGTGGTCCGGGGCTCCAGCGCCCGCGGGACCCCCCGGCGATCCGCTGCGGAGCGGCGACCCGCCCCCTACGATGCCGACCTGAACGACGGAACGAGGAGGAACGGACCATGACCGACGCCAAGACGATCGCCTTCTTCCCGGAGCCCGGCGCCTGGGGGCCCACGAACAACTGCGTGGCGATCGCGAACGTGCTGATCGAACGCGGACATCGCATCGTGTTCGTGATCGACGAGTCGTTCGAGGGGGTGCTCGAGGCGAAGGGCTTCGAGGAGCGCATGATGCGGATGGCGCCGCCCGAGGAGAACGCCGACCCCACCGCCGACCCATGGGCCGAGTTCATCCGCGTGACGGCGCCGGAGTTCCGCAAGCCCACGATCGAGCAGATCGAGACCGTCACGAAGCCGATCTGGGAGGCGCTCGTCGCCGGCGCGCGGTACTCCCACGAGCGCATCATGGAGATCTGGGACGACGTGCGGCCCGACGTCGTGGTCACCGACAATGTGACCGGCTACCCGGCCGTCGAGCTCGCCGGCGCGCCGTGGGTGCGCTTCGTCTCGGCGAACCCGCTCGAGATGCGCGACGAGCTCCTCCCGCCGGTGCTTTCCGGACTGCCGGTTGCCGACCGGAGCGAGTGGGCCGCCTGGGCCGACGAGTACCACCGCCAGCACGAGGAGCTGCTCGCCTCGCACAACGACTTCCGGGCCTCGGTGGGCGTCGACCCGTGTCCGCCGGACGAGTTCAACACCTACTCGAAGTGGCTGAACCTGTACCTGTTCCCCGAGGCGGCCGACTACGACCGCGCGGAGCCGCTCGACGCCACCTGGCACCGGCTCCAGTCCACCGTGCGCACGAGCGACGCGCCGTTCGACGTGCAGGAGCACCTGCCCGGTGACGGCAAGGTCGTGTACCTGTCGCTGGGGTCGCTCGGCTGCATGGACGTGGGCCTGATGCAGCGGCTGATCGACGCCCTCGGGACGACCGAGCGTCGCGTGATCGTCTCGATGGGGCCGCTGAAGGACCAGATGACGCTGGGACCGAACATGTACGGCGATCAGTTCCTGCCCCAGCCGTCGATCCTGCCGCAGTGCGACCTGCTGATCACGCACGGCGGCAACAACACGGTGTGCGAGGGCTTCCACTTCGGGCTGCCGATGATCGGGCTGCCGCTCTTCTGGGACCAGTACGACAACGCGCAGCGCCTCGACGAGACGGGGTTCGGGGTCCGGCTCCCGACCTACGACTGGACCGATGCGCAGCTGGTCGGCGCGGTGGACCGGCTGCTGGCCGACGACGAGCTCTCGGCGCGCATGAAGACGATCTCGGCGGATGTCCAGGACGATCCAGGACGCGTGAAGGGCGCGGACCTGATCGAGCGGGTGGCGGTCACGGGCGAGCCCGCGACCCGATAGCGGCTCCGGTCCCGGAGCGGCTAGGAGACCGAGCCCAGCACGACCTCGGCTTCCTTCTTGCTCCGTCCCACGAGCTCGAGCGCCTTCTGCACGGCCTCGGGGGCGTCGGGCGCGAAGCCGTCCGCGCCGATCGAGGTCGCCCATTCCTCGGTGACGGGCGCGCCGCCCACCATGACCTTCACCCGGTCGCGGAGGCCCGCGGCCTCGAGGGCCTCGATCACGACCTTCTGCTGCGGCACGGTGGTGGTGAGCAGCGCCGAGAGTCCGACGATCGCCGGCTGCATCTCCTGCACGGCGGCGACGATCTTCTCGACCGGGACGTCCTTGCCCAGGTCGTGCACCTGGAAGCCCACCGTCTTCAGCATCGCGCCGACCATGTTCTTGCCGAGGTCGTGCAGGTCCCCCTTGACGGTCGCGGTGACGACCAGCTCCCCCTTGTGCGCGCCGCCCTTCGCCAGCAGCGCCGGCTCGACGATCTCGTTGCACTTCTTGAACAGGGTCGCGGAGGCGACCACCTCGGGGAGGAAGACCTCGCCGCGCTTCCACCGCTCGCCCAGCTCGAACATGGCCGCGGCCATGCCGTCCTCGAGGATGATGACGGGGTCCACGTCGCCGTCGACGAGGCCCTGGGTGGCCTCGAGCGCGGGCTCCTTGTTGGCCGCCATCAGGTTCACGCGAAGCTGTTCGAGCAGCTCTTCGGACATCAGGGTCTCCTTAGCGATGGCGGGGATTGGCGGTGCGACGCGGGAAGCCTAGCTCAGGGTCGCACGCATCCGGTAACGGGCGTCGGCTACGTCACGTACTCCTTCTCGAAGTCGTCGATCACCTTCTGGATCGCGGCCTCCGCCCCGTCCGGCAGGGGGTAGGGCTCGTGGGTCTCGATCAGGTGCTTCGCCTTCTCGGTGGCCTTCGTCTTGGGGATCGGGCGGCCGGCCGCCTCCCAGTCCTCCCAGCTCGCGTGGCTGAACATCTCGGTGGGCCACACGTCGTACATGTGCTCGAGCGTGTACTCCTGGTCCAGGAAGTGGTTCCCCGGGCCGACCTCGTTGATCTGTTCGACCGCGTAGTCGATCTCCTGGGGGTCGCCGATGCCCTCGGAGGTGCTCGCGATCATGTCGAACAGCTCGGCGTCCAGCACGAGCTGCGCGTGGCTGAACACCCGGGCGGCGTACAGGAGGCCGGCGCCGCTGAACATGTCCACGCCCGCGACCCAGCTCGCGAAGCCCGACGCCGAGTTCTCGGCGCCCGCCTGCCAGTCCGAGGTGCGCGAGCCGCTCGCGAAGGTCCCCACCATCGACTTGAAGCCGTACGCGCGGGCCAGCTGGGCGTTCGCCATCTGGAAGACGATGTCCTCGGGTCCACCGCAGACGGCCGCGCCGCTCCGCATGTCCATCGTGGTCGCGCACGAGGCGTAGAACGTCCGCGCGCCCGGGTACAGGAGCTGGAGCGAGATGATCCCGGCGATGATCTCGGAGTTCGAGATCACCATCGTGCCGGCGCGGCTGATCGGCGCCGTGGCGGCCAGGATCGGCATCACCATGAAGCCGCACGGCACGTCGGCCTTCGCGAACTCGACCGCTGCCTGGAGCGGGCCGCCGTCGTAGACGAGCGGGCTCACGCTGCACTGGAACGCCGACACGATCGGCTTCTCGTGCATCGAGACGCCGCCGCCCGCGATGTTCACCATCTCGGCGACCGCGCGGGCCTGCTCGGGCGTGACCGCGGTCATCATGCAGATGTGCTTGCCGGTGTTCAGCAGGTTGGCCTGCAGGTTGTTGAGGGGCTCGACCGGCACCGGGTACTCGCGGGCCGACGCCGGTTGCCAGATGTAGCCGACCTGCGGGAGCGCGTCGCCGATCCGCGTGGCCGTCGCGCAGTCGTCCTTGTTCGAGGCGCGACGCTCGTCGGTCTCGAGGTCGACGACCTCGGCGGCGTTGCCGTCGACGCCCAGGTAACCCCGCGTCCCGTCGAGGATCAGGTCCATACCGGGCTCGCGCGCCGACAGCGGCAGGTCGCGCGGGGCGAGCTCGAGCATCTCGAGCGAGAGCGACCGCGGGAACATCGCGCGGCTCGTGGACCCGTCGATCACGGCACCCGCGTTCCCGAGCTCCTTCAGGGTCACCTCGGAGCGGACCTCGATCCCCGTGCGCTCGAGCACGTCGAGGCTCGCCTCCTGGATCCGGTGGAGCTGATCCTCGGTCAGGATGTCGAGGGGGTGCTCCCGGTGCTTCACGGTGCGGATCGAACGCTCGGCCATGCGTATCCCTTCCTGGGCTGCGGAAACGACGCGACACTCGACCGTAGCCGTCCCACCGGGAACGGTCCAGCAACTTGCCGACCGCGGGTCAGGAACGGCGCTCGCGCCCCATTGACGGGCGCGGCACGGGGGTCTCGGAGATGCGGGTACGCTCGCCCCATGAGGACCGACCACGAGACGCTGCGGGCGCACGTGTCGGCGCTCGGCGGCGCCGGGCTGCTGCCGCCCCGCCGGGTCGAGGGCGGCGCGACGCTGGGCGAGGTCACGGTCCGCGATCTGCTGCCACTCCCCGGCGGTCAGGTCGTGTCGATCCTTCGATCGGGCGACGAGGTCGTGGTGGCGCCGCTCGTCCCCGGCCACGGGGATGTGCGGCGCGCGGCGGCCGGCGACGGGGTGTTCGAAGGCCTCCTGGCGCTGATCATCGAAGGGGAGCCGTTGGGGCGCTTCGGGTTCCGCCGGTTCGCGCGGCCCGCGGACGGCGGTACGTCGGCGTTCCGGGGCGAGCGCGCGATCGACGTCGACCAGTCGAACGAGTCGGTCGTGGTGGGCGAGCGCGTCGTCGTGAAGCTGTACCCGTTCACGGCGCCGGGCTCCCAGCCGGGGCTCGAGCTCCCGGTGCACCTCGCCGAGGCGGGGTTCGATCGGATCCCGACGCCGATCGGCGCCGTCACGTGGACCGACGACGAAGGCGAGGAGGTCCTGATCGCGACCGCCGCGGCCTACCTGCCCGGCGCGCGCGACGGCTGGGCCTGGTACCTCGAGCTGCTGCTCGCCTGGCTCGATGGCGGGACGGACGAGACCGCCGCCCTGGCGCCCGCCCGTGAGGTCGGCGCCGTCGCGGCCGGCCTGCACGCCGCGCTCGCGACGCCGACGTCCGTGCTGCCCGAGCCGGTCCACGTCGTGGGTCCCGCCACGCTCGCGTCGTGGCGCGCGCGCGCCGAGGCCACGCTCGACGAGGCGCTCGCGCTCACGGACGGGCCGGAAGGTGAACGGCTCCGCGCGGTCGCCGACCGCGCCCGGGCCGACCTCGACCCCTTCGACGAGCTGCCCGGCACGCTCGCGATGCGGGTCCACGGCGATCTCCACGTCGGGCAGTTCCTGCGGTGGGAGCAGGGGCTCGCGGTGACGGACTTCGACGGGAACCCGATGGCGCCCGTGGGGGAGCGCCGGGCGATCGAGTCGCCGATGCGCGATCTGGCCGCGCTCGTGCGGTCGGTCGACCACCTCGGGCGGATCGCGCAGCGCCGCCGCGAGGACCGCGACGCCGACATCGAACGCTGGATCGGCTCGAGCATCGCGGGCGTCACCGAGGCCTACTGGGAGGAGCTCGCCGCGCACGGCCGGGCCGACCTCTTCGACGGTCGGCTGCTGCGTCCGTTCGAGGTCGCGCAGGAGGCGCACGAGTTCGTGTACGCGGCCCGCTTCCTCCCACGCTGGCGCTACGTCCCGGACCTGGCGATGGCGGCGATGTTCCCACCCGACGAGGGCGTGCCGTGATGGATCCGACGGCGTTCCGTGCGGACCTCGAGGCGAAGCCGGCGGCGCTCCGATCGCTCGCCGACCGGCTCGACGAGGCCGATCCGTGGGCGCCGATCGAGGTCCCCGAACGGATCGTGCTGATCGGGATGGGGTCGTCGCGGTACGCAGCCGGGGTGGCCGCCACCCGCCTCCGCGCCGCCGGGATCGACGCGGTGGCCGAGTACGCCTCGCTCGAGTCGGGCTCGCCGGGCAGGCCCGGCACGCTCGCGGTCGGCGTCTCGGCGAGCGGCGGGACCGTGGAGACGATCGCCGCCCTCGCTCGGCACCGCGGGACGGGCGCCGTCGCGGCGGCGTTGACGAACGTGCGGGGATCCGGGCTCACCGACGATGCCGACCTCGTCGTCGACATGGCGGCGGGTGACGAGGCGGGCGGGGTCGCATGCCGCTCCTTCCAGCACACGCTGGCGCTGTTGCTGGCGCTGGAGTCGCGCCTCACCGGGGCTCCGATCTCGGCCGTGTCCCGCTGGGTCCGTGCCGCCGCCGACGCCAGCGAGGATCTGCTCGCGCGACGCGAGGTCTGGCTCGATCCCGCGGGCGAGCTGCTCGCCGAGGGCCAGGCGACGTTCACGATCGCGCCGGGGGAGCGGCTCTCGTCGGCGGAGCAGGGCGCGTTGCTGCTCCGTGAGGGTCCGCGCCGCACCGCCGACGCCTGCGAGTCGGGGGATTGGCTCCACGTGGACGTCTACCTGACGAAGCCGCTCGACTACCGCGCGATCCTGTTCGCAGGCTCGCGGTTCGACGGCGCGATCATGGCGTGGATGCGCGAGCGCGGAGGGCGCGTGCTCGCCGTGGGCGGCGCGGTTCCGGGTGTACGCCAGACCGTGCGCTATCCCGGCGACGACGTGCGCGAGGTCGCCCTGCTGACCGAGGTCCTCGTGCCGGAGTTGGTCGCGGCCTCGTGGTGGCGGACGCAGGCGAGCCCGGCGTAGGCTCGCCGTCGATGGCGGTCGACGACCTCATCTCGCGGCGCCGCGCGATCCGGATCCTCGACGAGGGTCACGCGACGGTGAACGGTCTGCTCGATCGGCTCTCGCCGCGCGCGCTGTCGCGCCCGGGCCTCGGGGGCGGCGACTGGTCGCCCAAGGATCTCGTCGGCCATCTCGAGAGCTGGGAGGAGTACGCGATCGAGGCGCTCGACGCCTGGACCGATGGCAGGGGCGTCCCGATCGACGCCGCGCTGTGGTCCACGGGCACGACGGCGGTGAACGTCGAGGCGGTGGCCCGGAAGGCGTCGCGGTCGGGCGCCGAGATGCGGCGCCGCGCCGAACGCACCCACGCCGAGCTGATCCGTCGGCTCAGCGAGACGACCGACGCGCGATGGAAGGCGCCCGGGACGCCGCGAGCCCGCAAGGCGGTCGGGGCGCGGCTCGGTGGGATCCTCGGCGGCCCCACGGGCGACTTCCGCCATGCGGACGCGCACCTCAAGGATCTACGGGCGTTCGTGGCCGAGCACGGCCGGGGATGAGCGGGCGGACCCTCGGCCCCTCAGCGCTCGGTGCCGCAGCGCTCCATGCCTCAGCGCTCGACGATGACGGGGGTGCCGAGCCGCAGGAGCGGCTTCAGGCGGGCGAGCGTCCGCTCGCTCACGCGCATGCACCCTGCGCTCGCGCTCGTGCCGATCGACGAAGGGTCGTTCGTGCCGTGGATCGCGAGCTGGTTGCCGCCCGACCATCCGGCCGGCAGGTGCGGCTGGATCCCCGAGATCCCGAAGGCGAACGTCCCGAGGTATCCGCCCGAGAACGGGATCCGGTCGGTCACGAAGTACTCGCCCACCGGCGTGGGCGACGAGGCCGCGCCGGTCGCGGTCCGTGTGCCGAAGAGGACCTGGCCGCGCTTCTGGACGGTGAGCCAGTGGCGCGAGAGGTCGACGTGCACCTCGACGAACGTCCGGTCGCGACGGAGGCCGGGCAGCAGGATCCATCCCTCGCGGCGCGGCCAGACGTAGGGGAGCTCCACGCGGCCCCAGCGGCCGTTGTCACTGATCTCCTCGACCCACGCGGTCGTGGGGATGCCGTAGTACTTCGAGCCCGACGGGACGACGCCGACCACGGCGGCGCCGGCCTCGGGGCGGGCGCGCGCGGTGAGGTCGCGAGGCGCGGCCACGAGGAGGTGCGCGTCGGCGCGTGCGTGCCTGCGATCCGGCGTCGCCGCCGGCCGGGGACGCGCCCGAGGCCCGTGGCCGGTGAACGGGCGGACGGCGGAGGCGTCGCCGAGGAGCGCGGCGTGCGCGACGTCGGTCCCCTCATGACCGGGTATCGAGACCAGACCCGCGGTGGCCGTGAACGCGAGCACACCGGCGACCACGACGGCGAAGAACGTGGTCCGGAAGCGATCGTCACGCGCCATGCCCAGCCATCGGCCGGGTCCTGCGAGGGCTTGAGCGGGGCGCTAGGCCGAGCCCGCGATCGGGCCCGCGAGCTCGTCGGCCTCGGCCAGTGACGGGGCAGCGCCGAGCTTCCCGAGCGCTTCGCGCGCCCGGGCGGCGGCTTCGGCGGCGGCGTCGGGATCCCCGAGCGCCCTGAGGCAGCGCGCCGCGCCGAGGTGCGTGAGCCCGTCCTCGAGGGCGAAGCCGTAGTCGCGCCAGCCGCCGGCCGCCTGCGTGTACTTCGCGGCCGCCGTCTCGACGTCGTCGCGGCCCTCGGCGATCACGGCCTCGGCGGTCGTGTACGAGACGCGCTGCCGCCAGGTACGCACCTCCGAGACCCGTGGCATGACCTCGTCGGCCGTATCGATCCGGCCCATCGCGACGAGCGCCCGGACCACCACCGGCAGCAGGAACGTCCGGTAGGCGGGCGCCGTGGTCGTGACCGCCATGAACTCGTCGAGCGCCTGGAGCGCGCCCCTCGTGTCGCCCCGCAACCGCCGCACCTCGCACGCGAGGATCAGCGCAGGGGACAGGTACTCGGGCAGCTCGATCCGACGCGCGTCCGCGAGGAGCTCGTCGACGAGCGCGTCGAGCCCCTCGTCGTGGCCCCGCCTGAGCCGCACCCACGATTCGAACAGGTGCGCGTACACGCCGACCTGCGAACGCCGCTCGAGCGGCAGGTCCCACTTCTCCATCTCCCGGGCGATGTCGAGCACGCGGTCCCATTCGCCCAGGTCGAACAGCGTCTCGAGCTGGCCCATCCGGGCCCACTGGACCTGGGTGACGTAGCCGTGCCGCCCCGCGAGCTCCTCCATCTGGCGCCAGGTCTCGAGCGCCTTCGCGGGGCCTTCCCGGAACCACATCTGGTACGAGAGGTTCCCGTAGCTGGCGGCCGTCTCCTCGGCGAGCCCGCGGGCGCGCCCGAGCCGCACCGCCTCGCGGAGATCGTCGAGCCCGCCTTCGTCGCCGAGCTCGCAGCGGGCGGCGCCGCGGTTCTGCAGGGCCTGCACGATCTCGTCGTCCATCCCGAGCTGTCGACTGAGGTCGAGCGATTTCTCCGCGATCTCGAGCGTGCCCGCGAAGTCGTCCGCCACGAGGCGTTCGCCGGCGAGCCGGTTGTAGGCGCGCGCGAGCTCGGGCCCCGGCGCCTCGGCCTCGAGGATCTCGAGCGCCTCGTGCATCAGTTCCTGGGACCGCGCGGTGTCGCCGATCCGCGAGTAGTGCCGCGAGAGCATCCCCATGGCGTCGCCGAGCGCGGTCATGTCGCGCTGGGCGCGCGCGGCCACGATCGCCGCGAGGTACAGCTGCTCGGCCTCGGGGAAGTTCCCGGTCATGCTGGCGATCTCGGCCGCTCGGAGCGATGCGTAAGGGCGACCTGGGTGTTCGGCCGGCATCAACGCGAGGGCCCCGTCGAAGTAGTCGCTCGCCCGCGAGGCGGAGAGGTTCCGCGCACGTTCGCCCGCCAACACGAAGGCCGTCGCGGCCTCGGACCGGGCCTCGGGCGTCAGCTCGGCGCCGGCGGTCGCGGCGAGCTCGAGCGCCTCCTGGTAGTGGTAGGCGATCTCCTCGGCGAAGTCGGCCGCACGCTCGCCCACCGTGTCCCTGATCCAGCGAGCCGCCTCGACGTGCTTGCGCCCGCGGGCCGACCGCGGGATCTGCCCGTAGGCGACGTCGCGGATCAGCGCGTGCCAGAAGAGATGCTCGGTTTGCCCCGTGACGCTCGAGGACGGCGCACTGCGTACCAGCTCGCGCCGTGCCGCGAGGTCCAGGAGCGAGCGCACCTCGTCCTCGGGCATCCCCGAGACTCGGGCCACCGCGCCCGACCAGAAGACCCTCCCGATCACCGCGGCGTCGTGCAGCAGCGACTTCAGGGCCGGTGGAAGCGCGTCCATGCGCGCGCCGATCAGCGACTGCAGGGAGTCGGGCACCGGGATCGCGGCGTTCGGGTCGGTCAGTCGGCCGCTGCCGGCGCCGTCGAGGATCCCCTGGTCTTCGAGCATCCGCACGAATTCCTCGGCGAAGAGCGGGTTCCCGCCGCTTCGCTCGATCAACATCGCCTGGGTCTCGCTGGGCAGCACGACCCGGTCGAGCAGCCCGCCGATCAGCCCGGCGGTTTCCCCGTCGGTGAGGGGCGGCAGCACGATCTGCGTGGCGTTCGGGATCCCCCGGCCCCAATCCGGGCGCCGGTCGAACAGCTCGGGGCGCGTCGCGCACAGCAGCATGATCGGCGAGCGCCGCGAACGGCTGACGAGCTCGTCGATGAAGTCGAGGAATGCGGTGTCGGCCCAGTGGAGATCCTCGAAGACCAGGACGAACGCGTTGTCGTGGGCCATCGCCTCGAGGAACCGGCGCCACGCCGCGAACAGGTCTTCGCGGGGGACATCGCGCGTCGCCCCGCCGAGGCCGAGCAGCGGCGCGAGCCGCGGGCGGAGCCAGTCGCGCTCTTCCTCGTCGGACACGGTCGATGCGAGCGCCGCATCGAGCTTCTCCGACGCCACCTCGGGCGGATCGTCGTCGAGCACGCCGGCCTCGGCCTTCAGCACCTCGCCGAGCGCCCAGAAGCTCACGCCTTCGCCATACGGGAGGCACCGCCCCTGCCGCCACCGCACGAGGTCGGGCAGCTCGTCGACGTAGTCGGCGAACGTCGTCACGATGCGGGTCTTGCCGATCCCGGGCTCGCCCGAGATGGTCACGAACCGCAGCGCATCCTCGTCGTCCCGTGCGCTCGCCGACTGGAGTACCCGACGGAAGATCGTGCGGAGCTGCGCGAGCTCGTCGGCCCGGCCCACGAAAGGGGTCGCCGGCCCGCGCGGGTCGATGCCCGTGCGCGCGAACGCCTCGAGCGGGCGCCAGATCGGCAGCGGCTCGCCCTTGCCCTTCACCGTGACCGGCTCGAGCGCCTCGTACCGGATCAGGTGACGCGTGGCCCGGTAGGTGGCCTCGCCGACGACGGTCCCGTTCACGGGCGCGACCGACTGCAGGCGCGAGGCCGTGTTCACGACGTCGCCCGCGACGCTCTCACCCACCTGCGGTCCGGCCCCGAACGCCACCACGGCCTCGCCGCTGTCGATCCCGATCCGGACGGCCAGGGGATGGGCGAGCCGATCTGAGCCCGAGCGCTCCGAGATCGTCTCCTGGATCCTGAGGGCGGCCAGCACGGCGCGGATCGGATCGTCCTCGTGGGCGACCGGTGCCCCGAACACGCCCAGCACGGCGTCGCCGATGAACTTGTCGATCGTGCCCCCGTAGAGCTCGACGACCTCCTTCAGCGGGGCGTGGAACGCGCGGAGGGTGGCGCGCACGTCCTCGGGGTCGGCCCGGTCCGAGAGCTCGGTGAACCCGACGAGGTCGCAGAACAGGACGGTGACGAGCCGGCGTTCCTCCGGGGGGCCTGCGGCGAGCGGCGCCCCGCAGTTCGGGCAGAAGCGCGCCCCCTCGGGGACCGCTTGGCTGCAGACGGGACAGGTCGACACGTGAGGGAGTCTAGCGACGGTGCGCTCGTCGCCCCGCGGGAGGGAACGGGGCCGTTCGGCGCCGGGGAGGCTGCCGTAGGCTGGGGAGGTCAGCCCAGTCTCAGGAGGAACGACGATGAGCGTCCTGCACGACACCGCCCGTGACCTGGTCGCCCCCGCGAAGGGGATCCTGGCCGCCGACGAGTCGACCGGCACGATCAAGAAGCGCTTCGATTCGATCGGCGTCGAGTCCACCGAAGAGCAGCGCCGTCGCTACCGGCAGCTCCTGTTCACGACGCCGGGCGTCGGCGATCACATCAGCGGCGTGATCCTGTTCGACGAGACGATCCGGCAGTCGGCCGATGACGGCCGCACCTTCGTCGACGTGCTGCGCGCGGCCGGGGTCGTGCCCGGCATCAAGGTCGACACCGGCGCCAAGCCGCTCGCCGGGTTCCCGGATGAGACCGTGACCGAGGGACTCGACGGGCTGCGTGAGCGGCTGACCGAGTACGCGGACCTCGGCGCCCGCTTCGCGAAGTGGCGCTCGACGATCGTCATCGGCGACGGCACGCCCACCGACTTCGCGATCCTCGCGAACGCGCACGGGATGGCGCGCTACGCCGCGCTCTGCCAGGAGGCCGGCATCGTCCCGATCGTGGAGCCCGAGATCTTGATGGACGGCGACCACGACCTCGCGGCGTGCGCCTCGGCGACCGCCCGAACGCTCGACGCGCTGTACGAGCAGCTCGCGGCCCACCGCGTGGACCTCCCGGGGTCGCTCCTGAAGGTGAACATGGTCGTGCCGGGCAAGGGGAACGCCGTCCAGGACGACGACGGCGCGATCGCGAAGGCCACGATCGAGACCCTCACCGCTCATGTCCCGGCCGACGTGCCGGGCGTCGTGTTCCTCTCGGGCGGCATGACCGACGAGCAGGCAACGAACCGCCTGAACGAGATGAACAAGGTCGGCGGGTTCCCGTGGGAGCTGTCGTTCTCCTACGGTCGCGCGCTCCAGGCCCCCTCGCTCACCGCCTGGAAAGGTGAGGAAGCCAACGTCGAGGCGGCCCAGGCCGCGCTCGCGCACCGGGCGAAGATGAACGGCCTCGCGCGCTCGGGCGCCTACGCCCCGGAGATGGAGTCCTCGGCCGCATAGGCCTCGGCCCCGTCGATCACGAGCAGCGCCTCCGGCGCCGAGACGCGGATGCGTCCGCGCATCAGTGCGACCGCGCCGCCGAGGACGGCGAGGGAGCCCAGCGCGAACGTGGCCCGGTAGTCCACGGTCGAGACGATCGCGGCGCCGACGGCCAGCGACAGCGTGGCCGGCAGCGCGATCACGGCGTCGGCCGCGCCGAATACCCGGCCCTGGAGCTCGGGGGCCGTCCGCCGCTGCAACAGCGTCTCGAACCCGACCGCGAAGTACGCGTTGCCCACGCCCGCCATGATCGCCCCGGGGACGACGGTGGGGAGCACGGCGACCGCGACGAGGGCGAACCCGATCGCGAACGCCCCGAGTCCGGCGGCGGCCAGGCCGGTCTCACCCAGGCGCCGCATCGCCGCGCCCGCCGTGAGGCCGCCCGCGATCGCGCCGACCCCTTGGATCGCGGCGAGGATGCCGAGGAACGCGGGCGGCCGGTGCAGCCCCTGGTCCACGACCTCGAAGAAGGCGACCTCGGTCAGGCCCACCATGATCATGACCATGCAGACGACCGTGACGATCCGCCGAAGCTCGGGCGTGGCCCAGATGTGCCGCACGCCCGCCGTGAGCTCGTCCACGAACGACGTTCGGTCGTGCGTCGGCACGAGGTCGGGGGAGCGGACCAGCCAGAGCAGGCACGCCGATGCGAGGAAGGTCGCGGCGTCGAACGCGGCCACGGCGGGACCGCCCCAGAGCGCGAAGAGCCCGGCGCCGACGAGCGGCGCCGCGATCCGCACGCCCTGGCCCGCCGATGCGAGGACGCCGTTCGCCTCCCCGAGGAGGTCGTCGGGGAGCATCGAGACCAGCAACCCCGCGCGCGCGGCGTACGTGACCACGCTCGACACGCCGTACAGGAGGGCGACGGCGAAGATGATCCAGACGTCCTCGCGGCCGCCCACCAGGACGAGCGACATCACCGCCGCGGCGCTCAGCAGATCGTTCACGATCATGACGCGGCGCCGGGGGAACCGGTCGATCAGCATCCCGAAGAGCGGTGAAACGAGCGCCGGGACACCGATCGCGAGGAACACCGAGCCCGCCAGGGCGCTCGACCCGGTCAGGGACTTCACCCAGATCGCGAGCACGATCATCAAGGCGAAGTCGCCGAACTGCGTCAGGGTCTGTCCGATCGCGAGCCGCCGGTAGTCGCGATCGCCGAACAGGCGACGCATCGGACCGGCGCTCCACCGGCCCGTGCCGTCCTCGGGCGCGTCGCCCGGCTCCGCGATCGGCGGCTCGATCACGCGACGTCGGCCTTCGCACGCCGCACGAGGATGTCGCCGCTGACGCTCGCCGCGCGGATCTCGAGGCTCGCATCCCCGCCGTCGGAGCCGTCGAGTTCCGAGATCGCGTCCCCGCTCGTGGAGCCCAGGTCGAGCCAGACCCGCGTGCCGGTCGCCACGCCCACGGTGACGTCGCCCGAGACGGTCTTCAGGTTGAGCCGGCCGGCCTCGGCCCGCTCGATCTCGACGTCGCCGGACGCGGTCGTGACTTGCACCGAGCCGGCGACGCGCCCGAGCTCGGTGTCGCCCGAGGCCGTCCGCACCGTCGTCGCGCCGCCGACCGACCCGACGTGCACGTCCCCGGACGCGCTGTGCACCGAGAGGTCGCCACCGACGGTCCCACCCTCGACGTCACCGCTCGCCACCTTCGCCGCTGTGGAACCCGCGACGTCGCCGAACGAGAGGTCGCCGGACCCGGACTTGAACTCGAGGGCCGCGACGTCGCCGATCACCGTGAGGTCCGCCGAACCCGACTCCGCTTCGACGTCGCTGCCCGTCGGCACCTCGATCCGGCATCGGAGGTCTTCGAGCCCGCCGAACCACCCGAAGGTCTTGCGAGGTTCGTACGCCACGAGGAGCCGATGCCCGCCGAGCGGCCGTGGGGCGAGCTCGACGGTGATCTCCTCCTCGTCGCGCTCGCCGCTGATCGAGACGCGGCTCTCGGTCGTGTCGGTCGCTCGCACCTCGATCGTCCCCACGGGGATCCGAACGTCGAGCGAGAGCGGCCCGGGGGTCGTGAAGGTCTTCGTGTCCATGGGTCGTCCTTTCGGTGAGGTTGGAGGGTCAGCTCTGCGCGAAGCCCGTGATCCGGCTGCCCACGCGGCGCTTGCCGCCCGGCGGCCGGTCGAGCCCACGCGTGATCGCCCGCACGAGCCAGGCGTTGGTCGAGATGCCCTCGGACGCCGAGGCCCGTTCCACGCGGGCCTTGAGGGCGTCGGGCATCCGGAGGGTCAACCGGGCCGTGCCGCCCTCGTCGTCGCGCGCGGCCGGCTCCGGCTCGGGCTCGGCGGCGTCGACGACCACGAGTTGCACGTCTCGCCCCGCCAGCCGTACCTCCACGTGGCCGGAGGGGAGCTGATCCGAGAGCTCGAGCGCCGCCTCGCCCATCGCGTCGAGGAGCCGCAGCTGGAGGGATGACTCGAGCGCGCGGGAGAGCCGCTCGGCCACGGCCGCGGCGGACTCGTCGCCCGCGGTGACGGCCTGCAGGTCGCCGCGGATCGCGTCGAGGAACGGGGTCGTGTCCATCGTCAGCGCTCCGCGACGGGCTCGCCGCGGCCGCCCGGCCGGCGGGGGTGGGCCCGGCGGGTCGAGGCACGGCGCTCGAGCTGCGCCTGCCGCAGCAGATCCGAGAGACGGAGCTTGCCGAGATGGCTTCGTGTGGTGCCGTCCATGACGCCTCCTTGGTGTCTAGTCGCTGTCGTGATGACGTCAGTATGACGTCACACGTGCATCATGTCAACCCGGGGTAGCATCCGGTCGCACGCACGAACGACGAAGGAGAGGGACTCGGTATGAAACTGCTGGTCATCGGGGGTACGCGGTTCTCCGGACGGGCACTCACGGAACGGGCGCTCGCGCGCGGCCATGAGGTCACGCTCTTCCATCGGGGCAAGAGCGGCGGGGACCTGTTCCCCGAAGCCGAGCACGTCCTGGGGGATCGCGAGGAGGGGCTCGGACCGCTCGGCGATCGCGAGTTCGATGCGGTGGTCGATATGTGCGGGTACGTCCCCCGCTCGGTGGGTTCCGCGGTCGAGCGGCTGCGGGGTGCCGGATGGTACGGGTACATCTCGTCGATCTCCGCGTTCGCGTCGTTCGATGAGCCCGGGATGACCGAGGCCTCGCCGCTGCACGGGCCGCCCTTCCCCGACACCGAGGAGATCACGGAGACGACCTACGGTCCCCTGAAGGTCGCCTGTGAGCGGGAGGTCACCGCGGCCTTCGGCGACCGGGCCGCCCTGATCCGTCCCGGCTACATCGTGGGGCCGCACGACCCGACCGACCGGTTCACGTACTGGATCCGGCGCGGGGCGACCGGCGGGACGATGCTGGCGCCGGGCCCCGCCGACCAGGCGATCCAGTTCGTGGACGCGCGCGACCTGGGCGCGTTCGTGCTCCGGCTGGCCGAGTCCGCCACGGGCGGGGCGTTCAACGTCGTCCACCCGGCCGGCTCCACGACGCTCGCCGCGTTGATCGAGGAGGCCCGCGCCGCGGCGGGGGCCGACACGGCCGTCACGTGGGCGGACGGGGAGTGGCTCGGGGAACGCCTCGGCGAGGAGAAGTACGAAGCGTTCCCGCTCTGGGTGCCGGAGGAGCCGGGCAGCCACCTCTTCGATCCGTCCCACGCGATCGCCGCCGGCCTCGACAACCGTCCGGTCGCCGAGACGGTGCGCGACACCCTCGAGTGGGACCGGACCCGGGAACAGACCTGGCCGATGGCGGCAGGCCTCTCGCCCGACCGCGAGGCGGAAGTGCTCGCCGCCTGGCGCGCCCGGGGGTAGCCACCACGTCGGCGTTCCCGGGATGGATCCGGCGGATCCTTCGCCCGCAGGGCACCGGTCCGACCGGCCTAGGACCTTCGCCCAGACCATCGCCCGGATGCTCTGAGCGCCGTTGTTTCGGGGGACACCATCCGGTATCGTACGGTGCCCGACCTAGTCCGACCGACGTACGCAGTGCCCCACCGTTCGCTCGACCACGAGTAAGGAGCCCCCCCTCCCCATGCGCCGCTTCCTCACCGCAGCCCTCGGCGTGACCCTGTTGATCGGTCTCTTCCCTACCGCCGCCTCGGCCGCGCTCCCGGTCACCCCCGACCTCACGTGGGGAACGAACGGGAAGGTCAGCACGATCCTGCGCGTCGGGAACACGATCTATCTCGGCGGGGACTTCACCGCGCTCCAGGACACCGTCACCGACGTCACCGTCCCCCGGGCCTCCATCGGCGCGATCGACGCGATCACCGGTGAGCCGACGTCGTTCGCGCCGGCGGTCAACGGCTCGGTGTTCGCGCTCACGGCCTCGCCCGACGGATCGGCCCTCTACGTCGGCGGGAACTTCACGACCGTGAACGGCCTCACGCAGCGCCGGATCGCGCGCTTCGACACCGCGACCGGGCAGATGACCTCGTGGAAGCCGACCGGATGGCCGAACAACGTGGTGCGCGCGATCGCGGTCTCGACCGACCGCGTCTACATCGGCGGGGCGTTCACGAGCCTCGGCTCCACGCCCGCGACGCGGATCGCGGCGCTCAGCCCCACGACCGGCGCGCAGGTCTCCGGATTCAGCGCCACGGCCGACAACCTCGTCCGCGACCTGGTGCTCGCCTCGGGGCGGCTCTGGATGGGCGGGAACTTCTCGAACGTGAACGGCACGAGCCAGAACAAGCTGACCACGATCGAGCCCACCAGCGGGGCGACGATCGCCGGCGTCTACCACCCCAGCTACCCGATCCTGGACCTCGCCGCCGGCTCGACCCGCCTGTACGCGGCGGGCGGCGGCGGCGGCGGCAAGGCGCTCGCCGTCAACCTGTCGAACGGCGCGAAGGTGTGGGAGAAGAAGACCGACGGGAACGTGCAGGGCGTCGACGTCTCGAACGGCACGCCGTACTTCGGCGGCCACTTCTTCAAGTACGACGGCAAGGCTGTCGAACAGGTGGTGCGCGCCGACGCCGCCACGGGCGCGCTCGACACGACGTGGCTCCCGCCCGTGACCTCGGGCTTCCTCGGGGTCTTCGCGGTCGACGCATTCGGCAACAACAAGCTGTACATCGGCGGTGACTTCACCAGGGTCTCGAACCTCAAGCGGCTGAACTTCGCCCAGTTCACCGACGGCGCCGCGCCGGCCAACGCCGACCTCGGGCTCACGTTCGCGGGAGCGCCCGCGACGGTCAACGTCGGTCAGCAGATCACGTTCACCGCGACCGTGTCGAACGCCGGGCCGGACCCGGCGACCTCGACCACGCTGACCGACGTGCTGCCGGCCACCCTCGATCTCGTGAGCGCCCCCGGGTGCACGTACGCGTCGACGACGCGCACCGTGACGTGCGCGTTGGGCACGGTGACGTCGTCCGGGGCGGCGGCCACGATCGTCGCGTCCGCGAACACCGCGGGCTCGATCGCCAACCCCGCGACGGTCGCCGCCGCCACCGCCGACGCGAACACCGCGAACAACACCGCCACCGCGACGACCACCGTCGAGAGCGCGGGCGGCGCCGACCTCGGCGTCACGACCACCGTGCCCGCGACGATCGGCAAGGGCAACGGGGTCTCCTACACGCTCACGATCGAGAACCATGGCCCGAACGCCGATGACGATGTCGTCCTCACCGACGTGCTGCCCTCGAACCTCGTCCTCGGCGGGTCCGTGACCGCCTCCCAGGGCTCGTGCTCCGGCACGACCCTTCTGACGTGTGATCTGGGGGCGATGGCCTCGGGCGACGCCGCGACCGTCGACGATCCCCGGCACGGCGCCGTCGTCGCCGCAGACCCTGATCAACCAGGCGTCGGTGACGGGGCTCCAGACCGACGCGGTGAGCGCGAACGACGTCTCGGCCACCTACGTGAGCGTGGTCGATCCCGCGCAGGCCGGTGACACGACGGCTCCCGTTCGACAATCGATGCAGATGCTCGACAACGACCACGACGGGTTCGTGGACACCGTCACGGTCGCCTTCGACGAGCCGCTCGCGACCTGTGCCGCCCCGTGCACCGCGGGTTGGCAGCTCACCGGGGTTCCCGGGGGCGGGACCCTGCAATCGGTCGCGACGTCGGGCTCGACCGCCACCCTGACGATCGGCGGGTGGACCGACCAGCCGGACACGGCCGTCGGCCTCTTCACGATGGGGCTCATCGCCCCGAACGCGATCCAGGATGCGGCCGGCAATCACCCGAGCTTCGGGGCGTCAGCCCCGCTCGACAAGGCGGGCCCGGTCGCCGTGGGCTTCAGGAAGCAGCACCCGACGAGCGGTTCGTGCTCGGGGCTCCCGAAGACGACCGTCCTGGAGGTCTGCGACGAGCTCACCGCCGAGTGGAGCGAGCAGCTCGCCGCCTCGTCGATCCCGTCGACCACGACCTTCACGATCACCGACCCCGTGGGGTCGGGGAACGACGTGCTCACGGCGCCGGGCATCATCCACGGGCCGATGAACCTTGGGAGCGACGGGTACGTCACGATCGACGGAGCTTCCGCGTCCTGGTCGGCCTCCACGTTGACCCTCTCGAGCGCGCGGGACGCGCTCACGGTGCGGGTCTTCGGCTCGTGCGCGGGGACCGGCTGCGGCGCGCTCGCGGCGGTCGGAGGGGTCACGGTGCTGTACGTGCCGGCGACCTCGATCCAGGATACGGCCGGCA
The DNA here is from genome assembly GCA_963821925.1 of uncultured Actinomycetes bacterium. Taxonomy (GTDB): domain Bacteria; phylum Actinomycetota; class UBA4738; order UBA4738; family HRBIN12; genus JAOUEA01. The sequence goes on along the minus strand of CAWGFO010000011.1, from coordinate 218,634 downwards.
ACCCGGCCGGGGGAAGCTTCTCGAAGTCCCAAACGATGTTCTAGCGGGGCTGCCACCGGTACCCTTGGTCCTTATGGATGACGTCGTAGCCGTCGAGGCTCGCGTGCCGCTCGCCGCTCCCACGGCGAAACGGCTCCTTCCGGTGTGGTGGCCGCTCGCTCCCTTCCCGGGGCTGCTCGTCCTGTGGCTGATGGGCCTGAACTACCTGATCTGGCCGGTGATCGGGCTGTCGCTCCTGATCGGCCTGTTCGTGCGAGGGGACGTGCGGGTTCCCCAGCGGTTCGGGATCTGGATGGTGTTCCTGGGGCTCGTGCTGATCTCGGCGACCCAGCTCACCGCCACGGATCGCGCGATGTCGTACGGGTACCGATTCTCGATGTACTTCAGCGCCACGATGCTGCTGCTCTACATCTACAACACCCCCCGCTCGCAGCTGCCGGTGCGCACGATCGTGAACCTCCTCGCGATCGGGTGGTGCATGGTGGTCCTCGGGGGGCTGCTCGGCCTCGTGGCGCCCAAGGTCGAGCTCACGAGCCCGATGGAGCTCATGTTGCCCACGAACATCATCGAGATCCCGTTGGTGCGCGACATGGTGTCGCCGGCGTTCGCGAAGCAGGCCGCCTTCGTCGGGCTGGGGATCCATCGCACGCAGGCCCCGTTCCCGTACCCCAACGCCTGGGGATCGAACTTCGTGCTGCTCACGCCGTTCGCCCTGTGGTCGTTCCTGTCGACCTGCCGGCGCGGCTGGAGGCCGGTGCTCGGCGGGTTGCTGCTGTTCTCGATCGTCCCGTTCTTCTTCTCCCTGGACCGAGGCGCCTGGCTCGCGCTGGCGCTGGGGCTGCTCTACGGCGGCCTCCGATTGGCCTTCGCCTTCGACGTCCGCACGATCAAGTGGTTCGCCCTGGGCGCGGTCGTGCTGGCCCTGCTCCTGGTGTTCACACCGCTGATGAACGTCCTCATCACCCGCGTGAACCGGAACTACTCGGACCAGGGGAGGATCGGGCGGAACCTCGTGGCGCTCGAGCTCGCACAGCAGAGCCCGTTGCTCGGCTACGGGGCGCCGCAGGCGGCCGAGGACAATCCTGCGAACGCGGCCGTGGGCACGCACGGGCAACTCTGGCTCGTCATGGTCTCCAACGGCATCCCCGCGCTCCTGATGTACATGGGCTGGCTGTTCTATCTGTTGGTGCGGTCGGGGCGACGATTGCGTACGGCGCGCGACGTAAGGTTCTGGCCGCATCTCACGATACTTATGGCGATCATCATGTCGCCGTACTACGAGCTCATGCCGCTGCAGCTCCACACGATGATGGTGGCCGCCGCCATCATCATGCGGGACGGCCTGCCCCTGCTCCGTCCGGGGTGGCTCGCCTCGACGCCCGAGTACGGGCGGCCGGTCTCGCAAGGGGTCTCGTGAGCGGGGCCACCGGCTCCCCACCGACACGTGTCGCGTACGTGGGCGGATGGGGACGTTCCGGTAGCACACTGCTCGACCGCATCCTCGGCCGCGTCCCGGGCTTCGTGTCGGTGGGGGAGCTCCGCATGATCTGGCGCCGCGGCCTGGTCGGCAACGCCACGTGCGCGTGCGGCAGCGCCTTCCGTGACTGCCCGTTCTGGACGCAGGTCGGGGATCTGGCGTTCGGAGGCTGGGATTCGGTCGACGTCGACGAGGTCATGCGCCTGCGGAACTCCCTCGACCGCGGCTGGACGACGATGGCGCTCGCGTCGCCGGTCCTGCCGGGCTCGTGGACGAACCGGCTCGCGCGCTATGAGGACTACCTCGGGCCGCTCTACCGCTCGATCGCCGAGGTCGCCGGGGCATCCGTGGTCGTCGACTCGTCGAAGCTCCCGTCGCACGCCTTCATCCTCAAGCGGATGCACGACGTCGATCCGCGGGTGATCCACCTCGTCCGCGACGCGCGCGCCGTCGCGTATTCCTGGCAGAAGGACGTCGTCAAGGATCCGAACACCGGCGAGAAGATGATCGTCTATCGGCCGTGGTCGGCCGCGGCCCGCTACGACCTGTACAACGCGATGACGTCGTTCCTGCGCACCGCCGGCGTGCCCTACCTGCGCGTTCGGTACGAGGACCTGGTCGCGTCGCCCGAGGCCACCGTGCGCGACATCGTCCGGCACGTGCGGCCCGAGGAGGTGCCGGACCTGTCCTTCATCGAAGGCGACACCGTGGCGCTCGGGGTCGATCACATCGTGGGAGGGAACCCGATGCGGTTCACCCACGGTGCGGTGCAGATCCGCCGTGACGAGTCGTGGCGGACGCGCTTCCCCTCGACCGACCGGGCGTGGGTGTCGGCGCTCACAGCGCCGTGGTTGGCGCGGTACGGCTACCGCGTACGCGGGCTGGGCGAGGCGGAGGACGGGTCCGGGGTCGCGGAGCGACCGGCCAGGTGAGCGCACCGGTGACGACCCCCGCCCCCGCGACCGGCGATCCGTCGCGGGACCTCTCCCGGCTCGCCCGGGGCGGGGCCCTGAACCTCGCGGGCAGCGTCGCCTACGGTCTGCTCAACTTCGTGCTGGTCATCATCGTGACCCGCGGCCTCGGCCGGGACGCGTCGGGCGTGTTCTTCGAGGCGGTCGCCCTGTTCGTCATCGCGAGCAACACGGCCGAGCTCGGCGCCGACACCGGCCTCGTGCGGTTCATCGCGCGATACCGAACACTCGATCGAGTGCACGACATCCGTTGGACGCTCGTCGTGGCGTTGGTGCCGGTCGCGATCGCCGGGACCGCGCTCGCGCTGGTCGGCCTGTACTACGCGGAGCCCTTGTCGCGCCTGTTCGGCAGTGGGGAGGATCCCCACGCGCTCGAGCCCTACGTGCACACGCTGATCCTGTTCCTGCCGCTGTCGGCGATCAACACGGTCGCGATCGCCGGTACCCGTGGCTTCGGCACGATGATCCCTTCCGTCACCGTCGACAGGATCTTCAAGCCGCTCGGCCAATGCGTGATGGCCCTCGCCGCGGTGCTGCTGTCGGCCGGTTCCGCTGCCTTCGCGCTCGCGTACGGGCTGCCGATCGGCCTCAGCTTCGTGGCCGCGGTCTCCTGGCTGCTCGTGCTCGAGCGGCGCTCCGAGGCCCGCATGCACGGCCGGGAGGTCACGCCGCCACGCCGGCTCGTCTCGGAGTTCTGGCGCTTCACGGCGCCGCGCGGGCTCGCCGGGGTGTTCCAGGTCATGATCCTGTGGCTCGACACCTTGTTGATCGGCGCCCTGCGGTCCTCGGGTGAGGCCGCGGTCTACACGGCCTCGAGCCGGTACATCGTGATCGGCCAGGCGATCCTGCAGGCGATGGTGCAGGCGATCGCGCCGCAGATCTCGAGCCTCCTGGCGGCCCGCGAGCACGATCGGGCCGAGTCCGTCTATCAGGCGGCGACCACGTGGCTGATGATCATGTCCTGGCCGATCTACCTCACGATGGCGGTCTTCGCGCCCGTGCTGGTGCTGGTGTTCGGAGCGTCGTTCACGACGGGCGGTCCGGTGCTCGTGATCCTCTCGCTCGCGATGCTCGTGAGCATGGCGTGCGGCCCGGTGGACGTGGTCCTGCTGATGGGTGGCAAGAGCTGGTGGAGCGCGGCGAACACGATCATCGCGCTCGTCCTGAACGTGATCCTGAACCTGCTGCTGATCCCGCCGTTCGGCATCACCGGGAGCGCGGTGGCGTGGTTCGTGAGCATCCTCGTGCGCAACATCCTGCCGCTGATCCAGGTGTCGAAGTTCCTGGGGCTCACGCCGTTCGGCCCCGGGTCCCGGGCCGCCGCGCTCGCGTCCGTGCCGATCTTCGGCGGGCTCGGGCTCGCCTGCCGGTTCGTGCTGGGGCCGACCATCCTCAGCATGGCGGTGTTCGCGGTCGTGTCGTGCTCGCTGTACGCCCTGGTCCTGTGGCGGCTCCGCGACACGTTCCAGCTCAAGGAGCTGGTCGCGTCGCTGCGGCCGAAGGCCGGGCGCATCGAGCCGCTCCCCTGAGGCAGCGTCCAACGAACGACGAAGGGGGCGCCGAGGCGCCCCCTTCGGGTCTCTCCCCGAGCCAGGGAGAGGATGGTCGGGCGCCGGCTAGCCCGGGAACCCGTCGACGACCACGTCGTCGAAATTGGCCGTGAAGGTCTTGGCGGCGCTGTCCCCGATCTGGATCCGGCCGACGGGAGAGGTGCCGGTGTTGGCCACCCATCCGGTCACGACCTGGTTCCCGTCGAGGTAGAGGTCCCACGTTCCGGCCGTCCCGACCGTCATGCACACCTCGATCGAGTGCCAGCCGGCCGACAGGCTCGCGCCGGACCCCTTGACGGTGCCCGACACATCCGACTTCACCTGCAGGATGCCGCTCGAGTTCAGGAGCACCCGGCCGACGTTGCCGTTGCCCGCCGTGCGCAGGCGCATCAGGTCGAGCGCCGCGGTGCCCCGGTTCGTGACGTTCACGTTGGCGCTCAGGCAGATCGACGGGAAGTCCGCGCCCAGCGTCTTCGACGCGGTGGCGCTCTGCGCGACCGGGCTCGCGAACGCGCTCGGGGGCGCGTTGCCACCCGTACCACCGGCGATCGACATCCGGGTGACCGACGTCCAAGCCGAGAAGTCGGCCGTGTCGAACCCGTCGGACCAGAAGGTGCCCCCGGTGCTGACCGGGCCGGAGACCGCGCTCTTGGCGCTCGGGTTCCCCGACTCGTCGACGGCGTCGACCTGGTAGGTGTGGCTGCTGGCCACGTCGAGGCCGCTGTCCTCGTACGTCACGGTCGTCGTCGAGGCGCTCGTGATGCTGCCGACGGGCGTGCCGTCGCCGTCGCGGTAGATGCGGTAGGTGATCGGAGCGCCACCGTTGTCGGTCGAGGTCGTCCAGGTCACGTCGATGGAGGTCTTGCCGGTGGCGACCCCGGCGGGGGTGCCCGGGACCGTGGGCGGGTTGAGGTCAGGCGCCATCACCGAGATCGACCCCGACGTGCCGCCCTTCGCGCTCTCGTTCCCCGCCTCGTCGACCGCACTCACCCGGTAGGTGTGGGCGCTCGACGGTGCGAGGCCGACGTCCACGTACGAGACGCTGCCGGTCGACACGCTCGCCACGGTCGCCACAGGATCTGGGCCGCCGTCGCGGTAGACGTGGTAGTTGATCACCTGGCTCACGGCATCGGTCGATGCACCCCACGTCAGGTCGATCGACGTGGTGGTGGTCGACACGCCCGTGGGTGTGCCGGGCATCGTGGGCGCCGTCTTGTCGGCGTTCTGGCCCCACACGAACATCCCGCGCGAGGCGTAGTTCTTGCCGTCGATCGCCGGACCGCCGATCGTCGCGATGGCGCCCGAGGGCTTCCCGTTCAGCCACGCGACGGAGTAGAGGTTCCCGTTCGTGCGGGCGAAGAAGAGCCTGCCGCTCGAGAGCGCCAGGCCGCTCACGTCGCTCCAGCTGAAGCCGTCACCGTTCCCGCTGGCCACGAAGGTCTCCGCGCCCACGATGTCGGACTCGGGTGTGAAGTACCGGTAGAGGAGGCGCGTGTCGCCGTTCACGGTGTAGTACAGGCGGCCGTTGTCGAGCGCCATCCCGGTGATGCTGGACACCGGCCAGTAGCTGTTGGTCAACCCGTTCAGGCCGATCGCGTGCAGCGGTCCGACCGTCGTCCCGTCGAACGTCCGGGACGTGAAGGTTCCGTCGTTCCATCCCGCGTAGATCCGGCCGTTCGTGAAGAACGCACCTCGGGCGTTCGACCAGTTGGTGCCGGGGGTGCTCAGCAAGGCGGCGGTGCCCGACGTCGTTCCGGTGAAGGGGCGGTGTGTGAGGGACTCACCGCCGCCGCTCGAGGGCATGGAGTACAGCTCGTTCGGCAGGTCGAAGTTCACGTGCTTGGGCACCGAGGAGCCTCCCTCGAGGGGCATGAAGGCGATCTCACCGTGATACTCGCCGCCGATATTCGCGGTGTCGGACCCGACCCAAAGGCCGGCATCCGTGGCGACCAGTGCCTGCACCCCGAGGCCACGCGGGTCCCGCACGGGGTTCCACTGGAAGGGGACGCCGTTCAACGGGTCGAGCGCGGCGATGCCGGGGCGCGACACCGCGCCGGGTCCCTGTCGGTCGGCGCTGAACGGATTGTTCCACCACCGCTGGTGCCCGCCGACGTACACGGCCGTGCCCGTGACGGCGACGCTGAAGGTCGTGTCGCCGCCCGTGTAGTCGACCCACTCGGGCTGGACCCCGGTGCCCGTGGCGCTCGTCCTCCACCGGGACACGGAGTCGCACAGGACGCCGGCGCCGGGCCCACCCATCCATGCGCCGGTGGTCCCGATCACGAAGTACTGGCCCGTCGGGTCGAAGTCGATGTCCCGGAGGTACGTGTCGAAGCGGGACGTGCACTGGTTGACGAAGCGGCTCGTCTGCCAGTTCGCGACGCTCACGGGCGTCGTGGTGAGGTCGAGCATCGCGATCTGGCGACGCGCCGAGCCGTCGGCGGTCAAGAAGTTGCCGATCGCGACGAGCTTCGTGCCGTCGGGCGTGATGTCGAACTTGTGGACGCGAACGGTGCCGCCGTTGTGCTGGCCCGCGAACGCCACATGCAGGTTCGGGTCGAGCGTGCCGGCCGGGAGGTCGAACGCGGCGATCCGCTGGCGCGTCGTCTTGTTGACGGTCGAGAACGCGCCCCCGATGTACAGCTTGTTGTTCCTGACGAGCATGTCGTAGACGCCGGCGCCGCTGTTGATCTTGCCCGCGAACGTCATCCGCTGGCCGGTGGCGATGCTGAGCTTGACGAGGCGGCGGTTCGTCTGGCCGTTCACGGTCGTGAAGGAGCCGCCGACGAAGACCGAGGTTCCCGAGCCGTCGGTGGCGAGGGAGAGCACCTCACCGTCCAGCACTGGCGCGAAGTTCGGGTTGATCGCGCCGGTGGTCGCATCGAACGCGAAGAGGTTCGTGCGCGCGAGGATCGGGCCGCCCGGCTCCTTGACCTGCGTGAACGTGCCGCCGGCGACGATCTGGTTCCCCACGGGCACGATCGTGTTCACGATGCCGTCGAGCACGTGCGGGGTCCAGTTGGCCGGGTTGGCGGACACGACGGTCGGCTGTGCCGGGTTCACCGCGACGGCCGGGGAGGCGGGGATCGCGGCGAGCGTCGCCAAGGCGAGGCAGAGCGTGAGGAAGGTGCTGGAGGAGCGGCGCATCGGGGGTCTCCAGTTGGCTCGGGGGTGTCCCCAGGATAGGGCGCCCTCACGGGACCTGTCCCTACGCCGATAGGCCAGGAATCGTTGCAACCGTTGCGCTTCAGGCCCCCGCCGAGGGACCTAGGCCGTCGGGCGGGTCAGTGGGGAGGGGCGAGCCGCGTCTTGAGCGCCTCGATGTCGAGATCCGGACGTGGGTAGGTGGGATCCATCTCCTCGAGGGTCTCGGCCAACAGGCTCGCGACCGCCCAGTTCCGGTACCACTTCCGGTCGGCGGGGACGACGTACCAGGGCGCCGCCTCCGTGCTGCACCGCCGGATCGCGTCCTCGTACGCGGCCTGATAGTCCGCCCACCGCGCGCGTTCGTCGATGTCGGCCTCGTTGAACTTCCAGTGCTTGTCGGGGTCGTCGAGCCGGGCGAGTAGCCGCTCCCGTTGCTCGTCGTAGGAGATGTGCAGGAAGCACTTCACGATCGTGGTGCCGGCGGCCACGACCTTCGCCTCGAACGCGTCGATCTCGTCGAACCGGCCGCGCCACACGTCCTCGGGCACGAGGGCGTGCACCCGCACGATCAGCACGTCCTCGTAGTGCGACCGGTTGAAGATCATGATCTGCCCCGGAGCGGGGAGGCGCCGCTCGATCCGCCAGAGGAAGTGGTGCGCGAGCTCTTCTTCCGTCGGCGCCTTGAACGCCGCCACGTCGACGCCGGCGGGATTCATCGTGCCGAAGACGTGCTCGATCGTGCCGTCCTTGCCGCCGGTGTCCATCGCCTGGAGCACGACCAACACCGACCGGCGATCCTCGACGAAGAGGCGCTCCTGCAGGCCGTGGATCCGTTCCGAGAGTTCGCTGCGCGCGGCATCGGCGGTCGCGCGGTCCTTCACGCCGGGCGTGCCGCCGGGGTCGATGCCGGGCAGGACCGCGCCGCCGTCGGGGTCGACGCGGAGCAGCTGCCGGATCGACGGGCGTTCGCTCATGCGGTCTCAACCGCCGCACGTTCGCCCGCGGTCAGTCGCCGGTACGCCACGAAGGCGAGCGCGATCAGGATCGTCGAGGTGAAGAGCGTGAGGCTCGCGAGCGCGTTCAGCGACGGGAGCGGTGACCGTCGGGCCGAGCTGTAGATGACGATCGGGATCGTCTGGCAGGCCGCCGATGCGCACAGACGCTGCGAGATCACGAAGTTGTCGATCGCGGACGCGAACACGATCGCCACGCTCGCGAGGATCGCGGGCGCGAGCAAGGGGAGGAGCACGCGGCGCATCGCGCGGGTGGGAGAGGCGCCCAGGTCCATCGCGGCTTCCTCGTAGTGCCTCCCGATCGAGAGCAGCCGCGCCCGAACGATGATCACGGGGTAGGCGAGCTCGTACATCGAGAGCCCGAGGACCTGCGATTTGAAGCCCAGGCCGACCGACGTGACGAGCTGCGTGACCAACAGGAAGAGGCCGACGCCGATCGCGATCTCGGGCGTGATGAACGAGAAGAGCATCGTGAAGTTCGCGGATCCTGCGCCACGCCCGCGCCAGCGGTCGAGCGCGATCGCGAACGCGACGCCGAGCGGCACCGCGATCAGGACCACGAGCATCGAGAGCTTGAAGCTCTGGGCGAGGGCCGACCGGAGCTCGGGGTCCTGGAACACCGAGTTCACGTCCTGGGTGTACCAACGGTTGATCGAGAACCCCTGCCACGTCGTCTGTGCTTTCCCGGCGTTGAACGAGAACATGACCGCGATCACGACCGGCACGATCGTCCAGACCACGTACGCGATCGCGCCCACCCAAAGGAATCGCGCCTGCGCCCAGGGGTTCCGGATCCAGGCGTCGAACCGGCGCCAGGCGCTCGGTCGCTCGGCGGACAGGCTGGCGCTCATCGTTCCGCCAGCTCCCGAGCGATATTCGTGCTCCGCAGGTAGTAGAGCATCGGCACCATCAACAGCAGCAGCATCACGATCACGAGCGACGCGCCCGCGTTCACGAGCGAGGTCTCGATCGAGTTCACGATCAGGTTCCCGAACATCGCGGTCTGCCGCGTGCTCGCGAGCAGGGTCTGCGTGAAGTAGTCGCCGAACATCGGCAGGGCCACGATGATGCAGCCCGCCAGGATCCCCTGCTTCGAGAGCGGGAGCGTGACCCGGACGAAGGTGCGCAGCTGCCCGGCGCCCAGGTCTCGAGCCGCCTCGACCGTCGACCGCTCGATCCGGTCGAGGGTCCCGAACAGGGGGAGGATCATGAACGGCACGTACCCGTAGATCAGCCCGAAGATCACGGTCGAGGGCTTCCCGTTCAGCCAGAACTGAGGTTCGCTGATCACCCCGAAGAACTCGAGGATCCGGTTCACGTAGCCGTCGGGCTGCAGCAGGTTCACCCAGGCGAACATCCGCATCATGTAGCTGATCCAGAACGGCGCGATGAACGCGATCAGGAAGAACGCCTTCGTGCGGCGAGCGTGTCGGGCGATGAAGTACGCGACCGGATAGCCGATCAGCAGGCACGCGACGGTCGCGATGCCGACGTAGGCGAACGTCCGGACGAGGGTCTGCTGCTCGATCGATCCGCTCGAGAACAACCGATCGAGCACCTCGCGGAAGGTCGTCACGTCCCACTGCGCCGGGTTGAAGACCGGCTTGGCCGTCAGGAAGATCGGATCGAGCGTCCCGAACGCGACCGAGAGCACCACGTAGAACGGCAGTACGAAGAACAGCAGCAGCCAGATCGTCGCCGGCGCGGCGAACGACGGCCAGAACCAGCGGGGGAACCAGCTCCCCCCGTCGGCCCTCTTACGCACCGCCGGTGACTTCTTGGTAGATCTGCTGATACAGCTGGTTCACGGCCGGCTCGAGCTCGAGCTCGGTGACGCCCATCGGGATCATCTCGGGCGTGACGATCACGTACGTGAGGCTCTCTGGCAGGTACCCGTCCTTGACCGCGGCCTCCTCGTTGAACGACGCCACCGTCGGCTGGTAGCCCTCGTAGGAGTAGTTGTCGATCGCGTTCGTCGGGTCGTACATGAAGTTGATCATCTCGTGCGCCAGCACGGGGTTCGCCGCGCCCTTCGAGATCGCGAAGAGGTCGTGCGAGAGCAGCCCCTTCTGCCCTCCGCTGCCCTGCGGTGGCCACGCGTAGGACAGGGCCGTGATGTCCAGGCCCTTGGGCAGGTAGTACTGGTAATAGGCCATCTGCCCGGACCAGGTGTTGTGCACCTTCCACTGGTTCGCGCTGAGCTCGGTGTAGTCGACGTGGTCGTACTTCCAGCCCATCGAGTTGGCGCCGTCGAGCAGATCCTGCTTCACCTCGTCGAGGATCGCCGGGTCGCTCTCGTTCGGGTCGTACCCCTTGCGCAGCAGCCCGACCGCGATCATGTCGCGGGAGCCGTTCAGCAGGTGGGTCTGTCCCTTGTAGGCCGTGTCCCAGTAGATGTCGTACGGGTTGTCCATGTTCAGGACGTCGTCGCTGATCAGGTCGTTGCGCCACGCGACGCCCGTCGTGAAGATCACGTACGGGACGGAGTACTGCCTGCCCACGTCGTAGAAGTCGGGGATCCCGGTGGCGAGGTTGTCCTGGACGTTCGGCAGGTAGCTGTAATTGAGCGGCTGGACCAGGCCGCCCTGCGCGAGCTTGCCGATGTTGTCGAGGGTCACCGTGACGATCAGGTCGAAGTCGGAACCGTTCGACTGCATCTTCGAGACCATCTCGTCCGGCGTGTCGAAGACGGTGTACTCGATCGGCACCCCGTTGAAGCTCTCGCCGAACCGGTTCCGGATCTTCTTCCAGATGTAGTCGGCGTAGCCGAAGATCTTCAGCGGGCCGGCCTCGGGGGAGAGCCCGTCGGCGATCGGTGGGTTGTCGTCGGTGATGGCCAGGGTCACGGGGTTGTCGGGGCGGGCCAGCTGCAGACCGGCGGCCGACGCCGACCCCGTCGCGGTCGAGCTCGAATCGGAGCCGCATGCCGCGAGGATCGCCGCGAGGCTCGGGAGCGCGATGCCGGCGGCGGCCGCCCGCCGCATGAACTCCCGCCGGTCCATCGGCGGGCGTCGGTCCTTCGGATGTGACATGCGTTCCCTCCCCGATCGTGGTTGCTGGTCGCTTTCTATACCTATACGAGGGTGCTGTGCAGATGGTGCGTCGAACATCCCGCCGACCGATGGTCACATCGGACCCCTAGTAGACTTGAATGGCCGCGCGGTCGTGCGGCGCCCCTTCGAGATCCGGAGTCTCTTCCGTGCCCTTCCGCGACGACATCCGCAACGTGGCCATCGTGGCCCACGTCGACCACGGCAAGACCACGCTCGTCGACGCGATGCTCTGGCAGTCCGGCGCGTTCCGCGCGAACCAGGACGTGAACGAGCGGGTGATGGACTCGATGGACCTCGAGCGTGAGAAGGGCATCACGATCCTCGCGAAGAACACCGCGGTCCAGCACGGCGGCGTGAAGATCAACATCGTCGACACCCCGGGCCACGCGGACTTCGGCGGCGAGGTCGAGCGGGCGCTCACGATGGTCGACGGCGTGATGCTGCTGGTGGACGCCTCCGAAGGGCCGCTCCCGCAGACGCGGTTCGTGCTGCGCAAGGCCCTCGAGTCGCGGCTCCCCGTGATCCTCGTCGTGAACAAGATCGACCGGCCCGACGCACGTGTCGCCGAGGTCGTGCACGAGGTCGAGGAGCTCTTCCTCGACCTGGATGCCGACGAGCATCAGATCGACTTCCCGATCCTCTACTGCAACGCCCGTGAAGGGCAGGCCACGCTCGACCGCGACGCGCCCGGCTCCGATCTGGAGCCGCTGTTCGCGACGCTCGTGGAGCGGATCCCCGCGCCCGAGTACGAGGACGGCCATCCGTTGCAGGCGCTCGTCACGAACCTCGACGCCTCGCCCTACGTGGGCCGGCTCGCCCTCTGCCGGGTTCGCCACGGGACGATCACCCGTGGCCAGCAGGTCGCCTGGTGCCGGGTGGACGGCACGATCGAGAAGGCCAAGATCACCGAGCTCTACGTCACCGACGCGCTCGATCGCGTCGAGGCCGACGAGGCGGGCCCGGGCGAGATCGTCGCGGTGGCGGGCCTCGCGGAGGTCACGATCGGCGAGACGCTCGCCGATCCCGACGAGCCGGTGGCGCTCCCGATCACGCGCGTCGACGAGCCGTCGCTGTCGATGACGATCGGGATCAACACCTCGCCGCTCGGCGGCACCGACGGCGACAAGGTCACGGCACGCCTGCTGAAGAACCGCCTCGACCAGGAGCTCGTCGGCAACGTCTCGATCCGCGTGGTGGACACCGAGCGCCCCGAGATGTGGGAGGTCCAGGGCCGGGGCGAGCTGCAGCTCGCGGTGCTCGTCGAGATGATGCGGCGCGAGGGTTTCGAGCTCACCGTGGGCAAGCCGCAGGTCGTGACCCGCACGGTGAACGGGAAGCTGATGGAGCCGATGGAGCGGGTCGCGATCGACGCACCCGAGGACTACCTCGGGGTCATCAGCCAGCTCCTGGCGCTCCGCAAGGGCCGCATGGAGCACATGGTGAACCACGGCACGGGCTGGATCCGGATGGAATACCTGGTTCCTGCGCGCGGGCTGATCGGGTTCCGGACCGAGTTCATGACCGAGACGCGCGGGACCGGCCAGCTGCACCACGTGTTCGAGGGGTACGAGCCCTGGCACGGCGACCTCAGGACCCGCCCGAGCGGTTCGCTCGTCGCCGACCGCCGCGGGATGACGACGAACTTCGCCCTGCTGAACCTCCAAGAGCGCGGCGCGATGTTCGTCGGGCCGGGCGAGGAGGTCTACGAGGGCATGATCGTGGGGGAGAACGCGCGCGCCGACGACATGGACGTGAACCCCACGAAGGAGAAGCAGCTCACGAACATGCGCAAGGCGAACGCCGAAGAGCTCGTCCGCCTGATCCCCAAGCTGCACATGTCGCTCGAGCAGGCGCTGGAGTTCATCCGCGAGGACGAATGCGTCGAGGTCACGCCGAACCACGTCCGGCTCCGCAAGGTGATCCTCGACCAGAACGAGCGGGTCCGGGCGAGCCGGCGCAAGCCGAAGTCCGAGTAGTGGCCGACCCGGGGTAGGGTCTGCGGATGCCGAGGCGCACGATCGCCGGCGACCTGCCGGCCCCGATGCTCGCCAAGCTCCAGCCCGAGATGCCGCTGGGCGAGGGCTGGACCTACGAGCCGAAGTGGGACGGGTTCCGGACGATCGCCGCCGTCGCGGCCGATGGCTCGGTGCGCCTCGTCAGCCGCGACGGACGCCCGCTGGGCCGGTACTTCCCGGAGGTACTCGCGCTGGTCGAGGCGGCCGGCGCCGGGCCGTTCGTCGCCGACGGGGAGATCGTGCGGGTGGCCGACGGCGGCATGGAGTTCGACGAACTGCAGCTGCGGCTGCACCCCGCGGAGTCGCGCGTCCGCAAGCTCGCGGCGGAGATCCCCGCGACCCTGGTGTTGTTCGACCTCCTGCGCGAAGGTGGCGACGACCTCGGCGGCCTACCGCTGGCCGCGCGACGGACGCGCCTCCACGCGCTCGCCGAGCGGGCCGGCTGGCCGCTCGCCCCCGGCGATCTCGCGTCGATGCCGCCCGCGCCGGCGGTGCTCGTGGCGCCGTCGTCGGACGACCCCGCGGTCGCCGAGGCCTGGTTCGCCGACGAGGACGGGTTGGGCCAGGATGGGATCCTCGCGAAGCGCGCCGACCAGCCGTACCTCGCGGGGGAGCGTCGGTGGGTCAAGGTCAAGCACCGCACGACCCTCGACGTGGTGATCGGCGGCTATCGCCTGTCGAAAACGGGCGACGGGATCGGCGCGCTGCTCCTCGGTCTGTACGACGACGACGGCACGCTCCACTACGTGGGCCATACGTCGTCGTTCAAGGCGGCCGAGCGGCGGGAGATGCTGGGGGTGCTCCGCGAGTTCGAGGGCCCGAGCTTCGAAGGGGGACGTGCGCCGGGCGGTCAGAGCCGCTGGACCGGCGGGAAGGACCCCGAATGGGTGGCCCTGCAGCCGGTCCTCGTGGCCGAGATGACGATCGACCGGATGCAGTACGGGCGGTTCCGGCACGCGGCGACGTTCGTCCGGTGGCGCGACGACCGTGAGCCACGGAGCTGCACGTTCGAGCAGCTGGGCGTCGAACCGCCTCGGTGGCCCGAACCGGAGGACTAAGTCCGTAACGGATTACTCGGGTCCGCCGTGGCCGGGTGGCGGGTCCCACTCGTCGCGCGGCTTCCCTTTCTGGGACTCCCGCCACGCCTCCCACTCGGCGACCTTCTTCGCACGCGAAGGGTTCACGCGCAGCGGCTCGTCGTCGCCCTTCGGGAAGTGCGGTGGCCACGGTGCGTCACCCAGCCCGCCCTCGGCGTCGTGCGCCGCGAGCTCCAGCAGGGAGTCGAGGGACCCGACGTGGTCGTCGATCGCAACACCCGGGTCGCCCAGGTCGCGCAGCCGGGCGGGCACGGTGCGCACGGTGAAGCGCTCGGGCTCGACCTCGGCGACCTCGTCCCAGGCGAGCGGCGTCGAGACGCGCGCGTCAGGCATCGGGCGGATCGAGTAGGCGCTCGCCACGGTCCGGTCTCGCGCGTTCTGGTTGTAGTCGAGGAAGACCCCCTGGCGCTCCTCCTTCCACCAGGCGGTGGTCGCGACGCCGGGCATCCGGCGTTCGACCTCGCGCGCGAACGCGAGCGCCGCGCGGCGGGTGTTCGTGAACCCGTTGCCGCGCTCGACCCTCGCATTGACGTGGATCCCGCGTTTGCCGCTCGTCTTGGGGAACCCGGTGAGCCCGTGCTCGGCCAGCACGTCGCGCGCCATCAGCGCGACGCGGCGCACGTCGTCCCACGGCACGCCCGGGGTCGGGTCGAGGTCGACGCGCAGCTCATCGGGATGGTCGACGTCGTCGGCCCGCACCGGCCACGGGTTGCATTCGAGGCAGCCCAGCGTGGCGGCCCACACGAGCGCGGCTTCGTCATGCATCACGGGCATCGAGGCCTGTCGCCCGCTCGGGAATCGCACGGTCGCGGTGCGGACCCAGTCCGGCGCCCCGCTCGGGATCCGCTTCTGATAGAAGGGCTCGGTGTCCTCGCCGGTCACGCCGCCCGGGAACCGGTGGAGGATCGCCGGACGGTCACGGCAGCCGTGCAGTGCCGCGCCCGCCACCTCGGCCCAGTACTCGACCACCTCGAGCTTCGTGATGGGGCCGTCGGCGGCGTCGGGGAAGTAGACCTTGTCGGGGTTCGTGACCTTGATGTCGCGGCCCTGGATCGCGAGCGTGACCGACGGCGTCGCCATGCGCTCAACGGTACCCCGGCCGCTCACGTCGCGGTCGAACGCTGTCTACGATGCTCCCGTGATCCCCGACACCGGCCCGCGCTGGTACGAGACGCCGCTGTGGTTCGTGGCGCAGGCCGCCGCGTACGTCGTCATCGTGACGGTGCTCCGCGCGGTCCTGCCGAACGATCTGGGCATCGTCGGGCGAGCGTTCTTCTCAGGCGCGTTCCTCGTGGTCACGTTCTGGGGAGCGGTGGCGATCCGGGGCTGGCTGCGGCGACGCGATGCCTGATCGGCGGTTCCGGCGGTCGGGGCTCGTCCCGAACTGGTGGATCGCGTTGCAGATCTGCGAGTTCGTGGGCATGGTCGCGGTCGCGGGCGCGATCGCCCGGCTGGCAGACGGCGGCACATCGCAGCCCCTCCTGTGGATCGTGGGGGTCGGGACGATCGTGGGGGTGTTCGTCCTGAACTGGTGGCTCAGGAAGCGCTTCGTCTACCGCGACGAGTGATCACGGAGGCGCCGGCTACGAGCCGCCGGCCCCGACGGCGGTGCCCGCCTCCTTCACCCCGCGGAGCACCGTGTCGCCGATGTCGGCGGGATTGCGTACGACGCGGTGACCGTGCGACTCGATCGCGTCCAGCTTGGCGGCGGCCGTGTCACTCTCTCCGCTGATCACGGCGCCCGCGTGGCCCATCCGGCGCCCGCGCGGGGCCGAGACGCCCGCGATGAACGCCACGAGCGGCTTCGTCATGTACTGGGCCGCCCAGGCCGCGGCCTCGACCTCCTGCTGTCCGCCGATCTCGCCGATCATCACGACCACGTCGGTCTCGTCGTCGTTCTCGAAAGCCTGCAGCACGGTCTTGAAGTCGGTGCCGTTCACCGGGTCGCCGCCGATCCCGACGCACGTCGATTGGCCGAGCCCGAGCGCCGTCATCTGCGAGACCGCCTCGTAGTTCAGCGTCCCCGAGCGTGACACGACCCCGACGCGTCCCTTCAGGTAGATGTGACTCGGCATGATGCCGACCTTGCACTCGCCGGGCGTGATGATGCCGGGGGAGTTCGGTCCGATGATGCGGGTCGAGCGGCCGGCGAGGTACCGCTTCGTGCGCACCATGTCCTGGACGGGGACGCCGTCGGCGATGATCACGGCCACGTCGACGCCCGCGTCGACCGCCTCGAGCAGCGAGTCGGTCGCGACCTGGGGCGGCACGAAGATGCCGCTCACGGTCGCGCCGGTCTCCTCGACCGCCTCGGCCACGCTGTTGAACACCGGCAGCCCCAGGTGGGTCGAGCCGCCCTTGCCGGGGGTGACGCCACCGACGATCGTCGTCCCGCCGGCGATCGCCTCCTCCGCATGGAACGTGGCGTGCTGGCCCGTGAATCCCTGGATGATGACCCTCGAGTCCCTGTCGACGAACACGCTCATGCCGGCACCCTTTCCGCGGCGAGCACGGCCTTGGCCGCGGCGTCGTCCAGGTCCACCGCCTGGATCAGCTCGAGGCCGCTCGCGTCGAGGATCGCCCGGCCCTCCTCCACGTTCGTGCCCGCCAGGCGGACGATGACGGGCACGTCGATCGCCTGGTCGCGCGTGGCCTGCACGACGCCGGTCGCGATCCAGTCGCACCGGTTGATGCCGGCGAAGATGTTCACCAGGATCGCCCGCACGTTCGGGTCCTTCAGCACGATGTGGAACGCGTTCGCGATCTTCTCGGGGCTCGCGCCGCCGCCCACGTCGAGGAAGTTCGCCGGGCGGCCGCCGTGGTGCACGATCGCGTCCATCGTGCCCATCGCGAGGCCGGCCCCGTTCACGATGCAGCCGACCGAGCCGTCGAGCGCGATGTAGTTCAGGCCGTGCCCGCTCGCCTCGACCTCCTTGGGGTCCTCCTCGTCGAAGTCGCGCAGCTCGACCACGTCGCCCTGGCGGTACAGCGCGTTGTCGTCGAAGCTGATCTTCGCGTCGAGGGCGACCAGTTCGCCGTCCTCGGTCTCGATGAAGGGGTTCACCTCGAGCATCAGACAGTCGAGGTCGCGGAAGAGCCGGTACATGCGCTTGAGCAGCCGCGTGAGCGACGTCGTTCGGTTGCCGAGCCCGATCGCCGTCGCGATCTTGCGACACTGGAAGTCGACGAGGCCGACACCGGGATCGATGTGCTCCTTGTGGATCGCGTCGGGGTCCGAGGCCGCGACGTCCTCGATGTCGACGCCGCCTCGATCGCTCGCGATCACGACGATGCGTTGCGCGTCGCGGTCGACCACCATCGAGAGGTAGAACTCGCGCTCGATCCGCGAGGCGCGCTCGACGAGCACGCGGCTCACGCGCTGGCCCTCCGGGCCGGTCTGCGCGGTGACGAGCGTGGAGCCGAGCATCTGATCGGCGACCTCGACGATCTCGGCGGGCGAGGTGCCGATCTTCACGCCACCGGCCTTGCCGCGGCCGCCCGCATGGATCTGCGCCTTCACGACCCAGCGCTGACCGCCGAGCTCCTCGGCCACGCGCCCCGCGGCTTTCGACGTGTAGACGACCTCACCCCGCGGTGTCGTCACCCGGTACCGCCGCAACAACTGCTTCGCCTGGTATTCGTGGATGTTCATCGGTACCCCTCCCGGACCGGCCGTCGCCGGCCTTGGTCACGTCCCCGTGTGATGCCGAGCGTCGATCTGCTCGACCTGGCGGATCAGGTTCTCCGCCATCCGGATCGACGCCGCGTCGATCAGCCGCCCGTCGAGCGAGACGGCGCCCTTGCCCTCCTTCGCAGCGTCCTCCATCGCCCGCAGGATCTTCCGGGCTCGGTCGACCTCGATGTCGGCGGGGGAGAAGACCTCGTTCGCGAGCGCGACCTGGCTCGGGTGGATCGCCCACTTGCCCTCGCAGCCGAGGGCGGCCGCGCGGCGAGCGGCGTTCCGGTAGCCGTCGGCGTCCTGGTAGTCGCCGAACGGGCCGTCGATCGGGCGCAGGCCCTGGGCCCGGCACGCGGCGACCATCCGGCTGATCCCGAAGTGCCACTGGTCGCCCCAGTGGATCTGGCGGGCGCCCGTCTGCGGCTCGGGGTCGGTGAGCACCGCGTAGTCGGGGTTGGCGCCTCCGATGTGCGTCGTGCGGGCGCGGACGCTCGCGGCGTAGTCGGCCACCCCGAACACCATCGCCTCGAGGCGGTCGGGCCGGGCGCGGCCGATCGCCTCGACGTTCGCCATGCCGGCGGCGGTCTCGATCAGGATGTGGATCCCGATCCGGCCGGCCATCCACCCGTTCCGCTGCTCGATCTGATCGAGGAGCGTCCCCACGAACTCCACGTCGGACGGCGCGCCGACCTTGGGCACGAGCACGGTGTCCAGGACGTCGCCGCACGCTTCGACCACGTCCACCACGTCGCGGTAGCACCAATGGGTGTCGAGCCCGTTGATACGTACGCTCACGGCGCCGGCGGTCCAGTCGTACGTCCGGAGCGCCTCGATCACGTTCGCGCGCGCCTGCTCCTTGTCGTCCGGTGCGACCGCGTCTTCGAGGTCGAGGAACACGAGGTCGGCCCCGAGGGTCGGAGCCTTCTCCATCGCCCGGACGTTCGTCCCGGGCACGGCGAGCTCGCTGCGGTGCAGCCGGTCCTTGGCGGCCACAGGCCGGCTACCGCGCCAGCACGGCGTCGAACGCGGCGAGGACCCGATCGGCGGCCTCGCGGTTCGCGTTCACGCCCATCAGTCCGACGCGCCAGATCGGCGGGGCCTTGGGGCCGAGTCCGCCGCCGACCTCCAGGTTGAACTCGCGCAGGAACCGGGTCTGGACCTCCTTGCCGTCGATGCCCTCGGGCACCTTCACGGCGGTGAGCTCCACGAGCTGGTGGCCGGGGTCGGCGAGCAGCTCGTACCCGCGCGCGCGGATCTCGTCCTGGAAGTACCGGCCGGCATCCTCGTTCCGCGCCCAGCGAGCCTCGAGCCCCTCCTCGAGGGCGAGCCGTACCCCCGTGTAGAGCGCGTAGAACTGCAGGATCGGCATCGTGTGGTGGTACGTGATCGGCCGGTCGATCCAGTACTTCGCGAGCTCCTCGAAGTCGTAGTAGTAGGGGGTCGGGCCCTGGTGGCGCTGCATCGCGGCGATCGCGCGGTCGCTGATCGTGACGGGTGCGAGCCCGGGCGGGCAGCCGAGCGCCTTCTGCGAGCAGGAGTAGCCGTAGTCGAGGCCCCAGGCGTCCGCCTCCACCCGCTGGCCGCCGAGCGAGGTCACGCAGTCGGCGTACAGGAGCGCCTCGGATCCGGCGGTCTTCAGCGCGGCAGCGAGCTGGTCGAGCGGGAACTCCGCCCCGGTCGAGGTCTCGGCGTGCACGACGCTGAGGACCTTGGCCTCGGGGTGCGCCGTCACGGTCTCGATGATCCGGTCCACCGGGACGATCTGGCCGAGGTCGGCGCTGAGCTCCACGACGTTCGCCCCGACCCGGTGGGCGAAGTCGTTCAGTCGGGATCCGAAGAAGCCCCAGTGGCAGCTGATCACGGTGTCGCCGGGGTCGATCAGATTCATGAACCCCGCCTCCATCGCGGACGTGCCCGACGAGGAGAGCGCGATCGTGAGGCCCTGGTCCCCTCGGCGCCAGAGGGCGCGCATCCCGGCGACGAGGTCGACCAGGACGTCCCAGAAGTCGGGGTCGAGGTGCCCGTTCATCGGGAGCTGCAGCGCCTCCAGGACCGCGGGGTGCACGTTCGACGGGCCGGGGCCGCAGAGCAGCCGCTCTCCGGGTGCGAGCGGCGGGATCGTCGTGGTCATGGTGGTCCCCTCCTCCATGCGCCGTCGCGGGCGGGTCGGCGGCGTGTCTTGAACGACCGTTCAAACTCAGTTCGAGTATGGCACGGGGGCC
This sequence comes from uncultured Actinomycetes bacterium, assembly GCA_963821925.1. GTDB lineage: Bacteria > Actinomycetota > UBA4738 > UBA4738 > HRBIN12 > JAOUEA01. The sequence goes on along the minus strand of CAWGFO010000011.1, from coordinate 198,410 downwards.
GATGGCCCCGATAGTCCGGAACGTCTACCTGCGGTCAGGACCTTCGGTCACGCTGCCAGGGCCGACGCTGGTAGGCAGGGCGTGCCTGGGCTCATCCCCGGAACGCGTCGGGGTTCAGCAGCGTCGGCGGGCGCGTGCCGTCGAGGGTGGCCAACACGTTGTCGACCGCCAGTTCGCCCATCGCGTTGCGGGTGTCGACGGTCGCGCTCCCCAGGTGCGGGATCACGACGACGTTCTCGAGGTTCAGCAGGCGAGGGTCGACCTCGGGCTCGCGCTCGAAGACATCGAGCCCGGCTGCGAAGAGCTCGTCGTTCTCCAACGCCTCGGCGAGAGCGGCCTCGTCCACCACCGGACCGCGCGAGGTGTTGACGAGCACGGCGGTGGGCTTCATCGCGCGGAAGGCATCCGCGTCGAACAGGTGGCGCGTCTCGGGCGTGAGGTTCGTGTGGATCGATATGAAGTCCGACTCCGCGAGCAGTTCGTCGAACCCGCGGCGCTCGGCGCCGGTCTCGGCCTCGACCTCGGGCGGGAGCTGCACCGCGTCCGCGTAGATCACCCGCATCCCGAAGCCCCTCGCCCGTCGCGCGACCGCCTGACCGATCCGCCCGAACCCGACGATGCCGATCGTCTTGTGGTGCACGTCCTGGCCCAGCATCATCAGCGGCCCCCAGATCCACGGGGTCTTCGCGCGCAGGAATCGCTCGCCCTCACCGACGCGCCTGGCGGCCGCCATCAACAGGGCGAACGCGGTGTCGGCGGTGGTCTCGGTCAGCACGTCCGGCGTGTTCGTGGCGAGCACGCCGGCGGCCGTGCAGGCGGCCACGTCGATGTTGTCGAACCCCACGGCGTGGTTCGCCACGATCTTCAGTTGCGGGCCGGCCGCGGCCAGGAACTCGGCGTCGACCTTCTCGGTGAGCATCGTGATGATCGCGTCGCGGCCCTCGACGACCTCGAGTAGCTCCTCGCGCGGGATCCCGAACTCGTTGTGATGGATCTCGACGTCGCAGCGCTCGCTGAGGCGCGCGAGCGGGGCGTCCATGATCGGGCGGGTCACCAGCACGTTCGGTCGGTCACTCATGTCGGACTCCTCGGTGACGGCGTGGGAAGGGAGCAGTATGTCGCAGGCCCCCGCCGGCATGGTAGCCACACCCGGGGGACCGAGGCGTGTGAGACGATCGCGAGCCGTGCCGACCGTGCGCCCGCCCATCCTCGAGACCGACCGGCTGCGCCTGCGGCCGTTCGCTCCCGACCGCTCCGACGTCCACGCGATGGCGCCCGTGCTCGGCGATCCGGTCTCGATGCGCTGGTACCCGGCGCCGTTCGACCTCGACGCCACGCGAGCCTGGGTGGAGCGTCAGCTCGAACGGTACGAGGCCGACGGGATCGGGCTCCTCGTGATCGAGGACCGCGCGACCGGCGAGGTCCTGGGCGACTGCGGCCCGATGTTCCAGGAGGTCGACGGCGACCGGTTCCTGGAGCTGGGCTGGCACGTCCGACGGGACCGGCAGCGCCAGGGGATCGCGACCGAGGCCGGCGCCGCGTGCCGGGACTGGGCGTTCGCGGCGGTGGCCCCCATGTTCCTGATCTCGCTGATCCGCCCCGAGAACGTGGGGTCGTGGCGGGTGGCGGAGAAGCTCGGATTCGAGATCTGGCGGGGCACGATCCGGGCCGGCTGGGGCCACCTGGTCTATCGGCTCGACCGCCCGGTCGGCTGACTCAGACCAGGCCCAACATCGAGCGGAGGCGCACGGCGACGACCTGACCGATCACGTCGTGGTCGGCGGCCTCGAAGTGGATCCCGTCGACGGGGCTCGACGTGATGTGCGCCCCGAGGTCCAGCAGGGGAACGTCGCCGTACTCGATGGACATCGCCGCGAAGTGCTCGGCGAACCGCTGCGACTCTGCGACCCCCTGGGGCGCGTCCGGCTCCCACATCCCGAGCGGCAGGAACGGCGGCGGCACGAGCACGAGCACCTGGGGCGGGCCGTCGTCGGGGCCGCAGTCGCTCGAGAGCACCACCTCGGCGAGCCGCATCGCGCCGTGCGCGGCATGGAAGGCGTTCACCCCGGGGACGAACAGGTCGTTCGTGCCGAGCGAGATCACGACGACGTCGAGCGGCGCGTGCGTCTGGAGCGAGACGGGCAGGTGGGTCAGGCCGTTGCGCCCCGATTCGTACGGCACGTCGAAGACGGTGGTGCGGCCGTTCATCCCCTCCTCGAGGACGTGGACCTCGTCGCCGAGCGCACGTTGGAGCACGCCGGGCCACCGGTCCCACCGGCCGAGGCGCGCGCCGGAGGAGCCCTCGTACCCCCAAGTGTTCGAGTCGCCGTAGCAGAGGACGGCGGGGCTCACTCGGCGATGTCGATCCGTTCGATCACGACGTCGTCGACCGGGCGGTCCTGGGAGCCGGTCTTCGCACGCGCGATCGTCTCGACCACGTCGTAGCCGTCGGTGACCTGGCCGAAGATCGTGTGGCGGCCGTTCAGGTGCGGCGTCTCGGTGACCGTCACGAAGAACTGCGAGCCGTTCGTGCCCGGGCCGGCGTTCGCCATCGCGAGGCGCCCCACCTGGTTGAACGAGGGGCCGTCGGGCGGGCACTCGTCCTCGAAGGCGTAGCCGGGCCCGCCCATGCCGGTGCCGGTCGGGTCGCCTCCCTGGATCATGAAGCCGTCGATCACCCGGTGGAAGATCGTGCCGGGGTACAGGGCTTCCTGCTTCGTCTGACCGTCGCGCGGGTCCGTCCACTCGCGACCCCCGGTGGCCAGATCCACGAAGTTCTGGACGGTCTTCGGCGCGTGGTCGGGCATCAGGGTGGCGGTGAACGATCCTTGGTTCGTCACGAACGTGGCGGTGGGCATGGCGGCGATCCTTCCGTGCGGTCGGGTTGACGCGATTCTACCGGCCCGGCTCGTCACCCGATTCCCGGGGAAGGGCGGACCTCAGCCGGCCTCCTCGTTCGCGGCCTGGGCGAAGAGCACGTCGAAGGTGCGGGGCCAGCCCGTCGCGTACGACTCGCGGCCCTCGCGGGCGAGGTCGCCGAGCCGCTCCCACCCTCGGTGCTCGAGGTCGACGCGCGTCTGTCCGTCGTCCTGCTCGATGAACGACACATCGACCTCCGTGGCGGGGTGGGGTGAGGCGTTGGGCTTCCAGGCGATCACGAGCCGGTGGGGCGGGTCCCACGTGAGGATCGTGCCCCAGCTGCCCTCGCTGCCGTCCGACATCACCTCGAAGAGCCGTCCGCCGACCCAGGGTTCCAGCACGATGCGCTCGGCCTTCACGCTGTCCTCGCGGCGATCCGCCGCTCGGCTGTGCACGCGGAGGGGCCACCATCCGTCCATCTTCGCCGTGAACACCTCGAAGGCCTTCGCGGGCGAACACGTCACCACGACGCTCCTCCGGATCGGGTCGATCATCGGTCCGCTCCTTCCCCATCCTGCTCGGCCGCCGCCTTGAAGGCGGCGAGCGAGTCGTCCCACATCCGCTCCAGGTAGGTGCGCAGGATCGCCAGTCCCTCGGGGTCGACGCGGTACAGGTGTCGCGTTCCCTCCCGGCGTTCCGTCACGAGCCCCGCTCCTTTGAGTACGCGCAGATGCTGCGAGACGGCGGGCCGGCTCACCGGGAGCTCGGCCGCGAGCTCCACCACGGCGCGCTCGCCGCCGCGGAGGAGTTCGAGCACCTGTCGCCGCGTGGGATCGCCCATCGCGTCGAACACACGCGCCGCCGTCATAGCGTTAGCCATCACTTACGGTAAGTTACCGCTAACGGATAGCGGTGTCAAGCCCGCGTGGCGCGGATGGCCTTCATCGCTTCGGGAACGGTCTGCTTCGGGGCGACCTTGTACCAGGCCTCGCGGATCAGTCCGTCCGGACCCACGAGGAACGACGAGCGGATCACGCCTAGGTACGTGTTCCCGTAGAGCGACTTCTCGCCCCACGTGCCCCAGGCGTCACACACCGTGTGATCGGGGTCGGACAACAGCGGGAACCCCAGCGAGAACTTCTCGTCGAACGCACGTTGGGCCTCGACCGGGGACACGCTGATCCCGACGACGTCGACGCCGAGGGACGTCAGGTCCTCGCGTGCATCCCGCACCTCGCACGACTGGGTCGTGCACCCGGGCGTGTCGGCCTTCGGGTAGAAGTAGACGAGGAGCGTGCGTCCCGCGAAGTCCGCGAGCGACACGGCGGCGCCGGTCTGGTCCGGGAGCGAGAACGGCGGCGCGGGATCGCCCGGTGTCAGCGTGGCCATGCCGTCAGCCTAACCGAGCCTGGCGAACGGCCGGTTCTCGCTGCCTCGCCTCAAGATTTCGACCCCGTTGGGCCGATGCCTGCTGCAGCCGCTCCCGCGGGGGAGTGGCAGATCCTTGAGGGGGGATGACTGGGATGCGAACGCGTCTCGTGCCACTCGGTTCCGCCTGCGTGCTCGTGGGGAGCCTCATCATCGCGCCGGTCGTGGCTTCTGCCGCAGCGGCGACAACCATCGCCGACGTCGTCGAGGCCGACGGCCCGAGCTGGGATCCAGCGCTCTCCGCCGACGGGCGCTTCGTGGCGTTCGTCTCGGAGGCGACGGATCTTCTCGGCGGTGACACCGCCGCCGATCCCAACGGGGTGGCCGACGTCTTCTGGGCCGACACGACGGCGGGCACGATCCGGCTGATCTCGAGCGGACTCGGGGGCGCGCCGGCCGACGGTGCGTCGAACGCCGTGGACCTGTCCGCGGACGGGCGCTACGTGGCGTTCGAGTCGACCGCGACGAACCTGATCGCCGACGACGCCAACGGGGCCGTGAGCGACGTGTTCGTCTTCGACACGTTGACGGGAGCGTTGAGTCTCGCGTCGAGGCGCGGCGTCGCCGGCGTCCAGGGCGACCGCGACAGCTTCGCACCTTCGATCTCGGCCGACGGACGCAAGGTGGCGTTCGCTTCTGACTCCACGAACCTCGTGGCGAACGACACGAACGTGAAGACCGACGTGTTCGTGCGCTCGCTGGATGTCGCGACGACCGCGCGAACGTCGACGAATAGCTCGGGGGCACAGGCCAAGAACGTCAGCTACGACCCGGTGCTCTCGCCGGACGGCAACTGGGTCGGCTTCTCCTCGCTCGCCTCCAACCTGGTGTCCGGCGATACGAACGGCACCCGCGACGTGTTCCTCAAGAACCTGTCCACATCGAAGACGATCAGGGTGTCGGTGCGCACCGACGGCAGACAGGCGAACGGTGCCTCGAGCGTCGACGACGTCTCGAACGGGGGCAAGCAGGTCGTGTTCCATTCGTACGCCACGAACCTGGTGAAGAACGACGCCAACAACCGAGGCGACGTGTTCCTGCGCGATCGCCTCGCCGCCACGACGATCCGGGTGTCCCGCGACGGACCCGTGGAATCGAACGGTGAGAGCTTCGGTGCGTCGATCGCTGCGGATGGCGGGCAGGTCGTGTTCCAGAGCTGGGGGACCAACCTCGGTGACGATGAGGACGCGAACGGTGCGGCGTCCGATCTGTTCGGATACGACGTCGCGACGAAGCTCACGACGCGGATCTCGGTCGACACCGCGGGCGGGTGGCCGGATGCGGCGAGCTACGACGCAGAGATCGCCGGCGGGGGGGACGCTGTGGGCTTCGTCTCGCTCGCGACCGACCTCGTCGATGGCGACGGGAACGGGCTCGCCGACGTGTTCATCCACCGCGGGGTCGGTGATGGCGTCTCGGTCACCCGGTGGAGCGTGGGGTTGCCGGTCGCGGGCGCTTAGCCCTCGGCGAGCTGTTCACGGAGCGCGACCACGTCGGTGACCGGGAGCTTGCACGTGAAGCGTCGGCAGACGTAGGCAGTGGGAAGGTCGTCGCGCATCACGCGGTCCGCGAGGAGCGGGACGGTCGCCGACGCCTCACCGTCGGGCGCCCCGACGGCCAGCACGGCGTTGGGTCGGAACGTGCCGCCGACCTCCCCCGCCAGGGTTCCCGTGCGCTGGTCGTCCGGGTCTCCGACGATCGCGACCTCCTGACCCGGTCCCAGGTACAGGTCGAGGGCGCACAGCGCGTGGCCGAACCCGGTGGGCGCCGGCCCCATCGCGTCGCGGACGAGGCGGAGCCCCGAGGCGGCGATCCGCTCATACTCGGGCTCGCCCGTGAACATCGCCAACCGCAACAGCACCTCGGCGGCGACCGAGTTCCCGCTCGGGACGGCGTTGTCGTAGAGCTCCTTGGGCCGCACCACGAGCGCGTCGGCGTCGTGACCCGTCTGATAGAAGCCGCCCCGCTCGTGGTCGAAGAAGAGCCGGATCAGCTCGTCGGCGAGCGAGCGGGCCTCGACGAACCACCGCGGGTCCCAGGTCGACTCGTAGAGCGCGAGACACCCGGCCGCCATCATCGCGTGGTCATCGGCGAACCCCGGTCCCCCGGCGACGCCCCCGCGCCACGACCGGAGCAGCCGGCCCCGCTCGTCCCGCAGGTGGGCGAGCACGAACGTCGCGCAGCGCACGGCCGCGTCGACGTAGGCGGGCTCGTCGAGGGCACGGCCGGCCTCGGCCAGGGCGCGGATCGTCATACCGTTCCAGGCGGCGAGCACCTTGTCGTCGGTCCCGGGCCTCACCCGGCCCTCCCGAGCCTCGAACAGCACCTGTCGTGCGTCCTCGATCCCGGCGGCCAGCTCGGCGGCGTCCAGCCCGAACCCGGGCGCGACCGCGGATGGCGCGATCGGTCGCCAGAGCACGTTCGTGCCCTCCCAGTTGCCCTCCGGCGTCGCGCCGTAGCAGGTCGCGACCGGCTCCCCGACGAGGGCGGCGAGTTCGTCCCACGACCACACGAAGAACCGGCCTTCAACGCCCTCGCTGTCGGCGTCCTGCGACGACCAGAACCCGCCCTCGGGATGCTGGAGCTCGCGCAGCAGGTATTCCGCGGTCTCCACGGCCACACGCCTGAAGTCCTCGTTCTTCGTCACCTGCCACGCGCGCGCGTACAGCTGGAGCAGCTGCGCGTTGTCGTAGAGCATCTTCTCGAAGTGCGGCACGTGCCATGCGGCGTCCGTCGCGTACCGCGCGAAGCCGCCACCGAGGTGGTCGTAGATGCCGCCCTCGCGCATCCGGTCGAGGGTGACCACCACCATCTCGAGCGCGTCGGGCTCGCCGCGGAGCGCCTGCCGCAGCAGGAACTCCAACGTCATCGGCTGCGGGAACTTGGGCGCGCCGCCGAAGCCGCCCCATCGCGCGTCGAACGATCGACGGAGCGAGGTCATCGCGAGGCCCGTGACCTCGGCCGTCAGCGGTTCGCGCGACTCGGTGAGCTGCCCGGTCCGTGCGATCGCCTCGGTGACCCGGGCCGCCTGCACCACGATCTCATCGCGCCGCTCCGTCCACGCCTCTGAAACGCCCGTCAGCACCTGGCGGAAGGACGGCATCCCCTGTGCCGGTTCCTTGGGGTAGTACGTGCCGGCGTAGAAGGGACGTCCCTCGGGGGTGAGGAAGGCGGAGAGCGGCCACCCCCCGTGCCCGTTCATCGCCTGCACGGCGTCCATGTAGATGCCGTCGAGGTCGGGCCGCTCCTCCCGATCGACCTTGATCGCGACGAACCGGTCGTTCATCAGCGCGGCGGTCTCGTCGTCCTCGAACGATTCACGCTCCATCACGTGGCACCAGTGACACGCGGCGTACCCGATCGACAGGAAGATCGGGAGATCGCGCTCACGTGCCGCCTCGAGCGCCGCCTCGCCCCACGGATACCAGTCCACCGGGTTGTGCGCGTGCTGGAGCAGGTAGGGGCTCGTCTCGCCGGCGAGTCGGTTCGTGGGCCGGTCGGTCATGCCCACAGTGTCTCGCGCCTTCAGGCGGGGCGTCGTCCGTGCCGATGCTGCACGCGAGGGATGGACGACATCAAGGTGTTGGTGGTCGACGAGCGCCCCGGGCTCACCCAGGGGCTACTGCTCGCGTTGCCCAGGCGGGGCCACGTCCGTGTGCTCGGTCCCGTTCCGGATGTCGCCGCGGCCCGCGAGGCGATCGATCAAGGCCTGGCGGACGTGATCGTGGTCGGCCTGGACCGCGATGACGATCTGGGCATCGCGATCGTCGCGGCCTTGCGGGAAGCGGACGAAGGCGCCCGCATCCTCGTCGCCACGCGGAGCGAGAGTCCCGACATCGTCGCGGTGGCGCTCGCCGCCGGGGCCCGCGGCATGCTCCCGAACGAACGGGAGGCGCACCCGTTGATCGACGCGTTCCGCCGAGTCCGCGCCGGTGAGCTGGTGCTCCCGGCACGGGACCTGCCGTTCCTCGTCGACCGGCTCCGTGAACGGGGGGGGCCCGGCCGAGACGAGCGGGCACTCCTCGCCTCGCTCACGGGCCGAGAGACCGAGATCCTCGCGCTCCTCGCCGACGGGATGTCGACCCGGGACGTCGCCGAACACCTCGGCATCAGCCCCCTCACGGTGCAGAGTCACGTGAAGAACGTCCTCGCAAAGCTCGGCGTGCACACGAAGGTCGAGGCGGTCCGTATCGCATGGCGGCACGGGCTCCACACGGCCACGCGCACGGCGTGACCTTCCCGAGGGCCGTTCGCCGCCGGCGCCCCTCCCCGGGGGTAGCCTTCGCGGCAGATGGGGGACGGGGCCGTGGCTCGTGTCGTGATCGCCGGGGGGCATCCCGTGATCCGCGGCGTGGTCCGGCTCTCGTGTGCCGATGCGGGCGGGCTCGAGATCGTGGGCGAGGCCGAGGATGTCGTCCGGGCGGTCGAGCTGTGTCGTACGCTCGACCCCGACGTGCTGGTGGTGGACGTCGACGGCGACGAGGACGCCGCCGACACGATCGCCCGGCTCCGCGGCGACGCCGTGGACACCCCGATCGTCGTCCTCTCCGATCGCACCGACGGCACCAGCGTGCTGGCCGCGCTCCGTCTCGGGGTGCGCGGGTTCGTGGGGAAGAACGACGGCCTGCGCTCGGTGGGCTCTGCGATCCGCCGGGTGGCCGACGGCGAGCGGGTGATCGCTCCGGAGCTCGAGCAGGCGGCCGTGGCGGCGCTCGGCTCACTCGCCAGGCAGGCGCGCGAGGGATCGGAGATGCGCGCGAGCCTGACGCCGAGGGAGCACGAGATCCTGCTGATGGTGAGCCAGGGACTGACGATGCAGCAGGCTGGGTCCCGTCTCGGCATCTCGCCGCGCACCGTCGAGACGCACGTCGCGAAGCTCTACCGAAAGCTCGGCGTACGCACGCGGGTGCAGGCGGTGGCACGCGCGGCTCAGCTGGGCCTTATCGACCTCCGATGACCCATCGCGGGCCTCAGTCTCCCGGGTCCGGATGCCGATAGAGGGGTGAACCTGCTCCCAGGCTCGCGGCGCCGTCGCGACGGCCCACGGGCATCGATCGGTGGAGGTACCCCTGGCCGCCCAGCGCATCACGATCTCCGAAGCCCCGGCTCCGGCCATGCGCCGGCGCCTCGGCGTCGTCCTCGTGGATCCGCTGCCCGTCGTGCGCGCGGGGCTGCGTCTGCTGATCGACGACCGCCCCGACATGGAGGTCCTGACAGAGGCAGGCACGGCCGACGAGGCCGTCGAGGCGATCCAGCGCGTCCGCCGCAACCGGGTCGTGGTCCTCGTGGGCCTCGGACTGGGTGGCGATCGGGACGCGTTCTGGTTGATCCGGACGCTCCGGGAACGCTTCCCGTCGCATGCGATCCTCGGCTGCGGGGCCAACGCGGACCCGACGATGATCTCGCGGGCGCTCTTCGTCGGCGCGGACGGCTTCGTCGACAAGAACATCGACCCGATCGAGTTCCTCCAGGCGCTTCGCCGCTCGGCGGACCGGGAGATGGTGCTCGCGAGCCCCGCGTCGCACGAGGTGGGGCAGATCGCCGCCGGGATCGAGCGGCGCCGCGACTTCGAGATCAAGCTCACCCAGCGAGAGCGCGAGGTCCTGTGCGTCGCGGCCGAAGGGCTCACCGCGCGCGAGATCGCGGCCCGGCTCGGGGTGCGCGAGCGGACCGTGACCACGCACCTCGCGCGGATCTACGGCAAGCTCGGCGTCGGCTCGCGGCTCGCAGCCGTCCGCCTGGCGGCCCAGTCGGGCCTCGTCTCGGTCGGCATGCCCGACTGACCTACAACAGGTCGTCGCGCACGAACACCGCCCCGTCTTCATCCTCGTGGACCAACGTCCATCCCGGCTGGCCCCGCATCCGAGGGAGCAACGCGACGTTCTCCGCGTCGACCACGATCGCGCCGACGTCGTACCGCCCGAGGATCGAGCTCCAGGCGCCGCGGGTGAGCCGTACGTCGTTGTACTCGTCCCATACGGCCGCGGAGAACAGCTCGATGCGTGAGTCGACGAAGACCCGATCGTCGGGCAGCGCGAACTCGAACCAGGAGCCCCACGGCTGCCAGACGTAGAGGTTCGTGCCGCGGGGCACCGCGCCGGCCACGGCCTCGGTCAGTCCGACGGGCGCCCGCGTGAGGAGCGCATCGGGCGTGGTCCCCCGCAGCCAGGGCATCGCGATCGCGGCGGCCACGGCGACGGTCACGGCCGCGGCGATCAACCGACGCGAGGTGGGGACCGTCGTCGTCGTCCCGCCGTCCCGCAGCATCTTGGCGGCAACGGTCGGCGCGACGACCCCCCAAAGGACGATCCCGCGGGAGGCCGGCACCGCGATCGCGCCGAAGACCCCGAGCCAGGCGATGGCCGCGAGGTCCACCGGCCGCCCACGCCGGATGAAGAGCGCGACGAGGAGCCCCACGGAGACCGCGAAGACCGCGCCCGAGATCGTGCCCACCGAGGTCGGCCGCCACTCCGAGATCGTGTCGCGGATCACGGGGTTCGTGGCGATCCCGAGGGCGTACCGCCAGGCGCCGACGCCGAACGGGTTCACGAGCGTGGCGGCCGTCGCGACGAGGCCGGCCAGGAGGGTGCGCCGCGCGTGCGGATCGCGGTCGATCAGGTCCTCGAGGAGGGCGAGGCCCGCGAACACCGGGACGAGCACGAAGGCCCCGTGCAGGTTCGCCATCGCGACCGCGAACACCGGCAGCCACCAGATCCGTCTCGGGTGGTCGCGGCGCCCGGCGAGCACCCAGAGGCACGCCGCCAGGAGCGGCAGGGCGAAGAGCTGCGGGCGGAGCGCGAGGCCACGCAGCCCGAGCGCGATGCCGGCGAACGTCAGGAGGCACGATGTGCGACGGCCGGCTCCGCGGGCACGGCAGGCGAGGTACACGAGGCCGTAGGTCGCCCCGATGAGCAGGGCCCTGAGCACCACCAGGGCCACCCACCCGCCGGCGCGATGCGCCAGCGCGAGCGTCACCTGGGCGCCCCACTGCTGGTCCAGCCACCGGACGCCCGACGTGGTAAACGCGAACGTATCGATCCGGGGGAGCGCGCCGGTCGCGACGATCCCGTCGCCGGCCCGGATCTGATAGGCGAGATCGACGGCGCCCATCGTCGAGGTGAGCGTCACCAGGAACGGCACGAGCACCGGCAGCAGCGCCCAGATGCGGTCGAGGTCACCGCTCCGCTCCCGTGCCGCCACGCGGTCATCCTACGGGCGGTGGGGCCGTTGCAGCGCCGCAGATACCCGAAGGTGCGTACGCAGGACTACGTACCTACCCTCAGGGAAACTCGGAATCCTCCCGCACCGCCCAGATGCCGACCATGTCCACAGGCGGATCGACATCCGCTCCCGGGCGATTTTCGAAGGAACGCCCGGACAGGACGGGACTCGGAACGGAAGGGGGTTTACATGTTCCTTCGCATGTACGCCGGCGTTACCACGTGGTGGAGCGACCTGAAGGGGCGCGCCGCCGATGAGGGTGGAGCGACCGCGGTGGAGTACGCGCTGATGGTCGCCCTGATCGCCGCCGTGATCATCGGCGCCGTGACGATCCTCGGCAACAACGCCGAGCAGAAGTTCACCGAGGTCGGCACCGCCGTCGGCGGCTGACACTCACGTACCGGAGCGGCCTCGCCGGCCGCTCGCTCTTCCGGCGTCGATCCCGGAGGAGCGAGGGGCCGGCGAATCTGCGCGAGTGGGGAGATCAGATGACGATCCGATCCAAGATCCGGCACAAGCTGCACCGCGAGGAAGGCGCCGCGGCGGTCGAGTTCGCGCTCATCGTCGGGCTCCTGATGATGCTGGTGTTCGGCATGATGGAGTACGGGCTGGCCTTCTGGCAGATCCAGAGCCTGCGTGCCGCGACCCGCGAGGGCGCGCGAGTGGCCGCCGTCGGCGGTGACACGTCGCAGGTGCAAGCCGCCGTCGTGAACGCCTCCACCGGGGCGCTGCCCGCAGGGTTCGGCGGTATCGCGATCTCGCCCGCGGGCGGCTGTCCGGCGGACGGCGATATCGACCAGGCCGTGACGGTGACGATCGACAACGGCGCGCTGCCGGCGAACGTCCAGGGGGCCCTGTCGATCAACGTGCCGTTCCTGCCGCCGATCCAGCTGGACCCGACGATCGAAGGGACGTTCCGGTGCGAGGCCTCGTGATGGGCTTCGTGGCGCGCGTCCGGCGTCGCGGCGACGACGAGAACGGCGCCGTCCTGGTGATCACCGCGCTGATCCTGATCGCGATCTTCGGCATGCTCGTCCTGACGATCGACGTCGGTGGGTTGCTCCTCCGTCGGCGCGAGATGGTGAACGCCTCCGACGCTGCCGCGCTCGCGGCGGCGAAGTCGTGTTCGGACGAGGGCGACACCTTCACGCCGGAGGGGCGGGCCGACGTCTACGCGGCCGCCAACGTCGACGGCCTCGCGGCCGAGAACGGCGGGATCACCGACATCGTCGGCTGCGACGACGGCGCCGGCTACCTGAGCGTCCGGTACCAGTCGCAGCAGCAGCTCTACTTCGCGCAGGTCCTCGGGTTCGGCAGCACGATGCCCGTGCGGGCCGCCGCGACGGCGGCCTGGGGACCTACGGCCGGTGGGTCCGCCTTGCCGATCGTGCTGGACTCCGGGTACCTGCAGGGCGTGTGCAAGGTGCCGGACGGCATCGCGATCGATGATACGTGCGCCTTCTGGTACAACAACGGCGATTCGACGCTCGGCGACGCCACGTGGGGGTTCATGAACCTCGACCAGTGGAACGTCAGCCCCGGCGAGAGCTGCCACAACGTGGGGGCTTCGGACCGGCGCGACTGGATCATCAACAACTACCCGGACCCGCTGACGCTCAACGGCACCCCGCCCGGAACGGTGCCCACCTACGTCTGCGTCGACACCGGTCACGCGACGGACAACTGGTCGACGTTGTACAGCCAGGTGGGGAAGATGAAGCTCTTCCCGGTCAACGACTGCGGTGGCCAGCTCGACAAGAGCGGCATCACGGCGCCGTGCCCGGCCACGCCCGACAAGTACGACATCATCGGGTTCACACGCCTCCTGATCTCCGACGTGTACAAGGGGAACGATCCGGCCGCGATCGGGAGCCCGGGCGCGAGCGGCACCTGCACGATGTCGACGACGAGCCTGACCACCGGCCAGGTCAAGGCGCTGGCGGACTCCTTCGGGACCTCCGGATGCCCCTCGACCTCGCCCGACACGGTGCTCGCGAGCACCGTGCACATCTACCCGAAGAAGGGAGCCGAGTACACGCAGTGCGTGCCCGGCGACACCTCGGCGACGTGCGCCTACTGGTACGACGCCACCGCCCGAACGATCACGTGGCGGACCGCGAACGCGACCGACCTCAAGATTCAGTTCGGCTGGTCGATGAACGGAACACCGGGGGCGTGCGGCATCCGACCGAGCGACCCGAATGCGATCTGTTTGGTCACGCAGTGGAAGGGATTCACCACCGGGCCCGGTCCCGTGGGTGAAGGAGAGGCGTTCGGCGCCCAGTCGTTCATCCTCTGCGATCGGAACTTGGGCTCGTGCCCGGGACAGGGCTAAGGGACAGGAAAGGAGACAGGCAATGAGGTCACGCGGTCTGGTTGTTGCCATCGCCGTGATCCTCGCCATCGCGGCTGCGGGGGCGGTGATCCTCTACACCAAGGGAGTCAAGCAGGACGCCATCTCCGGCGGCTCGCTCTCCTCGGTGATCGTGTCTTCGCAGGACATCCCTGCGAACACGAAGCTGAACACGTTGATCGATCAGGGAGTCTTCTCTGAGCTTCGCGTGCCCACCGATGCCGTCGTGGACGGCGCGGTGACCACGCTCAGCCAGCTCCAGGGTCAGACCACCACGGCTCCGGTGCTCGCGAACGAGCAGATCCCTGCGGCCCGTCTTTCGAGCGGGGATTCCGCGCCCGGTGGCAACCTGGGGATCACGGCAGGTCACGTCGGCCTCTCGGTCGACCTCGACCTGGAGCGTGGCGTGGCCGGGGGTGTGAGCAGCGGGGACAACGTGGTCGTCTACGCGACCTTCCCCAAGGACACGCTGATCCTGAAGTCCACGATGCGCCAGCTCCTCACGCCGGCGCAGCTCGCGAAGTTCTACTCGGTCGCGCAGGGCGGCACCTCCGCCGCCGGCCTGCCCGTGGTGAACCTCGGCGCTCCCTTCACGGTGGTCCTCGTGCCCTCCGTGCGGGTCCTCTCGGTGGAGAACCCCACCGTCGCCGAGGACGGCAGCCAGAGCAGCTCCTCCACGCGGAGCGACGTCATGATGACGCTCGACCTGGAGCCGGCGGACGGTACCAACCTCGTCTACGCCAAGGAAGTGGCGACCGTGTGGTTCGGCTTGCTGCCTCCGGAGAACGAAGACGGCTACCCGGTCCAGGCCACGATCGGTCCCTCGTTCGAGTCGGTGGTTGGGACCGCGAAATGACCGAGGCCAGCGTCGTCGCCGTCGGGACGCCGCAGTCCTTCCGTCAGCAGCTCGCTCGAGCACTCGAGGTCGAGGCTGAGGAGATCGGTTGGGTGCAGTCCGCGACCGCGGCAGAAGAGTTGTTGATCCAGGCCTACCACCCGGTCGACGTGGTCGTGCTCTCGCCCGAAGTGAAGGAGCCTGACGCCCTCGGACTCGCTGAGTTCGTGGGGCGTCAGGCCCCGGGCACCGCGATCGTGCTCGTACGTGACCACACATGGAACGGGCTGCTGCCCGCAGCGATGCGGGCAGGCATCCGCGACGTGGTGGACATGACGCAGGGGAGCGAGGAGCTCCGCGAGGCGGTCGAGCGCGCGATCATGTGGGCCTTGAATCTGAGGTCCCTGGGTTCGGATGCCCGCGACAGCGGGCCCGCCGCCAAGGGTCGGATCATCTCGGTGTTCTCGTCCAAGGGCGGGAGCGGCAAGACGTTCCTGACCAGCAACCTCGCGGCGGCGATCGCCGACATCACGGGCCAGGACACGGCCGTGGTCGACCTCGACTTCGACATGGGTGACGTCTTCACCTACTTCGGACGCGAGCCGTCGACCGGCGTCCAGGAGCTCATGGAGCTCGGCGAGGGCGCCGACCGCGACCGCCTGCGTTCGGTCGGTGTCCAGCTCGGCGATCACCTGTGGGGCTTCGGAGCTCCACCGGACCCTGCCGCCGAGGCGCCCGCCGGCGAGGCGATCGGCAAGTTCCTGCGGGCGATCCGCAGCGAATTCGGCCAAGTGGTCGTCGACGCATCGGTCGACTACTCGGACTCGGCGCTCGTCTGCTTCGACCTGTCGGAGGTGATCTGCCTCGTGACGAGTCTCGACGTGGTCGGTGTCAAGCACCTGTCGAAGGGCCTCGACACGCTGCTCTCGATCGGGCTGCCGCGCGACCGGTTCCGTGTGGTCCTGAACCGAGCCGACAGCAAGGTCGGCCTGGACGCCACCGACGTGGAGCGGGTCATGAAGATCCAGGTCGACGCGATGATCCCGTCGAGCCGGCTCGTGCCCACCTCGCTCAACAAGGGCCGGCCCATCGTGATCGACGAGCCCACGTCCGATGTGGCGGTCGCGGTCAGGCAGCTGGCCAATCGGTTCATCGGCGTGTCCCCGTCCGAGGAGGTCGTAGCGGCCGCCGCCGCCGCGACCCGCGGCAAGAAGCGCAAGTTGTTCTCGCGGACCTGAAGAGGAGGCCACCAACATGTCACTGGCAGACAGGCTGGCGAAGGCCCAGCAGAAAGATCGGACCTCGGAGGTCCGGGTCCGCGTTCAGGAGCGCCTCGTCGAGGTTCTCGGCCCGCGGCTCTACGATTCCACGCTGTCCGACAGCGAGCTCGAAGGGCTGGTGCATCAGCGCCTGCGCGAGCTGCTCGAAGAGGAGGAGGGTCCGCTCTCCGCGCAGGAGAAGCTCCTGATCGTCCGGCAGATCGGTGACAGTGTCCTCGGTCTCGGCCCGCTCGAGCCCTACGTGCGTGACCCCGAGGTCACGGAGATCATGGTCAACAACTGGGACACGATCTACGTCGAGCGCGCCGGCAAGCTGTACTGGACGGGCACGAAGTTCCACGACGAGTCCCAGCTGCGCCGCACGATCGACAAGATCGTCGGAAAGGTGGGCCGCCGTGTCGACGAGGCGAGTCCCTACGTCGACGCCCGCCTTCCCGATGGCTCGCGTGTGAACGCGATCATCCCGCCGCTCGCGATCGACGGCCCCTCGCTGACGATCCGGAAGTTCTCGGCCGATCCGTACGGCGCCGACGACCTGGTGGAGTTCGGCACGATGAGCTCCGCGACGTCGCAGTTCCTCGAGGCCTGTGTGCGCGGCAAGGTGAACATCATGGTCTCGGGCGGAACCGGCGCGGGGAAGACGACGACGCTGAACGTGCTGTCGTCCTTCATCCCCGACGACGAGCGCATCATCACGATCGAGGATGCTGCCGAGCTGAAGCTGCAGCAGCCGCACGTCGTCCGCCTCGAGGGCCGCCCGCCGAACATCGAGGGCAAGGGCGCGGTCACGATCCGCGACCTGGTCCGCAACTCCCTGCGCATGCGCCCCGACCGCATCGTGGTCGGGGAGGTCCGCGGACCCGAGGCGCTGGACATGCTCCAGGCGATGAACACCGGCCACGACGGTTCGATCTCGACCGTCCACTCGAACTCGCCCCGAGACTCGCTCTCGCGCCTCGAGACGATCACGCTGATGGCCGGGATGGACATCTCGCCCCGGTCCGTCCGCGAGCAGATCGCCTCGGCGATCCAGCTGATCGTCCACCAGCAGCGGCTGAAGGACGGGACCCGCCGCATCACGCACGTCACCGAGGTGGCGGGCATGGAGAGCGAGGTCATCACGCTGCAGGACATCTTCCTGTTCGACTTCTCCGCGGGGATGGACGAGGAAGGCAAGTTCAAGGGCCGCATGAAGTCGACCGGCCTGCGACCGAAGTTCCTCGACAGGTTGGCCGAACGCGGCGTGTTCCTCGACGCCGACACGTTCGCCCTGGAGCCGAAGGCAGTTCGATGAGCGCCGTCGTCGCTGCCTCGTTCTGGAGCACGCCCACGGCGCCGCTCGTGGTGGCCCTGCTCGTGGGTGCGGCCGTCTTCGCGCTGGGGTGGTTGCTGTTCGGGACGGCGGCCCGGGCTCGGAAGGACCGCGAGATGGCGGCCCGGATGGCCTCGGTGACCCGGCCCAACGCGCAGCCCACGAGCGCCGACTCGGGGACCGGCGGATGGATCCCGGACCGGGTCACCTCGTACGGCAAGCGCTTCGCGGACGCCCGCGGTTTCAGCGAGCGGGTCGACGCCGAGCTCGAGGCGGCCGGGGTCAGCGTCCGTTCCGGCGAGTTCGTCGTCCTGTCGGTCGCGGCGGCCCTGATCGGCGCCGTGTTGGGCGCGGCGCTCCTGCGGAGCCCGCTGCTCGCGCTGCTGGTGGGAGCCGTTGCCGGCGCCGGTCCCACGATGGCCCTGAAGATGGCCATGAAGCGGCGCGCAGACAAGCTGCGCGAGCAGCTGCCCGACGTGCTGACGATCATGGCGAGCTCGCTCCGTGCCGGACACTCGTTCATGCAGTCCCTGGACACGGTGGCGCGCGAGATCACGCAGCCGGCCGCCACCGAGTTCCAGCGGGTGGTCGCCGAGATCCGGCTGGGCCGAGGCACGGACGAGGCGCTGGACGCGCTCGCGACCCGGGTCGGCTCGGCGGACTTCCGCTGGGCCGTCCTCGCCGTGAACATCCAGCGCGAGGTCGGCGGCAACCTCGCCGAGATCTTGGACAGCGTCGCGGACACGCTCCGTGAACGGGCGACGATGCGCCGCCAGATCCGCGTGCTCACCTCGGAGGGACGCCTCTCGGCCTGGGTGCTCGCGGTGCTGCCGTGCGTGATCGCGATCTACATGTTCGCCGTGAACCCCAAGTACATCATGCTGCTCGTGACGACGAAGCTCGGGCTGATCATGCTCGCGACGGCAGGAACGCTGCTGGTCGTGGGGATCCTCTGGATGAGAAAGATCGTGAACATCGATGTATGAGATCCTGCTCGTTCTCGCCACTGCCTGTGTCTTCTTCTCGGTGCTCCTCGTGGGTATCGCGATCGACCAGCGCGCGTCGGAGAAGGGACGCGCGGTCCGGATGCTCGAGTCGCAGGTCGCCGGCAGCACCTCGGTGCCGGTGGACCTCCGCCAGCAGAACCTCGCGCTCGGCTTCTCCCACCGCGTCGTGGTCCCGATCGTCAGCCGGGCAGGACGGATGGCCAGGCGCATCACCCCGCTCGACACGCGGGAACGGATCGCGAAGAAGCTGCGGCTCGCCGGCAACCCGAAGGGGTGGGACGCCGAGCGTGTCCTCGCCTTCAAGGTGATCGGCGCGATCTCCGGGTTCGTCGTCGGCCTGTTCGTCGCCTCGCTGATGTCGCCGGCACCGTTCATCGCGACGGTGATCATCGGACTCCTGGTGTTCGCCGGGTTCGTCGCGCCCGACTCGACGTTGAACCGCCGGGTGGAGGAGCGGCAGCGCGAGATCCTTCGGACCCTGTCGGACACGCTCGACCTGCTGACGATCAGCGTCGAGGCCGGGCTCTCCCTGAACGCGGCGATCGCGCAGGTCGTCCATAACGTGCCCGGGGTGCTGTCGTCGGAGTTCGCCCGCATGCTGCAGGAGATCCAGCTCGGCGTTCCGCGCTCCGATGCGTTCCGGCAGCTCGCGGAGCGGACCGATGTCGATGAGCTCAACGCCTTCGCATTGGCGATGATCCAGGCCGACGTGTTCGGCGTCTCGATCGCGAGCGTGCTGCGGACCCAGGCCGAGCAGCTCCGGATCAAGCGCCGTCAGGCCGCCGAGGCCAAGGCGCAGCAGACGCCCGTGAAGATCGTCTTCCCGCTGATCCTGTGCATCCTGCCGGCGCTGTTCGTGGTCATCATCGGGCCCGGTGCGATCCAGATCATCAACAACCTGCTCAAGACGTAAGGGGTTCACGGCCCCCGCACGGACCGCGCCCGGCCCGGCGATCCGTGGCCCTCGGGCCTCGGGCCGCCGGGCCGTTCGGCGTCCCGAGGTCGCTCGAGGAAGGGTATCGGGCGGCTCGCGAGGCCCGTGTTGGGCCTTCGATCTAGGCCCCATGCCACCCCTCCTCCCGAAGACGGACCCTCCGGCGGATAGCATCATCGGCGTACTCCAGCTATCGTCCCCCGGGTGGGGGAGAAGATGCTCCCCCGAGGAACCGGTTCCCGGGGTGATCCTGGGGACGACGGAGGGTTGGCGATGCAGGGTCGGGTCGAGGATGTCGGTGTGGACGCGCGTACGCGCGCGCTCCGCGTCGCCCCCGCCGGCGAACGCCAGCTCTCGGTCCGGGCCGCCTACCGCCACCTGTACCGGTGGATCGCCCTCACGGATGTGGTGTCGGTCTCGGGAGCGCTCCTCATCTCCTACTGGGCGCGTTTCGGGTGGTTCGAGGTGCCGGGCGGCACGTTCGCCATCCTGCTGCTGGCCTCGCCGCTCGCGATCCTCACGCTCTACGCCGGGTTCCACCTCTACGAGGCGTACCGATACGCGCCCGCCGAGGAGTTCCGCCGGATCATCTTCGCCGTCTCGATGGGCGTGGGCGCGATCCTCGTCGTCTCGTTCTGGTCGAAGACCGACTACTCGCGGCTCTGGCTCGCGCTCTCGTGGGCGATCGCGCTCGTGGCGGCGCTCGGCTCCCGGCGTCTGTGGCACAGCTACGTCCACCGCCAGCGCGTGCAGGGACGGCTGTCGTTCCCGACGGTCGTCGTCGGCACGAACGCGGAGGCGCAGCACCTCGCCCGGTTGATGCAGCTGCCCTCCTTCGGTTTCCGCGCGATCGCGATGGTCTCGACGGACCAGGCGCCCGACCTGCCGGCCGGCGACGTCCCGATCATGGGGATGGTGGCCGACCTCCGCGATGTGATCCGCGAGGTGGGCGCCGAATGCGTGTTCGTGGCGGCGAGCGCCCTGTCGGCCAACGAGATGGGCTACGTCGCGAAGGCGGTTCGGCTCGAAGGGGTCGAGGTCCGCGTGACCGCCACGCTGCCCGAGGTGCTGTCGAGCCGCGTGGCCGTGCAATCGCTGGGCGGGGTCACCGCGCTGTCGTTGCGGCCGGTCCGCCTGACGGGGACCCAGGCCGTGATCAAGCGCGCCTTCGACATCCTGGTGGCCGGGATCGGTCTCGTCCTGCTCTCCCCGGTCCTCGCGGCGATCGCCGTGTCGATCAAGCTGACCTCTCCCGGGCCCGTGCTGTTCCGTCAGAAGCGGGTGGGTCACCGCGGCCGTCCGTTCACGATGTTGAAGTTCCGAACGATGCAGGTGGGCGCCGACAGCATGGTGGACGAGCTCCGGGCCGAGCACGGCGTCGAGGACCTGATGTTCAAGATGAAGGACGACCCGCGCGTCACGCGGGTGGGCCGGGGCCTGCGAAAAGTGAGTTTCGACGAACTGCCGCAGCTGATCAACGTGGTGATCGGCGACATGAGCCTCGTGGGGCCGAGGCCCCCGCTGCCCGAGGAGGTCACCCGCTACGAGGACTGGCAGTTCGACCGCCTCGAGGTTCCTCCGGGCATCAGCGGGCTCTGGCAGGTCAGTGGCCGCAGCGACCTCTCGTTCGAGGATTGCGTCCGGCTCGACCTCTTCTACATCGAGAACTGGTCGCTGGCCTATGACCTCTACATCCTGGCAAAGACGATCCCGGTGCTCGTCTCCAAGCGCGGAGCGTACTGACCGTGAAGATCGCGCTGGTGTGCTCCTCGGGGGGCCACCTGGCTCAGTTGTGGCGGCTCCGGGACTGGTTCGAGCCTCACGACCGGTTCTGGGTCACCTTCGATACGCGCGACGCCGTCTCGCTCCTCGGCGACGAGCGTGTGATCTGGGCGTATCACCCCACCACCCGCAACGTGAAGAACACGCTGCGCAACCTCTGGCTCAGTTGGAAGACGATCCGCGCGGAGCGCCCCGACGTGATCGTGTCCGACGGGGCGGGCGTGGCGTTCCCGTTCTTCGTGGTGGCCAAGCTTCACCGGGTCAAGACCGTGTACCTCGAGGTCTACGATCGCATCGATTCCCGGACGCTCACGGGGCGGCTGTGCTACCCGATCACCGACCTGTTCTGCGTTCAATGGGAAGAGCAGCGCACCCTGTACCCGCGCGCCGAGCTGATCGGCACGCTCCTGTAGAGGCACGATGAGCAACCCTTCCCCGCTCCCGCTCGTGATGCTCGTGGTGGGCACCGACCATCATCCGTTCGACCGTGCGGTGGCCTGGGTCGACGACTGGGGGATCGCCCACGCCGACCGGGCCCGGGTCGTGATCCAGTACGGCACCTCGCGACCGCCCGTCCACGCCGAAGGGCACGACCTCCTACCCGTGGCCGAACTGGAAGCGCTGATGGCCGAGGCCGTGGCCGTCGTATGCCACGGCGGGCCGGGCACGATCATGGGTGCGCGCGAGGCCGGCGTGGTGCCGATCTGCATCCCGCGGCAGAGCGGCCTCGGTGAGCACGTGGACGACCACCAGGTGCGGTTCGCGACCCGTGTGGCCCGGGCCGGTCAGGTCCACCTGGCCACCACCGCGGACGAGCTCGCGACCCTGCTCGATCGGGCGCTCGGCGGCGATGCCGGCTTCCGGCTCGATCTCGTGGGCGACGACCCCGCCGCTGTGGCGGTCGCCAGGTTCGGCGCGCTCGTGGACCGTCTGCTCGGGCGGCCCGCGCCGGCGGCGAGCTCGCCGACGCACGACGCGGGTGCCGGTCGGATCGCTCCCGCGAACGGCGGACGGACGGCGGGATGATGACGGGGCGCAACGGCGTCTCCTGGCCCTCCGTCAGCGTCGTGATCGTGACCCAGGCGCGCGATGCGTTCCTCCGCCGCGCGATCCGATCGGTGGTGTCGCAGCGCTATCCGGGTCGCCTCGAGTGCATCGTGGTCTTCGACCAGAGCCCCGCGTTCGATCTGTCTGACGTCGCACCCGCCGACGGGGGCGACCGCACGCTGCGTGTGATCGAGAACCGGGGCACGCCCGGACCCGCGGGTGCCCGCAACGCGGGGGCGGATCGCGCCTTCGGCGATGTGCTGTCGTTCTGCCGAGCCGGCGATGAATGGCTGCCGGGCAAGGTGGCACATCAGATCGCGGCGCTGGAGGCGACCGGCGCCGATGTGGTCGCCACGGGGATCGGGCGTCCCGCACGCGGCCGCGTGCTCGAGCGCGGGCCGGCGAGCGGTCGCGTCTCGCCCACGGCGTTGCTTCGCCGACGCGCAACGGAGATGCATCCCTCGACGATCGCGGTGCGTCGCGAGGCCTTCCACACGACGATCGGCCCGTTCGACGAGGCGATCCCGGGGAGCTATGGGGATGAGTACGACTGGGTGCTGCGGGCGGTAGCCGTCGCCGATCTCGTGGCCGTGCGGGAGCCGCTCGTCCGCGTGGACCGCGGCGACGATCCGCTCCTCGGCGCTCGTTGGCGGACGATCGCGGCGGTGATCGGAGACCGGACCACGGTTGTCCCGGAACCCCTCGGGCGGAACGCGGCTGCGCCGTCAGGTCGTGTGGCCGGACCGCGTCGGGGTCCTCAGCGAAGCGAGAGACGGCGGGAGCGAGGCACCGGCCACGCGGCGCGGCGGGCGCCCTGGCGGTCGGCCTCACGCTCGGCGACGTAGCGTGCCGTCGCGAACCAGCCCTCGGCAGCGTCGAGATCGCCCGCGGCGACCGCCTCGGCGTAGGCCGTGGCGACGCGGTCGAGGGTGGAGGCTCTGAGCTTCACACCCCGGATATCGACCGGTGCAGCGAGGTTACTTGAGGCCGACTTCCGGGTAATGGCCTTCTGGACCAGCACGAATAGGCTTTCGGTGGTTGCGACGGGTAGCCCGAACGGCCTATCATCGGAACCGTAGTGAGGCTCTCGACCGAGGGCCGTACAGGCGACAGAAGGGATCTACCAGCATGAAGCGGATGGCCGGAGTCCTCGTGGGGGCCGTCGTCATGGTTCTCACGCTGGCAGGTACCGCGCTTGCGGATTACACGAACAGCCCCAGCCCGACCAACGTGGTGAGCGGCGCCGGGGGCGGCACGGCCTTCACGGGCGGCAACGTCTCCACGCCCCTCGTGGTGGCGGCGATCCTCGTGGTCGTCGGGCTCGTGGCTCTGTTCGTGGCACGCCGTCGCGCGGCGCACGCCGCCTAGGGCAGACGTTCTTCACCCGAAGCGCCTCGGTTCCCCGGGGCGCTTCGGCGTGTCCCGGGTCCTGCGTGCGGCGGTCGGCGTTCGCCCGCCCTCGCCTAGGACGGCAGCAGGCGGACGGCGTTCCGCCACCAGCGCAGTGGCGCCGGTGCCGAGAAGCGCACCTCCAGCTCCAGCCGCGGTCCGGGCGTTCCGCGCCAGACGGCGGTGCCGCCGTCGACGGCCATGTCCTCGTTCGTCCACGTGATCCGGGTGCCCTCGGGGGCGTGGATCGTGACCGAGACCTCGGTGGGCCGCGCGGCGGTCTGCGTCAGCATCGTCAGCCGGTAGCTTCCGCCCGAGGAGTTGCCCTCCCAGATCCCCGCCCGCTTCGTGACGAGCCTGACCGTGCCCGTCTCGCCCGAGGGGATCGTGAAGAAGTCCTGGTACCAGGGGAACCCGAGCTCGGAGCCGACCCGCATCCCGCGTTCCTCGCCGTTGCGCTCGGCCGCCAAGAGATCGCACGGATCGGGGCAGCTCACGGTCACGAGCGCGATGTTGTCGCCGGGCTCGCCGCCGGCGGCGAGGGGATCGATCACGAACCCGGGGAGGCCGTGGTCGGGGGCATCGTTCCGGATCGCCACCGTCGTCGTGCCGACCGCCTCGGCGTCGCCCCCGAGCTGGACCTCGTAGTCGACGGACCGGTGCGCGTAGTAGTCGACCTTGCTGCCGGACCGGCTGTTCACGACGACCGCGACCATGTCCCCGTCCGGCGCGCCGAAGGCTCCGTCGACGTGCGCCGTCGCGAGCCCATCCTCCATCGCCCGATCCGTCGTGTAGACCTTCAGATGGCCCGCCGAGAGCGCGTCCCCCAGCGCGCGGATCCGGCCGATCCCGTGCTGGTCCATCCCGAGGAATCGATCGAAGATCTGCCCCGCGACCGCGCCCAGGATTCCCTTGCGCTCGACCGACTCGCCGGAGAACCGGATGTACGCCTCGTTCATCATGAAGTCGGCCACGTTCTCGGCGTCGAGCGTGACCCCGAGGCGGGGCACGTTGGTCGGGCCGGTCACGTCGAGGAGCCCGGCGAGCACGTACGGATCGGCGCTGATCACTCCGTCGAGGTGCTCGCCTTCGACGATCTCGTAGGCGGCGAGCACCGCCCGCGCGGCCGAGGGGAAGTCGGGCGTGAGGTTCATGTTGCGCCAGAATCCTGCGCCCCCGTACTGGTCGTAGTTGGTCCGATAGTCGGGGTTCGGTTCGGGCACCTCGTCGGGCGGGAGGTCGGGGAGCCGCTGGATCGGCTGGAACTCCGAGAACCTGAACCGGCCGTCGTCGACGGTGATGATCGACCAGGCGCCCCAGATCCCGCCGGTGCCCCGGGCCTCGGCGGGGCTCTCCGCCACGAAGAAGTACCGGCGCCGCCCGTCGGCACCGGCGAACGCGGGCAGGCCATCCAGGAGCGAACTGGCCGCGTCGAGGGCGTCCTCGACGCGGGCCACGTCGTGCTCGGGCCTCGAACCTCGCCTCGGCCACCGTCCCGAACAGCATCGAGGACGGGGTGGCGTCGATCAGATCCGCGGCTCGGTGGGCGCGCGCCGCCGCACCCGCGACCTCGTCGCCGAGGCCGGCGACCTCGTCGACCGGGATCGAGCCGTCCTGCGGTGCGAGCGATCCGAGCCCGTCGGGGAGCGTGGCCGCCCCGTCGACGAGTTCCGTGCCGGCGTCCGCGAGCTCACGGCCGGCCAGCGCGACGCCCTCGGCGACGTCGACGTTACGCCCCAGGATCGGGAGCGCCCCGACGATCCCGGCCGCCCCTGCGTGCGCGGCGCCGGCGGCATCGTCGAACCGGGCCGCCGCGTCCGTGAAGGCGGTGCGGGCGTCCGGCAGGTTCCCGTAGCTCACCGCCCGCCGACCCGTGCGCAGTGCGCGGGCACCCTCCTCGAGGTCCTGACGGAGCCCCGCGGTGGCCAGGATCGTGAACGCGCTCACGGCGACGAGGCCCATGACGATCGCCCCGAGCGCGACGAGGCTCCGTCGGACCCACCGTCGTCGCGGGGCGCGGTGCGAGGCGGGCTCGGTCATGGTGAGCGGGAGACCCGAGGGCGCGGCTCGTCGACGGTGTCGCGTCGGTCGAGAGTGCGGGTGCGGGGCGGGGTCGGGGAGGTCCGGGAGGGTGTCGGCATCGGTCGTGTCCCTGGTGGTTCCGCTGGGCGCCAGCGCGTACCAGCAGGTCGAGTGAGGGTATCACCGGCCTCGTGGGGGATCGCCCAAGGCCCGAACGGGACCGCTGCTAGGCTCTCCCGCCATGGAGGTCGCCTACCAGGGGGAGCCCGGCGCGTACAGCGAGCGCGCGGTGCGCTCGCTCTTCCCCGAGGCCGCCCCGATGCCGTGCGACACCGTGCGACTGGTGTTCTCGCGGGTGACGAGCGGGGAGGCCGCGTTCGGGGTGGTCCCCCTCGAGAACTCGCAGGCCGGGTCCGTCAACGAGGTCTACGACCTGCTGCAGCACACGAGCCTCCTGCATATCGTGGGTGAGGCCGTCGTGCGCGTCGACCACGCGCTCCTCGCCAGCCCCGGCAGCCGCCTCGAAGGCATCCGTCGGGCGCATTCCCACTGGCAGGCTCTCGCGCAATGCGAGGAGTTCCTGTCCTCGATGCGGATCGAGCCCGTGCCCGTGCACGACACGGCCGGGGCCGCCCGCATGATCGCCGAGCGAGGGAGCACCGAGGACGCCGCGATCGCGAGCGTCGAGGCCGGCACCCACCTGGGCCTGGCGGTGCTCGCCGAGCGGATCCAGACCGAGAAGGAGAACTTCACGAAGTTCGCCGCGATCGGCACGACCGATCCGGTGCTGGGCGAGCCCGACAAGACCTCCCTCGTGATGGCGGTGCGCGACCGGCCCGGCTCGCTCCTCGCCTCCCTCACGCCATTCGCCACGCGCGGGATCAACCTCCACAAGCTCGAGTCGCGGCCCCGCCGGGGCAAGCCCTTCGAGTACGTCTTCTACGTGGACCTGATGGCGCCCGCGGACCGCGACGACGTGCGGGACGCGCTCGCCGAGGTCGCCGAGCACACCTCGCTCCTGCGCGTGCTCGGTTCCTACGCGTCGGCCGGAGAGCCGGTCTGACCGCGCGGGCTGTCCGGCGCTCGACCGGCCGCGGCTAGCATGGGCGCATGGTCGCCACCCGCCCCGTCGTCACGCCTCGTGCCGCGCTGACGCTCGCCCTCGTGACGGCGGCCGTCGTGGCGCTCGTGGGGTTCGGGCTCCTGCGAGGAGGCGGCGACGAAGGCCTGCGCAGCGGGGCGTCGCTGCCTCCGCCCGGCAACGTCAAGACCCCCGCGCCGGCCAACCGCTCGTTCGACGGGCTGACGACGTTCCGAGGCAACGACTCCCGCTCGTATTACGGAGAGGGCCCGGTCCCGCGGAACCCGGTGATCCGCTGGCGCCAGCCCGGGGAGAAGATGTGCATGTCGTCGCTGGTCGGGATCGAGCGCGACGAGTGGTGCGGGACCGGGTGGACGGGCCAGCCCAACGTGATCGCGCACGACGACGGCTCGATCGAGGTGCGCGAGGGCGCGTACGACGGCGCGTACCACTTCGTGGACGGGCTCACGGGCCTGCCGGTGCGGCCGCCGTTGCAGACGCGGGACCTCGCGAAGGGGTCCGCGACCTCGGATCCCGACGGGTTCCCCTTGTACTACGCGGGCTCCCGCGACAACTACCTCCGGGTGGTGGCGCTCGACCGGTCCGAGCCCCAGGTGCTCTGGCAGCTGAACGGCGACACCTCGGTGCCCCGTCCGCTCCGCAACAACGACTGGGACGGCGCGCCGCTCGTCGTCGACGACTACCTGCTCGAGGGCGGCGAGAACGGGTGGTTCTACGTGATCCGGCTCAACCGTGGATACGACGGGAAGGGCTTCGTGACGGTCGCCCCCGAGGTGGTGGCCACGATCCCCGGGTTCGACGACCGACTGCTCGCCGATCTCGGCGACCGCGAGGTCTCGATCGAGAACTCGGTGGCGTTCCGGGACGGGGTCGTCTACTTCGCGAACTCGGGCGGATCGGTCCAGGGGTGGGACATCTCGGACCTGCTCGCCGGCGGGACGGGCTACCGGCAGGTCTTCCGGTACTGGGTGGGCGACGACGTCGACGCCTCGCTCGTGCTCGACGGCCAGGGAGCGATCTACGTGGCGGCCGAGTACCAGCGGTTCAACGACCGCTCGCGCGAGGTCGGGCAGTTGCTGAAGCTCGACCCGTCCTCGCCCGATGACCCGCTCGTGTGGTCGATCCCCGCGGAGGAGATCGGGTTCGAGGGAGCGGGCGGCAGCTGGTCGACCCCGGCCCTCTACGGTCCGGTCGTGTACTTCTCGACGGCCGCAGGGCGGGTGCTGCAGGTCTCGCGCGAGACCGGACAGATCCTGCACGAGCTGCAGGTCGGCGCGCCCTCGATCGCCTCGCCCGTGGTCGTCGACGGCGTGCTGATCCTGGGGGACTGCACCGGCGACGTGTACGCGTGGGACGTGGCGGATCCGCGGCGGGAGCCGACGCTCTTGTGGAAGCTCCACTTCAACGCGTGCGTGGAGTCGACGCCGGCCGTCTGGAACGGGTGGCTGTACTTCGGGACCCGTGGGGGCTACCTGTACGGCATCGCCGACGCGGGGACGTGACCCGGGCCGCTCGGTCAGAACGCGCCGGGGTACAGCTGCTTGATCTCGGCGGTGCGCCAGATGACGAGGGCGACGGTGGCGCCGAAGACCGCGATCGACCCGATCGCGAACGTCAGCCGTTCGTTCGAGGACCGCCCGAAGCCCTCTGCGGCGAACCCCATCAGGAGCCCGGCCACGAAGCCGCCGGCGTGCGCACGCCAGTCGATCGCTCCACCCGACGAGAACCCGATGAACGCGTTGATCAGCAGGATGAAGATCGCGCTCCGCAGCCGGGCGGCACCCAGCGCCGTGTGCCGCCGCTTCCAGTTGAACGCGACGAGCGCGCCGAACACCCCGAACACGGCGCCCGAGGCCCCGACCGCCGGGATGTACACCTCGGGCATGAACGCGTACGAGGCCGCCCCGGCGGCCAGCCCGGTCAGGAAGTAGATCAGGGCGAACCGGGCACGGCCGAGCTCGTCCTCCATCACGGCGCCGAAGATCCAGAGCGCGTACATGTTGAAGAGCAGGTGCAGCAACCCGGCGTGCAGGAACATCGAGCTCACGAGGCGCCAGGTCTGGCCGAGCGCGATCCCCACGATCTCGGTGTTCGTGACGGGGAAGAGCCCCACGGACGCGCCCATCTTGACCAGGACGAGGGTGTTCGGCCCATCGAGCAACGCCCCCGCGCCGCCCTTGAGCACCTCGAGCAGATAGACCGCGCCGATCGCAACGAGCAGCGCGACCGTGACCGAGGTGGCCTTCGCGTTGGCGACCGCGATCCGGCGGCCGGGGCCCTGGCGGAACTCCTTCCGTGCCTCCTCGACACAGGTGGGGCAGTGGTGGCCCACCGGGGCCGACCGCATGCAGTCGGGGCAGATCGGACGACCGCAGCGCGTGCAGTGCACCCCCGTCTGGACGTCGGGATGCCGGTAGCACGCCTCGATCGAGGACGGGGGCGGCGGCATCGGTGCCTGCGGTTCCATCGCACCATCGTACGGGCGGGTCGGCGATGCGACCGGGATCACGAGCGAGCCGGCGTGACCTGCCGGTTGGCCGGGCCTGAGCCGGGCTCAGCCCTTCGGGAGGGCGTCGAGCGCCGCCCCGACCTGCTCGGGGTCGAACAGCGGTCCCCAGCGCTCGAGGATCGAACCGTCGGACCCGATCAGGTACAGCCAGGGCTCGGTGAGGTCCCCGTTCCGCAGCAGCCAGTCGGCCGCCGCCTGGTTCACGACGCTGTTCTCGTAGTCCTTCCAGATCTCGACGTGGATGAACTCGGCCTGGCCTGCGTGGTCGGCGGCGATCGTCTGCACGGCGTCGAGCGTCGGGCCGCAGAACAGGCTCTGGCAATAGACCGGTGTCGCGAACAGCACGAGCGCGGGGCGGCCGGCCGCGATCGCGCCGGCGATCGTCTCCCGGTGGAGCTCCGGATCGGGGATCGGCGCGCCGTCCTGTGCCTGCGAGTCGATCGACACCGGCTTGACGCCCTTGTCTCCGATCACGTGGTTCTTCGTCTTCAGGGCGGGGTCGCCGGGGGCGGGGAGCGCCGGCTCCGCGAGCACCTGGAAGGTGGCCGTGAGCGTCTGTGCCCCGACGCCCTCGATGTCGGCGGCGATCTGCGTTTCGTACACGCCCGCCTGGTCGAACGTGACGTCCTGGTTCACGTAGACCCCGCGGGCTTCGGCGGGCGCGGTGAGGGTCGGGACACCGGTGTCCTGGCCGACGCCGGTCCCCGGCGCGGGCACGTAGGTCGCGGGGAACGTCCCCTCCGGCACGCCGGCCTGGGCAGTCCCGGAGCCGTCGACGCCGAGGTACGAGAACGTCAGGTCCACGCTCCCGAAGCTCACGAGCTTCACGCCCTGGTCGTCGGAGGCGAAGATCCCGACCTGGAGATCCTGCGGGGCGCCCACGTACAGGTCGGCGCTCGCCACCTGGCCGGCGAGGTTCGAGGCGGGCGACGCGCTTCCCGTCGGCCCGCTCACGGAGCCGTCACCGGCGGACGAGCCGTCGCTCGAGCAGGCGGCAGCGAGCAGGGCGACGGCGAGCAGAGGCGCGGCGCGGCGGACGGATGGACGCGTCATGCCCATCACTATCTCGCGCCACCGGGCGAACGTCCCCCGGCCGCGCGCGTCCCGGCGTCCGCCGGACCGGCCTCGAACGCGATCAGGAACCGCTTGCGATCCGTGTGCCGCCCGTAGCCTCCGATCGAGCCGCCCGCGTGCACGACCCGGTGGCACGGCACGAACAGCTCGATCGGGCAGCGGCTCAGCGCGGTCCCGGCCGCGCGGCCGCCCCGGGGGCTGCCGGCCATCTCGGCGACGTCCCCGTAGGTCCACAGCTCCCCGAACGGGATCGTCGCCGTGACCTCCAGCACCCGCCGTCCGAACCCGGTCGGGCCGAGGATGAGGTCGACCGGTGTGTCGAACGCCCGGCGCGTGCCTGCGAAGTACCCCTCGATCTCGCGCCGCACGCCGGCGAGGCTCCGCGGTGCCGGCGGGATCACCTGACCCAAGCCCGCCTCGGCCTCGACCAGGGCGGCCTCGGCCTCCACGTCGTCGTCGTGGAACCAGGTTGCCGCGACGCCGCGATCGGTGACCACCGCGGTGATCGTGCCGATCGGCGTCGCCGCCGCGACCCGGGCCGCCCTCACACCGGTGGCCACGGGTACGGCCTCCCGGGGCCGGGTTCCGGGAATCGCCCGTGCGCGAGCACCGCACCGACGCGATCCCGCATCGCGGCGAGCTCCTCGGGCGTGAGCAGGTCGGCGAGGACCGCCCCCGCTTCGCCGCCGTCGAGCTCGCCGGCGAACCGGCGGAGATCCTCGAGGAGCGCCGGTTCGATCGGCTCGTCGACGTGTTCCCAGATCACGGTGCGCAGCTTGTGCGGCTCCTCGCTGAAGCACACGCCGTGGTCGATCACCCAGATCGTGCCGTCCTCGCCGAGGAGGCAGTGCCCGCCCTTGCGGTCGGCGTTGTTCACCACGACGTCGAAGAGCGCCACGCGGCGGAAGTCGTCGGCGCGGTCGGGCTCCAACGTGAAGTAGTGGGCCTCGGGGTCGAAGGGCACGAACCGTTGGACGGACCCCACCCCTTCGGGGCCCTCGCGGAGGATCGTCGCCGGGACGTTCGGCCAACCCAGCGCCCGGGCCACGAGGTAGGCGGCCACCTCGCGCTGACAGAGGGTTCCCTCGGGGAAGTCCCACAGCGGGATCTCGCCACGCCGCGGCTTGTAGACGACGAGCACGGCGTCGTCCCCGTCGCCGGCACGCGCGAGGAACGTGTAGTTCGAGGAGCGGGGGAGCAGGCCGAGGATCTCCAGGTCGCCGGTCGCCATCGCCGGCGGCACGGCCGGGTCGCTCAGTCCCGTGACGAGTGCCCGTTCATCGCGGGACACGCGTGCCCTTCCGGGTCGAGCGGGTTGCCGCAGAACTGACAGGTCGGCCGCCCGCGGTCGGCCACCGACGCCCCGTAGCGCGAGCAGGCGAACATCTGCTCGCGCGTGGCCCAGAACCGCACGACCTCCGGCTCGTCCGCGAGCAGCGACCGCGGGTCGTCGTCCTCGACCTCGGGCTGGAACTCCTCGGCCTCGAGCAGGAACATGTCGCGGTCCTCGTCGAAGCCGATCGAGAGCTTCCCTGCCCGGAACCGCGGCTCCACCGGCTCCTCGATCGCGAGCTCCTCGTCGGGGGGACCGGTCCCGGTCTCGAGCTCGAGGGTGGCCAGCAGCTCGAGGATCGAGGCCGCGAGCAGCTGGACCTGTTGCTTCTCGACGACGATCGAGATCACCTCGTCGCCCGCCCGCGCCTGCAGGTAGAAGGTCCGGTCGCCGGGCTCGCCGATCGCGTCGGCGGTGATGCGGTCCACGGGGCCGAAATCCATGCGGCCTATCCTCGCAGGTTCCGCCGCGAGGCCGGTTCCGTCTTCGTCTTCGCCTTCGCCTGCGTGGCGGAGGCGCCGCGAGAGCGCGGCGCGAAACGATCGAGGCCCCCCGTGTCGTTCACGAGCAGGACGCGCGGGATCCCGCCGTCGAGGTGGATCACCGAGACGGAGGCCGTGTCGATCAGCGTCCGCTGGAAGTGATCGAGGTGCGCACCGCCGTAGTGCGCAACGAGGATCCGCACGAGGTCGCCGTGCGTCGCGATCGCCACGTTCCCGCGCGGGTGGCGCACCGCGACGCGCTGCGCCTCGCCCACGATGCGCTCGTACGCTTCGGTGAAGGACTCGCCCCCGGGGAACCGGAACTGCGACGGGGCGCGCTGCACGGTCGCCCAGTCGCGCGACCTCCGCAGGGAGGCCAGGGTGCGGTTCGTCCAGCGGCCCGCGTCCATCTCGATCAGTGCCTCGCTGGGCCGCACCTCGAGCCGCTTCGAGGCGGCGAGGGGCTCGACGGTCTGCACGCACCGCTCGAGCGGGCTCGAGTAGATCGCCGCGAGGCGCACCGGCCGGAAGCGCTCGGCGAGCGCCGCGGCCTGCGCGAGACCTCGGTCGTCGAGATCGACGCCCGCGGTCTGGCCGTAGAGCCGGGTGCCGGTGAGCGCGGTGAGCCCGTGCCGGATCAGGAAGAGGGTGGTCATCCGGTGCGGCAGCATACGGCGCGCGGCCGGTCGAGCGGCTCGACGCGGCCGCGCGTCAGTGCGCGAGTGGTAGCCACACCGTGAAGGTCGTGCCGACGCCGAGCTCGCTCTCGACGTCCACCCGTGCTCCGAGATTCTCGGCGACGTGCTTGACGATCGCGAGCCCGAGGCCGGTCCCGCCGGTCTCCCGCGAGCGCGCCCGGTCGACGCGGTAGAAGCGTTCGAAGATCCGCGGCAGGTCTTTCGTCGGGATCCCGATGCCGGTGTCGCGAACGGTGAGGATCGCGTCGTCCCCGACCGTGGTGACCGCCACACGGACCGAGCCCCCCTCAGGCGTGTACCGGATCCCGTTGTCGATCAGGTTGCGGAGCAGGAGGGCCAGGTCGCGGGCCGACCCGGTGACCGGCGTTGGGACGTCGGCCGCGATCTCGAGTACCACGCCAGCGTCGTCGGCCATCGGGGCAGCGCGTTCGACCTCCTCGTGCACCAGCGTCTCCAGCTGGACCCGTCCGTGGCCGTCGTGCTCGGTCTCCAGACGGGACAGGTCGAGCAGGTCCATCACGATGCGCGAGAGCCGGAGGGCGTCCCGCTCGAGCTGTGCCGCGAATCGCGCGACGGCCTCGGGATCGTCGGCCGCCGCGTCGCGGAGCGTCTCGGCCGCGGCCTGGATCGAGGCGGCGGGCGTCTTCAGCTCGTGCGACGCGTTCGCCACGAAGTCCCGTCGGACGGCGTCGATCCGGCGTGACTCGGTGACGTCGGTGACCACCACGAGCACCGAGCCGTCTTCGCCCGCCGGCGTTGACACCACGCGGAGCCACCGGGCGGGATTGCCGACCTCCACCTCGACCGACCGTGGTGTGCGTCGCTCGGCCGCCTCGCGTGCCGTCTCACGGGCCGCGATGGGGAGGATCTGCGCGAGCGCCGCGGGCCGAGCGCCCAGGTGGCGCTCGAGCGCCGCGTTCGCGAACTCCGTCCGCCAACCCGCGTCCAGGAGGAGCACGCCCTCCTGCATCGTCTCGAGGATCAGGTCCTGGACCCGCCGGTCCTCGCGCGCGGCGACCTCCCGTCGTTCGAGGGCGTCCTGCACGCTCCTCGCCTCCTCTTCGGCGCGCCGTCGTTCGGCCGCGTGCGATCGGCGACCGAGCGCCACCCCGGCGCCCAGGGCCGCAACGGCGGTGAGCACGCTCACGACGATCCCGGTCTGATCCATCGCCGAAGTCTAGAAGGGCGGCTCCCGTCGCGGACCGCGCGCTGCCCCGGGTTCCGCCCCCGGGACGTTCATCCGGCGTTCACCTGCGGGCTACGGACCGGTCACCTCCCCTCCCTACGGTCGTATCGACACCCAACGGAGGAGGATCCCGGATGCACAGGTTCCGTAGGACGACCACGACGGTCGCCCTCACGATCGCGGCGGCGCTCGCGGTCGCGGCATGCAGCAGCGGCAACGACGGAAGCTCGACGGCCGGCGGGGCCAGCGGGTCCGCCGACCTCACGGGCACGATCGTGATCTCGGGCTCGTCGACCGTGGAACCGGTCTCGTCGCTCGTCGCCGAGCTCTTCAACGAGGTCAGCCCCAACGTCGCGATCAGCGTGGACGGCCCGGGCACGGGCGACGGCTTCGAGCTCTTCTGCAAGGGTGAGACCGACATCAGCGACGCGTCCCGTCCGATCGACCCCGACGAGGCGAAGGCCTGCAAGCAGGCCGGGATCGACTACACGGAGCTCGAGATCGCGCAGGACGGGATCACCGTCATGACGAACCCCGCGAACTCGGCGGTCGAGTGCCTCAACCTCGGCGACCTCTACGCGTTGTTCGGCCCGGAGTCGGCCGGCATCGACACCTGGTCGGGGGCGGACAGCCTCGCCACGAAGGTCGGCGGCAACGGCGGATTCCCGGACGCCCCGCTCGAGATCACGGCGCCCGGCGAGGAGTCCGGAACGTACGACGCCTTCATCGAGCTCGCCGGGATCGAGGACACGGCCCTGTCGCAGGGCGTGCCCGAGGACCAGGCGGCCTCGCTCCGCAGCGACTATCAGGCCTCGCCCGACGACAACGTGATCATCACGGCGATGGAGGGCACCGACAGCGCCCTCGGGTTCGTCGGCTTCGCGTACGCCCAGGACGCCGCCGACCAGGTGAAGGAGATCCAGGTCGACGGAGGCAGCGGCTGCG
The DNA here is from genome assembly GCA_963821925.1 of uncultured Actinomycetes bacterium. GTDB lineage: Bacteria > Actinomycetota > UBA4738 > UBA4738 > HRBIN12 > JAOUEA01. Next base: position 163,612 of record CAWGFO010000011.1, on the reverse strand, counting down.
TGGCGCCATCGGCGGGCACGATCGCGGACGGTTCCTACCCCCTGAGCCGTTCCCTCTACATCTACGTGAACAACGCGAAGGTCGCCGAGAGTGACGCGCTGAAGGCGTTCGTGGACTACTACGTGACCGACGACGGCCTGAAGACGGCGGTGGACGAGACCGGCTACGTGGAGCTCCCGGCCGACCGGATCGAGGCGACGCGGACCGCTTGGACGGCGGCATCGGGATCCTAGGCACGCGGAGAGATCGGGAGCCGGGCCGGCGTCCGGCTCCCGATCTCTCGGGAAGCAGGGCGCGAACATGGTGACGACTCGGTCCGAGGTGACGCTCGGCTCGCTGCGCGGTGACTCCCGCAGGCGGCGCAAGGAGACGGTGATCCGCGCTGCCCTGATCGGGGCCGCGGGGCTGTCCCTCGCGATCAGCCTGGCGATCGTCGTGGCGCTCGCGGGCGAGGCCTTCCTGTTCCTCAGGAAGGTCGAATTCTCATCGCTCTGGAGCGGGACGTGGTCGCCACGCCGGGGCGAATTCGACATCCCGACGCTCGTGATCGGGACGCTCCTGGTCTCGGTCATCGCGATGGTGATCGCGGCCCCGCTCGGGCTCGGCGCCGCGATGTACCTCTCCGAGTACGCCAGCCCGCGCGTCCGGCGCCGGCTCAAGCCGATCATCGAGACGCTCGCGAGCATCCCGAGCGTCGTGCTCGGCTACTTCGCGCTCCAGGTGATCAACCCGCAGATCGTCCAGAACCTGATGGGAGCGTCCAGCACCTTCACGATCATGGCCGCCGGCATCGGTGTGGGCATCCTCACGATCCCGCTCGTGGCGTCGGTGGCCGAGGACGCGATGCACGCGGTGCCGTCCGCCCTGCGCGAAGCCGCATACGGGATCGGGGCGAAACGACGGACCGTCACGATCCGGGTCGTCTTCCCGGCGGCGATCTCCGGGATCGTGGCCGGCCTGATCCTCGGGTTCTCCCGCGCGGTGGGGGAGACGATGGTCGTGGCGCTCGCGGCGGGCGCCACCGGCCAGGCGCCGCGCCGGTACAACCCGCTCGAGCCGGGTCAGACGATGACGGGCGCGATCGCCTCGCTCGCGATCGGCTCCGACAGCGTCAAGACCGCCGAGACGGGCGGCGTGAACCCCTTCACGGCCCTGTACTTCGTCGGCCTCCTCCTCTTCACGATCACCTTCGGCCTGAACATGATGAGCGAGCGCTTCGTCCGCCGGATGCGGAGGCACGCCTGATGTCCACCCTCGCGTCCTCGACGACGGCGACGCGCGCGAGCGTCGAAGCCGCGCTCCGCGGGAGGAAGCGGGACGTCGGCGGGGCCGTGTTCGGCGCCCTCATGCTCTCGGCGCTCCTGCTGTCGCTCGTGATCCTGCTGGTGCTGCTCCTGACGACGCTGCAGGACGCCTGGCCCGTGCTCTCCACCCGAGGCGCCGACTTCCTGAGGAGCGACACCTCGCGGATCGATACGCGGACCGGCGTCTGGCAGGGTCTCGTGGGCTCGTTCATCCTGATCGGGTTCGTCGCGGTGGTCGCGCTGCCGCTCGGGATCGCGGCGGCCGTCTACCTGCAGGAGTACGCGCGCGACACGCGGTTGAACCGGCTGCTGATCACGAACATCCGGAACCTCGCGGGCGTGCCGTCGGTCGTGTACGGCATCCTCGGCCTCGTCGTGTTCGTGCAAGCGCTGCGGAGCGTCACCGGCCCCGACGTGTACGGGCGCAGTTACCTCGCGGGAGGGCTCACGCTCGCGGTGCTCGTGATGCCGATCGTCATCCTGATCACGATGGAGGCGCTACGGGCGGTGCCGAACGGGATCCGTGAGGCCGCCTACGGGGTGGGGGCCACCCGGTGGGAGGTCGTGCGGAGCCACGTGCTCCCGTACGCGGCGCCCGGCGTCCTGACCGGCGCGATCCTGTCGCTCGCCCGCGCCTTCGGCGAGACCGCGCCGCTCCTGCTCGTGGGGGCGGTGACGGGATACCTCTCGACCCCGACGGGACGGACGCCGCTCGAGATCCTGCAGGGTCAGTACACGTCGTTGCCGACACAGATCTACGCGTGGGCCAAGCTCTCTGGCGAAGGATGGCACGCCGCCACGGCCGCGGCTATCGTCGTGTTGCTCGTCGCCATCCTCGTCGTGAACGCCCTCGCGATCGTCCTGAGGAACCGCTATGACCGGAGGTGGTGAGGAGATGGAGACGACCGACATCAGGCCGGTGACCCCGGCAGCACCCGAGCCCGAGGAAGGGGCCCACCTGACCGTCAAGGCCGCGAGGGAGTCCGCCGAGCAGGAGGCCGTGCGCGAGGTCGTATTCGACGTGCGCGACCTGTCCGTGTACTACGGCGACTTCCGCGCGGTTCGCGACGTGACCCTGCCGATCCTCGAGCACGAGATCACGGCGTTGATCGGCCCCTCCGGGTGCGGCAAGACGACGTTCCTTCGGTGCCTGAACCGGATGAACGACCTGATCGAGAGCGCCCGCGTCGAGGGAACGCTGACGTATCACGGCGTCGACCTCTACGACCCGCAGGTGGATCCGGTGGAGGTACGTCGCCGGATCGGCATGGTCTTCCAGAAGCCGAACCCGTTCCCGAAGTCGATCTACGACAACATCGCCTTCGGCCCGAAGATCGCCGGATACAAGGGGAGCATGGACGACCTGGTGGAGGAGTCCTTGCGCAAGGCGGCCCTCTGGGACGAGGTCAAGGACAAGCTCAAGGAGTCCGGGCTCGCGCTCTCGGGCGGCCAGCAGCAGCGCCTGTGCATCGCGCGCGCGATCGCGACGCGGCCCGACGTGATCCTGATGGACGAGCCGTGTTCCGCGCTCGACCCGATCGCGACCGCGCGGATCGAGGACCTGATGCAGGAGCTCGTGTCCGACTACACGATCGTGATCGTGACCCACAACATGCAGCAGGCCGCGCGCGTCAGCGACCGCACGGCGTTCTTCACGGTCGAGGTGTCGGACGAAGGTCAGCGGACGGGCCGCGTCGTCGAGTTCGACCGCACCGAGACGATCTTCACGAACCCCGGCGACGAGCGCACCGAGGCGTACGTGACGGGGAGGTTCGGATGACCCGAGAGTCCTTCCACGAGGCGCTCGAGCGGATCGAGCTCGACCTCTTGACCCAGGGCGAGCTCGCGTCGTCGTCGGTGCAGCGGGCGGTGGAGGCGCTGATCGGCAGCGACGAGCGGCTCGCCCTCGACGTGATCGAGGCCGACGACGAGATCGACGAGCTGTACCTCCGGATCGACCAGGAGGTGCTCGAGGTCCTGGCGCTGCAGTCGCCGGTGGCGGCCGACCTCCGCCTCGTCTCCGCGATCCTGCACAGCTGCCTCCACCTCGAGCGGATCGGCGACCAGGCCGTGAACGTCGCGAAGATGTTCCTGGCGACCAAGGATCTGCCCGGCAGCGCCGCGATGCGCCAGCAGCTCGACGAGATGGGGACGCTGGTCGTCGGGATGATCCGGACCGCGATGGAGGCGTTCGCCAAGCGGGACCTCGAGCTGTGCCTGCGGCTCCCCGCGATGGACGACCCGGTGGACCGCCTGAACCGGGCGACGCACCTCGAGGCGCTGAAGCTCGCGGACGACCCGGGCGCGCTCGACTGGGGCCTGCACATGAACATGGCCGCGAGAGCCCTCGAGCGGGTGGGCGACAACGCGGTCGACATCGCCGAGCAGGTCGGGTTCCTCCTGACGGGGGAGTTCCGCGAGTTCACGGACGCATCGCATGACGGCGTCGGCTGAGTCCGTGGGCGAGCCGGCGACGCGCATCCTCATCGTGGAGGACGAGGCCTCGCTGGCCGACTCTGTCCGCTACAACCTCGAGCGCGAGGGGTACGAGGTGACGGTGGCGACGGACGGCCGCGCCGCGGTGGCACGGTTCCGCGAGGAGCGCCCGGCGCTCGTGATCTTGGACCTGATGCTGCCGGAGCTCTCGGGACTCGACGTGTGCCGGACGATCCGCGATGAGTCCGACGTTCCGATCATCATGGTGACCGCGAAGGACTCCGAGGCCGACAAGGTCGCCGGGCTCGAGCTCGGCGCCGACGACTACGTCACGAAGCCCTTCTCGGTGCGCGAGCTCGTCTCGAGGGTCCGTGCGCACCTGCGGCGGGCGAAGATGCGCGTGCCCGACGCCACCGACGACACCGTGGCCGGCGGACCTGTCGTCCTGGACGTCGCCCGGCACGAGGTGCTCGTGCGCGGCGAGTCCGTGGCCTTCCCTCCGAAGGAGTTCGAGCTCCTCGAGACGCTCCTCCGGCGCAAAGGACGGCTGCTCACGCGGGACTTCCTGATCGACGAGATCTGGGGCGCGGACTACGTCGGCGACACGAAGACGCTGGACGTCCACGTCAAGCGCGTCCGCCGCAAGATCGAACGCGACCCTCACCAGCCCGAGCACCTCGTGACGGTCCGCGGGCTCGGGTACAAGTTCGTCGACTGAGAGGCCTCCGGCCCCCCGTTCACCTGCCGTTCATCGGGTGGACACCCCGTGCCCCAGCCTGTAGCTTGCGCACGGCCGACCGGCCGGTCGGAGGAGGTGTCGCGTCGTGCCGTTCCAGGTCATCCCGAGGGAGCTCGCCTTCTTCGACCTGTTCGATCGGCTGGCCGACGGTGTGGTCCTGGGCGTGGTCGACCTCACGGCGCTCGTCTCCGATCTCGGCAACAGCGAGCGGTACGCGGCGCGGATCCGTGATCTCGAGCACACGGGCGACGACCTGACCCACCAGATCATCGGCCTGCTGAACACGACGTTCGTGACCCCGTTCGACCGCAAAGACATCCACACCCTCGCCTCGACCCTCGACGATGTGCTGGATTCCTCCGAGGCGCTCGCCGACCTCCTGGTCCTGCTGCGGATCACCGAGCCCCTGCCGCAGTTCGTGCAGCAGCTCGACACGCTCCGGCGCGCCGCCACCGGCGTGGCCCTCGCCGTGCGCGACCTCCGGGGGATGCAGGGCGTGGTCGAGGCCTGTGCCGAGGTCCGCCGCGCGGAGCGCGAGGGCGACTGGCTCTTCCGGCACGCCGTGGCCGAGCTGTACGCGGGCGACTTCGGCCCGATGGAGGTCCTGATGTGGAAGGACCTGCTCTCCGAGGCCGAGGCCGCGATCGACACGTGCGAGGACATCGCGAACACCCTCGAATCGGTGGTGCTCAAGTTCGCATGACGATCACGGTCGCCATCATCATCGTCATCGCCTTGTCGTTCGACTTCTTCAACGGCTTCCACGACGCGGCGAACTCGATCGCGACCGTCGTCTCGACGCGCGTGCTCTCGCCTCAGCAAGCGGTGGCCTGGGCGGCGTTCTTCAACTTCGCGTCGTTCCTGATCTTCGGGACCGCGGTCGCGGCGACGATCGCGAAGGACGTCGTGGAACCGTCCGTCTTCACCAACGCCGTGATCTTCGCCGGCCTCATCGGCGCGATCGCCTGGGACATCCTCACGTGGTGGTTCGGTCTTCCCACGAGCTCCTCGCACGCGATCATCGGCGCGATGGCCGGCGCGGCGGTCGCGAGCGCGGGGTGGGAGGCGTTGATCGCGAGCGGCTTCCAGAAGATCGCGGTCTTCATCGTGCTGTCGCCCGTGGTGGGCCTGCTCCTCGGCTTCACGCTCATGGTGCTGATCTACTGGGTGTTCCACCGGCACCGGCGGCTCGACCGGCTGAACCGGGGGTTCCGGGTAGGTCAGCTGTTCTCGGCCGCCGCGTTCAGCCTCGCGCACGGCGCGAACGACGCCCAGAAGACGATGGGCATCATCCTCGCGCTCCTGATCGCGAACGGCATCCTGCCGGCCAACGCCGAGGTGCCGCTCTGGGTCGTGCTCTCCGCCCACACAGCGATCGGGCTCGGAACGCTCTTCGGCGGGTGGCGGATCGTGCATACGATGGGCTCGAAGATCACGAAGATCCAGCCCGCGCAAGGCATGGCGGCCGAGACGGCGGCGGCGGTCACGATCATGGCGAGCACCTTCGGAGGGATCCCCGTCTCGACGACCCATACGATCACGGGCGGCATCATCGGCGTGGGCACGACGCAGCGCCTCTCGGCGGTGCGGTGGGGGGTCGCCGGCCGGGTGGTCTGGGCATGGGTGCTCACGATCCCCGGCGCGTTCGCGATCAGCTACCTCGTCTATCTCCCCTTCAAGGCGGCGGGATGAGGATCGGTCGCCGGCCACTGTTCTTCGCGGCGCTCGCCGTGATCTGCCTCGTGATGCTCGAGCCGACGCCGGCCGAGTACCGGTGGGTGAACCTGTTCGCGGCCGGGCTCGCGCTGTTCTGGGCCGTGATGCTGTTCCTGGAGGAGCGGTCGCTCGTGCGATGGAGCCCGGGTGCCAAGGATGTCGCCGAGAAACGGGCACGCCGGCCGTCTCCCCCCGGACCGCCGCCCGTCCCCCCGAGGGAACCGCCGCTCTAGGGGCGCGGAACACGTCGCTCAGGCGTGCTTGAGGACCACCGACTCGATCACGTTCGCGACGTTCTCGAGCCCGTCGAGCGCCTCCTCGAAGGATTCGATCACTTCCTTCCAGCGGAGGACGTCCATCGCGCGGTGATCGCCGGAGAACAGGTCGGCGACGGCGCGCCGGTAGAGCTGGTCGCCCTCGTTCTCCAGGCTGTTGATCTCGACCCAGTACGGCTCGAGCTCGTCACGCTTCAGGTTCCGGAACGCCTTCAACGCGGCCTCGGTCTGCTCGGCGGCCCGGTGGAGCACGTCGGCCTGCGACCGCATCTCCGGGAGCGGCGCCTCGATGTGGTGGAGGACGAACAGGTCGGCGGCCGCGTCGACCTCGTCCATCACGTCGTCGAGCGCGGTGGCCAGCGTGTAGATGTCCTCGCGGTCCATCGGGGTCACGAACGTCGTGTTCAACAGGCGGATGATCGCGTGCGTCACCTCGTCGCCGGTGTGCTCCCGCTCGGCGATCCGCCGGGCCTTGAGCTCGACGTGCTCGTACTCGTGGACGAGCCCACGGAGGTCACCCGTCGCCGCGGACAGGTTCGCACCGGACTCCTCGAACAGGTCGAAGAACGCCTCCGGTCGCTGCGAGACCTTGAGCTTCACGGGTTCCCCTTTCGACCTGACGGATCTCGGTGTCCACGGTGCGTGCGGCGACAGGGTACCGCGTCCGGTGCCGCCTGCAGGGGTCGGATCGGACCGCCGGGGCGGCCCCACGCGCGAAGGGACCGAACGGCCGGTTGCGGGCCCCCCCGCGTGTCCCTACGATGGAGTGGCACACGGACCCTCCGGGTGCGGATGAGTTGCGCCCGAACGCCATGACGCCTTCCCTGATGCCCGTGCTCGCCGAACCGGGATCCCGGTATCTCAACCGTGAGCTGTCGTGGCTCGACTTCAATGCCCGCGTGCTCGCGCTCGCGGAAGATGCCTCCCTCCCCCTGCTCGAGCGCGTGAAGTTCCTCGCGATCTTCTCGCAGAACCTCGACGAGTTCTTCCAGGTTCGGGTGTCCGGCCTCCTCGAGCAGGTCGACGCCGGCGTCGGGGCCTCGACCCCCGAGGGCATGACGCCCGGCGAACAGGTCGAGGCGATCGACGCCCGCGTCCGCGGGCTCCTGGCGCGGGTCGACCGGGTCGTCCTCGACGAACTGATGCCGATGCTCGACAAGGCGGGGATCCGCATCGTGACCTGGGATCAGCTGGACGAGGAGGACCGCGCGACGATGTCGTCCCGGTTCACCGAGCAGATCTTCCCCGTGCTGACGCCGCTGTCGGTCGACCCGGCACACCCCTTCCCGTACGTGTCCAGCCTGTCGCTGAACCTCGCCGCGGTGGTGCGGGACCCGATGACCGGCGTGCGCCGATTCGCGCGCGTGAAGGTGCCGCCGCTCCTGCCGCGGTTCCAGCAGCTCGACGACGAGCGGTTCATCCCGGTCGGCGACGTGATCGCCGCCCACCTCGACGTGCTGTTCCCCGGCATGGAGATCGTCACCCACCATCTGTTCCGCGTGACCCGCGACGCCGACGTGGAGGTCGAGGAGGACGAGGCAGAGGACCTGCTGGCCGCGATCGAGGACGTGCTGCAGCGGCGGCGGCGTGGCGCGAGCCCGGTGCGCCTCGAGATCGACGACACGATGACGCCCGAGGTGCACGCCCTCCTGATGCGCGAGCTCGATCTTGCGGAGAGCGAGGTCTACGTCACCCGCGGGTTGATCGACCTCAGCGGTCTCTGGTCGTTGGTCGCCCTCGATCGGCCGGACCTGAAGGAAGAGCCGTGGACGCCGATCACCCAGCCACGTCTCACCGCGCTCGACGAGGCGCCCGACCTCTTCCGGATCCTGCGCAACGGCGACGTGCTGGTGCACCACCCGTACGACTCCTTCGCGACCTCGGTCGAGGCGTTCGTCGGACAGGCGGCACGTGATCCGGCCGTGCTCGCGATCAAGCAGAGCCTGTACCGGACCTCGGCCGACAGCCCGATCATCCGCTCGCTGATCCGCGCGGCGGAGGGCGGCAAGCAGGTGGTGGCCCTCGTCGAGCTGAAGGCGCGGTTCGACGAGCAGGCGAACATCACGTGGGCCCGTGCGCTGGAGCAGGCGGGCGTGCACGTGGTCTACGGCGTGGTCGGCCTGAAGACCCACGCCAAGACGTGCCTGATCGTACGGCGGGAGGCCGAGGGGATCCGCCGGTACGCGCACATCGGCACCGGCAACTACAACCCGAGCACGGCCCGGCTCTACGAGGACCTCGGGCTGCTCACCGCCGACCACTCGATCGGCGCGGACCTGACCGATCTGTTCAACCTGCTCACGGGATACAGCCGTCAGCGGGAATACCGCCGGCTGCTCGTGGCCCCCGTCACCCTCCGGCAGCGGATCCACGAGCTGATCCTGCGCGAGGCCGAACAGCCCGACGGCACGATCACCCTGAAGATGAACAGCCTCGTCGACCCGGACATGATCGACGCCCTGTATCAGGCGTCGCAGGCGGGAACGCGCATCGATCTGATCGTGAGGGGCATCTGTTGCCTGCGCCCAGGCGTCCCCGGCCTCTCCGACGACATCCGCGTGCGCTCGGTCGTGGGGCGCTTCCTCGAGCACTCCCGGATCTTCCGGTTCGGCAGTCACGCGCGCGGGCACGACTACTACATCGGGTCGGCCGACCTGATGCCGCGCAACCTCGACCGTCGCGTGGAGGCCCTCACGCCGGTGAGCGATCCTCATCTGACCTCCCGGCTCGACGACATCATCGATGTGAACCTGTCCGACGACGTCTTGGCGTGGGAGCTCGGCCCGGAGGGCACCTGGTCGAAGATCCCCACCGAGCGCGGGGTGAACACGCATCAGCGCCTCATGGAGATCGCGGGGGAACGGTCCCGGGGCGAGCGGTGACCAGCGAGCGCGAGGCGAAGCTGTCGGTCCCCGAGGGGTTCGTCCTCCCGCCGATGGAAGGGCTGCCGGGTCGCATCGTGGCACGGGCCGACCCCGTATGGGAGACGTACGGGACGGCGTACCTGGACACCCCGGATCTCCGGCTGGCGAGGTGGAGCTGCAGCCTCCGTTTCCGCGAGGGTCAAGGGTGGACGGTGAAGCTCCCGCCGGCCCGCGACGGGGTGCTGCTGATCCGCGACGAACGTCGTTTCGACGGTCCCTCGGGTCGCCCCCCGGCGGCGGCGGTCGATCTCGTGCGGGCGTTCGTGCGGACGGCCCCGCTCGCCGCGGTCGTTCGGCTGCGAACCGAGCGCACCCGTATCGGCCTGGTGGACACCGAGGGCCGTGACGTCGGCGAGGTCGTCGACGATGTCGTGTCCGTCCTCGACGGACGTCGCGAGGTGTCTCGGTTCCGCGAGGTCGAGGTCGAGCTCGCCGAGGCGGCGCCCGAGGGGCTCCTGCCCTCGGCGCTGGCGGAGCTCGAGCGCGCGGGGGCGCGCCCGGTCGACCCACCGATCGCGAAGTACGCGCGTGCGTTGGGGGATCGCGTGGCGGGCCTCTCGCCCGAGATCGGCGAGACGAAGCCCGGCGCCGACCCTTCGGTAGGTGACCTCGTGGGGTCGGCCCTGCGGGCGTCGGTGACGCGGATGATCGTGCACGATCCCGAGGTTCGGCTGGCCGAGGATCCCGAAGGCGTCCACCAGGCCCGGGTCGCCACGCGCCGCCTCCGCTCGGACCTGCGGACCTTCGGCCCGGTGCTCGATCCGGCCTGGGCCGGCCGGCTCCGCGGCGAGTTGGCCAGATACGCGGACGTGCTCGGGACCGCGCGGGACGCGGACGTCCTGATGGACGTCCTGGCCACGGCGGCCGCGAGCCTCCAGGAGCGCGACGAGCCGGTGGCGGCGCGGCTGATCGACCGCCTCCGTCGGCAGCGTGCGGGGTTCCAGGACGCGTTGCTCGCCGCGATGCGGTCGCGGCGCTACCTGACCCTGCTGGACGACCTCGTCGTGGCCGCCCACACACCGGCGGTGCTGCCCGAGGTCGCGGGGCGCCCCGCCCGATCCCTGGGCCCGTTGATGGAGCGTCCATGGAAGCATCTCGAGCACTCGGCCTCGGCCGCGGGCACCTTCCCCGCCGACGCCGACCTGCACGAGATCCGGATCCGTGCCAAGCGCGCCCGGTACGCGGCGGAGGCGCTGATCCCCGCGTTCGGCAAGCCGGCACGCCGGTTCGGCGAGGCGGCCGCCGAGCTGCAGACCGTGCTCGGCCGGCACCAGGATGCGGTGATCGCGTCGGCGTGGCTCCGGGACGAGGCGGGCCGTGCCGCCGCCGGCACCGCGTTCGTCGCGGGCGAGCTCGCGGGCCTCCAACAGGCGATCGCGCGCGAGACCCGGGACGAGTGGCGCGACGTATGGGCGCGCCTCGACCGTCGCAAGCTGAGGTTCTGGGCTTGAGCGTCGGGGTCGTGCGCGCGGCGGGAGGGCTCCTGGTCCGGCCGGATGAAACAGGCCTCGTGCGAGTGGCCGTCGTGCATCGCCCGCGGTACGACGACTGGTCGTTCCCCAAGGGCAAGGCCGACGACGGCGAGGCCGACGAGGACACCGCCCTGCGTGAGGTCGAGGAGGAGACCGGCCTGCGCGCCGCGCTCGATGCGGAGCTCCCGACGATCCGCTACCTGGACCACCTCGGCCGGCCTAAGGTCGTTCGATACTGGGTGATGCACCCCGAGGACGGGGCGTTCCTCCCGGGGGACGAGGTCGACGATCTCCGCTGGACCACGTTCGGCGGCGCCGAGGCCCTGCTGACCTACGACCACGACCGCGCGTTGATCAGGGCGCTGCGGCGCCTCCTGCCGCCGGGGCAGCCGGTCTACCTCGTGCGGCACGCCAAGGCGGGCGACCGGGCGCAGTGGACCGAGGACGACCGGCTCCGGCCGCTCACGAAGAAGGGCCGCCGCCAGGCGGACGCGCTCGTCGACGCGTTCCGCGACCGCGTGGTGGAGCGCATCGTCACGAGCCCGTACGTCCGCTGCGTGCAGACCGTGCGCCCGCTCGCGCTCGAACGCCGGGTCGGCCTCGAGACCGACGACGCGCTCGTCGAGGCCGCACCCGTCACCGCCGTGCTCGACCTGCTCGCGCGGGTCGCCGATGCGCCCACGATCCTCTGCAGCCACGGGGACGTGATCCCGGCGCTCGTCGAGCACCTCGCCGCCTCCGGGGCCAGGATCGTGACGGACCGCGACTGGAAGAAGGGCTCGACCTGGGTGCTCGAGCGCGGAGCCGACGGCGAGGTGGCCCGGATGCGCTACGAGGCCCCACCTCTCTGAGCCTGCCGCCGGACGCCGGCGCGTTCAGTCCGGTCGACGCGACGCCGGCACCGGGCCGCGCGTCGCGACGAGACGCCCCACGCCGCGGAACCCCAGCCGTTCGTACATCGCCACGGTCGTGGCGGCGTCGGGATCGGCGAGCAGCCAGACGTGCCCGGCACCTGCGAGGTCCGCCTCCCGCACGATCCGCGTCGTGATCGCGGAGGCGAGCCCTTGCCCGCGCGCCTCGGGGAACGTCGCGACGTTGTCGAGGTAGCCCACCCCGTCGAGCAGGAGCAGGGCCCCGAGCGACACGAGCGTGCCGCCTGCATCCCTGACCCCGAACCACCGCTTGCCGGCGGGCGCCATCACGTCACGCTCGATGTTGCGGAGCTGCTCGACCGCGGTCCGTCTCTCCACGCCGAAGAGGGTCATCGAGGCCGCGACGCGGTCCCAGAGCTCGTCGCCGGGCGGGAGCTCATCGACCACGACGCCGGTCGCTGCGCCCGCGGACGGGTCGTCCAGGTCCATCACCAGGTCGAACGTGAGGCGGTGGCCCCGCGTCGAGAGCTCGGCGAGCAACGGCCCGCAGGTGTCGGGGTCGAAGCTCACCACGTGCATCACGTCGGTGCCCACGGCCGCGAGCGCGGGCAGGAGCTCGTCCTCGATGTCGGCGGCGCGGAGATCCTCGCCGGCGTCGTCGATCCGGGCGTAGTTCGCGTCCCAGATCGCCGGATACCGGTCGTCGGTGACGACCGCACCCCACCACGTGGGCTGCACGCGTCCGAAGCAGGCGTCGAGCGCGCGCCAGAACCGCGTGGCGTGGTCGGGAACGGGCATCGCGTCAGTCTAGGGGCGGCCGTCGGCTAGGCTCTGGGCCGATGATCACCGCGACCCTGTATCGGGACGGCCGGCGGACGGACGAACCGGTCGATCTCGATTCGTGCGCTCGCCTGGCCGCCGAGCCCGGCGCCTTCCTCTGGCTCGACGTGACCGCGCCGGCCGCAGGCGACCTCGAGCGGCTCGCGTCGCAGTTCGGGATCCATCCGCTGACGGTCGAGGACATGGCGAAGGGCCGTCAGCGCACGAAGATCGAGCTCTTCCAGGACTACGCGTTCATCGTGCTGCGTCCGGTCGGTGTGAGCGAGGGCGGCGAGATCAGCGACACCGAGATGCACGCGCTCGCCGGCGAGGGCTACCTCGTGACGCTCCGGTTCGACCCGTCCATCCCGTACGACGAGGTGGTGCGCCGATGGGAGCGCCAACCCGAACTGCAGTCGGCCGGCTTCGCCGTCTACGTGCTGATCGACGAGGTCGTCGACGGGTACCTGACGGCGATCGAGCGGCTCGAGGATCTGGTCGACGAGGCGGAGGACCTCGTCTTCGGCGAGCACGACGGGGAGGGGGAGGCGCCGGGCACCCAAGAGCGTCTGTTCCACCTGAAGCGGGCGGTGGTGCGGCTGCGCCGGTTCGCGATGCCGCTGCGCCAGGGAGTGGACCTGGTCCAGGAGCAGCCGTCGCTCGCGAACCCGGCGCTCACGCCGTACTTCCGAGACGTCATGGACCACTCGCTGCGGGTGCTGGAGCTCGCCGACAACATCCGCGACGTGCTGACCTCGCTGCTCGAGGTCAGGGTGGCGCAGGCGGCGAACCGGTTGAACGAGGTGATGAAGAAGCTCACGGGGTGGGCCGGTATCGTGCTGGTGCCCACGCTGATCGCCGGGATCTACGGCATGAACTTCAGGGAGATGCCCGAGCTCGGTTGGGGACTCGGCTATCCGTTCGCGCTCGTGCTGATGGCGGGCTCGTCGCTGACCCTCTACCTCGTCTTCAAGAAACGGGACTGGCTCTAGCGATGTGCCGGGCCCTGACCGTGCTCTGCGTGGCGACCGATGCGGCGTCGCTGACCGCCCTCAAGCAGGCAACCGTGTCGGCCGAGTGGGAGCTCGCGCCCGGTGCGACGAACGAGACCGACGCGCTCGGCCAGGTGGACGCCGAGCGACCGCACATCCTCGTGGCGTTCGGGCCGTACGAGCGGCTCGTGGCGCTCTGCGCCGCGCGGTTCCCGGGGATGCGGATCGTCACCGACCGGGACGTGCCCGGGGCCACCGTGGTGGCGACCTCTCTCGAGGAGGTCCGGGGGCTCGTGTCGGGGCTCCCCCGCCCGGGCGGTCCGGTCGGCTAGGCGGTCAGCGGGCTAGAAGCCCCAAGGCGCCCATCCGTACCGCTTCACCATGCGCATCGTCACGATGATGTTCGCGCGCGCGTTGAACGCGGAGTAGCCCTTGAAGCCGTACGCGTGGGCTCGGCCGGGCCAGTAGTTGGACAGGTGCTGATAGATACCGCTCGCGCCCGAGTACGAGTTGTACGCACGCGGGAAGAAGTGCGACTCGCGGTTCGCGACGTAGAGGGCCATCTGAACACCGCCGGGGACGTTCCAGTGGTCGGCGGCGCATCGGACCAGCTGCTTGACGTGCCAGGTGCCCTTGCGCCAGTCGATCTTGCAGATCTTCGGCGGGACCCAGCTGTACCGGCTCTCCTGCGGGGTGGCCCTGGCCGAGGCCGCGGGGACGATGAGCAGGAGTGCCGTGAGGAGCAACGCCACGGGGAGGTTGTGGCGCGTCGGGTTGAGTCGGGACATGGGTCTGTTCACCCCCGCGGTGAGCGCCGGCTGGCCGCCGAGCTCGTGACGATCCGGTGGCGCGAGAACGGCTCGCCGCCTCCGGACATCCACGCGGTAGGTCGCGGGTGTTTCGCATCACCTCCTGGTGTCGGGGTTCATCTGTGTGACCTACTGTCCGTCCCGGCGTTCGGATCCCTGCTCCACCCGCGCGCGGGCATACGACGACCACCCTGGGAAGGTGGGGACGCACGTACGTGCGGGGGAGGATCGGACCGGACGGTCCGGAACGGACCCCTCAAACCTAAGGGGAAGGTCGAGGTTCCGACAACCGTTCCGTGACCCCTGGTCACCTATGGCGACGCCGTGCGGTCTCGGTCAGGACCCGGCGGAGCCCACCCTCGCGGCTAGGATGGTCGACATGGGACGGGTCCTCCTCGCCGCGCCGCGCGGCTACTGCGCCGGGGTCGAGCGCGCCGTCGACGCGGTCGACCGGGCGCTCGCCAAGCACGGCGCTCCGGTCTACGTGCGCAAGCAGATCGTGCACAACCTGCACGTCGTCAAGGACCTCGAGTCCAAGGGCGCGATCTTCGTGGAGGAGGAGACCGAGGTCCCCGAGGGGGCGGTCGTCGTCCTCAGCGCGCACGGCGTTGCGCCCTGGGTCTACGACAACTCGAACGAGCGGCACCTCGAGGTGATCGACGCGACGTGCCCGCTCGTCACGAAGGTGCATGTCGAGGCCCGGCGGTTCGCGGGCGAGGGCCGCACGATCGTCCTGATCGGCCACGCGGGCCACGAGGAGGTCGAGGGCACGAGCGGCCAGGCGCCCGATCGCACGATCCTCGTGCAGTCCCCGGCCGAGGCCGAGACGGTGGAGGTGTCGGACCCCGGGAACCTCTCTTACCTCACCCAGACCACGCTCTCGGTGGACGAGACGAACGAGATCGTGCGGATCCTCCAGAAGCGGTTCCCCACGATCCAGGGGCCGCCGCGCGACGACATCTGCTACGCGACGCAGAACCGCCAGGACGCCGTGAAGGTCATCGCGCCGCCGTCGGACGTCGTGCTCGTGATCGGCTCGCAGAACTCCTCCAACTCGAACCGGCTCGCCGAGCTCTCGACGGAGCTCGGCACGCCCGCCTATCTCGTCGACGACGAGGACCAGGTGGATCCGGCGTGGCTCGAGGGCGCGACCACGGTCGGCCTGACGAGCGGCGCCTCGGCGCCGGAATGGCTCGTCCACCGGATGCTCGCCTGGCTCGCGGCGCGTGGGTTCGGGGACGTCGAAGAGGTCACGCTCACCGAGGAACGGGTGAAGTTCTCGCTCCCGGCCGGGGTCCGGCAGATCCCGCTCGCGCCTCGCTGAGGGAACCGCCCGAACGGCGCTCGCGGTCCGGGACCCGGTCGTCAGGACCAGGTCGAGAACTGGTCGCGGTCTTCCTCGGGCTCCTCGTAGACGATCGAGACGAGCGTGTTCGTGTCGCGGATCCCGGGCAGGGAGTGGATCTGCTCGAGGATCACGCCGCTCGCGATCTCCCACGGCTGCGCGACGCACGCCATCAGGTCGTAGCGCCCGCCGAGCACCGCCACGCCGGTTACGTCCGGCATGTCGCCGAGGCGCTCGGCGAGCCCCGCGGCCGCGCCGGCGTCGGCCCTGATGTGCACGTAGCAGGCGTCGCCGATGATCGCGGGCGCCTGGGGGGTGCCCCAGCCGCCGATCCCGACGCGGTCGGGCGGGACGACGGGCGCGGTCATCGTCCGTTCGACGCCGACCACGTGATGGAACTCCGAGAGCACCTGGGTCGCGACGGCGGCGAAGTCGGCGCCGTCGACGTGCACCAGCACGTCCCAGTCACCGACCACGGCGATCGCGCGCCGGACGCCCTGCTTCGAGGCGAGGCCCGCGAGGACCTCGTGCATCGACCCGGGCCGCACGCGAAGGTAGACGTAGGCTTCCATGGGCCGCAGGCTAGGTCAGCCCTCGGGCCGGTACAAGAACCGTCGCCCCGAAGGGCACCGGCGCACGGGCTCAGCCCTCGACCGCGAGGGGCGCCCCCGTCAGCGCCCAGAGCTCTTCCTCGCCCTCCTCCGGGCCTACGGAGATCAGGCGGTCGCCCTCCTGGAGCGTGAACGCGCTCCGGGGCCGGTAGATCCACCGGGCACCGCGCTGCACCGCCAGGACGAACATCCCCGTCTCGGTCTCCAGGCGCAGGTCCTTCAGCGACCGCCCGGCGGCGGGCGACCCGGGCTGCACGACCGTCTCGGCGCTCGTCTCCTCGGTCTCCTCGAGCGCCATCTGCACGACGGGGTGGAGCGGCTCGCCCTTCTCCACGTACCAGGTCATGTCGCGGGCGGCGTCGCACATGTACTCGCTTGCGGCGCCCAGGCGGAGGAGCCCCCGGAGCACGTCGGGCTCGCGCGCCTCGGGCGCGGCGCGGAGCACCCAGGATTCGAGCTCGTCGTGGAGTTGGTCGCTGCGTGCCTCCATCGCGCCCACCTCGGCGGCCAGCGCCCGGTTGTTGAACAGCAGCGAGGCGTACGCGAGCCCCACCGCCGACTCCGAGAGGTCCTTCAACTCGACCAGGATGTCGACGGCCCGGTCCAGCTCGGAGAGCGCGGGGCCCTCGTCGTCGTGCGCCAGCGGCATCGGTGGCGCGCCCGCGAGCTCCCTGAGCTCGTTCACGCCCTCCTCGGGGCCGCGGACCAGCAGGACGTCGCCCACGCTGATCACGTCGTCGGGCCCGGGGTCGAATTCCCAGTCGAGGCCGCTGCGGATCGCCATCACCCACATGCCGGTCTCGGTGGGCAGCGACAGGTCGCGCAGGGTCCGGCCGCTCGCGGGAGCGTCGTCGCGGACCTTCACGCGAGCGGTCATCTCGTCGGCGTGGCGCAGGTCGCGCCGGAGGTCGTCGGGGATGCCGAGTCGCGCGGCCACGACCCGCGCGATGTCGGAGGCGGCGTCGCCGATCTCTTCGATCGCGCCCGCGATCCACAGGACGCCCGCCATGCCTTCGGCGTCCTCGGGGCTGCGCGCGGCCAGCATCGCCATGATCCGGAGTCGCCGGAGGTGTTCGTTCATGCGTGCTTCGAGCCGGTCGACCTCGCGCGCCAGCTTGTCTTCGTTGAAGAAGACGGCCGCGTAGGCCAGGTCCACCATGAGCTCCGACGCGTCCTTCAGTTCGACGAGGAGCTCTTTGACGTTCTTCGGTTGCTCATCCATTGAGGGCTACTCCCGATAGTGACATAGCGAGCAGGAGCGCGACGACCCCTGCGAGGTCGAGGACGCTGGTGATGATCGGCACGGCGTGATTGTCGGGGTCCAGCCCGAACCGCGACGTCAGGACGGCCAGGTAGTACCCCACGACGAGGATCAGGGGCATGACGAGCAGCCCCGCGAGGAACGTACCGCCGATCGTGTCGGCGGCGCTCGGGCCGGGCTGGCCCACCACGGCGGCGAGTCCGAACCCGACCACCCCGATCAGCGCGAAGATCGCGAGCCCCAGGAGCACCACGATCGACCCGTCGACCACGGCGGGCCGCTCGGGCAGCCCTCGATTGGTGATCACGCCGAGTTGGAGCTTCGAGGACAGGCGCGACGACAGGATCCCCCCGAGGGCGCCCGCCTGGGACACGAAGGGCGGGATCAGGATGTAGAGCGCCGGCAACCGCGCGAGCAGCGGTTCCTTGGCCTGCAGGAGCGCGCCTGCCGCGATGTCGAGGAGGGGGGTGAGCGCGATCACGGCCGTCATCTCGAGCACGATCCGACGCACGCCGGGATCGCCGCGGAGCGCCATCCGGACGACCGCCAGCACGGTGACGACGATGCAGAGACCCGCGACGATCGCGTTCAGGGCGTCGCTACGGGTCAGGAAGGTCGCGAGGTACAGCAGGGGCAGGGTCCCCATGTCGCCCAGGGCCGTGACCATCGGCGTCGCGACCGAGTCCAGGTCGTAGCCGCGCCGGTACGACACCACCGAGAGCAGGAGCGTGACCAGCAGGATCAGCACCGACCCGAGGAAGCCGCCCACCACCGAGATCGTCACGAGGTCCCAGAACGAGATCGACGACTCGCCGAAGGCCGAGGTCGCCACCTTCGCGAGCGCCGCCAGCCACAGCGACGACGTGAACGTCGTGACGAACGCCACCTCGACGTTCTGGGCGAGCACGCCGCCGCGCTTCAGGTTCGTCTCGAAGGTACCGGCCGCTGACGCGGTGCCCAGCCGGGCCCCGATCGCCCCGAAGATCGTGCCGCGCATGCCGACCGCGGCGGGGATCAGGACGAGCAGCCCGGGGAGCGCCGAGAGGGTGTGGGTGATCGAGGCGAGGATCAGCCCCGCGACGAACGACGCGGCCGTGCTGAGGGTGAGCGCGACCAGGCCCTGGCGGAGCGTGCGCTTCTCGGCACGCCAGGACCGGTACAGCCGCCGCGCGGGGCGCGGGACCAGCCTCGTGGCACGGCTCGTGGCCGCCATAAGGGCACCGTCATCGGATCGCTCGTTTCGGTCGGGGGCGGGCCGGAGGGCCCGAGGCAGTATGACCCCCGTTCATGGTGCGGGGCAAGCCTCTCAGTCGACCCAGTCGCGCGTGACGAACAGCCAGAACGCGAGCCCCGCGTGCTCCCCGTATCGCGCGAACCGCCGTCGGATCGTCGCGTCGGGGACGGGCGTCGTGCGCCCGCGGAGTCGTGCGTACGTCGGGCGGGTCCAGCTGTCGAGGATCAGTCGGTGGTTGCGGCCCATCGTCATCATGATGTGCGCGGCCGCGTACGGGCCGACGCCGGGGAGCGCCAGAAGGCGGGCCTCGAGCTCCTCGTCCGGCAGCGCGTCGGGCGGGGCCGATGCGAGAGCCTCGAGGTCCAGTTCACCCCGGGCGACGGACGTCGCGAGGTCGATCAGGTAGGCGCCCCGGTACCCCGCCCGGACGGTCTCGCGGTAGAAGGACTCGGGCGCCCCGGCCATCGCCGCGGGCGTCGGGAACGCATGCGTCAGCGGTGCGTCCCCGCCGATCGCGGGCTCTCCGAGGTCCGTGACGAGGGCGCTCACCATGCGCACCGTCGCGCTCCACGCGCAGTTCGTGGTGCAGATCGTCTTCACGACGTCCTCGAAGGCGGTGGGACTGCGGAGCATGCGACCGGCGCCCGACGTCACCCACGACAGCTCGGGGTCGTCCTCCGCGCGCGCGTAGAAGCCGGACAGGTCCTGATCGAGCCGGAGCACGTGCCGGATGCCCGTCTCGACCTCGGCGACGATCCGGGGGCCGGCCGCCGGTCCGAGGACCTCGACCCGAGCGCTTCCTCGTCGCCCCGGGCCGACGCGGGTCCGCCGGGGCCGGCCCCGGGCGGGCCGGATCGTGACCTCGAGCGTGTGGGCCGCCTCGTCCAGGCGCAGCGGAGCGAGGGTCGCGAAACCATGGGAGGCGAGCGTGCGCGTGAGGTCGACCGGTTCGCCGGCCGGCCCGACGAGCGGGATCTCGAACGCGGTCATGGTTCGAAAGGATAGGCGGCCGCGCCGAACGTGGCCGCTACACTGCGCGCATGACGACGGGCCGCGACCTCCGGTCGATCGCGAACCTGGGCACCGCGGGACCCGTGATGGCGATCGGCGGGGCCGAGGACAAGTTCCGCGACAAGGTGATCCTCTCGAGGTTCGCGAAGTTCGCGGGCGGCGCCGACGGCCACGTCGTGGTGATCTCGACCGCCTCCTCCCTCGGCGACGAGGCCACCGCCATCTACCGGGAGCTGTTCACCGGGCTGGGGATCGGCCGCGTCAGCGGCCTGCGGCCCGAGGAGCGCGAGGAGGCCGACGACCCCGACGCAGCGGCCGTCCTCCGCGACGCAACCGGCGTGTTCATGACCGGGGGGAACCAGTCGCGGCTCACCCAGGTGATCGCGGGCACGCGGGTCGGCGACGCCCTGTTCCTGGCGCACGACCGTGGGGCCGTGCTCGCCGGGACCAGCGCGGGGGCCAGCGCGATGGCGAGCCACATGGTGGCGTTCGGCGCGGCGGGACCGACCCCGAAGAACCGCATGGTGCAGCTCTCGGCGGGGCTCGGGATCCTCGGCGGGCTCGTGATCGACCAGCACTTCGAGCAGCGGGGGCGGATCGGCCGACTCATGGCGCTCGTGGCCCAGTCGCCGTCGCTCCTCGGGATCGGTCTCGACGAGGACACCTGCGCGATCGTGTTCGACGACGGGACGCTCCACGTGATCGGGCGCGGGGCCGTGACGATCGTCGACGGCCGCCACGTCAAGACCGACGCCTATCGGGGAAAGGGGTATAAACCGCTCATGGTGTCGGGCGCCGTCCTGCACTCGCTGCCCAGCGGGTACTGGTTCGATCTGCGGCGGCGAGAGCTGCTGGCGGGTCCGCGCGCCCTCACCGCCGAGCGGGAGGCCTCGGAGTGACCTCGGAGGTCACGCGGACGCGAGCCGCGCGTGCCGAGCGCAAGAGCGAGGCGGCGGCCAAGAAGCCGCCGCTCCGCCCCGATCTGACGATCCTGCAGACCCAGGTCTTCCGCGGCCCGAACTACTGGTCCTACGAGCCCAGCATCCGGCTGCTCGTCGACCTCGGCTCGCTCGAACACTGGCCCTCGAACACGATCCGCGGGTTCAACGCGAGGCTCCTGAAGGCGCTGCCCGGCGTCGGCGAACACTCCTGCTCGCTGGGCAAGCGCGGCGGGTTCCGCGAGCGGCTCGAGGACGGCACGTGGCTCGGCCACGTGGCCGAGCACGTCGCGCTCGAGCTCCAGCGCGAGTCCGGCGCCCACATCTCGCGGGGGAAGACCCGGAGCGCCGGCCACCCGGGCCACTACAACGTGATCTACGGCTACGCGGAGGAGACCGTCGGGGTCGAGGCGGGCAAGATGGCCGTGCGGCTCGTGAACCACCTGATCAAGGCCGACCCCGACTTCGATTTCGACGCAGAGCTCGAGCGGCTGATCCTGCTCGCCGAGCGACGGCAGTTCGGCCCGTCGACCCAGGCGATCATCGACGAGGCCGTCACGCGCGACATCCCGTGGATGCGCCTGAACGAGTACTCGCTCGTCCAACTCGGCCAGGGCAAGTACCAGCAGCGGATCCGGGCGACGATGACGTCGATGACGAGCGCCCTCGCGGTCGACATCGCCGGCGACAAGAAGATGACGAACCAGCTGCTCGCGTCCGCGGGACTGCCCGTCCCGCGGAGCGAGGTCGTGCGCACGGATGAGGCCGCGGTCGCCGCCGCGAGCCGGATCGGGTTCCCGGTGGTGACGAAGCCGCTCGACGGGAACCACGGCCGCGGCGTCGGGCTGGACCTGCGGACCGAGCGCGCGGTGCGCACGGGGTTCCGCCGCGCGCAGAAGGAGTCGCGACGAGGGTTCGTGGTCGTCGAATCGTTCGTGACCGGGAGCGACTACCGCGTGCTCGTGATCGGCGGCCGCATGGTCGCGATCGCCGAGCGGGTGCCGGCCCACGTCACGGGCGACGGCAAGCGCACGATCCGGTGGCTCGTCGACAAGGAGAACCAGGACCCACGGCGCGGGATCGGCCACGAGAAGGTCCTCACCCGGATCAAGGTGGACGAGGCCGCGATGGAGCTCCTGAAGAAGCAGGGCTTCGGGATCGACGACGTGCCGCCCAAGGGCGTGCGGGTGCTGCTCGCGGCGACCGGGAACATGTCCACCGGCGGCATCTCGATCGATCGCACATGGGAGGCGCACGAGGACAACGTCGAGATCGCCGAGGAGGCGGCCCGCGTCGTCGGGCTCGACGTCGCGGGGATCGACTTCCTGGCGCCCGACATCTCGCAGCCCGTGCGCGAGGCGGGCGGGGCGATCGTCGAGGTGAACGCCGCGCCCGGGTTCCGGATGCACACGCACCCCACCGAGGGCGAGCCGCAGTACGTGGCGAAGCACGTGGTCGACGGCCTGTTCCCGCCGGGCACCCCGAGCCGGATCCCGATCGTCGCGGTGACCGGTTCGAACGGCAAGACCACCACGACGCGGATGATCGCGCACATCTTCCGGGGGATGGGGCGCGACGTCGGCGTCACCACGACCGACGGGATCTACATCGACGAGCGCCTCGTGCGGCGCGCCGACGCGAGCGGCCCCAAATCCGCCCAGATGGTCCTGCAGAACCCCCGCATCAACTTCGCCGTGTTCGAGGTCGCGCGCGGGGGGATCCTGCGGGAGGGACTCGGGTACCAGCGCAACGACGTGGCGGTGGTCCTGAACGTCACCGGCGACCACCTAGGGCTCCGCGAGATCGACACGCTCGAGCAGCTCGCGGCCGTCAAGCAGGTGCCGGTCGAGGCCGTGCCCCGCAACGGCACGGCGGTGCTGAACGCCGACGACCCGCTCGTGCTGGAGATGCGCCGCCACTGCAGCGGCAACGTGATCCTGTTCACGATGCGCGAGAAGCACGACCTCGTCGAACGGTGGATCCGGCGTGGCCGCAAGGCCGTGGTGCTCGAGAAGGGGCCGCGCGGCGAGATGATGGTGATCAAGGAGGGCCGCCGCACGATGCCGATCGCGTGGGTGCACACGCTGCCCGCGACCTTCGAGGGCAAAGCCCGCATGATGGTGCAGAACGCGATGGCGGCCGCGGCCGCGGCGCACGCCGCCGGCGCGCACCTCCACGACATCCGCCAGGGGCTGCGGTCGTTCACCACGTCGATCTACCAGGCACCCGGACGGCTGAACGTCTTCGACATCGACGGCGTCACGGTCGTGATCGACTACGCGCACAACGCGGCCGGGCTCGAGACGCTCGGGGACTTCGTCGAACGCCTCACGGCCGACGCGCCCGCGGGGGAGCGCCCCGGCGAGGCTTCGTGGACCGCGAACCTCCGCGTGGCCGTCGTCGCGACCGCCGGCGACCGGCGCGACGAGGACATGCGGGAGCTCGGGCGCGTGGCGGCCCGGTACTTCGACGAGGTGATCGTGCGCGAGGACCGGCATGCCCGCGGCCGCCCGCGCGGTGAGACCGCGGAGCTGATCCGGCAGGGCGTCGAGGAGGCGATGAGCGCGGGCGGCGCGCGCGCCGGATCGGTGGAGGTCGAGCTCGACGAGATGGAGGCCGCCCGCAAGGCGCTCGACCGCTCCCGGCCCGGGGACCTGGTCGTGCTGTGCGTGGACTACGCGACCGACGTGTTCAAGGAGCTCGAGCAGCGGCGGGGCGTCGCCGCGCCCGAGGTCCTCCGCGCGCACGACGAGGGCGGCGTCCAGGGATCGGGCGGCGACCCCGACCTCGCCGGCTGAGGCGCTGGCCGTGGCGATCGACCTGGATGCGGTGCGTGCCACCCTCGAGGCCGAGCGCGCCGGGCTCGCCGACGAGCTCGGCGACCTCACCACGGTGACCCGCGACCCGGCCGCGACGATCGGCTTCGGCAAACGTGTCGGCGAAGGGACGAGCCAGGCGATCGACCGGATCGAGAAGGTCGGCCAGGCCGGGGCGCTCACCGCGAAGCTCGCCGACGTCGAGCGTGCCCTCGCCAAGATCGACGAGGGCACGTACGGCACCTGCGACCGATGCGGGAACGAGATCCCGGAGGGCCGACTGGAGGCCCGTCCCTGGTCGGTACTGTGCGTCGACTGCGCCGCGGCGCCCGCATGAGGACAATATGCCCGTGACTGCCTCGACGACGGGGCTCCGCGAGACGCCCGAGTGGTCTGCCCTGCAGGGGCATCACGCCGAGATCGGCGACCGCCATCTCCGCGATCTCTTCGCCGAGGACCCCGGACGGGGCGAGCGCCTGGTGGCCGAGGGCGCCGGACTCTACGTCGACTACGCGAAGCATCGCGTGACCGACGAGACGATCGGGTTGCTCGTGGAGCTCGCCGAGGCGTGCGGGCTCCGCCAGGGATCGAGGCGATGTGCCGGGGCGAGCACGTGAACGTCTCGGAAGACCGACCGGCGCTGCACGTGGCGCTGCGGATGCCGCGCGGGACCTCGCTCGTGGTCGACGGCGTCGACGTGGTCGCACAGGTGCACGAGGTGCTCGACCGCATGGCCGTGTTCGCCGAGGCCGTGCGGTCCGGTGCGTGGACGGGGCACACCGGTCGTCCGATCCGCGCGGTCGTCAACGTGGGGATCGGAGGTTCCGACCTGGGGCCGGCGATGGCGTACCGGGCGCTCGCCGACTACGCCCGGCGCGACCTGACCTTCCGGTTCGTCTCGAACGTCGATGGAACCGACTTCGTCGAGGCCACCCACGACCTCGATCCGGCCGAGACGCTCTTCGTGGTCGCCTCGAAGACGTTCACGACCCTCGAGACGATGACGAACGCACGCACCGCGCGCGAATGGATCGTCTCGGGACTCGGCGAGGAGGCCGCCGTCGCGCGTCACTTCGTCGCGGTCTCGACCGCGTCCGACGAGGTCGGTGCCTTCGGGATCGATCCCGAGCACATCTTCGGCTTCTGGGACTGGGTGGGTGGCCGGTACTCGATGGAGAGCGCGATCGGGCTCTCCACGATGATCGCGATCGGGCCTGAGGCCTTCAACGACATGCTGTCGGGATCCCACGAGATGGACGAGCATTTCCGGACGGCGCCGCTCGAGCGGAACCTTCCGGTGCTCAAGGGGCTGCTCGCCGTCTGGTACGGCGGGTTCTTCGGCACCACGTCGTGGGGTGTGATGCCCTACGAGCAGCACCTCGCCCGGTTCCCGGCGTACCTGCAGCAGCTCACGATGGAGTCGAACGGCAAACGCGTGACGGTCGCCGGTGCGCCCGTGGATCACCCGACCGGCGCGCTCTACTGGGGTGAGCCCGGGACGAACGGCCAGCACTCCTTCTACCAACTCCTGCATCAGGGCACGCAGCTGATCCCGCTCGACCTGATCGGGTTCGCGCGGAGCGGGAACCCGATCGGCGAGCACCACGACCTCCTGATGTCGAACGTGTTCGCCCAGGCGGAGGCGCTCGCCTTCGGCAAGACCGCCGACGAGGTCCGCGACGAGGGCACGCCCGAGTGGCTCGTGCCCCATCGGACCTTCGAGGGCAACCGTCCCAGCACGACGATCCTCGCCGAGCGCCTCACCCCGCGTACCCTCGGTGCGCTCGTGGCGCTCTACGAGCACGACGTGTTCACGCAGGCCGCCGTCTGGGACATCGACCCGTTCGACCAGTGGGGGGTCGAGCTCGGGAAGGCGCTCGCGCAGCGGATCGTCCCCGAGCTGACCGCCGCGGAGGAGCCCGACCTCGCACACGACGGATCGACGAACGCCCTGATCCGTCGCTACCGTGCCATGCGTGCCGACGGGAGCGACGACGGCGCACCCGGAAGGAGCTGAGCGACGTTGACGACCGACCGACCGATGCAGCTGGGGATGGTGGGGCTGGGCCGCATGGGCTCGAACCTGGTCCGGCGCCTGATGCGCGACGGCCACCGCTGCGTGGCGTACGACGTGAACCCCGACGCCGTCGCGGCGCTCGAGGCCGAGGGGGCCACGGGCGCAGGCTCGATCGAGGCCTTCGTGGCCACGCTCGAGGCGCCGCGCACCGTGTGGGTGATGCTGCCCGCCGGCGAGATCACCACGTCCACGATCGTCGAGCTCGCGGAGCACCTCGAGCCGGGCGACGCCGTGATCGACGGCGGCAACACGTACTACCGGGACGACGTCGCGCACGCCTCGCTGCTGGCCGAGGGGGGGATCCATCACGTCGACTGCGGCACCAGCGGCGGCGTGTGGGGGCTCGAGCGGGGGTTCTGCCTGATGGTGGGCGCCGAGCCGGAGGTCTTCGCTCGGCTCGAGCCGATCTTCGCGTCGCTCGCCCCGGGGGCCGACGCCGCCCCGCGTACCACGGGCCGCGAGGGAGCCCCGTCGCCGGCGGAGCGCGGGTACCTGCATTGCGGCCCGAACGGCGCCGGCCACTTCGTGAAGATGGTGCACAACGGGATCGAGTACGGCCTGATGGCCGCGTACGCCGAGGGCCTGAACGTCCTCGCGCACGCGAACGCCGGGGCCGAGGAGCGCTCGAAGGACGCCGAGACCGCGCCACTCGAGGGTGCCGAGTTCTATCGCTACGACCTGGACCTGTCCGAGATCGCCGAGCTGTGGCGGCGGGGGAGCGTGGTCGGATCGTGGCTCCTCGACCTCACGGCCGCCGCGCTCCACGGTTCGCCCGATCTCGAGGGGTTCGGGGGCCGGGTGGCCGATTCCGGGGAGGGGCGCTGGACCGCGATCGCCGCGATCGACGAAGGCGTCCCGACGCCGGTGCTGACGTCGGCCCTCTACGCCCGGTTCGCGTCACGCGGCAACGACGACCTCGCGAACCGCGTGCTCTCGGCGATGCGGAAGGGGTTCGGCGGGCACGACGAGCCGCGCGCCTGACCGCCCGGGGGTTCGCGCCCTAGCCCGGCCGCTCCGTGAGGCGCTCCTCGGCCCGGATCACGTGCGTGAGCGCGTTGATCAGCGCCAGATGCGTGAACGCCTGCGGGTAGTTGCCCCAGTGCCGGCCCGTGCGCGGATCGATCTCCTCCGCGTAGAGCCCGAGCGGGCTCGCGTACGAGAGCATCCGCTCGCAGAGCGCGCGGGCGCGTTCGAGCTCGTCGATCTCGGCGAGCGCCGACACCAGCCAGAACGAGCAGATCGCGAACGTCGCCTCGGGCCCTTCGATGCCGTCGTCGGTCTCCTCCGCGCGGTAGCGCAGCACGAGGCCGTCGTCGGTGAGCTCGTCGGCGATCGCGAGCACGGTCGCGTGGATCCGGGGGTCGTCGGGGGGCAGGAACCGCATCAGCGGTGCGAGCAGGAGCGAGGCGTCGAGCGCCGTCGAGCCGTACGCCTGGGTCAGCACGCCACGGTCGTCGATGCCGTTCGCGAGCACGTCGGCCCTGATCGTCTCGGCCTCGTCCCGCCAGCGTTCGGCGAGCTCGGGACGGTCCATCACGTCGGCCAGGTGCGCGCCGCGATCGCACGCGACCCAGCACATGATCTTCGACATCGTGAAGTGCTGCGGCTCGCCGCGCATCTCCCAGATCCCGTGGTCGGGATCGCGCCAGCGCTCGATCGATCGCTCGACCTGGCGCTCGAGCCCCGACCAGGTGACTCCCGAGAGGAACTCTCCGGATCGCAGATGCAGGTAGACCGAGTCGAGCAAGGCCCCCCAGACGTCGTGCTGCTCCTGGTTCCAGGCGCCGTTCCCGATCCGCACCGGCTGGGCGTGGTCGTAGCCCGTGAGGTGGTCGAGCGTGGATTCCTCGAGCTCGATCTCCCCGCCCACGCCGTACATCACGTGGAGCGGGGCGCCGTCTCGGATCTGGTCGGCGATGAAGTAGAAGAAGCTGTTGGCCTCGAAGTCGAACCCGAGCGAGTAGAGCCCCCACAGCGCGAACGTCGCGTCCCGCACCCAGCTGTAGCGGTAGTCCCAGTTCCGTTCGCCGCCCGGCGACTCGGGGAGCGAGGTGGTCGGCGCCGCGATCAGCGCCCCGGTGGGCGCGTAGGTGAGCCCCTTCAGCGTGAGCGCGGATCGCTGGAGGTGGCTCCGCCACGGGTGATCGGGGAACTCGCCCTTGTTCAGCCACCCGCGCCAGAAGTCGGACGTATCGTGGATCATCTCCCATGCGGCCTCGGCGTCGGCCGGCGGCGGGTTCAGCTCGCCGTCCCAGGACAGGGCCGCGAACGCCGCGTCGCCGTCGTCGAGCCGCGTGATCGCTACCGCAGCGCGCCCTTCCAGGCCCACGCGCATATCGGTCGTGAGTCGCAGGTGCGGGTCCTCGGCGCCCCCGGTCGCGATCGCCTCGCTCCATCCGGACCCCGTGTAGGCCCACCGGGCGTCGGTGCGGCCGTAGTCGAAGACGGGCTCGCAGTTCAGCACCAGGTCGACCTGACCCTGGATGCAGCGCACGGCGCGCAGCAGCATGTGCGAGGCGCGGTAGTCCCCAGGCGGACGCGTGTAGTCCTCGGGCCGCTCCTCCTCCTGCCATTCGCCCATGACGAGCGCGTCGCGCACGAGGAGCCAGCCGGTCCGCGTCTGCCACGTGGTCTCGAGGACGTTCGTGCCCGGCAGGTAGCGGCGTCCGGCGGGCACCAGGAGCTCGGCCGGCCCCAGCCGGAACGCGCCCGCCGACCGGTCGAGGATCGCGCCGAACACGCTGGGGCTGTCGGGCCGGGGCAGGCAGAGCCACTCGACGCTGCCGCTCGGGCCGACGAGCGCCGAGACCTCGCGATCGGAGAGGAACCCGTACTCCGCGATCGGGGTGAACGGGCCGTGCCGGCTCTGGAGCGGCGACACCTCGCCGCCGGGTGGCGGCTCCGCGGCGCCGGGGAAGGGAACGATGTTCGCGCTGCTCACGGGGCCCGAGTCTATCGGCGGTCGTTCGGGTCACTAGGATTTGGGGTGAAGTGGTGCAGAAGACCACCGGACCGCCATGATGGGAGCAGAGATGGAGTCGTCGAAGCCTCGGGCCCTCGCGGCCTTCGCCGCGGCGGAGGGCCGGTCCGGCATCCTCGTGGACTTCGACGGGAGCCTCAGCCCGATCGTCGCGCGGCCCGAGCTCGCGCAGATCCGCGAGGGCGCGCGCGACGCGCTCGCCCGCCTCGTGGGCCGCTTCGCCGTCGTGGCCGTGGTGTCCGGTCGCACGCGGGCCGAGCTCGAGACCCTGATCGGCGTGCCGGGGGTACGACTCGCCGCCCTGTACGGGATCGAGGACGACACGATGCTGCCCGAGGGCCTCGAGGATCGCGTGCGCGCGATCGCGGCCGGGATCCCCGGGATCCGCGTCGAGCACAAGGGCGGGTCGATCGCCGCCCACTACCGGGGGGCGACCGATCCGGCGGCAGCCGAGGCCAGCCTCGCGGCGGCGCTCGCCCCGATCGCGGCGGAGACCGGGATGGAGCTGATCGAGGGGAAGAAGGTCCTCGAGCTCGTCCCCGCCGGTCGGGCGCTGAAGGGCGGTGCCGTCGAGCAGATCGTGACCGACGCGGGGCTCGACGCCGTGCTCTACGCGGGCGACGACCGAGCCGACCTCAAGGCGTTCGAGGTGCTCGACGCGCTTGCCGCAGCCGGGCTCGTGACGGTGAAGGTCGCGGTGCACGGCCCCGAGACACCGACGGCGCTCACCGCGGCGGCCGACGTCGTCGTGGACGGGCCCGCCGGGCTGGTCGGGCTGCTGCGGCGGCTCTGAGGCGCCGCGGCTCCCAGAAAGGCCCTCAGCGCCGGCGCGACGGCGGCCGCACCTGATCGACGGCCTCGAGTTGGCTCGCGAGCCAGCTGGCCGGCGTGTGCGCCTGGACCGTGCGCGCGAGCCCGCGCGCACGACGCGCGCGATCGTCGGGCGCCATCGACAGGGCCTCGTAGAGCGCCTCGGCCGTCTCCGCCAGGTCGAAGGGGTTCACGCCGAGCGCGTGACGCCCGAGCCGCGTGTACGCGCCCGCGTTCCGCGACAGGAGCACGACACCGTCGTGCCGGTTCACGAGCGGCCCCTCCATCGCCACGAGGTTCATGCCGTCATACGTGGGGTTCACGAACAGGACGTCGTACAGGTCGTAGGCGGCGACCGCGTAAGCGTAGTCCTCCTGGACCTTCACCTCGATCGGAGCCCACGTCTTCGTGCCGAACTCCTTGTTCACTCGCTCGGCGGCGGCGAGGCAATCTTCTCCGTAGCTCTGGTACTCGGGCACCTCTTCGCGCGACGGACTGAACAGGCAGAGGAACTGCACGCGGCCGCGCCACTCGGGGTAGCGACGCAGGAACAGCCCGAACGCCAGGAAGCCCCGGAGGATGTTCTTCGACGGCTCGAGCCGGTCGACGCGGAGCACGACGGCGCGGTCGCCCGCCCATGCCTGGAGCTCCTGGCGGACCGAGTCGGCCTCGGGCTGGGAGGCGGTCTCGCGGATCGGCTCGGCGCTCACCGCCACCGGGAACGACCGTACGGCGGCCACGCGTCCGTCGATCTCGATGCGTCCGCCGCGCAGGACGCGCATCCCCGGGAGCCCGCGCGCCGACAGCAGGTAGTTCTCGGCCCACTGCTTCGACTGGAAGCCCAGGACGTCGGCGCCCGCCATGCCCCTGACGATCGCCGTGCGCATCTCGACGGGCAGGATCCGCAGGTAGGTCGCGCCGGCGAACGGCGTGTGGGAGAAGTGCACGATCTTCGCCTCGGGATGCAGCTCGCGGAGCATCCCGGGCACCAGGCACAGCTGGTAGTCCTGGATCAGGTAGACCGGGTCGTCGGGCGCCTCGTCGGCCAGCGCCAGTGCGAACGCGCGGTTCGCCTCGACGTAGTGCTGCCACGCCTCCTGCGTCGCGTCGTCGAACATCGGGTTGCGCGGCGTGTCCCACAGGTTGTGATGCACGAACCACAGGATCCGGTTCGCGATCTCGTTGTAGTAGGCGTCGTAGCGCTCCGGCGGCAGCACCACGTACCGCATCTGCTGGTGCGAGTCCGACGACACCGTGCGGCCCTTCAGCGCGACCGCCCGGTCTCCGTCGGTCATCGCGGCCGAGATCCAGGAGGTGTCGTCCCGGTAGAACACCCCCGACAGGGCCGTGACGAGACCACCGGCGCCGCGTCGCGCGGTCAGGCGTCCGCGCTCGTCCCGCTCGAAACCGACGGGGCCGCGGTTCGAGGCCACGACGATCTTGGCCTCCATGGCCGATGCCGATCGGATCCCGCTCTGCGCCGCCATCGGGGATGAGTCTAGTTGTGCGAAGGGGTATCTGGGCCGCCCACGTCCCGCAGGGCCCACCAGGAGAGGATCGCCGCCCCCGCCGCGACGACCGCGGCGCCCGCGAACAGGGTGGGCGGGCCGGAGTGGACGTACACGAACCCACCGATCGCCGGCCCGATCACGGGACCGACTCCCCACGAGGCCGTCTGCATCAAGGCCTGGCCGGTGTTCCGGAGGTGCTCGGGCACCAGCCGGTCGGTGAGGACCACGAGCGCCCCGTACTTGAGCCCGAACGAAACGCCCGCGAGCGACCGGAAGACGGCGACGCCGCCGGGGCTCGTCGCCACCGCGTAGCCGATCAGCGTCACGATCGAGATCGCGACCCCCGCCAGGAAGAGGTTCCGCATGCCGAAGCGTCGGCCGAGCGAGGCGCCCGCCGTGAAGAACGGGATCTCGATCACGGCGGCGAGACCCGCGGCCAGGCCGATCAGGAACGGCCCCCCGCCCACCCCGAGCATCCGGAGCGGCACGAACCCGTCGGTGGCCGACGTCGCGATCGCGAGCACCAGGAGCCCCACCAGGAACGGCAGCAGCGGCGGGGACTCCCGGAAGGCCGCCCCGATCGACCCCAGCCGGGAGGCCCGCGGGCCGAGCCGCTCGGCCACGGGACTGGGGAAGCGCCGGGCGAACGCCGCGTAGCCGAGCAGGGTGATCGCATACAGCGGGAGCAACGGTCCCAGCCCGACCCGCTGATACAGGGCGCCCACGAGCACGACCGCGACCGCCCATCCCCCGCTCGCGAACCGGCGGATCCGGCCGTAGTCGTTCGTGCGGTCGCGCCCGAGCACCCCGAGGGCGAGCGCGTCGCCCAGCGCCGTCCCCGGCGCGCCCGCCGCCGCCATCATCGCGGCGACGGCGCCGACGACCCACACGTCGACGCCCACGAGCATCAGGAGCCCCGCGCACGCGGCGGTCGCCAGGGTCGAGGCGACCAGCGTGCGCGTCGTACCCCAGCGCGTGTCCGCCTCGTGGCTCCAGAGCGGGGCGGCCACGACGGCGGCCAGGGCCTGCGCCGACAGGATCAGGCCGATCCGGTCGGGGGTGATGCCCCAGGACTGGAGCAGCGGGGAGAAGAACGGCAGGATCGTCGCGGTGGTGATGCCGCCGAAGGTGAAGAGCCAGCGGATGTCGCGGTCGAGCGGCCCGCCGTTCGACGCGCGCTCGCCCACCGCCTCCACCGACACCCGCCCTCCGTTCCGCTCGTGGCCAGCATCGCAGAGGGACCCGGGCGGGCGGTGGGCCGAACGGCCCGCGGCGCGCCTACCCTCGCGAGGCCCGTGCCCGGCGCACGATCCGCTTCACATCGGCGGGCCCCAGCCGGGCGGCTCCGGACCCCTCGAGCCACGAGAAGATCTCGGGGCGCATGCCCAGGGCGGTCACGCCCACGACGTCCCCGCGACGGCTGTCGTGGAGCATCCCCCGGAGCGCGTGGAGCTCGTCCTCGTACTCGGGCACGTCGTCGACCCCCGCCTCGCTCGCCCCCGCACGGAGCTGCGCGACGATGTCCGCGCGGTCGCGCCCGCGCAGGTACGGCAGGAGGTCCGCCACGGCCAGGTGGTCCGATCCGAGCGCCGCGCGCAGGGCGAAGCCGCGCAGGATCTCGTCGGTCCGGTCGCCCGCGGTGCAGATCGCGAGCCAGACGTCGCGCCCCGCCGTCCGGAGTCCGTCGAGCACCTCGGTGAGCCCCTGCATCCCGGCCTCGTTGTGGGCGTAGTCGACCACGACGATCCGCCCGTCCAGGCGGAACAGGTTCGCCCGGCCAGGGTTCCGCTCGGGGTCCAGGACGAACGTACGGAGCCCGCGGATCACGGCGCGCTCGGGCAGCCCCACGGCGAGGCCGGCGGCCGCGGCCGCGAGGGCGTTCTGCGTGTTCGTGCGTGAGATGCCGGCGAGCGTCATCGGGACGTCTTCGACCGGGAGGAGGGGATGGGCGACGTGGTCCTCGAACCACGTGAGCGCGCCGTCGAGCACGGTCATCGCGCGGCCGCCCTCGTGCTGCGCCTCATGGAGTGCGGGCTGGTCGGGGTGGAGCGAGCAGAGCCACGGACGCCCGGTCGCGTGCCGACGCATCGCGAGCACGCGTGGATCGTCGGCGTTCAGGACGTCCCATCCGCCGCGGCGGGTGATCCTCGTGACGATCGCCTTGACCTCGGCGAGCTGATCCACGGTGTCGACGCCGTGCAGCCCGAGGTGATCGGCGCTCACGTTCGTGACGACCGCCACGTCGTTGTGCCGGACCCCCGAGCCGCGCAGGAGCATGCCGCCGCGCGCGGTCTCGAGCACCGCCACGTCGGGCTGCTGGGCGAGCGCCATGGCCGCCCCTCCGAAGCCGCTGTAGTCGCCGGCCTCGACGAGCACGCCGTCGTCGCGGTAGACGCCGTCGGTCGACGAGTACGCGACCGACCGCTCGGACGCGCGCACCAGGTGGGCGAGCAGCCGCACGGTGGTGGTCTTGCCGTTCGTGCCGGTGACCTGGATCACGGGGACCGTGGGGTCGGGCACGGTGGGCTCGTCGCCGGGGTCGACCGACGCCAGGCGGACCCCCGCCTGCGCGACCCATCGGTCGGGCGAGCGCCGGAGGATCGCCTCCATGCCCCGGGCGGTCTCGCGCGCCAGCGCCTCCGCGGCGCCGCGTCGCCGCCACGGGAACGCGACGACGATCTCGTCGGCGCCGTTGCCCGGCGTGCCCTTGACGGCGAGCCTACGGGCGCCGGAGGCGACGGCCTGTCGCCGGGTCAGCTGCGCGGCGATCCGCGCCACGAGCCGCCGGCGGTGCTGGGAACCGGGCGCCCCCGGCGTGATCGCCCCCGAGACCCCGAGCCGCGTGGCCACCTCGGTCACGCGGTGGTCCGACGCGCGCATCCAGCCGGGCACCGCCAGGGTCAGCTTGATCGCGGGGCGTGGGAAGTACAGGTTGGGGCCGTCCAGCACGCGGAGCTCGATCCCCCGGACGGCGTCGCCCACGCGCTAGGCCTCGGTCTCGGCGCTGAGCGTCGTCATGCGCGAAGCGTACTCAGGCCTCGCCGGACGCGCGAGCCGGCGCCGCCGGGCCGACCGGACGGTACGTGCGGAGCTCGGGGAAGGCGAGCGCCACGAGCCCCGCGCCCACGATGCACGCGAGCCCGCCCGCCACGACCGAGACGGTCGGCGTGAACCACGTGGCGACCATCCCCGCCTCGAAGTCGCCCAGCCGTGGCCCGCCGGTCACGACGAGGATGAAGATCGCCGAGAGCCGGCCCCGCAGGCGGTCGGGGGTGTTCACCTGCGTGATCGTCGAGCGGAAGATCGCGCTGATCACGTCGGCGGCGCCCGCGAGCGCGAGGAACCCGAGCGCCCACCACAGATGCGATCCGGCGAGCCCGAACGCCGCGATCGCCGCGCCCCACGCCGCCACCGCCCAGATCACGGCGTCGCCCTGGCGTCGCACGTTCCGCACCCAGCCGCCGGACAGCGCCCCGACGAGCGCTCCGACCGACGGCGCCGCGAACAGCAGACCGGCCACTGCCGGACCGCGGTGGAACTGCGTGAAGGCGAGCACGGGGAACAGGGCCGCCGGCATCCCGAAGACCATCGCGATCAGGTCGATCACGAAGGTCGACGAGATCAACCGGTTCGCTTTCACGAAGGCGAACCCCTCCTTGACGGCCGCCCAGCCCGAGGCCGAGTCGGGGTCGTGCTCGGGCGGCATCGGGCGCATCAGGAAGGCCGCGAGGAACAGCGCGCCGTACGTCACGAGGTCCAGCCCGTACGCGAGGGCGAACCCGAACCGGACGATCAGCACGCCGGCGACGGCGGGGCCGACGATGTTCACGGTCTGCCAGAGGACCTGGTTCAGGGTGAGCGCGGACGGGATCAGCTCGGTGCCCACGAGCCGCGGCGTCATCGCCGAGCGCGCGGGATGTTCGATCGCCCCCACGAACGCCGTCATCGCGTTCGCGCCGTAGATCAGCGCGAGCGGCGGATGCCCCGCGAGCGCGCCCGCGAGCAGGATCCCCGCCGAGACCGCGAGGGCGACCTGGGTCCACAGGAGGATCGTCCGGCGGTCCTTCGCGTCGATGAACGTCGACCCGATCAGGGTGCCGGCGAAGAGCGCGACGAGTCCCGTGAGGCCCGTCAGGCCGACCGCGGCCGGCGATCCCGTGAGCTCCCAGACCTGGACGTAGATCGCGACCCGCGCGAACTGGTAGCCGAGCTCGGAGACGAACTGTCCCGCCCACAGCAGCCGGAAGTCGCGCGAGACGCGGAGGGGCGTGAGGTCGAGCGCGAGCCGCCGCAGACGCGAGCGCTTCGCACCGCCGCCGGACGCCATCCGACGACGGTAGCAGCGTCACCTCGACCGGGGCGGCCGCCTCGGCGATCCGGCCGCCGGGTCGACGACTCAGGCGGTGGCGGCCGC
The DNA here is from genome assembly GCA_963821925.1 of uncultured Actinomycetes bacterium. Taxonomy (GTDB): domain Bacteria; phylum Actinomycetota; class UBA4738; order UBA4738; family HRBIN12; genus JAOUEA01. The sequence continues at coordinate 128,246 of CAWGFO010000011.1, read as the reverse complement.
GATCGCCTCTTCGAGCACGTCGAGCCCGTCGTCGAGCAAGGCCGCGTCGATGTTGATCGGCGGCAGCAGCCGCACGACGTTCCCGTACGTTCCGGCCGTGAGCACGATCACGCCGCGCTCGAGGCATCCCGCGGCGATCGCGTTCATCGTCGGGGCGTCGAGCGGCTCCTTCGTCGAGCGATCCGAGACGAGCTCGAGCGCGCACATCGCGCCGCGCCCGCGAACCTCGCCGACGACTTCGAACCGGTCGGCGATCGAGGCGAACCGTGCCATGACGGTCTCGCCGATCTCCCGGGCACGAGCGAGGAGGTCCTCGCGCTCGATCTTGTCGAGCACGGCGAGGGCCGCGGCGGCCGCGATCGGGTTCCCACCGTAGGTGCCCCCGAGCCCGCCCGGGTGCACGGCGTCCATGATCTCGGCGCGCCCGGTCACGGCGCTGATCGGCAGGCCCCCGCCGAGGGACTTCGCGGTCGTCACGAGATCGGGGACGACGCCCTCGTCCTCGATCGCGTACCAGCGGCCGGCCCGGCCCATGCCCGACTGGATCTCGTCGGCGACGAACACGATGCCGTTCGTGGCGCAGAAGTCCGCGATGCCCTTCACGAAGCCCGGCGACGGCACGATGAAGCCGCCCTCGCCCTGGATCGGCTCCATGACCACGGCGGCGATGTTCTCCTCGCCGATGTGCTTGTGCATCTCGTCCAACGCGTACGCGAGCGCCTCCTCGGTGCAGCGCTCGGGCCCGCTGATCCAGCGGTAGGGGTACGCGAACGGCAGTCGGTAGATCTCGGGGGCGAACGGACCCATGCCCTGCTTGTACGGCATCACCTTCGCGGTGAGCGTCATCCCCATCAGCGTTCGCCCGTGGAACGCGTGGTCGAAGGCGATCACCGCGGACCGCCCGGTGGCCTTGCGCGCGATCTTGACGGCGTTCTCGACGGCCTCGGCGCCCGAGTTCGCGAACATCGTCCGCTGCTCGTGGTCGCCGGGGGCGAGGGTGTTCAGGCGCTCGGCGAGCTCGATGTAGGGCTCGTTCGCCGTGACGTGGAAGCAGGTGTGCGTGTCGAGCTCGGCCTGGCGCTGGATCGCCTCGACGACCTCGGGGGCGGTGTGGCCCACGTTCAGCACCGCGATGCCGGTCGCGAGGTCGATCAGCCGATTCCCGTCGACGTCTTCGACGATCGCGCCCGACGCGCGCGCCGTCACGATCGGGTGGATCGCGCCCACGCCCTTGGCGACGGCGGCCTCCCGGCGCGCGAACCATTCCCGGGACTTGGGGCCGGGGATCTCGGTGACGAGCTTGCGTTCCTGGGGGATGTCCATCGAGCGATCTCCTCTCGCGCGGACCCACGCCGCGTCGCGGCGACCTCCGAGTCTCCGTCCGCGGTCGCCTCGATGTCAGGACCGCGGCGGCCCATGAGCGCCGTCTGCTTTTGTACGGTCCGGCCATCCATATGGGGGCCGGCCACGCTCGCCTCCGTATCCGATGTACGTTCCGTACAATCGCGCCATGGCGGTCACCGTCGGGGATCTGATGGGCAATCCGGGGATGCCGCTGCGCCTGCTCGCCGGCGAGGGCCAAGCGGGACAGCCGATCCGCTGGGTCCATGCGAGCGAACTCGAGGACCCCACCCCGTGGCTCAAGGGCGGCGAGGTGATCCTGACCACGGGCATGGGGATCGGCACCACCCCGGCCAAGCAGCGCGCCTACGTGAAGCGCCTCGCCGGCGCGGGCGTCGCCGGCCTCGGCTTCGGCCTCGGCTTCACGCACGAGAAGACCCCGAAGGCGCTCGTGACGGCGGCCGAGACGGCGGGCCTGCCGCTCTTCGAGGTCCCGTACCCGGTGCCGTTCATCGCGATCACCGAGGCGATCTTCACGCGGGTCGCCGCCGAGCAGTACGACACCCTGCAGCGCGCGGTCGACGCCGAGCACGTGCTCACCCGCGCGGTGATGGAAGGGCAGGGGGTCGAGGGCATCGCGGCGTCGCTCGCCGGGGTGATCAAGGGATGGGCGCTGCTGCTCGACCTGCACGGGATGCCGCTCGCATCCACCGGGCGCGCCGCGAGCCTCCGGGTCGACGCCGTCTGGAACGAGCTTCGCGATTCGCGGCCCGAGGGGACGTCCTTCTCGGTCACGCTCGTCGACCGAGGGCACCACATCTGGGTGCAGCCGGTGGGCGCGCAGGGTCGCGTCGAGGCCTTCCTCGCGGTCGGCAAGCCCGAGCAGCCGAGCCAGCTCGACCGGATCGTCGCGGGCCACGCGCTCTCCCTCTTCGCGATCGAGCTCGCGACGTCCCGGGCCGTCGCCGACGCGCAGCGCCGGCTCCAGGGCGACTTCTTCGACGAGCTGGCCCGCGGCGAGATCCCGCCGGCCGACGCCGGCCGGGGGCTCGCTCGGTTCGGGTTCGACCGCGACGCGAGCGTCGTGGTGATCGCGATCGAGGGCGGCGAGCCGGAGGCGCTCGCCCGGCTGGTCACGGACGACCGCTCGCGGGCCGGGGGCGGGTTCCTCGTCTCGGCGCATGACGGTGGCGTCCACGTGCTGCTCCCCGCCGACCCGCCGGCCGACCTCGGGGCGCTGCTCGCGGCCGCGGGGGACCGTTCGGGGGCCGAGCTCCGCGCGGGGAGCGGCTCGGCGGTGCCCGCGGACGAGGTGGCCCGATCCTTGCGCGAGGCCCGGTACGCCCTGCAGGTGTGCCGCCTCGAGGGGTGGACCCAGGCGGGGTTCGAGGATCTCGGGACCTACCGGCTGTTGCTCTCGATGGCCGACCCCGATGCCCTGCGGGCGTTCGCCGATTCGATGCTCGGTCCGCTCGACGCCTACGACCGCGACCACAACGGTGAGTTGCTGATCTCGCTGGAGGCGTTCCTCGAGCACAACGCGCGTTGGGAGACGGCCGCGGCGCAGCTCTACGTGCACCGGCACACGCTCCGGTACCGGATGCGCAAGGTCGAAGAGCTGAGCGGGCGCGATCTGTCGAGCAGCTTCGACCGGATGGAGTTCTGGCTCGCGCTGCGGGCGCGCGACCTGCAGGCGGCCCAGACGGAGGGCTGACACCGGTCGGTCGACGTCCGTCCGTTGTACGCGCCGTCCAACGCGGACCCGCTGCTCGGTCGCCTCGGCGAGTGGTCCGAACGCGGCTGAACGCGCCATACTGGCGGCCTGATCGTTGGTTCAGGAGCTGGTGTCCGTTCAACCTTGAGGAGGGGGAACATGGGCGACGGAACGACGTGGAAGATGTTCGTCGGGGGTGACTGGGTGGACTCGTCGAGCGGCGAGACCGAGCCAGACATCAACCCGGCGAACGGCGAGTCGGTCGGAACCGTGCAGATCGGCACCCGCGAGGACGCGGACAAGGCCGTGGCCGCCGCCCTCAAGGCGTACGACGAGGTGTGGTTCGACACACCCCCCAAGGAACGTTCGGCGATGATGCTGAAGCTCGCCGACGCGATCGACGCCGACGCGGACAACATGGCCAAGCTCGAGGCCGAAGACGTGGGCAAGCCGATCTCGGTCTCTGCTGCGGACATCCCCTTCATCACGGACAACATCCGGTTCTTCGCCGGCGCGGCGCGCGTCCAGGAGGGCAAGTCCACCGGGGAGTACGAGCGCGGGTTCACGAGCATGGTCCGCCGCGAGCCGCTCGGGGTCACGGTCGGCATCTGCCCGTGGAACTACCCGCTGATGATGGCGGCCTGGAAGCTCGGACCCGCCCTCGCGGCCGGCAACACCTCGGTGCTCAAGCCCGCCGAGCTCACCCCCCGGACGGCGCTGCGGCTCGCCGAGCTGGCCGCGGACATCTTCCCCCCCGGCGTGATCAACGTCGTCACCGGCCACGGGTCCGAGATCGGCGACCAGCTGGTCCGCAACCCCGACGTGCGCCTGGTCTCCGTGACGGGCGACACATCGACCGGCAAGATCATCCAGGCGGCCGGGGCCGAGACGGTGAAGCGGGTCCACCTGGAGCTGGGGGGCAAGGCGCCGGTGGTCGTCTTCGACGACGCCGACGTGGGCAAGCTCGTGGAGACCCTCAAGTTCGCCGGCTACACGAACACGGGCCAGGACTGCACGGCATCGTGCCGTGTGGTGGCGGGCGCGGGGATCTACGAGGACCTGCTCGCCGAGCTGGTGCCCGCGGTCGAGTCGATCAAGGTCGGCGACATCTACGACGAGTCGGTCGAGATGGGCCCGCTCGTGTCCGAGCGGCAGCGGGAGAGCGTGGCGGGCTTCGTCGACCGGGCGCAGGAGTCCGGCGGCAAGGTCATGACGGGCGGCGAGTCGATCGACGGCCCGGGCGCCTACTACCGACCCACGGTGGTCGCCGACGTCGACCAGAAGGCCGAGATCGTGCAGCAGGAGGTCTTCGGTCCCGTGGTGACCGTTCAGCGGTTCACCGATGAGGACCAGGCCGTGCAGTGGGCGAACGACGTCGTGTACGGCCTCGCGTCCTCGGTCTGGACCAAGGACGCCGCGCGTGCCGCTCGCGTCGCCCGCCGGCTGCAGTTCGGTGCGGTGTGGGTGAACACCCACTTCATGATCTCTCCCGAGATGCCGCACGGCGGCTACAAGCAGAGCGGGTACGGGAAGGACATGTCGATGTACTCGCTGGAGGATTACACGCAGATCAAGCACGTGATGTGGTCGCTCGACTGAGGGCCACGCCGGATCGAAGCGCTCGGTGACCGGCGCGCCCGAAGGGCGCGCCGGTCGCACGAAGGAAGGTGGCGAACGTCCCATGACTGACATCAGACCGTTCCTGGTGAACGGGGAGTGGCGAACGGGCGAGGGGACCTTCGAGGTCAAGAGCCCGTTCGACGACGGCGTCGTCGCCGAGACTCGGCGTGCCGACGACGGCCGACGTCGAGGAGGCTTCGCAGGTCGCGGCGGACACGTTCCAGGAGGCGTACCGCCTCCCGGTCCACGTGCGCGCCGAGGCGCTCGACCACATCTCGCGGCGCCTGGCCGAGGACGTCCAGAAGAACGCCGAGCTGATCGCCCGCGAGGGCGGCAAGCCGCTGAAGTGGGCGCTGGTCGAGGCGACCCGCGCGTCGTCGACGTTCCGCTGGGCCTCCGAGGTCCTGCGCCACGGGGACGACGAGGCGATGCGGCTCGACACCGAGGCCGCCTTCACGGGGCGCATGGGGATCCTCCGCCGGTTCCCGTACGGCCCGGTGCTCGGCATCACGCCGTTCAACTTCCCGCTGAACCTGGTGGCCCACAAGGTGGCGCCCTCGCTCGCGGTCGGCGCGCCGATCGTCGTGAAGCCCGCCAGCGCCACCCCGATCGGCTCGCTCGTGCTGGCCGAGTACTTCGCCGAGACCGACCTGCCCAAGGGCATGTACCAGGTGCTGCCCGTGAACTCGAAGGTCGCCGACGGCATGGCCCGCGACGAGCGCTTCCGGAAGATCAGCTTCACGGGCTCGGCCGCGATCGGCTGGTACCTGAAGGGCCTCGACCCGAAGAAGCGCGTGACGCTGGAGCTCGGCGGGAACGCCGGCGTGATCGTGCACGGCGACGCCGACCTGGACCTCGCGGCTCAGCGCGTGGCGTTCGGCGGCTACTACCAGGCCGGCCAGAGCTGCATCAGCGTGCAGCGGATCCTCGTGCAGTCCGAGGTCTACGACGACTTCGCGGCGCGCGTGACGAAACAGGTCGAGAGCCTGAAGACCGGCGACCCGATGGACCCGACGGTCGACGTCGGGCCGGTGATCACGCGGAGCGAGGTCGACCGGATCGCTGCGTGGGTGGAGGAGGCGGTGGCCCAGGGCGCCGAGATCCTCACCGGCGGCACGGCCGAGGGCTCGCTCTACTACCCGACGCTCCTCAGCCAGACCACGCCCGAGATGAAGGTCCGCTGCGAGGAGATCTTCGGCCCGGTGGCCACGATCAGCCCGTACGAGACCTTCGAGGACGCGCTCGCCGAGGTGAACAACTCGAAGTACGGCCTGCAGGCCGGCGTGTTCACGAACGACATCAACCGCGCGTTCGAGGCGCACCGCACCCTCGAGGTGGGCGGCGTGATCATCAACGACGTGAGCGCGTTCCGCGCCGACCAGATGCCGTACGGCGGCAGCAAGGACTCCGGCTTCGGCCGCGAGGGCCTGCGCTTCGCGATGGAGGAGATGACCGAGCCCCGCATCATGGTGCTCTCGCACGTCCCGCTGTAACGACCCGGATCACGGCGGTTCCGGAGGGCGCCCCGTCGGGCGCCCTCCGCGCGTCCGTGGCTAGACTCGGCGCGTGAGGAACAGCGGGCTCCCGGCGGGCGCGTGGGCGGCAGTGCTGGTCGTGTCGCTCGCCTTCTACGGCTTGTTCGCGTACGTCCGGAGCGTGAACGAACGCGCCGTCGACGGCCCGCCGGCCCCGGCGTGGACGCGGTACGCGCTCCCGATCTCGGTCGTCGTGTTCCTGCTGGCGTCGGTGGCGAGCTTCTGGCTCGCCCCCGGGTGGTTCGGCGGGGTGATCCTCGGCGGGTGCATCGGGGTCACGATCGCGTTCCAGGTCCGCCGGCCGCGGCGCCCGATGCCGCCGTCGCGCCCGGCGTCCGGGCCGCCCTCGTCGGACCCGCCCGCCGACTGACCGAGCTGCCCGGCTATCCCAGCGCGCGGGCGACGAACGCGCCCGCGATCGCGGCGGCCTCCTTCTCGCGGCGCCACAGGAAGTGGTCGGTCCCCTCGAGGATCGCCATCTCGGCCGTGCCGAACTCGGCGGTGAACGCGCGGAGGTCCTCGGCCGGGGCGTACGGGTCGCCGTCGCCGGCGATCAGCAGCACCGGCCGCTTCAGCGCTCGGAGCTCGGCGGGCGCGGGCATCGGTGGCAGGGTCACGTCGCTCGGATCGAGCGGGATGCCGAGCAGCACGAGCGCGGCCACGCGCGGGTCGTCGAGCGCCTCGCGCAGCGCCACGTTCGCCCCGAACGACCAGCCGCACAGGACGGTCGGCCCGTCGGGCGCCACGTCGCGCACGTGGTCGATCGCGGCCCGCGCGTCCTGGGTCTCGTGATGGCCGCCCCCGTAGGTCCCCTCCGATCCCATCACGCCGCGGAAGTTGAAGACGAGCGTCGCGAGCCCGCGTGCGCCGGCGAGCTCGTTCCGCAGGGCCCACAGGATCGGATGGTCCTTGCTCCCGCCGTGCTTCGGGTGCGGGTGGCAGATCACGGCGGAACCCCGCGCGGGCCCATCGGGCAGGCGCAGCTCCCCCTCGAGCCGCACGCCGTCCTCGGTCGTGAACGTCACCCGTTCCACCGCATGCGACCATGGCACCCATGGATGCCGACCGACAACCGCGGGGCACGGCGTTCGCCCTCCGGGACGCGTTCCCGTGGCCGACGTACGCGGCGCTCGCGCGCACGGCCGAGGCCCTCGGCTACCGGGCCGTGTTCCTGCCCGAGATCGCCGGGCGCGACGCGTTCGCCGCGCTCACGGGGCTCGCGGGGGAGACCGGCGGGCTGCTCCTCGGCACCGGCATCGTGCCGATGACGTCGCGGTCCCCGCGCGTCACGGCGATGGGCGTGGCCACGGTGCACGAGCGCTCGGGCGGCCGGGCGATCCTCGGGCTGGGGACGGGACCGGGGCGCGCCGGCGCCCTCGCCGCGCTCGAGGCCCAGGTCGGCGAGCTCCGCGAGCTCCTGCGCCCCGACGGCGGGCTGTCGCTGCGCCTCCCGAGCCCTCCGCCGATCTGGATCGCGGCGCTCGGGCCACGGTCGGTCGCGCTCGCCGGACGGATCGCCGACGGCGTGCTCCTCAACTGGTGCACGCCGGAGCGCGTCGCCGAGGCGCGCGCGGCCGTCCGCACGGCGGCCGAGGCCGCGGGACGCGACCCCGATGCGATCACGATCGCGGCGTACATCCGCGGGTCGCTCGGGGGAGACCCGGAGGCCCGGCTCGCGGCGCTGCGCGCAGCCGCCGGGGAGTACGCCACGTACCCGGCGTACGCACGGCAGTTCGCGGCGATGGGACTGTCGGACGAGGCCGCGGAGGCCGGCGCCGCGCACCTGGCCGGCGCGCCGCAGGCCGTGCCCGAGGCCCTCGTGCGCGCCGTCTGTCTGCCGGGCGATCCTGCCGAGGCCCGCGCGCGGTTGGACGCGTACCGAGATGCGGGCGCCGATCTCCCGGTCGTCTATCCCGTCCCGGCGGGCGACGACGCGGCCGGATCGGTCGAGGCCACGCTCCGCGCGGCGGCGCCCACGACGTAGCAGCCTTGACCAGCGGTCGGTTGCGAAGGGGCCGCCAACGCGTATATTGACGTTTGCAAGGTCGACACCGTGGAAAAGGGGTTATCGGGATGACCTACACGATCGCTGAACCGTGCATCGACGTGAAGGACCGCGCCTGCGTCGACGAGTGCCCGGTCGACTGCATCTACGAAGGGCCGCGGATGCTCTACATCCAGCCCGACGAGTGCGTTGATTGCGGCGCCTGCGAGCCCGCGTGTCCCGTCACGGCGATCTTCTACGAGGACGACGTCCCCGCCGAGTGGAAGCAGTTCACCCCGATCAACGCGGAGTGGTTCAACCCGGAGATCAGCGGGGTCGGGTCGCCCGGCGGCGCCGCCCAGGTCGGGCCCGCGGCCGTCGACCACCCCGTGGTCGCCGCCTGGGACGCCGTCTGACGAACTAGCCGACCGAGGTCTCGAGGTCCTCCGGCGGGATCGCCGGCAGGAAGACCCGGAACGAGGCGCCGCCGCCGTCGCGAGGCTCCACCCAGGCTCGCCCGCCGTGGAGCTCGGCGAAGCGGCGCACGAGCGTGAGCCCGACGCCCACCCCGGGCGAGTGGCTGGGCGCGTCGGGCCCTTGGCGGAACGGCTCGAAGATCGCCTCGCGGAGCGGCTCGTCGACCCCGGCGCCGTTGTCCTCGACGAGGATGATCCCGCCGTCGTCCACCGGGTGCACCCGGACCCAGATCGTGGCGCTCGCCGGCGTGTGCCGCGCGGTGTTCGCGAGGAGGTTCTCGATGATGCGCTCCACCTTGCTCGCATCCGCGGGCAGCACGGTGGGCGTGATGTCGATCCGGACGCGCGCGCTCGAGAGGAGCTCGGATTCCTCGACCGCTCGGCGTGCGAGATCGCCGATGTCCGTGGGCTCGAGCTTGGGCGCGACGATGCCGCGCGAGAGCCGATCGAGGTCCAGCAGGTTGGTCACGAGTCGGTCGAGCCGGCGCGCGTTCCCGGCGATCCGCCGGGCGAGATCCTTGGCGTCGTGCTCCTCGAGCTGCACGTCGCCACGCTCCAGCGTGATCGCGAGTCCCAGGATCGCGGCGAGCGGGGTGCGCAGGTCATGCGAGACCGCTTGCAGGAAGGTGTTCTTCATCTCGTCGAGCGCCCGCAGGCGCCGGGCCGCCTCGCGCTCGACGGCGAGTGCGCGCTCGAGCTGCGCCTCGGTCTGCTTGCGCTCGGTGATATCGAGCAGGAACCCCTGCCAGTAGGGCTCTCGGCCTTGGAGCCGTACGAGCCGGGCCTCGTCCTGCACCCACACCACGCGCCCGTCCTTCGCGAGCATCCGGTACTCGAGCGAGAAGTGGTCGTCGCCCTCGCCCCGGTTGCTCTCGGCGTCGGCCGCGAAGACCCGTTCGCGGTCGTCGGGGTGCACGATCCTGCGCCAGAGCGCCGGGTCGGCCTGGATCTCGGCGAGCGTGTACCCGATCATCTCGGTGTTCCCGGGGGCGATGTACGTCGTGTTCGAGATCGTCGGATCGTCGGGATCGATCTCCTGCGTGTAGAAGATCGCCTGGTTCTGCTCGACGATCGTCCGGAACTTCAGCTCGGCCTCGCTGAGGGCGACCTCCGACTCCTTACGCTCGGTGATGTCGAGCAGGAACCCCTGCCAGTAGCCCTCGTCCTCGGAGCCTGAGAGGAACATCGCCTCGTCCCGCACCCAGACCCACCGGCCGTCCCGGTGGCGGAAGCGGTAGTCCATCGAGTACGGCTGGCGCGTCTCGCTCGACCGGCGGTCGACCTCCGTCACAGCCTCGAGGTCGTCGGGGTGGATGTGGTCGAACCAGAAGTCCGGCGTCCAGCGCCACTCGTCGTCGGTCCAACCGAAGACCCGCTCGACCTGAGGGCTGATGTAGAAGCGCTCGGGGTCGGCGTCGAGGGTCTCGGTGTAGACGACGGCCGGGATGTGCTCGACGAGGGCCCGGTACCGGGCCTCCGCATCCCGGAACCGCTCCTCGGCGGCCTTCTGTTCCGAGATGTCCACCATCACGCCCTGCCACATCAGCGGCAGCCCGTGCTCGTCGGAGATCAGGACGGCCTCGTCGTGGAACCACACCACGCGGCCGTCGGCCGCGATCATCCGGTACTCGTCGCTGTACGGGACGCCGACGTCCGACGACGCGGCTCCGGTGGCGAGCATCCGCGCTCGGTCGTCGGGATGGACCATCTCGATCCATGCCCCCGGCACGGTCCAGGCATCCTGTGCGTACCCGAGGATCCGTTCGATCTGCGAGCTCACGAAGACCACCGAGGCGTTGCGTTGCGAGCCGCTCGACGGGAGCTCTTGGTACACGATCGCGGGCGTCCGCTCGACGATCGAGCGGAAGCGCTCCTCGGCCTGGAGCAGCTGCTCCTCGGCTTCCTTCCGATCCGTGATGTCCACCATCACGCCCTGCCAGTAGCGCGGTCGGCCGCCGTCGTCGAGGATCAGCTGCGACTCGTCGTGGAACCAGACGATCCGTCCGTCGGCCGCGATCATCCGGTAGTCCTGGCGGTACGGCTCGCCGCTGTCGCTCGCCGCACTGCTCTCGGCCTGGACCCGCTCCCGGTCCTCCGGATAGATGCGTTCGACCCAGAAGCCGGGCTCGTTCCACCGCGCCGCCGGGAACCCGGTGATCGCCTCGATCTGGGGGCTGACGTAGGAGGTCAGGGTCGACAGGTCGTAGGTGCCCGCCGCGATGTGGGCTTCCTGGTAGGTGACGGCCGGCGTCCGCTCGACGATCAGCCGGAACCGTTCCTCCGCCTGGCGCAACTGCTCCTCGGCCTGCTTGCGCTCGGTGATGTCGAGGATGAACCCCTGCCAGTAGGGCGGGGCGTCGTCGGTCGTGCGGATCAGCACCGCCTCCTCGTGCACCCACACGATCCGGCCGTCGGCGGCGATCAGGCGGTGGTCGTACGAGAACGACCCCCCGGTCTCCTCGCTCTCGGTCTCCATCGACTCGATCAGCTCGCGGTCGTCGGGATGCACGATCTGACGCCAGAACCCGACGTCGCTGTACCAGCGCTCGACCGGGTAGCCCAGCATGCCCTCGATCAGCGGACTCATGTACGTCGTGGCCGCGGCCACGCTCGTGCCCGGCACGACGGACTGGAGGTACGTCACGGCCGGCAAGCGCTCGACGAGATCGCGGTAGCGCTGCTCGGTCGCGCGCTGGCGTTCCTCGGCGAGCTTGCGCTCGGTGATGTCGATCGTGAAGCCGAGGAAGTACTCGAGCGAGCCGTCCAGGGCGAAGATCGGGATCGAGGAGTCATGCACCCACACCGTGCGGCCGTCGGCCGCGATCATCCGGTACTCCTCGTCGAACAGCGACGTGTCGGCGCTGTCGAAGGCACCGGCGGCCTTGAGCCGGTCGCGGTCCTCGGGATGCATCACGCTGAACCAGAACAGCGGATCGTTCGTGAACCGCTCCGGCGGGTAGCCGAGGATGTCGAGCACCTGAGGGCTCACGAAACCCTGCACGGCCGGGCCACCCTCGGCGGGCACCTCGTCGGTGTACGTGATGCCGGGAAGGCGCTCGACGAGCTGGCGGTAGCGGCGCTCGCTCCGGCGGACCTCCTCGTCCTGGAGCTGCCGTCCGATCGCGGCGCCCAGCAGTGTGGCGGCCGCGCGGAGCGCGTCGATCTCGGCACCCGTCCAGTCGCGGACCGACGCGCAGTCGTCGAAGCCCACTGCGCCCCACCAGACGCCCCGCACCATCACGGGCAGCTCGACGAGCGAGACGATGCCCTGCCGCTCGAGCTCGGGGCGCTCCTCGGGGAGGAAGTCCGCGACGGCGCCCATCACGGCCTCGCCGGCTCGGTGGAGCTCCGCGAACCGACCGAAGCCCTGCTCCCAGTCGTAGCCCGTGAGGAACTCGTTCCCCTCGTTGGAGGGGATGCCCGGCGCACACCACTCGACGGACAGCGAGCCGAGGGTCGTGCCGTCGGGGCCCGGATGGTTCTCGATCACGTAGGCGCGGGAGACCTCGGCGGCGATCCCGAGCCGGGCGATCACGTCGTGGGCCGCGAAGCGCCAGTCGGCCGCGAGCAGCAGCCACTCGGCCGCGTCGGCGACCGCCTGGAGGATCGCGTCGCGGCGCAGCGATGCGGGCCCCGGAGCCGTGTCCACCATGGGGCTGGCGATCCTCCTTCCCGTGCGCGGCCGGCCGTGCGGCGGGCACGGCGATCGACCCGGTGCCGGGTCGCTCTCACGGAGTATCGGCGGGGGTCACCGATGATGAAGCCCTCCGGACGGGGGAGTGCAGGAGACCCCGGGGGGGCTACGACGGATCGGGGAGGAGACCCGGCCCGGGGGCCGCGGTGGACAGCGTCGCCGCGTCGGGCCAGCGCGCCCGCGACTTCTCGGCGAGCTTGAACATCAGCTCGACCGCCTTGGGATCCTCGCTCGCCGGGCGGAACTCGACGACGCCGGCGTCCACAGCCCGTGCCCAGATGTCGGCGCCACGCTCCGTGCGCACGATCGTCAAGGTCCAGCCGTCGGATTGGCCCAGCCCCCCGAAGCTGATGTCGGCGTGCTCCGCGGCGAAGTCCGGGCAGTGGAGACAGCCCGGGCGGGTGAAACGATGGGAGTCCTTGAGCGGGTACACGATCTCGTCGCCGGTATCCGTGTAGAAGAGCAACCGGCCCTTGATGTTCACCCGGACCAGGTGGTCCAGGTCGATCCCGAGCTCCTTCTGGGCGATCTCGTTCATCAGGCCGTCGTAGGAGAAGGACTTCGAGCAGAGGAGTCCGAACGTCCAGGCGATCTTCTTGCGCCACTTGTTCACGCGGCGCGCCTCCATCGAACCGGTGACGCTCGATTGGCACCCCATCCCCACGAGCGCGACCTTCGACAGCCCCTGCTCGGCCGCCTGGAGCAGCGCGAGCGGGTTCGCGGAGTACGTGTAGCGCGAACCCGCGGTGTCGAGCACGCCCTGCTCGTCGGTCACGACCGTCGGCTCGGCGTCCCAGGGCCGCTCGTCGGAGAGCTTCGACGTGCACGCGCCGTCGATCTCGCCGGTACGCAGGCCCCAACGAAGGAGCGCCGACACCACGCCGCCGTCCTGCCCGTGCATCAGGGATTCCGGATCGGTGGCCCGCGCGAGCACGATCTCGCGGTGATGCCCGATCACGTCCTCGGGCGTACGGGCCATCCCGAAGAGCGAGACGTCGATCTCGCCCTCCCAGTCGCGGAACCGCGGACAGGCACGGGTGCAGATGTCGCAGCCCTTGTCGCCGTGGGCGCAGGCGTCGGGGCCGTCGTCCTGCAACTGCACCGGTTCGTTGTCCTCGTAGCCCAGCACGTGGAACGGGCAGGCGACGATGCACGCGGTACAGCCGGTGCACAAGCCGGTGGTGACGACCTCGTGGTACAGGTCGCGCCACTGCGTCTTGTCGGCCGAGGACGCCATCGACGGCAGCATAGCCCAGCGGTCGGTCGCCTTGCGGGCTGCGGCGAACCGGGGGAAGCTTCCCGACGGGCCCGTGCGTAGTACCCAGGTCGGATCGAGGATCGAGCGAAGGAGATCGGGATGCAGGCACGTCGGTGGTTGATCGCGGTGGTGGCGAGCGTGGGGCTGCTGGCGGCCGCATGCAGCAGCGGGAGTGACAGCTCCACCAACCCGACGGAACCGGCAGGTTCGACATCGACGTCGGCGGGCGGTGCCGCGATCACGATCGCCAACCTCGCGTTCGACCCGAGCACGCTGTCCGTCGCATCGGGCTCCACGACGATCACGGTCACGAACGACGACTCGGTCACGCACACGTTCACGCTGGACGACGGCAGCGCCGATGAGACGATCGATCCGGGACAGTCGGTCCAGGTCACCGTGGACCTCACGAAAACGACCGGGTTCCACTGCAACATCCACCCGTCGATGACGGGGACGCTGCAGGTTGGGTGAGGCGCGACCCTGCTCGCGATCAGATACTGAACGAGTCGCCGCAGGCGCACTCGTGCGTGACGCGCGGGTTCTTCATCTTCAGGCCGCCGCCGATCAGGGCGTCGTCGAAGTCGAGCGTGGAGCCCTCCACGATCGGGGCGCTGCGGGGGTCGATCAGGACGCGCACACCGTCGGCGCCGGAGATCACGTGGTCGTCGGCCTCGGGGGCGTCCTCGAACGCCAGGCGGTAGCTGAACCCCGAGCAGCCCCCGGCGGTGACGCGGACGCGCAGGAGCACGTCGGCACGGCCCTCGCGTTCGGCGAGCACGCGCGCCTTGCGGGCGGCCTTCTCGGTGACGGCGATCACGTCGGTTGCGGGGGCTGTGGCGTCCATGCCTTCCATCGTACCCCCGCGGGCACGGAGAGGGTGGGGGCAGGTCTGCGTTCGCGTCAGACGCCGCAGAACCCGACCGCGATGCGCGCGTAGGCGCGGGCGGCCGCGACGAGCTCGGCGACGGGGACCGATTCATCGGCGGTGTGGGCGACGCTCAGGGATCCGGGTCCCAGGATCACGGCGGGGATCTTCGCCTCGTTGATGTAGAAGCGCGCGTCGGTGATGCCGGTGAAGCCCACGTCCGCGGGCCGGGCGCCCGTCTCCCGCTCGACGGCCTCGCGCGCGAGCGCCGCGATCGCCGATCCCGCCGGCGACTCGGCCGCGTCGGTCCACTCGCGGAGCTCGACCTCGATCAGGAGCTCCGGGTGCGTCTCGCGCAGCGAGTCCACCAGCGCGAGGAACGGGGCGCGCACCCGCTCGGGGTCACGCTCACCCGGGATCACCCGCCGGTCGATGTCCACGGTGCAGCGGTCGGGCACCACGTTCGGCGCGCTCCCGCCGTGGATCAGCGCGGCGTTGACGGTCGGCCGGCCGACGAGCGGGTGCTCGATGTCGGGGATGACCTCGTGGAGGCGCAACAGGAAGCGCGACATCGAGGTGATCGCGTTCACCCCGAGGTGCGGCGTCGAGCCGTGCGCGGCCGTCCCGAAGGCGGTCGCCGTGAACCATGCGCCGCCGCGCTCGGCGAGGCCGACCTGGAGCTCGCTGGGCTCTCCCACGATCGCGGCGTCCTGGTCGAGCAGGCCACGATCCCACAGCACCTGCGTCCCGTGGATCCCCGCGAGCTCCTCGTCGGCGGCCAGGTGCAGCTCGAACGTCCCGGCCAGCTCGATCCCGGCGCGCCGGATCGCGGCGGCGGCGGCGAGCGCGGCGGCGACGGGACCCTTCATGTCGGCGGCGCCCCGCCCGACGAGGCGTCCGTCGACGACCTCGCCCGCCCAGGGGCCACCGGTGCGCCAGGTGTCGGCAGAGCCCGCGGGCACGACGTCGAGGTGGCCGTTCCACGCGAGCCGTGGGCGCTCACCCGAGCCGATCGCCGCGAGCACGCTGGGGCGGCCGGCCTCCGACCGGACCGTGCGCGGGGAGGCGTCGAGCGTCTCGAGGATCTCGGTGGCGACCGCGGCGGCCTCGTCCTCGGTGCCGCCGGGGTTCTCGGAGGGAGCGGCGATCAAGGCGCGGGCGAACCGGAGGACCTCGTCGGCGTCGACCGCCGCCGCTGCCGCGTCGGCGGCCCTGGACACCGACTCCTCTACCATGGCGCGCGATGCTACACGCCGCCGTTCGCGCGCGACTCCGCGAGGTGCTGGATCCCGATCCGGCGCCCGAGCCGGCCGAGGGCGACCGGCTCGCGGCCGTCCTGGCCCCGCTCGTGCTCGCCCCGGAGCCCGCGCTGATCTTCACCGAGCGGGCGGCCGAGCTTTCGCGGCACGCCGGCGAGGTCTCGTTCCCCGGGGGGCTCCAGGATCCGGGCGAGACGCTCGTCGAGACGGCGCTGCGCGAGGCCCAGGAGGAGATCGGGCTCGACCCGAGCCTGCCCGACCTGGTGGGGGCCCTGCCTCCGGTCCACACGACCGTGAGCGGGATCCTCGTCGTGCCGTTCCTGGGCATGCTGGACCGGGTGCCGGCGCTGACGGTCAGCGACGGCGAGATCGCGGAGGTCCTCACGGTGCCGGTCGCGCGGCTCGCCGATCTCGAGCGGCCGATGGAGCTCGCTCGGCCCGGCGGCGGCACGTGGCACGGATGGGCGTACGAGCTGGAGGGCCACACGATCTGGGGCGCCACGGGGTGGATGCTGCACGGGCTGCTCGAGCTGCTGCGGAAGGAGACGACATGGACGCGGTGACGCCGGAAGATCGCGAGCTCCGAGCCCTGCTGGGGGAGGTGCACACGATCGCGGTCGTGGGGCTGTCTTCGAAGGAGGGCCGTGCCTCGTTCAGCGTGGCCCGGTACCTGCAGACCCACGGGTACCGGATCGTGCCGGTCAACCCCCGCGAGACGGAGGTGCTCGGCGAGCCGGCCTACGCGAGCCTGCTCGACATCCCCGACGACCTGCCGATCGACGTCGTGGACGTCTTCCGCCGCGCCGAGGAGACGCCCGCGGTCGCGCGCGACGCCGTCGCGATCGGCGCCAAGGTGTTGTGGCTGCAGGAAGGGATCGTGAACGAGGAGGCCTACCGCATCGCAGATGCGGCCGGCCTCGAGGTGATCATGGGCGTGTGCATCCGGCACACCCGCGAACGACTGGAGGGAACGGACGCATGACCAGATGGGAGTACTTCGTCGCCCCGCTGCTCGAGCACAACCCGGGCGACATCTTGAACACCTTCGGTGAGGACGGGTGGGAGCTCGTGAGCGTGGTGCAGCAGCAGACGCCGATGGGCACCCTCGCCACCGTGGCGTACCTCAAGCGGCCCAAGGGTTAAGGAGCTGTAAAGCCTGGGGTCGGAGGTCCCCGCGAACGCGGGCCTCGTGCGAGGGTTGCGGCTGGGTCGCCTCGGTAGGGTGACCACGTCGGACCCTGAGGAGGTCGTTCCGTGGAGCTCGAGAAGATCTTCGGACTGCCGGCGCACCCGCTCCTGGTGCACGCGCCGGTGATCCTGATCCCACTGTGCGCGATCGGCGCGATCTGGATCTCGGTCTCACCGACCTGGCGGCACCGCATCGGATGGATCGTGGTGGTGCTCGCAGGGGGCGCGGTCGGGGCGTCGCAACTGGCCGCCGGCTCCGGGGAGGCGCTCCAGGACGCGATGGACAAGGACACCGCGCTGGTCGAGCGCCACGCCGACCTGGGCGACACGTTCGTCTGGTTCGCGTTCGTGTTCTTCCTGGCGGTCCTGGCGCTGATGGTGTGGGACACGATGCAGCGCCGAAGGGCCGCGGCCGCGGGCGAGGAGCCCGATCTGCACGAGCTCGGGCGGTCGGGGACCGCGATCGTGCTCGCCGTCCTGGTGATCGTCACGGCCGTCGGCGCGAGCTTCCGCGTCTACCAGGTGGGCCACTCGGGCGCGGAGTCGGTCTGGGAGAAGACGACGACCCTCATGGACGGGACCGGGGGCGAGTCCGGCGGGACCGAGGGGATCGGCGTGCGCGGCGTGCCGCGCGTGGTGCTGCCCGCCGGGGTCCGGTAGGGAGGTTCCCGAGCCTCCGTCAGTCGCCGCCGTCGTGGGCGTCGGCACGCAGCCGGCGGCCCGCGGTGAACCGCAGGCCGAGGCCGATCGCGAGCACCACGGCCGCGATCGCGGCGATCCACGGCCGGCCACCCCCTCCGTCGCCGTTCGCGGGCGCCGCGGTCCCCGCCGCCGAGGGTGCCCCGGTCGGCGAAGCGGGTCCCACCGTGGTCCCGGCACCGGTGGGCTCGACCGTCCAGATCGCGTCGCTGGTGGCCACGTACAGACGGCCGTCCGGGCCCGCGGCGACGTCGGTGATGCCGCGCCCGAGCGAGGCGAAGGGCCGCATCGCGCCGCTCGTGCGGTCCCGGGTGGGCAGCGCGTACAGCACGCCGTCGTTGTAGGCGCCCGCGTAGAGCGTGCCGCCGACGATCGCGCAGCCGGTCAGCGCGACGGTGTCGGGGAAGACCGCCACCGGATCCACGGATCGGTCGTCGCCGGACCGCCCCGTGACGTCGGGCCACCCGTAGTTCCCGCCGCGTTCGATCAGGTTCAGCTCGTCGTCGCGGTCGGGGCCGTTCTCGGTCTCCCACAGGTCGCCCGAGGTGGGGTCGACGCAGAGGCCGAACGAGTTGCGATGGCCGATCGTCCAGACGGGGTTGCCCGCCCCGAACGGTCCGTCGCCGGGGATCGATCCGTCCGGCGCGATCCGGACGATCTTCCCGCCCAGGTCGTTCGGGTCCTGCGCCCGGGTCGGATCGTGCGCCTCGCCCAGCGAGGCGTAGAGCATCCCGTCGGCGCCGAACGCGAGGTCGCCGCCGTTGTGATACCCGGTGGCGCTCTCCAGTCCGGTGAGGAGCACCTCGGGCGCGTCGCCGGGGCGGTCCTCGCGGAACCGCACGAGCAGGTTCCGGCCGCTCGCGGCATCCGAGTAGTAGACGTAGATCCACGGCCGGACGGCGAAGCCCGGGTCGAGCGCGATCCCGAGCAGGCCGCGCTCGGCGTCACCCGTGACCTCGAACGTCGCGACCGGGGTCGGATCGAGCACGCCGTCATCGACGACCCGAACGTTCCCGGACTCCTTCTCGGTATAGAAGAGCCGTCCATCCGGCGCGAACGCCAGGTTCGTCGGGAAGGCGAGGCCGGTGAGGAAGGGCCGCGGCTCGGAGGCAGCGCCGGCCGCAGGCGAGCCCGCCCCGGCGACCGTCACGATCACCGCCGCGAGCGCGATCACGGCGAGGGAGGCGCGCGACATGTCTCGACGGTACACGCCGTGGGAGGATGCGCCGAGGGAGGTGGCGGGTGCAGAGGATCGATCACGTGGTGTACGCCGTACGGGACCTCGACGTGGCCGCACGCCGGTGCCTCGAGGAGCACGGGCTCGCCTCGATCCCCGGTGGACGCCACCCCCGATGGGGGACCGCGAACCGGATCGTGCCCCTGGGGGAGACCTACCTCGAGCTGCTCGCCGTGGAGGATCCGTCGGTCGCTCCCGCCCTCGCCCGATCGTTGCTGGAGGCGACCGCCGACGGCGACCGCTGGTATTCGATCTGTGTCGCGGACGACGCCGTCGAGGCGACCGCCGCCCGGCTCGGCCTCGAGGTCCACCCGGGCGCGCGGACCCGCCCCGATGGCGCCGAGGTCCGGTGGCGCGGCGCCGGTTTCGACGATCCCGCCCGTCCCCCGTGGCTCCCGTTCTTCATCGCCTGGGACGTGCCCGACGAGCTGCTGCCGGGCCGCGCCGAGGCGCCGCCACACCCGAGCGGCGCCGCCGGGATCGAAGGGGTGGACGTGGGCGGCGACCCCGACACGCTCCGCGCATGGCTGGGGGGCTCCGACCTCCCGATCGCGGTGGTCGGCGACGAGCCCGGGATCCGTGCGGTGCGGCTCGTCACCGATCGGGGCGACGTCGTCCGCGTCGGCTAGGCGAGCGCCCGCTCGAGGTCGGCGATCAGGTCGTCGGGGTGCTCGAGCCCCACGCTCAACCGCACGAGCTCGTCGGGCACCTCGAGCGGGGATCCCACCACGCTCGCGTGGGTCATCGGGCCGGGCACCTCGATCAGCGACTCCACCCCGCCCAGCGATTCAGCCAGGAAGAAGACCTGGGTGCGGCGGGCGACCTCGAGCGCTTCGTCCGCCGATCCGACCGTGAACGAGACCATGCCGCCGTATCCGGCCATCTGGCGCGCCGCGAGGTCATGACCTGGGTGCGACGCGAGCCCCGGGTAGTAGACGGTGCCCACCTTCGGGTGGCTCGAGAGGAACGACGCCACCGCCGCCGCGTGCTCCCCGTGCGTGCGCATCCGGACGGCGAGGGTCTTCAGGCCCCGCAACGCGAGGTAGCAGTCCATCGGGCCGGGGACGGCCCCGACCGCGTTCGTGAGGAACGCCAGGCGCTCGATCAGGTCGTCGTGGCTCGTGACGACCGCGCCCCCGATCAGATCGGAATGGCCCCCGATGTATTTCGTGACGCTGTGCACGACGACGTCGGCGCCCAGGGAGAGCGGCCGCTGCAGGGCCGGGGTCGCGAACGTGTTGTCGACCACGACGCGGGCGCCGGCGGCGTGCGCGATCTCGCTGACCGCCGCGATGTCGATGATCTTCAGGAGCGGGTTCGACGGCGTCTCGACCCACACGAACCGGGTCTCGGGCCGGATCGCCGCGGTGAGGGCCTCGAGCGTCCGTGAGGTCGACGGTCGTCGCGGCCAGGCCCCAGCCCTCGAAGACCTTCGTGAGCAGCCGGTAGGTGCCGCCGTAGACGTCGTCGGCGAGCACCACGTGGTCGCCCGGGCGGAGCGTCAGGAGCAGGGTGGTCTCGGCGCCCATGCCGCTGCCGAACGAGAACGCGCGCGCACCGCCCTCGAGGGAGGCGAGCGCCTGTTGGAGCGCCTCGCGGGTCGGGTTCCCGCCGCGCGCGTAATCCCAGACCTTCGGCTCGCCCACCGCCGGCTGCGCGTACGTCGAGGTCTGATAGATCGGGACGTTCACCGCGCCGTACGGCGCGTCGGGCGCCTGGCCCGCGTGGATCGCCCGGGTCTCGAACCGTTCCTCGGTCATGTCACCTCATCTCGGGCGGCGCCTGCCAGCCGCGCCGGGTCAGTTCCTCGAGCGCCTCGGCGCCTTCGCGGGCGCGGGTCCACAGCATGGCCTTGCGCTTCGCGTCGTGCCCCTTCGCGAAGCTCCCTCGCACGAGCTCCTGGCAGGCGGGATCCCCGCACTCGCAGTAGCTGAAGAGCGGCGTCGCGGCGGCCGGCGTGGCGGCCGCACGCTTGTACGGGTGGGCGGGAAGCGAGGTCGCCGGGAGCACGATCACGCCCTCGGTGGGGTCCCCGGGCGCGAAGCGCTTCCCGTCGAGGACCAGGAGCCCCGTCAACGCCGCGAGCGCGGCGTCGATGCGGTCCAGCGAGGTGAGCTCGTCGACGCGCACACCCTGCGCGCGCAGCACCCCCTCGCGCCACGGCTTCTTCCCGACACCCTTGGGAGCGAGCGCGCCGGCCAGCACCGCGGCGGTCGCGTGGGGGAAGACCTCCATCGCGGTCTTCCTCGGTCCGCCGCCACCGTAGGTCCGATACCCGGCGGCCTCGGCCTGCCGGAACACCTCGAACCCCACCTCCATCCACGCGAAGAACCGGTTGCCCTTCCCGTGCGCGGCCGAGGGCGTGTTGAACGACTGGATGTTGAGCGCGGCGAGCTCGCGCTCGGTGCGGCGCGAGCGGCCCGAGGCCGCCCACCGCGGGGGGGAGTCGACGGCCACGACGTCGGGCCGCAGGTCGCCGATGATCGCGGCCACCTCCGACGGGCGCACGCCCGAACGCACCTGGAGCGGGACGCGCCGCTCGTCGAGCAGCACGAGGTCGAGTCCCTTGTCGACCCCGACGTCGATCCCCAGCGATCGCACGGGCTAGGGGGTCGCCTGGCGCCGGTGGGCGAGGAAATCGAGCAGGTCGCTCCGCGTCAGCACCCCGAGCACCTGGCCGGCCTTCGCGACGAGCACGGCGGGACCGTGCTCGAGCTCGGCGAAGGCCGACTCCACCGGATCGTCCCACTCGACCATCGAGATCGGGGACGCCATCACCTCGGCGACGTCGGCCTGGAGCGCGTCGGGGTCGCGGAAGATCCGCTCGAGGAGCTCCCGGTCGCGGATCGAGCCGACGAACTGCGCGACGTCGGCGGACGCCTCCTCGCGCACGACCGGGGCCTGCGAGATGCCGTTCGCCTGCAGCAGGTCGACCGCCTGGCGCACCTTCGCCCGGGCGCTGACGGTGATCAGCGGCGGGAGTTCGCCGCCCTTGGCCGACAGCACCTCCTCGACGCGGACGATCTCGGGGCGGTCCAGCATCCCGTACTGCAGCATCCAGGAGTCCGAGTAGACCTTCGACAGGTACTGGCGTCCGGTGTCGGGGAGCAGCACCACGATCGTGGTGTCCTCGTCGAAGTCGCGGGCCACCTGGAGCGCGGCGAAGACCGCGCTGCCGCACGACCCACCCACGAGGATCCCCTCCTGACGCGTGACGGCACGCGCGGTCAGGAACGAATCGCGGTCGCTCACCCGCACGTACCGGTCGACCACGGACGGGTCGAACGTCTCGGGCCAGAAGTCCTCGCCGATCCCCTCGACCAGGTAGGGGCGGGGTTCGTCGCCCGAGTAGAGCGACCCCTCGGGGTCCGCGCCCACGACGAGGACGTCCGGGTTCTGCTCCTTCAGGTAGCGGCCGACGCCGCTGATCGTGCCGCCGGTGCCCACGCCCGCCACGAACACGTCGACCGTGCCGTCGGTCTGTGACCAGATCTCGGGGCCGGTGGTCTCGTAGTGGGTCTTCGGGTTCTCGGGGTTGAAGTACTGGTTCGGCTGGAACGCGCCGGGGATCTCGGCGGCGAGTCGATCGGCCACGCGGTAGTAGCTCTCGGGAGAGTCGGGCGCGACCGCGGTCGGCGTGATCACGACCTCCGCCCCGTACGCACGCAGGAGGGAGATCTTCTCCTGGCTCATCTTGTCGGGCATCACGAAGATGCATTTGTAGCCCTTGATCGCCGCCGCGATCGCGAGGCCGTGGCCGGTGTTGCCCGAGGTCGGCTCGACGATCGTGCCGCCGGGCTTCAGCAGGCCGGCACGCTCGGCCGCCTCGATCATCCGGATCCCGATCCGGTCCTTCACGGATCCGCCGGGGTTCATCATCTCGCACTTGGCGAGGACGGTCGGCCGCACGCCGCGGGTGACCGAGTGCAGCCGTACGAGCGGGGTGTTGCCCATCGTGTCCAGGAAGGTCTCGTAGACCTGCATCGCCGTCCCTTCGCCCACGGTCGGCCCCTATCGTGCCACGCGGGGCGCCGGGCGTCCGCCGGCCATCTCACCGGCTTCCTTCCGGGTTCGGCTACACCTCCGGGGGTAAAGTGCCGATTCCAGGACGGACACGTGGGGATGCGTGTCCCGAGGAAGGCCGAGCGACGGGTGAGGGCGTGACCGAGCACGACACCGGCACCGAGAGAGGCGGCGGCGAGAGCCTGCTGGTCGTCGACGACGACCCGTTCATCGCGCGCCTGCTCGAGATCGAGCTGCGCGCGGCGGGCTACGACGTGCGCGTCGCGAGCGACGGCGCGCAGGCGTTGACGGCCGCTCAGGAGCGGGTGCCCGACCTCGTGCTCGCCGACGTGATGATGCCGAACATGGACGGGTTCGAGCTGACCCGCCGTTTGCGGCAGGATGCCCGCACCGCCGCCGTCTCGATCATCATGCTGACCGCCCGCGGGCTCTCGGCCGACAAGCTCGAGGGGTTCGCGATCGGGGCCGACGACTACATCGTCAAGCCGTTCGACACACCGGAGCTGCTCGCCCGGATCCGTGGCGTGCTCCGCCGGTCACGCGACATGCGCGCCCAGTCGCCCCTCACCGGGCTCCCCGGCAACGTCCGGATCGAGGAAGAGATCGACGGGCGGGTCGACCGCGGCCAGCCGTTCGCGATCCTCTACGCCGACCTGGACCACTTCAAGGCGTACAACGACCACTACGGGTTCATGCGAGGCGACCAGGTGATCCAGGCCACCGCCCGGCTCATCGAGGACGTCGCCCGCGAGATCACGGTCGGCGATGCGTTCGTCGGGCACGTCGGTGGCGATGACTTCGTGGTCGTGGTGGACCCGTCGATGGCGGCGGTCGTCGCTCAGGCGACCGTGGAACGATTCGACCAGGGCGCGGACCAGTTCTACGACGACGACGACCGCGCGCGCGGCTACATCGAGGTCACGAACCGCCGCGGCGAGCTCCAGCGTTTCCCCGTGATCACGATCTCGATCGGGATCGCCACGACCGAGAAGCGCAGCTTCCAGCACTACGCCGAGGCCGTGGCCGTGGCCACCGAGATGAAGCAGTTCACGAAGGGCGCCACCGGCTCCTCGTGGGCGATCGATCGCCGCGCGATCGTCTGACCGCTCAGGTCAGGAAGGCCGGCTCCGCCAGGAAGTAGCCCTGCCCGTAGCGCACCCCGAGCTCCAGCAGCGTATCGAGCTCGGCCTGCGTCTCGATCCCCTCGGCGACGATCGTGATGTCCATCTCCTCGGCGAAGGAGATCAACGCCTTCGCGAGCGCGCGGCGCCCGCGGTCGCTGTCGATGTCGCGCGTAAGGCTGATGTCGACCTTCACGATGTCGGGCGAGATCTGCAGCGTGTGGCGCAGGCTCGCGAAGCCGGCGCCGGCGTCGTCGATCGCGACACGGACCCCTCGCGCGCGCAGGGCGTCGAGGGAGTCGGAGAGGTCGGCGTAGTCCTCGATCGCCTCGTGCTCGGTGATCTCCATCACGATCCGGTCGGCCACCGGGGCCAGCGCGGCCGCGAGATCGGGCGACAGGGCCGCACGGTGCGAGCAGTTCACCGAGAGGTAGCCCTCACCCAGGCGGGGCAACGCGGCGAGGGCCTGGCGGACCGTCGCGAGCTCCAGCTGCACGCCGAGCTCGAGGCGCACCGCCTCGGCGAACCACTCGTCGGGCGGGCGAAGGGGCAGCGACCGGAAGCGCGCGAGCGCCTCGTTGCCGACGACCTCGCGGGTGCGCAGGTCCACGATCGGCTGGAACGCCATCGAGACGCCTTCGCCGGCCACGAACCGCTCGATCTCGTCGCGGCGCTGATCTCGGGCCTCCTGCTCGATCTGTTCACGCCGCAGCTGCGAGGCGAGCTCCTGCACGATCCCGCTGATCACCTCGGTCGACAGATGCGTGCCGCCGCGCATCACCTTCCCGATCGAGGTCACGATCTCCTCGGCGGCGGTGCCCTTGACGAGGTAGCCGACCGCGCCGGCGCGGAGCATCTCGAGCACGGTGGGCCGGTCCTCGAAGGCGCTGAGCGCGATCACGCGGGTGTCGGGGGAGACCCGGATGATCTCGCGCGCCGCCCTCGGCCCGCCCCCCGCGGGCATCTTCACGTCGACCAGGGCGACGTCGGGTTGGGCGCTCACGGCGAGCTCGATCGCCTCGTCGGCGTCACCCGCGGTGCCCACCAGGCGGATCGTGTCCTCGTGCGCGAGGAGATCGGCCAAGGCGACGCGCAGGGCAGGTTCGTCGTCGGCGATCAGCACGCGGATGTGGTCGACGTCACGCGTGCCGCCGACGGTCAGGGAGGTTCCGACGGAGGACACGCCGACGACCGTACCCGGGTCCGGGTAGGCCCTCAAGCACCTCGGGTAGCATCGGCGTCGAGGGGCCGTGCGGCGCCGCACCCCGCGGCGGCCACGAGAACCGGGAGGCGACCCGATGAGCGCACGAGAGATCCGCGCCCCGCGCGGGACCGAGCTGAGCTGCCGGTCGTGGCCGCAGGAAGCCGCGATGCGGATGCTGATGAACAACCTCGACCCCGAGGTCGCCGAGCGGCCCCAGGATCTGGTCGTCTACGGTGGCACGGGCCGTGCGGCGCGCTCCTGGGAGGCGTTCGACGCGATCGTGCGGACGCTCCGCTCGCTCGCCGACGACGAGACGCTGCTCGTGCAGTCGGGCAAGCCCGTCGCCGTCTTCCGCACGCACGACCAGGCGCCCCGCGTGCTGATCTCGAACTCGATGCTCGTGCCGAAGTGGGCCGACTGGGACACGTTCCGGGCGCTCGAGGCGCAGGGGCTCACGATGTACGGGCAGATGACCGCGGGCTCGTGGATCTACATCGGGACGCAGGGGATCCTGCAGGGAACCTACGAGACCCTCGCCGAGTGCGGCACGCAGCACTTCGCGGGCTCGCTGAAGGGCACGGTCACGCTCACGGGTGGGCTCGGCGGGATGGGCGGCGCCCAGCCGCTCGCGGTCACGATGAACGACGGGGTGGCCCTCTGCGTCGAGGTCGACCCGATCCGGATCGAGCGCCGGATCAAGACCCGATACCTCGACCGCGAGACGGACGACCTCGACACCGCGGTCGCGTGGGCCGACGAGGCGAAGGCGAACGGCGACGCCGTCTCGATCGGGCTGCTCGGCAACTGCGCCGACGTGCTGCCCGAGCTCGTGCGCCGTGGGTGGCGTCCCGACGTCGTCACGGATCAGACGAGTGCCCACGATCCCCTCGGCGGCTACGTCCCGGGCGGGCTCGCGTTGGACGAGGCGGCAGCGCTCCGGCGCGACGATCCCGACGAGTACGTCCGGCGCTCGTACGCGAGCATGGCCGCCCACGTCGACGCGATGGTGGACTTCCAGGAGGCCGGCGCGGTCACGTTCGACTACGGGAACAACCTGCGGGCCGGCGCGGAGCAGGGCGGGCTCGACCACGACCGCGCGTACGCGTATCCGGGATTCGTTCCGGCCTTCGTGCGGCCGCTCTTCTGCGAGGGCAAGGGGCCGTTCCGATGGGCGGCGCTGTCGGGGGACCCGGCCGACATCCTCGCGACCGACCGCGCGGTGGGCGAGCTCTTCCCCGAGAACGAACGCCTCCAGCGGTGGCTGCGGATGGCCGAGGAGCGGGTGGCGTTCCAGGGGCTGCCCGCGCGGATCTGCTGGCTCGGCTACGGCGAGCGCGACCGCGCGGGCGAGCGGTTCAACGAGCTCGTGGCGAACGGCGACGTGAGCGCGCCGATCGTGATCGGTCGCGACCACCTGGACAGCGGCTCGGTGGCGAGCCCGTACCGCGAGACCGAGGCGATGCGCGACGGTTCCGACGCGATCGCCGACTGGCCGATCCTGAACGCGCTGATCAACACCGCTGCCGGGGCGCACTGGGTCAGCGTGCACCACGGCGGCGGCGTGGGGATCGGCTACTCGATCCACGCGGGCATGGTGGTCGTGGCCGACGGGACCGAGAACGCGGCGGGACGCCTGCAGCGCGTCCTCACGACGGATCCTGGCATGGGGGTCGTGCGCCACGTCGACGCGGGCTACGGGCGCGCCGAGGAGGTCGCGCGCGAGCGCGGGGTGCGCGTCCCGATGCAGGAAGGCGACGCATGACGGACCGGCACATCGTCGCGATGGGCGGCGGCGGGTTCTCCGACGACGACCCGCGCCTCGACCGGTACGTGGTGGAGCTGGCCGGCACGTCGAGCCCGAGGGTGTGCTTCGTGCCGACGGCTTCGGGCGACGCCGCCGCCTACGTCGAGCGCTTCGAGGACGCGTGCACCTCGCGGGGGTGGACCCCGTCGGTGCTGACGCTCTTCGACCGGCACGTCGCCGACGTCGCCGCGTTCCTCGGCGAGCAGGACGTGATCTACGTGGGCGGCGGGAACACGGCGAACATGCTCGCGGTCTGGCGGATCCACGGGGTGGACGCGGCCCTGCGCGCCGCCTGGGAGTCGGGCGTCGTGCTCTGCGGCGTGAGCGCCGGCGCGAACTGCTGGTTCGAGGCCTCGACCACCGACTCCTACGGGATCGGGCGCGCCGACGCCCTCGGCGACGGACTGGGGTTCCTGGCGGGGAGCTTCTGCCCGCACTACGACGGCGAGCCCGAGCGTCGGCCGAGCTTCCATCGGCTGGTCGCGTCGGGCGCGGTGCCCGGCGGGATCGCGTGCGACGACTTCGCCGCGGTGCACTTCTCGGGGACACAGCTCGTCGAGGCGATCGCGGCCGAGCCGCGGGCGGGCGCCTACCGCGTGACGCGGTCGGGCGCGGAGGCGGTCGAGGAGCACCTGCGCGTGCGGGTGCTGTGACCGCGCCGCTCCCGCGCGCGCGGTAGCCTTCGTCCCATGACGGTCGCGGTGGGGGAGACGCTGACGCTCGCCGACGTCGCGGCCGTCGCGGACGGCGCCCCGGTGTCCTTCCCCGACACGGCCCGCGCCCGGGTCGTGGCCGCCCGCGAGGTGATCCGGACGGCCGTCGAGTCCGGCGCCACGATCTACGGCGTCACGACCGGTTTCGGCTCCCTCGCCGACGTCCGGATCGAGCCCGCCCAGGCCGCCGAGCTCCAGCACGGGATCGTGCGCTCGCACGCGACCGCCGTCGGCCCGCCGCTCGCGCGGGAGGAGGCGCGCGCGATGCTGCTCCTGCGCGCGCACGTACTCGCGCTCGGCCATTCGGGGGTGCGTCCCGAGGTCGTCGACCTGATGGTCGAGATGCTGAACCAGGACGTGATCCCCGCGGTGCCCCAGCAGGGGTCGCTGGGCGCCTCGGGCGATCTCGCGCCGCTCGCGAACCTCGCGCTGCCGCTGATCGGCCACGGGAACGTCCTGACGCCCGAGGGCGGCGTGGAACCGTCGCCGGTCGCGATGCGCCGGGCCGGGCTCGAGCCGCTCTCGCTGGAGGCGAAGGAAGGCCTCGCGCTCGTGAACGGTACCCAGGGCATGCTCTCGGTCGGCGTGCTCGCGGCCGCCCGCGGCGCCTCGCTCGCGCGGACCGCCGACGTCGTGGCCGCGATGACGATCGAGGCGGCGCTCGGCACCGACGCGCCGTTCGACGAACGCCTGCAGCGGCTGCGCCCCCACCCCGGCCAGGCCGCGAGCGCGGCGAACCTGCGGCGGCTGCTCAGCGACTCGCCGATCAGGGAGTCGCACCGGGACAGCCCGCATCTCGTCCAGGACGCCTACTCCCTGCGGTGCGCGCCCCAGGTGCACGGCGCGACCCGGGACGTGCTCGCGTTCGTCGAGGGGATCCTCTCGATCGAGTGCAACAGCGTGAGCGACAACCCGATCGTCCTGCCCGAGGCCGGTGAGGTCCGGAGCGGCGGGAACTTCCACGGGATGCCGGTCGCGATCGCGATGGACGCGCTGGCCGCCTCGCTCGTCTCGCTCGCCTCGATCAGCGAGCGGCGCCTCTACCGGCTGCTCGACGTGAAGCAGTCGAACGGCCTGCCCGCGTTCCTGGTGCACGGCAGCGGCCTGAACTCGGGGTTCATGCTCGTGCAGTACACGGCGGCCTCGCTCGTGTCGGAATCGAAATCGCTCGCACATCCGGCATCGGTCGACTCGATCCCGTCGAGCGCCGGCCAGGAGGACCACGTGAGCATGGGGATGACCGCGGCCCGCCACGCGCGCGATGTCGTCGGCAACGCCGAGACCGTGCTGGCGCTGGAGGCCCTCGCGGCCGCGCAGGCGCTCGACCTCCGCCGGCCGCTCGAGCCGGGGCCGGCCACGCGCGCGGTGCACGACGCGATCCGCGCATCGGTGCCGTTCTTCGAGGCCGACCGGGAGTTCGGCCCCGATATCGCCGACGCGATCTCCCTGGTGCGGTCGGGCGCGCTCGTGCGCGCGGCCGAGGGCGTCACCGGCCCGCTGGACTGACCGCTGCCGCCGGCGCGCGCGGCTACGCGCCCCGCCCCGCCACGACCTCGCCGTTCACGATCGTCGCGACGACGGGGTCGTGTCCCGGCCGGTAGGGAACGGCGGCGAACCGCGGCGCGTCCAGGAGCAGCAGATCGGCGCGCAGGCCCGGTTCCAGGCGCCCCAGCCGGTCGTCGAGGCCGAGGACGTGCGCCGGGTTCGCCGTGGCGGCCGTGAGCGCCTCGAGCGGCGCCAGCCGGTAGACCGTGCTCGCCATCGCGATCGCCTCCGGCATCGAGCAGATCGGCGAGGTGCCCGGGTTGAAGTCGGTGGCGACCGCGATCGCCGCGCCCGCCGACCTGAGCGCGTCGACGTCCGCGGGCCTCGCCCGAAGGAAGAACGTCGACGCCGGGAGCAGCACGGCGATCGTCCCCGAGGCCGCGAGCGCCTCGGCGCCCTCGGCGTCGGTGTGGTTCAGATGGTCGGCGCTCCGCGCGCCGAGCGCGGCGGCGCGGGCCGCCGCGCCGGTGAGCCCGAGCTGGTCGGCGTGCACGCGCAGCGGGAGCCCGGCAGCGGCCGCCGCGCCCGCGACCGCGTCGAGGTCGTCCAGCGTGAAGGCGATGTCCTCGACGTAGATGTCCACCGCGTCGACGAGCGCCTCGGCCGCCGCGCGCGGGATCAGCTCCTCGCATGCCGCCCGGACCCAGTCCGCGCGATCCCATCCGTCGGGGACCGCGTGGCACGCGAGCAGGGTGACCGAGCACGCCTGGGCGGCCTCGGCGGCGAGCCGCCGCGCGAGCCGCGCCTGGCGGAGCTCCTCCTCGACGCCGAGCCCGTACCCGGTCTTCAGCTCCACCGCCGTCGTGCCGTGCGCGAGCATCTCGGCCAGGAGCGGACGGCAGAACGCGAGGACCTCGTCGTCGTCGGCCTCGCGCAACATCCGGCTGGAGCGGAAGATCCCGCCGTCCTGCCCGTGGAGCTCGCGGTACGAGACCCCACGGAGCCGCGCCTCGAACTCGTCGTCGCGCCATCCGACGAACGGGAGGTGCACGTGGCAGTCGACGAAGCCCGGTACGAGGCAGCCGGCCTCGGGCGAACCGATCGTCGCGGCCCACGGGAGGCCGTCGGCGGGGCCGGCGTACACGATCCTGCCGTCCTCCCAGGCCACGCCGGCCCCGTCGACGCCGTCGGTCACGGTGGCGGCGAGCGACGCCGAGCCCACCGGCGTCGGGCCGGCCGCCGTGGCGATCGACGCGGCGACGGCCGCACCCCGGGTTCCCATGCGCGAAGCGTAGCTGCATCGGTTCGGAGTCGGGCGGGTCCGTACAGTGGCGGGATGCAGGTGCGTCGCGAGATCGTGCTCCCGACCACGCCCGAGGAGGCCTGGGCCGTCCTGATGGACTGGGAGCGGCAGGCCGATTGGATGCTCGATGCCGATCGCGTCGATGTCGTCTCCGAGCGACGAGAAGGCGTGGGCGTCCGCCTCGCGGTGAAGACGCGGATCGCCGGCATCCCCGCGTTCACGGAGCCGATGGAGGTCACGGGCTGGGACCCGCCTCGTCGTCTCGAGATCCGCCACGGCAGCGTCGTGGCGGGGGAGGGATCGTGGGAGCTCGGTCCGGTCGAGGGTGGGACGCGGTTCACGTGGACCGAAGACATCCGGCTCGCGATCCCCCTGGTGGGGGAGCTCGCGGCGCGATGCTACCGACCGGTGATGCGGATGTTGATGGGACGTGCGATGGACGGCCTCCGACGGTACGTGATCGCGATGGGCCCGGGCCGGACGCCCCCGACGGCTAGCTCGCCTGCTGCATCGACGCGACCGTGACGCGGTCCCGGCCCGATCCCTTCGCGTCGTAGAGCGCGTCGTCGGCCGCGACGAGCAGGCCGGTCGCGTCGTTCGGGCCTTCGCCTCGATGCGTGACGACGCCGAGGCTGCCGGTGATCCGGAGCGTCCCCGCGGACGTCAGGATCGGCTCGCGCGAGATCTCGATCCGGATGCGCTCGGCGGCCTGCTCCGCATCGACGCGGCCGGTGCCGGGCAGGACGATCATGAACTCCTCGCCGCCGAACCGGCCGACCGAGTCGTAGACGCGGATCGCGCGCTCGAGCCGGCGGGCGATCTCTCGGAGCACCTCGTCGCCCACGACATGCCCGTACGTGTCGTTCACGTGCTTGAAGTGGTCGAGGTCGAGCATCGCGACCGACAGCGGCTGCCCCTGGCGGTC
Organism: uncultured Actinomycetes bacterium; assembly: GCA_963821925.1. Taxonomy (GTDB): domain Bacteria; phylum Actinomycetota; class UBA4738; order UBA4738; family HRBIN12; genus JAOUEA01. Next base: position 96,795 of record CAWGFO010000011.1, on the reverse strand, counting down.
GCTCCGGGACATCTCCTCGATCAGGATCTCGATCACCCGGTTGTGGTTCCACAGGCCGGTGAGCGGATCGTGCGTCGCGGCCTCCTCGGCGGCGGCCTTGGCGGCCTGGAGCTCGGCCTCGACGCGCTTGCGCTCGGTGATGTCCCGGATCAGCCCGACGAACAGGCGGTCGTCGCCGACCCTCGCCTCGCTCACCGAGATGTCGATCGGGAAGATCGAGCCGTTCTTGCGGCGGGCGATCGTCTCGCGGCCGGCGCCCATGACCCGTGCGGGTCCCTCCTGCGCGTGCCGCCGGAGGTGCGCGCCGGGATCCGGCTCGTGCCATATCACTTCCATGCATCGGACGCTCGGGGGACTTCTTGAGGCGGAGCGGGTGGTCCTTTCGGATGGTTCCCTGTAGGGAGTTCGTGGGTGCGGACGGGCCGATCGGCGCGGCGCCGCGGTCAGATCGTGGGCGCCGGCGGCGGCGAGAGGACGAACAGGACGACCCCGGGGTCGTCGGAGGCATTGCGGATCGTGAGCTCGGTGCCGGCCTCGACGAGCACGGCCTCCCATTGGCCCATCCGGGCCCGGCCCTTGCCGACCTGGACCGCCACCTCGCCCGCGAGCACGGTCACGATCGCATCGGACGCCGGGTCGGTGAGCGGCCCGAGGCCCTGTGTGCCCTGCAGGCAGACGATCTCGGACCACAGGTGCTCCGTCTCGAACAGGGTCTCGTGCCGAGCCTCGTCGTCGGAGAACCACACGAGGTCGCGGATGTCCTTCGGCTTCATGGCCTCAGGGTAGCGACGTTGCAGGCGACCGCCCCGCCTCGGCACGGGCCGGGTCGCATCCGGGAAGGCCGTCGGTTGTGCCCTGCCGCTACTAGACTTCGCCCCGACGCCCATCGCAAGGAGCCCACGTTGACCACGTTCTCGTATGCCAGCGACGCCGCCGCCACCGTGAAGACGGGGCTGTTGATCGTCCCCGTCTTCGAGGGCCCCCAACCGGGGCCCGGCGTCAAGGACGTCGGCCTGGCCGACGCCTACGCTGCGGCCAAGCTGAAGGGCAAGCGCGGGCAGGACCTGCTGGTCACGAAGCGCCGCGGCGACCGGTTCGCCGCCGACGCCGTGCTGCTGATCGGCGTCGGCAAGAAGGCCGACTTCTCGGTGACGTCCGCGCGTCGCAACCTCGGGCGCGTGGCCGGATCCGCGCGCCGATTCGGCTCGGTCGCGACGACCGTTCCGCTGGCGTTCGGCGCCCGTCAGGCCGCGGACGCGGTGGGCGCCGCCGCCGAGGGACTCGCGCTCGGCGCCTACCGGTTCGAGCGGTACAAGTCGGGCAAGGGTGACGGCCACGCGCTCCGACGGATCACCGTGCTGGGGAGCGCCCGGTGGGACGCCCCGCCGATGAAGGCCGCGGTGAAGCAGGCCGGGATCGTGGCCGACGCCGTGCACTGGGCGCGCGACCTCGTGAACACGCCGGCGGGCGACATGCCGCCCGCGCAGATCGCGCGCGAGGCGCAGGCGATGGCGAGATCGGTCGGCCTGACGTGCAAGGTGTGGAACGAGGCCCAGCTGCAGGCCGGCGGCTTCGGCGGGATCCTCGGCGTGGGCCAGGGGAGCGTGAACCCGCCGCGCATGATCGAGCTCAGCTACACGGGTGCCGGCCGCGCGGTCCCGATCGCCCTGACCGGCAAGGGCATCGCCTTCGACTCCGGCGGTCTCTCGATCAAGGACGCCAAGGGCATGGAGACGATGAAGGACGACATGGGCGGCGCCGCGTCGATCCTCGCGACGATGAAGGTGATCGCGCAGCTGAAGCCGAAGATCAACGTGATCGCGGCGATCCCGTGCAGCGAGAACATGCCGAGCGGGTCGGCCCAGAAGCCCGGCGATGTGATCACGCATCGCGGCGGCACGACGTCCGAGGTCCTGAACACCGACGCCGAGGGCCGCCTGGTGCTCGCCGACGCGCTCGCGTACCTGGCCGAGAAGAAGCCCTCACTGATCGTGGACACCGCGACGCTCACCGGCGCATGCGTGGTGGCGCTCGGGACGGCGATCACGGGCGCCATGGGCAACGATCGCGACCTGATGCGGTGGATCATCGACGCGGGCACGGCCGTCGGCGAGCCCACCTGGGAGCTCCCGCTGCACGACGACTATCGCGCGTTGATCGACTCCCCGATCGCCGACATCAAGAACATCGGCGACCGCTACGGCGGCGCGATCACGGCCGGCTGGTTCCTCGCTGAGTTCGTGGGCGACACCCCGTGGGTGCACCTGGACATCGCGGGGCCGGCGTTCACCGATCGGGCGACCGACCTGGGGCCGCGGGGCGGCACCGGCGTGCCCGTGCGGACCCTCGTGCGGTTCGTGCAGGACCGCGCGGCGGCGGGCGCGAAGTAGGGCTGTGGCCGACGACACCGCGACGGCCGCGCCCGAGCCGGAGGCGAAGGCGCCCCGCACCGGGCCCGTCCTGGGTGTGTTCGCGCATCCCGACGACGCCGAGATCTCGGCGGGCGGGGTGCTCGCGAAGTGGGCCGCGGCAGGCCGTGAGGTCCACCTGATCGTCCTGACGAACGGCGACCGGGGCTCGAGCGACCCCGGCCGCGACCGAGCCGAGCTCGCGGCCACCCGCGCCGCCGAGACCGAGGCCGCCGGCCGCGTGCTCGGCCTCGCCAGCGTGAGGATCCTCGGGACGCACGACGGCGAGCTGGAGAACGACGCCGAGGTCCGCGAGGCCGTGGTCCGGCGGATCCGCGAGGTGCGCGCCGAGACCGTGCTGAGCGTCGACCCGACCGCGGTCTTCTTCGAGAACCGCTACTACAACCACAGCGACCACCGCACCGCCGGCTTCGTCGCGCTCGACTCGGCGTTCCCGGGATCCGGCAACCCGCACTTCCACTCGGAACATCTCGGGGAGGGGCTCGAGGTTCAGGAGGTGACCGACCTGTGGCTCGGCTGGACGAACGAGCCGAACCACGTCGAGGACGTGACCGGCCACTTCGCCACGAAGGTCGCGGCGCTCGCCGAGCACGCGAGCCAGCTCGCCGAGGGGATCCGCTTCTTCGAGGAGTTCCTGGAGAAGGACGCGGTCGAATCCGGCGCGAAGATCGGCGTCACGCACGCCGAGGAGTTCCGTGTCCTGGACCTCAGCTGACCGGGTGCGACGCGGCGACGAGGTGCGGCGATGATCACCTGCACGTGGCGCGGCGACTTCGAGAACCCAGAGATCAACGGGCTCCATGCCGAGGCCTTCGACCATCCCGTCTACGACGACGAGGGCTGGGACTGGCACGCGCAGGTCGAGCGGCACAGCCTCGGGTGGGTCACGGCGAGGGACGGCGCGCAGCTCGTCGGGTTCGTGAACGTGGCGTGGGACGGCCAGGTCCACGCCTTCGTGCTCGACACGATGGTCGCGGAAGCGGCGCGCCGTCGCGGGATCGGCAAGGAGCTCGTCGCGATCGCGGTGACGGAGTCCCGTCGCGCCGGGTGCGAGTGGCTCCATGTCGACTTCGAGGACCACCTGCGGGACTTCTACCTCGAGACCTGCGGTTTCGTGCCCACGAACGCCGGGCTGATCGCGCTGTAGCGGGGCCGGCTACTCCTTGACGGCGACGGCGGTCCAGACGTCGCGGAAGTCGTTCAGGGGATCGGCGAACTGTGTGGCGAACGTCGATCGGACGCGGTCCATGAACGACGCCCACCCCGACTCGCCCAGCATCTGCCGCACGAACCGGCCGGTCGCCCACGTCTCGAGGCCGTCGATGTACTCGTCCTGCGAGTAGGTCCAGCGGTAGCGGTGCAACTCGGTGCGCACCTGGCGGAACCCGGCGTCGATCAGGACCTCCTCGATCGCCCCGCGCGTGCGGAACTTCTCGTGCCACGGCGCGGCCTGCGCGTACGCGGGCGCGAGCATCTCGCGGGGGACGACCCCTTCGATCATCTCCCGGTAGGCCTGCTGGTACGCATCGGGCCCGTCGGACCAGGCCGTGTACGCGACCTTGCCGCCCGAACGCAGCACCCGGGCCGCCTCGAACAGCGCGGTCTGGTACTTCGTGAAGTGCGCCAGCACGAAGTTGCCCATCACCACGTCGAAGCTGCCGGTGCGGACCGGCATGTCGATCGCGGTCCCTCCGGCCAGGCGGAGCTTGGGCCGCACGCGGTGCCCGACCGCGAGCATCCCCGGCGATTCGTCGATCCCCACGACGGTGGCGCCTGCTTCGGCGGCGGCCTCCGCGGCCACCCCGGTGCCCGTGCCGACGTCGAGCACGTGGTCGCCGGCGCCGATCCCCGCGGCGGCCACGAGATCGCGGGCGGCCTCCGCGAAGCGCGAGGCGTGCACGCGCTCGTACGTTTCCGCCACGCCGTCGTAGGAGCGCCAGTCGTCCATGGAGAAAGGGTACCGGGCGGAGCCGCGAGCCCCAGGCCTGCGGAGAGGGTGCGCGGGTACCCTGTCGCCGACATGCGAGGGGGTCGGTCGTGAGGGGCGCCGCGGGCACGATGGCGCTGGTCCTCGCCCAGACGGTGGCGGGGGGTCTGGCGTTCCTGTGGTGCACGCCGCTCTGGCGCGAGGTCAAGCGCGGATTCTTCAAGCTGAACGGCGTGATCTTCCTGGTGCTGACGTTCGCGACCTGGTGGTCGACGAAGTCCGGCCTGGTCGAGGGCGATCCCGCGGGGAGATGGGCGGTCAAGCTCGCCCTGGCGTCCCTCGTCGTCACGGCGCTCTGGACGTTGCTGCTGTTCGCCCGCCAGGAGCTCGTCGGCCGGATCCTCGGGTTCGCGGGGGTCGTGGTCGCGATCGCGGTGCTCGTCCCGATGGCGATCGCCGGACGTCAGTCCTTCGCGCTCGGGCTGTTCCAGCTGCTGGCCGGCTCGGCGTTCCTCGGGTCCGTGCTCGACGGGCTGAACCTGGGCCACTGGTACCTGACCGACCGCGGGCTCTCGCGCGGCCCGATCAACCGCATCACGACGATCATGCTCGTCTCGGTCGTCCTGGAGGCCGTCGCGGTGATCTCGGGCGGCTTCGAGGGGACGAGCTCGTCGCAAGCCGTGAACCCGTTGCTGACCTCGGGCGCGCTGGCGCCGTGGATCGCCCTGGGGATGACCGGCACCACGGCCCTGATCGCGGTGCTGACGCGCGCCGCGCTGAAGGGCACGCGCGCCTCGGCCGTGCAGTCGGCCACGGGCTTCTACTACCTGGCCGTCGTCACCGCGTTCACCGCCGAGCTCGCGGTCAAGACGCGGTTCCTACCGAGCTGAGCCGATGCGGACCGCGGTGATGATCGGCGGCATGATCGCGGAGGTCGTGGGCTGGTGGGCGGTCTCGACCCGCGGGAAGGACGTCTGGCGTTTGATGCCCTGGGTGCTGGGCGCGATGGGGGTCGCGGCGGTCCTCGTGGCTCCGGTCGTGTGGTCCGGCGCCGACGTCGAGCCCGCGATCGCGCTCCGGTGGGGCCTGATCTCAGGGCTCGCCTTGTACCTCGGCACGCGCGTCTTCGTCTGGCTCGCGAGCCTGTGGCCGGCGTTCCGCCGGGACGTCGTCGAGAAGTACCAGGAGGCTGCCACCGTCAGCGTGGGCACCTCGCTCGTGCTCTCGCTCGCGATCATGGTGCCCGCCGAGGAGCTCTTCTGGCGCGGCCTCTTCCAGGGGGAGCTCACGGCGGCCGGGAGCGCGGCCTCGGCGGCGGCCCTCACCTGGATCGGCTACCTCGTCGCGAACATCCCGAGCAAGAGCCTGCCGATCGTGGCCGGCGCGATCGTGGGCGGCGCGCTGTGGGGCGGCCTCGCGTGGTGGTCGGGCGGCGTGCTGGCGAGCCTCGGCAGCCATATCCTGTGGACCGGACTGATGCTCCTGCTCCCACCCGGGGCGGGACGGAAGGTGGAGCGGGCGTGAGCTTCCTGTCGACGGCGGTACAGCAGGTCCTCCAGGACGGCCCGTTCTGCGCGGTCGCCACGATCACCCCGAACGGCCCGCACCTCACCCCGCTCGTGTTCGCCTACTCGGGCGGGCGGATCTGGCTCACCACCTCCCGCGGCTCGGTGAAGACCCGGGCCTGGAAGACCGACCCTGCGGTCGCGGGCCTGATCCGTCACAACGAGCTCGCGGTCACGTTCACGGGCTCCGTGAAGACCTACGACGCGCTCGACCGCGGCTCCTGGGGCGCGGCCGTGACCGGCGCGACGTCGATCGCGCGCGCGATGGGCGGCTTCTCGAAGAAGAACGCCCGGTTCTTCGCCGGGTACGCCTTCGACGCGCGGCAGGTGCCGCTCGCGTGGACGCCGCCGGGACGTGTGTTCGTCGGCATCGACCTCGAGCGCACCGCGCTCCTCGACGACGAGGGTGTGCAGGAGGGACGTGGCCGCTGGGGCGGCGAGGCCGGGTCGCACGCGGCGTTCCGTCGAACGACGAAGGGCACCGACCCGCTGGCCGGGCTCCCCGACGAGATCCGGTCCGCGCTCGGATCCTCGGGCGAGGCGTCGCTCGCGATCTCGGGTGCCCGGGGACCGGTCGTCGTGCCGGCCCGATGGCTGGCCGATGAGCATTCGCTCTACGCGGCGCTGCCCTCGGAGTCGCTCGCCCTCGCCGGCGCGGCCGCCGACACGCCGGTCGCGCTCACGATCGACAAGGCCTCGGAGTGGCGCGCGCGCGACATGGTGGGCGCGATGGTCCAGGGGATGGGCGCGAGCTTCGTCCCCGGCGAGGTCGGGTCCGGTTCGAAGACCGCGAAGGCGCTCGCGGTGTCGGTGCACCCGGCGGCCGATGCGCTCGTCAGGATCACGCCCTCGCGCCTCGTCTGGTGGCAGGGATGGTCGAGCGGGAGCGCGAACGTCGGATGACGGTCGTCGAGTTCTCCGTGGAGGTCGACGCGCCCGCCGAGGCGGTCTGGGCGGTCGCGAGCGACGTGAACAACCTCCCCCAGTGGGACAAGCACGTGATCCGCGTGCGTCCGCCCGAGGACGGCATGATCGAGGGCGCCCGCTACGAGGTCGACATGGGCTTCATGGCCGTGCAGACGACCGTGCGCGCCACGGTGCTCGAGTGGGATCCGCCGTGGCGCTCGCGGATCCGGCTCGAGGGACTACTCGACGCGACCGTGACGACGTCGGTCGCCGCCCTGCACGACCGGAGCGTGCTCCGGCACGAGATCGACTACCGGTTCCGTGGTCCGCTCGGCCGGTTCGGGGCGATGGGCGTGAACGCGCTCGGCGGCGCGCACCTCGCCCTCAAGCGCGGGGTGCTCGCCCAGAAGCGCCAGATCGAGGAGGCCGCGGCGGCCGAGCCGTCGTAGGCAGCCTCGCCGGGCCGCTAGTCCTTCCCGCGCCGCGAGCGTCCGAGGAACCACCCGATCACGACCCCGAGCGCCGCGGCGATCACGATCACGACCCAGAGCCGGGCCTCCACGTCCCAGAACAGGAAGTCCACGTTCGCCCGGTCGCGGTTCTGGAGCATGAACACCACCAGCACGACGAGCGCGACGATCGCCGTGATCGTCTTCCCGCTCAGCCCTTCCCTGCGGTACTCGCCCGGCTTCCGGTCGTCGCCCAATCCCTGCCCTTCCGTGTGACGGTCCGGCGCGATTCTCGCATGATGCCCGGCGTGAAGCTGCGCACGATCGTCTGGGCCGGCGGGCTCGCCGCGGGCGCCGCGGCGGTGGGCCACGCGGCGATGCGGACGCCCGAAGGCCCCGCCGTCGACCGCGAGCTGTTCGAGGCGCTCAACCGCGGGCACGGCGAGCAGGCCGATCGGTTCTTCAAGGGCGTGACCGAGCTGGGGTCGATGTACGCCGCGGGCTCGGCCGCCGGCGCCCTCGCGGTGCTCGGCGAGCGCCGCGCCGCCCTCAGCGCGGTCGCCGCCGCGGGCGCCACCTGGGCGCTCGGTCAGGGCGTGAAGAAGCTCGTCGACCGGCCGCGGCCCTACGACGCCGGCGCCGAGACCACCCGGCGGATGATCGCGAAGCCGCACGGGACGTCGTGGCCGAGCAGCCACCCGGCCGTGCTCACCACGTTCACGCGCGTGGCGGCGCGTGAGCTCGGACTCGGGGGCATGTCGCGTGCGGTGCTCTCGGCGCTCGATCTGTCGGTGGCGGCCTCGCGCGTGTACCTGGGCGTGCACTATCCGAGCGACGTCGCGAGCGGGCTGCTGATGGGCCGCGCGGTCGCCCGGATCTGGCCCCGCCGGGGGCGCGCGTGACCGACTTCGTGCTGCGGGCGCTGCCCGAGCAGGTGGCGGTCTGCCGCCTCGCGCCCGACGCCCCCCGCCCGACCTGGGCCAAGGGGACGCTCGTCTCGGCGACGCGGACCCCGGGCGAGCTTTCCGTGATCTGTGACGAAAGCGCGGTGCCGTCCGACGTGCGCGCCGAACGCGGTTGGCGCGCCCTGGTGCTGACGGGCGAGCACGACCTCGCGCTCGTCGGCGTGCTGAAGCAGGTGCTGGATCCGCTCGCGGAGGCCGGCGTCTCGGTGTCCGTGATCTCGACGTTCGACACCGATTACGTGCTCGTCCGTCGGTTCGACGCCGCCGTCGCGGCGCTCGAGGACGCGGGCTTCGAGGTGCTGGGCGCCTCGGCCGGCCCCGACTGACGCCGGGAGGGGCCGGTTCGACGCAGGCTTACGGGTTCGTCATCAGGGTGAGCGGCTTGCCCACCTTCGACTTCGTCGCCTGGCGCACGCGGTCGGCGGCCTCGCGGAGGGCCACGCTCGCGGGCGCGTCGGGCTGCGACAGCACGATCGGCACGCCCGTGTCCCCGCCCTCGCGCATCGCGGGCAGCAGCGGGACCTGCGCCATCAGCGGCACGCCCAGGGTCTCGGCGGCCTCGGCGCCGCCCCCCGACCCGAAGATCGCGTCGCGCTCGCCGCAGTGGGGGCAGACGTAGTAGCTCATGTTCTCGACCACCCCGAGCGGGCGGAGGTTCGTGCGCTCGGCCATCTTCCCGGCGCGCTCGGCGACCTTGCGGGCCGCCTCCTGCGGGGTGGTCACCACGAGCATCGAAGCGCCCGGCAGGAACGAGGCGAGCGAGATGCTGACGTCGCCCGTGCCGGGCGGCAGGTCGCACAGCAGGAAGTCGAGGTCGCCCCAGTAGACGTCGCCCAGGAACTGCTCGATCGCCTTGTGGAGCATCGGGCCGCGCCAGATCACGGGGGTCTCCTCGGGCACGAAGAACCCCATCGAGATCACCTTCACGCCGTGGGCCTCGAGCGGCAGGATCATGTCGTTGAAGCCGACCGGCTTGCCGGTGACGCCCATCATGCGGGGCACGCTGAACCCCCAGACATCGGCGTCGAGCACGCCCACCTTCGCGCCGTCGGCGGCCAGGGCGACCGCCAGGTTCACCGTGACGCTCGACTTGCCCACGCCGCCCTTGCCCGAGGCGATCGCGATCACCGAGGTCGAGTCGTCGAACCTGATCGCGGCCGGCTGCTGGCCGCCCGCCTGCGCGGCGCCCGGACCGCGGAGCTGCTGCACCAGGGCGGCGCGCTCCTCCTGGCTCATCGGGGTCAGCCGGACGTCGACGCGCTCCACGCCCTCGAGCGGCTGCACGGCGGCGGTCACGTCGGTCGTGATCCGGTCCTTCAGGGGGCAGCCCTCGATCGTGAGCAGCACGTGCACCTGCACGGCACCCCCGTCGATCGCGATCGACTTCAGCATCCCGATGTCCTCGATCGGGCGGCCGATCTCGGGATCCATCACGTTCCGCAGCGCGGCGCGGACCTGGTCTTCGGTGGGCACGGGGCGTCCTTTCGGCTCTAAGCTCTCGTTAGCACGGTCTACACCGTGGAAACCCAGTCTACGACGGAGGGAGCCGATGCCTGAGCCCGCGCCGCTCGAGGTGCACAAGGCCCTGGCCGACGACACCCGCTACCGGCTCTACCGGTACCTGCGGCTGTCGGGCCGGGCCGTCTCGGTGCGCGAGCTCGCCGCCCGCCTCTCCCTGCACCCGAACACGATCCGGCCGCACCTCCGCCGGCTCGAGGAGGCCGGGCTCGTCGCCTCCGACAGCCGGCGCGCCGGCGAGGCCGCGGTGGGCCGTCCGCAGACGCTCTACACCGCGATCGACCGCGAGGAGCGCGAGGGCCGCGACTACCGGCTCCTCGCCGACATCCTGGCGAGCCTGTCGGGGAGCGCCCGCCAGCGCGACCGCGCGACCGCCCTCGCTCACGACTGGGGCGCCTACCTCGTGGGCCGCAACGCCCCGCGGCCGGGCGCCCGGCGCCACGTGGGCCCGAACCTCGCGGTGCTCCAAGGCGCGCTCGCCGACGCGGGGTTCGAACCACGGTTCCGGCGGCGGAGCTCGCGCACGGTCGAGATCTCGCTGCGCGACTGCCCGTTCCGTGATCTCCTCGACGAGCATCGCGAGCTCGTCTGCGCCGTCCATCTCGGGTTGCTCGAGGGGATGCTCGACGCCTCCCGTCCGGCGATGCGCCTGGTCGCGTTCCAGGCTGCGGTGGAACGTACCTCGGCGTGCTCGCTCGTCGCGCGCGTCGAGTGACCGCGCCGCGATACGTACGCACGTCGGCGGGGGATCCGGTCGTACTTGCGTACGCGGACTGAAGTTGCCGGCCGACCCGGCCGATGGGAAGCGTGTGTGGCCGCCGCGCCCGGCGCGGCCCCGGGTCGGATCGAGAGGGAACCGGACAGATGGACACTGCGGCGTCGACGATCGTGGACGAGTTCAACGGCTGGCTCACCGAGCTGATGCACGGCGAGGGCTCCGACCTGCACGTGAAGGTCGGCTCGCCGCCGATGCTCCGGCTCCCCGAAGGGCTGCATCGACTCGAACGCGAGCCGCTCTCGAACGAGGAGGCCGAGGCGATCGCGGTCGCCATCATCCCCGTGGACCGCGTCGCGAAGTTCGACGATGCCGGCGAGGTGGACTTCGCGTACTCGATCCCCCACGTGGGTCGGTTCCGCGTCAACGTGTTCAAGCAGCGCGGGTCGATCAGCATGGTCCTGCGGAAGCTCCGCTTCGGAGGCCCCTCGTTCGAGGAGATCGGCCTGCCCGACGCGATCCGCACGATCGCCGACGAGCACCGCGGCCTGATCCTCGTGACCGGGCCCACCGGTTCGGGCAAGACCACGACCCTCGCGGCGATGATCGACTACATCAACAAGACGAAGCCGGTGCATATCGTCACGATCGAGGATCCGATCGAGGTGCTGCACAAGGACGACGTGGCGTCGATCAACCAGCGCGAGGTCGGGAACGACACGAACGACTTCCTCGTCGCGCTGCGGGCGGCGATGCGCCAGGACCCCGACGTGATCCTGATCGGCGAGATGCGCGACACCGAGACCGTGCGCGCCGCGATCGCGGCGGCCGAGACCGGCCACCTCGTGATGTCGACGCTGCATACGGTGGACGCCACCGAGACCGTGAACCGGGTGATCGACTTCTTCCCGCCGCACCAGCAGAAGCAGGTTCGGCTGGCCCTGGCCGGGACGCTCCGCGGCATCATCTGCCAGCGGCTCGTCCCGACGATCGACGGCGGGCGCACGCCGGGCCTCGAGATCCTGATCAACAACGGCCGCGTGGCGGAGCGGATCGCCGACCCCGACAAGACGCACGAGCTGAAGGACGTGATCGCCGACGGCGGCTACTACGGCATGGTCACGTTCGATCAGTGGATGCTGAAGCTCCTGCAGGACGGGAAGATCACCGTGGACGCGGCCTTCAAGGCCGTCTCGAACCGGCACGACTTCGAACTGGCGATGCAGCAGGCCGGCATGGCGGTCCCCGTCTGAGCTAGGCGCGAACCGGAGCGGACACCGGGTCGCGCCGGCGGCGCCGCGCGAGCGCGTACCCGCAGGCCAGTCCGATCGCCACGCCGCCGATGCCGGGCGCGAGCCACCCGGCTCCGCCGCTGCTCGGAGGATCCTCGGCGACGGCCGCGGCCGCCACCGGGGCCGTGTCGCCGGTGCCGCCGTCTCCCACGACGACGCGCCCGACATCCCGGGGTGGTACGAGCAGGCGAACGGGAAGATGCCTTCGTCGTCGAACGACGTCGTGAACCGGTCGCCTTCGTACATGTCGTCCCAATGACCCCAGTCGTTCGCCGTGACGTTGTGCACCATCGGGTCGCGATTCACGAACGTGACCGAGTCACCGGGCGCCACGTGCAGGACCGTCGGCGTGAAGCACGCGTCGACCATCGCCACCGTGGTGCCGGTCGTCTCGGTCACGCCGGTGCCCGCCCGGTGACACCCCCCGCCGCCCCAGGCGTTCCCGGCGACGGGCCCGAGCAGCGCCAGGGCGATCGCTGCCCCGGCGGTCACGACGATCCTCCGTAGGTGCATGGGTCCTCCTTCCGACGTCGCCTCGGATACACCGTCCGACGCGGAATGGTTCCCGAGAGGGCCGCCGACGGCGCGCGGCGCGTCCTTCCCACCGATACGCCGGACCTGTGTGGACCCGTCGCCCGGCGTGCCGCCACCGCGAGCCTATGGACGCCCCGAGGTCGTAGCATCCCAGCAGCCGTACTTGGGCCGGCAATTCGGTGGGATGTGGGCGAACGTCCCGGAGACCCGGGGGCTCAGGGACACCTGCACGGGCCGGCCGTGCGAGCCCGTCTCGGACGACCAGATCGAGCTCGCCTGCGCCACCAACACCGCGACCGCGAACGCCAACGCCACGACGATGAGGGCGACGCCTCTGCGTGAGCGCCGCACCGCTCCGATCACCTGGGTAGCCATGACCACCCTCCTTCCCTCGGGCGGGACCGTCGCCCGCTCCGTTCGAGGAGGCTGCTCCCGGCGCGTTGCGGGACGCATGCGGAACCGTTGCGGAAACGCTGCGAGGTCCGTCAAGGACCGCAGGTCGCGTGGTACGGCCTGCCCGGCAGGAGCTCCTGCCACTCCTGCAGGGTGAAGCTCCGTCCGGCGACCGCGCACGCTCGTTCGAGCCAGTCCGACGGATCGACGTCCCAAACCCACCCCGCGCCGGTATCGGAGACCACCACGACGCGGCGGCCGTCAGGGGTGAACGCCGCTGCAGCGGGCCGGCCGGCCGCGGGGCCCGGGAACGGGTCGCCGATCGTCGACCGGGTCGGCACGTCCCACAGCAGGACGTTGCCGGACGTGTCCGCGCCGACGGCGGTGCTCCCGTCGGGCGACAGGTCGACGGTGTCGGCGGCCCCGACGAGGGCGGTCAGCGGCGCGCCCAGCGACGTTCCTGTCGGCAGGTCCCAGAGGCGAACGATGGCGGTTCCGCCGCCGGTGATCAGGGTCCGGCCGTCGTTCGAGACGTCGGCCGACCACACGGCCACGTCGTCGGCGGGCACGGACTTCAGGATCTTCTGCGTGGCCGTGTCCCAGGCCACGAAGTAACCGCCGTCGGCCCACCCCGTCGAGATCACGAGCCGCGAGCCGTCCGGCGTGAACGCCAGATCCTCGACGGTACCGGGCGTCCGGATCCGGTCGGCGGGCCGGTTCGGACCTCCCAGCCTCCAGACCTCGACCAATCCCCGATCGGGGCCGCCGCCGCCGACCAGAGTTCTCCCGTCTGGGCTGAACTCGATCGCGACCAGACGCTGGGCGGGCATCGCCTTCAGGCTCACCGTCATCCTCCCCGAGGCGACGTCCCACAGCCGAACGTGGCTTCGGCCGCTCCAGGAGGCGACCGCGAGCGTCGTCGCGTCCGGGCTGAACGCGAGCGCTGTCGAGCTCCCGTGCAGGTTCTGCGGGATACGACGGATCACGCGGAGGTCCGTGGTGTCGATCAGCCAGATCCCGTCGCGCGGTCCGTCCCTCGACGAGCTGGGCACCGCGAGCAGCCGGCCGTCTGGGCTCATCGCGAACCACGGCCATTCCCGGAACCCCGTCCCCGCCGTGAACGGGCGATCGAGGCGGCGGCTGCCCGACAGATCCCACACGATCACGTCTCGGTTCCGGTCGGTCGTGTACGCGGCCGTGCCGTCGGCCGAGAGCACCGGGCCGCGGAGCGGCAGATCGCCGGTCTCCGACAGCGTCGTTCGCACGGACGCGGTCGCCACGTCCCAGGTCAGGAGCCGCGAGTCGTTCCCAACCGTGACGAGGGAGCGTCCGTCGGGGGTGAAGGCGGCCCCGACGACCTCGTACAGGGTCTTGTACGGCCCGTGATGACCGCCCGAACCGGTCCGCACCTCGCCGGATCGAAGGTTCAGGAACGAGATGTTCCCCTCGTTGCGAGGGTCACTGTTCTCGAGCAGGGCGGCGACGCTGCCATCCTGGCTGACGGCGACCCCTTGCGCCCCGATCGCGTAGCGTCGAACCGTGGTGAGGTCAGGGCTCCAGAGCACGGTCGGACCGCGGAAGCGGGTCGTCACGAGCGACCCATCCGGCGCGAACGCCATCGCGAACAGCGAGAGCGGCGGGCCGATCGTGGGGAACGTCGCGTGCGCCTTCCCCGGCGTGGGGACCCTTCGGCCCGGCTCGAACGTGACCGGGTCGCGGGGCACTAGGTACTCCCGCAGGTCGCCGTCGTGCTCCGCGGTGAGGAGCTCGCCGCCGCCGGGGTCGAACGCGATCGCGTCGATGGTGGCCTCCGCCGGAACGCGATCGCGCACGGTTCGGGCCGCGACGTCGACCGGCACGAGATCCCCGGCGGACGTCACGACGGCGAGGGTCGTCCCATCCGGGCTGAACGCTGCACGTTCGGTTCCCGATCCCACGTCGACGCCGCCGAGAGGCACGCGCTTCGTGGCGTCGAAGAACTCGACGGTCGGTCCGGCGTCCCCGATCGCGAGCGTGCTCCCGTCGTGAGAGATCGCGATCCATTGCCGCTCGCCTCCGGCAGGTGAGGAGTCGCCGGAGGGATAGATGCGGTCGGTGATCGCCGGCGTGCGTTCCAGGGCCGCGAACAGCGCGCTCATGGTTTCGGGCGACTCGTCGATGTGCACGGCTTCCCTCGCCATCAACAGGGCCCGCTGTGGATCGGCTTCGAGTCGCGACCACGAGGCCAGACGTCCGGTGTCCGCGAGCGTCAGCGCGTCGGTCGCTCGATCTCGTTGCGTGAGCGCCAGATCGCCGATCACGAGCGACGCCGCGAGCAGCACCGCGACGCCGACGAGCAGGCCGCGCAGCCGCCGGTTCGTTCGACGCGCCCGGATGGCCTCGCCCTCAGACGCCGCGTGGCTCGCTCGGAGGAACGCGCGCTCGAGGTCGTTCAGATCCGTTCCATGCGTCTCGGCCCACTCCCACGCCGCGGTCGAACGAGCGCCCCGGTAGAGATCGGCGGGATCACGCCCCCCTTCGTCCCACGTATGCGTCGACTCCGTGATGTGGCGATGGAGCTTGCGCCCGTCCGCGTCGTCCTCGAGCCAGGTGCGGAGCCGCGGCCATTCGTGGAGGAGCGCTTCGTGCGAGACCTCGACCGTCCCGTCGGAGAACGTGACGAGGCGCGCGTCGGCCAGGACCGCCATCGCGTCCGACATCGTCCGGTCGCTGCTCAGATCGAACTCCTCGATGGGTGCTCGGCGCCGCACCGTCTCGGATCCCTCGCCCGTGGTCGCCAACCGAAGCAGGATCCGCTTCGCCGCGGCCTGCTCGGTACGACCGAGTCGCCCGTACGCGTCTTCGGCCAACCGTGCGACCGCTCCCTTCACGCCGCCGGAGCGCAGATACCCATCGAGGGAGAGGGTGCGCTCCCGTCGCCTGGTCCACAGTTCGAGGAGGGCGGTCGACAGGAGCGGGAGCGCTCCCGGTTGATCGAGGGTGTCCGCGACGAGGACGTCGACGAGCTCGTCCTCGACGGCGAGTCCCGCATGCTCGGCCGGGCGCACGATCGCGCGATGAAGCTCCTCTGCATCCATCGGTCCGACGAGGATCTGATCCGACGCCAGCAGGGAGGCGAACGCGCGATGCTTCGCACATCGCCCGTAGAAGTCCGCCCGCATCGCGATCACGATCGTGACCGTGCCCTCGGGCTGGAGCACGGTTCGCGTCAGGGCGTCGAGGAAGGCCTGTCGTTCGGTGTCGTCAGCACCTGCGGTGAAGATCTCCTCGAACTGATCGACCGCGATCACCGCGCGGCTCGCATCACGCACCTCCCTCGTCGCCCGATCCAGCTGCTCCGCCGGGTGGTTCCCGGGGCGGATCACGGCGTACGACCACCGATCGCTGCCCGGCAGGCCACCCGACCGGAGAGCATGGAGCAGACCGGCTCGCAGGAGCGACGACTTCCCACTGCCGGACGAACCGACGAGTGCGAGGAACCGTCCTCCGACGAGGTGTCCGATCGCCTCGGCGACCATGTGCTCCCGGCCGAAGAAGAACTCGGCATCCTCGGTCTCGTATCGCGCGAGTCCCTTGTAGGGGCAGACGTCGACCCCGGGCACGGACTCCGGATGCCCCGGCAACGCTCGATCCAGTGCGGGGTCATGAGCGAGGATCGCGGCTTGCACCCGTTGGAGGTCAGGACCCGGCTCGATGCCGAGTTCGTCCACCAGCACGGTACGGGCGCGCGTGAACGCTCGGAGCGCCTCCGCCTGGCGTCCGGCTCGATAGAGGGCGAGCATCAGCTGGCCCCATCGACGCTCCCGGAGCGGTTCCTCCCGCACCATCCCTTCGAGGTCGGCGACGAGCGACTCGGCATCGCCGTTCGCCAGCCGGGCGTCGATCCGATCCTCGATGGCCGCGCGCCTCAGCTCTTCGAGCCGTTCGCCCTCCGAACCTCCGAAGCCCGTGTACCGGAATCCCTGGTACGCGGCGCCCCGCCACAGATCCAGCGCCTCCTCGAGCACGAGGTCGGCGTCGTCGGGATTCCCAGCCCCGAGGAGCCGATGTCCCTCGCCGGCGAGCGCCTCGAATCGGACGGCGTCGATCTGGTGGCCGTCGGCGATGAGCTCGTATCCATCGCCCCGAGATCGGAGGGTCTCGGTCGCGGCCTCGGTGGAACGCTCGGGGTCCAAGGAACGGCGCAGTCGGGACACGTACGAACGAAGCGTCCTCTCGGCTGTCCGCGGAGGGTTCTCCCCCCACAGCTCGTCGATCAGGTCGTCCGCCGGCACGACCCGATCCGCGTTCGCGATCAGGTGGGCGAGCAGGGTGCGTTCCTTCGCGCCGGCGATCTGAAGGGGTTGACCGCCGTCGTCCATGACCTCGAGGGGACCGAGAACGAGGAAGCGCATCTGGCGCAAGGGTAGGCCGGACGAGCCGGCGACGCTAGACGGGCCGAGACGACCGGAGCCTCAGCCCGGTGCGTGATCTCGCCGGGGTCAGGGGAGCGTTTCGGCGATCGCCCGGGCGCCCGCGAGCGGGAGGGCGGTCTCGAGCCGGAAAGTCTCGTCCTCCTCCTGCCAGAGCAGCACGCCGCCGTCGACCCGATACTCGCGGAGCCGGCCGTCGACGATCGCGCGGAACGCGTGCGGCCCCGTGATCCAGAATGCGCGGTCGGTCCCGAGGCGCACCTGCTGGAGCGAGTCCGCGTCCTCGTAGAGGACCTTGGCGGCCACGTCGGCGTCGCCGCGGAACTGGAACAGGATCGCGCCGCGGAGCGTGCCCGCGATCGGCGGGAGATCGTCCCGCGTAGCCCAGGCCATCGCGATCCACGGGGCGGTGTCCCCCGGGTCGAAGCCGACCGATCCCTGCTCCGCCCAGACGTCGGTCGGGCGGGCCGAGGGCCGCAGGGACGCGCGCGGCGAGCCCGGTCAGGCGCTCGGCCTCCTCGACGGAGACCGGGCGGCCCGAAATCGTCCCCGGTGATCGCGTCCGTTGGCAGGGCCGTGGGCCGCCCCGGGATCGTGGTGACCGTGACGGCGCCCAGATCGATCACGAGCTTGGCAGCGAGCGCCGCCGTCCCCAGGAGCACCAGGGCCGCCGCGAGCAGCACCACGAGCCGCCGCCGGCGGGGGAGGGCGGGCCAGACCGGGCCTACGCCCGGGCGCGGCCTCGATCCGGCGACCGACCGACGGACCGCCGGCTCGAGGTCGGGGGTCGCGGGCCAGCGGAGATCGCCGCCGGCCGCGCGGATCGCCCCGGCGAGCGCCTCGTCGTCGAGCCTGCGGAGCCGGTCGGCGCTCACGATCGTGCCTCCGGTTCGGTCCGGGCGCCCTCGCCGAGCTCTTCGCGGAGCCGACGCAGGGCGCGCGACAGCCGGGACTTCACGGTGCCGAGCCGCACACCCAGGATCTCGGCGGTCTCGGCCTCGCTCAGGTCGAGCAGCCAGCGGTAGGCGATCACCATTCGGTCGCGCTCGGGGAGCCGGTCGAGCGCGCGCGTGAGCGTCTCGGCCTCGTCGCGCGAGAGCGCCGCGGCCTCGGGGGACGGGGCCGCGTCCCCCGCGCCGGCCGCGGCTGCCTCCCGGAGCGTGAGCGCATCCCGCCGCCGGGTCGAGCGCACGCGGTTCCTCGCCTCGTTCGAGACGATCCGCAGGATCCACGGCCGGAAGGGCGCGTCGGCGCGGAACCGCGGCATCGCCCGCCAGGCCTTCACGAACGCCTCCTGCACCGCGTCCTCCGCCTCGCCGGGGTCTCGCACGATCAACCAGGCGACCCGGAACGCGGCCTGCTGATGCCGCGCGACGAGCGCGCCGAACGCGTCCGCGTCGCCGTCACGGGCGCGCGCGACCAGCTCGTGGTCGTCCAGTGGTCGGCCCTCCACCGCATCTCCTGTCGGTGGTTCCTACACCGCCGCGGCCATCGGGGTTCCTCGCCTAGCCCCCCGGGTTCCGCGCCCACCCCCCGGGCGCGCGAGCGTCAGCTCGACGCCGTCGTGGCCCCCCCGTCGGTGCTCTTGGCGACCTCGGCGAGTGCCGCGACGCCGGCCACGAGCCCCGTCAGCTCCATCGGGACGACGATCTTCGACGACGGCGAGATGCCGAGCGCCTTCAGGGCGTCCAGGTACTGGAGGTGCATCGTGTTGTCGCCGACGGCGGCCGCCGATTCGTTGATCGTCCTCAGCGCGAGGGCGAACCCCTCCGCCGATAGGATCTGCGACTGCCGCTGGCCCTCGGCGCGGAGGATCGCGGCCTGCTTCTCGCCCTCGGCGTTCAGGATCGCGGCTTCCTTGTTGCCCTCGCTCACCGTGATCGCGGCCTGCTTCGAGCCCTCGGCCTCGGTCACGACCGCGCGCCGTGTGCGCTCGGCCGACATCTGGCGCGTCATGGCTTCCTGCACGGCGGCGGGCGGGATGATCTCGCGGATCTCGACGTTCGTGACCTTCACGCCCCAGCGCTCGGTGACCTCGTCGAGCTTGGCCCGCAGCAGCTGGTTGATCTCGTCGCGCTTGGCGAGCATGTCGTCGAGCGGGATGTCGCCGATCACGGCGCGCAGCGTCGTCGAGGCGATGTTCAGGGCGGCGCCGGCGAAGTTCCCGACCTCCACCACGGACATCCGCGGGTCGAACACCTTGTAGAACATCACGAAGTCGACGGCGATCGGCGCGTTGTCCTTCGTGATCGAGTCCTGCCGGGGGATCTCCAGGTAGAACTCGCGCAGGTCGACCGTGACCGCCTTGTCGATGATCGGGATCAGGATCACGAGTCCCGGACCCTTCACGCCGATCATGCGGCCGAGCCGGAACACCACGAGTCGCTGGTACTCGCGGACGATCTTGATCGCCTGCGAGAGGAAGAAGATCGCCAGGATCAGGACGACCGCGGCGCCGATCAGGGCGGGATTCATACGGGGTTCCCCTTTCGCTCCGGCGTCGCCGCCGGCCCATGCTCATCGGTAACGGGTTCGACGGTGAGCACCAACCCGTCGATCCCGGTGACGCGGATCTTCGCGCCCGTCGGGATCCTCGCTCCCGGCGCGACCGCCTGCCAATCTTCCGACGCCACGCGCACGATACCGTCCGGGTGCAATCCGCCGCCGATCGTGACGCCCTCGCGCCCCACGATCGACTCCGGCCCCGCGGGCGGCGGCATGTGGCGGATCGCGAGGAGCTTCGCGACCGCCAGCCCGAAGAACGCCACGACGCCCAGCGCCACGGCGACGATCACGATCGGCGACACCTCGACGCCGCCGGCGCGGTCGTACAGGAACCACGCGCCGAGCACGAGACAGGCCAACCCGATCGCGCCCCAGATCCCGAGACCCGGGGCGCTCATCTCCACGAAGAACGCGACCGCCGCCGCGATCAGCAGGATCACGCCGATCAGGCGCACCGGCAGCAACCCGAACGAGGCGACCGCCAGGATCAACAGGATCGTGCCCACCGTGCCCGAGAAGATGTGGCCCGGCACGATCAGCTCGATCACGATCAGGATCAGTCCGAGCCAGAAGAAGATGAACGCGAGGTTCGGGTCGAGCAGCGCGTGCAGGAAGCCCACGAACCCGCCCATCGACTCGTCCACCAGCACCCAGTCGGTCGTGTCGAGCGTGCTCGAGGTGCCGTCGGCGAGCTGCACCTTCATCCCGTTCAGGTCGGCGAGCAGCTGGGTCTCCGAGGGCGCGATCACGTCGATCATCCCCTGGTCGAGCGCCTCCTCGGCCGTGATGCTCGTCGCGTCGCGCACGAACGACTCCGCGACGTCGGGATCGCGCCCGTAGGTCTCGGCGAGGCTCCGGATCGACGCCGCGGCGTCGTTCACGGCCTTGTCGGACCCGACCGCCCCGTCGAGGCCGACCGGTGTGGCGGCGCCGACGTTCGTGCCGGGCGCCATCGCGGCGACGGGGCACGAGAGCAGCACGAACGCCCCGGCGGAGGCGGCCCGCGCTCCCTGCGGCGCCACGTAGCCGATCACCGGGATCGGCGAGGCGAGCACGGCCTGGGTGATCTGACGCTCCGACGAGATCAGGCCGCCCGGCGTGTCGATCTCGATCATCACGGCGGGGGCGCCGTCGTCGGCCGCGCGCTCGATCGCGCCCTGCGAGGTAGTCGGCGACGAACGGATCGACCACGCCGTCGAGCTGCAGCAGCGGGACCTCGGTCGAGGCTTGCGCCCCGGCCGGGGCCGCGAGCGACAGGCCGCCGGCGACCGCGAGGCTCGCCGCGAGGGCGACCCTGGTCGCACGCGCCGTCCGGCGCCGGTTGCCGTTCCTCATCGACATAACCCTTGTTCGCCGATTGTGGAGTTCTGGTTCGAACCGAGGGTACGCCCGGGACGAACCCCGTGCAGGTACCCCTCGGGGGGCCGATAATCGCTGGGTCACGTTCGCCGGCAAGCCGCGGGCAGCGCGGCCTCCGTATATCGAGAGGAAGCCGAGTGTCTACTCGGAGCGACGGACCACTCCTCCCACGTGAGGAACAACAACTGATGGAAGGCCTCCTCGCCGGCAACGACGACGCTGTACGGGCGCTGTACGGGCGCTTCGGTCGGCCCGTGTACTCCCTCGGCCTGCGACTGCTCGGCACCCGCGAGGCCGCGGAGGAGCTCACGCAGGACGTCTTCCTGACGGCGTGGCGTAAGGCCGCCCGGTTCGACCCGGCGCGCGGGCGGCTCTCGACCTGGCTGATGACGATCGCGCACAACCTGGCGGTCGACCGGCTCCGCCGCGAGACCGGCGTGACCCGTCCGACGCTCGTGCTCGTCGACGAAGTGCCCGATGCACCTGGGGTGGACGAAGAGACCTTGCTGATCGAGCGCGATGCCGCGATGCGCGCGCTCGCCTCGCTGAACGACGCCGAGCGCCGGCTGATCGCCCGTGCGTACTTCCGCGGGCTCACCGCGCGTGAGATCGCCGAGGCCGACGGGATCCCGCTCGGCACGGTCAAGACCCGGCTGCGCGCTGCGATGATCAAGGTCCGCAAGGCGAACGAAGGCAAGGAGCTCGTGTGAACTGCGCCGGCGTCCGCGACCAGCTCACGGAGCACGCGCTCGGGATCCTCTCGATGCGCGACGCCACCGCGGTGGACCGACACCTGCAGTGGTGCGCCGCGTGCCGCAAGGAGGCGGGCGACCTCCAGAGCGCGACGGCGACGCTGGCGTTCTCGGCCGCCCCCGCCGATCCGCCCGCCGAGCTCCAGGACGACGTGGTGGCGAGCGTGCGCGACGCCGCGGGCGTCCGGGGGGCCCCTCGTCCGCCGCGCCGGACCCGATGGGCGGCGGCCATGGTGGCAGCCGCGTTCATCGCGGTCTCGGGCCTGGGATGGGGTGCGGTGATGGCGGGGCGCGCCGCCCGCTTCGAGGACCGCGCCGACGTCGCGACCCGGGGGCAGCAGACCGCGCTCGACGAGTTCCGCCGGTTGGTGAGCAGTGCCGAGTTCACCGATCCTCAGGACCAGGTGTACATGGGTCGACTCCTCCCCACCGAGGGGGCGGGCGGCGGCGGCGCGGCGATGACGCTCGTCTCGCCGTCGATCATCGACCTCGCGATCGTGATGGTGAACGGCGTGCCGCCCGAACGGTGGGGCGCGCTCCCGTTCACGGTGCGCCTGACGGCGCAGAACGGCGAGCGGCTGAGGGTCGGGCGGATCGAGTCGCTCGACAGCGCCGGCGCCGAGACGATCTCGCGGCAGTTCAACCGCGATCTCGCCGGGTTCGACCGCGTGATCGTCGTGGACGCGCACGGTCGCGTCGTGATGGCCGGTCCGCTCGCCACGAAGGCCGACGTGGCCTCGCCCTCGCCGTAGCGACGCGTATCCTCGGCGCATGCGATTCGGGTTCAGCCTCCCGCATTACGGGTTCTCGCTGCCGGGCGGCGCGCCGATCACGTTCGACGCGATGACCGCGTGGGCGCGGCGTGCCGAGGAGGCCGGATTCGATTCGGTCTCGGTGTCCGACCACTTCTTCTATTCCTTCGGGCGGTACGGGGCCGACCCGGCGCCGATCGAGTCCCTCGAGCCGATGACCGCGCTCGCGGGACTCGCGACCGCGACCGAACGGGTGCGGCTCCAGACGCTCGTGCTCTGCGCGCCGTTCCGTCATCCCGCGGTGCTCGCGAAGATGGCCGCGACGATCGATCTGCTCTCGGGGGGCCGGCTCGATCTCGGGCTCGGTGCGGGCTGGCTCGAGGACGAATTCGACGCGTTCGGCTATCCCTTCGGGTCGGTGGGGGAGCGCTTCGCCGCCCTGGAAGAGTCCCTCGGGGTCCTGGACGCGCTGTTCGGGTCCGACGGCGAACCGGTCACGTTCGACGGGCCCACGGTCTCGCTCCGGGGAGCGCGCCTGTTGCCGTCGCCCGTCCAGCGGCCGGTCCCCTTGTGGTTGGGCGGCAAGGGTGGGCCGCGCCTGCTGCGGCTCGCGGCCCGGCACGCGGCCGGATGGAACATGGTCTGGCGGATCACGCCGTCGTGGTACGAGGAGCGCACCGCGGCGATCGAGGCGGCGTGCGCCGACGCCGGTCGCGATCCAGCGACCTTCCGCCGGACGATCGGGCTCTACTCGCTGATCGGCGAGGACGAGGCCGACGCGCGGGCGGCGTTCGAGCGCGGGCGCGCGGCGATGCCGGGCGGTGCGATGGACGGCGACACGTACGAGTCGTGGTGCGCCGACACGCTCTCGGGCACCCCCGACCAGGTGCGCGAGCGGATCGACGCGTTCGAGCGGCTCGGCGTCGAGGAGATCGTGATCGCACCCTGGGTCCTGCCGTTCGCCGTCCCCGAGCCCGAGCGGTTCGAGGCGTTCGTCGAGGGCGTGCTGGGACCGCTGCGCGCCGGGCGCTCGTGACCCCACGCGAGGCCGCCCTGGCGGTGCTCGCCGAGGCGGAGGGGCCGCTCCACTGGACCGTGGTGCTCGACCGAGCGCTGCGCGCCGGCTACCTCGATCCGTTCACGACCCCCGACGTACGGGCCCGGATGCTCGACGCCCTCCGCGGGCTGGCCGCGGAGGGCGCGATCGCCCGTCCGGAGACCGGCGTGTACGAGCGGAACCCGGAGGGTTAGCTCGCGGGGTTCTTGCGGGGTCGGCCGCGCTTCTTCGGGGCGGCCGCGGCGGCCTTCGCGGCGGGTTTCGCGGCCGCGGCGACCGTGGTGCCCTTGCGGCGGCCCGGACGCGGCTTGCGCGCGCCCGCGACGAGCTCGTTGACGTGCGTGCTGCAGAGGTCCTTCACGAAGTTGCCGCGGCTCGTCTTCATCGTGACGGTTTCGGCGGCGGGCTTGCCGCACGCGTCGCACACCAGGATCGTCTTCTCGGCCATTACTGGTTCCCCCTCCGGATCGATGCCCCGAAGGATAGGGGAAAGCGTAGGGATCTGGATAGCCCGACGGTCAGCGCCGGTATTCGATCGCGGAGAATCGTTCGAGTTTCTCGAACCGGTGCTCCGCCTCGACCCAGCGCACGGTGCCGGAACGCGAGCGCATCACCATCGAGTAGGTCGTGGCGCCGTCGGGCCAGTACTTCACGCCCTGCAGCAGGTTCCCGTCGGTGACGCCGGTGGCCGCGAAGAACACGTGGTCGCCCTTCACGAGGTCGTTCGTCGTGAGCACGGCATCGAGGTCGAAGCCGTCGTCGAGCAGGGCCTGGCGCTCGTCGTCGTCGCGGGGGTAGAGCTTGCCCTGGATCTCGCCGCCCACGCACTTCAGCGCGGCGGCGGCGATCACGCCCTCGGGCGTGCCGCCGATCCCGTAGAGCATGTCGACCCCGGAGCGCGGGGTCGCGGCCGAGATCGCGCCGGCGACGTCGCCGTCGCGGATCAGGAAGACGCGCGCGCCGACGGACCGGATCGACTCGATGATCTCGGCGTGACGCGGCCGGTCGAGGATCTCGACCGTGATCTCCTCGGGGCGCACCCCTTTCGCCTTCGCGACCCGGCGGACGTTCTCGTCGGGCGGGACCGTGATGTCGATCGCGCCCGCGGCCTCGGGGCCGACCGCGACCTTCTCCATGTAGACGGCGGCGCCCGGGAAGAACATCGTGCCGCGTTCGGCGAGCGCGATCACCGCCAGGGCGTTGGCCTGGCCGATCGCGGTGAGGCGTGGTGCCGTCGACCGGGTCGACCGCGACGTCGGTGCCCGGTCCCTCGCCGTTGCCGACCTCCTCGCCGTTGAAGAGCATCGGCGCCTCGTCCTTCTCGCCCTCGCCGATCACGACGACGCCCTTCATCGAGACGGTGTCGATCATCAGCCGCATCGCGTCGACGGCGGCGCCGTCGGCCGCCTCTTTGTCCCCGCGGCCGATCCAGCGGCCGGCGGCCAAGGCCGCGGCCTCGGTCACGCGGACGAGCTCCATCGCGATGTTGCGGTCCGGGCGCTCGGTCATCGTGGGTGCCTCCCAGGTCGTCGCGGGCGCGCCGCACCGCCGCGGCGCCTCCACATCCTACGGCGGGGCCGCTCCTCGGGCGCGGGGACGGAGGTCCCCTCGCCGTCGGGTCCGTCGTCGGCCGCCTCCTCGGCTACCGACTCGAGCAGCGCCGGGGCCAGTCCCTGCTCGGCGTACCAGGCGAGCGTGCGCCGGACCGTCTCCTCGACCGGCGTGTACGCCAGGCCGAGCTCCCGCTCGGCGAGCGAGCCGTCGTAGCGGTGGCCGTGCAGGAGGACGCGGGTCGACTCGGAGCACAGGGGGAGGTCGCGGTGGGTCAGCCAGGTGAGCACGCCGCCGAACGCGCCCGCGAACGTGATCACGGATCTCGGCGCGTAGCGCGCGCGCCTCGGGTGCCCACACGCGTCGCGCAGGAACTGGACCGCCTCGGGTGTGGTGAGCGACGCGCCGCTCACGAGGTAGCGCCGCCCCGCCACACCGTGCGTCTCGGCGAGCAGGTGGGCCCGGGTGCAGTCGTCGATGTCGACGATCGACAGGTGCGTGTCGACCAGCACCGGGAGCTTCCCGTTCACGAGGTCGATCAGCAGGCGCGCCGAGCCCTCGATCCGGCCGGGCCCCTGCACCGACGACGGGTTGACCGAGACGACGTCGATCCCCAGGGTCGTGCCCAGGTCGAGGGCGCGGCGCTCCCCGAGGAACTTCGACCGCTCGTAGTCGGAGAGGAACCACCCGCGATGGGCGGTGTCCTCACGCGCGACGACCCCTTCCGGCTCGCCGATCGTGGCGGCCGAGGACGTGTGCACGACACGCCCGACGCCCGCAGAGGCCGCCGCCCGGATCACCGCCGCCACGCCGTCGATGTTCGCGTGGAGCATCTCGGACGGATCCCGGAGGCACGTCGCGTTCACCCCGGCGACGTGGAACACGGTCCCACAGCCGCGCATCGCGGCGAGGAGCGTCGACGAGCTCTCGAGCCCGCCCCGCACCGGCTCGGCGCCCGCGGCCTCCAGGGTGCCGACCGCGTCGGCGTTACGGGCGAGCGCGAGCACGTGCCGCCCCTCGTCGACGAGCCGTTTCACCAGCGCCCCGCCGACGAACCCCGACCCGCCGGTCACGAAGACGCGGTCCGACGCGGGGGTCACGGCGCCGCCCACCCGGTTACCGCCCGCGCCTCGCGGCGCCGTCCTGCGTGAGCATGCCCCGGAAGCGCGCGAGGTACTCGACGGCGGACGCGACCGTGACCGCGGCCGCGATCCACAGCCCGATCTCGGCGATCGCGACGTCCCCGATCTCGACGTCGGGCCACCAGATCGCGAGCAGGATCGCCAGGAACTGAACGTTCGCCTTGAGCTTGCCCCAGATCGAGGGCGCCATCGGGGGGCCCTCGGCGGCCACGACGCCGCGCAGCCCCATGATCAGGAGCTCGCGACCGATGATGATGAACGCCACCCAGATCGAGGCGTGCCCCACGTCGACGAGCGCGATCAGCACGCCCGACACCAGCAGCTTGTCGGCCGTCGTGTCGAGGAAGTTCCCGAGGGCGGAGGTCTGCTTCCAGCGCCGGGCGAGGCGCCCGTCGAAGAAGTCGGTCACCGCCGCGAACGCGAAGAGCGCGGTCGCGGTGGGCCGCGCCCAGCTGGGGTCGGTATCGGCGATCACCAGCGCCATGACCACCGGGGTGAGCGCGATCCGGAGGTACGTGATGGCGGTGAGGAAGGCCGCGGCGCGATCGTCGGCGGTCGTCATCGGTGCGTGGCGCGCATCGTAGCAGCGGCCCTCCTGAAGGGCGTCGCGCTGCGTCTGACGAACCGTCGGCACGAGGCTCAGGCGCTACCGATTCGAGCCAGCTCGGTCGTCGATCGATGACGTCAAGGGCACAGGCGACAGATGCACTCGCGACGAGACTCGCCCGTTGGCGCTCGAGCCGCTGGCCTCATTTCACCGCCCCCGAGCCGGGACGGAACAGCGATCCTTGGCTGGCCGGTTCAGCCGAGCACGTTGAAGACGTAAACGGCGTATCTGAGGGGATCGCTCTTCGCGCGACCATCGTTGCCGTCGGAGACGTAGAGTTGGTCACCGACCAGCGCGACACCTCGGGAGTCGCCGATCCCGAAGGATGTGAGACCGAAGGTCCATCCCGTCACGACCGATCTGGTGCTCCAGTTGACGCGCAGCAACTGCTCCGCATTCGTCACGACGAAGAGATCCTTCCCGTCGGGGGTGAAGCCCATGCCGAGGATCCCGGTGACGTTCGGAACGCGGAACGTGGTGCCTGGAACGTTCGAGAGGTAGTCGTAGGGGCGGAAGACGCGGCCCTTCCCGACGTAGATCTTCCCGTCCGCGCTGTTCCATGACGCGGCCGTGAAGTCGCTTCCGGTTGGAAGTGGCTGGTAGGAGTCGATCGCCAGGCTGCCGCCGGTGCCGCGCACCAGGCGGAACACCGTGGGTAGCGCGGAGGAATTGCAGCAACTCCCCGAGAAGGCGTACAGGATGTCGTTCCCCTCGTCGTAGGCAAGCGCCTCCAGGTCGCCTGGCCGGTTCGGGCCTGCCAAAGGGCCACCGCCAAACGCGGGAACGGACTCGAAGTCCGTGCGGCTCAGCCGAAGCTTGAGCGCCCCGGTGACCGCGTCAACCTCGTAGACGGAATCAGCGTTGTCGTCGACCAGCCAGATGGAGTTGTCCCTCGGGACGTAGGCGACGTCCTCGTTGTCCTTCATGGTCACCGTGGACCCGGCGAACGGCCTCGTCTTGATCGTGGTTGAGAGCGCCAGATCGGGCGTCGTCGTCACGGGAAGCGAAGCCATAGCGGTTGACATCGAGATCGCGAGGGATCCGACGGTCAGACCTACGACCAGAAGCACTCGACGACGTACATAACTACGCTCCGACATCCGCGCTCTCCCTTTCCGGATCAACCGTCGATGTAGCCCGGCAAACCTACATTGCGTTCGTTACGGCGTCCAGCAGATGGGGGGCAGGATCGGGGAAATTACGGAGCGCTCGACGGTGGCGACGTACGTGTCGTACTGCGAACGACCGTTGCCCCCTCAAGGGGGCCAACTAGCCTTCCGTTCCGGCGGCGACTGGGGCGTCGCGTTTCGGGTTGCCGTCAAGCAACTCTGTCCGTGGCTATCAGAGGAGTCATCAGGGATATGGAGGAGCCAACGTTGCGTGGTCGCCGGTTCGAGTTGGGATCTGGTCGCACGAGGAGCTACGGCGCGGCCGTCTTCGTTCTCGCGTGGGCAGCGGTGGCGCTGCTCGTCCAACCCGCGATCGCCGAACTGCCTGCCACCTCGACGCCGATCCTCACGCTCGCTCGGACGATCCGCACGACGCCGTTCGTCGGGACGACGATCTCGACGCGAGACGCGGAGGGCACGGCGTTCGTTCCGCGAGATGGGTCGCTCTGGCTGATCGGCGACAACGGACGGGCAGCGTTCGAGATCGACCCCTACACGGGAGTGCTCAAGCGGAGGCTCGATGGCTCGGTGTTCGACACGGTCGCCCAGCTCGGCGGCGGTCCGGTTGCCGGACCGGAGCGGTCGGGCGACCTCGAGAGCCTCGCGTACGACGAGAGCAGCGACACGCTCTACGCCTTCTCAGGGTCCTGTTGTAACTCCGCGGCGCGTTCGACGGCCTTCCGGTTCACGCGCGATCCCGGTAGCCAAGAGCTCGTGCTCGACGCCTATCAACCGCTCCCGACCGGCACCGATTACACGGGCGCCGCGTGGAACAGCCTCGATGACAAGGTGTACGTGGGCAAGGGGAATCGCCTCCGCACGTACGACTTCACCACGAACACGGCGGGACCGGACATCAGCATCAAGGGCATCTCGGGCATCTTCGGCCTGGACTTCACGTCGACCGGCCAAGACCTCATGATCGTCAACAACAAGCAGCGGTTGTTCAGGGTCGACTGGGCGACGAGGAAGATCGTGACCGGCTGGAACCTCGACCTCACCCCGTTCGGTGTCAAGGACAGCCGTGCCGTGGAGGTGATCCCGAGTCAGGCCGACAGCAGCGTCGATCAGCTCTACGTGTACGACGGATACGACGACCGTTCCTCCGGCGATCCCCTCAAGTACGCGCTGTTCGTCTTCGACGTGTCCGATGGCGGGGGGCCGCCGCAGGGCCTCGTGGGGAATCCGGGCTTCGAGGTCGACACGGCCGGCTGGAAAGGTGGATCGGTCGGGACGCTGACACGGGTGTCGCCGGGCCACGACGGTTCGTACGCCGCTCGTCTCTCGAACGACGGTACGACGAGCGGAACCTGTCTGCTGAACGATTCGCCCAACTGGGTGACGTCGACCGTCTCGGGGACGTACACGGCGAGCGCATGGGTCCGCGGGGACGTCGCCGGCGCGGTGTTGCGGCTCCGCTTTCGCGAGTACAACGGCGGGGCGGTCGTCGGCACGCCGATCATCTCCCAGATCCCGCTGACGACCTCGTGGCAGCAGGTGTCGGTCTCGATCGTGCCGCAACCAGGGGACGCATTGGACCTGACGGCCTACGTCCAGAATGCACCTCCGGGAACGTGCTTCTACGCGGACGACATCTCCATCACCGTGTAGCGCCAGCGCCTGGGTGGGGGTGGCGGGCGGTCGGGTAGGCCCTGCCTCTGCACCTCCGAACCCGCGTCAGGCACGCGGGCCGTTCCGGGCCGCGTGCCTCAGGTGACCGCGCGCCTCAAGGTACGAGGATCTCGCGGAAGGAATCGGCCGTGCGCGCCAATCCTTCGCTCATCGGCACGATCGGTTCCCACCCGAGCTCATAGCGGGCTCGCGAGATATCGGGGCGTCGAACCTGGGGGTCGTCGGCCGGCCGATCCGTGAACACGATCTCCGAATCGCTGCCGACGACATCTCTCACCAATCGCGCGAGTTCGAGCATCGTTACCTCTTCGGGATTCCCGAGGTTCACCGGCCCGATGACCCCGCGGGTCAGCATGCGCCAGATGCCCTCGACGAGGTCGTCGACGTAACACAACGACCGCGTCTGGCCGCCGTCGCCGTGGACGGTCATCGGCTCACCGCGGAGTGCCTGCGAGAGGAACGCGGGGACGACACGACCGTCACCCGCGCGGATCCTCGGTCCGTACGTGTTGAAGATCCGCACGATGCGAACGGGGGTGCCATGGGTGCGGTGATAGGCGACGGTCAACGCTTCGGCGAACCGCTTCGATTCGTCGTACATGGACCGCGGGCCGATCGGGTTCACATTGCCCCAGTAGGTCTCCGGCTGTGGGTGGACGAGCGGGTCACCGTAGACCTCGGACGTGGACGTCAGGAGCACGCCCGCCTGCTTCTCGCGCGCGAGCTCGAGGCAGTGCAACGTGCCCAACGAGCCGACCTTGAGGGTGGAGATGGCGTTGTCTTGATAATCGCGGGGCGAGGCCGGAGACGCCATGTGCAGCACCCAATCGACGTCACCCGCGACCGAGAACCTCTCGGATACGTCGACGTGTTCGAATCGGAAGCGTTCGTTCGATCGGGCGATCGTCAAGGTTCGTGCTCTCGCCGGTCAACATCGAGTCGAGGCACACGACCTCCCAGCCCTCGGCGAGGAGACGGTCGCACACGTGCGAACCGAGGAAGCCGGCGCCCCCCGTGACGATGGCCCTGGTCATGACACCAAGCTGCTGGGCAGGGGGACCCGGCCGTCCGGGTGTGCGGGGCGACCGACCGAGTAGTACGAGAATCCCGCGGCCACCATCTCGGCGGGATCGAACAGGTTCCGGCCGTCGACGATCACCGGGTAGGTCATGCGCGACCGGACGGCCGAGAGGTCGAGGTCGAGGAACTCCTCCCACTCCGTCGCGATGACGGCGCAGTGAGCGCCATCGACCGCTTCGTAGGCATCGCCGGCGAACTGCATCTCGGGGACCTCCCGTGCTGCCTCTTCGATCGCCCGGGGGTCGTATCCGACCACCTCGGCGCCGCGCTGCATCAGGATGCGAGCGAGCGTCAAGGCGGGTGAGAAGCGGACGTCGTCGGTCATCGGCTTGAACGCGAGGCCGAGGATCGCGATGCGTTTGCCCTCGAGGTTCCATAGCGCTTCCTCGACCTTCGAGGCGACCGCCTCCACCGCCTCGTCGTTCAAACGCGCGACCTCGCCGAGCAACGGGAAGGGGTAGCCGAGGCGAGAGGACAACCGCTCCAGCGCCGCGACGTCCTTCGGGAAGCAGAACCCCCCGTAGCCGAGTCCGGCCGAAAGGAAGGCTGGACCGATCCGTGGATCCGAGCCCATCACGTCGACGATCGCCGTCACGTCGGCCCCTGCCCGCTCGCTCAATCGCGCCAAGGCGTTGGCGAACGAGATCTTGAGGGCAAGGAACGCATTGCTCGTGTGCTTGGCCAGTTCCGCGGTGGCCCGGTCGACCTCGATCAGACGGCATCCCTGGGAGGTGATGGGTTCGTACAGGCGTCGCATCACGGATAGTGCGTGTTCCGACTCTCCGCCCACCACGATCCGATCTGGGTGGAGCGAATCGTGCAGGGCGCTGCCTTCCCGCAGGAACTCCGGGTTGGACACGATCTCGAACTGCGTGCCTCCGCTTTCCCGAAGCATCGTGTGACGGACACGGTCCGCGGTTCCGGCTGGCACGGTCGATTTCTCCACGACGACAGGAGAACGGCGAGCATGGCGGGCGATCATCGACGCTGCCGTCTCCATCGCGAGCAGGTTCGCCTCCCCGTCGGCGCGGGGTGGGGTTCCGACGCAGATGAACACGACCTCGGCGTCACCCACGGTCGTCGAAGGGTCGGAGCTGAAGCGCAGCCTGCCGGACGCGAGTTGGCGTTCCAGGGACTCCACCAGGCCGGGCTCGTAGAAATGCGGCTCGCCCTCGGTCAGACGGGCGATCTTGTCGTCGTCGACGTCGGTCGCGACCACGCGGTGGCCGGTGACCGACATCGCGACGGCGGTGATGAGCCCTACGTGACCCGTCCCGATCACGGCGACGTCCATGGGGTCGGTGGTGGCGTCCCACGCGAGGTGGGTTGAGAGATCTGACATGCGGGCGACGCTACGGGGAGCCGGAACCCCGTGCGACCGGCACGAAGCGTATGCCGCGTACCGCCTTCAGCGTAGGGCCTGACGTGCATGATGTGTCCCCATGGATCAAGCGAGTGAGCGCCTCGACGCCCTGGTGGTCGCGCAACCTGCCACCTACGGCGTCGCCGTGTGCGTCCGCCAGCTCGTCGAGGCCGCGGTGACGGCAGGGCACCGCGTGACGGTGGCGTGCCCCGGCGAGTCGGTCGGGCCCCTCGCCGGGTGGGTGCGCGCGGCGGGCGCCGATGTGGTGCCGCTCGACATGCGACGCGAACCCGCGCCGCGGGATCTGACGGACGCTGTCACGCTGTTGCGCCTGATGCGGGGGAGAGACCTCGTGCATCTCCACTCGTCGAAGGCGGCGGCGCTCGGCCGGGTTGCCGCCGCACCGCTCGGGCGCCGCCGCCCCGTCGTGATCGTCACCCCCCATGCATGGTCATGGATGGTAGGCGGGCGGATGACGCCGATGTACCGGACGATCGAACGGCAGCTCGCGCGATGGAGCGACGGCCTGATCGCCGTCTCCGAGGAGGAGGCGGCCGAAGGTCGACGTGCGCTCGGCTCCGCCGGCGACCGTATCCGGGTCATCGTGAACGGCGTCGACCGCGAGCGGTTCTCGCCTCTCGGCCCACGGGCCGACCGCCCTGACGATGGGCCACTGCTCCTGTGCGTGGGACGCCTCAGTGAACAGAAGGGGCAGGACCTCGCGATCCGGGCGTTCGCCATGCTGAGGGAGCCGCGAGCGCGGCTTCGGTTCGTCGGCGGCGAAGATCAGGTGGGCGACCGGGCGCGGCTACAGACGCTCGCCGGATCCCTCGGCGTGGCGGACCGGGTCGAGTGGGTGGATCACACGGACGACGTCGCCGCACATCTGCGGGCAGCGGACCTCATGGTGGCGCCATCGCGGTGGGAGGGGATGTCCCTCGTCCTGCTCGAGGCGCTCGCATGCGGACTCCCCGTCGTCGCGACGCGTGTGGCCGGCTCCGAGGCGGTTGGGGAGGCGGGCGCCGTCGTCCCAGTGGGAGATCCGAGCGCCCTGGCGAGCGCGATCGAGCCCTACCTCGCCGACGTGGATGCGTTACGGCGTGCGAGCGAGGTGGCACGGGCACGCAGCGCCGGCTACGACCTGACGGACACACTCCGCAGGAACCTCGACCTCTGGTCGGAGCTCGTCAGCGCACGTCGCCTGCGGTACCGGCCTACGTCACGTGGGGGGTAACGAGCGAAGGTCGCGCTGATAGCGTTCGTCGGGTCCAACCCGATCGACAGGTGATCGCATGCTCGTGTTCGTCCATATCAATAAGACCGCCGGAAGCACCGTGCGATCGATCCTGCGCAGCTCCTACGGGTCGCGACATTGCGAGGTCGAGCCCTGGGAAGGCCGATGGCTGGACACACCGTTCGATGCGGACGACCTTCGACGGGTGCGGAGGCTCTATCCGAACCTCGCGAGCATCGCGGGTCACCGCGTGGTAGGGCACGTCGATCTTCAAGCCAACGACCTACGGTATCTCTCGATGCTCCGCGAGCCGCTGAAACTCGCGGCTTCGCGCTATCAGTACCGGATCAACCACCGGCAGAAGCACGATCTGACGTTCGAACAGTGGATCGAACGTGAATGGGTCCGTAACCCGCAATGCAAGCGGATGGCGGGGAGTGCGAACGCCGCCGACGCGATCGCGGTGATCGAGCGCACCGGTATGTTCGTCGGGCTCACGGAGCGGTTCGACGAGTCGGTGGTGATGCTCCAGCGGCTCGTCGCCCCCGATCTTGACATCTCGTACGAATCGGTGAACGTCGCGAACGACAACACGATCTCGAAGCGGCTGCTGTCAGACGCGCGAACCCGAAGACTCCTGGAATCCGCGAACGTCGAGGATCTCGAACTGTACGAGTACGTGCGAGACGAGATGTATCCGCGCCTGCGGCGTGAGGTGGGGCCGTCGCTGGAACCGATGGTCCAGCGCTACATCGCGGAACAACGCAACGCGTTCAGCCGACGGAAGCTCGTAGCGTTCCGCGCGAAGCAACACCTCGTCTATCGACCCGTGCTGTCGCTGTCGCGCCGGACGTGGAGCCGCCCGGTGATGGCCAAGCTCGTCGCATGAGGCTTCCGAGTCGCCCCCTCGTCCGGCTGCGGTAGCAGAGATACGCTCCGGCACCGGTGCTCGGGGCGGCGTCGGTACCTATCGTCGCATCGTCGTACGTCGTCGTGCCGGATCGCTCGAGGAGGAGCCTTGAAGAGTGCCGACGGCGGTACCGTCGTCTCAGGGGATCACGGGGCACGGTCCGGTCACGCAGTGAGCGATGGTGAGTCCGTTCGGGGACCGGCGCTCGAGTTGGTGTCCGTGCTGTGTCGTGCCCTCGAAGACGCCGGTGTCCGCTACTGCCATTTCAAGAGCAACGAGGGTATCGAGCTGTCGGCCTCCGGCGAGAACGACCTCGACCTCCTTGTTCATCGTGCCGACACTCAGCGTTTCGACCGAGTGATCACCGGACTGGGGTTCAAGGCCGTCGACTACCGGTCGGCATGGAAACGCCTGCCCGGTGTCTTCCATTGGTACGCGCTCGACGAACCGTCGGGGCGGCTCGTGCACATCCATGCCCACCATCAGCTGCTCGTCGGCGACGACATGACCAAGAATGCACGGCTCCCGATCGAGGATGCCTACCTGGCGGCCGCGATCGATCACCCGCCGTTCAAGATCGCCGGGCCGACGTACGAGTTCGGGTTGCTGCTGATCCGGATGGTGCTGAAGCATTGCCCGTGGGACTCGATCCTGATGCTGCAAGGGTCCCTGTCGGCCAGCGAACGGCGCGAGCTCGTTCAGCTCCGCGCGCAGGTGGATCCGGGAACGGTGTGGGAGACGATGGCACGACAGCTGCCGATCGTCCCGAGCGCGCTCTGGGAACGCATGCTCGACGCGGTCCAACCGGGCGCCTCGTTCTGGCTCCGCGTCACCACCGCACGAAGGCTGCAGCGAGCCCTCACCTCGTGCAACCGACGCCGTCAGCCGCTGGACACGTATCTCAAGATCTGGCGACGTATCAGGACGTTGTTCCGTCGGAAGATCTTCCGTCGCGGCCCCGTCGAGAAGCGGATCCGGTCGGGCGGGGCGTTGATCGCGATCGTCGGCAGCGACGGGGCGGGAAAGTCCACGGCCGTCGATGACCTCCAACGCTGGCTGGGCCGCGAGATCACGACGACCTCGATGCACATGGGCAAGCCGCCACGGGGTGTCTCCACGCGGGCCGTACGCAGGTCGATCAAGGCCGCCGCGAAGGTCCGTCGCACGCCCAATCCCTCCGGTGCGCAGATCCGAAGCACGCTCCAGGATGCGGAGGACGGCTCGCCGGTGTCGCTCCGTGACGGCACACGGCTCGTCTGGGAGGTCTTCACGGCTCGCGATCGCTACCGCGCGTACCGGCGAGCGCGCCGGTACGCGACGAACGGCGGGATCGTGGTCTGCGACCGGTTCCCGTTGCCCCAGGTCACCTTGATGGACGGGGCCGTGACGGCACATCTGAGCGACCCGTCCCGGCGCGGTCGGCTCGTGGCGGCGCTGGCGGCACGGGAGCGTCGTTACTACGAGCGGATCGCGGCCCCCGACGTGCTGATCGTGCTCCGTGTGGATCCGGACCTCGCGGTCCGGCGCAAGGAGGGCGTCGAACGAGAGAGCCTCGTGCGCCCTCGTGCCGAGGAGATCTGGAGCATCGATTGGAGCGGCTCACCCGCCCTCGTGGTCGAGGCCGGCCAGCCCAAGGACGACGTGCTCCGCCAGGTCCGGTCCCTCGTCTGGTCGAGGTTGTAGGAGTCACGCTCGATGGGAGTTGCCCCGATCGATCGGAAGGATCCACCGAAGCCGCGTTCCCGCGTGCTTCACCGGGTCTTGTCCGACGGGAGCCTCACCAAGAAGGCGTCGCTCAACGCGGTCGCCGCCGGTGTCGACCAGGGCGCCCGCATGCTCGCCAAGTTCCTCGTGACGCCGTTCCTGGTTCGGACGCTCGGCGATACGTGGTACGGGGTCTGGCAGGTACTGCGTAACCTGATCGATCAGGCGGGGCCGGCGAGCGGCCGACCCGGCGAGGCGCTCAAGTGGACCGTCGCCCACGATCAGCAGTCCGAGGACGCCGAACGCAAACGCCGATACGTAGGGGACGCGATCGCCGTCTGGTTCCTGTTCCTGCCGCTCCTGCTTGCGATCGGTGCCGTCCTGACGTGGTACGCGCCGATCTGGCTGAACCTGGAGAGCTCCGCGTCGACGATCAGGATCACCGCCGCGATCCTCACGTTCGACGTCGTCCTCACGAGCCTCGCGTACCTCCCCATGTCGGTGCTGCAGGGGGAGAATCTCGGGTACAAGCGCATCGGGCTCACCGCCGCGGTGATGACGGTGGAGGCCGGCCTCATGGCGGGGGTCGTGTGGGCGGGCTGGGGGTTACCTGGGCTCGCCCTCGCGGTATTGACGGCGACCACGATCACCGGCGTGGTGTATCTGACCATCACGCGATCGCAGGTGCCCTGGTTCGGGATCGCACGCCCCACCCGCGAGAGTGTCCGCAAGTTCACCGGCCTCAGCTGGTGGTTCCTGATCTGGAACCTGGTGAACCGGTCGTTGATCGCGAGCGACGTCATCGTGCTCGGCATCGCAGGCGGTCCGGCGCTCGTGACGACCTACTCCCTGTCGAGGTTCGCCCCCCAGACGATCACGGTCACCGTCGCGACGTTCATCTTCGCCATCATGCCGGGACTGGGCGGCGTGGTGGGCAGCGGCGATGTCCGGCGAGCCGCGCGGGTTCGCAGCGAGACGCTCGCGATGGTCTGGCTGCTCACGGTGACCGGCGGCGTCGGCGTGATCCTGTGGGACCAGTCGTTCCTCGACATCTGGGTTCCAGGGCAGCAGACGAGCATCGCCGTGATCGTCGGGATCGTCGTGATGACGCTCCAGCTCGCGATGATCCGCACCGACGCCAACATCATCGACCTCACGCTCAACCTGCGCCGGAAGGTGCTGCTCGGCGCGTTCGCGTCAGCCCTGTCGGCCGGTCTCGGATGGGTGCTGCTCGATAGGTTCGGTATCGCGGGTCTGGTCGTCGGGTTCATCGCCGGGCGCGCGGTGCTCAGCGTCGCCTACCCGACGATGATCGGGCGGATGCTCGAGGTCCCCCTCGGAGATCAGGTCCGCGCGGTGATCCGGCCGGGCATCGCCACGATCGTGCTCTTCGCGGCCGCTGCGTGGCTCGCCGACATCGTCCACGCCGGGTCGTGGGCCGCCCTGTTCCTCGGTGCGGCCGCCTCGGCCGTGGTGGTGGCGCCGCTCGCGTACTTCGGAGGGTTGTCACGGGCGTCGCGCGGTCAGGTGTGGAACCGTGTGCGGAGAGCGGCGAAGCTGCGATGAGCCGGAGCGTCGAGACGGAAGGGCGGCGCCGGAAGATCGCGATCTTCACGGCGAACATGGACGGGGGTGGCGCCGAACGCGCCATGGCGAAACTGGCGGGCGGCATCGCCGAGCGCGGCTACGACGTCGATCTCGTGCTCAGTCGAGCCGTCGGGCACTATCTCGAGGAGGTGCCCGCGACGGTCAAGATCGTGGATCTCGGCGCGTCCCGCGTGCTTGCCAGTCTGCCCAAGTTCGTGCGGTACCTCCGGCGTGAGCGTCCGCCGGGGGTGATCACGTCCATGAACTATGTGAACATCGTCGGCGTGTGGGCACGCCGACTGTCCCGCATCAAGACCGTGCTGGTCGCGAACGAGCAGAACACCCTGTCGTTCGAGACGCGGAACTCACCGCGCCGGCGCCACCGCGCTGTCGAATCGCTCGCCGGCCGCTTCTACCCGTGGGCGGACGCCGTCGCCGCGGTCTCGCAAGGCGTCGCCGACGACCTCGTGCGCGAGATCCATGTCCCAGCCCACGTCGTGCACGTCGCCTTCAATCCGATCATCACCCAGGCGCTCCGGGCCATGGCGGCCGAGCCGCTGGATCATCCCTGGTTCGGGGACGGCGAGCCTCCGGTCGTCGTGGCGGTCGGGCGGCTGGCCCAGCAGAAAGACTTCGGGAACCTGATCCGGGCCTTCGCGACCGTGCGCGCCACCCGGAACGCGCGGCTGATGATCATCGGAGATGGGCCCGAACGGGGCGATCTGGAGGCGATCGTCACCGAAGCGGGGGTCGGGGACGACGTCTCGCTCCCCGGCTGGATCTCGAACCCGTACCCGTACATGGTCGGAGCGGGTGCGTACGTCTTGTCGTCGCGGTGGGAAGGGTTGCCATCCGTACTCGTGGAGGCCCTGTACTGCGGACCGCCGACGATCGCGACCGACTGTCCGAGCGGTCCGATGGAGATCCTGGCCGGCGGGGCGCACGGCGCCCTCGTGCCGGTCGGCGACACGCCGGCCCTCGCCGCCGCGATCGGTCGCGCGCTCAGCGGTGAGGTCCCACGGCCGTCGCCGGAGAGTTGGCAGCCCTACGTGCAGGATGCGGTGGTCGACCGGTACCTGCACCTGCTCGGGGAGCGGCCGTGATGTCCGACGCCTTCGTGCTCCAGGGGAGCGGCGTGACCGGTACGGCGCGTTCGTTGCCGATCCGCTCCCTCGCGAGAGGGCTCGCGCTGGCGATGATCTTCACGATCCCGTGGGAGGTCGGGGTCACGTTGGGGTCCGTCGGGCGTATCAGCCGGGCGCTGGGGCTCGCCGTCGCCGCGGTATGGATCCTCTCGGTCATGCTCGCGGGCGTCCGGCGGCCGGGGCCCGTGCAGAAGGCCTACTTCGCGTTCGTGCTCTGGAGCGGGGCAACCTACTTCTGGAGCGTCGATCCGACCGCGTCGCTGCTGCAGGCCGTGACGTACGTGCAGCTCCTCGGGATGATGCTCGTGCTCTGGGATCTCTTCGACGATGAGCGGGCCGTGAAGGCGGCGCTGCAGGCGTACGTGTACGGTGCCTTCGTCACGGCGGGTAGCGTGATCGTGCAGTTCCTCACGTCCCCTCCCGCCCGTTTCGCCGAACACGCCCGGTACATCGGTCTCGGAACCGAGATCGACGGGATCGGCTTGATCGTCGCGGCCGCGGCTCCCGCGGCATGGTACCTGGCGATGGGCCCCGGCTTCGGCGAGGGCTCACGGTGGCGGAGGTGGGTCAATCTCGGCTACATCCCGACGGCCTTCTTCGCGCTCATCCTCACCGGGACCCGAGGTGCGGCGCTCGCGAGTATCCCCACGGTCGTGCTGATGATCTGGTCGCTCCGGCGTCTCGATCCCGTGATGCGCCGCACGGGCGCCGCGGCGTTGGGTGTCACGTTCGTGCTCGTCCTCCTCTTCGCACCGCCCGAGATGCTCGCCCGCGTGGGGTCGGTGTGGAGCGCCTTGACCGGGAGCGAAACGACCGCACAATGGAACGTGGAGGACGTAGGAGGTCGCGCCGAGACGTGGGGAGGAGCCTTCGCCGCGTTCTCGGACCGGCCGATCCAGGGGGTCGGTACGGACGCGATCCGCGCGACGATCGCGGTACAGAAGAAGGCCCACAACATCTACCTGTCCGTGCTCGCAGAAACCGGACTGATCGGGTTCGTCCTGTTCGGGCGTCTGCTGTGGAGGGTCGTGATCATCGTCCGTCGGTACGCACCGGGGTGGGAGCGTGCCTACTGGTGGGCGCAACTGTCGCTCTTCGGGATCGCCGGCATGTCGTTGTCGCTCGAGACCAGCAAGAGCGTGTGGCTCTTCATCACCCTGTCCGTCGCGGCGGCGCCTGCCGCCCGCCTCGGCATCAGGCGGACGGAACCGCCCGTCCCGTCGACGGTGGTCGCGGGTAGCCGAGACGCCGGCTGACGTCCCCGGTGATCCTCGCGATGACCGCGAGGTCGTCCTCCGTCAGGGCCTCACGCCAACCCTGATCCTCCCTGATCGCCTCGATCGAGCGCAGACGCATCGAGTTCCCGATGATGTGGTGCTCCGCGGTATCGAGCGGGGGCATCGGCGCGGTCTCCACGCCGATGAATCGCGCGATCTCGTCGAGCGTGGCCTGTGGGTTTCGGCAGAGGTCTTCGTAGTGCACGCGCAGCCAGGAGCCGCTCGGGCAGCCTTCGGCTCGAGCGGTCCGCCTCGAGGTTGTAGTGCCGCCACTGGCGCGCCGCGCGCACCACGTCGACACCGGTGTGCTTCATGATGCTGGCGGTGTTCCCGCGAGGATCTCGGACCAGGTGGATCGCCTTCAGTTCGAGGGAGGGAGCGGGGGAAAGGTACTTCGGCCGCTGGTGGTCGCGCGACGTGTCGACGAACGCCTGCTTGCCGCTCACGTCGAGTACGGCACGGCTGAGCGCCCACGTCGCCGCACGAGCCTCGGACATCCGGCGTCTGATCGAGGGAAGGTTCCCGATCGTCGCGTCCCTCATCGAGGTGGCGAACGCCGGTCCCAGCGATCGCACGAGCAACCCGTTCAACCAGCGACGACGCGACAGACGAACGTGTGTGTTCCAGAAGCCGGTCTGATAGACGGAAACGGGGTGCCCGAGCTCGATGGTGCGCTCGGCGACGTTCGCCCAGAAGGGGCATCGGAGGAAGGGGCGACCGCACGAACACTCGTAGGTCTTGAGGTCGACGCGACGGGTGAGCCCGGTTGCCGCCCCGATCGAGGCACACGCCGGGTGTGCATCGAGCAGGAAGCCCAGGAGCGTCGACCCGGCGTAGGGACTGCCGGGCATGCAGATGTACGGAACGGGCACGGTCGGATCGCCCGACATGACGATCTGGGCGGCGTGCCTTCGGTCCGCACCCTGTGCCCGTCGGGCCTCGGCCATCACCGGCGGGCGCGTCCCGACGCCGCCTCGCGATCGGCGAAACGCTTCTTCCCCCCATCACCTTCGAGATCGCGGTCGAGCTCGCCGTTCACGGGTCCGAGGTCGGCTCCTCGATCGTCCCGGGTCCCGCGGCCCTTGGCGAACGCGAACGCCAGCACGATCCCGACCATCATGCCGAACGCCGCTCCGACGACGAGCGCGAGCTGCTTCGTGGGAGCGGCGGCCGCGCTCCCTGCCTGCGAGACGCCGAGCAGCTTGCCCGCGTCGGTGCTGAAGGACATCAACGGGGCGAGTTTGTCGCGGAAGAGTTGCCTCGTGTCGACCGCGTCGTTGAGCTTCTCGAGGAGCAGTGCGTACCTCGGCGAGGCCGTGCTCGTGAGGTTGAGCTCACGTCGGATCTTCCTGATCTGACCCTCGAGTCCCGCGATCTGCGACTCGAGCGGCGCCCGGTACCGGTCGGCCGACGACTGAGCGTCTTCGGAGCGGAAGTCGATGTAGGCCTGCGCGAAGGCGGTCGCACCGTCGATCGAGTCGAGCGCGCTGGAGCCCGAGAAGGAGAAGTCCAAGACATCGCCGGCACCGGCCACCGAGACGTCCAGGCGCTTCGCGAGGTCCGACACGTCGGCCTCGCTGCCGAGCGTCTCCCTCGCCCGTTCCGCGACGGCCGGCGACGAGGCGACGAGCACCTCCGTCTCGGGCTTGACCTCCTCGGGGCCACCGAGCAGCGGGCTCCACAGCACCGGTCGCAGCAGCACCTGCGCGTTCGCCGTGAATGAAGCAGGCTGAGCGGACGAGTAGAGGTAGGCCGCCGACGCCCCGAGGAGGGTCGTCAGGAGCACCAGCCACCACTTGCCCAGTACCACTCGGATCAACTCGCTTCGACCGATGACCGCCTCCCCTTCGGGTGAACGGTTCGCCATGCGATCCCTCGTTCCTTGTGCTCGATCTCGTGCGCCCCGGATCAGCTGTCGCCGTCATGCGGGAGGGCGTACGTCAGACGGTCACCGTAGCCGTACGCGCCGCCCTCTCCATGCCCCGCGTGCCGTACGGGGCGTACGTCGTCCGGGCGAGGGCGAGCGGGCGCGAACACACTGGGGGGTTCCTCGTGCAGGCGAGGTACACGAGTTACACCGCTCCACGCGTGTGGCTACGGCGTGGCGCTCCGTATGGTCACAGCCATGCCTGCTCTTCGATGCACCCACGTTTCGTCCGCGCGTTCGGCGCCTCGCCGGCACGTGGCCAGGGTCGGGCCGTAGCCGTGGCCTCACCGAGCGCGGACGGGCACGACGGGCGACCGACGCTCCTCGAGGTAGCCGGCGTGGCCGGCGCCGGGAAGTCCACGCTCGCTCGCGCGATCTGCGAGGGGGACCCACGCTGCCGACGCGCGGAGTTCATCCGTACGCGGACGCCTGGGCACGTGCGGGAGGTCGTGCTCGCGCTCCCTCGCACGATCCCGGTGCTCCTCGACTCCCTCCGTCGCCCGAGGGTCAGTTGGCCCGAGTTCAAGCTCCTCGCGTACGTAACCCGCTGGCAGAGGCTCTTGGAACGTCGACCCTCGTACCGGGATCGAGTGGCCGTCCTGGATCAGGGTCCGTTCTACGCGCTCGTTCGGCTTCGGGCGCAGAAGCCGGAGCTGTGGACGCGGCCTCGGGCACGGCGATGGTGGGCCGAGATGCTCGAGGGGTGGCTGTCCGCGGTCGATGTGCTGGTGTGGCTGGATGCCCCCGACGATGTCCTGTGGGGCCGGATCAACGAACGGTCACAGTCGCACGCGACGAAAGGGCGATCCTTCGAAGAAGCACTCGCGTTCCTCGGTCGCTATCGGGCGCTGTTCGCCGACATCCTCGATCGAGCGGAGGCGACCGGACGGCCGCTCGTCCTGAGGTTCGACACGTCCGTCACGTCGCCGACGGAGATCGCGCTCCTCGTCGGACCCCTGGTGGCTGACGCGCGGACGACGGCCGGGGGGGTCCGCGATGCAGGATGAGATGCCGCTCACACGGAGGGACGAAGGGGTAGTGGCCGTACCGTTCAGTGAGGATCCCGCATCCCCGGACGGTCGGCGGCTCCGCATCCTCCACGTGATCCTCATGGTCGGGCCCACGAATGGTCAGTACAACGAACACTGCCTGCCGCTGATGGACGTTCGCGACCTCGCCGTGTGCACGTTCTTCCCTCCCCAGCTCGTGGCGCCGGCGGCCATCGCGTTGTTCCCCGGCGACGGCACGATCCCAGGGTTCTTCAGGGCGCTGCGGTCGGCCATGGACGCCGGCCCGTACGACATCATCCACGTGCACGCGCCGCAGAGCGGCGCGCTCGTCCCGCTGTCGCTCATCGCCCTCCGCAGGTTCAGGACCGCCCGGCGGTCCCTCGTCTACACGGTGCAGGATTCCTTCTACGACTACTCGCTGCGTGACCAGTTGCTGATGGTCGCATCGATGCCGGCCTACTCGCGGGTGATCTTCTGCAGCCGTGCGGCGTACGACAGCGTTCCGGCGGTCTGGAAGCTGCTCGTCCGCGGTCGCTGGCGCGTCGTTCCGAACGGCTTCGACCTCGATCGGGTGGACGCCGCCCTCGCCGCCGGGCCCGTCCGCCATGACCACGAGGGGTTCGTCGTCGCGTCCGTCGCGAGGCTCGCGAAGGTCAAGGACCCCATGACGCTGCTGCATTCGTTCGTGAAGGGGGCGCCGGACGATCGGTTGCTGATCGTCGGCGCTGGGGCGCTCGAGGGGGCGGTTCGCGGACGCGTCGCCGACCTCGGTGCGCGTGATCGCGTCGAGTTCACCGGGCTGATCTCCCGCGACGAAGTGTTCCGGCGCTGTGCGGCCGCCGATGTGTTCGTGTCGACGTCGCACGGCGAAGGGCTCCCCGTCGCCGTGATGGAAGCCATGGCATCGCGGTGCCCGGTGATCCTGTCGGACATACCGCCGCACCGGGAGCTCGCCGACGGCGTGGACTTCATCCCGTTCGTGCCGGTGGGGGACGTCGCCGGATTCGCGCGCGAGATCGCCCGATCCCGAGCGATGTCCCCGGAGGAGCGGGCGGCGATCGGTCAGCGATCCCGCGACCATGTCGTCGCCCGGTTCACGCTCGACACGATGCACGACGCGGTCGCCTCCGTGTACCGCGATGTGCTCGAAGACGCGGATGCCAAGGGGGTCGCCCGGTGATCGTCGAATTCGTCGGCAGCAGCGGCGCGGGGAAGAGCTCGCTCGTCGAGCGCGTGCTCGAGTCGGCACCGCAGGGGCCGCTCGTGGACGCCTGGGATCTGGTGACCGACCGTCCCGGCCGGCGCTGGGCCAAGGATCCGACGGTCCGGAACCTGGTCGCCGACGTCGTCGTGCTCCCCGCGTTCGCGTCCGTCCTTCGACACGATCGGGCGTTCACCCGCTTCGCCTGGGACCGACTGCGGCATCACCCCTCAACCGTCGCGCGGTGGAACTACCTGTTGAACGTCGAGCGGCGGGTGGGGATGCAGGCATTCGCGCGTCGGCGCGCGCGCGGCCGGATCGTGCTCGCCGACGAGGGAGCGCTGCTCCTCGCATACCAGCTCTTCGTCTACACCGCAGCCCCGTTCGAGCGCGCCGACGTCGAGCGCTTCGTCGAGCTCGTCCCGCTTCCCGACCGCGTGGTCTACGTCCGGGCACCGCTCGAGACCCTCGTGGAGCGCTCGATCGGTCGGACCGATCGGCGGCGGGAGCTGGCGGGTGACGACCGCGCCGAGGTCGAGCGTTGGGCGGTGCGCTCGGTCGAGCTCTTCGACATCCTCACCGCGACGCCACCGATCCTCAGCCGGCTCCTGGTCGTAGACAATCCCGACGGGGAGGCCGACCTGCGGGTCGCCGCAGAACGCGTCCGCGCCT
Organism: uncultured Actinomycetes bacterium; assembly: GCA_963821925.1. Lineage (GTDB taxonomy): Bacteria > Actinomycetota > UBA4738 > UBA4738 > HRBIN12 > JAOUEA01. The sequence continues at coordinate 52,054 of CAWGFO010000011.1, read as the reverse complement.
TCCTGCGAGCGCCGGCGACCGATCAGGCCCCCTTGCCCTCAGAAGACGCCCGGAGCTAGGTCCTTGGTGCGGGGGGCGGTCATCGCGTTCGTCGGGTCGGAGGCGACCGGCAAGTCGACGATCATCGCGGAGATGGAGCGGCGCCTCCACGATGACCACCTGGTGTGGCAGATCCACGTCGGCAAGCCTCCCGCCACGCTCCTCACGTCGATCCCGCACGTACTGCTGCCGACGCTGCGCGCGGTCTTCCCCGGTCAGCGCTCCACACGGCTGCGCGCGGACAGCGGTGCGTCGGGTGACCACGACACGAGATCCGTCCCACTGATGTTCGCCGTGCGCTCCGCGATGTTGGCGTACGAACGACGCTCGGTGCTTCGTCGCGCAGCCCGACGCGCCAGAGACGGTTCGATCGTGCTCTGTGATCGCTTCCCCACGCCCAACGGTCCTGACGGACCCCAGCTTCAGGACGCCCTGGTGACCGGACCGCTCGCTCGCTGGCTGCAGCGTGTCGAGGGTCGGTGTTACCGCTCGATCGCCGCGCCGGCCGCGGTCGTGCGGCTGACCGCACCCTTGGCCGTCACGCTCGCTCGCAACGCCTCCCGCGAGAAGGTCGAGCCCGAGGATTACGTTCGTCGGCGGTACGCGGCGAGCGAGTCCCTACGCTTCGACGGGCTGAACGTGTGCTCGGTCGACACCGACCGCTCGATCGCAGAGGCGATGGACGACGTCGAGGCCGTGATCCGCCGAGCGGTGGAGGAGTTCCCTCGGTGACGCTTCCGACGTTCGCCGTGATCGGAGCCGCCAAGGCGGGAACGACGGCGTTGTACTGGTATCTCGACGAGCACCCACAGATCGCCATGAGTCCCTTCAAGGAGACCAACTTCTTCGCCTACGGCACCGACGAACGCGGGCGGCTGCTCTACGGCGACCCCGATCTCCATCGGTTCCCCGTCAGGTCGATCGAGGAGTACGAGCGCCTCTTCCCGTCGGAGGGAGGGCACCGAGCCATCGGCGAAGCGTCGCCGATCTACATCGAGTGTCCGCAGGCGGCGGAACGCATCGCGACCAGCGTTCCGGAGATGCAGATCATCTGCGGCCTGCGGGAGCCGGTGGACAGGGCGTACTCCGACTATCTGATGTACCTGCGTTCCCGGGGTCTACGGTTCGACCCGGACCGTGACCTCACACCGTCGGCGAACTGGGCACGACCCGACTCCCATTGGATGCGCATCGGCAGGTATCACGAGATGCTCACCCCGTACTTCGAGCGGTTCCCACGCGACCGGATCCACGTCTTCCTCTTCGACGACTTCACGCGGTCACCGGTCGGCGTCGTGGCCGATATCTACGCGTTCGTCGGGGCGGACCCGGATTTCTCGCCGGATCTGGACACGCCCCACAACGTCGGGGGGGTCCCTTCGAACATGCTGGTCGAGCGACTCCTCACGAACAAGGCCGTGCGCCGCGTCGTCGAGCCGCTCGTCCCCACCGGGGCGGTCAACGCGATCCGCCGCTTCCGAACCCGGAACCTTCAGAAGCCGCCCCCGATGCCGCCGGCGCTGCATGAGGAGCTCCAGGCGCCGTTCCTGGACGACATCCGCGAGACGGCCGACATGATCGGGCAGAGTCTCGACCATTGGACGCGACCGGTCGCGTCGCGGGAAGGCGGAGCCGCCCCTACGCCGTGAAGGCGGGGCACTGGATGCCGGCGTGGATGCAGCGGCGGACGAGCCCCCTGAGGGCCGTCTGGTTCCAGGCATTGAAGAAGTCGGCGTGCATCGTGAAGTACTTCCCCGTCGCCAGCGAGATCGTGGAGCCGTCGTGGACGGGGAACGTGAAGGTCAACTCGAGCATGGGAACCGGGACCGGATGACTGCGGGGACAGACGGATCGGCCGCTCGCTGCCTTCACCGCGTAGCGCATGTGCGCCGTGTGATTCGGGCTGTCGAGACGGGAGCCGTCCCAGCACTCGGGGAACCTCACGTGAGCACGAACGTAGTCCCCGCCGCAGTTCGGTGGACGCGTGGAGTAGTTGCTCCCTCCTGAGCAGCTCCACTCGATGACGCGACGGTCCTGGGGGCCGGTGGCGTCGGCGTTGCCCGCGATGATCTTCAACCCGGAGGGGAACGGTCGGATCGCCGTGAACGGCTCCGTCGTACCGCGGTAATAGAAGTCGGCGTCGATCGCGCGCACGACGCTGCCGCCGGAGTAGACGGCCGGCGTCCAGTACGCGGACCGATCGCCGGGGTGGCCGCACGTGGAACCGCCCGTGCGCAGCGAGCGGAAGGTCGAGAAGGCGTCCGTGGTCTTGTTGCCGAAGAACGCGTGCAGGTGACCCGCGCCCGGCTCGCCCGGATGCACGATCGGATCCGCCATCCGATGGCGGACGAACGGACACTCGAGATGGAACCGAGGCCGGTCGCTCGCGGACGCGGGGAGCGCCGCGATGGTCCCGACGATCAGCAGGAGCGCCACCGCGATGAGTGACGTGGATCGCAGACGGGGGTTGTTGTGGGCGATGACCGATCCTACCTCTTCACGATCATGCCGCGTCGTGGGCGGTGTCGGGCGCGGGTCGCGTGCTCGACGGGTCGGTCACGACCACCGGAGCCTCGTCGTCCCGCAGATCGAGGGTGGGTCCCGCTGCGACGGACGGGTCGATCCGTGGAGAAGCGATCTGCCCCAACGCGTCGGCCGACGCGGGCTCATCGCCGGTCACGACGAGGCGGAACGTACGGAGCATGATCGCGATGTCGTTCCACCACGACCAGTTCTCGATGTACTGATTGTCGAAATGCGCGCGGACGGGGATCGCCTCCATCGAGCCCTGTCGGCACCCATGCGTCTGCGCGAGGCCGGTCATCCCGCCGAGGACACGGTGACGGTCGTAGTACCCGGGCACCGCCTCCGAGAACTGCTCGACGAAGTGAGGGCGCTCGGGGCGAGGTCCAACGAGTGACATGTGGCCGCTGATCACGTTGAACAGCTGGGGCAGCTCGTCGATGCTCGTGCGGCGGAGCAGACGACCGACCTTGGTCTGGCGGGCCTCGTCGCTCACGGAGCCGGACCACGCGGTGTCCGGGCCGTCCGAGACGGTCATCGTACGGAACTTCAACATGTCGAAGAGCCGATGGTTGCGGCCGACACGCGTCTGGCGGAAGAGGATCGGGCCCGGGCTGGACAGGCGTGTCGCGATGGCGGCCGCCACGAACAACGGGGACAACAGGATCACGGCGACGGATGCGAGCACGACATCGGTCAGGCGCTTCACGGCCCGCGACGCGGTGCGGAAGATCGACCGATCGATGTGGACGAGAGGGATCCCCCAGACCCACTGCGTGCCGGGCACGACCCCGACGTTGGGCAACCGGGGCACGACGAAGAGTTCGAGTGCCCCGGCGCTCTCCTTCGTGAGCATCCGGGCGATCGCCGCATCGGACCGTTCCGGGTCCGCGATCACCACCTTCGTCACGCCTCGATCCCCGGCGACGAACGGGAGGTCGTCGAACTTCCCGAGCAGCGGCAGCACGGAGCCCTCGGGGTCCGCGTCTCCGACGAAGCCGCTCGGTCGCAGCCCGTACTCGGGATGCGAGAGCAGCACACGAGCGAGCGCTTGTCCGACGTCTCCGGTGCCCACGATCAGGCACGGATCCCACGCCGTGCCCCGGACGCGCGCCCCGCGGAGGATCGCGGAGCCGACGACCCTTCCTGCGAGCACGCCACCGATCGCGACGGGCACCATCGTCGCGAGCACCCGGGGAGAGCCGTCGACGAAGGGCACGAGCACGAGGAGCGGGAGCGCCATGCGCTGGAGCACCCATCCGACGTCCTTCACCACCGTGGGATGGAGGCGACCGCGGCGCGGCGCGAGCAGGTGCAGCGAGATCAGGGCCAAGAGGGCATAGGCGCCGGCGACGGACGGATCGCGTGCGGGCGGCGACGAGAGCGTGGTGACCGCCGTCGCGAGGGCGAGCATCATGACGTCAGCGGCAGCAGCGACCTGTCCCACCGAGGGTGCTCGACGGAGGGTTCCCAGCCCGAGTCGCGACATCCACCGATGTCGTGGTCGCGCGTGTGTCTCGGTCGAGACGACCAGTTCCTCTTCCGCTGTGTATGCATCCACCGCAAGCTACCCCTGGCCGGTATCGGTCCCCGAAACGACGTCGAGCCTTGGCAGCGAGATGTCGCCGACCGGACACCGAGTGTTCAACTACCGGTCACCGAAGGCATGCGTAGAGCGGCGTAATAACGGTACGGAGTTAGCAGCGGCGCAAGGGTTCCTGCTGCATCTGACCCCATGCGGGTACCCCTGCCGAGCGAGAGGATGGGTACGAGGGGTACGCCGATCCCTCGGTCACACGACGCGGTGGGAGCGAGCGGATCGCGGGGCGATCGGTCGTGCGACGGGGCGAATGTCGCCGCAGATCAGCCTCGGCGGCCTGCGCCATGTCCGGATCCTCGGCCGGCTCCGAGTGACGCCGCCAGTTCGTCGACGATGCCCGACTGGGTCGCGAGCATGGCGGCCTCGAGGCGAGAATGCACCCCCAGCTTCCGGATCACCCGTTGGATGTGCGTCCGGGCCGTCTGCGGGCTGATGACGAGCGCCTGCCCGATCTCCTCGTTGCCCGCGCCGTCGACCAGGAGCCGCAGCACCTCCTGCTCGCGCCGACTCAGTCGGGCGAGGAGTCGAACCGCCTCGCCTTGCTCTCGGCGCTGCGAGAAGATGCCCTCGAGCAGCGGTCCGAGCATGTTGGGTGGCACGAGGGTGTCGCCCGCGTGCACCGAGCGGATCGAGGACGTCAGGGCGGACATCGGACTTTCCTTGGTGAGGTAGCCGGCCGCCCCGTACTCGATGGCCCGACGGAGGATGTCCTGGTCGTCTTCGTCGGTCAGCACGATCACCCGGCACGTGGGAACCCGCTCCCTGATGATGGTGGTTGCGGCCAGGCCGTCGACGCCGGGCAGGTTCACGCTGAGGAGTGCGAGGTCGGGGCGGCTTCGCTCCGCCTCGGCGATCGCGTCGCTCCCGGTGAGCGCCTCAGCGACCACGAGGAGGTCGTCCTCCATCTCGAGCACGATGCGAACCGCCTGACGGAACAGAGCGTGTTCGTCGGCGATCAGCACTCGGATCGGGTCGTTGGATCCCGCCCCCCGGTCTTCCGCCACCCGTTCGTCCGTCAACAAACCCAGCACCCCACCGCCTCGTCGCCTGCGTTTGGACCGTACGTATCTGCGCCCACCCTGGCACCGGCCGTCCGACGCACTACCGATACGGCAGGTGCATCACGGACGGGGAGCGTGGGTCATGCCGGGACGCGGAGGCCGCCGCCGGGATCGACGATGCCATGGCGCACCGCGAAGCTCGCCGCCTCCAGCCGCGAATGGACCTGAAGCTTCGTGAGGACGCTTTGGACGTGCGTGCGCACGGTGTTCCGGCTGATACCCAGCCGGTCAGCGATGATCTCGCTGGATGCCCCGTTCACGATGAGCACGAGGACGTCTCGTTCGCGCTCGGTCAGGTCGCTGGCCAGCCGGGCATCCTTCCCCCCCGCCGGTCGACCGATGGCCGCTCCGGGGCGCGCGGAGGGGATCACGACGACCGAACCCGCGAGCACTTCGCGGATGCCGTTGACGACGCCCGCCAGCCGCGTGTCCTTCGGGATGAACCCACGGAATCCCTCGCGGATGGCCTCCCGCTCGGCGCTGGCATCCCGCACACCCGTGAGCGCCACGAGCAGGGCCAATGGATTACCGAGCAGGATCTCTTGGCCGACCTCGAGTCCGGACCGGTCGGGGAGGCGCAGATCGAGGAGGGTCACGTCCGGCATCTCGGCGGCGGCGAGCTTCACGCCGTCGCTGCCGGAGTACGCGCGGCCGACGATCTCGGCACCGTATCCTTCGAGTACCGAACTGAGTGCCTCGGCGAAGAGGCGCTGCCCATCGATCAAGAGGATCTTCGCGCCCTTCATGGTGCAACCCCTTCCGGGGGCGGGCTGGGGCGGGTCGGCGGCATGTGGACTACGCCGATCGGGGGATAGTGAGAGTACATACGGCGTAGGCTCTCATACCTACAGATTCTGGCGCAATAGCCGATGGTCTTAGGTCGTTCGGCCTAGTTAGGGGTTCCCACACGTAAGCCTCGTCATGATGCCTAACGCAACTGGATGACGGCGACGACCGATCCGGGCGGTAGCGTTGCTGCGCACGGGACCGGAGAGTGAGGTGCGATGTTCAAGGGAAGGCGAGCGATCGTATGCGGCGGGCTGGTCGTCGGCATGATCCTGTCGGCATCGAACGTGGCCACCGCGGCGACCGCCGAGGTCGTCCGCGTCACGCGGCTGTCTCGCTGGCGCACACCCAGCCCCGATCCCACCGGGCTCTCGTTCGACGAGCGGACGGGACGCCTCCTGATCTCGGATGCCGAGGTTGACGAGGGTGTGGTGTGGAGGCGACGGAACCTCTTCGTCAGCCGACGAAACGGTGGTCTCATCGCAGCGCGCAAGCTCGCGAGCATCACGCGGGAACCTGAGGACCTGGCCTGGAACGGACGGAAGCACGTCCTCTACGTGGTGGACGACGATGCCAAGGCCGTCTACGCGGTTCGGGCCGGGCGGGACGGCCTCCTCGGGACGAACGACGACACGGAACGGACGCTCCTGCACACCGGCCGATTCGGGTCGCACGATCCGGAGGGGCTCGCCTGGCGAGGTGACCGGAAGACCCTGATCGTCACGGACGCGTCCAACTGCCGTGTGTACTTCGTCAGCCGAGGGCGCGACCGGCGATTCGACACGCGGGACGATCGGGTTCGGAGCTTCGGAACGGAACGGTTCGGATTCAGCGAGACCGAGGACATCTGGTTCGATGCCGTGACGAAGCACCTGTTCATCGTCAGCAGCCGCATCCCCGGAGGCCCGGATTACGCGGTCGAGACGACCTATCGCGGGGAAGCTCGTGCGGACGATCGATGTTCCCCGTGGCTCATCAAGGCGTCCGGTGTCGTCATCGCACCGGCGAGCGATGGGACCGGCAGGCACCTCTTCGTGACCGACAGCGGCGCCCCTGAGGATGTCGTGCCGAAGGAGAACGACGGTCGCCTGTACGAGTTCAGGATCGTCCCCTGACTCGGCTCCGTCGCTAACCCAGAAGGGCTCGTACCTCGTCCGCGCCCGCGCAGGCCTGCGCGCGGCCGGCGAGCGCGGCCGCCTCGCCGGCGTCGGTGGCGCGCACCGCCTGCTTCACGCCGGCGATCGCGGGGGCGCTCATCGAGAGCTCGCGCACCCCGAGCCCGAGCAGCAGCGGCGTCGCGAGCGCGTCGCCGGCGAGCTCGCCGCAGACGCCCACCCACCGGCCGTGGGCCTCGGCGCCCTCGACGGTGGCGCGGATCAGCGCGAGCACCCCGGGATGCAGGGCGTCCGTGAGCGACGCCACGTGCTCGTTCCCCCGGTCGGCGGCCAGCGTGTACTGCGTCAGGTCGTTCGTGCCGATCGAGAAGAAGTCGACCTCGGCCGCCAGCGCGCTCGCGGTGAGCGCGGCCGCCGGCACCTCGATCATGATCCCGACCTCGAGCGGGACCTCGCTGCCCGCGCCCGCCCGCTCGAGCACGGCGCGCGCCGCGCGGAGCTCGCCGAGCGTCGTCACCATCGGGAACATCACGCGCACCCGATGGTCGGCGGCCACCCGCCAGATCGCGCGGAGCTGCGCCTCGAGGATCTCGGGTCGCGCGAGGCCGAGCCGCACGCCGCGCACGCCCAGGAACGGGTTCTCCTCGTGGGGCTGGCCGAGGTAGGGGAGCGGCTTGTCGGCGCCGGCGTCGAGCGTCCGGATCAGCAGGGGGCGGCCGTCGAGGGCCTCGGCGGCCGCGCGGTACGCCGCCTCCTGCTCGTCCTCGTCGGGCATCCGGTCGCGCCCCATGAAGAGGAACTCCGTGCGGAAGAGCCCGATCCCGTCGGCGCCGGCCTCCACCGCGGCGGGGACCTCCGCGGGCCCGCCCACGTTCGCGGCGACCTCCACCGTGACGCCGTCGCGCGTGACCGCGGGGCCGCGCGCGCCCGCGCTCGCCGCCGCGCGCGCCGCCGCGAGGGCGGCCGCCTCGGCCTCGAGCCGCGCCACGTCGTCCGGGGAGGGGTCGACGTACAGGTCGCCCACGCGCCCGTCCACCGCCACGGTCGACCCCTCGTCGAGGTCGAGCGCGGCGTCGCCCAGCCCGACGACCGCGGGGATCCCGAGCGCGCGCGCGAGCACCGCGGCGTGCGACGTGGGCCCGCCGCGTGCGGTCGCGATCCCCCGCACCAGGGCGGGGTCGAGCCCGGCGGTGTCGGCGGGCGTGAGGTCGGCCGCCACGAGCACGCCGGCCTCCTCGATCCGCGGGTGGGGCGGCGGGACGCCGAGCAGGCGCGCGAGCACCTGCGAGCCCACGCTCCGCAGGTCGTCGGCCCGCGCGCGCAGGTACTCGTCCTCGAGGCCGTCCCATGCGGCCGCGGTGCGGTCGATCGCGTCGCGCCAGGCGCGCGCGGCCGAGCGGCCGTCCGCGTGGATCGCGCGCCGCGCCGGCGCCAGGAGGGCCTCGTCCCGCAGGAACAGCAGGTGCGCGTCGAAGATCCCGGCCTCGGTCTCGCCCGCGCGCGCGGCCACGGCCTCGCGCTGGCGCCGCACGGCGTCGACCGTGTCGGCGATCGCCGCGTCGAGCGCCGCGGCCTCGGCATCGGGGTCCGTGGCGTCGTCGCGGTCGATCTCGAGCGACGGGACGTGGCAGCGCCGCACCGCCCCGATCGCGATGCCGGGCGAGGCGGCGAACCCGCGCACGACGCCCTCGGGGGGCGGTGCCGCGGTGCCGGCAGCGGCGTCGGGCCTCCGGCGCACCCGGGCCCCCGGCGCCTCGGCCGCCTCGTCGAAGTCCCGCGCCGCGAGCGCCCTGAGCGCGGCGATCGCCTCGGCCGCCTGCGGCCCGCCCGCGGCGACCTCGATCTCGTGGCCGGCCGCCGCCCCGAGCGTCGCCACGGCGTTCAGGCTGGCGGCGTCGGCCGGTCCGCGCCCGCTCGTGAGGTTCCGCACCTCGATCTTCGCGTCGAAGCCCGAGGCCGTCTGCACGAACCGCGCCGCGGGCCGCGCGTGCAGCCCGTGGGGGTTCCGGATCGTGAGGCGCAGGGTGACGGCGCCCTCCCCGACCCCGTCGGGCGCGGGCGCCTCCGGCACCGGCGCGCCGAGGTGCGCGATCTTCCCGGCGAGGCCGCCGCGGGCCTCGGCGGCCACGGCCTCGAGCGTGCCGCCCATCTTCGCGGTGACGGCGGCGGCCACGGCGCCCTCGACGAGCGGCGCCTCGCACAGCAGCACGTGCGCGCGCTGTTCCTCGGGCATCAGGTCGAGGGCCATCTCGGCGGAGAGCACGGCGCTCCCGAGGTCCATCAGGACGAGCACGCCGTCGTCGGACCACGCGCGGTCGACGGCCTGCATCACGAGCACGGCGTCGGTCCCGATCGGATGGTCCGGCGTGTCGAGCCCGCCCGCGGTCTCGAGCCGGACGTCGGGCCCGCCCATCTCGCGCGCGAGCTCGGCGACGCCTTCGGCGATGCGGTAGCTGTGGGAGACGATCACGATGCCGACCACGGGAGGCTCCTAGGCCCTCGAGGCCAGTACGCCGATCAGCAGGAAGCCGTACGCGACGGTCAGCACGCCGAGGACGACGAGCCCGCGATCGATGAGGTGCTTCGTCCTAACCGAGAGGCCGAAGTCGAACAGCACCGACCGCAGGCCCAGCATCGAGTGGATCGTGACCACCACCAGGAACACGCACTCGATCACGAACATCACGGGGTTCGCGACGTAGTCCAGCACGTCCTGGTAGGTGCGCAGGCCGCCCATCCGCTCGACGACGAAGTGGTGGGCCACCATGTGGATCGTCACGAGCACGAGCAGGGCGACGCCGGTGCCGGCGGTCCACAGCCACGTGCGCGACCGGCCGGCGGGCGCCGATGTCGTCGCGTCGGTCGTCCGGGCGGCCATCACTCGCCTCCCAGGATGTGGAGGGCCGCGCCGAGCAGCAGGATCGTGCCGATCACCTGGCAGGAGCGGTAGAGCGCCTTCTGGTGGTCGATGCCCGCGGCCGCTCCCGATCAGCGCGAGCCGCAGGCCGTTCAGGCCGTGCGCGAGCAGCCCGAAGATCAGCAGCACGTCCAGCAGCAGGAAGAGCTTCGTGGTGGCGAGCCCCAGGAAGTCGTCCCAGGCCTCCTCGCCCAGGAAGAGCATCGAGAGCACCGCGAGGTGCAGGTAGAGGTAGAAGACGAGCCCCAGCCCCGTGATCCGGTTCAGGGAGAAGGCGAACTGCCCGAGCCCGCGCTTGCGGATGTCGAACCAGGCCACCGGCCCGACGCCCTTGCGCGGGATCGGACCGACGTCCTCGCGGGCCGAGCGGATGTCCTCGACCCCGGGCTCCGCCCCTCGCCGCACGCTCACGACGACACCTCCTTCTTGCGGCTCCCGAGCTCCTTGCGGAGCAGCATGATCCGCTGTGCCGGGCGGACGTCCGACGGGCAGGCCTCGGTGCACTCGAACGACGCGTGGCACCGCCAGGCGCCGTGCTCGCTGTCGGCCCAGTCCAGGAGCGCCTCGCGGTCGGCGCCGCGCGCCTCCTCGAGCATCCGTTGCGCGTAGGCGAGCGCGGCCGGGCCCACGTACGTGTCGTCGGTGGCCGCGACCGGGCACGCGGACAGGCAGATCCCGCACTCGATGCAGTCCTCGAAACGGCCGTACGCGTCGACGTCGTCGGGCGTGTCGGCCCCGGTCATGAACTCGCTGCGGCGGACGTACGGGTGGGGCGCGGGGAACCGCTCCATGAACGGCGTCACGTCGGACACCACGTCGTTCAGGACGGGGAGGTTCGCGAGCGGCTCGACCGTCACGGTGTCGCCCGAGACGTCGGAGAGCGCGGTGACGCACCCGAGCCCCTCGCGGCCGTTCACGCGCACGCCGCAGGTGCCGCACGAGGCGTGGAAGCACGAGTGCCGGAGCGCGAGCGAGGGGTCGTGGTGCAGCTGGATCCAGCGGAGCGCGTCGAGCACGGTGCTGCGCTCGGTCACCGGGACGTCGAACTCGTCGTAGCGGTGTTCGTCGTCGCCCCGCTTGAACCGGAACACGCGGACCCGGCGCGTGGTCTGCGTCTCGGCGCTCATGCCACCGCTCCCCGGGTGAACGCCTCGTCGTGGGGGAGCAGCACGGTCTCGCGCGTGCGGCAGGCTTCCTCGATCCCGAGCTTGCCGCAGACGACGTCGGCGCACAGCTCGGCCATGCCGCGGAGCGTCGTGCCCTTCCCGCCGGTGATCGTGACGAAGCCCTCGACGCCGTCTTCCACGGCGTGGTCGATCGTCTTGAAGGTCCGCGAGAGCTCGCGGCCCGAGTCGGCCTCTTCCTTCGTCCCGATCAGCGGGCGGGCGGCCGACCACGCCGCGCGGAAGGTCGCCTGCCGCACGGCGGGGATCAGCTTCGATCCCTCCTCGATCATCCGCTGCACGTGGTCCTCGGGAACGGTCAGGTCGTCGGGATCCTCCACCTTCCACGAGCTCGTGCCGACCACGGAGAGCGCGCGCTGCGGCACGATGATGTCGCCGTCGCCCGACTTGTGGAGCCGGTTCATCACCATGTTGCAGAGCCGGCCGCGCACGGCGAGCATCACACCGGGCGACGGCTGGATCGGCACGTCGACGCCGGCCATCTGCGCGACCTGCTCCGACCACGGGCCGGTCGCGTTCACGACGATGTCGGCGTCGATCTGCGCATCGCGGCCCGTCACGAGATCGCGCACCGCGGCGCCGGTCACCGTGCCCTGCTGCACGATCAGGCCCGTCACGTCCACGTAGTTCAAGATCTCGGCGCCGTTCTTCTTCGCGGTCGCGAAGAAGCGGAGCGGCATCCGCATCGCGTCCATCGTGGCGTCGGGCACCCGCACGGCGGCCTTCAGCTCGGGGTTCAGGTTGGGCTCGAGGCGCAGGGTCTCCTCGGGCGTGAGCTGCTGCGCGGGGATCCCCGTCGCGGCGCAGCCCTCGAGGAACGCGGGCAGGTACTCCATGTCCTCGTCGGTGACCGCGACGAAGAGCCCGTCGTTCTCCTCGAACGACCCGGGCGCGATCGTGCGGAGGATCCGGTTCTCCTCGATGCACTCGATCGCGGATTCCTGGTCGTTCACGGCGTAGCGTCCGCCGCTGTGCAGCAGGCCGTGGTGGCGGCCGGTGGTCCCGGAGGTCAGCTCGCCGCGCTCGACGAGCGTCACCTTGACGCCGCGCAGCGCCAGGTCGTGGGCGAGCGCGCCGCCCGTCCCGCCGCCGCCGATGATCAGGACGTGTGCCGAGGGAGGGCTCGATCGCTCCATGGGTTCATCCTCGCACGGAGCTCACGGGGTGTGCCGGGCCCTGAGCGGGCCCGGCGGCCCCTCGCGCCTCAGTGCTCCTCTTCCTGGCCCTCGGCGAAGTCGCCCACGTTCTTGTCCTCGGGGTGCGCCTCCTCGTCCTCCTGGCCTTCGGCGAAGTCCCCGACGTTCTTGTCCTCGGGGTGCGCCGCCTCGTCCTCCTGGCCTTCGGCGAAGTCCCCACGTTCTTGTCCTCGGGGTGCGCCGCCTCGTCCTCCTGGCCTTCGGCGAACGATCCTTGGTCACGTTCCTGCGTCATCGCGGCTCCTCCTGGTGGAGCCGGCGGGCGCCCGAGTGGGCGCCCGCCGTGCTCACGCTCTACACCCAATCGAAGGTCTTGGTCACGGCCTTCTTCCACTGGGCGTACTCGGCCTCGATCTCGTCGGCGCTCATCTTCGGCGTCCACTCGGCGTCCTTGCCCCAGTTCTGGCGCAGGTCGTCGTAGGAGCTCCAGAAGCCGACCGCGAGCCCCGCCGCGTAGGCGGCGCCGAGCGCGGTGGTCTCGGCCACCTTCGGCCGGATCACGGGGACCTGGAGGCAGTCGGCCTGGAACTGCATCAGCAGCTCGTTGTAGACCATGCCTCCGTCGACCTTCAGCTCCTTCAGCGTGACGCCGGAGTCTGCCTCCATCGCGTCGAGGACCTCGCGGGTCTGCCACGCGGTCGCCTCGAGGGCGGCGCGCGCGAAGTGACCCTTGTTGACGTAGCGGGTCAGCCCGACGATCGCGCCGCGGGCGTCGCCGCGCCAGTACGGCGCGAACAGGCCCGAGAACGCCGGCACGAAGTACATGCCGCCGTTGTCGTCCACCGTGGCGGCCAGGGTCTCGATCTCCTGCGAGGTGCTGATCATGCCCAGGTTGTCCCGGAGCCACTGCACCAACGCGCCGGTGATCGCGATCGAGCCCTCGAGGCAGTACACCGCGGGCTGGTCGCCCAGCTTCCACCCGACGGTCGTGAGCAGGCCGCTCTTGGACGGCACCATCTCGGTGCCGGTGTTGAGCAGCATGAAGTTGCCCGTGCCGTAGGTGTTCTTCGCGTCGCCGATGTCGTAGGCGGCCTGCCCGAACGTCGCGGCCTGCTGGTCGCCCAGGTCACCCGCGACCGGGATGCCCGCGAGGGGCTCGCCCTTCGCGGTGCCGTAGACCTCGGACGAGGCCTTGATCGTCGGCAGCATCGAACGCGGTACGCCCACGATGCTCAGCAGCTCGTCGTCCCAGTCGAGGGTCGCGAGGTTCATCAGCAGCGTGCGGCTCGCGTTCGAGACGTCGGTGACGTGCACGCCGCCGTCGATCCCGCCCGTGAGGTTCCAGATCACCCACGAGTCGATGTTGCCGAACAGGAGGTCGCCGGCCTCGGCACGCGCCCGGACGCCCTCGACGTTGTCGAGGATCCACCGGATCTTCGTGCCCGAGAAGTAGGTGGCCAGCGGGAGGCCGGTCTTCTCGCGGAGCCGGTCCTGGTTCCCGTCGGCGACCATGTCGACGATGTCCTGCTGGCGCGTGTCCTGCCAGACCAGGGCGTTGTAGACCGGTTGCCCGGTGTGGCGGTCCCACACCAGCGTGGTCTCGCGCTGGTTCGTGATGCCCACGGCGGCGAGGTCGGCGGACGTGATGTTCGCCTTGGCGAGGGCGCCGCTGACCACGTCGGTCGTGCGGGCCCAGATCTCCATCGGGTCGTGCTCGACCCATCCCGCCTTCGGGTAGATCTGCTCGTGCTCTTTCTGGTCGACCCCGATCACGTTGCCACCGCGATCGAAGATCATGAATCGCGTGCTCGTGGTGCCTTGGTCGATCGCACCGACGTAGTCCGCCATCACTGACCTCCTTCGGATCCTCCGGCGTCGCCGGCCCATGTGTCGGCGGCGGTCTGCATCAACAGGTAGGACGAGGTGGCGCCGGGGTCTTGGTGCCCGGCGCTCCGTTCGCCCAGGTAACTCGCTCGGCCCTTCCGTGCGACCCACGGGATCGTGGCCTTCATGCCGTCCTCCGCAGCGGCGGCAGCACGGCGGAGCGCGTCTTGGAGGGACGCCCCGTCGGCCGCCGCCGCGGCGAAGGCATCACGCGCCGGGATCAGCGCGTCCACCATCGTCTTGTCGCCGGGCTCGGCCTTGCCGCGGGCCTGCACACCCGTGACGGCCGCGGCGAGCGCGGCCGACCAGTCCTCCTCGGTGAGCTCCGCCTTGCCGGCGGTCGTGACCCCGAGTTGGAGGAAGAGCGTGCCGTAGAGCGGCCCGGCGGCGCCCCCGACCGTGGAGACGAGCGTCATCCCCGCGGTCTTGAAGAGGGCGCCGACGTCGCCGTTCGGCTGCGTGTCGAGCTTGCCGAGCACGGCCTGCATCCCACGGTTCATGTTGATCCCGTGGTCCGCGTCGCCGATCGCCGAGTCGAGCTCGGTGAGGTAGTCCTTCTGCTCGGCCATGACGGCCGCGAAGGCTCTCAGCCACTCGACGACGGCGTCGTACGAGATGGTCACTCCGGTCATGCCCCCCAACGGAGCCCGGCGGTCTTCACGGGTGCGTCCCACAGCTTCGTGAAGTCGTCGTTCAGCTTCAGGAGCGTGATCGAGCAGCCGGCCATGTCGAGCGACGTGATGTAGGAGCCGATCAGGTTCCGCGTGATCGTGATCCCGCGGCCCTTCAGGTACTTGTTCAGCTCGTTGAACACCACGTACAGCTCGATCAGCGGCGTGCCGCCCATGCCGTTCACGAACGCGAGCACGTTGTCGCCGCTCGAGAACGGGAGGTCGTCGACGACCGCGGCGGCCATCATCTCCACGATCTCGGATGCGGGCTTCACCTTCATGCGCTCGCGCCCGGGCTCACCGTGGATCCCGATGCCGATCTCCATCTCGTCGTCGCCCAGCTCGAACGTGGGCTTGCCGGCGGCCGGGACGGTGCAGGACGTGAGCGCCATGCCCATCGTGCGGGCGTTCGCGTTCACCTCGCGGCAGACGTCGGCGACCTCCTTCAGCGCGCGGCCCTCCTCGGCCGCCGCCCCGGCGATCTTCTCGATCAGGACGGTCGCGCCCACGCCGCGACGGCCGGCCGTGTACAGGGAGTCCTGCACGGCCACGTCGTCGTCGACCAGGACGGACTCGACCTCGATCCCCTCGGCACGGCAGAGCTCGGCCGCCATGTCGAAGTTCATGACGTCGCCGGTGTAGTTCTTCACGAGGTGGATCACCCCGGCGCCGCCGTTGACGGCCTTCGTCGCGGCCTCCATCTGGTCGGGGGTGGGGGAGGTGAAGACCTCACCCGGGCATGCGGCCGCGAGCATGCCTTGGCCCACGAACCCTCCGTGCATCGGCTCGTGGCCCGAGCCGCCGCCCGAGATGAGGGCGACCTTGCCCTGGACCGGGGCATCGGCGCGCACGATCACGTACGGGTCGTACATCACCCGTACGAGGTCCGGGTGCGCCGCCTCGATCCCCTCGAGTTCCTCGCGAACGACGTTCGCGGGATCGTTGATCAGCTTCTTCATCTGCATCGCCTCCCTGGCGAGGCCCCACGGGCATGTGGGGGTCAAGCCCCGCCGTCAGTGGTACCGAGTTACAGGTCGAAGATCGCCTTGGCCGCGAGCGCTCCGGCGACGCCGCCGATGATCGGGCCGACCACGGGGATCCACGAGTACGCCCAGTCGGACGTGCCCTTGCCGGGGATCGGCAGGATCGCGTGGATGATGCGCGGGCCGAGGTCACGCGCCGGGTTGATCGCGTAGCCCGTGGGCCCACCGAGCGACAGACCGATGACCAGGACGAGCAGACCGACGGGGAACGCCCCGGTGGCCAGCGCGCCGCTGATGACCTGGTCGCCCATCGTGAGGCCGGAGATCGCGAGGATCCCGAACACCAGCATGAAGGTGCCGATGATCTCCGTGATCAGGTTCGCCGCGGTGTTGCGGATCGCCGGGCCGGTCGAGAAGACCGCGAGCTTGAGGCCCGGGTCGTCCGTCTCGCCCCAGTGCACCAGGTAGGACAGGTACACGAGGATCGCCCCGATGAAGGCGCCGATGAACTGGCCGGCGATCAGCGTCGGGACGTCGCTCCAATCGACCAGGTCGATCGAGGCCAGGCCGACCGTGACGGCCGGGTTCAGGTGGGCGACGCCGCCGCTCACCGCGAGGCTCGCGAGCACGCCCATGAACACGGCCATGCCCCACGCCCAGGTGATGACGATCCATCCACCGTTCTGCGACTTCGATTTGTTCAACAGCACGCCGGCGACGACGCCGTCACCCAGCAGGATCAGCACCGCGGTGCCGACCACCTCTCCCATGAACATGGGCGAACCACCCCTCTCATGACTCGGGCGCACCGGATCGGCGCGCCAACCCGTGTCACGTACCAGCCAATGCCGTCCGTGGGGGATGGTCAATAGTTCGCATAGGCCGTACTTTGTTCGGCATCATCGAACAGGTCGAGGGCGGACGATGCGGCGACCCGGTTTGACAGCGGGTCCCAGGAGGCCGGAGGGTGTGGGCCACGTGAGCGACGTTTCCCCACCTGCGACCCCCGTCGACGCGGTCTTCGTCAGGCGCTGGATCCGCGACGCCGCCGACGAGATCGCCGCCAACCGTGACTACCTCACGCAGCTCGACGCCGCGATCGGGGACGCCGACCACGGCATCAACATGGACCGGGGGTTCTCGGCGGTCGTGACCGACCTCGCCGCGGTGGACGGGCTCGCGCCGGGGGCGATCCTCGTGCGGGCCGGCAGCACGCTCGTGAACCGGGTGGGCGGCGCGTCGGGCCCGCTGTTCGGGAGCTTCTTCCACGACGTGGGGGCCGAGCTCGGGAACGCGGCGGAGCCCGATGCCGAGGCGCTCCTGCGCGCCCTGCGCGCCGGGCTCGCGGCGATCCAGCGGTTGGGCGCGGCCGTCGAGGGCGACAAGACGATCGTCGACGCGCTCGTGCCGGGGCTCATCGGGTTCGAGAAGGAGCTGCGCAACGGGGGCGAGCTGAGCGACGCGGCCGCGCGGGCGGCGTCGGCCGCGCGCGAGGGCGCCCGCGACACGATCCCGATGGAGGCGCGCAAGGGCCGGGCCTCCTACCTGGGGCCGCGGAGCGTGGGTCACCAGGACCCCGGTGCGACCTCGACCGCGCTGCTGCTCGGCGCGCTCGCGAGGACGGCCGGGAGACCCGAGTGAGCCTCGACGGCGCCGCCCCCGAGCGCCGCGGCACGATCCAGTCGGTCGACCGTGCGGCGCGGATCCTGAAGGTCCTGGGGCGCGGGTCGGCGCGCCTGGGCGTCACCGAGATCGCGGAGCAGCTCGGCCTGGCCAAGGGCACCGCGTACGGGCTGCTGCGCACCCTCGAGGCGCAGGGGATGGTCGAGCAGGACCCCGACACGGACAAGTACCGGCTCGGCCCCGCGATGCTGCAGCTCGGGAACGCGTTCCTGGACAACCACGAGCTGCGCGGGCGGTCGCTCCTGTGGGCGGACTCGCTCGCATCGCGCGTGGGCGAGTCGGTGCGGGTCGGCGTGCTGAACGGGTCGACCGTGCTGATCGTCCACCACGTGTTCCGCCCGGACAACTCGGTGCAGATCCTGGAGGTGGGCGCCTCGATCCCCTGGCACGCGTGCGCGATGGGACGGGCGATCGTCGCGTACCTCGGCGAACACGAGGTCGAGGCGATGCTCGGCGACGGGCCGTTCGAGCCGCTCACCGGGCGGACGCTGGTGGATCCGGCCGCGCTGGAGTCGGCGCTGATCGAGGTCGCGACGCGGGGCGTGGCGATCGAGGATCAGGAGGCGATCGTGGGCGAGGCCGAGATCGCGGCGCCGGTGTTCGACCACCGGGGGCGGCCGGTCGGCTCGATCGGCGTGGTGGGGCCGGTGGAGCGGCTGCACGTCGAGGGCACGTCGTCGTCGCTCGCGACCGCGGTGAAGGAGACGGCGCGCGGGCTCTCGCGCGACATGGGCGCCGGCCGGCTGGCGGCCCGCGGGTAGGGGTTAGGCTCCCCGCCATGGACGACGTCCGACGGTTCGTGACCCTCGACGACTTCGAGCCGGAGGCGCGCGCGGCCCTGTCGCCCGACGTCTACGACTACTTCGCGGGCGGCGCCGGCGAGGAGTGGACGATGCAGGAGAACCGCCGGGCGTTCGACCGGTGGATCCTGCGTCCGCGGGTGCTGCGGGGCGCGGCCGAGCCCGATCCGTCGGTGACGGTGCTCGGCGTGCCGCTCTCGTTCCCGGTGATCGTGGCCCCGTGGGCGTTCCAGTGGCTCGCCCACGCCGACGGCGAGGCGGGGACGGCCCGGGCGGCGGCGGCCGAGGGGTCGCTGATGGTGGTGTCGTCGACGGCCGAGGCCAAGCTCGAGGAGATCGCGGCGGCCTCGACCGGT
The DNA here is from genome assembly GCA_963821925.1 of uncultured Actinomycetes bacterium. Taxonomy (GTDB): domain Bacteria; phylum Actinomycetota; class UBA4738; order UBA4738; family HRBIN12; genus JAOUEA01. Next base: position 33,316 of record CAWGFO010000011.1, on the reverse strand, counting down.
CCGAAGTGGTGGCAGCTCTACGTGTTCACCGACCGCGGGCGCACGCGCGACATGCTGCAGCGGGCGGCGGCGGCCGGCTACTCGGCCCTGGTGTGGACGGTGGACGCGCCGGTGCTCGGCGTGCGGCACCGCGACACGCGGAGCGGGTTCCAGCTGCCGGTGGGGGTGCACGGCGACCTCGTGATCGACCCGAGCCTCACGTGGGACGACCTGGCCTGGATCCGCGAGGCGTCGGGCGGGCTGCCGGTGCTGGCGAAGGGCGTGCTGACGGCCGAGGACGCACGGATCGCGGTCGAGCACGGCGTCGAGGGCGTCGTGGTGTCGAACCACGGCGGGCGGCAGCTGGACGGGTCGTCGGCGACGCTGGACGCGCTGCCCGAGGTCGTGGAGGCGGTCGGCGGCCGGGTGCCGGTGCTGATGGACGGCGGCGTCCGGCGGGGGAGCGACGTGCTGAAGGCCCTGGCGCTGGGGGCGACGGCGGTCATGGTCGGGCGCGCGACGGTGTGGGCGCTCGCGGCGGGCGGGTCCGAGGGCGTCGCGACGGCGCTCCGGATGCTGCGCGCGGAGGTCGTGAACGCGATGTCGATCGCGGGCTGCCGGACGGTGGCCGAGATCGACGGGGGGTTGGTGGCGCCGGCGCCGCGGTGAGTCCGCCCGGGCGCCTACAAGGGACGACGTTCGAGCGGCGGTCGCTCCCGAACGCGTTGCGCGTGTCGAGCACGACGCGGGACCTCGCGGCGATCGCCTCGAGGTCGTACTCGGAGTGCGGCGTCAGCAGCACCACCACGTCGGCCTCCGTCGAGCTCGGCGTCCAGGTCCTGACGCGCACGCCGATGTCCCGCCGTTCAGCGGCACCTCGCTCGACGTAGAAGTCGTGGAAGCGAACGTCCGCCCCCTGTCGATGGAGCTGCCTGCATCGCGTGAGCAGCGCCGGTGACTCGCGGACGTCCCCGACGTCGGCCTTGTACGAGACGCCCAGCGACCAGGATCTCGCGCGCCCTTGCACCGACCGCTCCTGGTCGTTCAGGCAGTCTCCGCCACGCGGCTCGCCACCCAGTTCGGCATCCGCTCGTTGACGTCCTGCGCCTGCTCGAGCACGCCGAACTGCTGGCCCGGAGTCGCGCCGGATCTGCCACGCCAGGTACGTCGGGTCCGAGCGGGATGCAGTGCCCGCCGATCCCCGGGCCGGGGAAGAACGGCATGAAGCCGAACGGCTTCGTCGCCGCGGCGTCGATCACCTCCCAGACGTCGATCCCCATCTCGTGGCAGAGCATCGCCATCTCGTTCACCAGCGCGATGTTCACGTGGCGGAACGTGTTCTCGAGGAGCTTCGCCAGTCTCGGCGGCGCGGGTCGACGAGACGGCCATCACCTTGTCCACGAGCTGCTCGTAGAACAGCGACCGCGATCGCCGTGGCCTCCGGCGTGCAGCCGCCGACGACCCTGCGGCGTGTTCCGCATCCCGAACTCGGCGTTGCCCGGGTCGATCGCGCTCGGGCGAGTACGCGAGCAGGAAGTCGCTCGCCGGCGCGCAGGCCCGAGCCCGCCTCGAGCAGCGGCCGGACGCAGCGTGCTCGGTGGTGCCCGGGTAGGTCGTCGACTCGAGCACCACGAGCGATGCCGGGCCGCAGGTGCTGCGCCACGTCGCGACGCGGCCGCCTCGACGAAGCTCAGGTCGGGCGCGTCGTCCGCGACGGGCGTCGGCACGCAGATCAGGACGATGCTCGGCGTCGCCCGACCGGGTCGGAGCGAGTCGAGAACGTGAGACTGCCGCTCTCCATGCCCGACGCGGAAGTCGCTCGCGGTCTACGCCCGGCACCACGAGTCGCCGGCGCGCAGCCCTCGATGCGGGCGGCGTCGATGTCGATCCCGACGACGCGGAAGCCCTCCGCCTCGGCGGCCGCGTGCGAGCGTGAGCCCGACGTAGCCCTGGCCGACGACGGCGACAGCGCGGTCCGATCGCGATCCGTCAAGAGCGACGACGCGGACTGTCTCCGGCGCCTAGCTGGTGACCTTGACCTGGATCTTCTTGGATCTGCTGGACTTGCAGACCCACTGGTTCGGGTGTACGCCGCCCGACTTGCCGCCGAACCTGACCTGCCAGGTCCGCGTCTTCTTCGGGTGCTTCTTGAAGCTGTACTTGCCCGTGGAGCTCGTCTGTCTTCGCGCCGACCGCCTGGCCGTTGCGGTACAGCGTCACGGTGCTGAACTTCTTGCACTTGGCGAAGGGAGCTCTTCAGCTTCCCCTTGAACACGACCTTCTGTCCCTTGTGGATGGACTTGTCGCTCACCTTGAACCCGAGCGACGTCGGGTACATCGGAACGGCCTGGGCCGTCCCGCTCAGCGAACAACGTCAGCGCGAGCGACGCCGCCAATGCTCGCTTCACGATCCGACTCACGTCACCCTCCCAGGGCTCTGGCTCACGCGGGTAACCCTACACGGTGACCCTACCGATGGGATGCACCTGGCGCAAACCGCCTACCGCTGTCGGGCCCTCGGCTATGGTTCGGCCGTGTCGAAGAGCCGGAACCGCGCGCACGGTCGTCGCAGGCGCCGTTCCGGCCTGCGGTGGATCGCTGTGGGTGCTCGGCGCCCTCCTGATCCTGCTGGTCGCCGACGCGATCTGGTCGGCCACGTCCGTCACCCGGGACCTGCGCGGCGCACGCGACCAGCTCACCCGCGGGGGCGACCTCCTCGTGGCGGGGGACCTGGCCGGCGCGCAGGCCGCCTTCTCCCAGGCGTCCACGATGGCCCGCGGCGCCGATGGCTTCCTGGACCACCCCGCCCCGCGGCTCGCCCAGACGCTGCCCGTCGTGGGCGACGACGCGCACGCGGTCGAGGCGCTCGCCCGGGCCGCCGCGGACGCGGCCGACGCCGGTCTCGAGCTGACCGCCGCCGCCCGCAGCGTGGGCTGGGACGGGGAGCAACTGCCCGGCTTCGGCACCGGAGGGAAGATCGACGCGGACCGGGATCGCGGCCGCGGCTCCCGGCGTGCGCGCGGCGGCGGACCTGCTGGCCTCCGCGCAGACCGACCTCGAGGCGGTCGACACGGACGGGCTGACCTCACCGGTCGCGTCCGCGATGGACCAGGCGCTGACGCAGGTCTCGGAGCGGGCGTCCACCGCCGCGAAGGCCGCCGCCACGGCCGAGCTGCTGCCGGGGTTCCTGGGCGCCGACGGTCCGCGCAGCTACCTGATCGTGATGCAGAACCTCTCCGACCCCCGAGGCGCCGGCGGGTACCCGGGCACCTACGGGCTGATCCACGTCGACGGGCACCGGATCCGGCTCGAGGAGCTCGCAGCCCACGTCGACGATCCCGCAGGTGGCGCCGGTCCCCGCACCCCCCGACATCGTGCGGCTCTACGGCGAGCTTCGGCGCCACGACCGACTTCATCGCCACCACGTACTCGCCCGACTTCCCGACCGACGCCCGGCTGATGATGGGCATCTGGGAGGCGGCGGGCCGCCCGCCGGTCGACGGCGTGATCTCGGGGGACGCCGTCCTGATGTCCCACCTGCTGGAGGCGCTCGGGCCGGTGGACTCGCCGGTCGCCGCGCCGGGCTGGCCGACCCAGATCACGTCGGACAACGTGGTCGAGGTGATGAACCGCGACACCTTCATGACCACCTCGCAGACGCTGTCGGACCAGTGGCAGACCGCGATCGGCACCGCGTTGTGGGGCGCGCTGCTGTCGCGGCCGTGGCCGCCGCAGGCGCTCGCCACCGCGCTCGGCCGCGCCGTCGAGGAACGGCACCTGCAGGTGTACGCGACGGACCCGGCCCAGCAGCAGGCGCTGACGGACCTCGGGTGCGAGCGGCGAGGTCGCGTTCGCCACGGAGCAGCCCCCGCTCGTGGTGCTCCAGGGCTTCTCCGACAACCGCGCCGGGTACTTCGTCACCCGGCAGGTCAGCGTCCTCCCAGACCGAGCTCCCGGACGGCGCGCACGGAGGTGACGGTCACCGTGACGCTGCACAACGCGGCGCCGACCGGGCCACCCTCGATCCTGCTGGGCACCCCCACGTTCCAGGCGACCGAGGGCCTGTTCCAGGCGCAGCTCCAGGTCTACCTGCCGCCGGGCGCGACGGTCGTCAAGAGCACGGTGGACGGCGGACCGGGGATCTTCGACCTGGTCGAGGAGGAGTTCGGCCGGCCGATGGCGATCCAGTTCCTGGACGTGCCGGCGGGCGGCACCACGGCGGCGACGTTCGTGTACCGCCTGCCTCCCGGTTAGCGGGACGCCACCGCGCGCTCGAGGGCGCCGACCACGCGTTCCACCTGCGCCTCCGTGACGTTGTTGTGGAAGGGCAACGCCAGCGTGCGGCGGGCGACGTCCTCGGTCACGGGCAGCATGCCCTCGCGGGTGCCGAAGCGCTCCTGGATGTAGGGCTGCAGGTGGAGCGGGCTGAAGTACGCGCGGCTCGGGATGCCTTCGGCCGCCATGCGCTCCATCACGGCGTCTCGGTCGATGTCGCGGGCGAGCGTGACCACGTACACGAACCAGCTCATCGTGACGTCCGTCGCGGACGACCGGCGGTGCGGACCCAGTCGAGGCCTGCCAGGCGCTCGGTGTACATCCGCGCCACGTCGGCCCGCTTCGCCAGGAACGTGTCGAGGCGGCCGATCTGCGAGACGCCAAGCGCCGCGGAGAGCTCGTCCATCCGGTAGTTGAAGCCCAGGCGCTCGTGCTCGAGCCACGCGCCCATCTCGCCACGGCCCTGGTTGCGGAGGCTCCGGCAGACGCGGGCGAGTTCCTCGTCGTCGGTGACGATCATGCCGCCCTCGCCCGGTGGTGATCTGCTTGTTCGGGTAGAAGGCGAAGGCAGCCCGCTCGGCCGAGGCCGCCAGCCGGGCGGTCGCGGTATCGTCGCGCCGATTGCCTCACAGCTGTCGTCGATCAGCGCCAGGTCTCCAGCGATCCGCTCGATCGACCTCCAATCTGCAGGATGACCGAAGACGTCCACCACCATGATGGCCTTCGTAGTTGTCGGTTCGGCGACCCTGGATCTCGTCAGGATCAACGTTGTACGTGTCGGGGGTTACGTCGACGAAGACCGGCGTGGCCTTCTCGTAGATGATGGCGTTCGCGCTGGCCGCGAACGTGAACGACGGAACGAGGACTTCGTCACCGCCCGAGATGCCGAGGGAGCGGACGATCAGGTGTAGGCCGGCGGTGCCAGAGCTAACGGCCACGGCGTGGGAGGTTCCCGCCACCTTCGCGCACGCTTCCTCGAACTCCTCAGCGAAAGGACCGAGCCCAAGAACCCGCGAGCGCAGAGCCCGCAGCACCGCGTGTTCGTCCTCCTCGTCGAAATCTGGGGCGGACATGGTGATAGTCGCCATAGCTACCGCATGATGACGAACTCCATCGACGGTGTGAACGCCCTGGAAGGATTGATGATCGGGGGCGCCGTGCGCGACACTGCCCGCGGCGGGTCCCGGCCGATCACGAATGAGGCGACGAGGCCGGGCGCTCGGGCAACGGATAGGCAGAACGGGCCGAAGCTAATGCAGGATCACAGGGAGCGAGATCTGGACGTCAAGCGAACACTGGACGTCGTCATCGCCTCGACCTTGCTGGTCCTCATGTCGCCGGTGCTGGTCGCCATCTGGGTAGCGGTCAGGCTGAAGATGGGCAGGCCGGTCCTCTTCACGCAGACGAGACCCGGCAGGGACGCGGTCCCGTTCCGGATCATCAAGTTCAGGACGATGCTTCCGCCCGGTCCGGGGGAGCCCTGGCAATTGACCGATGAATCGCGCACGACTGGCTTGGGTCGGTTCCTTCGCGACTACAGCCTTGACGAGCTCCCAGAGCTCATCAATGTCCTTCGAGGCGAGATGAGCCTCGTCGGACCGCGTCCACTTCTCACGGAGTATCTGGACGTTTACACCCCGAGGCAAGCGCGCCGCCACGAGATGCGGCCGGGCATCACGGGTTGGGCGCAGGTTCGTGGGCGTCGGAACCTGCGCCTCAGCGAGCGCCTGGATCTCGACATTTGGTACGTCGATCACTGGAGTCTCTGGCTCGATGCCAGGATCCTCGCAGCGACCATCTGGACGATCTTCAGCGAACCCGGGGACGTTCCAGGTCAGACGCTGACCGACGTCGACGATATCGGCCTGTGGCGGGGCGGCCCCCGGCCGGGGGACGGCGCGGCCGGGCGATGACTGGGGGAAGGATCGGCACGAGCCGAAACGTGCTCCTGACGTGCGGTGGCAAGTGGGTCGGCATGGTACTCCGGTTGCGCAAGGCGATGGAGAACGTGCCGCCTTTGGTGGGAGGCAAGCTCGTCGTCGCAGACAAGGCCGCGATCACTCCTGCCGGCACCTTCGCAGACGACGCTGAGGTCGTGCCTTCGATCGACGATCCGCGATACGTGGAGGCACTTCTCGACCTGTGCCAGCGGGGGTCCATCCGGGTGCTAGTCCCCATCGTCGATGTCGACCTCGTTCGCTTGGCGCCCCATGCCGCGCGCTTCTCTGCGATCGGGACGACGGTCGTCGCCCCGTCGGCCCCGCTGGTGGACCTGTGTTTCGACAAGGACGAGTTCCATCGGTTCAGCGTTTCGAACGAACTGAATCCACCGCGCCGCTATCAGACTGACGAGTTGGGACTGGCGGACTACCCACTCTTCTACAAGAGGGTCCAGGGGTTCGGGTCCGTGGGCTCGGGATCGTGCGAGACCGAAGGCGACGCGAGAAGGGCCCTCGCGGACTTCCCGGATCTCATCTTCCAGGAACGTGTCGAAGCTGCTGAGGTAAGCGTGGACGCCTTCGTATCGCAGGAGGGGCGGTGCGCCATTAGGGTGCAGCGGGTCCGTGACAAGGTCGTCGGGGGCGAGTCGTGGCAGTCCCACACGATCAACGATTCTCAGGTTCGCAACCTCGCTCAGCGGACGATCGTCGCGCTGGTCGAGCACGGGTTCAGCGGCCCACTGAACCTGCAGGTCTTCAAGACCGATCCTCCGAAGTTGGTGGAGGTGAACCCGCGGCTGGGCTCGGCGAGCGTGTTTTCAGACTTCGCTAGCGGCGGTCGCCTGTTCGCGTCGGTACTGAGGGCGGCTTGCGCTCTCTCAGTGGATGGCGATCCCGACGACTACTCGGTCGGCCTGCACCTCTACAGGTATCTAGGGGACCTGTACCATGACGGGTCGAGGGTGGTCGAAGCGACGGCGCCCGTTCGAGAGAACTGACATGCGTCCCTCGACCGCGGTGCTCTTCGACCTTGACGACACTCTCTACCTGGAGGAGAGCTTCTTCAGGAGCGGATTCCAGGTAGTCGCCCATGAACTTACTGTGCGCGGCTTCGTTGCCCGAACATCGATCGAGGACCTGCTCTTGACGCTCCATCACCAGGGGCGAGATCGTGTCCTCGACCGCGCAGCGCACATCCTGGGATTCCCTGCGGAATGGGTCGGCGACCTCGTAACAAGGTTCAGATCACACGAACCGAACATCGCTCTCGCTTCGGAGGTCCCCGCAGTCCTCGAGGCGATGAGGGAGCGGTCGGTCGCCCTGGGCATCGTCACGGACGGTCATGGGGACGTGCAGAGACGGAAGATCGCCAGCCTCGGGGTGGAGCGGTTCGTAGACGTCGTCGTCGTGGCGGATGACTTCGGCAGGGAGCGCTGGAAGCCAGATCCGTACCCCGTGCTCCGATGCCTTCGCGAGTTGGCGGTGCCGGCCGGGGACGCCGCGTTGGTCGGCGATCATCCCGATCGCGATGTGCTCGGGGCTATGAACGCCGGACTCAGATGCGTCAGGATCCGTCGACCGGCTGGCTACTTCTCCACGATGCCCACACCTGCGTCGGCGGGGTCGTGCCCCGAGATCACCGATCTGACCGGGCTCGACCACGCGTTGCGCACCCTAGGATTGTGACGTGAGGTCCCTGGAAGCACTTCTGCGAGCCGCGTACAGGTGGTTCGAAGTGCCCCATAGGTTCGTGGCCGCCTGGCCGCGCCTCGCGTCTCCCGGTGCCCAGGTTCTGGACGTCGGCTGTGGTAACCATTCCCCTTCGATCACGAAGCGCTACTTCCCCGACTGCGTCTACAACGGACTCGATCGCGAAGACTGGCACAAGGACGTGGCCGACTTCGAAGCGATGGACCGGTACATCGACGCTGACCTCGATGCCCCCGGGGCACTCTGGGCGGTACCTGATCGTGCGTTCGACGTCATCATATGTAGTCATGTGCTGGAACATGTGAAGGAACCCGAGCAGGTCGCGTCGGAGCTTGCGTCGAAGCTTGGCGTAGGTGGGGTGATGTACGTAGAGACCCCGACGGCGAAGAGCCTGCGCCTGCCTCAGGCCGCCGACGGTTGGTGGGGTATCAGGGGCTGTCTCAACTTCTACGACGACCCAACCCACCGGGAACTCGTGGATCTGTCTGCGTTGGCGCGGCGGCTTCGGGACGAGGGTTATCAGGTCTCCCCCGTGCGTCGGCGCTTCCTGTGGCGACGCGTCGCGCTGCTGCCTCTCTACGCTGTCGCGGGGCTGCTCACTCGGGGCTACATCCCCGCGAGTGTGGTGTGGGACCTAACCGGATTCGCCGCGTACGTCATGGTCCGGGAGCCGCGGTGACACCGTCAGGATCGGTGAGCCGTCCTTTCGAGATCGGTGGCGAGTTCCACTGGATGGAATGGCCTCAGGGGCGGGCCTTCGAATGGCCTGAGCCCCGAGTGCTCTATGCCCTAGGACGGGATGCACTGGAGGGTCTCTGGCGTCATCTCGTGTCGACCCGGGAGGTTCGAAGGTTGATCATCCCGGACTATTTCTGCCAGGAGATCGCGGACGCCTGGGCGTCTCGCGGCATCCCGTTGGGGAGGTATAGAGACAATCCGGGCTGGCTTCACCCACGGTGGAGTGATCTCGCCGACGCCGGACCTGGGGACGTGGTGCTGGCCGTCAACTATTTCGGGGTTCGGCCCCGTGGAACCTGGTCGGCATGGGAGGGGAGAGAGATGGGCGCGCTGATCGTCGAGGACCACACCCACGATCCGGCCTCCGCATGGGCCCGACACTCTGAGGCCGACTACGCGTTTGCCTCTCTGAGGAAGGTTCTGCCCGTGCCCGATGGGGCCGTACTTTGGTCCCCACAGGGCCACTTGATGCCCGACGCGCCCTCTCGAATGCCTTCCTCGGGGAGCGCTCTCAAGTTGGCCGCCATGCTACTCAAGAGGCAGTATCTCGCCGGCGCCCAAGAGCCCGAACGAACGAAGGAGATGTTTCGAGGGCTTCAGTCTGAAGGCGAGTGTCAACTGGCCGATTCGCGATCGGCGGCCTTAACGGTATGGAGCCGAACCCTTCTTGCGTCTGGATATCCTCAGAGCTGGCGGGAGAAACGCGAGAAGAATGTCCGCCGGTTCCTGGATCTACTGCCGGAACGCGATTCGTTTAGGCCGCTCTTCCGCGACTGGCCGGAGGGTGCCTGCCCACTGGCGGTTGCTCTCGTATTCGCTACTCATCGGGAGCGAGAGCGGGTCCGGCTCCGCCTCATAGCTTCCGACATCTACCCAACGATCCTCTGGCGCCTGGGACGCGAGGGAAGCAGGGAGGCGCAGCAGCTTTCCAGCAGGGTCCTGTGCCTGCCTACCGACCAACGCTACGGACGGTCCGAGATCGAGCGCGTCGCGCGGGCCCTGTCGGAGGCGGTCCCAGATGCTTGAACGGCCCGCCGGAGTGATCGTGGCATCGTCTGTATCGATCCGCCGCCTTGGCAAGCGATCGTTCGAGTGGCTGGCGCGCCTGTACGGCAGGGCGTTGCTGCGGTCACGGGGTGCCGACCCGAATCGCTATTCGCTCATCATCGCCGAGGGAACGTACAGTCCGTGGCTATTCGAACCGGAATTCCGCGCGACCTTCCGGGGTGTTCGGGGCAGCACGCTGGTAGGAGAACAGCGCTGCTATGAGTTGTGGCACCTCGTGGGGCAGGTCGCGCAGATCGAAGGGGACATCCTCGAGGTCGGCGTCTGGCGGGGTGGAACCGGTGCTTTGCTCGCTAGAAGAGTCCAGCTTGAGGGGCTGGATGCCAGGGTCTACTTGTGCGACACGTTCCGTGGCGTTGTGAAAGCGGGTCCAGAAGATTCCGTCTACGCAGGTGGCGAACATTCCGACACGTCGAAGGGCGCCGTCGAGGATCTGTTTCGTGCGATGAGGCTCGACAATGTGGAGCTGCTGGTCGGCGTGTTTCCTGAGGAGACGGGGCCTTTGATGCCGATAGATCGTCGCATCAGGTTGTGCCACATCGATGTGGACGTCTACCGCTCAGCCAAGGATGTGCTTGATTGGGTGTGGGGCAGATTGTCTCCCGGAGGTGTGGTTGTGTTCGATGACTTCGGATTCCCGGAGTGCGCGGGCGTAACCAGGCTCGTCAACGAGGAAGCCAGAAAGCCGGATCGTCTCGTCATTCAGAATCTCAATGGGCATGGGATCTTGGTCAAGCTTCCGAGTAGTGACGAGACCTGAGTCAGCGAGCGTCGCCGGGCGGACACGGTGTTATGCGCGGTATTCCGGAAAGTAGTCGGCGATGGGCTCCCAATGGACGCCTCGCATGCGTGCCCAGGCGCGTCTGCGAGAGACGAGCTCCTCGACAGCCGCAGGGTCGAGTACGGCTGTGCCGACGTTGAATGGCACCACTCCTCCCGGCGCGAATGCTCTCTTGAAACGATAGATCCCATCCTCTCCCGAGAGGCCCCCACCAAGCACGAAGCTACGCTTCCCCGTCCGGCGCGCCCACAAGAACAACTCGTGCTTGAGTAGGTCGCCGGCGCGCAGCGGGAATGCCTCCGGTAGCGCACCACCGAGAAACGAGTATGCGTGCTCCCGGGAAAGCAAGACGAGCTCGGATGCGATCACCTTGTCATCACGGCGGATGTGGGCGAAGGCGAAATGATCGCGGAGGTTTCGCACAAGGGAATCGAAGAATCCCTCTGAGAAGTAGTACGCCTTAGCGGCCTTCCGGCGATCCATCGTCGAGTGGTACACCGCCAGGAAGTCCGGCAGAGTCAGGCCGGTGACATCGAAGTCGACGGCGAGCCCCTCCGACTGCGCTCGAATCACATTCTTCCGGACCTTGTGATCGTAGTCGCGCCAGAGGTCGTCCTCCCCCGGCGCGAGATCCCGAACCACATTCAGCGAACGAGGGGTCACCACTCCGGCGAACGGGAGCACCTGCTCGGGGAAGAGCGACATTCGAACGAACGACGTGATGACGGAGTTGGCGGCAAGCCACTCGGCAAACCGTTCATCGAACCACTTCCCCTCCGTCCAGACCGGACCCGTCACGAAGGCGCCTCCATACCCGTAGGGACTCGTGAGATCCCACATGTCGACAGTGGGGTCGGCGAAGGGTTCCTCGGCGAGGGGACGAAGGATGAAGGGCATTAGGATCGCCCCTCTCTCCGACCGACCGACAGCGCATAGCACCCGGTCGAAGGGACGTGCGAACAGGCGCACGTACTCGGGATGGGCGAAGATCTCTCGTCCGGGCCATTCACTCCAAAGGCGAAGCCACATGTCGGCCTCGTCTGGCACGGAACCATCGAGCACGTAGAACTCTTTCACGTCGACAGTATGCCGATGCTGCAATCGCTCGCTCAGCCGATCGATATCGGCTACCTATCGGTGCGCTGTGATCTGGTGTGCCGGCCCGATCGCAGAGTCCTCATCCCTTCGTCACGACCCAGGTCATCTCGTGCTTGGTGGGTGGACGGGTGCGGGGCCCGGTGGCCTTGACGCGGTGCCACCAGCGCACGGTCGCGTCGGGCGCGCTCAGCGTGGGTGCCCCGCGGCGCGAGACCGTGAAGGTCATCTCGGGGCCCAGGTCGGCTGCCGCCGGCGCCACCCGGAACAGGGCGCCCGCCGGGGGGTTCGAGGGCGCGATCTCCCACCCGGGTTCCAGGACGAAGGTCGAGCCCGAGGAGACGAGCGTCGTGCCGTTCAGCAGCCAGACGTAGACCTCGCGCGTGGTCGAGTTGCGCCAGGCGAGGTCGGCCTTGCCGTCGCCGTCGTAGTCCCCGGTGCCCACGACCTTCCAGTCCGGATCGGCCAGGGTGAAGACCGAGCCCGAGGAAGACAGGGTCGTGCCGTTCATCAGCCAGACGTAGACCTCACCGGTGGCCGAGTTCTGCCAGACCAGGTCGTCCTTACCGTTGCCGTTGAGGTCCCCGGTGCCCTGGATCTTCCAATTCGGATCGGCCAGGTCGAAGACCGCCCCGTGGGAGGTGAGGGTCGTCCCGTCCATCAGCCAGACGTAGACCTGGCCCGAGGCGTTGCGCCACGCGATGTCGGTCTTGCCGTCGCCGTTGAAGTCGCCGGTCCCTTGGACCTTCCAACCCAGGTCGGGCAGGGCCATGGTCGCCGCGTGGGAGGTCATCGTGGTCCCGTCCATGAACCAGATGTAGTTCTCACCCGTCGTCGCATGGCGCCACAACAGGTCGGCGTTGCCATCGCCGTCGAAGTCCCCGGTGCCGACGAGCTTCCAATCCAGATCCGAGAGGGCGAAGACCGGCCCCGAGGACGCGACGTTCGTCCCGTTCATCAGCCAGACGTCCACCTGGCCGGTGACCGAGTTGCGCCACACGATGTCGGCCTTGGAGTCGCCGTCGAAGTCCCCGGTCCCGACGATCTTCCAGTCGGTGTCGGGGAGGGTGAGCGTCGGCCCGTGGGAGCCGAGAGCGATCCCGTTCATGAACCACAGGTAGTTCTCGCCGGTCCCCGAATGACGCCACAGCAGGTCCGAGCGTCCGTCACCGTTGAAGTCGTCCTTGAGCGGGCCGGGCGCCGGGGCGGCGGTCACGGTGACCGTGATCGTCTCGCAGTCGCTGGCCTGGCCGTCGCTCACGCACACGTCGAAGGTGGCGGGCTGGGCGTCGGGCGGGGTCCAGGTGAAGTCGCCGCCGGTGGTGATCGACGCGCCCGCGGGCACCGAGCCCGAGGTGCCGTCGTCGAGCGAGAACGTGAGGGTGTCGCCCAGGTCGGCGTCGGTGGCCGTCGCGGTGAACGCGAGCTCCTCGCCCTCCTGAGCGTCCTTGTTGCCGATCGGGTCAAGGACCGGCGCGGCGTTGGCGACGGGCCCCGAGACGTTCCAGGTGAACGTGTCGGTCGCCGACAGGGTGTCCTCTCCCTCCGGCGACAGACCCTTGAACGTCGCCATCGCGGCGAGTGCGTTGGAGGCGCCGGTCCACGAGGTCGACGTGCCGTAGGTCCCGGTCTGCGACACCCCGAGGTCGGCCACCGCCTGCTGAGCGATCACGGACCGCTGCTGGAATCCGTTGGTCCAACTGCCGGAGAACGGGAAGTCGCTCGTCAGGCTGACACCGGCGAAGATGAGCTCGTCGTCCCGCGTCGTCGCGTCGGCGAGCCCGATCGTGGCGGTCTGAACCGACGTCGGGCGATCCCACGCGGTGCGATCCAGCACGTCGGCCTGGACCGGCGACAACCCCGCGTACTCGAGGATCGTCATCACGATCGCGGAGCCCGACGCCGGGGCTACCACGAGCGGAACTGCCGCCGGCTCGCCCGCTCCGGCGACCTTGTACATCAGGAACCCGTTGGGGGAGGATCCGGTCAGCAAGGCCGTCTGCCATCCGGCCGGGAGGGTCGGCGTGCTCGCGCCGGCGAAGCGGGCGAAGGCCACCAGAAGGTCGCCCTCGGTCGGTGCGGCCGGGAAGGTGGCGGTCAGGCTGGTCGCATTCGGGCCGCCGACTCTCGCCGCCGCGACCTGGACGAGCTCGATCCCCGGTGTGGGAACGGCGACGACACCATCCCGGACCGTCACCTCGATCGGGTAGCTCCCGGCAGCGCCTGACGCGATCGTGCCGGAGATCTCGCCGGTGTCTGGATCGATGCCGATGCCATCCGGCAGTCCGGTGGCACTGTAGGTCAGGATGTCGGCGTCGGGGTCGGTGGCCCCGGCCGAGAAGCTCACGGCATCGCCCTCCACGTCGTCTCGGTCCGGCAGATCCTGATCGAAGATCGGGGCGGCGTTGAGGATCGTCCGGGTCGCGGATGTGACGGGAGCGCTCGTGTCGGTCCCGTCGAAGGCGGTGACACGAAGGGATATCTCGTCGCCCCTGCCGCCGTTGCCCGCGCTCGACAGGTTCAGGCTCGCCGACGTCTCACCCGGCAGGTCGGTCCCGTTCTTGATCCACTGGTACTCGAGCGTGAGCGGGTCCGCGTCACCGTCGGTCGCGTCGACGGTCGCCGTCAACGTCTCGTCGGTCGTTGGCGCCGTCTGGTCGATCGTCACCGAGTTGACGTTGGGGAGCAGGTTGCCGCCGTCGGTGGGAACCGAGATCTCGAAGATCTCCCCGTCGTTCTCCGTCGGGTGGGAGTCGTTGTCGAGACCCCGGTCAACGATCCAGTAGGTGGGTGTGCCCGAGCCGGTGCTCGACGGAGCCACGGTCAGTCCCGAGACGTGAATCAGCCCGGAGACGCTGCCGGAATCGATCGTGCGGACGAGGGTTCCCGTCTGGGTGATCTCGTAGATGAAGTCACCGTTGGTGGCGCCCACGAGCAGCGTGTTCCTGGATTCGTCGTACGCCAACCCCTCGTAGTCGGTCGACCCGAGGAAGCCGATGTCGAAGTGCGAGGCCACGTCGTCGCCGTCTCCGAACACGCCGTTCACGGGATCGATGTTGTAGACCTCCGTTGCCGGTACGCCGTCGAGGAAGAACAGTTGCCCCGACCCGGGGATGAAGTCGGAGTCTTCGGTGTCGGTGACGCCGAGCGCGGCAGTATCGATCTGGCCCACGTTGACGTCGTCGTTCGTGCCGAACAGTCCATCTACACCGGGCTGCCTCACGAAGATCGCGCCTTGATCATCGGACGAGATGAAGATCGAATCCGTGCTGGCGTCATGTCCGACGCCGGTCGGTTCGTCCGTATACCCGAGGGTCGTCCCGGTCGAAACGACGCTCCCGGCGCGCGTGATCTCCCACATGTTCACACCGTGGTAGCCGGCGCCCGTCGTTTCGTCGACCTCGGAGTCGACGACCAGCAGATCGTCGCTCGCGGGGAGGTAGGCGATCCCCGAGGGGTCGGGGCTCCCGGGATCGAACAGAGACGTGTCGATCGTCTGGACGAGCGTTGGCGTGATCGGGTCGGTCGGGGCGGCCGAGGCCGTTTGGGTCGGGAGCACGAGCATCGACAGGGACAGCGCGACGATGCCAGCGAAGGAGCGACGGATCCAGCGCGATGACCCCCCCCGTGGACCGCTCCTTCCGGGGGGCTCTCCCAGAGGCCTGCGACCCCGTTCTCGCGGCCTCGAGGGGCCTGGCCCCACGATCCTCAGCCCCTCGCCACCGTCCAGGTCATCTCCTGCGCGGTCGGTGGGCGGGTGCGGGGTCCGGCCGCCTTCGTCTTGTGCCACCAGCGCACGGTGTCGTGCGCCGGCGCTCAGCTTGGGCGCTCCGCGGCGCGAGACCGTGTAGGTCAGCCCGGTGTCGGTAGAGGAGGCCACCCGGAACAGGGCGCCCGCCGGTGGGTTGGTGGGCACGATCTGCCAGTTCGGATCGGCCAGGGTGAAGGTCGCCCCGTGCGAGACGAGGCTCGTCCCGTCCATCAGCCAGACGTAGACCTGGCCCGGCTCGAGGCGTTGCGCCAGGCGATGTCGGCCTTGGTGTTGCCGTCGTAGTCCCCGGTGCCCCCCACCTTCCAGGCCAGGTCTGCCAGGGACTGGATCGGCCCCGAGGAGGCCAGGGAGGTCCCGTTCATGAACCACAGGTAGTTCTCACCCGTGACCTCGTTCCGCCACAGCAGGTCGTCTTTGCCGTTGCCGTCGTAGTCCCCGGTGCCCTGGACCTGCCAGTTCGGATCGCCCAGAGTGAAGACCGCCCCGTGGGAGACGAGGCTCGTCCCGTCCATCAGCCAGACGTAGACCTGGCCCGAGGCGTTCCGCCAGGCGATGTCGGTCTTGCCATCGCCGTTGAAGTCCCCGGTGCCCACGACCTTCCAGGAAAGGTCCGACAGGGTGAGGCGTCGGCCCCGAGGAGGCCAGGGTGGTCCCGTTCATGAACCAGACGTAGTTCTCGCCCGTGACGGCGTTGCGCCACAACAGGTCGTCGGTGCCGTTGCCGTTGAAGTCGCCCGTGCCCACGAGCTTCCAGTTCTGATCGGCCAGGGTGAAGACCGAGCCGTGGGAGGCGACCGTGGTCCCGTTCATCAGCCAGACGTAGACCTCGCCGGTCGAGGAGTTCCGCCACACGAGGTCGGCCTTCGCGTCACCGTTGAGGTCCCCGGTCTCGGCGACCTTCCAGGCCTGGTCGGCCAGGGTGAGCGTGGGACCCGAGGACCCGAGCTGGGTCCCGTTCATGAACCACAGGTAGTCCTCACCCGTGGCAGAGTTCCGCCAGGCCAGGTCGGAGCGTCCGTCGCCGTTGAAGTCGTTCTGGGGCGGGGAGACCGGGGGGGCCGGCCCAACCACTTGCAGATTCAGCGAGCCGGCGGCGCCGTTGAACCCGTCGACCGCGATCTTGTAGCTGGTGCCGGACTGGGCATTGAACGTTACCTGGCTGGTGGTCCCGAGGCCGCCGTCGTCGTCCTCGGCCACAAGCGAGAGCGCGTTGACCGCGCTCCCGGTGTAGGCACCGAGCACGGTGTCGAAATCGCTCCCCGCCGTGTCGATCGTGACCGGTCCCGTTGCGGGCGCGGCCCACGAGTACCAGACGGAGGCCCCGCCGGTGTTGCCGGTGATCTGGGGTTCACCGGTCTCCCTCGTCGCGTCGAGGTTCGTGTCGCCGGTGACCGACGTGGACGAGCCTGTGAGCTCGGTCGCGTTTGTGAAGTCATCGTTCCCGGGACGCACGAGGCTCCCCATCTGAACCTGCAAGTCCACCGAACCGGTGGCGCCGTTGAACCCGTCGACCGCGATCTGGTAGGTGGCGCCCGACTGGGCATCGAACGTCAGATGGCTGGTGGACCCGGGGCCGCTGTCGTCGTCCTGGGCCACCACCGAGAGCGCGTTGACCGCGCTTCCCGTGTAGGTGCCAAGGGTCGTGTCGAAGCTACTCCCGGCTGTCTCGATCGTGACCGGTCCGGTTGCGGGCGCCGTCCACGAGTACCAGACGGAAGCTCCGCCGGGATCGCGGGCATGATTGGGCTCGCCCGCCTCCTTCGTGGCGCCCACGTTCGTGTCACCGGTCCGCGAATCGGTCGGACCCGCGAGCTCTGTCGCGTCAACGAAGTCATCGTTCGTGGGGCCGAGCACGATGCCGTTGCTGCTCAGGTCTGCGGTCATCGTGCTCGGCCAGTTGCTGACGTTCGTGACCGAGACCCCGCTCCCCGATCCCGAGTACAGATCGCTGTTCGGGTTCGATGCCCCGCTGAAGGTCCGGTTATTGCTGGGAGTGGGTGCCGCGGTGACGGCCTGGGCTGTCCCGCTCGAGAGCATCGTGAACCCGAGCCACAGAGCCACACTCAGTGCCAAGATTGCCGCTGGACGGGTCCTGTCTCGAGCCGAAAGGATGCCTCGTGGTTCGAGAACAGATCCGGGAACGGCGGACCTTCTCATCAAGCGATCCCTTCCTGCAGACGGCGTGATCTCAGGGGAGATCGGCAGCGGCTCCCGGGTAAGGTACGTCGACGTTGCCATAGGACGCAAGCACAACCGCACGCTGTTTCCTTGGTGCCACAATCGCGGTTGGCACCTTCTGCGAGTTTGGAAGCGCTGCGCCGATCTCTTCAGCCCTTCGTCACGACCCAGGTCATCTCATGCTTGGTGGGTGGACGGGTGCGGGGCCCGGTGGCCTTGACGCGGTGCCACCAGCGCACGGTCGCGTCGGGCGCGCTCAGCTTGGGTGCCCCGCGGCGCGAGACCGTGAAGGTCATCTCGGGGCCCAGGTCGGCTGCCGCCGGCGCCACCCGGAACAGGGCGCCCGCCGGGGGGTTCGAGGGCGCGATCTCCCACCCGGGTTCCAGGACGAAGGTCGAGCCCGAGGAGACGAGCGTCGTGCCGTTCAGCAGCCAGACGTAGACCTCGCGCGTGGTCGAGTTGCGCCAGGCGATGTCGGCCTTGCCGTCGCCGTCGTAGTCCCCGGTGCCCACGACCTTCCAGTCCGGATCGGCCAGGGTGAAGACCGAGCCCGAGGAAGCCAGGCTCGTGCCGTTCATCAGCCAGACGTAGACCTCGCCGGTGGCCGAGTTCTGCCAGACCAGGTCGTCCTTGCCGTTGCCGTTGAGGTCCCCGGTGCCCTGGATCTTCCAGTTCGGATCGGCCAGGTCGAAGACCGCCCCGTGGGAGGCGAGGGTCGTCCCGTCCATCAGCCAGACGTAGACCTGGCCCGAGGCGTTGCGCCACGCGATGTCGGTCTTGCCGTCGCCGTTGAAGTCGCCGGTCCCTTGGACCTTCCAACCCAGGTCGGGCAGGGCCATGGTCGCCGCGTGGGAGGTCATCGTGGTCCCGTCCATGAACCAGATGTAGTTCTCACCCGTCGTCGCATGGCGCCACAACAGGTCGGCGTTGCCATCGCCGTCGAAGTCCCCGGTTCCGACGAGCTTCCAGTCGAGATCTGAGAGGGCGAAGACCGGCCCCGAGGACGCGACGTTCGTCCCGTTCATCAGCCAGACGTCCACCTGGCCGGTGACCGAGTTGCGCCACACGATGTCGGCCTTGGTGTCGCCGTCGAAGTCCCCGGTCCCGACGATCTTCCAGTCGGTGTCGGGGAGGGTGAGCGTCGGCCCGTGGGAGCCGAGAGCGATCCCGTTCATGAACCACAGGTAGTTCTCGCCGGTCCCCGAGTGACGCCACAGCAGGTCCGAGCGTCCGTCACCGTTGAAGTCGTCCTTGAGCGGGCCGGGCGCCGGGGCGGCGGTCACGGTGACGTCGTCGGTCGCCGCCAGGCTCTCCTCCTCCATGTCGTTGGCGTAGACCTCGACGGCCACGACCTCGTCCGTGTCTCCGTTGCCGGGTTGGCTCAGGTCGAGGTCATCGGTCGCGCTGCTGTGACTCACGTTTCGCACTTCCGACCCGTCGACGGTCCAGATGTAGTGGTAGCTCAACGTGTCGTTGTCGTCGTCACTCGCCGTCACCGTGGCAGTCACGGTCTCATTGGTCCCTGGTGCGGTCGGCGACAGCACCACCGAGGCCGTGGGCTGCGTGTTGATGATCTGCACGCCACTCGTGGTGACGGGCGTACCCTGGAGCGAGCCGTCGGACGGGGTGATCACGGCGCGGATCAGATCGCCCTTGTCGCCGTTGCCGACCATCGAGAGATCGAGCGTGCTGCCGGTCTCAGCGAGTGGCGCATAGCTCACGCCGGCGTCTGTGCTCTTCTCCCATGCGTAGGTGAAGGACACCGTGTCGGCCGCATCCTCATCTGAAGCACTCACGTTCAAAGTGAGCGTGGCGAGGGTATTAGGCTCGCCTTGCGCGATCGACGCCGACGAGATCACGGGGGCGGCGTTCCCGACGTTGGCCGTATCCGTCGCGCCCGACCCGTCGTCGGCGCCGTCGTTCGGCGTGACTTCGACGGTGATCACGTCGCCGTGGTCGCCGTAGCCGGGCTGCGACAGGTCGAGGGTGTCCGTCGTCTCCCCGGGCACCACGACGTCGTTCACCTTCCACACGTAGCTGAAGGTCACGGTGTCGTTGTCGGCGTCTGCGCCGGTCGGCGTGGCCGTCAGTGTCGCGTTGGTGCCGGGTCCGTGGTCACTCAGAGCCACCGTCGTGGTCGGCGCCGTGTTGCCGACGGTGAGTTGCGAAGACTGGAACGGAGCGCTGGTGTCGATGCCGTCGGTGGCGGTGACGATTACGCGGAGGAGATCCGCCTTGTCGCCGTTACCGGCCAGTGACAGGTCGAGTGAGGCCGTGGTCTCGCCGACGATGTCGTTCCAGCCGGCCCCCGTGTTCCTCTGCCATTGGAAGCCGTATCCGGAGACGGATCCGTCCGGGTCGGTCGCCGATGGTGTGGCCACGAGGAGATCGTTCGTCTTGGGAGACGTGGGTGCGAACGTTACGCCGTTCACGGTCGGCGCCTGGTTGACCGCCGTCGTGAAGGTGCGGTGCGGTCCTTCGGTGGATAGCGCCCCGTCGCTCGCTACCGCGTACCACTCATACTCGGTGCCGACCGCGAGTCCGTTCCATTGGATCTGCGCGTGCGCACCGGAGGTCACATCATTGACGGTGCCTATCGCCTGCCAGGGGTTGCTGGACATGTCGAACGGCAAGGTCAGGCGGCTGTTCGCGTCGTTCTCGAACTCGCCCGCTCCCGCGTTGCGGGTCGGGGAATACGTGTACACCTCGATCTGGTTCTGCGAAGGCTCGAACGTCATGTACCGGAGCCAGCCATCGCCGCCGTTGGTACGACTCTGGTAGTCGGACTCGAGCTGGTGCACGGGGTCACCGCAGCTGTTGTTGTCCGTTCGGTTCGCCTCGCCCGGGTAGTGGCCGTTGATCACCAGGAACACGTTGCAGTTCGGGGCGATCAGCGAGGTCCACACGGCCTGCGCCGAGGTGCCGTCGGACGTGCGGTTCAGGACGGTGGTCGGGCGGCTGCCGGATGTGCTCAGGAACAGGTGGGTGCTGATGATCACGTGGCGATCGGGATACTGGTCGATCACGTTCTGCGCCCACGCGACCGCGTAGTTCGGCATGTCGTACTCGAGGTGGATGATCAGGAACTTCAGCGTGCCGACCTCGAAGAGCTCGTAGTTGTCCTTGTTCAGTCGGTTCGTGGATTCTGCCGCACCGTCGGTCGCGTCGCCTAGGTAGCTCCCGTACCACGCGTTCGCGTCGTACCGAGAGGGCGGGAAGTTGATGTCGTAGTTCGACGCCACGCCGGCTGAGTTCATGTCGTGGTTGCCGGGCGCCAGGTTGTTCGGGACCCCGTTCGCGTCGAGGATGTCCATCGCCGCGTCGGCGAACGCCCACTCCTGGGTCGACGCGTCGATGTTCTCGACGATGTCGCCCAGGTGCGAGACGAACACGGTGTTGAGGGAGTTCCGGGTGTTCACCACCCACTGGGTCTGTGCGCGGAAGTTCGCCTCGCGGGCCGCCGAATCCGAGTAGTGCTGGGTGTCGGGCAGCGCCACGACGGTGAAGTCCGGCGGCGCCGCGGGTCCGGCAGGGCGACCGTAAAAGGTCACGTCCATGGGGTCGCTGTCGGGGTCCGTAACGGTCACGTCGAGCGTCGGGCTGGTGCTCACGCCGGTGGCTGCGTTCGCAGGGGCAACCGGGACGGGCTGGTCGGGCGCCTGGTTACCGGGGCCACCGAATGGTGCGCCGGTGATCCACGCAGGACCGTTGGTGGCGGTGCCTGTGGCCGTCCCTACCGAGTCGGCGACGGTGGACCCGCTGCCTTCGTTCAGCCCGTAGCGCGCGACAAGCCCCGAGCCGCTGATGAGCTCCTGACTCATGTTGAGTCTGGATCTCGCCTTGGGTCAGGGCGCGGTTCCAGATCCGCGTTTCGTCGAGCGCTCCGTTGAAGTAGCCGTTGATGGTGTTGTCTGCGACGGACCTCAACGAGCTCCCCAGCGCCGCCCTTTGAACCGTGCCGGCCTCGGGGGGTTGGTTGACCGCGAGGGTCCGTTCCAGGTTCCCGTCCAGGTAGAGCTTCCAGGTCCCGCCGTCGTAGGTCGCGGCGGCATGGTGCCAGAGTCCTTCGGTGTTCGGGATCGGGGTGATCCCCAAGACGGGGTGGTTGTCGCCCGTCGGGCCGGTGCCGGCGGCGGCCTCCTCGAAGTCGGCCATCAGCGTGTCGGTGGCGTCGTCGATGCCCAGGTACCAGTTCATGTTCACGTTGTCGGGCGACTCCTGCTCGGCGCCGCCGTGGGTCACGAGCGGAACTGCGTTCGTCACGCCGTTGCTCCCGGTCGACGCGAAGGTCCCCTGGCCGTCGCGACGGAACCAGGTCTCGATCGTGAACTGGGAGAGGTCGAGCGAGTTCGGGTCGCCCAGGCTCACCAACTGCGAGGTCCCGTTGAAGTCGAGCCCGCACGCCGGGGCGCAGGAGACCGGCGCACCGATCGAGAAGCCGGGGACCCAGGCGCCGTTGTAGATGACCCCGCGGATGTCATCCCCGGCGGTGCCGCCCGCGACGGTGCCCGCGCCCTCGTTGAACCCGAACCTGGCTACGAGGCCGGGTGCGGCGGTGATCGCCTGGTTGTAGCTCGCAGCGATCTGCGCCGGGCTTCGACCGCTGTCCCAGATCCGGACCTCGTCGATCGAACCCGGGAAGAACCCGGTGCCCCGCTTGCCGGTCGAGAGCAACGCGGTCCCGATCCCGGCAGGCGCGATGTTCACCGCGTTCGGCGCGTTCGCCGGCGTACTGGTCGCCTGCTGCGCCCCGTCCAGGTACAGGGTCCAGTCCGTGCCGTTGAAGGTCACCGCCGCGTGATGCCAGGTGCCGTTGGGCACGATGGTGGTGCCGACGAGCGGGTTGTTGCCGCTCCCGACGCCCGCCTCGAAGTCCCCCACGACGTGGCCGGCCGCGTCGAGACCGAGGAAGTAGTTGACGTCGGCGTCGGCTGTTTCGGCTTCAGCCATGCCCTTGGTGACCAAGGGGTAGGCGGTGACCCCACCGGTCCCCGTGCCCACGGTTGCCCCACCGGAGGCGGCCTTCTTGAACCATGCCTCCACCGTGAACTGCGGCAGGTCCAGCGAGGGAGGGTCCCCGAGATCCACGTAGGAGCTCGTTCCTGCGAAGTCGATCGCGTAATCGCCGGCGGGAGCCGGGCCGCCGCGAGCGGGTAGCCATCGGACCAGACCGGGAGCGGCGCGGTGCCGCTGAGGGTGCCGTTCGCGGAACCGATCGAATCGTCGGCGACCGTGCCGGTGCCGTCGTTGAGACCCCAGCGGGCAACCAGGCCGGTCCCGTTCGTCACCTCCTGGTTCAGCGTGTCCTGGATCTGCGCCTGCGTGCGCGCCGTGTTCCAGATGCGAGCCTCGTCGAGCTCGCCCTGCGAAGAAGCCCGCTGCAACTCCGGTCGAGTTCAGGGCGGTCCCGAGCGACGCGTGCTGGATGCTGTCGGACCGGGGAAGACGAGCCCCCGTGAGGGCGACCGAGGCCTCGACGGCCCCGTTCAGGTAGACCTTGAAGTTGGCGCCGTCATAGGTAGCCGCCGCGTGATACCAGACCCCGTTCTGGATCGTCGTGGTACCGATGATGGCGTGGTTCAGGCCAGGCGTGGTCTGGAGGGCCCCCTCCTCGAAGTCGGCCACGATCACGTTGGACTGGATCCCGAGGATGTAGTTCATGTCGACGTTCGTAGCGTCGGCCTCGCCACGCCCTTTGGCGACCAACGGCGTCACGCCGACGGTTAGGCCGCCGGTGCCACCCGTGGTCGTCGTGGTCCCCGCGCCCGTGCGCTTGAACCACGTCTCGATCGTGAAGTTGGGCAGGCCGAGGCTCGCGGCATTGCCGAAGGTCACGTAGTCATTGGCGCCGTCGAACGTTAGAGAGGACGAGACGCCCGGGACGGGCGCGGCGGACGCCACGGCCGGGAGAAGTCCGGCGAGGAGCGCGACGGTTGCCAACGAAGCGGCGACGATCCGACGACGGCGGGGCGGGCTGGGCATGGGTGCTCTCCTTATCGGTGTGGACCGTCTTGCCTATCCATCCGCCTTGGGAGGCGACACCATGCGTCGACCCGACCCGCCCAAGCGGGGACGGTCGGAGCGATGATCGATGCCTCTCTCACGAATCGGTTGCGCGACCGTACACCAAGTCCCCCATCTGGTCTAGGCCAGCGTCCCGACACGGCACGTACCTCCGCAGCGGGGAGACGGGACGAGGTAGCCGGTCCGAAGACCGGCCCCCTCGAGTGCTCAGCCCTTGCCCACCGTCCAGGTCATCTCCTGCGCGGTCGGTGGGCGGGTGCGGGGTCCGGCCGCCTTCGTCTTGTGCCACCAGCGCCCGCTGTCGTGCGCCGCGCTCAGCTTGGGCGCCCCGCGGCGCGAGACCGTGTAGGTCAGCCCGGTCTCGGAGGAGGAGGCCACCCGGAACAGGGCGCCCGCCGGTGGGTTGGTGGGCACGATCTGCCAGTTCGGATCGGCCAGGGTGAAGGTCGCCCCGTGCGAGACGAGGCTCGTCCCGTCCATCAGCCAGACGTAGACCTGGCCCGTGCTCGCGTTGCGCCAGGCGATGTCGGCCTTGCCGTTGCCGTCGTAGTCCCCGGTGCCCCCCACCTTCCAGGCCAGGTCTGCCAGGGACTGGATCGGCCCCGAGGAGGCCAGGGAGGTCCCGTTCATGAACCACAGGTAGTTCTCACCCGTGACCTCGTTCCGCCACAGCAGGTCGTCTTTGCCGTTGCCGTCGTAGTCCCCGGTGCCCTGGACCTGCCAGTTCGCATCGCCCAGGGTGAAGACCGCCCCGTGGGAGACCAGGCTCGTCCCGTCCATCAGCCAGACGTAGACCTGGCCCGGAGGCGTTCCGCCAGGCGATGTCGGCCTTGCGAGTCGCCGTTGAAGTCCCCGGTGCCCACGACCTTCCAGGAAAGGTCCGACAGGGTGAGGCGTCGGCCCCGAGGAGGCCAGGGTGGTCCCGTTCATGAACCAGACGTAGTTCTCGCCCGTGACGGCGTTGCGCCACAACAGGTCGTCGGTGCCGTTGCCGTTGAAGTCGCCCGTGCCCACGAGCTTCCAGTTCTGATCGGCCAGGGTGAAGACCGAGCCGTGGGAGGCGACCGTGGTCCCGTTCATCAGCCAGACGTAGACCTCGCCGGTCGAGGAGTTCCGCCACACGAGGTCGGCCTTCGCGTCACCGTTGAGGTCCCCGGTCTCGGCGACCTTCCAGGCCTGGTCGGCCAGGGTGAGCGTGGGACCCGAGGACCCGAGCTGGGTCCCGTTCATGAACCACAGGTAGTCCTCACCCGTGGCAGAGTTCCGCCAGGCCAGGTCGGAGCGTCCGTCGCCGTTGAAGTCGTTCTCGGGGGTGGGTGAGGGATTCGCCGTCTGACTCACATGCAGATCGACCGTCCCCGTTGCACCGTTGTACCCGTCGACCGCGATCCGGTAGGTGAAGCCGGACGTGGCGTCGATCTCCACCAGGCTCGTGGTGCCGGGGCCGGAATCATCATCCTGAGCGACAAGGGTGAGTCCGTTCACTGCGTTGCCGGTGTAGGTGGCGAGCGTGGTGTCGAAGTTGCTGCCGTCAGTATCGACCGTGACGGGTCCCGTGGCGGGCGCCGTCCACGAGTACCAGACGGAGTGGCCGCCCACGTTGCCGGCGTGGTTGGGCTCACCCGTCTCCTTGGTGGCGCCGACATTCGTGTCGCCGGTGACCGTCGGGGCCGGGCCTGAGAGGGACGTGGCGTTCGCGAAGTTGTCGTTCGGAGGTCCAGCGGATCCACCGGCGGCTAGGACATCGATACGGGGTGTGGTGACGTTCACGCTTCCGTTCGAGTAGGTGATGGGCACACCCGTGGACTGGAGTCGTGCCAGGATCTGCGCGACGGTGTCGGAAGGGAACTTCTCGCGCAGGATCGCCCACGCTCCAGCCACATGTGGCGTCGCCATCGAGGTTCCCTGGAAATTCGCATACGTGTCATCCGGGATGGACGAATCGATCGAGACTCCGGGGGCGAAGAGGTCGAGCAGGCCTCCTCGGTTGCTGAAGCTGGCGACGGCGTCGGCGTCGTTCGTTGCGCCCACCGTGACGGCGGTCGAGATGCACCCTGGAGCCCCGACCGAATTCAGGTAGCCATTGTTGCCAGATGCGATCACGGTCGCGACGTTGAGAGCGATCAGCGCGTCGATGGCGGGTTTGCGTGAGTCGGCATCGCACGCGGTGGCGTTGCTCCCGCCCCCGAGGCTCATGTTGACCGAAACGACGTGGTTGGGGAGCAAGGTGCCGCCCGACTCGAGCGTGGCCACACGCTGAAGGCCCAGGAGCTGGTCGGAGGTGTAGGAGAGGACACAGGGCGCAGCGCTCGGAGCGCAGCTGGCCGGCGAATTGAACCGGGTGAAGACCTGCATCGCCAGGATCCTGGCGTCCGGCGCGACTCCGTCACCCGGCGCGCCTGGGGTGCTTCCCGTTGCGTTCCCTGCGGCGATCCCCGCGACATGGGATCCGTGGGTGCACAGGTTCGTCGCCACGCTGATGCACGCAGCGGTCTCGGCGTTGGCTGCGTTCCCCGTCGTCTCAGAGGACGTTCCACCCGGGCACAGCGTCACGTTCCCCCCGGCGCCGCCGGCGTTCGAATAGCACGACTGCGACACGATCCTGCCGGCGAAGAAGGGGTGATCGACGTCGATCCCCGTGTCGAGGATCGCGACGATGGTGCCGGATCCATCGAAGCCCTGGACCCGCATGTCGTCGGCGTTGATGAGCGGGACCGAACTTGCGAGCACCGGAGGCTCGGCGACGTCCTCCTGGAGCCCGATGACGCGATCGTCGGTCGCGAGTGCTCTGACCACAGGCGCATCCGCGTTGACGAGAAGCACCGGAAAGGCGTCGTAGACCGTCAGCACGTCAGCATCGGTCTTCTCGAGCATCTTCAGAACGCCTTGCTGCTTACCTGGTCCAGGCGAGGACACCAGCACGCGAACCGTTCCCCCGCTCGTCGCTCGCTCGATGAGGCGAGACTCCGCTCGCGTGATGCGCGCTCCTCCCGTGTCCTCCATCGTTGCGCTCCTTGCGTCGTTCGGCGAGAGATCGCCCGATGAACCCCCGCTCGCGACTGCGGGGATCGATGAGCCCAACGCAAGACACGATGCGAACAACGAAACGGCGAGCTTCCTCATCGAACGACCCCTCCACTCATGCGGCGTGATCTCGGCGGGATCGCGCGAAGCACCGGGCGCGCGAAGCACCGGGGACAAACGACCGGGTTGCCGTGGGACGCAAGCGCAACCCTCGTAGACGCGACTTCACCGTGCCTGTACGCAGGGGAGGAACCGCATCTCCTCGGAGGGAGTCGCCGAAACGTACCCCCGACGTCTTCACGCCAGGGGCTAGCCTCCTCGGCCCGTCCTCGTTCCTCCCCGATCCTCAACCCTTGCCCACCGTCCAGGTCATCTCGTGCGCGGTCGGTGGGCGGGTGCGGGGTCCGGCCGCCTTCGTCTTGTGCCACCAGCGCACGGGGTGTCCGGCGCTCAGCTTGGGCGCCCCGCGGCGCGAGACCGTGTAGGTCAGCCCGGTCTCAGAGGAGGCGGCCACCCGGAACAGGGCGCCCGCCGGCGGGTTGGTGGGCACGATCTGCCAGTTCGGATCGGCCAGGGTGAAGGTCGCCCCGTGCGAGACGAGACTCGTCCCGTCCATCAGCCAGACGTAGACCTGGCCCGGCTCGAGGCGTTGCGCCAGGCGATGTCGGCCTTGGTGTTGCCGTCGTAGTCCCCGGTGCCCCCCACCTTCCAGGCCAGGTCTGCCAGGGACTGGATCGGCCCCGAGGAGGCCAGGGAGGTCCCGTTCATGAACCACAGGTAGTTCTCACCCGTGACCTCGTTCCGCCACAGCAGGTCGTCCTTGCCGTTGCCGTCGTAGTCCCCGGTGCCCTGGACCTGCCAGTTCGCATCGCCCAGGGTGAAGACCGCCCCGTGGGAGACGAGGCTCGTCCCGTCCATCAGCCAGACGTAGAGCTGTCCCGGAGGCGTTCCGCCAGGCGATGTCGGCCTTGCGTGTCGCCGTTGAAGTCCCCGACGCCCACGACCTTCCAGGAAAGGTCCGACAGGGTGGGCGTCGGCCCCGAGGAGGCCAGGGTGGTCCCGTTCATGAACCAGACGTAGTTCTCGCCCGTGACGGCGTTGCGCCACAACAGGTCGTCGGTGCCGTTGCCGTTGAAGTCGCCCGTGCCCACGAGCTTCCAGTTCTGATCGGCCAGGGTGAAGACCGAGCCGTGGGAGGCGACCGTGGTCCCGTTCATCAGCCAGACGTAGACCTCGCCCGTCGGTCGAGTTCCGCCACACGAGGTCGGCCTTCGCGTCACCGTTGAGGTCCCCGGTCTCGGCGACCTTCCAGGCCTGGTCGGCCAGGGTGAGCGTGGGACCCGAGGACCCGAGCTGGGTCCCGTTCATGAACCACAGGTAGTCCTCACCCGTGGATGAGTTCCGCCAGGCCAGGTCGGAGCGTCCGTCGCCGTTGAAGTCGTTCTCGGGGGAGGTGTTCTCTGTCAGGAATGGGCTGTCGCTGAAGTCGAGACACCCTGCGTTGGAATGGTTGTAGTAGTCGTTGTTGCCAGCGTCTAGGACGGCGTTCGCGTAGCCGTCGGGGAACCAATCGCCGTCGCCGGCCCACATGAGGTCGTTGCCATCCTCTGAGGTGTGCCCTGCACGAGTGTGATTCGGCGCACATGCAGCCACGAACCCGAGCGTGTGCATGATCTCGTGGAGCATCGCGAACTCCCAGTAGGTAGGAGAGTCGCCGGCAGGGCCGTCGAACTCGTTGCCGCTGCATGGGTTGGGTTCCTCAGGGAGACCATCCAGGTACACGGCGGCAACGTTGCCAACCAGATCCGGCGGCCACGCGCCGCCTCCACAGGAGAAGTTGCTCGTCCCGTCGTAGTAGACCGCGTAGATCTTGTTCGGGGCGTTGAAGCCCCCAGCGTTCGTTTCGTCCTCGATCGCGTCGCGAACGAACGCGTCTTCGGCTTCGATGTCCGATTCCGTGCGATCCATGATGAAGAAGCTGATGTCGAGCGATCCCTGGTAGGTGTCGAAGCGAAGCGAGCGATCCCCTGTCTTGCCAGCGAGCCACGTCTGGAACGAAGAGACCGTGTTCTTTAGCGCCCCGTTCGTGTCGAGCTCTCGGTCCTCTCCGTCGCTAGGCAGGACGTAAATGATGTGGATCTGAGAACCGGTCAGGTCGTCAGTTCGATCCGTCGTTGCACGTGGGAGCGTTGGCCCGTAGGTCACGGCGCCTGCGGTTGGTGCCACGAGGACGCTGCCCGAGAGCATCCCGGCCACCAGGCCGAGCGTTGCGAGGATCGAGAACATGCGCCGAGATGTGCGGCGCGCACGAGTAGCACGTTCCAAGGTTCCCCTCCAACGGCGGGCGTGCTAGGCGGTCAGGGGCCGGATGTCGACGCCCGTTTGCGCCACCTCGGTCTACACCCTGTGTCCGAAGTGCGCAACCTCGCCGACGCTGGGCAGACCCTCCTGAGGACATCCTGCCGAAGCTCGAGACCCGGACCTTGGAGGCACCGGCGGGCGGCGTGCTGCTCCGGATCGCAAGGGTTTCCGCGATCCCTCGAGTGCTCAGCCCTTCGCCACCGTCCAGGTCATCTCGTGCGCGGTCGGTGGGCGGGTGCGGGGTCCGGCCGCCTTCGTCTTGTGCCACCAGCGCCCGCTGTCGTGCGCCGGCGCTCAGCTTGGGCGCCCCGCGGCGCGAGACCGTGTAGGTCAGCCCGGTCTCGGAGGAGGCGGCCACCCGGAACAGGGCGCCCGCCGGCGGGTTGGTGGGCACGATCTGCCAGTTCGGATCGGCCAGGGTGAAGGTCGCCCCGTGCGAGACGAGGCTCGTCCCGTCCATCAGCCAGACGTAGACCTGGCCCGGCTCGAGGCGTTGCGCCAGGCGATGTCGGCCTTGGTGTTGCCGTCGTAGTCCCCGGTGCCCCCCACCTTCCAGGCCAGGTCTGCCAGGGACTGGATCGGCCCCGAGGAGGCCAGGGAGGTCCCGTTCATGAACCACAGGTAGTTCTCACCCGTGACCTCGTTCCGCCACAGCAGGTCGTCCTTGCCGTTGCCGTCGTAGTCCCCGGTGCCCTGGACCTGCCAGTTCGCATCGCCCAGGGTGAAGACCGCCCCGTGGGAGACGAGGTTCGTCCCGTCCATCAGCCAGACGTAGAGCTGCCCGGAGGCGTTCCGCCAGGCGATGTCGGCCTTGCGAGTCGCCGTTGAAGTCCCCGGTGCCCACGACCTTCCAGGAAAGGTCCGACAGGGTGAGCGTCGGCCCCGAGGAGGCCAGGGTGGTCCCGTTCATGAACCAGACGTAGTTCTCGCCCGTGACGGCGTTGCGCCACAACAGGTCGTCGGTGCCGTTGCCGTTGAAGTCGCCCGTGCCCACGAGCTTCCAGTTCTGATCGGCCAGGGTGAAGACCGAGCCGTGGGAGGCGACCGTGGTCCCGTTCATCAGCCAGACGTAGACCTCGCCCGTCGGTCGAGTTCCGCCACACGAGGTCGGCCTTCGCGTCACCGTTGAGGTCCCCGGTCTCGGCGACCTTCCAGGCCTGGTCGGCCAGGGTGAGCGTGGGACCCGAGGACCCGAGCTGGGTCCCGTTCATGAACCACAGGTAGTCCTCACCCGTGGAGAGTTGCGCCAGGCCAGGTCGGAGCGTCCGTCGCCGTTGAAGTCGTTCTGGGCGGGACCCTCGGCGCCACCCAGGGTGCTCAGGTCCGCTGTCATCGTGCTGGAGCAGCTACTGATGTTCGTCACCGAGACGCCGCTTGCCATGCCCGAGTACAGATCGCTGTCGGGATACGACGTTTGGTCGAATGCCTGGTTGGAGCTCGTCCCGGGGTAAGGATCGCCCTCGTCGGAGTAGCTCGTGCCGAGATCTATCTGGTCTAGGCCGTCTGCCTCCTCGAGGTCGACCAGTTTGCGCTCCTCGTCGGCGTTCGCTGTGTTCTCCTCGGTTCGAGTCTCATCGATGTGCCATATCAGTAGGCCGCAGCCTTCGAGAGCAGCGTCGTAGCCCGACCTCTGACGGTTCTCGACGAGGAAGTACTCGCCCGTACCGGAAGCATGCAACCACGTCCAGTCGATGCCGTTGGCGTTCTCGAGCAGCTGATAGACGGTTCCGGTCGTCTCGATCTCCGGTATCGCCGTGTCGGAGTGCGTCCCGACCAGGAGCTCCGGGGTCACCCAGCCTTCGTAGGCACGGGAGAATGCGTCGGGATGCGTCGGCATGGAGCCAGCGTCCTCGCCTGGCATCGCAAGCCAGCTTCCGTAGGACATGACACTCCACTCACCCACGCCTGCGGACGAGAGATCTGTGTCGTATAGGTCCGGAAGGCCTAGATCGTGGCCGATCTCGTGCACCATGATCCCGAGGGTTGCCATGTGATCGCAGTGCATCTCCCCGAACTGCGTGTAGCCGCCACCCTCCGAGAAGTCTCCGAATACGACTCCGTCCACGGTCGGGACCTCGTCCCCGAACAGGGACCACTGATGCCCCCACACCGAGTTGCCGCAGCCGGGGCCGTAGGAACGCTCGTAGCCGGCGACGACGACCGTGACGTGGAGCTCCGTTGCACTTAAGAAGCCGTCATCGTCGATGTCGTATGTCGCGAAGTCCACGTACGGGTCGGCGGCGAGCACGGCATCACGCGTCAATAGTCGGTTCGCCTCGCCGGTGTCCCCGCCGGTGTTCGGGTGATCGGACTCCACCTCCACCCAGCCGACGACGCCATCGTCCACCGTGCCGTGCGTCTCCTCAGCGGGGTCGATCGCGAGTTGCCCGAGAGAGACCTCGTCGTAGTAGTCCCTGACGCTGTTCGAGACTCCGAAGTACATGGCAGACCAGTCCGCCGGCGTCGTTTCGACCGCCGATTGGTCGGGGAACTCGACGAGGATCACGAGCGACGATTGGGTTCCCACGTTCTCGCTGGATGCGGTGAGATCGCGATCCGGCAGCTTGGCTGGCTCGGCACGCACATGCTTGCTGATCCCCTTGGGGGCGTCCAGCCCCACGAGAAGGTTCGTCGCCGCCAGGTCACCTGACGGCTTGACCTTCGCATACGCCCAGTAGCGACTCAGAGGATCTCTGACGATCGTGTAGCCGCGAGCCGTCTCGAATCCGTTCTCCCACTCATCGCCGAACTGCCTGGCGTTGAAGATGGAGCCATCGGGCTGAGTCAATTCGAGATCGATGGGCGCCGCTCCAGCGGCGGCGGCGGGGGGAGCCTGTAGAACGACAACGGTTCCCCATGCCAACACGAACAGGGCCGCGGACGCCACGCTCAGCCCTGTGCGTCCGAGACGACGCGTGGAAGGGTCTTCGCCGACTTCCGACCGGATGCCCCGATACACATCGGGTGCAACCGTCACCACCGGTGGCGCTGCATGACACCGGAATCGCTGCCGAAGAAGGCCTCTGGCAATCGGCCGCACCGATATCCCATCCCTTCTATCCGACGAGGAACGTGATCGGCGGGCGCGACTTAGACAACCGATTTCGCGAGGAACCTACGCCGACGAGGGCAGTTGCGTCAAATCGGTACCCCCTCGGGTACGTCGTATGGGAGGCCGGGCCTCCGTACGATGCGATGGACTGCCCGATCCAGGGGTGGCTTCGATCCATTCTGTCTAGACCGCTGACGTTCAGTGACCTTTCATGACCCAGGTCACTCCGCCTCTCTTCAGCCCCTCGCCACCGTCCAGGTCATCTCGTGCGCGGTCGGTGGGCGGGTGCGGGGTCCGGCCGCCTTGGTCTTGTGCCACCAGCGCACGGGGTGTCCGGCGCTCAGCTTGGGCGCTCCGCCGCGGGAGACCGTGTAGGTCATCCCGGTCTCAGAGGAGGGGGCCACCCGGAACAGGGCGCCCGCCGGTGGGTTGGTGGGCACGATCTGCCAGTTCGGATCGGCCAGGGTGAAGGTCGCCCCGTGCGAGACGAGGCTCGTCCCGTCCATCAGCCAGACGTAGACCTGGCCCGTGCTCGAGCGTTGCGCCAGGCGATGTCGGCCTTGCCGTTGCCGTCGTAGTCCCCGGTGCCCCCCACCTTCCAGGCCAGGTCTGCCAGGGACTGGATCGGCCCCGAGGAGGCCAGGGAGGTCCCGTTCATGAACCACAGGTAGTTCTCACCCGTGACCTCGTTCCGCCACAGCAGGTCGTCTTTGCCGTTGCCGTCGTAGTCCCCGGTGCCCTGGACCTGCCAGTTCGCGATCGCCCAGGGTGTAGACCGCCCCGTGGGAGACGAGGCTCGTCCCGTCCATCAGCCAGACGTAGACCTGGCCCGAGGCGTTCCGCCAGGCGATGTCGGCCTTGCCATCGCCGTTGAAGTCCCCGACGCCCACGACCTTCCAGGAAAGGTCCGACAGGGTGGGCGTCGGCCCCGAGGAGGCCAGGGTGGTCCCGTTCATGAACCAGACGTAGTTCTCGCCCGTGACGGCGTTTCGCCACAACAGGTCGTCGGTGCCGTTGCCGTTGAAGTCGCCCGTGCCCACGAGCTTCCAGTTCTGATCGGCCAGGGTGAAGACCGAGCCGTGGGAGGCGACCGTGGTCCCGTTCATCAGCCAGACGTAGACCTCGCCGGTCGAGGAGTTCCGCCACACGAGGTCGCCCTTCGCGTCACCGTTGAGGTCCCCGGTCTCGGCGACCTTCCAGGCCTGGTCGGCCAGGGTGAGCGTGGGACCCGAGGACCCGAGCTGGGTGCCGTTCATGAACCACAGGTAGTCCTCACCCGTGGATGAGTTGCGCCAGGCCAGGTCGGAGCGCCCGTCGCCGTT
>CAWGFO010000010.1:0-378723 GCA_963821925.1 uncultured Actinomycetes bacterium | reverse complement strand
GAGCACGACGCGTTGCGCGACCTTCTTGCCCACGCCCGGGACCACCGTTAGGGCATCGGCATCGCCGGACACGACCGCCCGCCGGATCGCGTCCGGCGACAGCGCCGACAGGAACGAGAGCGCCACCTTCGGTCCGACCCCCGTCACGCCGGTCAGCAGGTCGAACAGCCCGCGCTCGTCGGGCGTCGTGAAGCCGTACAGGGTCATCGAGTCGTCCCGAACCACCATGCGGGTGTGCACCCGCGTCGCGCGCCCGATCGGCGGCAGCGCCACCACACCGAGGTGGGGACCTGGAGGTCGTACCCGACCCCGCCGACGTTCAGGACCACGCGGTTCGCCGTCTTCTCGACGACCTCCCCTTCGACGAACGAGATCATCGGGCTCCCAGTCGGGCGGTCGCCCTGCCGCCGGCCGCCCGCAGCCCCGCGCCGGCCAGGTACGTGACCGCCACGGCCGCGGCATCGGCGGCGTCGGGCTGCGAGGGCACGTCGCGCAGGCCGTGGACGCGGACCAGGGCCGAGCGCACCTGCGCCTTGTCCGCGTTCCCGATCCCCGTCACGGCGCTCTTCACCTCGCTCGGGCTGTACTCCGCGACCTCGAGCCCGGCCTCGGCCGCGACGACCATCACCGCGCCGGTCGCCCGGGCGACGGTCAAGGCGCTCACGGTGTTCCGGTTGAACGCCACCCGCTCGAGGGCGACCGCGCTCGGATGGTGCTCGGCGATCGCCGCGCGCATCGCCTCCGCCAGCAGCCGGAGCCGGCTCGCCTCGGCCATGTCCGACGGCGTGCGCACCGTGTCGCACCACACGAGGGACTGGCGGCGGCCCTCGGAGGCGACCACCGCGAGACCGAGCCGGGCCACGCCGGGGTCCACGCCGAGCACGCAGGTATCGAACATCAGTTCGCTCAGTCTAGGGTCCGGGCCGGAGGCGGGCAACGACCGTCGTCAGAGCGCGGCCATGACCTCTTCGGGGATGTCGAAGTTCGCGTAGACGTTCTGCACGTCGTCGAGCTCCTCGAGCGCCTCGATCAGGTTCAGCACCTGCCGGGCCTCGCCGCCGTCGACCGGGATCGTGGTCTGCGGCAGCATCGAGATCTCGGCCGAGAAGACCGGCACGCCGGCCGCCTCGAGCGCCCCCTGCACGTCTTTGAACGTCTGCGGGTCCGTCACGATGTCCCAGGAGCTCTCCGAGTCCCTCAGGTCCTCGGCGCCGGACTCGAGCGCGACCTCCAACAACCGCTCCTCGTCGGGCGCGACGGACTTCTCGACCACGATCAGGCCCTTGCGGGTGAACTGCCAGGCCACGCTCCCCGACTCGCCGAGGTTCCCGTTGTTGCGGGTGAACGCATGGCGGATCTCCTGGCCGGTGCGGTTCCGATTGTCGGTGAGCACCTCGATCAGCAGCGCCACGCCGCCGGGCGCGTACCCCTCGTAGAAGAGCTCCTCGTAGCGGGCGCCGGAGCTGTCCTCGCCGGTCCCCCGCTTGATCGCGCGCTCGATGTTGTCGTTCGGGACCGAGAAGCCCTTCGCCTTCTCGACCGCCGAGGCGAGGGTCATGTTGCCGTCGATGTTGCCGCCGCCCTCGCGCGCCGCGACCTCCACCGCGCGCAGGAGCTTCGCGTACATGTTCGACCGCTTCGCGTCGGTCGCTTCCTTCTTCCGCTTGATCGTGGCCCATTTGGAGTGGCCGGACATCGCGCTACACCTTCCTCAACAGGTAGTCGTGGAGGGCGGTCTCGCCCACGAGCTCAGGGTGGAATGATGCCACCAGGAGGTTCCCCTGCTCCAGGACGACCGGGGCGCCCTCGTACTCGGCGAGCACCTCGACCCCCTCGCCCACGTCGGTGATGCGAGGCGCCCTGATGAACACGCCGCGCACGGGGTGGTCGATCCCCCGGACGTCGAGGTCCGCCTCGAACGACTCCACCTGTCGGCCGTACGCATTGCGCTGCAATCCGATGTCCATAAGCGCGAACAACGGCTCGCCGCCCTCGACACGCTCGGCCAGCACGATCATGCCGGCGCACGTCCCGAGGATCGGCATGCCCCCCGCGGCGCGCTCGCGGATCGGTTCCACGAGACCGTAGAGGTGCGCGAGCTTGCCGATCGTGGTCGACTCGCCGCCCGGCAGGACCAGGCATGCGACCTCGGCGAGCTGCCCCGGCGTGCGGATCTCGACCGGGGTCGCGCCGGCGGCCTCGAGCACGTGCGTGTGCTCGCGGAAATCTCCCTGCAGCGCGAGGACGCCGGCCTTCACGGTGGTCACCTCGCGCGGGGCACGGCTACCAGCCGCGCTCCTGCATGCGGGTCTCCAGCGCGCCGATCTCGAGGCCCGCCATCGGGTCACCGAGGCCGTGCGAGACCTTCGCCAGCACGTCGGGGTCCTGGTAGTGCGTGGTGGCCTCGACGATCGCGCGCGCCATCACGCTCGGTTCCTCGGACTTGAAGATGCCCGAGCCCACGAAGATGCCGTCGACGCCGAGCTGCATCATCAGGGCGGCGTCGGCCGGCGTCGCGATCCCGCCGGCGGAGAAGTTCACGACGGGGAGGCGCCCGAGCTCGGCGACCATCCGGACGAGCTCGACCGGCGCGCCCAGCTCCTTGGCCTTCGTCACGTACTGCTCGGGCCGGAGCGTGGTGACCTCGGCGATGTCGTGGAGGATCTGCCGCTCGTGGCGCACGGCCTCGACCACGTTGCCGGTGCCGGGCTCGCCCTTCGTGCGGATCATCGCGGCACCTTCGGCGATCCGCCGGAGCGCCTCGCCCAGGTTCCTTGCGCCGCAGACGAACGGCACGGTGAAGGCCCACTTGTCGATGTGGTACTCCTCGTCGGCGGGTGTGAGGACCTCGGACTCGTCGATGTAGTCGACGTTCAGCGACTGGAGGATCTGGGCCTCGACGAAGTGCCCGATCCGGGCCTTGGCCATCACCGGGATCGTGACGGCCTGCTGGATCTCCTCGACCTTCGTGGCGTCGGCCATGCGCGCGACGCCGCCGTCACGCCGGATGTCGGCCGGCACGCGCTCGAGCGCCATGACGGCGCAGGCGCCGGCGTCCTCGGCGATCTTGGCCTCGTCGGCGGTGGTGACGTCCATGATGACGCCGCCCTTCAGCATCTCCGCCAGGCCGGACTTGACCCGGAACGTGCCGGTCTCGCGCTCCACGACGTACCCCTCCTTGGACAAGGTCGAAGAACCCTACGCCGACGAGTGTACCGCCGGGAACCCGCCAACCTTCAGCCGGGAACCCGGGCGGCGAGGCCCGGACGGCCTACTTCTCGAAGGAGATCGTGGCGTCGAACATGCCCGTCGGGGCGAGCTCAACGAAGGTCGAGCCGGGCGTGAGCGGGATCTCCTCGCCCTGCTTCGTGCGGAAGACGGTCAGGTCGCCCTCGGAGGCGCGCTCCCAGGTGCCGACGATCAGCTTGCCGTCGCGCAGGACCCAGGCCTTCCCGCCGCCCGTCACCGTGACTTCGGGCGAGGGATAGTCGGCCACGTCGCTGAACTCGGTGCTCTCGACGGTCTTGACCTGCTGGATCACGACGTTGTCGGTCGCGATCGCGTCGCCGTTCTCGAGCGTCATGGGACTGCCGTCGAGGTAGCGGACCCACTGCCCGCCCTGCCAGCGCCACTCGGCGGTGGCCAGGCTCGAGAAGACGATCGTGGCCGAGGCGATCTTCTTGCTGGGCTTGGGCGTTTCCTGGTCGTACGTGAACACCGCCTGCGGGGCGGTCGCCTGCTTGTCGGACTTCGCCGCGGCGACCCAGAGCTTCTGCGTGTTCGTGAACAGGTTGTGCGGGATCTCCCGGGGCGGATCGTCGCGGGTGAACGCGGCGGCCGGGTTGCCCTCGACGAGCTCGATCACCCCGGCCTCGCGGGCGATGTTCACGACCTTCGGGGCGCCGCCCGAGAAGGCGAGCAGCGGATGGGCGCCGAACTGCAGGAGGATCTTCGGGTCGGTCGTTCGGACCGACCGCACCGGCCCCACGCGCGTCGCGCCACCGCAGTGGTAGACGGAGATGAACCGCGTGATGCCGCCCTCGACGACTTCCTCGTAGACGATGTCGGCCTTGTCGAGCCCGTTCAGCGGGTACGCATCGGGCGTGTTCTCGACCTTGACCGCGAGCACGGGCCGGGTCGGCACGGGCTTGTCACCGGCGGGAACGACCCCCGTGAGCGGGCACGGGTCGGGCGCGGGCTCGGTGATGCCCACCTTGGCGGCGATCGTGTTGATCGGACCTGCGTTGCCGCTCATGACGAGCGCGCCCCCGCCGACGACGGCGACGGCCGCAACGCCGGCGATCAGGGCCTTCCCGCGCGAAGTCAACGCCACGGTGCTACCTCCTGGGGTTCCGGATCGGGTGAGTGAGATCTGACATGAGGAAGGGTCCCCAGCAGGGACCCGGACAGCCATGTTACCGGCGGTTCGGGGCCGGCTCAAACACCCGGGCCCGACGCGACCGTTTCGTCACATCTCCTCGAGCCGCTTGATCCGCTCCTCGAGCGGCGGGTGGGTCGAGAAGAGCCGCTCCATCGCCGTGGTTCTCTCCCCTTCGAGCCGCGAGGGCTGGTTCAACCAGAGGTGCCCGGTCGCGTTGTTCGCCGAATGCATCGCGGTCGGGCGCACCCTGGAGCTTCCGCAGCGCCGAGATCAGCCCCGGCGGATACCGGGTGAGCATCGCGCCCTGCGCGTCGGCGAGGTACTCGCGGTTCCGCGAGACCGACATCTTGATGATCTGGCCGGCCAGCGGCGCGATCGCCATCAGCACGAACCCGATCGCGAAGACGATCAGCGCCCCGGCACCACCGCCCGCGTCGTTCCCACGCCGACCGCGGAACCCTCCCCACATCCACGAGCGCATCATGAACTCCGACATCAGCACGGCGGCCCCGACCAGGGTGGCCACGACCGTCCCCACGAGGATGTCGCGGTCGAGCACGTGCGAGAGCTCGTGGCCGATCACGCCCTCGAGCTCGACCCGGTTCATCAGCGCCAGGAGGCCCTCGGTCACGGCGATCGACGAATGCTCGGGGTCGCGCCCGGTGGCGAACGCGTTCGGCGCCTGTTCGGGCACGACGTAGACCCGCGGCTTCGGGACGCCCGCCGCGATCGCGAGTCCCTCCACGATGTTGTGCAAGCGCGGCTCCTGCTCGGCCGTGACCTCGCGGGCCCGGGTCGAGGCGAGCACCAGTCGGTCGCCGGCGAAGTACGACGCCACCGACATCGCGAGCGCCACGCCGAACGCGATCACGAGCCCGAGCGGCCCGTACCCGAAGATCAGGCCGATCACGTACCCGACCGCCGCCAGGAACAGCACGGCGCCCAGCATCAGGAGCCAGGTCCGGCGCTTGTTGGACGCGATCTCTTCGTACACGGGCTAGAGGTCCACCTGGACCGGCCCGCGGACCGGATCCTCGATGTCGAAGAACTCGCGTGTCTCGAAGTTGAAGGTCTTCGCCACGAGGTTCGAGGGGAACGCCTGGATCGCCGTGTTCAGCTTCATCACCTGGTCGTTGTAGAACTGCCGCGCGTAGGCGATCTTCGATTCGGTGCCGGTGAGCTCCTCCTGCAGGGCCAGGAAGTTCTGGTTCGCCTTGAGGTCGGGGTAGGCCTCCGCGACGGCGAGGAGCTGACGCATCCCCGCCGTGATCGCGTTCTCGGCGGAGGCCTGGTCGCCGACCCCGGTCGCCCCGATCGCCCGCGCGCGGGCCTCGGTCACGCGCTCGAACAGCTCACGCTCGTGCGTGGCGTAGCCCTGCACCGTCTCGACCAGGTTCGGGATCAGGTCGTACCGGCGCCGGAGCTGCACGTCGATCTGCGACCAGCCGTTGTTCACCCGGGCGCGCAGCGACACGAGGCGGTTGTAGACGAGCACCAGCCCCAGGACGAGGACGGCGAGCACGGCGACGACGATCCAGACGGCCACGGGCCCTATGGTAGCGACCGCGGTCGCGCCTCGGCCGCCCGCGCGTACAGCGCCTCGATCCGGCCGGTCACGACCCCCCAGTCGAAGGACGCGGCGCGGTCCCGCCCCGCCGCGGCGAGGGACGCCGAGAGCGCCGGATCGTCGAGCACGCGGGCGGCGGCCGCGGACAGGGCCTCGGGGTCGCGCGGCGGCACCAACAGCCCGTCGACGCCGTCGCGCACCACCTCGTCGTAGCCCGGGATGTCGCTCGCGACGACCGGGAGGCCGGCCGCGAGCGCCTCGACGAGCACGATCCCGAAGCTCTCCCCGCCCACCGAGGTGCCCAGGTACAGGTCGCAGGCCGCGTGGATCGGCGGGAGGTCCCGGTTCGGCACGCTCCCGAGGAACGTGATCCGGTCGCGGATCACGGGAGCGAGCCCGTCGGCCGCGGCGCGGTCGGGGCCGTCGCCCACGACGACGAGCCGCAGGTCGGGCCGGTTCGGGGCGAGCCGTGCGAAGGCCGCGACGGCCGTCGGGAAGCCCTTCCGCTCGTCGAGCCGCCCCACGAAGAGGAGCTTCGTCCCCTCGCCGAGGTCGCCAGGGGTCGCCGTCGCGAACCGGGCCACGTCCACCCCGTTCGGCACGATCTCGAACGACCCGCCGATCCGGTCACGGACGAACGCGGCCGCGGCTTCCGAGACCGCGATCCGCACCGCGATCCGCCGAGCGACGCGGCGGAGGCCCGGCGCCGCCAGGTCGAACAGCCGCGACCGCGTCGCTCCCGAGTGGAAGGTCGCGACCACCGGCGCCCGCGACGATAGGGTCGCCCACATCGAGGTGCTGGGCGTCAACGGTTCGTGCACGTGTACGACGTCGGGCGCGAACCGCTCGAGCACCGCCCGCACCCGACGGCGTGACCACGGGCGGGGGTCGATCGGGGCGTTCGAGGCGTTGTACGGGATGTCGACGGGACGCCCCACCGGGACCACCCACGGTTCGTCGGCGCGATCGCGGACGGGCGCCAGCACGACCACGTGGTGGCCGCGGTCGGCGAGCCGCGGCGCCAGCTCGCGCACGTGCACCTGGACGCCGCCCGGGTCGTCCCAGGCGTACGGGCAGACGAGGGCGACCCTCACGGCTCCCACGCGGGCTGGAACACGTGCCAGTCCGACGGCGCGGCCGCGATCGCCCGTTCGAAGCCGGCCGCCATCTCCTCGGTCAGCGCCACGACGTCGGCGCGCCGGTTCCCCGAGGGCTCGATCGTGCACGGCGGGTACATCACGCACTTCCAGGCGTCCTCGGTCTGATAGACGGGCGCCACCACGAGGGGCGCGCCGGTCGCGAGCGAGAGCAGCGCCGGGCCTGCGGGGAGCTTGCGGGTGCGGCCGAACATCTGCACCTCGACCCCGCGTCCGGTCAGATCGCGGTCGGCGACCAGGGCGATCAGGTGGTTCGTGGTGATCGCCTGCTGGAGCTTCTGTCCGACCCCTTCGGAGGACAACCCGATGACCCGCATCCCCAGGGCCTCACGGTGCCGCACGAACAGGTCGAACAACTCGGGGGGGTCCAGCTGCTCGGCCACCGCCACGGGGTCGATCCCAAGGGCGTCGAGCCACCGGGCCGCCACGTCCCAGTTCCCGATGTGCGGGAGCGCCATGATCACGCCCGTCCCGGCCGCGAGGGCGTCCTGCATGTTCTCGATCCCCACGCACTCGAACCGGTCGAGCAGCTCGTCGAACGGGATCCTCACGGCGTGGAACGAATCGAACCAGTAACGGGCATAGCTGACGAACGCCTCCCGCGTGGAGGCCCGCACCAGGGGGTCGTCGACGGGCCGGCCGAGCACCTGGGCCTGGTTCGCGGCCACCGTCGCACGCACGCCCGGTGCCACGGCGTGCGCCAGGAGCCCGAACCACCTGAAGAGGAGCCGTCCCGTGTGCTCCGGGAGCGTGCGCCCGAGCCAGGCGACCGCGCGGTACGCGTGCAACGCAACGCGCCCGCGGAGCTCCGCGCCGGACCGCGTCACGCGCGCTCCTCGCGCGCGACCTGGGTGGTACGCACGAGGGCCGCGAGCGCCGACAGGCCCGCCGCCAGCCACAGGGTCCAATCCAGCCACCCGAAGGCGAGTCCGACGGTGACGAGGCCGTAGCGGACGCCGCGCGTCACGTGGCTCTCCTCGACCGAGTACGAGAGCGAGGCGCCGCGCGCCCGGACGTAGGACGAGAGGAAGCTGAGGCAGAGCGCGGCCAGGGCGGCGATCGCCGTCGAGGCGCTCGCGCTGCGTTCGGTCCAGGCGATGGCACCGAGGACCGTTCCGTCCCAGAGGCGATCGAGCAGATCGTCGAGCATCCGGTCGGTCGGACCGCCCGCGCCGTGGTTCGCGCGGTGTCCGCCGATCAGGAGGAACGCGGCCGACGTGCCCGCCGCGAGCGCGCCCAGGCGCGGCTCCCGCGCGACGATCCACCACGCCGCGACGCCGGCCAGCAGGCCACCCGCGATCAGGACCGTCCTCGTGATCGCCGTACCGGGAGGCTGGCGCTGGAAACGGATCTGCAGTCGTTGGAAGCGCGCCATGGGGTCGGCGCGAGCCTAGCAACTCTCGGTAGGATTCCCCCTACCTCTCGCCGAAGGAGCGCTCCGTTGAAGACCTACGACGCGAAGGACATCCGCAACGTCTTGTTGGTCGGTCACGGTGGCTCGGGGAAGACGACCCTCCTCGAAGCCATGCTGTTCACGGCCGGATCGATCACCCGCATGGGCGTGGTGGAGGACGGCAACACCGTCTCCGACCACGACCCGGACGAGCAACGCAAGGGCATCTCCGTCTCGCTCGCGATGGCCCCGATCGAGTGGGAGGGCGTCAAGATCAACGTGCTCGACGCGCCGGGCTACGCCGACTTCGTCGGCGACCTCCGGTCGGCGATCCTCGCGGCCGACGCCGTGATCGTGGTCGTCTCGGCCGTCGACGGCGTCGAGGTGCAGACCGAGGCCGCCTGGGAGCTCGCCGTCGAGGCCGGCCTCCCCCGCGCGATCTTCGTGAACAAGCTCGACCGCGAGCGCGCGGACTTCCCGGGGACGCTCGCCCAGCTCGTCTCGGCCTTCGGGAACCAGGTGGCGCCGTTCGAGCTCCCGATCGGGGCCGAGCACGAGTTCCGGGGGGTCGCCGACCTCCTGCACGAGAAGGCCGACCTGTACCCGAGCGGGCCCAAGGCCGAGGAGTCGGAGTGGCCCGACGAGATCCACCAGATGGCCGACCCGGCGCGCGAGAAGCTGATCGAGGCGGTGGCCGAGTCCGACGACGACCTGATCGAGGAGTACCTCGAGGTGGGCACGCTCCCCGAGGAGCACATCGTGAGCGGCGCGAAGGACGGCTTCGCACGGGCACGGCTCGCCCCGGTGATCGTGGGCTCGGCCGCCAAGGCGATCGGGATCGACCGGTTGCTCGACTTCATCGTCGAGGAATTCCCGTCGCCGATCGACCGCGGGTCCGTGGTCGTGCACGGCAAGGGCGGGGGCGAGACCGAGCGGTCGTGCGACCCGGACGGTCCCGTGTGCGCGTTCGTGTTCAAGACCGTCTCGGACCCGTTCGTGGGGCACATCACGATGTTCCGGGTGTTCAGCGGGAAGGTCCGGCCCGACTCGACCCTGCACAACGCCACCCAGGGCACCGACGAGCGGATCGGGCAGCTCTTCACGCAGAAGGGCAAGGAGCACGAGTCGGTGCCCGAGGTCGCCGCGGGCGACATCGGCGCGGTCGCGAAGCTCCAGCACGCGCACACGGGCGACACGTTCAGCGTGAAGGACGACCCGACGCAGGTGCCGACGATCCCGCTCCCCGAGCCGCTCCTGGCCTACGCGATCGCCCCGAGAACCAAGGGCGACGAGGACAAGCTCGCGACCGGGCTGGCGCGCTTGCGCGAGGAGGACCCGACCCTCCGCGTCTCCCGCAACGAGGAGACGCACGAGACCGTGATGCACGGGATGGGCGAGGCGCACCTCGAGGTCATGATCGAGCGCCTGAAGCGGAAGTACGGCGTCGACGTCACGACCGCGCCCGCGAAGATCGCGTACCGCGAGACGGTCCGCGGCAAGGCGAAGGTCACCGGCCGCCACGTGAAGCAGAGCGGCGGCCACGGTCAGTACGCGGTGTGCGAGATCGAGCTCGAGCCGGCGGCCCGTGGCGAGGGCTTCGTCTACGAGGACAAGATCTTCGGCGGCGCGATCCCGAACCAGTTCATCCCGTCGATCGAGAAGGGCATCGTGAAGACGATGGCCGAGGGCGTGCTGAGCGGGAACCCGATGGTCGACGTGAAGGTCACGCTCGTCGACGGCAAGTTCCACTCGGTGGACTCCTCCGACATGGCGTTCCAGATCGCCGGCTCGCTCGCGCTGAAGGAGGCCGTGGAGCAGGCGGGCGTGATGCTGCTCGAGCCGATGGTGAACCTCGACGTGATCGTGCCGGACTCGTACACCGGCGACATCATGGGCGACCTGAACTCGAAGCGCGGCAAGATCGCGGGCATGGACCAGGTCGGTGGGGGCAAGCAGGTGATCCACGCGACCGTGCCGCAGGCCGAGGTCGCGCGCTACGTGATCGACCTCCGTTCGATGACCGGCGGGCGGGGCGCGTTCTCGATGGCCTTCAGCCACTACGAGGAGATGCCGCAGCACCTCGCGCAGAAGGTGATCGACGCCTATCAGCAGGCACGCGAGGAGGCGCACAAGAAGTAAGAGCCGGGCGGCGGCCCGGCCGCGGCCGGGCGCACGTCAGGCGATCGCGTCGAACACGAAGCTCGCGGTGAGCACGGCCATCGCGAGGGCCGCCCAACCGATCAGCAATGCCACGCCGCCGATCGGCGTGATCGCCCCGAGCCTCGGTCGGTCCAGCCACACGAGCACGAACAGGCTGCCGCTGAAGAGCACGATCCCGACGATGAACGCGATCCCCGCGATCGCCGAGGCCGCCGTGTCGGGCGCCCAGGTCCGCACCGCGACCACCAGCCCCAGCGCGAGCGCGTGCACGAACAGGTAGCGGACGCCGGTCTCGAACGTCACGAGCCGCTCGGACGTGACCCGCCGCTGCAGGGCGTGCGCGCCGAACGCGCCGAACGCGACGCCGACGAACCCGCCGAGCGCCGCGACGAGCAGGAAGAGCCGGTCCACGGGTCAGCGCACCTCGGCCGAGGAACGGCAGGACGGCCGCTTCGAACGCGTCGGGCTGCCGGAGGTTCACCACGTGGTCGGCGCCCTCGATCGTGACGAGCCGGGCGTCGAGCACCCCGCGCGCGATCAGTTCGCTCAGGCGGCGGCCACCCGGAGGGTCGTGCTCCGCCGCGATCACGAGCGTCGGCACGTCGATCTCGCCCAAG
This sequence comes from uncultured Actinomycetes bacterium, assembly GCA_963821925.1. Taxonomy (GTDB): domain Bacteria; phylum Actinomycetota; class UBA4738; order UBA4738; family HRBIN12; genus JAOUEA01. Next base: position 367,448 of record CAWGFO010000010.1, on the reverse strand, counting down.
CGGAGGGCGGCAGGCGGGTCGAGCTCCTCGGCGCCGCTCTCGTCCTGGGTGATCTCGTGCAGGTTGTCGAAGGCGATCTCTCGGATCCGCGCGCCGGCGGGATCCGCGGTCCCGAGCGGCGCCCAGAGCAGCTCGAGCCGCAGGTCCTCGGCGCGTTCCAGGTCTCCGGCCTCCAGCGCCGCCTCGATCGGCGCGCTGACACGCTCCCACCACTCGATCTCCTCTTCAAGATCCTCGACACCGCCGAGCGCGGCCGCGACCGGGACGAGCGCCCAGACGCGATCGGGGGCCGTGAGGGTCGCGTCGATCGCGAGCGCGCCGCCCATCGAGCAGCCGACGAGCGCCGTCGTCTCGGTGCCCGTGGCGTCGAGCACGGCCAGCAGATCCCGCACGTTCGAGTACGGCGCGCCGGTGAGCCGGCTCGACCGTCCGTAGCCGCGCTGATCGAACCGCACCACGCGGTAGCCGGCGTCGGCGAACCGCCCGAACTCGCGGTCCCACGTCCGCATGTCCCAGAGCCCTGGGTGGAGGAAGGTGACCGTGGGCCCCTCTCCCGCGACCTCGTACGCCAGCTCCCCGCCCTCGAACCCGACCCGTCCCTCGGTCATCCGTCCCCCTCGAAGCGCGGCGCGAGGCGCCGATAGGTGTCGGCCAGCAGCTCAGGGAGCACGCGCGTCTCCCCGACCACCGGCATGTAGTTGGTGTCTCCGCTCCAGCGCGGCACGATGTGCCAGTGCAGGTGGCCCGGGATCCCGGCCCCGGCGATCCGTCCGAGGTTCATCCCCACGTTGAACCCGTGCGGCTCCGACTCCGCGCGCAGCGCCCGGATCGACCGCTGGAGCAGCGCCTGCAGCTCGGCGTTCTCGTCGGCGGTGAGCGCCTCGAGGTCGCCCTCGTGGCGGTTCGGGACCACGAGCAGGTGACCCGGGTTGTACGGGAACTTGTTGAGGACGACGTAGCCGAGCGCCCCGCGGGTGAGCACCCGGTCGGACTCCTCCCCCGCCCCGATCGCACAGAAGATGCAGCCGGCGTCGGCCTCGGACTCCTCCGTGGCCGCCTGGATGTACTGCATCCGCCAGGGGCTCCAGAGGTGGTCGGTCACCTCAGGCCCCGAAGTCGGTCTGCTCGAGCGCGCGCGTGCGGACCTCCTCGCCGAGCGCCTCCACGATGCGGTCGAACGGCACCCCGGACGTCTCCACGCCGGCGCGGTCGCGCACGGTGTACGTCGCCGACTCGAGTTCCTTGTCGCCGACCACGAGCGTGTACGGCGCCTTCATCAGCTGCGCGGCGCGGATCTTCTTGCCGACGCTCTCCTTGGAGTCGTCGACCGTCGCGCGGAGCCCCGCCGCCTTCGCCGCGATCGCGAGCTCGTGGCAGCGCTCGGCGTGCCGGTCGGCCACGGGCACGAAGCGAAGCTGCTCGGGCGCGAGCCACAGCGGGAAGGCCCCCGCGTAGTGCTCGGTCAGCACCCCGAAGAAGCGTTCGACCGACCCGAACAGCGCGCGGTGGATCATGACCGGCCGATGGCGCTCGCCGTCGGCGCCCGCGTAGTGCAGGTCGAAGCGTTGGGGCAGCTGGAAGTCGACCTGGATCGTCGACATCTGCCAGGTGCGTCCGATCGCATCCTTGGCCTGCACGCTGATCTTCGGGCCGTAGAAGGCCCCGCCGCCCTCGTCCATCACGAGCTTCAGATCCATCGACTCGGCGGCCTCCCGGAGGATCTCGATCCCCTCGGCCCACTCCTCGTCCGTGCCCACGGCCTTGCCCTCCGGCTTGGTCGAGAGCTCCAGGTAGAAGTCATCCAGGCCGTAGTCGCGGAGCAGATCGAGTACGAACACCAGGAGCGAACGGAGCTCCTCGCCCATCTGCTCCTTCGTCGTGAAGATGTGGGCGTCGTCCATCGTGACGCCGCGCACCCGCGTGAGCCCGTGGATCACACCCGACTTCTCGTAGCGGTAGACCGTCCCGAACTCGAAGAGCCGCAGCGGCAGCTCCCGGTAGCTCCGGGTGCGGCTCCGGTAGATCAGGATGTGCATCGGGCAGTTCATCGGCTTCAGGTAGTACCGGCTGCCGTCGTCGAGCTCCATCGGCGGGAACATGCCCTCGGCGAACCAATCGAGGTGCCCGCTCGTCACGAAGAGATCCGACTTCGTGATATGCGGAGAGTTCACGAACTCGTAGCCGGCCTCCTCGTGGCGACGGCGCGAGTAGTCCTCCATCAGCCGGCGGATCAGCCCGCCCCGCGGGTGGAACACGGGCAGCCCCGACCCGATCTCGTCGGGGAACGAGAACAGGTCGAGCTCGATCCCGAGACGCCGGTGGTCGCGCCGCTCGGCCTCCGCGACCCGCTCCAGATGGGCATCGAGGTCGTCCTGGGTGGCCCAGGCGGTGCCGTAGATCCGCGTGAGCATCGGGCGCGAGTCGTCGCCGCGCCAGTAGGCGCCCGCGAGGCTCGTGAGCTTGAAGGCGCCGAGCTTGCCCGTGTGCGGCACGTGCGGGCCCATGCAGAGGTCCGCCCATCCCCCGTTGCGATACAGGCTGACCGTGTCGCCCACGGTCGCCTCACCCGCGGCGGCCTCCTCCTCTTCGAGGCCGTCGATGATCTCCACCTTGAACGGCTGGTCCGCCAGGCGTGCGCGCGCCTCGTCGCGCGAGAGATCCTCGCGGACGAACGGCTGGTTCTGCTTCGCGATCTGCCGCATCCGGCGGTCGATCTTCGCGAGGTCGGCCGGCTGGAGCGGCTCGGGCAGGTCGAAGTCGTAGTAGAAGCCGTCCTCGATCGCCGGACCGATCGCGTACCTCGCGCCCGGGTAGAGATCGCAGACCGCTTGTGCCAGCACGTGCGCGGTCGAGTGCCGCAGGACGTGCAGCCCGTCCTCGGACCCCGGGGCGATCGGCTCGACGACGGCGTCGCCCGCGGGCACGAACGACAGATCGCGGAGCTCGCCGTCGACGCGCGCGGCGATCGTCCCCTTGGGCATCGCGGCGCCGACCGGCTCCCCCTCGGGGAGCTCGGCCACCTTCGCGTCGGGCAGGGTCAGGCGCGGCATGCGCGTCATCATAAAGGCCGCTGCTCGCGCGACCCGGCCGTCGAGTGACGGGCCCTACTCGTACGAGATCGCCTCGAGCACGTTGAGCTTCGCGGCCCGCCGTGCGGGCCAGATCGCCGCCAGCACGCCGATCAACCCCGCGAACACCAGGTAGAACAGGAGCTGTCCCACCGGGATCTTCAGCTGCGTGACGCCCTGGTTCGCCAGGGCCTGCTGCAGCGCCCAGCCGAACAGGATCCCGATCACGATGCCGAGCGACGCTCCGAAGATCGCGATGATCACCGCTTCCCAGCGGATCATGCGCTTCACCTGACGTCGGCTCATGCCCACAGCCCGTAGCAGCCCGAGCTCTCGCGTGCGTTCGTAGATCGAGAGTCCCAGCGTGTTCACGATGCCGAACACGGCGATCAGGATCGACATGAACAGCAGCGCGGTCACGAGGCCGAGCAACTGGTCGATGAACCCCGCCTGTTGCTCGCGGAAGGCGGCCTGGTCCTGCACCTGGATGTTCGGCAGGCCCTTCACGGCGGCTTCGATCGCGGCCTGGGCATCGGCGAGCGGCACGTCCGGCGAGGCCTTCACGAGCACGAAGCTGTCGAGCGGCTCGGTGAAATACGTGTCGTAGGTGTCGAGCGAGATCAGGTAGTCCCCGGCGAGCCGGTTGTCTCCGTAGATCCCCACCAGCGTGAGCGGCGCGTCGCCGACCGTAGCGAACTGCGCCGGCACCGTGTCGCCCACGGCCCAGCCGTTGTCCTTGGCGACCTCCGCATAGACCATGATCGTGTCGGGCTGAGCGAGATCGGCGAGGCTGCCCTCAGTGACGTCGATCGACGCGGTGGTGTCGAGGGTGTCGGGCTGCACGCCCGTCACGAACGCCGTCGTCCCGTCGATCCGGAACCCGTTCTGCCGGAACTCCGTGATGGCCTCGACCTCCGGGAGGTCGCGGACGAGGTTCGCCGCCTCCGCCCCGAACGACGTGAAGGTGCTCGTCGAGAGCATGTAGTCCGCTCTCAGGGTCTCGGTGAGCGCCTGGTCGAACGAGGCTTTCAGCGACGCGGACAGGATCGCCACCATCGAGACGAGGCCCAGCCCGATCATCAGGGCGGCGGCGGTCGATGCGGTCCGGCGCGGGCTGCGCACCGCGTTCTCCCGCCCGAGCTTGCCCGATATCGAGAGCCGACGGAGGGGCGCGCCGAGGCCACCCGCGATCGGACGGGCGAAGAGCGGCGACAGCATGGCCACGCCGACGAAGATCACGGCCGCGCCCAGCCCGACCAGGGCGCCCTCGTTGGAGGTGGCGCCGAACAGCCCGTAAAGCAGCGCGGCGCCGCCCAGCGCCGTGACGACGATCCCGACGATCAGCCGTCGGCGCGTCGTGGCCGAGGACGGCGCGGTGTCGCCCGACTCGCGGAGCGCCTGGATCGGCGCCACGCGGGCGGCCTTGCGCGCCGGCAGGAACGACGCGACCACCGTCACGATCGAGCCGATCAGGAGCGAGACGATGATCGTGCGGGGCAGCAGCTGGAGGGACGTGCTGGGCAGGTCGATCCCGAACGCGCCGAGGAGCACTTTCAGGCCGGCGGCGATCCCGATCCCGGCCACGATCCCCACGACGGCGGCGAACAGGCCGACCAGGAACGCCTCGACGACGACGGACGTCATGACCTGACGCCGCGACGCACCGAGCGCCCGCAACAGCGCGAGCTCCCGCGTTCGCTGCGCGACGATGATCGAGAACGTGTTGAAGATGATGAAGGCGCCCACGAACAGGGCGATGAAGGCGAAGACGAGCAGCGCGGTCCGGAAGAATCCGAGCCCCTCCTTCAGCGCCTTGGACTGCTCGTCGGCGACCGTCGCGGACGTGACGGCCTCCACGCCGTCGGGGAGCACCGATTGGATGTCGGCCCGGAGCTCGCTGGCCGGCACGCTGTCGTCGCCCACCACGCTGATCGTGTCGTACACGCCTTCCTTGCCCAGGACCTTCTGCGCCGTCGTGGTGTCGAAGATCGCGAGCGTCGCCCCCGCCAGGTTGTCGGCGTCGCCGAACTTGAGGAGGCCGGAGATCGTGAACTCCCCCGTCCCCTCCGCGAACAGGATCTGGATCTGCTCACCGACGGTCAGGTCGTGCTTGTTCGCGGTCGCGGCGTCGATCGCGACCTCGTCGGGGCCCGTCGGCTGCTCGCCCTGGCTGACGCTGACCGTGCCGCTGCTGACGTCGTTCCAGTTCGAGCCGATCGTGGGCGGACCGAATCCGCCGATCGGCTCGTCGGTGACGGGGTCCACCATCTGAGCGGTCCCCTGCACGTCGCCACCCACCAGGGCCACCCCGGTGACCGACTTCACGAGTGGCAGCACGGAGGCCGGGATCGGTTCCCGGTCGGCTGACGCGCCGCCGCCGGGACCGGCTTGCTCCGTGGTGAAGGCCGACTCCGCGCGCACGATCACGTCGGAGGTCCCGGCCGCATCGCTGAACAGTTGGTCGAAGGCCGCATTCATCGTGTCGGTGAGCACGAACGTGCCCGCCACGAAGCCGACGCCGAGCACCACCGAGAGCGCGGTGAGCGCGAAGCGCAGCTTCTTCGCGAGCAACGCCTTGAAGGTCGCGCGCCACATGGGCGTCAGGCCTCCAGGGACTTGAGCCGGTCCAACACGCGGTCGGTCGTGGGGTCGCGCATCTCATCGACGACGTTCCCGTCCGCGAGGAACACGACCCGGTCCGCGTAGCTCGCCGCGTGGGCGTCGTGGGTCACCATCACGATCGTCTGCTGATGATCCTTCACGGCCTCCCGCAGGAAGCCGAGCAGCTCGGCGCCCGACCGGGAGTCGAGGTTCCCGGTGGGCTCGTCGGCGAAGACGATCTTCGGACGACTCACGAGCGCGCGCGCGCCCGCGACCCGCTGCTGCTGACCCCCGGACAGCTGGTTCGGGCGGTGGCCGAGGCGGTCCCTCAGGTTGATCGTGTCGACCACCTGGTCGAACCAGCCCTGGTCGACGTCGCGGCCCGCGATGTCGAGCGGCAGCGTGATGTTCTCGGCCGCCGACAGCGTCGGCACCAGATTGAACGCCTGGAAGACGAAGCCGACCGAGTCACGGCGCAGGCGCGTGAGGTCGGCCTCGGAAAGTGAGGTGAGGTCGACGTCCCCGACGTAGACCTGGCCTTCGCTCGGGGTGTCGAGCCCTGCCAGGCAGTGCAGCAAGGTGGACTTGCCCGAGCCGGACGGGCCCATGATCGCCGTGAACTCCGCGGCCGCGAACTCGACCGAGACGTCGCGCAGGGCCTCCACGGCCGTATCGCCTTCCCCGTAGACCTTGCGGAGCCCTACCGCCCTCGCCGCCGCGCCGCTCGTCGGCGCCGCGGGGAGCCCGTTCGTCTCTGCCATCGCTGGGAACCCCTCCATACGCTCGGATACCGCGTCACCGTATCGCGCCGGACACAGGACCTCCCACACCCCCGGGCACGCCAACGCCCGGGGTCGGATCGATGACCCCGGGCGTTGTGCGGAGTTCGCGGTGCTTACTTCTTGTTGGCCAGGCTGCCGAGCGCCCGACGCCCTCCGACGACCAGCAGCACGCCGAAGCCGAACGCCCCGGCGAGGATCAGCCACATGCCCGCGGTCGACGACCCGTCCGTGGCGAACGTGCCCGACGTCAGATCTGCGGCCGGCGCACTGCCGACAGGCAGCGGATAGGACGGGCAACCCTCGACCCAGAAGACCTTGAACTTCGTGTCGTTGCCGATCGAACCGTCGGCGTGCACCGTCAGCTTGATGTGGAAGCCCTGCTGTGGGTGCTCGAAGAAGGCGCTGAGGTCGTAGTCAGCTAGGTTGATCAACACCGTCGCGTCGAGGTCATTCGCCCCGCCTGCTGCGTCCCCACCGATGAACACGCTGTCCGATGCGATCGTGCCGCTACCCGACGGCGGATGCGCGTCCAGGGTCCAGTCGGCGTAGAGGTCACCCTCGTCGAAGCCGCGGAACTCGATCGTGAACAGGCACCCCTGGTGAGGGTTGTTGTCGGGCTGGTCCGAGACCAACTCGACGCCCTCGATCTTGACGGTGCCGTTGTCTCCCGGCGGGTCCGCGAGCGCGGATCCGGCCAGCCCGGCCACCAACAGACACGCGAGCGCGAGCGCTCCTGCCAGTCTGCGCATACCTTCTCTCCTCCCGAATGGATTCGGTCATAGGCTAGCCGCTGTAGTACCCAAGTGGTAGCTCATCCCCGGCATTCCTAGACGTTCGGCCTAGAACAGCGATAGGGCAGACGGGTGAGGCCAGATCGCGCACGGCGATCCGGCCTCGTCACCAGGGTGGGCGCGGCAGGTTTTGAACCTGCGACCTCTCGCGTGTGAGGCGAGCGCTCTCCCGCTGAGCTACGCGCCCCGGGTCATCCACGATAGCAACTCCCGCACCTCGTGGACCCCTCGGAGCTCTGGACCGATCGAGCGGCGTCCGGACAAGGTGACGGCGGCACGTGCCCGCGTCGTGCCGCCGTCGGGCCGGGCGAAACCCGACCGGAAACGAGTCTGGCACGGTGTCACGTCATCTGCAAGGTCGGGTTCCGCCCGGTCATCGACGCCGCTTCGGACCCGCCGCCCGACCTGCGCGTATGGGGTCGACCGCCCTCGCGGTCGCCGACGCCTCCGCGACATCCTTGGGTCGGAGGTGAGCACCGTGAACGATTGGTACGAGCCCTACAAGATCAAGGCCGTCGAGGCGATCCCGATCACGTCGCGCGAGGAGCGCCTGGCCGCGCTCGACGACGCCGGGTGGAACACCTTCCTGCTGCGTTCCGATCAGGTCACGATCGACCTGCTGACCGACTCGGGCACGAACGCGATGAGCGACCGGCAGTGGGCCGCGATCATGATGGGCGACGAGGCCTACGCGGGCTCGCGGAACTTCTACCGGCTCGAGGAGACGGTCCGTCGGTACTACGGGTACGAGCACGTGATCCCCACGCACCAGGGGCGCGGGGCCGAGCACATCATCAGCGAGATGTTGATCCAGCCCGGGGACACGATCCCGGGCAACATGTATTTCACGACCACCCGGCTTCATCAGGAGCTCGCCGGGGGCACGTTCGTCGACGTGATCGTCGAGGACGCGCACGACCCCGCCGACCGGTATCCGTTCAAGGGCGACGTGGACCTCGAGATGCTCGAGAAGGTGATCGAGCGAGCCGAGCACGTGCCGTACCTGTCGATCGCCGGCACGGTGAACATGGCCGGCGGCCAGCCGATCTCGATGGCCAACCTCCGGGCGGTCCGCGAGCTCGCGGACCGACACGGGACGATCGTGATGTTCGACGCGACCCGGGCGGTCGAGAACGCGTTCTTCATCCAGGAGCGCGAGGCCGGCTATGCCGACCGGAGCGTCGCCGAGATCCTCCGCGAGATGTGCGACCTCACCGACGCCTGCACGATGTCGGCGAAGAAGGATGCGCTCGTGAACATCGGAGGCTGGATCGGGCTGCGCGACCCGGAGCTCGCGGCGCAGGCGCGCAACCTGTGCGTGGTCTACGAGGGGCTCCACACCTACGGCGGGCTCGCCGGTCGCGACATGGAGGCGATCGCGGTCGGGATCGAGGAGTCGGTCCAAGACGCTCAGATCCGTGCGCGCATCTACCAGGTGCGCGAGCTGGGCGAGGAGCTGGAGTCGCTCGGCGTGCCGATCGTGGAACCGATCGGCGGCCACGCGGTGTTCCTCGACGCCCGACGCATCTACCCGCACGTGCCGCAGGACCTGTTCCCGGCACAGCGCCTGGCGGCCGAGATCTACCTCGACTCGGGCACGCGCACGATGGAGCGCGGGATCGTCTCGGCCGGGCGCGACCCGGAGACCGGCGAGCATCGCCGACCCGCGCTCGAGCTGGTGCGCGTCACGATCCCGAGGCGCGTGTACACGGGCAAGCACCTGCACGCGGTCGCGCGCTCGATCGCCGATGTCATGGGGCGGGCCGCGGAGACCGGCGGCCTCGAGATGGTGTTCGAGCCCGAGTACCTCCGGTTCTTCCAGGCGAGGTTCCGCCCGCTGGCACCGTGATGTTCGTTGCGACGGGCCGCGGTCAGACGGCCTCGAGATCGGCGATCAGCTGCACGCGGAACCGTCGCAGGACCTCGTACCGATTGACGAGCCGCTCGTACGCGATCCCGGTGCGGTACAGGACCGGATGGAAGACGAGGTAGTCGGGCTTCGTCTCGATCAGATCGATCGACGCGAGCCGGAACCCCGACCGTGCGGCGAGCTTCTGGAGCGTCGACTCGTCGTTGGCTCGGTACCGGGTCTTGAACGTGTCCGCCTCTTCGCGCCCCCGCTTGGCGTTGTACCAGGCGTGGAACCTGGTCGGCGTCACGGTCGCCCCGAGCGCCACGTAGTGCCAGCGGTTCGGCGTATGGATCAAGAGGTGGCCGCCGGGTCGCATGACCCGGCGGATCTCCCGCATCACGGCGAGGGGGCGCTCGAGGTGCTCGAAGACGTACTTCGACGTGACCAGGTCGAAGCTCTCCGCCCGGAACGGGAGCCGGTCGAGGTCGGCCACCGCACCCGCGTCGAGCGACGCGTTCTGGCCGACCGCCGGATCGAGGTCGACGCCGAACGCGCGCGCCACGTGCTCGCGGTAGTCGTTCGGGAACTGGATCCCTCGGCCCGCCCCGGCATCGAGCAGCGACGAGCCGGGCGTCAGGTACCGGCGGACGAGGGCGTCGAAGCGGGCATGCTCGTCGACGTACCCCGTGTAGTAACGGTGCTCGAGCGTTTGGACGTCCGTGATGCGCACACCTCCTCGACCGTCGCTGCCGCGTCAGCGTTGCCCGCGGCAGCCTAGCTCACCGCGGCGTTGGCGGTCGGACCAGGGATAGGATGTCGGCCGTGAGGTCGATGGGACGATCTGCCATCGGCACGATCGCGCGGGTCTTCACACTCACGCTGCTGGTCGTCGCCTGCAGCGGCCAGGGCGAGACCTCAGAGCGGTCGACCCCAGCGACCACACCGGTTGCCCCCTCAGCAGGTTCGACGGCTTCCGCATCGGAACCCAGGACGGGTCGGATCGTGGCGGAGCCGATCGCGGTCGGCCTCGACCATCCCGCGACCTTCGTGTTCGCCGACGACGGTGCGCTGTACTACGGGGAACGGCTGACCGGAGAGATCCGGAGGATCGATCCGGTGTCGGGCGACGACAGCTCCGTGTACACGATCCCCGATGTCGTCGGCGAGCTGTCGAACGAGCAGGGGCTCGTCGGCGTGTCGCTTCCGCCGTCCTTCCCGGAGCGGCCGTGGCTGTACGCGTATGCGACCCGCCCACCTGGTCGATGGCGTGGCTCGCGACCAGGTCCTCCGGATCGCGATGGATGGCAACCACGGCACGTCGATGCGCCTCATCCTCGACGTGCAGGCCGCCGGCGAACGACACAACGGAGGACGGCTGCTCTTCGGCCCCGACGGGATGCTGTACGTGGTCGTCGGGGAGACGTACGACCCTACCCTCGCCCAGGATCTTTCGGTCAACGGAGGGAAGGTGCTGCGGATGACCCCGAACGGGACGGTACCGGATGACAACCCGGTCGCCGGCAGCCTGGTCTTCTCCTACGGCAATCGCAACTCCTTCGGCCTGGCGTTCGACCCGCTGAGCGGCGATCTCTGGGAAACGGAGAACGGGCCGGAATGCAACGACGAGTTGAATCGGATCGTGCCCGGGCGCAACCATGGGTGGGGGCCATCGGCGACCTGCAGCGGCGACGCGCCGAGGAACACGAACCAGGACGGCCCAAGGCCCGTCCTGCCCGAACGCTTCTACCCGACGACGATCGCGCCGACCGGCATCGCCTTCTGCGACGGGTGCGGCCTCGGCTCCGCCCCCTCCGACCCGCGAGGGGCATCTGTTCTTCGGAGCCTTCAACACCGGCGACATCCACGAGGTGACCCTGAGCGCCGATCGCTCGAAGGTCGCGCGTGACACGACGCCGTTCAACCACGGGAACCTCGTGCTGTCCCTCGAATCCGCACCCGACGGCACGCTCTACTTCAGCGACGGGATCGGGATCTACCGCCTGGAGCTTCGGATGTGAGTAGCCCGAGCGTCATCCTCGCCCGTGGCTCATCCGCCGTCCCCCTACGCCCGGGGTCAATCACGGGAGGGGCAACCAGGGCTCCGTCCGGTCGTACAGAACGCGAGCTGGCTCGACTACAGGACCATGGCTGTGGTGGACAGCGCCAACCGCGCGCAGACGACGCTGTTCGTCGAGAACGGCTCGCACTGGAGGCGCCCGCACGTGATGTCGAATGGTGGCCGATTGACGTGGGCGTTACCGCCGCCCTGCGCGACCGCCGGAGGATCCCCCTCGTCGATCACGAGGTGCCGCCCTCGATCCCTTCCTCGGCGTAGTTGATCAGGTCGAGCTCGCCGGGCGATCGGCCCTCGGCGGTGAGCACCGCCGCCGCCTCCGCTCGGTGCTGCGTCCCGTGATTCACGACGTGCACCAGCATCTGCCAAACGGGCACCCCCTCGTGGACGTACCCGACGAAGCCGTCGGTCACGGTCGGCAGCCAGGCATCGACAGCTGCCCACTCGGCTTCCCAGCGTTCGCGCAACTGATCGATCGTCGGCAGGGCCTCGCGTTCGGGCTCGGGGGACTCGCCGGTATCCTGGAATGCGTGGCGCCAGCGCTGCGAGGCGCCGAGGTGGTGAACGAGGATGGCGCCCAGTCCCAGCTCGCCGACGACGTGCGTCCGCGTCCACACGGTCGGGTCAAGGCCGTCGAGGACGCTCAGCACCCGGCGGGTCGCCCAGCGGTCGTAGGCGAACAGGAAGCGGATCTCGTCGGCCTGCATCGGTGGTGCCTCCTGGTGCGCGTCGAGCGTCCGACCGCCTGGTCCGACGGGGGGACCCTCCAAGGGGCGATCAGCGCGAGGAACGGCGCCCGAAGAGCCGGGCGAAGAAGCCTGGCTTCTTCGGCGCTTTCGCCTCTTCCGCCATCTCGTGCCGATGGGCCGCCTCTTCGAGCTTCTCTTCGTCGAGCCGGGCGCTGTTGCGATCCGTGCCGCTCGATCGTCCCGGGATCCCGGGAACGCCGTAGCCGCTCATGGAGCCTCCTTCGACCGTCGCGGCGGGCCCACGATACGTCAATGCCTCTCCAGATCGGACCCGCGCCTGCGACCTCGCGCCGTGGACGACGGTGGCCCGTTCTTGACCTAGCCCATACCACCTCGGTGCCCGTGTCCACCCCAAGAGCGTGTACTCCTCGCCCCAGGGGACCCCCGACGACCGCCGCGACCGGCGCGGGTCACCGTAGGTTTCATCCGATGGAGTGTCGGGCATGCGCTCGGCCTGTGAGACCGGTCGCTGCGGGGACCACCCGGGACTAGCATGAGGGCCTCAGCATCGGGGCGTCGACGTCATGCGAGATGCAGATCGAGCGGTCCTGGGACGAGACGCGGAGCTCGACGAGATCGACCGCTTCATCGGATCGGTTGCTTCCGGGCCCACGGCGATCGTCTTCGAGGGAACGGCGGGTATCGGCAAGACGACCCTGTGGCTCGCCGGCGTGAGCGCAGCCACGGACCAGGGCTACCTCGTGCTGTCCACCCGAGCTGCCGAGGCCGAGGCCAGGCTCTCCTACACGGCTCTCGGCGACCTGCTCGACGGGGTCATCGACGACACACAGGCGCGGCTCCCCCCTCCTCAAGCCCGGGCGTTAGACGCCGCCTTGCTCAGAGGCGCGGAGCGATCACGACCTGACCAACGCGCGGTGTCCATCGCGACCCTGGAGGTCCTCCGGATCCTGGCATCGTCCGGACCGCTGACCATCGCGATCGACGACGTCCAGTGGCTGGACGCGCCCTCCGCCCGCGTGCTGGCGTACGCGGTGCGCCGACTCACCGATGAGCAGGTGGGCCTCATGTGCTCGCTCCGGGTGGGGTCCGGCTCACCCGGGGATCCGCTCGATCTCGATCGAGCCCTGCCCGACCCGAGCGTCGTGCGGGTGCGGGTCGGCCCGATGGATGTGGTGGCCCTGGGACGGCTCGTGCGCGAACGGACGGACGTGGAACTGCCTCGTCCGATCCTCGTGCGCGTCCACCGGGTCTCAAACGGGAACCCGTTCTTCGCGTTGCAGATGGCTCGCGCCCTCGCACGGGAAGGGAGCCGGCCAGAGCCCGGCCGACCTCTGCCCGTCCCGGAGGACCTTCACGAGCTGCTCGGAGCCCAGCTCGCGACGCTCTCGTCCTCAGCGCGGAGGACGCTGCTCGCCGCTGCCGCTGCGTCTCGACCTACGCACGCGCTCGTCGTCGCCGTCGCGGGTCGGCACGGCCGAGCGATCGCGGACCTCAGCGAGGCGGAGGACGCAGGGATCATCGAGAGCGGCGGAGAGCGGATACGCTTCTCGCATCCGCTCTTCGCGTCGACCGTCTACGCGAGCGCGCGGCCGGACGAACGGCGAGACGTCCATCGCCGGCTGGCCGGCTTCGTCGTGGATCCCGAGGAGCGAGCGCGGCATCTCGCGCTGGCCTCGGAGCGGCAGGACGCCGACGCGGCGGGGGCCCTCGAGGAAGCAGCCCGCCACGCCCGAGCCCGCGGGGCGCCCGACGCCGCTGCGGAGCTCGCGGAGCTCGCCAGGCACATCACCCCACCCGACGACGTGGACGCCCTGCGACGGCGGAGCCTCGAGTCGGCCGAGTATCACTTCGACGCCGGCGACGCCGCTCGAGCGTCGAACCTACTGAACGATGTGATCGCGTCGTCGCCACCGGGCCCTGGCCGAGCCGAAGTCTTATATCGCCTCTCCTCGATGAGTTGGATGAACCTCGAGCGAGGGGTGCGACGCCCGCTCGAGCGGGCGCTGCCCGAGGCAGGAGGTGACCATGAGCTCCTGGCCGGCATCCATCTAGATCTCGCATGGGTCGCGATCTACCGTGGCGACCTCGTGACGGCCTCGGATCACGCGACGAAGTCGGTCGACCATGCCAACGGGATGAGCGATCCCTCGACCAAGAGCGATGCCCTCGCCACGTTCGCAACGGTCGAGTTCCTCCTGGGTCGTTCGGCCGACCGGCTCATGGCCGAAGCGCTCGAGCTCCAGGACCTCGTGATGAGTGCAGCGTCGTGGACGGAGGGATCGGTGTACACCACGCCGCGCTCGATGCTCGGCCTCCAGCTGATGTGGGCCGGCAGGCTCGACGATGCTAGGGAGGTGCTCCAGCACGAGCTCGCCGAGTACGACCGACTCGCGATGTACACGGTCCGCCAGGAGGTCCTCTGCTACCTGGCCGAGTTGGAGTGTCGAGCCGGACGGTGGGAGATCGCGGCACGGCATGCCGCCGAGGCGGCGGAAACGGTCGCTGAGTCGGGCATGGCCGCGAGCCAGAGCCACGTGGTGCTCTTCAACCAGGCGCTCGCCGCCGCTCACCTCGGCCAGGTTGATATCGCGCGCTCCCAGGCGACGGAGGGACGTCGTCTGGCGACCGAGAACGACGACGCGTTCAACGCAGCATGGAACGGCGCCGTGCTCGGCTTCCTCGCACTGTCGTTATCGAACCACGAGGAGGCACACGCACACCTCCTGCCGGTGATGCGGTACCTGGATCGGATGGGGTCGGCCGAGCCGGGGATCATACCGTGCGCCCCAGATGACATCGAAGCCCTCGTCTCGCTGGGACGGCTCGATGAGGCCGCTGTCATGACGGAACGACTCCATGAGCAGGGTCGAACGCGCGATCGGCCGTGGGCCCTGGCCACCGCGGCGCGGTGCGATGGCCTCATCGCCGCTGCGCGCGGCGACCTGAAGACCGCTCGCTCGGCACTCGAGCGAGCGGAGGCGGAGCACCGGCGCGTGCCGCAGCCGTTCGAGCTCGCTCGGACGCTGATGATCAGGGGTGAGGTCGAGCGGCGGAACAAGCAGAAGCGCGCCGCCCGGGAGTTACTGGGCCGCGCGATGGGCATGTTCCAACAGCTCGGCGCGCCCCTGTGGTCCGCGAAAGCCGCAACGGAGCTGGCTCGTGTCGGAGGAGCGACGACGCCCGAGGGCGAGCTCACACCGACGGAGCGACGGGTCTCTCAGTTGGTCTTCGAGGGGAAGACCAACCGCGAGGTCGCCGACGCGCTCTTCGTGAGCGTGAAGACCGTCGAGGCCAACATCACCAGGATCTTCCGGAAGATGGGCGTCAGGTCCCGGGCCCAGCTGATCCACGCGATGACCGGAGCCTCACCGCCAGACGCCCGACCCCCGACGACCGAGCGAAGCGAAGGGCCCTGGTACTTCCTCCTAGGGTCATCCCCGATTCCCTGCCGACGTGTTCCCTCTAGCGTCGACGCACGCGAACCATCGGAGAGGTCCGACGGAAGGAGGGTCCGATGAACGCGAGCGTAGGAGGCATCCGAGTCGAGCGCCGGCGAGGGATCGACCTCGGTCGCGCACTGCTGATCGCGGCAGCGCTGGTGGCGACGTTGTCCGCCGGCTTCGCGGCAGGACGGATGACGGTTCCGGACGAAGGTCGCACGTCGTCGTCGACGATCGAGGCGCCGGCGCCGGTCATCCCGAACCTGGCGCACCGGCCACCACACCACGAGGGAAGCGTCAAGGCCGGTGCTTCCGGGGCCGCCGGTGGGTAGCTCCTGACCCCACGGTGTTGCGGTGGGCGCTAGAGGATTTGAACCTCTGACCTCTTCCGTGTCAAGGAAGAGGTCGGGCGCTCGTCAGGTGGTGTCACCCGTTCCTCACCCTGGGTCTCACAATGTGCGCAGGACCCTCCAACTGGCTCCTCAGTTCGACCCAGGGGTGTTTCTGCCGCAGCCTGCACTGCTGGTGTTCTCCCCATTGCCAACCGTGTCTCACTTCTCACAAGCATCGAAGGGACGGTGATCGGCTAGGCGCCTCCAGGGTGTCAGCACGCGTAGGCAAGGCCGTTCCAGAAGGCCGAGACTCGCTGGTGAAGCAGCCCATGTATCTCCACCCAAAGCTCCGCCGGAGGAGCTCCGAGGCAGGGGCGCCAGAAGACCATGAAGGGCGATACCTCGAGACGATCGAAGTCCAGCGCGTCGAGAGGTGGATCCACAGTGCACTCGAGTCGTCTGAGAACCAGCCTCGGACCCCTCGACACCACGGGCCAGACGAAGAGCAGCCCACCGTGGGCTCCCACCCAGGCGACCGTCTCCTGCGAAGTGATCAGACGCATGTGACCGCCCTTCAGCTGGGCCACTGGCGTCCTTCGGGTGACGTCCGGGCGCCGGTAGCATCCCTCTCCACCCGGCGCCTGAGGACACGGAGACGCCGGTGCCGACCAGACTTCCCGGCGCTCCAGTCCCCACCCTACGCGTGTCGGCTCGGACGCTCAACGCGCAGAACGCGCCGATGCATCTGGCTACTCCGCCCCCAGCTCTTCGCCGACGATGCGTTCTGCCTCGGCCTCGGCCATCGCGATCCCTCGCGGACGCCCCTGCCGGATCCACATCCAGAGGAAGAGCCCCCCGATCGCGAGCGAGGCCCCGAGCGACGCGATCGGGTAGATCCGCCGCAGGTTCACCGCGAGCGTGAAGAGGACGAGGGCTGCGCCGATCGCGCTGATAGCGACATGCAAGCGATCGCCCTCTCGCCGAGAGAACCGAGTCATCGCGACCAGTCCGGACAGGAAGCTGATGAAGACCGCGACGGCGTAGAACAACACCAACTCCTGGTCACGCCCTCGCGCGGCCACAACGGCCAGCACCGAGATCGCGAGGAAGACGACGACGCTCCAGTACGGAGTGTGATGATCGTTCGTCTGTCCGAGACGGGCCGGCAGGATGCCCACGCGTTCGCCGTCAGGTAACGAGCGACGGGCGAGCGCCTTCAGAAGGCCGGGCCCCGCCTGGAACGATGATGACGCGGCGGCAGAGGAGGAGCAGAGAGCTCGTGAGTTGAAAGGCAGCGAACAAAGGCCCCGAGCCGACAGCCGCGCGCGCGACGTCGGCGATCAGCGTGCTGTCTTCGGGTGGCACGCCGGTGCGGAGTCGAACCGCAAGAGCCGCGATCAAGATCGTCAGCGTTCCTTCGATCGCGAACGTGAGCCAGAGCGTGATCCTCCCGAACCGCTCGCGCCCACGGTCATCGAGTTGGCCCAGCTGAGCGATCGCGCTCGACGGCGCTTCGACGCCGGTTGCCAGGGCCATCGCCACCGGGAATGCCAGTAAGACGGTCGCCCACGACGCGGTTCCCGCACCACGCAGCGGAGCGTCGCCGATCGCATGCGGCGCGACGAACCCAAGGACGAGGACCGGGATCGCAGAGGCCACGAACAACACGGTCATCGACGCGAACACACTGCGTCCAAGATGGCCGAACCAGGTGATGGCGGCCACGAGGCAGCACAGGACGACAGCGATCTCCAAGCGGTAGGGAGCGAGCGCCGGCACGTACGCGATGACTGCGCTCGCAGCTGCAGCCACGCTGATCGCGATCGTCAGGACGAAGTCGACGATCAAGGCACCGAGAGGGATGAACGCCCACCCTTCACCGAACGCCGCGCCGGTCGCCGCAACGGCCCCGCCCTTGCGGGAACCGTCGAATCAGCTGGTCGTAGTTGAGCCGAACGATCGAGATGATCCCAAGCACGATCAACATCGTTGGGACGAGCAATAGGAGGTCGCCGGCGAGCGCTCGGAGCCCCGCTTCGATCGCGTAGGCGACCGACGAGACCGGGTCGGCCATGACGGCGAACGCGAACGCGAAGAGCAGAACTCTCGCGCTGACGACGCGGCGAGGGCGACGAGGAGGGGTGCTGATCCCAGACACGGTCGACTCCTTCTGCCGACCAGTCTTCCCGGCGCACCGACCCGCAGGCTACAGGCTTCTGGGGAGTACTGGCTTGCCCTGCGACGTAGCACACCAGGCCTCTATCCGACGCTGCAAGAGCGTTCCCACTGGACGAATGTGCGTCGCTCACAATCACCAAAGGATCGCTGTGGCGATACAGTGCCCGTACAGTCAGTAGGTGCGCAAGAACAGGGTGCAGGCGATCGTGGCCCCATTCGTGGCAGTCCTGTTCGTAGTGACATCTGTCGGTTATCTCCTGGTGCCGCACGCCTTGCTCTCGATCGTGGGAATCGAGGCGGATCAGGTTCACAACTTCCTGGCTAGAGCACTTGCGGTAGCCCTGATCGCGCTCGTCCGCGCGACATGGGCCGTCCGCAGCCGTCGCGGGACGGACCTCGAGAGGAGCATCCTCCTGGGAATCGCCGGGTACTTGTTCCTGAGCGCGGAGGTAGATCTCCACGCCTACTCGTCGGACATCGTCGGCCCGTTGGCGTTACCGAGCATCGCGATTCGTATGCTCCTCGGCTTTCGTTTTCCTTTGGCTCACGCTTCCCGAATCGTGAAGTTGGATAGACAACTCTCGATCGTTCGCTACGACCCCGAGCCCGCTGGCTAGCCAGACACCGGCTCCCAGAGCATCTCGCTGACTTCCAGGACCACGTCGAACCCCGAGCCATCCGATCGCGGACGGACCTCGCCCTCGACGGTGCACACGCGATCGTTCAGCCAGCGGTACCGCTCGTCGTCGCTCACGTGCTGGATCGTGCCGAGCAGCTGTCGCATGCCGGAGTCGGTCAACGACGCCAACCCTTCCCAGTGGAAGAGGATCGTCGCGCCATCATCGGTCTCGAGCGACGCCGCGGAACTCCGGCTCGAGCGCGCCGTCGACGCGACGGCGCGGGTAGTTGGCGGCGCGGTACCGCGCCGAGAGGCGGCCCTCGGCGCGCCCCTCGGCGATCAGGAAGCTCTGTCCCTCGGCACCGGAGCCGCCCTTCCGGGTGACGTTCCACGACTCGGGCGTCGTGAACGTCACCCGGTAGAAGGGCTCGAGCCGCATCAGACGGCAGCCAGGCCCGCGACGGTCGTCGGCGCGCCGTCCCAGGAGCCGACCATCGAAAGGCGGCTGCGCTCCGTCGACGGACCACGCCACGATCTGGCCCTGGTCCGCGTCGATCGCGTAGAGGAACCGGCCGTCGTCGGACAGGTCCTCGTCCCGGAGGCCGGGTCGGCCGTCCTCGGTGATGCCGGCGGTGGCGTCCTCGAGGGTGAGCCCGCCGTCCATGCCGATCGCGTAGCGCGACACGGCGCCGTCGGCGAAGTTCGTCGTGAACGCGTAGCGGCCGTCGTTGGAGATCACGGCCCAGCAGATCTCGCTGCGACCGTTGCCGACGCTCGCGGTGCCCGGCGTGATCGTGTCGCCGTCCACCCGGTAGCTCGACGCCGCGGCCGCGCCCTTCTCGGCGCGGAACGCCTCGGTCACGACGAGCGTGCCGTCCGGCGAGATCGCGAACCCGTACGGCGTGGCGCCGAGCGAGTCGATCGTGCGCGGCTCGCCGAGCATCCCGTCCATGCCGACGGCGAAGGCGGAGAGCTTGTCGCCGCCGCGCTCGGTCGCGACGAGCGCGCGGCCGTCGGGAGTGAAGCCCACCTGTGCGCCGTCGGGGGTCGACAGCGTTCGCGTCGCGCCGTCGACCGGCACCAGATCGCCGTCGACGAGACGGAAGATCTGGATCGTCGCGTCACCGGTGTTGAGTACGAGCGACGAGACCGTCGTGCTCCGCGATGCTCCGCGGGGCCGCGCCGACCGGCACGGTCTTGGTCAGCTCGAGCATCCCGCCATTCACGGCGAAGACGCTCACGTCGTTGCTGGCCACGTTGGTCACCAGTAGGTGGCGGCGGTCCCTCGTCGAGCGTGACCGAGCCCTGCGACGGCAGGTGCGCCTCGTCGTTGCCGGCCCCGCCGGTCGCGAACGTGCCCGCGTGCGTGAGCATCCCTGCGGCGTCGCGCGCGTACGCGATCACCTCGTTGTGCGCTGCGTTCGTCTGGACGAACACCGCGCCTTCCATGGAGGTCTCCATGGTGTCCCCCTTCCTTGGTTCCGGACGAGGACACCGTCCCTCCGGCGCGCGCGAAGCGTTACGCGGATCCCACGAAGATGCGGAGGAAGGACCCGTGGCAGCCGAACTGGCCGAGCGCGAGGCTCGGCCAGTTCGCTCTTGACAGGGTGCCGGGCGCTACCCCTCCATGTTCTTCGTGACGACCTCCATCGTCTCGTTCAGCTCGGCGGTCGGGCTGAACTCCACGATCTCGGTGTTCGGGAAGATCTCCGGCGTGTGGCCGGGCCCGACGTAGTAGGCCTCGCCGTCGGTGATCTCGATGTCGCCGTCGGCGGTGTGGTACACGAGCTTCCCCTTGACCACGTAACCCCAGTGCGGGGACTGGCACCTGTCGTCCGGCAGACCCACGAACAACGGGGTCATGTCAGCATGCTCGGTGTAACGCTCGAACCCGATCGTGTACCCCTCGGTCTCCCCGTAGCGACCCTCGAAGCCCGGCGCCTCGATCGGCTCAGCCGTCGAGTCCTTCGATACCTTCCCCATCGCTCTTCTCCCTTCCCGTCGCCGTCGCTCAGTCTTCTCTCGATCCCGTCCGCGAACGAGTCGGCTTCTTCAATCCACCGGGCAGGCGTCCCGTGGCGACCGTGCCGCGACGCTCGCCCAACCGCCAAGGTTCGACGCGCCCAAGACCGAGGGGTTCCGGGCCTCGTATGAGACGGCCGCGCCAAGCTCGGCGCCGTATGCCGGGCCATAGACCGACAACTGCTGGCCGATGCAGCTCGCCGTGGGTGAACTCGCGTGTGCGGGTGCGGCCGTCGCGAGCACCGCCGCCGCGCCCATCCCCACGACCCATCTACGTGTCTTCATGACTCTCCTCCTTCTCTCAGTGCTCCGAGGCGTAGGTCGCCAGGTTGCGGAGCATCTTCTTCGCGTAGCTCTTCGTCGCCATGCGTGCGATCGGCCGGAGCGCCGCCGAGCGCAGCGCCGCGGGCGCGTTCGTCCACTTCGAGATGTGCACGCGGTAGGTCACCGTGCTACCGGCTCCTGCCGGGGCGATCTCGAAGCGGTACGTGATGCGCGTGTCGCATGCCGGCTTGCCCGCTTCTTGGGCTCGAGGTGCCCTTCGGTCACGAACTCGAACACCGAGGGGCTCGTCGCCTCGGTCACGACCGACCGGTCGGTGAACGACCCCATCGGGTCGGCGCCCGTGCTGCCGGAACTCCGTCCCCACGACCGCCGGGTCCGCCGAGGCCTCCAGCGTGCGGAGACCGAAGTTCTTCTTGCCGTGCATGCTGCCGGCCCACGTCGTGTGGGTCGACAGGTCCGCGAGCGTCGCGTAGATCCGCGCGGGCGGAACGCTCGCGCTGTGCGATACGACCAGGTCGGGCATGTCGATCCGCCCGTCCTCCAGCTGCTGCTTCGTTCCCATGGGGCCACCTCCTCGTGGTCTCGTTGCAGCCACGATGCGGGAGCCGGCCCCGGAAGGATCGGGAGGATTGCCTATTTCGCCTCGGAAAGGTACCGGTGCGCGTAGGCGGCGGCCTCCGAGCGGTTGCGTACGCCCAGCTTGGCCAGGACGTTGCTGACGTGGTGCGCTGCAGTCTTGGTGGAGATGAACAGCCGTGCGGCGATCTCGGCGTTCGTGAGGCCCTGGCCGAGCAGCGCGAGGATCTCGCGCTCGCGCTTGGTCAGGCGCTCGAGGCCCTTGGGGCCCGCGCGGCCGGTCGCGCCGAGGTCGCGCAGCAGGCTCGCCGCGATGTCGGCGTCGCGAACCGCCCCGATCTCGTCGAACGTCGACAGCGCCACGCGGGCCTCCTCGATCGCCAAGCGCCGGCTCGGTGGCGCGCACCGTGCGGGCGATCTCGACGCGCGTCTGGGCAGCCTGCAGCGGCATCTCGAGCCGTCCGTAGATCTCGAGCGCCCGCTCCAGGTCGGGCGAGCGTCGTCGCCGGTCGCGGCCGCCACGCGCCCGAGCGCGAGCGCGGCGTCGGCGCGGTCGCGCTCGCGCTCCGAGCCCTGCGCCAGCGACGTCGAGCTGCTTCGCGGCGTCGGCGGCCGCCGCGAGGTCGCCGTGGGCGATCTCGGCCTCGACGAGGGCGCCCAGCATCGAGGCCGCGAGCAGGTTGTCGCGGCCCACGACGTTCAGCCGCCGGTGCAGCTCGGCGACGGCGACCGCCGACTCGCCGCGAGCCAGGAACAGCGATGCCCGCGGGATCGTCATCTCGGGCAGGTCCTCGAGACCCGTTGACGAGCTGGTCGGCCTCCTCGAAGCGGCTCTGCGCGACGCGGATCGAGGTGAGCAGCGCCGCCGGGTGCACGCAGCGCGCGCGCTGGATGCCCGCCTTGATCGGCTCGAGCGCGGCGACCAGGGTCTCCTCGGCCTTGTCCCACTCCCCCTTCTGGAGCTGGTCCTCGGCGTCGCACACCATGCAGAACGACAGCAGCGGCGGATGCTGGTGGCGCTCCATGTAGGCGTTGAACACCTCGAGCCATCGCTCGACGCGCGACATGTCCGCGGTGAGCGTGCAGGCCTCAACCACGTCGCAGAAGACGTCGCCGAGCACGCGCGGGTCCTCGTCTCGCCGCCGGCGGTCGCCGCGGCGAGCGCGGCGTCGAGGTGGTCCATCCCGTCGCTGATCCGTCCCTCGCGCACCCGGCCGATGCCCATCGCCGACAGCGCGTGGATCTCGAGCTCGCGTGTCGCCGAACGACGCGCGCGATCTCGAGCGCCTGCTCGGCAGGCGCGATCGCCGTGGCCGGATCGTGCGTCGCGCTCGGCCTCGGCGAGCGCGATCCAGCCGCGCTCGGCGCACGGCTCGTCGTCGCGCAGCGCATCGGTCGCCAGCTGGAGCCAGCCGTTGGCCGCGACCGCGTTGCCGAACACCGACGTGTACTCGCGCGCGATCGTCGACCGCAACCCGTGATGCGGCCCGCGGCGTGTGCCGCGCCTGACGCAGGTATGCCGTTGTAGGCGTCCTCCCACGCGGCGATCGCACCGCCGGGGTCGTCGAGCCACCAGCGGGCCGTCGCGAGCGCCTCGCTCGCGTCGGGCGGGAGCGCACCGGCCGACCCGAGGGCCTCGACCGTGCCCGCCCAATCCTGCGAGGCGAACGCCTCGCGACCTGCGATCAGGAGATCCGTGGTCTCCATCGGCGCATCTTGACACGCACGCAGCACCGGCGGGAACTGGATTGAGCGGCCTCCCACCCTGTGCCAGGGTGGTGCGCATGTTCGTGACCATCGTGGAAGCGGGGGTTGAAGCCGCCCGAGAGACGGACCTCCGTTCGACCTGGGAGGAGGTCACAGGAGGCCGCATTCCGGCTGGTTTCATCGAGTCCTCCCTCCTTCGGACCGAGGACGGGACCTGGCGGATCGTCACTGTCTGGGAGTCGAAGGACGCCGTGATGGCGATGCGGGCTTCGGGCGAGCCGCCCGCCGCGCTGGTCGTGTTCGAAAGAGCCGGGCGAAGCCCTCGGTTTCGATGTCCACGGTCGAAGGACGGCTGGCTCCCGGCGCGGGTCCGTCAAGCGGCTAACGACCGCGGGCGCGGCGCATCACTTCGTCCAGTCGCAAGGCATCGTTGAGCGCCACCACGCCGATCACCACCGTGCCCTCCACCACCGCGAGGCAATCGACCTCCGACTCCTCCATCGCGGCGACCGCATCCTTCAAGGTCCATGTCGGCGCCACCGCCGGCGTCGGAATCGACAGATCGCCAACACGTTCGGCCTCGCGCTCGTGAGCGCGCACCGCCGAGATATCCGCGAGCCGCAGCATCCCGTCGTAGCTCCCGCCTGGGCGCACCACCGGCACGCTCGTTTCACGCGCGCGAACGAACACCGCGTCGATCCGCGCGTCGATCCGCGCACCCGCGTCAACGGTGACCGCCGGCCGGCGCATCACCTCCGAGACTGCAAGGCGCAAGCGTTGCTCGACATGGCCACCTCGGATCGGCACTTGATACGGCGTGACCGACGACGAGCCCATCATGAGTTGCGCCACGACCGTGGCGATCACGCCAGGAACGATGAACCCTGCCCGGCCAGTCGACTCCGCCACGAACACCACCGCCGCGATCGGCACTCGATACCCCGCGCCGAGGAATGCCGCTGCCCCGACCAACGGTAGGAGCGTGACCTCCGGCACGTGAGCGATCCCGCCGACGAAGCGACCGAGCAGCGCTCCCTGGGTGACAAGAGGGATGAAGACCCCTCCCGCGCCCCCGCCGGCGATCGTCGCTGAGGATGCCAGGGCGCGGATGACGAACAGCGCGGCGATCAGTTCTAGATCCATGGTTGGGCTCTCCACGCGCAGTATCGATCCGTAGCCCGGACCCATGGCCAGCGGCTCCTGGAACAGCGACACCGACAGGGCGATCAGGATCGCCATCGATCCGCCGCCGATCGCCCAGCTCGCCCACTTCGGTAACCGCGCGTTGAGCGTCTTCGACCACCCGGCCAGCAACGCGAACCCGCGCGCGCCCGCGCCACAGAGCACGCCGACGACGAGAGCACCGAGCAGGTCCGCGAGCCGGAATGAGGGCTGGCCCGACACGGGGATCACGCGCTCGGTGCCGCGCACCAGGACGAACGTGAGGTAGGACGTCGCTGCTCCGATGAGGGCAGGCATCGCAGCCCGGCGCGCCTGATCCTGTTGATAGGGAACCTCGATCGCGAACAAGGCGCCGGTGAGCGGCGTCCGGAAGATCGCGGCGACGCCAGCTGCGGCACCAACGATCATCAGGAGCTTTGCGTCCTCGATCCCGAAGATGCGTCGGAAACGCCGCTGCAACCACGTTCCCGCAGCCGCACCGATGTAGATCGAGGGTCCCTCATATCCGAGCGCACCGCCGAACCCGAGCGTCGCGACGCTCGCCAGCACTTTCGCCGGCACCGCGCGAAGTGGCATCCGGCGATCTGCTCGTGGAAGTTCTGGATGTAGTCGTCTGAGGTGCTCGGCGACGCGCGGTGACCGAGCCAACGGAGCGTCGCCCAGGTAAGCCCCAGCCCGATCGCCGGAGCGACCCAGATCCACGGAGCACTCAGGTTGCGGATCCGCGCGAATAGCTGATCAGCCACGACGAGGTCAAAGATCGCGACCGCGAACCCGGTGACGGCACCGGTGATACCCGCAAGCAGGAGCGTCTCGCTCCACCGCTGTCGAACACGCCGGAGCCGGTCGGCTGTCTCAGGGCGCATCCGCCGGATGCGCGACTCGCCGGACGAACCGCTCACGTTCGCCGGATCCCCTCGAGGAGGGCATCCAGCACCTTGGCCACGTTCGGCCAGCGGAACCCAGTCGGATCCAGCCCGGCATGCAGCGGCAACCCCTCACCGAGCGCGAGAAGGATCGCCGCGAACGCATTCCCGGGGATCTCTGCGAGCTCTCCCTTGGCCACGCCTTCCTCGACCCAGGCACCGAGGACCGCACGACGCTGCCGCAAGGCGTCCGCCCACAGCCTCCGCACGACGGGTTCGGTCGCCATCTCCACCCACAGATCCGTCTGGAGCTGCAGGCCGGATCGATCCGAACCGCGTTCGACCATCGCCTGAGCGAATCGGCGCAGCCGCTCGACGCCGCTTATGTGCGCGTCCTCCAAGTGCTGCATGAGACGGCGCATCGCGACGTCTTCGTCGTCGAGAAGCGCAAGGAGCAGATCTTGCTTCTGGTGGAAGTACCCATAGAAGGCGCCCTTGCTCACCCCCGCCTCGGCACAGACGTCATCAACGGTCACGGACCGGAAACTCCGTTCCGCGAGGCAGCGACGGGCCGCATCGATGAGCCGTTGCCGCCGCTCGGTCTTCGCTTCTGGCGTGAGGCGTGGCACGAGCTAGATCATACAAACTGACCAGTCGGTTTTGTCAGAGGGGGATCGCGATCTCGAATCGAGCACCCCTGCCTGCATCCACCGCTGCGATCTTGCCACCCAAGCTTTCGACGATCCGCTTGGCCAGTGTCAAGCCAAGCCCCGACCCAGGGCCCGACCGGGCCGGGTCACTCCGATAGAAGGGCTCGAAGATCCTCGTGACATCCTCGGGCGCGACGCCGATACCGGTATCCGCGACGCAAAGCTGCAGTGCATCGCCTGAGCGCCGCGCCTCCAGGCGAATCGTGCCGTCGGTCGGTGTGTGCCTTACGGCGTTCGTCAGCAGGTTCTGCAGAACACGTACCAGGTGGGGCGAGCAGGTCACGCCGGACACACCCACGAGTTCCGTCTCGAGCCGCAGGCCCTTCGCCTGCGCGGACGAGGCGACGGTCGAAACGGCCGAGGTGACCGCATCCGTGAGCGCCACGTGACGCTCCTCGGCCTGGATCACTCCGGCATCGAGTTGCACGAGTTCGAACAGGTCATCCACCATCGTGACGAGCTGGTCGACCGAGCGGTGCATCTGGCCGACGTAGCGCTGGAGGGTCGGCAGATCATCCACCACGCCATCTTCGATCGCCTCCACCATCGCGCGCAGGGAGGCGAGAGGCGTACGAAGGTCGTGAGATACCGCTGTGATCAGATCGCGACGGGTGTCCTCGGCACGACGCTCCGACGCTCGCGACTCCTGCAGTCGCGAGGCCATCGCATCAAGCGTACGACCGAGCGCATCGAGCTCTGCGCCAGCATCCAGTTCCCCCACTCGTGCGTCGAGATCACCGTCGCCCAGCCGCTTCGCAGTTGCGGCGATGACCTCCAATGCGTCAGTCGAACGTCGAGCGGCGACGAGCGCGGCCGCCACGCCCGCGCCGATCGCGAACAGGACGACCACGGCCACGAGTGCTGCGTCGTGTTCACTCACGAACATCTGGCGGCTGAGCACGAACACGTTGACGAGTGCCACAGCCGCGGCCATGACTGCGATCCCCAAGAACCGATCCCGGAGCGACAGGTGGGCTAGCGCCCTCGCCCCCGCGACCGCGGTGATCGTGGTGAGCGCGGCCGCTGGCACCAATGCGCGCGCGATCCCCCCGAGATCCGACCCCATGCCCATCGCCAGCCCGGCCACGACGGTGCCGAGCGCTCCCGCGGCAACCACCGCGACCACCACAAGGGAAGCACGCCAGCGCCTCATGGCTCGAACCTGTAGCCGACACCCCAGACTGTGACGATGCGCCGCGGCTCGGACGGATCCTTCTCGACCTTCTCGCGCAGACGTCGGATGTGCACCGTCACCGTGGAAGAGTCCCCGTCCCACGCGAAGTCCCAGACCTCTTCCAACAGCTGCGTCCGCGTGAAGGTCGTCCCAGGGGATGAGGCCAGGAACACGAGGAGGTCGAACTCCTTTCGAGTCGTTGGCACTGGCACCCCGGCAACGATGACTTCACGGCGGCCTCGATCGATCGTGAGGTCGCCGTACACCAGTTCTTCCTGGCCTGAGGCGACCTCGCCGGTGCGGCGCAGGACGGCGCGCACACGGGCGACGACCTCGCGTGGACTGAACGGCTTCGTGATGTAGTCGTCGGCGCCGAGCTCGAGTCCGACGATCCGGTCCGTCTCCTCGCCACGAGCGGTCAGCATGATCACGGGTATCCGCGAGGACTGCCGCACATGACGCAATACGTCATACCCATCGATCTCGGGAAGCATCAGATCGAGGATCACGATGTCGGGGACGTGTTCTGCGATCCGCTCGAGCGCGGCTCGACCGTCGGCGGCCTCAGCGACGTCGTAACCCTCCAGCTCCAAGTAGCGGATGAGGACGTCACGCACCATGGCTTCGTCATCGACCACGAGGACACGCTCAGCACACATCCCGTGGATGGTCGCAGAAGCATGTTTCGAGAGTCTTGCGAACGAGGAACGGCCGTCCAGATGGACGACCGCTCCTCGCACAAACACCGACCTGGTCAGCTGTGGTACGGGATGAGCGGGCATTCGAAGGTCTTCACGACCCCGAGGTCCCTCGCGCCACCGGCACCCCCATCGGCCAGCGCCGCCCAGACCTCGGCGTTGGTGTCCAGGACCCCGTTGCCATCCAGGTCGTGGGCCGCGAGCGCGGCCGCGTACGTGGTGTTCCATCCGAGCAGATGCACGCGCCAACGTCCACCGTTGAAGCCGGCGTCGCCAGGTCCGGCGGTCGCTACGTTCAGCTGCGCGCCGCTGAACTGATAGATCGTGTCGAACGAGCTCTCCGGTGCCTTGGTGCCTGAGAAGTCCGTCGGAGTTCCCACGGTCCGGAACACGGTTCCGTTCACGTAGATCGCGGGACCCGTGACGCCGCCAGCCTGGGCGGCCACAACAGGAAGCATCGCGGCGAGGGCCACGAGGCCGGTGAGGATGATGCGCTTCAACACGTAGCTGCTCCTTCACTCGTCATGGATCGATGGGGTTCGGCCGAACCTTTTGACAGGGAGCAACCTAGTCAGCTCGTGCTGACGGCCCGCGAACGGGTTCCTTTCGGATCTATGAATCTTGGAGTGCTAGGCCCAGTGCACATTCGATGGCGAACTGAACATGGCGATCAATCGGACAGCGCCGAGGTCCCGTCGGGTCCGTGCCAGCGACGGGCGGGGTCGAGCGATCCATGCTCACTCCCGACATGTCTCCCCCGGGCTCCATGATCGGAGGATGTGTCCAGGGTGTGCCCGGAGGCCGTAGGACAGATCCCTAGAGAGCCGCGCCGGGTAGGGCAACCCGATTACAGCGCAACCGCTCTCACATGGTGGGCGCTAGAGGATTTGAACCTCTGACCTCTTCCGTGTCAAGGAAGCGCTCTCCCCCTGAGCTAAGCGCCCGCAGGCATCGCGATCGGGGTCCACGAAGCCTCGAGGCGGGGACCGGAATCGAACCGGTGTGCGAGGCTTTGCAGGCCTCTGCCTAACCACTCGGCCACCCCGCCGTGGATGACCGCCCGCCGGGGCGAGCGACGCACAGTCTAGACGATGACATGTGAACGGCCGCCCCGAGAGGCGGCCATTCGATCGAAGCGCACGAGGCGGTCGTTTCGCGCAAGAGAGCGATCATCGCGGCCGGGACCCACCTCCCGGCTGGTTCCGACACCCGGCGGCCGTGCCTCAAACGTCGATCAGGAAGGTGGCGTGGACCTCGTCAGCGCTGACCTCCTCGATCTTGACCTGTCCCCGAGCGCCTTGGTACTGACCCGTGCCGCCGGTGATAGCGAAGTAGTACGGCTCCGCCTTGACCGCCTCGTCCGGACCGTACGTGACGAGGCCCTCGACCGTTACCTGCCCACCCGGGAGCGCGTTCGAGGCCACGCAGAACCAGGTGTTCGCCCCGCGGGCGGTGAGGCGCGTGACGGTGCACGACCCCCCGTCCTCGCCTACCTTCGTGCCGGCTCGAAGGAGGTCGTTCGTGAACACGAACTGATCGCTCTGCCCGAACCCCTTCTTACCGAGATCGAGGTACTTCGAGGCAACTTCCTTCGCGACGATGCGCAGGACCTGCGATCGCGGCCCGTCCTGGTCAGCCCGGGCGCCCCCGGAAGATGAGACGACTCCTGCGGTCGCGAGCGATATCCCGATCACACCGAGCCAGAGCTTCCATCTCATCGTGCCATCCCTCCTCACGTAGGTGCCGTTCGCGAACCTAGGGGGACACCACGCCGATGGAAACGGAGGAAACCCTAGAACCTGGCGTCCGGTTCGGAGTTCTCAGCCCATCGATGCGCGAGCTCGGTCCGGGAGCGGACACCGAGTTTCGCGTACACCCGTGAGAGGTTGGCCTCGATGGACTTGACGCTGAGGAAGAGCGCATCGGCGATCTCGCGGTTCGTCATGCCCCCGGCCGCCAGCTCCGCCACTCGGCGCTCCGTCGGTGTCAGCTCTCCGGCCCTCCCGGCACCGCCTCCGACCCGCTGGAGCGATCCGGCGGCTCGCTCGACCCAGAGCGCTGCACCTATCCGTTCGAAGATCTCGAGAGCATCCTGCAGCATCGAGCGAGCGGTGCGCTTCTGCTTCGCCCTCCGCTCGATCTCGCCCGCCACGAGCAGGGTCCGGCCCATCTCGAGTGGCTGTCCCACGCGGTCGTGCTCCTTCAAGGCACGATCGATCGCCGGCCGCGCGGCGTCCAGATCCCCGCGGGCAGCGAGGAGCAGGGCGCGACACCGACCAGCCGTGGCGATCGCCCACGATCGATCGAGCGACCGTGCCTGTGTCTCGAATCGGGCAAGCAGCCCTTCCGCGCCATCGAGGTCACCCGATCGGGTCAGCGCCTCGATCTCGTCGGCAGCACAAGGGATCACACCTGGTTCGGCGATGTCCGCGTCTTCGAGGAACTCGACCGCAGGGGCGAGCCACTCGTGAGCACCTGTGGGGTTCCCGAGGGAGAGCTCGAGGAACCCGAGTACGGATCGGTGGCGGTTCGCGTCGAGGAAGTCCTGATATCGCAGACATCGGCGAAGGCCATCCAGCGCCGTTGAGCGTGCTGTGTCGACGTCTCCTCGGAGTGCCGCGATCAGTGCCGTGGGGAAGAGGAACAGTATGCCCGAGGTCCGACCCGAATCCGTGATGATCTCGGCCGCCTCCTCCGCGGCCAGGGCCGCCGTATCCAGGTTGCCCGCGCGGCACTCGAGCTCAGCCAGATAGCAGAGGATCTCCTCTCGGAGGATATATCTGCCCCGCCGCTCGTAGGACCCCAACTCTCGCTCGAGGGTCGTCCGCGCCATCGGAAGGTCACCCGCCCACAGCTGCTGTAGTCCGTGGCCGATCCTGGGTCCGGTGTAGGCGATCGCCTCGATCCCCGGCTCCGCCGTCCCTCCGAGATCCTGAAGCCGGTCCGCTTCGACCATGAGGGCCGCCTGCGGCGACCGTCCGGTCAAGAACTCGACCATCGCTGCCGTGGACAGGGTGGCGGCCCGCACATCCGTCGCGGAGGTCTGACCGGAGAACTCCGTCGAGGCCGCAACGTGACGAGACGCTGCTCGAAGGTCGCCCCGATAGATATCCGCCCAGGCCAGGTGCTCGTGGGTCGCTGCGAGGAGTTCCGCGTCGCCCTCGGCTTCGAGGCGAGCCTGGACGCACAGCTCCTCCACTCGCACGATGTCGAGCCAGCTGATGGCGCTGAGACGGAACAGGATCTGAGCTCGCTCGTGACCCGAGGGCGCCGCCGCGACGGCCTCCTCGAACAATGCCCAGGCCCGCACCGCATCACCGGAATCGAAGTAGTCCTGGGCCGCCTGCACGGTTCGTCGGCGGAGGTCGTTACCGCGCTCAACGGGGGTGAACCGCCGGCCGAGCTCCGCGAGCTCGGCGGCCGAGTCCGATGCGCCTCGACGCCGAGCCAGGTCAGCGGCCTCGTCCAGTTCCGACGCGATCCGGGCATCGGGAGCGGGTGATGAAAGGGCGAGGTGCCTGGCTCGTTCTTCCGGGTGATCGACGGCTTCGGCCAGCTGCGCGTGGACCTTCAGTCGTGCCTCGGTGGTTGCGGACGCATAGACCGCAGAGGCCAGTAGGGGGTGCGCGAACCGGATCACATCGTCACCCGGAAGCACCACG
The DNA here is from genome assembly GCA_963821925.1 of uncultured Actinomycetes bacterium. Lineage (GTDB taxonomy): Bacteria > Actinomycetota > UBA4738 > UBA4738 > HRBIN12 > JAOUEA01. The sequence continues at coordinate 336,119 of CAWGFO010000010.1, read as the reverse complement.
CTCGCCGATTCAGCGAACGCCAGGGCCGAGTCGGCACGATCGCCGAACCCCGACGCAGATCGGACGACCCGCCGAGTGGGATGTGATGTCGAGGCCGCGACCAGGAGGGTCGTCTGCGTATCGATGGGGAGCGCCGTCACGCGGCGTCGGAGCAGATCGGTCAGGTCGTCCGGAACGGGTAGCGCTTCTCCCGCCACGGGCACGCCTCGACGGAGGACCTCTCGCGCGATCTCGACGGCATAGAACGGATTGCCGCCAGCCGCGAGGTGTACGCGACGCATGATCGACCGGGGAAGTTCGGCCTCCAACCGTGCGCGGATGATCCGGCCGAGCTCACCTCGCGACATGGAGCCGACCGCCAACCGGTGCACCTGCGCCCCCGGCATCGCAGGCGCAAGAGCAGGTGCGTCGGGATCGCTGCGTCCGATCCGGAGCGAGGCGAGGATGCCCAGCTGCTCGTCATGGATCCGCCGCGCGCAGAACTCGAGCACCCGTGCCGAGGACTGATCGAGCCATTGGAGATCGTCGATGGCCACCAGGATCGGACCCGATGTGGAGATGATTCGAAGCATCTCGAGCGCGGCGAGTGAGATCGCGCGGCGGTCCGGCGTCGAGCCGGAAGTGTCGATTCGTAGGAAGGCGGTCTCGAGCGCCGCGGCGAGCGGCGGCGGCAGCTCCGGCAGCGCGTCGTCCAAGAAAGGATCGAGGAGGTCCCCTAAGCCGGCGAGCGCGAGCTTCGTCTCAGATTCGCCGCACCGTGTCGCGAGAACGTTGAACCCGCGTGCGAGCCCACCGTCGACGCCGGCCTGCCACAGCGTGGTCTTCCCGATGCCGGCTTCGCCCTCGATCACGAGGGAGCTTGGGCCCTCGGAGATGTCATCGAGGAAACGAGCGATCCGCCCGAGCTCGGTCCCCCGACCGACGATCGCGTCCGACCGTTGGGCCATGCGGCACCTCCCGCTCGATATCGTAGGCCCGGTGATCCGAGCGCGCCGGTCACGCGCGGGGTAGCAAATCCGGCTCTGGCGAACCTGCGACCGAGGGAGGGTGCGACCCAAGGGGGAACTCCCTTGCGGAGTCCCCCTGAACTGGAGCGGACGACGGGATTCGAATCCGCGACCCCCAGCTTGGCAAGGCCGTACCCGGCGTCCTGACTCATCCTGACCTCTCCCGAAGCGTACCGTTCCCGAAGGCGAGCGCCACCGAACCGGCGGAGCCGGGATGATCCGGGTCCGGGCAAGACGTGGGGAGTGTGACCCGAAGTGTGACCCGAGGATGTGCACGACCTCCCGACACGGGGTCGGTGCCACTTAAGTGCGGGCTTGGCTTGGCAGGCCGGAATCCGTCATCCGTCGCAGCAAGCCGAACCCGGTCGCCTACTGCCGAAGCGCGTCAGTCTCGGCAAGTCCGTAGGAAGCCTGGATCCGCTCGAGGATTTCGCGGGTATGCACGCGGCTACCACGAGCCCCCGGGTCGATTTGAACTCTCAACCTACGGATTAACAGTACGAAATCGTCGTGGGCGACCAAGCACGACCGAAACGATGGTTCCCGTAGACCAACCGGCTCGATAGTCGTTGACAGTGCCGTCAGCCTTCGGGTTCCTCCCGCTCCCACCACGCGTCCGCTCGAGGGGGTACTCCTTGTCGGTCCCTGGAGACCTTCCTTCGACATGGACCAACCTACGCGGACCACTTCCCATATGTCAGAGGGTCGGCTCAGAGTGAGAGGAGCGATCGAGGAGGGGGAGCCATGGAGGACACACAGCTGCTCCAGTACGAGGATGCGGTGAGGAGCTTCGCCCTGCGGCTCGTTCAGGCGCACGAGTACCCGGGGACCGACGAGAAGTTCATGGACCTCGTGCTCCGCTTAGGAGTCATCCACTCGAAGATGCACTACACCGCGAAGTACCGGAAGGCCCAAGTGGAGGACACGGCGTTCAAGGCGGACGTACTGGCTGAGGTGGATCGAATCCTAGAGGCTCGGACTGTCACGGCGTAGGTGACGCGACCGCCAACGACCCCGCGCTCATGGACCTACGGAGCCTGCCCCCGCCCTGAGCGCTCCTCGGCCAGCCGGGCGAGGTTCCCGAGCTGTTTCCGGTCCGCCCTGTTCACGATTGGCGTGAAGATCGGGCGGACCCATCGCTTCAACCAGTAGGGAACGTAGTTCGCACGCTGCACGGTCTCGGTGTAGGTGATCCGCGTCCCAGCACCGTCAGGCTGGAAGTCGTAGCGGTGCTCGAAGAGGGCCTCCCACGGCTTGCCATGTTTCCGGTCTAGACGAGCATCTGTTTCCAGGGTGAACCGGTTCGGTCGCACGGCTTCGGTCACGACAGACCGATCGTGGAACGTGCCGTTGTAGTTGGCCCCGGTCGAGGTGAAGGTCGTCCCCACAATCGCCGGACCGTTAGACCCGGCGATCGAAAGCAACTTGAAGGTGTCATCGGAGGCGCGATCACCCGACCATTCCAGATGCGCCTGAAGATCCGTGACTACGTCAAACACCGCCTCAGGCGCGGCACCAGACCTCACCCAGGTCTGGGTGCGCACCGGGAAACCTCGCGGAGTCATCTCCACCCTCCAGCCCGAGCCCGCGCGTAACTGGAGCCATCGTCACACGAGCATCTGGCCCCCTACAAGTTGCGTGCGAGGGGCGACCCGAAGAACTCGCAGATCGCCTCGTACTCGTTCGATCGGCGACCGCTGGCCGTCCTAAGATCGCGACGTAGGCGCGACTTTTTCAGCGCGTCGAGCATCCCCGCCGCCTCGAACGCCTGACCGATGTCCCGCCACGCAGCCTTGCCGCGCTTGTCGAGCGTGACCGGGCATCGAGGCGCCTTCGCTCGGGCGCCCGGCTCAGCTAGCGGCAACAGGCTCGGGGATCGAGACCTCTACGGGGTGGGCACCAGAGACCGAGAACTCGCCGGCGGGGAGGCAGCTGGCGCTTTCGTCAGTGCTGGTTCCGTCGCAGTGCGGAGCGGACTGCACCCAGACGAACTCGTATGTGTGGTGACCCACGCTGAGCGGCGCCATGCGGGGCATGATGAAGAACGACGGGATGTCGGGAAACGCCGGGTTGAGTTCGTGGACCCTGACATCCGTGCGGAACGCGTCCTCGTCCGTCGGAGTGAACGTGTAGGTCTTCTGCCGGCTGGTGCCGCCATCGATCACCACCTTGATCGTGACCTTGGCGAGGATGTCGTCAACAGGGTTCGCGTGCAGCGGCACATACCCTGGCGGGTAGACGGCGTCGGAGCCATCGGCGCCGAAGTAGTTCATGATCGGCCGCCAATGTTCGCCCGCCGTGAGACCCTCACAGATCGGGGCGACGAACTGCTCCGGAACGCCGAAGAGTTCGTTGAGACTGACCCCTGATGGATGGACACAGTTGTTGTCTCGGGTCGGTAGCGCGGCACTCGCGGGAGGCACCGCTAAGGTGAGTGATGCCGTGACTGCTCCCGCAGCAACGGCTCGGCGTAGGAGCGAAGATGTCTTCATGAGGCCTCCTTCTGACCCTCGGGGCTTTCAATTGGCCCGTACTGTCGCACCACTTCACCAGACCTGCTACCCGGCTACCTGGGTGGTCGGAAAGGTGTCAGCACAGTGCTGTCGCCGCCTCACGCCAGCCAGTCGGAACCTCGTACTCGGTCGAGCTCGGCGGCCGCTCGCCGTCCTCGATCGCGACGTACTCGCGACGCGTGATCACTGTGTGAGCGAGGAGTTTCGACGGCAGCCCCAGGGGGAAGGAGGAAACCGTCCATGTGCCGGGGAGGCGACAAACCATGTCAAAGGACTTGCACGACGGGGAGGACGTCACCGTTGCCGGCCAGGAGACGAAAGAGTTGCAGGAGATCTGGCGGGCCACGCTGCGAGCAGAGCGACGGAGGCTCGGCGAGTCGCTGCTTCTCAGCCTTGTCGCTCTGGCCTCGGCCGTTTGCCTGTCTCTTAGCCTCTACGCCATCTACAGCGCGCTGGGTGGCATGAACTAGCTCCGCCGCTCCAGGGCGGCCAACCTTCCGGCGCGCGCGATCCCCGAGCCGCCAGCCGGCCTCGCCGACGCGCTCATGCCCCACCGCTCACGGTCTCGTCGGAGCATGTCGGGCAACATCGCCATGATGGGAGGGTATCCGGCGGCGCGGACGCCCACGTAGGCTGACGGCGCAGGCTTACGAGGCGCAAGGGGACTGAACGGATGAAGGACCCGAGGATGCCCGGCAGAGTTGTACTAGCCATCGGAGTGATCCTCGTTGGACTCCGCTGGGTGATCCCGGCTGTATCCGCCATCGAACTGGGGACGGCAGCCAGCCTATTCCTGACGGTCGGTGGAGCGGTCGCCATCTTCATCGGCGGTGCCATGTTGTACTGGCCGAATCGCCCCCGCGGATGACCTGGTGTTCGGCGTCGCCGCTCGGGTGACATGCCCCAACGCTCACGATCACGTCGGAGCATGTCTGAGAGCGTCGCCACTGGGGTACCGTACCCCTCGCCATGGACAGGCCGACCATGAACACGTCCGAGGTGGGGCGCTATCTGCACGTCACGCGGGAGCGGGCGCGGCAGATCGTGAACGACCACGAGAGCTTCCCTGCGCCTGTCGTGACGGACCCGCGGCGCAGGTGGGACGCCGCCGAGGTCAAGGAGTGGGCCGAGCGTCACTGGTGGGGGAAGCTCCCTTGGAGGGGCTACTGCGACGCGGGTGATGTCGGTAACGGGAAGGCCGACTTCGACGAACGCCTCCAAATAGCTAGGCGTCTGGTGACTCTGCGGTTTCCGTGAACACAGGCGGAGCCGCGTCGAGATCCGCTTGGAGTTCCTCGATCTCCTCGGATGATCTCTTCGAGCTTCAGGTGGAGGGCCGCCGAATCCTTGTTCTGGGTGTTCTGCAGGACGAACACCATCAAGAGGGTCACGATGCTGATACCGATGTGTCGTTCACCCCGAAGGTCAGAAGGCCGATCACGACGAGCACGGCCGCGATCAGGAACGCCCAATGCGAGCCCATCCACTTCGAGAGCCAGTCGGAGAGCCCCCCGAACGACCTTCGAGGCCGATCGGGCCATGCGTGGAGTTGAACACGAATCGGAGGTGAGCTACGAGGCCCCGGCGAGGCGCCGCATGTCCTCGAGGTGCTGCGCTGGAAGCTCGTAACCCTCATGGGCGAGGCGTTGCATCTCCGCGCTGATGCATCGCACGTGCTTGCCAGCGACCACGCCGATCGCCTGCAGGCCGCCCCTAGGGATGACAACGGTCGTGTCCCATAGCGGCACGGGTTCGGCACCGTCCGCGTCACCGAGGACGTGCGTGTCCACCTCGCGTCCGTCTGGGTGCACGTAGACGAACGCGCTTGGTAGTTCTCGGATCGCAAGCCACGAGTCGTGACTCAGGTTCCGCGTTTCATCCCAGGCGTAAGTGTACTCGAACCCGAGAGCACGGAGTCGCTCGACGAACCGCTCGAGGTCGGCAACATCGACGAGCACGTCCACGTCATGGTGGTCGCGGGTCTGCTCGCCGAGCAGGGCATCGACGCCCCATCCCCCCACAAGCCACAGCGTGATCCCGTGATCTTCTAGGTCGCGGACAAGCGCGACCACTTGCTCGGCTCTTATGACGTCGCATCTCCTCGTTTGGGCCCACTCAGGTGGACGTGTCAAGCCCGATGTCAAACGTGACCTCCCCCGGCAGCACGTTCGCGACGAGCTGATCCTCGAAGAGACGGCGAAGAGCCGGCACCGGTTGGCTGGACACGACCAGCCCGCTCGCCCCACGTTCCGCGATGGCGGGAAGATCTGTCGCGTGGGGAAGGCCGATCACGTGCAGCATCTGATCGTCGGACGTGGAGAGCGACCCCGCCCACTCTGAGAACGCCGCGATCGACGCTTCCGGCCAGCCGATACGGGTCGCGGAGCCGTGAGGACTCCCGACCCAGCGAAGATCAGACGGGACGTCGAACAACACCGATGCGGCGAACCTGGGGAGACCCAGTCGTCGGAGTACCTCGTCCACACCCGCCTGATCCAGCGGCTCGGAAAAGACGATGACCGCGCTAGCGGACGTCTGGTCGGGCAGTTCCATCAGCACGGCCTGCCCGTTCGTGCCTCCCCCGTTCCAGCCTTGCACCACGCTCCCCAAGGGGGACTGTGGAACTTGATACGAGTAGGCGTCGAGCCGTCCCCTGAGATCGACTTGCAGCTCGAGCGAGGTTGTCTGCTGCATCGTCGGCGATCTGAGATCGAACTCGACGAACCCCGTCGACGACGTGATCCCCGTGTTGCAGCAACCTCCGCCTGCCTCGTCGTACTCGGGATAGCGAACGGATATCGCCGGCATCGCGACCGACTCGAGGCGGTCCTCAGACCCTGACGCATGGAACAACACGTCTGAGCCGAGCTGAAGAAGGCTCGAGCCGAGCAGCAGCACCCCGATCACGGCCAGGACGGTACGCAGAACTCCGCGCCGGATCATCCTCCGCGTCGATCGCTCGTCGAACTCCGGGATCTCGGACAACTCGATGTAGTCTCGGTCGTCGTCATTGCGCCCCATCATCGTCACCGTCCTCTCCGTAGGTGGCACGGAACGCGCGACGCGCTCGCCAGGCGGCGGTCTTGATCGCTTCCGTGCTTGTTCCGCTCATCGCCGCGACCTCCGCGTGGGTGAACCCGTACATGTGCACGAGCCGCAGGAGCTGCGCCTGCTGTGGGGGGAGACGGCGAAGAGCCTCGATAACGTCGACGCGCGTCGCCGCGTTCTCCTCGGCAGAGGAAGGGAGGAGCTCCTCCACGAGAGGCAGGCTCACCTTGCGGCGACGGGCGTCGTCGATGAACACGTTCCCGGCGATCGTGAGGAGCCACGCCTCCGGCCTTCCGCCGCGCCAACCGAGCAACGCCCTGGTCGCTCGGAGGAACGTCTCCTGCGCGAGGTCTTCCGCCGCTGCGCGATCGCCCGTGCGCCTGTGCAGGTAGCGGAACACCAGGGGCCAGTGCGCCCTGAAGAGATCCTCGATCTCGGCCGTTCGGTCCTCCCACAATAATCCTGCGCTGGTCCATCACCCTTACAGACGGGCCAGGAACGCCAAAGGTCACATCCTTTCCAGAGTCGGCCAGCGGATCGCGGGGGGTCTGAGCTTCGCCGAGGGCTCGGCAGTGGTCCGGGTAGCCGACATCGTGGGGAGCAAGGGTGCCGTCCTGGCTCGCCATGACGACGCACCTGCGCCCGGGGACGCGCGCCAACATCGAGGGGCGCCTGCGGAATCACATCCTCCCCCACTTCGGCGACATGCCGATGGCGGCGATCCGCCCTGTCGACGTCCGGGCGTTCGTCTCCGAGATGATCTCCAAGGGGTCGCGCGCCGGCCACGGTGGGCGCGACGTTCCGCAGCCTTGGCGAAGATCATGTCGACCGCCGAAGCCGACGGGATCATCGGGCGCACCCCGTGCTTCGGCGTCGACTTACCGAAGGAAACGGCCCGAGTGGAGATGCGGTTCCTCGATGCCGAGCAGGTGGCCGCGCTGGCCTGCGCGATCGACCCCCGCTTCCGGGCGTTAATCTTCACCGCGGCCTACACAGGGATGCGCTGGGGTGAGCTGGCGGCGCTCCGGGTCGAGCGCGTGAACGTCCTCCGCGGCACCATCGACGTCGTGGAGGCGCTCGCCGAGGTCGGGGGGCACCTCCACCTCGGGCCGACCAAGACGAGGCGCGGCGGACGAGCTCACTCCCCCGGTTCCTCGCGGAGATGCTCGGCGAACACATCGGCCGCTTCCCGAGCGTCGACGGCCACGTGTTCAGCTCCGCCGAGGGGATGGCGCTCAGGCGTCGCAACTTCTACCGCCGCCACTACAAGCCCGCCTTCACGCGAGCGGGGCTCGACCCCGACCTACGGTTCCACGACCTGCGGCACACGTGCGCGGCCCTGCTCATCGCCAAGGGCGCTCACGCGAAAGAGATCGCCGAACGGCTCGGACATCCGACCACGCGACTCACCATGGACCGCTACGGGCACCTGCTACCGAGCCTCGACGAGCGACTCCGAGAGGGTCTTGGTGGCGACCTATCGGGCGGCCGCCGCGGGACCAGCGCGGGACGAGGACGGGACGAGCATCTCCCAAATAGCGTCAGGACCGGCTTTCACCGGCCCTGACCTGCGGTTCATCTGGAGCGGACGACGGGATTCGAACCCGCGACCCCCACCTTGGCAAGGTGGTGCTCTACCAACTGAGCCACGTCCGCGTGGTGTCACCCCATGCTAACCGGGCTCGCTGACTGCTTCAACCGGCCTCGTAGAAGGCCGGGTCCCAGCGCACCTCGCCGTCGAGCACGGGTGCCGGATCGCCCAGCACCGCCACGCGGAAGTCCTCCTCGCCGATCACGAAGCCCTCCTCCTCGATCCCGGCGAACGGGTTGCGCAGGCCGAACTCGGCGGCGGCGATGAAGCCGCGCGGGCCGTAGAAGGCCGGGTCGCCGAGGAGGATCACCGCGGGCTCGCCTCGTCGGCGCGCCTCCTCGAGCCCCTCGGCGACGAGCGCACTCCCGATCCCCTGGCGCTGCCGCTCGGGCCGCACGCCGATCGGCCCCAGCGCGACCACGGGCAGCTCCCCCACCCACGCCCGACTGAACTGCACGTGGCCCACGATCTCGCCCTCGTCGTCCGCCACGAGCGCGAAGGCGCCCTCTTGATCACGCACGCGCTCGACGATCGCGGGCTCGACCGGTCCCTCGAACGCGAGCCGCTCCACCTCGACCGAGGCCTCGCGGTCCGCCGGAGACTCGAGCCGGACGTTCACGACGTCCCCGTCGAGCCGAACCCTCCGCCGCCGCGCACCGTCTCGGGCAACGACTCGGCCCACGCGGGCACGACCTCGGGCACCTCGACGATCACCAGCTGCGCGATCCGGTCACCCTTCGCGATCGCGACCGGCGTCGAGGGGTCCAGGTTCACCACGGCGCAGATCACCTCGCCACGGTACCCGGCGTCGATCAGGCCGGGCGCGTTGGCCAGCGTGAGACCCTGCTTCGTCGCGAGGCCCGAGCGCGGAAGCACGAGGCCGGCGTGCCCCTCGGGGATCGCGACCGCCACGCCGGTCGGCACCATCGCGCGCTCCCCCGGCGCCACCTTCACGTCGGCCACCGCCCGCAGGTCGAGCCCCGCATCTCCCGGGTGGTGCGCCGACGGGAGCGCGGCGTCGGGATGCAGCCGTACGAACGGGAGTTCCATCAGGCGGTCACCTCCTCGATCAGCTCGAGCCGGTTCCCGAAGGGATCGGTGACGTACCACCGTTCGTGGCCGTCGAGCTGGGTGTCATCGGTCACCGTCACGCCGTCGCGCTCGAGGGCCCGGCGGAGTTCCGCGAGGCCGCGGACCCGCATCGCGGGATGGGACTTCGTCGATGCCCGGAACCCGTCCTCCGCCCCCAGGTGCAACTCGAGCCCGGCGCCGCGGTACCACCGGCCGCCGCGGGTCGCGAGGTGCGCGGGTTTGGGCACGGCCTCGAGCCCCAGGCGCTCCGCGTAGAAGCCGTCGGCGGCCTCTTCTCCCCCGGGCGGCATCGCGAGGAGCACGTGGTGCCAGCCCTCGAAGCGCCATCCCCCGCTCACGCCGGCTCGATCAGCTCCACGCGGTTTCCGAAGGGGTCGCGCACGTAGACGCGATGGAACCCCTCGATCTGGACGGTGTCGGTGACGCGGTACCCGGCGGCCTCGATCCTCGCCTTCATCGTCTCGAGACCGTCGACGAGGAACGCGGGATGGGCCTTCACCGCCGGCGAGAACGGTTCCTCCATCCCCAGGTGGACCTCGAGGTCGCCGGTGCGGAACCACACGCCGCCGCGCGGCGAGAGATCGGCCGGCTTGGGCACCTGCTCGAGCCCGAGGATCGCACCGTAGAACTTCACGGCCGCCTCTTCCTCGTCGGGGGGCATCGCGAGCTGGACGTGGTGGAGGCCGACCAGCCGGGCGCCGCGGTGACTCATGGCGCGAAGGCTACCCGACGGCGCCGACCCATCCAACGCGAGCGGCCGGGGCCCGTCAGGGCCCCGGCCTCGGGGTCTCGCGTGGGGAACTACGAGCAGCCGCTGGTGCTCCCGCAGCTCGTGCAGACGTAACACGAGCCCGCGGGCTGCATCTTCGAGCCGCACGAGTAGCAGAGCGGTGCGTCGCTGGCCTTGGCGCCGGGGCGCTCGGTGACCTCGATCAGCGCCGGCGTGCCCACCGCCTCGGCCGCCGTCGCCTGGACCGGCGCCTCCGGCTCTGCGGGTGCCGCGGTCTTCGCTCCCGCCTCGAGCTGCGCGATCTCCTTACGCTCGGCGATCGACTTGATCCCCAGCCCCTCGCGCGTCTCGGTGGGCAGGTTGTCGAGCGCCAGCCGGCGGAACACGTAGTCGAGGAGCGAGGACGCGAACCGGATGTCCGGATCGTTCGTCATGCCGCTCGGCTCGAACTTCATGTTGATGAACTTCTCGACGAAGGTCTCGAGCGGCACCCCGTACTGCAGACCGATCGAGATCGCGATCGAGAACGCGTCCATCACGCCGCTGAGCGTCGACCCCTGCTTCGAGGTCTTCAGGAAGATCTCGCCCAGACCGTCGTCGGGGTAGCTGCCGGCGATGATGTACCCCTCGGCGTCGCCCACCTGGAACGACGTCGTCTTCGAGGGCCGCGACATCGGCAGGCGCTTGCGGACCGGGTGCGCCAACTCGGTGGGCTCGGGCGCCTCGGCCACCTTCTTCTTGTCGGCCGAGAGCGGCTGCGCGACCTTGCAGTTGTCGCGGTAGATCGCGACCGCCTTCAGGCCGAGCTTCCACGACTCGACGAAGAGCTGCTCGACCTCCTCGATCGTGGCCTCCTCCGGCATGTTCACCGTCTTGGAGATCGCGCCCGAGATGAACGGCTGCGCCGCGGCCATCATCCGCACGTGGCCCATGTAGTGGATCGGCTGGGCCCCCATCGCGGTGTCGAAGACCGAGTAGTGCTCCTCGCGCAGGTGCGGGGCCTCGACGACCGAGTTGTGCTCGGCGATGTACGCGACGATGTCCTCGATCTGCGCCTCGGAGTACCCGAGCTTGTCGAGCGCGCGCGGGACGGTCTGGTTCACGAACTGCATCGTGCCGCCGCCCACGAGCTTCTTCGTCTTGACGAGCGCGAGCTCGGGCTCGATGCCGGTCGTGTCGCAGTCCATCATCAGGCCGATCGTGCCGGTGGGCGCGAGGACCGACGCCTGGGCGTTGCGGTACCCGTGCTGCTCGCCCAGCGAGATCGCCTCGTCCCATGCCTGCTTGGCCGCGGACAGCATGCCCTCGGGCACCAGCTCGGCGTCGATCTCTTCGGCCGCCGCCCGGTGCTTGCGGATCACGCGGAGCATCGCGTCGGCGTTGGGCGCGTAGCCCTCGAACGGCCCCATGACCTCGGCGATCTTGGCCGAGGTGCGGTACGCGTGGCCGGTCATGATCGCGGTGAGCGCGCCCGCCCAGGCGCGGCCCGCGTCGGAGTCGTACGCGAGGCCACGGGCCATCAGCAGGGCGCCGAGGTTCGCGTAGCCGAGCCCGAGCTGGCGGTACGCGCGGGCGTTCTCGCCGATCTTCTCGGTCGGGTAGCTCGACTCGCTGACGAGCATCTCCTGCGCCGAGAACACGACCTCGACCGCGTGCCGGTAGCTCGCGACGTCGAACGAGCCGTCGTCGTTCAGGAACTTCATCAGGTTCAGCGAGGCCAGGTTGCACGCGCTGTTGTCGAGGTGCATGTACTCGCTGCAGGGGTTCGAGCCGTTGATGCGGCCCGACGCCGGGCAGGTGTGCCACTCGTTGATCGTGGTGTCGTACTGCATCCCGGGGTCGGCGCACTGCCAGGCCGCGTCGGCGATCTGACGCATCAGGTCGCGCGCCCGGATCGTGGCGGCCGTCTCGCCCGTGGTGACGGCCTTCAGCTTCCAGTCCTGGTCCTGCTCGAACGCCTGCATGAACGCGTCGGTCACGCGCACCGAGTTGTTCGCGTTCTGGTACTGGATCGAGGCGCTGTCCTTGCCGTCGAGGTCCATGTCGAACCCGGCGTCGCGCAGGGCGCGAGCCTTGTGCTCCTCGTTCGACTTGCACCAGATGAAGTCCTCGACGTCGGGGTGGTCGACGTTCAGGATCACCATCTTGGCCGCGCGCCGCGTCTTGCCGCCCGACTTGATCGTGCCGGCGGAGGCGTCGGCGCCGCGCATGAAGCTCACCGGGCCGCTCGCGGTGCCGCCCCCGGCGAGCGTTTCCTTCGAGGAGCGGATCTTCGAGAGGTTGATGCCCGAGCCGGACCCGCCCTTGAAGATCGTGCCCTCCTCGACGTACCAGTTGAGGATCGATGACATGTGGTCGTCGACGGCGAGGATGAAGCAGGCCGAGCACTGCTGCGGCGTGTCGGGCACGCCGACGTTGAACCAGACCGGCGAGTTGAAGGCCGCCTTCTGGGTGACGATCAGGTGGGTCAGCTCCTCGGCGAAGATCTGCCCGTCCTCGGGCGTCGCGAAGTAGCCGTGCTTGTCGCCCCAGCCGCGGATCGTGTCGACGACGCGGCTCGCCAGCTGGCGGACGCTCGACTCGCGCTGCGGGGTGCCGAGGGTGCCACGGAAGTACTTCTGGGCGACGATGTTGGTCGCGTTCTGCGACCAGGTCACCGGGAACTCGACGTTGCGCTGCTCGAAGGCGTTGCCGCCCTCCTTGTAGTTCGGGATGACCGCGTCGCGGATCTCCCACTCGACGTCGTCGAACGGGTGCCGTCCGTCGGTCGTGAAGTACCGCTTGAACGTCAGTCCCTCGCGGATCACCTCGACATCGCCCTGCTTCGTGGCCAAGACCCCTCCTCCTCTCCGTCGGTTCCGACGACGCTCCGCCGCCGGATCCGTGTCACTGGGGAAGATCACACTGGTGGAATAACAGGGACGTGATTCTGTCCCCGCGGCGGATGCGTGTCAACATCATTCTCCCAATATCTTGACGAAACGACCGCTTGTACCACTATATCTTGTGGTCAGACGAGCACACGCTGTCCGCACCGATCGAAGGCTACGGGGCCGGGCTGTGGACGCGCAGCGGATACGCGGTGGACAACGCGAACGTGTCGGACTTTCCGCCGAACGGAGGGTCAGGCGCCGGAACGGCGTTTGGCGGGGACCTTCTTCTGGAGCGAGACGAGCTCACGCTCGAAGTCCGCGGCGCCCTCGAAATCCTTGTAGACCGAGGCGAACCGGAGGTAGGCCACCTCGTCGGTCTTGCGCAACGCCGCCAGCACCTCTCCCCCGACCAGCTGCGACGCAACCTCGGGACCACGCCGGCGGAGCCTGCCCTGGATCCGGTCGACCATCTCCTCGACCTCGGAGGCCAGCACCGGCCGGTCGGCGACGGCGTTGCGGATCCCGGCGGCCAGCTTCTCCCGGCTGAAGGGCTCCTTCGAACCGTCCCGCTTCACCACCATCAGACCGACGTCCTCGACGCGTTCGAAGGTGGTGTAGCGGCGGGAGCAGGCCGCGCACTCGCGGCGTCGACGGATCGACGCACCGCCGTCGGCGGGACGAGAGTCGACGACCCGATCGTCGTCCGCGTTGCACCAGGGACACCGCATAGGTAGGACCACAAGATGTTGTGGCGGCGGGAACCGTACCCGCGGGATGTAGGGGCGTCAAGGATGTCCCCCGGGACGCGACCGGGGGTGCGCCGTCAGGCCGCCGGGACCGCGAGGGTCATGCCGGGCACCAGCGCGCCGGCCGTGACGTCGTTCTCCGCCTCGATCGCGTCGACCAGCGGGCGGGGGTCGTCGCCGTGGGCCACACGGGTCGCGATCGACCACAGCGTGTCGCCATCGCGCACGACGTACGTGCGGTGCGCAATCGGCTCCATGCCGTCGTCGGGTCCGCGGAGCCCGACCGCGTTCGCGACCGGACCGGACACGATGGCCGCGAGCCCGACCACGACGAGCGCGAGGGTGACGCGGCGGCGGCGAACGTACGTTCGATGCATGAGCACACGTTGCCCGAACACGTGTTCGGAGTCAAGGACCGATTCGAACATATGTTTGCATCCCCTCCCGGCGGCTGATAGCGTCCGCCCGACGACGAGGAGGCTAGTGACCATGTCTGACATCACCGCCCGACAGCAGCGCATCCTGGACTTCATCGCCGCCACCGTGCGTGACCGCGGCTACCCCCCGACGGTTCGCGAGATCGGCGAGGCCGTCGGGCTCACGTCGTCCTCGAGCGTCCACGCCCAGCTGGCGAACCTCGAGCGCAAGGGCCTGCTCCACAAGGACCCGACCAAGCCGCGCGCCGTCACCCTCGACGGGCCGAAGGCCCCGTCGATCGCCGTGCCGCTCGTGGGCCGGATCGCGGCCGGCGCGCCCATCCTCGCGGAGGAGCACGTCGAGGAGTACGTCGCGGTGCCGCTGGGCTTCGCCTCCGACGCCGAGCACTTCGCCCTGACGGTCCAGGGGGACTCGATGATCGGCGCCGGGATCTTCGACGGCGACACGGTGGTCATCCGGTCCCAGCCCACCGCGCGCGACGGCGACATCGTGGCCGCGCTCCTGCCCGGCCCGGCCGAGGACGAGGCGACGGTCAAGCGGCTCGGTCACGACGGCGACCGCGTGATGCTGATCCCCGAGAACCCCTCCCTCGAGCCGTTCGAGATGGACGACGGGCGGATCCTCGGCACCGTGGTTGCGGTCCTGCGCAAGCTCTGAGGTAGGCTCGCGGCAGTCCGTCGCCGAGGAGCCAGCCGATGTCACAGTCGCAATCCACGACCCAGCTCGAGCAGCAGATCAGGTCGCAGCCCGACGAGCTCGATCGGATCGCCGCCTCGCACGAGGTCCGCGCCCAGGTCCGATCCGTGGCCGAGGGCCTCCACCGGGCCCGGAGGATCTGGGTCGTGGGCACCGGTACCAGCCAGCACGCGGCGGTGCTCGGCGCCCTGATGATCCAGGAGACGGGACGCTCGGCGCTCGCGATCTCCTCGATGCAGTTCGTGGGGTGGGCGCCCAACGTCGGCCCGCAGGACGCGATCATCGTGATCTCGCACACGCACGAGACCGCGTACGCGATGGCCGCGCGCGCGCTGGCGTTCAACGCCGGGATGCACGTGATCACGATCACACGCACGGGCGCGTCGTTCCCCGACGCGATCGCCACGGTCGCCAAGGAAACCTCCGAGACCTACACCGTGAGCTACACGGCGACCCTGCTCGTGCTCGCGATGCTGGCGGGGAGCATGGGGGCCGAGCGCTTCTCGACCGAGACCCTGGCGCTCGTGCCCGGGTTGGTCCGCAACGCGATAGAGGCGCCGGGGATCGACGACGTCCCCACCCCCGAGCGGCTCCTCGTGATCGCCGGCGTCGGCCAGGGGGCCATCACCGCGCGCGAAGGCGCCCTCAAGGTTCGCGAGGCCGCACGGCAGCTCGCCGAGGGGTACGACGCCGAGTACCTGCTGCACGGCGGCGCCGTCCCGCTCGATGCGCGCGACCGGCTGCTCACGATCTCCCCGCCCGACGTTGACGGCTTCCTGGAGGCCCTCGGCAACGCCGCGCGAACGGAAGGCGTGGGCGTGTCCCACCTGCACGAGCCGGCGCCACTGCCGCCGATCCTCGCCCAGATCCCGCTCACCGCCAGGCTCCAGATGCTCGCCCTCCGGATCGCCGCGGAGCGCAGTCAGAACCCGGACACGGTGATCACGGGCGCCTGGGCGGACCAGGGGCTCTGGTCGATCGGCGCGCCCGAGCGCTGAGGCGGAAGCCGCGGGGCGCCCTCAGGCGCCCCGGCGCCGCTCCGACCTGACGTACTCGCGGACCGCGGCCAGCTCGCGCAGGCCGACGCGGGCGTGGACCCAGGTCCCCTCGCCCTCGTGGCGGACCTCGAGCACCTCGGCGTCCCGGTAGAGCCGCGCGACGAGGTCCTCGCGCGCGTAGGGGACCTGCAGTGTCACCTCGACGGGCGGGTGGGGCAGCGCCTCCTCCAGGGTCTGCAGGAGCCCGTCCACGCCCTCCCCCGTCAACGCCGAGACGGATACCGACCCGGCGTACCGGCGGGCGAGCCGGGCGCGCTCGGAGCCGCCAACCCGATCGATCTTGTTCAACACGAGCACCTCGGGGATGTCACCGGCCCCGATCTCGCCCAGGACGCGACGGACCGCCTCGATCTGCTCCGTGAGGTCGGGCGAGGCGGCGTCGGCGACGTGCACGATGAGCTCGGCCATCGAGACCTCTTCCAGCGTCGAGCGGAACGCCTCCACCAGGTCGTGCGGGAGCTTGCTGACGAAGCCCACCGTGTCGCTCACCGTGCAGCGACGGGCGTTCGGGAGCTTCAGGCGGCGGACCGTGGGGTCGAGGGTGGCGAACAGCTGGTCGGCCACGAGGACGTCGGCACCGGTCAGGGCGTTCAGGAGGGTCGACTTCCCCGCGTTCGTGTACCCGGCGATCGCGGCCTGCGGGATGCCGCTCCCCTGGCGCCGCGCGCGCTTGGTCTCGCGGGTCTTCGACATCGCCTTGATGTCGCGCCGCAGCTTCGTGATCCGCCGGCGGATGTGCTGGCGGTCGACCTCGAGCTTCGTCTCGCCGCCGCCCATCCGGGTGCCGATCCCACCGCCGGACCGGCTGAGCGCCTCGCCCCACCCACGCAGCCGCGGCAGCAGGTAGTTCAGCTGCGCCAGCTCCACCTGGGCGCGGCCCTCCCGGCTGCGCGCGTGCAACGCGAAGATGTCGAGGATCAGCGCCGTTCGGTCGATCACCTTCACGCCCATGCGCTCCTCGAGGGACCGGAGCTGGCCGGGGGTGAGCTCGTGGTCGAGGATCACGACCTCGGCCCCGTTCGAATGGATCAGCCCGTGGAGGTCGTCGAGCCGGCCCTTGCCGATGAAGGTCGCGGGATCGGGCTCGGCGCGCGACTGCACGAGGCGGGCGACCGGCTCGGCGCCGGCCGAGTCCGCGAGGGCGGCGAGCTCGTCGAGGTCGTCTTCGGCGACCCCCGGGCCCACGCCCACGAGGACCGCCTTCTCCCGGACCGCGGGACGCCACGTCGCCGAGAGCGGCGATTCCAGGACCTGTCGCTCGGGAGGACGGCGGTTCCGTTCGCGACCGGGCGTCGGGTGCTCGGTCATCAGCTCATCGAGACGCCGTGGTCGCGCAGCAACGCGTTCAGGCGCACCTTGTCCTCGGTGCCCTCGGTGCGGTAGCCGATGATCAGCCCGCACGGGAGCCCGTACTCACCCGCCGGGAAGGTCTTGGGCCGACTCCCGGGGATCACGACCGCGCGCGGCGGCACCTCGCCGCGGAACTCCGCCGGTTCGTCGCCCGTCACGTCGATCACCGGCGTGCTCGACGTGAGCACCACGCCCGTACCGATCACGGCCTCGCGTCCGACGCGCACGCCCTCCACGATCACCACCCGCGAGCCGACGAACGCGCCGTCCTCGACGATCACCGGAGCAGCCTGGAGCGGCTCCAGCACGCCGCCGATCCCCACCCCGCCCGACAGGTGCACGCCGGCGCCGATCTGTGCGCAGGACCCGACGGTGGCCCACGTGTCGACCATCGTGCCCGGGCCGACCCAGGCGCCGATGTTCACGTAGCTGGGCATCATCACGACGCCCCGGGACAGGAACGCCCCGTACCGGGCGGTGGCCGGCGGCACCACGCGGACGCCCGCCGCCTCGTACCCGGACTTCAGCGGGAGCTTGTCGTGGTACTCGAACGGCCCGACGTCGGTCGTCTCGAGCCCGCGCACGCGGAAGAAGAGCAGCACGGCCTTCTTCGCCCACTCGTTCACCCGCCAGCCGTCGTCGTCGGGCTCGGCCACGCGCAGCTCGCCGCGGTCGAGCATCCCGACCGCGGCCTCGACCGCCTCGGTGTCGAGCGCGCCGTCGGGATCGGCGTAGGAGGCCTCGATCCGCGCGGCCAGGTCGTCGCGATTCATGCCCGCACCCCGTCGGCCAGCGCACCGTCGATCGCGTCGGCCGCCTCCCGGCAGTCCACGAGCGTCGGCACCATCGCGATCCGCACGAACCCCTCCCCCTCCGGCCCGAAGAAGGATCCGGGCGCCACCATCACACCGGCGCGATCCAGCAGCTCGACGGCCCAGTCCAGAGAGGGGCGCCCACCCGGGACCTTCACCCACAGGTAGAACGTGGCCTCGCTGCCGGCGACCTCGATCCCGCGCCGTTCGAACAGATCGAGGAACACCCGGCGTTTCGCCCCGTACCGGCGCCGGTTGTCCTCGACGTGGGTCTCGTCGTGCCAGGCCGCGACGCTCGCCTTCTGCACGACCTCTTGGGGGGTCACGCCGACGCTCGGCCGGAGCGCCTTGAGCGCGCCGATCAGCGTGGGATCCCCGGCCGCGAACCCGCTCCGGTAGCCGGTCATCGAGGACCGCTTGCTGAGCGTGTTGACCGCGAGCACGTTCGTCAGATCCCCGAGCTGCAGGGCCCCCGGCGGCGGCCCGTCGCCGAACCAGAGCTCGCTGTAGGCCTCGTCGGAGGCGAGGAGTGCGTCATGCGCCCGGCACCGCTCGGCGGCCACCGCGTAGAAGGACAACGGCGCCACCGCGCCGGTCGGGTTGTTCGGGTAGTTCAGCCACAGGAGCGCGGTGCGACGCCACGTGGCATCGTCTACCGCGTCGAGGTCGGGGAGGAAGCCGTTCGCCTCGGACAGCGGCAATCGGACCACGCGGCCTCCGGCGAACCGTGCGCCCCGCTCGGGGATCGTGTACCCGGGGGCGGTCACGAGCACGGTGTCCTTGCCCGCCGCCGGATCGATCACGGCCTGGGCGAGCGAGAAGACCAGCTCCTTCGAGCCCAGGGTCGGAAGGATCTGGCGATCCGCGTCGAGCAGCACGCCGAACCGCCGCTCGACCCAGATCAGGATCGCCTCCCGGAGCTCGGGCAGGCCGGCCGCCCGCGGGTACGAGGACGTGGGCGCGATCGCGTCCCGGAACGCGTCGCGGATGAACGCCGGGGTCTCCTCGCGGGGATCGCCCACGCCGAAGTCGATCACGCGGCGGCCGGCCGCGATCGCCGCGGCCTTCCGGCGGTCCAGTTCCTCGAAGGGGTAGGGCTCCACGGCCCGGATCCCCGGCGACAGGTGCACCATCTACGCGTCCTCCGCGGCCGACCCGGCCACCGCCAGGAACGCCCGCACGATCTCGGTCGACCTCACGAGCGCGGCCACCTCGACCCGCTCGTCATCCCGATGAGCGTACTGCGGGTCGCCCGGCCCGAAGTTCACCGCGTCGATCCCGGCCGTCGCGAACTCGGCCACGGGCGTCCACGCCTGCTTCGGGCCCACCTCGAGGCCCCCGGCATCGCGGAGCCGGCCCACGAGCGGGTTGCGGACGGTGACCGGCCCCGGCGGTGCGTTCCCGACGATCTCGACCTCGACCGGATATGAGCCCAGGAGTTCCCGGAGCCGCTCCTCCGCGCCGACGGGCGTGTGGTTCGGCGCGTACCGGAGGTTCACGTGGGCCTCCACCCGATCGGGGATCACGTTGCGTGCGCCGCCGCCCTCGATCCGTGTCACGCTCACGACCTCCCGGAACACGAGGCCATCGATCTCGACGTCGCGGGTCGGGAGATCGACGAGGGGTGCCAGCGCCTGGATCGCCGCGTGGATCGCGTTCTCACCGAGCCAGGGACGGGCGCTGTGCGCCGCCCGGCCCGACGCGCGGACCGTCGCGTTCAGATTGCCCATGCAGCCGACCTCGAGCTCGTTCGCGGTGGGCTCCATCACGAGGGCGAGGTCGGCCTCACGGATCGCCGGGAGACGCTCGAGGAGCGGCAGGAGCACGCTCTCGGTGATCGGCAGCTCCTCGCGGCCCACGAACAGCAACCCGACGTCGAGGTCGGAGGCGCTGAGCGCCTCGGCGTCGTCCGCGATCTCCAGCATCACGGCGAGCGCGCCCTTCATGTCGGACGCCCCGCGGCCGACCACGGCGTCCCCGTCGATCCGGCCGGGGACGTTCCCCGAGGCGGGCACCGTGTCGACGTGCCCGGCCAGGACCACGAGCGGCGCGTGGGGACGCCGCACTCGGGGCAGGAACAGGAGGGCGGCGTCGCCATCGTCCGCGACCGTGAACCCGGCGGGCGGCACGAGCTCGCGGAGCCGCTCGAGGATCGCGGCCTCATCGCCGCTCACGCTCGGCAGGTCGACGAGCTCGAGCGTGCGCGCGGCCAACCTGCGGCCGAGGTCGTCGGTCATGCGCGCGCCAGGGCCTCCAGGTCGACCGTCCCGTCGAAGACGTGCACGGCCGGACCGGTCAGGCACACCTCGCCTCCCTCCCGGCGTTCGACCTCGACGTCGCCCCCGGGGAACCGGATCGTGACGCGCGCGGGCGCCAGCCCGGCCTCGTTCGCCGCGACGGCGACCGCGCAGGCACCGCTCCCGCAGGCCATCGTCTCCCCGCTCCCCCGCTCCCAGACGCGCACGTCGATCCGGTCGCCGTCGACGCGCGCGAACTCGACGTTCGTGCCCTCGGGGAACCGCTGGTGGCGCTCGAGCGCCGGGCCGATATGCCCCACGTGGTACCGGGCGGGGTCCTCGTCCACGAACAGCACCAGGTGCGGGTTCCCCATCGAGACCGCGCTCGCGGTGAGGGTCATGTCCGGCCCGATCTCGAACGGCTGGCCGAGGAACGTCTCCCAGGCAGGGCCGCGCATCGGGATCGAGGCCAGCGTGAAGTTCGCGGGCCCCATCCCGACGGTCACCGATCGAACGCCACCGTCGTCGGTCCGCAGCTCGAGGCGCTTCACGCCCGCGCGCGTCGCCACGTCGAACGTCAGGCCGTCGACGAGTCCCTGCTCGTGGGCGAGCACGCCCACGCACCGGATCCCGTTCCCGCACATCTCGGCAACGCTCCCGTCGGCGTTCGCGTAGTCCATGAACAAGCGCGCGCCGCCCCCGACGGGGCGGATGAGCCGGATCACCCCGTCGGCGCCCACGCCCGTTCGGCGGTCGCACAGGGCGGCGACCTCCTCGGGGCCGAGCGGACGCTCGTCGTCCAGATCCACGACCATCACGAAGTCGTTCCCCGTGCCCTGGTACTTCGAGAATGCGAGGCGCTCGCTCACGCGGACCCCGTGCCCTCGGCCAGGTAGGCCCGCACGTCCTCGAGCACGTCGAGCGCTCCGCCCTCACCGGCCTCGAACCAACGGATCCGGGGGTCACGGCGGAACCACGCGACCTGGCGGCGGGCGAGCTGGCGCGTGCGGCTCACGGTGCGCTCCACGGCTTCATCGAGGGTCAGCCTACCCCGCAGGTGGGCCGCGAACTCCGCGTACCCGATCGCCTGTGTCGAGGTCAGCCATCCCCCGAACCCGCGCTCGACCAGCCCCCGAACCTCGTCGAGCAGGCCGCTCTCCACCATGCTGAGGACGCGAGCACCGATCCTCGCCCGGAGCGCCTCTGGGGCCAGGCGGACCCCCGCGGCGCGCACCCGATCGGCCGGGTAGCGCTCCCATGCCGCGGCGAAGCTGCTGAACGGTCGGCCGGTGATGGCCGCGACCTCCAGGGCCCGGATCGTGCGGCGCACGTTCCCCGGCTCGATCTTGGCGGCGGCGATCGGGTCCATCTCCGCGAGCCGGCGGTAGAGCGCGTCGCCGCCGACGGCCGACGCCTCGGCCTCGAGCTCGCCGCGGGTCGTGGTGTCCGTCCCGGGGAACTCCAGGTCGTCGACCAGCGCGCGGAAGTAGAGGCCCGACCCCCCCGTCAACAGGGCCGGCCGGCCGCGCGTCTCGATCCCGGCGAGCGCCGTCCGTCCGAGCGCCTGGTACCGGGCGACGCTGAACGGCTCGGAGGGCTCAGCGAGATCGAGCAGGTGGTGGGGCACGCGAGCCCGTTCGGCCGGCGTGGGCTTCGCCGTGCCGACGTCCATCCCTCGGTAAACGAGCATCGAATCCACGCTCACGATCTCGGCGCCGAGCCCCAGGGCCAGGCCGATCGCCGCCTCGGTCTTCCCGGAGGCGGTGGGGCCGACGAGGGCGAGCCACCGCTGCCCGGGGGCCATGCCGCTCAGGCCGGGACGGCGTCGGGCGCCCGCACGAGCTCGCCGGTCAGATGGTGGGTGGCGGTGGCGACGATCCTCGCTTGCGCGAACGTCCCGGGCTCGAGCGGGTCGGGCAGGTGCACGATCCGGTTCGTCCGCGTGCGCGCCTGCGTCGACACGCCCTTCTTGTCGCCGCCCTCCACCAGGACCTCGACCTCGGTCCCGAGCTGGGCGGCCGACCGCGCCGCGCCGATGCGCTCCTGGAGCGCCACGAGCCGCTCGAACCGCTCCTGCACGACCTCCTTGGGGACCTGCTCGTCGAACGAGGCCGCCCTCGTGCCGGGGCGCGGCGAGTACTGGAACATGAACGCGCTGTCGAAGTCCGCCTGCTCGACGACCTCGAGGGTCTGTGTGAAGTCTTCCTCGGTCTCCCCGGGGAAGCCCACGATGACGTCGGTCGACACCGCGATGTCGGGGATCGCCTCGCGGATCCGGTCGAGCCACCCCAGATAGCGCTCCCGCCGGTACGAACGGCGCATCGCCTTCAGCACGCGGTCGGAGCCCGACTGGAGCGGGAAGTGGATGTGCTCGCAGACCGTGGGCGTCTCGGCCATCGCCTCGATCACGTCGGGTGTGAAGTCGTGCGGGTGCGGGCTCGTGAACCGGACCCGGCGGATCCCCTCGACCGCCCCGACCTCGCGGAGCAGCCGCGAGAACAGCGGCGTGGGCGACGATCCGGGCACCGTGACGTCGCGGCCGTACGTGTTCACGTTCTGGCCGAGCAGCGTGACCTCGACGACGCCGCGAGCCGCGAGACCCTGGACCTCGGCGAGGATGTCGCCGATCGAGCGCGACCGTTGGGGCCCGCGGACCAGCGGCACGATACAGAACGTGCAGGCGTTGTCGCAGCCCGGGGCGATCGAGACCCAGGCACGGAACTCGTCGTGGCGTGCCGCGGGGAGCGCCGACGGGAACGTCTCCGTGTACTCCCGCACGTCCATCTGCGGGCCGTCCGTCTCCGACTCCTTCAGGAGGTCGAGCAGATGCGGGAGCGCGTGGGTGCCGACCACCACGTCGACCCACGGTGCCTTCCGTTGGATCAGGCCCTGATCCTTCTGCGCGAGGCAACCGCTCACGACGATCTTGAGATCGGGATGCCGGTCCTTGACCGGCTTCAGGTGCCCCAGGTTCCCGTAGAGCTTGTTGTCGGCGTTCTCCCGGATCGCGCAAGTGTTCAGCACGATCACGCGCGCCTCGTCGACGTCGTCGGTGGGCAGCAGGCCGTCGGCCATCAACAGCCCTCCGATGCGCTCGGAATCGTGCTCGTTCATCTGACACCCGAAGGTGCGGATCAGGTATCGGCGGTCCACGGCACCGAGGGTATCCGAACTCCCGACGAGCGGGCCCCAGGCGGGCGCGGCGCCGCGGCGCGGATCCGGCCCCGGACGACGCCCGAAGAGGCGGCTCGAGGGCCTCAAGGCCTCGACACGGCCGCCGATGAGAAGGAACGAACCCCACCACACACGGAGTGACGAGGATGAGCGCGTACGAGAAGCAGAACAGGAAGGAAGCGCTCCGGCGTGTCGAGGAGGCCCTGAGCGCGTCGCGCGCCGAGGCCGCGGCGCTCGAGGAGCTCGCCCGCACGCTCACGGCCAGGGTCGAGGAGCTCGAGCACGAGCTGGCGACCCGCGAGGATCACGTCGACCCGACGGTCGACCCGACCACCGACGAGCTTCGCGCCGCCGCCATCGCCCTCCAGCGCTCGCTCGCCCTCCGCGTAGCCGAGCTCGAGACGCGCCGGGCGGTCGGTGGGGAGGGGGCGTCCCCCGACGCCCAGGAGCTGTTCGACCTCGCCGACCGTGTCCACGAGCTCGAGGTCGCCCTCGACGGAGCGCTCCGCCGCGCCGAGGACGCCGCTGCCGCGACCGCCGCAGCGGAGGCGTTGCTCGCCGAGGCCGGGGTCAGGCTCGCGGAGCTCGGCGAGGACGCCGACCGCGCCGACCGGGCGGACGAGGAACTCGAGGCCCTCCGGATCGCCTCGATGGAGCTCAACGAGGCGATGGCCGTGACCACCCTCGAGCGCGACGGTGCACGCGCCGAGCTCGATCGCCTGATGCACGAGGGCGAGGTCTTGCGCGCGACGGTCGACCAGATGGCCGAAGACGAGGCGTGGAGCCGCGATGAGCGGACCCGCCTCGAGCGGGAGCTGGAGCAGGCCGGGACCGCCGTCGAGGAACTGCGGGCCGCTCGCGAGGCGACCGAGGCCGCGCTGGCCGAGGCGAAGGCGAAGATCGTCGAGAACGACGTCGCCCGCGCGGAGGCCGAGGCGTACGTCTTCGAGCTCGAAGCCGAGGTCGTCCGCGTTCGCGAGGAGACCGAGCGGGCCGCCGAGGAACGGGTCGAGGCGGTCAAGGCGAAGCGGAAGGCCGCGGAGTCGAAGGCCGAGGAGGCCGAGGCACGTTGGAGCGATGCCGAGGCTCGCTGGAGCGACGCCGAGGGCCGTGCGATCGAAGCCGAGACTCGCGCCGCCGAGGCTGAGACCCGCGGGAGCGAGGCCGGCGTGGCGATCGCCGAGCTGGAGACCCTGGTCCTCACCGCTCGTGAGGAGGCCGATCGCGTCGCCGAGGAGCGGGTCACCGCAGCCGCGGCCGAGACCGCTGCCGCCGAGGCCCGCGCCGCCGAGGCCGAGGAGTTCCGGCGGATCACCGAGGGGCGGATCGCGGTGGCCGAATCGGCCGCCCAGGCTATGGAGGCCTCGCTGATCGAGTCGCAGCAGGCCCTGTCCGAGGCTCGGGCGACGTCGGAGGCGCAGCAGGCATCCCTGGCCGAGGCACACGCCACCCTGGCGGAGACCCAGGCCGCGCTGGCCGAGAGCCAGGCGGCCCTGACGGAGGACCCAGGGGTCCCTGCCCGAGTCCCAGGCGGCGCTCGCCGACGCGCAGGCGGCGTTCGCCGAGAGTCAGGCAGCACTGGTGGAGACCCATGCGGCCCTGGCAGAGGCCCAGGCTGCGGCCCTCCAAGCCCAGGCGGCCGCGACCGAGGCCCAGGCCAACGGGGCCGAGGCGCAGCCATCCGCCCCCGATGAGGCGACGTTGCAGGACCTCGCCGCGGCGCGCGACCAGCTCGCCGACGCCCGCGAGGAACTCGCCCAGCTCCGCTCCGACCACGGGTCGCTGCTCGCCGAGATCGCGGAGCGTGAGGCCGCCGCGGTTGACCAGGCGGCCGAGGGTCCCACGGTGGACGACCTCGCGGCGTCCGAGGCACGTGCCGCGCGGGCCGAGGCCGACCTCGGGGCCGTCAGGGCCCAGCTCAACAACCTCGAGCAGGCGCATGAGACCCTTCGTGAGCGCCTCGAGGCGGTCCGGAACGAGGAACCCGATGAGGATGCGGTGTCCGCCGCCGACGCGCGCGCGGCCGAGGCCGTGGCCCGCGCCGAGGACGCCGAGGCCAAGCTCGGCGCCGCGACCGCCCAGCTCCACAACCTCGAGCAGGCGCACGAGACCCTTCGTGAGCGGGTCGAGGAGCTTCAGAACGCGCCCGCTGACCCGATCGCCGCTCCGGCGACTCCTTCGGGCGACGCCGCGACGGCCGAGCTCGAGGCCATCGTGGCCGATCTCGAGCTTCGCCTCGAACAGAGCGAGGCGCGGGCCCGGAGCGCGTACACGGCCGCGGAGGCGGCGGAGGCTACCCTGAGGCTGGCCCGCGAGGGGAGCATCGTGCCCTCCGCGCACTCCGACCAGGAAGTCCGGGAGCTCAAAACGCTCCTGGAGAACGTCACGAAGCGGGCGGATCAGGCCGAGCAGGCCCGCCGCACGCTGGAGGCGGACCTGGCGGCCTATCAGGCGGGCGTCGATCCGAACGCGATCGCGGACCCGATGGCCGCCGCCGACGCGGCCGCCGCCGATGCCCACGCCGACCCCGAGGCACCGGACGCCGGTGATCCGACCACCGATGCACCGACCGCCAACGATGCGTGGGCGGCCGACTCGAGCGGATCGAAGGGGCTGAGCCTGCGGAGCCGGCTCGCCGGCGCGGCCGCGAGCAAGAAGCCTCGCACCTCCGATCCCGACAACTCGTGAGGACGGCTACCGGGCGTACTCGGTCGCGCGCGTCTCGCGTACGACCGTGATGCGGATCTGACCCGGGTACTGCAGCTCCTCTTCGACCTGCTTCGCGATATCCCGGGCGATGACCTGCGCTTGGAGGTCGTCGACCTCCTCGGGCTCGACCATCACGCGGACCTCGCGGCCCGCCTGCATCGCGAAGGTCTTGGCCACCCCCGCGTGCGCCGTGCAGATCTCCTCGAGCCGCTCGAGGCGCTTCACGTAAGTCTCGAGGGACTCGCGGCGTGCCCCGGGGCGCCCACCGCTGATGCCGTCGGCGATCTGGGCCAGCACGGCGTCGATCGTTCGCTGCTCCACCTCGCCGTGGTGCGACTCGATGCAGTGCACCACCTCGGGCGACTCCCCCATCCGGCGCGCGATCTCGGCGCCGATGATCGCGTGCGATCCCTCGACCTCGTGCGTGACGGCCTTCCCCACGTCGTGCAGGAAGGCGCCGCGCTTCGCCACGGTCCCGTCGACCCCGATCTCAGCGGCGATCGATGCCGCGATGTGCGACGACTCGACGAGGTGCTTGAGGACGTTCTGTCCGTACGAGGTCCGGAACTGCAGCCGCCCGAGCAGTTTCACCATCTCGGGGTGGATGCCCGTGATGCCCACCTCGGCCACCGCGTCTTCCCCGGCACGGCGGATCTGCTCCTCCAGCTCCCGGAGCGAGCGCTCGTGGATCTCCTCGATCCGCGCCGGGTGGATCCGGCCGTCCTCGACGAGCTTGGCGAGCGTCATGCGCGCGGCCTCGCGGCGAACGGGGTCGAAGCAGCTGAGCACCACGGCCTCGGGCGTGTCGTCGATGATCAGGTTCACGCCGGTGGCCGCCTCGAACGCGCGGATGTTCCGGCCTTCCCGGCCGATGATGCGGCCCTTCATGTCCTCGCTCGGCAGGGCGAAGACGCTCACGGTCGACTCGGCCGTCTGCTCCGAGGCCACGCGCTGGATCGCGATCGTGACGACCTTGCGCGCCCGCTCCTCGCCTTCTTCACGCGCTCGCTGCTCGATCTCGCGCACCTGACTCATCGCGGCCCGCTTCGCCTCGTCGGTGATCTGCGCGATCAGATGGTCGCGCGCCTCCCCCGAGGTCATGCCCGCGATCTTCTCGAGCTGGGCGCGATGCAGCTCCGTGGCCTTCTCGAGCTGCGAGCGGACGTACGTGAGCTTCTCCTCACGCTCCTCGAGGTCGGCCGAGCGCTCGTCGACCTTCACGGCTTTCGCACGGAGATCGGCCTCGGCCTCCGTCATGCGCCGCTCCTGGCGCGTGATCTCCTCGCGCCGCGAGCGCAGGTCTTCCTCGGACTCGCGGCGCATCGTGACGATCTCGTCCTTGGCCTCCGCCATCGCCTGTTTCGCGGTCGCGTCGGCCTCTCGCTCGGCGGCCAGGAGGGTCTTCTGCGCCTGCGCCTCGGCTGCCTGCGCCCTCGCCTCGATGCTCTGTGCGTTCGAAGCCGCGATCGACTTGCGGTACAGGAACCCCGCCCCGAACCCGAGGACGAGGCCTGCCGCGAGCCCCACCAGCACCTGGACCATGGTTCCTCCTACGTCGCATCGTCGAGGAGAGGACCCGGCCGGGCCGATGTTCGAAGAGACCGAACGCGTGTGAGCGCAGCTACGGCATGCGACAGCGCCCGCGCGGGGCGCATCGTCTGTCGAGATCGTGGTCGAAGGTCGTCAAGGTCGGAAGGCTCACAGGGTCAGGTCGATCGTCGGTGTCGGTTGGTGTTCCTCTCGTGTTCACCGATGCTACGGCCGGCGCCCACGCCAGACAAGGGTCCGGACGACCTAGTCCGCGTCCTCGCCCACACCGAGGGCCCGGCGGGCGGCCTGCCGGGCCACCTGCGGTGCGTAGCCACGGCGCATCAGGAGCCCGAAGAGCCGGTTGAATGCCTTCGCGGCGTCCACCGAGCCCATGCGGAGCGCCTTCGAGCGCGCGAGCTCTTCCGCCCGGGCCTCCTCGTCGTCGGGCGCCTCGGCCACCACCGCCTCGATCAGATCGGGCGCGA
The DNA here is from genome assembly GCA_963821925.1 of uncultured Actinomycetes bacterium. Taxonomy (GTDB): domain Bacteria; phylum Actinomycetota; class UBA4738; order UBA4738; family HRBIN12; genus JAOUEA01. The sequence goes on along the minus strand of CAWGFO010000010.1, from coordinate 308,030 downwards.
TGCCCTTGGCGATCAGGGCGCTCGTGACGGCCCGCCGTCCCGCACGCTTGTGCACGAACTGCTGCTCGGCGAGCTGCCGAGCGAAGTCGGCGTCGTCGACGAGGCCGACGCGCTCGAGCCTGCCGAGCACGTCGGCGACCTCGTCGGCCCCGAACCCCGCCGCGGTGAGCCGCTGCTCGAGCTCCCGGCGGCTACGTGGACGCACCGCCAGGAGCCCGAGCGCACGCTCGTGGCATGACTTCGGCTCCTTGGGCTGGCCACGCGACCGGGAGCGCCCGGCGGGACTGGTCGTGGCCTCAGACACGGCGCGCCTCGTCAGGCGTCCGCCTTCGCCTTGACCTTGGCGCCGGCTTTCTCGTCGTCGTCGAGCACGAGGTCGGGCACGATCTCGATCGGGGTCTCGTCCGCCTCGGTGAACGCGGGGATCAGGCCGACGGCCTCCCGCACCTTCCGTTCGATCTCGTCACGGATCTCACGGTGCTCGACCAGGAAGTTCCGCGCGTTCTCGCGGCCCTGCCCGAGCTGTTCGCCCTCGTAGGTGAACCAGGCGCCCGACTTCTTGACGATCTCGAGGTCGACGCCGACGTCGAGGAGCGAGCCCTCCTTCGAGATGCCCTTGCCGTACATGATGTCGAACTCGCACTGGCGGAAGGGCGGCGCCACCTTGTTCTTGACGACCTTGACCCGGGTGCGCGAGCCCACGACGTCGGTGCCGTCCTTCAGGTTCTCGATCTTGCGGACGTCCATGCGGACCGAGGAGTAGAACTTCAGCGCCCGCCCGCCGGGCGTGGTCTCGGGGCTGCCGAACATCACGCCGATCTTCTCGCGGAGCTGGTTGATGAAGATCGCCGAGGTGTCGAACTTCGAGAGCGTCCCGGCGAGCTTGCGCATCGCCTGCGACATCAGCCGGGCCTGCAGGCCGACGTGGGTGTCGCCCATCTCGCCCTCGATCTCTGCGCGGGGCACGAGGGCCGCCACGGAGTCGATCACGACGAGGTCGAGCGAGCCCGAGCGCACGAGCATGTCGGCGATCTCGAGCGCCTGCTCGCCGGAGTCGGGCTGAGAGACGAGGAGCTCGTCGATGTTCACCCCGAGCTCGCGGGCGTAGGTCGGGTCGAGCGCGTGCTCGGCGTCGATGAACGCCGCGATGCCGCCGCGCGCCTGCGCCTCGGCGATGATGTGGAGCGTGACCGTGGTCTTGCCCGAGCCCTCGGGCCCGTAGACCTCGACGATGCGCCCCCGCGGGATGCCGCCCACGCCGAGCGCGATGTCGAGCGCCATCGACCCGGTGGAGATGACGCCGATCCCGGCGCCCATCGGGTGCTCGCCGAGCTTCATCACGGCGCCCTTACCGAACTGCTTCTCGATCTGCTGGAGCGTGACGTCGAGCATCTTGTCGCGGTCCACGAGGCCCTCCTTCCGACTCAGGCCCACCCCGGAGGAGGACCGGGCGAGCTCACTATCCGGTGCGAGACGAAGGCTAGCGTGCTCGTCTGACATAAATTACACCCCTGTCGTTCGGTCTGCTGGCTCGCGCAGGGTATCCGAACAGGTGTTCGAACGCAAGCAGCGTGGCTACCCGGTCCTCAGCGGAGCCGCCGCGAGGAGCTCGTACCGGGCGGGACCTCCTCCGAGGTGGCTGCGGTACAGGCAGACCCGGTCGACGGTGAACGTGACCGGCTCGACCTCCGTGGACGTGAGGGCCTCGGGGACCCGCCGGGGGGGATCGAACCGCGCCATGGTGAGGTGGGGGTGCAGCGGGCGCCGTTCGGGCTCGAACGACGACGCGAGCGCCGCGTCGACCGCGAGCGCGAGCCGCGCCAGCCGACCGGACCGGTCCTCGACCCCGGCCCACAGCACGCGCGCCGGACCTTGTGCGGGGAAGGTGCCGAGGCCGTCGAGCCGGGCCTCGAACGCCGGCACCTCCGCCGCCGCGCCGGCGACCAGGTCGCGCACGCGCCCGACGAGGTCCGGCGCCGTCCCCCCGAGGAACCTCAGGGTGACATGCCACGCCGCCCGATCGGTCCAGCGCGCCTCCGGGACCGCGCCCCGCCACGGGGCGATCGCCGATGCCACCGCGTCCCGGGCCTCCTCGGATGGGTCGACCGCCACGAACAGACGCAGTGGGCGAGGCGGGGACGGGTCGACCGCGCGTCCGCTCCGCGCCTCTCCCATGTCGCCCCTCAGATCAGCCGATCGGATGCCGGCAGCGGCCGGCCCTCGAGGTGCCGCCGCACCAGGTCCAGCGCCGCCTGCTCGGTCCAGCGGACGATCTGATCGCGCGCCCCCGACATCCGCATGAAACGCGCGTGGGTCGCCTCGTCGGCGTCCAGCGCGAGCCACACGTCGCCCGGTTCCCTGCCGTCGTGGGGCTCGGGGCCGGCCACGCCGGTCACCGCCACGGCGACGTCGGCGTCGAACAACGCCCGGGCGCCCGCGGCCATCTCACGCGCGCACGCCTCGCTGACCACGCCGTCGCGCGCGATCGTCGCGGCCGCGACCCCGAGCACGCGCTCCTTCACCTCCGGCAGGTACGTGACGGCCGAGCCCCGGAAGTAGGCGGACGCCCCCGGGACGCTGGTCAGCCGCTGCGCGATCCCGCCGCCGGTGAGCGATTCCGCCGTGGCCATCGAGCGGCCGGACGTACGCAGCAGCCGCCCGATCGCCTCCTCGAGCGATTCCCCCGCCGTCGAGAACACGACGTCCCCCGCGCGCGCGATCACCTCGTCGGCGAGCGGGCGCAGGAGGGAGTCGGCCTCCTCCCCGGTGGACGCCTTCGCGGTCAGGCGCACCTTCACCTCGCCGCCCGAGGCCAGGTACGCGACGCTCGGGTTCCGGCTCGCCACGAAGAGGTCGTCGAGGCGCTCCGCCAGCGCCGACTCGCCGATGCCGGCGCAGCGGATCACCTGCGAGCGCAGGACCGCGGGGCCGGCGCGCTCGGCCAACTCGGGGAGCACAGTGCCGGTCATGATCTCGCGCATCTCGGCCGGCACGCCGGCCATCGCGTACAGCAGGGTGCCGCCGGGGAGGGTCACGACCAGTCCGGGCGCCGTTCCGCGCTCCGGCACGACGTACCGGGCGCCATCCGGCACGTCGGCCTGCCGGAGATTGCTCGCGGGCATCTCGCCCCGGTACCTGGCGAACCGCTCACGGAGCATCGTCTCGAGCTCGGGATGCCGCACCATTCCCACACCCATCACCCGTGCGATCGCGTCGCGCGTGATGTCGTCCCCCGTCGGCCCGAGGCCGCCGGTGACCAGGACGACGTCGACGCGCTCGGCCGCGGCGCCGAGCGTCGCCACGATCCGGTCCATGTTGTCGCCGACCACCGAGTGGTAGAGCACGTCGACCCCGATCTCGGCGAGCGCCTCGGACATCCACCGGGCGTTCGTGTTCGCGATCTGGCCGAGGAGGAGCTCGGTCCCCACCCCGACGATCTCGGCGCTCAGGCTCCCGGCGATGGGCTCGCTCCCGTGTCGTAGGTGTAGGTCTTCGTCCAGGACTGGCCGGGCTCCCCCGGCGCGCCGAGGTCGCGTCCCGCCAGGAACACCTGTACCGACCCACCGTCCGCGATCGTGATCGTGAGGTCGTCGACCGCGCTGAACGACCGGGTCTCACCCTCGGCCATCGCGAAGGTCTCGGGGACCCCGTCGACGGTCACGGTCGCCGATGCGTCGCGCTGGGCCACGAGGATCGCCTCGATCCGCCGGTCCTCGGGGACCGGGGATGCGGCGGTCGTGGGGATCGCCGCCGGCGGCGGGGTGCCGTTGTCGCGCGCGAGCAGCCCCACGGCCAGCAGGATCACGAGGAGCGCGGCCGCCGCGATCAGCAGGAACTTCTGGTTGTCCCGGATCCGCGCGGCCGCCATCGCCTGCTCGATCCGGCCCATCTTCTGCGGTGGCGGCGGGGGCTCGGGATCGTCGGCGTGCCGCGCGTACGCGGCCACGACCTTGTCGGGGCTCAGCCCGAGGTACTGGGCGTACGCGCGGAGCGCGCCACGGACGTAGACGTCGCCGAGCAGGGCGTCGAAGGATTCGTCTTCGAGCGCCGAAAGGAGATCGACCCGGAGCTTGGTGTCGCGGGCGGCCTCGTCGAGCGTCAGCCCCCGATGCTCCCGCGCCTTCCGGAGCGCCGGGCCGACCCCGATCGTGGCGTCCTGCAAGGGTCCGGCCATGGGGTCACGCCAAGGATAGCGCGCGACGGCAGCCGCTAGACTCCAGCGCATGGCCGGGACCGAGGTGCTCACGATCGTCGTCGAGATCCCCAAGGGGTCCCGCAACAAGTACGAGGCCGACCACGAGACCGGCGAGATCTGGCTCGACCGGATGCTCTTCACCTCGATGCAGTACCCGGCCGACTACGGCTACATCGACGGCACGCTGGGCGGCGACGGCGATCCCCTCGACGCCCTCGTCTTCGTGGGCGAGCCGACCTTCCCGGGGTGCCGGATCCGCGCCAGGCCGGTGGGGCTGTTCCGGATGCAGGACGAGAAGGGTGAGGACGAGAAGATCCTCTGCGTGCCGCTGCGCGATCCGATGTGGTCCCACGTCGGCGATCTCGGTGGCCTCCCGCTCACGCTGCTGAACGAGATCGAGCATTTCTTCCAGGTCTACAAGGATCTCGAGGGCCACAAGGTCGCGACCGACGGTTACGAGGATCGCGCGAGCGCGGTCCGGGTGATCGAGGCTGCGATCGCGCGCCACGAGGCCGCGGGCGCGGCTTCCGGGCACGGCGCCTCGTGACGAAGACCCCGCCGCTCCCCCGCGGCGACCGCGTGCACCTGCGGCGTCCGACCGCCCGGGACCGCGATCGGTTCATCGAAGCGGTCAAGGCGAGCCGCTCGCTCCACGGCTCCTGGGTCCACGCCCCCGGCGACGCCCAGTCGTTCGCCGCGTTCCTCCGGCGGGCCCATACCGCCACCGACGAACGTGTGATGGTCTGCCGCAACGAGGACGGAGCGATCGTCGGGACGTATCACCTCTCGCAGATCTTCCGGGGACCGTTCCGGAACGCCTACCTCGGCTACTACGCGTTCGTGCCGTTCGCGGGGCAGGGCTACATGCGCGAAGGGCTGGCCCTGCTCCTGAAGCACGCGTTCGGTCCCCTCGGCCTCCACCGCGTCGAGGCCAACATCCAGCCGGGGAACACCGCCTCGATCGCGCTCGTGAAGGGCGCCGGGTTCCGCCTCGAAGGGTTCTCCCCCCGGTACCTCAAGGTGTCGGGGCGCTGGCGTGACCACGAGCGCTGGGCGATCACGGTCGAAGATGTCCGCGGGGAACGTCAGACGGCCTAGGACCAGGGACCGGAAGAACTAACCCTTCGCCCCCTGTGCCGCCCCCAGACGGGTGACTACGCTCCGACCATGACCGATGGACGCGAGCGAACGGAGCCCAAGGTGACGACCCCGACGTGGAGTGATCTCTCGCCGCTGGCGCAGATCACGGAACCGGTGACCGCGCCCGGCACCCTCGCGGAGGGGCCCGTGCGCTTCCTGATCGTGTCGGGGCAGCTCGACGACGGCCGCTGGGGGCTCGTGGGCAGCTACTGGCTCTCGATCGACGGCCAGCGCGGCGGGTTCGTGGTGGCGCCCGACGCGATCTGGAGCGGGAGCGAGATCGTGCGCAGCTACAAGAGCGCCCTGGAACGAGGCTGGGATCACGAGCTGATCTACGCGTACTGGCAGCGCCAGGTGGGACTCGCCGGCAAGGTCATGATCGACCCCCAGCAACACGCCGACACGCTGTTCCAGGTCGCGCGCCGCGTCGGCGCGCTGTGAGCCGCTAGAGCCCGGCGACCCGGACCCCTTCCTCGTCGCAGACCTGCCCGCCGCCCGCGGACCACGCGCCGTCGTAGCGAGCGAAGCCGATCGAGGCGATCACGCGACCGTCTCGCACGACGATGATGCTCGGATCGGGATCCTCGGGGTATCCCGCGTAGCGAACCTCGTCGGACGGTCGGAGGCCGCGCAGCTCCGATCGGGCTTCCTCGGGCGTGATCGGCGGCGCATCCTCGTCCGGCGGGCTCGCGTAGTCGGCGGTCCACCCCATCGACACGCCGCCCTCGCAGTCGAGCTCCCCGTCCACGAACAGCCCCGACGCATCCAGGATCTCGATCGGCTGGGTCGCCGGCTCCTCGTTCCCGTGGTCGCTGAAGGGCCAGCAGGCGGTCTGCACCACGCCGGGGCGACTCCCGAGGGTCCACCGGGAGGCACCCGAGTCCACGTCGAACCCCCAGCCGTTGATGCTCGCTGGTTCGTCGAGGTGGCTCACGACACGCACGTGGACGCCGTCGGCCTGGGCCGAGACCCGCGGTGTGCGGATCGTCGTCGACCCGTCCGCCCCGCACTCGATCACGGCGAGGGCCGTTGCGTCCGACGGGGCCGCGGACGAGGGGGCGTCCCCGGCGGGCGCCGGGTCGGCACATCCGGCCAGCACCGTAGCGAGCACGAGGAGCGCCAAGCGTCGTGGCATCGTCCCTCCATGCCGCGGGCGCGCGGTCCCGTGACGACTACGCGCTGCGACGTTCCTCCCATTCGTCCAGGGTCATCAGCACGTCACGCGCCTTCGACCCCTGACCGGGGCCGACGACGCCCTGGTCCTCGAGGAGGTCCATCAGGCGCCCGGCGCGGGCGAACCCGACCTTGAGCTTCCGCTGGAGCATCGAGGTCGATCCGAGCTGGGAACGGATCACGAGCTCGGCGGCCTGGGCGAGCAGGTCGTCGTCGTCCCCGCTCATGCCGCCGCCGATGCCACCGGAGAGTTCGGCTTCGGTCGGCGGCAGTCCGAGACCTTCCACGGTCTGCTCGTAGACGACCTCGCGCTGGGTGCGGATGAAGTCCGTGATCCCGTGGATCTCGGCCTCGGTCACCCACGCGCCCTGCAGGCGGGTCGGCTTCGAGGCGTTGGCGGGGGCGAAGAGCATGTCCCCGTGGCCGACGAGCTTCTCGGCGCCGTTCATGTCGAGCACGACGCGGCTGTCGGCCTGACTCGAGGTCATCAGCGCGATCCGACTCGGGATGTTCGCCTTGATCAGGCCGGTGACGACGTCGACGCTCGGGCGCTGGGTCGCGACCACGAGGTGGATACCGACGGCGCGCGCCATCTGCGCGATCCGGCAGATCGCGTCCTCGACGTCGCGCGGCGCCACCATCATCAGGTCGGCGAGCTCGTCGATCACGACCACGATGAAAGGCATGTGCTCGTACTTGTCCTCGTGGCCGACCGGCAGGCGGAGCGTGCCGGCCTTCAGGCCCTCCTCGTAACCGTCGATGTCGCGGACGCCGACGGTCGCGAGCATCTCGTAGCGCATCTCCATCTCGCGGACGATCCACTGGAGCGCCTCGGCGGCACGCTTGGGGTGCACGATCACCGGGCTCAACAGGTGCGGGACCTCGGCGAAGTGGCTCAGCTCGACCCGCTTGGGATCGACGAGCACCAGGCGGACGTCGTCGGGCGTCGTGCGCATCAGGAGCGACGTGATGAAGCAGTTCACGAGGCTCGACTTGCCGGCCCCCGTCGCGCCCGCGATCAGCACGTGCGGCATCGTGGCGAGGTTCACCATCTGCGACCGGCCGTGGATGTCCTTGCCCAGGGCGACCGTCAGCGGGTGGGTGGCCGAGCGCGCGTTCTCGGAGCGCAGGATGTCGCCCAGCATCACGAAGTCGCGGTGCTTGTTCGGGACCTCGATGCCGATCGCGGAACGGCCCGGGATCGGCGCCTGGATCCGGACGTCGGGCGTGGCGAGCGCGTACGCGATGTCGCTGGACAGGTTCAGGACCTTGTTCACCTTGGTGCCGCTCGCGACCTCGACCTCGTACATCGTGACGGTCGGTCCGCGGTGGGCGGCGACGACCTTCGCGTCGACCCCGAACGTCAGCAACGTGTGGCCGAGCGCCTGCATCACCTCGGTCTCGTGCGTGCCGTCGGCGGTCGACGGCGGGGCGGTGCGGAGCAGGTCGAGCGGCGGGAGCTGGTAGGGACCCTGCGAGGTCGTGATCGTGCGGGGCTTCGCGGTCTTCGCGGGCTTGGCGGGCACCTCGTCGGTGAGGGGCTCGGTCGCGTCGGCCTCGGGCAGCACGACGATCGGGTCGGCCGTCGGCTCCTCGCCCAGGCCGAGCGCCTCCTTCACCTTCGAGCGCCGCTTCGGCTTGGGCTCCTTCTCGGGCTTCGCGTCGGGGACGAGCACCTGCGCGGTGGCCGGCTCCTCGATCGGGACGCGGAGGTGGTGCTTGAGCGTGCCCCGGAGCGACGACACGGGCGTCCCGGTGAAGATCAGGAGGCCGAGGAAGGCGAGCCCGGCGCAGATGATCCCGGCGCCGATCGCCGAGAGCACGCGGGAGAGCGGGTAGGCGGCGAGCGCGCCGACCAGCCCGCCCGCTTCCGCCAGCCCGTGGAGCTTCTTCGTGGCGTCGTACCCGGCGAACGGGCTCGGGTTGCCGCGCGCGAGCGAGAGGATGCCGAGCAGCCCGATCGTCATCACCGTGAACCCGATGAACATCCGGACCCGGTCCTCGGGCGCGACGTCACGCAGGAGCACGAAGCCCCAGTAGATCCCCACGATCGGGAAGAGCACGGCCGCGACACCGAACGCCCCGTGCAGGAGCCACGAGAGGCCATGGCCTACCGGTCCCGCCGCCTCCAACCACACCCCGAGGATCGCCAGCAGCGCCAGCACCACCAACCCGATGCCGGCCGCGTCGCGTGCATGCGGCGAGAGGATCTGCCGCGTGGGCATGCGGTCCGGCTTCGGCTTCGGCGCCGGCTTCTTCTTCGGCGCCGGCTTCCGCTTGGGAGCGGCCCTGCGCTTGGATGCGGAGCGGGATGAAGCGCGCGACGACGAACGCCGCGACGGGGAAGTTTTCGTCGCCATAGACCGGTAAGTCTGACGGGTTCTCGGGGCGAGGCAAGCAACCTGGTCAGCCGGGTCGAAACCGGCTCCCCGCTCGAACCGTCGGCTCACACCGCGAGCGGCAGCTGATCGGGGGGAGCCGGACCCGCGCGATGCTTCGCGCCGTCGGGCCGGAACCAGGCGACATCGCCCTTCGGGCCTAACGTGAGCGTCCAGCCGCCCTCGTGGACGAGCCGGTGGTGGAACGAACAGAGCAAGACGAGGTTGTCCAGGTCGGTCAGGCCGCCGCGACTCCACCATCGGACATGGTGGGCGTTGGTGAATCGCCGCCTCTCGCAGCCGGGGAACCGGCACTCGCGGTCGCGGTGGCGGAGCTGCCGGATCAACGGCGCCGACGGGACTCGCGTGAGCCGACCGAGGCGCAGCGGGTCTCCGTGGCCGTCTTCGGCCACGATCTGGATCCGGCCGTCGCACGCGAGCCGGCGAGCGGTCTCCGGCGCGATCACCGGGCCGTCCTCGACCTCGGCGTTCCGCTCGGCGCCCGCGAGGGTCTCGAGCGATGTGTGCACCACGATGGTGGCGCGGTCGGGATCGGGGTCGCTCGCGATCCTGGCTGAGCAGAGCGTCACCAGTGCGTCGGCCCGTCGGGCGTCGACGCACTCAGGCCCACCCTCGCCCGGCATCGCCGGCAAGGAGTCGGCCAGGCGGGACAGGGCCTTCGCGACGAGCACGCCCTGATCGGCGGGCAGCTCCGCTTCGAGCCCGAACCGCGTGCCTTCGTCCTCGAACCACCATCGGAGCGACCGGGCGCGCTCCGCGTCATGTATCTCGATGCCCTCGCGCTTGCGCTCGAGGTCCGCCTTGCGGCGGATCGCGCCGCAGGAGACACCGACGGCCCAGCGGATCAGCGACGCCTCCGTCTCCACCGTGGCGAAGCGGGCCAGCTCGACGACCTTGTCGAGGCTGAGCCGTCCGGTCGCGAGCGCGTCCGACGTCCGAGGGAGACCTGCCAGCGCATGCGCAGCCGCCACCCACCGCGCCGCCTTCCACGCCGAGACGCCGTAGCGCATCGAGACCCAGTGGGACATGTCGCGGGCGCCGTCACCGTCCCAGACTCCGCGTCGGTCGATCTCGGCCAGGACTGAGAGGAGCTCTCGCTGCGAACGGCTGACGGCGACGTGCAGCGCGTCCGCCTGGGCGCGCAGATCGCCCGTGTCGCTCGCGACCTCACGTCGAACCTCGTCCATACGTTCGAGGCTACGCGAGGTGGCACCACGGTTCCGTGACGCGCATCACTCGCATGGACGGATAGTCATCCGCTCGCTCGCGCACAACCGCCGTCGCCGGACCCCCTAGACCTCCATGATCACCGGCAGGATCACCGGCTTGCGCTGCGTCACCTCGTTGAAGTACCGCCCCAGCACGCGTCGGATGTCTTGCTGAAGCGCCGAGGGGTCCACGACGTGCGCCTCCGCGGTGCCGCGGATCGCGTCCACGACGCGCTCGCGCGCCTCCTCGAGGATGTCGCCGGACGTCTCCTCGTGGACGAAGCCGCGGTTCACGATGTCGGGGCCGCTCACGAGCTCGCCGGTCTGCGAATCGACCGTCACGACCACGACCACGACGCCGTCCCCCGACAGCTTCCGTCGGTCGCGCAGGACCTCGGTGCCGACGTCGCCGATCCCGAGGCCGTCGACGAACGTCATGCCGGCCTGGACGCGGTCGACCTTCGCGACCCGCTCCCCTACCTCCACGACGTCGCCGTCCTCGCAGATGATCACGTGGTCGTGCGGGATCCCGACCTCCTCGGCGAGTCGCGCGTGGTGCTGCAGGTGGCGTCGCTCGCCGTGGATCGGGATGAACCAGCGCGGCTTCACGAGCGAGAGCATCAGGCGGAGCTCCTCGGCGGCCGCGTGGCCGCTCGCGTGCACGGCGTCGGCCGGCATGTGGAACACGTCGGCGCCGGTCCGGTAGAGCGCGTCGACCACGCGGTGGATCGCGGGCTCGTTCCCGGGGATCAGCGACGACGACAGCACGACGGTGTCGCCTTCCTGGAGCTTCACCCACTTGTGCTGGCGCTGCGCCATCAGCGAGAGCGCCGAGAACGGCTCGCCCTGGCTGCCGGTGCAGATCACGACGACCCGGCCCGGGTCGATGTCGGCGACCTCGGAGATGTCGATCACGTCGCGGTCGTCGACCTGGAGGTACCCGAGGCGCCGAGCGGCGGCCACGGAGTTCAGCATCGACCGGCCGAGGAAGGCCACGACCCGCTCGCTCGCGCGGGCGGCGTTCACGATCTGCTGCACCCGGTGGATGTGGCTCGAGAAGCACGCGGCCACCACGATCTCGGGCGCGTTCGCCACGATGTCGGCGACCACCGGTCCGACCGAGCGTTCGCTGGTCGTGTACCCGGCCTCCTCGGCGTTCGTCGAGTCGCTGAGCAGGAGGTGCACGCCCGTGCCGCTCGCCTCCTCGGCGAGGCCGTGCAGGTCGGTGGGCCGCCCGTCGAGCGGGGTCTGGTCGATCTTGAAATCGCCGGTGTGCAGGATCGCGCCGTAGGGCGTGTCGACCACCACGGCCATGCCGTCGGGGATCGAGTGCGTCACGCGCAGGAACCGCATCGTGAAGGGCCCGACCGTGGCGCCCTCCCCGGGTACCGCGGTATGCAGCTCGCAGCGGTCGGCCACCTGGTGCTCCTCGAGCTTCCCCTTCAGGAGCTCGAGCGTGAACGGCGTGCCGTACACGGGCACACCGCTGATCTCGCGCAGGAGGTACGGGAGCGCCCCGATGTGGTCCTCGTGGCCGTGCGTGAGCACGACCGCCTCGACGCGGTCGGCGTTGTGACGGATGTAGTCGAAGTCCGGGAGGACGAGGTCGATCCCGGGCATGTCGCCCGAGGGGAACGAGAGGCCGACGTCGACGATCAGGATCCGGTCGTCGACCTCGACGCAGGCCATGTTGCGGCCGACCTCGCCCACGCCACCGAGGAAGACGACCTTCACGAGCGCGGCGTCGACCGCGTCAGAGGAGACCGGCGTCCTCCAGGGCCTTGCGGACGCGGTCGCGTTCCTCCGTGGTGGCCGGCACGAGCGGCAGGCGCGGCGGTCCCGCCGGGCGACCGACCATCTCGAGCGCGGCCTTCAGCGGGATCGGGTTCGAGGTGACGAACAGGGCGTTGAACAGCGGGCTCAGCCCCTCGTGGACCTTGCGGGCCGCCGGCACGTCGCCGGTCTCGATCAGGTCGATCATCTGGCGGATCTGCGGGCCCACGAGGTGGGCCGCGACGCTGACCACGCCGACCGCCCCGAGACACACGTACCCGAAGGTCGCCCAGTCGTCGCCCGAGTAGACCTCGAACCCCTCCGGCGCCTCGGCGATCAGCCGCGAGATCCCCTGGAAGTCGCCGGTGGAGTCCTTCACCGCGACGATGTTCGGCTTCTCGGAGAGCTGCAGCAGGGTCGCGTGCTCGATGCGCGTCGCCGTTCGGCCGGGGATGTTGTAGGCGATGATCGGCAGCTCGGTGGCGTCGGCCACGCGCTCGAAGTGCGCGACGAGACCGCGCTGCGGCGGCTTGTTGTAGTAGGGGGTGACGACGAGGAGGCCATCGGCGTCGGCATCCTCGGCGGCCTGCGTGAGCTCGAGGGTCTCGGCCGTCGAGTAGGTGCCCACGCCGCAGATCAGCTTGCCGCGGCCCCGGATCGCGTCGCCCACCGCGCGGAAGAGCTCGGCCTTCTCCTTGTGGGTGAGCGTCGGCGACTCGCCGGTGGATCCGGCGACCACGATCGCGTCCGATCCGTTGTCGATCAGCCACGAGGCGAGCGACCGGGCGCCGTCGAGATCGACGGCGTGGTCGTCGCGGAACGGCGTGACCATCGCGGTCACGACGGATCCGAACCTGCCGGCCATGGAGCAACCCCCTTCCGCGCCGCCCGGGGTCGGCGGCCGCGTTCGGCCCTATGCTAGCCGCCGATGCCCCGCATCTACACCACGACCGGCGACGACGGCACCACGGGCCTGCTCTACGGCGGCCGCGTGCCCAAGGACGACCTCGCGACCGAGGCGTACGGCACCACCGACGAGGCGGTCGCCGCGCTCGGGATCGCGCGAGCCCTGACCGAGGACGACACGATGGCCGTCGACCTGCTCACGCTGCAGCGTGAGCTGTTCGTCGTGGGGGCCGATCTCGCGACGAACCCGAAGGAGCGGAAGAAGCTCACGCCCGAGGTCTCGCTCGTCACCGAGCGGATGACGAAGCGTCTCGAGCGACGGATCGACGACCTCGTGGAGCTGCGACCGTTGCCGGAGGTGTTCATCGTGCCCGGGGCGAACGCCGCGAGCGCCGCGATCGACATCGCCCGCGGCATCGTCCGTCGCGCGGAACGCGCGGTGGTCGCGATGGAGCGCGCCCAGCGCGAGGTGAACCCGGAGGTGCGGCGCTACCTGAACCGGCTGAGCGACCTGCTCTTCGTGCTGGCACGCTGGCAGGCGGGCGAGAGCGAGCCGGCGAGCCGCGCGGACGCCTGAGCGCTACGGGTGCCGGTAGTACCCGTCGATCACGTAGCCCTCCGCCGACGTCACCGTCAGCACGAGCGTGTGCGAGCCCGAGGTGTTGCCGTGCAGACACGCCACCCGCTCTCGCGGCACCGTGGTGTCGGACTCGGTGGCGAGCACCACGGGGTTCCCGTCCAGCGTGGCGGAGACGTCGGCGTTCTGCCCGACCGAGACGGGTCCGCCCATGACGCAGATGTCGGTGAAGGCCGAGAACGAGAACGTCGCCGTTCCTCCCGTCCCGATCGTCGTCGTCGTCGAGAGGAAGGAACCGGGCGGCGACCCGTGTGACGTCGTGCCGCCGTACGTGACCGAGGGGTTCCGGTCATCGAACGCGAACGTCGTGAGCTCGTTCGCCGACACCCCCTTGTTCTTCTGCTTGTCGATCGCCACGACACGCACCCGGTACGTGACCCCTTCGTCACCGGGGACGATGACCGTGGGGTCCTTGGCGGTGCCCTTCTTGACGGTCACCCACGCATCCGTCCCGAACTCCTTGCGCTGGACCACCCAGCTCTTCACGCCGGTGCCGAACGTGTCGTCGGAGAAGGTGAGATCGATCGACGTCGTCAGGGTGTCGCTCGCGTCGTTCGCGTAGGCGTCGATGGTCGAGATCTGCGCCGACGGCGCCTCGTGGTCGAGCGGGATCAAGGGGTACCGGTTCGGGACCGCGTCGACGCACGCGTTCTTCCGTGTGCAGGGCGCGGCCTGGGAGTAGCTGAACACCGCGAACCGGTACGTGCCGGGGCTCTGGATCTTGCCGCGCTGGATCACGGTTCGGAACGTCCGCGTGTTCACGCGCGAGGTCGGCGCCGTCCGGTCGACCACCCGGTCCGTCTTCAGGTTGATCAGGACCCCGCGGAGCTTGCCGGCATAGAAGTAGAGGTACTGCCCGAAGTCGAACGTCCGGTCGTCGTTCGTGTCGACCAGGACCGTGAAGTTCCCGTTGTCGGGGTCGATGTCGGTGTTCGAGACGGCCGTGTCGTTCGTGAGGACAACCGTGTCCGTCGTGCTGCCGCGCGTGATCTTCATCGAGGTGAGGTCGAGGGCGCCCTTCGTGTCGTTCCCGTCGTCCCGCGAGATCGAGAACCCGGGTCCCGCGACGGGTGCGGCCGAGGCCGATAGGCCGGCATCACGCCCCGCGCCGACCGCCCACGTCGGCACCCGAGGACCCGCCGAGGCGATGGCCGGGAGGGGTAGCACGAGCGAGGCAACGACGGCGGCGATGGCGGACGTGCGGCGAGCCATGGGACCCCTCTCGGTCGGCGTGAGGGCGGAGTGTACGGGAAGCGCAACGCCCGTTCAACGACGCCCGGCGGGTTCCCTACGAGGCGGGCACCGGCGCCATCGCGCCGTAGTCGTCGCCCCCGAAGAGCAGCACGAGCAGCCCGATCGACGCTTTCGTGACCTTCTCGGGGAAGGTGACCTGGAACGTCTCCTCGCCCCCGTCGGGGACGGGCGCCGGTGAGGCGACGGTGCCCTCGTACCGCTTGTCGTCGATCCCCACCACGAACATGCCCGGGTCGCCCAGCTCGGCGCCCGACCCGTTCTTCACGGTGAGGGTCCCGCCCGAGCCGTCCATCGAGAACCTGGCCGTGATGCTGTTGAAGGTGTACTCGAACTCCCCCGGGACGAAGGTCACGTTCGAGGAGGTCGTGACCGGGTCCGACGCCCCCGGCGTGGGGGAACTCGGCGTCGTCGACGAGGCCTCGTCCCCGGTGCAGGCGGCGGCCGAGAGCGCGATCAGGACGAACAGGGACGCGACGGAACGGGTTCGGATGGTCATGGGTTGCGGCATGATACGCGAACCGACCCGGAGGGAACCCTGTGACCGAGCTCGAGCTGCGCCGCCACGCCCGCCGCGATCCGACGGCGGATCGGCTGTCCGACGAGGGACGCGCGGCGGCCGAGGATGCGGGCCGGGAGGCCGGGAACGCGGGCATCGTCTACGCGGCCGTGTTCGTCTCGCCGGCGCAGCGGGCTGCCGAGACCGCCGCCTGGTTCCTACGGGGCGCCGGCCAGCAGCTCCCCGACCACGGGGTGGTCCCCGGCCTGGGCGGGCAGGACCCGAGCGGCGGCAGCCCCGAGGGCATGGCCGCGGGGGTTCGCGCCCTGCTCGACCAGGTCCCGGACGGTGGCCGCGGCCTCGCGATCAGCCACACACCGCTGGTCGAACGGGCCGCGTTCGGGCTGACCGGGATCGAGGTCGATCTCATGGCCGAGCTCGAGGGGATCCTCGTGACGCGGAGCGACGATGGGGCCTTGGCCCTCACCGAGATCAGGCGCGAGGAGCCGCCGACGCTCTAGTCCGTAGCGGACTACCGGAGCCCCTCGAAAACGTCGACGAGCACCGGACCTGCGCCGTGCGGGGGCCAGGCGATCACATGGCTCTCCGAGGCGAGCGCCATCCGGCGTTCCTCCTCCTCCATGTCCTCCATGTCGCCGGCCTGGGTACGGTGCTCGACCAAGGCGGCGAGCTTGCGATCGACGACCGGACCGCAGTCGATCGATACACGCACCTCGGCGTCGGGCACGCCGCGGGGCTGATAGAGCTGCGTGGGGTCCATCGGGTCCTTGCCCGACGCCACCAGCCGGCGGTTCCACTCGTCGAGCATCGACTGCGGGATCGCCTGGTGCAGGAGCCGCTGCAGGCCCTCCCCCGGGCTCCGCCGCCGCACCCGGTGGAACGCCTCGGTCGCTGCCTTCCCGGTCGCGATGTGGTCCGGGTGACCGGTGATCCCGTCGGGTCCGAAGGTGATCACGACGTCGGGGCGCTCCTCCTCGAGGACGGCGGCGATCCGTTCCACGAGCTCGTCGAACGGCGCCTCCTCGACGCGATGGTCCGGGTACCGGAGGAACTCGTGCCGGTCCGGCACGCGGCCCAGGGCGACCCAGGAGCGACGGTCCTCGTCCTCTCGCACGACACCGAGCGTCGCCGGCGTCGCGAGCGCCGGGTCGGCGATCCGGCCGGCCTCCCCGCTCGTCACGTGGACCAGCACGAAGCGGAAGCCGGGGTCCTCGGCGTGCAGCGCGACCGCGCCCGCGCAGCCGAACGTGTCGTCGTCGGGATGCGCGACGATCGCCGCGAGTGTCCCCGTCACAGCAGCTCGTCGAGACCGACGGTGAGACCGGGTCGGTCCCGCACGGCCTTGACCGCGAGCAGGACCCCCGGCATGAACGACGTGCGGTCGGTGGAGTCGTGGCGGAGCGAGAGGGTCTGCCCCTGTCCGCCGAAGAGCACCTCTTCGTGGGCGACGAGCCCGGGCAGACGCACCGAGTGGACGCGGACCCCGTCGACCTCGGCGCCCCGCGCGCCCGGGTGGGCGTCGTCGCCGGCGGGCGAGACCGGCGCCTCGCCGCGCGCGGCCGCGATCCGCTGCGCGGTGAGCAGGGCCGTGCCGCTGGGCGCGTCGACCTTCTTGTCGTGGTGGAGCTCGATCACCTCGGCGGATGGCAGGTGACGCGCCGCCTGCTCCGCGAACCGCATCAGGAGCACCGCCCCGATCGCGAAGTTCGGCGCGATCACGACGCCGACGGCGGCGTCACGCCACGCCTCGTCGATCTCGAAGCCGGTGGTGCCCACCACCACGTGGATGCCGTGCTCGATGCCCCAGGCGACGTGTTCGGCCGCGAACGCGGGAGCGGTGAAGTCGACGAGCACGTCGGCGCCGGCGTCGACGAGGGCGTCGAGCCGGTCGGCGAGGACGACCCCGCTCTCCTCACCGTCGAGCCCCATCGCCTCGGCGAGCGTGCGGCCCTGGGCGCTGCGAGAGACCGCGGCCACGAGGGCCAGGTCGGGGTCGGCCGCGACGGCCCGGCAGACCTCCCGGCCCATGCGGCCGGTGGCGCCCACCACCCCGACGCGGATCACGCCATGACCTCGCGGAAGGCGGTCGCGCCGAACGGACCCAGCACCGTCAGCGTCATCGGCTGCGACAGTACCCGTTGGGCGACGCGGCGCGCGTCCTCGAGGGTCACGCGCTGCACCCGGCGGAGCGTCTGGTCCACGCTCAGGATCTCGCCGTGCGAGATCTCGGACTTGCCGAGCCGGCTCATGCGGCCGCCCGGGTCCTCGAGGCCGAGCACCATCGAGCCCTTCACGTGACCCTTCGCGCGTTCGAACTCGGCCTCGGTGAGCCCCCCGTCGCGGATCGCCTCGAGCTCGCGCCGGAGCAGCCCCACGACCTCCTGGGCTCGGCTGGGCGTCGTGCCCGCGTAGGCCGTGAACAGGCCCCCTTCCGTGTACTGCGCGTGGTAGCTGTAGACCGAGTACGCGAGCCCGCGCTTCTCCCGCACCTCCTGGAACAGGCGCGACGACATGCCGCCGCCCAGCGCGGTGTTCACGATCGTGAACGCGAAGCGGTCGGGGTCGGTGCGCGAGAGCCCGTCGGTGCCCAGACAGATGTGCGCCTGCTCGGTCTTGCGCCGCTTGATCAGGTCCTTGCCCGAGGCCGAGGGCGCCGTGCCGGGTGCCCGGAGGTTCCACGGCGACGTGTCGTTCGGGCCGAGCTCGCGGCCGGTGTCCATCCGGTCCTCGAGCATCCGCACGAGGTCGTCGTGCCGGACGTTGCCGGCCGCCGCCACCACGAAGTGCCCGGGCACGTAGTGCTGGTGGTAGAAGCGCCGCACGCGCGCCGGGGTCGCATCGGTGATCGTCTCCACGGTGCCCAGGATCGGGCGGCCGAGCGGGTGGTTGGGCCACAAGGCCTCCGTGAAGACGTCGTGCACGACGTCTTCGGGCGAGTCCTCGTGCATGTTGATCTCCTCGAGGATCACCTGCCGTTCGGCGTCGAGGTCGGCCTTACGGATCAGGCTGTGCTGCAGCATGTCGGCGAGGTGGTCGACGGCCATCTCGAGGTCGCGATCGAGCACGCGCGCGTAGTAGCACGTGTACTCCTTGGCGGTGAACGCGTTCACGTCGCCGCCGACCGCGTCGAACTGCTCGGCGATGTCCTGCGCGCTGCGTGTCTGGGTGCCCTTGAACAGCAGGTGCTCGAGGAAGTGGCTCGAGCCGCTGATGCGCGGCGCCTCGTCGCGCGAGCCCGCCAGGACCCAGAAGCCCAGCGAGACGGAGCGGACGCCGGGCATCCGCTCCGTCACGACGCGCAGGCCCGAGCCGAACTCGGTCCGTGCGATGGGCATCGGGGCGCCTTACTCGGCGCCGGGCGTGTCGCCGACGGGCGCCTCGGCGGCCGGGGCGTCGCCGCCCTGCCCGCTCGGACGATCGTCGCGGAACCGACGGCCGCGATCGCGGTCACGGTCTCGGCTGCCGCCGCCGCTCCCACGGTCGCCGCGGTCGCGGCCGCCACCACCGCCGCGTCCGCCGCGGTCGCCGCCCTCACGCCGTCCGCCGCCGGACTCGTCGGCCTGCCCCTCGGGGATCGCCCACTCGTCGCCGATCGGCTTCAGGCTGATCTTGCCCTGCGAGTCGATGTCCTCGACCAGCACGGAGATCTTGTCGCCTTCCTTGATGGCCTCCTCGACGCTGGACAGGCGCTTGCCGCGCCCCAGCTTCGAGATGTGCACGAGACCGTCGCGGCCCGGCACCAGGTTCACGAACGCCCCGAAGGTCGTCGTCTTGACGACGACGCCGTCGTAGGTCTCGCCCACCAGCACCGGGCGCGGGTTGGCGATCTCGTCGATCATGCGGGCCGCCTCGTCGGCGCCCGGGCCACCCTCGCTCGAGCCGATGTGCACCGTGCCGTCGTCCTGGATGTCGATGTCGGCGCCGGTCAGGGCGATGATCTCGTTGATCCGCTTGCCCTTGGGCCCGATCACCTCGCCGATCTTGTCGACCGGGATCTGGATCGAGATGATCCGCGGCGCCTTCTCGTTGACCTCGTCGCGTGGTGCGGGGATCGCCTCCTCCATCACGTCGAGGATCTGGAAGCGGGCGTCGCGCGCCTGCTTCAGGGCGTTCGCGAGCACCTCGCCCGGCAGCCCGGTGACCTTCATGTCCAGCTGGATCGCCGTCACGAACTCGCGCGTGCCCGCGACCTTGAAGTCCATGTCGCCGAGCGCGTCCTCGGCGCCGAGGATGTCGGTGAGGGTCACGTACTGGCCGTCGTCGGCGATCATGCCCATCGCGATGCCCGCGACCGGCGCCTTGATCGGCACCCCCGCGTCCATCAGCGAGAGCGTCGAGCCGCAGACCGAGGCCATCGACGTGGAGCCGTTCGAGCTGAGGACGTCCGAGACGAGCCGCAGCGCGTAGGGGAACTCGTCCTCGTTGGGCACCACCGGGATCAGGGCCCGCTCGGCGAGCGCGCCGTGGCCGATCTCGCGGCGGCGCGGCGAGCCGACTCGGCCCGTCTCACCCGTCGAGAACGGCGGGAAGTTGTAGTGGTGCATGTACCGCTTCGTGTCCTCGAGGTCGAGGGTGTCGATCATCTGCGTCATGCGGAGCATGCCCAGCGTGGTGATGTTCAGGACCTGCGTGTCGCCGCGGCTGAACAGCGCCGAGCCGTGCGCCCGCGTGAGCACGCCGACCTCGGCCGAGAGCGGCCGGATCTCGGTGGGCGTGCGCCCGTCGAGGCGGATCCCCTCGTCGATCACGCGCTTGCGCATGACCTTCTTCTGGACCTGCTTCCAGGCGGCGCCGAACTCGCTCATGCGGTCGGCGGCGGCGTCGCCCAGCTGGGCGGCCGTGTGCTCCTTCGTCTCGGCCTTCAGCGCGTCGAGCTTGGCCTCGCGCTCGGCCTTGTCGGGCACGATCGCCTCGGCGAGCCGGTCCTTCGCGAAGCCCGCCACGATGTCGTAGAGGTCGTCGCCGAAGAGTGGACGCGGCTCCCACGCCTGCTCGGTGACGCCCGCGGCGTCGATGAACGCCTGCTGGAAGTCGAGCTGCTCCTCGATCGCGCGCTTGGCGGCCTCGAGGCCCTCGGCGACGGTCTCCTCGGTCGGGGCGGCCGCGCCGGACGCGAGCAGCTCCCACGTGTTGTCGGGTGCCTCACCCTCGATCATCAGGACGTCGATCTCGCCGGCGTCGTTGCGACGCCCGGCCACGACCACGTCGAACGTGGCCTCCTCGACCTCCTGGAAGGTCGGGTTCGTGACCCACGCGCCGTCGATCAGGCCCATGCGCACCGAGCCGACCGGGCCGTCGAAGGGTAGGCCGGCCAGGCAGGTCGCGACCGATGCGGCGTTCATCGCCAGGATGTCGTACGGGTTCTCACCGTCGACGCCCAGCACCGTGATGATCACCTGGACCTCGTCGCGGAACCCGTCCCGGAACGTCGGACGGAGCGGGCGGTCGGTGAGGCGGCAGGTGAGGATCGCCGTCTCGGACGGACGACCCTCGCGCCGGAAGAAGCTGCCGGGGATCTTCCCGGCCGCGTACATCCGCTCCTCGACGTCGATCGTGAGCGGGAAGAAATCGATCCCCTCGCGGGGGGCGCTGCGGACGCAGGTGCCGAGCACCTGGGTCTCGCCGTACGTCACCATGACGGCGCCGTCGGCGAGGCGGGCCATCTTGCCCGTCTCGAAGGTCATGGTGCGGGTCCCGATCTCTCGGGACTGGGTGGTGGTGGCCATCGGCCGTTCCTCCTTGCGAAGACTGCGTGCGGGCGGTCGCCCGACACGGGTGGAGGGGGTGGGTTCGGCCGATTCTCAGTGGTGGGCCTCCGGGCACGAAGTCCGGGAGCTCGCTACTGATAACCGACCGCGGTTGGTTCCCACCTCCGGTGGAGCGGGTCAGTGGGTCGTCGGCATCACTCCTTGCGCGACGGCGCCGCCGAGGCGCCGTCGATGTCGTTTCGCGCTACCGGCGCAGGCCGAGGCGCGCGATCAGGGCGCGGTAGCGCTCGATGTCCTCACGCTTGAGGTAGTCGAGCAGCCGGCGGCGGCGGCCCACCATCTTCAACAGGCCGCGGCGCGACGCGTGATCCTGCTTGTGCGTCTTGAGGTGCTCGGTGAGGTCGGCGATGCGCTTGGTCAGCACCGCGATCTGGACCTCGGCCGAACCGGTGTCGCCTTCGGTACGCGCGTACTCCGCGATGATCTGGGTCTTCTCGTCTTTGGTAAGTGTCGTCATGGTCAGTCGGTAAGGCTACCAGCGGGAACGCGGCCGTGACCCGGTCGTCACGCCGGCCGCACCCGGCCGACCGCGTGCTCGACCGCCTCGACCACGCCCGCGCGGCGGCGCCGGAGCTCGCCCAGGGCGGGGCCCGTGGCCGCGAGCCGGCGCAGGTCCAGTCGCGCCCGCCACGCGCGGCGCACGCGGTCGGCCACCCACAGGGTCGCGAGGCCGCAGCCGGGCCCGGCGGCGAGGGCCCACCACCACGGATGGGGGAGGTCGCCGAACGCGAGGTAGCGCCACAGGATCCATGCCAGCGGGAAGAGGACGATCGCCCCGAGGAACTTCCAGGTGGCCCTCGTGACGGGCGCCATCCGGGGTCGTCCGGCCAGGTGCACGGCGGCGGCGGGCAGGAGGTTGACGATGGCCCCCACGAGGGCAAGGGGAAGGAGCACCAGCGTGGCCACGGTCGCGACGACATGGACCCGCCTGAAGCCGCGTTCGGGGGCGACGGCGACGGCGCGATCGGTCACCGTGTGCGCCTCGAGCGCCTGCCGATAGGCGCCCTCGGCGTCGACCACGTCGCCGGCGCCCGGCGCGGCGGCGAGCCGTCCCGCGAGATCCTGGATCTCGCCGAGCCCCGGCCCATGACCCTCCGCCCGGCGGAGCGCGATCTCGGCCGCGTGCTCGAGTGAGGCGAGCTCGGCCGCATCGGCGAAATCGAGGGCGGCGCGCGAGAGCCGCGCGGCGATCTCCTCCGTGAGCACCTCGACGGCGTCCCGGTCGCGATCGTCGATCGTCTCGCCCGGGGACACCGCGCGGATCGCCGCGTCGAGGTCGAGGGGCGGCCCGATCCGCACGTAGGCCCGCGACCGCGCCGACGCCTTGTCCTCGTACATCAGCCCCACGGGCAAGATCGAGAGTCCCTCCGTCCCTGCGGCTCGGGCGCCGAGGGCGATCCTCGCGGCACCCGTCTTCACCCGCAGCAGATGCGGGGCATCGCTCGCCTCCCCTTCGGGGAAGATCGCGATCACCCCGCCCTCCCGCAGCACCGCGTGGCACTCGGCGAACGTATCGAGGTTGCCTGCGGTGATCCCGTCCTGGGCGCGGTGAACGGGGATCGCGCCGGCGAGCGCGAGGAAGGGCCGGGTGACGACGTAGCGCCACAGGCTCGCCATCGCCAGATACCGGGGCGCGCGCGGGAGCACCGAGGTCAGCAACGCCGGATCGACGAACCCGCCGCCGTGGTTGGCGACGACCAACAGTGGCCCACGAGACGGGACGCGCTCGATCGCGGAGACCTCCACGCTGCGGAACCAGAAGAAGGCGGCGACGTCCGCGAGGGCACGGACGAGGCGGTCGGCGATCGCACGCATACGGCGCATCGTGTCAGAGCCTCGGAGGCCCCGCCGATACGATGGACGCATGGGGATCACGGCGGCCCGGATGCGCGCGGCCTGCGGGCTGGTAGGCCCCGCGGCGTTCACGGCCGCCTGGGCGCTCGCGACCGCGCGCCAGCCCGGCTACTCGATCGCGAACGAGCACATCAGCGGACTCGCCGCCCCCGACGCCAAAGCTCCCCGCGTGATGACGGCCGGGTTCGTGGCGCTGGGCGTCGGCACGATCGTCTTCGCCTCGCAGCTGGACCGACGGCTCGGCGGCCCTGGGCGCTCAGGCGTGGGGCCGCTCCTGCTGGGTCTGTCCGGGGTCGCGACGACCGCCGCCGGCGTGCTGCGCCGCGACCGCATGTCGAACTACCCGATGCCGGGCGATCCGCTCGAGCCGCAGTCGTGGCGGAACGACGGCCACGACCTCGCGTCGGTGATCGGCCACATGTCGGCGGGGGTGGGCATGCTCGCGCTCGCGGCGCGGTTCACCCGGGAGCCGGGATGGCGCGAGCTCGCGGCGCCCGTCGCCGCCACCGTCGTGACGTCCACCGGGCTGATGGCCGCCTTCGCGCGCGACGTGACCCGCCCGGGGAATGGGATCGTGCAGCGGGTCGGCATCACGGTGCCGGTCGGCGCGATGGGCCTGGTCGCCTGGAAGCTGCTGCGCGACCCGGAGCCGCCCGGCACCTCTCGGGGCGCGGCCGCGCCTCAGGCCAGCGCGTCCCCGGGAACGAGCGCGCGGGTCCGCTCGACGTCGACCTCGATCGCGGCGACCAACTCCTCGACCGAGTCGTAGCGGATCTCGTCGCGCAGGCGTTTCCAGAACCCGATCGAGAGCGGCTGGCCCCGGAGGTCGTCGCCCTCGTAGTCGAGCAGGAACGCCTCGGTGTGCAGCGGCTCGGTCCCGAACGTCGGGTTCGTGCCGACGTCGATCGCGGTGCGGTAGCGGCGGCCGTCGAGCTCGGCGACCCCCGCGTAGATGCCCTGCCCCGGCAGGAGCAGCCGCGGCCAGGTACGGAGGTTCGCCGTCGGGAAGCCCAGACCCTTGCCCCGGCCGTGGCCCGAGATCACCTCGCCGTCGAGCGTCCACCGCCGACCGAGCGCGACGAGAGGCCATGCCAGATCGCCCTTCGCCAGGGCGTCCCGCACCGACGTGGACGAGATCGTCCGGCCGTCGACCTCGAGCAGCGCCACCGACTCCGCCGTGAGTCCGTACGGCGCACCCAGATCCTTCAGCGACGCCACCGTGCCGAGCGCCTTGTAGCCGAACGTGAAGTTGGCCCCCATCGCCGCGTGCACGGCATGCACCCCGTCGACGAGCACCTCGCGCACGAACCCCTCGGCCGGCATCCGCGAGAACTCCGCGGTGAACTCGAGGACCAGCAGCACGTCGATCCCCGAAGCCTCGATCAGCGCCGCCTTGCGCTCGACCGTGGTGAGCAGGCGCGGTTCCTTCCCGGGCGTGAGGATCTCCCGAGGATGGCGGTCGAACGTCACCGCCACGGAGCGGACACCCCGCTCGCGCGCGCGCACCACGGTCGTGTCGATCACCGCGCGGTGCCCCAGGTGCACGCCGTCGAAGAACCCGACGGTCACGATCGAGGGCTCATCGGAGAGCGGAAGGGCGCCGAACCCACGGACCAGATGCATGGGCTGAGGCTACCGGACGTCGGCGGCGACCAGCCGCTCGCGGGTAGCATCACGCGATGGCCATCGACGAGCGCACCCCGCACCGGGCCCGAAGGCTCCGGCGCCCCTCGGGCGAGCCGCCCCCGCTCCCGCATCCGCCAGGGTGGACCCGCTGGCTGTGGATGTGCGCCGCGGTCGTGGTGATCGGGTTCGTGCTCGGGGCGGTCGCCTCGAGCGGTGGCCCGCTTTCGATCGACGACGAGATCCTGGAGTGGGCCGCCTCGCTCCGCTCCCCCGCCCTGAACGACGTCGCGAAGGCGATCAACGTGCTCACGACCTCGGGGGCGATCCTCGGGATCCGGCTCGCCGTGGTGCTGGTGCTCGCGATCTTCAAGCGGTGGCGGCACCTCGTGGTGTCCCTCGGGGCGTTCGCGCTGATGGACATCGTGTCGATCTGGCTCCGTGTCGACCTGCCCTCGCTCCCGTCGGACAGCGTCTCGGTCACGCCCCTCGTCGTCCCCACCCTGAACGGCGAGGCCGCCTGGTACTTCCCCGCCGTCGCGATCTCGGCCCTCGCGATCTCGCTCTACGCTGCCGCCTGGGCGCTCGTGCCCAAGGGTCCTCGCAGCCGGGCTCGCGGGGTCGTCACGGCCGCGCTCCTCGTGGTCTGCGCGGCGAGGATCGAGCTCGGCGCGGCCTATCCGACGGCGGCGTTCTACGCGGTCGCGCTGGCCGCCACCGTCGCTTTCGTCGTGTACGAGTGGCTCACGCCCGACGAGTCGTTCCCGGTCTCGTACGCGCGCGGCGGGAACGCCGCCCACCTCGAGCTCGCCGGGGCTCGGAGCGACGCGGTGAAGGTGGCTATGCGGGAACAGCTCGGCCTCGAGGTGACCGACCTGAAGGCCTTCGGGGACGAGGGATCGGGCGGGTCCACGCCGCTCCTGATGACCCTGGCGGACGGGACGCAGCTCTTCGGCAAGATCCTCGCGACGAGCCACGCGAGGGCCGATCGCTGGTACCGGATCGGACGCACGATCCTCTACGGCCAGCTCGAGGACGAGACGCCCTTCGGCTCGGTCCGGCGCCTGATCGACTACGAGGACTACGCGCTGCGGCTCCTCGACGACGAGGGCTTCAGGATCGCGAAGACCTACGGGGTCGTCGAGCTGACCCCGAACCGCGAGTACCTGCTGCCCACGGAGTTCTTCGCGGGCTCCACGACGCTCGGCCACGCCGACGTCACCACCGAGGTGGTCGACCAG
Organism: uncultured Actinomycetes bacterium; assembly: GCA_963821925.1. Classification (GTDB taxonomy): domain Bacteria; phylum Actinomycetota; class UBA4738; order UBA4738; family HRBIN12; genus JAOUEA01. Next base: position 282,342 of record CAWGFO010000010.1, on the reverse strand, counting down.
GGGATCGCCTTGATCCGTCAGCTCTGGGACGCGGGGCTCGCGCACCGCGACATCAAGCCGGCGAACCTGCTGATGGTCGACGGCCACCTGCAGCTGATCGACGTCTCCGGGCTCGAGGTGCGGCCCTCGCCCTGGCGGGAGGCGGTCGACCTCGCGAACATGATGCTCGTGATGGCCCTGCGCACGGATCCCGACGCCGTCTACGAACGCGCGCTGACGTACTTCACGCCCGAGGAGATCGGCGAGGCGTTCGCCTCGGCCGTCGGGATGGCCGTCCCGACCGAGCTCCAGCGCTACCTGAAGGAAGACGAGCGCGACCTGATCGGCCGGTTCAAGGAGCTCGCCCCTCCGCACGCGCCGATCTCGATCCAGCGGTGGAGCGTGCGGCGGATCGGCTACGCGGCCGGCGCCGTCGTCGGATCGGTCCTGGTCGTGGGGCTCGCGATCGACACGTTCAGCGCCGGGATCCCGTGAGCCCCGGCCGGCCGCACCGCGCGATGCTGCATCGCCCGTACTTCGGGCTGTCGGCGGGCCTGGCGCTGCTGGGCGCGACCGTGCTGCTGGTGATGGGCGTGGGATCGCAGGCGGGCCGGGTCGCCCCGGCGACGGCGTTCCCGCCGATCGGGCATCTCGATCAGGCCACGTACGACGCGGTCCAGCAGATCCGGAACCCGGTGCTCACGTTCCTCGCGCGGGTCCTGAACATCATCGGCGGCGGGGCGTTCAACATCCCGTTCCGCGCGCTTGCGCTCGTGCTGCTGGTGTTCGTGCTGCGCCGCTACCGGCACGCGATCGCGTTCGCGATCACCTGGGTCCTCTCGGAGGCGCTGATGACGGCGCTGAAGATCACGATCGATCGGACACGCCCGCCCGACGGGCTCGTGACCACGAACGGAAGTTCGTTCCCGTCCGGTCACTCGGTGGCCGGCGCCGCGATCGGGATCTCGCTCGTGATCGCGTTCCTCCCGGCGGGGCACCGACGGCGTGTGTGGGAGTGGATGGCGGCCGGGTTCGCGTTCCTGATGGGCCTCTCGCGCGTCTACCTGAACGCGCACTGGCTCTCGGACGCGACGACCGGGGTGTTCCTCGGCGCCGGCGTGGCGCTCACGGTCGCGGCCGTCGTGGCGCTGCTCGACCGCCGGATCGAGGGCGAGACCCCGGCCGACGAGATCGAGCGCGACGATCCCGACGCCGCGGCGCCGGTTGAGGCCGAGGCCTAGGCCTCGGCCTCGGTCACGTAGGCCGTCTCCGTCACCGGACGGTCGGGCGCGTCCCGCCGCCAACTCTTGTTCTTCACCCAGATCAGATACGTGAAGGCCCCGAGCGGGATCTGGATCCCGTAGGTCAGCAACCGGAAGATCAGCACGGCCGCCACCACCGCCGCGTGCTCGGACTCGGGGAGACCCGACGTGAGGCCGGCCACGTAACCGAGGTCGATCACCCCGACCCCACCCGGGGTCAGCGGGATCGCCGAGAGCAACCGGCTGAAGGAGTAGACGGCGAAGGCCTTCGCGGTGCTGAGCTCGGACTCGTCGATCCCCATGTGGCGGAGCGCGAGGAGCAGCACGAAGAACAGCGCGACCTGGCTCAACAGCGTGAAGAACGTCAGGCGGATCCACCGGTGCTCAACGAGCCCGATCGTGTCCCGACGGAAGCGCACCGCGCTCTCGCCCATGTCCGACATCGCGGGCTTCCCGCGGCGGAACGGCTTCATGACCGCGGCGATCACCTTGCCGAGACCGCTCCCGATCGAGCGGGCGAGGCGCTCGCTGTAGAACACCGCCGACAGGAGCCCGACGGCGATCGCGAGCACGACGACCCCGACGATCGCCGCCGTCACGTACGCGGCGCTGCTCTGCCCGGTCAGGACGAGGAGTGCGATCGACAGCACCGGGAGCGCGAGCTTGGCGAAGATGTTCCACACGCCGGTCACCCCGACGTACAGGGCCGTGTCCGTGCCCGTGAAGCCCCAGGACTTGAGGATCGCGTACGTGAGCCCGACCGCGATCGCGCCGCCGCCCGGGAGGGTGTTGGCCACCGACGTCGTCGTCTGCGTGAGCACGGCGGCCGGCCAGAGCCGCAGCCCCGGAAGCGCGGCCATGTTCGCCCACCAGTACGTGAACAGGTTGAACACCATCGCCACGAAGAGCGAGGCCAGCTCGAGCGGTGTCATCGTCTGCATCGCGGCCCAGACGGCGCCGTAGTCGGCCACCTTCGGGATCGCGAAGCCGAAGATGCCGACGATGATGACCAGCGAAACGATCACCCCGAGGACCCGCTTCACGGGCGAGTGATGCGTGCGAGCCGGCGCGTCGGCCTCGGCGGCGTGCGCCTCGGCGGCCTGTGCGGTTGCGTCGTCCGATCCCAAACGGAACTCCCTCTCAGGCGATGGCCAAGGCTAGCACCGACGCCCGCGGGGGAAGCTATGCGTCGGGCGGTGGGAGCACGACGAGCGGACGGCCCTTCGTGCCGTCGTCCTCCCACACGCCGATCAGGCGATCATCCGGCCCGAAGACGCCGTAGGGACCCGCGATCCCGGCCGGACCGAGGATGCGGCCGTGGCCGGCGGCCACCGCTTCCTCGGCCCCGAGATCGACCCGCGGGAGGTGGTCGAGGGTGCGTTCGATCGGCAGCGGGGCGACCGCTGCGTCAGGCGGGCCGGCCTCGGCGACGTCGAACGGCCCGATCGCGGTTCGGCGGAGGGCCGTCAGGTGCGCCCCGCACCCCAGCGCGGCCCCGACGTCGGCCGCCAGCACGCGCACGTACGTGCCGCTGCCGCACACGACCCGGAACCCGGCGTCCCGCCCGTCGAACCCCAGGAGGTCGAAGGCCGCCACGTGGATCGGGCGCGGGGCTGCCTCCAGCGTCTGGCCCTTGCGGGCTGCCTCGTAGAGCCTGGTGCCGCCCACCTTGACGGCGGAGTACGCGGGCGGGCTCTGCATCGAGTCGCCGAGGAGCGCGGCCATCGCGGCGCGGATCTCCGCGTCGGTCGCCGAGACGTCGGCCTCGCGGGTGACGTCGCCGTCGGCATCGAGCGTCGAGGTCTCGATCCCGAGGCGCATCGTCCCCTCGTAGACCTTGGGCAGGTCCCCGAGGAACCGCAGCAGCCGGGTGGCGCGACCGACCCCCATCACGAGCAGCCCGGTGGCCATCGGATCGAGCGTGCCGGCGTGGCCGACCTTCTTCGTGCCCTGGGCGCGTCGCACGATCGCGACCGCGTCATGCGAGGTGATGCCCTGCGGTTTGTCGACCAGGAGCAGGCCGTCGGGCTGGGTCACGGCGCGACCGGCTCGCCCTTCAGCGCACCGATCAGGCGCGCCACCGTCTCCGCAGGGCCGTGGGCCGAGGTGTAACCGGCCGCCAGGCGGTGCCCACCGCCTCCGAAGGCAGCCGCGACCGCGGCCAGGTCGTGCCCCCCGCGGGACCGCACGCTCACCTTGAATCGGCCGTCCTTCTGCTGCTTGACGAGCGCCGCCACGTCGACGTCGCGCGCGGTCCGGATCACGTCGATCAGGTCGTCGGTGTCCGACGGATGCACCCCTGCCTCGCGGAGGTCGGCCTGTGTGAGGTACGTCCAGACGAGATCGGCGTCCGCCTCGTAGGCGAGTCGACCGAGGGCGGTGCCGACGAGCCGCAGGTACTCGCGGGGGTTGTCCTCGTAGAGGGCCTGCACCAAGCCCGCATGATCGAAGTCGTGCTCGCGGAGCGCCGCGGCGACCCGGAGGGTCTCGGGCGTGGTCGCCTGGTACTGGAACCGACCGGTGTCGGTCACGAGCCCGGCGTACAGACAGATCGCGGTGTCGGCGTTCATGCCGCCGCCCATCGCCTCGATCAACCGGAAGACCATCTCGCACGTCGACGACGCGGCCGGGTCGATCAGCGGCACGGTCCCGAGGCCGTCGTTCGACCGGTGGTGGTCGATCCAGATCACCTCGCCGGCGTTCGTGGCCGCGTGGCCGAGGGAGACGAGACGGTCGAATGACGCGCAGTCGCATGTCACCATCACCGCCGGCGTCTTCGGGAACGCGTTCGGCGGAACGAGCCGGTCCGCACCGGGGAGCCACGAGGACCAGCGGGGCGCTTCGAGCGGCTCGTTCGGGAACGACGCGACCGTGCGTATGCCGCGCACCTCCAGGAAGTTCGCGAGGCCGAGCATCGAGCCGAGCGCGTCGGCGTCAGGGTTCACGTGGCACGCGAGCGCCACCTCGTCGGCCCCGCGGAGGATCTCGGCCGCCCGTGCGAAGTCCGGTGCGGTCACTGCGTGTCCTTCCGGTGCAGGTCGGCGATCAGGTGCTCGATCCGCTCACCCTGCTCGTACGAGGTGTCCTCCTCGAACTCGAGCTCGGGCAGGTACTTCATGCGGATCTGGCGGCCGAGCGCCCGGCGCAGGTGCGGGCGGGCCGAGCGCAGCGCGGCACGCGTGGCCGCGCGCTCCTTGTCGGATCCCAGGCACGTGTACGCGATCCATGCATGATGGAGGTCGGGTGACACCTTCACGCCGGTCACGGTGACGAACCCCACGCGGGGATCCTTCAGCTTCGGGATCTCCTCGGCGAGGATCTCACGGAATTCCTCCCCGACGCGCTGGGTACGGGAGCCTTGGGTCATGACGACCAGCCTACCCGCCGTCGCTCAGTCGTCCGCGTAGTGGATCGAGAGGTCCGTCGAGATGACCTCGACCTCCGCCCAGCGCTCGACGAGCTTCTCGACCTCGTGCAGGACCTTGCGGAGGTGGTACTCCTGGGCGCCCACCGCGGCGACACCGAGCGCCGCCCGTTGCCAGAGATCCTGGTGCTCCACCTCGGCCACGCTCACGTTGAACGACGAGCGGATCGCGTTCGTGAGGGTCTTCACGACGTGCCGCTTCTCTTTCAGGGAATGGCACGCGGGGATGCGCAGGTCGAAGCGTTCGAGCGCGACCAGCACTAGATCGAGCGGGCGACCTCTTCGACCTCGTAGGTCTCGATCACGTCGCCTTCCTTGATGTCCTGGAAGTTCTCGATCCCGATGCCGCACTCGTAGCCCTCGCGGACGTCGGCGACGTCGTCCTTGAACCGGCGGAGCGACCCGAGCTTGCCGTGGTAGATCACCACGCCGTCGCGCACGAGCCGCGCCTTCGCGTTCCGCTTGATCGTGCCGGTGCGGACGTAGCAGCCGGCGATCACGCCGAGCTTGGGCACCCGGAACGTCTGGCGGACCTCCGCCTCGCCGCCCATCTTCTCCCGCTCCTCGGGCTTCAGCATGCCCGAGAGGGCGGCCTTGATGTCGTCGATCGCGTCGTAGATCACCTGGTACAGGCGGATGTCGACCTTCTCCTGCTCCGCGAGCTCGCGCGCGAGCTTGTCGGGCCGCACGTTGAACCCGATCACGACCGCGTCCGACGCCATCGCGAGCGAGATGTCGTCCTTCGTGATCGCGCCGGCGGCGCTGCGCACGATGTTCACGCGCACCTCCTCCTGCGGGAGCTTCAGCAGGGCGTCGGACAGGGCGCCGAGGGAGCCCTGCACGTCGGCCTTCACGATCAGGTTCAGCTCGGGGATCTCGGCGCGCTCCGCCTGACGGAGCAGGTCGTTGAGCGTCGGCGGGCGGCTCACGACGAGCTCGGCCGCGCGGACCTTCGACTCCCGTTCGGACGCGATGTGGCGCGCCTCCCGTTCGTCGTCGACCTCGCGGAACTCGTCGCCCGAGGACGGCACCGAGCTCCACCCGAGGATCACGACGGGCTTCGAGGGACCGGCCTCGTCGACCGCTGCCCCGTACTCGTCCTGCATCGCGCGGATCTTGCAGTAGCTCGTCCCACAGACGAGGGCGTCGCCCACCGAGAGCGTGCCGCGCTGCACGAGCACCGTGGCGACCGGCCCTCGGCCCTTGTCGAGGTGCGCCTCGATCACGGTGCCGCGGGCGTGGCCGGTCGGGATGCCCTTCAGCTCCTCGAGGTCGGCTACCAGCAGCAGCGTCTCGAGGAGGGTGTCGAGGTTCATCTTCTCGCGGGCGGAGACGTCGACGAACTCCACCGTGCCACCCCACTCCGACGGCACGACCCCGTGCTCCACCATCTGGGTGCGCACACGGTTCGGGTCGGCCTCCTCCTTGTCGATCTTGTTGACCGCCACGACGATCGGCACCTCGGCCGCCTTCGCGTGGTCGAGCGCCTCGAGGGTCTGCGGCATCACGCCGTCGTCGGCCGCCACGACGAGCACGGCGATGTCGGTGACCTTCGCGCCGCGGGCCCGCATCGCGGTGAACGCCTCGTGTCCCGGGGTGTCGATGAACGTGATGTCGCGGTCGCCCACGTGTGCCTGGTACGCGCCGATGTGCTGGGTGATGCCGCCGAACTCGCCGGCGACGACGTCGGTCTCGCGGATCGCGTCGAGCAGCTTCGTCTTGCCGTGGTCGACGTGGCCCATCACGGTCACGACCGGCGGCCGCGACACCATCTGCGACTCGTCGACCTCCTCCTCGACCAGGTCCTCGGCCGCGACCTCGTCCTCGATGCCCACGATCTGGGGCTCGAGGCCCAGCTCGGCCGCGACGAGCCCGATCGCGTCGTCGGACAGGGACGTGGTGGCCGTGGCCATCTCGCCCGCCATGAACAGGATCTTCACGATGTCGGCCGGCGACTTCCCGACCTTCTCGGCGATCGTCTGCGGGGTTGCCCCCCGCACGACCTGCAGGGTCGGCACGGTCGGCGCGGCGGGCCCCGGCTTGGGCTGCCGCCGGCGCGGCGTGGGGGTCGGCGCGGGCGCGAAGCTCGTGAGCGTGTCGGGGGTGGCGGGCGCGGCCGGCGTCGCGGTGGCGGGCGCCTCGGCCACGGCCACCGCGGCCGGTGCGGACGCGGGCTCGGTGTCGGGAGCCGCCTCGGGCACGACGACGGTTTCGGCCGGTGCCGCGGGTGTGGCAGCGGCGGACGCGGCCTTCGCCTTCTCGGCCGGCTTGGCCTTGGCCTTGGCCTTGGGCTTGCGGGGCGCGGGTGGCGGCTCGAGCACCTCGCGGCGCTTCGGCGCCTCGGTGGCCTTGCCGCCGGACGCACGCAGGCGCGGGACGAGGTCCTCGGGCACGCTGGACGAGGCGGACTTGCCCGCCACGCCCATCTGTTCCAGCGTCCCCAGCAGCTCCTTGCTGGAGACGCCGAGCTCCTTCGCTAGTTCGTGAACCCTCACGCCGCTCCCGTCTCGATGTCGTCCCTTAGCCTACCCAGTTCATCCGCGCCGAGGCTCGTCCGGAGCGCCCGCGCGAGCCCGCCCTTGGCGAGCGCCACGTCGAGGCAGGCCGGGTCCCGGTGCACCCACGCGCCGCGGCCCGGCGCCGACCCGGATCGGTCGACGCGCACCCCGTCCGCGCCGCGCACGATGCGCAGGAGCGAACCGCGCGGGACGCGCGCCCGGCAGCCCGCGCACGTGCGCTCGGGCGCCCGCGCCACGCCGACCTACGTCTCCGTGCTCGTCGCCTCGACGGCGTCGGGCTCCGTGGCGGGCGCCTCAGCCTCAGGAGCCTCGAGCTCGGTGGCCGCGACCTCAGGAGCCTCGAGCTCGGTGGCCGCCTCGGGCGGCGCCGGTGTTTCCTCCGGGGCGGGCGCCTCCACCGCCGGAGCCTCAGCGGCCGGCACCGGCGCGCGCGACTCCTCGCTCGCCTGCGTCTCGGACTTGATGTCGATCCGCCACCCGGTCAGGCGGGCCGCCAGGCGGGCGTTCTGGCCTTCCTTCCCGATCGCCAGCGAGAGCTGGTAGTCGGGGACGATGACCTGGGCGGTCCCGGTGGTCTCGTCGGTGCGGACCTCCTTGACCTTGGCGGGCTGGAGGGCGTTCGCGACCAGCTCACCCGGGTTGTCGGACCACGGCACCACGTCGATCTTCTCGCCGCGGAGCTCGTTCACGACCATGCGGACCCGTGAGCCCTTCGGGCCCACGCAGGCACCCACCGGGTCGACGCCGGGCTCGTTCGAGCTCACGGCGATCTTCGAGCGGTGCCCAGGCTCGCGCGCGACGGCCCGGATCTCGACGATGCCCTCCTCGATCTCGGGCACCTCGAGGGCGAACAACGACTTCAGCAGGCCCGGGTGCGAGCGCGACACGACGATCTGCGGTCCCTTGGTCCCGCGGCGCACCTCGGTGATGAAGGCCTTCATCCGCTCGCCGGCGCGGTAGGGCTCGCTCGGCACCTGTTCGGCCTGCGGCAGCAACGCCTCGACCTTGCCAAGGTCGAGCAGCGTGTAGCGGCGCTCGGACTGCTGGACGATGCCCGTGACGACGTCGCCCTCACGGCCCGCGAACTCCTCGTAGGTCATCTCCCGCTCGGCGTCGCGAAGCTTCTGGAAGATCACCTGCTTGGCGGTCTGGGCGCCGATCCGGCCCTTGAAGTCGTCGGTGACCTCCACCGGCTCCTCGCCGAGCACCTTCATCTCCACGGTGGGCTCGGACCCCTCGTCGACCGCGGGCACGTCGATCTCCTCGAGGTCCTGCTTCCACATGCGCAGGTCGCCCGTCTCCGGATCGATCTCGGCGCGGAAGCTGACGAAGTCGTCGTCGGCGGTCGGGTTCTCCTGCTTCCACCACGTCTTGTAGGCCGAGGCCATCGCCTCCTCCAGTCCCTGGAGGATCGTCTCGAAGGCGATGCCCTTCTCGCGTTCCAGCTCGCGGAGAGCGGCGATCATCTCGGCGTTCATGCGTTGCTCCTCTTCAGTTCGGCGTCCCAGTCGACGACCGTGCGCGCCGACGCGATGTCGGCGTAGGGGACGCGCAGCTCCGTGCCGGCGACGTCGAGCTCGATGCCCTCGTCGTCGGCGCGCAGCAACGCGCCCACGTGCGTCCTCGACCCGGCCACGGGCGCCGTGGTCTTCACCTTCACCTGCTGCCCCGCCGCCCGGCGGAAGTGCGCGGGCCGCTTCAGCGGCCGCTCGATCCCGGGCGACGACACCTCGAGCCGGTACGGACCGGGGTCGTAGCCGCCCGCGTCGAGCGTGCGGGAGACCTCGTCGGACAACGCACCGAGGTCGTCCAGTCCGATCCCCTGCTCGCGATCGACCGTCACGCGGAGGATCCTCGTGCCTCCCTCGCGGGCGCTCGCGACCTCGACCAGCTCATAGCCGGCTGCCTCGATCACGGGTCTGACCAGCGCTTCCGCGTCCACGGCTCGACCCTCCCCTACGAACGAGAAGGTGGGCGCGAGCCCACCTCCGGACACACCTCTCGGTTCGCTGTACGAAAGGGAGTATAGCCGAGGCGTCCGCAAGCGGCCCCGGGACTCCCCTACGGGGCGGCGCCGAGCAGCGCCAGGGCGGCCTCGACCGCGCCGTCGAGAGGCGCCGTCGAGCGCTCCCCGGTGGCACGGACCTTCAGGTCCACGGTGCCCGCCGCGATGCCGCGCTTACCGACGGTGAGCTGCACGGGATAGCCGATCAGATCGGCGTCGGCGAACTTCACGCCGGCGCGCTCTCCCCGGTCGTCGAGCAGCACGTCGACGCCGCGGGCGCTCAGCTCGGCGTGGATCCGCTCCGCCTCGGCGACCGCCGCTTCGTCATCGGCGTTCGCGAGCACCACGACCACCTCGAAGGGCGCGAGGACCTTCGGCCAGACGATCCCGTCGTCGTCGTGACGCTGCTCGACGACGGCGGCGAGGATGCGCGTGATCCCGATCCCGTAGCACCCCATCTCGTACGGGTGCCACGCGCCCTCCTCGTCCTGGAACCCGGTCTCGAGCGGCGCCGAGTACCTCGTGCCGAGCTGGTAGATGTGGCTGATCACGATCGACCGCCCGACGTGGAGCTCCCCGCCGTCGACGGGGCATCGGTCGCCGTCGCGGATCACCACCAGGTCGTCCCACGCGTCCACCCGGAAGTCACGGTCGACGTTGGCGCCCGTCACGTGGTGTTCGTGCGCGTTCGCGCCCGTCACCCAATCGATCCCACCGCGCACCGAATGGTCGGCGAGCACGGTGACGTCCTCGCCGAACCCCTGCGGTCCCACGTAGCCCTTCGCGTAGCCGAGCCGAGCGAAGTCGGCGTCCCCAAGCGGCTCCACGACGGCGGGGAAGTACCGCTTCGCGAGCTTCTTCTCGCTCACCTCGCGATCCCCGGGCGCGAGCACGGCGACGACCTCTTCGGGCGCTCCCGTTCGATCCGCCTTGAACATGATGCATTTCAGCGTGAGCTCGGCGCCGATCCCGAGCTGCGCGGCCACCTTCTCGATCGTCTCGGCGTCGGGCGTGTGGACGTCGGTGAGCGGCGCGAGCACGTCGGTCGAGGCGGGCTCGGGCGGGCGCGGCGTCGCGGCCTCCATGTCGGCGAGGTAGTCGCCGCTCTCGCACCGCACGAAGAGATCCTCGCCCACCTCTGCGAGGGCCATGAACTCGTGGTTCACGTCCCCGCCGATCGTGCCGGGGTCGGCCTCCACGATCACGTAGTCGAGGCCGCACCGGTCGAACATCCGCACGTACGCCTCGTACATCACGCGGTACGACTCCCGCATGCCGTCCTCGTCGCGGTCGAACGAGTAGGCGTCCTTCATCAGGAACTCGCGTGCACGCAGGATCCCGAACCGGGGCCGGCGCTCGTCCCGGTACTTCCACTCGACCTGGTACAGGTTCACGGGCAGGTCCTTGTACGACGGCAGCTCGCCGGCCACCATCGGCGCCACGACCTCCTCCTGGGTGGGCCCCAGCAGGAACTCGCGCTCGTGCCGGTCCCGCAGCCTGAAGATCTCGTTGCCGTAGGCCTCCCAGCGACCGGTCTGCTTCCAGGGCTCGGCCGGGAGCACGATCGGCATCCGGATCTCTTGGGCGCCGGTCGCGTCCATCTCCTCGCGGATGATCCCTTCGATCTTGCGCATCACCCGAAGGCCGAGGGGCAGTGTCGTGTAGATGCCCGCCGCGAGCTTGCGGACGAACGCTCCCCGCAGGAGCAGGCGGTGGCTCGCGATCTCGGCCTCGGCCGGGACCTCGCGGAGGGTCGGAGCGAACAACTGGCTGGCGCGCATAGGTCACAGAGGCTACACGCCGGACGCGGCGCCGCGGACCCGGGACGCGCGGCCGCCCCGGGGATCACCCGGGGCGGCCGGCGTGCGGTGCGGTCGGGCTCGGCTAGCAGCCCGGGATCGTGAACCGCAGGACCTGCGTGGCCCACTTCCACTGGCCCGTCTTCTTGTAGTACTGGGTCGTGTAGTAGAACGTGCAGCCGTCCTCGGCCACGGTCATCGCCGAGTAGTCGCCCCAGCGGCCGTAGTTGCCGTCCTCCGAGCCGAGGCCCGCGAAGACCTTCCGCTCGCCGAGGTCCAGCGTGTTCGCCGGTGCGCCCGCGGTGCGGCCCACCACGCCGATCGACGGGAAGATCTTCCCGCTCGACAGCGAGTAGCCGATGGCGATGTTGCCCGCCGAGTCCATGGCGGCGCTTCCCATCCAGCGGCTCTTCGCCGTGTCGGGCGCGTAGGTGCCTTGGTTCGCGATCCCCCAGCCGGAGCCCGCGTCGTTCAGCTCGTACCAGCGGAGCCCCGACTGGCCACCCGTAGCCCGGACCGACTGGTTCACGACCATCCGCTCGTCACCGCCGCCCATGTTGCGGTACTGCAGCCGCCACATCACGCGGTCGTTCAGGGCGTCGAGCTTGGTCGTCGTGCCCTTCTGCGCGATGCAGTAGGTCTTGCCGGCGCCGCAGATCCACGGGCTGAAGTCCGCGGTCGTGAGCGAGGTGGTCTGGGCGGTGAAGCTCGAGTTGGCAGGCGTACCCCAGTCGACGTCGAACTCCCACACCTCGAGCGCATCGTCGGGATAGCCGAACTCGTCGGCGTCCATCTGCACGAAATAGTTCGGCGTGCCGGCCCCTGGAGGCGTCGGCCCATCGGCGTCCGAAGGGAGCTGGCCGCCGAGGTTCGGGTCGACCCCGTAGAGATCGAAGTAGACCTGGTCGGCCGGGTTGCCCGCGATCATCGCGGCGCGGTCGTACGCGATCGCGCCGGCGCCCCGCCAGGCGAAGTCACACTTCGAGGTCGAGCAGCGGAACTGGTTGAACGAGGCGAAGTAGGCGTTGTTGTTCGCGGAGGGCCACACGCCGAACTTCGGGTAGTCGTTCAGGAGGTTCGCCTTCGGGTAGTCGAACTGGTAGGCGTTCCACGAGCCCGTCGGGTCGCTCGTCGCCGAGACCGCGACGCACTCAGCGAACTTCGCCTTGTTGAAGTTCAGCCCGAACTGGCTGATCACGAACCGGTTGGCGTACTCGTCGTAGACCACGATCGGGTCGCCGTCGTCGTGGGTGGCACACAGTCGTTGTGTGCCGACGTCGAACAGCGACGACATGAAGATCGGCCCCGCGAGCTTGGCGCCCGTGTCCGCGTCGTACACGGCGAACGCGACGTTCACCATCTGCAGGTAGTAGCCGTTGCCGACGTCGCCGTTCGTGTCCGGCGGCACGAGCTGGAACGGGTTCGCGTTCGCCCCCAGGCCCTTGAAGCTCAGGCTCGGCGCCGGGAACTGGGCGGACCCGCGGTCGGTCTGGAGGACCGCGTCGGCCTGACCGAGATCGGCGCTCCGCTCGAAGACGGGCTTGTCGCCCTCGTTCTCCTCGCCGGCGGCGGCCTCCTCGGCCTCCATGTCGAGCTCGCGCTTGACCCAGGGCACCGTGGTCGGCGGCCGGTTCGTGATCTTGGCCAGCGGTCCCGATCGGTGCGGCATCGCGGTCGTGCCGGCCACCGGCACGGCGGGCGCGCCGCCGGATCCGACCGCCAGGTCGGCGTCGGCATCGCCGACCGCGCCCAGCGCGCGCACCGGCTTGCCGGCCACCTTCGACGATCCTCCCGACGTGGCGTACACCACCGCGAAGACCAATGCCGCGGCCGCGGCCGTCGCGACCAAGATCCGACCCGTACGTCTCATCGTGGAGCCTCCCTCTGACCGGTCCGGCGGCGGGCGAGCCGTGCCGGAAACCCCCTCGTGAGACGCAGCCTACCGCCGGGCGTCGTCCCGGGTGGGCAGGAACCGCACCTCCGGGAGAAGTTCCCCCGTTCGGGGGACGCCGCGGCCGGGGGAACGCCGATCCGGCTCCCCGAGGCGCCCGACGACGCGCGTTGACGCGAGGCGACGGAGCGGCGACCATAGCCGCCATGCGCGCGCGCGGGATGACCTGGGTCTGGCGTCGGGGTTCCTCGAGCCCGGTGTCCTCGCGCGGCTGACTCACGCCACCTCGCATCCCGCGCAACGAGCCCCGGGCCCACGGTCCGGGGCTCTCCGTTCTCCGAAGGAGGCAGACAGGTGACGGCACGGCTGCAGATCAGGCCTGATCGGGACACGTTCGCGACGCTCGCCGCGGACTGGCCGCTCGTGCCGGTCTGGGCCGAGCTCCTCGCCGACGTGTCGACCCCCGTCGGCCTGTTCCCGTCGCTCGTGGGAGACGGCCCCGGGCTGCTCTTCGAGTCGGTGGAACGGAGCGAACGGTGGGGGCGCTATTCGTTCGTGGCCGGCGATCCCGCTGCCGTGATCGTGGCCGACCGGGGCGGCGTGCGCGTCACCGATGTCGCGCGCGCCGGACTCCCGCTCGACGTGCCGGACGCCCCGCCCCGGGAGGCGCTCGTGGCGCTCGCGCGCGCGCTTCGGGCCCCGAGGATCCCCGAGCTCCCTCGGCTCACCGGCGGCCTGATGGGGTACGTGGCCTTCGAGGCCGCCGAGCTGCTCGACGGGCATCCGGTGCCCGATCCGGCGTCGGCGCCGTGCCCGCCGATCGGGTTGCTCGTGATCGATCGCGCGGTGGTGTTCGACCATTGGACCCAACGGCTGATCCTGGTGGCGCACGTCCCGAACGGCGCGTACGACGAGGGTGTCGCCGCGATCGAGGAGCTGGCCGCCACGGTGGCCGGGGCGACCGCGCCGCCGCTCGCGTCGGTGAGCGGTGCGGCCGCCGACGTCCCGGGCGAGCCGAACATGTCCGACGAGCGCTACCGTGAGATCGTCGCCTCGTTCAAGGAGCACATCCTGGCCGGCGACATCTTCCAGGGCGTGCCGTCGCGCCGGGTGACGTTCCCGGCGCCCGACGGGGGCTACCCGATCTACCGCAGGCTCCGCGTGGCCAACCCAGCCCCGTACATGTTCCTCGTGCGGATGCTCGGGCTGGAGCTCACGGGGTCCTCCCCCGAGCCGCTCGTGCGCGTGCAGGGCCGCCGCGTCTCGACCCGGCCGCTCGCCGGCACGCGGCCGCGCGGCGAGACCGAGGCGCGCGACCGCCTGCTCGAGCACGAGTTGCTCGCCGACCCGAAGGAGCTCGCCGAGCACGCGATGCTCGTGGACCTGGCCCGCAACGACGTGGGGCGGGTCTGTGTACCCGGGAGCGTGGAGCCCACGCAGCTGATGGAGGTCGAGCGCTTCACGAAGGTGATGCACATCGTTTCGACGGTGGAGGGCGACCTCCGCGAGGACCTGCACCCCCTCGATGCGCTCGCCGTGACGTTCCCGGCCGGGACGTTGAGCGGGGCGCCGAAGCGCCGCGCGATGGAGCTGATCGCCGAGCACGAGCCCGACGCCCGCGGCCCCTACGGCGGGGCCGTCGGCTATCTGACGTTCGAGGGCGACCTCGACTTCTGCATCACGATCAGGACCGCGGTCGTGAAGGAGGGCAAGGCGCACGTGCAGAGCGGGGCGGGCGTCGTCGCCGACTCCGATCCCCAGACCGAACTCGAAGAGACGAAGGCCAAGGCGTCGGCGCTGCTTCCGGCGGTGGCGCCCGCGGACGCGGAGGCGGCATCGGACCCCGGCGACGGTACGCTCGGCAGCGGGAAGGAGGGCGCATGATCCTCGTCGTGGACCACTACGACTCGTTCACGTACAACCTCGTGCAGCTGATCGAGAAGCTCGGCTATCCCACCGAGGTCGTGAAGAGCGACGCGGAGCCCGCGGCGGCCCTCGCCGCACGAGAGCCCGAGGCCGTGCTTCTGTCCCCCGGCCCCGGCCGGCCCGAGGACGCGGGGTGCTTCACCGAGCTTCTCTCGATCCTCCCCGACGCGACCCCCGTGCTCGGCGTCTGCCTCGGCCATCAGGCGATCGGTGTCGCCTGCGGTGGCACGGTCGTTCGTACCGGGCCGGTACACGGGAAGGCCTCGCAGGTGTTCCACGAGGGTGCGGGGATCCTCGAGGGCATCTCCAACCCGTTCGACGCGGGTCGCTACCACTCCCTGGTCGTGCTGCGCGACGACCTCCCCGCCGAGCTCGAGCTGACCGCCTGGACCGAAGACGGGCTCGTGATGGCGGCCCAGCACCGTTCCCTTCCCCGCTTCGGCGTGCAGTTCCACCCGGAGAGCATCCTCACCCCCGAAGGGCCGACGATCGTCGCGAACTTCCTCCGCCTGACCGAGCGTCAGGGTGCCGGGCAGTCCGGGCCGTAGGCGAACGCCCCGCTGTTCGGCGCGACCCTGCACCCCGAGACGTCGACGGCCACGAAGGCGCCCGCCGGGATCGTCTTCAGCTGGTCGAGCAGCGCGTTCGTCCACCCCGGATCGACGGTGCCCTGGAAGTACCAGTCGCTCCCGTTGTCGGCGAGCACGAGGCCGTAGCGCTTCATCCCGCGCAGGAGCACCTTCGCGTCGTCGCTGAACCCCGCAAGCGAGAACCCGCGCTTCAGACGGAACCGCGCGCCCATCGGCGGACACCGGCCATCCGAGGACCCCGCCTGGTGCCGCGCCGGCCACAGGAACGATCGCGAAGTGCAGTCGACCGTGAACCGGATCGCGTGGTCGACCTCGCCCGCCTGGACCTCGTCCCACCGCAGCAGGCCGGCGAAGATCGAGAGTCCCGCGGCGTCGGCGCTCGTCCAGCCGCGCGGGCGCAGGGCGTTGGAGCCCAGGTCGAAGATCGCGCCGCTCCCCGCCGTCGGGTTCCCGCCGTTCCACGTGGCGGCGAAGAGCTCGTAGAGCGTGCAATCGCTCTGGTCGATCATCAGCGCGTGCCGGTCGGAGCCCCCCTCGACCGTGATGTCCGGCCCGAACGGATACGGGCCGGGATCGGATTCGCTCGCGTAGACGAAGTCGATCGACGCCTTCGCGTGGTCGCCGCCGACGACGTCGTACGGGATCCCGTAGCTCGGTGGGCCGAAGTCAGGATGCAGGTCGGTGCCCCCGGCGTGCATCGCCTTCTTCCAGACGTCGTTGCGGCGGTGGACCGGCATCCGCGAGACGTTCAGGTGCCAGGCGTTGTCGGCCGGGAAGACGGCGCAGGTCGTCCCGGGGACGAGGCTCGAGGGCTGGGCGCCGGCCACCGCGCCGGCGCCCAGCTGCGCACCTGCCACGAGCATGAACGCCACGACGGCCCGGATCCCCTTCATGGGGCCGGTATCGGCACCCGGGTCCCCGTCCCTTGATTCAGTCGGCGCCTTCGCCCGCCGCGACCTTCTCGGCCGCGACCGTCCGGGCCTCCGCGATCAGCGCGTCGACGAGCTCGTCCTCAGGGACCTTCGCGACCACCTCGCCCTGACGCAGGATGAAGCCGAGCCCCATGCCGCTCGCGATGCCGACATCGGCCTCGCGCGCCTCTCCCGGCCCATTCACGACACAGCCCATCACGGCCACGCGCATCGGCACGGTGAACTTCTCGTTCTCGATCGCGGCGTTCACCTTCTGGGTGAGCTCGAGGACGTTCACCTCGGCGCGGCCGCACGAGGGGCAGGCCACGAGGTCGAGGCCGCGCTTGCGCAGGCCCAGCGATCGCAGGATCGTCGTGCCCGCCTTGACCTCCTCCACCGGGTCGTCGGTGAGGGAGACACGGATCGTGTCGCCGATCCCCTCGGCGAGGAGCGCCCCGATCCCGACCGCGCTCTTCAGGCCCCCCATCGGCATCGGGCCGGCCTCGGTGACGCCGAGATGCAGCGGGTAGTCGCAGGCTTCGGCGAGCAGCCGGTAGCTCTCGATCATCACGAGCGGGTTCGAGTGCTTCACGGAGATCTTGATGTCGAAGAATTCCTCGTCCTCGAGGATCCGGGCCTCGTTCAGTGCGCTCTCGACGAGCGCCTCAGGCGTGGGCGATCCGTACTTCTCGAGCAGCTCCTTCTCGAGCGAGCCGGCGTTCACGCCGATCCGGATCGGCACACCACGATCCTTCGCCTCGCGCGCGATCAGCCGCACCTTGTCCTGGTACTTGATGTTGCCGGGGTTGATACGCAGGCCCTGGATCCCGGCCTCGAGCGCGGCCATCGCGTACTTCCACTGGAAGTGGATGTCGGCCACGACCGGCACCGTGGACTTCGCGGCGATCGCGACGAGCGCCTCGGCGTCCTCCCAGTGGGGCACCGCCACGCGGACGATGTCGACGCCGGCCGCGACCAGCGATGCGATCTGCTGCAGCGTCGCGTTGATGTCGGCGGTCTTCGTCGTGGTCATCGACTGGATCGAGACCGGCGCGTCGCCGCCGATCAGGACGTCGCCGATCGCGATCTGCCGCGACTTCCTGCGCTCGATGGCCACGTCAGGCAGTCTCTCAGCTCAGCCGCCGAACACGTGGAACGTGATCGTGCGGTCCTTCGGCTCGTCCATCTCGAAGAAGATCAGCCGCTGCCAGGTGCCGAACGCGGGTTCGCCGGCTACCACCGGGATCGCGTGCGACGTGGCCGAGAGCAGCATCGATTTCACGTGGGCGTGGCCGTTCGCGCGCTCGTCGGGGTGCATGTTCTGCGTGCGGACCTCGAAGTCGTCGTGCTGGTAGTAGACGCCGTCGTGCGGCACGAGGTCGGTGAGGTGACGCCGGAAGTCGGCCATCGCCCCGTCCTCCCACTCGTTGATCAAGAGGGCGCAGGTCGTGTGCGCACAGAAGGCGATCGCCGCGCCGTCGGTGACCCCGGAGTCCTTGATCGCACGCCGGAGGTCGTCGGTGAGGTCGAGGTAGTCGTACCGCCGGCCGGCGGTCACGGTGATCGTGGTGGTGGTGGACTTCAAGAGAGGCTCCCTCCTAGCTCGCGTCCGCCTGGGCGACCGGCAGGTCGAACGTGAACACGCTCCCCTTGCCCTGCTCGCTCTCGGCCTTGATGTGGCCCCCGTGCGCCTCCACGACGGAGCGCGCGATCGCGAGGCCGATCCCGGTGCCCCCGTCCTCCCGCGCCCTGGCCGGGTCGACCCGGTAGAAGCGCTCGAAGAGCCGGGGCAGGTGCTCGGGGGAGATGCCCACGCCCGTGTCCGCGACCGTGACCTCGACCGACCCGTTGTGCCGATGGGCCTCGATCGCGACCTCGCCGCCCTCGGGCGTGAACCGGACGGCATTGTCCACCAGGTTGAAGAGGACCTGGTGCACGCGCTCGCGGTCGGCGTCGACCGCCGGGAGATCGTCGGGCACCCGGCTGCGCACCGCGACGCCCCGATCGGATCTGGCGACGTCGATCTCGGAGACCACCTGCGACACGAGCGACGCCAGCGGCACCTCCTCGCGATGGAGCGGCACTTCGCCCGATTCCAGCTTCGAGAGGTCCAGCAGCTGCTCGACCAGGCGGCCGAGGCGCTCGGACTGCGTGAGCATCACCTGCAGGGTCTCGGGATTCGGCTGCTCGACGCCGTCGAGGAGGTTCTCGAGGTGGGCGCGGATCGCGGCGATCGGCGTCTTCAGCTCGTGCGAGACGTTCGCCACGAGGTCGCGCCGGGAACGCTCGAGCTGCTCGAGCTCGCCGCTCATGCGGTTGAAGGCGGCCGCGAGCTGCCCGACCTCGTCGCGGCTCTTCGCGTGCACGCGTACGGAATAGTCGCCCTGCTCCATCCGTCGGGCCGCCTGCGCCATGTCGCGGAGCGGCTGGGTCATGCCGCGCGCGAGCCAGCGGGCCATCACCAGCGCGATGCCGGCCGCGAGCGCCCCCGCGACCAGGAACTGCCACCAGAAGTCCGCCAGGAAGGTGAACGTGGCGGCGACCCGCGCGAAGAACCCGCGCCCGGGAGCCGGCTGCACCGCGTAGACGAGCTCGGTGACCTGCCCTTCCACCACGATCGGCACGACCGCGTATTCGAGCTCCTGGGTCGAGCCGACGTGCACCATGCCGTCGACGAAGACGGGCAGCGGCGCGGGCGGCGCGCCCTCGAGGATCCCGCCCTCGATCGTCGTACGGACGATCGCGATCCCCTCGGGGCTCGTCACGAGCGTCCCGACGGCCTCGCGCCGCGCCACGCGAACCAGGGTCAGTCGGGCGGTGTCCTGGGAGGTGCCGCGGAGCCCGTAGCCGAGCATCAGGAAGATCAGGACGACGGTCACGCCCACCGCGATCACGATGACCGAACCGAGCTTGCCCTTGATCGTCGGCAGCTTCTCGAGAGGCAGGGAGCTCACAGGCGTTCCTGGAAGGCGTACCCCACGCCGTGCACCGTGCGGATGAAGCGCGGCTCGTTCCCGTCCTCACCGAGCTTGCGGCGGATCCGGGCGACGTGCGAGTCGACGACGCGGCCGCCCGCGTAGTCGCGGTAGCCCCACACCTTGTCCATCAGCTGGTCACGGGAGAGGACCACGCCCGGATCGCGGGCCAGGGCGAGCAGGATCTCGAACTCGAGGGGGGTGAGGCCGATCTCCTCGCCGTCGACGCTGATCCGGCGGCGGCTGGGGTCGATCGCGAGACCGTTGCGCTCGATCGGGCCGGTGTCGCGCTCGGCCTGCATCCGTTCCATCCGCCGGAGGATCGCCTTCACGCGGGCGGCCAGCTCACGCAGGGAGAAGGGCTTCGTGAGGTAGTCGTCGGCGCCGACCGCGAACCCGGCGACCTTGTCGGCCTCCTCGGTGCGGGCCGTGAGCATCAGGACCGGGGTCCAGCCGTTCCTCTGGATCGCCTGGCAGACCTCCAGCCCGTCCATCCCGGGGAGCATCAGGTCCAACACCACGAGATCGGGGCGGTGCTCGGCGTGCAGCTGGATCGCCTGGGGACCGTCGTACGCGACGACGACCTGGTAGCCCTCGCTCTCGAGCCGCGCCCGCACCGCCTCGGCGATCGCCTCCTCGTCGTCCACCACCAAGATCGTCTGTTCGCTCATGGCGGGAATCGTAGCCCTCGTATGTGTCGCCCAGCCCCAGGCGGTGTTGAGAAATCGTGGCGACGAGGCCCGTGACCTGCGAGAACGCCCGTCAGGGCGTCGGGATCGGCTTCGCGAAGTCCAGGAACATCGTCGCGCTCACGAAGATCACGAAGAAGGCGATCACGGCGGCCGACACGGGGATCAGCTTGCGCATGTCGACGGCGCGGTGCATCACCTTCTCGTACGCGACCACGGCGAGGTGCCCCCCGTCGAACGGCGGCAGCGGCACGAGGTTGATCAGGCCGATGAACACCGTGACGAACGCGAAGAAGTAGAGGACGGTGCCCCAGTCACCCCTGGACGAGGTCGCGCCGACCTGCTGGCTGATCCCGACGACGCTCGTGGCGTCCTGCTGGTCGCGGGGCGCGTCGCTCGTGAGCAGCGTGACGATCCGTCCGATCCCCTGGGGGCCGAAGACACGGCCGACCTGCCCGATCGATTCCTCGATCGCGAAGCCGACCTCCTTCACCCCGGCCACCACCGACGGCACGAGCCCGATCCGCTCGGTGCCCAGGACGATCCCGACCCGTCCCATCTTCACACCCTCGATCGTGTCGAGCTCCGGCACGATCTCGAGCACGATCTCCTGCCCGTCGCGCTCCACGGTGACCGCGATCGGCGAGCCCGGGTCGTTCCTCACCGCGGCCGTCACGAGGTCGCGCATCTGCTCCTGGGTCGGATCCCGGACGTCGCCGACCCCGACGATCACGTCGCCCGGCTGCATCCCAGCGTCGGCCGCCGGCGAGGTGGACCCGTTCAGCGACGGCTCCACCCGTCCGACCACGGGCACCGTGCTCCGGAAGTCCCCGAAGAAGAGGAAGGTCAGCGAGAACAGGATCGCCGCCACGACGAAGTGCGATCCTGGACCGGCGAAGATCGTGAGCGCCCGCTGGTAGGCCGGCTTCGCGCCGTACGTCCGGTCGACGTCCTCGGGCGCGACCTCCTCGTACGGGTTCATCCCCGCGATCTTCACGTACCCCCCGATCGGGAGGGCCTTCACGCCCCATTCGAGCTCGCCGCGGCGCGTCGACCAGATCCGCGGACCGAACCCGATGAAGTACTCGGTGACCTTCATCCCGTAGTGGCGGGCGACGCCGAAGTGCGCGAGTTCGTGGATCGAGATGATCACCGTCAGGAACGGCAGGAAGATCAGCAGGCCGAGGGCGAACTGCATGCGGGGGTCAGCGCTCCTCGATGATCTCGGCCGCGCGGGAGCGGGCCCAGGTGTCGGCCCGCTCGATGTTCACGACCGACACCACCGAGGCCGGCTCGTGCTCGTCCACGACGGTCTGCACGAGCTCGACGATCCGCGTGAGCGGGATCTTGCCCTCGAGGAAGGCCATGACCGCAACCTCGTTGGCCGCGTTCATCACCGCGGGGAAGGTGAGTCCCAGACCGCCGACCCGGTAGGCCAGGTCCACGGCGGGGAAGGCCTCCCGGTCGACCGGCTCGAACGTGAGCGGGCGATCGGTCAGCGGGACGGGCTCCACGCCGGTCGGGAGCCGCTCGGGCCAGGCGAGCGCGAGCTGGATCGGCAGGCGCATGTCGGCCTTCGCCATCTCGGCGCGCAGGCTCCCGTCGCGGAACTCGGCCATCGCGTGCACGAGCCCCTCGGGGTGGATCAGGACGTGGATCTGCGAGTACTCGAGGTCGAAGAGGTAGTGCGCCTCGATCACCTCGAGCCCCTTGTTCATCAGGGTGGCGGAGTCGATCGTGATCTTGGGGCCCATCGACCACACCGGGTGCTGGAGCGCCTCCTTCACCGACGCGCGTGCGAGCTCGCTGCGCGTCCAGCCGCGGAACGGTCCGCCCGATCCGGTGAGGACGACCCGCTTGAGATCCTCGCGACGCTCGCCCCGGAGCGCCATCGCGAGGGCCGCATGCTCCGAGTCGACGGGAAGCAGCCGTTCGGGCTCTCCCTTGATCAGGTCGGTCACGAGCTCGCCGCCGACGACCAGGCTCTCCTTGTTCGCCAGCGCGAGGGTCTTCCCGCTCTGGAGCGTGGCGAGCGTCGGACCGAGCCCCGCCGAGCCCACGAGCGCGTTCACGACCACGTCGGTCTCGACGTCGCGGGCGAGCGCCTCAGCCGCCTCGGGTCCCGAGATCACCTCGACGCCCTTGATCGCCCCCAGCTTCTGGGTGAGGTCGGCGGCCGCGTCCTCGTCGGCGATCGCCACCACCGGCGGGAGGAACTCGCGGACCTGCCCCGCGAGGAGCTCCACGTTGCCGCCGGCCGCGGAGAGCCCGACGACCTTGAATCGATCCAGGTTGTGGCGGATCACGTCGAGGGCCTGCGTGCCGATCGACCCCGTCGAGCCGAGGATGGTGACCGACTTCATGCCCTCAAGGGTACCCCGGGCAACCGCCTTCGCGGGGAGGAACCCGAAGCCCAGGGCCGGATCGTGGTCAGGCGAAGATCACGCGGAGCAGCAGGAACGCGGCCGGCGCGACGAACAGGAGGGAGTCGATCCGGTCGAGGATCCCGCCGTGCCCCGGGAGCATCGTGCCCATGTCCTTGATGCCCAGGTCGCGTTTCACGAGCGACTCCGCGAGGTCGCCGAGCGTCGCGGCCGCCGCCACCACGATCGCGAGCAGCAGCGACTCGATCTTCATGTTCTCGAACGGCTCGACGAACGACGTCACGAGCGCCACGGACACGACCATCGTGGTCAACGTGGCGATCACGAGTCCCTCGATCGACTTCTTGGGGCTGACGCTCGGAGCGAGGGGGCGCTGGAAGAACTGTCCGCCCATGATCGAACCGCCGAGGAACGCGGCCGTGTCGAAGACGAACGTCAGGCCGATCACCGCGATCACGAGCTGGGAGCCGTGCTCGAGATCGAGCATGACCAGCAGGTAGCTCGCGAGCAACGGGATCCACGCGATGTTCACGAGGGTGAGGCCGATGTTCACGATCGTGTCCTTGCGGTGCGCCGCGGGTCCGGCCATGAACCACAGGAAGGTGGCCATCACGCCGAGGGCGAACATCGCGAGCACCGCGGACTCGCCGTGGAAGTACGCGCCGCCCATCATCAGCAGACCCACGAGGAGCCCGATCGCGGTGGCGGGCTGGCGGTGGTGCTTGGCCATCACGCCGAAGAACTCGCCCTGGGCCAACAGGACCACCGCCGTCGCGATCACCGCGAACACGGCCTCCCCGATCAGGAGCGCACCCAGCGCCACCCCCGCGAGGACGAGCCCGGTGAGGAAGGCGGCGGGCACGTCGCGCTCGCCGGCGTTCGGACCACGGCGATCGATGTCGGCCCCGACCTCGATCGAGCCCGGATCCTGCCAGCTCGGGCCGCCGAGCCCCTCGGAGACCATCACCGTGCGCGGCTCGGACGCACCGAGGTCCGACAGGATGTCCTGCTCCACCTCGTCGGCGCCCAGATCCTCCATCAGGTCGGCACCAGACGTCACGGATGCGGCGACCGGTTCCTCGACCCCACCCCGGACCGACCCGGCGAAGTGCTCGGCGGCGGCCTCGAGATCCTCATCGGAGGGCGCCTCGGCGGCGGCCTCGGCTTCGTCGAGGAACGACGGGAGCGGAGCGGAGGGCGCCGCGGCGACCGGCTCGTCGTCCTGGTCGAGCGTCCACTCGGCGGTCACGGTGTCGAGGTCCTCGGCCTCTTCCGACCCCCCGGCCTCGGCCTCTTCGGCCAGGAGCTCGTCGATCGTCGGACCTTCGTCGGTCTCGTCGGGGCCCGTCTCGGCCTCGTCGACGAACCGCTCGGCCTGCGGGGCCTCCGGCTCCGGCTCGGGCTCTTCCACCTCGACGACCACGACCTCCTCGACGACCTCGGGCTCACCGCCCGACGCCTCGTCGGCGAACAGGTCCTCGCCCAGCCCCTGGATCGGCTCGATCACCGAGGTGTCGTACCACTCGTCGTCGTCGTGCTCGGCGGCGGGCTCGGGTGTCGCGGGCGACTCGGGTTCGGCGGCGTGCACGGCGACGTGTTCCTCGCTGGGGGTCTCACGCGCCCCCGTGGACGCGGGCTCGTCCCAGTCGACGTCCTTGATCGGTGCGAAGAACTTGTCGAGGTCCTCGAACAGGTCGTCGCCGCCGTCGCGCTTGTCGTCCGCCACTAGACCTCCATCAGCTCCTGCTCCTTGTGGCCCTGGATCTCGTCGATCTCGCCCACGAAGCGATCGGTGACTTTCTGGAGTTCCTTCTCCCCACGCACGAGGTCATCTTCCGAGATGCCGCCCTCGCGCTCAAGCTTCTCCATCTCTTCCTTGGCGTGCCGTCGGACGTTGCGGACGGCCACCCGGCCCTCCTCCGCGCGATGGTGGACCTGCTTGACGAGCTCCTTGCGGCGCTCCTCGGTGAGCGGCGGGAAGGCCAGTCGGATCACCTGCCCGTCGTTCGACGGCGTGATCCCGAGGTCGCTCGACTGGATCGCCTTCTCGATCGATCCGACCGCGCCCTTGTCGAAGGGCGTGACGGCCAGGAGCCGCGGCTCCGGCACGGTGATGCTCGCCAACTGGTTGAGGGGCACGGGGGTACCGTAGTACTCCACGGTCACGCGGTTCAGCACGGAGGCCGACGCGCGGCCGGTGCGGATGCCCGCGAGGTCCTCCTTGAGGTGGCTGACGGCTGCCTCCATCTTGTGGCCGGCGTCCTTCAGGCTCGAATCGATCGTCATCGCACTCCTCCGTGGACCAGCGTGCCGATCGGGTCGCCGCTCACGACCCGCCGGATGTTGCCTTCCTCGCGAAGGTCGAACACGATGATCGGCAACCCGTTCTCCATGCAGAGCGAGATCGCCGTGGCGTCCATCACCTGGTAACCCTCCTTGAGGACGTCCACGTACTCGATCGTGTCGAACCTCGTGGCCGTCGGATCCACGTGCGGATCCGACGTGTAGACGCCGTCGACCTTCGTGCCCTTGAGGAGCGCGTCGGCTCCCATCTCGAGCGCGCGCTGGGCGGCGCAGGTGTCGGTGGAGAAGAACGGCACGCCGAGCCCGGCCGCGAACACCACGACCCGCCCCTTCTCGAGGTGACGCCGCGCGCGCAGCGGCATGAACGGCTCGGCCAGCTGGGTCATGGCGATCGCGGTCTGCACGCGGGTCGTCACGTGGATCTTCTCGAGGGCGTCCTGGAGCGCGAGCGCGTTCATCACGGTCGCGAGCATGCCCATGTAGTCGGCGCGGTTCCGGTCGATGTCGGGCGCCTGGCGGCCACGCCAGATGTTGCCACCGCCCACCACCACGGCCGTCTCGACGCCGAGGTCGATGATCTCGGCCAGCTGCCGCGCCACGAGGCTCGTGGCCTCGCTGCTGATGCCGGACTGGGAGTCACCCGGCGCGAACGCCTCGCCGGAGAGCTTCAACAGGACCCGCTTGTACGTGGGCCGCGTCGCTCCCCCGTCGGTCATCGGCTGCGGTCTCCCCTCGACGCCGCTACTCGGCGTCCTCGCCCAGCTTGTATCGCGCGAAGCGCTTGACGGCAACCTTCTCGCCGACCTTGGCGGAGATCTCGTCGAGCAACTGCTGCACGGTCTTGCTGTCGTCCTTCACGAACGGCTGGTCGAGCAGCACGATGTCCCTGAGGTATGCGGTGAGCTTGCCCTCGACGATCTTCTCGATCACGTTCTCGGGCTTGCCCGACTCCTTGGCCTGCGCCTCGAAGATCTTGCGCTCGGCGTCGAGCTCGGCCTGCGGGACCTGGTCGCGGTTCACGAACCTCGGCGCGGCCGGGCTGGCGATGTGCAGGGCCAGGTCCTTCGCGAGCGCCTGGAACTCGTCGGTATTGGCGACGAAATCCGTCTCGCAGTTGACCTCGACGAGCACGCCCACCGTCTTGTTGAAGTGGATGTAGCTCTCGACCACGCCCTGGTTCGCGGATCGGCCGGCGCGTTTGGCGGCGGAGGCGAGTCCCTTCTCGCGGAGGAACTCGACGGCCTTGTCGAAGTCGCCGGCCGTCTCGACCAGTGCCTTCTTGCAGTCCATCATCCCGGCGCCGGTGGCCTCCCGGAGCTGCTTGACCTGCTCGGCTGCGATGTCGCTCATGCGGTCTCCTCGGGGGTGGCCGCGGTGGGCTCGGGGACGGCCGGTGTCTCGGTCGGTGCGTCGTCGGCGGCCGGCGCGGGGGTGTCCGCGGCCTCGGTGGGTTCTGCGGCCTCGGTGGGTTCTGCGACCTCGGTGGCCGCGTCGGGCTCGGGCTCCGTGACGGCGGCGGCGGGGGCCGGCGCGTCGGGCTCGAACACGGTGGTCGCGGCGATCGCGGCGGCGTCCTCGGGCGACGGGGTCTCGTCGACGGCCGCGGGGGCCGCGGTGGGCTTGGCGCCGGTAGGCGCGGGCGGGGCCTGGCCGGTCGCCTTCTCGACGATCTCGTCCTTGGCCATGCCGTAGCCCTCGGCGAGCGCGTCGGCGATCACGCGGGTCACGAGGTTCACCGCGCGGATCGCGTCGTCGTTGCCCGGGATCACGAAGTCGACCTCGTCTGGGTCGCAGTTCGTATCGACGATCGCGATCACGGGGATGTTCAGTTTGCGCGCCTCGTTGACGGCGATGTGCTCCTTCTTCGTGTCGACCACGAACACGGCGTCGGGAAGGCGCTCGAGGTCCTGGATCCCGCCGAGGTTGCGCTCGAGCTTCTCCCGCTCGTGGCGCAGGCGGATGCCCTCCTTCTTGGGGAGGAAATCGATCGCGCCGGATCGCTCCATCTCGCGGAGCTCGCGCAGGCGGAGCAGCCGCTTGGAGATCGTGGTGAAGTTCGTGAGCATGCCGCCGAGCCAGCGGTGGTTCACGAAGGGCATGCCCACGCGGTTCGCCTGCTCCTCGACGACCTCCTGGGCCTGCTTCTTCGTCCCGATGAACAGGACGATCCCACGGCGGCGGCCGAGGCCACGCACGAACTCGTAGGTCTCCTCGATGCCCGACAGGGACTTCTCGAGGTCGATGATGTAGATCCCGGAACGCTCCCCGTACAGGTAGCGGTGCATCTTCGGGTTCCACCGTCGGGTCTGGTGGCCGAAGTGCACGCCCGCCTCGAGGAGCTCCCGCCTGGTCACGACAGGCATGGCAGCGACTCCTTGTGCTCGGTTGTCATCCTCCGCCCGGATCTTCCCGTCGCCGGCCCGCCCGTACGGGCGCGGGACCTCCGGCGATGCGGTCCCCGGACGTGTGTGCTCGGCGCCTGGGCGCCGGCGGGAGGAGTCTAGCAGCGGGGTCGTCGTGCCGACCCTCGGCGCGCGCTCAGCGGCTGCGGGCCGGGCGGGCGGGGCGAGCCTCGCGGGCCGGGTCGGGCACCTCGTGCGCGATCGAGAGGTAGCGGAACGAGAAGGCCGCGAGCATCGAGATCTGCAGGAGGTTGATCGCGAGCACGAAGACCCAGGCCGCGACCGTGGGGTTCACCCCGATGTCGGAGCCGGGCTTGCCGGGCGCCACGAGGAGCGCGATCGTCGGGATCACGTAGAGGACCGCGAAGCCGAGGTTCCCCGCCCCGGGCATCCGGCCAGCGCGGATCGACCGCGACATGCACTCGGGCATCCCCCGACCCTCGGCCACGGCGATCGTCGGCGCGAACACGAAGAGGTAGATGCCGGCCACGAGGGCGCCCACCTGCAGGAGGGAGCCGAGCCCCAGGCCGAGCAGGGGCCCGATGAAGATCGCCACGGTCACGAGCCCCATCGAGGCCACGCTCGTCGCGATCGCCGTCGGGATCGCCCGCATCCCGCGGACGAGCGACCAGCGGGTGGCCGACCCGGTCTGCAGCACGTCGACGATCGCGCCCGTGAACAGGGCCACGATGATCCCGCGCATCGCGACGAAGCCCAGGACCGCGAACAGCCCGCCCTGCACCCCGAACACGCCCTGCGCGATCTGGAAGTCGAAGCTCGTGCCGACCGGCGGGATCGCGAGCGCGTTGACGAAGACCGCGAACGGTCCCTGGAAGCCGAACAGCACGGAGAGGAGCCACTCGAGGAACACGACGAGGGCGATCGCCACCACGATGCCGGGCGTCCCCGCGGCGGTGATGAACCCGCGGCCGATCGAGGTCCGCATCTTCGGCATGTCGGTGTCGACGGCCGTGCGCGGCGCGAACAGAGACCCGAAGAGGCCCTGACGACGGGGCGCCGCCTGTTGGCGCGAAGCCTGGGTGGGCTGGGGCGCACGGTACCCGCTCGGCGGACGTCGCTTCTTGTTCCTGTTGGTCATGCGTCGTCCTCGTCGCCTCGTCACTCGTCGAAGGGGTCCGCCGGCCCGTCGTCACCGGATCCCTCGGTCTCGGTGGCCAGGGCCGGACCGGCCCGGCCGATCAACCAGCGCCCTCCGAGGATCGCGATCGCGCAGAACACCAGCGCGCCGATCGCGAAGGCGCCGAAGAACCCGCCCGGGTCGAGGACGGTGGGCGACGGCACCCGGACGAGGGCCCCCGCGGGGTCGGTGTCGAAGGCGATCAGTCCCGCGTCCTCGCCGCCGCGGACCGCGACGAGCCGATCGGGGGTGACCGCGATCGAGCGGAGCTGCCCGCTCGCCGGCTCGGCCCGCCACACCAGATCGCCGGAGCCCGCCTCGACGGCGGCGAGATGGCCGCCCGTCGTGCCGAAGACCACATGGTCCCCCACGACGACGGGGCCCGAGCGCAGCACCAGTTCGTTCAGCGCGAAGTCCCAGTCACGGGTACCCGTCGCCGGATCGAACCGGTACAGCTGCCCTCGGAAGTCGAGCGCGTAGACGGCGTCGCCGGTGGCCGCCGGCGCCGACACGAGGTTGACGGCGGCGTTCATCCGGGCCGTCCAGGCGAGCGAACCGGTCCCGAGGTCGAGCGCGCGGAGCGTGCCGTTCTGGTCCGAGAGCCCGACGTAGACGTGCGCATCGTCGGCCGAGGCCGCCGAGAGCCGGTATACGGGCGTGTCGCTCTTCCAGCGCCAGGTCTCCGACCCGTCGGAGACGGCGAGCGCGACCACGGACGAGGGCTCGTCGCTCGTCGCGCGGGTGACCGCGATCACGAGCCCGTCCGTGACGATCAGCGGGGTATCGACGGCCTCGCCCGCATCGGCCGTCCACGCGGTGTGGCCGGTCCGCAGATCCACCGCGTAGACGGAGCCGGCCTCGGTGGCGGCGTACGCCACGCCGTCGGCCGCCGTGACACCCGTGAAGCTCACGGCGTCGAGCGCCACCGGCCTCCAGAGCCGCTCCTGCGTCGCGAAGTCGATCGCGGCGAGATGGGAGTCGACGGGCACGCCGTCGGGCTCGCCGCTCGCCGATGAGGCACCGGCCGCCGGCGATACGCTGGCCGTCGTGCTCGCGCTGGCGCTGGCGGAGGCCCGGCTCCCCGGGGGGTGAGGTCCGAACCCCTCCGTGTAGGCGATCGCGACCGTGTCGCCGACCGTCAGCGCCGCCGGAGCGACGGCGGGGCCCGCATCCCTCGCGACGGTCCACACCTGATCGCCCGTCGCCAGATCGACGCCGACGATCGCCTCGGTCCCCACCGTGACGACGGTGTCGTCGACGACCACCGGCTGGGACAGGCCGAACTGCGCGGAGGCCCCGCCGAGCTCGGCCGGCGACGTCCAGGCCTCCGCGTACGGAGGCGCCGGCCCGTCGGCCGCGAACCCCGAGTGCGACGGGTCCCCCTGGAACCCCGACCACACGACGACGGACGAGGCCGCCACCGGCAACGCGATGGCGATGGTCAGCCCGGCGGCCAGCGCGGATGCCAGGAAGCGGGCACGGCGGCCAGGGCGAACGAGGTGGGTGAGACGAGGGGTGTCCAAGGCCGGGTCATCCTAAACGTCAGCGGCCCGACCGCCCCGGCCGCCGCCGCCGGTGCCCGAGCCGTCGTCGCGCCGACGGGTGCGAGACGGATCAGCGCGCTCACGTCCATCGGCGCCAGGTAGTCGAGCGGATCGACGTACACGCCGTCGAGCCGCACGCTGAAGTGGAGGTGCGGCGAGGGGTCGACCGCGTGCCCCCATCCCGTGTGGGCGACGACCTGGCCCTCGGCCACCGTGTCGCCCTTGCGCACGAGCACGTCGGTGAGCCACGAGGCCGTCGACTGCAGCGCCCCGCCGTGCGCGATCGTGAGGAACAGCTGCCCGCCGACCTTGCCCGCGAACGACACGACGCCGGCGGCCGGCGCCACGACCGCCGTGCCCACCGCGGTGCCGACGTCGATGCCGCGGTGGCCCGATCCGTACGGATCGTCCGGCGGGTCGAAGGCCCGGAGGATCGGTCCCGCCACCGGCCAGGTCCACAGCCCCGCGGCCGGTGCGGGCCCGGCATCGGCCAGTGCCAGCGTGGTCACCAGAAGCAGCAGGAGCGCGATCCGTCGCATCGGCCGAACCTATGCCGGGGCAACGGGCGGCACCGTGACGGGCGTCACCTTCGCGGCGAGGTTCCAGGGGCGCGCCGACGGCGCTCGGGTCAGTCGACCTCGGTGAGCTGGCCACGGAGGACGCCGACGGCCTTCGTGTGGATCTGGCAGACGCGCGACTCGGTCACCCCGAGGATCTCGCCGATCTCGGCGAGGGTCAGCCCTTCGAAGTAGTACAGCGTGACGACGATCTTCTCGCGTTCGCTGAGGTCGTTGATCGCCGCGTTGAGGAGGCTCCGCGTCTCCTGGGACTCCACGCCCTGGGTGGGGTCGATGCCCTTGTCGGCGAGGGTGTCGATCAACGACACCTGCTCGCCGCGATCGGCGCCCACCGACACCATCTCGTCGAGCGCGAGCACCGAGACGAACGAGATCTGCGACACGACGTCGTGGAGCTCGCGCAGCGAGATGCCGAGGCGCTCGGCCAGCTCCTTCTCGGTGGGCTGACGCTTCAACATCGCCTCGAGGTCGGCGTTGGCCTTCTCGATCTCGCGGGCCTTGAACCGGACCGACCGCGGGACCCAGTCCATCGCGCGCAGCTCGTCGATGATCGCGCCCTTGATCCGCGGGATCGCGTACGTCTCGAACTTGTTGCCGCGGCCGGGCTCGAACTTGCCGAGCGCGTCGATCAGCCCGAACATCCCGTAGCTCACGAGGTCGGCCTGCTCGACGCTGGACGGGAGACCGGTCGCCACGCGGCTCGCCACGTACTTCACGAGCGGGGCGTAGTGCAGGATCAGTTTCTCGCGGGCTTCGATCTCGCCCTCGCCCTTGAACGCCGCCCATTGGAGACCGAGCTCGTCGTCGACGTGCGGCGGGACCGTGACGGTGGCCGTGCCGGCCGTGGCCTTCTTCGGGGCGGTCTTGGTGGGCGGCTTCTTCGTCGTCGCCACGTCAGGCCCTCGGGTGGGACCGCTCGTAGGCCTCGAAGAGCCGCGAGCGGGACACATGGGTGTAGCGCTGCGTGGTAGCCACGCTCGCGTGTCCCAACAGCTCCTGTACCGCTCTGATGTCGGCCCCTCCTTCGAGCAGATGCGTCGCGAACGAGTGTCGCAGGGTGTGGGGGGTGACCCGACGGCCCGGCAACAACCGCTCGACATATTGTTCCACCATCGAACGGATGTCCCGCTCGCTGAAGGACTTCTTCTTACGATTGAAGAAGAGGGTACGCGTCCCCGGCGCCGCCAACACCCCGCGCCCGTGCGCGAGATAGTCGCTGATCGCCGCGGTCGCGAACTCCGACATCGGGATCTCGCGCTCCTTGTCGCCCTTGCCGCGGACGCGCACGCGGGCGCGGTCGAGGTCGATCCGGTCGAGCGTCAGGCCCGCAACCTCGCCCACCCGCAGGCCCGACCCGTAGAGGAGCTCGAGCACGGCGCGGTCGCGGAGCGCGATCGCCCGCTCGGCCGGAGGGAGATCGCCGGCTGGATCGGGCGGCGCCTCGGCGAGCTCGGCCGCCTCCCGCGGACGCAGCACGGTGGGCAGTCGGTTCACGACCTTCGGCCGCCCGAGCAGGACCGACGGGTCGTCCGCGACGCGTCCCTCGGCCGTCGCCCAGCGGTAGAAGGTGTGGATCGCGCCGACCTTCCGAGCGATCGACGCGCGCGCGTACCCGAGCGTGTGCTGCTGCGCGAGGAACCGGCGCAGGAGCGGATACGTCGCCCCGGCGAGCGACGACCGGTCTCGATGCAGGAACGTGGCCACCTGCGTGAGGTCGCGACGGTACGCCGTCACCGTGTTCGGGGAGAGATGGCGCTCGAGCGCCAGGTGGTCGGCGAACGCGCCGATCAGGGCGAGCTCAGCCGCGGGAAGGTCGGACGGCACGGATCCTCCGAAGGTTCTGCGGGCGTGCCGCTCTGTGTAGCAGCGCCTCGGGGGCGGTGCAAGGAGCCCGCCTCACCCGCCTTCGGACGGCCGCAGGGTGCGCTCGAACCGTCCCGCCGCCCCGCGGACGAGGCCGCGGAGCTCCAGCCCGAGGAGCGCGGTGAGCGTGTCGGAAAGCGTGAGCCCCGCTTCTCGTGCCAAGGCGTCGGCGGGCACGGGCGTCGTGAGCGCCTCGAACACGAGCCGCTCCTGGGCGGGGAGCTCGGCGGGCGGCGCATGCGGCGACCAGGTGATCCCGAGGTCGTCGAGCAGATCGTCGGCCCCGCGGATCATCGTGGCGCCCTCCCGGATCAGGGCGAGGGGCACCTCCGCGAGCGGGCTCGTCACGGGGCCGGGGACCGCGAACACGTCGCGTCCCAGGTC
Source organism: uncultured Actinomycetes bacterium (assembly GCA_963821925.1). Classification (GTDB taxonomy): domain Bacteria; phylum Actinomycetota; class UBA4738; order UBA4738; family HRBIN12; genus JAOUEA01. The sequence goes on along the minus strand of CAWGFO010000010.1, from coordinate 249,775 downwards.
AAGGGCGTGGTCGACCGAGATCCGGGAGCCGCTCTTGCCGGCGCCCTCCACCACGACGAGCGCCCGGGCGAGCCCGGCGACGATCCGGTTGCGCGCCGGGAAGTTGCGCGGCACCGCCGGCACGCCGGGCGGGTATTCGCTCACGATCGTGCCGGTCGCGAGGATGCGATCGAGCAACGCGGCGTTCGAGCGCGGATAGGCGACGTCGATGCCGGCGCCGAGGACCGCGACCGTCCGCCCGGGAGCCGCCAGCGCGCCCCGATGGGACGCCTCGTCGATGCCGTGCGCCGCGCCGCTCACGACGTGCACACCGGCGCCCGCGAGCCGACGCCCGAGGTCGTGCGCCACCTCACGTCCGAGCGCCGAGCAGCTCCGTGACCCCACGATCGCGATCCGCTGCTCCTGCGGCTCGAACGGCCGTCCGCGCACGAAGAGCCAGGCCGGCGGGTCGTGTTGGAGGTCCTCCAGCTCGCGCGGATAGCCGGGGCCGCCGTACGTGAGAACCGCGGCGCCGCAGTCGTCGAGCGCAGCCGCCATCGCCGACGGATCGGTCCGCACGGCGTACTCGCGGTCCAGACGGCTCCCGGCGCGACCGTCCCTGATCGCCGCGAGGCACGCGTCCGCCGAGCCCTCGGTCCACGCCACACGCCGCAGCCGGCGCGGCGTGATCCCCTGCAGGCTCGAGAGCACCAGGAGCGCGTCGCGCTCACGCGCTGTTCCTTCGCCGAACCCGGGCGGCCATCCCCTCGGTTCGTCGTCAACCCGCACGGGCGAGATCCTCCTCTCCGTCGAAGCCGGTCCGGTAGGAGAGGGCCTCGGCCAGGTGCGTCGGCGCCACACGGTCGGCGCCCTCCAGGTCCGCGATCGTCCGGCCCACCCGCAGCGCGCGATCGAACCCGCGCCCGGTGAGCGCGAGGGCGTCGACCGCCCGGGCCAGGAGCTCCTCGGCGCCGGCGGCGAGCCGCGTCTCGCGGCGGACGGCCGGGCCGGGCAGGTGGGCGTTGCACAGCACGCCGAAGGCGGCGTACCGGGCGCGCTGCCGTTCGCGGGCCGACTCGACCCGGTCGCGCACCCGGGCGGACGACTCCCCGCCGTCGGCGCCCATCAGCTCCTCCTTCGTCAGCCGCGGCACCCGGAGTCGCAGGTCGATCCGGTCGAGCAGCGGGCCCGACAGCTTCTGGCGGTACTGCTGGACACGATGGTCCGGACACCGGCAGTGGCGACGCTGGTCGCCGTGATAGCCGCACGGGCACGGGTTGGCCGCCGCCACCAGCGTGAAGCGCGCGGGGAATTCGACCGACCCGGCGGCGCGCGTCACGATCACCCGGCCGTCCTCGAGCGGTTGACGGAGCGCCTCGATCGCGTCGCGCCGGAACTCGATGAGCTCGTCCAGGAAGAGCACGCCGTGCGTCGCGAGGCTCGCCTCGCCGGGCCGGAACACGGTGGCGCCACCGCCGAGCAGCCCTGCGGTCGAGATCGAATGGTGGGGGGCGCGGAACGGCCGTGACCGCAGGAGCCCTCGTCCCGTCAACAGCCCCGCCACCGAGTGGAGTTGGCTGGCCTCGAGCGCCTCCTCCCGGGTGGGCGCCGGAAGGATCGAGGGCAGGCGCCGCGCGAGCATCGTCTTGCCCGCCCCGGGAGAGCCCACCATCAGCAGGTTGTGGCCGCCGGCCGCCGCCACCTCGAGCGCGCGCCGCGCCTGCTGTTGGCCACGGACCTCGGCGAGATCGACGCCGTCGACGACGTCGGTCGGACCGGCGTCGGGCGTGACCTCGGGCGGCGACCAGTTCCCCTTGAGGAGGCCGACGACCTCCCGCAGCGACGGGGCGCCCACGACGCGGAGCCCGCCGACCTGCGCCGCCTCCAGGGCGTTCGCCTCGGGCACCACGACGCCCTCGAGGCCCGCACGTGCGGCCGCGATGGCCACCGAGAGCATGCCCGGCGTCGGCAGGAGCTCGCCCTTGAGCGACAGCTCGCCCGCGAACGCCCAGCCGGCGGCCTCGCGGCCCTTCACCTGGCCGGTCGCCACCAGGAGCGCCGCGGCGATCGGGAGGTCGAGCCCCGGCCCCTCCTTCCGAAGGTTGCCCGGCGCGAGGTTCACCACGACCCGGCGGAGCGGCCACTCGAGCCCGGCATGTTCCACCGCGGGCCGGATCCGCTCCCGGGCGTCCAGGATCGCCGTGCCCGGGAGTCCCGTGAACGTGAGCGACGGCAGGCCCCGCCCGACGAACGCCTCCACCGTGACGAGGTGGCCACCCACCCCGAGGACCGTCACGCCGAGCACCCGTCCGTACATGCCGCCGACGCTACGGGCGGCCGGGGATCGGTTCCGTGACCGTCGTCACGCCAGGGGCCGTCACGCCGGCAGGTCACACCGAGGACCGTGCCGGTGCCGGGCTATCATCCGCGGGTCGCTGTCCGGGCGTGGGAAGGAGGCCGGTGACGGGGTTCCGGCTCGCCATCGCCATGGCGTTCGCGTTCGCGGTCACGAACGGGTTCCACGACGCCTCGAACGCGATCGCCACGCTCGTGGCGACGCGCGTCGCGCGCCCGATGCAGGCGATCCTCCTCGCCGCGGTGTGCAACCTCCTCGGCCCGCTCCTCCTGGGAGCCGCCGTCGCCGACACGATCGCGACGATCGTGACCGTGCCGGCCGGCCAGGAGGTCATGGTGGTGGGGGCCGGGCTCACCGGCGCCGTGGCCTGGAACCTGATCACCTGGTGGCGAGGGATCCCGTCGAGCTCGAGCCACGCGCTCGTCGGCGGGCTCGTCGGGGCCGCGCTCGCCACCGCGGGGACGAGCGCCGTGAACTGGGGCGGGATCGAGCACGGGCGGCCCGTCGGGGTGATCGGGTCGCTGATCGCGCTCGCGATCTCGCCGGTCCTCGGGTTCGCCGCGGCGGCCTTGATCACCCGGATCGCCCGACGCGCCCTGCGGCGAGCCTCGGTGCGGGTCGACGCCGTGATCCGCAGCGCGCAGTGGGTGACCTCGGGGTGGCTCGCCTTCAGCCACGGCGCGAACGACGCCCAGAAGGCGGTCGGCATCATCGCGGCGCTCCTGCTCGCCACCGGACACACGACGTCGCTGCACGCCCCCACGTGGGTGACGCTCGCGTGCGCGTTCTGCCTGACGCTCGGCACCGCGATGGGCGGCTGGAGCATCGTGCGGACGATCGGGAGCCGGATCGTGCGACTGCGGCCCCTGGACGGGCTCGTCAGCCAGGCGAGCTCGGCCGGGGTGATCCTCGCGTCGTCGGTGATCGGTGCGCCGGTCAGCACCTCCCAGATCGTCGCGTCGTCGGTCGTCGGCGTGGGCGTGGGGCGGCGCCGCACGCGCCACGTGAACTGGCGGATCGTGACCAACATCGGCTTCACGTGGCTGACGACGATGCCCGCGGCGGCCGCGTTCGCCGTAGTCTCGCTCCCTGTCTGGAGGTGGCTCGCATGAAGCTCCCATGGTTCCTGCCCGAAGATCACGACGTGATCGGACTCCTGCGGGCGCAGGCGGCCGCCACGATCGAGGGGCTCGAGGCGCTCGTCGGTTGGGCGACCACGGGCGACGGCGGCGAGGCCGACCGCGTCCGCATGCTCGAGCACGAGGCCGACGACCGCAAGCGCGAGGTGCGCGCGGCCCTCACCGAGTCGTTCACGACCCCGCTCGACGCCGAGGACCTCTACACGATGTCGGAGCGGCTCGACGGCGTGATGAACGGCGCGAAGGACGCGGTGCGCGAGGCCGAGGTGATGGGCATCCCGCCCGACGAGCACGTCCGCGAGATGGCCGAGCTCCTGCTCGAGGGGGTCCGCCGGCTCGACGACGCCTTCGGCCGGCTCACGAAGCAGGGCGCGAAGGAGCACGGACCCGCGACCGAGGCAGCCGACGCGGCGATCAAGGCCCAGCGCCGCCTCGAGCGCGTGTACCGCGACGCCGCCTCGGCCCTGATCGAGGTCGACGACCTCCGCGTGGTGATGGGGACCCGAGAGCTCTACCGGCGGATCTCCCGCATCTCCGACGAGGTCGTCGAGGTCGCCGAGCGCGTCTGGTACGCCACCGTGAAGGAAGGCTGAGCCTGCGCTGCTAGCCTTCCGCCGATGGCCGACGACCGCCACGTCCTGGGTCCGGAGCCCGAGCTGATCGAGTACCGCGATCCCTCGGCGCGCGCCGCCCTGGAGGCGCTCGGCGAGTCCACCTGGCGGGCCGCCCTCGACTGGCTCTACGGGGAGGCCCTCCGCCGCCCGATGCACGCGAACACCTACCCCGAGGCCCGCGAGACGTTCTTCGGCCCGACGGGGCGGCCGGCGCCGGCGCCCGTCTCGCCCAGCCCGTGGGACGACGTCCTCGGCGAGTTCCGCTCGCGTGTCGCCCCGGCCACCTACAACGCGCAGCACCCCGGGTCCTTCTCCTACTTCACGCCACCGCCGCTCCCCTCCTCGATCGCCGGCGAGGTGCTCGCTCAGTGGATCCACCAGGGCGTCGACGTCTGGCACGCGGGCCCGATCGGCACGTTCGTCGAGGAGGAGGTCACCGCCTGGCTCCGCGAGCTCGTCGGGATCGGCGACGACGGCTGGGGCGTGCTCACGAGCGGCGGAGTGATGGCGAACATCATGGCGATGACCGTCGCGCGCGACGTCTGGCTCCCGATGATCCGTGGCACGGTGGGCACCCCACGCGGCGGCGCGCTCGACGGCGCCCGCGTCTACGTCAGCGACCAGGCCCACTTCTCGATCTCGCGGGCGTTGGGGGTGCTGGGTTTCCCGGACGAGACCCTCCGCGTGTTGCCCTCCGACGACCGGTTCCGCCTGGAGGCGGCGCCCGTCGCCGAGGCGATCGAGGCGGACAGGGCGGCGGGGCTCACCCCGCTGGCGATCGCGGCCGTCGCCGGTTCGACGAATACCGGCTCGGTCGACGACGTCCCCGCGCTCGCCGACCTCGCCCAGCGCGAGAGCGTCTGGCTGCACGTCGACGCGGCCTACGGCGGCGCCGCGCGCCTGTCGACCCGCGACGCCCATCGCGTACCCGGTCTGGAGCGCGCCGACAGCGTCACCGTCGATCCCCACAAGTGGTTCTTCCAGGCCTACGACATCGGCGGGTTGGTCGTGCGCCGGCGCGAGGATCTCCTCCGCACGTTCCACAAGTCGCCCGAGTACTACCGGTCGGCGAGGCCGGAGGACGAGCCGCTCGATTGGTACCAGTACTCCCTCGAGGGCACGCGCCGGTTCCGGGCGCTGAAGCTCTGGATGAGCTGGAAACAGCTGGGCACCGCCGGCCTCGGCGCGCTCGTGGAACGCACCGACGACCTGGCCGCGTACTTCGCCCGCCGGTGCGCGGCCGATCCCGACCTGGAGGCCACGCCCGCCGCGCCCGAGCTCTCGGTGGTGTGCTTCCGCCACCTCCCGGCCGGATCCGACCGCTGGCCGCCCGAGGCGCTCGACCGCTATGAGGCGACCCTGCAGCGCGCGCTCGAGGTCAGCGGGGAAGCCTGGGTGAGCGTGACCACGCTTCGCGACCGCACCTACCTGCGGGCCGGCTTCGTGAACTACCTGAGCGTGGAGGCCGACGTCGACGCGATGATCGACGCCCTTCGCCGGCTCTCAGAAGGCGTCCTCGAAGACCTGGACCTCGGCTGAGCCGTCGGCGCCCACCTGGACGCTCGCGACATCGAACCGGACGGCCGCGGGCCTCGCCCCCGTGTGCTGCAGGAACGCCGTGGCCACCGACCGCAGCTTCCGGCGCTTCCGGGCGTCGACGGCCTCCCAACCGTCGCCGAAACCCCGCCCGCGCCGAGTCTTCACCTCGCAGACCACCAGGGTGTCGCCGCGCGCGAGGACCAGGTCGAGCTCGCCGACCGGACACCGCCAGTTGCGGGCCACGAGCCGGTAGCCGCGCCGGCGGTAGGCCAGCAAGGTCGCGTGTTCACCGGCGCGGCCGGTCGCGAGGCGGGCTTGCGTCATGGCGGCACGCTAGTCGGGAGCACCGACAGCGGCGCGGGCGGGGTGCTACGGGGAGTCGGGGATCGTGGTGGGCTCACCCGGACGGGAGAGCTCCTCGACGTTCACGTCGCGGCGAGTCATCACGCGGACGTTCGCGACGAACCGTGCCGGACGGAACATGTCCCACACCCACGCGTCGGTGAGCTCGACGCGGACCCAGCCGCCTTCGAGGGTCGTGAGCTCGACCGTGTTCGCCAGGTAGAACCGGCGCTCGGTCTCGATCACGTACGCGAACATCGGGAGCACGTCCCGGTACTCCCGGTAGAGCTCCAGCTCGCGTTCCTCTTCGAACCGCTCGATGTCGTCGTCGCTCATCATGCCCTCCAGCTTCTCATGCGGGCGCGACAACCCCCCGCCCGATCCCCGGGAGCGAGGGCTGGCCCACCCCGGCGAACGAGAGCCGGTGGACCCGCGTGGGCCCGAGGCGTTCGATCGCCTCCAGGTGGTCGCCGGTGCCGTAGCCCTTGTTCGCGTCGAAGCCGAACGCCGGGTAGCGGCGGTGGAGCTCGTCCATGATCCGGTCCCGCGTGACCTTCGCGACGATCGAGGCGGCCGCGATGCTCGCGCTCACGGCGTCGCCCTTCTTCACCGCCAGGGTCGGGTACGGCATCCGGGGCGGCGCGAAGCCGTCGGTGAGGACGTAGTCGGGCTCGGGAGCCAGGTCGCAGGCGGCGGTCCGCAGCAGCGAGATATTGCATCGGTGGAGTCCGCGCTTGTCGATCACGGCGGGAGTGACCTTCGCGACGGCCACGCAGGCCTCGGCGTGGATCCGCACGAACGCCTCGTCGCGCTGCTTCGGGGTCAGCTGCTTCGAATCCCGGATGCCGTCCAGATCGAACCCGTCGGGCAGGATCACCGCGGCGGCGACCATGGGCCCGGCGAGGGCCCCCCGCCCTGCCTCGTCGACGCCGGCCACCCGGTCGAAGCCCTGCTCCCGCAGGGCGCGTTCGTACCGGTCCATGGCGGCGGTCTCGATCAACGGATCCATCCTGCGCGCGACGGTGGCCAGATCTTCACGAACGCCTTCCCGATCACCTTGTCGATCGGCACGTAGCCGAGCCCCTGCGGCGGCTGGAACCGGGAGTCCCCGGACTCGAGCCGGTTGTCACCGAGCATGAACAGCATGCCATCGGGAACCGTCTCGGGCCCGTAGGAGGCCGTATCGGTCGGGAGCTTCAGGTAGGGCTCGTCGACCGCGGCGCCGTCGACGTACAGCTGGCCCGCGCGGATCTCCCAGGTCTGGCCAGGGAGCGCCGCCACGCGCTTGATGAAGTCCTCGTCCTGCGGCTGCGCCACCCCCACCCCTTCGCCGAGCCAGTGCACGAACCCGCCCACGATCCCGCGTTCGGCACCCGGTTGCGGGTTCGGGTCGGAGAAGACCAGCACGTCGCCGCGATGGATGTCCGAAACGTGGAGGCACACGCGGCACACGAGGATCCGGTCGCCGTGCTGCAACAACGGCTCCATCGACGGCGATGGGATGAAGAACGCCTGGATGAGGAACGACTTGATGACGACCGCGATCACGAGTGCGATCACGAGCATCACGGGGAGCTCGTGCCACGCGGCACGGCGCGACTCCGGTTCGCTCGGGTCGGTTCGGGGGGTGGTCGGTGTCTCGACGTCCTTCAGCGGCTCGACGTCGGTCGGTGTCTCGACGGTGGTCGGCGCCTCGACGGGCGGCGGCTCGCTCGCCCGTTCGTCGGTCACGGCCTAGGCCTCGGCCGGCTCCTCCGCCTCGGCGGCGGGCTCGGCATCTTCGGCCGACGGCTCCTCGGAGGGCTCATCCACAGCCTCGTCCTGGGCGTCGTCGCCCTCGAGGGCCTCGTCGCCCTGGATCTGGTCGGACTCCACCGCCTCGGCGGCGACCACGTCGTCGGCCTCATCGTCCTCGTCGACCTCGGCCTCGGCGGCCGCGAGCGACGCCGCCTCCATCGCGGCGAGCTTCGCGTCGTCGATCCGGCGCTCCTTGATGCGGGCCTTCTTGCCGCGAAGCTCGCGCAGGTAGTAGAGCTTGGCCCGGCGGACCGCGCCGCGGGAGACGAGCTCGAGCTTCGCGATCGAGGGCGAGTGCACCGGGAACGTGCGCTCCACGCCGACCCCGAAGGAGATCTTGCGGACCGTGAAGGTCTCGCGGAGGCCGCCGTTCTGGCGACGGATCACGACGCCCTGGAACACCTGCACGCGCTCGCGGTTCCCCTCCACGACCCGCACGTGCACCTTGACGGTGTCACCGGGCCGGAAATCGGGGATGTCCGAGCGGAGGAACGGCTTCTCGATCAGGTCGGTCTTGTTCATGGCAACGGTTGACGACTATACCAGCGGCCGAGAGGGCCACCCGAGCGGCCCTACGCGGGGTCCTGCGGCGCCAGGTCGGGCCGGTTCCTCCGGGCCTTCTCGCGCGCCGACTCCGCCCGCCACGCCTCGATCGCCGCGTGGTCCCCCGAAAGCAACACCTCGGGCACCGCCATGCCGCGGAACTCCCGCGGCCGGGTGTAGTGGGGATGGTCGAGCACGGCGGGCTCCCCGAAGGAGTCCCGTTCGTGCGACTCCTCCCGGCCGATCACACCCGGGACCAGTCGCGTGACCGCCTCGATCGTCACGAGCGCCGGGATCTCACCGCCCGAGAGCACGTAGTCGCCGATCGAGATCTCCTCGGCGGGCAGACCCTCGACCACGCGCTCGTCGATCCCCTCGTACCGACCGCAGACCAGCGTGAGGTGCGCCTCGGCCGCCAGCTCGCGCACGAACGCCTGCTCCATGCGCCGCCCGGCCGGCGACAGGAGCAAGACCCGGCCTCGGTCGGGATCGAGCGACTCGACGGCGTCGAAGATCGGCTGCGCCTGCATCACCATCCCCGGCCCCCCGCCGAACGAGGAGTCGTCGACCTTCCGGTGCGGGTCCGACGTCCACTCGCGCAGGTCGTGCACCCGGATATCGAGCAGCCCCCCCGCGACCGCCTTCCCGAGCAGGCTCTCGCGCAACGGGCTCTCGAAGATCCCCGGGAAGATGGTGAAGACATCGATCCTCATCGACGCGAGGCTAGCAGCGGACGTCCACGCCCTTGCGGTTCCTTGCGCCGCACGAGGGCCGCGGGCGTATGCTCCGGCGGTCCGACACGTGGGAAGGGGTCCCGTGATCTACGTCGTCCTCGCGGTGCTCCTGACCGTCGCGGCGGTGATCGCCGCCGACGAGGTGCTCGCCCGTCGCCGGCGCGCCGCTCGGTCGATCGGACTCGATCGACTGCTGCGTGAGCGGGTCGGCGTGCCCGCGGCCGGCGGACCCAACCCGTGGGCGATCCTCGACGGGGCCTTGGAGTCCGAGGAGGCCGAGCCCGACCTCTACGAGACCCTGGACGCGCGGACCGATCCCACGAGGTTCCGCCCGCGCCTGGCCGAAGGCGTCGAGACCAAGGTGTTCGAGCTCCGCTGGGGCAACGACTACGCGATGGTGGCCAACCCCGCGCGCGCCCAGCACTTCAAGCTCGAGGTCTGGGAGGCCGAGCTGCTTCCGCTGATGGACGGCGAACGGACCTCGGCCGACCTCGTCGCCGAGCGCCTGAGCGAGGTGGGCGACCTGGAGACGACGGGTGTGACCTCGCTCGTGGCGGCCCTGCACGCGGGAGGGTTCCTGGATCCGCCGCCGCTCGATGTGCCCGCGGCCGTCGCCGCCCACCTCGACCCCTCGACCCCCGCCCGTCGGAAGATCCGGACGTTCGCGAAGAGCTTGTCGATCGATTGGGCCGGCGCGGACCGCCTCGTCACCTGGTGCTACCGGTGGTTGCTCCGGCCGTTCTTCCATCCGGCGGGCGCGATCGTGGGCGGCCTCATCGCGGCCGCGGGGTTCGTCGCGTTCATCGAGACGCAACGCTCGGGCGACTTCTCGCTCGGGGGCGAGACCGCGCCCGCGGAGACGGCGCTGCTCCTGCTCCTCAGCTTCGTGCTCACCTTCGCGCACGAACTCGCGCACGCGAGCGTGATGGCGCACTACGGCCGCCGGGTCAAGAGCGCCGGCTTCATGATCTACTTCGGCTCCCCCGCGTTCTTCGTCGAGGCCTCCGACAGCCTGATGATGGAGCGCGGGCAGCGGATCATGCAGTCGGCGGCCGGGCCCTTCGCCGAGCTCGTCCTCGCCGGCCTCGCCTCACTGGCGATCGTGGCGTTCCCCGACTCGGGCGGCGCCGACCTCCTCTACAAGTTCGCGATCTTGAACTACTTCGTGATCTTCCTGAACCTGATCCCCCTGCTCGAGCTCGACGGGTACTGGATCCTGTCGGACCTGATCCAGATGCCCGATCTGCGGCCGCGGTCGCTCCAGTTCATCCAACGGGACCTCTGGCACAAGCTGCGGGTTCGCGAGCACTTCACCCCGCAGGAGGTCGGCCTGGGCCTCTACGGATTCGTCGGCGTCCTCTTCACGATCTTCTCGTTCTACGGTGCCTACTTCTTCTGGCAGGAGATCTTCGGCGACCTGATCACGAGCCTGTGGGAGGGCGGTCCGGGGCCGCGGCTGCTCCTCCTGGTGCTCGCCCTGTTCCTCGGCGGCCCGGCGATCCGAGGGCTGATCAACCTGGTGCGCATGCTCATACGGCGGGGCAAGGCGATCTGGGCGAAGGTGAAGTTCCGCCTGGAGACGTCGTGGCGGATCGAGGCGGCCGAGCTGATCGACGCGCTCCCGGTCTTCGACGATCTCCCCGGCGACGTGTTGAGCGACCTGGCCGGGCGGGTCAGCCTGCGCACGATCCGACCGGGCCAGGTCGTGTTCCGTCAGGGCGATCGCGCCGACGGGTTCTACGTGGTGCGCAAGGGGACGGTGCAGATCGAGGACCAGCATCCGGAGACGGGCGATACCCGCGTGCTGCGAACGATGGGACGGGGTGAGGCCTTCGGCGAGATGGCGCTCCTCACGACGGCGCCACGGCAGGCCACCGCCCGGGGCGGCGGCGAGGTGGAGCTCTTCCACGTCGATCGCGGGACGTTCGACCGGCTGCTCGCGGACTCGATCCACGCGCCCGACTTCGCGCCCACGATGCAGGCGCTCGCCGAGCTCAGAGAGCTCCCTGTATTCCGCTATCTGGGGAGCGAGGCTCTCTCCTACCTCCTCGAGCACGGCGAGTGGGTGACGTGGGCGCCGGGCGACGAACCGATCGTGCAGGGCGAGCCCGGCGACGCGTTCTACGCGCTCGCCTCGGGCCACGCCGACGTGGTCCGCGACGATGAACTGGTCACCACCGTGGGGGCCGGGGAGTACGTGGGCGAGGCCGCGCTCCTCACCGACGCCCCCCGGAACGCGACCGTCGTGGCCACCACGCCGGTCCGCGCGTACCGTCTCGATCGCGAGGGGTTCGAACAGGTGGTGGCGGAGGGACTCGGGAACGCGGGACCCCGGAGCATCGCCGAGCGCAACGAGACGCACTGAGGAAGGGAGCACGATGGACTGCTGGACCTGCCGACGCACCGCCGTCGGAGCCTGCCGGTTCTGCGGACGAGGGACCTGCGAGGACCATGCCGAGACGCAGCCGTTCGTCCTCGAGCTGTTCCGCACCCACGAGGTCACGCGCGCGCTGGTGGTCGAGGACGCCCTCTACTGTGGGCAGTGCTCGCCCCGACCCGATCCGATCGACCTGCCCGAACTGGACGTGTGACGACGACCGCTCGGGCTGTGACGCGCGTCACACGAGGACGTGACCTGTGTCACCTCCACGCATGTGACGGGAAGCACGAGGGTTCCGTGACCCGGAACACGGCGATCGGGCCTTGGTCGTGCGAGCATCTGGTCATCGCAACGGAGCACCGGACGGAGGGGCTCCCGGGACACAGGAGGGTACGAGATGGCCGAGAAGAAGATCACCCCGCAGCAGCCCGCCGCCGCCGCCGCCGCGACGGAGGACAGCAAGGCCGCCGCTCGCGTGACGATGAAGAAGCTCTCGCACAAGAAGGTCTCCCGCAAGAAGGTCTCCCGCAAGCAGGCCGCGCGGTAAGCGGTCTCGCCGCACTGTCTTCGGAAGGGGGTCCGGTGATCCGGGCCCCCTTCGTCGTATCCGTCGTCGGCTCGGGGCTCCCGCCGGCGCCCCAAGCTGGGTAGGCTGCGACGATGGCCAAGTCCGCCGCCCCCGAGACCGCCCTGCGTGACGCGATGGCGGCGACGCCCTTCTTCGCCGACGTGGCGAAGGGCCGCGTCGCCGAGCTCGCGGCCGCGGGCGACGTCCACCGCTTCCGCAAGGGGACGTACCTCTGCCATCAGGGCGACGACGCCCCCGATGTCTTCTTCCTCGTGGAGGGGAGGGTCGAGATGAGCTCGGTGAACCCCCACGGGACCCGCGTGCTGCACGCCACGTTCGACTCCCCGCAGTTCTTCGGCGAGCTGGGCGTCCTCGGGGGGATCGACCGGAGCACCGACGCCGTCACGCTCACCGACAGCTCGGTCTGGTCCGTCGACGCCGACGACTTCGTCGCCTTCGTGACGAGCGAGCCGGGGGCCGCGCGCGCCGTGATCCGTGCGCTCGCCGAACAGGTCACCGCGAACCAGGCGTTCGTCGACGACCTGCTCTTCCTCGACCTGAAGGGGCGCGTGGCCAAGCGGCTGCTCCAGCTCGTGACGCCGAGCCTCGATCGCCTGCCCGACGACGGCGTGGTCGTGCCGGCGATCACGCACGCCGACCTCGCGAGCCTCTGCGGCGGCAGCCGGGAGAACGTGACGCGGATCCTCACCGACCTCCAGCGCCGTGGGATCGTGAAGCGCGACGAGCACCGCTACGTGATCAAGAAGGTCGGGTCGCTGGCGAAGATCGCCGGGCTGTAGATCGACTCACCCGTCTTCGGGGGCGGTCAGACCCGGGACGTCCCGCACGAGGATCCGCTTCGCCGCCACGTCGACCTCGACGATCACGTCGCGGAGCGCCGGAACCAGCGTTTCCACGCCGTCGTCGTCGACGGCGACCCAGAGGTCGTTCGCGGGGTTCGGGATCACCTCCGACACGGTGCCGAGCTCCCGGCCCGCGTCGGTGACGACCCGGCAGCCCTCGAGCTCGAACGGCCAATACTCGCCCTCGCCGAGCTTCGGCAGCCACGACTCGGGGACCTCCAGGAGCGTACCCGCGAGCGCCTCGGCGGCCGTGCGGTCGGCGACGCCCACGAACCGCACGAGCGTCCGCTGGCCATGGGCGTGGACGCGCTCGATCCTGAGCTCCCGTCCGTCCGGGGTGAACACGCTCGCGCCGTCGGTGAACCGTTCGGGGTTGTCGGATCTGATCTCGACGGCGACCTCACCGCGGATGCCGTGGGCCTTCGTCACCTTGCCGACGACGATTGTCGGCTCGCGGGTCACCGGTCGACGATGTCGACGTACGCGCTCGTGCCCTGGCGGGTCGCCGCGGCGCGCACGACCGCTCGGATCGCCTTGGCGGTGCGGCCGCCGCGGCCGATCACCTTGCCCATGTCCTCGGGAGCGACCGAGAGCGTGTAGCGGGGACCGCGGTCGTCGAAGGACTCCTCGACCTCGACCGCGTCGGGATCGTCGACCAGCTCGCGCGCGAGGAACTCGACGAGCTCCTTCACGGGTGGCTAGGCCTCCGGCTCGGCCTCGGCCGGGGCAGCGGCCTCGGGCTCGGCAGCGGCCTCCGGCTCAGCCTCGGCGGGCGCCTCTGCCTCAGGGGCCTCCACGACCTCGGCGGGGGCTTCGACCTCGGCAACCGCCGGCTCGGGAGCTTCCGCGACCTCGGCAACCGGCTCCGCAACGTCAGCCACCGGCTCCTCCACCATGGGCTCGGCCTTCGGAGCGGGCGCGGCCTTCTCCTCGGCGGCGGCCGCGGCCTTGGCGGCGGCCTTCTTCGAGAGCTTGGGCGCCTCGGACTTGTCGGCGCGGACGCGCACCTGGCCGGCCGCCGACGGGCGCTCGGCCACGAAGGCGTCCCAGATCCCGGTCTTGACCATCAGGTTGCGGACCTGCGCGCTCGGCTGGGCCCCGGTGCGCAGCCAGTGGAGCGCACGCTCCTGATCGATCTCGATCAGGGACGGGTCCTCGAGCGGGTGGTACTTCCCGATGTTCTCGATGAACCGACCATCGCGGGGTGCCCGCTGGTCGGCCACCACCACGCGGTAGTAGGGACGCTTGTTCGCGCCCAACCGCCGCAACCGGATCCTGGTCGACATGCCTTCGTTCCTTCTCTTCCTGTCGTCTGATCGCTATCGCTTCGGGGGCCTGCCGGCGGGCATCTTCACCATGCCCGGCATCCGCTTGCCGCCCATCATCGTCCGCATCATCTTGCGGGCGCCCTCGAAATCTTTCAGGAGCCCGTTGACGTCGGAGGTCGTCACCCCGGATCCGTTCGCGATCCGCAGGCGACGCGACCCGGAGATGATACCGGGATTCTGCCGCTCCTCGACGGTCATGCTGAGGATCATCGCTTCGGCCCGGGCGAGCTCTCCCTCGTCGATCGCCCCGGCCATCTCCTTCATCGCGTTCTTGCCCCCGGGCACGCCCGGCAGCATCTTCAGCAGATCCTGGATCGGCCCGAGTTTGCGCATCTCCCGGAGCTGGGTCAGGAAGTCCTCGAGCGTGAACTGGTTCTTCAACATCCGCTCGGCGGCCTGCTGCGCCTGCTCGGCGTCCATCGTCTCCTGGGCCTTGTCGATCAGGGTCAAGACGTCGCCCATGCCGAGGATCCGGCCGGCCATCCGATCCGGGTAGAACGGCTCGAGGTCCTCGGGCTTCTCGCCGGTGCCCACGAAGTACACGGGCTTGCCGGTGACCGCCGTGATCGAGAGTGCGGCGCCGCCGCGGGCGTCGCCGTCGAGCTTCGTGAGGATGAACCCGGTGGTGTCGACCTCGCGCATGAACTCGCGCGCCTGCACGACGGCGTCCTGCCCGGTCATCGAGTCGCACGCCATGATGACGTGATACGGCTTCGTGACCTCGCGGATCCGGCGGGCCTGCTTCATCATCTCGGCGTCGACGTGCAGGCGCCCCGCGGTGTCGATGATCACGATGTCGGCGTCCTGGCGCTCCGCCTCCTTCAACGACGCCTTCGCGACCTTCACGGGGTCCTTGCCGTCGGAGACGACGGGCACGCCGATCTCGCGGCCGAGCGTGCGCAGCTGCTCGATCGCCGCGGGGCGCTCGAGGTCGGCCGCCACCAGGAGCGGGCGCCGGCCCTGCTTCTTCAGCATCGCCGCGAGCTTCGCGCAGGCCGTCGTCTTCCCCGAGCCCTGGACGCCCGCCATCATGACCACGACCGGTCGCTTGGGCCCGAGCTCGAAGGGACGGTGCTCGCCGCCCATCGTGACCGTGAGCTCCTCGTCGACGACCTTCACGATCTGCTGTCCCGGCGTGAGGCTCTTCATGACCTCTTCGGAGAGGGCGCGCTCGCGCACGCGGGCGAGGAAATCGTCGGCGACCTCCACGGCGACGTCGGCCTCCAGGAGCGCGGTCCGCATGTCGGCGAGGGCGTTGTCCACCTGCTTGGGGTGCAGCTTGCCCTTGGACCGGAGCTTCTTGAAGGTCGCGTCGAGCCGATCGGTGAGGGTGTCGAACATCAGCCTCTCGGAGGTACCCGGAGGGTCCGGGCTCAAGCGTAGGATTCTACCGGGGGGCGAGGGGGCCCCGAGGCATGGCGGATCAGCAGCTGCGCGATCTGGACCTGGTCGCGATGACGAGTCATGAGATGCGGACGCCGCTCGCGGCGATCCGGGGCTTCGTCGACACCCTCCGCCGCCGGCGCTCCACGATGGACGAGGAGCAGGTCGACGAGTTCCTCGAGGTGATCGCGTCCCAGGCCGATCGGCTGACCCGCCTGGTCGACGATCTGCTCGTCCTCGCCGGGCTCGAGGCGGGCGGGATCGTCGTGACCCCCGAGCCGGTGCTGCTCGTGCCGTTCCTCGAGACCCTGATCCGGGACGAGCCCGGCGGCGATCGCGTCCGGCTCTCCGTGTCCGCGGAGGCGCCGGCGACGATCGAGACGGATCCCCTCCGCCTGCACCAGATCGTCGCCAACCTCCTGGCGAACGCCCTGAAGTACTCGTCGCAGGACCGAACGGTGTCGCTCGTCGCCGTCGCGGACGGGGACGACGTCATCCTCGACGTGGCCGACCGCGGCCCGGGGATCCCCGCCGATGATCTCCCGAGGATCTTCGAGCCGTACTACCGAACGGCCGGGGGCCGGGCGGCGGCCGACGGCGCGGGCCTCGGCCTCTCGATCACGCGGCGGCTCGCGGAGGCGCTCGGGGGGCACCTCACCGCGAGCTCGGTCGTCGGCGAGGGCTCGGTGTTCCGGGTCAGGCTCCCGGCGCGAGCACGCGTTCGACCGTCTTGAGCAACGTGATCGGGCTGAAGGGCTTCGTGAAGTACTCATCGGCGCCCATCGCCATCGCGGGCTCGCGGCCCTCCTCGCCGTCGGCCGTCACGATGATCACGCGCACACCCGCCGTCGCCGGGTCCGCCTTGACGGCCTCGAGCACCTCGGCCCCGCTCGCGCCCGGGATGTGCAGGTCCAAGAAGACGAGGTCGGGAACGTCCTGACGGATCGCCTCGAGCGCCGACTGCCCGTCGGCGGCTTCCGAGATCTCGAAGCCCTCCCCCTCCAGGACGAGCCGCATCGCCTCTCGCATCGTGGGGTGGTCCTCGACGATCAGGATCCGCGCTCCCTCCATGCCGGGCTCAGCCCGCCAGGAGCCGTTCGGCGAACGCGCGCGCCTCGAACGGCCGCAGGTCGTCGGCGCCCTCGCCGATCCCGACGAACCGCACGGGCACGCCGAGCTCCTCCCGAACCTGCAGCACGACGCCGCCCTTGGCGGAACCGTCGGTCTTCGTGAGGACCACGCCGGTGATCTCGACGGCCTCGGTGAACGCCCGCGCCTGCGCGATGCCGTTCTGGCCGGTCTGCGCGTCGAGGACGAGCAGCGTCTCGTCGACCTCACCGCCCGCCTTCTCGATCGTGCGCTTCACCTTGGTGAGCTCGTCCATCAGTGGGGCCTTCGTGTGCAGCCGCCCGGCCGTGTCGACGATCAGCACGTCGGCGCCGCGGGCGATCGAGGACTTCACCGCGTCGAACGCCACCGCGCTCGGGTCGGCACCGCGATCCTGGCTCACGAGCTGCGCGCCCGCTCGCGTCGCCCACACCTCGAGCTGCTCACCCGCCGCGGCGCGGAACGTGTCGCTCGCCGCCAGGGTGACCTGGTGTCCCTCGTGCGTGAGGCGCTTCGCGAGGCGGCCGATCGTCGTCGTCTTGCCCGTGCCGTTCACGCCGACCACGAGGATCACCCCGAGCCGACCCGGTGGGAGCTGCAGCGGTTCGTCGCCGCCGAGCACGGCCACGATCTCGTTCTCGAGGAGCGTGACCGGGTTCGTGCCGTGCGTGTAATCCGCCTTGATCCGGGTCACGAGGTCCGCGGCACCCTTCGGGCCGATGTCGGCCTTCAGGAGCAGGTCCTCGAGCTGTTTCCAGGTCTCCTCGCCCGTCCCCTGGTGGAACAGGGCCTTGACCCTGGCGCCCAGGCCCTCCTTGTGGAACCCGCCGCCGGAGGCGCCGGCCTCCTTCGGCGGGGCGACGTGGCGCTGCTCGGCCGGGTGGTCGAGGACGGGCGCCCGCGTGTGGCCGGCGCCCGTGTGCATGTCGCGCTCCATCTCCTGGAGCTCGCTCCCCCGTCGCCGGTACATGGTGATGCCGGCGAAGACGAGCACGACGGCGAGGATCGCGAAGACGACGATGTAGAAGGCCATGGCCGAGAGGCTAGCCGACCGGCTCGTCCTGCGGCACGTCGAGCACGATCGGCTCGTCGTCGGCGGAGGACTGCAGCGCGTGGGCAGCCTCGAAGCGCTCCTGCTCCGCCTCGGCTCGCGCGGCCTCCTCGGCGGCCAGCTGCGGCTGTTCGAGCCGCTGGCAGACGATCTTGGTCGTGCCGTCCTTGTTGAGGGAGACGCCGTACATCATCCCGGCGATCTCCATCGTGCGCTTCTGGTGCGTGACGATCAGCACCTGCGACTCACGGGCGAACCCCTCGACGAGCCGGAGGAACCGGTGCAGGTTCACGTCGTCGAGGGCGGGCTCGACCTCGTCCATCAGGTAGAAGGGCGAGGGGCGCGCGGTGAAGATCGCGAACAGGAACGCCATCGCGGTGAGCGAACGCTCGCCACCCGACAGCAGCGAGATCCGCTTCACACGCTTGCGGCCGGGGCTCGCCTCGATCTCGATCCCGCTCGTGAGCGGCTCGGCCGGATCGGTGAGCACCAGGCGTCCCTCGCCGCCCGGGAAGAGCTCGCCGATCAGCCGCTCGAACTGCATCGCGACGTCGCGGTAGGCGGTCGTGAACGTCTCGGTGATCTCCTGGTCGACCTTGGCGACGACCTCGAGCAGGTCGCGCCGGGCCTTGCGCACGTCGTCGAGCTCGCGGGCCATGAAGTCGTGCCGTTCCTGGAGCGCCTCGAACTCGCCCGTCGCGAGCAGGTTCACCCGGCCGAGCAGGCCGAGCCGCCGCTGGACGAGCTCCGAGCGCTTCTCGAGCGTCTCGACCGTGTCGTCGTCGCTGAGCGAAGCCACGAGCTCGTCGGGGTCGGCCTGGTGGCCCTCGCGGAGCAGCCGCTCGGCCTCGCGGATCCGCCGCTCGATGTCGCCGCGCGTGCGGTCCTCTTCGTCGTAGCGCTCACGGAGCCGGTCGAGCTCGGTGGACGCCTCGCGCCACGCCTTGTTGACGGCGGCCTCGCGCTCGGCCACGGCACGTTCGGCCGCGGCGGCCAGGTCGCGGGCCGCGGCGGCCGCGGCGGCGGCCTCGTCAGCCCGGGCGACGGCCGACTCCGCGTCGGCGCGCGCCCGCTCGGCGGCCTCGACCTCGGCGCGCAGCTGAACCGGGTCGTGGGCGGCGAGCACGTCGCGCTCGGCGCGGAGCGAGTGGAGCTTGCCGTCGAGGCTCCCGCGATCGCGGCGCAGGGTCTCGACGGTCACGCGGTGCTGGATCGGCGGCTGGGGCGTCGGCGGCACGTCGGGCATCGGTTCGGCTGACATCGGGCCGAGCGCCGTGAGCCGGTCGCGGGCGGCCGCCGCGGTCTCGTCGAGCGCCGCGAGTCGCTGCTGGAGGAGTTCCTCCTCCTTGCGCATGCCGCTGAGGTCACGCTCGAGCAGCCCGAGGCGCTCCGCCGTCGCGGTGATCTCCGCGTCGGCCCCTTCGATCTGCTCGCGCAGGAAGTCGATCTCGCCCGCGATCTCCCCGAGGCGCTCCCGCTTCGGCTTGAGGGCCTGGAGCGTGGCCGAGAGGTCGTGCGCGACCACCTGGAGCTCCGCGCGGATCTCGCGGGCGCGCGCATCGGCCTCCTTGGCCGTGTGGATCACCGCGGGACCGACCAGCACGCCCTCGGGCGTGACGAACGAGGCCGCCGGGTGGGCCCGCTGCTTCTCGGAGGCCGCTTCGACCGAGTCCGCCAGGTACACGTCGCGCAGCACCGTGCTGGCGATGCCGCGCGCCGCCGGGTCGGCCTCGACGACGCTCAGGAGCTTCCGCTCGTCCTTCAGGCCGAGCGGCACGGGCCCCCCCGCCGCGATCGCGAGGATCGCGCCGTCGCCCTCGGGCGCGTCGGCGAGCGCCCGGTCCCCGTCGTCGTAGACGACCGCGTCGGCGAGCGGGCCGAGCGCGGCGACGAGCGCTCGCTCCAGCCCGGCCTCGACACGGACCAGGTCCTTCAGCAGGCCGATCGCCCGCCCCTTGTGCGCAGCGAGGAAGCGCGATCCCGCGGTCTCCTCGATGTCCTGGCGCCGGGCCTCCAGCAGGTCACGCCGGCTCTCGTGCCGGCGGCGGATGTCCTCGAGCTCCTCGATCTTCGCGACGAGGCCGCGCCGTTCGGCCTCGAGCTGGGTCCGCTTCTCACTCATCGGGCCGGACTGGTCGTCGAAGGTCTCGATCTCGTGCTCGAACCCGTCGCGTCGGGCCTCGGTCTCCACGATCCGTTCGCGCACCGCGTCGAGCGATCCGACGAGCCGCTCGCGCTCGCGGTCGCCCGCGGCCACGGAACGCTCGAGCGCCTCGACCTCGGCCCGCCTGCCGGCGGCTTCCTCGCCGATCCGGCGGCGGACCTCCTCGATCCGCCGGCGCTCCTCCTCGGCCGTGCGGAACGCCTCCTCGGCCTCCTCCAGCTCGCGTTCGCGGAGGGCGAGCTCGTCGACGACCGCGGTCAGCTCCGCCTCGATGCGTACGAGCTCCTCGTCGACGCTGTCCAGGCGGGCGGCTCGCCCTGCCTGGGCGGCCAGCTCCTCACGGGCGTCGGTCTCGCGGGCCACCGCGGCGCGGAAGCGCTCCTGGGCCCCGGTCCGGTCGAACTGCGTAGCGCGGAAGCCCTGCTCGGCGTCGGCGAGCGCGCGGGCTGCGGCGGCCCGGGCGTCGGCCGCGGCGAGCACCTCGCCGTCGAGCCCGTCGAGCCGCTCGCGCGCGGTCTTGCGCAGCTCCAGCCCTTCGTCCCAGCCGGACCTGCGGCGGTCGCGTTCCCGGAGCAGCGCCCGGAGTCGGGCGGCGGCGAGCTTGCGCGACAGCGTCTCGGCCTCGGCGGTGAGCGTCTCATGCTTCTTCGCCATCTCGGCCTGCTGCTGCAGGGGTTTCAGCTGGCGTCGCAGCTCGGCGAGCACGTCCTGGAGCCGCAGGAGGTCCTGGTCGAGCCCGGCGAGCTTGCGCTCGGCACGCTCCTTGCGGCGCCGGTGCTTCGCGATCCCGGCGGCCTCCTCGATGTACTTGCGACGATCCTCCGGTTTCGCGAGGAGGACCTCCTCGAGTTGGCCCTGCCCCACCACGGTGTGGAGCGCGCGGCCGATGCCCGTCTCGCTGAGCAGCTCCTGCACGTCGAGCAGCCGCACGACCTGCCCGTTGATGCGGTACTCGCTCTCGCCCGAGCGGAAGATCGTGCGCGAGACCTCGAGCTCGCTCATCGGCACGGGGATCTTGCCCGCGGCGTTGTCGATCACGAGCTTGACCTCGGCCATGCCGAGCGCAGGGCGCGACGGCGTGCCCGCGAAGATCACGTCGGCCATGTGCCCGCCGCGCAAGCGCCCGCGCCCCCTGCTCGCCGAGGGCCCAGCTGATCGCGTCGACGAGGTTCGACTTGCCCGAGCCGTTGGGGCCGACGATCACCGACACGCCGGGGACGAACTCCAGGACATGCTTGTCCGCGAAGGACTTGAACCCGCGGATCGTGATCGATCGGAGGAACATCGGGCGGATGCTAACAGGCTTGTGATTCACTCGCCGGTAGGCGGGCGAGGCCGGTTGGGAGCGTGCAGGCGGGCGCCTACTCCACGACGCGGAAGAGGTCCTCGCCCAGCGCCGACTCCTCCTCGACCGTCATCGCGGTGACCCGCGCGCGGGGCGGCCCCTCCCGGCACCAGGCCACGATCGCGTCGACGTCCTGCGAGGGCCCCTCGAAGGCCGCTTCCACCCGCCCGTCCACGAGGTTGCGCACCCAGCCGCCCAGCCGCAGCGCCCGGGCGCGCTCGATGCAGGTCGCGCGATAGAAGACGCCCTGTACGCGCCCGCTCACGATCACGTGCACGCGGCGACGCCCTTCCATGCCTCCAGTGTCTCGCACAGGTGAGTACGCTGGCCCCGTGCCCACCTACGACGCGGGCGTCGCCCTGATCGTGGTCGACCTCCAGAACGACTTCGCCGATCCCGGCGGCAGCCTGTACGTGCGCGGGGCCGAGGAGGCCGTGGGCTCGGTGATCCACGAGATCGGGGCCGCCCGCGCGGCCGGGGCCCTGGTCGTGTGCACGCAGGACTGGCACCCGCCGGTCACGCCCCATTTCCAGAAGGACGGGGGGATCTGGCCCGTCCACTGCGTCGCGGACACGTGGGGCGCCGAGTTTCACCCCGCCCTGCCGGTTGGACTCGAGGTGGTCCGCAAGGGCGTCGACGGCGGGGACGGCTACTCCGGGTTCAGCGTCCGGCATCCGGTCACGGGCGAGACCGCCCCGACCCCGCTCGTCGAGCTGCTGCGCACGCGCGGGATCGAGCGGCTGGTCGTGTGCGGGCTCGCGACCGACTACTGCGTGGTCGAGACCGTCGTCGACGCCCGGATGCTCGGCTACCCGGTGACCGTGATCCTCGAGGGGATCCGTGCCGTCGACCTCGCGGAGGGCGACGGCGAGAAGGCCGTCACGCGGATGCGCGACGCGGGCGCCGAGGTCGCCTGAGGCGCGCCGGCGTCCGTCGTCGCCCGGACAGGTTCAGCTCTGGCACTGCGGGCAGAAGTACGCGCTCCGTTGGGCGATCTTCACGCTCTGGATCGGCGTACGGCATCGGCGGCACGGGAGCCCCTCGCGGCCGTAGACCTTCAGCTCGTTCTGGTACTCACCGGGCTTGCCGAACAGGTCGACGTAGGCCTCGTCCTCCAGCGTGGTCCCGCGGAGCTTGATCGCGTCCTGGAGGATCTCCTGGATCGCACGGTAGAGGCGGCGGACCTCCTGGGACGACAGCGTGTCGCTCAGCCGGTCGAACCGGATCCCCGCGTGGAACAGGACCTCGTCGGAGTAGATGTTGCCGAGGCCGCTGATGAACTTCTGATCCATCATCAGCGGCTTCATCTTCGCGCCGCGCTGCGCAAGCAGGTACTGGAAGGTCGGCCACGTGAAGACCTGATCGAGGGGGTCGATCGCGAGGTGCTGGAGCTCCTTGACCTTGCCGAGCTCGTCGGTCGTGGTGACGAACAGCTCGCCGAACGTGCGGGGGTCGATGAAGCGGAGGTCGCCGCCCTGCTGGAACGTCAGCACCACGTGGGTGTGCGGTTCGATCGCCACGCGGCCGGTGCCGCGCATGAACCGCCCGCTCATCCCGAAGTGGACGACGAGGACGTCGCCGCCGTCGAGCGCGAGCAGCAGGTACTTCCCGCGGCGCTCGACCTTCGTGATCTTGTGCCCGGTCAGATGCGACGTGAACTCCTTGCGGGTCTTGTGCCGCCGGATCACCCGCATCGCGTTCTTGGAGCTCTTGACCTCGGCCTCCTTGATGCGACGTCCCACGACGTCCTTCTCGAGGTCCCGCCGCATCACTTCGACTTCAGGAAGCTCCACCCTCGTCCCCCTTATGAGCCGACTCGGTGAGCCGCTCGGACACGCGTCCGAACGCCTCGCGGGCGGCCTGCTGTTCGGCTTCCTTCTTGGACCGGCCGATCCCGGTTCCGAGCGGCTCGCCGCCCAGGAACACCGTGGCCGTGAACTCCTTCTCGTGGTCGGGTCCCTGCTCCTCGATCCGGTAGTCCGGCATCGTGCGCAGCGCCTGGGACGCGAGCTCCTGCAGGATCGTCTTGTAGTCGCGGTCCCCCTCGCCGCGCTCGTAGGCCTCCATGCGGGGCCGGAAGAGCCGCTCGATCACGGCGCGGGCGCTGTCGAGCCCCTGGTCGAGGTAGATCGCCCCGAACACCGCCTCGAGCGCATCGGCGAGGATGCTCGACTTGTCGCGGCCACCGCTCTGCTCCTCGCCCTTGCCGAGCAGCACGAGCCGTCCGAGGTCGAGCCCGCGCGCCACATCGGCGAGCGCCGACATGTTGACGATCGCGGCGCGGAGCTTCGCGAGCGACCCCTCGGGCAGGTCCGGATACTCGCGGTAGGCCATGTCGGTCACCACGAGCCCTAGCACGGCGTCGCCCAGGAACTCCAGCCGTTCGTTCGTCACCGGGCGCCCGTGTTCGAACGCGAAGGACCGGTGCGTGAGCGCGGTCTCGCGGAGCTCGGGGTCCTCGAACGAGATGCCCAGCGCCCGGTCCAGGGCCTCGACGGGCACCTCGACGGGAGCGGCGGTCACGCGGCTACTCGACCTCGATGGCCTGCCGGCCGGCGTAATAGCCGCAGTTGCCGCAGACACGGTGCGGGATCGTCGGCTGCTTGCACTGCGGGCACTCGCTGTAGGGGGGCGCCTTCGCCTTCCAGTTCGCCGCGCGCTTGTCGCCGCGCGTCTTGCTCTGCTTCTTCTTCGGGACGGCCATCGGGTCCTTTCCTTCCTACGTCGCGTGTCATCGCTCCATCTGCTCGAGCAGCTGCTCGAGCCCGGCCCAGCGCGGGTCGGTGGAGGGGTGGTCGCCGGGGCACTCCCCCAGGTTGCGGTCGCCGCCGCATACCGGGCAGAGTCCCTGGCAGTCGGGGCTGTGCAGCGGCGAGAACGGGATCTCGACCCCGATCGCGTCGCGCACCATCTGGTCGAGCTCGATCGCGCCCTCGGGGTCGAGGGGGTAGTCGTCGGCGTCCTCGTCGGGTGCCGGCACGAACATCTCGTGGACCTCGACGTCGAACGGCTGCGAGAAGTCCTTCAGGCAGCGCGCGCAGCGCAGCCGGAAGGTTCCCCGCAGGTGGCCCGAGACGAGGATGCCCTCGACCACCGACTCCAGCAGGAGCTCGCCCTCGATCTCGTCGGGCACCTCGGCGAGCTCGCCCGCCAGGCCCTCCATCACGCCGCGCACGCCCACCTCGCGCGAGGCGCCCGGGTGACCGACGAGGTCGCGGACGTCGATCGCGTCGATCGTCACTCCTGCTCCTCCTCGTCGAAGAACGGCGTCTCGGCGCGCTCGTCGCCCGCGGACGGCGTGAACTCCTGCTCGGCGGCGGTGGTGGGATGCCGGAGGCGATCGCGACCGGCCTCGACCTGGTCGAGCGTGCGCGCGAGGCCCTTCGTCGCGGCCTGCGAGTCCTCCAGGATCTTGCGCAGCGCGATCTCGAACTGGGCGAGCTTCGCGTCGACGTAGTCCTCGGCCTCGGACCGCATCGTGCTCGTCTGGTCGTCGGCCTCGGTCAGGAGGCGTTCCGCCTCCTCGCGGGCCCGTTCGACCACCTCTTCCTTGCGGGCCATGCGCAGCTGTTCCTCGCGAGCGTGCTCGATCAGCTTGTCGCCCTCCGCCCGGGCCTTCGCGAGCAGATCTTCGCGGTCCTTCACGATCCACCGGGCCTGCTTGATCTCGTCGGGCAGGTCCTCCTGCATCTGCTGCACCAGCTCCAGCACCTCGTCCTTGTTGATCAGGACCGAGGAGGACAGCGGCATCGACTTCGCCTCGCGGACGATGTCTTCGAGCTGCTGCAGGCGGCCAGCGATGTCCATCAGACGCGCGCTCCCATGCGTTCGCGAAGGCGCGCGATCACCGGGTCCGGCACGAGGCCGTCGACGTTGCCCCCGAAGCGGGCGACCTCCTTGACGAGCGAGGATGACAGGAACGACCACGACGGGTTCGTGGACATGAACAGGGTCTCCACCCCGCCGAGCCTGTGATTCATCTGCGCCATCTGGATCTCGGATTCGTAGTCACTCACGGCCCGCAGGCCCTTCACGATCACCGAGGGGCCCTGCTGCTTCGCGTACTCCACGAGCAGGCCCTTGAAGGCCCCCACGGTCACGTTCTCCATGGCCCCGCACGCCTCCTCGAGCATCACCACCCGCTCCTCCACGGAGAAGAGCGGCTGCTTCGACGGGTTCTCGAGCACCGCGACGACCACCCGTTCGAAGGTCGTGCTGGTGCGGCCGATGATGTCGAGATGGCCGTTGGTAACCGGGTCGAACGTCCCCGGACACAGGGCGGTCAGGCCCATCACGCCTCCTGGTCGTCTCGCCGGTACAGGATCAGGATGCTGTCGCCGTAGCGGAGCTCCCTCGCAGCCGCCCAGTGTAGCGGAACCGCAGGCGCGGAACCCTTGTTGCCCCTGGTGAGCACCACCGTCGCGCCGACCGCGAGACGGCCCTCGCGCGCCAGCTCGGTCCAGACGTCGTCGAGGTACGGGGAGCCGGTCTCGTAGGGGGGGTCGAGGATCGCCAGATCCCACGCCTCGTCGCCGCGGTGACGCCGCAAGAAGGCGAGCACGTCGCTCGTGACGACCTCCGCCAGATCCTCGGAATGGGTGCGCTGCAAGTTCTCTCGGGCGACGTCGGTGGTGCGGCGGGCGGCGTCGACGAAGGTGCACCGCTCGGCGCCGCGGGAGAGCGCCTCGATCCCGGTGGCGCCGGTCCCCGCGAACAGATCGAGCACCCGGGCGCCCACCACCCGCTCGCCGAGGCTCGCGAAGAGCCCTTCCCGAGCCCGGTCGGACAGCGGACGCACGCCCGGGGGCACGGGGGCGAGCCGCGTCCCCTTGGCGGAGCCGGCCACGATGCGCATCGCGCCCAGGGTACGCGCGAGGGCGGGCTCAGCTCCGGAAGAGCCAGTCGATCGAGCGTTCGAACCGGTGACGGAGCTCGTCGAGGAGCTCGGGATGGCGTTCGAGGCGCGGGTCGCCCTCGATCAGGGCGAACGCCCGGGCGCGGGCCCGCTTCACGAGGTCCATGTCGTCCGCGAGCCGCGCGAGGCGCAGGTCGGGCATCCCGGACTGCTTCGTGTCGAACAGGGTCCCCTCGCCGCGCAGCCGCAGGTCCTCGTCGGCGAGCTCGAAACCGTCGGTGGTGCGGACCATCGCGTCGATCCGTGCCCGTGCCTCCAGGTTCTGCTCGTCGGACTCGTCGAACAGGACGCAGGAGCTCCGGTGGGCGCCGCGGCCGATCCGGCCCCGGAGCTGGTGGAGCTGCGCGAGGCCGAACCGCTCGGCGTTCTCAACCAGCATCACGGTCGCGTTCGGGACGTCCACCCCGACCTCGATCACCGTGGTCGAGATCAGGAGGTCGGCGTCGCCGCCGCGGAAACGCTCCATCACGGCCTCCTTGTCCTTGGGGCGCATCCGCCCGTGCAGGAGGTCGACCCGCAGGTCCGGGAAGACGTCGGTCGCGAGGCGGTCGGCCTCCGTCTCGGCCGCCTTGACCTGGGTGCGGTTGCCCTCGTCGATCGCGGCGCACACCACGAAGGCCTGCCGTCCCGCGGCCACCTGCTCCCGCACCAGGTCGTAGGCGGCCGCGCGCTCGAGCGCGGTGCGGGCCGCCCGGGTCTCGATCCGCTGTCGTCCCTTCGGGAGCTCGTCGAGGATCACGACGTCGAGGTCGCCGTAGTACGTGAGCGCGAGGGTCCGCGGGATCGGCGTGGCGGTCATGATCAGGACGTCCGCCTCGCCGCCCTTGCGCTTGAGCGCCGAGCGCTGATGCAGCCCGAACCGGTGCTGCTCGTCGACGACCGCGAGCGAGAGGTCGGCGAACGTCACGGTCTCCTGGACCAACGCGTGGGTCCCGATCACGAGATCGACGCTCCCGTCGGCCACCCCGTCGAGCACGCGCTCGCGGTCCTTCCCGGTGACGGCCGCGGTGAGGAGGGCCCAGGTCACCCGCGGCGACCCGGCGTCGCCGGGCTCGGCCTGCGGCTCGGACCCGGGGAGCGCGTCGAGGAGCGAGCCCTGCCCGGCCGGCGCCGGCGCGGGCCGCTGCGCGCCCGCGAGCTCGAGGTACGACACGCCACCGACGCCCTCGAGGAGGGCGGCCACGGACCGCGCGTGCTGGCCGGCCAGCACCTCGGTGGGCGCCATGATCGCGGCCTGGTGGCCCGACTGGATCGCGACGAGCGCCGCGTGGAGCGCCACCACGGTCTTGCCCGCGCCCACGTCACCCTGCAGGAGCACGTTCATCGGACGCGGACGGGCCATCGCCGCGTCGATCTCGCCGATCGCGCGGCGCTGCGCATCGGTGGGCTCGAACGGGAGCGTCGCGAGGAGCCGCTCGGTCAACGTGCCTGCGGGCTCGTGCGCGACGCCTTGCTGGTCCGCCTCGACGCGGTGCTTGCGGAAGGCCACCCCCAGCTCGAGCACGAACAGCTCGTCGAACTTCAGGCGTTCGCGCGCGGCGTTCAGCGCCGTGTCGTCGTCCGGGAAGTGGATGTCGCGGAGGGCCTGATCGTACGAGCCGAGACGCTCCGCCTCGATCACGTCGGGCGGCATCGGGTCGTGGACCGGCCTCAGTTGCTCGAACGACCGGTAGACGAGCTCGCGGATCGTGCGGGTCGTGATGCCTTCCGAGGCCGGGTGGACCGGCGTGATCCGGCCGGTGTGGACGAGGTCTGCATCGCCACCGCCGAGCACCTCCACCTCTTGGTTCGCGAGCTGGAGCCGACCCTGGTACCGGGAGGCCACGCCGGAGACCGCGACCTCCATCCCCTCCTTGTAGAGGGTGGCGGCCCAGGGCTGGTTGAAGAACGTCAGGTCGAGGAACCCGGACCCGTCGGCGAGCGTGACCGTGACCATCGTCTGCTTGCGGCGCGTGAGCCGCTTGGCGACCTTCTTGACCCGCGCGATCACCGTGACGTACTGCCCGATCTTCATCCCGCGGATCGTCTGCACGTTCGACCGATCGATGTAGCGACGCGGGTAGTGATGGACGAGGTCGCCGACGGTCTCGACGTCGAAGGCGTCGCGGAGGACCTCCCACGCCTCCTTGACGGTGGCGCCCTTCGATCGCGCACGCCCCTTGCGGGATGCGATCTTCGCGTCGATCTCGATGATCGCCGAGGCGAGGGTCAGCGGCGTCGAGGGGACGAGCGTCAGCGGCATCGGGGGCTCTTCATCCGCCCCCGGTTCTACCATGCTGGGGATGACAGCCCGCCGGACCGTCCCGCTCGCCTCGCTCGCCGCGTCCATCGCGATCACCGTGGTCGTGCTGTCGGCGTGCGATGGTGGCGCGAGCGACCCCACGACGGCCACCGACGTCGTGGCGAAGCCGGCGCTCGTCGTGAGCCCGGTGCCCGGCCTCCCGGCCACGGTCGACGAGTTGCCCGAGATGGACGTGGCCGGCTACGACGCCCTCCTCGCGGATCTCCGCGGCACGCCCGTCGTGGTGAACTTCTGGGCGAGCTGGTGCGGTCCGTGCCAGGCCGAGGCGCCGCGGCTCACCAAGGCCGCCGCCGAGTACGGCGATCGCGTGCAGTTCCTGGGCGTCGACATCCTCGACGACCGGACCTCGGCAGCCGGCTTCATCGCCGAGCACGGTCTCCCCTATCCGAACGTCTTCGATCCGGGCGGAGCGATCCGCACCGACCTCGGCAGCATCGGGCAGCCCGTCACGGTCTTCTACGATGCCGACGGGAACCTGGTCGCCAAGGTCGACGGCGAGATCAGCGAGAAGGATCTGACCGCGAACCTCGAGGCGATCACGACCTGAGGTCGGCCGCGCGAGACGTCTGGTAGCCTCGGTCGGCTATGGCAGCGACCTGTGATGTGTGTGGCAAGAAGCCGTGGTTCGGCAAGTCGGTGACGTTCTCGCACAAGCGGAACAACCGCCGGTGGGACCCGAACATCCAGCGCGTTCGCGCGCTCGTCAACGGCACCCCCAAGCGCCTGAACGCTTGCACGAGCTGCATCAAGGCCGGCAAGGTCACGCGCATCCCGCACGCCTGACCCTCCGGCGACGCCGCCCCCGAGCGGTCACACCCCCGGTCGAGCCCGCCGTCGTGCGCGATGCCGACGGACCCCAACGGCGCGGCGGCCGCTAGGGCCACGGGATCGACCAGAGCTGGTCGACCGGCCCGATGCCCCCGCCGAGCGGGAGCGCGTGACGGATCGCCTCGGTCACGAAGGCCTTCCCCGCCGCGACGGCGTCCCTCAGGTCGTCGCCCCGGGCGAGATGCGCCGCGATCGCGGCGCTCAGCGTGCACCCCGTCCCGTGCGTGTTGGGCGTGTCGATCCGCGGCGTCGAGAGCCAGGTCTCGCCCGCCGGATCCACGAGGAGGTCGGACGCCTCGTCCGAGCCCTCGAGATGGCCGCCCTTCACGAGCACCGCCTCGACCCCCGTCGCGAGGATCGCGTCCGCCGCCCGGCGCATGTCGTCCCTCGATCGGACCTCGATACCCGCGAGCCCGGCGGCTTCGGGAAGGTTCGGGGTGACGAGCGTGGCGAGCGGCAGGAGCCGCACGCGGAGCACATCGACCGCCTCGGCCGCGAGCAGCGCGTGCCCGTGCTTGCTGACGAACACCGGGTCGACGACGAGGGTGCCGATACCGGTCTCGGCGACCGCATCGGCGACCGCCTCCACGATCGAGGCGTTCGCCAGCATCCCGGTCTTCGCGGCGTCGACCCCGATGTCGATGGCCACCGCCCGGATCTGGTCGCCGACGAGCCCCGAGGAGAGCGCCTCGTACCCGCTCACGCCCAACGTGTTCTGCACCGTGACCGCCGTGATCGCGGTCATCCCGAAGACCCCCAGCGCGCTGAAGGTCTTGAGGTCCGCCTGGATCCCAGCGCCGCCGCCGGAATCGCTGCCCGCGATCGTCAGCGCGCGGGGACGCTCGGACACGTTCACGCGAAGTGGTCCCATCCCGCGGGCGTGAGGGACACCTCGGCGCCGGTCGCGTCGACCGCGCGGAGGCCGGGCTCGCTCACGATCACGCCGATCTCGGCGAGGCCGACCCCGAACGCCTCGTCGAGCTCCTCGCGCGCGGCTCCGGCACGGGCCGCGTCGGGCAGGGTGGCGACCAGCTCGTAGTCCTCGCCGCCACCGAGTGCCTCATCGAGGCTGGCCGCGGGGCCGATCGGCACGTCGGCGACCCGGACCCGCGCGCCCACCCCGCTCGCCGCGCAGAGCCGCGACAGATCCAGCGTCAACCCGTCGCTCACGTCGATCATCGCGGTGGCGCCGCACCGCGCCAGCACGCCCGCCTCGCCGACCCGTGCCGTCGGCCGCAGGTGCCGGATGATCGCGGCACGGTCCTCGTCCGACGGCGGCGTCCGCCCCGACGAGAGCCGCAGGCCTGCCGCGGCGGCGCCCAGCGACCCCGTGACCACGAGCACGTCGCCGGGCCGTGCGCCGGCGCGGGTCACCGCCCGCCCCGGCGCCACCTCGCCCGTGACCGTCACGGCCACCGTCACCTCGGGGCCGCGGGCGAGGTTCCCCCCCACCAGGCTCAGGGCGTGCTCGTCGCACGCCTCCCGCATCCCACCGAACAGCTCCATGACCCACGCCACGTCGACCGCGTCCGACAGGGTCAGCGCGCAGAGTGCGAACCGCGGCGAGGCCGCCATCGCGGCGATGTCGCTGACGTTCACGACGATCGCCTTGTACCCGATGTCGCGCGCCGAGGCGGTCGACCTCGAGAAGTGCGAGCCTTCCACGAGAGCGTCGGTCGTGAGGACCAGCTCGCCCGAGCCCGGAGCGACCACCGCCGCGTCGTCGCCCACCCCGACGATGACGCCGGGCCCCGCGCCCGACAGGACGCGGTGGATCGCGGCGAGCAGCTCCTGTTCCGAGACGTCCATGGCGTTGTCCGTTCCGTACAGCCGGATCGGGGACGGGTGAGCCTCACGGGGCCCGGGGGCCCGGAGGGGGTTCGGTAGACTCTAGCCGTACTCCAGACCGTCCAATCGCGGCCCGCTCGCCGCGTTCCCCTGCAAGGAGGCCCACCGTGGCAGAGGTCTACGACAATCCCACGCCCGAGGAGCTGCGGGCGTTCACCGAAGCGATGCCCGAGACACGTATCTCCGAGTACGGGAACACGAACACGCAGACCAAGGTGCTCTCGCGGAGCGCCGCCAGCACCTACGTCGTCGACCGTCCCTCGAGCGGCAAGACGATGTCGCGCGAGGACTACGACAAGGTCGCCGCGATGCAGGATGCCTACATCGCCGAGCACGACATGATCCAGATCGACGGCTACATCGGGAACGACCCCGAGATGCGCACGGCCGCCCGCCTGCTGATGGAGAAGCGCTTCGCGAACATCGCCGGCATGCAGCAGAAGCTCTACTTCGAGCGGAACGACGGGGCGGAGCCGGAGGTGCAGGTGATCTACACCCCCGGGCTGGAGGCCCCCGGCTACCCCGACGACCGGCTGATCGCCGTGGACCTCGACAACAACGTCACGCGCGTCCTGAACTCGGACTACTTCGGTGAGTCCAAGAAGGGCGGCCTGCGGATGTGGAACAACATCGTGTACGAGAAGGGCGGCCTGGCGCTGCACTCGGGCCTCAAGGTGATCCCGACCCCGCACGGCGACAAGGTGTTCATGATCCTGGGCCTCTCGGGGACCGGGAAGACCACCACGACGTTCACGACGCAGAACGGCTCGAACCCGATCCAGGACGACTTCGTCGGCCTGATGCCCGGCGGCAAGGCCTACGGCACCGAGAACGGCTGCTTCGCGAAGACGTTCGGGCTGGACCCCGACTTCGAGCCCTCGATCCACGGTGCGGTCGTCAGGTCCACCGCCTACCTCGAGAACGTCTCGATGGATGGCGACGGAACGGTCGACTTCTTCAACGAGCACTACACGAAGAACGGTCGCGCGGTCTTCGAGATGGCCGACCTGATGTCGTACGAGGACGCCCGCAACGTGGGCACGGTCGACTACCTGCTGATCCTGAACCGGAACGAGAACATCATCCCGAGCGTGGCGCGTCTGGACAGCGAGCAGGCGGCCGCGTACTTCATGCTCGGCGAGACCACCGGGACCGCGGCCGGCGGCGCCGCCGAGGAAGGCAAGTTCCTGCGGGTGCCGGGGACGAACCCGTTCTTCCCCCTCCCCCACGGGTTCCAAGGGAACCGCATGCTCGACCTGCTCGCGTCGCACCCGATCGAGACGTTCCTGCTGAACACGGGCCGCGTAGGCGGCAAGGACGGCGACGACCGCTCGAAGAAGGTGAAGATCCCGCACACCTCGGCGTGCGTGAAGGGGATCGCCGAGCAGACGATCACGTGGGACGACGACCCCGATTTCGGCTACCAGGTCGCGAGCGCGGTCCCTGACTTCGACGACGACGAGCTCCTGCAGCCTCGCCGCCTCTACGAGCGCCAGGGCCGGATCGACGAGTACGACGCGACCGTGGAGCGGCTGAAGGGCGAGCGCGTCGCGCACCTCCAGGAGTTCCCGGAGCTCTCCGAGGAGATCATCAAGGCCGTCGGCTAGGTCGGCACCGGTTCGCACGAGACGGAGGGCGGGGAGCCCGCAGGCCCCCGCCCTCCGTCGTGCCCGGAGGTGGGCGGCGGCGTTCAGGACGTGACGTCGCGCCCCCGGAAGCCCCAGAGCGCGAGCCCCAGGCACGCGGCGCTGTACGCGGCGCTCACGAGCACGCCGCCGCGCATCTGGTCCCAGTCCACGGGGAAGCGGAAGAACCCGGTGAACCCGAGCCACCCGTAGGTCGGCAGGTACGGGTGGATCGCGTCGAGGCTCGGGATCTGCCCGAGGATCTGGCTCGCGATCGCGATCACGATCGTGGCCACGGCCGCGCCCGGTCCGGAGTCGGTCCGCGTCGAGATCAGCAGGCCGATGCACGCGATCCCCGAGAGCGCCAGCACCATGTAGGCGCCGCTCCCGACGATCCGCAGCAGGCCCTGGACGACGGAGAGCGACGTGCCCGACAGGGTGGGCATCGGCCCCAGGCCGAACACGACCGCCCCGGCGACGAGCCCGCTCACGATCGTCACGGCGACGAGCACGCCGAGCAGCGCCATCGCCGAGCCGTACTTCGAGAGCACCAGGCGCGAGCGCCCGACCGGACGCAGCAGGAGGTAGCGCAGCGTCCCGCTCTGCGCCTCGCCGGCGATCGCGTCGCCCGCGAAGAGCCCGGCGGCGAGCGGCAGGAAGAACGGCTGCACGACCGCGAGCCCGGTGAGGGCCGCGTACAGGCCGTTCGTCGCGATCTGGAACAGGAACGGCGGGGCATCTTCGGCCGCGGCGGGCTGCGGCGGCGAGACCCTGATCGCGAAGACGATCACCGCGGGGATCCCCGCGATCGCGGCGGCCAACAGCCAGGTCCGCCAGCGGCGTGCCGCCTTCAGCAGCTCAACGCGGAACATCGGCGCCCTCGACGAGATGGAGGAAGACCTCTTCGAGGGTGTCGCGGTGCGGCGCCAGCACGGCGACGCGCACCCCCGCACCGACGAGCGCGGCGTTCAGGTCGGCGGGACCGATGCCGTCGAGCGCGAGGGTCAGCGAACCGGGGCCCGTCGCGGGCCCGTCGTCCTCGGTCGTCACGCCGGGCAGTCCCGACGCGACGACACGAGCCCGCTCGAGGTCGTCGACCTCGACGCGGACGCGGTCGGCGCCGCCGCGGAGCGACCCCGGTGCCCCTTCGGCCACCAGCCGCCCGCTCGCCATCACGCCGACGCGGTCGCACATCGCCTCGACCTCGGACAGGAGGTGGCTCGAGACGAAGATCGTGATGCCGTCGTCGGCGAGCCGGCGCAGCAGCAGGCGCATCTCGCGCATCCCGGTGGGATCGAGGCCGTTCGTCGGCTCGTCGAGCACGAGCAGATCGGGCGCGCCCACGAGCGCCTGCGCGAGCCCGAGCCGTTGGCGCATGCCCTGGCTGTACGCCTTCACGCGCTTGTCGGCCGCGGCGGAGAGGCCGACGATCTCCAGCGTCTCGTCGACGCGGGCGAGCCGCCGCCGGGTCTCGGCCCGATCGCGCCCGGCGCGCGCCATGTACTCGAGGTTCCGACGGCCCGAGAGGAACTTCCAGAAGGCGGGCTCCTCCACGAGGGCGCCGACGCGGGCGAGCGGCGCGCGATCGCGCGCCACGGTCTCCCCCAGCACCTCGACCTCGCCGCCCGTCGGGAACACGAGCCCGAGCGCCATGCGGATCGTCGTGGTCTTCCCGGCGCCGTTCGGGCCGAGGAACCCGAAGAGCTCGCCGCGTTCCACCGTCAGGTCGAGCGCGTCGACCGCGGCGAGGTCGCCGTAGCGTTTCGTCAGCCCCCGCGAGACGAGCGCCGGCGTCACGGGAGCCGGTCGGCGTCCCGTTCGAGCGTCGCCACCGGCACGGGGCCGATCAGGAGCCAGCTGTCGCCACCACGCTGGGCGACGACCGCGGAGAACAGCGGACCGGCGTAGGGGAGCAGCGCCTGGGCCTGCTCCGGGAGCGGACCGGACAGGCGCACCGCGACCCGGGAGGAGAACCCCGTGCCGAACACGCGGACGTCACCGGGCGCGACGCCTTGGAGGCGCTCGTCGGGCATCCACTCGGGGTGCGGGTTCGTCTCGGGCGGCGTGACCTCGGAGACCCGCGCGCCCTGCGGCGGGTCGAAGGCGAACATCCCGGGGTCGATCGGGTCGAACGACACGGCGTCGAACCCGATCTCGGCGGCCGCGTCGTCCGAGCCCTTCGGCGTCACGGAGAACCGCAGCGGGAGCCGGGTCTCGGCGTCGATCGCCACGGTCACGCGCCCGATCAGCGTGGGCCCCGGCTGCCGGCGTGAGGACCAGATCGTAGGCGGGTCGGCCGGCGACCTCGCCGCTCGGGTCGACCGACACGTCGGCGTAGGGCGACAGCGCCGTGAGGGCCGAGCCGATCCAGCTCGTGAGGTCGGCGCGGGTGGGCGCGGTCATGCCCGCCCACGCGGGATCGGCGGCCGCACGTCGGGTCAGCGCCGCGAGATCCAGCCGCACGGCCGTCATCCCGTTCGAATCCCAGTACCACGCCTCGTCGCGGTTCGCCACGACGACCTGCTCGGAGAGGTCGCTCACGCGGGC
The DNA here is from genome assembly GCA_963821925.1 of uncultured Actinomycetes bacterium. Classification (GTDB taxonomy): domain Bacteria; phylum Actinomycetota; class UBA4738; order UBA4738; family HRBIN12; genus JAOUEA01. The sequence continues at coordinate 214,478 of CAWGFO010000010.1, read as the reverse complement.
GATCCGCACCCCGTCGTCCGAGCGCCACACCTTGTAGTGCTGGGTCCCGAAGAGGGCGGTCGCGAGCCCACCGAGGCCGGTCCCCGTGCTCCCCAGCGTGCCGGAGATATCCGGGAGCCCGGTCTCGAACCGCGTCGTGACGTCGCCCGAGATCGCGAACGGTGCGGCGAGGGCCTCGAGCGACGAGGCGAGCAGCTCCTGGGGCGGGACGGGCGGGAGCTCCGCTGGCGAGCCGGCCCGCACGGCGGAGACCCCTGCGATGCCCACGAGCACGGCCGCGACGACCAGCAGAGCCGTCACCTGGGTCCGCGTGCGTGTCGCCATGCCTCCGTTGTAGCACCGTTCCGCCGTTCCGCCGACCTCGCGACGAGGACGGAACAGGTTCGTCACACGATCCCGGTCGGTCCGGATCGTTCCCGGCGCCGTCCCAGGAAGTACCCGGCCACGAACTGCAGCACCAGGAACCCGATCACCACGAGCGGGTACCACCAGTAGCGGGCGCGGAATTCGTCGACGAACGCGCGGCCCGTGAGCGTGGCCCCGCCGCCGAGCGGATCGGGGTTCCGGGTGCTCGCCGACAGCGCGAAGAAGCCCGCGAGCGACCACCACGCCCCGACCCGGCCGAGCACGAATGCCGCGAACAGCAGGTGATCCCGCACGTCGGTGCTGTCGAACGGGCGGCGTGCCCAATGCACGAGGGACCTGAGCCCGGCGAGACCCAGCACCGCCGCCGCGACCCATTCGGCGAGATTCACGTGTCGAGCGCCGATCGCACCTCGTCGTCGGAGACCTGGCCGAACCGCGCGTACCACTCGCCCACCGCCCCGAAACCCGGCGGCGTCTCGAGCAGCACGACGTCGTCGCACTCGGCGCCGAGCCGCGTGACCGCGTCCGGCGGCCCGACCGGCGCCGCGAACACCACGCGCTCGGCACCGGCCGCGCGCGCCCATCGGAGCGCGGCGATCGCCGTGGCACCCGTCGCGACGCCGTCGTCGACGACCACCACGGTGCGACCCTCGATCTCCGGCGGAGGCCGGTGGCCGCGGTAGGTCGCGGTCCGCCGGACGATCTCGGCCTCCGCACGGGCCACCTCGTCCCGCAGGTAGGCCCCGTCGACGCCGAGCATGCGTACGAGCCGCTCGTCGATGACCTGCACCCCGGGGGCGACCGCGCCGATCGCGAGCTCCGGGTTGAACGGTGCGCGGAGCTTCCGGGGAACGACGACGTCGAGCGGCGCCCCGAGCGCACCCGCCACAGGCACGGCCACCACCACGCCGCCGCGTGGGATCGCGAGCACCAGCGCCGGGCCCCTCACCCGCTCGACCACGGCTTCGGCCAACCGCCTCCCCGCGTCGTCCCGATCCCTGAACACCCCTCGATGATGCCACCGGCAGCATCCCGTCGGCCGCGGGGGAACGCGGCGTCGGCGCCGCGTTGCGGCGCACTCGTGCGCGCGACTAGCATGGCGGCCTCAACGACGGCAGGAGGCTCCCTGTGGTGCACGCGTACATCCTGATCCAGACGGAGGTGGGCAAGGCCGCCGCCGTGGCGACCGAGGTCCGCGCGATCGGCGGCGTCACCGAGGCCGAGGACGTCACCGGCCCGTACGACGTGATCGTGCGCGCCGAGGCCAAGACGGTCGACGAGCTGGGCAAGCTGGTCGTCGCCCGCATCCAGTCGGTCGAAGGCATCACCCGCACGCTGACGTGCCCGGTGGTGCACCTCTAAGGCATCGTCCGGGGGCGATCGCCGGGCGCGGGCCCGGCGCTCAGGCGTCGAGCTCGCGCGCGATCGCGCTCTTGCCTCGCTCGAGTTCGTGCCGTTCCACCGCGAGGTCGAGCAGGCGTTCGATCAGGTCCGGGTACGACAGCCCGCTCGCCTGCCAAAGCTTCGGGTACATCGAGATCGACGTGAACCCCGGGATCGTGTTGATCTCGTTGATCCACAGATCGTCGCCCGACACGAAGAAGTCCACGCGCGCCATCCCCCAGCACTCGACGGCGTGGAACGCCGTGACGGCCGCGCGCTGGATCCGATCCGAGAGCGCCGGCGGCAGATCGGCCGGGATCACGAGCCTCGCGCCGTCGGCGTCGAGGTACTTCGCCGCGTAGTCGTAGAACTCGTGGCCCTCGGGCACGATCTCGCCGACGACGGATGCCACGGGGTCGTCGTTGCCCAGCACCGCGCACTCGACTTCACGGATCGGCTGCACGCCCCGCTCCACGACCGCCTTGCGCGCGTACCGGAAGGCCTCCTCGAGCGCCGGGCCGAGCTCCCCGTGGTCGTGCGCCTTCGAGATACCCACCGACGAGCCGAGCGTCGCCGGCTTCACGAACAGTGGGAACCCGAGCGCTTCCGCGCGCGCCGCCACGCCCTCGGGGTCCTCGTCCCATTCCGGCTCGCGCGCCACCGTCCAAGGGGCGACGGGGAGCCCTGCCGCCTCGAACAGCACCTTCTGCACCGCCTTGTCCATCCCCACCGCGGAGCCGAGGACCCCCGCGCCGACGTAGGGCACGCCCGTGAGCTCCAGCAGCCCCTGAACGGCGCCGTCCTCCCCCATCGGCCCGTGCAGGACGGGGAACACGACGTCGATCGGCGCCCGGCTGCCGTCGGCGGCCACGAGCTCACGTGAGGCGCCATCGGCGGCCAGCTCAACCACCGTGCCCTCGCCCGCGCCGATCTCCGGCATGCGGCCGCTCTCGGCGGGGAGGGCCGGGGGGCCGGGCAGCAGATGCCAGCGTCCGTCCTTCGAGATCCCGATCGGCACCACTTCGACGTGCTCGGGGTCGAGCGCGTCGATCACGTAGCGCGCCGAGATGCAGGAGATCTCGTGCTCGGCGGACCGGCCGCCGAACAGCACCGCCACCCGGCGCCGACTCACACGCGCTCCAGGGCCTGCGCGACGTCGGCCACGAGGTCGTCGGCATCCTCGATGCCCGCACTCACGCGCACGAGACCGTCGGCGATGCCGGCGGCCCGCCGAGCCTCGGGCGCCATCTGCCGGTGCGTCGTCGAGGCCGCGTGCCCGACGAGCGTATGCGTGCCGCCCAGGCTCGTTGCCACCCACGCGAGCTCCAGGGCGTCGCAGAAGGCGCGGCCGCCGTCGACGCCGCCGGCGACCTCGACCGCCAGCATCCCGCCCGCCCCCCGGGGGAACTGCCGCGCCGCCACCTCGTGCTGCGGATGCGACACCAGTCCCGGGTACCGGACGCGCTCGACCTTCGGGTGCGCCTCGAGGAACGTGGCCAGGCGCAGCGCGTTCTCCGTGTGCCGGTCCATGCGGAGCGCGAGGGTCATCAGGCCGCGCAGACACAGCCACGCCTCGAACGGCGCCATCGTGCCTCCGGTATCGATCGCCGTGTCGCGCAGGCGTACGCGCCCCTCCTCGGAGGAGCACACCACCCCGCCGATCAGGTCGTGATGACCACCGATGTACTTCGTCGCGGAGTGCAGCACGAAGTCGAAGCCGTGCGCCGCGGGCGTGCACAGGTACGGCGACGCGAACGTGTTGTCGACCGCACACGGGACGCCCGCCTCCCGGCAGAGCGCGCCCAGTGCGCCGAGATCCGACACCGTCACGTTCGGGTTCGCGATCGTCTCGGTGTAGAAGAGCGCGGCCCCGGGGAGGGCCGTCCGGACCGCCTCGTGGTCGTGCGGATCGACCATCGTCACCTCGACCCCGAACCGCGGCAGGAGCTTCGTGGCGATCGAGTAGGTACCGCCGTACAGCTCGTTGCTGATCACGACCCGGTCGCCCGCGCCCGCGTGCGCCGTGAGCACGGTGTGCACCGCCGCCATGCCGGAGGCGAACCCGAACGCCGCCTCGGTGCCCTCGAGCGCGGCCATCTGGGACTCGAAGGCCTGCACCGTGGGGTTCCCGTAGCCGCGCGAGTACGTGTACCCGGGGGCACGGAACGCGATCGTCTCGGCGTAGTCCTCGGAGGTCTCGAAACGGTACGTCGAGGTCTGGAAGATCGGGACGCTCGGCGTCTCCTGGTCGACCGGCGGCATCGTGCCGTGCACCGCCCTGGTCGTGAAGCCGCGTCCCTCACCCATGGCGACCCAGCCTACCCGCCGTCGGACCAGCGCTCCGGGTAGCGGGCGCGCAGGCCCTCGACCATCTCCGTGAGGTGTGCCATCAGGTCGGCCGTCATCGCCTTCACGGCCTCACGGTCGCCGACCTCGTCGCGGCGCGCCGTGAGGTCGATCGGCGTGCCGATCGTGGTCCACACCGGCCGGCCGAACGTCAGGCTGCCCGGGCCCGACTTCTGCCAGACGGCCTGCGAGCCCCAACTGGCCAGCGGCACGATCGGCACGCCCGAGGCGAGCGAGAGACGGATCGTGCCGGTCTTCCCGTCCATGGGGAGGTGGTCCTCGCGCTTGGTCACGGTCCCCTCCGGATAGATCACGACCACCTCGCCGGCGGCGAGCGCCTCCTCGGCCAGGTGCAGCGGCGTCTGATCCCCCGTCCCCCGCTGCACGGGGATCTGGTTCGCGCCGCGGAACGCCGACCCCACCACCGGGATCTCGAACAGGTCGCGCTTGGCGAGGAACCGGGGCCGCCGTCCGGCCTTCATCACGGCGTTGGCGTTCGTCAAGGGGTCGAGGTACGACACGTGGTTGCAGGCCACGATCGCGGGACCGGTCGCCGGGATGTGCTCCAACCCCTCGATCCGTAGGTCGAACCAGAACCGCACCGGCGGGATCGAGACGGCCTTCGCGATCTGATACCAGGGCTCGGCCACCGGTTCGATCACCGCCCGCCGGCGAGCGTCAGGACGAAGGTGGACACGTGCGAACAGCCTCCCGGGGTCGACGAAGCCGTGAGGTTACTACCCGGCGTGGGCTACCCTTGCGACCCGTGCGTGTCATCGCCCTTCCCGTGAAGTCGCTCGGCGACGCCAAGACCCGACTCGGCCCCGTGCTGGAGCCGCTCGAGCGCGCCTCGCTCACCCTGGCGATGCTCGAGGACGTGATGGACGCCACCCAGGCGCTCCCGGGGTGGGAGACCTGGGTGATCTCCCCCGACGAAGGGGTCCTCGAACTGGTGCTGGAGCGCGGGGCGCACGCGATCGCGGAGGACAAGCCACCGCTCGGGAACGCGATCCGGCAGGTCGACGAGGAAGCGGCCACCCGACGGGTGGAGACGCTCGCGGTGCTGCTGCCCGACACGCCGCTGGTGACCGTGGACGCGCTGACTCGCGCGCTCCACACCCTGGGACCCGTCGTGCTGGCCCCCTCGTCCGACGAGGGTGGGACCAACCTGCTGATCCGGCGACCCCCCGCGGCGATCGGGGCGCGGTTCGGCACCGATTCCTACCGCCGTCACCTCGAAGCCGCCGCCGAGGCGGGCCTGCCCACCTCGATCGTGCACCGGCACGAGCTGGCCTTCGACCTCGACCTCCCGAGCGATATCCTCACCGTGCTGGAGGCCCGGCCGCCCGGCCGCACGCTGACGGTCTGCCGGGAGCTGGAGCTCGGGTCGCGGATCGCGACCCGGACCTGACAAGGAGCGCATCGACGTGGCACAGGGAACGATCAAGGAGTACGACGACGCGGCCAAGACGGGCTCGCTCCTGCAGGAGGATCGCGTCGAGGTGACGATCGACGCGTCCTCGATCGGGGACCCGGCGATCAGGACGCTCCGCCTCGGGCAGCGCGTCAGGTACGAGGTCGAGGAGATCGACGGGAGACCCGTCGCCCGCGGTCTCGCCCTCGTGACGTTCGACTAACCGGTCGCCGACCCATGCTCGGGGGCCCCGCTCGTCTCGAGCACGTGCTCGCGGAACTCCTTGCCCGGCGTGAACGCCGGGAGGTCGCGCGCCGGGACGATGATCGGCACCTCCGGCTTCCGCGGGTTGCGAGCGACACGCTCGTTGCGGTGCTTGCGTTCGAACGTGCCGAAGTCGGCGAGGGTCACGCGCTCCCCGCTCACCACGGAGTCACGGATCGAATCGATCGCGGCGTCGACGACGCGGCCGACGTCGGCCTTGCTGAGTCCCGTGCGGCGGGCGACCTCGGAGACCAATCCACCCTTGTTCATCGGCACTCCCCTCCGGTCGTGCGGTGTCGCCACCGTAGTCGCCCGACTCCGCTACGGTCAACCGGAAGCCGTGCGGTGAAAGCGGAAACGCGGTTCGCGTGAGGGGAACGGGGCCGTCGGCGCGGGTGGCCTGCTACCATCGACCGGCCGGTGGCCCGTGGTGTAACGGTAGCACGACTGACTCTGGATCAGTTAGTCTTGGTTCGAATCCAGGCGGGCCAGCAAACGCACCCTGACCTGCGGTTTCTCCGCTATCTCCCGCCGTTGGGCCAGGGGTTCAGCACGAGCGGCGGGATCGGGTCCTGGGTGAAGTCGAAGTCCTCCGCGAGGTCCCCCAGGCGGCGCGATTCCTCCCGCACCGTCGGCCGGGAGTCGGGCCATCCGTCGGTCGCGGGATCGATGCGCATCCCGCCCAGGAAGCGGTCCTCGATCAGCTTGAGATAGGCGTCGAACGACAACGTCTGGTGGTCGATGCCGGCACGGGCCCACGGGCTGATCAACAGGCTCGGAACCCGTAGCCCCCACCCGTTCTCGTCGACGACCGGCGGCTGCACGTGGTCGTAGAATCCGCCCCAGTCGTCCCACACGACGAAGATCGCGGTGCGCATCCATTGCTCACGCGGCCCCTGCATCACGGCGTTCACGACGTCGGTGACCCAGGCCTGGCCGGTCCGGATGTCCTGGGGTGGGTGCTCGGAGCCGTCCTTCATCGGCATCACCCACGAGACGGACGGGAGCGTGCCGTCGGCCGCCGCCTCGAAGAACTCGGTGTTGGGTCGCACGTTGTCGAGCTGGCCGGTGACGTGCACGGTGCGGAACCCCGGCAGCGGGTTCTGGACCGGCGAGGTCTCGGTGCCGTTCAGGGGTCCGCACGGCGGCATCACGCAGGTCCCCGGTCCCACGAAGTAGCCCCAGCTGACGCCCTGCTGGTAGAGCAGCCAGGTGATGTCTCCCCACACGTAGGGGCGAGGCTCCCCTTGCGCCGGATTCCATACCTTGGAACCATCGGCCGCGTTGTGCCCCGGGAGCTGCAGGTTCGAGACGCAGCTCATCGGGTCGTTCAGGTCGGGGCAGGTGGCCGACCAGCCCGACACCAGGAAGAGGTGCGAGGGCAGGGTCCACGAGTCGGTCGGCGCGAACATCCGATCGTGCAGCGTGTAGCGCTTCGCGTACGCCCAGTAGTTCGGGATCTCGTGCGCGGTGTGGTAGCCCATCACGTCCGGCTGGCCCTGGGGCCCGGGGGTGGTCTTCGGGCACGGGGGCATGTCGGGGTTGTGGTAGCAGTTGTTCTTGATGATCCGCAGGGCGTCGACGAACCCGTCCATGCGGCCGTCGTCGATCGCCAGCTCCGACCCGTACTCGGAGTGCGGTCCGCCCTGATCGAACGTGTTCCGGTCGTGGTACGGCGTCCGGCAGGGTCCGAGCGCGTCGGGCTGGCACACGTCGAACGACCCGTCGGGGTTCCGCGGGATCCCGTCGGCCCCAGGGAACGTCCCGAAGTAATGGTCGAACGAGCGGTTCTCCTGCACCACGAACACGAGGTGGTCCAGGTTCATGATCCCCGCGGCCGGGTCGAACGGGCGGTTCGGGTTGGCGACCGGTTGCGGAGCGGGCGGCGACTCCAGCGACGAGGTGTCCACCCCCGCGGGCGCCCACCCGGGCAGGATCGGGAACTGGTCCGGCACGAGGAACGGGAGCGGGACCCGGCCGGACGCGGCCGGCGAGACCGTCGCGGACCCGGTCGGCACCGGCGAGGGCGTGGTCTGCAGGGTCGGCTCCGCCCCGCCGATGCACGCAGCCGCGGTCAGCGTCGCGGACAGCAGAAGGACGATCGGACGGAGCCGGGGGCTGGCACGCATGCGGCGCTCATGCTACCCGGCAACGGTCGCGCATCCAGGAACCTCTGGGTGCTCCGCGATCCTCCGAGCCCGCGAACCGCTAACGGAAGGGCCAGGGGTTCTGGATCAGCGGCGGGATCGGTTCCTGCTTGAAGTTGAAGCTCTTCGCGAGATCCCCGAGGATCGCGACGTCCTCGCGCACGGTGGGCCGCGAGTCCGGCCAGCCGCTCGTGGCGGGGTCCAGCCGGGCGCCACCCAGGAACCGATCCTCGATCAACTTCAGGTAGGCGTCGAAGGACAGCGTCGTGTGGTCGACGTACCCGCGGCGGGCCCAGGGGCTGATCACCATGCTCGGGACGCGCAGGCCCCAGCCGTTCTCGTCGACCCTCGGAGGCTTCACGTGGTCGTAGAAGCCGCCCCAGTCGTCCCACGTCAGGAAGATCGCGGTGTGGAGCCACTGCTCCTCGGGCCCCTGCATCACCGAGTTGATCAGCTTCGCGACATAGGCCTGGCCCATCTCGATCGAGTCGGGCGGGTGCTCGCCACGGTCGGTGACCGGCATGACCCATGAGACCGCCGGGAGGGCCCCCGCCTTCGCGTCGGCCATGAACTCCTCGTTCGAGCGGACGTTGTCGAGCTGACCGGTGGCGTCCACCGCGGTGAATCCCGGCAGCGGGTTCTGCACGGGCGCCGTCTCGATCCCACCGAGCTTCTCGCAGGGCGGCGCGACGCAGGTGCCCTCGCCGACGTAGTAGCGCCACGAGACCCCGTGGTTGTAGAGGAGCCACGTGATCGGCGCCCACACGTAGGGACGCGGCGACCCCATCGGCGGCGTCCAGATCTTGCCCTTGTCGGCGTACTGGCCTCCGGGGAACTTCTGGTCCGAGCTGCAGCTCATCGGGTCGTTCGGGTCGGTGCAGTTCGCCGACCAGCCCGAGATCAGGAACAGGTGCGAAGGCAAGGTCCACGAGTCCGTTGGCGCGAACATCCGGTCGTTGAGGGTGAAGGTCTCCGCGTACTTCCAGTAGATCGGGATCTCGTCGGCCGTGTGGTAGCCCATGATGTCGGGCTGGCCCTGCGGGCCGTTCGTCGCCTGCGGGCAGGGCGGGGTGTCGGGATGTTTCATGCAGCCGTTCCCGATCTGACGCAACGCGGTCACGAACCCGTCCATCTTCCCGCCATTGATGTCGGTGATCGAGGCGTCGGTGCCGTGGGGGCCGCCCTGGTCGATGAAGTTCGTGTCGTGGTACGGCGTGTGGCACACGCCGGGCTGGGTCGGGTCGGGCGAGCACACCGTGGGGTTGCCGTTCGCGTCCATCGGGATACCGTCGGCGCCGGGGAACGTCCCGAAGTAGTGATCGAACGAACGGTTCTCGAGCACGATGAAGATCAGGTGGTCCAGGTTCATGATCCCGGCCTTCGGATCGACCGGTCGGCTGGGATCGTCGAGAGCCGCGGGCGCCGGTGGGTCGAGGAGCGTCGAGCCGTCGACCCCCTTCGGCGCCAGGTCAGCGTTCGGCTCCGAGGTCTCCCCCGGCGCGCCCAGGATGCCCTGAGGCTCGGGATAGGTTGCGGTCTCGGCAAGCGCCACGTCGGTCGGCGACGGGTCCGCCGAGGGGGATGTCACCGGTTGCTCGATGGCGGTGCACGCCATCGCCACGAGCGCGGCGACGACGGTCAGCGCCGACATCCGGGCGAGCGTAAGCAGGCGTGGGGTACGTGGGGAGTGGGCCATGAGGCGATTCATCGTACCTGGCCGGGCGTCGGACGAGCCTTCACGGGGTCGGGTCCAGCCGGAACGGGTCGATCGGCGTCCGCGACCAGTCGAACTCCTTCGCGAGGTTCCCCGGCACCAGGTCCTCGCGGACGGTCGGACGGTTGTCGGGCCAGCCCCAGTTGTTCCCGTCGAGGCGGCGGCCGTTCAGCCAACGGTCCTCGATCAGCTTCAGGTAGGCGTCGAAGCTGAGCGTCTGGGAGTCGATCGTCCCGCCCTTCGCGTAGGGGCTGATCATGATCCCGGGCACGCGGATCCCGTAGCCGTTCTCGTCGATCCGGATCGGCTGCACGTGGTCGTAGAAGCCGCCCCAGTCGTCCCACGTGATGAAGATCGCCGTGTGGAGCCATTGCTCACGCGGGCCCTGCATCACGGCGTTCACGAGCCTGGTCACCCACGCCTGGCCGTTCCCGACGTAGTCGGGCGGGTGCTCGCCGCGGTTCGTCGTGGGCATCACCCAGGAGACGGGCGGCAGGGTCCCGTTCCGGGCGGCGGCGAAGAACTTCTCGTTCGACTCGATGTTGTCGAGCTGGTTCGTCTTCGCGACCGCCTTGAAGCCCGGCAACGGGTTCTGCACCGGCGCGGTCTCGACGCCCCCCTTCGCGTCACATGGCGGGACGACGCAGGTGCCCGGGCCCACGTAGTAGGACCAGTCGACCCCCGCCTTCTGCAGCATCCACGTGATCGGCGCCCAGATGTAGGGACGCGGAGCGCCGCTCGCCGGTGTCCAGATGTCCCCCTTGCCCTTGTCGGCCCAGATCCCCCCGGGGAACTTCTGGTCGCTGTAGCAGCTGTTCACGTTCGAGAGGTCGGGGCAGGTGGCCGACCACGCCGACACCAGGTACAGGTGCGCCGGCAGGGTCCATGAGTCCGACGGCGCGAACATCCGGTCCTGTAGCACGAAGCGCTTCGCGTACGTCCAGTAGTTCGGGATCTCGGTCCTCGTGTGGAAGCCCATGACGTCGGGGGTGCCGTTCGGGCCCGGCCGGGCCTGCCTGCAGGCATAGTCACTCGGGTGCTTCATGCAGCCGTTGCCGATCTCGCGGAGGGACCTGACGAAGCCGTTCATCTTGCCGTGGTTCACGGAGATCGCGGAGCCGACCTCGCCGTGCGGGCCGCCCTGATCGAACAGGTTCGTGTCGTGGTACGGGCGGCGGCAGCCGCTCGAGGCCGGGTCCGGGATGCAGGGCTTGAAGCGGCCGTCCGGGTAGCGCGGGATCCCGTTCGCGCCGGGGAACGTCCCGAAGTAGTGATCGAACGACCGGTTCTCCTGGACGATGAAGATCACGTGATCGAGGTTCTGGATCCCGGCGGCGGGATCGATCGCACGGGGGGCGTCGGCACCCGTCCCCGAACCGCCCCCGCTGCCCCCGGCGGTGGCCACGACCGGGGTCAGCAGCCCCGCCGCGTACAACGATAGTGCGGCGAGGAACAGGAGCGGGCGGAGGAGGCGGCGGGTCACGGCGGCCCAGGCTAGCGGCCGATCGGGGGCATCGCCAGGAAGCGGGCGATCCGCCACCGGATCGTCACGGGGTGGGATCGAGGATCAGCGGCGGTATCGGTTCCGCGTACCAATCGAACTCGAGCCCCAGGTCGCCGAGCCGGCGAACGTTCTCCCGCACGGTCGGCCGGGCGTCCGGCCACCCGAGGTTCTTCCCGTCGAGGCGCTGCCCGCCCAGGAAACGGTCCTCGATCAGCTTCAGGTACGCGTCGAAGCTGAGCGTCTGAGAGTCGATCGTCCCGCCTTTCGCGAAGGGACTGATCATGATCCCGGGCACGCGGATCCCGTAGCCGTTCTCGTCGATCCGGATCGGCTGCACGTGGTCGTAGAAGCCGCCCCAGTCGTCCCACACCAGGAAGATCGCGGTGTGGAGCCGCTGTTCCTCCGGGCCCGACATCACGGCGTTCACGGCGCGCGTCACCCACGCCTGGCCGTTCGCGATGTTGTCCGGCGGATGCTCGGTGCGCCCGGCCGTGGGCACGAGCCACGAGACGGACGGGAGTGTCCCGGCCGCCGCCGCGGCGAAGTAGTCCTCATGCGGACGGATCTTGCCCATCGAACGGTGTCGCCGCACGGTCTGGAAGCCCGGCAGCGGATTGAAGAGGGGGTTCGTCGAGTCCTTGTCCTTCGTCGCCCGGCAGGGCCAGTCGAGGCAGCTGTTCGCGCCGACGTAGTAGGCCCACGAGACCCCACGCTCGTCGAGGAGCCACGTGATGTCGGCCCACCCGTAAGGGGCCGGCGCCGACGCCGGCTGGGTCCACCACGAGACCGGCGTCTCGAGCTCCGATCGGCACGTCCGTCCGTCACGCGGCGCCGTGCAGATCGCCGACCACGCCGAGACCAGGTACAGGTGGGACGGGAGCGTCCACGAATCCGAGGGCGCGAACATCCGGTCCTGCAGCACGTAGCGCTCCGCGTAGGTCCAGTAGTTCGGGATCTCGGCGCGCGCGTGGATCCCCATCACGTCGGGCGTGCCGCTCGGGCCCGGTCGCGCCTCCACGCACTGGTACCGATCGGGGTTGCCCCCGCAGCTGTTCCCGATCTCGCGGAGCGCGCGCACGAAGCCGTCCATCCTGCCGCCGTCGACCGCGATCTTCGATGCCCTGGTGTTGTGGGGTCCGCCGGCGTCGAACAGGTTCGTGTCCCGGTACGGGCGCCGGCAGCGCTTCGAGGCCGGGTCCGGGATGCACGGCGCGAACCGACCGTCGGCGAGCCGCGGGATCCCGTCGGCGCCCGGGAAGGTCCCGAAGTAGTGATCGAACGAGCGGTTCTCCTGCACGATCACCACGACGTGATCGATGTTGCCGATCCCGGCCGTCGGATCGATCGACGCCGCCGCCGCGACCTCCGTGACCCGCCCCGCGGTGGCGTCGGGCGCCGCGTGCGGCGCGAGGGCGAGCGCGAGCGCGGCGGCGGTGACGGTCGCGGCGCCCGCCAGCAGGTGCCGGCGGCGCGGCCGGCTCATCCCGACGACCTCAAGGGGGTCGGATCGAGGTGCCGCCACGTGATCGGATCCTGCGACCAGTCGAAGGCACGCGACAGGTCGCCGAGCTTCGGCACGTCCTCGCGGGTGGTCGGCCGCGGGTCGGGCCACCCCCAGTTCTGGCCGTCGAGCCGGCGCCCGTTCAGGAACCGATCCTCGATCAGCTTCAGGAAGGCGTCGAACGAGAGCACCTGGTGGTCCACGTCGAGGCTCCGGTCGGCGTACGGGCTGATCAGGATGCCCGGCACACGGAACCCGTAGCCGTTGCGGTCGACCCACGGCGGCCGCACGTGGTCGTAGAACCCGCCCCAGTCGTCCCACACGAGGAAGACGGCCGTGCGCGCCGCGTCGGGCCCCTCCATCGCGGCGTTCACCACGCGGGAGACCCACCGCTGCCCGGTGGCGATCCGATCGCTCGGATGCTCGCCCTGGCCGCGGCTCGGCATGACCCACGACACGGAGGGCAGCGAGCCGGCGTTCGCCGCGGCGAAGTACTCGTCGTTGAACCGCACGTTGCCGAGGCTGCCGGCGACCGGGCTCTCCCGCACGGTCCGGAAGCCGGGCAGCGGGTTCTGGGCCGGCACCGTCGTCTGGCTGTCCCACGGCAGCCCGCACTGGGGCCGCTGCACGCACGTGTGCGGGCCGACGAAGTACGACCAGCTCACGCCACCCTTGTCCAGGAGCCAGGTGATGCTCGCCCAGGCGTAGGGGGCGGGCGCGTCCATCCCCTCGTCGACGAAGTACTTCGTCCAGAGCACGGGTGCGTTGACGTCAGATCTACAGGTCATGGGATCCGCCGGGTCCGAGCAGCTCGCCGACCATCCCGAAACCAGGAACAGGTGCGACGGCAGCGTCCACGAGTCCACCGGAGCGAACATCCGGTCCTGCAGGACGTATCGGCGCGCGAGCTCCCAATAGTTAGGGATCTCCTTGCCGGTGTGGAAGCCCATCACGTCCGGCGTCCCGCGAGGACCCGGCGTGGCCAGGACGCAGGACGGCTCGGGGTCCCGGTCGTTGGTACAGGGCGTGCCCTTCTTGCGGAACGCCCTGATGAACCCATCCATCTTGCCCCGGGCGGTGTCGATCTTCGACGCCGCGAGCCCGTGCGGGCCTCCGACGTCGTACTGGTTCGTGTCGTGGTAGGGATGCCGGCATCGCCCCCCGATCGCCGGGTCGGGTATGCAGACCGCGAACGAGCCGTCGGCGTTGCGCGGGAGCCCGTCGCCGCGCGGGAACGTCCCGAAGTAGTGGTCGTACGAGCGGTTCTCCTGCACGACGAAGATCAGGTGGTCGAGGTTGCCGATCCCGGCGGCCGGGTCGATGCCGGAGGCGGCGTTGGCGGCGGGCGGTCGTCCGCCGCCACCCGGGGGTGCGACGGCCACGGCGGCCGCCAGGACGGCGGCCACCAGGAGCAGCATCACGAAGCGGGGAAGACGGACCATGCGGGCCGCCACCGTATCGGTCCCGACGCCCCCGGCCAAGCACCTCCCGCGCGCCGCTACGATGAGCACGTGCGGCCCGCCGCCGCGAAGGAGGCATCAGTGAGCGCCACCGAGACCCGCATCCCCGTGACCCTGATCCCCGGCGACGGCATCGGCCAAGAATGTGTGACCGCCGCCCGCCGGATCGTCGAGGCCGCCGGCGCGCCGATCGACTGGGAGGAGGCCGAGGCCGGCGCCGAGGTCTTCCGCAAGGGCATCGCGTCGGGCGTGCCCCAAGACACGATGGATTCGATCGCACGAACGCGCGTGGCGCTCAAAGGCCCGCTCGAGACGCCGGTTGGGTTCGGGGAGAAGAGTGCGAACGTCACCCTCCGCAAGCTCTTCGAGACCTACGCGAACGTCCGCCCGGTGCGCGAGTTGCCGGGCGTCGTGACCCCGTACTCGGGCCGAGGGGTCGACCTCGTGATGGTGCGCGAGAACGTCGAGGATCTCTACGCCGGGATCGAGTACATGCAGACCCCGAGCGTCGCGCAGGCCCTGAAGCTGATCAGCGTGAAGGGGTCGGAGAAGATCTCGCGGTTCGCGTTCGAGTACGCGCGGAGCGAGGGCCGCACCTCGGTGGCATGCGCGACCAAAGCCAACATCATGAAGTTCAGCGAGGGCACGCTGAAGCGCGTGTTCGAGCAGGTCGCACCCGACTACCCGGAGATCGAGTCGTGGCACGTGATCGTCGACAACTGCGCGCACCAGCTCGTGAAGCGCCCCGAGCAGTTCGAGGTGATCTGCACGACGAACATGAACGGCGACATCCTGTCGGACCTGTCGTCGGCGCTCGTCGGCGGACTCGGCTATGCGCCGAGCGCGAACATCGGCAACGAGGTCGCGATCTTCGAGGCCGTGCACGGCTCGGCGCCGAAATATGCCGGTAAGAACGTGATCAACCCGACCGCCGTGATCCTGTCCGCGGTGCTGATGCTCCGGTACCTGGGCCGGTTCGAGGAGGCCGCCGCGATCGAGCACGCGATCTTCGTGACCTTGGAGTCGGGCGTGCTCACGGGCGACGTCCTCGGGTACGACCGGGGCACGCCCACCACCGACTACACCGACGCGATCATCGGGAACCTCGGCAAGCGCACCGAGGGGTGGACGATCCGCGAGGTGAAGCCGCTCGAGCTGCCCATGCTTTCGGCTGCCCCGGACTACGTCCGGCCGGCGTCGCGGTTCGTGGTGGGGCTCGACGTGTTCGTCGAGTCCCCGCTCACGGCCGACGAGCTCGGCGCGTCGCTCACGGAGCTCGCTCACGGCACCCGGCTCGAGCTGAAGATGATCTCGAGCCGCGGCACGAAGGTGTACCCGCCGATGGGAGCGATGACCGAGACCGGCGACCACTTCCGCTGCCGGTTCATCATCCGCGAGAACCCCGGCGACCTCTGGGACGAGGACGTGCACCAGCTGCTCGCGCGGATCTCGCGGCGCCACACCTGGATGCACATCGAGAAGCTGCAGGAGTTCGACGGCGAGCTCGGGTTCACGCGGGACCAAGGCGAGAACTGACCGTGAGCGAGCTCCGCCTGCGGCCGATGACGGCCGACGAGTTCCGGGCGTACTACCGGCACTCGGTGGCGGCCTACGCCGACGACATGGTCCGCAACGTGAAGCTCTCCCCCGCGGCCGCCCAGGCCCGGTCGGCGGCCGTCTTCCACGACCTCCTGCCCGAGGGCCTGGAAACGCGGGACCACTGGATCGAGATCGGCGAGGACGAGCACGGAGAGCGCGTCGGCGTGCTCTGGTTCGCGCGCCGCGTGACGCCCGCCGGCGACATCGCCTTCCTGTTCGACATCGAGGTCGAGGAGGCGATGCGCGGCCGAGGCAACGGTCGCCGGTTGATGGAGCTCTTCGAGCAGGAGGTCGGCGCGCTCGGCCTCGGGCGGATCGAGCTGAACGTGTTCGGCCACAACGACGTGGCACGCAGCTTGTACGAGGACCTCGGCTACGTCGAGATGAGCCGCCAGCTCTTCAAGGAGCTCGACGCCGGGTAGGGCCGTCGCTCGGCGCAGGGCCGGCGCTCGCCGTGGCACGCTCAGGCGAGATCGAACCACGCGCCGGGACCGGCGGCACGCACCGCGAAGAGCTGCGCGATGCCGGCCTGGTCGATCGCCGGGCGGCCGTCGTACGAGCCGATCCCGCGTCGCGTGAAGAGCCCGGTCTCCGGGTCGCGGGCCTCGCGCCACGCGCGGTCCAGGTAGCCGTCGACCAGATCGGGCAAACCGGCGATCGGCGTCACGTCGTGGACGGCCAGCAGACCGCGGAACGCGATCGCGTTGAACACCGGTGGTTGGTGCCACAGGCGATCATCCCGCCCGAACCAGGCAACGGTGGCCGCGGCCGTGGCCTTCGCGATGTCCCGCGAGCCCTGGCCGCCGGCGACCCGGTGCCGCCAGACGTGCGCCGCGGCCGCCGATCCCTGGTTGTAGCTCCACACCGTGCGCTCCACGCGCTCGCCGTCGATCCGGTCCGCGTAGAGACGATCGGGGCGCCGGAGGGTCGCGTCGAGCCAATCCAGCGTGCGGGTCGCGAAGCCGAGCGCGACCTCGTCGTCGGTCCGGTCGTGGATCCGCAGCGCCAGCAGGGCGCCGGGGGCCGTGGCGCACGTGTTCCGCGATCGCCGGCCCTCCGCCCAGCGGACGCCGCCCTCGGCATCCTCACCGCGTTGAACGAAGGCGAGGGCGCGCGCGGCCCGGTCGAGGTGCCGGCGCACGCCGGTGACCCGGTACAGCCGTGCGGAGGCGAGTCCGATCCAGGCGTTGTCGTCGAAGTACCGCCGATGGGCGCGCGGTGTCGGCGCCCATCCCCCATCGCGCCTCGCGTACGCACGGAGCGATCGGATCAGCCCGCCGAGGTCGTCGGCGACGTCCTGCCCGGTCGCGGCGAGGTCGACCCCGGCCGCGATCGCCTGGCTCAGCGGCCACACCGATGCGGGGCGCTCGCGACGGGGCGCCTCGCGGAGCCGCAGGAGCTCGCCGTCGCGTTCGGTGCAGGTGGCGAGGAGGGCGCGCCATGCCTCGACAGCGCGCTCGACGTGCAGGCCGGGAGCCTCGGTCATCGCCTCATCGTAAGTGTGACGGCTGAGAACGAGCCGCAGGTCGGCGGCCGCTTGCTACACTTCCCGCCGGCCCGACCCGCCACGCGGTCCCATCGTCTAGGGGCCTAGGACACCACCCTCTCAAGGTGGAGACACGGGTTCGAATCCCGTTGGGACTACCACCGCTCACCTGCCGAAACGGTGGAAGGCAAGGGCCGGGGATGACCCCGGCCCTCCCGTTTCCCCCTTCGTTCCCCTTCAACCCGGATGGCTGCAGGTGGGTCGCAGCCTCGGCTCCCGAACTGGAGCCGAGGCTGCGATCGATCGCACCCGGTGTCAGATGCTCATGCGGCTGGGGCGAAGTAGTGCTTGTCGAGCCATTGCGCGACCTTCCGACCGATCGTGTGCCCCTGTGTGTCGGCGGTGCGGAAGTGGATCCCGGCCCACACGCGAGCATCGACGATCTCCTTGATCGCGTTTGAGAACCGGCTGAACTCCCGCGTCGTTCCCGACAGCGGACTGAAGACGCTGAACGACACCACGTCGGTGCCGAAATAGTCCTTCAGCGTCTCGACGACCGCGCCGCTCACGCATCCGTGGCCCGACGGGTGCTCGGGGAACGCCGGCGTGGTGAGTGGCGCGGCGCCGCTGAACAGCGGCGTCCACGTCGGGTCGGCCACGGTGCCGGGGTTCCCGTCCGTCCCGCCGAGACGGATGGCCGTGATCGGGCGCCAGAACCTCGTGTTGTACTTGTCGTTCCAGCACACGATCGCGCCGTCGGCTCCGGCCATGTCGCCCATCGCGAACATCCGGGCCGCCTCCGCGCCGTCCAACCCTTGCGATCCGACGAGCTGTCGCATCACCGAGTTGAACAGGACGGCGGCGTTGGCCTGCCAGAAGATGGCCGCCTCGGTCTGATCGGCGGTCCGCCGCGTGCTCGTGAGCGAGCCGAGCCGCTTGACCTCGTTGTAGTCCCGCGCGTAGGCATCGCTCGAGAGCGCGTTCGGGCCTTTCGAGCGCAGCGCTTCGGCGCTGGGAACCAGGAACGGCGTCACGTTCCCCACCCACGGAGCCGGCTCGACCACGGGTGTGCCGTCCGGCAGGAACGCCGTCGAACGCCACTGACCGGGCAGGCTGCCCTGGATCACGGTGAAGCTGGAGAACCGCCCGTCGTTGGCTCGGGCCGTGAGCATCGCCACGGCCGCCGCCGCGCCGACGGCTTGTCCGCCCGCCTTGCCGGCGTCCGGGAGCGTGCCGAGCGTCGTCGCGAGCTTGCCGTCGAGGGCGCCCTGCTGTGCCGGGAAGAGCCCGACGAGCACGTCGTGGGACGCCTGCGCGGCCGCGGCGGCGGGCGAGTCACCCGTGTCAGCCATCGCCGGAGAGCCCAGGTACGGCTCGGAGCCACCCTCGATCGCGTTGACGGCGTCGTAGACGGCTCCCTGCACCATGGCGAAGTGCAGGTACGCGACCGTCGGGCCTTGTCCGGCCGTGGCGACGATCGCCGTCTGGGCATGCATGTTCCATTCGACGACGACATCCGCCGTCGTCGGCGATGCGACAGCTCGCTGCGCGACGGGGGTCGCGACCGTCGCGACCGTTGCCGCGATGGTCGCGATGCCGACGGCCACGCCTCGCCTCCATCTCGCGTTTCGTTCCATCGTTCCCTCCCATTCCCTGGACGGTGGTATCGGACGCTGCCGACGCTAGGGAGGGAGGTTCGACGGCTCTACGGTGGTCCCCGGGTGATCGGAGGGGGTGCTACCTCCCCGATCACCACGGTGCCGGTCGACTTGACGCCGCCGGAGCGATGACGGACAACAGCACGGTCGAGGTGAGGAGAACGCCGTGGACGCTCCGAGTACCGACGCACTCCGTGAGCTCGACGAGCTCCGCCTCGAGGTCGCGGAGCTGCGTGCATCCCGCACGCGGCTCGTCCTCGCCGCCGACGTCGAGCGCCGCATGATCGAGCGCGCGTTGCACGATGCCCTCCAGCAACAGCTGGTCGGGCTCGCCGCCGACGTCGAGCTCGCCTCGAGGTCGGTCGAGACCGACCCCGAGGCGGCGACGCAGCACCTCGCCCAGGTGAGGCGCGACGTCCGGCACGCGCTGGAGGAGATGCGGACGCTCGCGAGTCGGATCTATCCCGCGCTCGAGGCAGGAGGCCTCGGGGCGGCGCTCCGCTTCGCGGCGGCCGACGTGGGGACCCGGACCCGGATCGACGCCGTCGTGGGTACGTCCATCCCCTCGGAGGTCGCCGGCGCGGTCTACTTCTGTTGCCTCGACGTGTTGGAACGCGCCACGGACGCCACGACGACGATCACGGTGCGAGAACAACCCCGAGCGCTCGCCTTCGAGGTCGTCGCGGACGGGGACGTGGAGGCGGAGCGATCCCCACTTCGCGATCGCGTGGAGGCGCTGGGCGGCAGCTTGACCATCCGCTCGGAACCCGGCCCACGGACCGTCTGGACCGGGTCCCTCCCTCTGCGATGAGGTCAGTCGTTGTCCGCGAGGTAAAGGACCACGGCCTTCACCCGCTTGTGGACCGACGACTCCCACGTGAGCCCGAGCTTCAAGAAGATCGAGTGGATCACTTTCTCGACCGATCGTTCGGCCAGGAAGAGCGACTCGCCGATCGCCGCGTTGCTCTTGCCCTCCGCCATCTCTCGCAGCACGTCGCGCTCTCGCGGCGTGAGCTGGTTCAGGCGAGACTCCTCGCCGCGGGCGTTCTGCGCGACCAGCGCCTCGACCACCTTCGGATCGATCACCGAGCCGCCCTCCGCCACCGCGTGGATCGCCGACACGAGGTACTCGAGATCCTGGACGCGCTCCTTCAGGAGATACGAGCGCCGCTCGCTGCCGCCATCGAGGAGCGCGAGCGCGTAGCTCGGGGTCGCGTACTGGCTGAGCACGACGACGCCGATGTCGGGATGGGTCTCGCGGATCCGCGCCGCCGCCTGGATCCCTTCATCGCTGTTGCCCGGCGGCATCCGGATGTCGGTGACGACGACGTCGGGCCGCTCTCTTTCGACGGCGGCCAACAGGGAATCCAGGTCGTCGCACACCGCGGCGATCTCGATGTCGGGCTGTGTCTCGAGCAGCCGACGGATACCCTCGCGAACGAGCAGGTGATCCTCTGCGATGACGAGCCGGATCGCCATGGCCGAAGGATACGCTGGTGACCCTCGTCCTGATCGTCGATGACAACGAGAAGAATCGGAAGCTCGCCGCCGCCGTGCTCTCCGCCGCCGGGTTCGAGACGCTCGAAGCAGGCACGGCCGCCGAGGGACTCGCGCTCGCGGCGGAACGCGTTCCCGACGTGGTCCTGATGGACCTTCGGCTTCCCGACATGGACGGTTCGGAGGCTGCACGAACGCTCCGAGACGATGAGCCGACGGCTCGGATCCCCGTGGTGGCGATGAGCGCGCTGCCCCTCGAGGGGAGCGGCGAGTGGCTCCATGCCGCCGGCTTCGCCGGTTCGATCGAGAAACCGATCCGTATCGACGAGCTTCCGGAGGAGGTGCGCCGCTTCTGCGCGGACGAGACCGCGTGACAAGCGTGTGGCGATACCGTGCTAGCACCCCGAACATGGGCGGTTGGTCTGGTGGGCCGAGACCCTCGCGCTCTCTAGCCTCTAGACGGCACGATTCGACGGTGTGAACATCGTCGGGCGCTCGCACCCAGCAGCATGAGTGGAAGGGGAGCTCACGTGAAGAGGCTCGTGATCGGTGGCGCACTCGGGATCTTCGTCCTTTCGGTCGTGCTCGCCGCGTGCGGCGGCTCGACCACCGACTCGTCCGGCGACCAGGCCCGACGATTCCAGGACATGTGGGAGATCGACCAGATCGAGAAGGACTTCCATCACGCCACCACGACGAAGGACATCGACCTGATGATGAGCCTGTACGCGCCCAACGCGACCATGACGGTGGGTCCCGGGGTGACCGCGGCCGGGCTGGACGAGATCCGGCGATTCTGGCTGAAGGATTCGGCGCCATTCGCATCCGAGAACACCTGGGTCTCGGATCACCCGGCGTACAAGCTCGAGATCACGGTCGACGGCGACCGGGGCACGCTGCATTTCGAGTGCCACTACGCGGATGTGGAGACCAAGGACATCGTGTCAACCACTACCGCCGACTTCGACGTCGCCCGGATCGACGGCAAGTGGCTGATCACGAACATGGTCGGCGGGACCACCGTCCTGGAAGTCTGAGATCCTTGGCCGGGGAGCAGGAGTCGCGGGTCGCCGCGGAGGGGCGACGACGGATCGCTGATCCGCTCGTTCGCGCCGTCGCTCGCGTGCCCGTCACGGTTCGGACGAAGCTGCTCATCGCGTTCGTCGGCACATCCCTGCTGTTGGTCACGGTCGGTCTGCTGGGCCAGCTCGTGCTCGGGCAGTCGAACGATCGCGTCGCGAACCTCGGGGCGCTCCAGGTGCGGGCCTCGCAGTACGGCCAGCTCCAGGGCGAAGCGAGATACCTTCGGGAGGTCCTGGCGCAGAACGCAGGACCCGACTTCAACGTGGTCTGGCCGGACGCGGCGCCCGAACTCCGCGGGAAGAGCGCGCTCGCGGTGGAACTGATCGTGGTGGACGCGGCCCGCCGGCTCGAGGCGAGGACGGCCGCGGATCAACTCGGATTCACGCCGCCCCCGGATGACCAGAGGGTCCTGGGAAACATCGAAGCAACCGCCCATCGCCTCTGGAGCGTGGTGAAGTTCGAGCTCGTGCCGTTCTACGAGGACGAGACGATCGAGGACGAGGCGACGATCGAGGAGATGTTGCCGATCCGCGCGCGAGCGGAGCGACACGCGAGCGACCTGTATACCGATGCCGCGGAGCTGGCCAACAAGACGAGAGAGCAGATCCAGGATCTGATCGCCCGGAACGCCAGCTCCTTCGCGAGCTCCCGGGCGCTGTTCATCGGCGTCGCGGCGGGAGCGCTCGTCCTCGCGCTGCTGCTCGGGTTCGTCCTGTCGTGGTCGCTGATCGGGCCGATCCAGAGGATCGACACCCGGCTTGCCGCGATCGCATCGGGCGACTTCTCGGGCCACGTGGACGTGGAGAACCGCGACGAGCTGGGGGCCTTGGGCTCCAACGTGAACCGGATGAGCGACGAGCTGCGGCGTCTCTACACCGAACTCGAGGCCGTCAGCCAGCACAAGTCGGACTTCCTGGCCAACATGTCCCACGAGCTGCGGACGCCGCTCAACGCGATCATCGGCTTCTCACAGGTGTTGCGCGACGAGATGGTCGGACCCGTGAACCCGAAACAGTCGGAGTATCTCGACGACATCATGTCTTCCGGGAGCCATCTGCTCTCGCTGATCAACGACGTCCTGGACCTGTCCAAGGTCGAGGCGGGACAGGTCGAGCTCGACGTTCACCCCTTCTCCCTGCGTGAGGCGCTCGAGCGTGGCGTGGTGATGGTGCGCGAGCGCGCGACGGAGGATGGGGTTCGCGTCGCGTTCGAGGCTGATCCGGAGATCGATGTCGTCGACGGCGATGAACGCCGGATCAAGCAGGTCATCTTCAACCTGCTCTCGAATGCGGTGAAGTTCACGCCCGCCGGCGGTGAGGTCGAGATCGGCGCGACGCGGGTCAACGGTGAGGTGAGGGTCTCCGTTGCCGACACCGGCCCTGGGATCGCTCCCGAGGATCGGGAGCGGATCTTCGAGGAGTTCCAGCAGACCGAGGCGGGGGGCGAGCATCATGAAGGAACCGGCCTCGGCCTCGCGCTCTCGAAGCGGTTCGTGGAGCTCCACGGTGGGCGGATCTGGCTCGTCAGCGAGCCGGGGCGCGGGAGCACCTTCACATTCGCGCTGCCCATGAGGTCGGTCGCGACATGACCGGCGAGCGGATCCTCGTCGTCGAGGACAACGAGAAGAACATGAAGCTGGTCCGCGACGTCCTGGTCGCCACTGGATATCGAACGCTGGAGGCGACGACCGGGAGCGAGGCGGTCGATCTGGCATCCGAGCACACGCCGGACCTCGTGCTGATGGACATCCAGCTCCCGGATCTCGACGGCGTCCAGGCCCTTCGGCGGTTGCGCGAGGACCAGCGCACGGCCGGCATCCCGGTCCTCGCCCTGACCGCACAGGCGATGCGCGGGGATCGGGAGCGTTTCCTCGCGGCCGGCTTCGACGGCTACCTCTCGAAGCCGGTGGACGTCCGGGAGCTCATCCGAACCGTCAGGGACCACTGCGACGGACGCGCCGGATGACCGGCAAGGCCAAGATCCTCGTGGTGGACGACGTCCCCCAGAACGTGCGACTGCTCGAGGCCGTGCTCGCACCCCGTGGATACGACGTCGTCTCCGCGACCGATGGCCACCGCGCGCTCGGATTGGTCGCGTCGTCGAAGCCGGATCTCGTCCTACTCGACGTCATGATGCCGGAGCCGGATGGCTACGAGGTCTGTCGGCGGCTCCGGGCGGACGCCGAGACGGCGGTGCTCCCGGTGATCATGGTCACTGCGAGCACGGACGAAAAGACGAAGGCCATCGAGGTCGGGGCCGACGATCTCATCGGGAAGCCGTTCAACCACGACGAGCTGCTCGCCCGGGTCCGATCGCTCCTGCGGATCAAGCGCTACCACGACACGATCAAAACGCAGACGGAGGAGCTCCTCGAGCTGAACCGGACGCTCGAGGAACGCGTCCGGACGCAGGTCAGCGAACTCGAGCGGGTCAGCAAGCTGCGGCGGTTCCTGTCGCCGCAGCTCGTCGACGCGATCGTCTCCTCGGACGACGACGCGATACTCCGTAGCCACCGTCGGGAGGTCGCGATGCTCTTCGCCGACATCCGGGGATGGACACGCTTCGTCGATGCGGTCGAACCGGAGGAGCTGATGAAGGTCCTGCGCGAGTTCCACGGCGTGATCGGTGGTCTCGTCCGTCGGTTCGACGCCACCGTGGGCTTCCTGGAGGGCGACGGCGTCCAGCTCTTCTTCAACGATCCCGTGGAGATGCCTGACGCGGCGCTGCGGGCGGTTCGGCTTGCTTGTGCCTTGCGAGACGAGATGGCCCAGTTCATCCCACAGTGGCGGAAGCGTGGCCACGACCTCGACGTCGGCGTAGGGATCGCGCTCGGCTACGCGACCTGTGGCGAGGTCGGCTTCGAGGGTCGCTCCGACTACGCCGCGATCGGAGCCGTGACGAACCTTGCCTCACGGCTCGCCGACGAGGCCACGGCCGGCCAGATCCTGATCGCGCAGCGCCTCCTCGCCGAGGTCGAGGAGCACGTCGACGTGGAACCCGTTGGCGAGTTCACGCTCAAGGGCTTCCATCTGCCGGTCCCGGCGTTCGACGTCGTGGCCGTTCGCGAGCTGTCAGCTCCGTAAGATCGACGCGCGCGCCTAACAGCCGAGATCTCGCTCCGGCGGTGGCGCAGCACCTAGACGCGGCGTTGAAGTCCCGTGCCGTACCGCACCCCCCACTCGGAGGCAGCCGGCGCACACGAGTGTGCTGGGTCTGGCGTTCTACGCGGGGTTACCGGCCTGGGACATCGCCGTTCCGGAGCGCCGCTTCGACCTCGTCGAGGTGCAGACCCCGGTGCGTGGCGCGCACGGCGTAGATCGGGCTGTCCGGATCCCGCGGCCAGAGGCGGTGGGGCGGCAGGCTCGCCACCCGGGCGTCCGTCTCCTCGGCGATGCTGAGCGACAACCGGGCTGCCTCGCGCGGCGGGATCGCGTGGATCAGCGCGCGGGAGGCATCGTTGTTCCAGTCCACGTCCTCGGGTGCCGCGTCGAAGGGCGAGAACGGCTCGCCGCGCTCGAGCTTGTCGGCGAGCGACAGGACCCGCGCGTCCCAGAACGCGATGTGGCCGAAGACGGCGGCGACCGTCCAGTGTTCGTTCACCGGACGCATGAGCTGGCCCTCATCCAACCGCTCAACCAGGGCGCGCAGGCGCTCGCGCTCGCGCGTGTTCTCCTCGACGTACGAGCGATCTTCCGACACGCTCATCACCATATCGCCATAAGCCCAGACAGGGGGCCGCAGGGCCACGGTCGCGAGGCGACGATATCCTGCCGAACCATGGCGGAGATCGCGCGACTCGACGGGCACGGATGGGCGGCCTATCGCGACGTGCGCCTCGCGGCGCTCGAGGACGCCCCGACCGCATTCGGATCCAGCCTCGAAGACGAGCGCGCCCGGGCGGAGGCCGAGTGGCGCGCACGGCTCGAGCACAGGACCCAGTTCGTAGCGCGGGAAGGAGCGCGGACCGTCGCCACCGTCGGCTGCCTCGACGAGGACGGCGCCGTGGAGCTCGTTTCGATGTGGGTGGCGCCCGAGGCGCGAGGCAGCGGGGTGGCGGACCGGCTCGTCGGCGCGGTCCTGGACGTCGCCCGGGAACGTAGCCACGGGATCACCGTGCTGTGGGTCTCCGACGGCAACCGGGCGGCGGAGCGGCTGTACGAGCGGCACGGGTTCGCGCGCACCGGCCGCGTGCAGCCGATCGACGACGACGACCCCGCCCGCGGCATGGAGTTCGAGATGCGGCGGGAGGAGCGCTGAGATGAAGCCCCTCGTGCGGTGGCTCGGGTTCGGCGCGCTCGCCATCGTGGTCGCGGCGATCGTCCAGAGCGTGCGACATCCGGCACGCCTCTGGTCGTCGGGCGTGATGGGCCGCGTGCTCGCGTGGGGCATCGAACCGACCCGCCCTCCGGGCGAGACCGCGCCCTAGGGCTTCCCCCCCGGCCCGCCCGCGGCCGCCGCCTGAACGACGTTGCCCTTCGCCTCGAACAGCGCCAACGCCTGAGCGGCGGCCGCGGCGGCGCCCTCGGCGTTCCCGGCCGCCGTCAGCACGTGTGCGAGGTCCAGCAGCACATCGCCGCGCATGTTCAGATCGTCCGTGGTCTCCGCCAACGCCACCGCTTCCCGACATCGCGCCACCGCTTCCGGGAGGTCGCCACGCGAGGCGGCCACACGCCCACGCCCGGCCCGCACCAGGATGTGCGTCGTGACGTCGTCGTCGGCCGCCACGGCGGCGGCTTCGGCGATGAACGGCTCGGCGTCGTCCTCGCGGCCCTGGGCGATCAGCACGTGCGCGAGCAGCGCCGCGACCGTCGACAGGTAGCCCTGCTCCTCGAGCTTCGCGATCCCCTCGTAGCCCTCCCGGAGCTCCCGCTCGGCCGCCGGGAGGTCCCCGGCCAGTCGCTCGACGAACCCACGCGTCTCCGACACGAACCAGGCACGGAGCCACAGACCGAGGTCCTGGAGGATCGCCGCCGCGCGGGCCGCGAGCTCGCGTGCCTCGTCGAAGCGGCCCTCCATCGCGCGGAGCGCCGCGAGGGATCGGAGGGCACGCGCGTCGACGAGCCGCTCCCCTTTGCCCCGGGCCAGGATCGTCTCGCACCGAGTGACCACCGCGGGCACGGGCTCGGGACCGTACAGACCGGCGCCCGCGTACTGGCCGAGCAGTTCCGCCTCCTCCCATCGGCTCCCGGCCGCGCTCGCGTGTTCGATCGCGCGCTCGAGCGCCGCGCCGGCCTCGGCATACCGGGCCCGCGTCCAGTGCATGTCCGCCTTCAGCCTCCACGCACGCGCGAGACCCAGGTCGTCGCCGAGCTGCTCGAAAACCGGGATGACCCGCTCGAGCTCGGGGAGCGCGATCTCGGCGCGCCGCTTGGGGTCGGTCGACTCCATCAGGAGCAGTCGCACCATCATCGCGTGTCCGAGCAGCCCCCGGTCACCCACGATCTCGGCGTTCCTGATCGCCTCGGTGAGCACGTCGTCGGCGCGGCTGAGCTCGCCGGCCTCCATCAGCGCCTCGCTGAGGTCGGGCAGGAGCGCGGCCCGCGCACGAACGTTCCCTCCGTGCAGCGCGCAGGCCCGCTCGAGGAGCGAAACGGCGGCGTCCACATCGCCGCGCGCGAGCGCCCGCCGCCCGGCTCGCGAGAGCCGCTCGGCCGCCCGCGCACCGACCCGATCGGTCTCGCCGCCGGTCATGCCCAGCTCGGTCCGGTACCGGTGCGCCTGCTCGAGGTGGTACCCGACCACCTCCTCGAACTCGAGGGTCCGGTCTCCCGCATGTCCCTCGATCCATCCGGCGAACCGCTCGTGCAGTTCCGCGCGCCGCTCCTTGGGGATCGCCTGATAGGACGCGTCCTGGATCAGGATGTGGTGGAACCGGAACGCGTCCTCCCCCGCGAGGCTCGAGCGCTCCGGTGCGATCAGCCCCTTGCGGACGAGCATCTGGAGCCGCCCACCGACGCCGGCGCGCGCGTCCTCGGGGGAGAGATCGGTCACCGCTCCCCACCAGAACTCCTTGCCGATCACCGCGGCGGTCCCCAGCACGGCCTGCTCGTCGGGGCCCAGGCGATCGAGCCGGGCAGCGAGGAGGGCCTGGATCGTGGCCGGCACCGCGACCCTCGAGAGGTCGCCCTCGACGCGCCAGCCGCCGCCGTCTCGGCGCAGGAGCCCGTCGTCCTCGAGCATCCGGAGCATCTCCTCGACGAACAGCGGGTTCCCCTCGGCCGCCTCGACGATGCGAGCGGAGTCCGCCGCGTCGAGCGGCGACGCGCCCAACAGGTCGGCGATCAACTCCTCGCTCTCGGGTTGGGTGAGCGGCGCGAGCGAGATCGTCTCCGCGCCCGGCTCCGTCGACGCCCACCCAGGGCGTAGGTCCAGAACCTCCGGTCGCGAGAGGCATAGCAGGAGGATCGGTGCGTCGCGGCACCAGCCGGCGAGGTACTCGACGAGATCCAGGAAGGCAGGCTCGGCCCAATGGAGGTCGTCGAACAGCACGACGAGCGGACGCCCGCGCGCGAGCACCTCGAGGAACCGGCGGACCGCCCAGAAGGTCTCCCGCATCGTGGCCGAGGTCGTCCCGAACCCGGTCACCGCCGCCAGCCCGTCCACGATCACATCGGCGTCGTCTGTGCCCTGGAGGGCGCGGAGCATCTTCTCCTTCGCGACCTCGCGCGGATCCCCGCCGATGTCGCAGGCATCCTTCACCAGCTCGGCGACCGGCCAGAAGGTGATCCCCTCGCCGTACGCGAGGCACCGGCCGCCGATCACCCGCGCCCGCTCGCCGAGCCCGGCCGCGAACTCCTCCGCGAGTCGGGACTTCCCGACGCCCGCCGCGCCCAGCACGGTGACGAGCTCGCAGGCCGGGCCGGCCACCGAGCGCTCGAACGAGGCGTCGAGCAGCTCGAGCTCCCGGGTGCGCCCCACGAACCCCGGCCGCATGCGGCCGGGAGCCGCGGGCGCGGGCTCGACGTCGAGGAGCCGGAACCCCGTGACGGGCTCGGCCTTCCCCTTGAGCGTGAGAGCCCGGCCCTCGTCGACGGTCACGGCGCCACGGACGAGGGCGTAGGTCGAGGCACCCAGCAGGATCTCGCCCGGGCCGGCCGCCGTCTCGAGCCGGGCCGCGACGTTCACCGTGTCGCCCACGACCAGCGGGCCGCCGCGCTGCTCCCCGACCACGACCTCGCCCGTGTTCACCCCGATCCGCGTCCGGAGCGTCACGCCCCAGGAGGGCTGGAGCTCGGCGTTCAGCTCGACCAGGGCCCCACGCATCTCCGAGGCCGCGCGCACGGCGCGGAGCGCATCGTCCTCGTGGAGCTCGGGCACCCCGAAGATCGCCATCACGGCGTCACCGATGTACTTCTCGACCGAGCCCCCGTGGCGCTCGAGCACCGCCCGCATACGATCGAAGAACGCCGTCATGACCCGGCGGACCGACTCCGGGTCCAGCCGTTCGCCGAGCGGTGTCGAGCCCACGACGTCGCAGAAGACGACGGTCAGCGTCTTCCGGGTCTCGCCGGACGAAGGCGCGAGGGGTTGCGGCAACGGCTCGCCGCACGCCATGCAGAACCGAGCGCGGGCAGGGTTCATCTCGCCACAGACGGGGCAGGCCGGCATCGGCCTCCGAGTCTAGGTCAGCCCCCGCCACCTTGCGTGGGCGGACAACGCGGTCGTAGGCTCGACGGACCGTCGCCGAACGAGCGGCACGACCACGGGGGTACCGATGGACATCGACCTGGGCTTCGCGCTCATCGTTGAAGATATGGACGAGGCGCAGATGGATCTGTCGGACGCCCGAGCCGCCACCGTGATCCCGATCGATCAGGACTCGTTCTTCGAAGGGGAGCAGCGGTTCGAGAAGGCGGACCACGCCGGTTGGGTGCACGGGACGGCGATCCTCACACATCACAACCGACTCGTGTGTCACCTCACGTTCTCGTTCGAGGCTGACCCTGACGATTCGATCGTCGTGCACGGGGTCCTCCCCCGGGACGGCTCAGGCCTCGGTCGCGGTCGGTTGGCGGTCACCGGTGGAACCGGCAAGTTCCACAAGGCGGGCGGCAGCGTCGAATACGACTTCGTGAACCCGAAGCGCTTCGGGTTCACGCTCTGAGGGGACCCTCGATCTCGCCCGAGCCGGGTCGGGCCTACGCGATCTGGAACGAGCGCTTCGCGAGGCCCATGAAGAAGCCGTCGATCTCGGTGTCGGCGGACCCCTCGGGGTCGCTCGCGGCGCCGAGGGTCACGAACAGTGGTGCGAAGTGCTCCACCGTGGGATGCGCGTACGGCATCCCCGGAGCCGAGGTGCGGAAGTCCATCAACGCGTCGACGTCCCCACGAGCGAGTGACTCTGCGCTCCAAGCGTCGAACTCCCGGGACCAGCCGGGCGGGTCGGCGTCGACGCGCCAGTCACGCAGGAACGGCAGCCCGTGCGTCATGAACCCCGACCCGACGATCAGCACGCCCTCGTCGCGCAGCGGCCGCAGGCGACGACCGAGATCGAACAGGCGCTGGGGATCGAGCGTCGGCATCGACATCTGCAGCACCGGCACGTCGGCCCCCGGGTACATCACCATCAGCGGCACGTACGCGCCGTGGTCAAGGCCGTAGTCGGGACGATCCTGCACGGGCTCGGTGTCGGGCATCAGCCTGCGCACGCGGTCGGCCAGGCCCGGCGCGCCCGGTGACCGGTACGTCATCTTGTAGAAGCGTTCGGGGAACCCGTAGAAATCGTACGTCAGCGGCACCCCGGCCTCGGTCGCACCCAGGGTCAGCGGCGCCGATTCCCAGTGCGCCGACACGATCAAGACGGCCTTCGGCCTCGGCAGATCCCTCGACCAGGCTGCCAGCTGTCCGGTCCACAGCTCGTCGTCGAGGAGCGGAGGGGCGCCGTGACCCAGGTAGAGCGCGGGCATCGGGCCGTCACCTTCGGTCCAGCGGGTTCGCTCGTCGTCGGCACGTTTCGTTCCGGTGGTCATCGATCCTCCCAGGTGGTCCCAGTGCCTGAACGCGCGGTCCCGGGCGGTTCATTCCTCCGGCGGGGCGGCGGCTAGCATCGGTGGGTGCTTCCCGACCTCCCACCCGACCCGGCGATGCGGATCGCGACCTCGCGGCTCGACCTGATCCCGCTCACGCCCGACGACGCGGACGACCTGTTCCCCGTGCTCGACGACACGGAGCTCGGCCGGTTCACGGGAGAGGGCCCGCCCGACGACGTCGAAGCCTTGCGGGGTCGGTTCGCGTTCTGGTCGTCCCGGCGCTCGCCGGACGACGACGAGCTCTGGCTGAACTGGGTCGTCCGCCGGCGCGAGGACGGCCGCGCGGTCGGCCACCTGCAGGCGACCGTGGGCCAGGACGACGCCGCGATCGCGTGGGTGATCGGGACCGCCTACCAGCGGCGCGGGTTCGCGACCGAGGCAGGAGGGGCGCTCGTCGGATGGCTCCACGATGCCCTCGGGGTCCCGGTCGTCAACGGATGCATCCACCCGGGCAACGTCGCGTCGCAGGCGGCGGCGGCGCGGATCGGCCTGCGGCCCACCGATCGCTGGTACGACGGCGAGGTCGTCTGGACGGACGCGCCGGAGCAGTCCTAGGAGTCGGTCGGTGACGCGGGCTCGACCTCGGTCGACGGCGCGAGCCCGCTTTCGATCGGCGGCACGAGCCCGGGCCCGATCGGCGGCTCGGGCTCGCCCTCGCTCGCGATCGCCACCTGGTCGGACTCGGGCAGGACGACCGGTGACCGCTTCACGTCGGCGGGAAGGGCCGCGTACCAGAGATACCCGACCGTGCCGGCGGCGGCGGCGCCGATCCCACCGACGAGCAGCGCGGCACGACCGCCTACCGCGGCCACGATCACCCCCGCCACCGCGGTCGCCGCGAGCTGCATCCCGTTCGCGAGCCCCCCGTAGGCGGCGAAGACCCTCCCCCGGAGCCGGTCGGGCGTGCGGTGCACCAGCAGGCTCCGCCCCGCCACCGTCTGCACGCCGTTCGCCACGCCCCCCACGACGAACATCGCCACCGCGAACCACAACACGGGGAAGGCGGCGGCGGCCGTCACCGCGGCACCGCCGACGATCGCGGCGGTCATCCACGACGGAACGAGCTTCGGCGTCGGGAGCGTCCGGCCGATCACGACGGCGCCGGCCACCATCCCGAGCAGCCAACCCGATGCCAGCAGCCCGAAGCCCCAGTCACCGGAGTTCAGCGAATCCCGGGCGAAGAACACCTCGGCCACGTTGTCCATCGCGGCGAACAGGATCACGGCCCCGACCGCGGTGAAGGCGAGCAACAACACGCGATCGCGCGCGATGAACCGGAACCCCTCACGGATCTCCTCGCGGCGCTGCCCCGCCACCTCCTGGGCCGTGGGATGACGGCGGATCCGCAGGGCCATCGCCGCCAGACCGATCAACAGGAACGTGAGCGCGTCCACGAGCAGGGCGGCGCGGACGCCGGGGCCCGCTGCCAGGATGCCGGCGAGCGCCGGGCCGGTCACCATCCCCACGTACCGGCCTGTTTCCAGGTACGCGTTCGCCGCGGTGACGCGGGCCTCGCCCACCGCGATCGGCACGAGCGTGTACACCGCGGGGCTCGAGACCGCGGCGCCGGCGCCCAGCAGGAACGTGAGCACCAAGATCAGGGGCAGGCTCGTGGTGAAGGCGAGGCCCACCGCGAGGGCCGCCTGCAGGATCACCGAGAGGGCCAGCGTCTCGGTGGTCTCGTGCCGGTCGACGAGCAGACCCGCGACGGGTGCGAACAGCACCATCGGGAGCAGCCCGGCGATCAGGAGCGCGGCCACGGCGAGCCCCGAGTTGGTGAGGTGCGTGACCTTGATCGTGAGCGCGATCAGCGCGAGCTCGTCGCCGAAAGCCGAGAGACCGGTGGACGCGACGAGGAGCCTGAAGTCGCGACCGCGGATGCTCCCTTCCACCCGCGGCAGCCTAGTCCCTCGAGGGGCCCGTGTCGTATCGGCCGCGCGGCCTATTTCCCGACCCCCCGAGCGAGCGGCCCGCGCCGGGCGGGCGACCGAGCCTGGTACGCATCGCGCCCACCGATACTAGTCCGTCACGGACCAGTTGCGGCCGCCCGGAGTCGCTCGAGCGTCCGGTCGCGACCGAGCAGCGCGAGCGACTCCGGCAACGGCGGCGAGACGTTCGAGCCGGTGGCGGCCGCGCGCACCGGCGCGAACGCCTCCCTCCGGCCAAGGCCCTCGGCCCCGGCGAGCGCGTCGAGCGCAGCCATGATCGGTCCCGCCTCCCACGGCTCGACGGGCGCGAGCGCCTCGGCCGCGCGGTCCAGGTACCCCTCCGGCGCCTTCGCGATCAGACCGAGGGCCTTCTCGTTCAGCTCGAGATCGTCGGTGAACAGGAAACGTAAGAGCCGGACCGACTCGGTGAGGGTCTTCATCCGCTCCTTCACGAGCGGCATCGCCGCACGGAGCGTGGGCACGTCGGGCATCACGCCCGCCTCGGTCAGGAAGTGCAGGCAGCGCGCCCCGAGCTCGTCGTCGTCGAGCGACTGGATGTAGCGGTTGTTCATCCAGGTGAGCTTCTCCGTGTCGAACGCCGCCGGGTTGCTCGACACCCTCGACAGGTCGAACCGCTCGATCAGCTCGTCGCGGCGCAGGAACTCCTCCTCGTCCTCGCTCGACCAGCCGAGGAGCGCGAGGTAGTTCACGAGCGCCTCCGCGAGATAGCCCTGCTCGCGGAAGGCCTGCACGCTCGTGGAGCCGTGCCGCTTCGAGAGCGGCTGGCGGTCGGGGCCGAGGACCTGCGGGAGGTGGGCGTACCGCGGGGCGACGCCGCCGAGCGCCTCGATCACCGCGGCGTTCCGCGGCGCGCTCGCGAGCAGGTCGTCGCCGCGCACGACGTGCGTGATGCCCATCAGCAGGTCGTCGACGGCCACGGCGAGCAGGAACACGGGCGAGCCGTCCGAGCGCATCAGCACGAAGTCCCGGAGCTGGCCCGACGCGAACCGGACCTCACCCTTCACGAGGTCGTCGACCACCCACTCGCGGTCGGGCATCGCGAAGCGGACGACCGACGGCCGCCCGGCCGCCTCGTGCGCGGCGCGCTCCTCGTCGGTGAGCGTCCGGCAGCGTCCGTCGTAGCCGGGGGCCTCACCGCGCGCCATCGCCGCGTTCCGTCGCTCCTCGAGCTCCTCGGGGGTGCAGTAGCAGCGGTAGGCGTCGCCTTGGGCGAGCAGGCGCTCACACGCATCGGCGTAGATCGGGAGCCGCTGGGACTGGCGGTAGGGCCCGAACGCGCCTCCGACCTCCGGTCCCTCGTCCCAGTCGAGGCCGAGCCAACGGAGATCGTCGAGCACGCCGCGGACGGCCTCCTCGGTCACGCGGCTGGCGTCGGTGTCCTCGACGCGCAGCACGAACGCGCCGCCGTGGCGGCGCGCGAACAGCCACGAGAAGAGCGCGCTGCGAACGTTCCCGACGTGGAGCGAGCCGCTCGGCGCGGGCGCGAACCGGCAGCGGACGGGCGCGTCCGGGGCGGCGGCGGCCTCGGGCGTGTCGCTCACGCGATCACCGGGTTCGACAGGGTGCCGACCCCGTCGACCTCGATCTCGACGACGTCGCCCGCGGCGAGCCGGCCGACGCCCTCGGGGGTGCCGGTGAGCAGCACGTCGCCGGGCAGAAGCGTCATGAACGAGGTGATGTATTCGATCAGGGTGGCGACGCCGTAGACCATGTCGACCGAGGAGCCGTGCTGGCGCACCTCGCCGTTCAGGCGCGTCTCGACCGTGACGTCGTTCGGGTCCACGTCGGTCTCGATCCACGGGCCCAGCGGGCACGAACCGTCGAAGCCCTTCGCGCGCGCCCACTGGTCGTCGGTCTTCTGGAGATCCCGGAGGGTGACGTCGTTCGCGCACGTGTAGCCGAGGATCACGCGGTAGGCGTCCTCGGCCCGCACGTCGCGCGCGAGCCGGCCGATCACGACGGCAAGCTCGCCCTCGTAGTCGACCCGTTTGCTCACGGGCAGGAGCCGGATCGGATCGAGCGGACCGATCACCGCCGTGGACGGCTTCAGGAAGAGCAGCGGCTCGTCCGGCACCTCCATGCCGAACTCGGCGGCGTGCGCCGCGTAGTTCTTGCCCACGCACACGAGCTTGGAGGGCAGCACGGGTGCGAGCAGCTCGACCTCGTCGAGCGCGAGCTCCTCCCCCGTCAGGATCGGGTCCTCGAAGAAGGTGCCCTGCAGGACGCGGACGATGTCCTCGCTCGTGTCGGCCACCCCGGTCGCGATGCGATCGCCGTGTCGGAACCTGAGGAGTCGCATGACCGCCCGAGGCTATCGCATCTGCTTTCATGGTCGGCATGGTCGACGTGCTCACCAGAGGCGCCGGGGACGACGAGCTGGCGTTCGCCTGTCTCGCGAACGCGGGTGCGATCGGCGACGCGATCGCCGAGCATCGGGGAGCCGTCTCGGAACGAGGGCCATCGATCGACCGGCACCGCTCGGCGGCCGACGGCGGCCTGTGGAACGCCGTGACGCGGACCGCGTTCCCCGACGAGAGCGCCGACGCCGGGATCCGCGAGACGATCGCCTGGTACGGCGACCGCACGATCCGATGGTGGACCGGGCCCGGCGATCGGCCCCTGGACCTCGATGCCCGGCTCGTCGCGCACGGGTTCGAGCGCGAGCGGGTACCGGGGATGGCATGCGACCTCGCCAGCGACTGGGACGCGGACGACCCGGACGGCCTCGAGATCCGCGCCGCGAGGTCGTCGGCCGATGTCGCCGACTTCCTGGCGGTCCTGTCGTCGGTCTACCCAGGCGATGTTGGGTGGCAGGACAGCTGGCACGCGGCCTTCACGGCGATCGGGTTCGCCCACGACGCGCCGGTCCGCGTGTACGTGGGCCGGGAAGACGGCCGCCCGGTGTCCTCGTCCTTCCTCGTGCTCGGCGCGGGGGTCGCGGGCGTCTACGGCGTGCACACGGATCCGGCCGAACGCGGGCGAGGGCTGGGCGCGGCGCTCACGCGGGCGCCGATGCGGGAGGCCCGTGACGCCGGGCACGAGGTTGCCGTCCTCCAGGCCGCCCCGAAGGCGGCGCGGCTCTACCGGCGGATCGGCTTCAGGACGGTATGCGAGGTCGGGATCTTCGAGCGGGAGCCCGGCGCCACGCGCCCGTGACGCGACCGGCAGGGGGCGCGCGAGACCAACGCGGACGGGGCACCGGGTCGGGTCGGCCGGCGTCGCTACACTCACGAGCGAAGGGGGGTCGCGTGGAGCCAGGGTTCGAACACATCCAGCAAGAGCAGCAGCGGTATTACGAGGATCGGGCTCACGAGTACGACGATGTCTGGTATCGGCGCGGCGCCTACGACCTGGGGCCCGAGGGCAACGCTCGATGGTTCGAAGAGACGGCGCACCTCGAAGCCGCCGTCGACGACCTCGACGTCTCGGGCCTGGTGCTCGAGCTGGCATGCGGGACCGGCTTGTTCACGCGCCATCTCGCTCCGCGGGCGCGGCGCCTGATCGCCGTCGACGCTGCCGCCTCGGCGCTCGCCGTCAACCGCGAACGCGTCGCCGACCCACGCGTCGAGTACGTGCACGCGGACCTCTTCAGCTGGGACCCGCCTCAGGGCGTCCAGTTCGATGCGATCTTCTTCGCGTTCCTGATCTCGCACATCCTGCCCGAACGGTTCGAGGAGTTCTGGGGCCGGCTCGGCGGCTGGCTCGCGCCCGGCGGCCACGTCTTCTTCTGCGACGACGTGGCGGGAGCCGAGTCTCGTCCGTCCAATCCGGGCGAGAGCGTCGACGATGGACCCGCCTTCGCGCATCGCCGCCGCCTGAGCGACGGGCGCGAGTACACCATCGTGAAGGTCTTCCACCATCCGGAGGAGCTCCAGGACACGCTGGCATCCCTGGGATGGAGCGTCGACCTGTGGACCACCGGAGATGAGTTCTTCTACGGGGTCGCCCGCCTGCCGGGGGTCGACACGGGCTTCCATCCGGGCCTGACCGTCGACTAGCTCGGCGCGCTCCCGACCTCGACCGCGGAGCCGCCCGCGAACGTCGCGCCGACCTGGCGCCAGTAGCCCGCGATCATCTCGCGGGGCTCGAGACCGGCGAGCTCGTCGCCGGGCGCCTCGTACAGCGACAGGGTCGGCTCCCCCACGTACACCGGGCCGAGCTCGACATCCTCCGAGCGCATCGTGACGAGCTCGTCGAGGGCGGCGGGTGCGGACGGGTCGATGTGCGGCATCCAGCGCGAGTGCAGCATCGGCAGGGCGTTCACGAACCCGCCCGTCTCGCTCTCACCGGTGAGGATGATCGTGGCGTCGGCAAGGCGACGGTCGTTGGCCGCGAGCGTCGCGCCGAACGCCCCGCCGGGCTCGAGTCGTGGCCCCGCCTTGCCCACCGCGACGGGCCGTGTCATCCAGATCGCGCCGAGCTTCTTGGGGTACCCCTGGTACCAGCCGCGCGCGAGCGCGAAGTCCTTGTCGACCCATATGTAGACGCAGCGCGAGTACGTTTCGCCGCCGTAGGTGCACCGGACGACGACGAAGGCTTCCTTGTACTGGCTTCGGACCGGGTCGAGGAGCTCGGCGCCCTGGTCGGAGCACGACTGCCAGTCGGCCCAGATGACCGCGACGGCGCCCGGGTCCTCGTCGGCGAGCCCCACGCCCTCGGGGAGCAGCGCCGCGACGTTCGCCGGATCGGTCCGGTACTCGATCGTCAGCACGTCGCCGGAGTAGTGCCACGGAGGCGCGGACACGATCGAGGCGCGGCCCTCCGGCGAGCGCGGCAGCATGAACCCCTTCGACATGCGACCTATCGTACGCTTCGGTCGCGAACGACCGGAGGGAGCCCACGACATGGAGACGCGGCGGATCCTGCTCGACGGCGCGATCACGGCCGTCGTGCGCGAGGACGACGAGCTCGTCGCGCCCGACGGCCGGACGATGCCGCTGGACGAGCCGGTCCACCTTCCTCCGGTGATGCCGACGAAGGTCATCTGCGTCCACCTGAACTACGAGAGCCGGCGTGCTGAGTTCGGGGCGACCCTCGGGCCGGCGCCCACCTACTTCCACAAACCGATCAGCGCGCTGAACGCGCACGGAGGAGAGATCGTGCGCCCGCCCCGCTGCCGGTTCCTGAACTACGAGGGCGAGATCGGGATCGTGATCGGCGCCGAGACCCGTCACATCGCGCCCGAAGAGGCGGCCGCGCGCATCGCCGGCTACACGATAGGGAACGACTACGGCCTGCACGACTTCCGCGACACCGATGCCGGGTCGATGCTCCGCGTGAAGGGCAGCGACACGCTCTGCCCGCTGGGCCCCGGGCTCGTCGACGACTGGGACTTCCGCGGCAAGCACATCGAGACGCGCGTGAACGGCGCCGTCGCCCAGTCCGGGAACACCGACGAGATGATCTGGGACATGTACTACCTCGTCGCCGACATCGCCCGCACGATCACCCTGGTCCCGGGCGACGTGATCCTGTCGGGGACGCCGGCGAACTCGCGTCCGGTCGAGCCCGGCGACGTCGTCGAGGTGGAGGTCGAGGAGCTGGGGACGCTCCGCAACACGGTCGTCGAAGGTAGCGTCCCTATCCGCGACGACGTGGGCGCGCAGCCCACCGAGAGCGAAGAGGTGATCTCGACGGCGTTCGGCGGCGATTGGGAGTTCCGCGGGGTCCGCGCTCCCAGGAAGGACTGAGCATGGCCACGGTGCGCTACCTGGTAGCCGACGTCGGCGCGGCCGTCTCGTTCTACGTCGACCGGCTCGGTTTCGAGGAGGTGCAGCGGTTCGGTCCCGCGATCGCGATCGTGCGCCGCGGCGATCTGGATCTGTGGCTCGCCGGACCGATCAGCTCCGCCGCGCGGCCGATGCCGGACGGGAGGACGCCCGAGCCCGGCGGCTGGAACCGCCTCGTGATCGAGGTCGAGGATCTCGACGGGCGCGTCGAGGCGCTCGCGGCCACCGGCGCGGTGTTCCGTAACGACGTGGTCGAAGGTCCCGGAGGGCGCCAGATCCTCGTCGAGGACCCGTCTGGCAACGTGGTGGAGCTGTTCGAGCCGGCGTAGGGCTGTTGCTGTCGATCACCCGTCGGTCTCGGTCGGGGGCTCCTCGGGCGCCTCGACCTCCTCCGCCTCCAGCGCCTCGATCACAGCCTTGGCGTGGGCGGGCCCGATGCGGTTCCCCTCCCATTCGTAGGTGCGGCCGGACGCAGGATCCTCGATCGTCAGCGTGCGGACGTTCACGCGCCCATGCACGGTCGCACGGATCGCGGAGCGGTCGAAGGTCGCGAACACCGACTCGGGCTGCCAGCCCACCCCGTGCTGACCGCACGCGATCGCGTGGAGCATCGTCGGCGTGACCGCCAGCATCGTCCACCGCGGCACGCCATCGACGTGCGCCATCGCCCGGCCCGCCTCGAGCCCGGCGGCCACCCCGGCCACCTCACCGACGAGCGAGTCCGTGGCGAACCCGGCGCCGGTGGCCCCGGCCATCCCGCCGGTCGTCCCTCGCGGCTGGAAGATCCCGGCGGCGAGGACGTCCTCGTCACCGCCCAGGAACGCCCTCGCCTCCTCCACCAGCTTCTCGTCGCTCATGCCTCGGTTCCTCCCGGTCGATCCCACTGGGCCCACAGCGAAT
This sequence comes from uncultured Actinomycetes bacterium, assembly GCA_963821925.1. GTDB lineage: Bacteria > Actinomycetota > UBA4738 > UBA4738 > HRBIN12 > JAOUEA01. The sequence continues at coordinate 175,449 of CAWGFO010000010.1, read as the reverse complement.
CGGGCGCACGGAACTCCCATCCTCGCAGGGTGACGGGCCGCTGCGGATCGAGCCCGAGACCGGGGAGGCGGTCGAGCAGCACGTCCAACGAGACCCGCGCGAGGTACCGCCCGAACCAGGCCCCGAGGCAGAAGTGGGTTCCGGCCGCGAAGGCGAGGTGCGCCCCCTCCTTGCGATGGAGGTCGAAGCGGTCGGGTTCCGTCCACCGACGCGGGTCGCGGTTCGCCGAAGCGAGCACCGCGCCGACGAGCGCTCCCTCCGGGAGCGTCACGCTCGCGAGCTCGACCTCGCGCGTGGTCTGGCGGGTCGACGTCCCGACCGGGCCGGCCCAGCGGAGCGTCTCCTCGACGGCCGGCTTCACGAGCGCCCGATCCGCCCGGACCTCGTCGAGCGCCCCCGGCTCCCGTCCGAGCGCCCACAGCGTGAGGGCGATCAGGTCGCGCGGCTCCTGCAGCCCGCCGGAGAGCATCAGCTTCGTGTTCGCGACGATCTGCACGCGGGACATCCGGCGGCCGTCCTCCTCGTGGTGGAGCATCCACGAGAGGACCGAATCGTCCGGATCGTCCGCGAGCCGGTCGAGGACCCGCTCGATCGCCGACCCGAGGGCGGCGCTCGCCTCGTCGGCCGGCGCCTGCTTCTCCGGGTCGCCTTCGAAGTTCGCGAGGCCGGGCATCAGGCCCTCGTTCCACCGGAGGATGTCCTCCCAGGGGATCTCGTCCAGCCCGAGCATGAAGCGGAGCGACCGCACGCTCATCGGGTCCGCGTACGCATGGAAGAGGTCCGCCTCGCCGTCGGCCACGACCGCGTCGACGAGCTCGTTCGCGAGTTCGGGGATCATCCCCTTCGTGCGCGCCTCGACGTCGCGCGGGCGGTACGGGATCTCGGTGATCGCCCGGATCAACCGCTGCTCCGTGCCCTCCATCCCGAGCATGTTCTCCCCCATCGTTCGGTTCAGGGTCGAGGGCTCCGTCGCGGCGGTGAAGATCTCGGGCGACAGATCGATCAGCTTGACGTCATCGTGGCGGGTTACGAGCCACAGCCCCACCGCCGGGACCCAGCTCACGGGCTCCTCGTCCCGGAGACGGGTGTAGACCGGGTACGGGTCGGTCTCGAGCTGGTCGAGCGTGATCGTCTCGCCGATCGTCATCGCGGCCGTCCCCTCCTGCCCGCCGAAGGGGTATTTTGTGCCCGAATCGATCGGTGCGCGCAAGCCGGGCGTGACGGGATCCGTCCGCACGGTGACGAGGGAGGCTCGATGGATATCAAGGGCAAGCGGCTCCGTCTCCTCTACCCGGACGTTCACGGCATGGAGCGGGGCAAGTACCTGTTCGGCGATGTGGCCGAGGCCGGCCACGCCGCGTTCTGCATCGGGGTCTATCCGCTCACCCACGATCGCGAGATCCTGTCGGTCCCGAACACCCAGTTCGACATCGGGCTGCCCGACATCGAGGTGCATCTGGATCGCGACTCCCTCCGGACGTCGTGGGAGCCCGAGACGCTGATCGGCATCGGCGACGCGACCTTCCGCGGCGCGCCCGTGCCGATCGATCCCCGCCATGTCCTGCGCCGGGCGGTCGACGCCTGGCGGACGATGGGCCTGGAGCCGCAGATCAGCTTCGAGCTGGAGTTCTACCTGATGGAGCCCGACGGCGGCGGTGGCTGGCGCCCCGTGTCGCTGCCCGGCCACCGCGTCTACGGCACGGGCATGTCGATCGACCCGTCGGGGTGCGTCGACGACATGGTGACGACCGCGATCGACTGCGGGTTCCCGGTGGAGAGCTGGGGCAGCGAATACGACGAGGCCGCGTACGAGGTGAACATCCGCTACAACGACGCGATCCCGGCGGCCGACGACGCGTTCGTCTTCCGGCTGCTCGTGCGAGAGCTCGCGGCACGCCACGGGAAGCTCGCGACGTTCATGGGTCGACCCCTGAACGACCGGGGCGGCAGCGGGATGCACGTCAACTTCAGCTTCCGCCGCGAGGACGGCTCGAACGCGTTCCACGACCCGAACGACCCCGAGGGCCTCTCCACGCTCGCGCGGCAGTCGGCGGCCGGGGTCCTCGCCCACCACACCGGCATGGCCGCGATCATGGGGAACCACGTGAACGCGTTCAAGCGACTGCAGCCCGACATGCTGAACGGCTACTGGGCGATCTGGGGCCACGACGACCGGAGCGTCACGGTGCGGGTCCCGCCGGCCCGGGGCGAGGGCACCCGGCTCGAGCAGCGGACCGCCGACGCCGCCGCGAACCCGTACCTCGTCGGCGCCGCCGTGTTGAACGCGGCACGGTTCGGCGTGGAGGACGCGATGGAGCTCGGCCCGCCGCAGACCGTCGGCGGCGAGCCCGACTCCGACGTGTGCATCCCCGCGAACCTCGCCGAGGCGATCGACGCGATGAACGCCGACACGCGGCTCGTCGAGGCCCTCGGTCCCGAGCTCGTCGAGGCCTTCACGATCTTGAAGCGCGGCGAATGGGAGCGCTACGCCGGCGCCGTCGAGGACACGTCGTCGACGGAGGTCAGCGACTGGGAGCTCCGCTACTACCTGCCGTACTACTGAGGCCCGGCCGCCCGTGGATCGGCCTCCGCTCGCGCATCCCACCGACCCCTCGGTCTGGGAGGTGGGCGTGCCCCACGAGACGTTCGCGTGGCTGCGCGCGAACGAGCCGGTCTCGTTCTGGGGCGACCTCGAGGGTCGCCGCGGCTACTGGCTGGTGGCCCGCCATGACGACCTGAGGGCCGTGAGCCACGACACCGCTACGTTCTCGTCACGGTGGGGTGCGGTGTCGCTCGACGACCTCGACGGGGAGCAGCTCGACGCGCGCAGAACGATGCTGGAGGAGGACCCGCCGCGACACACGGCGCTCCGTGCGCTCGTGGACGAGGCGTTCCTCCCGCGGGCCGTACGCGCGTACGCGGACGCGATCGAGGCGCTGACCGAGCCCGTGATCGACGCGGCGTTCGCCCGCGACCGGTTCGACTTCGTCGAGGCGGTGGCCAAGGAGGTGCCGATCCGCGTGTTGTGCCGGATGCTCGGCGTCCCCGAGCGCCACACGGACGACCTGGTCGACTGGGGCAACCGGATGCTGAGCGCCTCGGACCCCGACTACGCCGACCCGGAGCTGGCCGCGCACGATCCCTCGGAGCTCCGGCTGCTCCCCTTCGGGCACCCGGCGGCGCTGCGGGTCTTCGCGCTGGCGGACGCGCTCGCGGACGAACGCCGCGCCCGGCCCACCGACGACGTCGTGTCGACGATCGTGACCGGCGAGGTCGACGGGGAGCCGCTGTCCCCGCAGGAGATCCGCACGATGTTCGTCCTGCTGGTGATCGCGGGCAACGAGACCACGCGGCACACACTGTCGCACGGGCTCGTGGCCCTGCTCGACCACCCCGACGAGCTCGCGCGCCTGCGGGACGATCCGGCGGTTTCGGATCGCGCCACCGAGGAGATCATCCGATGGGCCACGCCGATCAACTGGCACCGCCGCCAGGTGACGACCGACACCGAGCTGCGCGGACGGCGGCTGCATGCGGGCGACAAGCTGCTCCTGAGCTTCGCGTCGGCGAACCACGACGAGCGCGTGTTCGGTGATCCCTTCGCGCTCCGGCTGGACCGTCATCCCAACCCGCAGGTCGCGTTCGGCCGGGGCGGGCCGCATTTCTGCCTCGGGGCCCATCTCGCGCGGCTCGAGATCGCGGTGGTGCTGCGGCGGCTGGCGCCCCACCTCGAGCGGCTTCGGCTCGACGGGCCGGTCGAACGCCTTCGGAGCGATCACATCAACGGGATCAAGCGACTGCCGGTCGCGGTGGGCTGAGGCCGCCCAGGTTGCCCCTCAACTCGTTCGGGGGCAAAATACCGGCCTCCGGCCGACGAGAGAGGGGCAGCGCGGATGGGTGACGTGCTCGGCGAGATCGACCTGGTGAACCCCGACAACTACGTCGATCGGGTCCCGTTCGAGTGGTTCGACCACCTGCGCGCCGAGCATCCGGTCGTCTGGCACCCCGAGCCCGACGGCAACGCCGGCTTCTGGGCGGTCACGCGCTACGACGACCTCACGAACGTGCACATGAACTGGGAGACGTTCTCGTCCGAGCTCGGCGCCGTCTCGCTGGAGGAGCTCGATGCCGAGCAGCTCGACGTCCGCAAGTCGATGCTCGAGACCGATCCGCCTCGCCACACCGAGCTCCGGAAGATCTGCTCGAAGCGCTTCAGCGCGCGCGGGGTCGGCAAGTACGAAGATTGGATCCGCGAGGTGGCCCAGAGCGTGCTCGACCGGGCGCTCCCGATGGGCGAGTTCGACTTCGTGAGCGAGATCAGCCGCGAGCTGCCGATCCGGTTCCTCTGCTCGATCTTCACGGTCCCCCAGGAGGACGCCCCGATGCTGATCTCGTGGGGCGACAGCATGATCGCGAACCAGGACCCGGACCTCTCGGCGGCCGTCGTGGACCAGGTCGACACCGAGGCGTACCGACTCCTGCCGTTCCGCTCCCCCACCGCGCTGCAGGTGTTCGAGTACGCCGACCGGCAGCGCGACCTCCGGCTGGCCGAACCCGCCGACGACGTCCTGCAGGCGCTCACGATCGCGCAGAGCGAGGGGATCCTGGACGAGCGCGAGTTCCACAACTACTTCGGGGTGCTGATGATCGCGGGGAACGAGACCACGCGGCACACGATCAGCCACGGGATGCGTGCGCTGATCGAGCATCCCGAGCAGCTCGAGCTCCTGCGCGAGCAGCCCGAGCTGATCCCGAACGCGACGGAAGAGCTCCTGCGCTGGGCGACCCCGGTGATGCACTTCCGCCGGACCGTGACGCACGACACCGAGCTGCACGGCCAGGCGATCGCTGCCGGCGACAAGGTCGTGACCTGGTACATCGGCGCGAACTTCGACGACGAGATGTTCCCCGACCCCTACACGTTCGACGTGACGCGCACGCCGAACGACCACGTGACGTTCGGCCCGGGCGGCCCGCACTTCTGCCTGGGGGCGCACCTCGCGCGGCTCGAGACGAAGATCCTGTTCCAGGAGCTGATCCCGCGGCTCGCCTCGATCGAGCTCGCCGGCCCGGTCGAACGGATCCGCTCGAACTTCGTGAACGGGATCAAGCGGATGCCGGTGCGCGTCACGACGAACTAGACAGGACCGGCCCCGCGTTCCCCGTTCCGCTCGACCGCTCGCAGCAGCGACCGCAGCATCGAGGCGAGCGCGTCCTGCTGCTCGCCCGACAGGTGCGCGGCGAGCGCCGACTCCTCGACGTTGAACCGCGGGAAGAGGTGCTCGATCGTCGTGCGGCCCGTGTCGGTCAAGGTGACCAGCACCATGCGGCCGTCCTTCGCGTCCTTGCGGCGCGTCACGAAGCCACGGCCCTCCAGCGTGGTCATCACGCCCGTGGCGGTCGGCCGGCTGATCCCCACGGCCGCCGCGAAGTCGCGCGCCTCCATCTCACCCCACACCCACAGCACCCAGAGGCCCACGAACGCCGTCCACGAGAGACGGTCGGGGGCCAGGACCTTCGACTCCATGTGGCGGCGGATCGCGGCGGAGGTGCGGAACACGTTCGAGATCGCCCACATCGCCCGGAAGTCGAGCGGCAGGTCGCCGAGCTGGTCGACGATCTTCTGCTCGGCGGGCGAGAGCGTGGCGTCCGGCCCCGGTCGAGCCTCCCCGTTCACGCGGCGCTCCCCTCGCGGGCGATCCGCTCGCCCAGCTCGCGCGCCACGTCGAGGAGCGCGAGCACGTCCTCCTCGCTGGTCCGGAAGTTCACGAAGCACGGCCTGAGCCAGACCTCGCCGTCGATCAGCGCCGACGCGAGGTAGACACGTCCGTCGGCCTGGATCGCCTTCGCGAGCGCCTGGTTGTGCGCGTTGGGGTCGGCGATCCCGGGCGGCACGTGGCGGATCGGGACGATCGACAGACGCGGCGGCGCCTCCATCACCTCGAAGTCCTCGGTGAGCTGCGCGTGGCGGTAGAGGAGCTCGGCCTCCGCGAGGTTGCGGGCGATCGCGGCGCGGAACTGCGCGGCCCCGTGCGCGCGGAACGCGAGCCACAGCTTCAGGGCGCGGAACGGCCGCGAGTACTCGAGCGTGATGTCGACCGCGTGCAGCTCATGCTGCTGGTGCGGCAGGTAGCCCTGTTCGTGCGCGAACGCACCCGCGAGCGCGTCGGCGTCCTTCGCGAGTACCACGCCGCACGCCTTCGGGAGGTAGAGCCACTTGTGGGCGTCGATCGAGCAGGAGTCGGCGCGCTGGAAGCCCGCGAAATCCGTGTCACGGGAGCCAACGGCGGCCGCCGGCAGTCCGTACGCGCCGTCGACGTGCAGCCAGACACCGCGTGCCGCACACACGTCCGCGATCGCGTCGATCGGGTCGATCGCGCCGGTGAGCGTCGTGCCGGCGGTCGCCACGACGGCGACGGGGACCACGCCCGCGGCGACATCGGCGTCGATCGCCTCAGCGAGCGCCCCGGGACGCAACCGGCGAAGGCCATCGAGCGGGATCGTGTGCAGGTTGTCCGAGCCGATGCCGAGCAGCTCCACCGCCCGCATCACGGAGTAGTGGACCTCCTCGGAGCAGTACACGGCGACGCGGCGGCCGCCCAGACCCGCGTGTCTCGACCCGGGCAGGGCCCGCTCGCGCGCCGCCGCGAGCGCGCTCACGTTGCTGATCGTGCCGCCGCTCGTGAACGCGCCGCCCGTGGCCGGGAACCCGATGAACTCGGCCACCCACCGCACGGCCTGGTCCTCGACCTGGGTCGCGGCGCGGGCGTCCACCGCGAGGTTGATGTCGTAGGTGTGCGCGAGGAAGTCGGCGAGCGCGCCGATCTCGAGGCCGCTCGACCCGATGAAGGCGAAGTACCGGGGGCGCGCCTGCGCGATCGACTCGTCGAGGATCCGGGCGGCGTCGTCGAGCGCCTCGTGCGCGGGCGTCGGCTCCTCGGGCAGGGCGTCACCGAGGAGCCGGAGCACCCGCTCGTCGAGCGGCGGCTCCTTGGGACGGAACCGGTCGAAGCTCCGCCAGGCCTCGGCCACGAGGCCCGCCGCGTGCTCGAGCGCCTCCTCGCGGGAGGCGTCGAGCCGCAGCTGACGTTCCTCGGTCATGCGCCGATGGTACGCGGACGACGCCTGCCCTAGCCCTCCTCGGAGCGGAGGTCGGCGAGCACCTCGCTCGCGGGCGGCCGCCCCTTCATCGCGAACGTCACGACGATGCCGATCGCGAACCAGGCCAGCGCGAACCATGGCGCGAGGACCGTCGGGCTCGTCTGCTTGTAGAAGGAGCCGTAGATCGCCGCGCCGGTCAGCGCGATGCCCACGATCGCCGCGATGTAGACGCCGGCCATGTTGCCGTGGCCGGCGAGCCCGCGGAACGCCCCGATCGACATCAGCAGGTACACGACCACGAGCGCGAAACCGCCGAACGTCGAGGCCCACACGAAGATCGAGAAGTAGTGCGGGAGCCCCGGCAGCGCGAACAGGTCGTCCCAGGCCTCGTTCAGGAGGATGAATCCCGCCATGACCACGATCATCAGCGCGATCGCACCCCTGGGCGTGCCGTACTTCGCCGAGACCGACGCGAGCCCACCGGGCAGGCGCCGGTCGCGCGCCATCGCGAACACCCCGCGGGTCGACGCCGTCGCCGCCCCGACCCCCACCGCGAGGATGTCGAGCAGGACGACCACGATCAAGATCTTCAGGATCGCCTCGGATCCGTACCCGCCCAGCGCCTCGGGCGACCCCAGCGCGAACAACGGTGCGGCCGCAGCCGCGAAGATGTTGTCGAGGTTGAACCCGAACCCGGCGACCTGCGCGTACGACGCGATCAGGTAGAAGGCCGAGACCACGACGACCGAGAGCAGGATGGCCCGCGGGATCGCGCGCTTGGGCTCCGCGGTCTCCTCAGCGAGGTTCGCCGCCGTCTCGAACCCGACGAAGATCAGGACGCCGTACAGGACCCCGAAGAAGATCCCGGCCCACCCGTCGGTGGACGAGCTCGGGCTGAACGCCGTGGCCACGTCGTTGTCGGCGCCTACGTCGATGATCACCTTGATGAAGAACGCCAGCACGACGGCGGCCGAGACGAGCGCGAGCGTCAGTTGCACCCGCGTCGAGATCTGCACGCCGAAGTAGAGCACCACGAACACCCCGAGCGCGAAGAGCGCGCTCCAGGCCCAGACGGGCAGTGGCGATTCCATCGAGAGCACCCCGGGCGCCGACGCGTCCGCGGTGAAGATCGAGTCGTGGATGTACCCGCCGATCAGGACCCCCAGCCCGGCGGTCAGCACCATCGTCCCGCTGTAGTAGAGCCACCCCGCCGCGGCGCCGACGTTGTTGCCGAGGCCGGCCGAGACGTAGTCGTAGAGCGACCCCGCCGCATGGATCCTCTTCGCGTACTGCGCGACGATCCAGCCGATCGCGAAGATGCCGATCGCGGCGATCAGTACCGAGAGCGGCGCCGCGATCCCCGCGCCCTTCGCGGCGGCGTTCGCACCCACGATCAGCGGGATCAGGAACGCCGCCGAGAAGACCGGCCCCATGAACCCTACGGACTGCGCGACGACGTCGACGAGCGAGAGCTTCGCCTCGCCGAGCCGTTCGTACCCCAACTCCGGATCAGCCACGTGCGACCCCCTTCTACCCCTCGGAACTCCCCTGATCGCCGCCGCGCCCTCTACGCGGCGGTGCCTGCCCCCGTCCATCCGTCGGCCGGGCGCTCGAACCAGACATGGACCTGGCCGGTGCCCACCGACGCCTCGTACTCGCTGAACCGCTCGCCCGGCGCCTGACAACGCCCGCCGCCGATCGCCGACGCCATCATCAGGTAGTGCCCGAAATGACCCTCGGGTGCGGCCTTCTTGTACTCGGGCATCCAGTCGATCACGCCCGCGTGGTCGCCCTCCTGCAGCATCCGCAACACGTGCTGGTCGGCCTCGTAGCTCTCGAGGTTGAAGATGTTGTCGGGCGCCTTCGAGCTCTCGCGGTTGCGGAGCTCCCGGAACGGGAAGAACCGGTGCGTCATCCCGCCGCTCGCCAGCAATACGGCGCGGCGGTCGCTCTGGCGGATCGCGTCGCCGATCAGCTGCCCGAACAACAGGAAGTCCTCGGTCGTGCAGCACTGGTTGATCGCGACGCTGATCCACCGGGTGTTCGGATCACCGAGGAACGTCCAGATGTTCACCGTGCCGTAGAAGATCGGCAGGTACGGATCGTCGCACGCGAGGATCCAGCAGTCGTCGCGCCCCTCCGCCTGGGCGGCGATCAGCTTCGCGAGCTCGGGATCGCCGGGCATGTCGTACGGGATCCCCGCCATGCCGCGCGGCAGCTCGTGGCTCGTGAAGTTGCCCTGGCGCCGATCCTGCGCGGTCACGATGTGCTCGAACGTCGACTCCCAGTGCGTGTCGAACACCACGACGGTGTCGGGCTGCAGCCGGTCGATGCAGTCGGTCTTCATCCGGTGCAGGCCGGGCACGAGCGTGATCTCGTTCCCGTCGTTGATCTCGCGGCGGGTCGCCTCGGGCAGCATGATGGTCGGGACGTGCGCGACGAGCCCCGCGCCGACGATCTCACCCATGTCTCGCTCCTCTCGGTCGTTCGTCCTTCGTCAGTCTCGTGACCACGGTGCCGTGCAGACGTTCTTCACGTCCGCGTAGAAATCGAAGCTCCAGGCGCCGCCCTCGCGGCCGATCCCCGAGTGGCGCGCGCCGCCGAACGGTGCGGCGAGGTCGCGCACGAAGAAACAGTTCACCCAGACGGTCCCGGCCACCAGGCGGTCGCTGACGCGCTCGGCCCGGGCCTCGTCCCCCGTGTAGAGGATCGCGGCGAGCCCGTACTCGGTGGCGTTGGCCAGGGCGATCGCCTCGTCCTCGTCCTCGAACGTCTGCAGGGTCAGCACGGGCCCGAAGACCTCGTGCGTGAGGATCTCGGAGTCGGGGGCGGCTCCAGCGAACAGCGTGGGCCGGTAGTACAGGCCGCCGAGGTCCTCGTTCGGGCCGCCGCCGAAGACCACCTCGGCGCCGTCGGCCTCCGCGCGCCGCACGAAGCCGTCCACACGCTCGAAGTGCTCGCGCGTGATCTGCGGGCCGATGTCGGTGGCCTCGTCGCGCGGATCGCCCTGCGCGATCGTCGCGGCCGCCGCCACGAACCGGTCGAGGAACGCGTCGTGCATCGAGGCCTCGACCAGCAGGCGGGTCCCGGCCAGGCAGACCTGGCCCGCGTTGTCGAACTGGTTCACGGCCTGCGCGACGACCGCGTCGAGATCGGCGTCGGCGAACGCGACGAAGGGCGACTTCCCGCCCAACTCGAGCGAGACCGGGGTCAGATTCGCGCCGGCGGCCTGTGCCACGAGCTTGCCGGTCGGGATCGAGCCCGTGAACGCGATCCGGTCGACACCGGGGTGGGCGGTCAGCGCGGCGCCGGCCTCCTCGCCGATCCCCTGGAGCACGTTGAACGCGCCGTCGGGCAGCCCCGCCTCATGCGCGATGTCGGCGAGCATCGAGGCCGTGAGCGGCGCCCACTCGGGCGGCTTCAGGATCACCGCGTTCCCCGCGGCCAGGGCGGGCGCCACCCGCCAGGTCGCGAGCATCAGGGGGGCGTTCCACGGGGTGATCACGGCCGCGACCCCGCTCGGATCCCACGCCACGCGCTCGGCGAACCCGTCGTAATCCTTCGCGCCCGTGTCGAGCTCGAGGAGTTGGTCGGCGAAGAACCGGAAGTTGCGGGCGACCCGGGGCATCACCGAGCTGCGCATCGACCGGAGCAGCGACCCGTTGTCGCGGGTCTCGACCGCCGCCAGATCCGGGACGCGCGCCTCGACCCCGTCGGCGATGCGGTGGAGGATCTCGGCGCGCACCTTCGCCGGCATCGCGCCCCAGGTGGTCGTGGCGGCACGGGCGGCGCTCACGGCTCGGTCGACGTCGTCCGCCGTGCCCCGCGCGACCTCGGCGATCGGCGACTCGTCGATCGGGGAGACGTCGGTGAACGTGGCGGACGAGGGGACGCGCGCGCCACCGATCCAGTGGTCGGTGGACACCTCGACACCCTCGACGACGACGCGATCGGACAAGCGGCGACCTCCCCTCTCACGCGGCAGACCCACGCAGGTCGTTCGCTTGCGAACGGTATGGGGGGTGCCGGGTGGTGTCAAGCGGACCGCGAACCGCCGGGAAGGGGTTCTCAGTCCGCGAAGTGCGCGGCGAGGTCGGGTTCGGCTCGCTCGCGGAGCGCGGCGAGCACCCGTTGGCGCTCGAGGATCTGCTCGAGCGTCTTCGCCGACTGTGGGATCGGGTGATCCTCGAAGAACGCGGCGGCGTCGGCCGGATCCCCCGGCTGGTTCAGGAACCGGAGGCCATCGGCCATCCGCACCCAGAGCGTGGCCGGGAACCGCCCCGTCAGCTCGTCCCAGTTCGCCTTCAGGAACTCCCACGAGCGGTGGCCGAGGTCGCGGTTCATGACCGAGTACGCCACCACGAAGGGGGCGTCCTGCGATCGGATCGTCCCGTCCAGGACCGCCGCGAAGGTGCGCTCGAGGAGCGCGGCGACGCGAAACTGCGGCAGCGCCATCTGGTACCGGAGCTGCTCCTGTGGCGTGTCGGCGTGCAGCGACCGCTCGACGTAGCGCTCGTAGTCGTCGGCGTCGCCGGCCACGGCCACCACGTTCACGGCCGCCGCGGCGAGCGCCGGGTCGATGTCCTTGCCCGCCCGCGACTCCGCCTCGTACTCGCGGGCCATCGCGGCGGCGTTCGGGTCGGCGCCGAGCACCCCGAGCCCCTGAAGGAGCGTGCCGCGCAGGGTCCGCACGCGATCGGCGTCGTCGTCGCTCGCGTCCCAGCCGAGCCGGTCCAGCGCGGGCGCCACCAGGCCGCGCACGAACGCGCGGAATCGCTCGCGCGTCTCCCCTTCGACGAACCGGTCACACATCGCGAGGCTCTGGATCAGCACCTGCCACACGGCGAGGTCGTCCTCCTCGCGGAAGGCGTCGGCGAACTCGACGAAGTCCGCCGCGCTCGCGGCCCCGGCGGCCACCGAGGCCCAGAGGTCGTCGACCAGCGTGTACCGCTCCATCGGCGAGACCTCGGTGAGCCGCGCGACGAGCCGCTCGCGGAGCTCGGGCGCGTACCGGACCCGGACGAAGCTGCTCGCGCCCGCGTTCACGACCACGGCCGCGTCGGCCGGGACCTCGACCGTGGCGCCGTCGGCCGTGACCAGGACCGACTGCTCCTCGCCGCCGAGCGAGCGCACCCGCAGGGGGACGTCCCACACGGTGGCGTCGGGCGACCCGTCGGCCAGGAACCTCGACTGCGTGATCGAGACGCCGCCATCCTTGGGCTCGACCGAGAGCAAGGGGTAGCCGCCCTGCCAGATCCACGAGTCCATGATCCGCCGCACCGGCTCGCCGGTGGCCTCCTCGATCGCGTCCCAGAGGTCGTGCGTCTCGGTGTTCCCGAACTCGTGCAGCGTCAGGTAACGGCGGATCCCGTCTCGGAAGCGGTCGGCGCCCAGGTACCGCTCGAGCATCCGCAGGATCGCGCCGCCCTTCTGGTACGTCAGGACGTCGAACATGCCCTGCGTGTCGTCGGGCGAGGCCACCGGATACTCGATCGCGCGGGTGCTGTGCAGAGCGTCGACCTCGCGGGCGCTCGTGCCGGCGCGGGCGAACGCCGCCCACACCTCCCAGTCGGGTCGCATCGCGTCGACCGTGATCAGCGCCATGAACGTCGCGAACGCCTCGTTCAGCCAGATCCCGTTCCACCAGCGCATCGTCACGAGGTTGCCGAACCACTGATGCGCCAGCTCGTGCGCCACGACGTCGGCGATGTTCTCGAGTTCGGGCTGGGTCGCGTGCGCCGGATCGACGAGCAGCGCCGACTCCCGATAGATGATGCAGCCCGTGTTCTCCATCGCGCCCTGCGCGAAGTCGGGCATCGCGACCATGTCCACCTTCGCGTCGGGGTAGGGGATCGCGTAGTACTCGCGGAAGAACCGCAGCGAGAACACCGCGGCATCGAGGGCGAACGAGGCGAGATGACCCTTCCCCGGGAGGTGGGCGACCCGGATCGGCACGCCGTCGACCTCGACGGGCGGGGTCAGCTCCATGCGGCCCACCACGAACGCGACGAGGTAGGTCGACATCACCATCGTGTCGGCGAACCGGACGCGGACGCGGCCGTCCTCGAGCGGCTCGCGATCGATCTCGGGTCCGTTCGAGATCGCCATCACGTCGTCGGGCACGTCGAGCGTGATCCCGAACACCGCCTTCAGGTCGGGCTCGTCCCAGCACGGGAACGCCCGCCGGGCATCCGCGGCCTCGAACTGCGTGGTCGCGATCGTGTGCTTCTCGCCCGTCTCGTCGTCGGTGTAGGTCGATCGGTAGAAGCCGTGGAGGTGGTCGTTCAGCACTCCGCGGAACGCGAGCGACAGCGTCCACGCACCGGGCGCTGCGATCTCCGGGAGGACGAGCGTCGCGCGCTGGTGCTCCTCATCGAGCTCGACCACCGCGACGTCGAGCGCCCGTCCGTCGTCGGCCGTGAGCGTCCCGCCGTCGATCTCGAGCTCGATCGCGTTCAGCACGACGCGGTCGACCGGCTCGACGACGGTGACCGCGATCTCGACCGAGCCCTCGTAGGTCGCGGTCGCCAGGTCGGGCGCCAGGGTGAGGTCGTAGCGGTTCGGGACGACGCTTCGCGGGAGCCGGTAGCGATCGTCCACTAGTCGTTCACGTAGGTCAGCCAGCCGGCGTACCGGGGGTCGTCGCCCTTCGTGGCCGCGAAGAAGGCGTCCTGGAGGCTCTTCGTGACGGGGCCTCGACGGCCCTCGCCCACCGCGCGGTCGTCGACCTCGCGGATCGGCGTGACCTCGGCGGCCGTCCCCGTGAAGAAGACCTCGTCGGCGAGGTACAGATCGGTGCGGACCAGCGAGCGCTCGTGCACCGCGTAGCCGAGGTCCCTGGCCATCGTCATCACGGAGTTCCTCGTGATCCCCTCGAGGCAGCCGTCGGTGGTGGGCGGCGTGAACAGGTCGCCGTCCTTGACCACGAAGATGTTCTCCCCGGAGCCTTCACCGATGTGGCCCTCATGGTTCAGCAGCACCGCCTCGTCGTAGCCGGACTTCAGCGAGTCGATCTTCGCGAGGATCGAGACGAGGTAGCCGCCGGTGGCCTTCGCCGACGACGGCAGCGAGTTCTGGTCGTGGCGCTTCCACGACGAGATCTTGACGCGGACGCCCTGCTCGAGGGCCTCCTCGCCGAGGTACGCGCCCCACGGCCAGACGGCGATCGAGACGTCGACCGGGTTCGCGAGCGGGTTCACGCCGATCTCGCCGTAGCCGCGGAAGGCGATCGGCCGGATGTAGCAGGCCGGCAGGTCGTTCGCGCGGATCACGTCCTTCGTGGCCTGGACGAGCTGCTCCTTCGAGTACGGGATCTCCATGTGGTAGATCGCTGCGGAGTCGAACATGCGCCCCAGGTGCGCGTCCAGGTGCCACACGGCGGGCCCGCGCGCGGTCTCGTACGCCCGGATGCCCTCGAAGACGCCGCTGCCGTAGTGCAGGGCGTGGCTGAGCACGTGCACCTTGGCCTCGTGCCAAGGCACCAGCTCGCCGTTCATCCAGATCGTCTCGACCTCGGCGATCGGCACCGTCGGACCTCCTCGATGTCGGGCGTCCCAGGGGACGCCTCGTCGGACGACGACAGGATAGCGGGGACGGCGTGACCGCGGCGCGTCAGGTCAGGTCGTACGCACGCCACAGGATCGGATGTTCGGTGCCGAGCGGCACGTCCGGGCCGCCCCAGCGCTCCTCGGCCCACGGTCGGATCTCGGCGATCGCGCGCCGGATGTCGTCGTCCGAGACCCGCCAGGTCCACGAGTAGACGCGGCGCTCCACCCGGTCGAAGAACCCTTCCACCGTCACCGGGTCGTCGACCGTGACGACCCGCTCGGGCAGGGCTCGGAAGGTCGCCCCCTGGGCCGCGAACGCCGCGTCGAGCTCGTCGAAGCCCGCCCGGGCGTCGAGCCCGACCGGCCCCATGCTGCCCCCCGTAACCTCCTGGAACCGCCAGTGCATCTCCTCCCATCGCCCCGCGTTGCCGCCCGCCTCGATCAGGATCGTCGCGCGCGCCACGCGGCAGAGCTCCCGCACGACCTCACGCCAGCCCGGGATCAGGTGGAGCACCCAGCGGGCGTAGGCACCACCGAAGGCGTCGTCGCGGAACGGGAGCCGCGTGGCGTCCCCGCGGACGAGCGGCACCGGCGCGCGGCCGCCGGACTTCTCGACGAGCTTCCGCATCATCGGGAGCGACAGGTCGAGCCCCACGAGCGGCAACCCGCGCGCGGCGAACGGCAGCGCCAGCAGGCCGGTTCCCACCCCGATCTCGAGCACGCGCCCCCGTCCGACCAGCTCCCCTTCGAGCAGGTCGACCGCGAGAGCGATCGCGGACTCGCTGACCCTCCGGGTCTCGTCGTAGAACTCCGCCGCCCGGTCGAAGGCGAGCGACCCGGCCGGCGTCGGCGGCGCGTCCCCGCTCACGCGCCGCGCAGGATCTCGCGCCGCGGCAACGACGTGATCCCGGGCTTGGGCGCCGGCTCGGTCACGGCGCCATCGAGGTAGCCCTGCGCGAGCATGCGCGTCTGCATGTACACGCCACCCTCCCACGCGCCCGAGAGCGGGCCCGGGCGGTAGCCGCGCGAGGCGGCCGAGCGCTGCAGCGACTCGCAGGCCGCCCAGTCCTCGCGGTTCGTGACGTCCCAGAACTCGACCGCGTAGTCGGGCGAGAATCCGACGAGCTCGAGCGCCTCCGGCGGGAAGAGCCACTCGCACTCCACGTAGGAGCGGCCGGGACCGAGCGGTTCGACGCGGTGGGTGAGCACGTAGTCGGGGTGCGGGCTGATCAGCAGGTTCGGGAACACCCCGAAGTAGCCGACCTCGCGGCGCTGCCGCTCGTCGAGGCCGCGCAGGGGCACGCCGTGCGAGCGGCCGTCGAGCGACATCGTCTCGGCGTCGGGGTACAGGTCCATCGGTCCGGCCACGAACAGCCCACGCATGTCGTAGGAGTAGCCGCTGTCGGGCGGCGTCACGCGGCAGAGCTCCGGGTGGATCTCGGAGCAGTGGTAGCACTCCTGGTAGTTCTCGTGGATCAGCTTCCAGTTCGCGGCGATCTCGTACGAATGGCGCGCGGCCACGACCAGCCGTTCAGGCTCCCACGGCGCGAGCAGGTCCCACAGGTTCCCGAACTGGCGGTCGGGGTCGATCCCCCGGTCGTCGGCTCGGGCGAACGCCCAGCCGCCGCGCTCGATCTGGCTCGGGTCGCGACGGTGCACGCCCGCGCGCCCCACGCACACCCACGACGGCGCGAAGAAGTGCTCGCGCTCCCACTCGAAGACGGCCCGGGAGGTGTGCGCCGCGCCCGGGGAGCGCGAAGGACTCGCCGAACGGCCGGATGGAGCGTTCGAGGGCGGCCCGGTCCAAGGGAGCGTCGCTCATGCCCCGAAGCATGCCGCCCACGCGGTCCCGCGGCAACCGTCAGTTCATCGAGGGGTCGTCCGGCATCAGCCGCAGCAGATCGTACGCGGAGCCCTTGCGCCGCAGTACGTCATCCCAGAGCTGGGCCGGGTGCGGGTGGAAGACGTCCTCGGGACGGGCGGGCTCCACCAGCCACGACTCCTCGTCGAGCTCGGCCTCGAGCTGCCCGCTCCCCCAGCCCGCGTAGCCCGCGAAGACCCGTGCGCGCCGGATCGAGGCACCGATGTCGTCGTCCGCCTCCGGCGGGAGGAACCCGATCGACCCGAGGGCGATCACCTCGGCGAGCGACGGGTCGGTGAAGTCGGCGAGCACGACCACCGCCTCGGGCTCGACCGGCCCGCCGGTGAGGACCGGGGCCCACGGGTCGACGAGCGCGGTGAGTGCGGGGACCGCCTCCTCGACCGTCACGTCGAGCGGCCGGTTCAGCACCACGCCGACCGCGCCTTCATCGTCGTGGTGGGCGATCAGCACGACGGTGCGACGGAAGTTCGGGTCGAACAACGACGGCCCGGCGATCAGCAGGTGTCCGGAGAGCGGGTCCACGTCGCCATCATGGCGCAGCGGGCGGCGAGGCGTGGGCCCCGTCAGCCCGTCCGGCGCGTCCGGCGGCCCCGACGGTCCGCCTTGATCTGCCGGACCGCGTTGTAGCCGGGGATCCCGCAGACCCCGCCCCCGCCGTGGGTGGCGCTCGAGGCCTGGTACAGCCCGCGGATCGGCGACCGGTAGTCGGCGTAGCCCGGCGCCGGCCGCATGTGGAACAGCTGTTCGGCCGAGAGCTCCCCGTGGAAGATGTTCCCGCCGATCAGCCCGTACTCGTGCTCCATCTC
Source organism: uncultured Actinomycetes bacterium (assembly GCA_963821925.1). Classification (GTDB taxonomy): domain Bacteria; phylum Actinomycetota; class UBA4738; order UBA4738; family HRBIN12; genus JAOUEA01. The sequence goes on along the minus strand of CAWGFO010000010.1, from coordinate 158,113 downwards.
GTACGGCCCGATCACCTGGCGGTGCAGGACCGAGTCGGCGAAGCCCGGGGCCAGCTCGTCGTAGCCCGCGATCACGCGATCGGCGTACGCCTCGAGCTCCTCGGCGTGGGGCTCCTCGCTCCACCCGTGCGGTACCCACTGCGTGAAGAGCGACACCACGTGCGTGCCCTCGGGCGCGAGCGTCCGGTCGTACACGGTCGGCATCACGCCGTCGCTGAACGGCGCGGTGGACGGGATCCCGGCCCGCGCCTCCTCGAACGCCGTCTCCAGGTAGGCGATCGAGTGCGCGAGCTCGAAGCCGCCCGTGAGGTCGGTGAGCTCGGGCATCGCGGTGAACACCGGCGCGCGATCCAGGGCGGCGTTGATCTTCACGACGCCGCTCCGCGTCTTCCAGTTGCGGATGTCGTCCACGAAGTCATCCGGAAGCTCGGAGGCATCGAGCTGATCCAAGAACGTGATCTTCGGATGGATCGCTGTCACGACGACGGGCGCGGTCAGCTCCTCCCCGTTCTCGAGCACGACGCCGGTGACGTGGCCGTCGCGCGTGAGCACGCGCGCGACGCGGGCGTTCGTCCGGATCTCGGCGCCGAGGGATCGCGCGCTCGACGCGATCGCGTCGCTCACGGCCCCCATCCCGCCCTCGGGAACCGCCCACGCGCCGAGGTGACCGTCGCCGACGTCGCCGATCGAGTGGTGCGCCATCACGTAGCCGGTGCCCGGCTCGTGCGGGCCGGCCCACGTGCCGATCAGGCCGTTCAGCGCCATCACGGTCTTCACCTGGTCGGTCTCGAAGAACCGGTCGAGGATGTCGACGATGCTCATCGTCATCAGGCGCGTGACGTCGCCGACCGTCTTCACGTCGAGCCCGCGGAACCGCCAGGCGAGTCGGAGCTGCTCGTAGAGGTCGCCGGGACGCTTCGAGCCCACCGTGGGCGGGATCGACATCAGCATCGGGCCGAGCACGTCGGCGAGGCCGCCGATCCACGCGTCCCACCGTTCGATCGCATCCGCGTCCCGTTTCGAGAATTGGGCGAACGACTCGTAGTTGCGCGCGGCGTCGTCGTCGTACTGGACGATGCACCGGCCGTCGGGGAACGGCAGGAAGTAGGGGCCGACCGGGTACGCCCGGTAGCCGTGGCGCGCGAGATCCAGGTCGCGCTGGATCGTGTCGGGCATCAGGCTCATCACGTAGCTGAGCGTCGTCACCCTGAACTCGGGCGCCTCGGGCCACGGGGCCATCGTGTCGGCCGCCCCGCCGACCTTGTGCCGGGCCTCGAGCACGACCGTGCGGGCGCCGGACTTCGCGAGGTACGCGCCGGCGACGAGGCCGTTGTGGCCGCCGCCGATCACGATCGCGTGGTACGCGTTGCCGCTCATCATGCCTCCGTTCGACCCGGGCGGGCCGAAGGGGCACCGTACCTCCGGACGCCGCCACGGCGGTAACGGCCGGCACCCCGGGGTCACCGGGATGCCGGGCCGTCGTCGCCGTCGGAGCGGTCGCCTCAGACGGGCGGGGCGATCGCCCGCTCGACCTCGAGCCCGCCGGCGGCTTCGCCGGGCGCGCCCGCCTCGATCGCGTCCTCCGCCGGGCTGAGGCGCCGCAACGGGAACAGCACCGCGGTCGCGATGAGCGCCGCGACGCCGCCCAGCAGGTAGATCTTCTGAGGGCCGATCGCGGCGAGCACGGGGCCGGCCAGGATGTAGGCGAACGCCAGTCCCAGCGACAGCACCGCGTCGAACGCCGCGAGCACGCGACTGCGCACCGCGTCGGGCGTCCTCCGCTGCATGATGCCCTGCTCGGCCACCATCGTGATGCCGTCGCTCGCGCCCATCATCAGGCCGAACACGAGCACCAGGGAGAACACCGGTGCCAGGCCCACCCCGAGGTGGCCGAGGGCGATCCCCCCCGCCCCGAGCACGAGCCACATCGGCTCGGTCCGGGCCGTCAGCTTGCGCCCCAGGAGCGACCCGATCACCGAGCCGCCGCCCCAGCACGCGATCAGCAGGCCGAAGCCCATCGCCCCGGCGTCGAAGGCCTCGGCGAGCGGGGCGTCGGCCACCATGCCCATACCGGCGCCCAGCAGGAACACGATCCACGCCGTAACCATCGTGCGGAGCGGCCGGTCCCGCCACAGGAACTTGATCCCCGCGGCCATGCCCTCGTGCTCGGCCTCCTCCTCAGCGCTGCGCGCCTGCCGGAAGTCGCCGCGCACCGACACCGTGAGCGCCAGCGAGACCATGAACGTGATCGCGTTCAGGCCGAACACCCAGGAGGCACCGAGCGGCCCCACGAGCAGCCCGCCGATCACCGGGCCGATCATGATCCCGGCGTTGCGGCCGAGGCCGAGCAGGCTGTTCGCCCACGCGATGTCCTCGTCGCTCTCGGCGAGCGCCGGGATCGCGGCGGCCGAGGCCGACCAGAACGGCGACTCCGCGATCGCCGACCCGAAGGCCAGCGCCACGAGGAGCCAGGTGACGTCGACGAAGGCCATCGCCAGGAAGAACGTCGCCGCGACCGCCTCCGCGGCGATCATCACCCTGCGCCGGTCGAACCGGTCGCCCAGGTGCCCCGTCAGCGGCCCCATGATCCCGACCACGCCGAACGTGAGCAGCAGCGTGCCCGACTGCCAGGCGGTCGAGTGGGTCTGCTCCCAGACGGTGAACATCAGGGCGGCGTACGCGGCGGCGCCTCCGGTGACGGAGATCAGGCGGCCGATGGCCAGACGTCTGATGTTGGAACGAGGTGAGCGGCTCATGAAGCGGACTCCTTGCGGGGTGGTGGACCGGGGGTGCTGCTGACGACCTAGGCAGCCGGTGCGGTGGGCGAGATCCGCCGCACTCGCACGCTGCCGGGCATGCCGGTCGTCAGGAAGGTCCGCTTCATAGCCGCGAGGAGTCTAACACGGTATCGTTCGATGTCGAACGACCTGCCCGGAAACGATGCGGTGTCGCTCGCTACGGGACGGTGACGGTGCGGATCCGGCGGGCCTCGATCGCCTCGCCGATGTGGTCGAGCACGTTCGACGGCACCTCGGTGTCGACGGTGAGGCACATCAGGGCCTCGTGGAGCTCGGGCTTGCGGCCGACGTCCATCGTGGCGATGTTGATGTCGTGCTCCCCCAGGATCGTGCCGACCTTCCCGATGATCCCGGGGCGGTCCTCGTAGGTGAAGAACACCATGTTGCGGGCGGGCGTCACCTCGATGTCGAAGTCGTCGACGCGCAACACCCGCTCCGCCTGCCGCCCGATGATCGTGCCTTGGGCGCTGACCGGACCCTCGTCGGTCTCGGCGCGCAGCGCGATCAGGCTGACGTAGTCCTGCGAGACGGTCGAGCGCATCTCGCTCACCGTGAGGCCGCGCTCCTTCGCGAGCATCGGCGCGTTCACGAACGACACCGGCTCGTGCACCGATCGGCTCAGGATCCCCTTGAGGATCGCCAGGGTCAGCACGCGCGTGTCCGACTCGGCGATACGGCCCAGGTAGGAGGCCACCATCGAGCGCACCCCGCCCTCGGCGAGGCCGGCCACGAGCACACCCAGGCGCTCCGCGAGCGGCACGTAGGGTCGCACGACCTCGGTGACCTCGGCGCCCGCCGAGACGTTCACGGCGTAGGGCACGAACTCGCCCTTCAGCGCGAGCCGCACCATCTCGGCGACCGTGGTGCCGGCCTTGTCCTGCGCCTCCCTCGTCGAGGCGCCCAGGTGGGGGGTGACCACGACGTTGTCGAGCGCGAACAGCGGGCTGTCCGTCGTGGGCTCGGTCGCGAACACGTCGAGCGCGGCGCCCCCCAGGTGCCCGGACTCGAGCGCCTTCGTGAGCGCCGCCTCGTCGACGAGCCCGCCGCGGGCGGTGTTCACGAGGCGCGCGCCCGGCTTCATCAGGCTGAGCTCGTGCTCGCCGATCAGCCCCTCGGTCTCGGGCGTGCGCGGCAGGTGGATCGAGACGAAGTCGGCCTGCACGAGCAGCGCCTCGAGCGTGGGCATCACGTCGACGCCCATCTCCTTGGCGCGGTCGGCGCTCACGTACGGATCGAACGCGATCACCCGCATCCCGAACCCGGCCGCGCGCGTAGCCACGAGCCCGCCGACCCGGCCCAGCCCCACGAGCCCGATCGTCTTGCCGGCGAGCTCCACGCCCTCCCACCTCGTGCGCTCCCACGCGCCCTGCTTCAGGGCGGCGTTCGCCTGCGGGATGTTCCGCGCCTGCGCGAGCAACAGCGCCATCGCCTGCTCGGCCGCGCTGATGATGTTCGACTGCGGGGCGTTCACGACCATCACGCCGCGGCGCGTGGCGGCGTCGACGTCGACGTTGTCCAGCCCGATCCCCGCGCGGGCGACCACCTTCAGGTTCGCCGCGGCCTCGAGGACCTCGGCGGTGACCTGCGTCGCGCTCCGGATGATCAGCGCGTCGTAGGGCGCGATCTCGGCCGCGAGCGACCCGTCCTTCGCGAGGTCGGTGCGCACGTCGACCTGGAAGTCGGTCTCGAGCAGCTGCAGCCCTTGCGGGGAGAGCGGTTCGGTGACGAGGACGCGCACGCTATCGGGACTCCAGGAACACGGTCTCGGCCGCCGCGACGGCCGCGCCGCGCTTCACGGGGTGGCCGAGCGACTCGAGCGTCATCTCGAGCGCCGCCAGTCCCCGGATGATGTCGAGCTCGCTGAAGTAGCCGAAGTGCCCGATCCGGAAGACCCTCCCCTTCAGCGGGCCCTGGCCGGGCGCGAGCACGCAGCCCCAGTCGGCGCGGATCCGGTCGCTGATCGCGTCGGCGTCGGCGGCCTCGGGCGCGCGGATCGCGGTGACGGTCCAGTTGTCCTCGAGCCCCTCGCCGAAGAGATCGAGGCCGAGCGCCTTCGCGCCCTCCTTCACGGCGGTGGAGAGCATCCGGTGCCGCGCGAGCGCGACGTCGACGCCGTCCTGGAAGTACAGGTGGAGGGCGGCCTGCAGGCCCTGCATCACGCTGATCGCGGGCGTCCAGGGGTTCTCGGGGTGGGGCAGGTCGGCGAACGTCTTGTAGATGCGCCAGTCGAAGTAGAAGCGCGGGTTCGTGGCGGTCTCGCACGCGGCCCACGCCCGGTCGCTGATCGCGACGAACGCGATGCCGGGACTCGCCGAGAGCGCCTTCTGGGAGCCGCCCACCGCGACATCGATCCCCCACTCGTCGAACGCGAACGGCACCGCGCCGAGCGACGACACGACGTCGACCACCACGAGCGCGCCGGCCTCGCGCGCGACGCGAGCCAGCTCCTCGACCGGCTGGATCACGCCCGTCGAGGTCTCGGACTGCGTGAGCAGCACGGCCTTCACCGGGTGCTCGGCGAGCGCGGCCGCGACATCTGCCGGCCGGATCTTGGCGCCCCACTCGTACTCGATCGTGCGCACCGTGAGCCCGAAGGCCTCCGCCAGCCGCTTGAACCGCTCCGAGAAGAACCCGGCGAGCGGCACGAAGACCTCGTCGCCCGGCGAGAAGAGGTTCTGCACCGCGGACTCGAGGCCGCCGCTCCCCGAGGACGTCATCAGCAGCACGTCGGCGTCCTCGGTGCGATAGAGCTGCTTGAGCCGGTCCGTGACGTCGCGCATCAGGTTCCCGAAGCCGGGGCCGCGGTGGTAGACGAGCGGGCTGCCCTGGGCCAGGTAGACCTCGGGCGGGATCGGGGTGGGGCCGGGGGCCAGGATGATCTCGGGCCTATCCACGGTGCTGATCACTCCTCGACGGTGTCCGGCGAGACCGGACGGGGCTCGGAACGGGTCGGAAGGCCCAGCCTAGCAGCCGTCCCGCGGACCCCCGGCGAGCGAGCGGCCGTTGCCTCGAACGGCACGATTCCGCAACCCTGGCGGTGGGCCGGAGGCGGCATCGCCCTATCATCGGGCGGGCTCCCAGGGAGCCCATCGACCTATGGCGACGATCCGATTCGTGCTCAGGCGGTTCGCGGCCCAGCGCCTGCTGGGCCTCGCCGTCATCGTCACGCTCGCGTTCACGGTGGGCGTGCTCGTAGCGGGCCCGATCTACGCGGACGCCGCGCGGGAGGCGATCCTGTCGTCGTCGCTCGACGGCGCCGGGGTCGCGGTCTCGAACGCCCGGTTCGGCGTCTACGGCAGCGGCACGTTCGACTGGGCGGCGGCCGACGACGCGGTGGCCGCGCAGGCGCGCGCCACGGGGGTGCCCGCGGCGGAGATCGTCGGGCAGGCCCAGGCCACCGTTCGGCTCGAGGACTCTCTGGCCTCCGTGCCCCTGCTGTACCGCGAGGGCGGCTTCGAGCATCTCCCCCTCGAGGGCGAGGCGCCGGCCGACGGCCAGGTCGCGATCTCGGGCGGCACCGCGGACACGCTCGGCCTGAAGGTCGGCGACACCCTGACGATCCTCGGACCCACGGATCAGGCGCTCGACCTCGTGATCTCGGCCACCTACGACACGCCGGACCCGAACGACCCCTTCTGGTTCGGGTCGCGCTTCCCGTTCCCGGTCGGCGACAGCTCCGATCCGTTCCCGCTCCTCGTGGACCGGCCGACGATGCAGCAGGCGATCACGGATCTCGCGTTGGCGCCCGAGTTCACGTGGGACGTCTACCTGGGACTCACGGGCCTCCCGTACGAGGAGGCCACGCGCGTCCCCGGGCAGCTCGTGGCGATGGCCGACGGCCTCGAGGGGACCGCCGGGATGCAGACGGTCCGGCTGGCGACCGGCCTCGACACCCTCCTGCGGCTCGTGGACCAGCGGGTCGAGAACCTCCGGATCCCGATCCTGCTCGTGGTCTTCCAGATCGGCGCGGTCACGCTCGCCGTGCTGGCCGGCGTGGGCGCGCTCACGCTCACGCGCCAGACGTTCGAACTGGCCGTGCTGCACAGCCGCGGGTTCTCGCAACGGACGCTGCTCTTCGCGCAGTCGGTGCAGGCCTCGATCAGCGCCGCGATCGCGTTCCCCCTGGGCCTCGGGATCGGCCTGCTGCTCGCGCAGCTCGCGGGGCGATCGAACGGGCCGACCCTGCCCGGCGTGCTGTTCCCCGTGCGACTCACCCGGGAAGCGATCCTCCTGGGCCTCGGGACGGCCGCGGTGGGCGCGCTGATCCTGATCCTGCTGTCGATCCCGGTGGTGGGCCGCACCGTGCTCGAGGAGCGCCGGGCCGCCTCCCGCGAGGAGCGGCCGCTGCTGGCGCGGATCCCGGTCGAGCTCTTCGTGATCCCGCTCGGGCTCTTCGCCTACCTGCAGCTGCGCGGCGGCACGAAGCCGGACCCCGGGTCGGGGACGATCGACCCGCTCGTGCTCGCGGCGCCGACGTTGCTGCTGTTCGGGGCCTCGTTCCTGGCGCTGCGCCTGCTGCTGTTCGTCCTGCGGCGGCTCGACCGGCGGATCGGCCGGGTCAAGGGGCTGCCCCTGTACCTCGCGGGTCGCCGGCTCGAGCGCGCGCCCGGGACCGGGTTCGCCGCCGCGCTCCTGCTCCTGCTGTCGATGGGCCTGCTCGTGGTCTCGACCTCGTACCGCGCGATCGTGCTGACGAACCATTCGGACTCGGCACACACCCAGGTCGGGGGCGATTGGAACGTGGCGGTCACGCCGCCCGAACAGCCGCTGGCCGCGATCAGGCGCCTCCCGGCGGGGATGACCCCGATCGTCCGCACCGAACCGAGCTTGTCCGGCGGGTCGTTCTCGTTGCCGCCGACGGCGCTCGGCGTCGACCCGGCCACGTACCTCGACGGCGGTTGGTGGCGCGGCGACTTCTCCGAGACCGACATCGAGACGATCCTCGCGGACCTCGAGAACGGGACGCTGGGCTCGGCCGTCCCCGCCGGCGCGACGACGCTCACGGTCGATCTCCGGGTGCCGGAAGAGGCCGCCGGCCTGGCGTTGCAGGCCACCACGATCGACGCCGACGGCCGCGTCACGGCCACCGATCCCGTGCCGCTCGAGCCCGGCCTGGGTTCGTACGACCTGCCGATCGCGGGCGCCGACCGGTTGCTCTCGATCACGTTCCGCGCGGAGACCACGCTCGACCTTCCCTTCGAGCTCTCGATCGAGATCGGCGGCGTCGCGATCGACGGGGCCCCCGTGCCGATCGCGGACTGGGAACCCATCACCTGGCGGGGCAGCTCGGGGACCCTCACCCCCTCCGGCGACGGCGTCACCTACGACGTCAACCCGGGGGCCGGCAACGTCATCGGAGGGATCGCCCCGCACGCGGCGCCGATGCCGGCGCTCGTCTCGGATGCCGTGGCCGCCGAGCTCGGACAGACCTTCGGGGTCACGATGGCCGGCCAGCACATCGACGTCCGCGTCGTCGCGACCGCGTCGCAGTTCCCCTCGGTCGTCCCGAACGCTCCCTTCGTGGTGGTGAGCGCCCCCGCGCTCCTCGAGCGGCAGTTCGCGATCCCCGAGGCCGGCCTCACGCTCAGCGAGGTGTGGGCGAACGGTCCCGATGACCCGAGCGCCGCGCTGCACGATCTCGGGTTCTTCACCGGCGCGGTCGAGGCCACCGGACCGATCGAGGGGATCCTGGCGCAACTGCCGCAGTCGCTGGCCGTGGGGATGAACTTCACCGCGGCTGCCGGCGGGCTGGGTCTGGTCGTGATCGGCGTGGCGGCGGGCCTGTACTTCGCGCAGCGCCGGCGCGACTACGAGTTCGCAGCGCTCCGCGCGATGGGCACGGAGGCGCGGCAGATCCGACGGACGCTGATCCTGGAGCAGACGGGCCTCCTCGGGTTCGCGCTGGTGGCCGGCCTCGCGATCGGGTACGGCTTGCTGAAGCTCGTGATGCCATACGTCGGGACGAGCCTGGGGGTCTCGTACCCGCCGCCCGTGCTCGTGATGGACTGGCCCGCGCTCGGCGTCTCGGTCGCCGCGATCGTGCTGATGACGGCGCTCTCGCTCGCGGCCTCGATGCGGGTCCTGATGCGCTCGTCCGTGACGGGCGTGCTGCGAGGTGAAGCCGAATGACGATGGTGAGCTCGGACTTCTTCGCCCCGGCGGGCGTCGACGCCCTGATCCGGTTCCGGCACGTGTACAAGGTCTACCGGATCGCCGAGACGGGCGTCGTCGCGCTCGGCGGCGTGGACGTCGACATCGCCCAGGGCGAGTTCCTGGCGGTGGTCGGCCCCAGCGGATCGGGCAAGTCCACGATCTTGAACCTCATCGGGGGACTCGACCGCGCGTCGGCGGGGGCGGTGGAGGTCGACGGACAGGACCTTGGGCTGCTCTCGGACGACGAGCTCACCCGGTACCGGGCGGAGCGGGTCGGGTTCGTCTGGCAGGGCACGGCCCGCAACCTCGTCCCCTACCTGAGCGTGCGCGAGAACGTGCGCCTGCCGGGCACGATCCACCGGAGCGTCGAGCAGGCGCGGCAGCGCAACGCCGACGAACTGCTCGGCCTCGTCGGGCTCGGCGACCGCCGCCACCACAAGCCCGGGATGCTGAGCGGCGGCGAACAGCAACGGGCCGCGATCGCGGTGGCCCTGGCGAACACCCCACGGATCCTGCTCGCCGACGAGCCCACCGCCGAGCTCGATTCGGCGAGCGCGGCCACGGTCCTCGACGCGTTCCGGGCCGTGAACCGGGAGTTCGGCGTGACGATCGTGATGGTGACGCACGACCTCATGGCCGCGCACGCCGCGGACCGCCGGATCCGCGTCCGCGACGGGCGCGTGCTGCACGAGGGCGCGCCCGTCGCGCCGATCGGTGAGGACGGGCGGGTGCGCCTGCCCGACGAGGCGGTGGCCGCGCTCGGCGACGGCGAGCTGGAGGCCGAGGTGGCCGCCGACGAGGTGCGGCTGCGCCGCAGGAGCGAGACCGGCCATGCCTGAGCGCGCGACGCTGCTCGCGGCCACCGACGTCGTGCGTTCCTACACGGGCGCGCAGGGCGTCCTCGCGGTCCGCGGGGCGTCGCTCTCGCTCGCCGAGCGCGACTTCGTGGCGCTGATGGGCCCGAGCGGCTCGGGCAAGACCACGTTCATCGGGGTGCTGAGCGGCCTCGACGCGCCCGACGAGGGCGAGGTCCGCTGGCGCGACGCACCGGTCGCCGCGATGTCCCGTGAGGACCGCAAGGAGCTCCGCCGCTCCCGTATGGGGGTCGTCTTCCAGTCGTTCGGGCTGCTGCCGACGCTCTCCGCCGTCGAGAACGTGGAGCTCCCGCTGCGGGTGGCCGGGGTGGCGCTCGGCGACGCCCGGGACCGGGCGGCCGCGTGGCTCGAGCGCCTGGGCCTGGCCGACCGGCTCGACAACCGCACGTACGAGTTGAGCGCGGGGCAGCAACAGCGCGTGGCGGTGGCGCGCGCGCTGATCACCGATCCCGAGGTCGTGCTGGCCGACGAGCCGATCGCCGAGGTCGACACCGAGAACGCCGACCTGATCCTCGAGGCGCTCTGGGACGTGATCCGGCGCGGCGGAGCGGTGCTGGCCGCCACGCACAACCCCGAGGCGCTCCGGTACGCGAACCGCGTGGTGCTCTTCCGCGACGGGGTGATCGAGGCCCAGGGGACGCCCGACGAGATGGCCGAGCGCCTGACGACCGACTAGTCCGTTACGGACTAGAACCGCAACGACTTCCAGACGTCGTCCCCGCGGTCGACGAACGCCTCGCCGTCGAGGTCGACGGGCAGGGGGCGCTCCCCCGGCTCGCGCCGCAGCACGCGGTCCAGCACGGAGCGGTGGCCCTTCCCCGCCCGGAGGGCCTTGGCCATCCGGTCCCGCCGCGTCTCACGGATGCGGCGTTGCAGGTCGAGGTCTCAGGTGGGGTGACCGATCACCGGGCTGACGTGCACCGCTCAGCCCTCCCCCGCCGGGACGAGCGTCCGCAGGTCGACCTCGGGATCGGCCAGCGCCGCCGGGTCGGGCGCGGCCTGGGCCGAGATCAGGCCGAAGGACCGCCGGACGTCGCGCGGGTGGTCCAGGCTCACCGTCCCGCGGACGACCCCATCGCGATCGAGCAGGAACGCGCAGAACGAACGGTCCTCGAGGGACCCGCGCACCACCATCCGGTCCCACGTCGGCGCGAACCCCGCCATCTGGATCTGGTGGTCGTACTGGTCGGACCAGAACCAGTGGGGGTCGTCGAAGACCTCGCCGGCGCCCAGCGCGTTGCGGGCGGCGGCGACCCCCATCTTCACCGCGTTGTCGTAGTGCTCCACCCGCACGGGCCCGAACACGGGGTGGTCGTGGTTCGCGACGTCGCCGATCGCGAACACCCCGGGGACCCCCGTCTCGAGCGTCGGCCCGACGGGGATCCCGCTCCCCTGGTCCAGCCCCGTGCCCGCCATCAGCTCCACCGACGGCTCCGTGCCGATCCCGACCACCACCAGGTCGCACTCGATCCGGCGACCCGCGCTCGTGACGACGGCCTCGACCCGGCCGTCGCCCTCGACGCTCGCCACCGTGTCGTTGAACACCATCGCCACCCCGTGATCGCGGTGGATCCCCTCGAGCACCCGCCCGATGTCGGGGCCCAGGATCCGATACAGGGTGGTCTCGAAGACCTCCACGACCGTTACGTCGCAGCCGAGGGTTCGCAGGGACGCGGCGACCTCGGCGCCGATGAACCCCATGCCGACGCACACCACGCGGGCGCCTCCGGCGGCCGCCTCGTGGATCGCGGCCGCATGGTCGGCGGTGCGCAGCTCGTAGATCCCCGGCAGCGAGGACCCCGGCACCGGGAGCGTGCGGTTGCGGCAGCCGGTCGCCACGAACAACCGGTCGAAGGCCAGGCGCTCGCCGCCGGCGAGGACGACCTCGCGGGCGCTCGCGAGGAGCTGCACGGCGCGCGTACCGGTACGGAGCTCGATCTCGTGGTCCGCGTACCACTCGGGCGGGCGCACGAGGTGCTCCTCGATCGGTTGCTCCCCGCGCAGGACCTCCTTCGAGAGCCCCGGGCGCTCGTACGGCGGCAGCGTCTCGGCGCCGAGCAGCTGGACCGAGCCGTCGAACCCCTGATCGCGGAGCGTGGCGGCCGCGGTCGCCCCCGCCAGCGACGCCCCGACGACGACGATCGTCTCGGGCGCGGTCACCGGTCGCTCAGACCTCGATCTGGATCCGGCCGTCGGCCTCGCGGACCCCGAAGACCGCGATCGGCGCGGTGGCGGGCGGGTTCTCCGGCGCGCCGGTGACCATGTCGAACACGCTGCCGTGGCACTCGCACGTGATCGTGGTGCCCTCGATCTCACCGCCGAGCGCGAGGTTGCAGCGGCGATGGCTACAGATGTCGTCGAACGCGAACAGCGCACCGTCGACGCGCGCGACCGCGATCTCACGGTCGTCGACGGCGAAGGCCGTCGCCTCTCCTTCGGGCACCTCGTCGGACCGTCCGACGGTCACGAACTCCGCCACTGGACCCCTCCTCGCGGGACGCATCGCGCGCGCAACACGCGCCTCGGTCGGAAGCTTACGCCGGGCCGGGTGGCCGGGGGACGTGGGTCCGACGCTGATGGCCGCGCCAGACCGAGACCCCCGCCAGCACCCCGTAGAACCCGGCGAGGATCAAGATCCCGACCCGGAAGTCGATCGGCAGCAGCGCCGGGATGAAGGCCCCCGCCACCCAGGCGAGCTGGAAGGACACCTCGTACCGGACGAACACGCGGCCCTGCGCGCCCGGCGGCGCGTGCCGCTGCATCAGCGCCTGGAACGCGAGCCGTCCGAACTCCGTCGCGGCCCCGGCGAGCACGGTGAACACCGTGAGCAGCGGCAGCCCGAACAGCTCGAACGCGAGCACGGCGCCCACGCACGAGGCGCTCACGCACGCGATCACCACGGCCTCCTCGCGCGTGAGGGTCGGCACGCGCGGCGCGACCATGTCCGCGAGGAACCCGCCCACGATGCTCCCCGCCGCGAGCACGGCGAACCAGTACGTCGGGGCGTTCCCCTCCCGGAGCGAGAACGCGAGCAGGAACAGCAGGAACCCGCTCGCCGCCCGAAGGCCGACCGCGCCGACCGCCGGCAGGGCGAGCTCCGGGATCCGACCGCGAGGCCCGACCTCGCGCGGGACGCCCGCGGTGCGCGGGTGCGGCAGCCGCAGGTTCAGCAGCGCCGAGAGCGCGTACATCGCGGCCGCGAGGTAGATCGGGCCGGCGGCCCCCCAGAGCTTCAGGAACACGTACCCGAAGGGCGCCGCCACCACCGCCCCGGCCACCGCGATGCGCCCGAGCCGGGCGTTCGCGCGCATCAGACCGTCCTGGCTCGACGCGTAGGCGGTCGTCAGGCCGTTCTTCGTGATCGCGTGGACCTTCGAGAGCACGAGGATGAGCAACGCAGCCACGAACAGCAGGTCGGTGCCGAACCTCGGGGCCGCGTAGATCGCGACCGCGGATCGACCGGCCGCGGCGCCGAACGAGATCGCGCGGCGAGGACCGGCGCGGTCGAGCAGCGGCACGAGGAGCGGACCCGCGAGGGCGAGGGGCAGCATCGTCAGCGCGAGGTACGCCGCCACCGTGAGCTTCGCCTCCCCGACCGGGATCGAGAAGAAGAGGGAGTCGGCGAGCGCGACCGCGAGGAGCGCGTCGCCCGCGACCGAGGTCATGTGGCACAGGCCGTAGGTGTCGAGCGGATCGGACGAGCGCCACATCCGCTGGAGCGGGAAGACCGCGCCATGGGCCGCGCGACCCAGCCCGACGAGCAGGAGGTGCCAGAACGAGGCGCGGTTCGGGGTGCCCGGCGTCGACGCGCGCACGCGCCGCGCCTCAGCCCGACAGGCGCTCGCGGAGGAGTTCCTGCGCGAGCTTCGGGTTGGCCGATCCCTTCGACTTCTTCATCACCTGGCCGACGAGGAAGCCGATCACGCCTTCCTTGCCGCTCTTGAACTGTGCGACGGCGTCCTCGTTCTCGGCGATCACCTCGTCGGCGATCGCGCCGAGCGCCCCGGTGTCCGAAACCTGCGTGAGCCCGCGGCGCTCGACGATGACGGCGATCTCGTCGCCGGTGTCGGCCACCTCCTCGAGCGCCTGCTTCGCGCCCTGACCGCTGATCGTGTCGGCCTCCAGGAGTCCGATCAGGTCGGCGAGGTGCCGGGCCGTGATCTTCGAACCGGCGATGTCCCCGCCGCGCTTGTTCACGAGGCCCGCGACGTCCTGCGTGACCCAGTTCGCGGCCTTGTCCGCCGGCGCGCCCAGGGCCACCGTCTCCTCGAACAGCTCGGAGGAGCCCCGGTCGGCGACCAGCACCCGCGCGACCTCGGGCCGCACGCTCAACTCGGCCTCGTACCGCGCCCGGCGGGCCGCCGGCAGCTCGGGCAGCTCGGCGCGGATCTCGTCGATCCACGCGGCCGAGGGCTCGAGCGGCGGGATGTCGGGCTCGGTGAAGTACCGGTAGTCGAACGCCTCTTCCTTGGAGCGCATCGACGCCGTGGCGCCGGCGTCCTCGTTCCAGTGGCGGGTCTCCTGGACGATCGCCTCGCCGTTCTCCAGGGCCTTCGTCTGACGCTCGATCTCGTACGTGAGGGCACGCTCGAGCGAGCGGATCGAGTTCATGTTCTTGATCTCGACCTTCGTGCCGAAGGCCTCGGTGCCGGCGGGCCGCATCGAGACGTTCGCGTCGCACCGGAGCGAACCCTCCTCCATGCGGACGTCGCTGACGTCGAGCGACTCGAGCGTCGCGCGCAGCTCACGGAGGTAGGCGCCGGCCTCCTCGGGCGAGCGGATGTCGGGCTCGCTCACGCACTCGACGAGCGGCGTGCCGGCCCGGTTGAAGTCGATCAGCGCCGAGTCGGCGTCGTGGATCCGGCCGGAGGCGCTCCCGTGCGTGGTCTTGCCGGTGTCCTCCTCCATGTGCACGCGCGTGATCCCGATCCGTGAGGTGGTGCCGTCCGGCAGCTCGACGTCGAGGTGGCCGCCCACGCAGATCGGCAGGTCGTACTGGCTGATCTGGTAGTTCTTCGGCATGTCGGGGTAGAAGTAGTTCTTCCGGTGGAAGAGCGAGTGCGGGGCGATCTCGCAGTCGAGGGCCAGGCCGATCTTGATGATCCGGCGGATCGCCTCGCGGTTCGGCACCGGGAGCGATCCCGGGTGACCGAGGCACACGGGGCACACGTTCGTGTTGGGCTCGGCGCCGAACGTGACGCGGCACCCGCAGAACATCTTCGTCTCGGTGTCGAGCTCGACGTGGCACTCGAGCCCGATCACGGCTTCCCACTCGGCCATGGCGCCCTAGCCTACCGGACGGGTTTCACGCGGGCGCCGGAGCGAGCGTTACTCGCGTATGGCACGGACCCTCGCGCACGGCACGGCCCGTACACTGCCCGGCGTGACGGACGAGGGGAGCCGCGGACCGACGACCGCGCCGAAGACCGCGACGGTCTGGACGGTCCTCGGGGCCCTGTACTTCGTCTGGGGCACGACCTACCTCGGGATCGAGAAGGTGAACGAGTCGGCCCCAACCCTGCTGGGCGCCGCCACCCGGTTCCTGTTCGCGGGGGCGGTGCTGGTCGCGTTCACCACGGTGCGCACGCACGAGCGCACCACCCGCTCCCAGTGGAAGGCCGCCGGCATCGTCGGGGTGTTCCTGCTGCTCGGCGGGAACGCGCTCGTGGCGGTCTCGGAGAACATGGGCACGCCGACCGGGATCGTGTCGCTGATCATCGCGCTGATCCCGCTGTGGCTCGCCTTCTTCGATCGGGTGGTCTTCCGGAGCGCCCCGCTCGGGTGGAAGGTGGTGACGGGCCTCGTGGGCGGCTTCCTCGGGGCGGCCGTCCTGATCGGGACGAACGCGTCGGCGGGGCACGCGCCGCTCGGGGGCATGCTCGTAGCGGTCGCCGCGACCCTGTGCTGGACGGCCGGTTCGCTGTACGCCCGGACCGCCCCGCTCCCGAAAGGGCCGCTCCTGGGCAGCGGGATGCAGCAGCTGGTCGGCGGCGGCGTGATCCTCGCGGTCGCGGTCCTCGCGGGCGAGCTGAGCGGGTTCTCGGTCTCGCAGGTCACGACGGCATCCTGGCTCGGACTCCTGTGGCTGATCCTCGCGGGGTCGTTCGTGGGGTTCAGCTGCTACCTCTGGCTCCTGCGGAACGTCCGGACGACGCTCGTGTCGACGTACGCGTACGTGAACCCGATCGTGGCGGTCACCCTTGGATGGTTCGTCCTCGACGAGGCCCTCACCGCCCGGACCCTGCTCGCGGCCGTGATCGTGCTGGCGTCCGTCGCGCTGATCGTCTCGGCGGGCGGCGCCGCCCGCAAGCCCGGCGACGAGGTCGAGGGCTCGGTCGAGGCCGGGATCGCGGAGCCGGACGTCGGGCTGGCGGCCGAGCCGGACGTCGCCCGAGACGGGCGCTAGACGCCCGCGAGGAGCGGCGGCCGCAGGTCGAGGCCCAGGTCGGACTCGATCGCGGCGGCGGCGCGGAACAGCGTGGCCTCGTCGAGCGCGGGGGCGGTGAGCTGCAGCCCGATCGGCAGCCCGCCCGCGTCGAGCCCGCACGGCACGCTGATCGCCGGCACGCCGGCGAGGTTCGCGGGGATCGTGAAGATGTCGTTCAGGTACATCGCCATCGGGTCGTCGGCCTTCTCGCCGATCCGGAACGCCGTCGTGGGCGAGGTCGGCGAGACGAGGACGTCGACGCCGGCGAACGCCGCCGCGTAGTCCTGGATGATCAGCGTGCGAACCTTCTGGGCCTGGCCGTAGTAGGCCTCGTAGTACCCGGCCGAGAGGGCGTAGGTGCCCAGCATGATCCGGCGCTTCACCTCGGGGCCGAACCCGGCGCCGCGGGTCGCGAACATCATCGCGATCGAGTCGTCCCCGTCCACGCGGAGGCCGTAGCGGACCCCGTCGTAGCGCGCGAGGTTCGACGACGCCTCCGACGGCGCGATCAGGTAGTAGGCGGAGAGGGCGTACTCGGCGTGCGGGAGGTCGACCTCGGTCACCGAGGCCCCCAGCGCCGCGAGCCGCTCGATGGCGGCGCGGACCGAGGCCGCCACGTCGGGCTGCACGCCCTCGCCGAACGCATCGGCGATCACGCCGACCCGGAGGCCCTCGACGCCTCGATCGAGCCCCGCGAGGTAGTCCCCGGGCTCATCCGCCACGCTCGTGGCGTCGCGGTGATCCTGACCGGCGAGGGCCCCGAGCAGGATCGCGGCATCGCGCACGCTGCGCGTGAACGTCCCGACCGTGTCGAGCGACGAGGCGAACGCGATCAGCCCGTACCGGCTGATGCGCCCGTAGGTCGGCTTCAGGCCCACGACCCCGGTGAGCGCGGCGGGCTGGCGGACCGAGCCGCCGGTGTCGGTGCCGAGCGCCCAGACGACCTCGCCGGCGGCCACCGCGGCGGCGCTCCCACCGCTCGATCCGCCCGGCACCGTGTCGAGGTCCCATGGGTTGTGCACCGGGCCGTACGCCGAGTTCTCGTTCGATGAGCCCATCGCGAACTCGTCGCAGTTCGTCTTGCCGATCAGGACCGAGCCCGCGCCGGACAGTCGCGTCCAGGCGGTGCAGTCGTAGGGCGGAACGTACGTCTCGAGGATCTTCGACCCGCACGTGGTGCGGATCCCGTTCGTCGTGAGGACGTCCTTCAGCGCGATCGGGATCCCGGCGACCTCGGGCTTGGGGGCCCCGGTCGACAGGTAGGTGTCGAGCTCCGCGGCCCGCTCGAGCGCGACCTGCGGCGTCTTCGTCAGGAACGCCTCGACCCGGTCGTCGACCGCCTCGACGCGGGCGAGCGACGACTCGGCGAGCTCGACCGCGGTGAACTCGCCGGCGGCGAGCCCCGCGGAGAGCTCGGACCCGGTGCGGTCGCAGAGCTCGGTCACGAGCCGGTCTCCGCGATCTTCGGCACCATGAAGCGCCCGCCGGCCTGTGCCGGCGCGTTCTGCATCGCGGCGTCGTGCGTGATCGAGGGCTCGGGCGTGTCCTCGCGGAACACGTTCGCCGAGGGGTTCGGCGAGGCGGTGGGCGCCACGTCGGCGGCGGCCACCTCCCCCACCTTCGCCGCATGCTCGAGGATCGCGCCCAGTTGCGTCCGCAGCTGCGCCCGCTCCTCGCCGGTCAGGTCGAGGCGCGCGAGCAGGGCGACGTGGTCGATATCGATCTCCACCGGCATGGCGGTCAGTCTAGCGGCGTGGGCATCGGCGGCATCGGGAGTGCAGGCGGTGGCATCGGCGGTGGCCCGGGCGTGCCCGCGCCCGTCAGCGCGAGGGCCGTCTGACGTGCCACCACCTGGCGGACGATCGCGATCGCGAGCACGGCGGCCACGACCTGGAGGGCGAGCGCCGCCATCACGATCGTGTCGCCTCTGATCGTGTCGTCGAGGTCGGTGCCACGCTGGGCAGAGCCCACGGCGCTGATGACGCCGCTGCCGAGCCAGCAGAACCACCACCAGCCGAGCGTGGGCCACGTGCGGATCGAGCGCCACGACAGCGGATCGCTGCCCGGATCGCTCGCCTTCCAGAGCTCGCGCACCGCCTCGAAGGGCTTCCACAGCGACGCGATCGGCACGAACCACCAGCCCACCGCCCAGCCGGGGGTGAAGCGGAGGCCGGATCGGGCGAACGCCCGGAGGTTCGCGTGTGCCCGGTGCTGCCACACACACCACGCGACGCCAGAACCGATGAGCAACACGACGTATCCGGCCGTGAGGACGCCGAGGCGTTCGTCGCTCGCGTGCGCGTCGGACAGGGAGAACGGCGCGCCGTCACGCACCGCCCGCAGGATCGACGCCTCGGTCGAGATCGCCCAGACACGCACGACGTCCAGGACCGCGACCGTGGCAAGGAACGCACCGGCCACCGTCGCGCGGGCGGTCGTCGCCCGCGATCGTCCCGTCGTCATCGGCCGAGCCTACGCCGGAACTCGGCCTCGTCGATCACCTCGACCCCGAGGGTCTCGGCCTTCGCGAGCTTCGAGCCGGGGCTCTCCCCCGCCACCACGAACGACGTCTTCTTCGAGACGCTCGAGGACACACGGGCGCCGGCCGCCTGCGCGAACTCGACGGCCTCCTCGCGCGTGAACCCCTCGAGGCCCCCCGTGAGCACGATCGACAGCCCGTCGAGGGGACGGTCGCCCTCGTCCTCGGGCGCGCGATCGTCGGCCAGACGCACGCCGGCCGCGCGCAGCTTCTCGATCAGCGCGAGGTTCTCCTCGTCGTCGAACCACTCGCGGACCGTCGCCGCGATCTCGGGGCCGACCTCGGGCACATCGTCGATGCGGTCCTCGCTCGCCTCGGCGATGGCGTCGATCGACCCGAACGCGCGCGCGAGCACCTGCGCGACGTGCGTGCCGACATGGCGGATGTTCAGGCCGACGAGCAACCGCCACAGCGGGCGGTCCTTCGAGATCTCGATCTGCTCGAGCACGTTCGCGATCGCCTTGTCCTTGAACCCAGGGAGCTGCCCGAGCTTCTCGGCGTCGAGGGCATAGATGTCCGCGGGGTCCTCGATCAGGCCGGCCTCGAGGAGTCGCATCACGGTCATGTAGCCCAGGTGCTCGATGTCCATCGCGCCGCGCCCCGCGAAGTGGAACAGCCATTCGATCCCCTGCGAGGGACACCCGCGCTTGTTCGGGCAACGGTAGTCTGCCTCGTCCTCCCCGCGGACGAGCGGCGTGCCGCACGACGTGCAGCTGGCCGGCATCTTCCAGCGGCGAGCGCTCTTCTTGCGCTTGGACAGGACCGGCCCGACGATCTCGGGGATCACGTCGCCGGCCCGCCGAACGATCACGTGGTCGCCCTTGCGCACGTCCTTGCGATGGACCTCCTGCTCGTTGTGCAGGGTGGCGTACGTGACCGTGACGCCGCCCACGAACACCGGATCGAGCACCGCGAACGGTGTGACCTTGCCGGTGCGTCCCGTGTGGACGTCGATCGACTTCAGCACGGTCGTGCGCTCCTCAGGGGGGAACTTGTAGGCGATCGCCCACCGCGGCGCGTGGCCCGTCGCACCGAGCTCGCGCTGCAGGACGGTCTGGTCGACCTTGATCACGGTGCCGTCGATCTCCCAGTCGACCGAGTGCCGGATGGACTCCCAGCTCGACAGGAACGCCTTCACGCCGTCGATCGACTCACGGCCCTCGGTCGTGGGGGGCACCGGGAGCCCGACCGTCGCCGCCCAGTCGAGGAACCCCAGATGCGAGTCGAACGCGACCCCGTCCGCGAAGCCGAACGAGTGCACCCACAGCCGCAGGGGACGCGATGCGGTGACCTTCGGGTCCTTCTGGCGGAGCGAGCCCGCCGCCGCGTTCCGCGGGTTCGCGAACGGCCGCTGCTCGGCCGCCAGCAGCTGCTCGTTCAGCGCGTCGAACGCCGTCACCGGGAAGTACATCTCGCCGCGGACCTCGATCACCGCGGGCGGGTCGTCGAGGGCGAGTGTGCGCGGCACGCCCTCGACGGTGCGCACGTTCGCGGTGATGTCCTCGCCCACCCGACCGTCGCCGCGCGTGGCCGCCTTGACGAGACGCCCGCGCTCGTAGGTCAGCGCGCAAGCCACCCCGTCGATCTTCAGCTCGCATGCGAACCGCGCGCCCTCTCCCACCCCGCGTTCGACCCGCTGCGCCCAGGCGTCGAGCTCCTCGAACGAGAACGCGTTGTCGAGCGAGAGCATCGGGGCCCGGTGCGTGACGGGCGCGAACAGCGGCGCCGGCGCCCCACCGACCGTCTGGGTGGGCGAGTCGGGCGTCTGCAGCTCGGGGAACCGATCCTCGAGCGCGCGCAGCTCACGCATCAGGTCGTCGTACTCGGCGTCGGCGACCTCGGGGTCGTCGAGCAGGTGGTAGCGATAGCGGTGGTGCTCGACCTCGGCCCGGAGCTCGTCGACGCGGAGCTTCGCCTCGGCGAGCGCGCGTTCGTCGGAGGGGGCCGACCCGGGAGCGCTCGGGCTCACGCCGCGATCTCCACGCCGCCGGCCACCCCGATCTTCTCGCCCACGACCACGACCCCGCCGCGGACGCCGGGGACCTGCTGGAGGTAGCGCAGCGCCATCCCGAACCCGTCGGGCTTGCCGAGCACCGCCTGGACGCCGGCCGCGGCCGCGTCGGCGAGCATGCAGGACGAGGCGATCACCGCGAGCCCGTCGGGCCCCGCCCCGCCTCGGCCGCGGCCGAGGGTGGTCGAGACGCCCACGGGGTCGCCCGAGGGCGGCAGGGCCACCGTGAGCGGCTCGCCCCCCCGCCGCTTCACCGCGAGCTTCATCCGTTTCCGGGAGCGGAGGTAGTAGTCGCCGTCGCACGCGACCGTGAGCTCGTGCCGCTGATCGGCGAGGAACCGTCCCACCTGGTCGACGACGGCGCCGCGGAACGTGAACATCGGGCCGACGCCGGCGGCCGCCGACGCCTCGACCATCTCGCGGACGATCGGCGGCGCGTCGGCCGCCACCGCGCCGATCGGGCGCTTGCTCTGGCGGAACTGCGGGTACCGCAGCCCGTACGACTCGAGCTGCTCCCAGAAGCTGAGCGCGGCCGCACGGGACTCCTCGGCGAAGTCCTCGGGCGCGCTGATGTGCAGGACGAGGTCCTGTACCTGGATGTCGAAACTCTTGGCGCGGCGCCGGAGCAGCTTCACCGGGCCATGGTATCCGGCACCGGCGACGGGCACGCCGGCGCGCGCGACGGAGGCGTCGGGGCTAGCCCAGGATCTCGTCCATCGCGGCCTGGTCCTGGTTCATCCCCCAGAACTCCATGCACCGTCCGTCGCGGATGTGCATCGCCTGGACCTGTGGGGTCTGGTAGCTCCGGCCGTCGGCCGACGTGACCGTCGCGTTCACGAGGGCGACCACGTGATCGTCGTTGCCCACGACGTCGTGGATCTCGAGGGTGGTGACGACGCCCGCCTCGGCCATCCGGGTGAACCGATCGATCAGTGCGGCCTTGCCCTCGAACTTCCCGGAGAACCGGTTCGTCCCCGGCGCGTGCCAGACGACGGTGTCGTCGACCAGCTCGAGCATCGCCGCCATGTCGCCACGGCTGAAGGCCTCGATCGCGGTGCGGGCGATCGCGGCGTTCGGATGATCCGTCATGAGCCCCTCCTCCGTTCCGAAGGGCTCAGCGTAGCGACTCGACGATCCGGCCGCCGCCGAGCACCTCCCCGCAACGGTAGATCACCGCGGACTGGCCCGGGGCGACCGCGCGCTGCGGCTCCCGGAACTCGACGCGGAACCCGTCCGGGGTGGGCTCGATCACCGCCGGGACGTCCTCGCCGCGGTAGCGGATCCGCACGGCCGCCTCGAACGGGTCGTCGGAGGGGGACGCGCCCGCCACCCACGAGACGCGGTCGGCCACGAGCCCGCGGCGTGCGAGCAGCGACGCCGGGCCGATGGTCACGCGGTTCGTGGGCGCGTCGACATCGACCACGTAGGCGGGCTCGCCGAGCGCCACGCCGAGCCCGCGGCGTTGCCCGACCGTGAACGCGAACGTCCCGTCGTGACGAGCGAGGACGTTCCCCTCGGGATCGACGACCTCGCCGCCGGCGTGCACGAGCGCCGGAGCCTGCGAGCGCACGAACGCGCCCGCCTCGCCGCTCGGGGCGAAGCAGAGCTCCTGGGAATCGGGTTTGGTCGCCACCGGGAGGCCGAACGCGGCGGCGAGCCGCCGCGTCTCGTCCTTCGGCAACGCGCCCACCGGGAAGACAGACCGGGCGAGCGCCTCCTGGCCGAGCATGTGGAGCATGTAGCTCTGGTCCTTCGCGACGGCGCCCTTCCGCAGATGCCAGACGCCCGCGTCGTCGCGCTCGGTCCGCACGTAGTGGCCGGTCGCGACGACGTCGACGCCGAGCTCGTCGGCCCGACGGAGGAACGCGCCGAACTTGATCTCGCCGTTACAGCGCGCGCACGGGTTCGGGGTACGCCCGGCCTCGTGCTCGGCCACGAAATCGTCGATCACCGCCGCCTCGAACGCGTCGCTCATCTCCGCGATCTCGAAAGGGAACCCGGCGATGCGCGCCACGGCCTCGGCATCTCGGCGGGCCGACGGGCCGCAGCACCCGTGCTCGACCCCGTCGAGATGCACCAGGCGCATGTGCGAGCCGATCACCTCGTACCCCTGCTCCTGCAGGAGGCAGGCGGCGACCGAGGAATCGACCCCGCCCGACATCGCGACCAGCACCGACGGGCTCATGCGGTCGAGGCTACCGCACCGCTCGGGCGGTCCCCGGTGTCCCGCGTATCGTTGCGGGCGATGATCGAGGCGCGCTTCGACGACCTGACCGGGGGCTCGCCGTCGTTCCGGCTCGTCTCGCCGGTCGGCGTGCTCGAGGCCACCCGCCCCGACGAGGTGCGCGGGGTGCTTGCGGCGGCCGAGGGCGCCGCCGCACGCGGGCTCTGGGTGGCGGGCTACGTCGCCTACGAGGCGGCCCCGGGCCTCGATCCGGCGCTCGCCGTGCGGGCCCGCGAGGAGGGCGATCCGTTCTCGCGACTCCCCTTGGCGTGGTTCGCGATGTTCGAGCGGCTCGAGGACACGGGCCTCCCGGTGCCCCAGGCCGACCCCGACCCGTCGGCGGCGGCGGCCTGGCGGCCCTCGATCGATCGCGCGACCTACGACCGCGCGATCGGCCGGATCCGCGACGAGATCGCCGCGGGTGAGACCTACCAGGTGAACTTCACGCTGCGCCTGCGGTCGCAGGTGGCCGGGGACGAGCGCGGCCTCTACCGCGATCTCTGCTACGCGCAGCGCGGCGCGTACGCCGGGTACCTGAACCTGGGCCGCTACCGCGTGCTCTCCGCGTCACCCGAGCTGTTCTTCCGCCTCGACGACGGCGTGCTCACGACGAAGCCGATGAAGGGCACCGCCCCGCGCGGACGATGGCCCGAGGAGGACGCGGCCGTCGCCGAACGCCTCCGCGGCTCGGTGAAGGACCGCGCCGAGAACGCGATGATCGTGGACCTGCTCCGCAACGACCTTGGGCGCGTGGCCGTGCCCGGCTCGGTCACGTGGAGCGACGTCTTCGACCTGGAGCGCTACGAGACCGTGTGGCAGCTCACGTCGACCGTCATCGCCCAGGTGCGCCCGGAGGCGGGGCTGGCAGACGTGTTCGCGGCGCTGTTCCCCTCCGGCTCCGTCACGGGCGCGCCGAAGGTGCGGACGATGCGGCTGATCGCCGAGCTCGAGGACTCGCCGCGCGGCGTGTATTGCGGGGCGGTCGGCTACCTCGCCCCGCCGGGTTCGGGGCACCCGGCCGCCCGCTTCAACGTGCCGATCCGCACCGTGATCGTCGACGCCGAGACGCGCACGGCCGAATACGGTGTCGGCGGCGGGATCACGTGGGACTCCCGAGCCGCCGGCGAGTACGACGAGACGGTGGCCAAGGCCCGCGTCCTGGTCGACCGCCGGCCCGGGTTCGAGCTCTACGAGACGATCCTGCACGAGCCGGGCACGGGGTTCCGTCATCTCGACCGGCACCTCGCGCGGTTGCGGGCCTCCTGCGACTACTTCGGGTTCGTGATCGACGAGCCGGGCGTCGTCGCGGCCGCGGAGCGCGAGGCGGCGCGGTTCCCCGACCGGGCGGCGAGGATCCGGGTGGTGGTCGACCGTCGGGGCCGCGTGTCCTCGGGCGGGCTGCCGCTCCCGGAGCTGGTGGAGCCCGTGAAGGTGGCGCTCGACGAGGCCGAGCGGATCGACCCGTCGGACCCGATGGTGTTCCACAAGACGACCCGACGCCGGCGGTTCGACGAGGCGAAGGCGCGCCATCCCGACGCCGACGACGTGCTGCTGACGAACACCCGCGACGAGATCACCGAGACGACGATCGCGAACGTGGCGGTCAGGCTCGACGGCCGCTGGTGGACCCCGCCACTCGACGCCGGGCTCCTGGCCGGCGTGGGGCGCGAGCTGGCGCTCGAAGAGGGGCGTGTGGCGGAGCGCCCGATCACGGTCGCGGAGCTTCGGGGCGCCGAGGAGGTCGCGCTCGTCAGCGATAACCGCGGCTGGCGCCGGGTGGAGCTGGTCGACTGAGTCAGTCGGTGGGGTTCTCCGTCGGGAACGAATACGGCGTCATCGAGGCCTCGTCCAGCGGACAGGCGCACAAGGGGCATCGGGGCGGATCCTCGTACACGAGCACGGTGCGCTCGCAGAACGGGCATCCTCCCTCCTGCATCGCGGGAGGCTCTCGGGTCTCGTTCGTCATGTGGTCGATCGCGCTCGGGGGGAGCGGTCTGCGACCTACATCGGCTGCTGCAGTCCGTGCCTTGAACCGGGGAGGCGGCGGCACCGGCTTCGAGGGAGGGTGAACGTGACGAGGCCCTCCCGATCGGGAGGGCCTCGGTGAGGAACGAGGGTCTACGCCGCCTGGGTCCGGCTCTTGCGCTTACCGCGCGGCACGTACGAGTGGACGGGCTCGTGCTGCCAGCAGTACTGCCACTTGTTGTATCGGGAGAGTTTGGTCTCGCAGTTGGGATCGGCGCAGACGCGTCCGGCCGAGTACTGCTTGTTCGCACGCGGGAGCGTCCGAACCGATGCGCCTCGGTACTTCTCCTCTGCCACGTCGCTCACATCCTTTCGCGAGGGGCCCGTGTCGGGTGGGGTGGCTCTCGGGTGGCTCGGTCCCCTCGTCACGTACTTCGAACAGCGCGGGTCACCGGTTCATTCCGGATGGTGCCCGCGGTGTGACGTGCATGGGTTTCCGGGGTCCGAAATGGAGCAAGATCCCGAGATCGCGGACTCAGAACGAGGGGTCGCGCTTCTCCAGGAACGCGCGCATGCCCTCGCGCTGGTCGGAGGTGCCGAAGAGGCCCAGGAAGAGCTCGCGCTCCCGCGCCACGCCCGCGGCGCCCGGGGTGTCCGTCGCCCCCCTGATCGCGGCCTTCGCCGCCGCGAGCGCCTGCCGTGGGCCGTTCGCGAGCGCCCGGGCATCGGCGATCGCGGCCTCGAGCACCTCATCGGCGGGCACGACCCGTTCGGCGAGGCCGAGCGCGAGCGCCTCCTCGGCCGCGACCTGCCGTCCCGTGTACACGAGCTCCCGGGCGCGCCCGGGTCCCACGAGTCGCGTCAGCCGCTGGGTGCCCCCCGCGCCCGGGATCACACCCAGCCGGATCTCGGGTTGGCCGACGGTCGCGTCGTCGGCGAGGTACCGGAGGTCCGCCGCGAGGGCCACCTCCATCCCCCCTCCCAGCGCGAAGCCGTTCACCGCCGCGATCGAGATCGTGCCGATCGACTCCAGCAGGTCGCAGGCCGCGCCGAGCGCGTCCACGCTCGGCTTGACCTCGTCGGGGCCCCACTCGGCCATCGCCTTGATGTCGGCCCCGGCCGCGAAGAGCTTCCGGCCGCCCCAGAGGACGATCGCGCCGACGTCGTCGCGGCCGTCCGCCTCGCGGACCGCCTCTTGGAGCTCGAGGCCCATCTGCAGGTCGAACGCGTTGGCGGGCGGGCGGTCGAGCCGCACGACGCCGACCCCGTCGTCGACCTCGATGTGCACATGCTCCGGCATGGCGCGGATGCTACCCGTAGTCCGCGACGCTCGCCCCGGCCGCGCGCTCCGCCGTGATCCGGAGACCATCGACGAGCGGGGTCCGATGGACCCCGAACCCTGCCGCCGCGTCCGGCGCGTCGGCGCGGCCGGGGATCGAGAAGATCCGGGCCGCCGGTGCCGAGATCGGCACCCCGAGCAGCCGCTCGAGCACCGCCGGGAGTCCGACGTCCTCGATCCCGACCGGGTCGAGAGCCCCGTTCCCCGCCAGCAGTCGGGCGAGCTGGCGCGCCGTCACGGCGTCGGGGCCCTCCAGGGCCCACGTGCCCGCGGGGTCCTCCTGGCGGTCGTCGGCGGCCACGATCACCTCGGCGAGGTCGTCCACGAACGCCGGCGCGAGCACCGCCTCGGGGTCCCCCGGCACGAGCGGCGGATCGGCGAGCGCCGCCTGGACCACCGCCGTGAACCACAGCCCGCCGAGCCCGTAGAGGTGGGTGCTGCGGATCACGGCGTGCTCGAGCCCGGAATGGACGACCGCCTCCTCGGCGAGGCCCTTCGCCCGCAGGTACGGGTCGCGGGCGTCGGGCGAGGCCCCTGGGACCGAGACGAGGATGAATCGCCGGACCTCCGCCTGACGGGCAGCGGCCAGGGCCGTCACCACCGACCCGTGGTTCGCGGCCAACACCTCGTCGTCGTCGGGCTGGTGCGCGCCGCCGACCAGGTGGATCACCGTGAAGACGCGCCGGAGCACCTCGGCGAGCGCGTCCGCGTCGTCCAGGCGTCCGACCGTGACCTTCGCCCCCATCGCCCGGAGCGGCTCGGCGGCATCGGGCCGGCGGACGGCCGCGCGGACCTCGTCGCGCGCCGCGAGCCGCGGGATCAGGGCGTGCCCGAGCGGTCCCGACGCGCCGGTCACCATCACCGTCATGCGCGCCAGGCTACCGGCGGCGGGCACCCATCCGCCTCGCTAGGCTTCGCGGATGCACGCCGAGGAGCCGCGACCGGGCCGCGACGACATCGGGCGGGCCGCCCGCGCGCTGAAGACCACGCCGGTCGGCTGGCGACGGGTGACGCGAGGCGGCCAGACCGCGGCCTCCCGCTGGATCGCGACGCTCCCCGACGGGAGCACGCGCTTCGTCAAGATCGCGTACACCCTCGACACCGCGGCCTGGATCCGCGACGAGCGCCTCTTCTACGTGCAGCACCTGGGGCTGCCCTTCCTGCCGCGGATGCTCGGGTGGGACGACGACGGCGAGCGCCCCGTCCTCGTCCTCGAGGATCTGAGCGACGCCGCATGGCCGCCGCCGTGGGACCGCGCACGCGTTCAGGCGGTACTCGACGGGCTCGCGCAGGTCGCCGACGCGGCGATCTCACCCGAGATCCCCGGGGTCGGTGCCGGTCAGTTCGACCGCGAGGGGTGGCCCGAGGTCGCGACGCACCGAGCGGCGGTCCTTGAGCTCGGGCTGTGCGACGAGGACTGGCTCGACGCCTGCCTGCCCGCGCTCACGGAGACCGCGCACGCGGCGCCGCTCGAGGGTGACCGGCTGCTCCACATGGACGTCCGCAGCGACAACCTGTGCCTGCGCGAGGACGGCGCGCGGTTCATCGACTGGAACTTCGCGTGCCGTGGGAACCCGCGGTTCGACGTGGCGTCGTGGCTCCCGAGCCTGGAGGCCGAGGGAGGCCCACCGCCCGAGCAGGTCGTGCCGCCGGCTCCCGACATGGCGGCCTTCGCGGCGATGCTGGCCGGCTACTTCGCCTCGCATGCGGCGCGGGCGCCGATCCCGGAGGCGCCCCACGTCCGCCGGCTGCAGCTGCTGCAGGCGCGCACGGCGCTGCCGTGGGCCGCGAGGGCGCTCGGGCTGCCCCCGCCCGAGCCTCCCAGGGCACCCGATCGAGACGCCTAACGCGGCAGGTGCAACGTTCGTTGCACCTGCAACACGCTGCTACACTGCGCCGCATGGAACGGACGGGTCACGACTACGGCGACGTGATGGAGCTGCTGCGCAGCCGCGGGCTCCGCATGACACCCCAGCGCCGCGCGATCGTCACCGAGGTGATGCGCACCCAGGGCCACATCTCCCCCGCGATCGTCGCCCGCAAGGTGCAGGGCGAGATGCCGGGCGTGAACGCCTCCACGGTCTACCGGACCCTCACGCTCCTCGAGGAGGTCGGCGTGCTCGCCCATTCGCACCTCGAGACGGGTGCCGAGTACCACCGGTCGGAGGAGGCCGAGCACGTGCACCTCACGTGCGGCCACTGCGGCGCCGACGACGCGCTCTCGCTGAAGGAGGCGCACGCCCTGCAGGGGCTGATCAAGCGCCACCACGGTTTCGTCGCGGACCTCACGCACTTCGCGATCACCGGACGCTGCGCCGGATGCGCGGCCGCGGGGAACTAGTTGTCGTTCACGCGATCAGGCCATGCCCCTAGTGGGCGTCGAGCGCGTCCACCATCGCCCGGCGACCCCTGTAGGCCGACCACACGTAGACCCCCGCGAACAGCGCCGCGCCCGTGAGCACGACCGTGGCGCCCGACGAGACGTCGAGGTAGTACGAGAGGTAGACGCCCACGAAGCCGAGCGAGGCGCCCACGACCACCGAGATCCAGAGCATCCGGTGGAAGCTGTCGGTCAGCAGGCGCGCGATCACCGGCGGGATCACGAGCACCGCGGCGATCAACATGACGCCCACGACGTTCATCGTGGCGATGATCGTCGCCGCGAGCATCAACGCGAGGATCACGTCCGTCCGATCGGTGCGGACGCCCGAGACCTCGGCCACCTCGGGGTCGAACGTGGCGAACAGCAGCTGCCGGTACCGCAGGAAGACGGTCACCGCGATCGCGGCCGCCACCGCCGCGACCACGAGGACGTCGACCATCGTGACCCCGAGGACGTTCCCGAAGAGCAGTGCCTCGGCATTCGTCTGGAAGCCCTCCTGCGTCGAGATGATCGCGATCCCGAACGCGAACGCCGCCGAGGTCACCACCCCGATCGCGGCGTCGGCCCCGATCGTGCGCCGGCGGGCGATCTGATTGATCAGGAGCGCTGCGCCGACCCCGAACACCCCCGCGCCGACGTAGAACCCGAGCCCCAGCGAGGCGCCGGCGCCGGCGCCCAGGAGCGCCGCGCCCGCCACCGCCCCGCCGAAGATCGCGTGCGAGAGACCGTGGCCGATGTAGCTCATCCCCCGGAGCACGACGTACACCCCCACGAGCCCGCAGAGGCCGCCGGCCAGCACCGCCACCATCAGCGCGTGCCGGAAGAACCCGTAGTGGAACGGCTCAAGCAGGGTGTTCATGGTGGCCCTCCCGCAGCGGCAGGACGCGCGCGCCCTCGTCCGCCTCGTCGTACCCCGGATACTGCTCCACGACGACCGGCATCCCGCCGTGCACGAGGACCTCGAGCGGCGCACCGTACGTGCGCTCCAGGACGTCGGAGCGGATCACGTCGCGCGGGGCACCGGTCGCGATCACCTCGCGGTTCAGGCAGACGATCTGCGGCAGGTGGGCCGCGATGCCGTTCAGGTCGTGCGTGGTGAGGACGATCGCGAGCCCCTCGTGGTGCAGCTCGTGGATCAGGTGCATCACGTCGTGCCGCGTCCGGACGTCGACCCCGCTCGTCGGCTCATCGAGCAGGAGCAGCTTCGGACGACGGAGCATCGCCCGCGCGACGAAGACGCGCTGCTGCTGGCCCCCGGAGAGCTCCCGGATGTGCCGGTCGCCCAGCCCGCCGAGCCCGAGCCGCCCGAGGACCTCCTCCGCCTCGGCCACGTCCGCCTTCGACGCCCACGGGACCACGCGGCCGTCGAACCGGGCCATCAGCACCGCCTCCCGCACGGTCGCGGGGAAGAACCAGTTCACGGTCTCGACCTGGGGGACGTAGCCGATCGCCGTGCCCTTCGCTCGGTGGATCCGTCCGGCGATCGGCGCGATCGAGCCCGCGATCGTCTTGAGCAGCGTGCTCTTGCCGGACCCACTCGGGCCCACCACCCCGATGAAGTCCCCCGGGCGGACCTCGAGGTCGACGTTGATCAGCACGGGCTCCTTGCCGTACCGGCAGGTGACCTTCTCGAGCAGGATCAGCGGGTCCATGCCGTCAGTACCGGTAGTTCGCCGTGTCGCCGGACGAGACGTTCGTGAGATCGATGTCGTCGAACGCCGAAGGGTCGCCCCCCAGGGCGCCCGTGAAGGTCTTGAAGTCGAAGACCATGAGCCCGAAGTAGCTGTGATCGGGGTCGCCGTTCTCGCCCGGGAGGTCGTCGTCGCGGAGGTCGTCGATGTACGTCGCGCCCGTCTCCGCGGCGATCTGCTCGAGCACGGGGCTCGGGAACACCTCGGAGCCGAAGATCGCGGGCAGGTCCTCGGCCCTGATCTGGTCGATCAGGTCGGCCACCTCCTGCGGGGTCGGGTCGGCGAAGTCCGACGGCTGGATCGCGCCGATGATCGTCCAGCCGTACTCGCGCGCGAAATACGGGAATGAGTCGTGGTACGTGAGGAGCTTGCGGTTCGCTTCCGGCACGGTGGCCGTCACCTCACGGACCGCCGTGTCCAGCCGGTCGATCCGCTTCGAGAAGGCGGTGTAGTTCTCCTCGTACGTGGCCGCTCCGCCGGGATCCACCTTCGAGAGCTCGTCCTTCACGATCTCGGCGTACTTCAGGGCGTAGAGCGGGTTCGTCCACAGGTGGGGGTTCGGGTCGCCGCCGGCCTCCGGGAAGCTGAAATCGTAGATGTACTGATCGGGCGAGATCGTCATCTCCCCGAGCGAGATCACCGGCACCCCGTCTCGCACGTTCGCGTCGGCGAGCTCGCGGGTGGGCTCCTCGAGGTGGAGGCCGTTCACGAAGACGATGTCGGCGTCGGCCATCACGGCCGCGTCGGAGGGCGCCGGTTCGAACGTGTGGCTGTTCGTCCCCTCGGGCACGATGCCGGTGACCTGCACGCGGTCGCCGCCGATGTTCTGCACGATGTTCGTGACCGGCGAGACGGTCGTGGCCACCTGGACCAGGTTCGGATCGGCATCCGTCCCGCCCCGCGACGACGAGCAGGCGGCGCCGACCAGCGCCAACGCCGCGACGACGATCGACGATCGCTTCATCCGGTCCGAACGTCCCCTCGGTGGCCGGCGCGGTCGGATCCCGCGCCGTGAACGAGAACAAGCCTACCGCCTTCCTGCAATACCTTGCAACTGAGAGCCTATGCAGGTGAGCCGTGTGCCAGCCGGTCGGCCGCCGCGTACGGGTCGATCCGCCGGGCATCCAGGTCCTCCACGAGCCGGGCGTCGGCCTCCAAGGTCGCGGCCGCTCGGAGCCTGAACCGCTCGGCCGCGAGGCTCTCCACCTCGCGGAGCAGACGGGCCCGGCGCTTCGCGTCGAGGTCCCCGGAGTCCGCCAGGTGCGCTCGGTGGTCGTCGACGGCGGCCCAGAGCTCGTCGATCCCCCGCCGCTCGAGGGCGGCCGTCGAGAGCACCGGGGGGGGCCAGGCGCGCGACGGTCCCAGCCGGAGCATCTGCCGGAGCTCACGGACGACCTCCCCGGCGCCGTCGCGGTCGGCCTTGTTCACGACGAACACGTCGGCGACCTCGAGGATCCCCGCCTTCGCCATCTGGATCGCGTCGCCCAGCCCGGGCGCGAGCACGACGAGCGCGGTGTCGGTGGCGGCGGCCACGTCGACCTCGGCCTGTCCCACCCCGACCGTTTCGACGATCACGAGGTCGTAGCCGGCCGCGTCCAGGATCCGGACCGCCTCCGGGGCGGCGAGCGCCATCCCGCCGAGGTGGCCGCGCGTGGCCATCGAGCGGATGAACACGCCCGCGTCGGTCGCGTGCTCCTGCATCCGCACGCGGTCGCCGAGCAGCGCCCCGCCCGTGTACGGAGACGTGGGGTCGACCGCGAGGACGGCCACGGTCCGTCCGGCCGCGCGCGCGGCGCGCACGAGCTCCCCGGCGAGGGTCGACTTCCCGACGCCGGGGGCGCCCGTGAGGCCGATCGTGGCCGCGGCGCCGGTCCGCGCGTAGATCCCCGCGGAGATCGCCGCGAGCTCCGGGGCGCCGTCCTCGACCGCCGAGATCGCGCGAGCGACGGCGCGCCGTTCCCCCGCCAGCACCCCCGCGATCAGCGCCTCCACGTCCACGCGCAGCAGCCTACCCGGCGACACCGGTCGTCTCGGCCGGCGCCGCCCCGGGGATCGCGCGGAGCGCGTCGCGGAGTGACCGGCAGAGCGCGCGCTGCTGGGCGAGCGCCGGGTCGGCCGGGTCGACCGCGCGGGAGGCCACCATCGCGAGGTTCACCTGCTCGCGCTGGAGCCGGTGCAGCAGCGAGGCCGCGCGCGAGCCCGCCCGCCGGCGCATCGTCCGCCGGGCCCCGCGCCGCAGACCCGGGACCTCCAGCAGGCGGAGCTCCTCGGCCGAGATCCCGTCGCCCCCAACCTCGGTCGCGAGCGCGTCGTGCAGCCATCGGCGCTCCCGCCGGCGTGCGAGGACGACCGCGATCGCGACGAACACGAGCAACGGCAGACCCTTCACCGCGGTGGCCACCGGGATCAGCAGCCAGTCGGTCCCGGTCCACGGCTCGGCGGGGAACAGGTCGAGCACGGGCGAGTTCCACAGGACGTGCGCGAACACCGCCACGGCGCAGAGCCCGGCGGCCTGCAGGAGCCGGCGGCCGAGCGTGGCGGACGAGCGCCGCGAGACCACGATCCCCACCGCCATCCCCACGATCCCCGTGTAGAGCACATGTGAGTACAGCCCGCTCGCGACCACCCGCAGGAAGAAGCCCTGCAACACGCCGCCGATCCCGCCGCCGAAGACCACCGCGAAGTACACGACGTCCTCGACGATCGCGAACCCGAGCCCGCAGACGGCCCCGTACACGAACCCGTCCATCACGTCGTCGAACTCGTCGCGCGCGATCAGGTAGATCATCACGACGCCGAGGCCCTTGATCGTCTCCTCGACGAACGGGGCGGTGAGCGCAGCCGTCCAGCGCGCGGCGAACTCCGGCCCGCCGACCCGGGCGACGACGAGCCCCCAGCCGCCGTTCGCGATCGCCGACAGCGTCGTGGCGACGATCGCCCCCCACAGGAACGCGGCCACCATCAACGAGAGCGGCTCCCGTTCGTACAGGTCCAGGAGGTAGACCAGGAAGAAGACCGGCAGCGCGTAGACGGCCAGCAGCAGCCAGGAGAGCGCGAACCCGCCGGGAGAGGCGTCGCGGAAGACCGCCTCCTGCGCCACGGCCACGACGCCGGTGGCCACGAGCAACACCAGGTAGAGCCAGAACGCCGGGAGCCGTGGCTGCAGGAAGCGCGCGTGGTGGAACGGGCGGCGGCGGGCGGCCAGCGCCATCAGCCGATCACCGCCCGGTCGACCATCGTCTCGAGGTCGCCGTCGACGAACGAGAGCATGCCCTCGGGCGCCCACCCGTCGAAGACGACCCCCTGTCCGTCGGGCGTGACGACGCACGTCACGACCCCTTCGACCGTGGCCCCGGTATCGGCCACGACGCCCACGTACCGGAAGCGGACCCCGGCCGTGCCGTCCTTCAGCACCACGGGCTCGAGGTCGTCGGAGACCTGCAGCTGCGAGAGCTGCGACTGCAGCACCGAGCGGTAGTCCGTGGCGAGGGTTTCGGCGTCACTCGCCGACCCCCAGGCCACGACGTCGAGGGTGCCGCTTCCCCGGGACAGTCGCGTGTAGGCGTGGCCGTCGGACCGCCCCTGGCCGGCGACCTCCCATCCCGAGAGCGGCTGGATCGAGACCACGCCCTCGACGCCGACCGGCGGCCCGGCGGGCTCCGCGAGCACCGCGTAAGACCACGTACCCTCCCGCCACCACCGCCACGATCACGAGCAGGACGACGAGCGGCGCGATCCAGCGGTGGGCCGGCTCGAGCGGTGCGGCCTCGTCGGGCCGACGGGGTGGCACGGTGTCGATCGACGCGTCCACGAGCCCCTCTAGTGCGCGGAGAGCAGCATCGTAAGCCGCCGCAGGAGCCCCGGGTGGGTGCCCATGCCCTCGATCCTGACGCGCCCGGCGGCCAGGTCCCGCAGCACGGCACGGCCCTCGGCGGTGAGCCCGTCGGGCAGGCCGAGCCGGAGCGGGGCGCCCGCGAGCGCGAGCAGCCGGCCCGATGCCGCCGTCACGACCAGGTCGGCGGCGGGATCGGCCCCGTTCGCGACCACGACCTCGCGCGGCCCAAGCGTGAGGGTCACCTGGACCCCGGCGTCGCGCGCGACCAGGGTGGCCGCTCCGCCGGTGAGCAGCCGCGCCCGTGAACGGTCCCGGGCCAGGTTCTGCTCGATCAGGCCGCCGACCATCGAGGCGAGACCGTTCGGCTCGGCGTCGACGAAACGGACCTGCGGCGCCCGGCCGGCCCCGCCCCCCGCCTCCGTCACGGGATGAGGACCACCTTCGTCGCCTCCCGGCGATCGAAGAGCTCGTACCCGTGCGGCGCGTCCTCGAGGGGCAGGCGGTGGCTGATCAACGGGGTGGGATCGATCGTGCCGGCGACCACCTCGGCGAGCGCCCGCTCCCACCACGCGTGCACCGGACACAGGCCCACGAACCGAAGCTCCAGCGCGCGGGCCCAGTACACGCCCAGCTGGACCTCCACGGTCTCGCCGGCGTACACGCCCACGACCACGACGCGGCCGCCCCGGCGGACGACGTTCACGGCCGACTCGAACGCGGACGGCGACCCCACCGCCTCGATCACGACGTCGGCGCCGCGCCCGTCGGTGGCCTCGGCGAGCGCCGTGGCCGGGTGCCGCGCCGTGACGTCGACCGGGATCGCGCCGACGCGCTCGGCGAGCGCGAGGCGCTCGGGGTCGAGGTCGAGCGCGTGCACGGCCTTCGCCCCGAGCGCGCGGGCCGCCTGCGCCGCGAAGAACCCGACCGGACCCATGCCGACCACGGCCACGGTCTCGTCCGGGCCGATCCCGGCGATCGAGGCGGCGTAGTAGCCCGTCGTCAGCACGTCGCCGACGAACAGCGCGCGCTCGTCGTCGAGCCCATCGGGGACGCGGAGCAGGTTCACGTCGGCGAACGGCACGCGCACGCGCTCGGCCTGCGCGCCGGGGAGATCGCCGCCGAAGGTCCCCGCTCCGAGCGCGGCGGCCTCGTCGCAGAGCTGCGTCTCGCCGCGCCGGCAGAACCAGCACGACCCGCACGCGATGTCGAAGGCGACGATCACCCGGTCGCCGGGCGCCACCGAGGTCACGCCGTCGCCGACCGACTCGACCACCCCGACGGCCTCGTGGCCGAGGACGTCGCCCGGCGCCACCGGCGCCTTCAGGTGGTAGAAGTGCAGATCCGAGCCGCAGATCGCCGACCGCGTCACGCGCACGACCGCGTCGCCGGGATCGACCACCGTCGGGTCAGGTACGTCGGCGACCCGGACCACGCCGGCGTCCTCGAACACGACGGCCCGCACGCGTCAGCCCTCGTCGGGGAAGGTCGTCTCGACCTCGCCGCACAGGTTCACGAGCTCGTTCGCGGCACGCACGTAGCGCACGATCGTGGGCAGGTCGCCCTGCACGCGGAGCTTGCCCTGCATCATCGCGCGGACCGGGTCGAGATCACCCAGCACGACTTCCTTCCAGCGGGAATAGGGGGCGGCGATCACGTACGCGGACGCCCGGCCGCGCGGCTCGTCGACCACCCCACCGCCGCGGCAGGCCCCGTGCCACAGGTCCAGGAGGCCCCAGACGTCCTCGGCGATCCCCTTGTCGGGCTCGGCCTCCACGAGGAACGAGATGTCGCCCTCCCAGGTGGCGGCGGCCTCCAGGTAGTCGGAGGAGGCGTTGATCTGCGCGATCAGATCCTGGAACCAGGGGTCGGTCGGGAACGTCGGCACGGCGTGGAACCTCCTCGTCGCGCCCAGCATACGGGCGCGAGGAGACCCTCAGCGCACGGACAGGATCAGCAACAGCCCGATCGTGTTGAAGGCCATGTGGGCGCCGATGTTGGCCACGATCGTGCCCCGGCGCTCGTAGATCCAGCAGAGCCCGAGACCCGTGAAGACCATCACGGCCTGCAGCAGCAGCGCGTCGCGCCACGGCGAGGCCACGTAGTGCGCGAGCCCGAAGAGCAGCGACGACGAGAGCGCGCCCGCCCAGAACCCCCAACGGTCCCGGACGCTGCGGAACAGCATCCCGCGGAAGAAGAACTCCTCGGTGATCGGCGCCACCACGATCGCCAGGATCGCCGCCCCGATCTTCCCGAGGACCGACAGGTTCGACGAGAGCTGCTCGGGCGCCGTCACGTCCTCCCCGAACATCGCGCGGAACAGGAGCGTCAGCACGGCGCCGACGATCAGCGCGACGACGACGTACAGCACGATCCCCAGCCCGTACCCGGCGGCCAACGCCCGGAACCGGGCGCCGACCGGAGGGATCCAGAGGGTCCGCAACCAGCCCGGATGCCGCCGCTGCAGCCACGCGGCCAGACCGACGACCGTCACGAGGTCGACCGCGATCGTGAGCGCGACGGCAGGCCCGTCCGCCGCGCCGGTCGTGAGGTCGATCGAGAAGACCGCGACGAGCACGCCACCCACGATCGCCTGCGCGAGCACGATGCCCACGACGACGTAGGCGAGCACGGCTTCCCAGACGGACCACGTGACGGACGGGCGGAGCTCGTCGACGGCGGTCGCGCCGAACGGCATCGCGTCGAGGTCCGGGCGGGGGGGCGGTTGCGGCATCATCGTCGTCACATCATCCCGGCTGGCCGGCGCAACGGCATCAGCGGTCGCCGAGCGCGACGACGCGCTCGCGGCGCACGACCGCGCCGAGCGCACCGAGCTTGGCCTCGAAGTCCTCGTACCCGCGATCGAGGTGGTGCAGGTCGGACACTTCCGTCACGCCGTCCGCGCAGAGGCCGGCGATCACCATCGCGGCCCCGGCCCGGATGTCGAGCGCGTTCACGGGAGCGGCCGAGAGCCGCTCGACCCCGCGGATCACGGCGTGGTGGCCTTCCGTGCGGATATCGGCGCCCATCCGGCGCAGCTCGTCGACGTAGAGGAACCGGCTCTCGAACACGTTCTCGGTGGCGATGCTCGTGCCCTCAGCCACGGCGAGCGCCGCCATCAGGATCGGCTGGAAGTCGGTCGCCACCCCCGGGTACGGCAGCGTGACGAAGTCGACCGCCCCCGGCCGGCCCTCCTGCCGGATCCGCAGCCCCGCCTCCGTGAGGTCCACCCGTGCCCCGGCGTCGGAGAGCTTCGCGAGGAGGATCTCCAGGTGGTCGGGGCGCGCCTCGGCGATCGTGACGTCGCCCCGGGTGGCCACGGCGGCCGCCGCCCACGTGCCCGTCTCGATCCGATCCGCGATCACGCGGTGCTCGGCGGGTGCGAACGCGTCCACGCCGTGAACCTCGACCGTGCTCGACCCCGCGCCCTCGATCCGCGCGCCCATCTCGTTGAGGAAATCCGCGAGATCGGCGATCTCGGGCTCGCGTGCGGCGTTGTCGAGCACGGTGGTGCCCTTGGCGGCGACCGCGGCCATCATCAGGTTCTCGGTCGCGCCCACGCTGGGATAGTCGAGCGTGATCGACGCGCCGCGCAGGCCGTCGGTCTCGGCGTACAGGAACCCGTGCTCGGCCCGGATCTCGGCGCCCATCTTCTGCAGGCCGCTGATGTGGAGATCGATCGGGCGAGACCCGATGTTGTCGCCGCCGGGCATCGCGACTTCGGCACGACCCGCGCGCGCGAGGAGCGGCCCGAGCACGACGATCGAGGCCCGCATCTGCCGCACCAGGTCGTAGGGCGCCTCGACCGATCGCAGCTCGACCGCGTCGATCGTGACAGAGCCGTCCGACCACGCGACGCCCGCGCCCAGATGCTCGAGCACCTCGCCCATCAGCATGCAGTCCTGGATCCTGGGCACGTTGTGCAGCACCGTGCGCCCGGGCGCGAGGAGCGCCGCTGCCATCAGCTTCAGGGCGGAGTTCTTGGCGCCCGAGGCGCGGATCGTGCCGGCGAGGCGGGCACCGCCGGTGACGAGGAGTCGGTCCATGGGGGGTCCAGTGTAGGGGCGGGGACGTCGTGGGGGCCTGAGCGGCCGCGGATCAGCCGAGCAGGCCGATCCGCGCGGTGGCCTTCGCTATCTCGAGGTCCGCCGCCTTGTCGGAGCGCTGCTGGGCCGCCTCGAGCCGCCGCCGGGCCGCCTCGAGATCGATCTCGGAGGCGAGCTCGGCGTGCGTAGCCATCACGTCGACGCGGGTGACCCCGTCGCGCGAGGCCACGTGCATGAAGCCGCCGTCGATCACCGCGGCGAGCTCGGGCTGACCCTCACGGAGGATGTACAGCGGCCCGATCGCGAGCTGCACCAGGAGCGGCGCATGGCCGACGAGGATGCCGACGTCGCCGTCGACGCCACGCGCGGTGACCTGCGCGGCCTCACCGACCCAGACCTCACGCTCGGGCGTGACGAGGTGGACCTCGACCGGCACCTACGCGGCCTCCATCTGCTTCGCGGCCTCGACCGCCTCCTCGATCCCGCCCACCAGCAGGAACGCCTGCTCGGGCAGGTGGTCGTACTCGCCGTCGCACAGGCCCTTGAAGGACGCGATCGTCTCGTCGACCGGCACGTACTTCCCCTCGATCCCCGTGAACTGCTCGGCCACGAAGAACGGCTGGCTCAGGAACTTCTGGATCTTGCGGGCCCGCGCGACGATGACCTTGTCCTCCTCGGACAGTTCGTCGATCCCCAGGATCGCGATGATGTCCTGCAGGTCCTTGTAGCGCTGCAGGATCTCCTGCACGCGCCGCGCGACCGCGTAGTGCTCCTCGCCCACGTAGCGGGCGTCGAGGATC
Organism: uncultured Actinomycetes bacterium; assembly: GCA_963821925.1. Classification (GTDB taxonomy): domain Bacteria; phylum Actinomycetota; class UBA4738; order UBA4738; family HRBIN12; genus JAOUEA01. Next base: position 119,030 of record CAWGFO010000010.1, on the reverse strand, counting down.
CGGGAGGTCGAGTCGAGCGGGTCCACGGCCGGGTAGATCCCGAGTGAGGCGATGTCGCGCGAGAGCACCGTGGTGGCGTCCAGGTGCGCGAACGCCGTGTGCGGCGCCGGGTCCGTGATGTCGTCGGCGGGCACGTAGATCGCCTGCAGCGACGTGATCGACCGGCCCTTCGTCGAGGTGATGCGCTCCTGGAGTTCGCCCATCTCGTCGGCGAGCGTGGGCTGGTAGCCCACCGCCGACGGCATGCGCCCGAGCAGCGTGGAGACCTCGGACCCGGCCTGCGTGAACCGGAAGATGTTGTCGACGAACAGGAGCACGTCCTTGCGCTCCACGTCGCGGAAGTACTCGGCCATCGTGAGCGCCGACAGCGCGACCCGCAGCCGCACGCCCGGGGGCTCGTCCATCTGGCCGAACACGAGGGCGGTGTTCTGGATCACGCCGGACTCGGTCATCTCGGTGAAGAGGTCGTTGCCCTCGCGGGTGCGCTCCCCCACCCCGGCGAAGACCGACACGCCGCCGTGCTGCTGCGCCTGGCGGCGGATCATCTCCTGGATGATGACGGTCTTGCCGACGCCGGCGCCGCCGAACATCCCGATCTTGCCGCCCTGCACGTACGGCTCGAGGAGGTCGATCACCTTGATGCCCGTCTCGAGCATCACGCTCTTGGGTTCCAGCTCGTCGAACGGCGGGCTGTCGCGGTGGATCGGCCAGCGGTCGGCGGCGTGGATCTGGTCCATCGTGGTGTCGAGCGGCTCGCCGAGCACGTTGTAGACGTGGCCCAGCACGCCCTCGCCCACGGGCACACTGATCGGTGCGCCGGTGTTGCGGACCGTGGTGCCGCGCACGAGGCCGTCGGTGGGCTTCAGGGCCACCGTGCGCACCTGGCTATCCCCGATGTGCTGGGCGACCTCGCAGGTGATCGTCGTGGTCTGGCCACCCAGCTCGACGTCGACCTGCAGCGCCGTGTTGATCTCGGGTAGCTCCGCCGGCGGGAACTCGACGTCCACCACCGGGCCGATCACCCGGACGACCCGACCGTTGATGTTCTCGTGCTCAGCTGGCATCGCTCACTCCCCTGATGCGCCCGACAGGGCCTCGGCCCCGCCGACGATCTCCATGATCTCGGTGGTGATCTCGTCCTGGCGGGCGCGGTTCGCCTGCCGGGTGAGGACCTTGATGATCTCCTCAGCGTTCTCGGTGGCGGCCTTCATCGCGCGCCGCCGCGCCGCGTTCTCCGATGCCGCCGACTCCAGGAGAGCGGCATAGACCTTCGTGATCACGTACTGCGGCAGCAGGTGTTCCAGGATCTGCACCGGATCGGGCTCGAACAGGTACTCGGCATGGATCCCGCTGCCGGGCCCGTTCACCTCGTTGTGCGCGACGGGCAGGAACCGCTTCGAGGTCGCCCGCAGCGTGAACGCCGACCGGAAGTCCGTGTAGGCGCAGTGCAGCTCGTCGATCTCGCGGGCGGCGAAGTCGTCGATCAGCCGATGACCGATCTCCTCGGCGATCTCGTACGCCGGCACCTCGCTGTGGCCCTGCCAGTCGGCGCGGATCGGCACACCGCGGAAGCGGAAGTACCCGACGCCCTTCTTGCCGCTCACGTAGACGACGGGCTCGAGGCCGCGACGTCGGACGTCCGCGATCAGTCCCTCGGCCACCTTCAGCACGTTCGAGTTGTAGGAGCCCGCGAGCCCGCGATCCGACGTCGCGACGAACACGCCCACCGCGGCCGGGTCGGGACGCGCCTCCAGCAGCGGGTGCGCGTGCGATCCCGTGTGACGGGCCACGTCCTCCATCGCGGCGGTGAGCTGGAGCGCGTAGGGGCGCGCCTGCTCGACCCGCTTCTGGGCCTTGACGATGCGCGAGGAGGCGATCAGCTCCATCGCTCGCGTGATCTTCATCGTCGACTGGACCGAGCGGATCCTCCGACGGACGACGCGGATCTTGGCGCCCATGGGTTACCCGGGGAAGGGCGCGTCGGCCGAACCGGCCGGCCCCGCCTTCTCCTCGTACTCCTCTCGGGCTTCCTCGCGCGTCGGGACGTGCCCCGGGGGCTGCTCGTCCGACGACAGGCGGTCCCAGCCCACGTCGGGCTTGAGCTCGTCGGGTGGCGTGGTCACGCCGAGCGCGGCCTCGGAGCCGGGCCCCGTTTCGGTCGGCACGAACGTCGCGGCGTACGCCTCGATCGCGGCGTCGAGCGCGGCGGTCGTGTCGTCGGACAGGTCGCCCGAGGTCCGGATCGCGGACAGGATCTCCGGGTTCCGCGTGTCGAGGAACTCGCCGAGCCCGACCACGAACCGCTTCGCGTCTTCGACCGGGTAGTCGTCGAGCACCCCCGTCGTGGCCGCGTACACGTAGACGACCTGCTTCTCGACCGCGAGCGGCTGGTACTGCGGCTGCTTCAGGACCTCGATCACCCGGGCGCCGCGCGCGAGCTGCTGCTGCGACGCCTTGTCGAGTTCGGAGCCGAACTGCGCGAACGCCTCGAGCGCGCGGTACTGGGCCAGGTCGATCCGCAGACGTCCGGCGACCTTCTTCATCGCCTTGACCTGCGCGTTCCCGCCGACCCGTGACACGGAGATGCCGACGTTGATCGCCGGACGAACGCCCGAGAAGAACAACTCGGGCTCCAGGTAGATCTGGCCGTCCGTGATCGAGATCACGTTCGTCGGGATGTAGGCCGAGACGTCGCCGCCCTTGGTCTCGATGATCGGCAGCGCCGTCAGGGACCCGCCCCCGAGTTCATCGGAGAGCTTGGCCGCGCGCTCCAGCAGGCGCGAGTGCAGGTAGAACACGTCGCCGGGGAACGCCTCGCGGCCCGGAGGACGCCGGAGGAGGAGCGACAGCGTCCGGTAAGCCGTGGCCTGCTTCGACAGGTCGTCGTACACGATCAGCGAGGACTCGCCCTTGTACATCCAGTGCGCGCCCAGGGCCGCTCCCGCGTAGGGGGCGAGGTACTGGAACGGCGCGGGGTCGGAGGCCGACGCGTTCACGATCGTCGTGTACTCGAGCGCGCCGTTCTCGCGGAGCGTCTCGACCACCTCGGCGACGGTCGACGCCTTCTGGCCGATCGCGACGTAGATGCACTTGACCTGGTGCTCGGTGCCCCACAGCTCGCGTTGCGCGATGATCGCGTCGACCGCGACGGCGGTCTTGCCGGTCTGGCGGTCGCCGATGATCAGCTGGCGCTGGCCGCGCCCGATCGCCGTCATCGCGTCGATCGCCGTGATGCCCGTGTACAGCGGTTCCTTCACCCCTTGGCGGCTCACCACGTTCGCGGCCTGCACCTCGAGGTTGCGTCGCTCGGTGGCGGCGATCGCGCCCTTGCCGTCGAGCGGGCGCCCGAGGGCGTCCACCACGCGGCCGAGGAACCCGTCGCCGACCGGGATCGAGAGGATCCGGCCGGTCTGCTTGACCGGGTCGCCCTCCTCGATGTGCGAGGACTCGCCGAGGATGATGCAGCCGATCTCGGCCTCGTCCAGGTTGAAGGCGAGGCCGAGCACGCCGCCGGAGAACTCCAGGAGCTCGTTCGCCATCGCGCGCGGCAGGCCCGACACGCGCGCGATCCCGTCCCCGGTCTCGATCACGCGACCGACCTCTTCGCGCTCGACGCTGGGCGACCAGCTCTCGACGTTCTTCCGGAGCGCCTCCGCGATGCTCGCGGGGTCGATGTTCAGTGCCATCTCGTCACACGCTCCCTAGTTGCTGCTTCGCGTCGTCCAGACGGCTCGCGATCGAGCCGTCGAACACCTCGTCGCCCACCCGGGCCACCACGCCGCCCACGACCGTGGGGTCGACGACGACCTTGACCTCGATCGACCGGCCCGTCGCCGTCGACAGGGCCGCAGCGAGCCGGGCCCGCTGGGACTCGTCGAGCGGCACGGCGCTGCGGACCTCGGCGAGCTGATGCTCGCGGCGCTCGGCCGCGATCGCGCTCACCGTGGCGACGATCTTGCCCAGGTCCCGGGCGTGCCCGGACTCGACCGCGAACCCGATCAGGTTCACGGTGACGTCGTGGGCCCGGTCGTTCAGGATCTCGCGCACGACGGCCTTGCGGTTCTCGGCCGGGATCGCGGCATCGGTCAGCGCCTCGCGCAGCTCGGACCGCTGCTCGAGCGCCTTGCCGAACGCGAAGAGCTCGTCCTCGACCTTGTCGAGCACGCCCTCCGCCTCGGCCACCGCCGCGAACGCCTCGGCATAGCCGCGGATCGCGTCGTCCGTGAACGCCATGTCAGTTCTGCCCGTTCCCGCCCGAAGCGACCTGGTCGATGTACTCGTCGATCAGGCGCTCGTGCGCCGACTTGTCGAGGGACTCACCCACGACACGGCCGGCGAGCTCGACGGCGATGTCGCCGACCTGGCCGCGGAGCTCGGCGAAGACCCGGTCGCGCTCGGCGCGGATCTCCTCCTGGGCGCGGGCCACCGTGGCCTGCGACTCCTCCTCGGCCTTGGCCTGGACGTCGCGCCGGAGCTGCTCCGCGGTCTTGCGGGACTCCTCGATGATCCGGTTCGACTCGTCCCGAGCGCCGGCCAGGTTCTGGCGGTACTCGGCGAGCAGGGCGTCGGCCTCCTGTCGGGTGGCCTCGGCCTTCTCCATCTCGCCCTGGATCTTGGCGGTGCGCTCGGCGAGCATCGTGTTCAAGGCCGGGAAGGCGAACTTCGCCAGCAGCCCGAACACGATCAGGAACGCGAGCGTGCCGTAGATCAGCTCGGCGATGTCCGGGAGGATCGGGTTCTTCTCCTCCGCGGCCAGCAGCACTACGTGCAGCATGCCGGGCCTCCTTACTTGATGATGAACGAGAGGACGAAGCCGAACAGCGCGAGCGCCTCGACGAACGCGATACCCAGGAACATCGTGGTGCGGACCATGCCGGCGGCCTCGGGCTGACGGGCCATCGACTCGACCGACTTGCCGACCAGGTAGCCGATGCCGATGCCGGGGCCGATCGCGGCGAGGCCGTAGACGAGGCCCTTACCGATCGCGCCGACGTCGCCGGACACGCCGGCCGCAGCGTCGGTGGCCTGCGCAAGGATGTGCAGCATTCGTTCTCCTCCTTCTAGTGCTCGGGGTGGATGGCCCCGGAGATGTAGACAGCGGTCAAGATCGTGAAGATGTACGCCTGCAGGACGGCCACGAGGACCTCGAACCCGGTGATGAAGACCCCGAGCCCGAAGGACATGACCGCGAACGGGATCGTGACGAGCTTGAACTGGAGGTACCAGGTGCCCAGGAAGAAGATCGTCAGGATCAGGTGGCCCGCGATCATGTTGGCCGCGAGTCGGACGGCCAGGGTGAGCGGCCGAACGATGAACACGGACACGAACTCGATCGGCGTCACCAAGAGGTAGATCGGCTTCGGCACGCCGGGCGGGAACAAGACGCTCTTCAGGTAGTGCCAGCCGCCCTGCTTCACGATGCCGACGATGTTGAAGACGAACCAGACCAGGATCGCGAGCGCGGCGGGGATCGCCATGCGCGCGGTGGTCGGGAACTGGATGCCGGGGATGATCCCGTAGGTGTTGTTCACCCAGATGAACACGAACAGGGAGGTGAGGAACGGCAGGAACGGCAGACCGTCGGGCCCCATGACCTCCATCACGATGCTGTTGCGGATCAGCTCGACCAGGGACTCCACCGCGTTCTGGATCCCGCGGGGGACGAGCTTGGGCTTGCGGAGCGCGATGATGAAGATCGCGCCGATGATGACGGCGGACATCAGCATCCAGAACGAGACTTTCGTGATGCAGTAGTCGCCGCTGCCGATCAGACATTGCTTCGTGTAATCGAAGATCTCGGTGCCGGGAGGCGCGAAGCCATCCGGCGGTCGGCTGACGTTGGCGAGGGCGTGTGCGAGGGCGAACATCTCTTAGCGAGCCTCCCGAGCGGTCAGGGCGGCGCCCGCACGAACCGCCGACGGATCGGCCGGGATCTGCAGGGAGCCTCCGAGCCCGCGGATCGCGAGCCGCGCCTCGTACGCGAGGAGCAGCATCGTGGCGGGTACCACCGTGAGCCCGAACGCGACCGGCGAGAACCAGTCGAGCGTGTTCAGGGCGAACATCGCGGCGACGATCACCGCGAGGCGAACCGCGAAGCCGCCCAACGCGACCGCCTGCACCGCGACGACCGAGATCGTCGAGGCCCAGGCCAGGGAGAGGCCGTTCGCGGCGAAGTTCAGGTAGACGATCACGATCCCGATCGCGGCCGAGGCGGCGGCCCCGGGGCCGCCGATCATCCCGGCGAGGGCCGTCACGAGCGCCAACGCGACCAACGCGGGCACCAGGGCCCGTCGTACCATCTCGCGCTCGGGGCGCTCAGTCAGGGTTTCTGCCATATCGGAGGTAGATCAACCAGATCGCCACGCTCACACCGAGCACCATCCCGATCGGGAGGAACAGCCCGTCGAAGCCGAGCCAACGGTCCAGGAGCCAACCGACCCCTCCCCACACGACGATGCCGGCGAGCATGGTGCCGATCGCGCTCCAGGCCTGGTTCGCACCCCTCCACGCTTCCCCTTGGTCGCGTCCCGGCATGAGCGGTTCAGTATAGGCAGGAGGCCGGAGGCCCGTCAAAGGATCGCAACATGCGTTTCCGCAGGTCAGAGGGTGTTTTCTCGTGACCTTGTGAAAAGATTCACGAAGTCGCGGGCTTCCGGCGCCCTCGGGACGCCTGGCCCGACGACGTCACTTGCTCGACGCCTGGACCACCGGCGCGGTCGAGACGACCACCGACGCCTTGCGGCTCGAGCGGAAGCTGCTGGCGAGGTTCAGCCCGGCCGTCAGGAGGCCCGCCAGGAACAGGATCGTGCCCCAGACGTTCACCTGCGGTGGGACCCCGATGCGCGACGCGCCGTACACCCACACCGGGAACGTGTTCACCGAGCCGCCCACGAAGTTCGTGATCACGAAGTCGTCGAGGGAGAGCACGAACGCAAGCAGGAACCCTGCCACGATGCCCGGCATGATCAGCGGGAGCGTGACACGCACGAACGCCTGGAACGGCGTCGCGAACAGGTCCTGCGCCGCGTTCTCCAGCGACCGGTCGAGCCCCTGCACGCGGGCGCGCACCGTGATGGCGACGAACGCGATCGAGAACCCGATGTGGCTGAAGAGGATCGTGCCGTATCCGAGCGGCGTCGTCGCCTGCACGAACATCGAGAGCAGCGCCGACGCGAGCACGATCTCGGGGATCGCGATCGCGAGGAAGATCACGAAGTTCGTGAGACCCCGGCCGCCGAACCGGTAGCGGCCCAGCACCAGCCCGATCAGGGCCCCGATCGCGGCCGCGATGATCGACGCGGGGATCGCGACCTTGATCGAGGTCGCGATCGCCTTGTTCAGCCCCTGGACGCCGAACATCTCACGCCACCAGTCGAGCGTGCAGCACGTGAAGGTGGCGACCTGCCGTTCACCTACGAGCTTGTTGAACGAGAAGAGGATCATGATGAAGATCGGCGCCGCCAGGTAGACGATCATCGCGATCGTGAACACCGGCAGGATGTAGAACGTCCATCGCCGGCGCTGCTTGCGGAGCGGACCGCGGTCGACGCCCGATCGATCGATCGTGGCCGCGCTCATGCCGCCGCCGCGGCCAAGGCCGCGTCCTCGGTGCCCAGCACCCGTGCGTAGATCAGGGCGATCACCAGCATGCCCACCATCAGGATCACGGAGAGCGCGGCGGCCTGCGGATAGTCGGCCTCCACGAGGAATTTCGACTGGATGATCTGCCCGATCATCGTGGTCTTGTTCGACCCCAGCACGCTGGAGTTCACGTAGTCACCGGTGGCCGGCACGAAGGTGAGGATCACGGCCGCGAACAGCCCGGGGAACGACAACGGCAGCACGACCTTGCGGAACGCCTCGAACTTCGTCGCGTACAGGTCCTTGGCCGCCTCGACCAGTCGCTTGTCGATCCGATCCAGCGCGACGTAGAGGGGCAGCGCGGTGAACGGTAGGAAGTTGTACGTGATGCCGGCCACGACCGCGACCGGCGTGGCGAGCACGTGGAACGTCTCCGGCAGGAGACCGAGCGTCTTCAGGGGACCGAAGATCACCCCGTCGTCGGCGAGCAGGAACTTCCACTGCACCGTGCGGATCACGAACGAGACGAAGAACGGCACCAGGATCAGGAAGAACAACGTCGACTTCCACTTCCCGGCGTAGAACGCGATCCAGTACGCCATCGGGTACGCGAGCAGGATGCAGAACACCGTCGCCAGGCCCGAGTAGACCAACGACCGCGCGTAGAAGGTCTTGAAGTCGGTCAACGCCGTGACGTAGTTGTCGAACGCCCAGGAGAACGAGTAGCCACCCGACAGCAGGCCTCCGCTCTCGAGCGAGGTGTACACGACCAGGGTCAGCGGAACGATGAACGCGAACATGAGGTAGACCGCCCCCGGCGCCAACAAACCGTAGGCCACCCGCTGTCGGCGCTTGGCCAAGAACTGGTCCGCGCGCCCGGGTGGCCCGTCGCCGGTCTGACCGGCGACGGTGGCCGTCAGGAGCGCAAGATCCTTGGCCTGATCTTGGGGCACCCTTACGACTCCGTCAGCGGGATGAAGATGCTGTCCCACTCCTCGCGCTCGGCATCGGTCGTGAGGTTGCGGCCGAACGGCGTCTGCGCGAGCAGCGCCTCATCGGGCCACAGGTACGGGCTCGTCGCCGTGGCCTCGAGGTCGGCGGCATACGCGCCGGTCTCCTCGCTGGCGTGCTGGGCGATCAGGTCCTGCACCGCCGGCACGGGCGACATGTAGAGCACCCACTCGGTGATCAGCTGGGCGATCTCGGGCTTGTAGACGAAGTCCATCAGCTGGTAGGCGCCCTGGGGATTGGCGGAGTTGGCCGGGATCAGCATGTTGTCGATCCACAGGAGGGCGCCGCCCTCGGGCACGGCGAAATCATAGGGGGCGTTCTCCCAGATCTTGTAGTAGAGGACGTCGCCGGACCAGACCATGCTCGCGGAGAGGTTTCCCGCCGTGAAGTCGTCGATGTAGCCCTGGTCGTAGAACGTCCGCACCGTGCCGGAATCCTTGAGCTTCTGGATCCACTCCGCCGCGGCCTTCCAGTCCTCCGGCGTGGACTCGGCCGGGACGATGCCGAGGTTGATCATCACGAGGTCGGGCATGTCGGCCTTCAGCATGCCGACCGAATTCGTCCCGACGATATCGGGGTTCATCAGGTCGTCCATCTTGGTGAGCGGCCGACTCACCTTGTCGTTGTTCCAGCCCAGCCCGGTGAGCCCGGACTGCCAGGCCATCGAGAACTTGTTCCCGGGATCGAAGTCGGGGTCCTTCGCCCACGTGGCCGCGTTCGCGTCGAAGTTCGGCCGCATCGAGGCGTCCAGCTCCGTGAGCCATCCGTTGACGATCAAGGCGTTGAGCTCCCGGCCGTTCGTGATCACGATGATGTCGCGCCCGGTGTCCTGCCCGGCCTGGAGCTGCGGCAGGATCTCGCCGAAGAAGTCGGCGTTGCCCTGGATCTCGTCGTTGTAGTTGACCGTGATACCGGTCTCCTGCTGGAACTTGTACAACGACGGGTACCCCTTGCTGCCGTCGGGCAGCTTCCCCTTGTCGATGTAGAGCGGCCAGTTGGCGAAGTTGACGGTGTCGCCGGCCTGGGCGCCGAAGTCGACCGTCGCACCGCTCGGCTGGCCGCCGCTCCCGGGAGCCGTGTCGCCACCGCATGCCGCGAGGATCGAGGCGAGGCTCAGGGTGCCGACCGTGGCCCCGCCGTACTTGATCAGATCGCGACGGGAGATCCGGCGCTGGGTCATGCCGCGCATCAGTGACGCGGCGAACGCCGGGTCGGGCGTCCTGCGGTCCTCCGTCATGCTTCGTCCTCCTCCATGATCAAGCCCTCCTGGGGGACGACCGCGAACGTGTGCTCGGGCCTCCAGGAGACCGTGACGGCCTCGCCCTGTCGGGGAGCGTCCTCGTGGCCCAGGTTCTGCACGTAGGCGGTCATGATCGTGCCGCCCACCGCCTCGACCTTGTACTGGTGGCTCACGCCGATGTAGGTGGTCATCGTGACGCGGCCGGATACGTGGTTGACCCCCTCGGGGACGGTGGCGTCCTCCCCTCTCGTGATCGTGAGCTTCTCCGGGCGCACGCCGACCTTCACGGTGCCGTGCGCGTCGGAAGGCACGCGGCTCGTGGGGAGCCGCACCACACCGCCGCCGCGCAGCGACACGGTGGCGACGCCGTTCGACCCTGCCTCGAGGTCGCCCTCGAGCATGTTCGAGGCGCCCAGGAACCCGGCGACGAACTCCGTGGCGGGGTTCTCATAGACCATCTCGGGATCCCCGAGCTGCTCGATCTTGCCGAGGCGCATGACGGCGAAGCGGTTCGACATCGTCATGGCCTCTTCCTGGTCGTGCGTCACGTAGATGAACGTGATGCCGACCTCCTGCTGGATCCGCTTGAGCTCGAGCTGCATCTGCTTGCGGAGCTTCAGGTCGAGGGCGCCGAGCGGCTCGTCGAGCAGGAGCACCTTGGGGTGGTTCACGAGCGCCCGTGCGAGCGCGACGCGCTGCTGCTGTCCACCCGACATCTGCGGCGGCTTCCGGGTCTCGAACCCGATCAGGTCGACGAGCGTCATGGCGTCCTTGACCCTCGTCTCGATCTCGGCCTTGTCGACCTTCTTGCGCCGCAGCCCGAACGCCACGTTCTCCTTCACGTCGAGGTGCGGGAACAGCGCGTACGACTGGAAGACCGTGTTGACGTCGCGCTTGTACGGAGGCAGGTCGGTGACGTCGCGTCCGCCCAGGTAGACGGTGCCGTACGTCGGATCCTCGAACCCGCCGATCATGCGGAGCGTCGTCGTCTTCCCACAGCCCGACGGGCCCAGCAAGCTGAAGAACTCGCCCTCTTCGATGTCGAGGGACAGGTCGTCCACCGCTGCCACGTCCCCGAACATCTTGGAGACCCGTTCGAGGCGTACGTCGATCTCCGGCACGGCCACCCCCTACTCCTAGAACCCCATCAACGCCCGCGCATGATGCCACAGGGCGGCGGCGATTATCACCCGTTCTTCCTAGTCACGGACCCTCGGGTTCGGACAGCCATCCTCACCCACTTGTACGGAACGGACAAGGGCGAGGACTGCAGCATGTCATCCCGGGGTGTCGGAGACCGGGCCCGCCGACGCGGCCGCTCTGCCGTCGTCGTCCGGCGGGGGTTCCTCGCCGGTGTGCTCGCCGTGGGGAGGCTCGTCGCCGTTGCGGCGGCGCTCCGTGAGCCGCGGGAGCGCGGTGATCAGGAACAACACCACCGCGCCCGCCAGCACGAGTCCCGCCGCGAACCGCCCGTCGATCAGGCCGATCGCGAGGGCGCTCCCGGAGATCAGCGCGCTCCACAGGTACATCAGCAGGACCGCCTGCTTGTGACTGTGCCCGATGTCGAGCAACCGGTGGTGGATGTGCTCCTTGTCGGCCACCCCGATCCCCTGGTGCCGCCAGACCCGGCGCACGATCGCGAGCAGCACGTCGAGGAACGGGATGAACAGGACGAGGAGCGGCACGAGGAGCGGGATCGCGATCGCGGCGAAGTCGCCCGTGCTCGGCGAGTACGGGTTGCGGCCCACGCCCGAGATCGTCGAGATCGCGAGCAGCAGCCCGAGCAGCATCGACCCGGAGTCGCCCATGAAGATCTTCGCGGGGTTGAAGTTCCACGGCAGGAAGCCCACGCACACCCCGGCGGTCACCGCGGAGATCAGCGCGGCCTCCGAGGCGTCGCCGAAGGGGCTCGGTGAGCGCGTCATGTACAGGAAGAACGCCCCGGCCGCGATCGCGACCATCCCGGCCGCCAGGCCGTCGAGGCCGTCCACGAGGTTCACGGCGTTCACGAACGCCACGACCCACAGGATCGTGATCAGCACGCTCATATCCGAGCCCAGCAGGACGAAGATGCCGAGGCCCGGGAACCAGAAGTAGCTGAGCTCCATGCCCATCAGGATCAGGATCCCCGCAACGAACACCTGGCCGGTGAACTTCGTGAGGGCCATGATCCCGCGGAGGTCGTCGATCGCGCCGAGGGCCACGATCAAGGTGCAGGTCACGAAGGTCGCGACCGGTTCGGGGCTCGCGGCGTGCACATCCGAGAAGAACGGCAGGAAGTAGGAGACCGCCAGCCCGACGACGACCCCGACGTACATCGCGAGCCCGCCCATCGTCGGGGTCGCGACGGGGTGGACCTTCCGGTCGTTCGGCTGGTCGATCGCGCCGTACCGCACGACGATGCGGCGCACCGCTGGGGTCGCGACGAACGTGGTGGCCGCGCAGGCCACGAAGACGATCAGGTAGGCGACCACGGTGGGACCAGTCTGCGGGCCCGGCCGCTCCGTCGGCAACCGGGCCCGGCAGCACCGGGCATCGCGCTACGGGTAGACCGGGAAGCGTTGCATCAGGTCGAGGACCCGGGCACGGGCCTTCTCCTTGACGCCCGCGTCGTCGGGGGCGCGGAGCGCGTCGCCGAGGATGCTCGCGATCTCGCGCATCTCCGGCTCATCCATCCCCTGGGTGGAGACGCCCGGCGTGCCCACGCGGATGCCCGAGGGCGACGACGGCGGGTTCGGGTCGTAGGGGATCTGGTTCTTGTTCAGGGCGATCGCCACCTCGTCGGCCACGCGCTCCGCCTCCTTGCCGTCGACCCCGAGCGGGCGCACGTCGGCGAGGATCAGGTGCGAGTCGGTACCGCCGGAGACGATGCGCAGTCCTTCCTCGGCGAGCCCGGCGGCCAGGGCGCGCGCGTCGCGGACCGTGCGCTCGGCGTACGCCTTGAAGTCGTCCGACATCGCCTCCTTCAGCGCCACGGCCTTGCCCGCGATCGCGTGCTCGAGCGGGCCGCCCTGCATCATCGGGAAGACGGCCTTGTCGATCGCCTTCGCGTGTTCCTCACGGCACAGGATCATCGCGCCGCGCGGGCCACGGAGCGCCTTGTGCGTCGTGAACGTCACGACGTCGGCGTGCGGCACGGGGCTCGGGTACGCCCCTCCCGCAACCAGCCCGATGAAGTGGCTCGCGTCGACCCACAGGATCGCGCCGACCTCGTCGGCGATCGAGCGGAACGCGGCGAAGTCGATCTCACGCGGGTACGCGGTGTAGCCGGCCAGGATGATCTTCGGCCTCTCGGCCTTGGCGAGGTCGCGCACCCGGTCCATGTCGAGCTGCTCGGTCTCGCGGTCCACCTCGTAGCCGACGAAGTTGAACCACATGCCGCTCACGTTGACCGGCGATCCGTGGGTGAGGTGGCCGCCGTGTGCGAGCACCATGCCGAGCACCTTCTCGCTGGCATCGCCGGGGGTGAGGAACGCCCCGAAGACCGCCATGTTGGCCTGGGCACCGGCGTGCGACTGCACGTTCGCGTGGTCGGCTCCGAAGAGCTGCTTCGCCCGGTCGATCGCGAGCCGCTCGGTGACGTCGACGAACTCGCACCCGCCGTAGTATCGCCGGCCCGGGTAGCCCTCGGCGTACTTGTTGGTCATCGTCGAGCCGACCGCCGCGAGGACGGCAGGGCTCGCGAAGTTCTCGGACGCGATCAGGCGCAGGTTCGTGCGCTCACGGTTCAGTTCGCCGGCGATCGCGTCGGCGACCTCCGGGTCGGTGGCCTTCAGGGCCTCCCAGTCCGCTGCGTACTCCCTCATGACTCCCCCCGTTCGATACTCGCGATCTGATCCAACCTCGGCTGGTGCCGGCCCCCCTCGAACGGGGTGGCCAGCCATACTCGGACGATCTCTCGAGCGTAGGCGGGCGCGATCACACGCGCCCCCATGCTCAGCACGTTCGCGTCGTTATGCGCGCGCGAGAGCCGCGCGAGGTACAGGTCGTGGCAGAGCGCGGCCCGGATCCCGTGGACCTTGTTCGCGACGATCTGCTCGCCCTGGCCCGAGCCTCCCGTCAGGATCGCGCGGTCGGCCTCGCCGGCCGAGACGGCGCGCGCCGCCGCCGCACAGAACGCCGGATAGTCGACGGGCTCGGGTGAATGCGTGCCGTGGTCCGTCACCTCGTGCCCCTCGTGCTCGAGGAAGACCTTCAGGTCCTCCTTCAAGGGGAAGCCGGCGTGGTCGCAGGCGATCGCGATCCTCATCCCGCCTCCTCGACGGACCCCGCCGTCGCCCCCGGCTCCGCCCCGAAGAGCCCGTCGATCAGTCGCGCGTTCCACCCGTCGAGCTCCCACGCGATCGCCCGGTAGGTGTCGAGCGGGAGGCCGAGCGGATCGGAGATGTCCTCGTCGTGCGGGTTGCGCGCCTCGCCCTCGAGCCGCAGTTCGTGCGCGGCGGCGACCCGGTCGACGAACGCGTCGGGATCGTCCACGGGCGTGGCCGGCGGCAGCGCCTCGAGCAACCGCACGAGGGCCTTCAGCGTGAACGTCCGGGCCGCCGCCTCCGGCACGTCCGCCACCACCGCGTCGCGGTGCTCGCCGGCCATGCACAGGATCAGGTCGGCTCCCTCGATCATCGGCGGCCGGAGCTCGCGGGCCTGGTGGGACTCGATGTCGCTCCCCCGCTCCCCGGCGGCGATGACCGACTCAGGGCTCGCGGGCGATCCGGTCCACCCGATCGTGCCCGCCGACGACACGCCGGGAGCCCGGTCGCCGAAACGGCGGATCAGGGCGTCACGGAGGAAGCCCTCGGCCATCGGGGAGCGGCAGATGTTGCCCGTGCAGACGACGAGGATCGAGGTCATGGAGAGGGCCGCGAGTCTAACAGCGGCCCCTCGCCGGGCAGAAATCGCTCGATCACCTCGGACGCCACCGATCCGGCGCGGAGGAGCCGCGCGGGACCGTGCGCGAGGTCGACCACCGAGGAGGCCAGGCCCTCCAGCGGCTCGTCCTGGCACAGGTAGACCTCGACCGCATCGCCGAAGGCCGCCTGCAGCTCGTCACAGGTGCGAGCCGGCGGCGCGCCCGAGCGGTTCGCGCTCGTCACGGCCAGCGGCCCGGTCGCCGCGAGCACCGCCAGGGCGAGCGGATGGTGCGGCACGCGGACGCCCACGGTCGCGGGGTCGCCCCCGAGCTCCCAGCCCCCCGAGGCCTCGGTCCGTGGGAGCACGACGGTCAGGGCGCCCGGCCAGCACGCGCCCGCGAGCCGGTCGGCGCGGGCGTCGAACCGCGCCAGGGTCCGCGCCTCGGCGGCGGTCGCCGCGAGGATCGGCAGTTCGAGACCGTGCGGCCGGGCCTTCGCCTCGAAGAGCCGCGCGGTGGCCACCGGATCGTCGGGCCGTGTCCCGAGGCCGTAGACGGTGTCGGTGGGGAGCACGATCAATCGGCCGGCGCGCGCCGCGTCGGCGGCCTCGGCGACGGGGTCCCGGCGGCGGGTCACGTCCGTCGGCCCTCGACGAACCGGTCGCGCCCGGTGAGGTCCGGCCCGACGCGCACGCCGGCGAACCCCGCGGCCCGCATCGCCCCGGCCACCGCCTCGCCCTGCGCGTCACCGATCTCGACCACGACCATGCCGCCGGGACGCAGGCACGCGGCGGCCTGCGCGAACAGCCGCTCGAACACCTCGATGCCGCCGACGAGGGCCGTCGCCGGATCGGCCCGCACGTCGGGCGGCAGCCCCTCGAGCGCGGAAGGCTCCACGTACGGCGGGTTGCTGACGACCAGGTCGACCTCGCCCGCGAGCTCGACCGCGACCGGCCCCAGCAGGTCGCCCTCGCGCACGTCGACCGCGAGGCCGAACCGCCCGGCGTGCTCGCGCGCCAGGGCCACGGCCTCGGGCGAAGCGTCGGTCGCGACCACCCGCGCGCCGGGGTGTTCCAGCGCGATCGAGAGCGCGATCGCGCCGGTCCCGGTGCCGACGTCGACCACGAGCGGCGCCTCGAGGGCCGCGACCGCCACCAGGGCCGCGTCCACCACGACCTCGGTTTCGGGCCGAGGGATGAACACCCCCGGGCGCACCGTCAGCACGAGCCCCCGGAACCCCTGCTCCCCCGTGAGGTGCTGGACCGGGGTCCCCGTGCACCGGCGGCACAGCGCGCGCCCGAACCGCTTCGCCTCGGCGGTCGAGAGCCCTTCCTCGCGGAGGTAGAGACCGGTGCGGTCCGTGCCGAGGATCGAGGCGAGCAGGACCTCGGCGGTGGCGAGCGGCTGGTCGACCTCGTGGCGTTCCAGGTACCCGGCGCCGCGACGGACGACCTCGGCGGGACGCATCAATCTTCCGCGTCGCCCTCGGAGAGCTGGGCGGCGCGCTCCGCCTGGTTCAGCCGGTCGACGAAGCCGTCGAGCTCCGGACCGCCCGCCAGCACGTCCTGGAGCTGGTGCGACGTGTACTTGATCCGGTGGTCGGTGACCCGGCCGTCCGGGAAGTTGTACGTGCGGATCTTCTCCGAGCGGTCGCCGGTCCCCAGCTGCGAGCGCCGCGCCGCGGCCTCCTTCGCCTGCGCCTCGTCGATCGCCTTCTGCAGCAGGCGCGCCCGCAGGTAGCGCATCGCCTTCTCGCGGTTCTGGAGCTGGGAGCGCTCCTCCTGACATTCGACCTTGATGCCGGTCGGTCGGTGCACGATCCGCACGGCCGAGTCGGTGGTGTTCACGGACTGGCCGCCCGGTCCGCTCGAGCGGTAGACGTCGATCTCGAGGTCCTCGGAACGGATCTCGACCTCGACCTCCTCGGCCGCCACGAGCACGGCCACGGTGGCGGTCGACGTGTGGATCCGGCCCTGGGACTCGGTGACGGGCACCCGCTGCACGCGATGGACGCCGGACTCGTGCTTCAGCTTCGAGTACGCGTCCTTGCCGCGGACCTCGAGCACGACGTCCTTGAAGCCGCCGAGGTCGCTCGGGGACGAGGACAGGACCTCGATCTTCCAGCGATGGCGCTCGCCGAACCTCGCGTACATCTCATAGAGCTCGCCCGCCCAGAGGGCGGCCTCCTGGCCGCCGGCGCCACCGCGGATCTCGACGACCAGATCCTTCCCGTCGTTCGGGTCCTTCGGGACGAGGAGCAGCTCGAGCTGCGCCCTGAGCTCGTCGGCACGGGCTTCCGCGCGCTCGGCCTCCTCGCGGAAGAAGGCCTCCATCTCTGGATCGGACTCGGCCTTCGCGAGTTCGCGCGCGTCGTCGGCGGCCTTCGTGACCTCGCGGAACTCCCGGTACGGGCGCACGATCTCCTCCAGATCGGAGAAGGCCTTGCCGACCGTCCGGAGCTTCTCGGGGTCGGCGCTGGTCTCGGGCGCGGCCATCTCGGCCGAGACCGCCTCGTAGCGCGCCTCGACCTCCGCGAGCCTCGCCTCGAGATCGGATGCCATGCGTGCGATGTTCCCAGAACGCAGAACGACCCCCGAGAGCCGCCGCGAGGGTCGTTCGGTCGTGCGGGAGGATCAGTCGTCGTCGCTGTCGAAGTCGAGCTCGATCGACGCGAGGTCGGGAAGGTCGATCTCGGCATCACCGGTGCTCGCGTCGGCGTCGGTGTCGGGCTCGGCGGTGGCCGCGTCGGCGGAGACCCAGAGGTCCTCGTACCGCGGGTCGACCAGGTCGGCGAGGTCGTCACCCTCGGCCACGGCCGCGGCGTCGGTGCGTGCGCGCTGAGGGCCCTCGGCCGCCGGCTCGGCAGCCGGCGCGGGCGCCTTCGACACGGGTGCGGTGACCACGGGTTCCGGCGCCGAGCTCGCCGAGACGGACGCGGCGGCGCTCGTGCCGCCGTCCTCGATCGTCACGTCGAGCTCCTTCGCGACGTTCAGCAGCCGCGACTGCATCGTCTGGAGCTGCGTGACGAGGTTCTCGCGGCGCTCCGCGAGGCCGGCGACGATCGCGTCGGCCTTCGCCTGGGCCTCGGCGAGGACGTCGGCGGCCTGCTGGCGGACCTCCTCGGCGTGGGACTGCGCGTCGGTCCGGATCCGGTCGGCCTCGGTGCGAGCCTCCTGGAGGATCCGCGACGATTCCGTCTTGGCCTCGTCGACGAGTCGGATCGCTTCCTGGTCGGCGGTGGCGACCAGGCCGGCGATGCGCTTGCCGAGCTCCTCGTACGGATCGGTCTTCGGCGCGGGGGCGGTCGCGGTCGCCGGGGGTGCAGGGGCGGCCGTCTCGGCGGTCAGCCGCGCCTCGCGGAGGTCCCGCTCCAGGGTCTCGACCTGTGTGGCGACCGCGCCCAGGTAGTCGCGGACCTGATCGGGGTCGTAGCCGCGTCGTACGGACGCGAATTCACGGCGTCGGATCTGCTCGGCGCTGGGCAGCAACGGCAGATCGAGGTCGGAAGTGTTGCTCATGGGGAAGCCTCCCGCTCGCTCGAGGTACCCGGGCATCTTCCGGTGCCCTCGGCGCGGATGCAACGACCCTCGGGAGATGGTGTGTGCGGCGCGGAGCTCAGGCCGGAGGCGGGCCGGCCGGCCGCGGCGCCTCCCGCTCGCACCGCAGGACCTCGTCGAACGACGCGATCGCGACCTCGATCTGGTCGGGTGCCGGCTCCTGGGTGGTGATCTTCTGCAGCCAGATCCCGGGCCGCATCAGCGCCCTCATCAGCAGCGAGTCGGGGAACCGCGCGCCGAGGCGGAGCGCCTCGTAGGCGATGCCCGCGATCAGCGGGATCGCGACGATCCGCGACGCGATCCGCCACCAGAAGCCCGGCGTGCCGAACAACGTGAACACGAAGATCGTGATGATCATCACGATGATCAGGAAGTTCGTGCCGCAGCGGACGTGCTCCTTGGGGAACCGATCCACCTCGTCCGGCTCGAGCGGCACGTCGTGCTCGTAGGCGGCGATCGTCTTGTGCTCGGCCCCGTGGTACTCGAACACCCGGTGGATGTCCTTCGTGCGGCCGATCAGCCACAGGTAGCCCACGAAGAGCGCCACCCGGAACACGCCCTCGAGCACGAGGACGGCCACGCCGCCACCCGTCCGGTCCTCGAACCAGGCGAACAGGGCGGTCGGCCCCAGGATGAAGATCCCGATGAACAGCGCGAACGCGACGATCAGGGAGACCGTGACCTGGCGCGAGCTGAGCTGCTCCTCCTCCTCGACGGCCTGGTTCGCCGCGATCAGGAGCGCACGCGTACCGATCGCGAGCGACTGCCCCAGGACGATGATCCCGCGCAGCCCGGGCTTGCCGAGGATCGGGTGCTTGGCCGCGATCGAGTCGATGTCGTGCGACTCGATGTGGATGTCGCCCGCCGGCCGGCGGACCGCGACCGCCCAGTGCGCCGCGCCGCGCATCATCACGCCCTCGACGACGGCCTGGCCGCCGTAGAGATGCGGCTTCGAGGGTGCGGGCGCGGGCGCGTCCGACACGTCGGCTACTGCTTCGCGGCCTGCTGCGCCGCCTGGGTCTTCGCGTAGCGCTTCTGGAAGCGCTCGACCCGGCCGCCGGTGTCCATCAGCTTCTGCTTGCCCGTGTAGAAGGGGTGGCAGTTCGAGCAGATCTCGGCGCGGATCTCGCTGACGGTCGAGCGGGTCTGGAACGTGTTCCCGCACGAGCAGTGGACGTTCGCGATCTGGTAGTCGGGGTGGATGCCTTGCTTCATCGTGGATGCGTCTCCTTCGCTGACCGCATGAGGGTACCTCGCACCGGTGTCAACGCCCCTGCATTCCCGGGCAGCCTCCGAGCGTCAGTTCCCGCTCTTCGCGATCTCCTTCAGGAACTGCTCGTTCGACTTCGTGGCGCGGATCTTGTCGGTGAGGAGCTCGAGCGCGGCGGCCGGCTCCAACGCGTGCAGGACCCGGCGCAGCTTGATCACGAGGGCGAGCTCCTCGGGCGGGAGCAGCAGCTCCTCCTTGCGGGTGCCCGACGCGTCGACGTTGATCGCGGGGAACAGGCGCTTCTCCGCGAGCTGCCGGTCGAGGCGGAGCTCCATGTTGCCCGTGGCCTTGAACTCCTCGAAGATCCCCTCGTCCATGCGCGACCCGGTCTCGACGAGCGCCGAGGCGATGATCGAGAGCGAGCCGCCCTCCTCGATGTTGCGCGCCGCGCCGAAGAACCGCCGAGGCGGGTAGAGCGCCGACGCGTCGATGCCGCCCGACAGGATCTTGCCGCTCGCGGGCATCGCGAGGTTGTAGGCGCGCGCCAGCCGTGTGAGCGAGTCGAGGATGATCACGACGTCCTGCTTGGACTCCGCGAGCCGCTTCGCTCGCTCGAGCACCAGCTCGGTGACCTGGATGTGCTGTTCGGTGGGCTTGTCGAACGTGGAGTAGACGACCTCGGCGGCGGTCACCGTGCGCTGCCAGTCGGTGACCTCCTCGGGCCGCTCGTCGACGAGCAGCACGATCAGGTGCACCTCCGGGTTCGAGGCGATGATCCCGTTCGCGACCTGCTTGAGGATCGTCGTCTTGCCCGCCTTGGGCGGCGCCACGAGCATGCCGCGCTGGCCCTTGCCGATCGGCGCGATCATGTCGATGATGCGCTCGGCCACGGCGAGCGGGCCCGACTCGAGCCGGAAACGCTCGTCGGGGAAGAGCGGGGTCAGCTTGTCGAAGTTCGAGCGGTCGCGCGCCGTCTCGGGATCCATGCCGTTGACGGTCTCGACCTCGAGGAGTGCGAGGTACTTCTCGTTGTCGCGCGGACGCCGGACCTTGCCGCCGATCACGTCTCCCTTGCGGAGGGACGCCTTGCGGACCTGCGAGACCGAGACGTAGACGTCCTCGGAGCCCGGCATGTAGCCGGAGGTCCGCAAGAACCCGTAGCCGTCGGGCAGGAGGTCGAGGATCCCGCTCTGCGTGGGAGCGTTCGCGACCTCCTCGGCGCGATCGGCCTCCTCGCGGAGGCGCCGTTCCTCGCGCTGACGCCGGCGCTCCTCGCGGGAGGGACGCTGGCGGCGACCGTCGCGGTCGCGCTGACCACCCTGGTCCTGATCCTGTCCGCCCTGGGCACGGTCCTGGTTCCGGGGCTGTCCGCCCTGGTTGCGGGGCTGGTTCCGGTCCTGGTTCCGGTCACCGCGGTCGCTCGGACCACGATCCTGGTTCCGGTCGCGGCCGCGATCGCCACGGTCGTCGCGCTGGCGGTCGCCGCGCGGAGCACGCGGGGCCTCTCGGTTCCCGTCGACGTCGCCGTCCTCGGCGCCGCGCTCCTCGGCCTCGGACGTGTCGTCGGCGCGCTCGGACGTGCCGCGCTCATCGGCGCGTTCCTCGGTCGACGTCTCCGGCGGCGCCTCGGCGCCTTCGGCGGACGCGGCGGACTCGCCGTTGGCGCCCCGGCGCCCACGTGGCGCGGCGGACCCGGTCGATGCGTTGGCCTCCCCGTTGCCACCCTTCTCGACGATCGCGTCGATCAGGCCGGCCTTGCGGAGCTTCTGCGTGCCTTCGATGCCCATCTCCTGGGCGATCCGCTGCAGCTCGGGGATCAGCTTGCCCTCGAGGGCGCTGCGGTCGGTCGTGGTCTCCATGAGGCTAGGCCTCTCCCTTCAGTTCGTTCTGGAGCGTGTTCCAGTCGGCCATGAACTTGTCCAGGCCGGAGTCGGTCAACGGATGCTTCACGAGCTTGATGAACACGTCGTACGGCATCGTGGCGATATCGGCGCCCGCGAGCGCGGCGTCGACCACGTGCATCGGGTGCCGAAGCGAGGCCGCCAGCACGTTGGTGCGATAGCCCTGCACCGCGTAGATCTCGCAGATCGTGCGGAGCATGCCCATGCCGTCGCTGCCGACGTCGTCCAGCCTACCGAGGAACGGCGACACGATGTAGGCGCCGATCTCGGCGGCCAGGATCGCCTGGGCCGGCGAGAAGACGAGCGTGACGTTGATACGGATCCCGTCCTCGGTGAGGCGCGGCCCGCGGCGAGTCCGTCGGGCGTCATCGGCACCTTCACGACGGCGTTCGGGGCCTTCCGCGAGAGGTCGACGCCCTCGTCGTACATCGCGTCGGCCTCGGGCTCGGTGGTCTCGAGCGAGATATCGCCCGGGACCTCCTCGAGGATCTCCTTCCAGACCCGGTCGGGGTCCTGGGCCTCCTTGGCCACGAGGGACGGGTTCGTCGTCACGCCGCCGAGGACGCCCCATCGGTTGATCTCGCGGATCTCCTCGATGCTTGCCGTGTCGAGGAAGAGCTTCACGTCGGTATCCCTTCTGCTCGGTGCTCGTTCGTGGCCCCCGCCGCGCGGAGTTCGGCCGCGCGCTCGGTGGCGCGTTCCATGACCAGGTCGGTCACCGCAGCGATCGACTGGTCGAAGCTGTAGTTGGGGATCATCGGGACCCCGTGGGCGAGCGCCTGCGCCTTCACGTAGCGCTGGAGCTTGCGGATGTTGTCGAACCCGTTCGCGTACCGCTCGGCCGGCCGGGCGGCCACCGCGCCCTCGCGGGAGGCGAAGTGCGTGAGGTGCCGCTCCTCGTCGTCGACGCCGATCAGGAACGAGACGGACAGGATCCGCTCGGCGTGCGTCTGCACGTCGAAGAACCCGGGCACCACGTGCGCTCCCTCGATCACGATGCTCGTGCCCTCGGTCGCCGCGCGCTCGATCAGTGCATCGATGCCGACCGAGACGGCCGCCGTCTGCTCCCGGAAGCCCACGATCAGGGCGTCGACCGCCTTCGACGGAGGCTCCAGGAGTGCCTCGTCGGCGTGGAACGACGACGTGTGGAGCGTGGGCATCAGCTTCGGCGAGAGCATCGACCTCATCACCTCGCGGATCGCGTCGGTGGCCACCACCCGGACGATGCCGAGGCGAGCGGCGAGCTGCGTCGCGATCGTGGATTTGCCCACGCCCGTGGCGCCGCCGATCAAGATCACCAGCGGGACGTCGAGACGCTCGACCTCGCGCCACCGCACGAAGTTCTTCGCGTAGCGCTCGCCCGCGATCTCGCCCAGGACGGCCAGGGCCACATCGGAGAGCTCCTCGCTCGTGAGCGAGACGCTCCCGTCGGCGCGCAGGCGCTCCTCGACCGCCTCGGCGACCTGGTACGCGCGGAACGGCGACAGCCCCGTGACCATGACCTGGGACGCGAGCAGGCCCTTGGAGAACGGCAGGCCGGGCTCGCGATCGGAGATCACGATATGGGTCTTCGTATCGGATCGATTCACCGGTGAGTCCCTCGCTCGGATGCTCGGTCGAGCACCTCGCCCAACGCCGTGTCGAGATCGGTCGATCCCTCCACCACCGTGGCGCGGTTGTCCACGAACACGACCTCCGCCCCCCGGGCCATCGCCCGCTCGCACGCCACGTCGACGGCGGCGGCCTTCAGCTCCGTGAGGAGGACGTCGTATCCCTGGGCCGCATCGAGATCCTCCGCGAGGCCGGCCCGATCGGCCAGCCGCGCGCTCCATCCCACGACGTCGCATCGGTGGACGCTCACCAGGTGGTCGACCTGTCGAGCGGCGACCGCCCCCGGCGCCGTCGTGGCGAAGAACACCCTCGCATCCCGCACGTCGGACAGCGGTACCGGGATGAAGTCGGTCACCACGCACCGGGCATCATCGAGGAAGCGGCCGACGTGGGAACGGAGTGCGGAGAGGTTCTCGGGCCCAGCGAACGGGCTGGACGCCATGGTAACAACCACGAGGTCCGACCGCAAGAGACGATAGGGACCGAGATAGCCCCCCAGGTACTCGGGCGGGGCCGAGGCGGGCACCACGAGGACGCCGGCGTCCCACGGGACGGGCGGTACCGCCGCCCCGCTGCCCTCGAGGATCACGACGCCCGGGCGGCGGGCGGCGGCGAGCTCGGCCGCCTCGCGGACGTTCGTCGCGTACGGCGCCCCCGCGAGCCCCCCGCCCGCGCGGCGGGCGCCGATCGTCGTCACGCCGGTCGTGAGCGCGTCCTCCAGGTAGTCCGACGCGGCGTGCTGGCCCGACCGGACGAGCTCGAGCAGGCGCTCGAGGTCAACGCTCCCGGCCTCGGCGACCTGTGGCTCGGGTGGTCCGCCGCGCCCCATCGCCACCACGACCGGGTCGAGACCCATGCGCGCGGCCAGCCGGGCGACCTCGCCGCTGATCGCGGTCTTCCCGGTCCGCTTGCCCGTGCCGATCACGGCGAGCGTGGGAGCGTCGATCGGCGGGCCACCGGCCGGCGGGTCCAGCCGGAAGTCGGCGCCCTGGTAGACGACCCCCCGGGCGAGCGCGACCGCCGCGAGCTCCATCCGCTCCCGGTAGCCGAGGATGGGTTCGTCGGACAGGTCGAGCACGACCTCGGGCTCGAGCGCGTCGAGCGCGGCGCCGAGCGCGGCCATCCGGTCGTCGCCGGCCGCGGTCGTCGGGACGCCGAGGTCGGGCAGCGACCCCGGATCGATCTTCTCGATCCCGCCGACCATCAGCGCGCCCACCACGTCGTGGCCGCGGGCGATGGCCGTCTCGATGCCCCACCGGGTGACCGGCGGGTAATGCTCGCCGTCGACGAGGACGAGGGTGCGCATCGGGGTGGGGATCACCTTTCCATCGGGGGGTCGGTCGGGACGATCGTGCGGGTGGTGGGGCCGGCGTTAGTCGCCGACGTGGACGGTGCGCTCCTGGACGGGCAGCTCGTGCGCCCGGTAGAACTCCTCGCCCGAGAGCGCGAAGTGCGCCATCACGGTGCTGTCGCCGAACGGGAACTTCCGGAAGATCTTGACCTCGCCCCGTTCGAACTCGAGCACGTTGTAGCAGGGCTTCGTGTACCCGCGCACGCGGAGGGACGACACGGTCCCGGCGTTCGCGACGAACATCTTCTCGAGGCGCCAGACGTAGGGGACGTGCTTGTGCCCCGAGAGCACGACGTCGACGCCCGCGTGGATCAGCACCTCGAGGAGGTCGCCCGCATCCATCACCGTGCTCCGCTCACGACCGGTGCCCGGGATCGGCAGCAGGTGGTGATGCAGGGCCAGCACCTTCAGCGCGGCGGGCGCCTGGAACTGGCGGCTGATCCATTCGTAGTGCATGCGCCCGACCTTGCCCTCGTTCAGGTCGGGCTCGCTCGAGTCCAGCCCCACGATCCGGACGTCCTCGACCTCGGCCGTCCACATCCGCGGTCCGATCAGATCCTCGAAGTGGAGGTACCCGACGTTGCGCGAGTCGTGGTTGCCCGGCACGGTGTGGATCGGCGCCTCGATCCGCTCGGCGTAGGCGAGCCAGTTCTTGTACTCCTGGCGGTAGCCCTCGGTCGTGAGATCGCCGGTGCAGACGACGGCATCGGGCGACAGTTCGTTGAGTTCCTTGATCACGCGGTTCATCAGGTTCGGCACGAAGAACGGCGAACCGACGTGCGGATCGGAGATGTGGGCGATCGTGACCACTGGCGTCCAGTCTAGTCGCGGGGCCGGCGGGCGGGGGCCACTCTCATGGGGTCATCGGCAGGAACCGAGCGGTGTTGAACCCCGCGCGCATGCCCCCGTCGAGCAGCAGCGTCACGCCGTTCACGAACGAGGCCCGTTCGGAGGCGAGGTAGACGGCGGCCTCGGCGACGTCGGCCGCGCGGCCCACGCGCCCGATCGGCGGGAGCGGCCAGGTCGACGGGTCGTCCTCGGGCCGATCCTGGTCGCCGGGTGGGCCCATGTGGCGCATGCCCGGCTCCGTATCGCCGGGCGCGATCACGTTCGATCGCACCCCGCGCCGGCCGCCCTCGACGGCGAGCACGTTCGACAGCATGTGCACCGCGGCCTTCGAGACCGAGTAGACGCCGATGTCGACCTCTCCCAGCACCCCTGCGTCGGAGCCGATGTGGATCATCGAGCCGCCACGGGCCTCGAGGTGAGGGAAGCACCGCTGCGCGTAGAGGAAGCACCCACGCACGTTCACGTCCATCACCCGGTCGTAGTCCGCGAGCGGGGTGTCGAGCGGCGAGGCGGCCACGCCCAGGCCCGCGTTGTTCACGAGCACGTCGAGCCCGCCCAGGAGCCCGACCGCCTGGTCCACCGACGCCTCGATCTGCGCGGGGTCGCCGGCATCGGCGCGCACGAACCACGCTTCGCCGGCCCCGCGCAGCACGGCCTCGGCCTCCCGCCCGAGCCCCTCGTCGCGCCCGGTGATCACGACCGCGGCGCCCTCCCGCACGAACACCTCGGCGATCGCGCGGCCGAGGCCGGTGGTCCCGCCGGTCACGAGCGCGCCCCTGCCCGCCAACTCCTTCACCCGAGTGCCCCCTCAGCCGTGGCTCTCCGTGGGACGATACCTGCGCCATGACCTGGCTCGACCTGATCTTCCTCGTGCTGCTGGTGCTGTCCGTGATCGGCGGCTACCGGCGCGGCGCCGTGCTGCAGGTGATCGGGCTGTCGGGGCTGGCCCTCGGCATCGTGATCGGCATCATGCTCGCCCCCCGGCTTGCCCGATTCGGGGGTGATCCGCTGACCCAGATCGCGATCGCGCTCGGCGTCGTGCTGATCGGCGGCGCGGTCGGCAACCTCGCAGGATGGGTGGTCGGCAGCCGTGTCCGCACGAGGACGCACGGCTCGAAGATGCAGAGCGCCGACGCCTACGGGGGTGCGGTCGTCTCCGTGGTCGCGCTCCTGCTCACGACCTGGTTCCTCGCGTTGAACCTGGCCAACGGGCCGTTCCCGCAGATCGCCCGCGGGATCCGCGACTCGAGAGTGGTGCGGGGCCTCGACGCCGTGATGCCGCAGCCGCCCTCGATGATCGGGGAGCTGCAAAGGGTCCTCGCGCTCCTCGGGTTCCCCGACGTGTTCATCGGGCTCCCGCCGGTCCCGGCCGACCCGGTCGAGCCGCCGTCGGGGGCCGATGCCACGGCCGCCTTCCGGCACGCAGCGCCGAGCACGGCAGAGGTCCTCGGGGACGGCTGCTTCCACGGGTTCTTGAACCAAGGCAGCGGGTTCGTGGTCGAGCCCGGGTTCGTCGTGACGAACGCGCACGTCGTGGCCGGCACGACCGAGCTGTGGGTCCGCCTCGACGGCCACGACCACCCGGCGACCGTCGTGGGGTTCGATCCGGATCTGGACATCGCCGTGTTGCACGTCCCCACCCTGACGGCGCCGCCGCTCGCCCTCCTGGGTGGCGATCTCGCCCGCGGGGACGGCGGAGCGGTGCTCGGGTACCCCGGCGGGGGCTCGCTCACGACCGGGGCCGCAGCCGTGCGCCAGGTGATCGTGCCCGTCGGCCACGACATCTACGGGAGCGGCGAGGTCACGCGGCGTCTGTACGAGCTGCAGGCCGACGTGGCGCCGGGCAATAGCGGGGGGCCGTTCGTGCTGCCGAACGGGAAGGTCGCCGGGGTCGTGTTCGCGAACTCGGTGGTCGAGGATCACGTGGGCTACGCGATCGTGTCGAGCGAGTTCTCCCAGCTCGTCACGCGGTCGATCGCCCGAGACGAGGCCGTGAGCCCGGGCGTGTGCACCCCCGCTTGACGGGATTCATTCCTCGGCCAGCTCGAACCCCCGGGACCTGATCCCCGGCTCGATCACGCGCCAGCCCTCGGGGACCGCGAGCGGCTCGCGCGGGAACGCGAGGAGCGTCGGACCCGCCCCGGACACGCACACGGGGACCCCGGCTCCCCGGAGGGAGCGGAAGACCTCGAGCACCGCCGGAACGAGCGCGAGCCGGGCGTCCTGATGGAGCCGGTCCTGGAGCGCCTCGCCGAGGAGCGACGGGTCGCGGGTCAGTGCCTCGACGGTGAGTGCCGCGTGCGCCACGTTGAACACCGCGTCCTCGCGCGGTACGTCCTCGGGGAGCGCCCGGCGCGCCTCGGCGGTGGGCAACCGGTCGCCCGGCACGAGCGCGACAGGATGGAGGTCGGGGTGCGGGTCGAACCGGTGGACCGTCCCGTCCGGCAGCGCGATCGTGAAGCCGCCGAACACCGCGGGGCCGGCGTTGTCGGGATGCCCCTCGATCCTCGCCGCGTGACCGAACACGGCGTCGGGCGTCGCCGCCTCGCCGAGGATCCGCAGAGCGATCGCCGCGCCGGCCACGGCGGCGGCCGAGGAGGACCCGAGGCCTCGCTCGAGCGGGATCCGGTTCAGCCCGTCGAGCCGCATCGGCGGCAGGGTCCCGCCCGTCACCTGGGCGACGGACGCCATCACGTGACTCACGAGGTCGGAACCGTCGGTCGGCAGCTCCGACGCGCCCTCGCCTTCCCACGCCACGCCGGGCGCCGCGTCGGTGTCGACCGTCACCTCGTTGCACAGATCGAGCGCGAGCCCGAAGCAGTCGAAGCCCGGGCCGAGGTTCGCCGAGGTCGCGGGGACGCGGACGGTGAGGCGCACGCCCGCTAGAGCCCCAGCTCGGCCGCGACGGCCGCCGCGTCGACCGAGACCGTCACCGGGGTGGCCGCCCCCGCGATCGCCCACTCGGGGTCCTTGAGGCCGTGCCCGGTGAGGATGCACACGACGGTCGCCCCCGCGGGCAGCTTCCCCTCGGCGTGCAGGTGCAGCAGGCCGGCGACGCTGGCCGCGCTCGCCGGCTCCGCGAACATCCCTTCGCGCGCGATCCGGCGATAGGCAGCGAGGATCTCGCGGTCGGTCACCGCCTCGATCGCGCCTTCGGACTCCCTCGCGGCGTTCACGGCCTTGTCCCAGGAGGCTGGGTTCCCGATGCGGATCGCCGTGGCGATCGTCTGGGGGTCCTTCACGGGCTCGCCGAGCACGATCGGGGCCGCTCCCTGGGCCTGGAACCCGAAGAGCTGCGGGGGCTCGGCGATCATCCCGTCGGCGAGGTACTCCGAATAGCCGATCCAGTGGCTCGAGATGTTGCCGGCGTTGCCCACCGGCACGCAGTGCAGGTCGGGCGCGCGATCGAGCGCGTCGCAGATCTCGAACGCCGCGGTCTTCTGGCCCTGGAGACGGAACGGGTTCACCGAGTTCACGAGCGTGACCGGGTAGCGCTCGGCCAGATCCTTCGCGAGCTCGAGCGAGGCGTCGAAGTTCCCGTCGACCTCCAGCACGCGCGCGCCGTGGATCAACGTCTGCGCCATCTTGCCGAGCGCGATCTTGCCCTTGGGGACGAGCACCGCGCAGGTGAGCCCCGCCTTCGCGGCGTAGGCCGCCGCGCTCGCCGAGGTGTTCCCGGTCGAGGCGCAGACCACGGCCTTGGCGCCGGCCTCGACCGCCTTGCTGATCGCGAGGGTCATCCCGCGGTCCTTGAAGGAGCCGGTGGGGTTCGCCCCCTCGAACTTCAGCCAGACGTCGCAGCCGGTCTCGGCTGAGAGGACGTCGGAGCGCACGAGCGGGGTGCCACCCTCGCGGAGCGTGATCACGGGGGTCGCATCGGTGACGGGGAGCCGGCCGCGGTACTCCTCGATCAGCCCGCGCCACTGGTGCGCGCCCGGCACGGGATCGCCGGCGCCGGATGACGACGCCGCGGGCATCGCCACGTCGCCGGTCACTCCTCCCCCTCCACGCGCAGGACGCTCGACACGGCCCGCACCGCGGTCAGCTCGCGGAGCTCCTGGATCGTCTTCTGGAACGCGCCCTCCTGGGCCCGGTGCGTGATGAAGACGAGGGTCGCCTCGTCGCCGGCCCCCTCCTGCCACACGCGTTCGATCGACACGCCGTTGCGCCCGAAGTGCTCGGCGACCTCGGCCAGCACACCGGGCCGGTCTTCGACGTGCAGGTTCAGGTAGTACTGGCCGCGCGTGCCGTCCATCGGGCGCATCCGGCGATCGAGCGCGCACGTGCAGCCGACCCCTCGCGCACCCGACGCCGTGTGCCGGGCCACCGTCACGAGGTCGCCCACCACGGCGGCCGCGGTCGGGTCGCCCCCCGCACCGCGCCCGTAGAACATCAGCTGGCCGATCTTCGGCCCCTCGATGAACACGGCGTTGAAGGCGTCCCGCACGCTGGCGAGCGGATGGGCCTCCGGGATCATCGCCGGGTGGACGCGCGCGCTCACCTCATCCTCGTCGAGCTCGGCGATCGCGAGGAGCTTCACGACGTAGCCCATGCGGGCGGCGTCGGCGATGTCCTGCGCGGTGACCTTCGTGATGCCCTCGCGGTAGACGTCGCCCGCGACCACCCGCGTGTTGAACGCGATCGACGCGAGGATCGCGCACTTCGCGGCGGCGTCGAACCCCTCCACGTCGGCGGTGGGGTCAGCCTCCGCGTAGCCGAGCCGCTGCGCCTCGGCGAGCGCGTCGTCGAACGACCAGCCGTGCTCGGTCATCTGCGTGAGGATGAAGTTCGTCGTGCCGTTCACGATCCCGAGCAGCCGGGTGATCCGTTCGCCGGTGAGCGACTCCTTCATCGGCCGGATCAGCGGGATCCCGCCGGCCACCGCGGCCTCGAAGTAGAGGTCACGCTCGGCCGCGTCGGCCGCCTCGAACAACGACTCGCCGTCGGTGGCGAGCAGCTCCTTGTTCGCGGTGACGACGGACTTCCCGTTCGCGAACGCCCGCAGGATCAGGGCCCGCGCGGGTTGCACGCCGCCGAGGAGCTCGCAGACGACGTCGATCGTGGGGTCGTCGACGATCGAGACGCCGTCGAGCGTGAAGGCGTCCGGAGACAGGGGCACGTCGCGGTCACGACCGAGATCGCGGACGGCCACCCGGGCCACCTCGAGGCGGCATCCGGCGCGCATCGCGATGTCGTCGGCGTGCTCGTGGAGCAGGCGGATCACGGCCGCGCCCACGTTCCCGCAGCCCAGCAAGCCCACGCGGATCGTGCGTTCCTCGCCCACCTGCCGATGCCCCCGTTCGATCCCGGTCCGACCAATCGTAGCCGGGCGGAGGACGCGTGCCCGGAACCGGGCCGCCTCCCGGCGGGTGGCGCAGGGTCGGCTACAGTGACGGGCCGTGACCCGCCCCCGAACACGACTCCCCGGTTCCGCCGCCGTCGCCGCCGTGCTCGCCGCCGCGCTCCTCGCGGCCGCCTGCACCCGGTCGAGCGCCGACGTGCCGGCATCCCCGATCGAGCCCGCCGCGGTCGCCTCCGCATCACCAGGCGATCGTCCGATCGATCCGGCCGCCGGCATCCAGAACCTGGACCACCTGATCTTCATCGTGCAGGAGAACCGCTCGTTCGATCACTACTTCGGGACGTTCCCCGGCGCCAACGGGATCCCGATGAAGCCGGACGGGACCCCGTCCGTGTGCGTGCCCCATCCGACGCTCGGCCGCTGCGTACCCCCCTACCCCACGACCCGTCTCGTGAACGAGGGCGGCCCGCACGACCATCCGGCGGCCGTCACGACCGTGGACGGCGGGAAGATGGACGGGTTCATCGAGGCCGCGGCGGCACGCCTGTGCGTGCGCAAGCCCAGCGATCCGAGCTGTGCCGGCTTCGTGGGCCCGCAGGGTCAGCCCGACCTGATGTCGTTCCACGACGACCGGACGATCCCCAACTACTGGGCGTACGCGGAGCAGTTCGTCCTGCAGGACCGGATGTTCGCGCCGACCGACTCGTGGACGCTTCCCGCGCATCTGTTCCTGGTCTCGGGGTGGTCGGCGCGGTGCACGGACCCCCACGACGCGTACTCGTGCAGCACCGACCTGCGGATGGGCGACCTGTTCGACGACCTCAAGTGGTACCAGCACCCGGAGCTGTGGGCGTGGACCGACATCACATGGCTCCTCCACCAGGCGGGGGTGAGCTGGGCGTACTACGCGGGCGACGTCCTCTGCCGCCGCCACGAGGACACGCAGGCGGCATGCGACGCGAGGGGTCCGGCCCGGCCCCAGAACGTGCTCACGGGGTTCACCGACGTGCGCGAGACGGGGCAGCTCGACCGGATCCAGACGCACGCCTCGTTCTTCGCGTCGGTGGCCGACGGGAGCCTCCCCTCGGTCACGTGGATCGTGCCCGGCCGCGGCGGGGTGAGCGAGCATCCGGGCACCGGCGCACCGATCACCGAGGGGCAGGCGCACGTCACGACGATCGTGAACGCCGTGATGCAGAGCGACCTGTGGGACCACACCGCGATCTTCTTGACCTGGGACGACTGGGGGGGCTTCTACGACCACGTGGAGCCCCCGCGCGTCGACGCCGCCGGCTACGGGCTCCGCGTGCCGGGCCTCCTGATCAGCCCCTGGGCCGACCGTACCCTCGGCGTCGACAGCCAGACGCTCTCGTTCGACGCCTACCTGAAGCTGATCGAGGACCGGTTCCTCGGTGGCCAGCGGTTGGACGGCGAGAACCAGGGACGGCCCGACCCGCGGCCGACCGTGCGCGAGGAGCTCCCGTTCCTGGGCGATCTCGCCCGCGAGTTCGACTTCTCGCAGGAGCCGATCCCGCCACTGATCCTCGATCCCTGGCCCCTCGAGCAACCCTGACGGCGCGGCCACTCGTCCGCGGCCCGACCGGCGCCCGCAGGATCGGCCGTGTGGGCGGGATCAGCCGCCCAGCCACAGGCCCATCAAGATCTCGTCCACGTAGCCGGTCGAGCGGCGCGATTGGCGCGCGAGCCGGCCTTCGTCGACGAACCCGAAGCGCCGGTACAGGGAGATCGCGGCGGTGTTCGTCGGGTAGACGGAGAGCACGATCTTCTCGACCCCCACGCTCCTGGCCCAGCGGATCGACTCGTCGAGGAGCGCCGCGCCGATCCCCTGGCCCCGCCGGTCCGGCGCCACGGAGATGCCGAGCGTCGCGACGTGTCGCGTGACCGGGTGTCGCTCACGCTGGATGTAGAGGTGGCCCACCACGCGCTCCCCCTCCACGGCGACGAGCTGCGCCTCCTGATCGGTCCACGGCCGTCGGAACCGGGACCGGTAGACCCGCCTCGGGTGCGCCACGGTCTCGCTCCGCACGTATCGGCCCTCCTCGACGACCGCCTGCCACATCTCGACGAACGACGCGGCGTCGCGCGGTCGCGCGGGCCGGATCGTGACGCCCGTCGGCACGGTGACGTCGGGCGACGGGCGCGCGGCCGCGGTCTCGAAGCGATCCATGTCGGCGGCGTCCTCGCGACGCAGCCAGAGGCGGCTCGCGCCCTCTCGCACGGCCACCACCGCGGGCCGGCCTACCCGGTTGTAGGCGGTCGCGAGCGAGTAGGTGTACGCGCCGGTGGCGGCGAACGCGATCAGGTCGCCGGGACCGAGGTCCTCGGGCATCGGCACGCCGTCGGCGAGCACGTCGCCCGACTCGCAGTGCTTGCCGACCACGGTGACGGGCGCGATCCGCGCGATCGCGTCGCGGGGACGGTTCGCCGGGAGCGCCTCGAAGCGGGCGTCGTACAGCATCGGCCGAAGGTTGTCGGACATCCCGCCGTCGACGGCGACGAGGGTGCGGCCGCCGGCGTCCTTGCGTGCCCCCACCGCGTAGAGGGTGACGACCGGGTTCGCCACGAGTGTGCGCCCGGGCTCGGCGACGAGGGCCGGCCGCTCGAGGCCCTCGTCGGCGCAGCGCGCGTCCAGCCGTGCGCGCAGGGAGTCCGCGACGTCGGCCGGGTCCAATCCGGGCTCGTCGACGTACGGGACCGCGAACCCACCGCCCAGGTCGAGCACGCGCACCGTGCCGACCGCGGCGTCGCGCACGCGCACCGCCAGGCCGAGCAGGGCATCGAGCGCCGCCTCGTACGAGGCGACGTCGGGCACCTGCGATCCGACGTGGGCGTGCAGGCCGTCGAACCGCAGCCCGGGGAGCGACCCGGCGAGTCCCACCACGTCCTCGGCCCCCGCCAGCGGCGTCCCGAACTTCGAGGCCACGTGGCCGGTGGCGATCGCCTCGTGCGTCGCGACCCGGACCTCGGGGACGACCCGCAGCAGGACGGGCTGCGTCCGGCCCGCCTCGCGCGCGATCGCGTCGAGGCGCCGGAGCTCGTCGGGCCCATCCGCGATCACGAGAGAGAGCCGAGCGTCGACCGCGAGGCGCAGCTCCGCGTCGGACTTGTTGTTCCCGTGGAGCACGACGCGGTCGCCGCGGGCTCCCGCACGCAGACACGCCTCGACCTCGCCGCCGGTCGACGCCAGCAGGTCCAGGCCTTCCTCGAGCGCGATCCGGATCACGGCGTGCGCCGTGAACGCCTTGACCGCGTAGAGGACCCGGTCGAAGCGCGGCGCGATCGCACGGCACCGCGCGCGGAGGTCGGCCTCGTCGACGATCAGGAGCGGCGTGCCGTAGCGCGCCGCCAGGTCGGCGCAGGCGACACCACCGATCTCGAGGCCGCGCGGACCGAGGGAAGCCGACGCGGGCCAGGGCGACGGGCCCGACGACGCCTCCGCGAGTCGCGACCCGGTGCGGGGGCTCCCCGCGGCCGAGCCGTCAGTCATCCGTCCGGTCCATCCGCTCGGGCGCCGAGACCCCGAGCAGCGTGAGGAGATTCGCGAGCGCCTGCTTCGTGCCCGCGCACAACCACAGGCGCGCCTGCGTCAGGTCGGGCACTTGCTCGTCGACGACGCGATGCTCCGCGTAGAACCGGTGGAAGCGGCCGGCGAGATCCTGCGCGGCGTGCGTCAGGCGGTAGGGCGCCCTGAGATCGGCCGCGGTCGCGATCTGCGCCGGCACCTCGGCGAGCGCCCGCAGCAGGTCGAGCTCCCCTTCCTCCCTCAGCAGGCTCAGGTCCGCCTCGTCGATCGGGCGGAGCTCGACGCCCTGGGCCGCCGCCTTGCGGAGGATGCTGGCGATCCGGGCATGCCCGTACTGCACGTAGTAGACGGGGTTGTCCATCGACTGGCGTTTCACCAGCTCGATGTCGAAGTTCATGGCCGAGTCGTTCGACGACGTCAGCAGGGTGAAGCGCGCCGCGTCGACCCCCACCTCGTCGAGCAGCTCGTCGAGCGTCACGATCGACCCCGACCGCTTGCTCATCTTCACGACCTCGCCGTTCCGCAGGAACGAGACGAACTGGTACAGCACGATCTCGACCGCGTCCGGATCGATCCCGAGCGCCTGCGCCGCACCTTTCACGCGCTTCACGTCGCCGTGGTGGTCGGCGCCCCAGACGTACACGACGTGCTCGAAGCCCCGGGAGAACTTGTCGAGCAGGTAGGCGCAGTCGGCCCCGAAGTACGTGTGCGTCCCAGTCGGAGCGGATCACGACCCGGTCCTTGTCGTCGCCGAACTCGGTCGAGCGGAACCACACGGCGCCCTCGGCGTCGTACGCGTAGCCCGCGGTGCGGAGCCGCTCGATCGCGGCGTCGATCTCACCCTTGCGAGCGAGCTCGGCCTCGCTGAAGTACACGTCGAAGCGCACGCCGAACCGGTCGAGGGTCGCCTCGATCTGGGCGAGCACGCGGCGCGATCCCTCGGCGAGCAGCCGGGCCCGGCGCTCCTCGGGCGGGAGGTCGGCCAGCGCGTCTCCGTGCTCGGCTCGGATGTCCTCGGCGATCTCGACCAGGTACGCGCCGTGGTAGCCCTCCTCGGGGACCTCGGCCTCGCGCCCGAGCGCCTGCAGGTACCGCGCCTCGACCGATTCCGCGAACCGGTCCATCTGCCGGCCCGCGTCGTTGAAGTAGTACTCGCGCTCCACGGTCCAGCCGGCGGCCTCGAAGAGGCGCGCGAGGGCGTCCCCCAGCACGGCGTTCCGAGCGTGCCCGATGTGCAGCGGACCGGTCGGGTTCGCGCTCACGAACTCGACCTGCACGCGCCGGTCGTTCGGCGCGGCACGTCCGTACGCCTCGCCCGCCGCGACCACGTCGCGGAGCGCCGCGTGCAGCCACTCGTCGGTCGTGAAGACGTTCAGGAAGCCGGGCCCCGCGATCTCGACGCGCTCCACGAACGGGGCCGCGAGGGAGCGCGTCGACGATCGCCTGCGCCACCTCGCGCGGCGGCTTCCCGGCGCGCTTCGCGAGCCCCAGGGCGACGTTCGTCGCGAAGTCACCGTGCTCCTTCTGCTTGGGCGCGAGCAGCTCGGGCACGGGAAGGTCGCCCTCGAGGCCGAGCGCCGGGGCGGCCCCGACGAGCCCCTCCCCGATCCACGCGACGAGCTGGTCCTCGATCACGCCGCCTCGCCGATCCTGCGCCGGACGAGGCCCACGAGCACCTGGGGGTCGAAGGGCTTCGACAGGTGCGTGACGGGCCCGAGCGTGGGGTCCTCCGGCTCGTCGTCGTCGCGGACGCGCGCACTCAGGAAGATGACGGGGACCTCCGCGAGACCGGGCAGCGCGCGCAGGCGGCGGCAGACCTCGATGCCGTCCATCCCCGGCATCATCATGTCGAGCAGCACGGCCGCCGGCGGCGTCGCCTCGGCGATCGTGAGGGCCTCCTCGCCGCGCGTGGCGCTGTCCACGACGAAGCCCTCGAGGCGGAAGTTCACCTCGAGCAGGCGGAGCATCGCGGGGTCGTCGTCGACCAGCAGCACGCGGGTTCCCTCGGGCATGGATCGAGGATACCCCGGGGTCGTGGAGGCCCGGCTCACGGGGGGTAAGGGGGCGGTTGCTAGACTCGTCGTGGCTACGCCCCCGTAGCTCAGCGGATAGAGCGTCGGCCTCCGGAGCCGGAAGCGCAGGTTCGAGTCCTGCCGGGGGCACCTCCCCACCTATGCTGGCGCCATGACCGGCCGAGGAGCGACCCGATGACCGACCCTCGCCGGATGCACGCGCCGTCCGGGTTCCACGAGGATCGCCCGCTCCGGCGCGCCGACCTCCTTCCCGATCCGATCGAGCAGTTCGGTCGGTGGCTCGCCGACGCGGACCGTGCCGGCGTCCCGCTCCCCAATGCGATGGCGCTGGCGACCGCCGATGCCGACGGACGGCCCTCGGTGCGGCACGTGCTGCTGCGCGGTCTCGACGACCGTGGGTTCGTCTTCAACACGAACCGCGAGAGCCGCAAGGGACGGGAGCTCGAGTCGAACCCGCACGCGGGCCTCGTCTTCCTGTGGAAGCAGCTCGACCGGCAGGTGTGCGTGGACGGCAAGGTCCTGCGGACGGCGGACGAGGATGACGACGCCTACTTCGCGACGCGCCCGCGCGATGCGCAGCTCGGCGCCTGGGCATCGCGGCAATCCGCGTCGATCGACGACCGCGCCGCGCTCGATGCCCGGCTGGCGGAGGCGACGGCCCGGTTCGCCGGCGGCGACGTCCCCCGGCCGCCGTTCTGGGGCGGCTACCGCGTGATCCCGCGCTCGATCGAGTTCTGGCAGGGACGCCGGCACCGGCTGCACGACCGCTTCCGGTACGAGCGGGACGACGGCGGCGAGTGGCGGATCGAACGGCTGTCGCCGTAGGCCCGGCCCGGGCGGGCCGTTCGGCCGTGACGGGCGACCGGGCGACGAGCAGCATGGCCCCATGAGCGAGAAGCCCGACCTGGGCCTCGACCTCGACGACCTTCCCCCGGAACCGATGACGCAGTTCCGCGTGTGGTTCGAGGACGCCGAGAACGAGGGGATCCATCTCGCGAACGCCGTCGCGCTCGCGACGGCGAGCGCCGACGGCGACCCGACGGTCCGGCACGTGCTCCTGCGCGGCTTCGACGAGCGCGGCTTCGTGGTCTACACGAACCGGGAGAGCCGCAAGGGCCGGGATCTCGCCGCCAACCCACGGGCATCGTTCGCGGTGCTCTGGCGCGAGCTCGACCGTCAGGTCGTCGTGACCGGGAGCGTCACCCCCACGAGCGACGCGGAGTCGGCCGCGTACTTCCGTACCCGGCCGCGCGAGGCGCGCCTGGGCGCGTGGGCCTCACGCCAAGGCTCGGTGCTCGAGGGCCGCGCCGAGCTGACGGCGCGGTTCGAGGAGATCGATCGGACGTACGACGACGACGTGCCCCTGCCTCCGTACTGGGGCGGGTACCGGATCGCGCCGCGCACGGTCGAGTTCTGGCAGGCGCGCGCGTTCCGGCTCCACGACCGCGTCCACTACGTGCGCGACGGCGACGGCTGGCGGATCGAGCGCCTGTCACCGTAGTCGACGGCCCGTCGATGTCGGCGCGTCAGGCGGTGACCACCGTCGTGCGTGCCGAGATCCGCACCTCCGGTGGCCGCACGAGCGAGTTGTGGACCGTGCAGTGCTCCACCACGGCCATCAACCGGTCACGCTGCTCCTCCGGGAAGCCGTCGGGGAGCTGCAGGGTCAGGTCGATCGTCCCTACCCGCGCCGGCCGGTCCTCGGCCATCGTCCACGAGCACGCGACCCCGAGGCCGGCGCCGTCGAGCCCGTGTCGGCGGAGGAACCGTCCCGCGTAGAACCCGACGCAGGAGGCCAAGCCGGCGACGAACAGCTCGGTGGGCGTCGGCCCCTCGTCGGCCCCGCCGTCGCGGACCGGCTGATCGACCGTGAGCTCGTGGCCCCGGATCGCCACCGTGAACCGGTCGCCGTCCTCGTGCCGCACCTCGATCGTCGCCATCGGACCTCGCCTCCTGCCCACCAGGTTCGCCCGCGCGACCCGGGCCGTGGGCAGCGGCCGGCCCCGTCCGGTGGGGCCCTTCGGCCCTAGGGACGGCACCCTCCGGCTTCCACGATGGCAGCCATGAAGACGCAAGCCACCCCTTCACCGGTTTCGACGCGCCCGCTCATCACCGTCGACGGCAACGAGGCGGTGGCGGCGGTCGCCCACCGACTCTCCGAGGTCATCGCGATCTATCCGATCACGCCGGCGACGTCGATGGGCGAGCTCGCCGACGCCTGGTCGGCCGCGGGTCGCCAGAACCTGTGGGGCGCCGTCCCGCAGGTCGTGGAGATGCAGAGCGAGGGCGGCGCCGCCGGCGCGATCCACGGCGCGCTCCAGGCCGGCGCGCTCGGCACCACGTTCACGGCGTCGCAGGGCCTGCTGCTGATGCTCCCGAACATGTTCAAGATCGCGGGCGAGCTGACCCCGTTCGTGATGCACGTCGCGGCGCGCACGATCGCGACCCACGCGCTCTCGATCTTCGGCGACCAGTCCGACGTGATGGCCGCACGGACGACCGGGTTCGCGATGCTCGCGTCGTCGTCGGTGCAGGAGGCGCAGGATCTCGCGCTCGTGGCCCACGCGGTCACGCTCGAGTCCCGGGTCCCGTTCCTCCACTTCTTCGACGGGTTCCGCACCTCGCACGAGGTCGACAAGATCGAGGGGCTCCTCGACGAGGACCTGCGGGCGATGATCGACGACCGGCTCGTGCACGAGCACCGGGCCCGCGCCCTGTCGCCGGAGCATCCTCGTCTGCGCGGTTCGGCGCAGAACCCCGACGTCTTCTTCCAGGCACGCGAGGCCTGCAACCCGTGGTACGCGGCGGTCCCCGACCTGGTGCAGGCGGCGATGGACCGACTCGCCGCGCGCACCGGGCGTCCCCACCGACTGTTCGACTACGTCGGGCACCCCGAGGCCGAGCGCGTACTGATCTTGATGGGGTCGGGCGTCGGCGCCGCCGAGGAGGCCGTCGAGGCGATGATCGAGCGCGGCGACCGCGTCGGGCTCGTCAAGGTCCGGCTGTTCCGGCCGTTCTCGGCCGAGGCGCTCGTGGCCGCGCTCCCCGAATCGGTGCGCGGCATCGCGGTGCTGGACCGCACGAAGGAGCCCGGGGCGCCGGGCGAACCGCTGTACCAGGACGTGGTCACGTCCCTGGCCGAAGAGACGTCCGCCGGGCGCGCGCGGTTCGCGGGTGGCTTGCCGCGCGTGCTCGGCGGTCGCTACGGCCTGTCGTCGAAGGAGTTCACGCCGGCGATGGCCAAGGCGGCCCTCGAGGAGCTGGCGGCGCTCGAACCCGTGAACCACTTCACGGTGGGCATCACCGACGACGTGACGCGCCTGAGCCTGCCCGTGGATCCGGACTTCGACACCGAGGATCCCGACGTCGTGCGCGCGGTGTTCTTCGGGCTGGGGAGCGACGGCACCGTCAGCGCGAACAAGAACACGATCAAGATCATCGGCGAGGGAACGGACCTCCACGCCCAGGGGTACTTCGTCTACGACTCGAAGAAGGCCGGGGGGCTCACGGTCTCGCACCTGCGGTTCGGACCGCGTCCGATCCGCTCCACCTACCTGATCCGGTCGGCGAACGTCGTCGCGGTGCACCAGTTCGAGCGGCTCGAGCGTGCCGACGTGCTCTCGGTCGCGGCCGAGGGCGCGACCTTCCTGCTGAACAGCCCGTACGGGCCGGACGAGGTGTGGGAGCACCTGCCCGAGGCCACCCGCCGGCACATCGTCGACAAGCACCTGCGGATGTTCGTGGTCGACGGCTACCGGGTCGCGAAGGAGGCCGGCCTCGGCACGCGCGTGAACACGGTGCTGCAGACCTGCTTCTTCGCGATCGCCGACATCCTGCCGCCGGACGAGGCCGTGTCCGCGATCAAGGCCGCGATCGTGAAGACGTACGGCAAGCGCGGCGAGACGGTGCTCACGCGGAACTTCGCCGCCGTCGACGGCGCGATCGCGGCCCTCCACGAGGTGGCGATCCCCGCCGAGGCCGGCGAGGGTCCGCCGATGCTCCCCGCCGTGTCCGCGGACGCGCCGGACTTCGTCCAGCGGGTGACCGCTGCGATGATCGCGGGCGAGGGGGACCTCCTGCCAGTGAGCGCGCTCCCCGTCGACGGGACGTTCCCGACCGATACCGCCCGATGGGAGAAGCGCAGCATCGCGCGCGAGATCCCGGTGTGGGACCCGGCGATCTGCATCGACTGCGCGAAGTGCGCCCTGGTCTGCCCCCACGCGGCGATCCGCATGAAGGTGTTCGAGCCCGCCGCGGCCGAGGGCGGCCCGGTCGGGTTCAAGACGAAGGACTGGAAGGACCGCGACCATCCCGGGCGGCTGATGACGATCCAGGTCGCGCCCGACGACTGCACCGGCTGCGGGATCTGCGTCGACGTGTGCCCCGCCCGCAGCAAGGAGGAGGTCAAGCACAAGTCGATCGACATGTGCCCGAAGGACGAGCACCTCGACGACGAGCGCGCGTGGTTCGACTTCTTCCTGACGATCCCCGATCCGGCCCGCAGCGACGTCCGGGCCGACACCGTGAAGGGCTCGCAGCAGCTCCGGCCCCTCTTCGAGTACTCGGGGGCGTGCGCGGGCTGCGGCGAGACGCCCTACCTGAAGGTGCTCACGCAGCAGGTCGGCGACCGGCTCCTGGTCGCGAACGCCACGGGCTGCTCGTCGATCTACGGCGGCAACCTCCCGACCACGCCGTGGGCCGTCGGGCCCGACGGGCGCGGGCCGGCGTGGTCTAACTCGCTGTTCGAGGACAACGCGGAGTTCGGCCTCGGGATGCGGCTCGCACTCGACGCGAAGGCCGACCTGGCCGCGAACCTGCTGGAGGCGATGGAGCCCGACCTCGGCGAGGGCCTCGTGCGGGGTCTCCTCGACGGGATGACGGCCCGCGACGACGAGGCGATCGCGCTCCAGCGGCTGCGCCTCGGCCAGCTCCGCGACCGGATCGTCCACGTCGTGGATCCGCGGATCCCCGACCTGCTGGCCGCGGCGGACGCCCTCGTCCCGACGAGCGTCTGGATCGTGGGCGGCGACGGCTGGGCCTACGACATCGGGTTCGGCGGGCTCGACCACGTGCTCGCGACCGGCCGCGACGTGAACGTCCTGGTGCTCGACACCGAGGTCTACTCGAACACGGGCGGCCAGGCATCGAAGTCGACCGCCCGCGGAGCGGTCGCCAAGTTCGCGGCGGCGGGCAAGTCCGGCGGCAAGAAGGACCTCGGGATGATCGCGACCGCCTACGGCGACGTCTACGTCGGCCAGATCGCGATGGGTGCCGACATGCCGCACACGGTGAAGGTGCTCGCCGAGGCCGAGGCCCACCGCGGGCCGTCGCTCGTGATCGCGTACAGCCACTGCATCGCGCACGGGATCGACATGTCGACCGGGATGAGCCACCAGAAGGAGGCCGTGGCCTCGGGCTACTGGCCGCTGTGGCGGTTCGACCCGGCGGCCGCCGAGGCCGGTGAGCACCCCTTCCACCTCGACAGCAAGAAGCCGACGATCCCGCTGACGGCGTTCACCGACCAGGAGGCGCGCTACGCGATGCTTCGGCGCACCGACCCCGATCGGGCCGACATGCTGATGCGGCGCGCGCAGGACGACGTCGACGCGCGCTGGCACCTGTACGAGCAGACCGCCGGGATCGAGCGCGGGAGCGCACACGAGGAGGCGCCCGGCGGTATCGACGCCCGTGAGGAGGGAGAGGCGACATGAGCGTGGACCTTCGCACCCATTACCTGGGGCTCGAGCTCCGGAACCCGGTGGTCCCCTCGGCCTCGCCGATGGGCCAGCGGATCGACACCCTGCGACGGATGCAGGACGCGGGCGCCGCCGCGGTCGTGCTCCCCTCGCTCTTCGAGGAGCAGATCGAGCACGACGAGATCCAACTCGACGGCGCGCTCGAGGTGGGATCCCAGAGCTTCGCCGAGGCGCTCACGTACCTGCCGGAGCTCGGCGACTACACGACGGGTACCGAGACCTACCTCCATCACCTGGAGGAGACGAAGCGCGAGCTCGAGATCCCCGTGATCGGGAGCCTGAACGGCATCACGATCGGCGGCTGGATCGGGCACGCGAAGCGGATCCAGGAGGCCGGCGCCGACGCGCTCGAGCTGAACGTGTACTTCATCGCGGCAGACCCCGAGGAGACGAGCGACGCCGTCGAGGAGCGCTACGTGGAACTCGTCGAGGCCGTGCGCGCCGAGATCACGATCCCGCTCGCCGTGAAGATCGGACCGTTCTTCTCGTCGGTGGGCCACATGGCGCACCGACTGGTCGCGGCCGGCGCCGACGGGCTGGTGTTGTTCAACCGGTTCATGCAGCCCGACATCGACCTCGAGGAGCTTCGGGTCGATCCGTCGCTGCACCTGTCGACGCCCGACGAACTGCGGCTCCCGCTCCGCTGGATCGCGATCCTCCGCGGCCACGTGCACGCCTCGATCGCGGCGACCACCGGCGTGCACTCGGGCGCCGACGTGCTGAAGGTCCTCCTCGCCGGTGCCGACGTCGCGATGATGGCCTCGGCGCTGCTCCACGAGGGGCCCGATCACCTCGCCACGGTGCTCCGCGACGTCGAGACCTGGCTCGAGGAGCACGAGTACGAGAGCGTCGAGCAGCTGAAGGGCTCGATGAGCCAGCAGAACATCCCGAACCCGGTGGCGTACGCGCGCGCGAACTACGCACAGCTCGTCACGTCGTTCGTGAGCCCGTACGACTGGCGGATGGCCGAGCCCGAGGGCGAGCTCCGGGCCTAGAGCGGCGAGCCCCGCCGGGCCGGTGCCCGTGGCCCGGCGGTCTCGCTTCCGTCTTCGGTATCGTGCCCGGCCATGGACACGAACGCGCTCCGCACGAAGGTCTCCGACGACATGCCCCGCACGATCGACGAGCTCTCCCGGCTCGTCGCGATCCCCTCGATCGGCTATCCGGGGTACGACCCTGCGCACGTGCGGGCGAGCGCCGAGCTCACCCGCGACATCCTCGCCGCCGCGGGCGCCGCCGGAGCCCGCCTGATCGAGCTGGGCGACGGTCACCCGGCCGTGTTCGCGGAGATCCCCGGGCCCGAGGGCGCGCCCACGATCCTCCTGTACGCGCACCACGACGTGCAGCCCGAGGGCGACCCGGCCGCGTGGACGACCGGGCCGTTCGCCCCCGAGATCCGCGACGGTCGCTTGTATGGCCGCGGCGCCGCCGACGACAAGGCCGGGATCGCGGTGCACGCGGCCGCGCTCCGGGCGCTGGACGCCCACGACGGCGCGCCGCTCCCGGTGACGGTGAAGATCGTCGTCGAGGGCGAGGAGGAGTGCTCGACCGAGCACCTCCCCGACCTCGTCCGCGGGCAGGGCGACCTGCTGAAGGCCGACGTCGCGATCGTGGCCGACGGTGGCAACTACCGCACCGGCGTGCCCACGATCGGCACGAGCGTGCGCGGGGTGACCGACTGCCGGGTGACGGTGAGCGTCCTGCCGATCGCGCAGCACAGCGGCGCGAACGGCGGGCCGATCCCCGACGCGATCACCGCGCTCGCCCGCATGATCGCCACGCTCCACGACGACGACGGCAACGTCGCGATCCGAGGGCTGCACAGCTTCGAGTGGACGGGCATGCAGGTCCCCGAGGACGAGTTCCGGGAGGAGTCCAGGGTCTTCGACTCGGTCCGTCTGATCGGTTCGGGCAGCCTGGCCGACCGGTTGCTGTCGAAGCCC
Organism: uncultured Actinomycetes bacterium; assembly: GCA_963821925.1. Lineage (GTDB taxonomy): Bacteria > Actinomycetota > UBA4738 > UBA4738 > HRBIN12 > JAOUEA01. Next base: position 75,295 of record CAWGFO010000010.1, on the reverse strand, counting down.
GCCGTGAACGTCCTCGGGTTCGATGCGCCGCCGGTCGCCGGCTCCTCGAACCAGATCGTGCCGACCGCGAGCGCCCGGGTGTCGCTCCGGCTCGCGCCCGGCGACGATCCGGTCGCCGGCCGCGATGCCCTCGTCGCCCATCTCCGCGAGGCCGCGCCCTGGGGCGTGCGTGTCGAGATCGAGGCCGACGAGGCCGGGCAGGGCTACCTGGTCGACACCACCACCGACGCCTTCGCGGCCTGCCGCGACGCGCTCGCCCAGGCCTTCGAGGCCGACGTGGTCGAGATCGGCAGCGGCGGCTCGATCCCGCTCGTGCCGATGCTCGCCGAGACGTTCCCGGGGATGGCGGTGCTGATCATCGGGGCCGGCGACGAGCGCTCGAACTACCACTCGATCGACGAGAGCGTGGACCTGGGCGACCTCGAACGGCTCGCGCTCGCGGAAGCGCTGCTGATCCGGAACCTCGGCGGCTGAGCGGGGGCCGGGCGCTCCGAACCGGTGCTGCTAGGTTGTCGGCCATGAGCACCGAACCCGAGGCGCCGAGCGACGACGCCGTGCAGGCGATCCCGATCGAGCCCCAGGACATGCCCGTGCCCGACGAAGGCCCGCCACAGGAGACGATCACCGAGCCCGCGAAGCTCCTGCGGATCGCGAGCATGGTGCGCGAGCTCCTCGACGAGACCCGTCAGGCGTCGCTCGACGAGTCGGGCCGCAAGCGCCTCGCGGACATCTACCAGCGGGCCGTGAGCGAGCTCTCCGAAGTGCTCTCCGACGACCTGAAGCAGGAGCTCGGCGAGCTCGCCCCGCCGCTCGAAGGGGTGCCGAGCGAGTCCGAGATCCGCGTCGCCCAGGCCCAGCTCGTGGGCTGGCTCGAGGGCCTGTTCCACGGGATCCAGGCCGCGATGTTCGCGCAGCAGGCGGCCGCGCGGGCGCAGTTCGAGGAGATCAAGCGCCGGGGGCTGCTGCCGCAGAACCCGGACGCCTCCGAGTCGCAGGACGGGCCACCGCAGCGCGGCGGAACGTACCTCTAGGCGCCCTGGCTGGATTGCGCGGCGGCTGCGGCCGTCACCGTGTCGGTCGGTCCCTCGCGTCGGCCGGGCGGCGTCGGCGTCGCGATGTCGGCCCCGCCCCCTGCGATCCGTTGCGCGATGTAGACCGGGATCAACATCGCGACCGTCACGCCGACCGCCACCACGTTGATGATCGGTCGGTTCCTCGGCTGACGCAGGTTGTTGAAGATGAACTTCGGGATCGTGAGCTCGGTGCCCGAGACGAAGTTCGTCACCACGATCTCGTCGAACGACAGCGCGAACGCGAGCAGCGCCCCGGCGACGATCGCCGTCCGTATCGCCGGGAACGTCACCATCCGGAAGGTCTGCCACCCGTTCGCCCCGAGGTCCATCGAGGCCTCGACGAGCGATCCGGGCGTGCGGCGCAGCCGAGCGATCACGTTGTTGTAGACGACCACGATGCAGAAGGTCGCGTGGCCGATCATGATCGTCCACAGGCTGAACGTGATGCCGAGGTTGTTGATCGACGCGTTCAGCGCGATCGCGGTGACGATCCCGGGCAAGGCGATCGGGAGCACGAGGAAGAGCGAGACCGCGTTCCGCCCGAAGAATCGGAACCGGTGGACGGCGAACGCCGCGAGGCTTCCGAGGACGAGGGCGAGGATCGTGGCCATCGTCGCGACGATCGTGGAGTTGGTGAGCGCTTCACGGACGTCGGGGCTCTTCCAGGCCAGGGTCCAGTACTTCGTCGTGAACTCCTCGATCGGCCACTTCTGGCCGACGCTCGCGTTGAAGCTGTAGACCACGACCAGAGCGAGCGGCACGTAGAGGAACAGCATCGCGATCACCGAGCCGGCCTTGATCAAGAACCGCGCCGTCCTCGATTCCATCGCTACAACGCCTCGAACGCGCCGGCGCGCTTGGCCAGCATCAGGTAGATCGCCATGATCGCCACGGGCACGAGCGCGTACGCCGCCGCGAAGGGGATGTTGTTCGCGACGCCCACGCTGTCGTAGATCACGTTGCCGATGAACTTCGTGTTCCCGACGAGGCTCGGCACGATGTAGTCGCCGAGCGTGAGCGAGAACGAGAAGATCGAGCCCGCCACGATCCCGGGGATGATCATCGGGAACGACCACGCGGCGGAACGTGAGCCATCCCTTCGCTCCGAGGTCACCCGATGCCTCGAGGTACGAGTTCGGGACCCGCTCGAGCGCCCCGTAGATCGGGAGCATCGTGAACGGCAGCCACAGGTAGGTGAACGTCAGCCAGATCGCCCAGTTCGAGTTCCCGAGCTGCAGGTTGAAGCCGAGCTTCTCGCGTCCACCAGGTCAAGGAACCCGCTGGGCGTGAGGATCAGCTTCCAGGCGAAGACCCGCACGAGGTAGTTCGCCCACAGCGGGATCACGACGGCCACCAGCACCGCGTTGCGAGCCCGGTTCGAGGCCAGCCGCGCGGCGAAGTACGCGAGCGGGAACGCGAGCACGATGTCGGTGACGGTCACCGCCGCGGCGAGCCCCACGGTGCGGAGCGTGATCACGCGGTAGACGGGGTCCTCGAGCAAGGTCTGGAAGTTCTTCAGGGTCCACGTGTGGACGATCTCGCCCGTGAAGACGTCGAGGCTCCAGAACGCCGACACGAACAGGATCGCGAGCGCCCCGACGTAGATCACGAGGAACCAGAGGATCGGGAGCCCGAGCGTGAGCCCCAGCCGGACGTGCCGGTGGCGGAAGAAGAACGCGGACGTGCGCGTGACGACGCCCGGCCGCCGTTCGGTCACGCTCGCCACGCCGCCCCCCTCATGAAGAAGCGACCCCGGGAGCCTCGCGGCCCCCGGGGTCGACATCTCTTACGCCCCGCGGATCTCCGTCCACTTCTGCTGCCAGACGGAGTAGTCGATGCAGGTGTCCCCGCGGTCGTCGCCGCAGGCGGCCTGCGGTGTCTTCCACAGGAACAGCGAGTTCAGGAAGTCGGCATCGCCGCAGTACCCGTAGCGGAGCGTGTCCGCCAGGTCGGCGTACTTCTTGCCGAGCAGATCCTTGAGCGCCGCGCAGGACTCGGTGTTGCTGCCCGCCGCGCCGTACCAGTACTCGACCTCGGCCTGCACGTCGGCACCCAGCGAGTAGTTCATCCAGGTGAGCATGCAGTTCGGGTGCGGTGCGTTCGCCGAGATCATCCAGGTGTCGGCCCAGCCGGTCATGCCCTCGGTCGGCTGTGCCGCGTCCACCGGTGCGTCGAGCTCGGCGTAGCTGAGGTTGATCGGCCACGCGGTGCCCGCCACCATCGAGCCGTCGACGAAGCCGTCGATCTCGTCGGTGTAGAGCGCCCAGTACTTGCGATCATCGTCGACTGCTGCTTCAGCAGATCGACGGCCGCGTCGAGCTGGTCCTGGGTGAGCTCGTACGGGTCGGTGATGCCGAGGTCCGGCTGGTGCGTCATCAGGTACATCGCCGCGTCGGCGATGAAGATCGCCGAGTCGTAGGCCGTCAACTTGCCCGCGTACGGGTTCGGCTGGCCGTTCAGGGCTGGTCTCGAACGTGATGTCCCAGCTCGTCGGCGCCGGCTTGACGACGTCCGTGTTGTACATCAGGAAGTTCGGGCCGTACATCCACGGCGTGCCGTAGACGTTCCCGTCGACCACGTAGTGCGCGTTGTTCGTGCCGTCGGTCGGGCTCAGCGGCGCGATCACGTTCGCGAGGTCGGGGAACAGGCTCGGGTCCACCGCGCCCACGTCGCCGCCGGCGATCAGCCGGTTGCTCGCGTCGCCCGAGGCCGAGACGCCGTCGTAGGTCGCCCCGCCGCCCTGACGCATCAGCGTCACCATCTCGTCCGACGTGTCGGCGTACTTCACCGTCACGTTGCAGCCGGACTGCTCCTCGAACGGGGTGATCCAGTCGAAGTTCTTGTCGACCGATCCGTCCTCGGTGTAGCCGTTCCACGCGATCAGGTTCAGCTCACCCTCGGTAGCCCCGATCTCGCTGTAGGTCTTCGCGGGTTCGACCCCGCTGCCACCGTCGGTGGTGCCCGAGCTGCTGTCGTCGCTGCTGCACGCAGCCGCGACGATCGCCAGCACCCCGACGATCGCGAGCCATCGGCTCACGGTCCTCCTCATGCTTGCCCCTCCTCCTGGTCCATCGACCCATCCGCCGCCCCTGCGGGCGCTTCCACGGGGCGGTTGTTCTTGCGGTGCCACACCAGGCGCACGGCCTTGTCGCGTACCTGGAGCGCCTCCATCGACGACGTCGACAGGTTCTGCTGCATCACGACCAGCTCGCCCCCGCCGTCGAGCTCGACCCGGTAGCGGGTCACCGCACCCAGGTATACGACCTCGCGCACGTGCCCGGTTGCCGTGCAGTCCTCCGCTTCCGGCGTGCGATCGAGCTCGACCATCGCGATCTTCTCGGGCCGGATCGTGAACGCCTGCGTGTCGCCCGTGACCGCCGAGGCGGCCGTGCCCTCCAGCACGTTCGACACACCGACGAACCCGGCCACGAAGCCGGTGGCCGGCCGCTCGTACACCTCGGCCGGCGTCCCCACCTGCTCGATCGTGCCGTGGCTGAACACCGCCATACGGTCGCTCATCGTGAGCGCCTCTTCCTGGTCGTGGGTCACGTAGACGAACGTGAGCCCGACCTCCTGCTGGATCTGCTTCAGCTCCACCTGCATCTGCTGGCGGAGCTTCAGGTCGAGCGCGCCGAGGGGTTCGTCGAGCAGCAGGACCTTCGGCCGCATGATCAAGGCGCGCGCGAGCGCCACGCGCTGCCGCTGCCCGCCCGAGAGCGCCCCGGGCTTGCGGGCTCCGAACGCCTCGAGCCGCACCATCGCGAGCGCCTCCTCGGCCCGGCGGCGCCGCTCGTCCTTCGCCACCTTCTGCACGCGCAGGCCGTATTCCACGTTCTCGCGCACCGTCATGTGCGGGAAGAGCGCGTAATCCTGGAACACGGTGTTCACGTCGCGCTCGTACGGCGCGAGCGACGAGACGTCGCGACCGCCCAGCAGGATCTTGCCCTCGGTGGGCTGCTCGAACCCGGCGATCATCCGCAGGCATGTGGTCTTGCCCGAGCCCGATGGACCGAGCATCGAGAAGAACTCACCCTCGAAGACGTCCAGGTCGACGCCGGCGACGGCCGTGAAGTCGCCGAACCGCTTGATCACCCGCTCGAAGCGGACGGCCACCGAGCCCGCGGTGGGCTCAGGGTCGGTCATGACGGCGGCGGTCAAGGTCGATCGGGCTCCCGGGTCGATGAACCCGCCGATTGTGACGGGGGAACCCGAGGACGGCAACACACGTCGACCGGGCGGCTACGAGGGCGGGCCTCCGGCCAGGCTCAGATCGGCCACCGCCTGGCCCCGGCGGCGCAACCGCCGCGCGAGCCCGTCCGTCAGGTTCCCGACGATCCCGGGACCCTCGTAGACGAGGCTCGAGTACACCTGGACGGTCGTCGCGCCCGCCTCGAGGCAGGCGAGCACGTCGTCGGCCGTCGACACGCCGCCGCAGGCGTTCACAGCGAAGCCCGGGCCCACGGCCTCACGCACCGCGGCGACCGCCGGGACGGTCGAGGGCCAGAGATCGCGGCCCGATCGCCCACCACGTCCCACCGTGAGTCGGACGTCGTCGACGGGCCGCGTGTTGCCGATCGTGACCCCGTCGGCCCCCGCCCCGACGGCGATCGAGGCGAGCGCGAGCACGACCTCGCGCTCCGTCGTGGTCTCGAACGGCGGCACCTTCACGAACAGGGGACGGTCCGTCCGGGCCCGGAACGCGGTCACGAGCTCCCGCAGGTGCGTCTCGTTGTCGGTGTCGCGCCCCCACGAGACGTTCGGGCAGCTGGCGTTCAGCTCGATCCCGTCGGCGAGCGGCGCGAGCAGCTCGAGCGCCGAGACCGCGTCGTCGAGGGCCTCGTCGGCCAGGCTCACGATCCTCGGGGCGGGCGCGCCGGGGTGCCGGCGCAGGTGGTCGGCGGCCGGCTCGGCGCCGGGGTTCGGCAGGCCCATCGCGTTCACCATCGAGCGACGAGCGCGGTCGCGCGCGATCCGCGGCTTCGGGTTCCCGGCGCGGGCGGCGCGCGTGATCGTGCCGCCGACGACGTAGCCGAACCCCAGCTCGCCCAGCGCGTGGAGGTGCGCGCAGCTCTTGTCGAAGCCGGCGGCCAGGCCGATCGGGTTCCGGAGCCGGAGGCCGGCGAGGTCGGTCACGAGCGCGGGATCCTCCGCCGCGTGCCCGATGCGGCGCCACGGGAGCGGCAGCCCGAGCATCGCGCCGGCGACCCGGTGGGCCGCCTCCGGCGGGAGCGAGAAGAACAGCGGGCGGCCGACGGCCGCGTACAGGCCCATGCGCCACCCATCATGCCATCATGCCGCCCATGAACGACGACCTGATCGCCCGCCTCGTCGAGGCCTCCGAACTCCACGGCGACTTCGTGCTGTCCAGCGGGAAGCGCTCGACGGTCTACTTCGACAAGTTCCGGTTCCTCACCCGCCCCGACCTGCTCCGCGAGCTCGCGCACGTGGTCGCCGGCATGCTGCCCGAGGGCGTCGACCACCTCGCGGCACCCGAGGGCGCGGCCACGTTGCTCGTGGCCGCGGTCGCCCTCGAGACCGGGCTCCCGGTCGCCGTCGTGCGCAAGGAGCCGAAGGCCTACGGCACGCGGTCACAGATCGAGGGCCACGCGCCCGAGGGCGCACGCGCCGTGCTGATCGAGGACGTGAGCACGACCGGCCACCAGGTGCGCGCGGCCGCCGAGGTCCTGCGGGCGGCTGGCGTCGTGATCGAGGAGATCATCCTCGCGATCGACCGCGGCGGCGCCGACCACCTGCGCGAGGCGGGGTATCGCGTCGACGCGGTGGCGGTGCTCAGGCCGACCGACTGATCAGGCGGCGGCGGGCAGGCCCCCGGCGAACTTCTTCACCTGGAACGCAGAGATGCAGAGCATCACGCCGTCGATGATCAGCCAGATCCCGATGATCCAGGCCAGGGTGGCGAGCGAGATCGCCGGCTGCGCGAGCACGATCACGCCCGCGATGAACCCCAGCGCGCCGATGAAGATCGTCCAGCCACGGTGCGGCATGTCCTTCATGAAGATGCCGCCGAAGAAGTCGACGACGCCCGAGATCACCCAGAAGACGCCCAGGATGAACGCGAACAGGCGCAGCGTGTCGAACACGTTGCGGACCATGAACAGGCCGATCGCGATCGACAGGAGGCCGAGGATCGCATAGAGCGCGCGATGCCCCTCGCCCTGCGACGTGAACGCCGAGACGAGCCGGAAGAGCCCGGCCACGAAGAGCCAGATCCCGAAGACCACGGCGAAGGCCTTCACCGTATCCGCGGGGTTCGCCGTGATGATCGCGCCGGCGACGATCGTGAGGATCCCGAAGGCCAGGATCCAACCCCATGAGCGGCCGAGCTCACCGAGCATATCGGCCGGATCGGACGTGGACGCCATGGTGGATACCCCCTCACCTACCGGCGACGATCGCCGGTACCCGCTGCACCGTAGGAGGGGAACGGCCCGGATTCAAACACCGGCGGCCGTGAGGCCGTCGGCGCGCGCCTCGAGCCGGCGCTGGCGCGCGTCGTCGTCCCGCTTCCAGGCCGCGGCGACGAGCAGCATGGCGACCATCATCCCGAGGTTCCCCACGAGCCACATCAGGACGGCCGCGTTCCGCTGGTCGCCGAGGGCCGAGGGGCCCCAGGGCGCCGTGAGCGAGGCGTACGCCGGGTAGAGCGGCGCCGAGGTCATGTACAGCGCCAGCGCCAGGAACGAGGTCGCCGGCATCGCGAGGAACATCGACAGCAGGCGCACCGGGTATCGGACGGGGTGCGGCGACGGATCGCGACCGACGATCGGCCACCAGTACACGAGGGCAGCGCTCACCCAGAGGGCGTGCTCGAACGCGTGCCAGGGCCGCGAGCGGAGCGCGAGGTCGAACAACGGCGAATAGTGCACGACGACCGGCACCGTCACGAAGAGCAGCCACCCGACGACCGGGCGGCCGAGGAACGACACGACGCGGCTCTTCAGCACGGACGTGATCGCGCGCCCGGTGCCGAGGGACGACGCCCGCAGCGCCAGGGTGATCGGGGCGCCGAGCGCGAGCAGAGGCGGCGCCAGGATCGTGAGGAGAAGGTGCTGGCCCATGTGCACCGAGAACGACACGTCGGCGTACGCGTCGACCGGCGACACCAGGGCGACGGCGAGCGCGGCGAGCCCCGTCCCGAACCACGCGGACCACGCCGCCGGCCACCGCCCTCCGGCACGCCGCACGCGCGTCACGCCGAGCGCGTAGAGCGAGACCGCCGCCAACATCCCGGCCAGCGTGAACGGGTCCCAACGCCACTGGGCGAGAACGGTCGCGGCGTCGGTGGCGGCGGGGACGGGGAGGACGTCCATGCCGTCCATCCTCCCACCGGATCCGTCCCTGTCCGGATCGGACAACGTTCCCGCCGGCGGACGCCAGCGCGCGGACCGGGGTCGGCCGCAGGCATGTTAGAAAGTGCGGACATGGCGCAGACCTCGATCGCGAGCGAGCACGCCGACGGCCGCACCTCCCCCGTGCGCTTCGGGACCATCGTCTTCCTGGCGTCGGAGACCCTGCTGTTCGGCGGACTGTTCGCCGCGTACTTCACGCTCCGCGCGCAGACGAGCCCGTGGCCGCCCGAGGGGGCCGATCTCGACGTCACGCTCGCCGCGGCCGCGACCCTGGTCCTGATCGTCTCGAGCCTGACGTTCCACCTCGGCGCCCGCGCCGCCGAGCGCGGCTCGCACACGGGGCTGCGCGGCTGGGTCCTCGCCACGCTCGCGCTCGGCGTGGCCTTCCTCGCGATGCAGTCCTACGACTACGCGCAGCTCCCCTTCAGCGTGTCGGATCACGCGTACGGCACGATGTACTGGTCGCTCACCGGCCTGCACTTCCTGCACGTGACGGCGGGCGCCGTGCTGATGGTCGTGGTGCTGGCCCGGGCGGCCCAGGGCGCCTTCCGGCACGACACCGACGGCCTCCACGCGATCGGCTACTACTGGCACTTCGTCGACGTCGTATGGATCGCGCTGTTCCTGACCCTCTTCGTGCTGCGGTGAGATGACGACGCGCGCCGAGGCCCGCCTGCTCTCGAAGATCCTCCGGATCGGCCTCCTGCTCGCGGTGCTCGGCCAGATCGCGTGGTCGTTCCGGCCCGCCCCGAGCCGGGCGCTCACGGACGAGGCGCGCGTCGGCCAGGAGCTCTACCAGGCGAACTGCTCCACGTGCCACGGGCTCGACGGCCTGGGTACCGAGAACGGCCCGAGCCTGGCCGAGGTGGGCCCGGCGTCGGTGAACTTCATGCTCTCCACGGGACGGATGCCGCTCGCGAACCCCGCCGACCAGCCGCGGCGCGGCGAGCCGAAGTTCTCGCCCGACGAGATCGACGCGATCGTCGCCTACCTCGCGGCGCTCGTCCCCGGGGGCGAGCCGATCCCCACGGTCGACACGAGCCAGGGCGACCTCGTGCGCGGCGCCGCGCTCTTCCTCGAGAACTGCGCAGGATGCCACGGCGCCGGCGGATCGGGCGACTCGGTCGGCGGGGGGCAGATCGCCCCCTCCCTGACGGCGCCCGACCCGGTGCAGATCGCCGAAGCGATCCGCGTGGGGCCGGGCGTGATGCCCCGCTTCGGCCCCGAGACCCTCGACCAGAGCGACGTGGATTCGATCGCCCGCTACCTCGTGTGGATCCGGTCGAACGCCGACGAGGGCGGGCTGCAGCTCGGACGCGTCGGCGCCGTCGCCGAGGGGCTGGTCGCGGTCGTGATCGGACTGGGGCTGCTGATCCTGGTCCTGCGGCTCACGGGGTCGAAGTTGTGAGCCCGCCACGGGACACCCGGGGTGTCGAGCGCTGGATCGCGATCTGCTTCGCCGTCTCGATCCTCGCCGCGCTGGGGCTGGCGGCCGTCTACGCGGCGGGCGGCCAGACGCAGGCGGAGGGAGCGCTGCTCGCGCTGGCCCTCGGCGGCGTCGGCGCCGGGCTCCTGCTGTGGGCGAAGCGGCTGATGGCCGACATCCCGCACGAGACCCAGCCTCGGCATCACCCGCCCAGCGCCGCCGAGCTCGAGAGCGCGGCCGAGGCGATCGAGGACGGCGTCGACGAGATCAGGCGGCGTCGATTCCTGACGCGGATGTTGCTCGGCGCGGCGGGCGCGCTCGGCCTGGCCGCCCTGTTCCCGATCCGGTCGCTCGGGCAGGCGCCCGGGGACTCGCTCCTCGTCACCGACTGGAGCCCCGGGGCGCGGCTCGTGACCGCCGACGGCCAGCTCGTCACGATCGACACGCTCGAGACGAACTCGTTCACGACGGTCTTCCCGGAGGGGTTCGTGGGGTCGGCGGACTCGCAGGCCGTCCTGATCCGCGTCGAGCCGGACCAGCTGCAGCTCCCGCCCGATCGAGCGACGGGCGCGCCCGACGGCCTCGTCGTGTACTCGAAGATCTGCACGCACGCGGGCTGCCCCCTGGGGCTGTATCTGGCCGCGACCCAGGAGCTCCGCTGCCCGTGCCACCAGTCGACGTTCGACGTGCTCGACGGCGCGAGGCCCGTGTACGGGCCCGCGCCCCGCCCCCTGCCGCAGCTGCCGATCGAGATCGGCGACGACGGCGTCCTCCGCGCCACCGGCGACTTCACCGAGCCGGTCGGCCCGAGCTTCTGGGACATGCCCTCGTGATCGTGCGGCGCGCGGTCGACGGGATCGACGAGCGGCTCGACGCGACCTCGTTCGTCAAGCGCAACCTCCGCAAGGTCTTCCCCGACCACTGGTCGTTCATGCTCGGGGAACTGGCGCTGTACAGCTTCGTGCTGCTGATCCTCACGGGGATCTTCCTCTCGTTCTTCTACGTGGCGTCCTCGAGCGAGACCGTCTACCTCGGGCCGTACGCGCCGATGCACGGCCAGACCGTGTCGCAGGCGTACGGGTCGGTGCTCCGGCTGTCGTTCGAGGTGCGGGCGGGTCTCGTGATGCGCCAGACCCACCACTGGGCCGCGCTGATCTTCATGGCGTCGGTGGTGGCGCACGTGGTCCGCGTGTTCTTCACGGGGGCGTTCCGCAAGCCGCGCGAGATCAGCTGGCTGATCGGGGTCGGCCTCCTGATCGGCGGGATCGCGGCGGGGTTCTCGGGGTACTCGCTGCCCGACGACCTGCTCTCGGGGACCGGCCTGCGGATCATCTACTCGGCGGTGCTCTCGATCCCGCTCGTGGGCACCTGGCTCGCCTTCCTGCTGTTCGGCGGGGAGTTCCCCTCCCCCGAGCTGCTGCCGCGCCTGTTCGTGATGCACATCCTGCTGATCCCGCTGCTGCTGCTATCGCTCCTCGGGGCCCACCTCGCGCTGGTCTGGCACCAGACGCACACGCAGTTCCGCGGACCCGGGACCACCGAGGACACCGTGAGGGGCATCCCGGTGTGGCCGCGATTCGCGCTGAAGGGGATCGGCGTGGCGTTCATGACCTTCGCCGTGATCGCGATGCTGGGCGGCCTGGCCCAGATCAACCCGGTATGGCTCTACGGGCCGTTCGTGACCTACACGGCGCCCGCGCCGGCCCAGCCCGACTTCTACGTCGGGTGGCTCGAAGGACTGCTCCGCCTCTGGCCGAACTGGGAGTTCACGCTGTTCGGTCGCACGGTCGGCGAGCTCTTCCTGCCCGCCGTGGTCGTGCCCGGCATCATCTTCACCGCGCTCGCGCTGTGGCCCTTCGCCGAGGCGCGCGTCCGGCGGGACACGGCCACACACCACTACGCCCAGCGGCCCAGGGAGGCGCCGGTCCGCAGCGGGGTGGGCGCGGCCGGCATCACGATGTTCATCGTGTTGATGCTCGCGGGCTCGAACGACGTGCTCGCGAAGTTCCTGCAGATCGAGGTCGACACGCTGAACTCGGTGCTGCTCGTGCTCCTGTTCGTGCTGCCCGTCGTGGTGGGGCTGCTCACGTTCTGGATCTGCCGCGACCTGGCCCGCCGCGACGCGCGGCCGATCGAGGATCCGCCACGGGTGGCGCTCCGACGCGCGGCCGACGGCGGGTTCGAGGCCACGCACGTCGCGCCGCCGGAGCGGGAGGAGGCGCCGTGAGACGGCTCGTCGCCCGATCCGCGATCGCCCTCGTCGTCGCGGGCGCGACCGCCACCCTCTCCGCGTGCTCGTCCTCGTTCGGGATGCCACGCGGCGCGAGCGAGCAGGGGCGCGACATCTTCGACCTCTGGCAGGTCTTCATGATCGCCGGGATCGTGGTGGGCGCGATCGTGTACGGGTTGATCGGCTGGTCGCTGCTCCGGTACCGGCGCCGGCCCTCCGACGACGACGAGGCGCTCGGGCGCCAGTTCCACGGCCACGTGCCGCTCGAGATCGTGTACACGGCGATCCCGGTCGTGATCGTGATCGCGTTGTTCTCGATGTCGTTCCGCACCGAGGAGCGGGTGGGCGACCTGGCGCCCGACCCCGCCGTGACGCTGCGCGCCGAGGCGTTCGCGTGGGGCTGGCGCTTCTCCTACGACGGGCAGGAGGTGACGGTCGTGAGCGATCCGACCGGCGAGAACGTCACCGGTCCCGAGATCGCGCTCCCCCGCGGCGAGACGGTACGTGTCGTGCTGACCTCCGACGACGTGATCCACGCCTTCTGGGTCCCCGACTTCCTGTTCAAGCGCGACGCGATCCCCGGGCACGTGAACCGGTTCGATGTCACGCCCACCGACACCGGGACGTACCAAGGCGTCTGCGCGGAGTTCTGCGGGCTGAACCACGCGTACATGACGTTCCGCGTGACCGTGATGGAGCCCGACGCGTTCGATAGCTGGCTCGCCGAACGCCGCAGTGAGGTGGTGGCGACGTGAGCACCACCGTCGACCGTCCGGCCGCGGCACCCGCCCCCGCGGAGCCGCACCGCCCCGGCCCGGTCTCGTGGCTCACGACCACGAACCACAAGCACATCGGGATCATGTACTGCGTCACGGCGTTCGCGTTCTTCCTGATCGGCGGCGCGCTCGCGGACCTGCTCCGCACCGAGCTCGCGGAGCCCGGCCGACAGCTGCTCTCGAACGAGGCCTACAACACCACGTTCACGATCCACGGGACGCTGATGATCTTCCTGTTCGTGGCGCCGTTCGGGGCCGGCCTGGGCAACTACCTGATCCCGCTGCAGATCGGCGCGCCCGACATGGCGTTCCCCCGGCTGAACGCGCTGTCGTACTGGTGCTTCGCGGGCGGCGGGCTGCTCGTGCTGCTGTCCGGGTTCGCCGCGGCCGGCGGTGGCACCGCGACGGGCTGGACCGCGTACCCGCCGCTGTCGGAGGCGCGCCTCTCGCCCTCGATCGCGACCGACCTATGGATCCTCGGGCTGGCGCTCGTCGCGATGGCGACGCTCCTGACCGGCATCAACATCCTCACGACGGTGTTCCTGATGCGGGCGCCCGGCATGACGATGTGGCGCGTCCCGATCTTCACCTGGAACATGGTCGTGACGTCGATCCTCGGGCTCGTCGCGTTCCCGCCCGCGGTGGCCGCCTTCGGGCTGCTGCTCGTGGACCGACGGGTCGGCGGGCACGCGTTCGACCCCTTGGGCGGGGGCGATCCCGTGATCTACCAGCACCTGTTCTGGTTCCTGGGGCACCCGGAGGTCTACATCCTGATCCTGCCGTTCTTCGGCGTGATCACCGAGATCATCCCGGTCTTCGCGCGCAAGCCCCTCTTCGGCTACCTCGGATTCGTCCTCGCGACGCTCGCGATCGGCGCACTTTCGGTCGGCGTGTGGGCCCACCACATGTTCACGACCGGCGTCGTCGACAACCCGTTCTTCAGCGCGATGACGTTCACGATCGCCGTGCCGACGGGCGTGAAGTTCTTCAACTGGATCGGCACGATGTGGGGCGGCAAGATCCGGCTCGCGACGCCGATGCTGTTCACGATCGGGTTCCTCCTGAACTTCCTGATCGGCGGCGTGACGGGGGTCCTCCTCGCGAGCGCCCCGATCGACTTCCAGGTCGCCGACTCCTATTTCCTGGTCTCCCACTTCCACTACACGATGATGGGTGGCGCGGTGTTCGGGATCTTCGCCGCGATCTACTTCTGGTACCCGAAGATGACCGGCGCGATGCTCCGCGAGTCGCTCGGCCGGTGGGTCTTCTACCTGCTGTTCTTCGGGTTCAACCTGACGTTCTGGCCGCAGTTCGTGGTGGGGCTCCGCGGGATGCCTCGCCGGATCGTCGACTACGCGACGGGACTCGGGTTCGACACGCCGAACCTCGTTTCGACGATCGGTGCGGGCGTGATGACGGTGGCCGTGCTCGTGTTCCTGGTGGACCTGTGGATCTCGCGCCGGCATCGGATCCCCGCCGGGGACGACCCGTGGGGCGGCTCGTCGCTCGAATGGGCGACGACCTCGCCGCCGCCCGAGCACAACTTCACGGCCGTGCCGCGGATCCGCTCGGCGCGGCCGGCTTTCGACCTGCACCATCCGGAGCTCGAACCGTGAGGATCGCGATGCGCTACTTCTGGGCGCTCGCGGTCTTCTTCGTCGGGCTGGGCGCCGTGTACTGGACGATCACCTACGAGTGGACGGGCACCGTGCTCCTCGTGGTGGCGGGCGTGATGCCCCTGATCGTGGCGGGGTGGGCCACCCACGCCGGGAGCACGCGCACGTCCCTCCCCGACGACGATCCCGAGGGCGCGCCGGCCGACGCCGCCGGCCAGGAGCTCGGCGAGTTCCCGGAGGCCACCGGGTGGCCGGTGTTCATCGTGCTCGGGATCGTGCTGACCGGCGCGGCGATCGTGTACGGGTTGATCCTCCTGCCCGCGGGCGTCGCGCTGCTCGGGTGGGCGCTCGTCGGCTTCGTGCGCGAGAGCAAGCACTAAACGCGGAGCTCGGCGGCCCTTCAGCCCTGGACGCAGCGCCAGATCTGGAGGTGCCACAGGAGGCGGCTGCCGCGCTTGCGGAGGTTCAGGAGCCCGTCCTTCATCATGCGGGCCGTCGTCGCGGCCTTCGCCACGAGGTCCGGCAGCGGGAACTCCCGATCGAGTACGGGCTCCATGTTCTCGCCGAAGATCTCGCGCGCGGTGGCGAGGACCCGCGCCTCGTCCTGGAGCGATCCCGTCGGCAGGTAGAGGCGGCCGCCGGGAGCGAGCGTCTCCCCGATCGAGCCGAGCAGCTTGCTCGGCAGCTCCGCGCCGGTCGGGCCGCCGGCCGGGATCCGGTCGAACCAGCCCGTGACGGCCGCCAGCTCGTCGGGGATCCCCGAGACGTCACCGATCAGCACGGTCGCGCGGACATCGCGCATCGGATCGAGCAGGTCGCCCTGCCGGAACTCACAGACGTCGTCGAGACCGAGCCGTACGGCGTTCTCCCTCGCGGTCTCGACGGCCGGCCCCGAGAGATCGCAGCCGTACACCTTCTTCGCGCCGAGTCGCGCGGCCACGAAGGCGAGCACGCCGCTCCCGCAGCCCACGTCGATCACGGTGTCGTCGGGACCGATCTCGAGCGCGTCGGCGAGGGTCTTGCTGGTGCTCGTCGGGCTGAAGACGCCGGGGCGCAGCGCCAGGGTGAACGGGCCGGTACGGCCCTTCCACTCGACCTCGCTCACGACCTGGCCCATCGTCGACTCCTCGTCCGATCCGGCGCGGGCGCCGGTCCGCCTTGGGGGCAAAGGCTACACGGCGCGTGCGCCGCGCGGCTAGACCGGTGGCGGGTCGAAGGTCACGTCCTCGCCGGGCACCAGGTCGCCCGCGCCGACGGCGGCCGCGTCGGCCTCGAGCCGGTCGTGGAGGGCGACCGTGGGGATGCCACGGTGCCCGTCCGGATACGCGCCCACCCGCCCGGACGCGCGGCGCAGGAGGGTGACGGCGCCGTGGGCGTTCCCGCGGAGGAGATGGACATAGCCCGCTCCCATCTGTGAGAGGCCCTTGAAGAACTCGGCATCGCCCGTGTCGCGCGCCTGCTTCCAGGCCGTCTCCCAGGCCTCGTGCGCCGGGAAGTAGCGGCCGGACCGCACGTGCGCGCGGGCGAGCTCGTGATTCTCCTCGATCCCGAGCGCGTCGTAGTCCTCGAGCACGAGCTCGTTCTCGGCGCCCCAGGCGAGGGGCCGGCCCAGCAGGTCACGCGGGCGTTCCGGCTTGTTGCGCGTCTCGCTGGGCAGACCGGTCTTGCCTGTGGCTTCCTCACGCATGCCTCGATGCTACTGCCCCGCGCCGCGACGGATCACTCCTCGGCGGCGCCCAGCTCCTCCAGCCCGTCGCGGAGCTGCGCGTACGCACGATCCCCGAGCTGGCGGCGTGCGCGGGTCTCGACGGCCTGGACCGCCCGCCGGCATTCGGCCGCGGCCGTGCGACCCCGCGTGGTGAGACGGACCAGCTTGGCACGGGCATCGTCGCGGTCGGGCGCCCGGCGCACGTAGCCGCGCGCCTCCAGCTCGTCGACCGTGAGCATCATCGACTGCTTGGTCACGCGGGCCCGTACCGCGAGCTCGGAGAGACGCGAGCCGCTGCGCCGGTCGATGTGCAGGAAGACCGCCGCGTGGCCCGGCCGCAGGTCGGGGTAGCCGCGCTCCTCGAGGGCGAATGCGAGCTCTCCGGCGAGCGCGCGCTGGGCCTCCAACAAGAGTCGCCCGAGGTCGGGTTGCGTCGCCATGCCCGCATGCTCCCGCGCGGGCACGCGATGGTCAATCCGGCTGACCGGCGTCCACGACGTCCGTCGCCCGCCCCCGGGGATATCCTCGTGACATGAGCGAGACCGGCCCGACGCCCGAGGACCTCCGCACGAAGGAGCAGTTGCCGGAGCTCCAAGAGGCGCGGCGACGCCTCCGGCGCACCCGTCCCGGCAAGCTCCTTCCCCACCCGGGCCCGATCGACGGCGAGCAGATGTCCGGGACCGGCAAGACCGGCACGCTCCGCGCGGCGATCTTCGGGGTGAACGATGGCCTCGTGTCGAACGCCGCGCTGATCATGGGGTTCGCGGGCGCCGACCAGTCGCGCAGCGTGATCCTGCTGGCCGGCATCTCGGGCCTCCTGGCGGGCGCGTTCTCGATGGCCGCGGGCGAATACATCTCGATGCGGATCCAGCGGGAGGTCCTCGAGCGCATGCTGCACCTCGAGGCGCACGAGCTGGGCGCCGAGGATCTCGCCGAGGAGACCGCCGAGCTGACGCAGATCTACCGGCGCAAGGGCCTGTCGGACGAGCTCGCGCGCCAGGTCGCCGAGGAGGTCATGAAGGACCCGGAAGTGGCCCTCGAGACCCATGCCCGCGAGGAGCTCGGTATCGATCCGCAGGAGGGGCTCGGCTCGCCGGTCGGCGCGGCCGCGTCGTCGTTCGGGATGTTCGCGGTCGGCGCGATCATCCCGCTGATCCCGTTCCTGTTCGTCGGCGGTACGACCGGCGTGCTGATCTCGGCCACGCTCACGGCGATCGCGCTCGCCACGGTGGGCGCCCTGACGTCGCGCCTGACCGGGCGGTCGGCGCTGATCTCGGGGCTGCGCATGCTCGCGATCGGCGGCGGGGCGGCCGCAGTGACGTACCTGATCGGGAGCCTCGTCGGGGTGAACGTGGCGTGACGATCGAGGTCCGCGAGGCGACGCCCGGCGAGTTCGCCGAGGCGGGCCGCGTGACCGCCGACGCCTACCGCGAGTTCGTGCGCGACGGCGACGACGACTGGCGCGCGTACCTGACGCATATCGCCGACGTCGAGGGCCGGGCGGACCGCACGACGATCCTCGTGGCGGTGGAGGAGGGGCAGATCCTGGGGAGTGCCACGCTCGAGCTCTTCGACCGGGTCGAGCCCGAGGACGACCCCACGCTGCATCCCGACGAGGCCCATGTCCGCATGGTGGGGGTCGACCCGCTCGCCCGCCGACGTGGGATCGCGCGGGCCCTCTTCGATCGGTGCTTCGAGCTCGCGCGCGAGCACCGCAAGACGTTCGTGACGCTCCATACGACGGAACGGATGAGGACCGCGCAGCAGATGTACGAGGCGATGGGGTTCCGACGCCTCGACGACCGCGTGTTCCCCGACGGCTTCGTGCTGCTGACCTACCGGATCGAGCTCTAGGCCTCAGGCGACGGTGTCGTCGACGGCGGGCACGACCTCGCCCGAGGCGAGCAGCACCCCGTCCTCGAACTCGGCCTCGATCAACCCGCCGCGGAACTGCTGCTCGTAGAGCCTGGCGTACAGGCCCCCGCGGGCGAGGAGCTCATCGTGGGTCCCCCGCTCGGCGACCGTGCCGCGGTCGATCACGAAGATCACGTCGGCCTTCAGGATCGTCGACAGGCGGTGCGCGATCGCGATCGTCGTGCGCCCCTCCATCAACGGCTCGAGCGCGGACTGGACGAGCCGCTCCGACGTCGTGTCGAGCGATGACGTCGCCTCGTCCAGGATCAGGATCCGCGGATCCTTCAGGACCACGCGCGCGATCGCGAGGCGCTGCTTCTCCCCGCCCGAGAGCTTGTACCCGCGCTCCCCCACGATCGTGTCGTAGCCCTCGGGGAGCTCGGCGATCCGGTCGTGGATGTTCGCGGCACGAGCGGCGGCCTCCATCTCCTCCTGGGTCGCCCCCGGCCGCCCGTACATCAGGTTGCGCCTGATCGTGGTGTGGAACAGGTAGGTCTCCTGCGTCACCACCCCGATGATGTCGCCCAGCGACTCCAGCTGATACTCGCGGACGTCCACGTCGTCGATCAGCACCCTGCCTCGCTGCACGTCGTAGAGCCGCGGCACCAGGTACGTGACCGTGGTCTTGCCGGCGCCGCTCGGTCCGACGAGCGCAGCCAGCTGTCCGGGCTGGATCTCGAACGACACGTCGTCCAGGGTCCATTCGCGCGGCGCCTCGTTCGCGAGCGCGAGGTCGGCCGACGACACCTCCACCGCCTCGGGCGGCGTCTCGTAGCGGAACCGCACGTGATCGAGGACGACCTTCCCGCGGATCGCATCGTGCCGGGCGACGACCGCGCCGGGCTTGTCCTCGATCTCGTGCTCCATGTCGAGGTACTCGAAGATCCGATCGAAGAGCGCGAACGACGCGTGGACGTCGGTCGAGACCTGCAGCATCGAGCCGATCGGGAAGAAGAGCCGCGACTGGAGCGTGGTGAAGGCGACGATGTCGCCGGCGTTCACGCTGTTGAAGCCGTTCTTGCTCATCTGCCAGCCGGCCACCAGGTACACCAGCGCCGGGGTGATCGAGAAGAACGTCCCCACGACCGCGAAGAAGGAGCGACCGATCATCGTCTGGCGGATCTGGAGGCCGGTCAGGCGCTCGTTCTCCTCCTGGTACCGCCCGATCTCGTGACGCTGTCGCCCGAACGACTTCGAGAGCAGGATCCCGCTCACGCTGAGCGTCTCCTCGGTGATCGCCGAGAGGTCGGCGAGGGTGCGCTGGGTGCTCGTGGCGACGTCGCGCCGCGCCCGGCCCACCTTCACGGTCAGCCAGAGGAAGAGCGGCATCAGCGCCAGCGACAGGAGGGTGAGCGGGACCGAGAGCCAGATCATCACCGCCAGCGTGCTGATGATCGTGACGATGTTCGCGAGCACGCTCGAGGCCGTGTCGGTGACGACCGACTGCACGCCGCCGACGTCGTTCGCGATGCGCGACTGGATCTCGCCGGTCCGGGTCGTCGTGAAGAACCGCAGCGGCATGAACTGCAGGTGGGAGTAGAGAGCGTTGCGCAGGTCCTGCATCACGCGCAGGCCCACGAGGTTCGCCATGTAGGTCTGGCCGATCCCGATCGCGCTCGTGACGATCGGCACCGCGATCATCAGCGCGACGTAGAAGTACAGGAGCGGCAGGTTCGGGCACGTCGCACCACCGCAGTTATCCGATCCCGACGGGTCGCCGAAGAGCGCGTTGTTGAAGACCTTCGAGATCAGCATCGGGTTCACGACGCCGAGGGCGGACGTGACGATGATCAGGACCGCGACGATCGTCACCTTGGCCTTGTACGGGCGGAAGGTGTCGATCACCCGTCGGACGGTGGCGCGGTCGATCGGCCGCTGGTCCTCCTCCTCCGGGCGCACGGCGAAGAAGCTGCGGTGTCGGCCCATGCGACTCAGGATAAGCGCCGGCGCCGACGAGGTATTCCCGCGGGGCTACTCGGCGAAGCAGGGCTCCTCGCGCTCGAGACCCTGGCGGGCGTCGCCCGGGTCCGTGAAGCCGGTATCGGTGCCCGGCCCGCCGATCGCCGTGTCGTTGCCGACGCCGTCGGTCGTGGCGATGCAGTGGTCGTTGCCGAGCCCGCCGTTCACGGTGTCCCGGCCCGAGGCCCCGCCGTCGAGCGTCGAGTCGGGCCCAGGCCCGCCGTTCAGGTAGTCGCTGCCGCCCATGCCCACCCCGTCGTCGGAGCCCGCGTTGCCGAACATCCGGTCGTCGCCGCCGTTGCCGATCAGGGTGTCGCGCCCGTCGCCGCCGAGGAGCACGATCCTCGCCGATGCCGCCGCTCAGGAAGTCGTTGCCCGCCCCCGCGCGGAGCTCGTCGTTGCCGCCGAGGCCGCGGAGCTCGTCGTCGCCGCCGAGGCCGCAGATCACGTCGCGCCCGGTCGTCCCCCGCAGCACGTCGGGGCCCGGGGTGCCCGTGATCGTGCAGGCGCCTCCCCTGGGCAGGCCGATCGCGGCGCCGCTCGTCAGCACCACCACGACGATCGCCAGCACGGCTACCGACCAGGATCTGCGCACGGGTAGGACCTCCTCGGGCTCGGGAGGGCCACGCTAGTCGTGCGACCGAGGAGGGTCAAAGACCGGCGAGCGCCCTGGCCCGGGTCAGCACGTCGTCGATCATCGGGGCGGTGAGCGTCCCGGTGAACGTGTTCTGCTGGCTCGGGTGGTAGCAGCCGAGGAGCGTCACGGTCCCGACCGCGGCCTCGGCGCCGTGCCCGAACCGCGGCTTCGGCCGCACGGTGTGGCCGAGCCCGGTCATCGCCCGGAGCGCCCCGTCCCACCCGTAACCGCCCAGGGCGACGATCACCCGCAGCGCTGCCAGCGCCGCGAGCTCGCGCTCCAAGTACGGAAGGCAGGCGTCGCGCTCGGCCGGCGTGGGCTTGTTCCCGGGCGGGGCACAGCGGTTCACGGCCGTGACGAACGCACCGGTGAGCCGCAGGCCGTCGTCCGGCGCGACGCTCTCCGGTTGGTTCGCGAACCCCGTCCGGTGGAGCGAGGCGTAGAGGAAGTCACCGGACCGGTCGCCCGTGAACACGCGGCCGGTGCGGTTCCCGCCGTGCGCCGCAGGCGCGAGCCCGAGCACCACGACGCGGGCGTCGGGGTCGCCGAACCCGGGCACCGGCCGGGCCCAGTAGGTCTGGTCGGCGAAGCGCGCGACCTTCTCGCGCCCGACGCGTTCCCGCCACTCGACCAGCCGAGGGCACGCACGACAGGCCACGATCTCGGCCTCGATGTGCGCCAGTTCCGAGGCGTTCATCGGCGGGCGACCGCCCAGTCGTCGTAGCCGCCGACGGAGATCTCGAGCCCACCGTCGCGCACCTCGACGATCCGGTCGGGGATCCGATCCAGGAGGTACCGGTCGTGTGAGATCACGATCACGGTCCCGTCGAACGCCTCGAGGGCGGACTCGAGTGCCTCCATCGAATCGATGTCGAGGTGGTTCGTGGGTTCGTCCAGCAGCAGGCAGTTCGCGCCCGAGAGCATCAGCAGGCACAGGTCGAGCCGCGTGCGTTCGCCGCCCGAGAGCGACCCCACCGGGAGGCGCATCTGGTCGTACCGGAAGAGGAACCGCCCGAGCAGCGACACGGCGTCCTCCTCGTACATCGCCTTGGCGGCGCGGAGGATCTGGATCGGCGTCTGGTCCGGCGGCTGGTCGCTGTGCCCCTGCGCGAGGTAGCCGAACACCACGGCCGGTCCCGCCCAGCGCGTTCCGGAGGTCGGCTCGATCGTGCCGGCGAGCACCCGCCCGAGCACGGACTTGCCCGCGCCGTTGGCGCCGATCACCCCGACCCGCTCGCCGCGGTAGATCGCGACGGACGCGTCGAGCAGCACGGGGTCGTCATCGAACGCGACCGTCACGTCGCGGAGCTCGATGATCTTGTTGCCACCGCGCTGGGTCGCCCGCATCTCGAGGGCCATCTTCCGGCGCTCGAAGACCGGCCGCTCGATCTTGTCCATCCGGTCGATCTGGCGCTGCTTGTTGCGCGCCTGCTTGATGTGGCGCTCGTTGACCACGCGGTCCGCCCAGTCCTTGAAGCGCCGGATCGCCTCCTCGAGGCGCGCGATCTCCTTCTGCTGGGTGACGTAGAGCTGCTGCTGCCGGTGGAGCGCGATCTCCTTCGCCACCGCGTACGCGGAGTAGTTACCCGGCCACATCGCGATCATGCCGCCGTCCAGCTCCGCGATCTTCGTCACGGTGTCGTCGAGCAGGTACCGGTCGTGCGAGACGCTGACGACGGCGCCCGGGAAATCCGCGATCAGGTCCTCGAGCAGCTCGCGTCGGCCCGCGTCGAGATGGGTCTCGGGCTCGTCGAGCAGCAGCAGGTCGGGCTGGCGGATCAGGCACGAGGCCAGCGCCACGAGCTTGCGCTGGCCGCCCGAGAGCAGTCGGGTCGGCCGCTCGAGATCGTCCCCGGCGAGCCCGAGCGATGCGAGGAGGCTCCGGGCCTCCCCCGCGAGACCGGCGCCGCCCGCCGCCACCCAGCGGTCGAGCAGGTCCTGCTGCCGGGCGAGCACCCGGGTCATCCGGTCGAGGTCCGCCACGACCTCGGGGCGCGCCAGCTCGGCCTCGACGGCGCGCATCGCGGCGTCGAGCTCGGCGACGTCCGGGCGCGCCGCCAGGACGGCCTGCTCCGGCGTGCGCTCGTCCCCTTCGGGGTTCTGTTCGAGGTAGGCGGTGA
Organism: uncultured Actinomycetes bacterium; assembly: GCA_963821925.1. Classification (GTDB taxonomy): domain Bacteria; phylum Actinomycetota; class UBA4738; order UBA4738; family HRBIN12; genus JAOUEA01. The sequence goes on along the minus strand of CAWGFO010000010.1, from coordinate 52,466 downwards.
CGAGGCCCTTGCGCCGGACGACCTCGCCCGCCGTCACGTCCTCGCGTCCCTCGATGATCTTCAGGATCGTCGACTTGCCCGCGCCGTTCGGCCCCACGATCCCGAGCCGGCCGTCGGCGGGCACCTCGAGGTCGGCGCCCCGCAACACGGGCCACGTTCCGTACGACTTCTCGACCCCGATCAGGGTGACGACCGACATGGCGGCAACCATACCGAGGCCGGCGCGGAGCGCCGCGCCCCAGAACGGCCCGGGTCAGCCGGCGGCGAGCGTGCGGAGCGACACGGTGCCGGGCTCGGCCTCGAACCAGGCCTCCATCGCGCGGCGGACCCGCGGCCATTCCGCGTCGAGCATCGAGAACCACGCGGTATCGCGGTTGCGACCCTTCACGATCATGTGCTGCCGGAAGATCCCCTCGAAGGTGAAGCCGAGCCGATCGGCGGCCGAGCGCGAGCGCGCGTTCAAGGCGTCGCACTTCCATTCCACACGCCGGTACCCGAGCTCCTCGAACGCCCGCCGCAGGAGGAGGTACGCGACCTCGGTGTTCGCACGCGTGCGCTGCGCCGCGGGCACGTACCAGATATGGCCGATCTCGATCCGACGGTCGCTCAGCACGGCGTTCAGGTAGCTGACGACCCCGACGGCGGCGCCGCCGAGGGTCACCGCGAAGAACCGAGGATCCGCGGACCCGGCGAGGCCGTCGAGCCAGCCGGCCATCGCGGCCTCGTCGGGGAACGGCCCGTACGGCATGTAGGTCCAGACCGCCTCCGCCTCGGGCGAACCGTGGGTGGCGGGGTACAACGCATCGGCGAGGGCCGACGACGGCGTCGCCAGAGACACCCAGCGTCCGGCGAGCGGCTCGGGCCCAGGGGGCCGCGCGGCGACGCCCTCCACGACGGGCCCGACCGGCAGGCCCGGGTCGACCCGATCGATCCCCGACATGGGCGGGAGCCTACCGGGAACCGACCGCGGGGAGGAACGTGGCGCGGAGCCGTCGCCGCCACCGGGAGGACGTCACGTGCGGAGGGCCCGGAACCGTTCGGCCGCAGCCTCGAAGGGATCGAGCGGATCCATCAGCGACTCCACGGCGCCGAGCAAGCCCTCGAACCCGCCGAGCTGGGGAGCCTCCTCACGGAGCCGGCGTGCGAGCGCGAGCGCATCGACCAACCCCGTGTCGCAGGCGAGCCACTCCGTCTCGAGCTCCGGGTGACCCCAGCCCGGCATCAACGCCCGAGCGCGCTCGAGGTGGTCCTCGTACTCGGCCAGCGCGTCCGGCAGCGGGCGACCCGGCAGCCGGGTCGTCGGCATGCAGTCGGCGAGCGCCGCCTTGGCGGGCTCCACCTCCGTGAGCACGGCGTCGAACGCGTCCCGCACCGGCTCGAGCTCGGGCGGCAACCGGCGACGGCGGAACATCAGCCGTCCCACGCGGCGCGGGCGGCGACGATCGCGGCCGGGTCGTTCGTGGCGATCGCGTCGAGCCCCCAGCCCATCAGCGTGCGGGCCTCGTCCGGGTTCTGGGTGTTCCAGGTCCCCACCCGGAGCCCCGCGTCGTGGGCACGCGCGACCATCCGCTCCCCCGCCTCGACGATCCGTGGGACGGGCGGCAGCATCCAGTCGTACGCGTGCTCACCGGCGAACGCCAGGGCGACGCCCACTTCCACCGACGGGTCGGTCAGAAGCCCGACCGGGACGTCAGGGCCGAGGCGCCGGGCCGCGTCGATCGCGAAGGGGTTGAAGCTGGTGAGCAGCACCGGCCCGACGAAGGCCACCGCGTCGATCGTGCGCAGGGTCGCCTCGACGAGCCGATCCACGTCCGGGTCGAAGTCCGGCTCGCCCGGGAGCTGCTTGAGCTCGATGTCGACGCCGACACGCCCCGAGAGCCTCCTGAGCGCCTCCTCCAGCGTCGGCACGCTCGTCGGGCTCCCGTCGCCTCTCGGGATCGTGATCCGTGCGAGCTCGGCGACCGTGAGGTCGCGCGCGAGGCCGTGCCCGTCGGTCGTCCGGTCCAGGGTGGCGTCGTGCAGGATCACGGGCAGCCCGTCGGCCGACAGCCGAACGTCGAACTCCACGGCGTCGACACCGGCCGCGACGGCGGCCTCGAAGGACGGGATCGTGTTCTCGGGTTCGATCAGCGGGGCGCCCCGATGGGCCACGACGATCGGGCGCGCTTGACTGAACGACCGTTCAGACACTACGCTCGCCCCCACACTCCCCGATCGTATCCGCACGCGTCAAACGGTGATCGATGATTGAACCCAAGTTCAGAAGAGATCCGCGCGAGTCCGCCTGGATCGAGCGAGCTCGGTGCATCGGCGAGGACCCCGAGCTCTTCTTCCCGGTCGGGAGCAGCGGCCCCGCGATCGAGCAGACCGCGCGCGCGAAGGCCGTCTGCCGCCAGTGTCCCGTGATCGAGGCCTGCCTCGCGTGGGCCCTCGACTCGTGCCAGGACGCCGGGGTCTGGGGCGGCCTCGACGAAGAGGAGCGTCGCGTGATCCGCCGGGCGCGACGCCGAGCCGCCGCGATCGCCGCGTCGCGTGACGATCGGGTGGCCGCCGAGGCCGATCGTGGCGAGCTCGTGGGCGCGGTCGGCTGACTCAGAGCCGGCTCGAGGGGCACAGCCGCTCCACCGGGCACTCGTCGCACCGGGGCTTCTTCGCCTGGCAGATCGCCCGGCCGTGGTCGATCAACACGTAGCTGAACCCGAACCAGCGCCGCTTCGGGATCAGCCGCATCAGGTCCTGCTCGATCTTGTCGGTGTCGGACTCGTCGCTGAACCCGAGCCGGTTGGCCAGTCGTCGCACGTGGGTGTCGACCGCGATGCCCTCGACGCGGCCGAAGCTGTTGCCGGTGACGATGTTGGCCGTCTTGCGCGCCACCCCGGGGAGCGTGATCAGCTCCTCCATCGTGCCCGGGACCTCGCCGTCGTACGCCTCGACGATCCGCGTGCAGGCGCCGCGGATCGCACGTGCCTTCTGGTTGAAGAACCCCGTGGAACGGATGTCCTCTTTCAGCTCGTCCTCGGGCACCGCCAGGTAGTCCTGGGGGGTCCGGTACTTCACGAACAGGTCCTTCGTGACCATGTTCACGCGCTCGTCGGTGCACTGCGCCGAGAGCATCGTGGCGATCAGGCACTCGAGCGGGTTCGTGAAATTCAGCGCAACGTGCGCATCGGGATACGCCTTCGTGAGGGCCTTGATGATCTGCGGGGCACGGTCCTCGATCGGTGACTCGCGCGTGAGGGCGGGCGTGGTCGGCATGGCCGACACCCTACCGGCGGGCCCCGGTGGCGCCCAACCTCACGCCACGCGGACGGACCCAAGTGCTACGCCGTGGAGAGCGCCAGATCGAGCGAGGCACCGGGCTCGTGATGCGCCCAGTCGCCGTCGGTGAGGATGTGGGCGCCGCCCACGCCGACGATGTCCCAGCGGCGGCCGTCGCCGACGAGCGCCGTGTTCTCGTCGATCCCGACGAGCGTCGCGCCGGGGGGGACCTCCGAGACGATGAAGTCCGTGAGCCCCGGGGCGAACCCGTCGAGCGCATCCCAGTGCGGCCCGAACCAGAAGCCGGGGAAGAGCTTCAGCCCGGGTTGCCAGAAGGTCTCGTCGAACTCCTCGCGCGCGCTGTCGGGGGCGATGTCGCCCAGGCAGGCCACGCCGGCGCTGCACCCGGCGTACGCGAGCCCGTCGTCCATCGCCGCCAGCAGCGCACGCCAGAACGGCGTCCCGTCGAGCACCGCGGAGAGGTACGCGGGGTTTCCACCGCTGAAGAAGGCGACCGATGCATCCTCGAGGGCGACCATGAGGTCGTCGCGGTGGGCATCGTCGCGCGTCTTCAAGGGCAGGACCCGGGCGTCGATCGCGTGCCGGTCGTAATGGTCGAGGCCCTTGCGGGCCCACATGTCGAACACGTCATCGCCCTCGGCCGCCGACGCGGTCGGCAGGATCAGCACCGGCCCGATGCGCGCGCCGTCGCGGCCCAGGAGCCAGCGGTCGATCGACGACGTCCACGGATCGAACTCACCCGACCCGAGCAGGGCGAACGCGCGGGTCATCCGCGGAGCTCCGACGGACGGTGCTCTTCGTCGTAGGCGGCCCCGATCTCGGCCGCCACGTTCAGCACGGCGTCCATGTCCTCGGCCTCGGTGCGGAAGTTCACGACGCAGGTCCGCAGCACGAACCGGTCGTCGAGGATCGCGTTCGAGAAGAAGACCCGCCCGTCCAGCTGCACCTCGGTCATGATCCGCTGGTTCAACTCCGAGAGGTAGGCCTCGCGGCGCTCGGCGGACGCATCGTCCGCGGGCAGCCCCGGCGGCACGTAGCGGAAGCACGTGATCGAGAGCCCCACCGGGACGATCAGCTCGAAGTCCGGACGCTCCCCGACCCTGGCACCCAGGTACCGCGCGAGCGCCGCGTCGTGCGAGATCCGGCGGGCGTAGGCGGCCCGTCCGTGCGCCAGGAGGGACACCCAGACCTTCAGGGCCCAGGCGCTGCGGCTGAAGAGCGGCCCGTGACGCCCGAAGTCGATCCCGTGGCCGGTGGCGTCCTTGTCTTGCACCGTGTAACTCGCGTAGGCGTCGAACGAGTCGCGGAGGTGGTCGAAATCCCGCACCAGCACGCACCCACCCGAGTGCGGTGTGTAGAGCCACTTGTGCGGGTCGAACGCGATCGAGTCGGCACGCTCGATCCCCGAGAACAGCGGCCGCAGATCCTCGGCGAGGACCGCCGGCCCACCGTACGCACCGTCGACGTGGAACCAGAGCCCCTCTTCGGCGCAGACGTCGGCGAGCTCGTCGAGGGGGTCCACCACGCCGGTCGAGACCGTTCCCGCGGTGCCCACCACCGCGAACGGCCGGAGCCCCGCCTCGCGGTCGGCGGCGATCTTCGCGCGGAGATCGTCGACGCGCATCCGATAACCCTCGACGGGGATGTGCCGCACGTTCGCGGCGCCGATGCCGAGCATGTCGGCCGCCCGGTCGCTGACGACATGGGTCTCGGTCGACAGATAGAGCGCGAGCGGTGGACCGGCCCCGACCCCGTCGCTCCGCACGTCCCAGCCGGCGCGGTGGTCGCGCGCGGTCTTCAGCGCGATGAAGTTGGCCATCGCGCCCCCCGACGTGATCTCGCCGCCCGAGCCCTCGGGCAGCCCGAACATGTCCTGCGCGAACCACCGGCACAGGTGCTGTTCGATCTCGGTGATCGAGGGCGAGAGCATCCAGCCGCCGACGTTCTGGTTCACGCCCGAGGCCAGCAGGTCCGCCGCGACGCCGGGCAGGGTGCCGGCGCCGGACACGTACGCCATGAACCGGGGGTGCCCGAGGTAGGCGGACCACTCGAACACGACGTCGCGCAGGTACGCGAGGAGCGCCCCGTCGCCCATCGGCTCGTCCGGCACGGGCATCGTGACGGCTTCGCGCACCTGCGCGGCCGTCCAGTGCCGGGATACCCGCTGATCGGGCAGCCGCTCGAGGAGCTCCTGCCAGATGTCGGCGGCGCCGTCCGTGAACGCCCGAGCTCGCTTGGGATCCCAGTCGAGGTCGCGGACCGCCCCGGGGGGTTCCACGGAGCTCACGAGATCATGCTTTCACCGCGGCGAGGCGGAACCACTCGTGCGACATCTCCTGCTTGAAGATGTCCTCGCCGACCGCGTCGAAGATGTACTGGACCTGGCTGATGTGCTGCATGATCGACGACCACTTGCGCTCGAGCAGATCCGACTGGAGCGCGAGGTCGATCGAGAGCTGGTCCGGCGGCGTCACGGGCGGGGTCCCCGGCCGGAAGATGTTCAGCGGTTCGAAGATCTCGGCGAACTCCTCCACGTACCAGGGCGTCATCGTCGCGTAGTGCAGCTGGGCCCCGGGCTTGGCGACCGCATGGAAGGCCTCGGTCGCCCACCGCGAGACGCTCATGTGCCCGACGTGGCCGGTCATCCCGTCGGGGCCGAACGTCAGCACGGTGTCGGGCTGCACCTCAGCCATGATCTCGATCACCTGCGCCGCGCCGGACTCATCCAGCGGCGTGTCCATGTCGATGTCGACGGGACCCTCGAGGAAGCGATGCTCGCTCACCCCGAGGACCTCGAGGCTCTGCATCAGCTCGACGCTCCGGACGTCCGCCATCGTCTCGGGCGGCCACCGTTCCTCGTCCATCGACCCGCCCTCGCCGCGCGTGGCGGTGACGTCGACCACGCGGTTACCGAGGCCGACGTTCATCGCCATCAGGCCGGCGCTCAGGTAGATGTCGTCGTCGGGATGCGCCCAGATGCCCAGTACCGTTCCGAGATCCATGATCGCAACAGTCTGACGCAGCCGGCCCCGTGTTGCACCCGGCTCGTCAGGCCGGGGCGTCGTGCTCACGGATCAGCCCGCGGATCCTCTCGCCGAGATCGGCCGGCACGGCGTCGCCGACGCACTTCGACGAGATCATGATCTTCAGCGACCGACGGAACTCCACACGCTGCATGCACGGGTGACAGTCGGAGAGGTGGTGCGAGATCTCGCCCTGCACGTTCGGGTCGAGCTCACCGTCGAGGAACCGCTCGATCTCTTTGAGCGCTTCCTCGCAGTTCACGCCACAGTCACTCATCGACCAATCCTCGCGCTCGGGCTGTCTCCCACAACGCCTTCTCGAGGGCTTTCCTTCCCCGATGCAGGCGCGACATGACGGTGCCGATCGGCGTCTCCATGATCTCGGCGATCTCCTTGTAGCTGAACCCCTCCACGTCGGCGAGCAGGACCGGGATGCGGAAGTTCTCCGAGAGCGACTCCAGGGCGGCCTTCACGTCGGCGTCGGGGATCTGGTCGAGCACCTCGGTCTCGGCCGAGGCCTCGACGCTCCGTCCGCCCAGCTTGTCGTACAGGTACCACTCGTCGAGGTCGTCGGGCCCCTCGACGATCTGCGGCTCCCGCTGCTTCTTGCGGTACGTGTTGATGAACTGGTTCGTGAGGATCCTGTAGAGCCACGCCTTGAGGTTCGTGCCCTCCGTGAACCCGCCGAAGCCACGGAACGCGCGGAGGTAGGTCTCCTGCACGAGGTCCTCGGCGTCGCTCGGGTTGCGCGTGAGCCGCATCGCCGCGCCGTAGAGGCTCGGCAGCAAGGGCAGCACGTCGCGCTCGAAGCGGTCGCGAAGGGCCTGGTCGTCGGCTGCGGTGGTCTGGGCCATGGACTTACAGCGTAACGCGGTCGAGCCCGGTCGCTCCGCTCGGGTGGGGGTCCATGGGCTCCGCGGGTTGCACGACGCCCTCGCCATCGGTGGCCCGCACGACGACCACCGGGTCCGTGCCGGGGTCGAACGGCAGGCGCCACCGCCGCCAGGTGAGACCCGAGAGCGGCCGTTCGAGCTCGGCGTCTGCCCAGGTCGCGCCGTCGTCGAGCGACACCTCGACGCGCGAGATCCCGCGGTCCCCCGCGAACGCGACCCCGGCCACGAACGTGCCTCCGCCCACCTCGCCGTACCCGTCGACCCGCGACATCGTGCGCACGACGGCCGCCTTCACCCACCCGCGCTGCTCCCAGTACCCCTGGTAGGGCGTCGTCACGACCTCGAGGTGCTCGAGCCACTTGGGCTGCTTCATGCCGAAGTACCCGGGGGCGAGCAGCCGGGCAGGGTAGCCGTGCGCGCGAGGGAGCGCGAGGCCGTTCATGCCGACCGCGACGATCGTCACGGGACGCGATGCGTCCGCGATCGGCAGCGAGTCGCTGTACCCGCCGATCGCGCGGAAGACCACTTCGACCGCCCCCGCGCGCACGCCCGCTCGCTCGAGCAGCGCCGCCACCGGGACGCCGGTCCACGTGGCCGTCGAGATCAGGTCGCCGCCCACCGGGTTCGAGATGCATTCGAGCGTGGCGTGCTGCTCGGTCTGCGGAAGAGCCAGCAGCTCGTCGTAAGTGAGCTCGAAGGGCGTGTCGATCGCCCCATCGACCCGGAGCCGCCACGCGCCCGCATCGACGGACGGATCCACGATCTCTTCGTCGACCGTGTAGAAGTCGTCGATCGGTGTGACCAGAGGGGCCAGCCCCGGCACCGCGAACGCCGGCGCCGGGCGCGCCGGCCCGGCCGACCGCGCGACCGTCGCGACGTCGAGCGGGCGATGGGGGTCGCCGCCGCCCACGAAGAGCGCGCGCCCGAGATCGAGCCACCCGACGGCGACGCCGAGCCCACCCACGACACCGGCGCGGAGCAGGACCCGCCGGGACGGGTCGTCGGGTCGCGCCGCGGGCGTGCCCGAGGGCGGCCGGATCAGCTGCGCGTACGCGAGCCCTGCCGCGACCCCCCCGGCGGCGGCGCACCCTGCCAGCGCGAGGGCATACGCGGAGCGTCCGGTCGTCACCGAGGACGGGTCGAACGCGGCGAGCGCCGCGAGGTACGCGGGGAGCGAGAGCACCAGGCCGGCCGCGACGGCGCCGATCCGCTCCGCGAGCCGTGGCAACAGGCCCGCCAGACCGAGCGTGATCGCCACCAGCCCGGCACCCACGAGGAGCACCACGAGCGGAAGCGCCAGGTGATGGAGCAGGTCGATGAAGAACGTCGCCACCCCGCCGGGCGTGAGGTTCGCCACGCGCTCGGCGACCTGGATGGGCGGGAACGGGAACCTCGACCAGAGCGACGCGACCACTCCCGTTGCGGCCACGCCGACCGCGAGGCCCCACAGGGAGGCGGCCCTCGCCGCGACGCGCCGATCGACGTCCACCCGCCCACGATACGGGGGGTTGCGCGAACGGTTCGCCTCGGGCGGCCCCGTGTGAACGTTCCGTCGCGATGGCGCGCCGGTCCTGTCATACGGGGGAAGGGGTGGGAAGATTGGTGACATGCCCGATAACGATCCCCTCGGACGGCGCGGCGGCGGCGACAACGGCGGCGGCGGCCCGAACATGCCTCGTTCCCGCCTGATGCCCTGGCTCATCGTCCCGCTGCTCCTGGTCGGCCTGTTCCTGTTCAACGGCTGGCTCACGAGCGCGAACACCGAGTCGATCTCCTACTCCGAGTTCGTGACGACGGTCCAGGACGGCAAGATCGCCGAGAACACCACGGTCTCGATCTCTGACACGACGATCTCGGGCACTCTCGTGAACGATCAGGGGGAGGACCAGAAGTTCTCGGCCACCCTGTCCACCAACTTCCAGGTGGACCAGGCGTTCACGGAGTTCCTCGACACGAACAACGTGAACTACGAGTTCCAGCAGCCGAGCGTCTTCCTGCAGCTGATCCTGAACATCCTGCCCTTCGTGCTGATCATGGGGCTCGTCTACTGGTTCGTGTTCCGCCGCGTGGGCGCCGCGGGCGCCGGCCCGCTGAACATGGGCAAGAACAAGGTCAAGATCTACGACCGCAAGGAGATGAAGACCACCTTCGCCGACGTCGCCGGTGTGGACGAGGCCAAGGACGAGCTCCGCGAGATCGTCGAGTTCCTCTCGAACCCGAAGAAGTACCAGCGCCTCGGCGGGCGCATCCCCAAGGGCGTGCTGCTGCTGGGGCCCCCCGGGTGCGGCAAGACCCTGCTCGCGCGCGCGGTCGCTGGTGAGGCGAACGTCCCCTTCTTCTTCATGAGCGGCTCGGAATTCGTCGAGATGTTCGTGGGCTTGGGCGCCGCGCGTGTCCGCGAGCTGTTCCAACAGGCCAAGGAGAAGGCGCCGGCGCTGGTCTTCCTGGATGAGATCGACACGATCGGCAAGGGACGCGCCGGCGTGAGCGGCGCGGGGTTCGGTGCGCACGACGAGCGCGAGCAAACGCTGAACCAGCTGCTGGTCGAGATGGACGGCTTCGACGCCAGCAAGGGCGTGATCATCATGGCCGCGACGAACCGGCCCGACGTGCTCGACCCCGCCCTCGTGCGGCCCGGGCGCTTCGACCGACAGGTCGTCGTGGACCGCCCCGACCTGAAGGGTCGCGAGGAGATCCTGCGCGTGCACGCCCGCGGTGTGGCGCTCGGCACCGACGTCGACCTGCACACGATCGCGGCGCGCACGCCGGGCTTCACCGGCGCCGACCTCGAGAACGTCGTGAACGAGGCGGCACTCCTCGCCGCGCGCCGCGAGAAGAACTCCGTCTCCGAGGACGAGCTCGAGGAGGCGATCGACCGTGCGTCGATGGGACTCGAGCGCAAGTCGCGGGTGATGAGCGAGAAGGAGAAGACCCGGGTCGCGTTCCACGAGATGGGCCATGCGCTGGTCGCGCACTACTGCGAGAACCTCGACCCCGTGCACCGGATCACGATCATCCCGCGCGGCACGGCGGCGCTCGGCCTGACGATGACCCGGCCGCTCGAGGACCGCTACCTCGCCACCGAGCCCGAACTGAACGACATGCTCGCGTTCGCTATGGGCGGCCGCGTCGCCGAGGAGGTCGTGTTCAGCGAGATCTCCACGGGCGCCCAGAACGATCTCGAGAAGGCGACGCAGATCGCGCGCGCGATGGTCGCCGAGTACGGCATGAGCGAGAAGGTCGGGCCGCTCTCCCTCGGACACGACGACCCGAACGCGTTCTTCGGTGGCGGGCCGCGCATCTCCGGCGCCACCGCCGAGAAGATCGACGAGGAGGTCTCGCGGCTCCTGGGCGAGGCGCACGACCACGCCCAGCGGCTCCTGTTGGAGCACCGCGACCTGCTCGATCGCCTGTCGAAGCTCCTGCTCGTGACCGAGACGATCGACGGCGCCGACCTCCTGGCGTACGCGTCGGGCGCGAAGGCGATCCCCGACCCCGCCGAGGTCGTCCGTCAGCAGGAGGAGGCCGAGGAACGCCGCGTCGCGGCGGCCGTGGCGAAACACCCCGAGCCACCCAAGCCGCAGACCTCACGCGAGACGCCGTCGCGGATCACCCTGCCGCCGGCGCCGCCGCTCCCGACCGTCGACTGACAGCGGCGGGCCGGGGCCCGCGGTTCACGGTGTGTCGTGGTCGTGGTCCGGCCCGTGGTCGTGCCGCTCCGGGGGATGCGGATCCAGCACCAGATCCCAGCGGTCGCGCCACCGGTCCAGGAACCGGTAGTAGTTCCGCTTCGACCACTTCGCCCGCGTGGCCGGGTCCGTCTCGAACCACATCCGGTGCTCGTGCTTGATCACGGGCACCTCCACGACGCGCGCGGCCAGCCCGAGGTCCTTCACGCGGAACGAGAACTCGATGTCGGCGGTCCGGTACCACTTGAACTTCTCGTCGAAGAGCCCCGCCGCCACCAGCGTGTCCCGACGTAACGCCATGAAGTACCCCTCGACGGCGTCGCACGGTCCCGGCGCCGGCTGCTCGTCGAACTGACGCAGGTCCTGCGTGACGATGCCGAACGGCCCCACGATGCCGGCGGTCGGATCGTCGAGCGCCGCCTCGAGCGGACCGAAGACGTCGCCGGCCGCCTCGATCGAGCCGTCCAGCACGAACGCGAGCCGGCCTGCCGTGCGCTTGAGGCCCGCGTTCCTGGCCGCGCCCCAGCCGGTGCCGGCCTCGAGCCGCAGCACCTCGACGTCCGTCGCCGAAGGCCCCGTCGGGCTGGTCCGTGACGTCGGCGACGACGTACCGGACGTCGCGCGACCCCGCGTTCGCCCGGAAGGAGGCCACCGCGCGGGCGATGTCATCGGGCCATCCCTCGCAGACCCAGTGGGCCGACACGTCCGCGGTGGCGGGCTGATCGAGGATCGAGGGAACCTCGCCTGCGGCGAGCGGCCCGGGCCGATCCGGCTCGACGGGTGCCAGGGGCTCGAGATGCCAGCCCTCCGGCTCATCCACGACCGTCCAGCCCTCGGCGGCGAGCTCGTCGCGGAGCGCGTCGGCCGTGGCGAAGTCCTTCGCGGCTCGGGCGTCGGCCCGCCGCTCGGCGAGGTCGCGTGCGTGCGCGTCGGGCTCGGGGGCGGCATGCATCACGACATCGTCCCCCGTTTCGGGCGAAACGTTGCGCGCGCTAGGAGGTGGCGCTCTTCGTGGCGTTGCGGAGGCGGCCCGCCATCGCCTGCAGGGTCTTCACCGCGATCGTCGGATGCTCCTGCATCAACCCGCGGAACACCCACTCGGTGAGGCCCAGGAGCTTCACGTCGCTCGTGGCCGTCACCGTCGCCGTACGGGGCCCGCCGTCGAGGAGCGCGATCTCGCCGAAGAAGTCGCCGGGGCCGAGGGAGGCCTTCTTCGAGCCGCCGATCGTGACCTCGGCCGTCCCGTCGGCGATCACGAACAGACCGATCCCGGGCTCGCCTTCGCGCGCGATCACGGTTCCATCCTCGTGATCGATGTCCTTGACCACCCGCGCGATCGTCTGCAGGTCCTTCTGGCTGCAGCCCGAGAACAGCGGCACCTTCGCCAGGCGTGTCACGACTTCCTTGGTCGACACGGGGTCTCTCTCCTTCGGTGGTCGGCGTTGCCGATTCTAGTCCGGCGCGGCGCCGGTCAGTCCACGCGCCAGGTCGACCAATACGCGGCCATGTCGAGATCGGGCAGACGCTTCGCGGCCGCCGCCTCGATCCGGGCCTTGAATCCCGCGGTACGGGCGACCCCCAGCCAGTGTGCGCGCGCATGGGAACGGAGGATCGCGGTGAAGCGATGCAGGCCGAAGCGGTGTGCGAGGTTCGCGAGCAGACAGCCGCCCCCACCGTAGATCGTGCCGTACTCGCCGGGGTGCGCGCCCCAGTACCCCATGTCGTTCGTGATCCGCGCTCCCGAGCCGGGGAACGTGTACCTCTTGCAGGCGCGCCAGGGGCCGAAGGGCAGGTACTGCGACCAGGTCGCGAACGACTCGTCCAGCCAGGGCTCGGTGTACTCGTCGTCGCCCACGATCCCGTACCACCACTGGTGCGCGAGCTCGTGCGAGACGGTGAGCCGAGCCGGGTTCGTGAAGATCACCGTCGGGTACTCCATCCCGCCGAACGACGCGAACCCCGCGAGGACGACATCCATCTCGCGGTACGGGTACGTCCCGAACGCCGCCGAGAACGTGTCCATCGAGTCGACCGCATCGCGGAGGCGCGCCTCGGCCCTGCGGCGCGTGACGGCGTCCGGCTGATACGAGACCACGACGCGGGTGGCGCCCGAGCGCGCGGTGATGGTCGTCAGGCGGGCCGCGGCCCACGCGAAGTCGCGCACATCACGGGCCGCGTACGTGCGCGACTCGCGGCCGGGACCTGCGCCCTGACGGTCGACCAGGACGCCGGTGGTCGGCGTGTCGAGCGCTCGCGGCGTCTCCAGGGTCACCCGGTACGAACCGACGATCGAATAGAAGCTCTCCCCCAGGTCGGCGAACGGGTCGAGGTGCCAGCCGCCGTCGTCGTGGATCGCGAGCGTCGGCAGGGCGGTGCCGATCAGCGCCAGACCCTTGTGGAAACCGAACCGATCGTTCTCCGCCGGCACCTCGATCCGCAGGTCCATCGAGATCGAGGTCCGCGCTCCCGGCGCGAGCGGCGCGTCGAGCGTGATCTCGACCGCCGTGCAGCGCTGAGTCGTGGCGGAGATCGTCCCGCCCTGCAGGTTCGAGATCAGGATCGAGCCCGCCGCGCACCCGAGCACGCCGTTCGACCACAGCCGAAGATAGATCGTGGCCAGCGGGCCGGGCTCCAGGTTCGTGAAGGCGATGCGGTGGGTGCCGAGCCACACGTGCCCTTGGCCACCCGTCGAGAGTTCGGTCCCGTAGTGGGGGTCGCCGGGATTCCGCATCGTCGGGGCCGCCGAGGCCGGGAGCGACGGGGCGAGGGCGAGCGCCGTGGCCAGCGCGACGAGGGATGCGAGAGCTCGGGGGAAGCGGCGCATGGCGCGAGTCTAACGGGTGGGGCGCCGAGGCCTACGACGGGAGGATCCCGGACAGGTCCCACACGCGAGGATCCTCGGCGCGGAGCCGAAGCAGGACGCCGGGCTTCGTCCGTTGGGCGGCGAAGCGCACGCCCTCGCTCGCTCCTCTCCGGGCCGAACGCCGAAGGGGCCCCGGTTCCCCGAGACCCCTTCTGCGCGTTCCTTCGTCGCGGGGACAGGATTTGAACCTGTGACCTCTGGGTTATGAGCCCAGCGAGCTACCGGACTGCTCCACCCCGCACGACGATGCTAGCAAACGCCCGAGCGATGGGAACGGCCTCCCCCTCGCCCCCGCGGTGCTCGGTCACTCGGCCGACCCACGAACTGGCCGGAGGTCGCTGCAGGAACCTACCGCTATCTGCCGATTCTCTGTGGGTACGACGCCAACCGAAACACTTCCCCGAGGAGGGTTCCATGACAGTCCGCCGGGCCATCGCGATCGGCCTCGCCTCATCAGCCATCACGGCCTCGTTCGTCGCCGGGGGGTTCGCCTGGGCGGGCACCGACGGCGACCTCTTCGCCGCCTGCGCGAAGAACGGGAAGGTGATCCTCGGCACCCTGTCGGTGAACGAGACCCCGACCTGCACCGGGGGAAGCGTGCTGGTCCAGTGGAACGAGACCGGGCCGGTCGGGCCTCAGGGTCCCCAAGGGCCGCAGGGGGAGCAGGGACCGCAGGGTGAGCGCGGGCCGCAGGGTGAGCACGGGCCGCAGGGTGAGCAGGGACTGCAGGGCGACCGTGGACCGGGGGGCGAGCAAGGGCTCCAAGGCGAGCGTGGGCCGAAGGGCGACCAGGGGATCCAGGGCGAGCGTGGGCCGAAGGGCGATCCGGGGGCTCCTGGGGTCCTTCGCTTCTACTCGCGCACAGGGTTCCTCACCTATGACAGCCCCTCGGGCACCTCACCGACGTCCACGACGGTCGTGCTCTCGTGCGACAAGAACGACCGCGCGATCGGTCCGATGGGTTCGGAGACCTTCTACCTCCAGGGACAGCTGATGCACACGCGCTCGGGGGTCACGAGTCCGCTCGCGCGTCCCTGGGATCTGCAGTTCACGTTCACGCTGTTCCCGTCCCCCGGCACCAACGTGTCCGTGCCGATCGAGGTCCTCTGCGCCGACCTGACGCCGTAGCTCGACGTCACCGAGGCGGTCGGCGCGCCGCGCCGAGCCGGGAGCAGATCGCGCGAGGGTCGTCGTCCTCGTCCACCATGAGGTCGACATCCTCGAAGCCGAACCGGTCGAGCAGGCGTCCGATCGGTGCGGCCTGGTCACCGCCCAGCTCCAGCAACAGCCACCCACCTGGACGCAGCCAACGCGGACCTCTCCGCACGACCTCCGCCAACAGGTCCGTTCCGTCGGCACCGCCGTCCAGCGCGAGCCGTGGCTCGAACACCCGGACGTCGCGCGGGAGCAGGCGGATCGCGTCTGTCGGCACGTACGGCACCACGGCCGTCAGCACGTCGACGCGGTGCTCGACCTCCGCCGGGAGCGGGTCGTCGAGATACCCCTCGAACACCTCGACGCCGTTCGCGCGGGCACATCGAACCGCGACCGGGTCGAGCTCGGTCGCGAGCACGGTGGCGCCCGGCACGACCGCGGTCAGCACGGCCGCGATCGCTCCTGCCCCCGTACAGAGATCCACGGCCACACCCAGCGGAGAGAGGAGCGACGCCGCTCGGCGCGCGAGTGGCTCGGTCTGGGGTCGCGGCACGTATACACCGGGTGCGACGGAGAGTCGGACGCCGCCGAACGTGACCCCGCCCGTCAGCCAGGCGATCGGCTCACCGACGGTGCGCCGAGCTACCAGATCCTCGAGCACATCGGGGTCGCCCCCGGCGGCACGGGTCAGCTCGTCCGCTTCAGCGTCCGGGGCGACGCACCCGGCCTCCGCGAGCCGCCGCATCACCGAGATGCGATCCAGTGGCGGCACTCGGCCTCCTTCCGTCTCGGTCGTCGGCACCCAGCGTACGGACGACCGGCGGAGCGACGCCATCCCACCGCGTTCCAGCGATCAGGTAGCCCGCGTGCGACGATGCGCCCGATGCGAGGCAGCCCGATGACGCGTCGATCGCCGTTCGTGCTCATCATCCTCGTCGCCCTGGGCTTCGGGCTGGCATCGTGCACCGGAGGCAACGCGCACGAGCCACCGCGCTCGATCGACCGATCACCGACGCCCGCACGGAGCGGGGCCGTCATGACCGACTCCGGGGCTACCCTCTTCGCCCCGCACGCGTTCAAGGTGATGAAGGTCCGCCGCGAGGGCAACAGCCTGACGGCGGTCGTCACGTACACGGGATCGTGCGACCGAGCGACCGGCCGGATCACCGTCACGGCGGATCACGGCCCGGCGACGAGGTTCGTCGATATCGGGTCCTTCGTACCGGACACCTCGCGACCGATATCGGTCCCGTTGCCTGGACCGGGCGCGATGACCCTGACCTTCGCGAAGACCGGCTGCGGCTGAGCCTGCGTCCGCCCTCCCCGCTCGCGTACCATCGCCCGCATGACCCGAACCGTCGCTTCCATGATCGGCGGCCGTGCGCGCACCGACGCGCCCGGCGGCCACCTGACCGTCTCGAACCCCGCCGACCTCTCGCAGACCGTCGCCGAGGCCCTCGTCGGCGATGCCGGCACGCTCGTCGAGGCGGCGCGCACGGCGCGCGCGGCGCAGCCCGGGTGGGCGGCCGTTCCCGGCGCCGGTGCGCGGCCGCGCGATCCAGCAGTTCGGTCGCCTCGTGGAGGACAACTTCGAGGCGCTCTCGGCCCTGATCACGCGCGAGATCGGCAAGCCGATACGCGAGTCGCGCGGCGAGGTGCAGGAGGTCGTCGACACCTGCAACTTCTTCCTGGGCGAGGGACGCCGGCTCTACGGCCAGACCGTCCCGAGCGAGATGCCGGACAAACAGCTCTTCACGTTCCGCGTACCGGTGGGCGTCGCCACGATCGTCACGGCCGGGAACTTCCCGGTCGCGGTCCCCTCCTGGTACCTGGTCCCCGCGTTGCTCTGCGGCAACGCCGTGGTCTGGAAGCCCGCGGAGTACACGCCGGCCACCGCCGAGGCCTTCACGCAACTGCTGCTCCACGCCGGCTTCCCGGAGGGCGTCGTGAACATGGTGCTCGCCGACGGGCCCGCGACGTTCGAGGGACTCGAGCGCGCGCTCGACGAGCGGCTCGTCGACAAGGTCGGCTTCACGGGCTCGACCGAGGTGGGCCGCCGGATCGGCGAGCTCACCGGCCGGCACCTCCAGACGGCCTGCCTCGAGCTCGGCGGGAAGAACCCGCTCGTGGTGATGCCCGACGCCGACCTCGACCTGGCCGTCGAGGGCGCCCTCTTCAGCGGGTTCGGGACGGCCGGGCAGCGGTGCACGTCGCTCGGCACCGCCATCGTCCACGCGAGCGTGCACGACGACTTCGTGGCCCGGTTCGATGCGGCCACCCGCGGGGCCGCGATCGGCGATCCGACCCAGGACGTGCTGTACGGACCGATGATCAGCCGGCGCTTCTGCGATCGGTTCGAGGACTGGCTCGAGCTCGTCCGCCCGCACCACACGCTGCACGGCTCGACCGGCACCGGCCGGATCACCGTCGACGACCCGCGGGACGGCTTCGTCGGCGACCCGGGGACCGGGCTCTACTACCACCCGACGATCGTCGACGGCGTGACGGCCGACGACGACCTCTACCGCACGGAGACGTTCGGCCCGATCGTCGGCGTCGCGCGCTTCGACGACTTCGACGAGGCGATCGCGCTCGCGAACGGCCACGGCTACGGGCTCTCGTCGTCGATCTACACGACGAACCCGCTCCACGCGTTCCGGTTCCGCGAGCGGATCAGCGCCGGGATGGTGAGCGTGAACAACTCGACGAGCGGCGCCGAGGCGCACCTCCCCTTCGGCGGCAACGGCAAGAGCGGCAACGGCTCGCGCCAGTCCGGGATGTGGGTGCTCGACCAGTTCACGCGGTGGCAGTCGATGAACTGGGACTACAGCGGTCGGCTCCAGAAGGCACAGATGGACGTCGCCGACATCACCGCGGACCTCGACTTCCGCCTGCCCGGTCGACTGATCGCCTACGGGCTCGCGGGGCCGACGCGGATGCGGTCGCCGTCGCGGTCGGAGACGCGGTCGCGCCGGCTTCCTGCTTGGCGAGGTCGTTCGCCTGCGTCACGAGATCCTGCGCCTGCGAGAGCTCGTCCTGGTACGTCGCGAGGTCGCCGGCCTTCAGCGCCGCGTCGGCGAGCGTGAAGTGCCGGAGCGCTTCGTCGAGGAGCGCCGCGACCTGCTGGCTGACCGTACCGATCGGTTCGCCGCCCCCTCCTCCGCCGCCGTCGGGCACCTGTCCCTCCACCGAGGCGGCCAAGGCGTCCGCCAGCGTGTTCCCGACGCCCACGGTCGTGCCGTTCACGACGACGACCCGCTTGAGCTCGGGCACCGCCTGCGTCTGTGCCGAGCGCACGTACACGGGCTGGACCCACAGGAACGCATCGTTCAGTGGGATCACCAGCAGATCCCCGAACTGCACCGTGGACCCGCCCTGGTCGAGCAGTGACCGCTCGGCGGAGAACTGCGGGTTCTGGTTGATCCGGGAGAAGATCTGCGCGGGCCCTTCGACGTTGGCCCCCGACGGGAACGTGAAGGCCACCGTCTGCCCGTAGTTCTCCGGGTCGGAGTCCGCGGCGATCCACGACACCAGGTTCGGCCGGCCCTGCGGCACGAGCGGCAGCACCAGCTGGAATCGCTCCGTGGTGTCGCCCGGCGCCTTCAGCAACAGGTAGTAGGGGCGGATCCTGAGGTTGGCGACGGCGCGCCGTCGGCGGCCTCCTGCGCGGTCGTCGGGTCCTCCGGGATCTGCCAGAAGTCCTGCTTCTGGTAGAAGACCTGCGTGTCGGTGACGTGGTAGTTCGCGAACTGCGTGGCCTGCGTCTGGAAGAGGTTCTCGGGGTAGCGGAAGTGCTCGCGCAGGTCCTGCGGGGCCTCGTCGATCGAGGTGAACAGCCCCGGGAACGCGGCCGCCCACGCGCGCACGATCGGGTCGCCGTCGGGGCCGTCGTCCGCGTAGTACGTCAGGGTGCCGCTGTAGGCGTCCACCACCACCTTCACCGAGTTCCTGATGTAGTTCACGTCGCCGGTCGAGCTCGGCAGCAGCCCGTCGGTGGCGTCGGCGAGGTTCACCGACTCCGAGTACGGGTACTGGTTCGTCGAGGTGTAGGCATCCCAGATCCAGACGGGCTTCCCGTCCACGATCGCGAGGTACGGGTCGGAGTCGAACGTCAGGAACGGCACGGCCTTCGTCGCCCGCGTCTGGATGTCGCGGTAGAGCATGATCCGGCTGTTCGCGTCGAGCTGACCCGAGATCAACAGGTTCACGTCGCGGAACCGCCAGGCGAAGAGCGCGCGCTGGAGGACGTTGCCCATCGGGATGCCCCCGGTGCCCTCGTAGACGTACTGCTCGGTCGTGGGCGCGCCCTCGTAGTCGAGCTCGGACGTCTTGGTATTCGTGATCACGAACGGCACGTCCTGGACCTCGCCGTAGTAGATGCGTGGCTGCTCGGCGACCGGCTCGCCCACGGGTGGGATGTCGCGGACGGTCAAGACCGGCGCGCCCTCCGTCGTCGCCTGGTTCACCTGCGCGGCCACCGCCCCGAACCCGTGCGTGTAGACGAGATGCGTGTTCTGCCACGTCTGCGCCTGTTCGGGGATCCCCGTCTGGGTCACTTCGCGACCCGACAGCATCAGCACGCGCCGGTCACCGTTCGCGAGCGTGTACCGGTCGACGTCGACGTCCTTGAACTCGTAGTACTCACGGATCCGCTGCGACGACTGGAAGTTCTCCTTCAGGATGCCTTGACGCCACAAGCGGATGTTCTGGATCGTGGTCGGGTTGTCCTTGATGTCGCGCGCCGTCAGGAGCGGGTCGACCGGACGGTTCTCGACGTCGATCGGTATCGAGACCGAACGCCCGGCGCGTGCCCGCGATGTTGTCCTCGATGTAGGGCAGCTCGCGCTGATACTCCTGCGGGGCGACGCGGAAGCGCTGGACGAAGGCCGGGTACGCGGTGCCCAGGAGGACCGAGACGATCGCGAGCAGCAGCACCGCGATGATCGGCAGCGCCCATATCCGCAGCCGGATGTTGACGAAGAACAGGATCGCGCAGATCACGGCCACGATCGCGAGGAAGTTCAGCGCGGGCAGCTGCGCGTTCACGTCCGTATAGGACGCGCCCTGCACCACCCCGCGCGTGGACTCCAGGAGGTCGAACCGCCCGAGGTAGTAGCCCCAGGCCTTCACCAGCATGATCAGCCCGAGCAGCACCGAGAGGTGGGCGCGGGCGGCCGGCATCACCTTGTCCGCGAGCAGCGGCGCCTGCGGGCGGATCCCGCCCCAGAGGAAGTGCGCGAGCCCCACGAGGAAGGTCACGGCCACGAGGGTCGAGAAGAGCCACCCCTGCACGAACTTCAGCCACGGGAGCGAGAACACGTAGAACGACGGGTCACGCCCGAAGAGCGGCTCGGGGTTCCCGAAGTCGATGCCGGAGCTGCTCCTCCAGAGCAGGAACGTCTGCCACTGCCGGGACACGCCGATCCCGACGAAGAGCGCGAGCAGCGCGCACCCGAGCGGGAGCAACCACCGCAGCATCGGCTCGAACTGCTGGCGGATCCGTTCGACGATCTCCTGGTCGGGGGTGAGGATCCGGGTCTCGGGCTTCATGCGCCGGACGATCACGAGGTTCACGTAGAGCAGCAGGAAGAACACGATCGCGAACGCGAGCCCGAGCAGAACCTTGCTGCGCAAGGTCGTCCAGAACACCGATCCCAGGTCGACCTCGCGGTACCAGAGGAGGTCGATGTAGAACTGCGACGCCACCGTGAACAGCACGGCGAGGATCACCAGGACCGCGATCAGGATCGCCGGCCAGCGTCGCTGACGCGGGATCCGCATGCTCACGCTCGCCATCCCCTCGGGTGCCCTCCTCGGACAGCGGCGCGGGGAGCGCGCCGTGCCGCCAGCCTAACGCACGGGTGGAGCTACGACGCCGTCCGGCGCAAGGCCTCCACCGCGTCGTCGAAGGTCGCCACCTCGATCAGGCGCATGTCGCCCGTGTCGACGCCCTCGAGGGCGGCCATGTTCTCCTTCGGTACGAGGAACACCGTCGCGCCGACCCGCTCGGCCGCGACGACCTTGTCGGTGATCCCGCCGATCGGACCGACCTGACCGTCGGGCGTGATCGTGCCCGTGCCGGCGATCGTGCGTCCCGCGGTGAGGTCGCCCGGGGTCAGGAGGTCGTACAGACCGAGCGAGAACATCAGCCCGGCCGACGGACCGCCGACGTTCCCGCTCGAGATCTCGATCGGGAACGGGAAGTTGTCGACGAGCGAGACCCCGACGAGCGGGTCCTTGCTCCCGCCGCACGGGCGCTTGGCCACCTCGACGTCGTGGGTCTCGCCGCCCGCCCGGACCCGGAAGTCGAGCGCCTCGTGCGGCGGCACCCCGCCGATCAGGTCCGATGCCTCGGCTCGATCGTCCACCCGCTCGCCGTCGATCGCGAGGATCAGATCGCCTGAGAACAGCTCGCCGTCGGCCGGACAACCGGGGAACGTCTGCTCGATCAGGGCGCCGGTACCGTGCGACTTGGGGTAGCCCTCGAGCTCGGTCAGCACGACGATCGCGGCGTCGATCTTGCTCTGATCCATCTGCGACCGGGCACGCTGGTCCTCGGTGGCGCGGTCGAGCCCCGGCGGATACAGGACCTCGTCCGCGACCAGCGCGAGGTTCGGGTCCGCCCACGCCCGGAACGCCTGGAGCGCGGTGACCTGATAGAAGGACACCGTCGTCATGATCAGCTTGCCCGACGGTGGGTAGGTCGGTTGCCCCCCGCCCACCCGGATCAGCGGGATCACCTCGTCGGCCGGCCCCGGGCCGATCGCGTAGTACGGGAGCCGGACGAAGCCCACGGCGAAGACGAGCGCGAGGCCCAGCACGACGCCGACGATCTTCAGGATGCGTTTCACGGGACGGCATCCATGGTACGGGGAGGGTGGAGCTCCGCCGTGGTCAGAGCCGGAGCCCTGCGGGCGCCTTGGTTCCCGTGGGTATCGAGGCGGGGTAGGCTCCGGAAGCCGAGAGGAGTGCTGTTCGTTGGGCTACGTGATCGTCCTGCTGCTCGCCGCGCTGGCGGGAGGCCTCGTCTACTGGGCCTCGATGCGCTACTCAGGTGGCGCGGGTGCGGCGGACAACGACGGTTCGTCGATGCAGGTGGAGGACGACGCCGACGAGGGTCGCGAGACCCGGCCCGCCGACGGTGCGGATACCGGTGGGCCCCCGACGCCCACCCCCGGCACCGCCTACATCCCGGTCGTGCCGACGCGGGGCTCGTGGCAGAGCCGACTCGGCGGCGTCATGGGGTTGGTGATCGCGATCGTGATCGCCGCGGTCACCGCGGCCTTCGTGCTCTACCAAGCCGGGCACATCATCACGAAGCTGCTCACCGACGCAGCGAACAGCGGTTAGCCGGCAGGCTCGGCGATCTCGGGCGTCACGTCGCGGAGCTCCCGCACGAGCGCCTGCGAGAACTGATCGTCGTCGCGGAGCCGTCCCTCGAGGTTCACGCCGCCCGCCCACCCCGCGAGCGCCTCGCGCGTGCCGTCGTCGAGGGCGCCCGTCGGCTCGCCCGCGAGGTGCCCGAGCGCCGCGAGGCGGCGCTGGACGTCGGCGACCAGCTCGGGCGTCGCGGGCAACAGCGGGTCGTTGCGGATCAGCATCTGGTCGTCCCACACCTCGAAGATCCGTCGGAGCTCCCTGATCGGGTCGGCGTGATCGTCGACGCGCAGGTCGATGTAACGGTCGTTGCGGCCCTCGTAGCCTCCACCCTCGCGCACGACGAGCAGCGCGGCGGACTGGCGGCCGCGCCGATCCCCGCCCGCGGCGTCGCCGGCCTCGAGCGCGGCCAGGAGGCGGTCGCAGAGGTCCCCGTCGGTCTCGGCGAAGGCGCGCGCGAGCTCGTCGACCACGTCGGCGCCCGTGAGGATGTTCCCCTGCGCGGCGAAGGAGCCCGCGCTCGCGTCGCCCGTGGTGCCGCCCGCCCAGTCCATGCACGTCGCGCCGGAGAACGTCGCGGTCCCCCCGCGCGCATCCACGACCCCCACCTGGCGGTCGTCGCGGCCCTCGTCGTCGCGCAGGAGCGCGTCGAGCGCGTCCGACGCGGTCGCGCCGCCCTGCATCAGGGCCAGGCCGTCCGGTCCGAAGGCCGTGTTCGCCCACGACTGCGTGGCCACGGCGCCGACCCCGGCCTTGGCCCACGGCACCACGGCGCCGACGCACGGGAATTTGGAGGCCACCGCGACCCCGAGGTCGCCGTTGTCCGGGTCGAACCCCACGATCGAGAACGTCATCCGTGCCTCCTGGGCGTCATTTCCGGCGCACGAGCTGGAACGCCGACCGGTAGTCCGCGAGATGTTCGAGCATGTAGCCGGCGCCGGCTACCACCGTTTCGAGCGGCCGCTCCGTCGCGTGCACGGGGACCTCGCATTCCTGCGCGAGCAGCATGTCGAGCCCGCGCAGGAGGCTTCCGCCGCCGGTGAGGAACATGCCGGTCTCGAGCACGTCGTGCGTGAGCTCCGGCGGCGCCTCCGCGAGGCAGAGCCGGGCCGCCTCGACGATGCCCGTGATCGGCACGCCCATCGCCTGGCGGACCTCGTCGGCCGTGACCTTCACCTCCACGGTGTTCCCGCCGGCGAGCTCACGCCCGATCACGATCGCCGCCTTGTGATCGGGCGCCGGGAAGGCCGAGCCGATCGCGATCTTGATCTCCTCGGCGGCCTTCTCGCCGATCGCCACCCCGTACTCGGTCCGGATGTGCTCGGCCACGGCCGCGTCGAGATCGAAACCGCCGATCGTGACCGAGCGACCGCTCACGACGCCACCCATCGAGACGACCGCCATCTCCGAGCGGCCGCCGCCGATGTCGACCACGAGGTTCCCGATCGGTTCGTGCACGGGCAGTCCGGCGCCGATCGCGGCGGCGAGCGGCTCCTCGACGAGGGTCACCTGCCGGCCGCCCGCGAACCGGATCGCCTCCTCGATCGCGCGCTTCTCGACCTCGGAGCTCAGGCTCGGCACGCACGCGAGCACGCGGGGCCGCATCAGCCGCGAGACCCCGACCCGCCGGAGCACCACCTCGAGCATCCGCTGCGTGATGTCGAACTCGGTCATCGTGCCGGCGCGGAGCGGCCGGACCGCGACGACGCTCCCCGAGTCGCCTCCGATCATCTGCCAGGCCTCCTCGCCCATCGCGAGGACCTCCCCGGTGCCGCCGTGCATCGCGACGACCGCGGGCTCGTCGAAGATGATGCCCTCGCCCTGGCGGTAGACGAGCGTGTTCGCGGTGCCGAGGTCGATCGCGAGATCGCGGCCCATCTAGCTGCCCATCACCCAATGCGCGTCGCCCGTGACGAGGGACTCCTTCTTCCAGATCGGGACGTCCTCCTTCAGGCGCTCGATCCCGTGGCGGCAGGCGTCGAAGGCGTCGCCGCGGTGCGGGGCGCTGGCGGCGACCACGACGCTCGCCTCCCCCACGGCGAGGTCGCCGGTCCGGTGCACGATCGCGACCTTGCGGACCGGCCATCGCTCGTGCATCTCGCCGCAGATCGCGCCGAGGCGTTCGACCGCGAGGTCGTCCCAGGCTTCGTAGCTCAGCCCCGTCACGTCGCCGGCGCCCGAGTGGTCCCGCACCGTGCCGATGAAGACCGCGGTGCCGCCCGCGCCGGGATCCGCGACGAACGTGAGGGCCTCGTCGACGAGGATCGGCTCGGACGTGATCCGGACGAGCGTGCGCTCGCTGAGGGGGACTGGGTCGGTCACGGGGCCATCGTAGCGAAGGGGCGGTCGTACGATTGACCCCATGAGCGGCATGCCACCCGGCTTCGGGTTCCCGTTCGGGGGTGACCCCGAGCAGTTCAAGGACGCTCCGCTGTTCCGGGAGCTGCAGCGCGTGATGTCGTCGTCGAGCGGCCCGGTGAACTGGGAGCTCGCCCGCCAGGTGGCGATCGCGAGCGCCGTGGAGGCGGGCGACGACCGCGAGCCCACCGATGCCGACCGACAGGTCTTCGAGGACGCCGTCCGCGTCGCGGAGCTGCAGGTGGCGCGGTTCACCGGGCTGGAGGCGCCGGGCGACGTCGCGCAGGTCCTCCCGGTGCGGCGTGCCGAGTGGGTGACCGCGAACGCGGAGAGCCTCCGTGAGCTGCTCGAGCCGGCCGCACAGCGGATCGGCGAGGCGATGGACCGGGCCACCCGTGAGCAGCTCCCGCCGGAGATGCAGCAGATGGCCGGGTTCATGGGCCAGCTCTCGCCACTGCTGATGGGCACGCAGGTGGGACAGGTGCTCGGGTTCCTCGCGCAGCGGGTGCTGGGGCAGTTCGACGTGGCCGTGCCCCGGGGTGGGCCGGGCACCCTGTTGTTCGTGGTGCCGAACATCGCGATGTTCGAGAAGGACTGGTCGCTCGACCCGACCGAGTTCCGGACGTGGGTGGCGCTGCACGAGGTGACGCACCGCTTCGAGTTCGCGCGCCCGTGGGCGCGCGAACGGTTCCGGGAGCTGCTCGACGACTTCCTGACGACCCTCACGATCGACGTGGAGGGGATGCAGGCGAAGCTCGCGGGGCTGGACGCCGCCGACCCCGAGGCGCTGCAGGGCCTGATGGAGTCCGACGAGGGGCTGTTCGGCGCCGAGCTCGACGACGAACAGCGGCTGAAGCTGGCGCGGATCCAGGCGTTCATGGCGGCGGCCGAAGGGTACGGCGACCACGTGATGCACGCGCTCGGGGCGGAGCTCCTGGGCTCGTACGGCCAGATCGAGGAGGCGATGCGCCGCTACCGCGAGGGCGAGGCCGGCGATCCGGTGTTCGAGCGGCTGCTCGGCGTGGAGATGAAGCGCGAGCAGTACGTGGCAGGACGGGCGTTCTGCGACACGGTCGTCGAGCTCACCGACGAGGCCACGCTGTCGCGCATGTGGGAGTCGGCCGAGGCGATGCCGTCGCTCCCCGAGGTCGGCGAGCCTCGGCTCTGGCTCGCCCGCACCGTCTGAGACTGCCTGCGACCGCGCCGTCCGCTATCCTCTCCGCCGATGAGCATCGGAGAGCTCGTGGCGGCGGCCGTCGTCGACCAGCGTGTCTGGGAGACGAACGGCGACACCGCGCCCGACGGTGTCTACCTCGTCGGCCAGCCAGGTCCCGCGCTCGCGTTCGTGCTCTTCCGCGCATGGAAGGTGCCCATCGGGTTCGTGAACGAGGAGATCCGCCTGATCGGACCCTCGGGCCGGACGATCTTCCGCTGGGGTCCGGAGGTGCGCCGGATGGTCGGCGCGATGGACCTCACGACCGAGGTCGACACGGTCGAGGACGCCGTTTTCGACGAGACGGGGACGTACGTGGCGTCGTTCATCCTCGACGGCGAGATCGTGGGCGAGCTGGAGTTCCCCGTGTACGTGCAGTCCGCGCCGACCAAGCTCGACAAGGACACCGAGGACGGGCTGAAGAAGTCCGACGTGATCTGGATCGGCACCGACCGTGGCGGTCGACGCCGGACGGTGCCGGCGTGGTTCGCCTACAAGAACGGCAAGATCCTCGTGGTGTCGCAGCGCGAGCCCGGTCCCGAGGAGCAGACCGTGCCGGGCGTGCCCGAGGCACAGGAGCTGGTGGTGGTGACGCGGCGCAAGGGCCGCGACACGTCTCTGGACGAGTTCACCGCGGCGCAGCGCCGGCTCGAGGGTGCCGAGTGGGAAGAGGCCGCGAAGGTGCTGGTCGACCGGCGCCGGAGCCGCATGGGACCCCCCGGCGACTCGCTCGCTCGGTGGCGCGGCTCGTGCGACATCGTCGAGCTGACGCCGAACGTCTGAGGCCGAGCCCGCTCTGATGGCTCACCGATTGAGCGGGCGACCCACTGCCTCCGCGACCCGGGCGATCTGCTCGCCCAGCGCCACGATCTCCTCCGGCAGGAGCGCCTGAGGACCGTCCACCAGCGCCTGCTCGGGCTCGGCGTGCACGTCGATCATCACCGCGTCGGCCCCGGCCGCGACCGCGGCGAGCGCCATCGGTCCGACGAGGTTGCGCTTGCCCACCGCGTGCGACGGATCCACGATCACGGGCAGGTGCGATTCCTGCTGGGCCACCGCCATCCCCGCCAGATCCAGCGTGTTCCGGGTGGAGGGCTCGAACGTCCGGATCCCCCGCTCGCACAGGATGATCTCGGAGTTCCCGCGCTGCGCGACGTACTCGGCTGCTTGCAGCCACTCGTCGATCGTCATCGCGAGGCCGCGCTTCAGCATCACGGGCTTGTTCGTGAGCCCGACCTCCTTCAGCAGCTCGAAGTTCTGCGCGTTCCGCGTGCCGATCCGGATGCAGTCGGCCACCTCGGCCACGTGCTCGACCTGGCTCATGTCGACGACCTCGACGATGAACGGCAGCCCGGTCTCCCGTCGGCACTCCTGCAGGATCTCGAGACCCCGCTCCCCCAGACCCTGGAACGAGTACGGGGAGGTCCGCGGCTTGTAGACGTCGCCACGCAGGATCGTCGCGCCCGCCTGGGCCGCCGCTTTGCACGCGATCATCGCCTGGTCCTCGTTCTCGACGGCGCACGGGCCCGCGATGATCGTGAACGTCTCGCGCCCCACCGCGGTTGAGCCCACGAGCACGCTGGTGGGCTCGGGGTGCAGGTCGCGCGCGACCATCTTGTACGCCTTGCCGATCTGGATCACGTGGTCGACGCCGTGGAGCTGGCGCCAGTCCACGGCCCGCAGCCGCTCGGTGTCGCCGACCAGCCCGACCACCGTGTGCACGGCCCCGCGCGAGACGAACGCCTCGCCGCCGGCGGCCCGCGCCTTCTCGGCGACCGCCTCGACGTCGGCGTCGGTCGCGTCCTGCCTCATCACGACGACCATCTGTGGAACCTCCCGTCCTGCCCGGACGGACCCCGGGGAAGGAAGAACCCCGGGTGTCTCGCCCGGGGTCGCTGTCTGCTGGCTGGCTGCAGGCGGCTACGCCGGGCGGATGCCCGCGTAGGTAAACCCGAAGCCGTAGGAACGCTGCATGACCGGCACATCGTGGCAGACCGCCGGGCGGCCTGGCAAGCGGCCGTCGCGGGTCATGAGACGACCTCGATCTCGCCCACGTACCAGTAGGACTCGCCGTCTCCTCGGCAGCCCTCGGGGATGCCGCCGGGCATCGCGTCTGGGTTGGGCATCGCGCCGATGCCGCCCGCGAGTCTGACCGTGTCGCCGAGCTCGGCGACGACCCTCTGGCGGCCGTCCCAGACCTGACGCGGCTCGTTCGAGCTGAGCCCGTAGTCGACGGGCCACACCAGCCACGGTCCGTCGACGTCGAGCCCGATGCAGCCGCCCACGATCGATAGCGTGCCCTCGATCAGCGCCTGATCTCCCGAGAGCTCCTGTCCCGGATGGCGGAGCAGCGTGATCCCGTCGGCCTCGGCGAACGGCCAGGCGTCGGGCGCGGCGACGAAGTATGGCTCGACCCCGTCGTCGCGGCAGCCTTCGGGGATCGGCGCCTCGGCCTGGTCGTCGGCCACTTCGAGATCGACGAACCCTCCACCGAGCATGATCGGGGAGCCGATCGCGGCTACGAGGTCCCCGTCAGGGTCGACCACTTCGACCACGCCCTCACGCTCGCGGAGGCCGTACCCCGCATCCCACAGGATGAACGTGGCGGGACCTCCGCCCTCCGCCCGCATCGCCACGCAGCCGTCGCGCAACACCAACCGTCCCCCACCCAAGGCCGACATGTAGGCGCCGTCGCCGGTGGCCTCGTGCGTGAGGAGGGTGACGCTACCCACGGTCGTCGGCGCGTCGGATGCCGGATCAGCGCAGGCCGGCAGCAGCCACGCGATCACCAGGAGCACGACCCACCGAGCCTCCACGTTTCCATCATGCCCGACCCCCGCGACGCGTGACGGGCGCCGCCGTCGGTCGCGTAGTATCCGGCCGATGTCGCTCACGGTGCTCGACCACCCGCTCGCCCTCGATCTGCTCTCACGACTGCGCAACGCGGGCACCGACCCGGCGGAGTTCCGGGCCCTCACGCGCCGGCTGGGGTGGCTCCTCGTGATGGAGGCCACCCGCGACCTCGCGACCGAGAGCGTGGCGATCGACACACCGATGGAGCCGATGGAAACGCGGCGCATCTCGGAACGGCTCGTGGCGATCCCGGTGCTCCGCGCCGGGCTCGGGCTGCTCGACGCGGTCACCGACCTGTATCCCGACACCGTCGTCGGGTACCTCGGGCTGGAGCGCGACGAGGTCACCCTGCAGCCCCGCGACTATTACGCGAAGCTGCCGCCGATGGACGGCCGTCGTGCCCTGGTCGTCGACCCGATGCTCGCGACGGGCGGATCCGGCAGCGCCGCGATCACGCACGTGCGGCGCAACGCGAACCCCACGTCGATCACCTTCATCTGCGTGGTGGCGGCCCCCGAGGGGGTCGCCCTGCTCGAGCGCGAGCATCCCGACGTGCCGATCGTCGCGGGCGCGCTGGACCGCCAGCTGAACGAGGTCGGGTTCATCCTGCCGGGTCTCGGGGACTTCGGCGACCGACTCCACGGGACCTTCTGATCCCTAGAGCGCGCCGCCGCCTTCGTACGCCTTGCCCGCGGCCGCCGGGGGTCTGACCTTGCCGACGAACCCGGCCAGCACGACGATCGTGACGATGTAGGGCGTCATGCGGACGAACTCGGGCGGGATCAGTCGGACGATCGGCGCGTCGGCGAGCCGGTACGGGATCGCCTGTGCGAAGCCGAAGATCATCGCGGCCAGCATCAGGCGCTTCGGGTTCCAGTTGGACAGGATGAGCGCGGCGAGCGCGATGAACCCGAGGCCCTGCGTCTGGCCCTCGTTCCAGCTGAGGTTGACCTCGATGGCCAGGAACGCCCCCGCGAACCCGGCGAGCGCGCCCGAGAGCATCACGCCCTGGTACCGGAGCGGGGCCACGCGCACGCCCAGGGCCCGCGCCGCCTCGGGGTTCTCGCCGCAGGAGCGCAGCCGGAGGCCCCACCGGGTCTTGTAGAGGGAGTACGTCACCGGGAACACCAGCAGGAACGCCACGATCACCATCGGCGATAAGCCCGTGAACGCCCGCCCGAGGCCGAGCGGCAGGCTCGATAACCCCGGGATGTCGATCACGTGCAGGTGCGGCTGGCCCGAGTCCGACTGCGTGGCCTGGCCGAAGAAGATCGACGAGAGGAACCGTGCGAGGCCCACGGCCACGAGGTTGATCACCACGCCCGACACGATCTGGTCGACCTTGAAGGTGACCGTGGCGAGCGCATGGATCGAGGCGAACAACGCCCCCGCGATCATCCCGATCACGATCCCCATGATCGGGCCCCACGGCAGCCCCCAGCCCATGTGATCCGGGCTCGTGAAGAAGAACGTCCCCCACGACCCGGTGACCGTCCCGATGATCATCATGCCTTCGAGGCCGATGTTCACGATGCCCGATCGTTCGCTGTACAGCCCACCCAGGCCCGTCACGTAGATGATCGTGAAATAGGTGAACGCGATCCCGAGCGCGGCGCTGAGGTCGCCGAACATCAGCGGTCCTCCTTCGCGAGGCCCTCGACATCGGCGCTGGCGGCGGCGTCCCCGAGATCCTCGACCTCCGCGGCGCGGCGCAGCTCCCGCGCGAACAGCCGTCGTCGTGCGACCTGGTAGGTGACCACGACCGACAGGATCAAGATCCCCTGCAGGATGATCACGAACTCGCGCGGCACGTCGGTCTGGAGCTGGAGCGAGGTCTCCCCTCGGGCCAGGACGCCCCACAGCACCGCGGCGAACACGATCCCCGCCGGGTTGTTCTGCCCGAGGAAGGCCACGCCGATGCCGAGGAACCCGATGCCGGCTTCGTAGCCGGACGGGAGGAACCCCTGGTCGGCGAAGAGCTGCTGGACCCCGATCATGCCGGCCAGCGCCCCGGAGAGCAGGAACAGCCGGATCTGGACCTTGCCGATCGAGATCCCGCCGGCGAGCGCCGAGCCGGGCGAGGCGCCCACCGCCCGCGCTTCGTAGCCGAGCCGCATCCGCTTGAAGATGAACCACACGATCGCCGCAGCGACGAGCGCCATCGGGAGCACCCACGAGAGCCGGACGCTCGTGCGGATCCCGAAGAGGTGGCCGAGGTCGGGGATCGCCGCGTTGTCGGGGAACGGGTCGGTCCGCAGGTTCACGTTGAACCCGCCGCCGATGTCGGTGTACCGCAGCGGACCCCGGATGATGAAGGCGACGAGGCTCGCGGCGACGCCGTTCAGCATGATCGTCGTCACCACTTCGTGCGCCCCGGTCTTGACCTTGAGGATCGCGGGGATCGACGCGTAGGCCATCCCGCCGAGGATCGCGAACAGGATCACCACGATCATCAGAAGCGGGCCGGGGATGAAGTCGAGCTTGAGCGCCGCCCACGACGCCACCCCCATCGCGACGATGTACTGCCCCTCCACGCCGATGTTGAACATGCCGCCCTTGAAACAGACCGCCACCGCGAGCGCGGAGAAGATGAGCGGGCCGGCGTTGGCGAGCACGTAGCCGAAGCCGTTCTTGTCGCCGAGCGAGCCCTCGAGGATCGCGGAATAGACCGTGATCGGGCTCTCACCGTAGAGCACGATGATGATCGACCCCACCGCCATCGCGATCAGAAGAGCGCCGACGAGCGCGGCGACCTGACCGCCGACGTTCTCGAGCCACTCGGGACGCTCCCGCCGCTTCACCTGGGGCAACGCGGCGCCGGCGGAGGCCATCAGCTGGCCTCCTTCACGGTGTCCCCGCCGAGCATGCCCCGGCCGACGTCCTCGGCCGGCGCGTCGGGCGGGTACTCCCCCGTGATGCGGCCCTCGTAGAGGGTCACGATGCGGTCCGAGAGGGCGTAGATCTCGTCGAGCTCGGCCGAGATCAACAGCACCGCACGGCCGGCCGCCTTCTGCTCGAGGATCTGGCTCCAGACGAACTCGATCGCGCCGACGTCGAGCCCGCGCGTCGGCTGCGCCGCCAGCAGGAGCGCGGGATCGGTCTCGAGCTCGCGCGCCAGGATCAGCTTCTGCTGGTTACCGCCCGAGAGGGTTCGGGCCGACATCTCGATGCTCCGCGCTCGGATGTCGAACTCCTTGATCAGGCGATGGGCCAGCTCCTTGATCTTCTTGAGCAGCAGTAAGCCGAACCGTCCCGAGAACGCCGGGTCGTCGTGCCGGCCGATCACGGTGTTCTCCCAGAGCGTCATGCTGAGGACGAGGCCCTGGTCCTGCCGGTCCTCCGGGATGAACGCCACACCGGCGTTGCGGATCTCCTCGGTGGTGAGCTCGTGCAGGTCGCGCCCGTCGAGCTCGATACGGCCGCTCTCCAACGTGCGGAGGCCCATGATCGCGTCGGCGAGCTCGCGCTGGCCGTTGCCCTCGACCCCGGCGACCCCGACGATCTCGCCGCGGCGCACCTCGAGCGAGAGACCGTGGAGACGCCCTCCGTGGAGATCGTCCACCCTCAACGCGATCTCGCCCGGCTCGACCTGGGGCTTCTCCAGACGGAAGAGGACGGGTCGGCCCACCATCATCTCGGCGAGCTTGGCCTTGTTCGTCTCGGCCGGCGTGGTCTCGCCCACCACGGCGCCGCGCCGAAGGACCGTGATGCGATCGGCGATCGCGAGCACCTCGTCCAGCTTGTGGCTGATGAACACGATCGTCTTGCCGTCGTCGCGCAGCTTCCGGAGGTTCTCGAACAGGTCCTTGGCCTCGGCGGGCGTGAGCACCGCCGTGGGCTCGTCGAGGATCAGGATCTCGACGCCCCGGTAGAGCGCCTTCAGGATCTCGACCCGTTGTTCCTCACCGACCGACAGGTCCTCGACGACGGCGGAGGGGTCGATCACGAAGCCGTACGACGCCGCCAGCTCGGCGACCTTGGCCTCGGACCCCTCCTTGTCGAGGATCGGGCCACCCTCCATCCCGAGGATGATGTTCTCGGCCACGGTGAACGGGTCGACCAGCACGAAGTGCTGATGGACCATCCCGATCCCGAGGGCGATCGCGTCGCGCGGCGACCCGATCTTCACCTCCTGGCCCCGGACCGTGATGCGCCCCTCATTGGGCGGGTAGAGGCCGTAGAGGACCCTCATCAGCGTGGACTTGCCCGCCCCGTTCTCACCGATCAGGGCGTGGACCTCGCCGGGACGAAGGTCGATCGTGACGTCGTCGTTCGCGAGGACGCCGGGGAACCGTTTGGTGATGCCCTCCATGACGACGAGGGGCGGGGCGCTCACGCGCCCCGCCCCCGCACCGTCATCCATCACGGCGTCGATACCCTCGGTCCCTCAGTTACTTCCCGGGCTCGGTCGGAACCACGATGGTGCCATCGAGGATCTTCTGCTTGTACGCCTCGACCTGGTCCACGATGTCCTGGCTCATCAGGTCGGGGTTGCTCGTCGCGTACGAGATACCGTCCTCGGCGAGGCCGAAGACCTGGCCGCCGCCCTTGAAGGTGCCGTCGGCCACCGCCGCGATCGTGTCGTACACGGCCGTGTCGACGCGCTTGATCATGGAGGTCATGATCCACGGCGCTTGGTCGGCAGAGACGACCTCGTGCTGGTCGGAGTCGACGCCGATCGCGATCTTCTCCATCGCGGCCGCGGCCTTGAACAGGCCGTTCCCCGAGTCACCAGCAGCGTGGTAGATGATGCAGGCGCCGTCGTCGTACATCTTCTTCGACAGGGCCTCGCCCGCCGTTGCGTCGTCGAACGCCTTGGTGGTGTCGCCGATGTACTCGACGAGCACGGTCACCTCGGGCGCAACCTCGGCCACGCCGGCCTCGTACCCAGCCTGGAACTTGGCGATCAGCGGGCCGGTCTGGCCGCCGAGGAACCCGACGGTGTCGCAGCTCAGCTCCTGTGCCTTGAGGCCGGCGGCCACGCCGACCAGGTACGAGCCCTGCTCCTCCTGGAAGGCCAGGTCGGTCACGTTCGGGATGTCCTTGGCGTCGTTGTCGAGCCCGCACGCCGTGCCGCAGGTCGCGTACCCGTCGATGATCCCGAAGTCCGTGTCCGGATAGTCGGGCGCGATCGCGTTGATACCGGGCGTGAACGCGAACCCGGTCCCGATCACGAGGTCGTAGTTGTCCGCGGCCAGCGACTGCGTGTTCTCGTCCAGGTTCGTGCCGTCGGCGTTCGACTCGAGGAACTTCGTGTTGCTCTCGCAGATGATGCCCTCGTCGATCGCCTTCTGCAGCCCGATCTGTGACAGGTCGTTGAACCCGTTGTCACCGAGACCGCCGACGTCGAGCGCCACGCCGACCGTGATGTCGGACGTGCACTCTTCGGTGGCGCTCCCGCTGGCGCCGCTCGCCGTACTGCTGCTGTCGTTGTTACTGCACGCCGCGGCCACCAGGCCGAGCGCGACGACAGGCAGGGCGAGCCTACGGAGCCACTTAGGCATGTGCGTTCCCCTCCGTTCATATTCCCCGGGACCGGGATCCGATCCGCCAGGATTGTCCTTGGGGTTCCCCGGGCCGTCAAACGGCCGGGGCCCTCACTGGGAGACTACGTGACCGGGAGGTACGACGGATGGCCGAAGGGGAGGATACGAAGGGGGACCTTCGGGCCCGGCTCGAGGGATCGCCGTTCCATAGCTGGGCGGGCATGTCGGTGCTCGACGCCG
The DNA here is from genome assembly GCA_963821925.1 of uncultured Actinomycetes bacterium. Lineage (GTDB taxonomy): Bacteria > Actinomycetota > UBA4738 > UBA4738 > HRBIN12 > JAOUEA01. Next base: position 18,037 of record CAWGFO010000010.1, on the reverse strand, counting down.
CGCCGGGAGCGGTCGAGATCGCCCTCGACGCCGCGCCGCATCATCTGAACCTGCAGGGCGCGCTGCACGGCGGGATGATCGCGACGCTGGCGGACACGGCCGCGGGGCTCGCGGTGCGGACCGAGCTGGCCCCCGGGCGGACGCACGTCACGATCTCGCTGACCGTGCAGTACCTGCGGCCGGGCGCTCCGGGGCGGATCGTGGGCCGGGGTCGGGTGCTGCGGATCGGCCGTACGCTCGCGCACGCGGCAGCCGACGTGGTGGATGCCGACGGGAAGCTGCTCGCGACCGCGAGCGCGACGATCGCGCTCGGCGAAGCCTCCTAGTACTCGACCTCGATCTTCTCCATCGCGGCGGGCAGATGCGTGAGCGCGCCCTGGAGCCCGAGGAGCAGCCCCATGTTGCCGCCGATCTTGATCTTGCCCGTCATGAAGGCGGTGACCGCCGAGAGCTCGCTCTTGGCGAGCTTGACGGCCGTCTCGTAGCTCTGCGTGATCGTCGCGTCGGGAGCCTCGAGGTCGCCGACGCCCATGTCGATCGTGCCGTCGTCGAAGGTGATCCAGTAGTGCGTCTCGTCGCTGCCGGTGATGATCTGCTGGATCTTCGCCCGCTGGCCGGCCGATGCCTCATGGAAGGCCGCGTTGGCGTTGAGCTCGGTCGTCAGGGCGGCGGCCCATTCGGGTGAGAGGAACTTGACGGCCATCACGGCCTCCTTTTCGCGTCGGGCGGATGCGCGGGAAGTATAGGGGGGCGATGCGGGCCGGCGGTCCCGGACGGGGTCCGCGGCGACTCGGTCAGCCGTGCTCGAACCACTCGGGGTTCGTCACGTGCGCGTCGTCGGACAGGAACCACGCGCGGCGTTCGTCGCCCTCGACCAGCACGGTGTTGATGCTGGTGTTCGCCGGCAGGAAGAACATCTCCTGGCCGTGGATCCCGAGGATCGGAGCGAGGAACGCGTTGATCACGCCGCCGTGGACGAACAGGTAGAGGTCGCCCTCGCGATGCTCGGCCAGCACCGCCTCGATCGCGGCCCGGGCGCGCGCGGCGAAGTCGGAGCCGGTCTCGGCCTCGGGCGCGAGGTGCCATGCCGGCTGCTGGGTGCGGAACAGGTGCCGCGCATCGGGATGCTCGTCGAAGATCTGCGAGAAGTCCTTGAACTCCCATCCCCCGCCGTACCACTCGCAGAGGTCCTCCCGCTCGACGACCTCGATGCCCGCCGGGTCCGCGTAGGCGTGGGCCGTTTCGCGCGCGCGGGCGAGCGTGGACGAGTAGACGGCGGCGGGAGGCGTGAGGTGTCGGAGCCGTTCGGCCAGAGCCGCCGCCTGCTCGCGGCCGGTGACCGAGAGCGGCGGGTCGAACGCGACCCCCCGGGAGGTGGGGAGGCGCGCGTCAGAGGTGTAGTCGGCCTGGCCGTGGCGGATCAGGTAGAGGCGCTGGGTCACGCGGTCGGCCTCGCGGGGACCGCGGTGGGCTCGCTGACGGGCGTCGGTGGCTTCGCGGGGTGCCGCACGCGCCAGTCCGCGGCGTACGCCTCGACGTCCTCGCGGAGCCAGATCCGACCCGAGGCCAGCGAGGTGATCGGCTCGGGGAACGACCCGCGGTCGATGTAGGTGATCACGCGGCGCTTGTCCCATCCCATGATCTCGGCGGCCTCGGCCACGCCGACGATCGCGGGGATCACGTCGACGGTGAGCGTGACGTCGTCGCCCGTGACCTTGCGGAGCTCCTGGAGGCACCCGTGACGGCTCATCCCCGTCACCTCGATGTAGGCGGGCGCGTCGAGGATGCGCGCGTACCAACGGCCCCCGGCCTCCCACATGCGTGCCCGCGCCTCGAACGCCATGCGCGGCATCGTATGACGGCGTCGCAAGGCCGCGCCAGTCCCGGGACCGGTCGCTCGGTCACCAGCCGCAGCAGGGAAGGATGTAGTGGCAGGAGGGGCACCGGTAGTGGGCGTGCTCGGGCTCCATCGGGTGTCCGCACAGATCGCACGGCAGACGCTTCGACTCGGTGATCGGTATGCAGGTCGCGGCGTCGGCGCGCTGCTCGCGCTCGGTGACGGTCGACGGCTCCATGTCGGGCATCGTAGCCAGCGCGCCGACACGTTCCTGCGTTCGGGTCGGCGATCTACTCGACCGTCGGGGCGCGGTAGAGCCCGAGGCGGCGGAGCTCGCGCTTCCAGCACTCGGTGTGCCAGTGGCGGCGGGCGTCGACGTCGTCGGTCGGGCACCACCACGAGGTGCGCGATCCCGGCGCGCACCATGTGGTCGCAACCCGGGCACCGGTACTCCTTCTGGCCGCCCACGCCGCGGACCTCGTAGCCGGGCGCCTGGGCCCAGATGGGCGTGTCGGCGCCCCTCGACGGCGTCGAGGGCGCCTCGGGCGGCGTGAAGAACTCGGGGTTGCGCCGGTTCTTCCGCGGCATCTAGCGCGCCTCCCGCATGAAGCCGGCGGCGATCGGCGCGAGCGCGGCGCCCGTCTCGCGGGGGTCGTCCTTGCGGGACCGCTCGAGCGAGTGCCCGCCGCCATCGATCGCGTGCAGCGTGGCCCGAGCGCCCAGGCGCTCGATCACCGGCGCCAGCACCGCGGGGGTGGCGAACGGGTCCTTCGTGCCCTGCAGGAACAGCATCGGGATCTCGATCGCGTACAGGTGTTCGTCTCGGACGCGCTCCGGCTTGCCCGGAGGATGCAGCGGGTACCCGAGGAACACGAGCCCGGCGGCCGGCATCCCCTCGGCCACCGCGACGGAGGCCATCCGCCCGCCGAACGACTTGCCGCTCGCCCAGACGGGCTCGCCCCCGGGCGCTCGTGCGACCGCGACGTCGAACGCCGCACGCCACGTCGCGACCGCGACCGGCTGGCGGTCGGGGCTGCGGCGACCCGCATCCATGTACGGGAAGTTGAACCGGAGCGTGGCCACGCCGAGTTCGTTCATCGCCCGGCTGAAGCCCACCATGAACGGGTGGTCCATCCCGGCGCCGGCGCCGTGCGCGACCACGATCGTGCGGTCGGCCCCGGAGGGTCGCGCGTAGGCGCCGCTGACCAGGCCCGCGTCGGGCACGTCGATCGTGAGGCGTTCCTCGGGTGTCGGCACGCATGCCATGATGCACGCCATGGCGGGCAATAGGCACGCGTCCGCCTGCGGCCCTTGAGCTGTGCGGATCCGACGGCGGCCTAAACGAACGCACCCCCCGTAGCGTCCATGGGTCATGGTGATCGGAGGGCAAGGCGTGGCGTCGGACCGGAGACGGGACCCGCGAGCGGCGCCGATGAGCTTCGAGGAGTTCTTCCTCGAGCAGCACGACCTCCTCTACCGCGCCTTGTTCTTCATCACCGGGAGCGCCGACGAGGCCGAGGATCTCGCCCAGGAAGCCTTCGTCAAACTGTGGGAACGGTGGGACCGGATCGACCGGATCGACGACCCGACCGCCTACCTGTTCCGCGTGGCCCTGAACGGCTTCCGCACGCGGCTGCGCCGCGCCAAGGCGGCCACCCGCCGCGCGCTGCCGACCGTGCACGCCAGGGATCCGTTCGACGAGATCGAGCTGCGCGAAGACGTCCGTCGCCTGCTCGCGGCGCTCCCGGCGCGCCAGCGCGCCGCGCTCGTGCTCACCGAGATCATCGGCTACGACTCGGCGCAGGCCGGCTCGATCCTCGGCATCCGTGCGACGACCGTCCGTGTCCTCGCGTCGCAGGGGCGGGCCGCGATGAGAACGATGTGAGGGGTCGGCATGCCTGACATGAAGGAACTCTTCGAAACGGTGAGCCGCCAGGCGCCCGCCGTGCCCGACGCGCTCGACCGACAGATCCGCAGGCAGCGTCGCGTGGCGCGTCGCCGCAAGGTCGGTGCGATCGCCATCGCTGCGGTCTTCGTCACCGTCATCGTTGCGGCCTTCGCCTCGCGTCGTCCCGCCTCCGATGGCTCGATCGCGCCACCGCCGGCGACGTCGGTGGCCGGGGAGTGGGTCGATGCCGGGTCGATCGCCGACCTTTCGACGGAGGGAGTCGTGTACCTCGCGGAGGCGGAGGTCTTCGTCGTCGCGGATCAAGGGGGAGAGCCCTACGCCCTCTCGGCCGTGTCTCCCCATTCCCCGTACGGGGTGGAGGAGAAACTGCGGTACTGCCGACCGTTCGGTGGGTTCAGGGAGCTGGAGCACGGAGCCCAGTTCGACGATCACGGCGAGTACATGACCGGCCCCGCATCCTCCGGCATGTTTCCCGTGCCCAGCCGCGTCACTTCGGACGGCGAAGTCCAGGTCCGTCCCTACGAGCTGGGAGCGCCCTCGCCGAGAGGCGCGCATGACCACGCGGATCCGGACGCCTTCTGCGGCCCGGGAACCGTCGAGGTAGCGCCGGGGATCCTCGATAGAGGTGGCCCGACGAGCCCCGGCGGCACGATCGTCCCGCCAACTCCGTGGTACGGCCCTGACGGCCGGCCCCTGGCGCCCGCCACGCTCTCCACGTTCTGGATGCCGGATTGTCGGCGATGGCCGCCGACGATCCTTCAGCTGATCGACCCACTCGGGACGGAGCCGACGGGCGCGGAGGTCGAACGCGTGTACGTCGCGGATCCGCAGGGTTCCTGGGCCGACCGGAGCGCGGTGCCGTACACACCGCTCACGGTCCTCCCTCCGGGCGCCGTCTTCACCGGCTACCACAGCCGGCTCTTCCAGTTGTGGGTCGACCCACTGACGTTCGACGACGAGGTCTATCTCGTGCGCCGCATCGACGGAGAGATGTGGATCCAGCGACTGCCCCGCGTGAGCGACATCCCTGCTTGCAGCCCGGGCTCATAGCGGCCCGCGACCCTGATGCCTGCGACGTCGAGCGACGGCACGCATGCGATGATGCACGCCATGGTCGGCAGCTTCTACCTGGGGACGTCGGGATTCGCCTACGACGAGTGGCGCCACGGCGTCTTCTACCCGGAGGACCTCAAGAAGGACGACATGCTCGACTACTACTCGTCGCAGCTGTCGTCGGTGGAGATCAACTACACGTTCCGCCGGTTCCCAACGGAGAAGACCCTCTCGACCTGGCGCGACCGCGCGCGTCCCGGATTCGTCTTCACGCTGAAGGCGAACCAGCGCATCACGCACTCCCGGCGGCTGAAGGATTGCGACGACGACGTCCGCGACTTCCTGGAGCGCGCGAAGACCCTGGGCGACCGGTTGGGGTGCGTGCTCTTCCAGTGCCCGCCGAACCTGCACTACGACCGGGCGCTGATCGAGGGCTTCGTCGGGTACCTCCCCCCGACCGGGAACGGGAACCCGCGGTTCGCGATGGAGTTCCGTCACGCCTCCTGGCTCGAGGCGCGGGACCTGCTGCGGGACCAGGGCGTCGCGTGGTGCGTGGCCCAGACCGACGAGAAGGACCCGACGCCCGAGGAGATCTCGTGGGACCCCGCCGGCTACTTCCGTCTGCGCAAGACCGAGTACACGGACGACGAGCTCGCGGCGTGGGCGGAGCGGATCGGCACAGCGCTCGCCGGCGGCGCCGACGTCTTCTGCTACTTCAAGCACGAGGACGAAGGGGCGAGTCCACAGATGGCGAAGCGCCTCGAAGACATCCTGCGCTCCAAGGCATGAAGCAGATGTGATCTAACGCGTAGCCGATGGCTAGCCAACACTGTGGGCAACAACTTGCGCCCCATGTCACGCGCGAACGAGACTGGCGACGTGAAGAGTCCCTGCGTGCGGCAGTCCTGGGTCGTCGATATCCCAGCCGTCGCCGACGGCTGGCGCCGTACCGGGTGCTGACACGATGAAGCTCGACGTGCAGTACGCGTGGAACGGCGACGTGGCGATCGCCTACCAGGTCCTCGGCGAAGGACCTCGCGACCTGCTGATCGTGATGGGGTATCTGTCGAACCTGGAGTACGCGTGGCAGCTGCCGAAGCTCGCCACGTTCTACGAGCGCCTCGCGTCGTTCTCGCGCCTGATCATCATGGACCGCCGTGGCACCGGGCTGTCCGATCGGTTCGGCGCGGGTGAGGCGCCCCCGCTCGAGACGACCAACGACGACATCCTCGCGGTCCTGGACGCGGCGGGATCGGTCAGGACCACCGTCTTCGGTGTGTGGGACGGGAGCTATCCGGCGATCGCGTTCGCGGCGACCCATGCCGAGCGCGTGCACTCCCTCGTCCTGTTCAGCGCCGCCACGAAGGGTATGGATGAGGAGTCCGACTGGGGGACCGAGGCCTGGCAGACCTTCCTCGACGGCGCCCGCGCGGGCTGGGGAACGCGGTCGTGGACGATCAAACAGATGCGATGGCAGAACCCCTCGATGCTCGACGATCCGGATGAGGTCGATCGATTCGTGACGTGGACGCGCCTGTCCGCCAGCCCCAGTTCGGCGGTCGCGATGCTGGCCGTGGAGCGAGACACCGACGTGACCGACATCCTGCCGGTGATCGGTGTGCCGACGCTGGTTCTGCATCGCACGGGCGACCGTGCGAACGACATCAACGAAGGACGACAGGTCGCCGATGGCATCCCGGATGCTCGCTTCGTGGAGCTTGCAGGCATCGATTCCTCCCCGTGGGTCGGTGACAGCGCCGCGCTTATGGATGAGGTCGAAACATTCGTCACGCAGAGGACCCAGCGGGTTCCCACAGATCGCGTGCTCACGTCGGTCCTGTTCACCGACATCGTGGGCTCGACGGAGCTCGCAGCCCAGCTCGGGGACGCCGCCTGGAAGGAGCGGCTCACGGCGCACGACTCGATCGCGCACGAGGCCGTCGAGCGGTTCCGCGGCCGCTACGTCAACCCGACCGGTGACGGGATGCTCGCGACGTTCGACGGCCCTGCCCGCGCCGTGCGATGCGCCCGGGCGATCGTGGACGGGGTCCGACCGTTCGACCTCCGTGTCCGAGCCGGCGTGCACACGGGCGAGGTCGAGCTGCGCGGGGACGACGTGGGCGGGATCGCCGTACACATCGGCGCCCGCGTCGCCGCACTCGCGGGTGCCGACGAGATCCTCGCGTCCTCGACCGTGCGCGACCTGACCGCCGGGTCGGGCCTCGTATTCGAGGACGCCGGCGATCACGAGCTGAAGGGCGTCCCCGATCGCTGGCGCCTCTTCAGGGTGGTCGCGTGATGGATGTCCCCGAGACCCGTTACACCCGGGCGCCTGACGGCGCCTTCATCGCGTTCCAGGTGTTCGGCTCCGGCGCGATCGACGTGCTGCTGGCCTCGTCACGCTGGCTCTTGTACGGGCTGGTGCAGGCCACCATCACACAGGCCCCGTTGCGGGTGAGAAGCTCGGCCAAGAAGGCCATTCGACGCGAGATGACGATCCGCTGCTCCTTGGTCGAGCCGTCCATCTCCGCCCAGAGCGCCTCACCCAGCTCGTCCTCGTCGAGTATCTCGACGTTCCGGCCCACTTGCCTCAACCGTGCAGCGACGTAGTTCGCTACCGTCGACTTCCCCGCCCCCAACATACCTGTCAGCCAGACCGTGAATCCGAGGTTCTGCGCCATCGAGGAACGCTCCGCTTCGCTGGCTCCGACCCCAAACCTCAGAGTCAGAGGATGAAAAATGACGGCGCTTTATAGTCCAAAAAGGCCATTCGTGAACAGTGGTGATGTGCGCACGAGCGACGATCTCTTATAAGGCCGACAAAAACAGCACTCATTACGTATAGATAGCACTCCAGGCTGGTGCGCGCACGCTCCAGATTCGTCGCCGAGGACACAGCCTCAAGCAGGAAGAGAGACGATGGCATCGACCTCTTTCGCCAGCTCGGTCGAGCAGGTGAGCCCAGGCGACTCGATGCCAGCCAGGGTGACGAGCCCGGGCACCCATGGGCGCTCTCCTCGACCACGACGAAGTCGCGCCACGGCCCTCCGGGTCGAGAGAGCTTGAGTAGATGCCCGAAGTGTCGGCCGCCAGCTCGTCGAGAGAAAGGGAGGGGATGAACCGACGCGCCGCCTCGTGGAACGCCGCCAGACAGCCCTCGTCAACCGCGTAGTCCTCGACGCGCGTCTCGAGCGGCACCACGTCGGGACCCAACCGCACGTCGCCGTCGAGGCCGATGGTGAGATCGAGCCCCCAGCCCTGACAACGTCGCCGGAGGCACGCGGGTAGACCAGGTGCGCGACTTGGCGCCCGCCGCGCACCCGCACGTAGCGCCCCTTGACCCAGTGTTGGCGGTAGCCCAGCGCGTCGACGTCGAGGCCGGCGAGGGACGCGATGGCATCGGCATGGAGCCCCGCCGCGTTGATCACCCACTGGGCATGGAGCCGAAAGCAATCCTGCCCCGACGCCACCTCGAGCGACCAAGCCTCCAGGCTCGGGCTCAAGGGACATCAGGTGGTGGCGGAGGGCGACGATGACACCTCGGTCGACCGCCGCGCGAGCCAGTGAATCCACCAGGGTACGAGCCTCGAGAATTCCGGTGGACGGCACCCACAGCGCGGCCACCGCGCACACCGAGGGCTCGAGTGATCGGACATCGGAGCCGTCGAGGGCCATGATCCCTTCGACGCCATTGGCTTCGGCCCGGCGGAGGAGCTCCTCGAGCTCGGTCTGCTCGGGATCGGTGGTAGCGACGATGAGCTTGCCGACCCTCCTGAGGGGCACGCCGTGCATCTCGCACCAGCTCGGGAGCGCGCGATTGCCCGCCACACAGAGCCGGGCCTTGAGCGAGCCTTTGGGGTGGTCGAGCCCCGAGTGGAGCACCTGGGAGCTCCGCGATGACGTCGCTTGGCCGGTGCGGGCCGCGCTCTCGAGAACGACCACTTCTCGGGTCCTGCGCGACACCCGTCGGCGATCGCCAGCCCGACCACGCCAGCACCGATGATGACGACCCGAGAATGAACGCAGCACCTCCGAGAATCCCTCTAACCACATGCACATCAACACGCATGCACATCAACACACATACACACATTCACATATATACACACCCACACACGCACGGAGTGTTCACAACGGATAACACTCGTTGACCCTTTCCCGGCCGATCGTGCCTCCATACCGCATAGCAGCAACGTACAGGAAAAGGAGAACTCATGCTCAGCCGTCGGACCCTCCTCCGTCGATCAGGATTGGCCTTGTTGCCACTCCTCCAGCTCGCTCATGCCTCAGAGCGCAAGCCGACGTCGTCGCGCCCTTCCGCTTCGTGCTGGCAGTACGGACCCAATCGGCATCGTGCCGGCGCTGTGGCGACCGACCAGTTTCGGTTCGACCTTCGACTTGCCCCTTTCCCTGGCCCCGCTGGCCCCCGTTCGCCAGCACGTGAGCGTGATCTCGAACCTCCAGCCTGGCGACGACAACAACATGGGCAGCCCCGATGGCGGGCTCAAGGTCTTCCTGACCGCCTCCCGGCTTGACGGAGCGAGCTCGATCAATCAGGTCATCGGAAGGCTGAGCGAGTCGAGCGTGAAGCTCGCCACGCTGAACCTCGGCCTCGAAAACAACGGGTACTATTGGCCCCCGCGGATTCGTCGCCAACAGCCAGGGCTACTACCAGGCCCCCAACCGGGAGGACCGGCAAGATGGCCGAACAGCGCCCAGTGCGTGGTGTCGGTCAGCAAGGGCTCGGCGCAGGCCAACGTCTACCACCCGCAGGTCGCCTTCGAGCGGCTGTTCGGTTCAGGCGGAAGCGGGAACGGGGGCAGCACAGACGCCGGCGTCTCTCCGCGGTGCTGAAGGAGGCGGCCCGACGCCGGCGGGTGGTCGACGCGGTCAAGGGGCACGCCGCAGCGCTCAAGTCGAGGATCTCCGCACCGACGACCGGCTCCGCGTCGAGGAGTACCTCGAGGGCGTGCGGCGCATCGAGGTGGAACTGGACAAGATGACTGCCTCGTCGGACTCGGTTCCATCTCGACGAGCTGCGATCGGTCCACACCGGTCTCGCTGATCCCCGTGGACCGAGACAAGTACGCCAACCTCATGTGCGACCTCATCGTTGGCGGCTTCCAGTGCGACGCCACGCGCGCCGCCACCTACATGCTGGGCCAAGGCACGAGCCCGATGTCTTTCAAGGTCGACGGCGTCGCCTACTCGCACCCCGGAACGCCTCGCACCACGGGACGGACGCGGCCAAGACGCACGCGAAGGGCGTGATCGACGCCTGGCAGGTGGGCATCTTCGCCTACCTCGTCGACCAGCTCCGCCAAGGTGACCGACGCCGACGGCACACCGCTCATCAAGCGGGCGGCGCTCTATTACGGGAGCGATGTCGCCGACGCAGATCTCCACGACTCCATGAACATGCCCGTGCTGCTCGCCGGCTCACTCGGAGGCGCCCTCAACCCAGGCCGTCACATCGACGGCCAGCACAAGCACGTCGGCGATGCATTCGTGACGATCCTCTCCGCCTTCGGCGTGACTGGGAAGTTCGGCGAATTCGGCGTCACCTCCCTCTCGGGGCTCTAGAAAGCCATGCGCCCACTCCTCCTCTCAGTGCTCTTCTTCGTCGTCTCCGGTTGTGAGGGCATCGTCTCGGCCCTCGGCTCCGAGACGATTGACCCCCATCCCAATCCCAACCCCAACGTCCCGGCCGAGGCGTGCCAGCTGTCGCGCGCGCCGCTGACACGCCTCAACATTCAAGACATCGACGCCACGCTCGGCTCCCTCGTCGACGACGAGCTGAAACCCGCGAGGTTCTTCCCCGCCGACGTCATCGGCGCGCTCCACTTCGACAATGACGCGACCCAGCCTGTCCATCGCCCCCGGCCTGGTCCAGGGGCTCGAGACGTCGCCCTTCGGGTCATCGACGCAGCGTGGGCGCGGGACACCACCCGTACGGCGATCCCACCCGCCCAGAGCCGGCTCAGGTCGTGTACGCCCGGCGGAGCGGTGACCGAAGCGTCGTGCGCCAACGAGCTCCTCTCGAGGTTCGCCCGGCGCGCCTGGCGCAGGCCCGTCACGCGCGACGAGCTGGCCAGCCTCGTTCAGCTCTACGACGCTACCCGCGCCGCGGGCGACGACTTCGAAAGCGCCGCGAAGCTCGCCTTGAGCGCAGTCTGCTGCCCCAACTTCCTGCTCCGCACCGAGGCGGTGGTGCCCGAAGCCCAAGCGGCGTCGACCTGGGCGGTGGCCTCGCGCCTGTCGTACTTCGTGTCGGGGCACCTCGCCCGACGACGAGCTGGCCGCCCTAGCCGACTCGGGGGCCATCGCGCAGAAGAGCGTGCTCGACGCGCAGGTTGCCCGACTCCTGGCGGACCCACGGGCGGCCAGCCTCAAGAGCCGCTTCGTGGCGCAGTGGTTCAACGTGAGCAACGTCGAGGGTGTGGCCCTCGACGCCGCCCTGTTTCCCGGCGTCACCACCGGCGTGATGAAGGCCATGCAACAACAGATCGGGGCCTACCTCGACGAGTTCCTCTTCTCCGAGATCGCGACGCGCTCGACCTGATTGACGCTACGGTCACCTTCGTCAACGGAACCTTGGCGGGCTTCCTCAACCTGTCGGCCAGCGGCGATGCGCTGGCCCGAGTGACGTTGAGCCCCAATGATCCCCGAGCCGGCCTGCTCGGCCAGTCGGCGCCGCTCGTCGTCACCAGCAAGACGACCAAGACGAACGTGCCCAAGCGCGGCAACTACGTGCTCGAACGAATGTTGTGCGCGCCTCTCGCGCCTCCCGCTGGCGTCGTCGTGCCCCCGGTGCCCGACGCGACGACCGATCAGCCGACCGTTCGCCAGCGCCTCGATGCGCTGACAGCGAGCGCGGCCTGCAACGGCTGCCACCAGGTCCTCGACCCCATCGGCTACGCCCTCGAGGTGTACGGGGCCGATTCCCGGCTCCGCACCCAAGAGAACGGCGCCACCATCGACCCCGCGGGAATCTTCGCAGGAAAGCCTTTCCAGAATGCCACAGGACTGGTGCAGCTCCTCAAAGCCGACCCGCGCACCGAGGCCTGCATGATCGACCGCACGCTCACCTATGCGCTGGGCCGCCGACTGGCGGTCGACGGAGCCGACCTGACGATGGTCCGCACGCTCCAGAGCTCGTTCTCGAGCAAACACCGGCGCTTCCAGGCTCTGCTCGCCGAGGTGGCTGGCGCCACGGCCCTCGCCTGCAAACCGTGAGCGCCAGGTCGCTCGCGAGAGGCGGTTTTGGGCTGGTGGTGGACCAAGCACCGTGGCGCGACGTCATCAGGTGACGGCTCCGGTCTGGTCGACTTGGGCCTCTCACTGCCCCGAGGGCCTGGGTGGCTCTGGCTCCACGTCGAACGCCACAGTCGCCTTGGCGATCGACCGCTCGGCGCCTGACAGGCCGTAACCCAGAGCGAGGTTGAGCTCGAACAGTCGGCGGCCCGACCGCCAGTCGAAGTCGAGCGCGCCGAACAGCCGGTGAACCTGGGACGCGGGGGCATCCATACGGGCGATCGGCCCGAGCGCGCCGTAGTATTCCACCCCGACAGAGAGGATCTCGAGTGCGCGGATGGCAACCTTGGCGCAGGGCTCGAGCTCAGGCCTGCCCTTGTCGGGCCCCCCCAACGGCACCGAGACGATGGGGTTCGCAGAGACGTACCAGCCGCCTCCACTCGAAGTCGATGACAGGGCGAATCTCCCAGGCGAACCCGCTCGCCTCGTAGTCGAGCCGGGTGGCCGACAGTTCCTGGTTCAGCGCGAGCCCGAGCCGCCCCCAGAGCCGCGTAGGCCACCGGGCTTTGAATCTCAGCTTGAGGCTCGCGACGTCGAAGGTGCCGCTGGCGCGGACCGCGGTGGAGACGTACGCCCCCGCCTCGCACCAATCGGCCAGGCCGATGTGGGGCTCGAAGGTGAGGTGGGTGACATGATTGGTCGGCTGCTCTGGGCCCTCGAAGCTGGTGCTCCCGACGAAGAAGTGGTTCAGGTGGAACTCGGCACCGATTGGCCCGGAGCCGCCGTCCGCGCGTCGTAGACCTGAATCTCGAAAGCGTCCTGGGCGGCGGCGGTGGCCGACGCGACCACCACAAGGAACGCGCTGCGACGCCATTGTGCTCGAGCCATGGCGCAGCTTGGGCTTATTGATTTTGCCTTGCAACATCATTTATAAGATTTCCGTAGAACCGTCGGGCAAACGAACGCTAGGCTGCTTCGCGTTTGTCAACCCGTCAGCTCGTCAACCGAGAGGGGCTCATGCCTACGAAGCGCCGGCTCGGCAGAACCGAACTTGAGGTGACCTCGATCGGCCTCGGGTGTTGGCAGTTCTCCGAGGGCACCGGGCTGGCGGGGCGCTTCTGGCCGGCGCTGCCGCAGACGACGGTGAACGAGATTATCGCCACGTCACTCGCTGGCGGCGTCAACTGGTTCGACACCGCCGAGGCCTATGGCGAAGGGCGCTCCGAGCGCGCGTTGTCGAAGGCGCTCCTGGCGGCGGGTCGGGCGCCGGGCCAGCTCGTCGTGGCCACCAAGTGGTTCCCCGCGCTGCGCACGGCGAGCAGCATCGAGGCGACCATCGGCGACCGAATCGCAGCCCTTTCGCCATGGCCCATCGACCTGCATCAGGTGCATGCGCCGTTCGGTCTCTCGTCGGTCGAGGCGGAGATGGCAGCCATGGCCGCGCTCGTCACAGAGAAGAAGACCCGCGCCGTCGGGGTGAGCAACTTCGGCGAGAAACGCATGCGGAGAGCCTGTGCCGCGCTGGCGGCCAAGGGCCTGGCACTCGCGTCGAACCAGATGAAGTACAACTTGCTCGACCGGCGCATCGAGCGAAACGGCGTGCTCGCCGCAGCGAAGGAGCTTGGCATCACCATCATCGCCTACTCCCCTCTCGAGCAGGGCCTGTTGACCGGCAAGTTCCACGACGACCCGAGCTCGATCAGCGGCCCGCGAAAGGTGCTGCCGGCGTTTCGCTCGCGCGGGCTCGAGAAGAGCCGGCCCCTCGTCGAGGAGCTGGGCGCCTCGCTCGGGCCTACGGCTCGACGCCCTCGCAGGTCGCCCTCGCCTGGCTGGTGGCGTTCCACGGCGATACGGTGGTCGCCATTCCAGGCGCGAGCAAGCCGAAGCACGCCGACGAGAATGTCGGAGCGATGGGGCTCCAGCTCTCAGCGAAGGAGCTCGATCGGCTCGACCTCCTGTCGCGGACGTGGTGAGTGAGTGAATGAGGGAGGGTGCGCGGTCGTCTTCGGCCTCGCTCGCCATCCGGAGGACCCCGTTCTCCTCGGTGTGGGGGGAGCGAGGAGATTGATGCTGGTGGTTCAGAGGTTCATCCCGATGCCGAGCTGAACGACCACCGGATTGACGGAAACCCTCACGACGTTGTCGCCCACCTTCACCGGCCCGTAGAGCGGCAGGTTCGGCAGCCGAACCCAGATGTCGGTCACCTTGGCAGTGAGCGCGAGCCCTCCGATGTACTTGATGTCGCCGGTGACGAAGAACGAACCGAATACGCGAACCTCGGCCCCCGCCTGAACCACCCAACCGAGCTTGGGAGGAATCTCGACCTTCGGCGGAGAAATCTCGGAGAGCGCCGGATTGGTGATCCTCGCGCCCATGACGACGAGGAGGCTGGCCCCCGCCCCGAGGTACGGTCGAACTCGCCACGAGGGGAAGAACCGGTAGACCAGAGTCACGACCGGCGGCAACACCGTCACCTCCCCAAGCTCCGAGCCGAGCGCAGGCACCCCGGTCGGCAGCACGCCAAGGGCGGTGGGGGCCAGCGAGGCGGTGGCGAGGGTCCCTCCCATGTACAACTTCTGGGTGAACGGGAGCGCGAGGATCGTCTCGATCGACAACTGCCGATTCAGGATCGGAGGAGCCCAGCCGATGGTGGCGGCCGCCATCACGTTGCTGCCCATCGCGGCCCACGAGCCGGCAATCGGCCCGTCGGTCAAACCCGAGAGATGGGCCATCGGGCTCACGTTGGCCAGCTCCACTTCTTTGCTTCGCCCTGTGGGGAGGATGAACAGCCCCCCGAGACGAAAGGAGAACCCGAACCAGCTGTCGCGCTCCGACTCGCGGGTCGAGCTCGTCGCAGCGGGAGTTGGCACAACCGTCGAGGAACCCGCACTGTCGTCGCCGGATTGACCGAAGGCGGCCCGGCTGATCACGGCACAGAGGAGGACGAGGACGAGCCCGGTTCTTCGCATGATGGACCTCATCGCAAGAGCGGCCCGGCGAGGGTGATCCGCATCTCTCCTGCGGGAATCTTCAGATCAATGGTCCCCTTCGTGGAGGTGATCGCCGTGAGATTCGCCCTGACGATCACATCGGCGGTGCTCCTCAAGGCCACCTCCAACTTCCCGTCGGGCCTGAAGGTCACCGGCCCCTTGAGCGTCACGGCAAGCTCCTTGCTGTGGAGATCCTCGGTCGCCAGCTTCTGCGAGACGTTCGGCACCTGAATCGAGATGTCGGGGTTGTCGAAGTACACGTTGTTGGTGATGACGAACTGCGGATCGTCGAGCCCTGGTATTCGCATGATGTAGCCAGTGATCGGCCCCCCCATCTCTCGGAGGCGCATCACCATCATTCCGGTCGGCACGTCGAGGCGAAGGGTCCCGAACGACGTGGTGCTCATCGAAATCGACGTCCCGAGAATCGAGTTCGGGTAGACCTGCACCTGGATGCACGGGTTGGTGGCGGTGGCTGGCTGGCCTGACGCATCGATTGGGCAGGTGGCCAAGAGGCTCCCGATCGAGGAAGGCAAGGTCGCGTGGACGTAGGAGCACACCTGCTGGCCCGGCCGCTCGGGCATACAGTCCTCGCCCAACAGGCTGGCGTCGTTGATGAGGTCGCCGCCGAACCCGGCCAACTCCATGACGACCCGGTTCTTCTCGTTGCTCAGCTCGGTCTCGTCGAGGTAGCCATTGCCGTTCAGGTCGGCGAACGGCTCGCTCTCGAGCGGCTGGTAACTGTCTGGGGTGGCGGGGGCTCCCGTGAAGTTGATCGCCACGTCCGGGCCTCCCGCGTGGCTCGAGGTGGCCCCTGCGAGGGGGTCGGTGTCGCGGCTGGCCGTCTTCGAACCGCAGATCCTCCCCTCCCCACAGCTGGTGCTGCTGCCGCCCACCAGGGTGAGCCGGTAGGCTCCGCCCACCGTCCAAGGCTGATTGGCCTGGAAGAGGATCTCACGGTCGCTCTTCGTGAGTGTGCCCACCACGACTGCCGTGCACTGGCCGGTCGCGTTGACGCTCTCGACGCGAACGCTCCCCTGGCCGCAGGCCGCCCCGACGTTAAGCGAGGCAGGATCCATCGGCTGATTGAACGACACATGGATGTCACGGTTGCTCGGCAGCGTGAAGGGTTGGTAGCTCGTATCGCTCGCGAGCCCCGAGGCGCAGTGACCGGCACCGTTCCCGGTCAGGGCACACGGCGCTCCAGGTGAGATGGCGGTGATGATCGGCGGTGCCGGCTGGGCCGAAGACATGACCGCGGTGGTGTACGACAAAGCGCCTTGAGCCACCGCCTCACCGGCCAACGACTGGAGCCCGGTGTAGTTGAGCCTCACCGCGACGCCGTCATCGAGCCGCCGGAGCGACCTGATGACGAGGGTCGACCCCCTGAGCTGGGTGGTGATCGCAATGACGGTCGCGGTCGCGCCCGCGCCCTCCGCCAGCGTGAGCTCCACCCCGTCACGAATGCGCGCCGGGTCCATGGGGCCAGAGAAGTTGAGCTCATCGGCGCGTCGGGCAGCACACCGGTCGCGCCCGGAGATGGGTACGACGAGAGGAGAACAGGAGCCGACAGCGGAGCGACCACCGGCATCGAGCCGGTGCGGAGCCGCATGGCGAGATTCACCGGCGCCACGTTGATGCCGAGCGTGCTGAAGTCCATCGCGCCGACCTGCTCGATCGCGAGCTGATCGCCGTCGACGGTCGACAAGCCCAAGAGGTGAATGCCCATCACCGTCTGCGTCGAGATGACGTTCCCGCGCGCGTCCTCGCTCGTCACAACCGCGTCCATCGTGAGATCGACGGACACTGGCGACTCGATGTCGTCCGGCACCTGCTCGCCGGCGCGGAGCGGGTTTCGCATGAGGGAGCCATACGCGTCGGTCAGCATGGTGAAATAAATCGTCCCGGTCTGAAGCCCCGCCTCGAGCACTCCGGCGAAGCGAATCGGCAGCATGTGAAATCGATCCGCTGGCCACGCCTGATGACCATGGGAATTCGGGTGCCGAGAATATTGCGGGTCTCCCACCAGCGCCTCGAGCCCGCCACTCTTCACCCCCAGCATGTTGGCGCCCAAGAGGGGGGCCGACAGGAATGAGCTGTTCACCGGCATCGGTGACATCTTGGATTCCGGCTGGGGACCGCCGTCGTCCCAGAGAGGCTCGATCGTCAGGCTCAGCGGGTAGAGCCCCGCGTCGGCGGCGGCCATGCGGAGTGGCGCGAAAGCGAGGGCAACCGGGGCGATGGCCTCGCCTCCCAGATCGTTCACCGCTGTGGTGAGGACGAGCTGATAGGCGTCTCCCGCTCGGAGCGTCGTCGCCGGATCGAAGGTGAGATGAATACCCTCGGCGGCGATCTGCCCTTCGACGGGCGTCGAGTCAGCCATGTGAATCAGCCGAACGCTCTCGGGGCCGATGGTGGCCGGAATAGAGAGGCTCGGAGAAGACGAGTCGAACCGGCACCTCGTCGAGGAGCGGCAGCGCGCTGCCTCCGTCAGCCAAGAGCGGCAGGCCGTTCACCGTCAGCACCCTCGCCGCCACCCCTGCCTGCGCTCGCTCGCTGCGAGTGTGGAAGGTGAGGAGAGGCGCCGAGGCCGGCAGGTTGGTGCCGCCATCCAGCATCCCTGGTCGCGTGTAGACCCGGTAGGTCGCACCCTCGGCGAACCCGCCCGTCGGAGCGAAGCTCAGCCTCGGACCGTCGATGCCCACGGTTCCGTCGACGAGCCCATCGGCCCTTCGACACAGAAGGCGCCCGTCACCACGTCTCCCGCCCTGCTGCACGGGCCGTAGCCACCCATGCCGGCATCCGGCCCCATGCTCGGCAGCGGCAGGGGCGCTCGAAGGTCAGCAACATCAGCGTGCCGGCCGTCACGTCGTACTGCCCATCGGAAGGGTAGCTGAAGACGACTCCCGGCCCAGGAGGCACGGGCCTCAGATCCAACGTGGAGGGCCTGGTGGGTGACGAGTTGCACCCCGCCAGCCAAAGCGCGAATGATGC
>CAWGFO010000009.1:0-634414 GCA_963821925.1 uncultured Actinomycetes bacterium | reverse complement strand
GGGATACGCTCCACCGTCACGAGTCCGACGCGCCGCCCTTCGATCCCTCGGACGCCGGTCGTGCGCTCGGGCGGACGCGCCGACGCCAGATCCTGAACGTAGCCGCCCTCTGCATCGGCAGCGCCGCCCTCGTGGTCGGGGTGGTCGCCGGGCTGGGTGGGCTCGTGCGCGCTGATCGGGGCCCCACCGTGCTGAAGCCACCTCCATCGGTGGCCACCCCGGTCTGGTCTCCGATCCGAGAGCGCGGCACCTCGGTCGTTTCGGGGCGCGCGTGGCGGGACCCCAACGACGTCTCCGTGGATTGGGTCGAGGTTCGACGCGTACGCGCCGACAGTTACAACGCTGGCGCTTGGAGGATCAAGCTGGCGGCCAACCCACCGCGGGCGACGGGCCCGGAGCCCGGCCTGCTCATCGCGTATGGCCTGGTGTTCGACACGACCGATGACGGGGTTGCCGATTACCTGATCGGCATCGACGACGCGACAGGACGAGCCGGCTTCCGTGTCTGGGTCACCGACCTGGCGACCGGCGAGACTGACGAGAAGATCGGGGCCCCCTACGGTTTCCCGATCGAGTTCAGGTATCCCAACGAACGGTACCCTCACATGACCTTCACCTTCCTTCCCGGCTCGGAGCCCGCGGACCTGAACCCTGAGACGGTTCGCTTCTACGCGTGGGCATCCATGACCCGAGACGGCGAGCTCATCGCCGCCGACCTGGCTCCGGATATGGGATGGATGTCGAGGACATGAGCGTCCTCCGAGTTCCCTCAGCGGAGGGCGGCCGACCATCGGCGCTCCCCGGTTCCGGGGACCTGCCTTAGGAAGCCGCTCAGAACGCAGCCGCAAGTCAGAGGTGGTGCGAGAGGGGAGAGTCGAACCACACGCCAGACGCGGGGGGAGGTGGCGGCGGCTGAGACGTCTGGCCTCGTCGAGGAGTCGTGTGCTTCTCGTGTCGGAGATCGTCGCGAACTTGTTTCCCCGGTTGCTCACGCTTAGCGTGTCGATGCACCGGAGGAAGGATGCCTGCATGCGACGGCTCCGCTTAGCGATCATTGCGGTTGTGGTGGCGGGCACCATCATCGGGACCGCAGCCGAGGCCGGGGCGACGTTCCCGGGCACCAACGGGGAGATCGCCTACTTGTACGCGGGCGGTAAGAAGGGGGCCTCGCTGCGAACGATGGCTCCCGACGGCTCCCCTGTGGGGGTCCTGTGGGCTCCGGGCGAGCCGATCGGTGTCGGGACCAATCAGGCGGGGCCATACGACGTCGTGTGGTCGCCGGACGGGACCGCGGTGGCCATGGTCGCGAGCGGGGAGGTGCTGGGCGGCGACCGCCTCCTGATGGGCGACCCCACCACCGGTGAGCGACACGTGATCCTTCGGATCAGTTCGTTCAACGAGCACGCCTTCTTCGCTTCGATCGCGTTCTCCCCGGGCGGTGACCGCGTGCTGTTCTGCGCCGTGGATATCGGTCTAGATGGGGACGCGCTCCTGTACACGGTCGCCGTGGACGGCTCCGATCTGACCCTGGTGTCCGACCGTACTGCCTGCCTCGCGGACTGGAGTTCGACGGATCGGATCGTGGCGGTGGTGGGCCGTCGGTTCAACAAGATCGCGACGATGGATCCCGACGGATCTAACCGAAGCGTGGTCGTGCCGGCTCCGCTCGAGCCCGCCAGCTTCCCGTTCGGCCAGTCCCTGAGCTGGTCGCCGGACGGATCAAGGTTCGCCTACCCACTCAGGGCGGGTTCGAGACTGCACTACGACCTGTTCTCCGTCGATGCTGGAGGGGGTGCGAGGGTCCGGCTCACCCACACCCCTCGTCGCGACGAGCTGTTCCCGGTGTTCTCGCCCGAGGGGTCCGAGGTCGTCTTCTCGAGGAGCCGCGAGTTCAGGCGTCGGCAGTCCGACCTCTTCATCGTCGCGGCCGACGGTTCAAGTGAGCGGCGACTGACCGACACACCGAGGCGCCACGAGTTCTCACGCTCCTGGCGAGCTCTTCCATAGCAAGGGTCGGCCGAGGGCGATGGGCTCGGCGCTCACGCTCAGGTGGCGCGTCAGCGCGAACGTGACCGCACCGACGAGCGCTCTTCAGGAGTCTTGGAGGAGCCCTCCTTCTCCATTCACCCGCGGATCGGTCAGCGCGTCGCCAACGCCTGCTCGTCCTTCCAGTCGGGCGCCGTCCGTCCTGTCCCGTCGGGGCTGCTTCGGCGGCGGCCCGTGACCTGCTGCCCGAACTTCTGTGAGCAAGCGTGAGCAAGACGGCCTCCGAGAGACCCGCTCGAGAACCGCTCAGAACGAAGATCCGCAGGTCAGAGGTGGTGCGAGAGGGGGGAGTCGAACCCCCAAGCCCTTGCGGGCACCGGGACCTAAACCCGGCGCGTCTGCCAGTTCCGCCACTCTCGCGTGCGTCCAGGCTAGTCCATCGGCTCGCCGGGTCCGCCGCTTCAGGCTCCACGGATCCTCGGATCGAGGTAGCCGTACGTGAGGTCGGCGACCAGGTTCCCGAAGATCATGACCGCGCTGAACAACAGGAACATCGCCTGGAGCACGGGGAAGTTCCTGGTGGTCGATGCCGTCACCATCAGCAGCCCGAGCCCGGGATAGCCGAACACGTACTCGATCGCGATCGAGCCGCTCAGCACCACGCCGAGGCTGAGGGCGAGCAGCGACGCGATCGGCAGCAACGCGTTCCGCACCGCGTGGCGGTTCCGCACGGCCTGCTCGCCGATCCCTTTCGCCCGAGCGGTCACGAGGAAGTCCTCACCGAGCGTGTCGACCATCGACTGACGCATGATCAGGTAGAAGGGCCCGAACGCGACGAGTGCGAGCGTGATCAGCGGGAGGACGGCGTGATTCATGCGGTCCGCGAGCAGCGCGAGGCCGTGCACGTCCCCCAGGGAGCGGGCGCCCGATACCGGGAACCACCGGAGGAACCCTCCGAACACCGTGACCATCAGCATCGCGAGCAGGAACGGAGGCGTCGACATCAGCAGGACGGCGAGCCCCGTCGCTCCCCGGTCGAGTGCTCCCGTCCGACGCCACCCGCCTCGGATCCCCAGCGCGATCCCGGCGCCGGCGGCGAGTACCGTCGCCGTGCCGATCAGGAAGAAGGTCGGGGGAGCGAAGCGTCCGATCACCGACCACGTCGGGAGTCCCCGGCTGAACTCCTCACCGAAGTCGAGCGTGGCGGTCTGCCGCAGGAACACGACGAACTGATCGGGGAAGACGGGCTGATCGAGCGCGTACTGTTTCGTCAGTTCCTCGACCTTGTCGGCCTCGGAGGCGCCCACCGAGCGGGCCAGCACGTCGAGGGGGTCGTTCGGCAGCAGCCGGAAGATCATGAAGTCGAACACGAGGATCAGGAACAGCGTGACGAACGCCGCGAACACCTTCCTCGCCACGTACCTGCGCACGCGATGCTCCTCGAACCGGGCGACCATCGTAGGCACGAAGGACGAGGTCTGGGGAGGCGGAGGAACTTCGGCCTTCACGACACGAGACGTCCGGCCCCTTTCCGATCGCTGCGATGGACGGATGCTGTCTCCGTCGGCAACGGACGAGGGGGGTCGAACATGCCCATGCGCGAACTCGCACATCAGTCGATCGACCTGATCGTCGGGGCGCCTCGCTTCATCACGGCGCCGGCTCTTCCGGCGCACAAGTTGCTCCTCGGGATCCGCACCCGTTCCGAGGCACTCGCGCGCACGGAACGAGTCGTCGTCGAGGTGCTCCGGTTCCAGCGGAAGGAGGAGGCCATGCCGTACGACGTGATGCTCAAGGAGGAGCCCGACGAGTTGGTGGCGTCCATCCGCACACGGATCCGACCGGCGGCCATCGGCGAGGTGATCCCCGATGCGTTCCGGCGGTTGATGGCGTGCGTGGGACCGATCGGCTACGGCGACGGTATGCCCGGCATCGTGATGCACGAGATGCGGGAACCGGACCTCGCGGACATCGAGGTGTTCATGCCGGTCGCTTCCCGGTTCGACCCACCTGACGGCATCGAGGTGGTGGCGTTGCCCGGCGGCACGATGGTCGCGACCGTGCACACGGGCGCGTATGACGCGACCCAGCCTGCCTACGAGGCGCTGACCACGTGGATCGACGCACACGGCCGCAGGATCGTCGGCCCGCCCCGGGAGCACTACCTGAACGACCCGGGCCAGGTTGGCATGGATCGTGCGGAAACCGAGATCGAGTTCCCGGTCGAGTGAGCTACTGAACGCCTACCGGGCGAACGCCTCGGCGAGCTCCGCCTCCCGCTTGGTCCGATGCACCGTGCCGTCGGCATGCTGCGGCGGCGCGTACAGCGAGTAGAGCTTCAGTTCCTCGTCGCCGATGTTGATCACGTTGTGCCAGACACCGGACGGCACGATGATCGCCCACCCGTCCTCGACCTCGTACGTCTCGTCGACATGGTCCTCCGCGGTGCCGAACTCCACGCTGCCGCGTCCGGTCTCGATGCGCAGGAACTGGTCGACGTCAGGGTGCATCTCGCGCCCGATGTCCTCGCCGGGGGCGAGACGCATCAAGGTGAGCTGCTCGTGCTTGCCGGTGAACGCCACGGTCCTGAAGTTCGTGTTCTCCTCTGTCAGTCTCTCTATGTCGCCGATCCAACCGATCATGGTTCCTCCCCTCGGCAGCTGGCGGCGGATGGAGTGGTCGTCCCACCCGGTAGTCCGCGGCCGTGCCCTACCGACACCTTCCGCCCTGGGCGTAGGTCGTCGGGATGCCGAAGGGCCCTGCGTGGCCGGGTCTCGACGGCGCTCTGGGGAGCGGTGCGAGGATCACCAGGTGCCGTTGCTGACGGCGACGGCGTCGCCCAGCACGAGCAGCAAGCCCCCGAGGACCGCGAAGTCCGAGGTCCGAACGCTGCCCAGATGCGGGTACGCGTCTGCGATCCCCGAGATGATCAATACGAAGCCGAGCGCCAGGACCAGCGCCCATGCAGCATCTTTCACGGAAGACGGCATCGCCACCTCGCTACCGTACACCGGCGTCGGCTCAGAGATCGACGCCGAGGTCGGACGCAAGCATCTGCTGCTCCTGCCCGACGATCCGGAACGCCTCCTTCAGCCCGATGCGACTGATCGGGCCGAGATGCGCGGGGTCGACGAAGTCATCGGGTGTCTCGTCCCGCTCGACCTGGCGCACCTGATGTTGGAGTCGGATCTGCCAGAGGAGCCGGAACGCCTCCTCGAGAGCCTGCCGGCGCTCGGCATCCATCTGCCCCGCGGCCTCCGCGGCGCGGAGCCTGTCCAGCGTTCCCTTCTCAGGCCTGGCGCCGGCGATCGCGTAGGCCCTCGCGATGTTCGCGATGATCGCGACGCCGCCGCGTTTGATGTCGAGTCGCCCCGCGTGCTCACCCTTGGATTCCACGACGAAGTTGCGCATGAACCCCGTCGGCGGCTTGCGATCGAGCGCGCGCCGTGTGAGATGGCGGAGGAACTGTGGATAGGCTCGTGGCGCGGTCGCCATCACGCCGTGCAGGGTCGGTTCCACGTCGAGCGGTCCTGCCACCTGCCGGAAGTCGAACGCGATCGACGACAGGATGCTCCCGTCCATGCTCGGATCCGCCATCCACGTCCGGTACGCCTCGGCCCACGAGTCCATCGACCGTCGGAGCCCGGGGTGGATGGCCATCGCGTCACCGTCGCAGCGCGGGATCCCCGCCGACTCGAGCCCTGCGGTGACGCGCTCGGCGATCGCCGCGAAGTACGGATCGAACTCCTCGGGTACGCGGTCGCCCGGGTCGTACGCGAGGGCGTGGTCCTGGTCCGTGTGGAGCGCCTGCTCGAGTCGCGCTTCGCTCCCGAGCGCCAGCCATGCCCAGGGCACGGGCGCCTCGCCGAGGTCGGCGGCCGCGAAGGTCAGCAGGCGTCGCGTCAAGGCATCGATCGACGACCCGACCACGCGTCCCACCTTCGTCGCGTCCGCTCCACCCGCGACGAGCGCACGCACGCCGGACGGCAACTCCCGCGCCGCGGCCACCGCGCTCGTCTCGTCGTCGGCGTCGTCGATCGCCTGGATCGATGATCGGCCGTCGGTATCGAGCGATTGCGACAGCCCCCGTCGAAGGCTCGCCTGCACGAACGAGATCCCACCCGCCGTCCCCAGCACGCTCGTCGCTGCGGCCCGATCGAGCAGAAGACACTCGACCTCCTCGCTCGAGCGAACCGTCGCCGTCGGCGCGGATCCGGCGAGCAGCGAGAGCTCGCCGAAGAGCTCACCGGCGCCCGGCAGATCGATGAGCTGCCCGTCGACGCGGATCTCGACGTGTCCTGAGCGGATCAGGTAGAGGTAGCCGGCGGGCTCGCCGCCCTGGTGGAGGATCGTCTCTCCGGTCGGGAACCGCTCCACGTGCGCGGACGCGGCCAACTCGAGGAGCTGTGGTTCGTCCAGCTCATCGGTGGGGAGCGTCTCGCGCAGGAACGTGAGGACGGTCGCAGCCTCATCAGGTGCCACCATGATGCTCCTCCTCGCATCGTCGCCCATGGAGGGTCGCCGATCGCGTTGGAGCGTAGCGCGCACGAGCGCAGCGCGCGCCGGTCGACGCAGGCACGACGTCGGAACCGCGTCGTCAGCAGCGGTGGTACGGGACGAACGAGCCGAGTTGACCCGAAGGCCAAAGGAACGTCCACAGGTTGTGCGGGGTGCCTCCGATCGCAGCGAGCCCTCCCTTGATGTGATCCGGCGCCCAGTCGATCCGCCAACGACCCCCGTGGCGCCGGAGGATGAATGGGCGCGACGATCGGGTGGCCTGCACGAAGGATTCCCCCACCGCCCATGCATCCGTCGGCGACGCGACCTCGATCCCGTTGAGCCCCTCGACCCGGTCGAAGCGCCGGGCGACCCGCCAGCCGTGGGCGTCCCGTCGCATGATGATGCCGCGCGAGCGACCCGACCCACTGGGCTGGTTCCACCCGACCGCCCAGAGCGAGTCGGCGGTGAGCCCGTCGATCCCGGTCAACTGACCCGGCGGTCCGGGTCGAAGCGTCCATCCGTGCCCGGTCCACCTGGACAGGAGCATCCGACCCTCGCCCTCGAGGGTGACCCCGACCGCCCACGTGGCGCCTCCCGAGGTCGTCACCACATCGGTGTACATCGAGTAGGCGCCGAGACGAGGCGTCGGGGTTCTGTGCCACGCGCGGCCATCCCAACGGAGCGCGAGCAGGCGATCCCCAGCCGATCCGACCGCCCAGAGCTCCGAGGTCCCCGGAACGACGGCCAGTCCGTCGAGGCTGCCGCGCAGGTTCGGGATGCCGATCGGTATCAGCC
The DNA here is from genome assembly GCA_963821925.1 of uncultured Actinomycetes bacterium. Lineage (GTDB taxonomy): Bacteria > Actinomycetota > UBA4738 > UBA4738 > HRBIN12 > JAOUEA01. The sequence continues at coordinate 627,133 of CAWGFO010000009.1, read as the reverse complement.
GCCAGCGCGTCCCGTCCCAGCGAGCGCTGATCGGGTGGGTCGGGTCCGAGCCTCGGTAGCCCACGGCCCACACCTCGTTCGGTCCGACCGCCTCGATCGCTCTGAGCTCCCAGTAGGGATAGTCACCCAGGTGCCGCGGCGTCGGGAACGCGACCTCGGACCAACGCACGCCGCCCCAACGGTAGACGTGCGACTCGTGCGCACCCGCGACCGCGTAGTCGGTGACGACCCAGGCCTCGTACGGCGAGATCACCGCGACACCCTGGACGCTCCCGAGCGCGCCGCCGTGCGGCGGCGCCACCTCACGCCATCCGCCGCACACCGGCCACCTGCGGGACGGCTCGGTGCCGCGCCTGCCGGACGAGGCCGGTGCGGCCCCCGAGGTCGCGAGCAGCACGATCGTGAGCACCAACGAGATCCGACGCATGACGAACCGCCCCTCTCCGCCGTCTCCACCCATCATGCGCCGTTGGAGGAAGATCCGGGGTCCGACACCAGCGCGGATCGAAGGACCCGGTCAGCAGCGGTGGTACGAGCGCGAGCGCGCGCTGTCGATGACCACGTACTGCCGGAACGTCCAGAGGTTGTGCGGCGTGCCGTCGATCGCGGTGATCCATCCCGCGCTGTCGGGGAAGGGCGAGTGACGCCACGTGGAGCCATGCCGTCGCATCACCAGCGTGTGGCCGGGGTACGGCCCGCCTCGGTATCCGACGGCCCACGTGTCCGTCGGCGAGGCCACCGTGATGTCGAGCAGCGCCGAGCCGCCGCCGAGGCGCCTGACCGTCGTCCAGGTGCCCCCGCTCCACCGCATGATGACCCCCCGCTGCGGCGAGACGTCCTTGCCGGGGCCGACCGCCCACACCAGGTCGGGGCTGAACGCGTCGACGGCCTCGAGGCTGCCGGGGCCTCCCCGGAACACCGTCCAGCGTTCGTTCACCAGGCGCGCCGCGAGCACGTGCTCGGTGCCTGCCTCGGCCGTGGGGAGGAACGCCCCCACCATGTAGGCGGCCGACCCCACGGCCACCACGTCCGAGAAGCCGCTACGCCTGCCGATCTTCGGACTGGCGACCTTGACCCACCGATCCCCGAGCCATCGGAGGACGACGGTGTGTCGTTTCGCCCCGTAGAGGGCTCCATAGGAGAGCGACCCGACGGCGATCAGTTCCGATGTGCCGGGCACGACGGCCACACCGTTCAAACCGACGTGAAGATGGGGGAGCCCGATCGGCACGAGGCGCCAGCGCTCGCCGTCCCAGCGCGCGGACAGCGGCCGAGCGCCCTGCATGTCGGGGTCGTACGTCTCGCCGACCACCCACACCTCGTCTGAGGACACCACGGCGATCGCGTTGAGTTCCACGCCCAGCGGATCACCGGACGGCGTCGGGAAGGGCTCGACCTGCCAAGCGCGCCCCGTCCAGTGCAGCACTTCGGACCGATAGAACAGGTCGCCGCCACCCACCTTGAGTGCCCACGCCTCGGTCGGTGACACCACCGCCACGTCGCGCGGATGGGAGAAGTCGGTCGAGCCGACCTGGCGCCACTCCGCGCACACGGGCCAGCGACCCGGTGGCGCGTCGCCGCTCCCCGCCGAAGCGGGCGCGGACGCAACCACCAGGAGCACCATCGTGAGGAACCACGAGACCTTACGCATCGCGCACCGCCCCCTCACAGGGGAGACCTGGACGGCCTGCCCGGCATCGATACCGTACGCGCGCTCGTGCCCGCACGCTCATGGAGAGGAATACGGAGACCCCGCCAACCACGATCCCTGTGATCCACAGCACCGTTCCGTCACTTATGCCGCCCTCCAGCGACAGGTAAACGTCGACCGGGAACTCAGCCGACCGACATCGGGGAGCGTTCAGGCATGAGCTCCCCTTAGGGTTCTTGAGCGGATTCGCCCGCTTCGTCATCAACTCGCAGGCCACGAACTCGAGCGTGGTCTTGGGTGTCGAGGTCCATCAGCAGTGTTCGAAGGAAACCCTCTAGCGATCGGCGCTCGGCCGGTGAGAGCGCTCGAAGCAGATGCTCCTGATTCGCCAGGTGGATCTTCATAGCCCTGTCGATGACCGCCTTGCCCTTTCTCGTCAGCCGAACGAGCGTGCCTCGGCGATCGCTCGGGTCGGGTCTGCGCTGCACCAGGCCAGCCTCGGCCATCCTGTCCAGTCGTTTCGTGATGCCGCCTGAACTCAGCAGCGTCGCGCGCATGAGGGCGGTCGGATTGAGTTCGTACGGTCGGCCGGCCCGCCGGAGCGCAGCGAGCAGGTCGGTCCACCCGGATTGCAGACCGAGCGCACCGAGTGGGGGAGCGAGGGCCGCATCGGCCAGCGCCGTCGCCCGGAACAGTCGCCCCACGATCGCCAGGGGGGCGACGTCCAGATCGGGCTGCTCACGGTGCCATTGCGCCAGGATCCCGTCGATGTGGTCGCGTGTCCCCGTTCGCATGTAACGAGTATAGGTTGCCAGGAAGAATCTTTCTAGTAAGGTACCTTCGTGACCCTCCGCGTACCGCGCGACACCGATCCCGTGCCTCCCACGATGCAGGCTGCCCGCCTGCACGCCCCAGGGGGCCCAGGCCAGCTGGTCGTCGAGGACGTCGAGGTCCCCCGACCCGGGCAGGGCGTGGCGCTCGTCCAAGTCCACGCCGCGGCGATCACTCGTGACGAGCTGGAGTGGCCGCTCGACCGCCTTCCCGCCATCCCCTCCCATGAGCTGTCCGGGGTCGTGGTGGCCGTCGGCCCGGACGTGGATGACCCAGGAGTGGGTGAGGCCGTGTACTCCCTCACGCCTTTCGACCGTGAAGGGGTCGCCGCCGAGTACGCGCTCGTCCCCGCTGCCGTGCTCGCGCCGAAGCCGGCTTCGCTCGGTCATCCAGAAGCGGCGGCCCTCCCGATGGGTGGCCTGAGCGCCTGGCAGGGTCTCTTCGTCCACGGCGAGTTGGAGGCCGGTCAGCGGGTGCTCATCCATGGGGCCGCCGGCGGAGTTGGCCACCTCGCCACGCAATTGGCCCGGTGGCGCGGCGCGCACGTGATCGGCACGGCCACCGGGGGCGACGTTGAGATGGCGATGAGCTTCGGCGCGCATGAGGTCGTCGATCGAACTCGTGCACGCTTCGAGGACGTCGTCGACCCGGTGCACGTCGTGTTCGACACCGTGGGCGGCGACGCGCTTGCCAGATCCGGCTCCGTGCTTCGAGCGGACGGCCGGTTGGTTTCAGTGGCTGAGGAGCTCCCCCACGGCCTTGCGGGGATCTACTTCGTCGTCGAGCCGGATCGCGAGCAGATGATCGAGCTGAGCAGGCTCGTCGATCGCGGGCTCGTGCGTCCGGCGATCGACTCGATGTTCTCGCTTACCGACGCTGCGAAGGCGTTCCAGCGAGTGATGGCTCCGGGGAAGCGCGGCAAGGTGGTCCTGGAGGTCCGGCCGTGAGGACGCAGGACGCGAAGGCAGAAGCGTTCAGAGCACTGCACGCCGGACCCCCGTTCCTCATCCCCAACCCGTGGGATGCCGGGTCCGCCCGGGTCCTTCAGGCGATGGGGTTCCAGGCGCTGGCCACCACCAGCTCGGGCTTCGCGTTCACTCTCGGGCGCCTCGACGGCGAGGTCACCCTGGAAGAGGCGATCGAGCATGCCCGTGGGCTGGCGCGGGCCACGGATCTACCGGTGTCGGTCGATCTTGAGGATGGCTACGGCCCCGATCCCGAGTCGGTGGCCCGTGCCATCGTGTCCGTGGCTGCAGCGGGCGCGGTTGGTGGTTCGATCGAGGACTGGGACCGGACCGGCTTCATCTACGATCTGCCGCACGCGGTGGACCGGATCGCGGCTGCCGCCGATGCCGCATCCGCTCTTGGATCCCCCTTCATGCTCACGGCCCGGGCCGAGAACCATGTTCGCGGCAACCCGGACCTGCGGGACACGATCGCTCGACTCCAGGCATTCGCGGAGGCGGGTGCACAGGTGCTCTACGCCCCCGGGCTCAAGACCGTTCAGGAGATCCGTGCCGTGTGCGAGGCGGTCCCGCGGCCGGTCAACGTGCTTGCGCGTCCGGATCTTGCGCTGGAGGACATCTTCGAGGCGGGAGCGCAGCGAGTGAGCGTCGGAGGCGGCCTGACCTGGGTCGCGCTCCGCGCCATGGCCGACGCCGCTGGGCGGATCCTTGAATCGGGCGATCTGTCGGGCCTGACCTCGCAACCGCCGCACGCAGGCCGAGGTCCGTCGGAGGCAGGGCGAGAGGGTGCCTGAGTCGTCTGCCGAGGCTGCGACTGCTGGGGACGACTGCCGGATCGTCCCCCCGTCGTCCAAGAAGCGTGAGCACGATCGAGATGGAAGGTGGTACCCATGAAGGAACAGCGCAAGCAAGCCACCCGGCCCGAGGACATCACGCGCCTGTTCGTCGAGCGGGCGAACGCCAAGGACGCCGACGGACTGGCAGTGCTGTACGAGCCGGACGCGGTCCTCGGCTTCCCCTCCGGGAACGTGACTGTGGGCCGGGAGGCCATCCGGAAGCTGTACGAGCAGATGGTGGCTCAGGACCTCACCTTCGTGGAGGAGACGCCGCTCGCCACGCTCTATTTCGGGGACGACCTCGCACTCACCGCGACCCAGGCGAGCGACGAGGCCGGCGCCCGGGCCCAGGTCGTACGACGACAGTCCGACGGGACGTGGCTCCGGATCCTGGACCGACCTGACTTCCGCGGTTAGAGGGTCCGCATGCGCGGGCCGGCGTCGCCCTCAAGAACAGGGGCGGTCAGACTGGTGGGCCCCCGGGGACTTGAACCCCGAACCTGCGGATTAAGAGTCCGTTGCTCTGCCGAATTGAGCTAGAGGCCCGCCGCAGTATACGAAACGGCGCAAGCCCCACGGTCCGCGGACCGATCGAAGAGGGTGAGTGACGGGATTCGAACCCGCGGCCTCCTGGACCACAACCAGGCGCTCTAACCTAGCTGAGCTACACCCACCATGTGCGACCACCACGATACCAACGGTGCACGCGGGCTTCCCCGGCGCGGGGGACCTGGGGTATCATCCTCAGACGTTTGAACCGCCGTTCAAACCCTTCCCACCCGGGAGGTTGGGCGGTTCGCAAGGAGGACCACCCGCATGGCCACGAGGGAGACCACCGAGTTCGACCTCGACCTGATCGACCGCCTGATCGAGCGCGAGGAGGCCGAGCTCGAGCCGAAGCGTCGCGCCTCGATCGAGTACCGCGCCGTCGCCGAGCGTCACGTCGCCGGCGGCGTCGCCTCGAGCTGGCAGGCCTCGCCGCCGCACGCGATCTACGTCGACCACGGCCAGGGCAACCGCCTCTGGGACATCGACGGCAACGAGTACCTCGACTTCCACCTGGGCTACGGCGCGATGGTGGTCGGCCACGCCCACCCCAAGATCACCGAGGCGATCGTGAAGCAGGCCGCCCGCGGCACGCACTTCGCGCAGCCGACGAAGGACCTCGACGTGATCGGCGAGAACCTGGCCGACCGCTTCACCCTCCCGCTCTGGCGGTTCTGCAACTCCGGCACCGAGGCCACGCTCGAGGGCGCGCGCCTGATGCGCGCGAACACCGGCCGCGACAAGCTGATCAAGATCGAAGGCACGTACCACGGCCACCACGACTCCTTGATGTTCTCGGTGGCTCCCGCGATCGAGGACATCGGCCCGCGCGAGCACCCGGTCACCGTGCCGCAGGCGATGGGCCTCCCGCAGGCGTTCGCCGACCTCGTGATCGTCGTGCCGTTCAACGACCTCGACGCCGTGCGCCGCGCGTTCGAGGAGCACCCCGGTGAGATCGCCGGCATGTTCGTCGAGCCCGCGATGATGAACTGCGGCGTGATCCTGCCCGAGGACGGCTACCTCGCCGGCCTGAAGGAGATCTGCCACGCGAACGGCGCGTACCTCGCGTTCGACGAGGTGAAGACCGGTGCGACGCTCGCCTACGGCGGCGCCACCGAGGTGTTCGGCGTGGTGCCCGACATCATCTGCCTGGCCAAGGCGATCGGCGGCGGCCTGCCCTGCGGCGCGATCGGCGCCACCCGCGAGCTCTACCGCCCGGTGCTCGAGGACGAGTACGACATGGCCGGCACGTTCAACGGCAACCCGCTCACGATGGCGGCCTCCCGCGCCGCGCTCACCGAGGTGCTCGTCGGCGACGTCTACGACTCCTTCAACCGGATCGACGAGGCGATGAAGACGGGCCTGCGAGCCGTGATCGAGGAAACGGGCCTGCCCGCCTACGTCAGCGGCGTCGGCGCGAAGGGCTCGGTGATCTATTCGACCAAGCCCGTCCGCGAGTACCGCGACGCGGTCGGCATCGATGAGCGGATCAGCTACCTCGCCTGGCTCTTCCAGCAGAACCGCGGTGTCTTCAAGTCGCCGTGGACGAAGCAGGAGACCTGGACCCTGTCCGTGTGGCACACCGAGGACGACGTCGCCCGCTACGTCGAGAACTTCGCCGAGTTCGCCACCGCCGTGTCCGGCGGCTGAGCCCCGCCGCGCCGTCGTAGCCTGATAACCGAGCCGACCCGGAGGGGATCACCCATGAGCCAGACCGAGACCGTCGAGATCGACATCCAGCTCGTCGAGAAGCTGATCGAGGAAGAGACCGCCGCGCTCGACGCGAAGCACGTCCGCAGCCTGAGCTACCGCGAGGAGGCGAAGGCGCACCTGCCCGGCGGCGTCTCGTCGAGCTGGCAGACCTGGCCCCCGCACCCGATCTACGTCGACCGCGGGAAGGGCGCGCACGTCTGGGACATCGACCAGAACGAGTACGTCGACTATCACAACGGCTACGGCGTGATGGTGATGGGCCACGCCCACCCGAAGATCGTCGAGGCCGTGCAGAAGCGCGTCGCCCTCGGCACGCACTTCGCGCAGCCGACGGAAGACGCGCTCTTCGTGGCCGAGAACCTCGCCGAACGCACCGGCCTGCCGTACTGGCGGTTCGGCAACTCCGGGACCGAGGCGACGCTGGACGCGGTGCGCATCATGCGCGCCACCACCGGCCGCCCGCTGATCCTGAAGATCGAGGGCACCTACCACGGCCACCACGACGCCCTGATGGTGAGCGTCTTCCCGTCCAAGGAGGACGCCGGCCCGCGGGAGCGGCCGAACGCCGTACCGCAGACGCCCGGCATGATCCCCGGCACCGTCGACACCGTGCTGAACGTCCCCTTCAACGATGCCGAGGCGGCCGAGCGGGTGTTCGCCGAGCACGGCCCGAAGATCGCCGGCATGATCGTCGAGCCGATCATGACGAACTGCGGCGTCGTGCTGCCCGACCCGGGCTACCTCAAGCGCCTGAAGGAGATCTGTCGCGCGAACGGCGCGATGTTCGCCTACGACGAGGTCAAGACCGGCTTCACGGTTGGGTGGGGCGGCGCGATCGAGGCGTTCGGCGTGCAGCCCGACCTCGTGGCCTACGCGAAGGCACTCGGCGCCGGTCTCCCGTGCGGCGCGATCGGCGGGACCGAGGAGGCCATGGGCATGATCCTGCGCGGCGACCTCGACCAGGTCGGCACGTTCAACGGGAACCCGCTGACGATGGCGGCCGCGAAGGTGAACGTGCTCGAGGTGCTCACGAAGGACGCCTACACGCGACTCGACGAGCTCAACACGATCCTGCACCGGTGTGAGGACGTGATCGACAAGTACCGGCTCCCGGCCTCGATGAAGACGCTCGCCGCCAAGGGCTCGATCGACTGGCGCAGTGAGCCGATCCGCGAGTACCGCGACCTGTGGGAGATCGACGACCGCGTACCGCAGCTGGCGTGGCTCTGGCAGTTGAACCGCGGGGTCTTCAAGAGCCCGGGGTCGAAGTGGGAGAGCTGGACGACCTCGATCGTGATGAGCGACGACGACGCGCAGCGCTACGTCGACAACTTCGAGAGTTTCGCGGAGGCGATCACCGCTTAGCCACCGCCGGCCGACCCGAGCTCGCGCGCGATCCGCGAGCTCGGGTCTCGCACGAGCACGGCGTAGGCCAGCACGACCTCGATCAGCCCCAACAACGCGCCCAGGGTCACCGCGAGGAACAGGACCCCGACCGCCTCGGCGAGCCACGCGTGGGTGCTCCGAAGGTGCAGGAACCAATGGTGTCCCGCGTACTCGAGCGCGATCGCCGGGAACATCGCGGCCGCCACGGTGCCGAGACGGGGCCACAGCAACGAGACCGACCGCCGCACGCCGGCGATCGGTCCCACCCGCTCGATGTTGACGACCGGGCCGACGATCGCCACGAGGCACAGCACGACGAGACCGGGCAGCACGCCGATCGCCGACGACACGCCGATCGCCGTCGCCACGAGCACGTCGGCGACCACGAGCGACCCGAACGGGAGCCCGCGCGCGGCGGCGGCGACCGAGGGGAGCCGCGAGCCTCGGATGCGGGCGCCGACGAGCTCGTCGAGCAGGCCCGCGTAGATCACCAGACCGAGCGTCGCGAGGAACCCCGCGAACGCCGAGATCGTCCCGAGGGCCACCCAGCGGCCACGGAGCCACGTGTCTCTTCCGGCGTCCACCACGCTCCCGAGCAGCAGGCTGAACAGGAGCGCGGGCCCGAGCACGACGAGCGCCGAGACGGCGACGCGGACCGGCTCCTCGCGATAGAGGCGGAGCGCGCCGCGCACGACGCCCCAGGCATGCAGCCGGGCGATCGCGGGATGCAGGGTGGCGTCGGTCTCGGTCACGCGGTGCAGCGTACCGGCGAGCAGGGTCCCGACGGGCGGGTCCATGTCTGCGCTCCGACCTAGACTCCGGGCGTGCCGGGAAGCCGCAGCCCCCTCGTCCTCGATCGCCGCGCCGCGCGACGGCTCTGCGTGCAGGGCCAGCGCCTGGCCGCGCCGCGCCCCGCGTCGATCGCCGAGGCGGCCCACGATCTGTGGATGGTCCAGATGGACCCGACCTCCGCCGTCGCGCGCACCGAGCACCTCGTGCTGTTCTCCCGGCTCGGGCCGACGTTCCGCGTGCAGGAGCTCGAACGGATGCTCTGGACCGAGCGGTCGCTCTTCGAGTACTGGGTGCACATCCTGCCGACCGCCGACCTGTGGGTCCATCGCCTCTCGATGCGGCGCTATCCGACCGGCGGTCCCAGGGGGACCCTGAAGAGCCGGCAGAAGGCCGCCGCGTGGATGGCGGCGAACGCGTCCTTCCGTCGGTACGTGCTCCGCGAGCTCCGTGCCAGGGGGCCCCTGCGGGCACGCGACCTCGAGGACCGGGTCGCCGACGGGCACCACAGCGGCGGCTGGACGGGCGACGGGCGCAACGTCGCGGTGATGCTCGACGAGCTCTGGAACCGGGGCGAGGTGATGATCGTCGGCCGCGACGGGCAGCAGCGGCTGTGGGACCTGACGGAACGGAGCCTCCCCACCGACGAGCCCAGGCGGTCGCAGCGCGAGGTCGCTCGCGAGATCGTCGAGCGCCAGCTCCGTGCCCGTGGCCTCGCGAGGATCGCCGACTTCGGCACGGCGTTCGACGGGCGCCCACCTGGGTGGGAGCGCGCGCTGGAGGAGCTCGTGAAGGACGGCGTGGCGGTCCCGGCGCGCGTCGACGGCCTCGATGGCGACCTCTACGCGCACGCCGCGCTCCTCGACCTCCCCTGGACGCCTCGGACCGTGCTGCTCTCGCCCTTCGACGACCTGGTGAGCCACCGCGCCCACACCGAGGCGCTCTTCGACTTCTTCTTCCGGCTCGAGATCTACGTGCCGAAGGCGGAGCGCCGGTGGGGGTACTTCGTGCTGCCGATCCTGCACGGCGACCGGCTGATCGGCCGCGTGGACGCGAAGCTCGACCGGGAGAGCCGGGTGCTGCGCCTACCGGCCGTGCACGCCGAAGACGGGACGGGGGCGTCCCACGGTGTCGCCGCTCGCCGGTCGATCGACGAGCTCGCCCGATGGCTGAACGCCGCGGACGTCGCCTACGGAGAGGTCCCGCCGGGTTGGCGACGGGCCCTCGTCGGCTGAAGGAGGGCGGCCTCGCGGGACCGTGCTCGGCTCCGCACGATCGCCTTGCGCGCCTCCTCGCCGCCCAGCAGCAGGAACGGCGTCACGAGCGGGACCACCCACTGGCCGGCCGTGAGCGGTTCGCCGCCGAGCGCGTGGTACAGCCCCGGGAGGTAGATGAAGGCGAGCAGCGCCAGCGCCTCGACGCCGACCGCGTAGTTCAGCAGCCGGTTCGAGAACGGTCCGATCGAGAAGACCGACGCAGGGTTGCTCCGGCAGGAGTAGGCGTTCGCCATCTGCATCAGCACGACGGACGCGAACACGATCGCCGAGAGGGTTCCGACCTCGGCCTCGGGGAGCGCCGCCCAGGGGTGCCATCCGAACCAGATCGCGGCCGTGATCGGCACGGCGATCGCGAGCGAGACGAACGCCTCGATCGGGCCCAGGAACCCGAACGCCCGACCCATCACGTTCCGGTCGAGCAGGCGGGACTTCCGGTCGCGCGGCATGCGTTGCATCACGCCGGCCTCGGGCCGCTCGGCCCCGAGCGCGAGCGCCGGCAGCAGGTCCGTACCGATGTCCAGGGCGAGCACCTGCAGCACCGAGAGCAGCAGCGGGATCGACCCGCCCGAGAGGGCCCACACGGCGAACGGCGCCAGCTCCGCGACGTTGTCGGTGAGGTGGTAGGTCAGGAACCGCCGGATGTTGTCGAACGCCGCGCGGCCTTCCTCGACGGCCTCGACGATGTGCGCGAAGTTGTCGTCGAGCAGCACCAGGTCGGCGGCCTCGCGTGCGACGTCGGTGCCGGTGATGCCCATCGCGACGCCGATGTCGGCCTGTCGCAGCGCCGGCGCGTCGTTCACCCCGTCGCCGGTCATCGCGACGACGTTGCCGCTCGTCTGGAGCGCACGCGCGATGCGCAGCTTCTGCTCGGGCGCGATGCGAGCGAGCACGCCGACGCGTGGGTCGGCGAGGAGCTCGCGCAGCTCACCGTCGTCCTCGGGCAGCTCGTTGCCGGTGTAGATCCGGTCCCCGGGGATCCCCGCCCGGCGCGCGACGGAGGCCGCCGTCGCCGGGTGGTCGCCGGTGATCATCACGACGCGGATACCCGCCTGCCGGCAGCGGTCCATCGCCGGAGGCACCTCGGGCCGGATCGGGTCCTCGAGCCCGGCGAGCCCGACGAGCTCCATGTCGTGCTCCGCCTCGGCGGGCGTGGCGGGGACCGCGCCGCCCTGCGGTACGCGACGCCGGGCGAGCCCCAGGACCCGGAGCCCCTCGTCGGCGAGGCGTTCGACGGCCTCGGACACCGAGGCTCGGGAAGCGTCGTCGAGCGGCAGCTCGACCCCGCCCGGCCCCCGCACGATCGTGCAGATCTCGAGGATCGCCTCGGGGGAGCCCTTCGTCAGCACGCCGATCCGCCCGTCGGCCAGCCGGTGCACGGTCGACATCCTCCGGCGCTCCGACTCGAAGGGGAACTCACGGATCCGGTGCGCGAGGCGCTCCTCCTCGTGGCGGTCGACCCCGCCTTTCGCCGAGAGGGCGAGCAGGGCGCCCTCGGTGGGGTCGCCCGAGCACCGGTAACGGCCGCCCTGCTGCTGGAGCCGCGCGTCCCCGCACAGGGAGGCGACCAGCAGGGCGGGCCGAACGTCCTTCATCGCCGGACCCACGAGCGGGCGTCCGCTCTCGAGGAGCACGCCCCCCGGCGTCCAGCCCGACCGTGTGGCCCGGATCTCGTGCCCGGCCGCGATCAGGGCCCGCGCGGTCATCTGGCTCGTGGTCATCGTGCCGGTCTTGTCCGAGCAGATCACCGTCGTCGCCCCGAGGGTCTCCACCGACTCCGGCCGGCGCACGAGCGCCCCACGATGCGCCATCCGGGTGGCGCTCATCGCGAGCGCGAGGGTGAGCGTCGGGAGGAGCCCCTCCGGCACCAGCGCCACGATCACGCCCACCGCGAACAGGAACCCGTCGCGCGCCGGCATGCCCAGCACCAGCGACACGCCGAAGAACACGACACCCGCGGTCACGGCGGAGGCGCCGATGATGCGCACCGCGCGGTCGAGGTCCTCCTTCAGCGGCGTCGGCCGCCGCACGACGTCGCCGGTGAGCGTCGCGATCCCTCCCAGCCTCGTGCGGGCGCCCGTCGCCACCACGACCGCGTGCGCGGAGCCGGCCGCGACGAACGTCCCGGCGAACACCATGTCCTGCGCCTCGGCGACATCCGAAGGCGCCTCGGCCGGGGCGGCCGCGTCGCGCGCCACGGGGACCGACTCGCCGGTGAGCATCTGGTGGTCGACCAGGAGCCCTGCCGACTCGAGGATCCGGCCGTCGGCCGAGATCCGGTCGCCCTCCCGCAGGACCAGCACGTCGCCCGGTACCAGGTCGGCCGCCGGCACCAACATGCGGCGCCCGTCCCGCAGGGCCGCCACCGTGTCGGGCATCAGCTCGGCGAGGGCGGCGGTCGCCTTCGCCGCGCGTTCCTCCTGGCTGAAGCTGAACACCCCGTTCACGATCACCACGACGACGATCGCGGCCCCGAGCTCCGGCATCCCCCCGATCACGGCGAGCACCGCCGCCGCCCACAGCATCAACGCGAAGAAGTGGGTCAGCTGGGCGACGAGCCGCCGCAGGGGCCCGCTCGCCTCGCGCTGCGGGATGCGGTTCGGGCCGACCACGCCGAGGATCGCGACGGCCTCGTCGGAGGTCAGACCCTCGGGGCGGGAGCGGACGGCCTCGAGCACCGCCGCGGGGTCCAGCATCGACGCCGCCAGGGGATCGAGCGTGCCGTCCGGTGTGCCCCTGACGATCCGTGCGTCCGTGCCCATGTGCCCACCGTATCCTCGCGCCGGCGATCCGGGACGGTGCGCGTTCGCCCCTGCATGGCTGGGCCGTTCGCCGGGCGTACAGTACGCACCGATGAACGAGCAGACGCCACCGCCGGGGCCGACCCCGGCGTCCGAACCTGCCGACGTCCGGTATCGACGTGCGGGAGATCTTCCGGGAGCGCCGGCAGCTACCGTTGCGCCAGCGGATCCGCGAGCCCGATCAGTACGGCTTCCTGCTGATCCTGATCTTCGTGCTGATGATCGTCGGAGGCACGGTCGGGGATGGTCGCGTGGGCCAGCTGGCCTCGGTCTTCCTCCTCGGCGCCACGCTGGCGTTCACGATGGAGACCTCGCGCGCTTCACGCCGGCTTACCCGGTTCGTGCTCGGCGGCGCGGCGGTGCTGCTCGTCGCCTCGGTCGTGGCGTCGGCTGCCGAGTTCACGCGCCTCCACGAGTTCACGTCGGGGGTGTCGTTCCTGCTGATCCTCGCGATGATCGTCGCGATCGCCCGGCGGCTGGGCACGCACATGCGCATCGCGTGGTCGATGCTGGCCGGGGCGCTCTGCGCCTACCTGCTGCTCGGGCTCCTGTTCTCCTCGGCCTACATGTTCATGTCCAGCGTGGAGGGAGGATCGATCTTCGCGCAGATCCAGCAGGCCACCACGGTCGACACGATGTACTACAGCTTCATCACGATGACGACGGTCGGCTACGGCGACCTGACACCCGTGCAGGATCTCCCGCGGATGATCGCCGTGACCGAGGCCCTGATCGGACAGATCTACCTCGTGACCGCGGTCGGCCTGTTGGTCGGGAACATGGGCCGGGAGCGGCGCGTGAAGAACACGCCCGTCGATTGAGCCGCCGCGAACGGCGCGCCGCTAGACTGCCCGCGATGGGCGAGCCGCTGGTGGGCGTGATCATGGGATCCCGGTCCGACTGGGAGACGATGCGCCACGCGGTGGAGACGCTCGAGTCGCTCGGCGTGCCGTTCGAGACCCGCGTCGTGAGCGCCCACCGCACGCCCGACCTCCTGTTCGAGTACGCCTCGACCGCGGCCGACCGCGGGCTGCAGGTGATCGTGGCGGGCGCCGGCGGCGCCGCCCACCTCCCGGGGATGACGGCGGCGAAGACCCACCTCCCGGTGCTCGGCGTCCCCGTGGAGTCGAAGGCGCTCAAGGGGATGGACTCGCTGCTCTCGATCGCGCAGATGCCGGCGGGCGTGCCCGTGGGGACGCTCGCGATCGGCCGCAGCGGCGCCGTGAACGCGGCCCTGCTCGCGGCCTCGATCGTGGCGCTGCACGACGAGGGCGTGCGTGAACGGCTGCTGGCGTTCCGCGAGGCTCAGACCGGCGACGTGCTCGCGAACCCCGACCCGTCGGCGTGACGATCAGGCTCGGCATCGTCGGCGGCGGCCAGCTGGGCCGGATGCTCGCCCTCGCGGCGCTCCCGCTCGACGTCCGCTGCGTGACGCTCGATCCGGCCATCGACTCTTCCGCGTCGCAGGTCGCACCGTCGATCGTGGGGCCGTACGACGATCACGAGGCGCTCGCTCGGCTCGCCGCGCAGGTCGACGTCCTCACCTACGAGTTCGAGAACGTCCCGGTCGAGGCGGCGCGGTTCGCGGAGGAGCGGGTGCCCGTGCTCCCGCCGCCCGCCGCGCTCGAGGCGTCGCAGGACCGGATCGCCGAGAAGACGCTGTTCGACGCGGTGGGGTTGCCCGTGCCGCCCTACGCGGCCGTCGACTCGCTCGCCACGCTCGAGCAGGCGCTCGCGACGATCGGCGTGCCGGCGGTGCTCAAGACCCGGCGGCTCGGCTACGACGGCAAGGGCCAGGCCGTGATCCGCGATCCGCTCCTGGCCGAGGACGCCTGGCGGTCGATCGGCGGGATGCCCTCGATCGTGGAGGGGTTCGTGGGGTTCGACCGCGAGCTGTCGATCGTCGCGGCCCGCGGGCGGGACGGCGCGTTCGCCAGCTACCCGCTCGTCGAGAACATGCACCGCGACGGGATCCTGCGGCGCACGCGCGCGCCCGCGCCGGGTGTGACGGGCGCGCTCGAGGCGACGGCCGAGGCCCATGCGCGGTCGGTGATGGATGAGCTGGGCTACGTCGGCGTGCTCGCGATCGAGCTGTTCCAGGTGGGGGAGACCCTGCTCGGCAACGAGTTCGCGCCCCGCGTGCACAACACCGGCCACTGGACGATCGAGGGCGCCGAGACGAGCCAGTTCGAGCAGCACGTGCGTGCCGTCTGCGGGCTGCCGCTCGGTCCGACGACGCTCAGGGGGCTCTCGGTGATGGTGAACCTGATCGGCGACGTCCCGCCGACCGACGCGGTCGCGGCGATCCCCGGCGCCCACCTGCACCTCTACGGGAAGTCCCCCCGCCCGGGGCGGAAGCTCGGCCACGTGACCGTGCGCGCCGACGACCCCGAGGCGTTGGAGCGATCGCTCGAGCGGGTGCTGGCGCTGACCGGCGAGGGGTCGTGACCCGGCGCTCGCCGGCTCAGCCCACCGTCAGGTTGTCCCAGCGACTCCCACCGTCGTCCTCGTCGTACAGGTACTTGGCGCGGACGCCCCCGTAGCCGCCCGATCCGAAGGCGCCGAGGTCGCTCGAGGTGAGCCGGTACGTGATCGTCCTGGAGAACGGGACGGTGACGCCGGTGGCCGTGAACGTCGCCACGCCCGCCGACACCTGGAGCACGATGTGGTAGGTCGCCCCGCGGGTCAGTCCGCCTCTCGACGATGCGAGGAGACTCGTCACCTTCCCGCGGAGCCGTCGCCCGATCGTCATCCGCCCGGTGGGGTTACCCGGGGTGATCTCGAGCTTGGCCCACAGGTGGTTGCTGTGGTCCTTCCAGAGGACGGTCAGGCCGGCGTTCGCCCGCCCGGTCGACAGGGTGAGGTCGGCCTCGGCACGGGGCGTATCGGCCGGACGGACCAACTCCACGAAGCTGGTCCGCGAGGTGTAGGTGTGGGCGAGTTGTTCGTTCGTGACGTACCAGCCGGAGGCCCCTCCGGCGGCGTAGCCGGACAGCTCGGTCGAGGAGAACGGGTCGGTCGTGGCGGCCCACGCCTGCGACGACATCGCCAAGAGGACCGCCAAGGCCGGTGCGGTCCACCGCACGACCCGGATCCTGCGCCCGTCCTCCCTCACCGACATTGCTCCTCCCGGAAACCGATGCAGGAAGAGTAGGTCAGACGGCGGGTGAGAGGCAACCCTATGGTCGGGTTCGCGCTCACGGCGCGGATCGAGCCTCACGGCGGATCACGACCCACATGACGGCGGTCACCGCCAGGATCCCCGAGCCGGCGATCAGGAAGACGGTGCGTGGCGACGTGAGGTCGAGCAGGACCCCACCGGCCGCGTAGGCGAGCGTGCTGCCGGCGAAGGCGGCGGTGGACACGACGCCGAAGACGCGCCCGAGCATCTCGTGGGGGACGGCCCGCTGGATCAGCGTGTCGGCGGCGACGTTCTGGAGGCCGTTGCCGAAGCCACCGACCCCTTGCGCCAGGGCGGCGATCGCGATCAGCGGGGCGACCCCTGTCGCGATCGTGGCGACCCCGCTCATCAGCCATGCGACGACGAGCAGGGTGGTCACGGCGAAGGACGTCCGGCGGATCGAGAGTCCGACGGAGGCCGCGATCATCCCGACCCCGAAGACGGCGGAGACCAGCCCGAAGGCGAAGGGTCCCCCGCCGAGCGTCTCCCGGATCAGGAAGACGAGCGCGATGTTGTCTGCCGCGGCGAACGCGACGCCCAGGAACAAGACGATCACGAACGTGCGGACGATGCGCGTCCGCCACACGAACCGCAGGCCTTCCTTCCCGAACGCGAAGAACCCGTGCGAGCCGCTCGGTTCCGGGCGCAGCGGCGGAAGACCGATCAGGAGCGCGGCCGAGACCACGAACGACATGGCATCGAGGGCGAGCGCCCCGCGGACGCCGACGGTGGCGACGAGCGCCCCACCGAGCAGCGTCCCCAGTGCGAGCTGCAGGTTGAGCGACGTGCCCATCCAGGCGTTCGCCTGCAACAGGTCGTTCGCGTGGACCAGCGAGGGGATCGCGCTTCGCCCGGCAGGCTCGAAGAACGTGACGAGGGTCGCCGACGCCGCGACGAGCACCAACAGCACTCCGAACGACGGCTGGAGGCCGACGATCACCGCGAAGATCGCCGCGTTCCCGAGATCGCAGGCCACCATGAGCGCGCGTTGCTCCACCCGGTCCGCGACGACCCCCGCGAGCGGCCCCAGGAACCGGGGGAGGGAGCTCGCGAGCAGGAGCGCGCCGACCGCGGTCCCGGTCCCCTGGGATCCCTGGACGAGGAGCACGAGCGCTACCAGGGCGATGCCGTCGCCCACGTGCGACGTGGTTCGCGCCAGCCAGAGGCGTCGGAACGCGGGCGAGCTCCGGAGCGGGTTCGGCCGCGGCGACGCCTTCACGCGCCGCCTCCGGGAGCCTCCGGATGCTGCGAGGCCGAGCGCGGGATCCGGAACAGCTGGACCGAGGCCGTGAACGGGAGCGAGTCGGCGTCCGGGCGGTCGAGCGCGAGCTCGTCGAGGCGGCGCAGGAAGGCGTGCAGCGCCTCGGTCGCCGCCGGGACGTCGTCGGGCCGAAGCTCGATCTCGCGGGTGCTGAGCACGTCGCGGTCGGTGTCCTCGGGCTCGGGCTCGGCCGCCGCGGCGTCCAGGCGCCGTCCCAGCTCGGCGAGGAAGGCGCGCTGCACGGCGGCCCGCATCCCGGCCGGCGCATCCGCGTCGTAGTCGACCCCGAGCGAGCGCGGAACCTCGAAGAGGACCTCGACGCCCCCGCGCTTGCGACGCTCGGCGACCCGGCGAGCGATGCCCGCCTGCTCGAGCGTGCGGAGGTGGTACTGGGCCGAGCCGAACCGGATCTGGAGCCGACGGGCGAGCTCGGAGGCCGATAGCGGCTCGGTGCGCAGGAGGTGCACCATCCGCATCCGCGTGGGGTGGGCGAGTGCTCGCATCGCGGCGAGTCCGCCGACCCGCACGGGCCGTTCTTCCACCGTGGAGGTTTCCCGCCGCGTCATGCCTCTACCATACAAGAACTCTTGTAGAGTGATGGCGACAGTGCACCGTCAAGTAGTTGACCACGTCGGAGCCCTGATTCCTCCTCTTGACCTACGGCGTTTACATCAGATACAACGGTGCTCTCTTGAGGGAGGACGCATGAAGAGGAAGAGAGCGCTCCTGATCCCTGTCGCTGCCTCAGCTCTGGTCTTGGTCGCCGCCCCGGCAGGTGCAAAGCCACCGATCGCGAAGTGTCCACCTGCGTTCCAGGGGGCCTTCACCGCCGCGCAGGTGATCGAGATGTGGCCGCCGCCGCCTGGGTTCCCGGACCCCGAAGGGGCGATCCTGTCCTACGACAAGAACGGCGATCTGAAGGTGTGTGCGCTGCCGCTCCCCACCGGAGGGATCAACATCATCGACAACGCGGCCAACGTTCCGTAGCGGGGTTCTGCCAACGTCGGGCAGGACGTGCGGCATCCCTGGATCGGTTCCGCCGGGCGGCTCCGGAAGTGGGGCGGCCCCGTGGGACGGACGCGCCGTCCTGCCCGCCAACTTCATGGGGGAACGGATGAACCTGGCGCGCCGGGCAGGATTCGAACCTGCGACCTAGGGATTAGAAGTCCCCCGCTCTATCCGGACTGAGCTACCGGCGCCTGCCGCAAGGGTATCGTCCCGAAATCCCACTCCCGAGAGGCCGAGGCCCTATCGTTCGACGGGTCGCGCCCGACGGCGCGGATCGAGGAGGGGACCGATGCTTGGCGCACTTGCACAGTCGACGACGATCGAGATCGACGCGGCCGGGGGCCTCGCATGGGGCACGCTCGCGCTGTTCTACCTGGCCTTCCTGGTGCTCTACGCGATCGGCGCGTGGAAGATGTACGAGAAGGCCGGGCACCCAGGGTGGGCGTGCCTGATCCCGATCTACAACTTCTACGTGTTGTGCAAGATCGTCGGCCGGCCGGGGTGGTGGGTGATCCTGATGTTCATCCCGTTCGTGAACTTCGTGATCTGGATCATCGTGGCGCTGGATCTCGCGAAGAGCTTCGGTCAGGGCACGGGCTTCGCGATCGGCCTGATCTTCCTCAGCGTGATCTTCATCATGATCCTGGGCTTCGGAGATTCCCGCTACGTGGGTCCGGCCGCCGCGCCGGGTGGGATGGCGATGCCGGGCGGCGGCATGGGAGGCACACCGCCGCCACCTCCACCTCCGCCGTCCGCCTGATCGTCGCGGCCCAGTCGGAGCGGGTGACGGGAATCGAACCCGCGTAGCCAGCTTGGAAGGCTGGAGCTCTACCATTGAGCTACACCCGCGTGCGGCGCCCCTTGGCGCCGACCGAACCAGCCTAGCAACCCCCGCCTGCGATACTCGGAGCCATGCGGGTGCCCTTCCGTCTGGTCGACGTGTTCACCGAGGTGCCCTTCGCGGGGAACCAGCTCTGCGTCGTGCCCGAGACCCCGGAGGGGCTCGACCACGACGCGATGCTCACGCTCACCCGCGAGATCAACTTCAGCGAGACCACGTTCGTCACGGGGGTGCGCGAGGGCGGTTACGACGTGCGGATCTTCACGCCCGAGAACGAGCTCCCGTTCGCCGGGCACCCGACGCTGGGGACGGCGTTCGTGCTCGCCTCAGAAGGTCGCGTCCCGTCGAGCGTCGTCCAGACCTGCGGGGCGGGCGAGGTCCCGGTCGAGATCGACGTCGCGGCCCGCCGCGGCCGCATGCACCAACTCCCGCCCGCGTTCGGCCGATCCGTCGAAGACCGGGCGCTCGTCGCACGGGGCGCGGGGCTCGAGCCCGAGGACCTCGTCGCCGATCTGCCGATCGTGCCGGTGTCGACCGGGATCCCGCACCTGATGGTGCCGGTCCGCGACGAGGCCACGCTCCGTCGGGCCGAGCGTCAGGGCGACGCATGCCGGCTCGCGTGCGAGGCCGCCGACGAGGCCGAGTCGCTCTACCTGTTCACGATCCGCGCCGACGGCGACGTGATGGCGCGGATGTTCGACCGGTGGCCGTCGATCGGCGAGGACCCGGCGACGGGGTCGGCGGCCGGTCCGCTCGGCGCGTACCTCGCCGAGTTCGGACGCGCCGGGATGCCCGGGCACGTGACGATCGCGCAGGGCGAACTGGTCGGCCGGCCGAGCTTCCTCCACGTCGACGTGGAAGGGACGCCGGGGTCGTGGACCTCGTTCGTCGGGGGCGGCGTGCGGATCGTCGGCGAGGGCGCGTTCGAGCTCTGAGGGCTACGCGGCCTCGCACGCGACGCTCGGCTGCGAGACGACCGTCGCGCCGTTGCTGGGACTCACCTGGACCAGCAGGGTGATGGAGCTCCCCGGCTCCAGGGGCACCGGGCTCGAGTAGACGTCGTCCCCGTTGTCGAAGAGCGCCGCGGTGTCGGGGCCGGGTGTGACCTGGCAGCGGACCTGCTGCGCGGTCTCGCCGACGTTCGTGATGTCGGTGTCGTAGCAGACCGGAACGCCGGTACCGCTCGGGCAATCGACCGCGACGGGCGCGGCGGTCTCGAACCGCCCGACGGAGGACGGCCCTCGCCACAGGAGGAAGAACAGGGTCGCGCCGACCGCGAGCGCCACGATCAGCAGCGCGGTCAGGATCGTCATCGTGTGGCTCGTGGCCTTGTCCCCGGACACGGGGCGGACGCTAGCGCACGCCCTCGGCGCGCCGCAACGGCCGGAAGTCCACGATCTGGGCGGGTAGCATCGGGCTCACGGGGCGTAGCGCAGCCTGGTTAGCGCACGTGCTTTGGGAGCACGAGGTCGCGGGTTCGAATCCCGCCGCCCCGACGGACGAAGGTCAAGGTCGGCGCCCGCGTTCCTGGGCAGCGTCGGCGGACCTGGCCGGTATCGTTCCAGGGATGGTTCGAAGACGTGCCGTGCTCGCCGTGGGCGTCGCCGTGCTCCTCGCGGGTTGTCAGAACAACCAGGACGTTGCGATGAGTAGCCCGTGCCATGATCGGCTGACGGTCGGGTTCGGGGGCGAGGTTCATCCCTCCGGCCCGACCGAGGCGCCGAACTACGACTACACGACCTTCATCGAGGGCTTCGCCGCGACCCTCACAGGTTGTCAGGACTACAAGGACGTGGTGGTGACCAACCCGTGCCGTGATCGGGTATCGGTCAGGTTCGGAGGTGAAGGTCATCCCTCCGGCATGACCGGCGCAACCAGGATCGCCCCCGCGTCCACCGCGCGCATTCACGACGTCCTCGCGAAGCCGAACTACGACTATATGACCTTCATCGAGTACGTCTTCGACGACAGTCCGAAGGATGGAGGGTCGAACACCATCTGGCCTCATGGCGACCCCACGAGCTTCCGGATCGAGCGGCGGTGGTGTCCGGAGTGGCACTGGTCCCCTTCATGGTCGCCCTCGAGGCCCTAGTTCACGGTTCAGGGGGTTGGGCTCCCGTAGACTCCGGCGATGACCGCCCGCCGCGCTGCGTTCGTTCCGTTCCTCCTCGCGGCGCTGCTCGCGGTGCTCGGTGTCGCCTCGGCGTTCGCCGCTCCGAGGCGCGCGCCGGCGGAGCTGCTGCCCGACCTCGTGACGCGCCCGTTCGACGGGATCTCGATCCAGACGATGGGCGACCGCACCGTGCTCCGGTTCGGGAACACGATCGGGAACCAGGGGCTCGGGGTGCTCGAGCTCAGGCCGAGGCGGCGTGACTGCAACGGCGACGGCAACTTCACGAACGACCGGCTCGCGCTCCAGCGGGTCTACGAGGACACGAACGGGAGCGGCGAGTTCGAGCGCGGCACCGACCTGATCGGGCGGACGGTCGAGGTGGGATGCATGGTGTTCCATCCCGCGCACGACCACTGGCACCTCCAGCGCTTCGCGCGCTACGAGCTCCGATCGGTGGCGACCGACGCGGTGGTCGCCGCCTCGCCGAAGGTGTCGTTCTGCGTGCGGGACAGCCTGGCGGCCTTCCCCGACGTCCCGGGCTTCTCGACGTTCGCCTACTACGGCCAGTGCGCGCGGAACTCGATCACCGGGCTCTCGGTGGGGTGGGCCGACTGGTACGCGGCGTTCCTCCCCGGGCAGGACCTGGACGTGACGAGCCTGCCGAACGGCCGCTACTGCCTCACGTCGATCGCCGACCCCCGGGACGGGATCGACGAGGCGGACGAGACGAACAACGCGCGGTCCCGCCTGCTCCGACTGACCGACGGCGCGGTCGAGGACCTCGGCGTCGGCTGCTGACGGCCGACCCGCTACGCGGGGCCGCGTCCGTACTTCGTCATGACCTCCACGAGTCGCTCGTGGTCGAGCGCGTGCGAGGTGATGCCGTCACGGCCCGTCATCGTCTCGGCGGCGACGAGCGCGTTCAGGATCGCCTCCTCGGTCGCCTCGATCGCGCCCCAGAACAGATCGCTGATCGAGCCCTCGGGGATCATCGCGACCTCGAACGGGGCGGTGGCGGCCTCGGTCTTGTAGCTCTCGAGCCGTCCGCGGTTCCCCGTGGAGAACGCGAGGAAGAGGTCGCCGCTCGAGTGCTCCCCGGCGCCGCCGGCCCGGGCGATGCCCAGGCCGGCGCGCTGCGCGAGGCGCTCGAGCTGGTGGGGGAGCATCGGCGCGTCGGTCGCGAGGATCACGATGATCGAGCCCATCCCGGGCTCGGGCCCGCCGGCGAGGCGGTCCTCCTCGTCCCACGGGGAGGGGATCTCGGTGACCGGGATCTCGCGTCCGACGGGGACGCCGTCGACGGTCAGGCGCTCGCGCCGGCCGTAGTTCGCCTGGACGAGCGCGCCGACGGTCCAGTCGTTCACGATGCGCGACGCGGTGCCGGTCCCGCCCTTGAACCCGTGACAGGTCATGCCGGTGCCGCCGCCGACGCCGCCCTCGGGCACCGGGCCGGTCGAGGCGACGTCGAGCGCCGCGAACAGGTGCTCGGGCCGCACGTGCATCCCGTTGATGTCGTTGAGCGTGCCGTCGTACGTCTCGCCCACCACGGGGAGGCTCCAGTAGGCGGTGGGATCGCTCCGGCCCCGCATCTCGGCGGCCACGAGCGCGTCGCGCACCACGCCCACGCTGTGCGTGTTCGTGATCGCGACCGGCGTCGTGAGCTGGCCCGACTCGCGGACCCACTCGAGCCCGGTGAGCTCGCCGTTGCCATTCAGGCGGTGGCAGCCGGCGAACACCGGCTCGGCGCCGATCCGGTCGTGCGGCACGATCACGGTGACGCCGGTCCGGATCGGGCCGACGCCGATCCGGAGCGGGCCGTCGCCCTCGATCAGCGTCGTGACGCCGACGGCCACGCCGGCCACGTCGGTGATCGCGTTCAGCGGTCCGGGCTGCAGCTGGCCGACGGTGAGTCCCAGGTCTCGGTAGCGCGTCATGGCGCGGGACGGTATCAGCCGACGAGGGCCCGGGCGAGCGCCGTCGTGCCGGCCGCCAGCACGATCACGAGCAGCACCGGAGCGCGCCGCCAGATCGCGATCGCGGCCACGCCGACACCGAGGACGCGGGCGTCGATCGTGAGGCTCCGGCCGTCGGCGAACGTGTTGATCGCCACGAGCGCGGCCAGGAGCGCGGGCGCGAGGAGGGCGACCAGTCCGGCGATCCGAGGCGGCAGCGGCCGGCCGCCCATCAACAACGGTCCGAGCGACTTGATCGCCACGGTCCCCAGTCCGGTGAGGACGACGACCGCCCAGGCGGCGCTCACGCGGTCACGCTCCCGCGCGTCTTCCCGAGGCCGACCAGACAGCCCGCGCTCGCGGCGATGATCGGCACGCCCGCCGGGGTGAACGGCGTCAGGGCCAGGGCGATCGCCGCGCCAACCAGGGCCGCGAGGCGCGCGTCGCGGGTCGTGAGCTGCGGCACGAGGAGCGCGAGGAACAGCGCCGGGAACGCCGCGTCCAACCCCCACGTCCCGGGGTCGCCGATCAGATCGCCGAACGCCACGCCGAGCACCGTGCCGCCCACCCAGGCGAGATACAGCGTCACGCCGGCTCCGAGCAGCACCTTCGGGTTGAACCGCCCCTCGCCCTCGGCCGCGAGAGCCCAGGACTCGTCCACCGTCAGCTGCGCGTGGATGAACCGGGACCAGAGGCTCCCGCGCAGGTACGGGGCCACGCTCACGCCGATCGGTCCGTAGCGCGCGTTCAACAGGAGGGCAGCGGTCACCGCCGACGCGACGCTGCCCCCGGCGTCCAGGATCGACACCGCCGCGAACTGTGAGGACCCGGCGAACGTCGTCGCCGACATCACGATCGGCGAGATCACGCCCATCCCGGCGGCCCGCGCGAGCACCCCGAACGACGCGCCGAACCCGAGCACCGCGATCGCGAGCGGGGCGACCTCACGCACCCCGTCGCGGTGGGAGCGCTCGGGTTCCGCCATGCGGCGATGCTACCGTTCGCCCCACGATGCGAGGCCGCCCGTGACCGCCTTCGACCACGCCTGGGCGGCGTTCGCACTCGGGATCGCGCTCGGCGCGGCGCCCGGCCCCGTTCAGCTGCTGATCCTCTCGGAGTCCGCGAAGGGCGGGCTCGCGCGCGGCTTGCGCGTGATGCTGGGTGCCAACGGCATGCTGGTCGCGATCCTGCTCGCGCTCGCGTTCGGCCTGTCGGCGATCGAGCCGAGCGACGACGTGCTCCGTCTGCTGAAGGTTGCCGGTGGTGCGTTCATCATGGCGCTCGGCGTGATCGAGCTCCGCTCGCTCGCGCGGCACGACCCCGATCAGCCGTTGCCCCCGCCCGTGGGACGGCCGACCCTTCGCGGCGTGATGCTCGTGATCCTGAACCCGGGGGCCTGGATCTTCATCGCGACGACGGGCAGCGCGGTCATCGCGCAGGCGACCACCGAAGGCGGGCGGCCCGCCGGGGTGGCGACGGCGCTGGCGCTCGGGATCGGCGTGTCGTGCGCGGACATGACGTTCACCCTGCTGGGCAGCGGTGGCCGCCGGGTGGTGGGGGACCGTGGGGTGCACGTGATCCGCGCCGCGCTCTCGGTGGCGCTGGTGGCGTTGGGCGCGTGGTTCGTCTGGCAAGGTATCCGCGGATGAACGTGACCTCGGCGATCCCGGATCTGTCGCCCGACGAGGTGCGCGGGATGCTCGCGGGTCTCCCGCGGGCAGACGGCTACGACCTCCACGTGAAGTACCTGCGGTACCGCGAGAAGCCGCATCTGTCGGCGTGGACCGACTTCACCGACCGCTCGATCACGCTGCAGGTGCCCGAGCCGTTCCTCCCGTTCGGCGAGGTCGTGCCCTACGGCGCGATGCGCCGCCCCGGCGCCGGCAAGGGGAAGCTCCGCTTCGTCTGGCTGACGGAAGGGCTCACGTTCCGCGAGCCGCGCGAGGTGCTGCGCTTCCTCTACTGCCACGAGTGGATGCATGTCTTCGGTCACACGCGGACGAGCGGGCGCAAGGTGGGGGAGATCAGATGCGACCGCTTCGCCTTGTTCAACTACCTGAAGGACAGCGTCACGGTCGAAGACGCAGAGGCCTCCCTGCGGTGGCGGCGGCATCCGTAGGGTCGCCCGAGTGCGCGTTCCCGAAGCTCGCGGATGCATCCGTAGGTCGGCGAGTCGAGTTTCGAGCTGCCCCTCTCTACGGACATCGGCGGACGAGGGGCGGCGTAGCTCGTCGGTCAGAGGGGCGTCGGCCATATTCCCCTGGCCGGATCTCCGATCGCCGTGCTTGTATCGAGGTTGCGAAGACATCGAAGGTCGCGGGCCGCCTGTCGCCACGCTGCCGCCACGCGACGCGGCTCTTGCAGAGAGTTGGAACCGGCTCTGGGACGGAGGGGGAATGAGGAAATACCTGCTGTGCCTCGCTCTTGCGTCGATCGTGCTTGGAGCGGTGGCTCTTCCCGCTCAGGCGGCGACCAAGAAGGTGTTCAACAGTGTCCCAGCTCAGCTTCCCGGCAACGTGACGGCTGTCGGTTTCGAGGCAACCCAAGTCGATGCGATCGGTGATGAGATCCGACTTGCTCCCGGCAATCGGAAGCTCAAGAAGGTCACGGTCGTGATGAGTTCGTGGGCATGTGAATCCGGGACTTGGCTGGCGGGTTGTGCAACGACGAAGGGCTCGACGTTCAACGAAACCATCAAGCTGACGCTCTACCGGGTGAACACCGTGGACCCGAACCTCCCGGGCGCGGTCCTCGGGAGCCGCAAGCGAACGTTCGCGATCCCGTTCCGTCCGTCGGCCAACCCTACGAACTGCAGCGCGAATCCGGAGAGATGGTATTCATCCAAGGACGACGCCTGCTACAACGGGAAGGCGTTCAAGATCGTCTTCGAGTTCTCGGGCCTCAAGCTGCCGAACGAGCTCGTGTACGGAGTCTCCTACAACACCAGCACATCGGGGGATCAGCCTCATGGAACGAGATCGTGTCAGAGCACGGTCCCGGGATGCCCTGACGATTCCTTGAACGTTGGAGCGGAGGCGGGTTTGCCTGCCCGTGGGACCGACGTGAATCCCGATGGCATCTTCCTCGATCAGGAGCCGGACGGCGATTGCTCGGCCAACCCATCCCTTCCGGACGTGTTCTCGCTCGACGTCTGCAGCTGGCACGGGTTCAATCCATTGGTCACGTTCACGGTCAAGGCCTGAACCACCCTCGGTGACTCCGTCGTACAGACGCGATCGGCGGAACGCGGCATCATCGATCGGGGCGAGAGGCCCGCGTGAGGTAGCCTGCGTTCCACGCGGATGGAGGGAGACGGCCTGATGTCCCAGGCACGCACGGGCACGTCCACGGGCTTCCGGGTAGCCCGGGCGCTGGTCCTGTTCATCTATGGGTTCGCGATCGTCTGCACGGTGATCCTGGCGATGGCGTTCTTCCTCGAGCTGTTCAACGCGAACGAGGGGACACCGTTCGTCCGGTGGGTGTTCCGGGCGACCGATCGCATCATGCAGCCGTTCCGTGGGATCTTCCCGACGGTCGAGGGCGAGGGAGGCTCGATCTTCGATCCGGCGCTGCTCTTCGCGATGTTCATGTACTGGTTGTTCGCGCTGGGGATGCAGGCGCTGATCGGTTGGATCGATCGGAAGATCGCGGCGGCCAGCGTCCCGAGAGCAGTGGGACACGGCTCACGCGGCGACGACTCCGCCAGTCGCGTCCGCGTCCGCGGTCGATGCGATCGGATGAGCCGACTCGACCAGCGTCGCCGGCGTTGCATCCGTGGGAACCACCGATCGGAACGTCAGGTCGCTGAGACCGGCTCCGCCACGGCCGCCTCGCGCAGCGCGGCCGTCCCGATCGCGCTCCGCAGCAGGATCTCGAACTGCTCGATCCGGATCTTCTGGCGCTCGGGCTGGTGCCGCCAGCGGTGGAACAGGCCGGGGTCGCGTTCCTCGGTGACGAGCGCGTCCTGCAGGCCGCCCGACATCCAGTCGACCATCGAGACGATCAGCTCCATGTCGATGTCGTCGCGCACCTCGCCTCGGCGGATCCCGTACTCGACGAAGTCGAGGGTGCCGTAGGGGTCCTCGCTCACCATGAACCGCAGGATGTCGCGCTTCAGCGTGAGGTCGTCGGTGCCGAACTCGCCGATCAACACGACCCGGTACGGCACGTAATCCTCACGCACGAGGTGCTCGGTGCGCCGGAGCCAGTAGTCGACGACCGTGAAGAACCCCTGGTCGATGACCTTCGGGGGCGCGTCGAGCCACGCGGGGAGCGAGGTCACGGCCCGCTTGTACGTCTCGAAGAAGAGACCCGCTTTCGAGCCGAAGTGCTGGAAGATCGAGCCCTTCGCGATCCCCAGCTCGGTGGCGATCGACTCCACCTTCGTGCCCAGGTATCCGTGTTCGCTGAACTGACGCATCGCCGTGTCCAGGATCTGCTCGCGCTTGGCCGCGGTGCGCTCGCTCCGAGATGACTTGCGGTCAGCCATGGTCCCGAGGTTACCCCGAGCGAACCGTGCGGCGCCCCAGAAGCCTGACCCGGGGTCACGGCGGCTGCGGCTGATGCCGTTCCGGTTCCCGCCTGCAGTTCCTATCCTTGGTCGGTCGCATCGCGGCACCGCCGCTGACCTGAAGTCACCGCTCCCCGGCCGAGGAGGCCCCGTTGTCCGAAGACCTCGACATCTTGAAGCAGGCGCTGATCGTCGCCGACATGGACCTGGGTGTGGGCGCGGCCGAACGGCTCACGGCGGCGAACGCAGACCCGAAGTGGATCCTCGAGGACGGCATGGCCGTGGCGATGTTCGACCTGGGCGAGATGTGGAAGCGCGGCGAGGTGTTCCTGCCCGAGGTCGTGGCCTCCGCCGAGGTGTTCAAGGCCTGCAACGCGATCATCGAGCCGGCGCTGCTCGCGCAGAAGGACCCGAACGCCCAGGCCAACGCGCTGGTCGTGATGTGTACCGTCAAGGGCGACCTGCACGATCTGGGGAAGAACATGGTGGGTGCGATGCTTCGCACCAGTGGATTCGATGTCCACGACATGGGCAAGGACGTGGGCGCCGACCGCATCATCGAGGCGATCCAGGAACTGGAGCCCCAGATCCTCGGGATGAGCGCGCTGCTCACGACGACGGTCCCGTACCAGGAGACCGTGATCAAGAGGCTGGAGGCCGCTGGGTTGCGCGACAGGGTGAAGGTGATGGTGGGCGGGGCTCCGGTCACGCCCGAGTGGGCCGAGAAGATCGGCGCCGACGGCTACGCGAACAACGCCCCCGAGGCGGTTGAGATCGCGAAGAAGCTCACGGGGGTGACGGTATGACCGAGGTGGCGACGACGGTCCTGACGGGGCCGGGTGGCGAGGTCCGCATCGGCGACGGGTATCCGTTCCGGATCATCGGCGAGCGGATCAACCCGACCGGGCGCAAGCAGCTCACCGAAGAGCTGAAGGTCATGGACATGACCACGGTGAAGAAGGATGCCGCGGCGCAGGTGGCGGCCGGCGCCGCGGTGCTGGATCTGAACGCGGGGATCCCCGGGTTCGACGAGCCGGCGATGCTGTCCGCGGTCGTGCAGGCGGTGCACGAGGTGGTCGACGTTCCGCTCTGCATCGACTCGTCCACGCCCGAGGCGCTCGAGGCCGCGGTGCCGCTCGCCCAGGGCAAGGTGTTGATCAACTCGGTCACGGCCGAGGATCATTCGCTCGAGCGCCTGTTGCCGCTCGTGAAGAAGTTCGGCGCCGCGGTGATCGGCATGGCGAACGACTCCGACGGCATCTCGATGGACCCCGTCGTGCGTCTGGCCGCCGCCCGCAAGATCGTGGAGGCCGCGGCCGACCACGGCATCCCGCGCGAGGACATCATCATCGACCCGCTCACGATGCCGATCGGCGCCGCGCTCGACGCCGCGACGTCGATGTTCGACACGATGCGCCTGATCCGCGAGGAGCTCGGCGTGAACCTGTCGTGCGGCGCCTCGAACATCTCGTTCGGGATGCCCGACCGCCGGGGGATCGACGCCACGTTCCTGTCGATGTCGATCATGGGCGGGATGAACACCGCGATCACGAACCCGCTCCACGAGCAGGGCCGCAAGGCGATCCTGGCCGCCGACCTGCTGCTGGGCCGCGACGAGTACGGGGCCGCGTGGATCGCCGAGCACCGCCGGGAGCTCGCGGCCGCGCAAGCGGAGGCCTGATGGCGGGCGGCAAGGTCGAGGTCACCTACCTCCCCAGCGAGAAGAAGGTGCGCGTCCCCGAGGGGACGACCCTGTTCAACGCCGCCCACTGGGCCGGGCTGCCGATCGAGTCCACGTGCGGCGGACGCGGCACCTGCGGCAAGTGCGGGGTGAAGGTGCTCGAGGGCGAGGCCGAGCTGTCGCTCGCCGACTATCGCCACCTGTCCGACAAGCTCGACGACGGATGGCGCCTCTCGTGCCAGTGCCCGATCAACGGCCCGATGACGGTCGAGGTCCCACGCCTGATGAAGATGCCGAAGGCGGCGACGATGGGCGTCGGGCGGTTCGTGCTGCTGGAGCCCAACGTCGTGAAGCGCCACTTCGAGCTGCCGGCGCCGTCGCTCGAGGACCATCGCTCGCACCTCGCGCGTGTGCTCGACGCGATCGAGGAGGAGGGCTACACGCGCAACCACGACTGGGAGGTGCTCCCGCGGGTCGCGCGCGCGATGCGGACGACGACGAACGTCACGGCGACGCTCGTGGGCGAGTACCTGATCGACCTCGAGCCGGGCGACACCACCGACCGGATGTTCGGCGCGTCGTTCGACATCGGGACCACGACCTGCGTCTGCACGCTCGTCGACCTGCGGAACGGCGCGGCGGTCGCGGTGGCCTCGACGATCAACCATCAGACGCCGTTCGGCGCCGACGTGATCGCCCGCATGGCGCGAGCGATGCAGGACGACGAGGACATCGCGAAGCTGCAGGTTGCCGCGATCTCGACCGTGAACGAGCTGCTCGGCCGCGTGAAGCACGAGGCCGGCGTCGAGACCGAGGAGATCTACGAGGCGGTCGTCGCCGGGAACGCCACGATGCTGCACCTCCTGTGCGGCGTGAACCCTGAGTCGATCGCGCTCGCGCCCTACGTGGCGACCTTCACCGAGGCGCAGGACCTGCGCGCCGACCAGATCGGGTTCGACATCCACCCGCTGGGATGGGTGGCGCTCTTCCCGTCGATCGGCGCGTACGTCGGCGCCGACATCGTGGCCGACATCGTCGCGACGGGGCTCGTGCGCGACCCCGAGATGCGCCTGCTCGTCGACGTGGGCACGAACGGCGAGATCGCGTGCGGCTCGGCAGAGCGTTCCGTCGCGACCGCCGCGCCCGCCGGGCCGGCGTTCGAGGGCGGCGAGATCCTCTGCGGGATGCGCGCCACCGACGGCGCGATCGAGGGTGTGATCCTCACGGACGGCGAGGTCAAGCTCCAGGTGATCGGCGGCGACGAGGTCGAGCCGCGCGGGATCTGCGGCTCGGGCCTGATCGATATCGTGGCGCAGCTGCGGCTCGTGGGGCTCCTGGACGACGGCGGCAAGATGACGTCGCGCGAGGACGCCGAGGCCGCGGGCCATCCGCTCGCCGGCCAGCTGATCGTCCGTGACGAGGTGAAGGCCTTCGTGCTGACCGGCGACGTCGTGCTCACGCAGACCGACGTGCGCGCGCTGCAGTTCGCGAAGGGCGCGATCTCGACCGGCATCGAGACCGCGATGCGCGCGCTGAACCTGACCTCCGCAGACCTCGACGAGGTGATGCTCGCCGGGTCGTTCGGCTCGTACATCAACCCGCAGAGCGCCCGCGTGATCGGGCTCGTGCCGCCGGTGCCGGTCGAGAAGATCAAGGCGGTCGGCAACACGGCGAGCGAGGGCGCGAAGATGGCGCTGATGTCGTTCCGCGAGCGCGAGGTGGCGTTCGAGATCCCGGGCATCGTCGAGTACATCGAGCTCTCGGGCGAGGAGGACTTCAACGACCGCTTCATCGGCAACCTCGGGTTCCCGACGCCCGAGGAGCTCACCGACGCGGAGGCCGCACACGCCGCCCGGGTCGCGGGGAACGGCGGGGCGTGACCACGTGACCGCCACCGGCGCGAAGG
Organism: uncultured Actinomycetes bacterium; assembly: GCA_963821925.1. Taxonomy (GTDB): domain Bacteria; phylum Actinomycetota; class UBA4738; order UBA4738; family HRBIN12; genus JAOUEA01. Next base: position 595,888 of record CAWGFO010000009.1, on the reverse strand, counting down.
TCGCGTTCCTGGCCTGCGGCGCCGTGGCCCAGGACACCGCCGCGCTGATCGAGCGGCACGGCTGGGAGGCCGACGTCCACGGCATCTCGTCGGACCTGCACATGACCCCGCTCGACATCGCACCGGCGGTCGAGGAGAAGCTGAAGGTCCTGCTCCCGAAGTACGAGCGCGTGATCGTCGTGTACGGCGACTGCGGCACGGGCGGCCGGCTCGATGCCGTGCTCGAGCGGTACCCGGCCGTGCGCCCGGCCGGTTTCCACTGCTTCCAGTGGTACGCGGGCGAGCTGTACCGGCGGATGGAAGACGACATCGGGATCTACTTCCTCACGGACTGGCTCGTGACGAACTGGGATCGGGCGGTGATCAAGGGTCTCGGGCTCGACCGGTTCCCGTGGCTGCGCGAGACCTACTTCGGGAACCTCAGCCGCGTCCTGTTCGTGCGTCAGCACCCCGACCCCGACCGCGAGGCGAAGGCCCGTGAGATCGCCGAGTACATGGAGCTGCCGCTCGAGATCCACGACCTGGGGATCGAGCCGCTCGACGACCTGCTGACCCCCCTGATGGAGGAGACCGACGATGTTCGAACGTGAGAACGCGCTGCGCATCCTGACGGACGAACAGGAGGAGATCGTCCACGAGCAGGCGATGCGGATCCTCGAGGAGATCGGCACCGACGTCCTGCACGACGAGGCCCGCAAGCTGCTGAGCGAAGCAGGCCTCAAGGTCGACGGCGACCGCGTGTTCTGGGACCGCGGTTTCGTGATGGAGCAGGTCGCGAAGGTACCGCGGTCGTTCCGGATGCGCGCCCGGAACCCCGAGCGATCGGTCACGGTGGGGGAGGGCGGCACGCCGCTCTGGATGAACGTGGGCGGACCGCCGTTCGCGAGCGACCTCGACGAAGGACGCCGCAGCGGACGGATCCAGGACCACGACACCCTCGTGAAGCTCACGCAGGCCACCGACGTCCTGAACTGCGTGCAGACCGGCGCGTGCGAGGCGACGGACCTCCAGATGGAGAGCCGCCACATGGATCAGGAGTACTCGACGATCCGGTGGTCGGACAAGCCGTACACGACCTACGGGACGAGCGGCCCGCGGGCCCGGGACGGGATCCGGATGGCCGAGATCGTGCACGGCGGCCGCGAGGCGATCGAAGCCGAGCCGGCGCTCCTCGGCATCGTGAACCCGAACTCGCCGCTGATCTGGGACTTCCGCATGACGGACGCGCTGATGGCGTGGGCCGAGGCGAAGCAGCCGATCGTGGTCACGCCGTTCCTGCTGGCGGGGGCGACGAGCGCGGTGAGCGTCAGCGGTGGCCTCACGCAGCAGGTGGCCGAGGCCCTGTCAGGCGTCGCGCTCGCGCAGGTCGTGCGTGCAGGCGCGCCGTGCCTGTACGGATCGTTCTTCACGGTCACGGACATGCGCACGGGCTCGCCCGCGTTCGGCACGCCGGAGTCCGTGTTCGGGGTGCTCGCGGGCTCCCAGATGGCGCGGCGCTACGGCCTCCCGTACCGGGGAGGCGGCGGACTCGCCTCGTCGCCGGCCGTCGACGCGCAGGCCGCGGCCGAGACGCAGATGATGCTCTGGGCCACGATGCTGGCCGGGACCGACGTCGTGCTGCACGCGGCCGGCTGGCTCGAGGGAGGGCTCTGCGCCAGCTTCGAGAAGTTCGCGCTCGACGTCGAGCTGCTCGAGCAGTTCCAAGGGCAGATGGCCGGGATCGGGTTCACGGAGGAGGAGCTCGCGTTCGACGCGCTGAAGGCGGTCGGCCCGGGCGGGCTCTTCCTGTCGTCGCCGCACACGCGGACGCACTTCAAGGAGTGGCTCTACATGAGCCCGCTGTTCCAGACGCCGGACTTCGCGACCTGGGAGATGAGCGGTGCCGAGACCACCGAGGTCGCCGCGAACCGGTCGTGGAAGCGGATCCTCGATTCGTACGAGGACCCGGGGCTCGAGTCGGCGATCGACGAGGAGCTCCTGGCGTACATCGCGAGCCGTCGCGACGCCCCGGATCTGTTCGCCGAGGACTGAGGGCCTAGCCGACGAGGTCGCGCTCGAGGATGTCCGCGGCCGCCACCACGTCGTCGCCGAGGTACGTGCCGGGCACATCCTTGCGGGCCGCGCCCGGGCCGAACGCCGCGCCCGCGTAGAACGCCTTGACGCCGGGCAGGGACTCGACGGCCTCGATCGCCTCGACGGCCGCCCGGCGGGTGACGCTCCGCTGGCTCGTGACGATCGCGGCGCGCGCCTCGGCGGCCCGCACGGCGGCCACGAGCGAGTCGACCGGCGTCAGCGGGCCCATCGTCCGGATCGACCACCCGCGCCGGGCCAGAACGACCCCGAACGCCTCGAGCCCGATCGTGTGCAGGTCCTTCGGCCCGCAGGCGAGCACGAGGGGGAACGGCTGGAAGGGGGGCGGAGCCATCACGGACTGCCGGGCCAGCCAGACCCGGACGGCCTCGGTCGCAAGGTGCTCGTGGTCGGTGTCGCAGACGCCGGCCTTCCAGCGGCTCCCCATCTCGCGCATCGCGGGGAGGGCGACATCGCGGATCGTCGCCTCGACGCCGATCGTGTCCGCTCCTTCGGTCAGGGCTTCGCGCAGCCCGGCGGGGTCGAGCTGCATCGCGGAGCTGAGGAACCGATCGAACAGCTCGGTGTGCGCCCGCCCGCCCCGGGCCTCGGCCTGCACGATGTCGACCGCCTCCCGTGCGCTGTGGCCCCGCGTGATCTCGTCCCGGAGCTTGCGGAGCTGGTCGATCTCGTCGACCGAGTAGCGTCGGTGCTTGCCCTGGGTGCGGGCGGGCTCCGGGAACCCGTAGCGTCGCTCCCACGACCGGATCGTCGGCACGGGGATGCCGAGCAGCGAGGAGACCGCCGCGATCGGCAGCTGGGTCTGGGGTGTCGGATCGATCGGTCGCTGCATGAGCCCATAGCACCATGCTCACGGAACCCCGGCAACGGTTCCGCGGGTCATGCATAGGTTCGACGGGCAGGCAGGACGGACGTGGATCGGATACTCGGGGTGAGGTTCGCGACGGACGCGACCTGGGATCGGGAGGCTGAGGATGCGACTGGCGCTGGCGGAGATCAGGCGGGCGAAGCTCCGCTTCGGCCTGCTGATCGGTGCCGTCGCCCTGCTCGTGTTCCTGATCCTGTTCCAGCAGACGCTCGCCGGCGCACTCCTCGGGTCCTTCACCGATGGGCTCGGGAAGCAGTCGGCCGAGGTCCTGGTCTTCAACGCCGACGCGCGCGGGAGCGTCGAGGGCAGCGTGATCACGCCGGAGCAACTCGCCGCGGTGCGCGAGGTCCCGGGCGTGGCCCAGGCCGAGCCGCTCGGCGAGTCGACCTTCTCGGTCGACGTCGGCGACGGCACGCTGACCGACACCACGATCTTCGGGTACGTGCTCGAAGGGCCGGGCGCGCCCACCACCCTCGTCGAGGGGCGTCTTCCCGAGGCCGACGGTGAGGCCGTGGCGAGCGACGTCGACGCCTCGAAGGGGTACGGCATCGGCGACACGGTCCGGGTCGTGCCGGGCGACCAGCCCGTCCGCATCGTCGGCCTGGCGAGCGATGCGCAGTTCAACGTGCAGCCGACGCTGTACACGACGTACGCGACGTGGGAGCGCCTGTCGAAGGCGGTGAATCCGGATGCGCCCGCCGTCCTGCCGCCCCTCGTGGCCGTGCATCCCGAGGCGAACGTCACCCCGGACGCGGCCGCGTCGGCGATCAACGACGCCGTGGACGGCGTCGAGGCCGTCGACCGGCAGACCGCGGTCGACAACCTGCCGGGCGTCGAGTCGATCAGCCAGTCGTTCGCCGTGATCTTGCTCCTCGCGTTCATCGTCGTAGTGCTGGTGACGTGGGTGTTCTTCCTGATCCTCACCGTGCAGAAGACGCAGTCGCTCACCCTGCTGCGGGCCGTCGGCGCCAGCAACCGCTATCTGCTCGCGAACATCGCCCTGCAGGTGACGATCGTGACCGTGGCCGGCATCGCCCTGGCAGCGCTGCTGCTCGTGCTCGCCACCCGGGGTGGGAGCGGCGGACTCGAGGTGTCGGCCGATCCCCGTCTGATCCTCACCACCGGTGCGTCGATCCTGGCGCTCGCGCTGCTCGCGTCGCTGGCCTCGATGCGGCGGGTCGCCAAGCTCGATCCGTTCGCGGCCACCCAGCGCCAGGCCGGCGGAGGGCTCGCATGAAGACCGCGTGGAAGGAGCTCACCCGCAAGCCCGGCCGGTTCCTGACGGCGGGCGGCGCGCTCACCCTGATCGTCGTGCTGATCCTCCTGCTCGGTGGGCTCCTCGACGGGCTCTACCTCGGATCGACGCGGGCGCTCGAAGCGCAGTCCGCCGACGTGTTCGTCTACAGCGCGGACGCGAACGACTCGTTCTTCCGGTCACGGGTGGATGGGTCGCTCCGGAGCGAGGTCGCCGCGGTGGACGGGGTCGAGTCGGTGAGCGGTCTGAGCGTCGTGCAGCTCCCCGCGCACATCCCCGGCGTCGAGGAGCCCGTCGACACGGCGATGTTCGGCTACGAGGCGCCGAACCAGCGGGTGCCCGCACCCCCGCCGACGGGACAGGCATACGTCGATCGTTCCCTCGAGGACGACGGGGTCCGGGTCGGGCAGACGCTCGGCTTCGGTCCGGCGCGCACGCCCGTGAAGGTCGCGGGATTCGTCGAGGGCACCACCTTCAACCTGCAGGGAGCCGTCTGGATGGATCCCGAGACGTGGAACGGCGTGGTGCGCGAGAACGTGCCGTCGGCCACGCTGGCTCCGGGGGCGTCGCAGGCCGTGCTCGTGACGCCGGAACAGGGGGTCGACCCGGTCGCGCTCGTCGGTGCGATCGACGCGCAGGTGCCGGCGGTCACCGCCCTCACGAAGCAGGAGGCGATCCTCGGCCTGCCGGGCGTGAAGGACCAGCAGTCGGTCTTCACCGCGATCATCTGGGTGACGTTCGTGGTCGCCGGGCTCGTCGTGGCGCTGTTCTTCGCGCTGCTCACGCTCGAACGCGTGGCCCTGTTCGGCATGCTCAAGGCGATCGGGTCGTCGTCGCGCACGCTGGCCGCCGGGCTGAGCCTGCAGGCGGTGCTGATCGCGATCGGCGCCTTCGTCGTGGGCGGCCTGATTACCCTCGGCCTCGGGGCCGTGATCCCCGCCGCGATCCCGCTCGACCTGGAGGTCCGCCGCGCCGTGTTCACGGTGCTCGGGCTCATCGTCACCGCGCTGATCGGCAGCGCGATCTCGTTCCGCCGGATCGTCCGCATCGACCCGGCCACCGCCGTAGGAGGAAGCTGATGCCCGCACTCGAACTGCAGGACGTCCGGAAGACGTACGGATCCGGCGACACCGAGGTCGTCGCCCTCGACCACGCCTCATTGGCGGTCGAGGACGACGAGATGGTCGCGCTCATCGGTCCGTCCGGCTCGGGCAAGACGACCCTGCTCTCGATCGCGGGTGGACTGCTCGCGCCGACGGACGGCAGCGTCCGGGTCGGGCCGCACGAGATCAGCGGCTACGACCGGGGCCAGCTCACGCGCTTCCGCCGGGAGTTCGTCGGGTTCGTGTTCCAGGGCGCCAACCTGGTGCCGTTCCTCACCGCGAAGGAGAACCTGCTCGTCGTGGCCGACCTCGCGGGCAACAAGGGGAAGGCGGCCGACCGGAGGGCGCTGACGCTGCTGGACGAGCTCGGCCTCGGCCACCGCGTCGACAACCTCCCCGGGCAGCTCTCCGGCGGCGAGCGCCAGCGCGTCGCCATCGGCCGGGCACTGATGAACGAGCCCGAGCTCGTGCTCTTCGACGAGCCGACGAGCGCGCTCGACTCCACGCTCGGCGAGCAGGTGATGGAGCTGATCCGCAGCGAGGTCAAGGGCCGTGGAACCGCCGCCGTGGTGGTGACCCACGACACACGGATGACGCCCTACGCCGATCGCGTGGTCGAGATCAGCGACGGGCGCCTGGTGGCCTGAGCGCCCTCAGAGACCGGTGTCGGTGGCTCGTCACCAGCGTCGGAGCGAGCATCCATCGCTACAGTGAGCCGCGCCCCCGTCACGAAAGGAGCTGCACCATGACCAAGGTGGTCGCCGTCATGTCGATGTCGCTCGACGGCTACGTCGCCGACGCGAGTGACGGGGTCGCCGAAGTCTTCGACTGGTACTTCTCGGGCGACGTCGAGGTCCCCATGCCGATCCCGACACCGGACCTCACGTTCCACGTCTCGGCGCCGAGCGCCGAGCACCTGAGGGGCTTGATGGCTGAGGTCGGCGCCTTCCTCACCGGTCGGCGCACGTTCGAGGTCGCCGGCGGCTGGGGCGGTCAGCATCCGTGGGATGTGCCCGCCTTCGTCGTCACCCACCACGTGCCCGACGGCTGGCCACGGCCCGGCTCGACGGTCCAGTTCGTCACCGACGGCATCGAAAGCGCCGTTGCACGAGCGAGATCGGCTGCCGGCCCGAAGTCCGTGGCGGTGCACGGCGCCCGAACGATCCAGCAGTGCCTGGACGCCGGGCTGCTCGACGAGATCCACATCGATCTGGCTGCCGTGCTGCTTGGCGCAGGAGTGCGGCTGTTCGACCATGTCGCGAACACACCGGTGGTCCTCGGGGATCCGACCGTCGTCACCGGCGTGGGTGTCACGCATCTGCGCTATCCCGTGCGCGCACCCTAGGCGAGGTGGCGTTCGGCCCGGCCAATTCCGCCCACCGGAAGCACCTCACCACGTGGTCGTTGACCATGCCGGTCGCCTGCATGAAGGCGTAGCAGACCGTGGGGCCGACGAATCGGAACCCGCGGCGCTTCAGGTCCTTGCTCATCGCGCGTGACGCCTCGGTCTCGGCCGGGATGTCGCCCATCGCCCGCCACCGATTCACGATCGGTGCGCCCCCGACGAACGTCCAGAGATAGGCGTCGAGGGAGCCGAACGCCCGCTGAACCTCGAGCACCGCGCCGGCGTTCCGCACGGTGGACTCCACCTTCAACCGGTTCCGCACGATCGAGGGGTCCAACAGCAACCGCTCGACCTTCGCGGGCGTGTACCGGGCCACCTTCTTCGGGTCGAAGCTCCCGAACGCGCTCCGGTATCCGTCGCGCTTGTTCAGGATCGTGGACCAGCTGAGGCCGGCCTGCGCACCCTCGAGCGTGAGCATCTCGAACAGACGGACGTCGTCGTGCACCGGCACGCCCCACTCCTCGTCGTGGTAGGCGAGGTATCGCGGGTCGTTCTTCGGCGCCCACGCACAGCGGGTCACCATGCGAGCAGGCTACGCACCTTCACCGACACCGGGGACCGGAGCTTCTTCGAGCGTCACGGTGAGGTCGGCGACGAACGCCTCGGGAGGACCCTGGTCGGCTGTCTCGTCCTCCTCCTCGAGGAGGACGACGTCCGGTGCGATCTCGTCGGGCGGCACGATCGCGGGTTCGGCCGGCGGCGTCGAGCTCCGCGAGCGTCTCGTCGACGCGCGCGAGGCCCTCGAGCGTGTGCCCGATGTCGTAGCCGAACCCGAACCGTAGGCCCTTGCCGATCCCGAACATCGAGCCGGGAACGAGCAGCACCGATCGGTCCGTACGGATCCGCTCGACGAGCGTGCGCGACTTCACCGGCAGGTCGTACTTCGCGTAGGCGATCGCGCCGGCCGCCGGACGCGCCCACGTGAAGACGTCGTCGTGCAGCCGGAGCCAGCCGTCGAGCGACGGGTAGTTCGCGCGGATGATCGCCCGCGTGCGCGCCAGGATGTTCTCCCGGACCACGGGCTGCATCGCGAAGGCGGCGAGCCGGTCGCTGATCGAGTTGGGCGTGAGGGTGGTGTAGTCGTGGTGCTCCCAGATCCTCGGGATCAGATCCGTGGGCGCGACGATCCACCCGACGCGCAGGCCCGGCATCGCGAACGCCTTCGACAGGCCGCTCGTGACGACGACCTTGTCGTAGCGGCCCCAGAACGTGGGCGTGGTCTCGTCGGTGTCGAGCTCGGCGCCGCGATAGATCTCGTCGGCCACGATCCAGGCGCCCACCCGGTCGGCGGCGGCCACGATCGCATCCATCTCGGGCTCGGTCAGCACGTGGCCGGTCGGGTTGTTCGGGTTGCAGACCATGACCACCTTCGTGGACGAGGTCACCGCCCGGTCGAGCTCGTGGAGATCCAGTTCCCAGCGGCCGTCGCGCAGCTTCAGTCGGAAGGTGTCGGTGCCGCGGCCGAAGTGCCGGCCCAGGCCCCAGCCCTGCATGTAGTTCGGCGTCATGAACGCGAGCCGTCCCTTGGGCTTCAGGAGGGACCACAGGGCGAGCAGGTTCGCCTCGGAGCCGCCGTTCACGACGGTGACGTGCTCGACCCCGGCGCCCGGGTACCAGTCGGCGATCGCCGCGCGCGTGTCGGGTCGAGCCCTCCGATAGCGGGTAGCCCATCGTCGACGCGAGGAACGCCTCGGCGTCGGCGGCGGGTCCGAACAGCTCCCGGATCGACATCGGAAGCACGCCGCTCTCCGAGAGGTCGTACTCGACCTCGTGCCAGTGGAGGGACTGGTAACGCTCCATCTCGAACAGGTCGATGTTCACGGGGAACCTCCTCGGGCCGGGACATGACCGTAGCACGGGTGTTTCCGGTCGCCCTCAGTGGGTAGGACGTTCGGGTCACCCGGAGGATCAGGAGGAAGCATGAACATCCAGGAACGCATGCGAAGCATGAAGGACGAGGCCGTGACCGCGCGGCTGTCGAGCGGGCTCCACAAGGCCGAACGTGACCGCGATCGCCTCGAGGCCGAGAACGACGTCCTGCGGGCCCGCGTGTCCGACGCCGAGGACGAGCGCTCCCGACTGCTCGATTCGGTCGAGGCGATGTCGAAGCGCACCGGCGCAGCCCGGCCGAAGCGCCACCGTCTCCGTGGGGCGATCATGCTGGTGTCCGCCGCGGGGTCCGCCTATGTGATGGGCAGCAAGGCCGGTCGTGAGCGGTACGACGAGCTCCGCCGCTGGTGGACCGACACGACGGCGAAGATGAAGGACCGCGCCGTCGAGGACCGGTGGGAGGCCGAGGCGCCTGCGTCAGTGGTCACGACCGGCGACGTGGCGAGCGGCTCCTAGGCGAACCCGGGCTGCGGTAGTCCGTCGATCTCCCCGCCGGACGCCGTGCGCGCGGTGCGGTCGGACCGGATCACGGTGACCCCGCCGGGACCCATCGCGCGCCAGACGCCGTCGGCGGTCCAGACGGCGGCGGTCCGTTCGTCCAACCCCACGAGCGTGGCGTCGGGGAGCGCGTCCCGCGCGCTCGCGACCCAGCCCTCGCCGAACGTCTCGAAGTGCGGGATCACCGCAAGTCCTGCCACTAGGCCGAGTCCGGCGGTGGCCCGGCGGTTCGCATCGCCGGGACGACGGTCGCGGGTCAGCGTCCACTCGCCGAGGGCCATCGCGCCGGCCGAGGAGCCAGCGAGGGCGGCGCCGCTCCGCCAGGCCTCGGTCACCGCCGACCAGACCGCCGTGTTCCGCAGCGTCGCCGCGACGAGCCCGGGATCGCCGCCTACAAGGTAGAAGAAGCGCCCGGCGCGGGCGCGCTCGGCGTTGCCGGCTGCGTTGGCCTGTCGACGCCCGATCGCGGGCAGCTCCTCGACGTCGAGACCGAACCGTCGGAACCATCCGGCGGCGTTCGCGACGGCCAGCTCCGGGCGGTGGCGCGCGGCCGCCGTGGCGAGCACGAAGGCTGGACCGCCCGCCGCGGCCTCCGCGAGCAGGTGGTCCTGCGGCTCGTTGCCCGGCCCGAGCTCGGCGCCGCCGACGAGGGCCAGGGGACCGGGGGTCCTCGGGCGCTCGGACGTGGCGAGACCGAGCGCGTCAGCCATCGAAGGCCCTCCAGAGCGGCGACCGCGCGGTCGTGGGCCTCGATCGCGGCGGCGGCGGCGCGTTCGGCCGCGCGAGCGGCCTGCTCGGCCTCGTCGCCTTTGCGCTCCACCACGGCGAGCCGGGCACGCATCGCGTCGGCCTCGGCAGCGAGGCGGTCGGCGGTCTCGCGGGTCCTGCGTGCGGTGCGTTCGGCCGCCGCTCGGTCGCGCCGCAGCCGGTTCGCCTCAGCCTGGAGGTCCGTGCGCGCGGGGCGATCCTCGACGCTCGGCGCGGTCCGGCGCTTCGACGTGCGCGGCGTCGGCGGTTCCTGCGACTCGGGCTCGAGATCGGGCACCGCGTGCAACCCGAACACGTCGCCGAAGGTGGAGGCCTCACGGGTCGGTCGTTCGAAGGTGCCCGATCGGAGGCGGGCTGCCGCGTCCTCGTTCACCGAGGCCGCTTCGAGGCTCACCGAGATGTCCTCGAGGTGCGGGTCGGGGGAACGGCCCGCGTCGCGCAGCGCCTCGCGCGCCGTCTCGAGCAGTCCGGCGACCGCGGCGCGACGAGCGGTGGTCGACTCCCGCAGTCGGCTCGCGTGCTTCGTCGAGGAGAGCGCTGCCTGCTGCGCCGCTCGCAGCTCCGCCCCCGCCTCGAGGAGGGCATCGACGCCGTCGGGGTTGCGGTCGGCGAGCTGGTCGAGCGCCCAGGCCGGTACGGTCGGCTTGCGGAGGGCCTTGATCGCGGCGCTCTGCGGGTCGCCGGCGTCCTTGCGCGCGCGCACCAGCGCGTCGCGGGCGGCGATGAACGTCTCGGGCGGCTCGCGGAAGAGCGCCCGAACATCGGGATCGTCGAAGAGGTCGTCGGCCATCGTCCACGAGCTTGCCGCATCCTGCGGCGAAACGTCGACCGATCCCCGTATCGGGCCGACGCGAGCCCGCTACGCTCCACGACGTGACCGGGACCGTGCGGATCCTCCGCGAATCCGACGTGCGCGCCGCGCTCGACATGGGGGCGTGCATCGACGCCTGCGAGCACGCGTTCGCGGCCTACGCGACCGGCGGCGCCGAGTTGCCGTCCGTGATCCATCTCGACGTGCCCGAGGCCGAGGGCGAGATCCACATCAAGGCCGGCCACCTGCACGGCGCGCCGTACTACGCCGTCAAGGCCGCGAGCGGGTTCTACGCGCTCGATCCGCCCGCGATCGACGGGATGGTCGTCGTCTTCGACGCGCGCGACGGCTCGCCGGCCGCCCTCCTGCTCGACAACGGGTTCATCACCGACCTGCGGACGGGAGCGGCCGGGGGGGTGGCCGCCCGTCACCTGGCCCCGAGCGCCCCATTGACCGTCGCCGTGATCGGCACGGGCGGCCAGGCCCGGCAACAGCTCGACGCGCTCGCGGTCGTCCGGCCAGGGTTCGCGCACGTCCGGGTGTGGGGCCGCGATCCAGCGCACGCCGACCGGTGCGTCGACGACCTCCGCGCGCGGCACGACGCCGACGTCATGCGGGCCGACAGCGTCCGCGCCGCCGTCGAGGATGCCGACATCGTGATCACGTGCACCGCGGCGCGCGAGCCGCTCGTCGAGCGCGCCTGGCTCGCGCCCGGCGCCCATGTCACGGCGCTCGGCTCCGACGGCGCCGGCAAGCAGGAGCTCGACCCCGCGATCCTCGAGGACGCCGACCTCCTCGTCGTCGACTCGCGGGACCAGTGCGCGCGGCTCGGGGAGCTGCAGCACGCGCCGGCCGAGGCCGGTCATGCGATCGAGCTCGGCGCGATCTGTGCGGGGGAGGCACGCGGTCGTGCCAGCGACGACCAGCTCACCGTCTGCGATCTCACCGGCCTCGGCGTCCTGGACGTCGCGGCCGCGAACGTCGTGATGGCGAACGCGCCCGCGACCGCCGGCGACCGGATCGAGCTGTGAGCGCGGGCGACGTCGACCGCTCGGCCGAGGCCCTCCGGCGGGTCGCCGAGGCCGCCCTCCTCGCGTACGACCTGGACGTCACGAACGTCTCGCTCATCACGAACGACTGGAACGGCGTCTTCCGCGTCGACCTCCGCGACGGCGACCGGCGCGCGGTGCGCGTCAACCTGCCGGACAAGCGCACGCGCGCTCAGGTCGACGCCGAGATGCGCTGGCTCGATGCGTTGGCGAGGGATACCGCGGTGCGCGTGCCCGCGCCGGTCGCGGCCCGCGACGGCTCCCTCGTCGTCGAGGCGACCGCCGACGGCCTCGACGGCTCAAGGATGTGCGCCGTCTTCCACTGGCTCGACGGCGAGCCGCTGATCGATCACCTCACCGAGCCGAACCTCGCGGCGGCGGGCGAGGCGGCCGCGCGGCTCCACGAGCACGCCCGCACGTTCCCGATCCCCTCGGGTTCGCGGATCTGGGACACGCCCTTCCCGTTCGAGGAGCCGATCGTGCTGTTCGATGACGAGTACGAGCCGATCCTCCCGCCGAGGGAGCGCGCCCTCATGCACCGAGCGCGCGAGGCCTCCCGGGCCGCGATCGATCGGCTGCAGGCCGTCGAGCCGCCGCGGATGATCCACGCCGACCTCCACGACGAGAACCTGTTCGTCGACGGATCGACCGTCGGCGTCCTCGACTTCGACGACTCGTTGGTCGGTTGGCCGGTCCAGGATCTCGGGATCACCTGGTTCGCGCTCGAGGGCCGCGACGGGTTCGAGGACCTCGCCGACGCGTTCCGCGAGGGGTACGAGCGGGTCGCCCCTTGGCCCGAACGTGAGCCCGGCGAGATCGCGACGTTCGCGGCCGACCGCTGCCTGATGCTCGCGAACTACCAGGTCCAGGACCACGACCCCGCCTACCGGGCGCAGGCACCCGAGGACATCGAGCGCTACGCGAAGAAGATCGAACGCTTCCTGGGGCCGGAGGGTTAGAAGGAGAGTCGGGCGACCAGCTCGTCGTGCATCACGCCGTTCGTGGTGAGCACGCTCCCGCCGTGCCGGAGCGGCCCGCCGTCGATCGCGGTCATGCGGCCCCCCGCCTCTCGCACGATCGGCACCAGCGCCGCGTAGTCCCAGAGCGACAGCTGGGGCTCGATCATCGCCTCGGCGCTCCCGCGGGCCACCAGCGTGTGGCCCCAGAAGTCGCCGAGCCCTCGCGTGCGGTGGGCCTCGGACAACGTCGCGCGTACGCGCTCGCCGAGCGGTCCCTCGTTCCACTCGCCGAGCCCGGCGAACAGCAGCTGGGACCGGGCGAGCGCCGACTCGGCGCTCACCCGGATCGAGTCGCCGTTGCAGGTCGCGCCGCCTCCGGCCACCGCCTCGTACCGCTCGCCGAGCGCCGGCGCGTTCACGAGGCCCAGAACCTGCTCGCCGTCGACCTGCAGCGCGATCAACGTCGCCCAGATCGGGATCCCGCGGGCGAAGTTCGCCGTGGCGTCGATCGGGTCGACGATCCACACCCGGCCGTCGCCGCTCGCATCGCCGCCCTCCTCCTCGCCGAGCACCCGATCGTCGGGGAACGCCGATGCGATCTGCCCGCGCACCATCGCCTCGATCTGCGTGTCGGCCTGCGTGACCGGGGTCAGGTCGGCCTTGAGCGTCACGCGCACGACGTCGTGCCGGAAGATGCTCATCCCGATCGTGGCCGCCCGATCGGCGAGGCCCGCGGCGAACGACCGTTCGTGCTCGTACATGCAGCGCAGCCTACCTGCGACGACGGCGCGTCGGCGCCCGTCGTGGCCCCGGTTCTCCGGTAGCCTGAACCCAACATGCAGACCACCGTCGAAACCACCGAGAAGCACACCGTCAAGCTCACGATCGAGGTCCCGGCCGACGAATACGCCAAGGACCTCGACGCCGCCTACCGGAGCATCGCGAACCAGGTCAAGATCCCGGGCTTCCGCAAGGGGAAGATCCCCAAGCAGATCATCGACGCCCAGATCGGGGCCGACGTCGTGCGCGACGAGTTCATCCAGGCGGCCGTGCCCACCTATTACCGCCAGGCGATCAGCGATGAAGACCTCGCGCCGATCAGCGACCCCGAGATCGATCTCGACGACGGGTTCGACGTGGACCGGCCGCTGGTCTTCACCGCGGTGGTCGAGGTGCGCCCGCGCCTGGAGCTCACCGAGGCCGACTACAAGGGCGTGAAGGTCATGAGGCCCTCCACCGAGGTCACCGACCAGGAGGTCGACGACTGGGTGAACCGGCTGCGTGAGCGCTTCGCCGAGCTGGAGCCCGCCGAGCGTCCCGTGCAGGACGGCGACTTCGCCACGATCGACGTGAAGGCCACGGCCGACGGCGAGGAGGTCGACGGGCTCGCGCGCACCGACTACCTCTATTTCGTCGGCTCGGGCGAGTTCGGGCCGACGCTCGACGCCGAGATCGTCGGCAAGAAGGCCGGCGACATCTTGAAGGTCTCCGAGGAGATCACCCCGAGCGCGGGTGAGGAGCTGGCCGGCAAGGATGCCGACATGACGATCCTCGTGAAGGACGTGAAGGCGCGGATCCTCCCCGAACCCGACGACGGGTTCGCCAAGACCGCTTCGGAGTTCGACACGATCGACCAGCTCCGTGACGACCTGCGCACCCGGCTCGGCGAGCTGAAGGAACGCGAGGCCGAAGGCGTCGTCCGGGACCGCGCGCTGCAGGCGATGATCGACACGGTCGAGGTCGACCTGCCGGAATCGCTCGTCGAGGACGAGACCGACCACCGCGTGGCGCACGCGAAGGAGCGCGCCGAGCGGGCCGGCCTCACGATCGATCAGCTGCTCGAGGCGCAGGGCTGGGACGAGGCGCGGCTGCGCGAGGACTCGCGCGACCACGCGGTGCGCGCGATCACGTCCGATCTCGTGCTGGAGGGGATCGCCCGCTCCGAGAACCTCGAGGTGACGGCCGACGAGATCGGCGCCGAGATCGCCCAGCTGGCCCAGGCGTACGACCGCGAGCCGAAGGAGCTGGCGAAACAGCTCGACCGAAGCGGTCAGATCGTGACGTTGGCCGGCGATATCATCAGAGGCAAGGCACTCGACCTCCTGGTCGAGCATGCCGATATCGAGACCGAGACCCAAACCGAGAGCCCGGAGGCGGGCGCCGAGGCCGATGTGGCCGAGGCTTCGTCCGACGACGAGCCCGCGAACGCGTAAGGAGTCCGCATGAACCCGCAGAGCTACATGGTTCCCGTCGTGATCGAGCAGACGAGTCGCGGCGAGCGCTCGTTCGACATCTACTCGCGCCTGCTGAAGGAGCGCATCGTCTTCCTGGGCACGCCGATCGACGACGCGGTCGCGAACCTCGTGATGGCGCAGCTCCTCCACCTGGAGTCCGAGGACCCGGAGAAGGACATCCACCTGTACATCAACTCGCCCGGCGGCGAGGTGGCGTCAGGCTTCGCGATCTACGACACGATGCAGTTCATCAAGCCCGACGTGTCCACGATCGTGATGGGACAGGCGGCCTCGTTCGCGGCGTTCCTGTTGCTGGCCGGGGCCAAGGGCAAGCGCTACGCCCTGCCGCACGCCCGCGTCCTGCTGCACCAGCCGCACGGCGGCGCGCAGGGCCAGGCGGTCGACATCGAGATCCAGGCCAAGGAGATCACGCGCTACCGGCAAGCTCCTCGAGCAGCTGATCTCGATGCACACGGGCCAGGACGTCGAGAAGGTCACCAAGGACACCGACCGTGACTTCATCCTCACGGCCGATGAATCCAAGGAATACGGGATCATCGACGAGATCATCTCCCATCGCGGGATCACGGCCGAACTTGCAGCGGCGAGCTCGAACGGGGCGTAACATCCAAGCGGCCGGGTCCCGATAGGGCCCGGTCGTTCGGTTCATCGAGGAGAGAGGCGGCGCGGTGGCGAAGTTCGGCGATTCGGACCTGCTGAAGTGCTCGTTCTGCGGGAAGAGCCAGAAGCAGGTCAAGAAGCTCATCGCCGGCCCCGGCGTGTACATCTGCGACGAGTGCATCGACCTCTGCAACGAGATCATCGAGGAGGAGCTCTCCGAGACCACCGAGCTGAAACTCGACGAGCTGCCCAAGCCGCAGGAGATCTACCAGTTCCTCGACGAGTACGTGGTCGGGCAGGACCGGGCCAAGAAGGTCCTCTCGGTCGCCGTCTACAACCACTACAAGCGGATCCAGGTCGGCGCGAAGGATTCCGAGGTCGAGCTCCAGAAGTCGAACATCATGATCCTGGGTCCCACCGGCTGCGGGAAGACCTACCTCGCGCAGACCCTGGCCCGCATGCTGAACGTGCCGTTCGCGATCGCCGACGCCACCGCGCTGACCGAGGCGGGCTACGTCGGCGAGGACGTCGAGAACATCCTGCTGAAGCTGATCCAGGCCGCCGACTACGACGTCAAGAAGGCCGAGACCGGCATCATCTACATCGACGAGATCGACAAGATCGCCCGCAAGAGCGAGAACCCGTCGATCACCCGAGACGTCAGCGGCGAGGGCGTGCAGCAGGCCCTCCTGAAGATCCTCGAGGGCACCCAGGCCTCCGTGCCGCCCCAGGGCGGCCGCAAGCACCCGCACCAGGAGTTCATCCAGATCGACACCACGAACATCCTGTTCATCTGCGGCGGGGCGTTCGCGGGGCTCGACAAGATCATCGAGAGCCGCACGGGCAACCAGGGGATCGGCTTCAACGCCGAGATCCGCCGCACCGACGACAAGGAGCTCGGCGAGGTCCTGGGCAAGGTCCTCCCCGAAGACCTCCTGAAGTACGGGCTGATCCCCGAGTTCGTCGGCCGCCTCCCGGTGATCACCAGCGTCGACAACCTCGACGAGGACGCGCTCGTCGACATCCTCACCCAGCCGAAGAACGCGCTCGTGAAGCAGTACCAGCGCTTCTTCGAGTTCGACGGGGTGGAGCTCGAGTTCGACGATGGGGCGATGCGCGCGATCGCCGAGCAGGCGATCCTGCGCGGCACCGGCGCTCGCGGTCTCCGCGCGATCATGGAAGAGGTCCTGCTCAACGTGATGTACGAGCTGCCCTCCCGCGAGGACGTCACGAAGTGCCTGATCGACGGCGACGTCGTCCTCGGCGGCGTGAACCCCACGCTCGTCCCGCGCGAGGCGCCGTCCAAGCGCGCCAAGCGCGAAGAGCGCTCCGCCTGACCTCCCATCACCCAGAGCGGGTGATGACAGGGTCCCCCGCGATGCCGTACGGATGGTCCAGGGCAAGCATCCCGACCATCGGCTAGCGTGCACCCAACCGAGCGAAGGGTCTCCGATGTCATCGAACGAGGAAGCGACCGAGGCGGAGCTGGCAGAGCTGAAGGCCGAGCGCGACGCGTTGGCCGCCCAGGTCGCGGCGCTCGAGGACCGTCCCGCGAAACGCCAGCGGACACGGCGCGTCTTCACGGTGATCCTGGTGATCGTGTCGGTGCTCGCGTTCTCGCTGGCCGTGCCCGGCACGTGGGTCCGGCGCACGCTCGGCGACACCGACCGGTACGTGGCCACCGTGACGCCGCTCCCCAGCGATCCCGCGGTGCAGGAGTACCTGGCCCGCACGATCACGACGTCGGTGTTCGAGGCGCTCGGGGTCCAGGAACGTCTCTCGACGGCGCTCCAGGACAAGGCGCCCCGGCTCGTCTTCCTTGCCGGGCCGATCGCGACCTCGATCCAGGGCTTCGTGCAGGAGCAGGTGCAGACGCTGATCGCCACCCAGACGTTCGCCGACCTGTGGATCTCGGCGAACCGACTCGCCCAGCAGGGCGTCAAGGCCGTGCTGAACGGGGACACCCCTGATTCGATCTCGGTGGTGCAGGGCGCCGTCGTGATCAACCTCCTGCCGATCATCAGCAAGGCGTTGGCCCAGGTATCGACGATCGCCACCGACCTGCTTGGCCGGCCGGTGACGATCCCCACGATCGATCTGCAGGAGATCCCCCAGGAGGCGATCGCGAAGATCGAGTCCGCGACCGGGATCGACCTCCCCGAGGCGTTCGGCCAGATCAAGGTGCTCGACCAAACCGTGCTCGCACCGATCCAGGACGGCGTGAGCCTCGCCCAGCGCGGGCTGTTGGCGGCCGTGATCCTCCTGCTCCTCGCGACGATCGGGGCCCTGTGGCTGTCCACCCGGCGACGCCGGACGCTGATCCAGATCATGACCGCGTGGACGGTCGTCCTCGTGATCGAGCGCAGGGCGGCGATCGCCGGCGGGAACCAGGTCGTGGACAGCGCGAAGCCCGAGAACCAGGCCGCGGCCAGATCCGTGGTCGACGCGGTGCTCGGCACCCTCTTGCGCTACACGGGATGGATGCTCGCGATCACGCTCCTCGTGATCGTGGTCGCTCTCCTGACGGGCCCGTACCCGTGGGCGGTCCGCCTGCGGACCTGGGTGCGCGATCTGTTCGCGGCCCTCGTGAGCGCGGCCAAGGGCGCCGACCGCACGGCGGCGGCGACCTGGGTGACCCTGCATCGCGACGCCCTGCTCATGGGGGGCGCGGCCGTGGCCGTCCTCGCGCTGCTCGTGCTCGGGGGCGGATGGGGCTCCTTCCTCGCGATCGTGATCCTCGGGGGCCTGTACGCCCTGGCCGTGTGGCGGATCGCCGACTCGGCCTCCGCCGACCCCGACACCGAGGCCGAGCCACCGGGCGCCTGACGGGCACGCCGGCGACCGCGGCGTAGGCTTCGACCCGTATGGCCGAGCCCGACGAGCCGCAGCCGGCGAAGCCCTCCCGGACCGAGGCGCTGCGCGAGCGTTCCGACGCGCTCCGCGAGCGCGTCGATCAGACGCGCGAGCGGGCGACCGGCTGGGTCGAGGAGCGGCGGGTTGAGCGTTCCAAGGTGGGCGCCGCCCTCAACGTCCTGATCGACGCGTGGAACCGCGACACGAGCGCGGCCGGTGGGCTGCTCGCGGGTGGTATCGCGTTCCGATTGTTCCTGTGGCTCTTGCCGGCGGCCCTCGTCGCCGTCTCGGTGCTGGGGGTCGCGACCGACTACTCGAACGAGAGCGCCTCGGAGGTCGCACGCGATTCCGGGCTGAGCGCCGTCGTGGCCGCGACGGTAGCCCAGGGCGTGCAGGCGTCCCAGACGGGTGGGCTCTGGCTTGCGCTGTTCGGCACGGCCTTCCTGCTGTGGGCGAGCGCCGGGGCGGCACGCGGTCTCCGGGTCGCCTCGTCGCTCCTGTGGCGGGCCCGGCCACGGAGATGGAACTCGACGCGCGCGGCGCTCGCGTTCCTGGGGCTGGCGTTGATCTCGATCACGATCCAGACCCTCGTGGGCCACCTATGGGCCGGCGGGATCGTGACCACGCTGCTGACGCGTCTCCTCACCACCGCGGGACTCGTCGGCATCATGTGCTGGGCGTTCTTCCTCCTGCCGCACGACCCGCGAGCGCCGTGGTGGTGGCAGGGCCCGGGCGCCGTCCTGGTGGGGGTCGGCGTGCAGCTGCTCGCGCTCGCCACGACCGTGTACTTCGCCGACAAGCTCGACCGCGTCGACGACCTGTACGGGTCGCTCGGGATCGCCACGGTGATCCTCGGGTGGCTCTTCCTGATCGCGCGGCTCGCGATCTGGGGGATCGGGCTGAACGTCGCGATCTGGGAACGGTTCGGGCCGGGCCCGGCGGCCGGGGCCGATGCGGCCGGCGGTCACGATGCCGGCGGAGCCCACGCGGCCTCCGCTCCTCGCGGGGGAGCCGCCGGGGTTTCGTAGACTCGGCGCCATGTCCGACACCGCGCGCGCCGGCGCCGAGATGGCGACCCGCTACGATCCGCAGGAGGTCGAGCCCCGATGGGCCGAGACCTGGGTCGAGCGCGGGTACTTCACGGCCGACCCGGATTCGGGCAAGGACCCCTACTGCATCGTGATCCCGCCGCCGAACGTGACCGGGCGCCTGCACGTCGGTCACGCCCTTGGACGCACGCTCGAGGACACGCTGATCCGCCGGGCCCGGATGCAGGGCTTCGAGGCGCTCTGGGTCCCGGGGATGGATCACGCGGGGATCGCCACCCAGGTCGTGGTCGAACGCAAGCTCCGCGAGGAGGGCATCGAGCGCCGCGACCTGGGTCGTGAGGCCTTCGTCGATCGCGTCTGGGCCTGGAAGGAACAGTACGGCGGCGAGATCGTCGAGCAGATCAAGCGCATGGGCGCCTCGCTCGACTGGACGCGCGAGCGGTTCACGATGGACGAGGGCCTCTCGCGTGCGGTGCGCGTCGCGTTCGTGCGCCTGTACGAGGCCGACCTGATCTACCGGGGCGAGCGGCTCGTGAACTGGTGTCCGACCGACCACACGGGTCTGAGCGACTCCGAGGTCGAGCATGACGAGGTCGACGGCGAGCTCGTGACCTTCCGCTACCCGCTCTCCGACGGCTCGGGGGCGATCGAGGTCGCGACCACGCGCGTCGAGACGATGCTCGGCGACACCGGCATCGCGGTGCATCCCGGCGACGAGCGGTACGCCGCGCTCGTCGGAACGACGGTCACCCACCCCTTCGACGGGCGTGAGATCCCGATCGTGGTCGACCACCACGTCGACCGGGAGTTCGGCACCGGCGCCGTCAAGGTCACGCCCGCCCACGATCAGAACGACTTCGACATCGCGCAGCGCACCGGGCTGCCGCTGATCAACATCCTGAACGCCGACGCGACGCTGAACGACGCGGTGCCGTCCGAGTTCCGCGGCCTCGACCGGTACGCCGCTCGCACGGCCGTGCGCGACGCGATCGAGGCGAAGGGCCTGCTCGTGGCGGAGGAACGTCCGTACCGGCACGCGGTGGGGCACTGCTATCGCTGCCACTCCGAGATCGAGCCGTGGATCGCCGGCCTCCAGTGGTTCGTGAAGGTGAGCGGCCTGGTCGGTCCCGCGAAGGAGGCCGCGCTCGACGGCCGGGTCGCGTTCTCGCCCGAGCGCTGGCAGCGCTCGTACACCGCATGGCTCGACAACCTGCGCGATTGGAACATCTCGCGGCAGCTCTGGTGGGGCCACCGGATCCCGGCCTGGTACTGCCCCGACGGCCACGTGACCGTGGCGATCGACGACCCGACGGCCTGTGTCGAGTGCGGGAGCGGCCAGCTCAACCAGGACGAGGACGTCCTCGACACCTGGTTCTCCTCGCAGCTCTGGCCGTACTCGACGCTCGGTTGGCCCGACGAGACCGACGACCTCCGGGTCTTCTATCCGAACGCCGTGCTCGTCACGGGCTACGAGATCCTCTACCTCTGGGTGGCCCGCATGATCATGTCGGGCCTGTTCCTGGTGGGGGACGTGCCGTTCCGTGCGGCCGTGATCCACGGCCTCGTGCGCGACCAGCAGGGCCGCAAGATGTCCAAGTCCCTCGGGAACGTGATCGACCCGATGGAGATGATCGACCGGTACGGCGCCGACGCGTTGCGGTTCTCGCTCGCGCGCGCCGCGACCGGCGGCCAGCAGGACATCCCGTTGTCCGAGGAGGCGATCGAGGGCGGCCGCAACTTCGCGAACAAACTGTGGAACGCCTCGCGCCTCGTGCTCCGCGCGTATCCGGGAGGCGCGCCCGCGCTCCCGCCCGCGGAGCGGCTCACCCTCGCCGAGCGCTGGCTCCTGTCGCGCCACGAGGCGTGCCTCGGCGAGGTGGATGCGGCCCTCGACGAGTTCCGGTTCGCCGACGCCGCGCAGGCCCTCTACCGGTTCGTCTGGTCCGAGTTCTGCGACTGGGGCCTCGAGCTCGAGAAGGGCCGGCTCGACGGGGGCGGGCAGGACGGCGAGGACGCCACACAGGTGCTCGCCTGGGTGCTCGAGCGGACGCTGCGGCTGCTCCATCCGACCGTGCCGTTCGTCACCGAGGAGATCTGGCAGCGGTTCGGCCTGCCGGAGCCCGCGTCGCTCGCGCTCGCGTCGTGGCCGGTCGTGACCGAGGCGCACGAGGATCCGGGTGCCGAGGTGGCCCTGGGCACCGTCCAGGAGATCGTGACCGCGATCCGTCAGTTCCGTTCGAAGCACGGGATCTCACCGAAGGATCGCTTCCCCGCCGCGGCCGGCGTTCGGGGCGAGCTCGCGGAGGTCGTGCGCTCGCAGGCCGATGCGGCGCTGCGGCTGGCCGGAGTCACCCTCGAGGTGGTGGACGCGAACCGAGCGCAGGTGACCGGCACGACCCGGGTCGCGCTGACGAAGGGCTGGGTCGAGCTGTCCGCCGACCTGTTCGACGCGGGCGCCGAGCGCGAGCGCCTGACGAAGCAACGCGGCGACCTCGAGGCCACGCTCGCGCGGGCGTCGAAGAAGCTCGCGAACGAGGGTTTCCTCGCGAAGGCGGCGCCCGAGGTCGTGGCCCAGGAGCGCGAGAAGCACGACCGGCTCGTGTCGCAGCTCGCCGAGGTCGACGCACAGCTCGCCGAGCTGGGCTGAGGGCGTCCATGGACTACCGCGAGGCGATCGCCGAGCTGGACGCGCGACGCGAGACGCGGATGCTGCCCGACCTCTCGCGGATCCTGCGGCTCGCCACCCTCATGGACGACCCGCAGCTGACCTACCCGTCGATCCACGTCACCGGCACGAACGGCAAGGGGACGGTCGCGCGTATCGCTACCGCGGTCGCGTGCGCGCACGGCCTGACGACGGGCCTCTACACGTCGCCCCACCTCCTCGAGGTCACCGAGCGCCTGTCGGTGTGCGGCCAGGACATGACCGCGTCGGAGTTCGCCTCGGAGTACGAGCACCTGCTGCCGTTCCTGCAGCTCGTGGACCAGGAATCCGACGAACGCGTGACCTACTTCGAGGCGCTCACCGCGCTCGCGTACCTGTGGTTCGCCGATCGGCCCGTGCAGCTCGGCGTGTTCGAGGTCGGGATGGGCGGCCGGTGGGACGCCACGAACCTCGTCGAGGGCGACGTGGCGGTCCTGGCGCCGATCGCGCTCGACCATCCGGAGCTCGGCGCCACCGTGAACGAGGTCGCCGGCGAGAAGGCCGGGATCATCAAGCCCGGGAAGGTGGCGGTGAGCCGGGAGCAGGACGTCGACGCCCTCGAGGTGATCGAGGCCCGGTGCGCCGAGGTCGGGGCCGACCTGAAGCTCGAGTTCCGCGACTGGGAGCTGGAGGACCGGCTCACGGCGGTCGGCGGCCAGTCGCTCCGGGTGAAGGGACTGCACGGCACCTACGACGACCTGTTCCTGCCGATGTTCGGGGAGCACGCGGCGCGCAACGCCGCCGCCGCGATCGTCGCCTTCGAGGCGCTCGTCGAGGAGCCGCTGGGGGAGGAGACGACCAGGGAGGCGCTCGCGGGCGTGCGGTGGCCCGGCCGCATGGAGGTGGCCGCCCGCCAGCCCACGATCATGTTGGACGGCGCGCACAACCCGGCCGCCGCCGAGGCGCTCGCCGCGGCGCTCCGCGAGTTCTTCACGTGGGACCGGCTGCACCTGGTGATCTCGGTGAGCGGGAACAAGAACCTCGAGGGGATCGTGGCCGAGCTCGCGCCCCTCGCCGACGTCGCGTACGCCGCCCGCAACGAGAGCGAGCGCAGCGGCGACGCCCTCCCGATCGCCGAGCGGTTCGGCGCCGAGGGCAAGCCGGTGACCGTGCACGCGAGCGTGGCCGAGGCGCTCGATGCCGCGCGCGCGGGGGCCGACGAGGGCGATCTGATCCTCGTGACGGGCTCTCTGTACACTGTCGCGGACGCCCGTCGGGCGCTCGGTGACCCCCTAGGAGACCGGTAGCTATGGCGATCGAATCCACCCTGCTCATCGTGAAGCCGGATGGCGTGCAGCGCGGTCTGGTGGGCGAGGTCCTGCGCCGCGTCGAGGCCAAGGGGCTGACGATCGAGGCGATGAAGCTGTTCACGATCCCGCCCGGAACTGCCGAGGAGCATTACGGCGAGCACCGCGAGAAGCCGTTCTTCGGCGAGCTCGTCGACTTCATCACCGGCGGGCCCGTGGTGGTCGCGAAGATCACCGGCGAGGACGCGATCACGTGCTGGCGGACCCTGATGGGGCCGACGAACCCCGTCGACGCGCCGCCGGGCTCGATCCGCGGTGACTACGCCACGCTGATCGGGGAGAACATCGTGCACGGCAGCGACTCTCCCGAGTCGGCCGCCCGCGAGCTGGCCCTGTTCTTCGGAGCGTAGGTCCCGCCGATGCCCGGGCTCGAGGAAGCGTTCGAGCGGATCGGTGAGGCGGTCGAGCACCACCTGCCGCAGACCCATGCCGCGGGGTTCGCCCTCGCCGTGACCGACGCCGAGGACGTCCTCGGGGTCGTCGTGCGCGGGCTCGCCGACGTCGGGGCGAACGCGCCGGTGCGCCCCGAGACCCGGTTCGAGATCGGTTCGATCTCGAAGTCGTTCGCCGGGATCATCGCCATCCAGGAGGCCGAGGCCGGTCGCCTGGACCTCGAGGTCAGCGTCAACGAGCTGCTCCCGTGGCTCGGGCTGGCGGAGCCGTTCGGACCGATCACGCTGCACCACCTGATGACGCACACGAGCGGTCTGCCGATCGGCACCGAAGAGTCGCCGACCGGTCCGGGGGCGCTCGCGATCCTGCGGACGCTCGCGCCGACGACGGCCCCCGGCGAGCGCTTCTGGTACTCGAACGACGGCTGGAAGCTGGTCGGCGCCGTGCTGGAGCGCGTCACCCAGACGCCGATGCCCGAGCTGCTCCGCGAGCGGATCCTGGCTCCGCTCGGCATGGCGTCGACCGAGGCCGCGATCACGAACGAGACCCGGCTGAACATCGCGGAGGGCTACGAGCCGCTCTTCGACGATCGGCCGCCGCACCTGGGGCATCCCGCTCGCGCCCGCCCGGTGGATCGTCAGCACCACCGCCGACGGCTCGATCGTCTCGAACGTGCTCGACATGAGCGCCTACGCTCGCATGCTGCTGGGTCGCGGCCGCACGCTCGTCGACGGACACGAGACGTCGATCCTGTCTCCCGAGGCGTTCGAGCGGTTCGTCGAGCCGCGGATAGTGATGGACGAGCCGGGCGCCCGCCAGGGGGAGCGGTACGGCTACGGGCTGTGGACGTCCGAGGAGGACGGGCGCACCTTCGTGCAGCACTCCGGGGGGATGGTCGGGTACACGGCGCTCCTGATGGTCGACGTCGACACGGGGATCGGGGCGATCGCCCTCCAGAACGGCGGCGGCGACAAGAAGCCGGTCGTGCGGTACGCGCTCGACGCGGTGCGTGCCGCGCTCCGGGGCGAGCCGGTCGTGGCGATGCCGCATCCGCCCGCGCCGACCGCGATCGCGAACGCCGGCGCCCTGGCCGGCACGTACGTGGGCGACCGTGAGATCCAGCTCGTCGCGACCGACGACGGACTCCGCCTGCGCGACGGCGCGATCGGGGTCGAGCTCGAACGCTGGCCCGACGTCGACGACGCCTTCCTCGTGCCGCATCCGTCGCGCGACCGGTACCTGCTGCGGGTGCTCCGGGACGCCGAGGGAGCGGTGACCGAGCTCGTCCACGGCCCCGATCGCTTCGCCCCGGCCGGCCGTGCGCTCGCGGAGGCGCCGGCGCTGCCCGACGGCTGGGACGGACGGGAAGGCCTGTACCGCAGCAACAATCCCTGGGCTCCGACCCTTCGGATCTTCGCTCGCGGCGGTGCGCTCTGGTTCCTGTCCCCGCCCGACGGCGTGGAGGAGCGCCTCACCCCGCTCGACGACGGCAGCTTCGCGGTGGGGGAGCCGCGGACGCCGCAACGCGTCACGTTCCTCGACGAGATCGAGGGCGTCACGACGACCGTCGGGTTCAACGGCGGGCGCTGGTACCGCGCGCTCGACGCCTAGGGGGTCGGGCTCGCCTCGAGGCTCGCCGTCGCGGACGGCCCGGCGCTCCCCGCCACCGCCTCGTCGGCCCACGCGATCACGCGGTCGAGCAGTTCCGGATGGTCCTTGAACACGCCGCTCCCGTGACCGCTCCCGCTGACGATCACGGCCTCGACCCCGGCGGCGTCGGCGATGTCGCGCGCCTCGCTCGCGTACGGCTCGTTGTCCTCCGCGGCGGCGACGAACACCGCGATCTCGTCGGGCATCGCCCGCGCCGCGTCGAGGGCGTCGTACGCGGTGGCCGGGGCCGAGAGGCTCACGACGGCGTCCGCGTGGAGCGGCGCCGCCATCGCGAGCGACAGCCCCGCCCCCATCGAGCCGCCGATCAGCACCACGGCCTCGGCACCCGTCGCCCGGGCGTGGTCGACGACGGCCGTGAGGGCCTCCTCGCGGTCCTGGCCGTTCGTGCCGGTGGAGGCGCCGACGCCGGGGCCGTCGTAGGCGATCACGCGCCATCCGTCGGCCGCGAACGCCTCGGCGATCGGGTAGAAGTCCTCCTTCGTGCCGGTGGCCCCGTGCGAGAGGACCGCGACCTTCGGGCCGTCGCCGAGCTCGATCGCCTCGAGCTCGATCCCGCTCGGGGTCGTGATCGTCGTCCGGGTCGAGCCCTCCGGCGGTGGGGGCTTCGAGCACGCAGCGGCGAGGAGCGCCAGGGAGAGGGCGAGGGCGGTCGTCAGCCGGCGCATCGCCGGAGCGTAGCCGGGCGGCCCACGCCACGGGAGGGCCGCGACAGGAACGTCACAGGGCCGCGACGGATCGCGCACGGCGCAGGTCAGGCCTGGGGCAGCCGATCGAGGAGCGTGATCGCTGTGCCCACGAACGGCACCGCGATCACGCCGACGAGGACCGCCCACCGCACGGGCAGGGACGCCTTCAGGTACACGAACAGGATCCACCCGGCCACCGAGGCGATCAGCAACAGGAGCGTCCACAGGCCGAGCGCCTGGTCGGTCTCGATGGAGCGGTCATAGGTACGACCGGCGATCGCGATCACGAAGCCCATCGCGAACTCCAGCCCGAACCAGATCGCGCCGCCGATCGCGAGATGCAGCAGGATCCATCCGGCCTTCGCCTGCCGCCAGCGAGGAAGCGACGGCGACGGCGGGGCGCCGTAGGAGGGTGGGTTCGGTCCCCACTCCGGGGATCCCGGCGGCGGCGGAAGGGCGCTCACGGCGTCAGTCTCGCACGCCGATGTTCGTCGACGAACCTGCGGCGTCTAGACCTTGCGGAAGGCGATGCAGGCGTTCTGGCCGCCGAACCCGAACGAGTTCGAGAGCGCGAGCGTGACGTCGAGCTCGCGGGCGTCGTTCGGCGTCACGTCGAGGTCGCAGTCGGGGTCGGGCGTCTCGTAGTGGATCGTCGGCGGGATCATGCCGTTCGTGATGGCCAGCGCACACACCGCACCCTCCACCGCGCCGGCCGCGCCGAGCATGTGCCCCGTCATCGACTTCGTCGACGAGACGGCGACCGAATGGGCGAGCTCGTCGCCGAGCGACGCCTTGATCGCGGCGGTCTCGGCCGCGTCGTTCAGGGGCGTCGACGTACCGTGGGCGTTCACGTACGAGACGGCCGCCGGCTCCTCGCCGGCGTCCTGGAGCGCCCAGCGCATCGCGAGCGTGGCGCCCGAGCCCTTCGGGTCCGGGGCGGTGATGTGGTGGGCGTCGTCGGACGCGCCGTAGCCGGCCACCTCCGCGTAGACGCGCGCCCCGCGCGCCGCCGCGTGCTCCTCGCTCTCGAGGATCAGCGCGCAGCCACCTTCCGAGAGCACGAACCCGTTGCGCCCGGCGTCGAACGGGCGCGACGCGGTCTCGGGGTCCGGGTTCTTCGTCAGCGCGGTCATCTGTGCGAACGCCGCGACCGTCAACGGGATCGTGGCGGCCTCGGAGCCACCGGCCACGCAGAGGTCGAGGTACCCGTCGCGGATCAGCCGCATCCCCTCGCCGATCGCGTGGTTCGACGAGGCGCACGCCGACACCGTGCAGTAGTTGGGGCCCGTGAGCCCGAACTTCATCGCGATGTGACCGGCGCCGGCGTTCGCCATCAGCATCGGGACCATGAACGGCGAGACCCGACCGGGACCCTTCTCGAGCAGCACGTTGTGCTGGTTCAACAGGGTCTGTACGCCGCCGATCCCGGTCGCGTAGATGGCCCCCCCGCGTTCGGAGGCGACCTCGGGGTTGCCCGCGTCCTCCCAGGCCAGCATCGCCGAGGCGATCGCGTACTGCGCGAACGGGTCGGTGCGCCGGGCCTCCTTCACCTCGAGGAAGTCCGTCGGCACGAAGTCCTGAACCTCGCCCGCCACGCTCACGGGGAGGTCGGAGTGGTCGAACCGGCTGATCTCACGCACGCCGTTGCGGCCGGTGCGCAGCCCTTCCCAGAACGCGTCGACGCCGATCCCGATCGGGGTGACCGGCCCGATGCCGGTGATGACGACCTTGCGACGTGCGCTCAACGCGTTCCTTTCGGCGATGGACGTGGGACGGCCGGCTCAGCCGACCTTCGTGGCGACGAGGTCGATGGCCTGCCCGACGGTCTTGACGGACTCCATCTCCTCCTCGGGGATCTCGATGCTCCACTCCTCCTCGAGGGCGAGCACGGCCTCGACGAGGTCGAGCGAGTCGGCGTTGAGGTCCTCGGCGAAGCGCGCGTCGGGCACGACCTGCGCCTCGTCGACGGCGAGCTGCTCGGCCAGCACCTTCTTGACGCGGGCCTCGATATCCGAACGATCGGTCATCTGTCTGTTCCTCCTGTGGTCCCTTCCGGTCCGCCACAGGCTAGTGGTCGGACCCCCGACACGACTACGCCGTGAGACCCCCGTCCACGGGGATCACGGCGCCGTTCACGTACGACGACTCCTCCGACATCAGGAACCGCACGACCGAGGCCACCTCGTCCAGCGTGGCGGTGCGCCCGATCGGCGTCTGGTCCAGGTAGAACGCCCGCGCCTTCTCCTCGAGGTGCGAGGTCATCTCGGTGTCGACGAGCCCGGGGCAGACCGCGTTCACCGTGATGCCTTTGCCGCCGACCTCGCGGGCGAGCGCCTTCGTCAGGCCGATCAGCGCGGTCTTCGAGGCGCCGTAGACGGTCTGACCGGCGTTCCCGCGCAGCGCGACCGCGCTCGACATGTTCACGATCCGGCCCCATCGCTCGCGGAGCATCCCGCGCATCGCGGACTGCGCGCAGATGAACGCGCCCTTGACGTTCGTGTCCATCACCTTGTCGTAGGTGTCCATCGAGTACTTCAGGAGCAGCCCGTCCTGGCTGAACCCGGCGTTGTTCACGAGGCCGGTGACGTTCCCCATCTCGTCGGCCACCCGGCGGAACCCCTCCTGCACGCTCGCCTGGTCGGTCGTGTCCAGGAAGACGGTCATGCCCGGGGTGCCGGCGGCCTCGAGCTCGGCCAGGGTGTCCTTCGCGGCGGTCTCGTCGCTGCGGTAGCCGACCGCGACCGACCACCCGGCGCGCGCCAGCTCGACCGCGCACGCCCGGCCGATGCCGCGCGTGGCGCCCGTGACGACCGCGACGCGCGAGGTCACGAGGTCGGCTCCGGCATCGTCCACCGCACCAGGGTGGCGCCCCACGTGAGCCCGGCGCCGAACGACGTGAACAGCACCAGGTCGCCCTGGCGGATCCGCCCGGCGCGCCAGGCCCGATCGAGGGCGATCGGGATCGAGGCGGCGCTCGTGTTCCCGACCTCGGCCACGTCGACGACCGCCTTCGCGGGGTCGATGCCGAGCCGGTCGACGACCGCCTGCATGATGCGCGCGTTCGCCTGGTGGGGGATCAGCACGTCGACGTCGTCGATCGAGTGGTCCGACTTCTCGAGCAGCGCACGGCAGGCGGCGGCCATCTCGGTCACGGCACGCTTGAAGACCTCACGGCCGTTCGGCATCTTCACGAAGTGGTCGCGGGCCTCGACGGTGTCGTGCGACGCCGGGGCCCGCGTCCCGCCCGCCGGCATCCAGAGGATCTCGGCGGCGGTGCCGTCGGCACCCAGCACGGTGCCCTCGATCCCGGGCGTGTCCGAGGCCCGCACGACCGCCGCGCCCGCGCCGTCGCCGAACAGGATGCAGGTCCCGCGGTCGGTGAAGTCGATGATCCGGCTGAAGATCTCGGCGCCCACCACCAGGATCGTGTCGGCCATCCCGGACTGGATGAACGCCGTGGCGGCCGAGAGCCCGTACGAGAACCCCGAGCAGGCCGCGTTCACGTCGAACGACGGACAGCTCACCCCGAGCTTGGTCTGCATCCACACCGCGGTGGCCGGGAACTGCGTGTCGCCGGTGATCGTGGCGCACACGATCATGTCGAGCTGCTCGGCCTGGATGCCGGCGGACGTGAGGGCGCCGCGTGCGGCCTCGACGCCGAGGTCGGAGGTCTGCACGTCGTCGTCGGCGAAGTGGCGGGCCTCGATCCCGGTGCGATCGCGGATCCACTCGTCGTTGGTCTCGACGATGGTCTCGAACCAGCTGTTGGGCACGAGCCGGGGCGGGAGCGCGGAGCCCACGCCGGCGATGGTGGCGAACCGGGTCACGGCGCCGAGGATATCGGACCGCGCGGGCCCATGCAGGCGACGGACCTGCGGCGATGCCGTGCGATCACGAGCCGGCGAGCGCGCGCGCGGCCGCCTCGGGCGTTCCCACCGCGACGGCCGTCGCGTCGGGCACGACCCGCTTCGCGAGCTTCGTGAGCACCTCGCCGGGACCGGCTTCGAGGAAGGTGGTGGCGCCCGCGGCGGCGAGTGCCTGGATCCCGGTCTCCCATCGGACCGGCGACACGACGTGCATCGCGACGAGCTGGCGGAGCTCGTCCGCGTCCGTCACGAGCGAGCCGGTGACGTTCTCGGCCACCGGGACGGTCGGGGCGCGCAGTTCGATGCGGGCGAGCACCTCGAGGATCGGCCCGACGGCCGGCCGCATCAACTCGCTGTGGAACGCGCCCGCCACGTTCAGGCGGATCGCGCGGATCTTGCGTTCCTTCGCGAGGGTTTCGGCGCGCTCGATGGCGGCGACGGTCCCGCTGATCACCACCTGCACGGGGGAGTTCTGGTTCGCGACCACCAGCTGGTCGCCGTCCCGCACCTCGTCGCAGAGGGCCTGGGCATCCTGGGTGCCCACGCCGAGGAGCGCGCTCATCGTCCCCGGCCGCATCGCGCTGGCGAGCTGCATCGCGGTGCCGCGCGCGACGACGAGCTCCAGGGCGGTGGCCAGATCCAGCACGCCGGCGGCGACCAGCGCGGCGAACTCGCCCAGCGAATGGCCCGCCACCCCCACGAGCGGCGCGCCGGATCCGCCCAGCCCCCACGCCTCGAGCACCCGGAACGCCGCCACGTCGCACGCGAGCAGCGCCGGCTGCACGAACTCGGTGGTCGCGAGGGCGGCCTCGTCATGGCAACCGGCGACCAGATCACGCCGCATCGCGGCGGAGGCCTCGTCGATCACCGCCTTCGAGGCCGGGTGCGCGATCCACGCGTCGGCCATGCCGGCGAACTGCGACCCTTGCCCCGGGAACACCACCGCGAACGACATCCCGCACCCCTCCTGATGGACGACATCGCAGCCTATCGAGCCGGCCAGGGGTTGTGACGGGGACGTGGTTTCGCCCTCGCGAAGTTGCCAGCGGCGAGTGCACTCCTGTTAGATGAACGGGAATCCCATGGCCGAACGGGTTCAGCGATCCTCTTCCTCCACGTCCAGACCTTCCCAGGGGACGGAGGGGGTACTCGGGTTCCTTGGTCGTGACATGGCCGTCGACCTCGGCACCGCGAACACGCTCGTCTACGTGCGTGGCCGCGGCGTCGTGCTCAACGAGCCATCAGTCGTCGCGATCAACACCCTTACTGGAGCCATCCTTGCCGTGGGTGCCGAGGCCAAGCGGATGATCGGGCGGACCCCGTCCCACATCCAGGCCGTGCGGCCCCTGAAGGACGGCGTGATCGCCGACTTCGACGTCACCGAGAAGATGCTCCGGTACTTCATCCAGCGTGTGCACAAGCGCCGTCTCCTGGCCAAACCGCGTGTGGTCGTCTGCGTCCCGTCCGGTATCACCGGGGTGGAGCAGCGCGCGGTCGAGGAGGCGACGATCGCGGCGGGCTCCCGTCGCGCCTACATCATCGAGGAGCCGATGGCGGCGGCGATCGGCGCCGGGCTGCCGATCCACGAGCCCACCGGGAACATGGTGGTCGACATCGGCGGCGGCACGACGGAGGTCGCGGTGATCTCGCTCGGCGGGATCGTCACGAGCACGTCGATCCGCATCGGCGGCGACGAGCTCGACGAGGCGATCATCCAGCACGTGAAGAAGGAGTACTCGCTCCTACTGGGTGAGCGCACGTCCGAGGCGATCAAGCTCGCGATCGCGAGCGTGTTCCCGATGCCCGAGGAGCTCGTGGCCGAGATCAAGGGGCGCGACCTCGTCTCCGGCCTCCCGAAGACGATCACGATCACCGCGGAGGAGATCCGCCGCGCGATCGAGGAACCCGTCAACGCGATCATCGACGCGATCAAGACGACGCTCGACCGGACCCCGCCGGAACTCTCGGCCGACATCATGGACCGCGGCATCGTCCTCACGGGCGGTGGCGCCCTCCTGCGCGGCCTCGACAAGCGCCTGCGGCACGAGACCGGCATGCCGGTGCGCATCGCCGACGCGCCCCTGCAGGCCGTCGTGCTGGGTTCAGGGAAGTGCCTCGAGGAGTTCGAGGTGCTGCAGCGGGTCTTGGTCAGCCCGTCGCGCCGGTAGCCTCGTCGTGTCGACCCGGCATCGCCCCCGCAGCACGCGGCTCCTGGTGGTCGTGCTCGTGTCGATCTCGCTCGCGGTGATCACGCTCGACTACCGCCAGGGCCAGTCCGGCCCGCTCGCCGGGTTCGGCCGCACCACCCGCGCGGCGATGGCGCCGCTCCAGGAGGCCGTGACCACCGTGACCCGCCCCGTCGGCAACTTCTTCTCGGGCCTCGCCCACCTCCCGTCGCTGGCCGACGAGAACCAGCGGTTGAAGGACGAGCTCGCGGCCGCGAACGCCCAGAACGAGACCACCGCGTTCGTGCAGGAGCAGTACGGGTCGCTGCTCGATCTCCTCGGCCTCCAGCAGAGCCTCGACCCGAACGCCGTGCCGGCGGTCGTGATCGCGAACGGCGTTTCGAACTTCGAGTGGTCGGTGACGATCGACAAGGGGTCGGCCGACGGGATCGAGCCGAACATGCCGGTGGTCACAGGCTCGGCGACGTCGCGGTTGCTGGTGGGGATCGTGGTCGAGACGACCGAGCACTCCGCCGACGTCCAGCTGATGCTCGACCGCGACTGGTCGGCCGCCGCGAAGCTCAGCACGTCAGGGGAGGCAGGCGATGTCCAGGGCCAGGGCGACGCCGACCTCCGGATGAGCCTCGTCACTCCCGGCACCGAGGTCGCCGGCAACGAAGCCGTGTTCACGCTCGGATACCAGGCGGCCGGACGACCTGGCCTGTACCCGACGGGCCTGCTGATCGGCCAGGTCTCGCGCACGGTCCCGTCGGACAACTCGATCGAAGAATTCGTGGATGTCCGTCCGGCCGTCGACTTCGCGACGCTGCAGTTCGTGCTGGTGCTGCAGACGCGCGCGGGGGAGGAGGCCGCCTGATGCTGCGCCGCGTGCTCACGGTCGCCGTGGTGATCATCACCGCGCTGCTGCTGCAGTCGACGATCTTCGCTCAGATCAAGCTCCTAGGCGTCCGGCCGGAGCTCCTGTACCTCGTGACGATCGTGGTCGCGATCCTGGAGGGCCCGCAGGAGGGCGCGATCGTGGGGTTCGCCGGCGGGATGATGCAGGACTTCCTGCTGAACCAGCCGAAGGGCATCACGGCGCTCACGCTCACCCTGCTCGGGTACGCGATCGGGATGGCGCGCCAGTACATCGTGTCGGCCTCGCCGCTCCTGCCGACCTTCCTCGTGGCGGCGGGCACGGCCGCCGGCGTCGCCTTCTACGAGGTGGTGTCGTTCCTGCTGGGCCAGCTCGACCAGCCGCTCAGCTACTCGGTGAAGGTGATCCTGCTGACCGCGCTCTACAACGCGGTCCTGACCCCGATCTTCTATCCGCTCCTCCGGCGGATGTTCGAGGGCTCACGCCCCCAGAGGGTGGTGCGCTTCTAGATGGAGAAGGCTTCTTCCCGCCTGAAGGTTGTCGCGCTGCTCATGGTGTTCATGTTCGCGGCCCTCACGACGCGGCTGTGGTTCCTCCAGGTGCTGGCCGTCGCGCAGAACCGTAGAGCGGCGCTGGACAACAGCGTGCAGATCGCCGAGACCGACGCGCTTCGGGGCACGATCAAGGACGCGAAGGGGAACAAGCTCGTCGACAATCGGATGAGCCTGGAGGTCCGCGTCCGCAAGGACCAGCTCGGCCCGAACGCGGAGCAGGTGTTGCTCGACCTGTCCGACCTGCTCGACGTCCGCGTGAAGTCGATCACGCGGTCCCTGCAGGACAAGCGGTACTACGACTACCAGCCGAAGCCGGTCGCCGAGTTCGTTCCCGAGCGGGTGGCGTACTACCTGAAGGAGCATCCCGACGAGTTCCCCGGCGTGAGCGTCGTGCCGACCAGCGTGCGCGCGTACCCGTGGGCGCGCGAGCACCACGATCCCGAGTTCGCCGCCCACGTGCTCGGCTACCTCGGCCAGATCCTAGGCAGGGAGTACGAGGATCCGAAGTTCAACCACGGGCTCACCGAGTACGGGCAGAACGACCTCGTGGGACGCAGCGGCCTCGAGCAGGTCTACGAGAAGTACCTCCGTGGTGAGAAGGGCGCGCAGAAGTACATCGTGAACTCCGACGGAGAGACGATCCGCACGCTCGGTGAGCAGCCCGCCACCCCTGGCGACAACCTCGTGCTGGCGCTGGATGCCGACATCCAGCAGGCCGCCGAGGAGGAGCTCCAGAACGGGATCGACCGCGCCCGCACGATCGTCGACGAGCAGTCGGGCACGTACCTGAAAGCCGACGGCGGCGCGGTGATCGTCCTCGACGCCCAGACCTCCGGGATCGTCGCGATGGCCTCGTGGCCCGCCTACAACCCCGAGTGGTTCGTGAAGGGCCTCACCCCGCAGCAGAACAACTACCTGAACGGCGACAACACGCTCGCCCCCGCCCTGAACCGCGTGACGCAGCAGATCTACGCGCCCGGCTCGACCTTCAAGCCGTTCGTCGCCCTCTCGGCCGCCAAGGAGAAGATCGCCTCGTTCTCGAGCGGCTACGACTGTCCGGCCGAGTACGTCGTGCCGGGTGACACGTCCGGGGCGTCGTTCGGGAACTGGTCGACGTCGGGGCTCGGCTACATGTCGATCGCCCAGGCGCTGAAGGTCTCGTGCGACACGGTCTTCTACGACTTCGGGACGCAGTTCTTCTTCAACTGGCGCGACAACCCCCTGGGCAAGAACAGCGAGCCGTTCCAGCGCGACCTGCGTCAGTTCGGCTTCGGCAAGCCCACCGGCGTGGATCTGCCGCTGGAAGCCGACGGCATCGTCCCCGACGCGAAGTTCATGCTCGACCATCCCGAGCTCTATCCCGACGGACCGATCCCCGGCGTGAACATCCTCCTGTCGATCGGCTCCGGGGAGATGCGCGCGACCCCGATGCAGCTCGCCACCGCCTACCTCGCCCTCGCGAACGGCGGGCATATGTGCAAGCCGCACCTCGTGGATCACATCGAGAACGCGCAGGGCGACATCGTGAAGCAGGTCGGGACCAAGTGCTACGCCGATCTCCCGTACACCCAGGCGGAGCTCGACTACATCGTGCAGGACGGGCTTTCGCAGGTGACGCAGTCGGGCGGCACCGCGGGCCTGGCGTTCTCCGGGTTCCCGCTCAGCACGATCCCGGTGGCGGGCAAGACGGGCACCGCGGAGCGGCCCCCCTTCCAGGACACCTCGTGGTTCGCGGCGATCGTGCCCGCCTACCAGCCGAAGTACGTCGTGATCGCGATGGTCGAGCAGGGCGGGTTCGGCTCGACGACCGCCGCGCCGATCGTTCGGCACGTGATCGAGCGGATGTACGACCTGCCCGTGAGCGGTCCCGTGAGCGGGGGGTCGCAGGACTGATGGACCTCGTCGCGGGACGCACGTTCGCCGAGGAACGCAGGCCGATCCGGCACCTCGACCCGGTGCTGCTGCTCGTCACGGCCGCGCTCGTCGTGATCGGGCTCTTCCTGATCTACTCGGCGACGAACCAGACCCTGCGCCAGGACGGGCTCGACCCGTTCGACCGGGTGAACAAACAGGTCATCACGATGATCCTGGGGCTCGTCCTGATGCTGGTGATCGCGACCTTCGATTACCGGTTCTTCAAGGTCTACTCGGGCTTCATCTTCGGCGCCACGCTGTTCCTGCTGCTCCTCGTCCACGTCCCGGGGCTGTCGTCGTCCGCGAGCGGGACGAGCAACTACATCGACATCCCGGGCGCGGCGCTCCTGCAGCTGAGCCCGTCCGAGTTCGCGAAGATCGGCCTGATCGTGATGCTCGCGGCCATGCTGTCGGAGCTGCGGGGGCCCGTCCCCACCGTCCAGGACCTCACCCGGGTGCTCGGCGTCGCCGTGCTCACGATCGGCCTCGTCTTCATCAACGTGGAGATCGGGTCCGTGATCGTGCTCGTCGCGATCACCGTGGGGATGCTCGTGGTCGCGGGGACGCGGCTCCGGCACCTGCTGTTCCTCGCCGCCGCCGCGATCCTGATGATCTTCCTGGCGTTCCAACTCGGGGTGATCAAGCAGTATCAGGTCGAGCGGCTCACGGGATGGCTCGACGACTCGGCGACGTCGGCCGATGCCCGGTACAACCTGCAGCAGTCCGAGATCGCGGTGGGCTCGGGCGGCACCTTCGGACGCGGCTACCTGAACGGCACCCAGACGAACCTGGACTACGTGCCCGAGCAGCACACCGACTTCATCTTCACGGTGGTGGGGGAGGAGTTCGGATTCATGGGCGCGATGTGCGTCCTCGCGCTCTTCGCGCTGCTGCTGTGGCGCGCGATCCGGATCGCCTTCCTCTCGAAGGACCCGTTCGGGACGTACGCGGCGGTCGGGATCGCCTCGATGTTCGCGATCCAGATCTTCGTGAACGTCGGGATGGTGATCGGGATCATGCCGATCACCGGGATCCCGCTGCCGTTCCTGAGCTACGGGGGGTCGGCGATGCTCGTGAACTTCATCGCGGTCGGGATGCTGCTGAGCATCCACATGCGGCGTTTCAAGTAGCGCTGCCGCTCAGTCGGGCGGGGTGACGCCCGTGACCTGCCACAGGAACGTCGATCCCTCGGGCCCCGTGGCTTCCAGGGAGACGTCGCCGTCCATCGCGCGCGCCGACATCCGAGCCAGCGTGAGGCCCAGCCCGACGCCCTGGTGGTGGCGGGTGTTCAGGTCCTCGCCCTGCTCGAGCGGGTCGAAGATCCGCCCGAAGGCTTCCTGCGACACGCCGCTGCCGTGATCCACGACGCGCACCTCCGGCCCGTGGCCGTTCACCCGCACGTTGATCGTCACGGGGGTGTCGCTGGGGGAGAAGGCGAGCGCGTTCTCCACGAGCTCCTCGAGGATCCGTCGGGCCGCGGTCCGGTTGAGCGTCGCCATCGCCGGCCCGGGCGCGGCGTCCACGACCACGCGGGGGAAGACCTCGGCGACCTCTCTGGCCACCTGGGTGACGTCGGCCCACTCGGTGAGGCCGGCCTCCACGGCGGCCTCGAACCGCTGGACGAGACGGGAGAGGCTCTCGGCCCGGTCGACGAGCGTGTCGAGGATCTCGGCACGCTGCTCGATCGGCGCGGTGCCCTTGGACAACGTGGACGCCATCCCCAGGATCACGGTGACGGGGGTACGCAGCTCGTGGCCGAGCCGCGAGACCAGCTCGTGCCGCCGCGCGGCACGCTCCAGGAGCGCCTCCTGGGCGATCTCGAGCTGCCGGGTCCGGCGGCGTTCTCGCTCGAGCGCCTCGGTGAGCTCCTCGATCACGGTGGGGGTGACCTCGGGGGAGATGACCCCGCCGCCCGCCGCCGCCTGTCGGACCGCGTGGAGGATCTCGTCCCCGTCGGAGTCCTTCAGGACGTAGCCCGACGCGCCGGCCACGAGCATGTCCCGGACGGCCCGCTGGTCCTCGTTGCCCGTCAGGGCGACCACCCCGATGTCGGGCCGCATCGCCTTCAGGCGGCGGGTCGCCTCGACGCCGCCCATCGACGGCATCCGCACGTCCATCAGGACCACGTCGGGCTCGACGGACATCATCAAGGCGAGGGCCTCCGCCCCGTCCGCCGCCTGGCCCACCACGTGGAGCTCGCCGGTATCCAGCAGGCTCACGAGGGATTCCCGGAAGCCCGCGTTGTCGTCGACGACGAGGACGCGCACCTCGGATGTACGGGGGGAAGTACCGACGGGGGTCATACGTGAAGTCTCGGCACCTGCGGCCCACGGGGGTATGGGGCGGGCGCCCGTTTCGCCCCGGGGGACACGGGCCCGGCGCAGCGGCCCCGACGGACTAGGCCGCGCATGGGCATGCGCCCCCGTTCTCCCTACAGCGGCATCGCCGCAGGTCATGCACCCGATCTCGCGTCGAGCCGGGTGACCGCTGCTATGCTCGATCACAGATGTGCCCGCCGGGCGCGCCGTCGAGCGCAGCCACAGGCGGGATGGTGAACACCGAGGTGGCGCGCGACCGCAGCCTCCGCGGCCCGAAGATCGGGCACGCGAGCGCGGGACGCGAGCGCCGGACAAGGACGTTACCGGGTGCGCGACGACGCGCTGAGCCCGGCGCGCGGAGGCGGTGAGCCCCGCAGCGCGGGCTCGCAAGATGGCATATCGCCGCCCTCCACGCGGGTGGAGCGCATCGCGCGTATCCCCGATGTCCTCGACGGCACGCCCCCTCGCAACAGCGAGAGGAGTGATCCTTGACGGACCACGAGACCGAGGCCCCGGCGCAGAGCGCGCCTCCGGCCGAGCAACCCACGACCGAGGCGGCCGAGCGCCTCGCCGCGTTCAAGCGCGGCGCGCCGACCCCGAAGGCGAAGGCGACCCCGAAGGCGAAGGCTGCCCCGAAGGCAGCCACGACCACGACGGCGACGCGAACCCCCAGCCGGACCCCCGCGGAGCCCAAGGCGGTTGCCCCGGCGACGGCCCCTGTCTCCGAGGCGGGGGCGGCCACGACCGAGGCCCCGGCGCGTCTCACGACCGTGAAGCCGCGTCCGGACGAGGCGGAACCGATTGCCCCGCAGGCCGAGGGAGATGCCCCTTCGGCTGACGGCGCCCTCCCCAAGAGCGGCGCGCGCCGCCGCCGCGGCGGCCGCGGGCGTGGCGGAGGGGGGCAACGGCCCGCCGCATCCGTCGAGCCGGGCGACGTCGCGGACCCTGCTGAAGTAGCGACCGAGACCGATCGGCCCGCACGGGCTCCCCGAGCGCCGCGCGGCAAGGGCGACGCGGACGCCCTGAGCGGTACGACCACCAGCGCCGCCGCCGAAGAGGCGGGCGCCGACGGCACCACGTCGACGGCTCCCCGCAAACGTCGTCGTCGCGGCGGCCGGGGCCGGGGGGGCCGCACCGGAGGCCCTTCGGGCGCCACCACCGGCGACACGAGCGACACCGGCGCCGACGACGAGGCCGATGTCCGAGAGACCGCGGCCACGCAGCGCGACGATGCCACGCCCGACGCGCCCACCACCGGTACGGGCTCGCGCCGTCGCGGCAGCCGCGGCACGGGTTCGGGATCCGGCAACGGCGGGCGGGCCACGGCCGAGAAGCCGTCGGCCGACGAGGAAGCACCTGCGAAGGGCGGCAACGGGAACGGCCGGGCGAAGGCCAAGCCGATGTCCGTCGAGGAGCAGGTCGCCGCGGGAGGACCCACCCGGAACATCCGCAACACGCGCAGCCGTACCGGACGGAGCGGGGGGCGCGAGGGGGGCCGTGGCCGCCGGCGCGAGCCGGTCATCGTGCCGCCCCGCATCACCGACAAGCTCATGGTCATCA
The DNA here is from genome assembly GCA_963821925.1 of uncultured Actinomycetes bacterium. Taxonomy (GTDB): domain Bacteria; phylum Actinomycetota; class UBA4738; order UBA4738; family HRBIN12; genus JAOUEA01. The sequence goes on along the minus strand of CAWGFO010000009.1, from coordinate 556,419 downwards.
CCGAGCACGGGGAGCGCGACCAGATCGCGGTGCTCGAGGAGAACGTGCTCGTCCAGCACTACGTCACGCGCGCCGGGGCGACCTCTATGGTGGGCAACGTCTACCTGGGGCGCGTCCAGAACGTGCTGCCGGGGATGGAGGCGGCCTTCGTCGACGTCGGCCGCGGGCGCAACGGCGTGCTCTACGCGGGCGAGGTCAACTACCGGCCCGAGGACCTCGAGGGGCCGGCTCCCCGCATCGAGCAGGTCCTGAAGTCCGGACAGGCGGTCCTCGTGCAGGTCACGAAGGACCCGATGGGCGGCAAGGGCGCCCGCCTGACGGCGCAGATCTCGCTACCGGGTCGCTACCTGGTGTTCGCGCCGAACCAGAGCCTGTCGGGGATCAGCCGCCGACTCGGGGACAACGAGCGTAAGCGCCTGAAGACGATCATGCGGAAGATCAAGCCCGAGGAGCACGGCGTGATCGTGCGGACGGCCGCCGAGGGCGCGAGCGAGGAGGCCCTCACTCACGACCTTGCCCGCCTGGTCCGCCAGTGGGACGAGATCCAACGCGAGGCCAAGAAGGTCAAGGCGCCCGCCGTCGTCTACGAGGAGCCCGAGCTCACGGTGCGGGTCGTGCGCGACCTGTTCACCGACGAGGAGTACCGGGAGCTCGTGACCGACTCCCGCAACATCTACGACAAGATCATGACCTACGTCGGCGACATCGCGCCCGACCTGGCGCCGAAGATCAAGCTTCACGAGGGGAAGCTCCCGGCCTTCGAGGAGCACCGGATCGAGGAGCAGATCCACAAGGCGCTCGACCGCAAGGTGTGGCTGCCGAGCGGCGGCTACCTGATCATCGAGCGGACGGAAGCGATGACGATCGTCGACGTGAACACCGGCAAGTCGGTGGGCAAGACGAACCTCGAGGAGACCGTGGTCAACACGAACCTCGAGGCCGCTCAGGAAGTTGCGCGCCAGCTCCGGCTCCGCGACATCGGGGGCATCATCGTCGTGGACTTCATCGACATGCTGCTCGAGAAGAACAAGTCGCAGGTCGAGGACACGATGAAGGAAGCCATGGCACTCGACAAGACGCGGAGCCAGGTCTTCGAGATCGGGCCACTGGGCCTGATGCAGGTCACGCGCAAACGCGTATCCTCTGGCCTGGTCGAATCGTTCTCCGAGACCTGTCCCACCTGCGAAGGCCGGGGCATCCTGCTCAACTACGGATCCTGACGGAAGGACCAACCATGTACGCGGTGATCAAGACGGGCGGCAAGCAGCAGAAGGTGAAGGCCGGCGACGTCATCGAGGTCGAGAAGCTCGTCCACGAGGGCGAGACCCTCACCTTCGCGCCGATCCTGGTCGTCGAGGACGACGGCACCACGCACGTGGGGAGCGAGGCCGCCAAGGCCACGGTCACGGCGAAGCCCCTCGGCGAGAAGAAGGGCGACAAGATCAAGATCTTCAAGTACCGGCCCAAGACCGGGTACGCGAAGCGCGGCGGCCACCGTCAGCTGCTGACCCTCCTCGAGATCGAGGACGTCTCCCTCGGCGGCGCGCAGAAGAGCGAGAAGAAGGCGGCGAAGAAGCCCGCGAAGTCGGTCGAGAAGGGCGCCGAGGCGACCGAGGCGCCGGCCGAGCCCGAGACCGCCGAGACGCCCGCCGAGGCCGCCGCCGACGAAGCTGCGGCCGCGGAGTAGCTGCTACCCTGGAGGTCTTATGGCACACAAGAAGGGCGGCGGCTCGTCGCGGAACGGCCGCGATTCCAATGCGAAGCGCCTCGGCGTGAAGGCCTACGGCGGCGAGTCGGTCTCGGCCGGCTCGGTCATCGTGCGCCAGCGCGGCACCCGCATCCACCCCGGGGAGGGCGTGGGCAAGGGCGGCGACGACACGCTGTTCGCGCTGCGTGAGGGCTCGGTGGCGTTCCACCAGTCGCGCGGACGCACGTTCGCCTCGATCGTTCCCGCCGAGTGATCCGACGCGCCCGTCAGGGCGCGATCCGACGCTCCATGATCGCGTCGACCCACGCCTCGATCTCGTCCTTCTGCCGGATCCCGACGGTCTGCAGGTACTGGATGTTCGTCTTCTGATGTCGCCGCTTCGAGGAGCGGCGGATCGCTCCGAAGGCGCCGGTCGGCCGGGTCGTGAAGGGATCGCCGGGCAGGGTGGTCTGTCCGGGCTCCGGCGGGGCGAGCGGGGGCGGCTGGCTGAAGTAGAAGGCGGTCTTGCGGGCCTCGTCGTCGGTCTGCCATTCGAGCAGCATCACCGGTGAGCCACGGAGCCGTTTGGCCCGCCGGACGCTCGAGAACGAGAAGGAGACGGGCTCGCCGTCTTCCCTGCCCGTGAAGACCATGGCGTCGCCGGTCAGGTCGATCTCGCCCTCGACCTCGACCACCGCCTCACCGCGGCGCAGATGCACCATCCACACGGTCGTCGGTTCCGGCATGGGGGTCATCTTCTCCCGTCGCGGCGCGGGCGACCACCGATAGGCTGGGAGGCCTGATGGCGTTCGTCGACGAGTGCACCGCGTACGCACAGGCAGGCCGGGGCGGCAACGGGTCCGCGCACCTGCACAGCGAGCCGTACAAGGCCCACGGCGGCCCCGACGGCGGGAACGGCGGCGAGGGCGGCTCGGTCGTGTTCGAGGTGTCCCGCGGCGTCCACGACCTCTCCGGGCTCGCCGACCATCCTCACCTCAGAGCGAAGCCGGGCGGTCCGGGCCGCTCGACCAAGCGGGACGGGGCGAACGGCAAGGACATCGTGATCCCGGTGCCCGACGGCACGGTCGTCTACGACGAGAACGGGCTCGTCGCCGACCTCGTGGGCGAGGGCGCGCGGGCGGTCGTCGCGCAGGGCGGCCGCGGCGGCCGGGGGAACGTCGCGTTCGCGAGCGCGCGCAACCGCGTGCCGCGCACGGCCGAGCCGGGCGAGGAGGGCGAGGAGAAGCGCCTGAGCGTTGAGCTCCGCACGGTCGCCGACGTGGGGCTGGTGGGACTCCCGAACGCCGGCAAGTCGACCCTGTTGTCGAGGCTGACGGCCGCCAAGCCGAAGATCGCGAACTACCCCTTCACCACCCTCACGCCGAACCTGGGGGTCGCGGGCGACGACGCCGATCGGTTCGTCGTGGCCGACATCCCCGGGCTCGTCGAGGGCGCGAGCGAGGGACGCGGGCTCGGCCACCGGTTCCTCCGCCACATCGTTCGGTGCCGGGCGCTCGTGCTCGTCGTGGACCTGTCCGCGGAGCATCCGGCCGCCGATCTGGCGACCCTCCGGGAAGAACTGGCCGCCTACGACGAGGACCTCGCGGTCCGGCCCGCGATCGTGGTCGGGACGAAGGCCGACCTCGATCGACGACCCCGCCGTGGCCATGGCCGCATTGCCGCAGGACGCGCTCGCCACCTCGGCGATGACCGGCGACGGGATCGACGACCTGCTGGCCCGGCTCGGCCTGCTGGCGAGGGAGGCCGACGCCGCGTTGCCCGAACGCCAGCCGTACGTGGTGCTCCGTCCCGGGCGGCCGCGGTTCACGGTGACGCGCGAGGGCCCTCACCGGTGGAGGGTGGCGGGCCGGAGCGTGGAGCGCTGGGTCATGGAGGCGGACCTCGAGGACGAGCACGACCTGGAACGGCTCCAGAAGCGCATGGTGAAGGACGGGGTCGAACGCAAGCTCGTGAGCGAGGGCGCGCGCCACGGCGACGAGGTCCAGATCCTGGACCGGGTGTTCGAGTTCCTGCCCGACCCGACGCCGGAGCTCCCGACCAGCGTCGGGCCTGCCGAGGAAGCCTGAGCCGATGGACGTCGAGCGCCTGATCGGCGAGGAAGCCGTCGGCTGGGCTCGCCTCCTGGAGGTGTTCGCCTCGATCCCCGATCCTCGCTTCGAGGAACCCACGGTCACGCCCGAAGGCTGGTCGCCGAAGGACGTGATGTTCCACGTGGGGTACTGGATGGCCGACTGCGCCGCCGTGCTCGAGCGCATCACGGCCGGCACGTGGGACGGCGGGGTGGGCGAGACCCCCGCCACGATCGAGATCACGAACCGCGAGGGGTCCGAACGATCCAGGGACATGCCGGCCGCCGAGGTCAGGGCCGGGTTCGGCGACGGCCGTGCGCGCATGCTCGCAGCGTTCCGGGCGCTCGACGAGGTCACGCCTGACGCCTGGGAGTGGTTCGAGGAATCGGGTCCGTTGCACTACGCGAAGCACGTGGAGGATCTCGCGGCTTGGCTGAGTCGGTGACCTGGGCCGCGTAGGATAGCCGCGATGGGAAACCGCCTCGGGGTCATGGGTGGCACCTTCGACCCCATCCACTACGGCCACCTCGTGACCGCCGAGGAAGCCCTCCAGCAGTTCGGGCTCGACGGCGTGATCTTCGTGCCCACCGGCCGGCCGTGGATGAAGGAGCACGGGGTCGTCTCGCCGGCCGAGGACCGCTACCTGATGACCGTGATCGCGACCGCCTCGAACCCGCTCTTCCGCGTCTCGCGGATGGAGGTCGATCGCGACGGTCCCACCTACACGGTCGAGACGCTCCGTGGTCTGAAGGCCGAGCTCGGAACCGAGACCGATCTGTTCTTCGTGACCGGCGCCGACGCCGTGCTCGAGATCTTCCAGTGGAAGGATCCGGGTGAGCTGTTCGAGCTCGCGCACTTCATCGCGGCCACGCGGCCCGGCTACGACATCGCGGGGTTCTCCGCGCACGCCCCGTACCAGCACCCGGGCATCACGGTGATGAACGTGCCCGCCCTGGCGATCTCGTCCACCGACATCCGCGCCCGGGTCGCCGCCTCGCGACCGATCAGGTACCTCGTGCCCGAGGGCGTCAAGAGCTACATCGAGAAGGCGGGGCTCTACCGGTGACGTCGGATCCCTCAGGCGGTGGCCCCGTGCGGGCTTCCCGCGCCGCCCGGCACGCCCGCCGCCGGCGCACCCGGCTGCTCGAGGTCCTGGCGGGCGTGGTCCTCGTGGCGCTCGTCGGCTGGTTCCTGCTGTCGCGTGGCGACGGGGGAGATGCAACGGCCTCGAAGGCTCCGTCACCTGCCGGACCGACGGGCCCATCGCGGCTCCTCTCGCTGTCGATCCCGGGGACGGCGATGCCGCACATGGCCGTGATCGGGACGGCGAGCGACGATCGACCGGCATCGGCGCTCCCGATCCCGATGGAGATGACGACGATCGTGCCGGGCCAGGGCGAGACCGAGACCGCGCAGGTCCAGCAGCTGCCCGGGGCCGCGATCCAGGTCGCGCTCTCGAACACGGTGGGAACGTGGACCGAGGCGTATGCGGTGATCACCCTGCGGCAGTTCGGGGAGATCGTCGATCGACAGGGCGGCCTCACGGTCGACCTTCCGTCGCCGGTCACCACCGACGCCGGGGTGCTCGGACCCGGCTCGACGACGCTGACCGGATCGCAGGTCCGGGCGCTGCTCACGGTCAGGAGCGACGAGGCCCCCACCTACTGGGAGCACGTGCTCGAGGGCTTCCTGGCCGCACCGCCGACCCTGCAGACGGGTGACCTCGCCGCGTCGAACGGCCTGCCGATCGTGCAGCAGATCCTCGACGGGGCGAAGGGGGCGCGTACGCTCGCGTTCCCGACGAAGGTTGTCGCCGGCACGGTGACCGTGGCGGCCCAGCCCGCGCTCGACGACGCGGTCACCGAGGCCTTCGGCACCGAGGCGCCGGTGCCCGCGATCGTGCAGAACGGGAACGGCGCGCCCGGCGTGGGGGAGGAGGTCGGGCGGCGCATCATCCCGGCCGGGTTCCGCGTGGTGCTGTCCCAGAACGCTGCGACGTTCGACCTGCCCACGACCGACGTGATCGCGAACGGCGACGAGAACCTCGAGGCCGCGCGGGCGGCCCGGAAGGCGTTGGGGGTCGGGAAGGTGGGGGTATCCCAGGTACCATCGGGGATCGGCGACATCACGATCGTGGTAGGGAAGGACTTCACGGCTTGACGGCAGCGACAGGCACGCGCGACGAGGGCGGCGCCGCGCTGCCCGAGAGCCGCGACGTGGCCGTGTCGGCCGCGAGGGCCGCCGCCGATAAACAGGCCGGCGAGATCGTCATCCTCGATGTCCACGAGACGATCGTGATCACCGACTACTTCGTGATCTGCACCGCCGGGACCCAGCGCCAGATCCGCACGGTGATCGACGCCGTCGAGGACGCTCTGCGGGGGCTGGGCGTGAAGCCGATGCGCCGCGAAGGCGAGCCCGAGGCCGGCTGGTGGCTGCTCGACTACATCGACGTCGTCGTGCACGTGTTCGGCACCGAGGAGCGCGCGTACTACGACCTCGAGCGGCTGTGGAGCGATGCGCCGCGGGTCCGTTGGGAGCCCGACGACAACGCGGACGCGGCCTCGACCGCCCGGTAGAATCGGGTTCCGCACCGCTCGCGGGCCCATAGCTCAGCTGGTAGAGCGCTTGGCTGGCAGCCAAGAGGTCAGGGGTTCGAATCCCCTTGGGTCCACCGGAGAACCTGCTGGTGGCAAGGCGTTGGTCCCGGTGTGAACCACCTCGTGACCCTTGGACCTTCCCTCGGACGGACACGATCCGGACAGATCAACCATGTCGCGGAACCCGCCTGGCGATTTGACCGTGTCGTCTTCTTGCGTGCCCGGGAGTCGTTGCGGCGCGTGGGGTTCAGTGCACCGGCAGAGGAGAGCAGCACGGCACCGGCTCCTGGGCAGCTTCGCGGGTCGCCGAGGACCTCCTGCAGGCGCGGGATCGAGGAGACTTGTGCCCTCTCGGTCGATCGCCTCTCTCCTCAACACGAGGAGCGGGGGCCAAAGGTCCCCTCTAGCAGGGACCCGATCGGGCCCGAGGCGTCCCGGACTCGGCCGGTCCAATCGTGATAGGGGGGAAACTGAAGACGCGCCCCGGGGCGGGGTGCCGTCGATTGCGGCTAGCTCCTCCACGACATCATCCGGGCCGATCCTGAGCGTGAGGCATCCCGGTAGGGTTCTCCGAGTACCCGGCAGCGAAAGACCTGGACACGAGTGCCTCCGAGCCGCACTACCCTACGGAGCATGGAGACCGACGACCACGCCCTCGTGAACAGAGCCACCTGGGACGAGGACGCGCCAAACTGGATCCAGCGAGGACGAGAGGCCTGGGCGAGGGAGGAGCCGGTTTGGGGCAGGGGCAATCCCGAGTCCGAACTTCGCTTGCTGCCTGACTTGGCGGGGCTCGACGCTATCGAGCTCGGCTGCGGGACCGCCTACGTCTCGGCCTGGCTGCTGCGTCGGGGCGCGCGGGCAGTCGGCCTCGACAACTCGTCGAACCAGCTCGCGACTGCCCGTATGCTCCAAGAAGAGTTCGGTCTCCGCTTTCCGCTCGTGCATGCCGACGCGGAGCGTGCGCCGTTCGCCGACGAGAGCTTCGACTTCGCGATTTCCCAGTACGGCGCCGCGATCTGGTGCGACCCGTATCGGTGGATCCCGGAGGCCTCAAGGATTCTGCGGGGGGGCGGTCGTCTCGTGTTCGAGACCGGCTCCCCCTTAGTGATGTGCTGCTATCCGACAGACGACGACGAGGCGCCAGCGGACTCGCGGCTCCATCGAGACTATTTCGGCATGCACCGGTTCGAGTGGCGTGGACCGAGCGGGGCCGTCGACGACATCGAGTTTCGGATCGGACACGGCGACATGGTCCGACTTCTACGCTCGAGCGGCTTCGAGATCGAGGACCTCATCGAGATCCAGGCACCCAGCGAAGGCGCCGACCCACAGGCTCAGCCATACATCCCAGTGGAGTGGGCGAGGCGATGGCCCAGTGCAGAGGCGTGGAAGGCGCGCAAGCTCGTCTAGCTAGTGAGGGTCGTGAATGCAGGTGACGGCGGCCGCCTGCGCCGGGGCACGCAGGCCGCCTCCGCAGCGTCCCCGCACGACATTCCGGCTAGTTCGAGAGTTGGAACGGAGTCGCCTGTTGGGCGTGAGAAGAAGCTGGATGATCCGAAGGACGTCTACAGCAAACCGGTGGCGTAGTCATCGATCACGGCTCAGGAGCTCCGCATCGGCGCTCACCCGTGCGAGATCGCGATCCGATCGAGTCGGTCCAGTTCAGGGAGTCAACACTCGCTCTCACTCCAGTCTGCTTGATGTTCGGCGCCGCGGCCGTCGCCCACGTATCGCAGTTGGGTGCCGTCGGGGCGGATCGTTGCGAGGCCCTCATGGAAGTCGTCGGGATTGACGCCGTGCAAGACCAGGATCAAGGAACCGTCCGGGGACCAGACGGGGTCAGCGAATCCGCCGGACGCCGTCGCCGTCACGCTGCGAAGGTTCGACCCGTCGGGCCGCACGATCCACACACCCCCGAACGGGGATTGCGGATCGGTAGCCTCGAAGACGATCCGCGTTCCGTCTGGCGACCAGTCGGCGTCGCCTGGGTAGAGGTCACCGGATGTGATCTTCCGAAGGCCCGACCCATCGAGTTTGACCACGTAGAGCGCCGCATCCGATGACGCCTCGTCGACCTCACGGGTGAACACCAGGTGCGTGCCATCCGGAGAGAAGCGCGGTGCGTAGTCCAGCGACGCTGCAGGCGGCAGCGACGTCACGCGGCGCCATTGGCTGCCGTCTGCGGCGTTCATGACGTAGATCCCCTGCTTCTTCGGGTAGTGACCACGATCCGAGGCGAACGCGATCAGCGAGCCGTCGGGTGAGTACGCGGGATCGGTACTGGTACCGGTCCCATGGGTGAGACGGATCAGTCCGCCTCCGTCTGGCTCCATCGTGAACACGTCGTTGATCGCGGTGTCATCGTCGGGGTTCGGATCATGACGGTTGCTGTCGAATGCGATCCTCGACCCGTCCGGGGACCAGACGGGGTAGCCGCTGTCCCGCGCCGAGACATCGGTGACCTGGGTCGCCTCAGCCAGGTCTCCGCATGCCACCCACGTCTGCCATTGCCCATCGGAGTCCTGGCGCATGAATGTGAGCGGGCCGATCGGGACTGACGGTGGCGACGTCGTGGCAGGCCCGGACGGAGCTGACGAAACGTCAGTCGGCACCTCCGTCGCGGCTTCGCTGGTCCGTTGACAGCCCGCGAGGAGCGCCACGGTCGTCGCGAGGACGAGAGGTCGAGCCAACCGAGTGCGTGAGGTGCTGGTCATGCGTGTCTCCTTCCGAACATCCGTCGGCGTGACGAACGCCTCGAGGACGCTCATCCCTGGATCCATCCGTCGACCACGACGTCGTCGACCATCTTGGGCGAGCCGCTGCCGTCGGCGTTCACCGTCAGCTCGCTCCCGAACGAGACATCGGCGTCGTCGTAGAACCCGATGCGGTGGCCGTCGGGCGACCAGATGGGACCCCACCACAGGTCGAAGAGGCAGCACTCGCCGTGGAAGAGTCGGGTCGGATCCGAGCCGTCGGCCCCGATCACCCACACCTCGAGCGAGGATCGGTGGGCCGAACCCGGCGTTCGAAGGAAGGCGATCCTCGTGCCGTCCGGAGACCACGCTGCCCCCCGGCTGGCGCCGTGATCGACGAGGATGCGGCGGCCCGATCCGTCCGTGCTGAAGACGGTGATGCTGCCGTGGGCTGCCAGTGCGAGCCGCGTCCCATCGGGCGACCACGACAGCCCAGGGTCCTCGGTGGGTCCGATCCGCGCGAGCGAGGTGGAACGCCCGGTTGCGAGATCGATGATGGAAACACCTGACGAAGGCGACCGCGATCGCGATCGCGGTGCCGTCCGGCGACCACGACAACGCGGAGATCCCCTCGACCGTCGTGAGCGCTCGTTCGTTCGCCCGTTGCCGGATCGAACAGCACGAGCTCTGCGAGACCCGGGCGTCCGGTCGCGAACGCGAGCTGGTCAGCAGCAGGTGACCACGCCCAGATCCAGCCGCCAGCTGGATCCGGTGGATGAGCCGACGACGTCACGGGGATCGTGGATCCGTCCCCGCCCGCCACCCACAGTCCACCCTCGGTCGTCGCATCCGTCGGCGCACGCCTCCTCCCACGCGATCCAGCCTCCATCGGTCGAAAGGGCGAACTCTTGGATCCATCCACAATCACTGCAACCATGCAGGGTGCGCTGATGTCCCGTCGCGGGGTCCGTGGCCACCAGTGTCGCGGTAGGGCGGAACGAATCCACGACCTGGAGCACCTCGCCTTCACGAAGGATCGGAGTTCCCTTCGTGTCGCCGGGTGACATCCGGAGGCGCGGAACGCAGGATCGCCGAGGTGGCCACGATGATCGCGAGCACGATCGCGATCGTGAGGCCGACGACACCGGCGGCGATCCGTTGACGAGTGCGCGTGCGATCGCGGCGGCGGTAGAACGACTCCAGCGTGTAGGACTCTGACTCCACGCGGGCCAGGCTGCGCTCGATGACGCTCCGCGGGTCATCCATCGGGTTCCTCCATCGCTGCGAGCGCCGCACGCGCCTGATGCGTGAGCGCCCATACCGTCGTGGCCCGCACGCCGAGCAACCGCCCCGCTTCCTCGCCCGAGTACCCGAGGGCCTCGGTCAGCACCAGCGCTGCACGCTGGCGCGGGGGGAGCGAGCCCAGCGCACGGATCGCCAGATCGCGATCATCCACCTCTGCGAAGACGTCGCGGGCCGGACCGATCGCGACCGCTCGGCGGAGGGTGACACGCCGCGCGCCGATACCGGCTGCGGAACTGGTTCATCGCAGCCCGGTGCAGGTACCCCGCCGGGTTGTCCATCGTCGCGACCGTCTCCCACCGCTCGAACAGACGCGTGAACGCCTCCTGGGTGATGTCCTCGGCCTCGGCCCGGCTTCCGGTGATCACGCTCATGACTTGGAGGAGTCGGTCCTTCTCCGCCTGGAAGAAGTCCTCGAACGCGATCGGCTCTGACGTTTCCGTCATCAGCGAAGCCTTGCGCCTCTCCTCGATGCGAGCCACTTCATCCATCACGAGTGTCTAACGCATGCGAGGCCCCGAACCTGTAGTCCGTCGCACGATCGGCTGGGAGCACAAGCGATGGCCGCTCGAGCTGTGACAGCGCCTACGTCCGAATTCACGACTCGAGCATTCGCCGTGGAGGGCGAGGTCCGACCGCGTTCGGATACCTCGGGCTTCGATCTGGTGCTGAGATCAGCGAGATGATCTGGGAGCCGATCTCTGGCTAGCAAGTCGATCTAGAAGTGGGTAAGCGAGTGGTAAGTCTCTGACCTGAGCATTCGTAATTCGTAGTGCGTGCAGGACTTGGCTGGCAGCCAAGAGGTCAGGGGTTCGAATCCCCTTGGGTCCACAACCGCAGGTCAGAAGCCCTTTCGGGGGTAGTCGATCTCTCGCTACCGCTACCGAAGCGCGGATGCGCGACGGCCCCCGGGGAGTTGGGCTCTCGTCGCGGTTCACCGCTCCGGAGAGCCGAACGGCCCGAGGGCCTCCACGTTCCGACGGGTGACCCGGGTCGCGGACCACCGGACTGCGAGTCCGGCCTGATCCGACCCTGTGGGGACTGCGTCGTGTCCATAAGCTAGCCGTTCCCCGTCAAGCAGGCAATCCACCGTGATGCTCCGTCGTGATCTGGAGCGGTGCGGACTGAGCGTGAGGCAGCTGACCACACCCAGGAGGGAGAATCTGGAGACGACCCCAAGGGGGCTCAAGTGAAGAGGTACGAGGACGTAGATCTTCGAGGGAGACTCAAGGCGATCCCGTACGGGGGCGGAGCGCTGGAAATCAGACATACGGCCCAGGAGGTGACATTCCTGGGTGTTCCGAATCAGCCCGACTACGGGCAGGTGGATATCTTGATCTACCCAAGGGACGGGGTTCCGGAGCTGAAGTCGCTCAAGGAGTACTTCTTCGGTTGGCGCGATGTGGTCGTCTCCTACGAGCGGTTCCTCGACGTCGTGTACACCGACCTGATGGCCGTCTATGGGCCGAGGCGCCTCAGGTTGTCGCTGAGGACCAACGTCAGGGGAGGAATCTCGTCGGAGATCACGGTGGACAGTGACTGGTCGGTTCGAGGAGGGAAAGACGAGTTCAGGAACTGGGAGTAGGGGATCTGCGAGCTGTACGGGTGGCCGACCCGAGGCGATCTAGCCCTACAGCGCGACCTCATCCGGTGTCTCGAGCATGGTCAACGCGAGCAGCACGATGGCCAGGATCGGCAGCAGTAGCGTCCACGCGGTAGCGATGCTTCCAAGGAGGCAGCCGACAGCTACGAGTCCCTTGGATGCCCAGCCTGTTCGGGCCGCGAAACGTCCTGCAAGGATCAAGGCACCCCCGCCGCAAAGGGCCAGGAACCAGAACGCGACGGCATCCCAGTCCAACGGCTCATCCGAGAGCACACGAACGGCCACCTCGATGATGCCGAGCACGATGAACAGCCCGCCGACGAAGGCGGCCAGCCTGTTCACGAAGCGTCTGCTCGGCACGCTGCGAGGCTACTCATCAGGGGTGACCGCGGGCATGGGCTATGTCACTCGGAGGCAACCGCCCCAAGCGATCGGGTCCCATCTCTAGCTCCTGGATCCGACATCTAACCGCGAGCAGCTGCAACGTCCCTGACCTGGGACCAAAGCCAGCTTGACCCACGAACCGAATAGACCTGCCGCACCGATACGTCAAGTTCAACGAGACGCGGGGGCTGTGGAGCGGCGGCGCATGCCCCGGCGTAGGCGGCCCTGTGCGACGCACTGCCGGAGGTCATTCCAACATCCGCGTCGGATAGGTCGTGGGGCGTCCCAGCGCCGACGCCACCGGACGCCCCCGTCACCAGCGCGCGCCGAGACTCAGTAGCTCCGTAACGGGCGGCGCCAGATCCGGTCACCGCGGGAGCGGGTTCGGGCCGGTGGCGGTGACCAGCCGCTGCGGCACCCAGTCGTCGACGTGCTCGAAGCCCTCGAAACGCCCTCCCTCGTCCTCGACGACGTCGAAGAAGGAGCGCCGGTAGAACTTCACGTGGGTGAAATCCTCGAACAGCACGTAGACCGGCTCGATCTCGGGACTCTGGAACTGCTGCCCGGTGAGCGCGGCCCGATGCATTCGCGAGAAGTCGTCGAAGTCCTCACCGACGACGACGCCGAGATGCTCGAGCCCCATCCGGTAGACGCGCTGGTGAACGGGCGGGATGAGCTCGATGCGCGAGACCGGAGCCCCGTCGAGGACATCGAGCGGCTCGGCGAGCACGATCAAGGAGATCGGACGCCCGTTCCAGAGGTTCTCGCGGTTCGACCTCGCATGTCGCTCGAGCAGCGTGCGCTGGTGGACGTACAGGTCCCAATCGGGGACGCGGACGGCGAGGTGGCTGAGCGGGTAGGGCGCGATGTCGATGCCGCGGGCAGCGAGACGGTCGCGCTGCATCGCCGCGAAGGCTCGATAGTCTCCGATGATCTCGGCGATCGGATCAGATGTTGCCACGTGGCATCCTCCTCCGCGATTGTGCGAACGGGCTCGTCCTGGTCAATGGACATTCCCGCACACCGGGTCACCACGACGTGCTGTTCCCTGGCTGGGGCGGTCTCCGCGACGAAGCCTGCCGCCAACCCGCCAACGATGACCAGCGCCGCCGGCACTCCAACGGCGACACCCACCCCGAAGGAACGTCGCTTGCGCCCCTGTGGGGTCCGGCAGATTCACGCAGCCCAGCATGACGGGCACGTCCAGGCCAGGCAACGACGCCGACGAGTCACACGAGGCCTCTAGACGAGGGAGATGAGCCTTCGCCGTGTCGATGATGTTCTTGATGTCCGCTTCAGCGCGACCAAGGTCCTCCGGGTACGCTCGAACCCATGGGTAGGCCGGGAACCGTTCTATCCTCGGTCGTGGGGATGCTGAGCGCCCTCGTTCTGGTCGCCAGCGCCTCGATGGCCTCCGCCGCCGTGCTCGTGCGCGACGGGTTCGACGGCACCTCGCTCCGGGCCAACTGGAGAGAGGTCGACGCGCGCTGGCGTGTCGGGGCCAGTGCCCTCCACGTGGAGAAACGCAGCGTCGACCACCGGACACACATCGGCTACGCCGTTGCGAACCTCGGCGGTGCCCATCCGTCCGGTGTGAGGGTGTCCAGCCGTATCCGACTGAGTCCGGGGCAGTCGAACGTCGGGCTGGCCGTGCCCTTCCGTGACGCCGGGAACAACCTCTTCTGCAAGGTGGAGCTCACGCCGGGTCATCCGAAAGGAGAGACTGCGATCGGCCGCCGTCGCAACGCCGGTACGCCCTCGATCCTCGTGAGGCGCGGCGGACTGGGCCTCGATGAGGGTGCCGTGTACCGCCTCACCGTCGAGCGGCGCGGGCGGGCCATCACGTGTTCCGTCAGACGGAACGGAGCCGTGGTCACGGCGTTCCGCTATCGCATGACGCTCCGGGACCTCCACGACTTCGGACGGGGCTCCAAGGCGGGCGTGCGCATCAAGGTGGTCGATGGCGGTGGGGGCAAGGACGAGGACGACGGCCGCTCGCGCTTCCTCGACTTCAGGGCGACCACGATCTAGTCCTCCCGCTCCGGCGGCTGCAGTGCGGGGTCCGAAACGGGACCCATCAGACGTCGGACGAGATGCGCTTGACCTCGACGGACGTCGGTGCTCGGCCCTCAGCACGCAGCTCGAGCGAGAGGAGCGTGCCGTCGCTCCCGAAACACCACTCCGCCGACGACCCACTCGACGCCCGTTCGAAACAGTCGGCCGCGGCGGTCCCGACAAGGCGGTGCGTGACGGTCACAGGCCCCAGCGCATCGATGTCCAACTCGTGCAGGACCGATCGGACGCTGGTGACCAACTCGTGGAACGGGAACGAACGGACGAGCCGATCGCGGCTCCCTCGACGACACCGTTCATCTCCTCCGTTCGCCTGCGCGCACACGACCGAGCGCTCCCCGACGGCCGTCGCGCTGTTCGTCCGGTCGGCCTCCGTGACCTCGAGCCGCCATCGGGTGGGTGGATCCCACACCAATCGCGCGACACCGGCTGGATCGCACTTCGCCAGTCCGATGGGGATGTCCGCACGATCGTCGACGAAGCGGCGGAGACACTGGTGGGCCGACGACGGCAGACCAGGCTGCTGTCGGGCCGTGCGATAGACGACGGTGACGGCGACCTGATGCCAGCGGGCGAGCGCCTTCTGAAGGTCGCCCATCGTTCCCGTCTGGACCCGTGGCGTCGGATGCGCCCGCGGATCCGAGGTGACGGTGCAGGCCGTTGCGAGGACACCGACCAGCAGGGTCGCAAGGACGGAGGCTCGGCCGACCGTCGCAGCCATGTCATGGAACCCTAGCCTGGTGGCCAGGTCCGCGCTTGCGGGAGCACTCGACCGCCGTGGCTAGATCGAGACCGGCCCGACGACATCACGCGGCCCGAAGGCACGCCAAGGTAGATCAGAGGTACTCAGCGGCACACTGTCTTCACTGATCAACGCTCAGACCAGCAGGTTCCTCTCGCCCAAACAAGGCGAAGGCCTGGGTTCGAATCCCTCCTCAGGGCCTACCGAGAGCTTCGTGCTTCCGCAGATCTAGGCGAAGGACCACTTCCTGGTCGTGTATCTCGCCCGTGCGCTCGAAGCCGTACCGTTCGTAGAACGGGATCGGTGACCCGTCGCCTTCGGCCGCGCTCGTCGTGATCGAGTCGACATCGGGTCGATCCAGGAAGTACCCGACGATGAGGTCGAGGGTCGCCGTTCCCACGCCCTGACGCTGATAGCGCTCGTCGATCAGGAGCTTCCACAGGTAGTGGGGGATGTACGGCTCCTCGACCTCATCGGCGATCATCACGAACCCCACCGGCGTCTCGTCTCGATAGACGGCCCAAGAGATCGCCCGCGCGCCCGGTTCTTCCGCAGCTTCGGCCAAGGACTCCGGGACCGTGCTCACGAACCGGCGTTGGCCCGGCGCGAGGCGCAATGCCAGCACGGCCTCACGGTCGGAGTCCTGGAGGTCCCGCAACGTGATCACCGGACGAAGATATACCGCTCAGCTCACGGTGCGCCGAGGAACGGTCGACCGGCACCCGTATCCGCGTTCTTGGCTTCGATCGAGGCGGTTCGGAGACGGTCACAGAGCGCATCACGTCCACGACGGTGCGTAGTCTCACGAGAAGGCGATGCTCCCGGACACTCGGTAGCGTTGTCCCGATGTCGAGGGTCTTGGTGACTGGGATGTCGGGAACCGGCAAGTCGTCGGCGCTCGCCGAACTTGGCCGACGCGGTTATCGCGTCGTCGACACCGGTGATCCGGGCTGGCGCGAGTATCGCGAGTACGTTGAGTCCTCCGACGTGTTGCACCGGGGGGAGTGGCTCTGGGTCGAGGAACGGATCACCGGGCTGCTGGACTCCGAGGATGGTCGCTCGCTCTTCGTTGAAGGATGCGTGAGGAACCAGTCCAAGTTCTACGACCGTTTCAACGCGGTCGTCCTCCTCAGCGCCCCTGCTGACATGATCCTTGACCGGGTCGCACGCAGAACGACGAACAACTACGGGAAGACTCCATCGGAACGAGCGATGATCTTGGATGACCTCGCCAGGGTCGAGCCGCTCCTCAGGGAGGGCTGCACGCATGAGCTGGATGCCAGCCGACCGCTCGATGAAGTCGTCGCCGACCTGATCGAGATCGCGTCGCGCCCGATGACAACGTCCTGACTCCGCCTTCGAGGGACATTCCCGAACACTCGCGACCGCGGCGTCCTCTCCTGGACGAGCTCATCGGGTTCCGTCCAGCAGGCGCGTGGCTTCCCGACAGTGGCGACCCAGGCCCCGGCGTTGATAGCGTGAGCCGATGGCGATTCGCCGCGTCGTCGTCGATCACGTGCTCTTCGTCGTGGCTGACCTGGACGCGAGCCGACGGCTCTATACGTCCGCCCTTGCCCCGCTCGGCTTCGAAGAACTTTTCGTTCAGGACGACTGTGTCAGCTACGGGGCCGAGGACCTGGACGACTTCACGATCTGCCAGGGGGAGCCCGTGACCACAGCGGCGCATGTTGCGTTCTCCACCGAGGGTCGGGACGCCGTGGATGCATTCTTCGCGGCCGCCGTCGCGAACGGGGCGACCGTCCGCGGCGAGCCCGGGGTCTGGACCCAGTACTCCGAGCGGTACTACGCGGCATTCGTCAACGACCTGCATCAGAACAACGTCGAGGCCGTGTGGCATGCACCCGAGCCGGTCGTCGACGCGCCCCGCCGTCCCGGCGTTCCTTGATCCGTACGGTCCATGGCACATCCGCGATCGCTGGCGCATCCAACTGTCGTGTCGCCCTCCCTCGCCAACCGTTGGAGGAGTGAGAGGATCGCGGACCGAGGCACGTCCAATCTCACTCATGCCTGCCAGCGTGACCGCGAGACGCGGCAACCTGCGGCTCGCGGTCACCCCGACGACCGCAGGGCTAGGACGACGTGCCGATCGTGGCGAGCCGGTTGGCGGCGCTCTGTACCAGCCGGGCGCTCCAGGCCGAGGGCCGAGGCATGGCCCCCTCCACGAGGCCGTTGAGGTAGAGGGACCACGTTCCCGCAACGATCCGACGGACGCCCGGGGTCGTGAGCACGCGGGCACTCGCCGACGTGAAGCGGGCGCGCCGCAGCATCTGCGTGTGCACGGCCGCGGCGCCGATCATGTGTGGCCCGAAGCACGCCTCGAGTGCCGCGGTGTACACCTCGCCCGCGTGTGAAGAGCCGGCGAGCACGGCCTCCGCGGCGAGGCGGCCGCTCACGATCGCGGGCGCGATCCCTTCGCCCTGCAGGGGGTTGACGAGACCGGCGGCATCCCCGACGAGCAGCACGTTCCGCGCCGCGGAACGCGAGCCCGCACCGCCCATGCGGAGCCAGCCGCCCGTGACGGGACCGGGCTGTGCCGCCGCCGGCAGGTCGCCGCTCGCTCGAAGGCGCGCGCACAGCCGCATCAGGTCGACGCGCAGGTGGGCCGCGGGTCGGTGGCCGCGGTGCAGCGCGAGGCCGATGCCGATGTTGGCCTCGCCGGCGGCGCCGGGGAAGAGCCAGCCGTAGCCCGGGAAGATCCGACCCGGCTGCGCGTCCAGGAGCGCCAGCAAGGGGAGCGGTACCTCGGCCCGTAGATAGCCGCGGATCGCGAATCCCCATATCGCGGCGTCTGCGTCGAGCATGCCCGTGAGGTGCGCGATCGGACTCAGGGCGCCATCCGCGCCGATCACCACGCGTCCGCGCACGATGGTGCCGTCGCTCGCGGCGAGGGTGTCGACCGAGCCATCCGTCGCGCGGGTAGCCGCGACGATCCGTGCCAGGATGGGCGTCGCCCCTGCCGCGATCGCCTCGTTCCGGAGGATGTCGTCGAAGACCTTCCGCGGCGCGATCACTCCGTGGTCGGCGTACGTTCGCCCGGGGAATGCGGGGAGCCGGATCCGGCCGCCAGAGGGACCGACGACGAGCATGTCGCTTCCGCGCCCGAGATCGGGGATCCGCACACCGAGCTCCTGCAGGGCCTGAACGCCCCGAGGGCCGATCAGGTCACCGCACGCCTTGTCTCTCGGGAACGACGATCTGTCCACCAGTGCGACGCGGGCTCCCGCGCGGGCGAGCACGAGTGCCGCGATGCTGCCCCCCGGTCCGGCACCGACGACGACGACATCGAATCCGTCGTGGTTCACGACGCGCGACGACTCGGGTTCCACGCATCCCTTCTACGGCATCGGCGTGCGGTCGTCGACTCAGCCGCAGCAAGCGCATCCGAGCTGGAAGGGCGGAGGGCGCACCCGCGCGGGCTCTCCGTCTTGGGGTGGCGATCCTGGCACGTTCTTGACGTCGACGAACCTACCGTCCGAGGAAGGCGGTGATGATCCCCGCGCCGAGCACGACGATGGCGGCGACGTCGATGGCCACCAGTGCCCGATCCGTGCGATCCCGATCCCGTCTGCGATGCAGGATGGCGGTGCGATGCGGGAGAACGCTTGCGGCGGTGCGTGCTCGTTCGATCGTTCTCACGCGTCACACTCCTCTCGACCCCGTGGTCGTGACCGCCGGGCGCCTTCGGTCGGCGTCCTGTCGCGCGGATAGCGAATCTGTACCCCGCGCAGGGCCTCGTCAAGCATCGCGCCCCAGTTTCGGCTCACGTCGATCGACGCTGGTCACGAGATGCGCCCGTCGAGCGCTCCCAGAGGTCCCATCGCTTCGTGACCCGCATCCCCGCGTGCTCGTAGAGCGCCGTCGCACCGGTCGGGTTCTCGGCATCCACGTTCAGCATCACTCGCGGGGTCCCCCGTTGCGCGAACGTCGCGAACGATCGGCGGAGGAGGGCGATCGCGATCCCGTGCCCACGATGCGACGCCAGGACCCCGACCTCCCCCACCCAGCCGTGCACGCCCGCGGTCAGCGCGCCGACCGGGGCCGCTCCGTCGGTCGCCAGCAGCCACAGGGCGGGGTCGTAGCTCGGCCCGCTCTCGTAGTCCTCGGCCCACCGTTCGAACGGATCCGGATGGTAGCCCCAGTCATCGGCGAAGGCCTCGGTGAGGACGGCGTGCACCGCCCGCAGATCCTCACGCGGCTCGATCCCGCGGATCTCGATCCCGTCGGGCGGTCGGCCAGGGTCGACCGGACCGTCGAGATCGATCCCCATGTGCCAGAAGTGACGTACCGGTCGCAGGCCCCGGGCCTCGAGCATCGCCGCGGCTGCTCGGTCCCCGGCGTTGATCGCGTGGCGGAACCGTGAGGTCGGGAGCCCGGCCAGCAGTCGAGCGGCCCGCTCCTCGATCAGGTCCAACAGCGAGGAGCCGAGCCCTTGGGCCCGGTGCTCGGGATGCACGATCCCCAGGGAATCGACGATCTCCGGCCCGTCGTGCATCGCGTGGCCGTACGCGACGATCCCGCCGTCGGCGTCTACGAAGACCCAGGCGTCGGAGGCGGGTTCGAAGCCCTCCCGGCTCCACATCCCCCGGATGAAGTCCGCGTCCAGGACGACCTCGCCGGCGTCGTCGAGGTCGTCGGCGGCGAACACGTCACCCACCGCGTCGAGGTCGCGCGCGGTCGGCGCTCGGAGCTCATATCCGGCAGGGAGATCCACGGCAAGAGACTAGCTGCGTCACTCCTGGCTTCGGCCTCAGGCGGCGCCGTCGAGCGCGGCGAGGGCGGGGTGGTCGATCGCGATCTGGCCGGTGTCGGCGGCGCCACCGGGGCTGCCGAGGTTCGTGATCTCCGGGCCGAAGAACTCGCGCTCGATCCGCGCGTATCCCTCCCATCCGGCCGGGAGGTCGGTGTCGGCGAAGATCGCGTTCACGGGGCACACCGGCTCGCACGCGCCGCAGTCGACGCACTCGTCGGGCTGGATGTACCCCTTGCGCACACCGTCGTAGATGCAGTCCACGGGGCACTCGTCCACGCAGCCTCGGTCGTGGACGTCGACGCACGGCTCGGCGATCACGAAGGCCATGGCTCCTCCTCGGTCTCGGGACGGCGCACCTGGACGCCGACGCGGGTCAACGCTAAGGAGCTCAGCGATAGGGGGCGGCCATGTCAGCCCCAAGGGTTCGCAAATATCTGGCGCGGGGACCGCGAACCGGCACGTCGAGGTTCCGCAACTAGGGCCGTTCGGCCCCAACCGACCCTCCCCGGCGGGCCTAACGTCGAGGTGGACGCGCAGGGAGGGTGGCCGCTCCTCACCGGGGGGGCCGCGCCCTCCGCAGGGAGGTGGGCAAGGTGCGAAGGCTGATCTTGTTCTTCGCCGTCGCCGCACTCGCGCTCTTCGGGTTGATGCCGACCGTGGCATCGGCAGGGGTGCCGAAGACCGCCACGCTGAACGTCGTGCACGGGATCCCCGCGCTCGATGTCGACGTATGTGTCAACGGCGCGAAGGCGATCACGGACTTCAATCCCGGTGAGGTGGTTGCCGACATCAAGCTGCCTCCGGGACGCTACGACCTCGCGGTCGTGGCGAAGGGCGCTCCGTGTAGCCCGGCCCTGCTCGAGTTGAAGGACGTCGGGCTGTGGAACGGCCACAACTACACCGTGGTCGCGAACCTGAACGCTTCGGGGGTTCCGAACCTGAAGAAGTTCGGGAACAACGTGTCGAAGACCGAGGAGGGGCAGGCTCGCCTGCTGATCCGTCACACCGCGGCGGCGCCCGCCGTGAACGTGTGGGCCGACGGCACGAAGCTGATCAAGGGCGTCTGGTTCGACTGGGGGTCCCGCGCAGTCCGTGAGGTCCCCGAGGGCACCTACTCCGTGAAGGCGACGCTCCCCGGCCACAGCACCGCGGTGATCGGGCCGACGACGCTCTCGCTCGTTGAGGGCACCGTCTACCAGGTCTACGCCTGGGGTTCCGCCACGGCAGGGTACGCGTTCGCGGTCGTGCCCACGGTCGTGGGGACCTCCTGAGACGAGGCGCGAGCGCCGACGTCGTCGAAGGGCCGGTCTTCGGACCGGCCCTTCGCGGTCCCGCGATCCCTTAGGGGTTCGCGCAACCTCGGCCATTCGCCCTGTCCAGGTGCCCACGATGAGGGTCATGCTGGGGTGTGGGAGGTGCCCGATGGTCGTGGCGCCGACGAGGACGGCAGCCGAGTTCCGCTTGCGGTCGGCTGATGTGGTCCGGTCGTTCGACGGGCCTGCAGGTGCCTACGTGCACGTGCCGTTCTGCGAGTGGATCTGCCCGTTCTGCCCCTACAACAAGGTCCGCGCCGATCGGGACCTGGCCACCCGGTACTTCGCGGCATTGCACCGGGAGATCGACCGGTACGTCGACGAGCGCGGAGGCGCAGCGTTCACCTCGCTGTACGTCGGGGGAGGGACGCCAACGCTCTACCCGGACGACCTGGCGGACGTGATCGCCAGGATCCCCGTGACCGGGGAACGGGCGGTGGAGGTGCTGCCGAACCACGCGACGGCCGAAGGCCTGGACCGGCTCGCCGGCATGGGGGTGACCGCCGTGAGCATCGGCGCCCAGTCGTTCCACGACCGGGTCCTGCGTCGTCTGCGGCGCCCGCACGACGCAGCGGCGAGCCGGGCCGCGGTCGAGCGCGCGATCGGCCGCTTCGGGTGCGTGGACGTCGACCTGATCGTCGACGTGGCGTGGGATGCGGAAGGCCCGTTCCCGGGCGCGTTCCTGAACGACGTCCGCACCTGCTTCGAGCTCGGTGTCGACCAGGTCTCGACGTATCCGTTGATGCGCTTCGGCTACACGCCGTTCGGGACCGCTCGGCACGACCGCCGGCGAGAGCACGCCGTGCTTGCCGAGGTGACCGATCTCGCGGGCGAGATGGGCTACGAGCGGCGCACGGTGTGGACGTTCAACCGTCGCGGCGCCCCGGGGTACAGCTCGATCACGCGTCGCCGGTTCCTGGGCATGGGCGCCGGCAGCTCTTCGTTCGCGGGGCGTGACTTCTACGTGAACCACTTCGGCGTGGCCGCGTACGCCGACGCGGTCGACGCGGGGGAGCTGCCGGTGGCGCGATGGCTGCATCTGGGTGCGTGGGGAGGCGCTGCCTACGACACCTTCTGGCAGGCGTACGCCGGTCGGATCGACGGCCACTCGCTCGAGCGGTCCCATGGCTGGGGCGTGGGGGTTTCGGCGTGCGCCGCCCTCGCCCTGCTCGTGCCGGTCGGGCTGGTCCGGTGGAGTCCGGAGGGGTACCGGCTCACGCCGAAAGGGTTCGACGCGTACCACGATCTCGAGCGGCTGGTCACCTATCAGCTGATCGAACCGCTGTGGGCAGAGATGCTCACCGAGCACCCCGCCTGCGACGGCGGCGGGTGGGCGAGCCCAAGTCGGGCTCGAGCCGGATGGATGTGGTCCGCGGCCCGCCGAGCGTTCGAACGGCCGGTCGCGTCGACGGGAGGCGCGAGGTGACCACGCCGTCGGTCCCTCGGTCGGACCCGGCATGCGATCGTCGGTGGACCTTCGTGGCGCCCGTCTACGACCGATCGGTGGCGCTCGTCGGGTGGCACCGGTGGCAGGATGCTCTGCTCGCCGATGTGTCCGAGGGAGCCGTGCTCGACGTCGGCTGCGGTCCGGCGCATCTGGCGAAGGCTCTGGTGGCACGTGGCGTCGACTACGTCGGGATGGATCGGAACCCAGCGATGCTCGCCCGTGCGGCTCGAGCCGTCGAGGCGTGGGGCCCCGGTCGCGCCGTCGTGATCCGTGGCGACGTCTCGGCGCTGCCCTTCGATGCGTCGTCGTTCGACGTCGTCGTGGCCACGGGCGTCCTTGGCCTGCTGACGGCCGCGACGCGTCACGCCGTCCTGCACGAGATGGTGCGGGTGTCGCGCAGGGAGATCAGGCTGCTGGAGCCGATCGTCCGCGCCGACGCGCCGCTGCGGCTCACGCGCTCACGGATCGTCGCGCTCGTTCGAGACCGGCCGCTGACGCTGAGCGAGCTGGTCGAGGTCGGGCTCGTGCCGGAAGTGCGCGGTCCGGCCCGCCTCGCCCGTGTGTATTCGATGGTGGTGGCGACCTTGCCTGAGGTTCCGGTCCGGGACCGATCCTCTCCTGCGGTAGGGTATCTGGGGGAGTCGTGCGATAGGTCGATCGGAGTAGTCCCTCGGGGAGGAATGGATCATGAGTTGGCGAACGAGGACCGTCGGCACGTTCGTGACGCTGGTGGCCGTGGTGATGATGGCCGTATGGGCCGCCGTGCCGGCCGGAGCGGCGGCCACGTCGACCCTGGCGCTCTGGCAGATGAACGAGAGCTCCGGCGCGACCACGATGATCGATAGCAGCGGCCACGGGCTCAACGGCACGATCGGCAGTGCCGTGATCAGGGGCGCGACCTACAACGGGGCCACGGGCTACCGCTGGCTCTTCACGAGCCCGACGGCACCGCCCGCAAAGCCGGAGCGGCTCGTGCTGGTCAAGCACGACAACCGGTTCAACCCCGGGACGGGCGACTTCGCCGTGACGATCCGCTACCGCACCAACCAGCACTTCGGCAACATCATCCAGAAGGGGCAGGGCGGGGCCACCGGTGGGTACTGGAAGCTCGAGAACCCCAACGGGATCCTGACCTGCGTCTTCCGCGGCCGTAGCTCCAGCGGGACCTGGCTCCGCAAGCAGGTGACGTCCGGCATCGTGCTCAGCGACAACCAGTGGCACACGGTCCGGTGCGAGCGCACGTCGAGTGCCCTGACGATGACGGTCGACGGCACGGTACGGGGCACGGCCAAGGGGAGCTCGGGCAACATCTACAACACCCGCCCGATCTCGATCGCCGGCAAGTACAACTGCGACAACATAGGGACGACCTGCGACTACTTCACCGGCGACATCGACTGGATCCAGATCCAGACGGGCTGACCGGCCCGCGTGCGCAGGGCGACCTGCCCCGACGGGGCCACCGTGAGGGTCGCTAGACTGCCGCCGCATCCTGACGAGAGGTGGCGGCCGGCATGAAGATCCTGGTGGTGGGCTCGGGCGGCGTGGGCGGAGCGTTCGCCCCGATCGCGGCCCGGCGTGACTTCTACGAACAGGTCGTGTTCGCCGACCTCGACCCAGCGCGCTCCCAACGCGTCGTCGATCGCTACGGCGACGGCGGGCGGTTCAGCGCCACGGCCGTCGATGCGTCCAGCGCGGCGAACGTCGCGGCGTGCATCCGGGCGAACGGGATCACGCACGTCCTGAACGCCGCCGACCCTCGGTTCGTGATGCCGATCTTCGAGGGTGCGCTCGAGGCCGGCGCGAACTACCTCGACATGGCGATGTCCCTCTCGGAACGCCACGCCGACCGGCCGTACGAGTTGGTCGGCAAGAAGCTCGGCGACGACCAGTTCGCGATGGAACAGGCTTGGACGGACAAGGGGCTGCTCGCGCTCTGCGGGATCGGGATCGAGCCCGGCGCGGCCGACGTGTTCGCGCGCTACGCGGCCGACCACTTGTTCAGCCGGGTCGACGAGGTCGGCGTGCGCGACGGTGCGAACCTGGTGATCGCCGGCCACGACTTCGCGCCGACGTTCAGCATCTGGACGACGATCGAGGAGTGCCTGAACCCGCCCGTGATCTGGGAGAAGGACCAGGGCTGGTACACGACGGCGCCGTTCTCCGAGCCCGAGACGTTCACGTTCCCCGAGGGGATCGGCGACGTCGAATGCGTGAACGTCGAGCACGAGGAGGTCCTGCTCGTGCCGCGATGGGTGGACTGCAACCGCGTGACGTTCAAGTACGGGCTCGGCGACGAGTTCATCCAGGTGCTCGAGACCCTGCACAAGCTCGGACTGGACAAGGTGGAGAAGGTGCACGTCCGCGGTGCCGAGGTCAGCCCCCGAGACGTCGTGGCGGCCTGCCTGCCCGACCCGGCGTTCCTGGGCGAGGAGATGACCGGCAAGACCTGCGCCGGCACCTGGGTGAAGGGCACCGGTACGGACGGGAACCCCCGCGAGGTGTACCTGTACCACGTCGTCGACACCGAGGAGACCTGGGCGAAGGACGGCGCACAGGCCGTGACCTGGCAGACGGCGATCAACCCGGTGATCGCGCTCGAGCTGATCGCGAATGGGACCTGGGGCGGCACCGGCGTGCTCGGCCCGGAGGCCCTCGACCCCGTGCCCTTCATGGATCTGCTGATCGACTACGGCAGCCCGTGGGGGATGACGGAGATGACGCCGGCCGCTGGCTGATCGTCAGGCGAGTCGGTCGAGGGCGGCCTGCAGGCCCGCCACGGCCGCATCGCTCATCTCGTCGAGGCGTCCCCGCAGGAACGGCACCGCCAGCGACGCGAGTCCCCTGAGCCCGAGGTCGGCGACGTAGGTCACCCGCGTGCCGCCGCCGTCCGCGGGTGCGAACGAGATCGTGTCGGTCCCGTGGAAGTTCTTGCCGTCGCCGACGAGCGTGACCCGGTTCGGCCGGTCGTACTCCGTCAGCTCGTAGACGATCGTCTGCTCGGTCGAACCGAACCGCGAGACGAGCTCGAACCGCGAGCCCCGGCCGATCTCCCCGTCGTCCAGCCGTCGGGCGCTCGGGATCCCCGGGTCCCACTCCTGCGCGCGCGAGAAGTCCGCCACGAAGTCGAACGCGGCCTCGGGCGTGGCCGCCACCTGCAGCGTGCGTTCCACACGGTGTCCCATGCCCCGAACCTACCCGCGATCGAGGCCGGCGTGCGGCTCGAACCCATGCAGGCCTAAGGGTGCCCCCGTCCAGGTCCGATGCCTTCCGGGAACCCCTGGACGGAAGGCGACCCGAGCGTGGCGATGGACACCGGTGACGTGCGGGCGGCGCGAGAGGCGGCCGCCGACGACCTCGCGCGCCTGATCGACGCACGATCGCTGCTCGAGGCCACGCCGGAGTGCCTGGTGATCGCCGCGCGGGACGGGGGGATCGTCTTCGCCAACCGCCGTGCCGAGGAGCTCACGGGGTACGCCGCGGGCGAGCTGACGGGCCGCCCGGTCGACGTCCTGATCCCCGAGGGGATCGGCGGCGCGGCCCGTGGCGATCGGTTCGAGACCCTCTGTCGGCGCGCCGACGGGATCCCCGTGCCGGTCGAGATCTGCCTCGGGGCGATCGAGGGGCCCGAGACGTTCCTGGTGGTGACGCTCCGCGACGTGACGGCCCTCCAGGCGGGCCGCGAAGCGCAGTTCGAGGCCGAAGCGAAGTACCAGAGCCTCGTCGAGCAGATCCCCGCGGTCGTCTACCTGGATCCCGTCAGCGAGGACGCGGAATCGATCTACGTGAGCCCGCAGATCATCAACCTCCTCGGGATCTCCCAGGAGGAATGGCTGACCGACCCCTACTCCTGGCGGCGCCACGTCCACCCCGAGGACATCGACCACGTGTGGGAGGAGTACGAAGCCGCCTACCACGCCCACGTCCCGCTGAACCATGAGTACCGGATGGTGCACGAGGACGGCACGGTCAAATGGGTGCTCGAACAGGCCTTCCCCGTCAAGGACGAGCAGGGGAATCCGTGGCTGATCCAGGGCGTGATCTTCGACATCAGCGAACGAAAGCGCGCCGAGGAACAGGTGGCCTTCCTCGCGTACCACGACAAGCTCACCGGTCTGCCGAACCGAGCGCTCTTCGAGGAGATGCTGGAGAACGCGATCGCGCGGGCGCGCCGGCACGACCTCGGCGTCGGCGTCGTCTATCTCGACCTCGACAACTTCAAGCTCGTGAACGACTCGCTCGGCCACCCGGCCGGGGACCTGCTGCTCGCCCAGCTCGGTGACCGGCTCCGCGACTGCACCCGCGAAGCCGATCTCGTGGCCCGCCAGGGCGGCGACGAGTTCCTGATGCTGCTGTCTGATCTCGAACGTGGGGCCGGCGCCTCGCACGGACGTGACGGCGCGGAGCTGATCGCCGAATCCGTCGCCGAGCGGGTGCACGAAGCCCTGCGCGAGCCCTTCGACTTGCACGGCGTCGAGTTCTTCGCGAGCGGGTCGATCGGGATCTCGCTCTTCCCGCAGGACGCCCTCGATGCGCCCTCACTGCTGAAGAACGCGGATGCCGCGATGTACCGGTCGAAGCGGCACGACCCCGGCGGCCACGTCGTGTTCTCGACGGGCGGGGAGAGCTCGCTCGAGAAGCTGTCGTTCACCACCCGGCTCCGCCGTGCGGTCGAACAGCAGAACTGGGTCCTGCACTATCAGCCGATCGTGAGCCTGGCCGACGGCGCCGTCGACGGTGTGGAGGCGCTGATCCGTTGGCAGGAGCCGACCGGCGGCCTCGTTCCACCGGGCGAGTTCATCCCGTTGGCCGAGGAGCTCGGCCTGATCGAGGCGATCGGCGACTGGGTGATCGAGGAGATGGCCGGGCAGCACGCCCGGTGGGCGGCCGACGGCCTGGATCTGACGATGGGCTTCAACCTGTCGCCGCGACAGCTGTGGTCGGCGCATCTGGCCGAGTCGATGCTCGGCAAGCTCGAGGACGCCGGCGTCGATCCGCACCGCGTGGTCGTCGAGATCACCGAGTCGACCGCGATGGCCGACCCCGACCGCACGCAACGGATCCTGAACGAGCTGCACGCGTGGGGCCTCAAGCTCGCGATCGACGACTTCGGGACCGGCTACTCGTCGCTCGCGCGCCTGAAGCACCTGCCGGTCGACATCCTGAAGATCGACCGCACGTTCATCCGCGACGTCGACCGTGACGCCGATCTCGGGAGCATGGTCAGGGCGATGATCCAGCTCGCGGAGGGCCTCGGGATGACCCCGCTCGCCGAGGGGATCGAGACCCAGGGGGAGCTCGACTTCCTGATCGAGCACGGCTGCACGGTCGGGCAGGGCTTCCACTTCGCGCGGCCGGTGCCGGCCGAGGAGATCCCCGGGCTCGTCATGCGCGAAGGCGGCCTCGCCCCCGTTCCCATGTCGCCGCGCTGACGCCTCCCCGGCCCCCGATCGGCGGTTCGGTAGCATCTGCGCCATGACCAGGCGGTATGACGCATCCGAGATCGAGCCGAAGTGGCAGCGGGTCTGGGAGGAGGAGGATCTCTACGGGGCCTCCGACGACCCGGACGATCCCCGGCCGCGCTTCTACGCGCTCGACATGTTCCCGTACCCCTCGGGCGATCTGCACATGGGGCACGCCGAGGCGTTCAGCGGCGGCGACGTGATCGCGCGGTATCGGACGATGCGCGGCTACAACGTGCTGCATCCGATCGGGTGGGACGCCTTCGGCCTACCGGCCGAGAACGCCGCGATCAAGCGAGGCGCCGAACCACGCGCGTGGACCTACGAGAACATGGAGCAGCAGGAGGCCTCCTTCCGGCGGATGGGCATGTCGTTCGACTGGTCCCGGCGGCTGGCGACCTGTGACCCCGAGTACTACCGGTGGACCCAGTGGTTGTTCCTGCGGTTCTTCGAGAAGGGGCTCGCGTACCGCAAGTCGGCGCCCGTGAACTGGTGCCCCCAGGACCAGACCGTGCTCGCGAACGAGCAGGTGATCCAGGGCGCGTGTGAACGGTGCGGCACGATGGTCGAGCGCCGCGAGCTGACGCAGTGGTTCTACAAGATCACGGAGTACGCCCAGCGACTGCTCGACGACATGGACGACATGGTCGAGTGGCCCGAGCGCGTGCTCACGATGCAGCGCAACTGGATCGGGCGGAGCGAGGGCGCGCGCGTCACGTTCACGATCGCCGAGACGGGCGAGGAGATCGAGATCTTCACCACGCGGCCCGACACGCTGTGGGGCGTCACGTTCTTCGTCTTCTCGGTCGAGCATCCATCCGTCCGTCGGCTCGCCGAACTGGGCGGCACGCTGGACCAGGTCGAGCCGCTGTTCGAGCAGGTGCGGACGACCGTGCGGACGTACGGCCAGGAGGCCGACACGAAGGACGGCGTCTTCCTGGGCGTGCACGCCGTGAACCCGGTGAACGGTGAGCAGGTCCCTGTCTACGCGGCGCCCTACGTGCTCATGGAGTACGGGACCGGCGCGATCATGGCGGTGCCCGCCCACGACGAACGCGACTTCGCGTTCGCTCGTCAGCACGGCGTGCCGGTGCGCCCGGTGATCCAGCCCGAGGATGCCGAGCCCCTCGACGGTGACTCGATGGCCGAGGCGTATCCGGGCGAGGGCGTGATGGTGAACAGCGGCCCCTTCGACGGCCACCCCACCCCGGACTCGATCGCGGAGGTCGCGGCGTGGCTGGAAGATGAGGGCCGCGGTCGCGCGACCGTGAACTTCAGGATCCGGGACTGGCTGCAGTCGCGGCAGCGGTCCTGGGGCGCGCCGATCCCGATCGTGTACTGCCCGACGTGCGGCGAGGTCGCCGTGCCCGACGAGGACCTCCCCGTGCAGCTTCCCGACGATCTCGACTTCTCGCTGGGTGGCGGGTCGCCGCTCGCGCGCCACCCCACCTGGAAGCACGTGCCGTGCCCGACCTGTGGCGGCGAGGCGGAACGTGACACGGACACGATGGACACGTTCGTCGACTCGAGCTGGTATTTCTTCCGCTACTGCTCGCCCGGGTACGAGGACGGTCCGTTCCGTCCCGAGGACGTCGAGCGGTGGATGCCGGTCGGTCAGTACACGGGCGGGGTCGAGCACGCGATCCTGCACCTGCTCTACTCGCGCTTCTTCACGAAGGTCCTGTACGACATGGGGATGGTCTCGTTCACGGAGCCCTTCCCGAAGCTGATGAATCAGGGCCAGGTGATCTACGGCGGCGCATCGATGAGCAAATCGAAGGGGAACATCGTCGAGCCGATGCCGCTCGTCGAGCGGTGGGGCGCCGACACGATGCGCCTGATCATGCTGTTCGCCGGCCCGTTCGAGGACGACATCGACTGGAAGCTGATCGCGGGCGACGACCCGAACCGCCGGCCCGGCGTGCACTCGTGGCTCGGGCGCGTGTTCGGTGTGGTCGACGAGGCGGTCGGACGGGGCACCGCGGCCGACGAGCCCGACGCGCTGATCCGCCTCACGCACCGCACGATCGCGGGCGTCACCGACGACATGGAGCGGTTCCGCTTCAACACGGCGATCTCGAAGCTGCAGGTGCTGACGAACGAGATGCGGACCGCGCTCGACGCGGGCGCGGGCGCGATGGGCGCCGCGCACGCGCTCGTGCAGCTGCTGGCGCCCTTCGCGCCGTTCGCCGCCGAGGAGCTGTGGCGCGAGGTGCTGGGGGAGTCGTCGTCGGTGCACGTCTCGGCGTGGCCGACGTTCGACCCGGGGCTGGTCGTGGAGGACACCGTCACGATGGTGGTCCAGGTCGACGGGAAGGTGCGCGACAAGGTGGAGGTCGCCGCCGACATCGACGAGGCCGCCGCCCTGGAGCTGGCTCGGGCGAGCGCCAAGGCGCAGCGCGCGATCGGCGACCGCGAGGTCGTGAAGGAGATCGTCCGGGTGCCGCGACTCGTGAACCTGGTGACCCGCGGCTGAACCCGGCTCGCGTCAGCCGGTGACGCTGACCCGCACCCGCTGCACCCCGTTGTTCGCGTACCCGCCCGTGTTGAACTCGGCTTCGTCGGGCTGGGTGGTGCCCGCGGCGTCGGTCGCCCGACACGCGAGCTCGTGCGCCCCCGGGGTGGCCTCCCACGGGAAGGTCCAGCCGCGCCAGGCGTGCTGGCCGAGCACCGGGCGGAGCTCGGCATCCTGCCAGGAAGCACCACCGTCGGTGCTGACCTGGACGCGCTCGATCGGGCCGCCGCCGGACCAGGCGCGTCCCTCGAGCGTGACCGTCCCGGGGGCGAGGGTCCGCTCCCGTTCGGGGAACACCGGGATCCCCGGAGGGACCATCAGCGCGCGCGGCCGGATCCGATCGAGCGGGATGCCGGGGTCGTCGTCCCCCCGGTGGAACCGGTAGGCGACCGTGTGTTGGTACCCGTCGAACGTCCCGTCGATCGCGCGGATCGAGGCGAGCCACTTCACGTGCGTCATGCCGTACCAGCCCGGGACGATCAGGCGAACGGGCGCGCCGTGCTGGGGGAGGAGCGGTTGGCCGTTCATCGCATACGCCAGCATGACCTCGTCACGCCGGGCCTCGGCCACCGGGAGCGCGCGTTCGTAGGCGCGTTCCTCGCCCCCTTCGATCCCGCGGTCGAGCCCGGTGAAGACGATGTCGATCGCGTCGTCGTCGAGCCCGGCCTCCTCGAGGAGCGGGGCGAGCGGCGTGCCGGTCCAGCTCGCGGTGCCGACGGCCTCGAGCAACCACGGTTGGGAGACGGGACGATCGTCGTAGAGTGCCCGACCGTTCCCGGCGCATTCGAGGGTGACCGGCTCCGTGACCGTGAGGCGGGCCCGTAGATCCTCGAGCGAGAGGGTGAGCGGCCGTTCGACGTGACCGCCGATCTCGAGCCGCCAGCCGTCCGGGTCGAACGCCGGGATGTCGTAGTGGATCAGCAGGTAGTGGAGACCGGCCGGGGTGACGTCGTATCGCAGCGCCTCCAGCGGCATCCCGTGGTTGCGCGCCGCCTGCGCGAGTTCCTCGAACCCGAAGCCGTCTTCGCGTGTCCGTCGCATGCGGCCGAGTCGACCACGGGCGCGACGGGCACGCAAGATGCGTCGCCGAGTGACGGTCGTCACGGACGGGTGCCGGCCACCTCCGTAGCGTCGCGCCATGGGCATCAGGGAACGGCTGGACTCGTTGTCGCGCGCCGAACTCACCGGTCTCGTGATCGTGGTGGCGATCACCCTCGTCGGCGCGGGACTCTGGTACCTGCGTTCCTTGCCCAAGCCGGTCGCGATCGCGGCGTCGTCGCCGGCGGCGGGCGCGAACGGCAGCGGCTCCGGCGCGGCGGCCGCCGGCGCCTCGCCGACCGGGCCGCCGATCATCGTCGACGTGACCGGGTGGGTGCGCGAGCCCGGGGTGTACGAGTTCGCGCAGGGCGACCGTGTGATCGACGCGGTCGAACGCGCCGGCGGCGCCCGGCCGAACGCCGACCTCTCGGGGTTGAACCTCGCGGCGCCGCTGACCGACGGCACCCAGGTGGTCGTGCTGAAGTCCGGAGGCGGCGCGGCCGGCACGACGGGCTCCACCGGCGGTACGACCACCGGCGGGCTCCTGAACATCAACACGGCGAGCGCGGCCGACTTCGAGTCGCTCTCGGGGATCGGGGAGGTCCTGGCCGCCGCGATCGTCGACTACCGAACCGAGAACGGGCCGTTCGCCTCGGTCGACGACCTCGAGGACGTCAGCGGGATCGGCCCGGCCACGCTCGAGGAGATCCGCGACCAGATCACCGTATGAGCGCGTGGGCGCTGCCGGCCGTCGCCGGCTCGTTCTGGACGGGGCTACTGCTGTGGGCGCCGCTCTCAGCCTGGCTCCGCCCGTGGATGGCGCTGACGCTCGGGGCGTCGGCCATGGCCGGGGCGTGGCTCGCAGCGCCCCGGGCAGGCAGCGGCCCGGGCGTCCTGGAGCGGGCTGGACTCGTGGCGTCCGCACCGCAGACGGTCACCGAAGTGGCCGCACCGGCACGGGGGGTCGGCGGCAGTGCCGCCGGCGCGATCGCGCTCGGCCTCGCCGGTCTCGTCGCGCTCGGCGCAGGCTGGGGCGGGGTGCAGGAGGCCCGGGTCGACGGCTCCCTGCTCGCGCGGCTCGCGCCGGGCTCGATCACCGCGGTCGGGTCGCTCCGGACCGATCCCGGCATGGGCGGCTACGGATGGTCGGCGACCGTGGACGTGACCCGGGTGGTCTGGGACGGCGGAGAGGCCGCGCTCCGCGAGTCGGTGTGGGTGAGCGGCGACGACGAGCTCCCCGCCGCCGTGCGCGGCGACCAGGTGCGGCTGGAGGGCACGCTCCGGCTCCCCGACGACGAGGGATTCGCGGAGGCGCTCGCACACAAGGGGATGGCCGCGCAGTTGCAGCTCCGGAGCGTCGAGCGGATCGGCCCCTCCGCGAACCCGTTCGTGCGCGCGACGCAGACGTTCCGGGCGTTCGTCGGGCGCTCGATCGACCGGCTGTTCCCGCCCCGGGAGGCCGGTCTGCTCCTCGGGCTCGTCCTGGGCGACGACTCGAAGCTCGACCCCTCGCTCGCGCGGGACTTCCACGCCACGGGGCTCGGCCACCTGCTCGTGGTCTCGGGCGAGAACGTCGCCATGGTGCTCGCCCCGATCCTCGCCTTCGCGGCGTGGGCGGGGCTCACGCGATGGCCACGGTTCCTGCTCGCGATGCTGACGGTCGTGTTCTTCGTCGTGCTCACCGGCGCCGAGCCGTCGGTGATGCGGGCCGGCGTGATGGCCACGCTCACGCTGCTGGGGGTGCTGATGGGCCGCCCTCGCTCGACGGGCACGATCCTCGCGGGGGCGGTGTTCGTGCTGATCGTGCTCGATCCCTGGCTCGTCTGGGCGATCGGGTTCCAACTCAGCGTGGCGGCGACCGCCGGGATGGTGGCCCTGGGGACCCCGCTCGCCGAGCGCCTCGGACGGTTCCTCCCGACGCCGGTCGCGCTCGCCGCGGGCACCACGATGGCCGCCCAGCTCGGCGTGACCCCGATCCTGCTCTTCCACTTCCACGAGGTGCCGGGCGTGACGATCCTGGCGAACCTCGCGGCGTTCCCAGCCGTCTCGCCGGCGCTGTTGATGGGGATCGTGGCCTCGACGACGGGCCTCGTGTCGATGCCGGTCGGTCGGTTCCTCGCGGTGTTCGCGACGCTCCCGATGCGCTACCTGCAGCTGATCGCCGACACCCTCGCGAAGGCGCCGGTCGGGTACGTGACGTCGAAGGGTGGTCCGGTCGTGCTCGTGGTCGGCGGGGCCGTGTTCGTGGGCGTCGTCTCCTGGCTGAAACGCGGATGGCGCCCACCCCGGTGGGTCGTCGTCGGCGCGGTCGGCGCGATGCCCGTGCTGATCTGGTCCACGGCGCTCGGCGCGGGCACGCCCGACGCGCTCACGGTGCGGTTCTTCGACGTCGGGCAGGGAGACTCGGCGCTGATCACGAGCCCCGGCGGGGCCACGATCCTGATCGACGGGGGACCCGACGAGGAACAGGTGGCCACCGAGCTCGCGGCGCTCGGCGTGAAGCGCCTCGACATGGTGATCGCCTCCCACCCGCACGCCGATCACATCATCGGCCTCCCCAACGTGCTGGCGCGGATCCCGGTCGGCGTCGTGCTGGAGCCCGGCTGCGACCGTACCTCGGTGCTGAACGCCGAGCTCCAGGTGGCGATCCGCGACGAGGGCGTGCCGGTCCAGCACCCCCGAGCCGGTGCGTCGTTCGACGTCGGCGACGTCCACCTCGAGGTCCTCTCGCCGCACGAGTGCTGGTCGGGCACCGAGTCCGACACGAACAACGACGCGTTGGTGCTGATGGCGAGCCTGGGTGACGACACGGTCCTGTTCGCCACCGAGCCGGAGGAGCCCGCGCAGGAGTGGCTGCTGGAGTCCGGGCAGCCGCTCGAGGCGGATGCGTTGAAGGTCCCGCACCATGGGGCAGCCACCTCGATCCCCGAGTTCTTCCAGGCGGTCTCGGCCGAGGTCGCGGTCGTCAGCGTCGGCGAGAACGACTACGGCCACCCGGTGGCGTCCACGCTCGACGCGATCTCGGAGTCCGGCGCCGAGATCTGGCGCACCGACGAGCACGGCACCGTCACGGTGACGTTCGAGGGCGGTGTCCCGGTCGTCAGCGGGGACCGCTGAGCTCGGGCATCGGCGCGGGGTCGCGCTCCAGCCGGTCACCTGCCACCCACAGCACGACCGCGAGCACCCCGGCCACCGAACCCGAGATCAGCAGCGGGAGCCGTCCGGTGTCACCCCAGGCGAGGCCCGCCCAGACGCCGGCGACGATCGACGCGGCGCCGCTGAACCCGGCGTAGGTTCCCAACGCGGTTCCGGTGGCGTGGGGCGCGAGGTCGGCCACCCACGCCCGGCTCACGCCGTCCGTGAGCGCGGTGTACGCCCCGTACACGGGCAGCAGCACCCACACCCACGCCGCCGAGGTGATGACCCCCAGGCCGAAGTACGAGACCGCGAACACGGCGATCCCCGCCGCGAAGACCTTCCGGCGCGGGATGCGGTCCGACCAGGTCCCCGCCGGGTACGACAGGAGGGAGTACGTCAAGTTGTAGAGGGTGTAGACGAGCACGACCCCGGCGAACCCGAAACCGAGCTCCTTCGCCCGCAACAGCAGCAGCGCGTCGGTGAAGTTCACGAGCCCGAAGATCGTCAGGAAGGCCACCACCCGCCGGTACGGGCGGGGGAGCGGTCCACCGCGCGCCGCGATCGCCGCGGCCCGCTCGTGGTGCGTCCGGGGCCGCTCGCGCACGAACACGATCAGCCCCACGCTGATCGCGGCCGGGATGAACGCGATGAAGAAGAGCGGCCGCATCTCCTGGCCGAGCGCGAAGTACAGCGCGAGCCCGATCAGCGGTCCGACCACCGCCCCGAACGTATCGGCCGCCCGGTGGAACCCGAACGCCCGGCCCCGGTCCGCCTGGGGCGTGTCGTCGGCGATCAGCGCGTCGCGCGGCGCCCCGCGGATCCCCTTGCCCGTGCGGTCGGCGACCCGGGCAACCAACACGAGCGGCCAGGCGTAGGCGAGCCCGATCAAGAGCTTCGAGACCGAGGACAGCGTGTAGCCGACCGCGATCAACGGTTTCCGCCGCATCCGGTCGGCGAGCCAGCCCGACCATACCTTCAGGATCGACGCGGTGCCCTCGGCCAACCCCTCGATCAGCCCCACGACCGCCGGTGGCGCCCCGAGGACCCCGGTGATGAACAGGGGGAGCACCGGGTAGAGCATCTCCGACGCCGCGTCCTGGAAGAAACTGACGCCCGAGAGCACGTGCACGTTGTGGCTGAGCCCCTCCCAGGGCCGCCGACGCCGGACCGCGGTCTCGCTCACCGCGCGAGCCTACGTCCGGCCCGGGTTCGGCGTCGGGACGCCGCGGTAGCATCCGCACGATGACCGCGCCGACGGCACCCGTGACGCTCCTATGGGGCGAGGACGCGTTCCTGCTGCGCGAGGCCGGCCTCGCGGCCTTCGGAGGATCGCACCCCACCGAGGTCGACGCGGGCGAGTGGCAGGGCGGCGAGCTCCAGGACCTCGCGACGCCGTCGCTATTCGGGGAGCCGCGCGGACTGATGATCTCCGACGCCCGCTCGCTCTCGAAGGACGCCGTCGCCGAGATCGCCGCCTACCTCGGGGCCCCCGACCCCGACGCGCCGCTCGTGATCTGCTGTCAGGTCGCCGAGCGCGGGAAGCCCCCCGCTGCTCTCGACAAGATGGTGAAGGCGGTGGGCACGGTCACGCAGGTCGCGATCGCCCGAAAGGAGCTCGAGCCGTGGGTCGTCAAGCGCGCGAAGGACGCCGGCGTGGACCTCGGCATCCCGTCGGCCCGCGCGCTCGTGGAGACCCTCGGCGAGGAGCCCGGCGCGCTCGTCGCGGCGATCCAGCAGCTCGCGGGCGCCTACGCCGGTCAGAAGGTCACCCCCGCGATCGTTGCCGAGCAGTTCCGCGGGCTCGGGGAGCAGAAGGTCTGGGACCTGTGCGACCGGGCGTTCGGCAAGGACCTGCCGGGCGCGATCCGCTCGCTCCGATCGCTCGAGGAGGGCCGCGACGACCCGCTCAAGGTGCTCGGCGGCGTCTCGAGCCGGCTCCGAGACCTGATCCGGGTCCGCGCGCTGCCCGACCGTCTCCCCCCCGCACGGGTCGCGAAGGCCGCCGGGCTGCGGTTCGATTGGCAAGCGCGCCGGTATCAGCAGCAGGCGCGGAACTTCTCGATGGCTCAGCTCCTGTCGCTCCACGAGCGCATCACCGAGGCCGACCGCGCGCTGAAGTCTGGATCCACCGGGGACATCGTGATGCCGGCGCTGATCACCGCGATCGCGGCGCCCTAGCGTTACTCGACGCCGACGGCGTTCGCGCTCTTGGCGAGGCGGCTCTTGCGGCGGGCGGCGGTGCGCTTGTGCACGACGCCCTTGCTGGCGGCCTTGTCCAGGGCGCGGGCGGCTTCCCGGGCCCGCTGCTGCGCGGCCTCGGCGTCACCCTCGGCGACGGCCGTCTCGACCTTCTTGGTGGCGGTCTTCAGCGAGGAGCGCACGGCCTTGTTGCGCTCGTGGCGCACCTCGTTCTGCTTGTTCCGCTTGATCTGTGACTTGATGTTTGCCATACGAGTGGAGAAGTCTACCAGCGGCCCGTCCGCGGCCCCCGGCGCCCCGTACCATGGGCGGTCGTGACCACCGACACCTCCCACATCCGCAACTTCTGCATCGTGGCGCATATCGACCACGGCAAGTCCACGCTGGCCGATCGCCTGCTCGAGGTCACGCACACGGTCGAGGGTCGCGACATGCGTGCGCAGTACCTGGACAAGATGGACCTCGAGCGCGAGCGCGGCATCACGATCAAGGCTCAGTCGGTGCGACTGCTGAACGACGGCTACGAGCTGAACCTGATCGATACCCCGGGGCACGTGGACTTCACGTACGAGGTCTCGCGGTCGCTCGAGGCTTGCGAAGGGGCGGTGCTGCTGGTCGACGCTGCGCAAGGCCTCGAGGCGCAGACCCTCGCGAACTACCACCTCGCGCGCGACGCCGGCCTCGTGATCGTGCCCGCCTTGAACAAGATCGACCTGCCCGCGGCCGACCCGGACCAGCGCGCGAAGGAGCTCGCCGACCTGCTCGACTGCGACGAGTCCGACATCCTGCGCGTGAGCGCGAAGTCGGGGGAGGGCGTCCCCGAGCTGCTGCAGGCCGTGATCGCCCGCGTGCCGCACCCGGTGGGGGACCCGGCGGCGCCGCTGCAGGCGCTGATCTTCGACTCGATGTTCGACCCGTACCGCGGGGTGATCACCTACCTCCGGATCAAGGAGGGGCGGCTGCCCAGCCGGGCGCGCATCAAGATGTTCGCCACGCACGTCGAGTCCGAGGCCGAGGAAACCGGCGTGAACGCGCCGGATCCCACGCCGGTCGATTCCCTCGGCCCGGGCGAGGTCGGCTACCTCGTGACGGGTCTGAAGGACGTGCACCACGCCAAGGTCGGCGACACGATCACGCTCGCCGGCAAGCACGGCGCCGCCGAGCCGCTCCCCGGCTACCGGGAGCCCAAACCGATGGTGTGGTCGGGACTGTTCCCGGCGGAGGGCGGCGACTACTCCGACCTGCGCGAGGCGCTCGACCGGCTGAAGCTCTCCGACGCCGCCCTGCACTACGAGCCGGAATCCTCGATGGCGCTCGGTTTCGGGTTCCGGTGCGGGTTCCTGGGGCTGCTGCACATGGACATCGTGAAGGAGCGGCTCGAGCGCGAGTTCGACCTGGAGCTGATCGCGACGGCGCCGAACGTGGAGTTCCGGGTCTTCCAGGGCGACGAGGTCACGGTCGTGCACAACCCCGCCGAGATGCCCGAGGCGGGCGCCTACGACCGGATCGAGGAGCCGATCGTGTTCGCGACGGTGATCACGCCCGCCGACCACCTGGGCGCGGTGCTCGACCTCTGCCAGTCGCGCCGCGGCGAGATGGTCGACATGAAGTACCTCACGCCCGAGCGCGTCGAGGTCCACTACGTGCTGCCGCTCGCCGAGATCGTGTTCGACTTCTTCGACGCGCTGAAGTCGGGGACGAAAGGCTACGCGTCGCTCGACTACGAGCCCTACGGCTATCAGGAGGCGAAGCTCGTGCGCGTCGACGTGCTGCTCCACGGCGAGCCGGTCGACGCGTTCAGCACGATCGTGCACCGCGAGCGGGCGTACCCCTATGGCAAGCAGATGGTCGAGCGCCTGAAGGAGCTGATCCCTCGGCAGCTGTTCGACGTGGCGATCCAGGCCGCCATCGGATCGAAGATCATCGCGCGCGAGACCGTGAAGGCGAAGCGCAAAGACGTCACGGCCAAGTGCTACGGCGGCGATATCTCGCGGAAACGCAAGCTCCTCGAGCAGCAGAAGAAGGGGAAGGCGCGGATGCGCCGGGTCGGCCGCGTCGACGTGCCGCAGGAGGCGTTCATCGCGGCGCTCCGGGTCGACGACGGTTCGTCCAGGGAGAAGAAGAAGTGACCGGCGGCGCCGAGGCCGCGTCCTCGCCCGATGCGGACCGCGCCGGGATCTACGTCCACATCCCGTTCTGCCTGACGCGCTGCGGCTACTGCGACTTCAACGCCTACGCGGGACTCGATCACCTGGCCCCTCGATACCTGCGAGCGGTCGTGGCCGAGGCGGACCTGTCGGCGCCCTCCTGGGACGGCGCGAGCGTCGAGAGCGTGTTCTTGGGCGGGGGCACGCCGACGATGCAGACGCCGGCGGACCTGGCGGCGCTGCTCCGGCACCTACGCGCGACGTTCGACGTGGCCCACGACGCCGAGATCACGACCGAGGCGAACCCCGACACGGTCGACGGGTCGACGCTCGAGGCCTTGCTGGCCGCCGGCTACGGGCGCCTCTCGATGGGCGCCCAGTCGTTCGATCCGGTGGTACTCGCGTCGCTCGAACGGATCCATCAGCCCGAGTCGGTCCGGCGGGCGTTCGACGCGGCTCGCCGTGCGGGCTTCGAGAACGTGAACCTGGACCTGATCTACGGCGCCGAGGGTGAAACGCCCGAGTCGTGGGAGGCGACCCTCCGCGAGACCGTCGCGCTCGCCCCCGAGCACATCAGCGCCTACGCGCTCACGGTGGAGCCGGCCACGCCGCTCGGGCGGGCGGTGGCTGCGGGGGAGCGGCCCGGGCCCGACCCCGACCTGCAGGCGGACATGTTCGGCGTCGCGTGCGAGGTGTTGGCGGGCGCCGGGTACCGCCACTACGAGGTCTCGAACTGGGCGAAGCCCGGGTTCGAATGCCGCCATAACCTCGGCTACTGGGAGCGGCGCCCGTACCTGGGGCTCGGCGCGGGGGCCCACTCGTACCGGGAGAACCACCGCTGGTGGAACATCCGTCCGCCCGAGGAGTACATGGCGCAGGTAGAGGCGGGCCGGTTGCCGGTGGGCGGCGAGGAACGGCTCGACCCGTCCGACGCCTACCTCGAGGAGGTCTTCCTGAAGCTCAGGATCCTCGAGGGGATCCCCGCGAGCTGGATCGACGAGGAGGTCGCCGCGCCGTTCATCGAGAGCGGCCTGCTCGAGGACGAGTTCGGCCAGCTGATCCCCACCGAGCGCGGGATGCTGCTCCTGAACGAGCTCGTGCTGGCGCTCACGGAGGCGCCAACCGGCTGACCGCGCGTCATAACGCGAGTTCGATGCCGCACGAGGCTTCGGTCGACGGGCTGGTCACGCCCGGTGGCGCCTGGCCGGTTGGCAGGGTCGTGTCGCTCGAGCGCGTGACCCGGAAGGTGCCATCGGCGTCCATGACCAGTCGGGTTTCGTGCACCTGTTTCACGTCCGAACCGGGGCCCTCGACGGGGTGCTCGCTCCAGGTCACGACGAGCGTCGGTGCCGCCGGGTCGCCCTCACAGCGAAGGTACCCACCGAACCCCTCGTCTCCCCCGACGGAGAGCACCGCAACCTCGTCGGGGAAGAGGCCTGCCTCCGGGTGGCCGGGGGGCGCCACGGTCGCGGCGACCAGTTCGCCGCCCACGATCGTGAACACCTGGTAGTCGGCGATGCTGAAGAGGTCCTCGAGCACGAACAGCTCGTCGGTGCCGTCGGCCGTCAGATCCATGGCTGCTCTCGGTAGGGGCTGACAGCCACCTCCGCACATCATGTCGGTCCAGACGTCCGCCACGCCGTCCAGGTCGATGTCGGCAGCAACGACATGCTTCGCGGCGAAATCCGGGCATCGATCCGCTTCCGTGACCCGTGTGCCGACCCAGACGCGAGCCGGTCCCGCGTTCGTAAGGCGAATCCCACCGAGGGTCGACACGTCGCAGATCCGGAACGGCAGCCCGACGTCCTGACCGGTCGCATCAGAAGCGGTCGGCGATGGGTTGGCCGGAGCCTCTGTACCTCGCTGCCACGACACGCTGCGAGGGCATCCCCCGAGCGATCCGCGGTCGGTCAAGCGACGCACATCACCTGAGCCGACCTGGAGGAGCAGCGCCTCGCAGCCGCTGGGCGTGGCGTGCGTGTAGACGAAAGCTTCGCCGCTCTGGGACCAGGCGACCGACTCCTTCAGGCCGCCATCCCGGGTGTGCTCGGTGATCGTGCCGGACCCGACCGACACGGTCCGGACATCCGAGTCCCCGGCTTCGGTCGCGAGGTAGGCGATCACGTCGCCACTTGGGGACCATGCCGGCGCGGCGAGTCCGCCGGCGTCGAGCGTCCTGATGGCACGTCCGTCGAGATCGACGAGGACGAGTTCCGACGACTCGCCGGACGTGCGTACCAGGGCGAACGACCTGCCGTCGGGAGACCATGCGAGTCCCTGCCCGAGGCCACCGATATCGATCCAGCGAGACTCCCGCGTGGCTACGTCGATGACGCGGATGTCCGCGAGGGGGAGGCCGAACTCGTCGAACGCGTCGAGCCCCTTGCGCCGCGTATCCAAGAACGCGATCGCCGAGCCGTCGGGAGCCCAAGAGACCGTGCCGGCCTGAGGCATCGTCGCGATCCCATCCGCGAGCAGTCGCACCTCGCCGTCCGCGAGGTCGAGAAGCATCAACTGCTGATCGGCCCAAGGGGCGGCTTCCTCGGGGTCTCGCCGGAGGAACGCCACCGACGTTCCATCCGGCGACGCGACGGGATCCACCGCGTCGATGTCCTCGGCATAGAGGGGCCGTGGATCACTCCCGTCGGTCGCGACCGACCAGATCTCGAACCGCGACGAGTTGGATCCACCTGCCTCGAAGATCTGAAGGTCTGACCGACCGATCACGACGCGGGGTTCCGTTGGAGCCGGCATCTGGTCGGCGGGCTCCCCCCGGAAGATGTCGTTGAAGTACAGGAAGCCTCCGGCCGCGACGACCAGCACGGATACCACGAGCGCCGCCGCTCCGATCTTCCTCGCGACCCGACGGCGTCCGTGCCGCTTCGACAGGTCCTCGTACAACTCGACCGGATCGGCCGGCCGGAGCGAACGTTGCAGCTCCTGTCGCAGGCGGTCATCGAGGTTCGCCACGGTCGCTCACCTCCTCTCGGTCGTCGGTGCCGAGCGCGTCGGCGAGTGCCTCGCGGGCTCGCGACAGCGTGCTCTTCACCGTGCCTTCGGTGATCCCAAGGGTGGCGGCGGTCTCGGCCGTATCCATCTCGAGCATCAGTCGGAGCACCGCGACCTCGCGCTGGCGGCGGGGGAGGGCGGCCAGCGCGCGCTGCACGTCGGTGGCATCGCCGCTTGGTCCCGCGGTGGTCGGTTCGTCCAGCGCGGCCACCTTCGATCGAGCCCGTCGTTCGGCGACCGCTCGCCGGACCCCGCTCCGGCTGAGGTTGAGGGCGACGGTCACGACCCACGAGGCGAGCGAGTCGATCGACTCGCCGCGCTCCGAACGGGACCACGCCCGGAGGAGCCCCTCCTGGACCGCGTCCTCGGCAGCCGGACGGCTGCCCGAGACGAGTGCGACGGCGCCGACCACGCGGGCGTAGTCGTCACGCAGGAACGTCCGGATGGCGGCGTCGTCGAGCAGTCGGGATCGCCTCCTTCACCTGGAGGACTCACGAACGGGCCGGAAGGTTGCTTCGCACAGCGTAGGTCGCCGGGGCCGTCGGGACCGATTAGCACTCGACCGGGCTGAGTGCTACGTATCATGGACCTCATGGCCGATCGTTCCGAGCTGGGACCCCGTAAGTCCGCCGTGTTGCGCGCCGTGGTCGAGGAGTACGTGCGCAGCGGTGAGCCGGTCGGCAGCGAGACGATCGCGGAACATGCGGGCCTCGGCGTCTCGAGCGCCACGATCCGCAACGAGATGGCGGCCCTCGAGGAACAGGGCTACCTCTCGCACCCGCACACGAGCGCGGGCCGGATCCCGACCGACGCCGGGTACCGCCACTACGTCGACTCGCTGCCGGCGGGCGGGCGCCTCCGCGAGGCCCAGCGTCGCGCGATCGCCGGCTACTTCGCCGAGGTGATGGTCGACCTCGAGGAAGTGCTGAAGGGTTCCGTGCAGCTCCTCAGCCGCATGACCCAGTACGCGGGGCTCGCGGTGCCGCCGAGCGCCTCCGAAGAGCCGCTCGTGCGCCTCGAGCTGATCGACATGGGCCCGACGGTCCTGATCCTCGCGATCGGCCAGCACGGCCGGGTCGACAAGCGCGTGATCGACCGCCCCGAGCATCTCGACGCCAAGGTGCTCGCCGACGCCGAGAAGCGGCTCCAGACCCTCCGGGGCCTCAACTACGTCGAGGCGCAGGCCCGTCTGTTGCAACTCGCGGCCGAGGCCTCGCGCGACCAACACGATCTGCTCCTGAACGTGGCCGAGTTGCTGCGCGGGTCGACGCAGGGCGAACGAGCGAGTCACGTCGTGATGGGCGGCGTGTCGAACCTGGCCGACGAGGCGCAGCAGATGCGGCGCGAAACGCTCCGCCGGCTCTTCGAGACGCTCGAGCGCGAGCAGGAGATGCTCCACGTGCTGCAGGAGGTCAGCTCGGCTCGGGGTGAGCTCGCGGTCACGATCGGCGGCGAGCACCCGTCAACCGGCGAGTGGGAGACCTCGATCATCACGGCGCCGTTCAAGACCGGCGACACCACGATCGGCACGATCGGCGTGATGGGCCCGACGCGCATGGACTACCTCAGCGCGATGGCCTCGGTGCGCGCGGTCGCGAAGCGGCTCTCCGAGCTCGCCACGGAGCTCGATCAGTAGCCATGGCCCCCGTCCGCGATCTGTACGAGGTCCTCGGCGTTTCCCGCGAAGCCTCCGACGAGGAGATCAAGAAGGCCTACCGGCGCCTCGCGCGCGAGCACCATCCCGACGTGAACGGCGACCCGGCGGCCGAGGAGCGCTTCAAGGAGGTTGCCGGCGCGTACGAGATCCTCTCCGACCCCGAGAAGCGCCAGCGCTACGACGCCTTCGGGCAGACGGGCGGTCCGGGCGCGCAGGGCTTCGCCGACATCCAGGACATCTTCG
This sequence comes from uncultured Actinomycetes bacterium, assembly GCA_963821925.1. Classification (GTDB taxonomy): domain Bacteria; phylum Actinomycetota; class UBA4738; order UBA4738; family HRBIN12; genus JAOUEA01. The sequence goes on along the minus strand of CAWGFO010000009.1, from coordinate 512,303 downwards.
ACATGTTCTTCGGTGGCGGCTTCCAGACCGCGACGCGCTCGCGCGGGCCTCGGTCACGCGCTCAGCACGGGGAAGACCTGGGCGTGCGCGTCTCGCTGACCTTCGGCGAGGCGGCCTTCGGGGTGCGGCGCGATCTCGAGGTCGACCGGCTCGCCGTCTGCGAGACGTGCGGCGGCAACGGCGCCGCGCCCGGCACCGCGCCGGTCGCGTGTCGCGCGTGTCGCGGGAGCGGTCAGGTCCAGGCGGTACGGCGCACGATCTTCGGCACCGTGATGACGGCGGCGCCGTGCGACACTTGCCGGGGCTCCGGCCAGGAGATCCCCGACAAGTGCGAGGCCTGCTTCGGCGAGGGGCGGCGCCGGACACCTGGCACGGTCACGGTGGACATCCCGGCCGGCGTGTCCGACGGCATGGAGCTCCGCGTGACCGGGAGCGGCCACGCCGGCGTCGCGGGCGGACCGGCGGGCGACCTGTACGTCTCTCTCTCGGTGGAGCCCTCGCTCGCGTTCGATCGGCGGGGGCAGGATCTGTTCACGGTCCTCGACATCACGATGACCCAGGCCGCGCTCGGCGCGCAGGTCGACATCGAGGGCCTCGACGCCACCGAGCGCATCACCGTGGAGCCGGGCACCGACTCGGGGACGGTCGTCCGGCTCAAGGGCAAGGGCATCCCGAACGTGAACCGGCGCGGGCGCGGCGACCTCTACGTGACACTGCACGTGGTCACCCCGCACGACCTCTCGCGGGAGGAGCGCAAGCTCGTGGAGCGTCTGGCCGAGCTCCGCGCCGAGTCCACCCGCAAGGACGTCGCCGCCGGCGAGCTTCGCCGTCCCGAGTTCTGAGGGGTACGCTGCGAACGATGGTCGACAGCAGCTGCATCTTCTGCCGGATCGCGGCCCGCGAGATCCCCGCCGACATCCTCCGGGAGTCGGAGCGGGTGATGGCGTTCAGGGACATCGATCCGAAGGCGCCGACGCACATCCTGCTGATCCCGAAGCAGCACGTGGAGTCGGTCGCCGAGCTCGACGATGGCCACGCCGAGACGCTCGCCGACCTGATGCAGGCGGCCACGCATCTCGCCAAGACCGAAGGCATCGCCGAGACGGGCTGGCGCCTCGTCACGAACATCGGGGCCGACGCCGGGCAGGAAGTGTTCCACCTGCATTTCCACCTGCTCGGCGGCCGGCCGATGACGTGGCCGCCGGGCTGAACCCGAACGGCATCCCGGCTACCATAGGGGAGAGGCCGCCTCGGAAGGCGGCCGTCGTCGACACAGGAGGAACGGGGCGCGGCCCCGGGATACGAGACACGTGGCAGGCGCCACCACCCAGGTGAAGATCCTCGTCCCCGGCGATCAGTCGATGGTGGCCCTCCTCGGCCAGCGCGACGTCTTCCTGAAGCTCATCGAGTCGGCCTTCGACTGCCGCATCCTCGTGCGCGGCAACGAGATCACGATCAGCGGCGCGGAAGACGAGTCGGAGCGCGCGGCCCGGATCTTCGAGGAGCTCCTCGCACTGCTCGAGAAGGGGCACGAGCTCACCGACTCCTCGGTCGGCCAGGCGATCGCACTCGTCAAGGGCGACGAACAGACGGCGGAAGGACGCCCTGCGCTGCGACCGTCGGAGATCCTCGGGGACAAGCTCCTCACGGCCCGGGGCAAGGGCATCGCGCCCAAGACCGCCGGGCAGAAGGAGTACGTCGACGCGATCCGGTCCTCGACCGTGACGTTCGCGATCGGGCCGGCGGGCACGGGCAAGACCTACCTGGCCGTCGCCACCGCGGTGCGCGCGCTGCAGGAACGCCAGGTCTCGCGGCTGATCCTCACCCGCCCGGCCGTCGAGGCGGGGGAGCGGCTCGGGTACCTCCCGGGCACCCTCTACGAGAAGATCGACCCCTACATGCGTCCCCTCTACGACGCGCTCTTCGAGATGACCGGCGCCGAGACCCTGCCCCGCCTGATGGAGCGCGGCACCGTCGAGGTCGCGCCGCTCGCCTACATGCGTGGAAGAACCCTTAACGACGCGTTCATCATCCTGGACGAGGCGCAGAACACGACCCCCGAACAGATGAAGATGTTCCTCACGCGCCTCGGCTTCGGGTCGAAGGCCGTGATCAACGGCGACGCGACCCAGGTTGACCTGCCGAGCGGGCAGCGGTCCGGCCTGGCCGTGGTCGAGGAGATCCTGACGGGCATCGACGGGATCTCCTTCATCCACCTCGGCGGGCGCGACGTGGTCCGTCACCGCATCGTGCAGGACATCGTCGAGGCGTACGGGCGCTACACGCAGCCCGAGCTCGAGGTCGAGAGCTGATCGCGCGATGACCGACGACGACCATCCGGCGATCCTCGTCTCCGATCGGCAGTCCGAAGCGCTCGACATCGATGGGCTGGTCACGCTCGCCCGGGCCACGCTGCGTGGCGAGGGGCTGGGCGCGGTCGAGCTGTCGGTCTCGTTCGTCGAGGAGGACGAGATCGAGGAGCTGCACGTCCGCTACATGGACGAGCCCGGTCCTACCGACGTGCTCTCCTTCCCGCTCGACGCCGACGACGTCGACGAGGACGGGACCCGAATGCTCGGCGACGTCGTGATCGCTCCGTCGGTGGCGGCCGCCAACAACCCGGGCGACCCCGGCGCCGAGCTGCGGCTGCTCCTCGTGCACGGGATCCTCCACCTGCTGGGCTACGACCACGAGGAGGACGCCGGGAAGGCCGAGATGTGGTCGCGGCAGGAGCGCTACAGCGGGGTGAGCGCCCCGTGAAATGGCTCTGGATCCTGGCCGGGGTGTTCGTGATCCTCGGATCGCTGTTGGCGATGGCCGAGGCCTCGCTCACGCGCATGACGCGTATCCGCGCGCTCTCCCTCGAGGAGGAAGGCCGGCGGAACGCCGCCCTGCTCGTGCGCCTCGAGACCGACCCACCGCGGTACCTGAACTCGATCTACCTCACGGTGATGATCGTGCAGAACGGCTCGGCGATCCTCGTCGCGATCCTCGCGGAGAGCACGTTCGGCGGGCTCGGGATCACGATCGCCTCCCTGGTCTTCACGCTCCTGTACTTCGTGCTCGTCGAGGCGATGTCGAAGACCTTCGCGATCCTGCATTCGGATCGCGTGGCGCTCGCGCTCTCGCCGCTCGTGTTCTTCCTCGGACGGATCCTCGCCTGGCCCACCCGCGCCCTGATCGGGCTCGCGAACATCCTCTTGCCGGGCAAGGGGATCAAGGCGGGCCCCTTCGTCTCCGAGGGCGACATCCGCTCGATGGCCGAGGTGGGCTCCGAGGAGGGATCGATCGAGGAGGAGGAGAAGGAGCTGATCCACTCGATCTTCGAGTTCGGCGACACGATCGTGCGCGAGGTGATGGTGCCGAGACCCGACATCATCTGCATCGAGGACGACAAGTCGCTCCGCGACGTGCAGGCGCTCGTGCTCACGCACGGCACGAGCCGGATCCCCGTCTACAACGCGGACGAGGACCTCGACGACGTGATCGGGATCATCTTCGCGAAGGACGTGCTCAAGGCGCTCCATCAGGGCAAGCAGGACCTCCCGCTCGCCGAGATCGTCCGCCCGGCGCGCTACGTGCCCGAGTCGAAGAAGGTCGGCATCCTGCTGCGTGAGATGCAGCGCGAGAAGTTCCACATGGCGCTCGTGACCGACGAGTACGGGTCCGTGACGGGCCTCGTCGCCCTCGAGGATCTGCTCGAGGAGCTCGTGGGCGAGATCACCGACGAATACGACCGCGAGGAATCCGAGATACAGAAGGTGGAGGAGGGCTGCTACCGCGTGAGCGGCAAGGCCTCGATCGACGACGTCAACGAGGAGCTCGACGCGGAGCTCCCCGACGAGGAGTGGGACACGATCGCCGGACTGGTGCTCGATCTGTTCGGTCGGATCCCCGAGGAGCACGAAGAGGTCACGTTCGAGGGCCTCACCTTCCGCACCGAGGAGGTGATCGGCCGGAGGATCTCGACCGTGTTGATCACCCGGGTGCCCTCGGACGACGACGATCCGGTCCCGGCCGAGGTCGGGGAGATCGAGGCGTGAGCGACGTCGACCTGGACGCGCTCGTGGCGGCCGCCCGCGAGATCAGATCGCGGGCCTATGTCCCGTACAGCGGGTTCCACGTGGGCGCCGCGCTCCTCGCCGGCGGGAAGGTCTTCGCGGCACCGAACGTGGAGAACGCCAGCTACCCGCTCTCGGTGTGCGCCGAGCGGAACGCTGCGACGATGGCGGTGGCGTCCGGTGAGACCGTGTTCGAGGCGATCGCGGTGGTGACCGACGCCGAGCGACCTACCTCGCCCTGCGGCGGCTGTCGACAGGTGCTGAACGAGTTCGGACCCACGATCCCCGTGATCTCTGAGTCCGCCGACGGCTCGGTGCGGGTCGTGTGGACCGTGGACGAGCTTCTCCCCGACGCCTTCGGGCCGCACGACCTGCATCGGTGAGCGGCTTCCGGAGCGGCATCGCGGCGGTCGTCGGCCGTCCGAACGTCGGCAAGTCGACGCTCGTGAACGCGCTGGTCGGCGAGAAGGTCGCGATCGTCTCCGACAAGCCGCAGACCACCCGCGCCGACATCCGCGCGATCCTCTCCACCGACGAGGCACAGATCGTCTTCACCGACACGCCAGGGTTCCACAAGCCACGCACGCTGCTCGGATCCCGGCTGAACGAGCTCGTGGCCGACGCGGTCGACGGCGTCGACCTCGTGATCCTGGTGGTGGACGGCTCGACGGGCGTCGGGCGCGGAGACGCGTTCGTCTACGAGCGGCAGGTGGCCGCCGCGCAGGGCGCCCGGTTCTGCGTGGTCAACAAGGAGGACGCGTTCTCGCACGCGAGGATGATCCCGCAACTCGCCGCGGCGCAGGCGTTGGGCGCGTGGGACGAGATCGTGCCGGTCTCGGCGGCCCGGGGCGACGGCATCGACCGGCTCCGGGAGCTGATCCTCGCGCGGATGCCCGAGGGGCCGCCGCTGTTCCCCGTCGACGAGGTGACCGACCAGCCGCTCGAGACGCGCGTGGCGGAGCTGATCCGGGAGCAGGCGCTCCGCGTCACGCGCGAGGAGGTGCCGCATTCCGTGGCGATCGAGATCGACGAGATGGAACGCGAGGGCGACCTCACGCGGATCCACGCGTCGATCGTGGTCGAGCGCGATTCCCAGAAGGGGATCCTGATCGGCAAGGGCGGTGCCACCCTGAAGACGATCGGCACCGAGGCCAGGGCCGAGATCGTGCGGCTCCTCGGCACGAAGGTCTACCTGGATCTGCACGTGAAGGTCCTGAAGGAGTGGCAACGGGACCCGAAGGCGCTCAACCGGTTGGGTTACTGAACCGGTCGAGCGCCCTGTTCAGCCGATCTTGAGCGCCGACTCCATGTTCGCGTGGTAGGTGCAGATCACGCGGTAGACGCCGGGCGCGACCCCCGCGAGGTCGAGCGTGCTCGACTCGCCGGCGGCGACGTCGACGGTGGCGTCGGTTTTCGTCACGGTGAACGTGTGCGGCACCTTCCCCGTGTTGTCGATCGTGAGCGTGTCGCCAGACGAGGCTTCGGCGCAGGTCGGGTCGTACGTGAAGTCGGCCACGTCGATCGTGGTGGTGGCGACCGGTTGCTCGCAGGCGGCTTCGTTCGAGCCGGAACAGGCGGCCAGGCCGCCGAGCGTCAGGGCGCCGGCGAGCCCGATGATCAGCGTTCGCATCGCGGTGGGTACCTCGCAGGGTCGGGGACGCCCGACAGCGTACCGGGGGCCGGCACGACCGTGGGGTCGGCTACGATGAGGAGCATCCCCGACCAGGAGCGACGCATGTCCCAGGCAGCCGAGATCGAGCGGAGCGCGCCCGCCACGCCGGTGGCGTCGTCGGCCGAGGCGTCGCGGCTCGTGGCCCGCGCCCCCGCGGTCGACGCGGTCGGTCTCGAGGGCCGGGCCGCCTCGCTCGCGACCCGCTCGATCAAGCGGGAGACCAAGCGACAGGCTCTCGAGCTCGCGATCCGCTGCATGGACCTCACGACGCTCGAGGGCAGCGACACGGCCGGCAAGATCGTCGCGATGTGCTCGAAGGCGGTCCGCCCGAACCCGCTCGATCCGTCGGTGCCTTCGGTCGCCGCCGTGTGTCTCTACCCGCAGCTGGTCCCGCTGGCCGTCGATCGGCTGCGCGGCACCGGGGTGGCGGTGGCGAGCGTGGCGGGCGGGTTCCCGAGCGGGCTCGGACCGCTGGACGCGCGCCTGCGGGAGATCGCCGACGTCGCGGCCGCCGGTGCCGACGAGATCGACATCGTGTTGAACCGCTCGCTCTTCCTGGGCGGTCGGTACGCGGAGGCGTTCGAGGAGCTGCTCGCGGCACGCGAGGCCGCCGGTCCGGCGCACCTGAAGGTGATCCTCGAGACGGGTGAGCTCGGGTCGTACGACCGGATCCGGCAGGCGAGCGTGCTCGCGATGGCGGCGGGCGCCGACTTCATCAAGACCTCGACCGGGAAGATCGGCGTGAACGCGACCCTGCCGACGGCGCTCTGCATGATGGAGGCCGCGCGCGAATTCCACGCGCAGACGGGCCGGCGGGTCGGCATCAAGGTCGCGGGCGGCGTGCGGCGTTCGAAGCAGGCGATCCAGTACCTGGTGCTGCTGCACGAGACGCTCGGCTCCGCGTGGATGACACCCACCCTGTTCAGGATCGGCGCATCGTCGCTGCTGAACGACGTGCTGATGCAGCTCGAGAAGGGCGCCACCGGCCGGTACGCCGGCTCCGACTACTTCACGATCGACTAGGGGAGCGGATGAGCGAGGCGATCGAGACACCGTCGGCCTGGACGTACGCGTCCGCGCCCGAGTCGAAGGACATCGTGCGCCTCGAGGACCGCTACGGACTGTTCGTCGGTGGGGAGTTCGTGGAGCCGAAGAGCGGCCGGTGGTTCACGACGATCGACCCGTCGAGCGAGGAGCCGCTCGCCGAGGTGGCCGAGGCGGGCGTCGAGGATGTGACGCTCGCCGTCGAGGCTGCCCGCGCGGCGTCCGGCGCCTGGCAGGCCCTCCCCGGCAGCGAGCGCGCGAAGTACGTCTACCGCATCGCGCGCCAGCTCCAGGAGCGCGCGCGCGAGTTCGCCGTGCTCGAGTCGATGAACGGCGGCAAGCCGATCAAGGAGTCGCGCGACGTCGACCTGCCGCTCGCGGCGGCGCACTTCTTCTACTACGCGGGGTGGGCCGACAAGCTCGAGTACGCGTTCCCCGGGCGCACGCCCAGGCCGCTCGGCGTGGCCGGCCAGATCATCCCATGGAACTTCCCGATGCTCATGGCCTCGTGGAAGCTCGCCCCGGCGCTCGCCGCGGGTAACACCGTCGTGCTGAAGCCCGCCGAGACCACGCCGCTGACCGCGCTCCTGCTCGCGGAGGTGATCCGTGAGGCCGAGCTGCCGCCGGGCGTCGTGAACATCGTGACGGGCGCCGGCGCGACCGGTGCCGCGCTCGTCGATGCCGACGTCGACAAGATCGCCTTCACGGGGTCCACCGAGGTCGGCAAGATCATCCGGCGCGCGACCGCCGGCAGCGGGAAGCGCCTCACGCTCGAGCTCGGCGGGAAGGCCGCGAACGTCGTGTTCGAGGACGCGCCGCTCGACCAGGCGGTCGAGGGCGTGGTCAACGGGATCTTCTTCAACCAGGGCCACGTGTGCTGCGCGGGGTCGCGGCTGCTCGTCCAGGAGCCGGTGTTCGACGCCCTGCTCGGCAAGCTGAAGGACCGGCTGCAGACGCTCCGAGTCGGCGATCCTCTCGACAAGAACACCGACATCGGTGCGATCAACTCACGTGAGCAGCTCGAGAAGATCACCGAGCTCGTCGGGTCGGGGGTCGCCGAGGGCGCCGAGATCTACCAGCCCGACTGCGCGCTGCCCGAGCGCGGGTTCTGGTTCCGCCCCACGCTCTTCACGGGCGTGTCGCAGTCCCACCGGATCGCGCGCGAGGAGATCTTTGGGCCGGTGCTCTCGATCCTCACCTTCCGCACGCCGGAGGAAGCCGTCGAGAAGGCGAACAACACCCCGTACGGGCTCTCCGCCGGGATCTGGACCGAGAAGGGATCGCGGATCCTCTGGATGGCGAACCGGATGCGTGCCGGCGTGGTGTGGGCGAACACGTTCAACCGGTTCGACCCGACCTCGCCGTTCGGCGGCTACAAGGAGAGCGGCTTCGGCCGCGAGGGCGGTCTCCACGGCCTCGAGCCGTACCTCGAGTTCGACGGAGGTGCGAGATGAGCGAGGACCGACTGCCCGTGAGGCGCACGGCCAAGCTGTTCATCGGGGGCGCGTTCCCACGGAGCGAGTCCGGCCGGACCTACGAGGTGGTCGCGCACGACGGCCGCCCGCTGGCCCACGTCGCGCGAGCCTCCCGGAAGGACCTCCGCGAGGCGGTCGTGGCCGCGCGGGCCGCGCAGCCTGGGTGGGCGGGCATGACCGCCTACAACCGTGGCCAGATCCTGTACCGGGTTGCCGAGCTGATGGAGGGGCGCCGGGAGCAGTTCGCCTCCGAGCTGGCGGACGCCGGGGCGTCAGATCCGGGGCGTGGCGTGAGCGCCGCCATCGACCGATGGGTCTGGTACGCGGGCTGGGCCGACAAGATCGCCCAGGTGTCGGGGGGAACGAACCCCGTGGCGGGACCGTACTTCAACTTCACGCTGCCGGAGCCGACGGGCGTGGTGGGGATCGTCGCGCCGGGGGAGCAGTCGCTCCTCGGCCTCGTCTCCCGGCTGGCCCCGGCGATCGTCAGCGGCAACACGGCGGTCGTGATCGCGGGCGAGTCGTCCCCGCTCCCCGCGGTGTCGCTCGCCGAGGTGCTCGCGACCAGCGACGTCCCGGGCGGGGTCGTGAACATCCTCACGGGGGTGACCGCCGAACTGGTGCCGTGGCTGGCCGGTCACATGGACGTGAACGCGATCGACGTGACGGGGCTCCCGGCGGATCAGCTGGCGGAGGTCGAGGAGCTCGCCGCCGAGAACGTGAAACGCGTTCACCGCGGGCCCGACGTGGATCCGTTCTCCGACGCGGCGCAGAGCCCGTACGAGATAACGGCCTTCGTGGAGTTCAAGACCGTCTGGCACCCGATCGGCGCCTGAGCGCGCCGGTCAGCTCTTGCCGTTGTACAGGGCGTGCCGGGTTGAGGGACCCGTGTGCAGCCAGCAGGTCGACGAGGCGTTGTAGGTCGACAGGACGGTCGAGCAGCCCGGGTAGTCGCAGTGCCGGCCGGAGGTCGCGCGTGAGGCCGCGTCCTTGCCGCGGCCCGGAGGACCGAAGTGCACCTTGCCGTCGTTCGCCTTGGCCATCGTGCCGCCTCTCGCTCGGCCTCCAGCGTACCGCGTGGGGGTCGGGCCGCGCTCGGGCCTCAGCCGCGGCGCAGCCTGAGCCAGGCCTGGTAGGCGGTCCGGTAGAGCGGGTCGCCCGCGAGCGTCGCGGTCGGCACGCCCGGCAGGCCGCGGAGTTGCCCGACGTCATCCAGGAAGGGCGCCTGCGCGATCGCCGCGTCGAGCTCCATCAACAGCGCGGCCGCCTCGGGATCCTCGCTCGTCTCCAGTGCGCGCCGCACGTCCCGAACGGCGTGCAGCACGACCCGGTTCTCGTGGATGTCGGGCGTCAGCACGCGACGGGCGTCGAACACGCGCTTCAACCGGCCGTGCTCGTCGAGGTTCCCCTGCTGCCGCCGGCTGCGGATCAGCTGGCGGGGCTCGGGATGCCGGGCGAGGTCGCCGGAGGTCCACCGCTCGACGCGGATCAGGTCCTTGCGGTGGGTCTGCTGCAGACGGCTCACCACGTCGGCCAACCCGGGGCGTCCCTCGACGCCGCGCACGATCTCCATCAGGACCGCGAGCGGGGCGACCGGCTCAGAAGTAGCTGGCGAAGCCATGGGTCGCGTAGTCCTCGCGCATCTGCTCGGCCTTCGCTCGGGCCAGAGGGAACCCGTCGCCGAGCGCAGCCAAGAACATCTCGAGGGCCTCGTCGAGTCTGGCATCCGCGCCACGCACGCGTGGAAGCACCTTCTGGACCAGCTGCTCGTCCAGGGCGATCTCCCAGGCGACGTCGACCTCACCGGCCGCGACCACGTAGTGATGCATCTCCTCGAGCACGCGGAATCCGAACGGTGCGATCGGCCGAAGGGCCGTCCAGATCTTCAGGATCACCTCGCGGTAGGGCTCGCCCTCCAGGTACTCCTCCACGTAGTTCTGCAGCAGCGGGAGCTCGAGCAGTTGCGCGCGGTCGTAGACCTTGTCGGCGAACCCGTGCGTGGTCTCGTCGATGTTCACGGTGCCGGCAAACTTCAGGTTCGGCGTGAGCTCGACGGCGTGGCCGGGCGCCAGATCCAGGCGTGCGATCCCCTCGCGCGATCGGACCTCCATGGCGGAGAGGAACCGCGAGAAGTAGTGCTCGACACGGGCCAGGTTCATCTCGTCCAAGATCACGTGGAACTCCCGGGCGGTGCGGCTCGAGAGGTCGGCCGAGGACCACTCGCGGGCAGCCTCCTGTACGAACTCGCTGAAGGGGGTGTGGTGGTAGAAGCCGTCGAGCGGGGACAGGTACCCGAGCAGATCTTCGTTCGACGACCAGCTCGGGTCGACGGCCACGAGCTTGGGCCGGGCCGCGATCGCGTTCGCATACGCCTGCGCGAGCCACGTCTTGCCGGTACCGCTGGGCCCGGACAGGATCACGAATCCTCGGGACATCATGGCGAGGTGGTACCGGCGGATCACGTCGTCGCCGATCAGGAAGTCCGGGTTCTGTTCCCGGAAGTCCCTGATCACACGGTCGAGGGCCGTACCGACGGCGCTCCTGGTCCCGATCATCGTGTCACTCACGCTGCCCGTCCTCCTTACGGCGCCCGACGACGAGTGCGCGGCAGGCTCAAGGGGGGTTTCGGCATCCGGGGGCCGGGACTGAACCCGCGTGCCGCAACGGAATCAGCACACCTCCGCTAGGGCTCCCGGGGCACCCGGACGGCTACGATTCGCTCATGCCGCCCTACAAGGAGCAGGGCATCGTCCTGCGGTCGCACAAGCTCGGCGAGGCCGACAAGATCGTGACCATCATGACCCAGGGCTCCGGCAAGGTGCGGGCCGTGGCGAAAGGCATCCGCAAGACCACCAGCCGCTTCGGCGCCCGGCTGGAGCCCTTCACCCACGTGAGTCTGATGCTGTACCACGGGCGCGGCGCGCTGGACACGGTGACGCAGGCCGAGATCATCGCGCCCCACGCGGCGATCCGGGACGACCTCGCCCTGTTCGCGGCGGGCGAGACGATGCTCGAGGCTGTCGACAAAGTCGCCGAGGAGCACGAGAAGAACGTGAAGCTGGTCCTGCTGCTCCTGGCGGGGCTGCGCGCCCTCGACACGAAGCCCGCGGCCCCCGACGCCGTGGCCGAGTCGTTCGTGCTGAAGCTCCTGTCCCTCTCCGGGTTCCATCCGTCCCTCACGGCATGTGCGGTGTGCGGCGCGATCGACCCGGAGCTGTTCTCGGCCGACCTGGGCGGGGCGGTGTGCGCCCGATGTGCCGAGGGCGGCGCAGGCCATGTCTCCCGGGCCGCCCTGACCTACCTCGCCGACCTCGCGATGGCCGACATGGTGGACGCGGGCGCGATCGCGATGCCCGAGGACCGCGTCCGCAAGGAGTCACGCGCGCTGCTCTTCGGGTTCGCGGAGTACCACCTGGAGCGCCGGATGAAGTCGGTGCCGATGCTGGTCAGGACCACCCGATGAGCAGCTACCTCCACGACATCGATCGCGAGCGCGTCCCGGCGCACGTCGCGATCGTGATGGACGGCAACGGGCGTTGGGCCCAGCAGCGCGGCCTCCCGCGCACCGAAGGACACGGCGCGGGTGAGGAGGCGCTCTGGGACACGGTGAAGGGCGCGAACGAGGTCGGCGTGAAGTGGCTCACCGTCTACGCGTTCAGCACCGAGAACTGGAAGCGCCCCGCCGCCGAGGTCCTCTACCTGATGGAGTTCAACCGGTCGCTGCTGCGGCGTCGGCGCGACGAGCTGAACGACATGAACGTCCGGATCCGCTGGGCGGGCCGCCGCGACTGGCGCGTGCCTCGATCCGTCCTGAAGGAGATGCAGACCTCCGAGGAACTGACCCGGACCAACACCGGGATGACCCTCACGATCGCGTTCAACTACGGAGGTCGCGCAGAGATCGTGGACGCCGTGAAGCAGCTGGTGCGCGACCACGACGCCGGGAGGATCCGGATCGAGAAGATCGACGAGCGCGAGATCGCCCGGCGCCTCTACCACCCCGACATGCCCGACCCGGACCTGCTGATCCGCCCGAGCGGGGAGCAGCGCACCTCGAACTTCCTGCTGTGGGAGGCCGCGTACGCCGAGCTGTGGTTCACGCCCGTGCTCTGGCCCGACTTCAGCCGCGAGACGCTCTTCGAGGCGATCCGCGACTTCCAGAAGCGGAACCGCCGGTTCGGCGCGATCGAAGACGCCTGACCGCGCGGGCCGCGATCAGCTCACCCGGGTGCGCCGCCAGATCCGACCCAGCAGCCAGATGCCGGCCACCGCCGCGATCCCCGCGTACATCAGCTCGAACCCGGTCCCCGGCACGTCCATCCCCACGGTGGCGAAGATCAGTCCGCGGGTCAGCGGGTAGCCGATCACGAGACCGAGCAGGGCCCCGACGGTCAGCACGATCCGGCCGATCGGCCCGAAGCTGGTCTCACCGCCGCGCCAGCGCGAGTACGTGGCTCGGTGGAACTCCTGCTTCGGGAGCGGTCCGCGTCGGCTGGGGGCGCGGGGGACCGAGCGGTCGATCGTCGCGAAGCACTGGCCGCACCAGGTGGCCTCAGCGGTGACGCGCGCGCCGCAGCTCGGACAGGCGTCCATCCCACAGGTATCGGGTCGCGCGGCTCCCCGCTTGATGCGATCCATGGGTCGTGATGGTTCCGTGACGGACGCGAGAGGACCGGTCCGCGCGGCTAGCATGGTGGGCACGCCAGCGGTCGCTGCCAGCGGCCGGGAGAGGAGTCCATCGCCATGACCGACCTCATGGAGGCCGTCACCTCCCTCGCGAAACGCCGGGGGATCGCGTTCCAGTCCGCCGAGATCTACGGAGGGCTGCGCTCGTCCTGGGACTACGGTCCGCTCGGGGTCGAGCTCCGCCGGAACATCCGCAACGCCTGGTGGCGCGCGAACGTGCAGCTGCGTGACGACGTCGTGGGCGTCGAGGCCGCCGTCATCACGAGCCCGCGCGTGTGGCAGGCCAGCGGCCACCTCGAGACGTTCCACGACCCGCTGGTCGAATGCACGAACTGCCACCAGCGGTTCCGCGAGGACCACCTGAAGCTCCAGACGAACCCCGACGGCGTCGTGCTCTGCCCGAACTGCGGCGGTGCCGAGTTCACCGAGCCCAAGCAGTTCAACCTGATGCTGAAGACCTTCCTCGGCCCGATCGAGGATGACGACGCGATCGCCTACCTGCGACCCGAGACCGCGCAGGGCATGTTCGTGAACTTCCCGGCGATCCAGGCCGTGGCGCGCAAGAAGCTGCCCTTCGGCATCGCGCAGATCGGCAAGTCGTTCCGCAACGAGATCACGCCGGGGAACTTCATCTTCCGGACGCGGGAGTTCGAGCAGATGGAGATGGAGTTCTTCGTCGAGCCCGGCACCGACGACGAGTGGTTCGCGTACTGGGTCGAGCAACGCCTGAACTGGTATCTGGACCTCGGCGTCAACAAGGACAAGCTCCGTCTGCGTCCCCACGAGACCGAGGAGCTCGCCCACTACGCGAAGGCCGCCACCGACATCGAGTACGAGTTCCCGTTCGGCTGGCAGGAACTCGAGGGCATCGCGAACCGCACCGACTACGACCTGGGCGCCCACCAGGCCGCGAGCGGCGAGGACCTCACGTACTTCGACCAGGGGAAGGAGGAGCGGTATCTCCCGTACGTGGTCGAGCCGGCCGTCGGGGTCGACCGCGCCCTGCTGACCTTCCTCCTCGACGCCTATCGCGTCGAGGAGGTGCCGACCGCCAAGGGCGATACCGACAAGCGGACGGTCCTCGGACTGCACCGCGACCTCGCGCCGATCAAGGTGGCCGTGCTGCCGCTCTCTCGGAACGAGAAGCTCGTCCCCGAGGCCCGGCGCGTGCACGACCTGGTCAAGCCCCACTGGATCACGCAGTACGACGACGCCGGGGCGATCGGGCGCCGCTACCGCCGCCAAGACGAGGTGGGGACGCCGTTCTGCGTGACGGTCGACTTCGACTCGCTCGACGACGGGCAGGTGACCGTGCGCGAACGCGACACGATGGCGCAGGAACGCCTGCCGATCGACAACCTCGTGGCCTACCTGAAGGACCGGTTGTGACGGAGGCGCCGGCGAAGCCGCCACGAGGGTGGGTCACGCTGTACGCGGTCGCCTTCTTGCTGATGCTCCTGGCCGGGGTCCTGATCGCGGTGGCCAGCGGAGACTTCCTCGAGTCGACGACGCCGTTGCTGGTCTCGGCGGTCTGTTCGGGCATCGCGATCGTGCTGGCGGTGCTGAGCGTGGTGCTGCCGAGGCGGAAGTGACGGCACGCCGCCGCCGGCCCGCGGCGCTCCTCGTCGCCCTCGGGCTGTTCGTCGCCGCCTGCACCTCGGTCGCCGCGCCGACGTCGCCGACGCAGCCTCCGACCGTTCCGCCGCAGTCCTCGCCCTCGCCGATCCCCACCGGGGCCGGATCGTCGGCCGAGGCGATGGCGCGGCTCTGCATCGCCCCGAAGCCGAGCGGCGGGAAGCAGAAGCCGGCCGGTGACACCCCGTCGGACATCGCGGAGATCGAGGACCAGGTCCAGACCGTCCGTGAGCTCCGATTCACGCATCCGGTCGCTGTGAACCCGATCGACGACGCGACGATGGACCGCAAGCTCGCGAAGGCGTTCGACCAGACGTACCCGAAGAGGTTCTACGCCCGGCGGACGGACGCGTGGCGCACGATCGGGGTGATCCCGCCGGGGGCCGATATCCGCGAGGCCCTGCTTGCCTTCCAGACCGGCCAGGTCGTCGGCTTCTACAACCCGGCGGACGGCGAGCTCGTCTACCTGAGCGGCGGCGATCTGCTCGGGAGCCTCACCGAGCGCGTGATCCTGGCGCACGAGCTCACGCACGCGATCGACGATCAGCACTACGACCTCACGCGGATCGACGACATCGTCGCCACGTGCGACGACGAAGCGTTCCAGTCGGCGCTCGGGGCCGTCGAGGGGAGCGCGCAGCACTTCGCGTTCGCGGTGGCGGCGCGGTTCCCCGGCGGCACGATCGACTCGGGGGATGGCGGGTTGCCCGCCGGCGTGCCGCCGTTCATCACGCAGCTCCAGTTCTGGCCGTACACGGCCGGGCAGATCTTCATCGACGCGTTGGATCGCCGCGGCGGGGTGAAGGCCGTGAACGGCGCGATCGAGACCTTCCCGGTCTCCACCGAGCAGGTGATGCATCCGGAGCGCTACCCGAACGACGTGCCGCAGCCGGTCGACGTCCCGGATCTGTCCGGCGATCTCGGGGACGGCTGGCGCGACCTGGACGTGATGACGGTGGGGGAGGCGTGGCTCCAGACGATGCTCCGACTCCGACTCGATCGCGAGATGGCCGACGCGCGCTGCGGCTCGGCTGGGACACGGCGGTACCTACCGGGCGTGGACCGACGGCGACGCCGTGGCGGTCGCGATGACCACGGTCTGGGATTCGGGCGCCGACGCCCGCGCGTTCGCCGACGCGGCGCAGTCGTGGATCGACGAGGGCGATACGCCGGGGTTCGTCACGCGGGGCGCGAAGCGGACCGTGCAGCTGGGCTGGGCCACCGACGGTGCCACCCTCCAGCGACTCCAGGATTCCTTAGCCCAGTAGGTACGCACCTCCACCCTCTGAGGGATAGAACAGGGTGGTGGCGGATCGAGAGGGCTTCGAGGGCTTCTACCGCGAGCACCTCATGCGCGTGGTGCGCGCCTGCGCTCTCGTGACGCTCGACCCCGCCGCCGCCGAGGACGTCGCGGCCGAGGCGTTCGCCCGGCTGTGGTCCCACTGGGGCCAGATACACGACGAGGACCACGCGGGAGGCTACGTGTTCAAGACGGCGATGCGACTCTGTGCGAAGCGAGGGACGAAGGCGCGCCGCGAGGTGATCGGCGAGGTCACCGACCGACCGGAAGCTGACGCCTTCGCACGGTCAGACGAGCGCGCGACGGTCTTCGCCGCGCTCGGTGAGTTGTCCGTCCGCCAGCGCCAGGCCGTGGTGTTGCGCGACTGGGCGGGATATCCAACCGACGAAGTGGCCTCGATGCTCGGGATGCGTGAGAGCACCGTCCGCGTGCACCTCTCCCGGGGCCGGGAGGCCCTGCGGCGTTCGCTGAGCGTCGAGGAGTGGGAACGATGAACGTGGATGAGCGCGACACGAGGCTCGGGGACGTTCTCGACCGAGCGGTCCTAGGGATCGAGGTCTCTCGCGAGCCGGCGCCGGTGGTGCGCCGAGGTTCGCGTCGTCGGGCGGGCGTGCTCGTGACAGCGGTCACGACCGTCGCGGTGTTCCTGGCCGGCGTCGGGTTCGCCGCGACCCAGGTGGGGCGCGATGCGGAAGACGGCTGGGCGCAGGTAGGTGACCTGGCAACCGACGGCTGGACGATGTCCGTTCCCTCGAGCTGGGAGCGGACGCCGGTCACGCGATGTTTCGATGACGGCATCGTGGGCGGCGTGTTCTCGAGCGTCCCGTTCACGTTCACCGATCCGAATGGAGGTCCGATCGACTGCGACTCGCGGCTCGTCCTCGACGGTTACCCCTCTGACGGGGTTGCGATCGCCATGATCCCGGTCGGGATCCGGACCGGGTCGTTCCGACCCGCTGAGACCTCGTTCCCGCTGTCCCTAGGAGCTCTGACCGAGAGCAGCGGCGTCCGCGGCGGCCCGCGCGAGTCGTTCACGTTGGTCGTGGTGAACGGCAACCTCCGGGCGAACCTTCGCGTCTACGTCGGACCAGACGCGCCCGCTGCGTCCGTCGCCGAACTCGATCGGAGCGTTTCGTCCTTGCGGTTCCTCGGCGCGGGAGGCACCTTCGTTTCGCCTGACTTCGCGTGGACGATGCCGATCCCCGATGGATGGCGGGCGGGCGGGGCCCACTCGATAGGCGGTCCGCAGGAGATGCTCCCGGACCTTCGCACGAGCTTCGTCACCACCTCGCTGACCGCGACGTTCACGGGTGCAGTGATGGTCGGGTCACCGCTCCCGGCCGGGATCGCCAGCAGGGATGTGATCGTCATCGTCGATCCGTTCGTGGGGACCGGGGAGGCCCAGCCGACGACGTTCATCCCGAACGCCGAGCGCGAGGACACCGAGAACCCGGGCTGGGTCTGGCGCGACGGGAAGATCTGCGGCGAGATCGGGTGTGCCCGCGTCTACATCTGGCACGGCCCTGACGCGAGCGAGACCGATCTCGCGACCGCGTTGAGCGCGGCCCAGGGGGTTCGTATGGTGCGGTCTCCTCCCGATCCGTCGGTGCTCGTTCCGGAGATCGACTATCGCGACGGCGAGGACGGGTTATCGATGACGTATCCGGCGGGCTGGACCGTCGCGGACGAGAACCTCACCCCGTTGCTCGCTTCCCCGCACGAGATCCTGTCGGTTGGGACCTACCCACTGCGGCCCGGCGGGAAGGCGCCGATCGACGCCTACCTGCCGAAGAACGCAATCGCCGATCTCGGCGCGGACGATGTCTTCGTCACGGTGCAGGAATCGGATCCTGAGCCCGGATCGGACTCGACCCGACCCTCGGCCTTCACGCCGGCCAGCGTGTGCGATGCCGGCGATCCTGCCTGTCGTGACGGAACCGGGCTCGGCCTCGAGGATGTCCGCGCGTGGTGGATCCCGTTCTCGGATCCGTCGAGCGGACGAGCGTTCTACGCATTCGTGGCGTTGGGGGAGGAGGCGTACCGGGACCCGGCCCGATCGGCCGCCGCGTGGGCCGTGCTCGACTCGCTCTCGTTCGAGCCCTTCGGACCGCCGATCAGCTTCCTCCCGGCGGCCGGGTGGGTCTCCGAGACGTTCGTGCATCGCGGAACCGACCCGGCGATGGTCTGGGAGTCCAACCAGCCGTTCTCGCCCAGTGACGCGCGACCGAGCATCCCCGGCGAATCGATCCTGGCACTCGGACCTGACGGGATCCTCGTCTTCGCGTGGGAGGTGCTTCGCGCACCACCGGATCCGGCCAACCCGAACTTCCCGATCGTCGACCTTCCTCTGCAACTGACGAAGCCGGAGACCAGCTACGAGGGCCAGCCCGATCCGAGCATCTCGCGGAGCGCGATCTGGGCGCAGGTGAACGGCCGGTATGTGCAGGTCTGGGCGTACTTCGGTTCGGTCGACCCGACCGACGAGCAACTCGCGGAGGCCCAGTCGGCGCTCGACCGCCTGATCGTCGTCCCGCGCTGACCTCGGTCGTAGACTGGCGGCTCCGACCCGAACGCGTCCGAAAGGCTGTCACGTGACCAAGTACGTCTACGACTTCAGCGAAGGCAACAAGGACATGAAGGACCTCCTCGGCGGGAAGGGGGCCAACCTCGCCGAGATGACGAACATGGGGCTCCCGGTCCCGCACGGGTTCACGATCTCGACCGAGGCCTGTCTCACGTACCTCGCCGAGAGGCGGTTTCCCCGACGGGATGATGGACGAGGTCGAGACCCACCTGCAGACGCTCGAGGGCTCGATGGGCAAGAAGCTCGGCGACCACTCGGACCCGCTGCTCGTGAGCGTTCGCTCCGGCGCGAAGTTCTCGATGCCCGGCATGATGGACACGGTCCTGAACCTTGGGCTGAACGAGGCGTCGCTGAAGGGCCTGGCCGAGCAGTCGGGCGGCGACGTCCGCTTCGCCCAGGACGCCTACCGCCGCTTCATCCAGATGTTCGGCAAGATCGTGATGGATGTCCCCGGCGAGGCCTTCGAGGAGGCGCTCGACCGGGCGAAGGAGGCCAAGGGCGAGAACGCGTCGGACACCGATCTCGACGTCGACGATCTCCGCGCGATCACCGGCGCGTTCCTCGAGATCTACGAGCGACACACGGGATCGGCGTTCCCGACCGAGCCGCGCGACCAGATGCGCCTGGCGATCGAGGCCGTCTTCAAGTCGTGGAACGGCCGGCGCGCGATCGACTACCGGCGCCAGAACAAGATCAGCGACGACCTCGGGACGGCCGTGAACGTCCAGTCGATGGTGTTCGGCAACCGCGGGAACGACTCGGGCACGGGGGTGGCCTTCACGCGCGATCCGAGCACCGGCGAGAACGTGCCGTACGGCGACTACCTCGAGAACGCGCAGGGGGAGGACGTCGTGGCCGGGATCCGGAACACGCTCCAGCTCGCCGAGCTCGAGACGATCGACCCCACCTCGTACGGCCAACTGCGCGACGTGATGCACACCCTGGAGCAGCACTACCGCGACATGTGCGACATCGAGTTCACGATCGAGAAGGGCCGGCTCTGGATCCTGCAGACCCGCATCGGCAAGCGCACGGCGTTCGGCGAGTGGGTGATGGCCTACGAGATGCTCGAGGACGGCCTGATCGACGCCGACACCGCCCTGCTGCGCGTCGATGCGAACCGTCTCGAGGAGCTCTTCAAGCGGCGGGTCGATGACGCGGGTGCCACGCCGATCGCGACGGGCCTCAACGCCTCGCCCGGCGCGGCCACCGGCAAGGTCGTCTTCAGCGCCGACGAGGCACAGGAGTGGGGGAACCGCGGTGAGCAGGTCATCCTGGTGCGCCGCGAGACGACGCCCGACGACTATCACGGCATGATCGCGGCCCAGGGCATCCTCACGAGCTCCGGCGGGACCAACTCGCACGCCGCCGTGGTGGCCCGCGGCGAGGGCATCCCGGCGGTCTGCGGCGCCGACGAGATCAAGCTGGACCTCGCGGGACGCCGGTTCTCCGCGAACGGGACCGCGGTGTCCGAAGGCGACGTGATCACGATCGACGGCTTCACCGGCCACGTGTTCGTGGGCGAGCTGCCGCTCCGAGAGTCGCTCCTCGAGAAGGCCCGCCAGGGCGACGCCGAGGCTCAGGAGGAGCCGCTGTGGAAGGCCTTCGCGCGCCTGATGGCGCACGCGGACGAGCGCCGTCGCCTGCGCGTCCGTGCGAACGCCGACACGCCCGATCAGTCCCAGAACGCCCGCGAGCGCGGCGCCGAGGGCATCGGGCTCTGCCGTACCGAGCACATGTTCCTGGGCTCGGAGCGCGTGGCCGCCGTGCAGCAGATGGTCTTCGCGGAGACGGCCGAGGAGGAGCAGGTCGCCTACGACGTGCTGCTGCCGCTCCAGAAGGGCGACTTCGTCGGGATCTTCACCGCGATGAGCGGGCTGCCCGTCACCGTGCGGCTGCTCGACCCGCCGCTCCACGAGTTCCTGCCCGACCAGGTGTCCCTGGCCGTCGAGGTCGCGCTGGGCAAGGAGCGCGGGGATGACGTGAGCGAGCAGGAGCGGGTCCTCCAGAAGGTGAACGAGCTCCACGAGATGAACCCGATGCTCGGCCTGCGCGGCGTGCGCCTGGGGATCGTGAAGCCCGGCCTGTACGCGATGCAGGTGCGCGCGATCGTCGAGGCGGCCGTCGAGGTCAAGAAGGCCGGCTACGACCCGAAGGTCGAGATCATGATCCCGCTCGTCGCGACCGCGCCCGAGCTCCAGCAGATGCTCGCCGAGCTCGAGCCGGTGGCGACCGAGATCCTCGAGCGCGAAGGCGTGACCCTCGATCATCTCGAGTGGGGCACGATGATCGAGCTGCCGCGCGCTGCCGTGACCGCCGGCGAGATCGCCGGGTCCGCTGAGTTCTTCTCGTTCGGCACGAACGACCTCACGCAGACGGCGTTCGGGTTCAGCCGCGACGACATCGGCAAGTTCGTCGGGATGTACGAGGAGCGCAAGCTCGTGCCCGCGAACCCGTTCGTCACGATCGACCGACCGGGCGTCGGCGTCCTGATGCGGACCGCGGTCGATGCGGGGAAGGCGGCGAATCCCTCGATCCACCTCGGGATCTGCGGCGAGCACGGTGGAGACCCCGCGAGCGTGGTCTTCTGCCACGAGCTCGGGCTCGACTACGTGAGCTGCTCGCCGTTCCGGGTCGAGACCGCGCGTCTGGCAGCGGGTCAAGCTGCCGCGGGCACCGCCGAGGTCGCAAGCAAGTAGTCGGTCAACCATCGGGGGCGCCGTGACGTCGGTCACGGACATGCCCCGGCCCCCGGCGTAGCTTCGAACGTCCTCCCACCTCCCCCGCGAGACAGGAGGTCGATCGATGGGCCAACGCGAACGACGCCTTGCGCCGAGACGGCTCGTGGCGGCCGGGATCGCCGCCGGCGTGGTTCTGGGCGCCGCGGCGGGCGCGGCGCTGCTGACGGGTGCCGCCCCACCCACGGGGGCCTCGGGACCGAGGCCGGTCGTGCTGCACGTAGCGCCGGCGCTCGTCGACGCGGGGGCCGATCTGGAGCTCAGCGCCGCCACGATGTGCCGCACCCCCGGCCGGGCGAGCTGTGCGGTCGATGCGGCGCGGGCGTGGGTGCGTCCGCAGGGCGCCGCGGGGTGGTCACGCGTGCCCGGGCACGTCGACGACGGCGCCTACCGGTTCGACGTCAGCGGCACGCTGATCCCCGAGGGCGGGTTCGACTACTGGCTCGAATTCCGGACCCAGGCCGGCACAGCCGAGGCCTATCCGCCCGGCGGCGCGAGAGCCGCGATCCGGGTGCTCACCGTCACCGGGCTGCCCGAGCGAGCGTTCCCAGCGATCGACTGGGGTGTCGTGAGCGAGCCCGACGGCGTCGCGCTCTCGATGAGGTACGGGAGCCACGACGGTCAGGTCGGGATCCAACTCCCGAAGGGTGATGGCGAGATCGCCGGCCTGGGCAGCTTCGACATCGGCCCGGACGGTTCGATCTACGTCGACGACTGGGTGAACGCACGGGTGCAGGTGTTCTCGCGCTCCGGGCGGTTCGAGCGAGCCTTCCGCTCGCCGGTGCACGAGCCGGCGGATCTCGCGGTGGCGGACGACGGGAGCCTCGTACTCGGCACCCTCGGCGAGGACGCCGAGGCGTTCGAGCTGAACCCCAAGGGAGCGGTGATCGGTCGGTATCCGGTTGGGTACGGGATCGTGAGCCGGGTGGCGGTCGGACCTGACGGGCCCAAGGCGATGGTCGGTCCGTCACAGTGGGCGGCGGTGCGAACCTCGCCCGGCCGTCCTCTCGCGCCAGAACTGCAGGCCCGCTTGCAGAGCGCGGTCGCGCCGCAGCCCGACGGGGCGGTCGGCGTTTCGCAGTCGCTTCCCGGAGGCCGGATCGCGTTCGCATGGGTCCGCGGCGACGGATCGCGGGCCGGGGCGGTGCTGGCGTTGCCCCGCGGGGTTCAGCCAGGATCCGACTTCTTCGTGCGGCCGCTCGATGACGGCGGCGCGCTGGCGGCCCGCGGCGTCTGGGACGCGACGCACTTCGGGGTGATGGCGCTGCGGTTCGACGCGCTCGGCCGGGTCGTGTCGTCGGCGCTGCTGCCGGAGCCGTCCCATCACCAGGTGGCGCGGTTCTCGACGGTGCGGTACCGGGCACCGGGCGAGGTGCTCGTGGCGGTCGATCGCGCGCACGAGCTTCAGATCCTTCGGTTCGAGGTGAGGTGACGAGATGGAACGGAGACGATCGAACGCGGCGACCTTCCTCGGGGTCGTCGCGCTGACGCTGGTCGGATGGGTGGTGGTCACCGCCGGGCTCACGGCGCGGGCCACGTGGACCTCCGAGAACTGCTTCGGCTCGAGCAGCGACCGCACGACATGGAAGCGCGCCGACGCGTACGCCTACGCCCAGCCGGCGCGCTCCGAGGGCTACGAATGGAACGGGGGGTGCTACAAGCTCAACAACCGCGACGACACCGAGGGCTGGCCCGTGGACGCCGACGGCGAGGGCGCCGACTGCTCGGGCTTCGTCTTCAAGGTCTGGGCGCTCCGCAAGGACGGGTCGGCCGGCTACCGGTTCTGGGACCACGAGATGGACGTCCACGGTCCCTACTCCACCTGGCAATACATCGAACCGGCGTCGGCAGACCAGTTCCACTCGATCGCGAAGACGTACTCCGCGACCGAGTACATGGACGCGTTCGTCTACCGGCGAGCCGACGAGGGTCACATCGCGCTGATCCAGAGCGAGGGGTCCGACGGCTCCGACTACGTGATCCACGCGCGGAACAACACGCTCGGCACGCTCGTGAACTACCTGGACTACCGCTCGTACAGCGATTCCGAGGGCCTGACGCGCGAGGGATGGACGCCGCCGTGCTACCCGCGGTGTTCGGGGCCGACCCGATGAGCGCGAGACACGCGTTGCTAGGCTGGGACGGTGAGCCGCATCGCCCGGCACCCCTTCCTCAGCGCGATCGCGTTCGTCCTCCTCGTCTCGCTGGTCGTCGTGGGCGGGTCCGCACTGATCGTCTGGCGGGCCGCCCACCACGACGACGCGAGCGACGTCGAGACGGCTGACGCGATCGCGGTGCTCGGCGCCGCCCAGTACGACGGCGTTCCCTCGCCCGTCTTCCAGGGACGGCTCGACCATGCCGCCCTGATGTACGGGCAGGGCCGTGCGGGCAAGGTGTTCGTCCTCGGCGCGAACCAGCCGGGCGACCGCTCCACCGAGGCCGAGTCGGGCCGGGACTACCTGATCCGTCAGGGGGTCCCGGCCTCCTCGGTCGTCGCGATCCCGGTGGGGCACACCACCTACGAGAGTCTCCGCGCGCTCGTACGCGAGATGCGCGCCGACGGGATGGACTCCGTCTTCCTCGTCTCCGATCCCTGGCACAACGCCCGGGTCAAGCGGATGGCCGGCGACCTCGGCGTCGAGGCGTACGCCTCGGCCACCTGGACCTCAGCGGCGACCAGCCAGGAAGCCCGCCTGCCGGGGTACGTCCGTGAGACGTTCGCCTACCTCTACTACCGGGTCGTGGGCCACTGACGAACTGCCGCCGGAGCGCGGGCCGCGGCTCGCCGCACCTAGGTGACGATCAGCGTGCCCTGCATCCCGGACCCGGCGTGATAGCGACACTCGAAGGCGTAGGTGCCCGGCGGGAGGTCGATCGTCACCTTCGAGGTCGACTGCGGATCGAGGGCGACGTCGATGTCCTCCCCGGTCACGGTGAACGTGTGAGGGGTCTGGGGGGTCGAGTTCTTGACCTCGATCGTGGCGCCGCTCGCGACCGTCACGTTCGAGGGGGTGAAGGCGTAGTTCGCCGCGACGACGCTCCCGGTGACCGGGCCGCCACCGTCGCCACCGCCGGAACCCGACCCGCCGCCGCTACCGTAGCCGTATCGCCCGCCACCCTCGGTCGCGGTTGCCGTCGGCGAGGCGACGCCGGACGCGGCGCCCGAGGCCACGGCCGAGCCGCCACCGCCGTACCCACCGGCGCCCGACGAGGAACCATCGCTCGCGCAGGACGCCGCCACCACTCCCAGGATCATCGCCATCGCCGTCAGGATCTTCCGCATCGTTCCTCCTCGTCCATCCGGGGGTAGTACGGGTGGGCGACCGAACCGGACTGTCGGCTCGCGCGGCTACGATGAGGCGTGTGACGACCCCCCGAGAACGCACCGAGGAGATCGAGGCACAGATCCTGTCGCCGCGCGCCGTGCGCGCGTCGGCGTCGAAGGGTCGCGAGCGCGCCGAGCCCGACGACGCCCTGCGCACCGCCTTCCAGCGCGACCGCGACCGGATCGTGCACTCGAAGGCGTTCCGTCGGCTCAAGCACAAGACCCAGGTCTTCCTGGCGCCCGAGGGCGACCATTACCGGGTGCGGCTCACCCACACCCTCGACGTCTCGCAGATCGCCCGCACCGCCGCCCGCGCGCTCCGTCTGAACGAGGACCTCACCGAGGCGATCGCGCTCGGGCACGACCTCGGGCACACGCCGTTCGGACACCTCGGGGAGCAGGCGCTCACGCCCTTCCTCGGGCGCCCCTTCAAGCACAACGAGGAGAGCCTGCGGATCGTCGAGTTCCTCGAGAACGACGGTCAAGGGCTGAACCTCACGTGGGAGGTGCGCGACGGGATCGTGCACCACCCCTGGTCGATGCCGCCGCCGGCCACGCTCGAGGCGCAGGTCGTGCGGTTCGCCGATCGGATCGCGTACCTGAACCACGACGTCGACGACGCGATCCGCGCCGGGGTGCTCCGACCCGAGGAGCTGCCCGCCGACGCCCTCGAGGTCCTCGGAAGCACGCACTCGGCCCGGATCGACCGGCTCGTGACCGACCTGGTGGCCCAGAGCGAGGACGCGCCCGAGATCAGGCTCTCGCCCGAGGTGTTCGGTGCGCTCGACACGCTCCGCGACTTCATGTTCGCCGAGGTCTACCTGCGCGAGGACGCGCGCGGCGAGCACGAGAAGGCCGTCAAGCTGATCCGTGACCTGTTCGGGCACTTCCTCGAGCATCCCGACGAGATGCCCGAGGAGTACCATCACGCGCCAGGAGACCTGCCGACC
This sequence comes from uncultured Actinomycetes bacterium, assembly GCA_963821925.1. Classification (GTDB taxonomy): domain Bacteria; phylum Actinomycetota; class UBA4738; order UBA4738; family HRBIN12; genus JAOUEA01. The sequence goes on along the minus strand of CAWGFO010000009.1, from coordinate 486,833 downwards.
CGCGTGGCCGACTACATCTCGGGCATGACGGACCGGTACGCGCTCCGCACGTACGAGCGGCTCTTCCTTCCCCGGGGCTGGCTCCTCGAGAGGGACCTGTAGCCGGTGGCCGGACGCATCCGACAAGACGACATCGACGCCGTCAAGGAACGTACCGACCTGGCCAAGCTCGTCGGCCAGTACCTCACCCTCAAGAAGTCCGGGCACGACTCGCTCACGGGTCTGTGCCCCTTCCATCAGGAGAAGTCGCCCTCGTTCAGCGTGAGCCCTGCCAAGCAGGTCTTCTACTGCTTCGGCTGTGGCAAGGGCGGCGATGCGATCACCTTCCTGCGGGAGCTCGAGCACCTCACGTACGTCGAGGCGGTGGAGCGGCTGGCGCAGCAGGCCGGGGTGACCCTCCGGTACGAGGGCGACTCACCCGCCGAACGTCGGGCGGCCCAGCGCCGGGCCGCCCTGATCCAGGCGAACGAGGAGGCCTCCGCCGTCTTCGAGGAGCTGCTGCGGACCTCGCCCGAGGCCGCCGAGGCGCGCACCTACCTGCAAGGCCGCGGGATCACGCCCGAGACGGCAGCGATCTTCGGTATCGGGTACGCGCCGCGTGCGCGCGACCACCTGCTGAAGGCGCTCACGAAGTCCCGCACGCTCGGTCCGGAGATCCTGCTCGAGGCGGGGCTCGCGAGCCGCGGCGACGACGGGACGGTTCGTGACCGGTTCCGGGCGCGCATCACGTTCCCGATCCACGACCTGCAGGGGCGGGGGATCGGGTTCGGCGCGCGGATCCTGCCGAACGACCCGCGTGCGGCGGAGTCGGCGAAGTACCTGAACACCGCAGAGACGCCGATCTACCGCAAGCATGAGGTCCTCTACAACCTGCACCGCGCCCGCAAGGCCGTCTCCTCCTCGGGCGAGGTCTACGTCGTCGAGGGCTACACCGACGTGATCGGGATGTCGCAAGCAGGGCTCGAGAACACCGTGGCCACCTGCGGCACCGCGCTCGGGGAGGGGCATTTCCGGCAGCTGTCACGGTTCGCCCAGCGCGCCGTCCTCGCGTTCGACTCTGACGAGGCCGGGGCACGCGCGGCGGAGCGGGCGTTCGCGTTCCAGGAGCAGTTCCCGTCGGTGCAGGCGGTCGTGATGATCATGCCGCAGGGGCTCGACCCGGCCGATTTCGTGGCCCAGTACGGCACCGACGCGGTGAAGGAGGCGTCACGGACCGCGCGGCCGCTCGTCGAATACATGCTCCGCCGCATGATCGGCCGTCACGACCTGTCGTCGGTCGAGGGCCAGTCGATCGCGGTGGCCGAGGCGATGCCGATCCTGGAGCGTCTCACCGACCCCGTCCGACGGAGCGAGTACGCGCACCTGGTGGCGGACCTCGCCGGGGTGACCGAGTCGTCGGTCGTGCAGACGATGGACGCGCACGCGAAGGGCCGTCCCGCCCAGGTCGCCGTCGCGTCACCGAAGCGGATGTCGGCCCGGGACAAGGTCGAGCGGGAGATGCTCAAGCTGATCGCGCGTGACCCGGCGGCACTCAACGAGTACGGCGACAAGCTCACCGAGGAGCACATCCACTCGGCCCGGGGGAGGGCGGCGCTCGCGGCGATGCGGACCGCAGGCGGCGACGTGGCCTCGATCGCCGGGGGTGACGATCAGGACCTCGGGGCGTTCGTATCGTCGTTGGCGGTCGAACCGCTCGACGGCGACGGCAGCAAGGAGTACGCGGAGTCGGTCTGGGCGCGCCTCCAGGAATTCGTGCTGAAGACCAAGAGCGACGCGCTCCGTATGGAGCTCCAGAAGCTGAACCCGATGACCGATCCTGACTACGACGCCAAGTTCAACGAGCTCGTGCAGGTCGACGGCGAGCTGCGGCGCCTGCGGATGCACACGCGGAGCTCCGTCTGAGTCGTTCGGTCCGGAAAGGTCGGACGGCCGAACCGTTCCGTACACTGTTCCCCATCGTGCCGACCACCCCCGAGGAGATCCATTGACCGTTCCTGCTCGCGAGATGGTGAGCCTGGACGAGGTCAAAGAGACCATCACCGCCCGCGGACGCGAGCGGGGCTTCGTGACCTCTGAAGATCTCCTGGAAGCCGTTCCGGTCGACGACTTCACGCCGGAGCAGGTCGAGGAGTTCCTCACCCAGGTGCAGGACCATCTGACCGCCGAGGGCATCGAGGTGATCGAGGTCCCCGGTGAGGAGACCGACGCCGCCACCCAGGTCCGCATCGAGGTCGACCTGCTGAAGGCGCCCACGAACGACCCGGTCCGCATGTACCTGAAGGAGATCGGGAAGGTTCCCCTGCTGAACGCCGCGCAGGAGGTCGACCTCGCCCGAAGGATCCAGGCAGGGGAGCTCTCGACGGCGCTCCAACGCACGATCGCCGAGGACGAGAAGCCTGACCCCAAGGACCTGAAGTTCTGCGTGCAGAAGGTGTGGGAGATCCGCAACCACCAGCTGAACGCGTTCGGCAAGGTCGAAGGGATCGGTCGCGAGAAGATCGCGAAGAGCTACAAACCCAAGACCGACGACGAGCTCGGGACCTGGCTGCATCGCGTCGAGCGCGACGGCCAGCTCGCGAAGCGCAAGCTGATCGAGGCCAACCTCCGCCTGGTGGTCTCGATCGCGAAGCGGTATGTCGGTCGAGGGATGCTCTTCCTCGACCTGATCCAGGAGGGGAACCTGGGCCTGATCCGTGCGGTCGAGAAGTTCGACTACGACAAGGGCTTCAAGTTCTCGACGTACGCGACGTGGTGGATCCGCCAGGCCATCACGCGCGCGATCGCTGACCAGGCGCGCACGATCCGGATCCCCGTGCACATGGTCGAGACGATCAACAAGCTCGTCCGCGTGCAGCGCCAGCTGCTCCAGGACCTCGGTCGCGAGCCCACGCCCGACGAGATCGGCAAGGTCATGGGCATCAGCGCCGAGAAGGTCCGCGAGATCCAGAAGGTCTCGCAGGAGCCCGTCTCGCTCGAGACCCCGATCGGTGAGGAAGAGGATTCCCACCTCGGCGACTTCATCGAGGACTCCGACGCCGTGGTCCCGGTCGACGCGGCCAGCTTCATCCTGCTGCAGGAGCAGCTCGAGAGCGTGCTGCACACGCTGAGCGAGCGCGAGAAGAAGGTGATCCAGCTGCGGTTCGGCCTGGTCGACGGCCACCCGCGCACGCTGGAGGAGGTCGGGCGGGAGTTCGGCGTCACGCGCGAGCGGATCCGCCAGATCGAGTCGAAGACGCTGTCGAAGCTCCGGCACCCCAGCCGTTCCCAGAAGCTCCGCGACTATCTGGAGTAGGTCCTCCGCCGGGTCCGTCCGGCCTCGGGGGATGCTCGGATAACCCGCTAAGGCTGCACTAGCCTCCCCGCCGATGACCCTCTCGATGCCTTCGGTACGTCGAGGAGCGAGGATGTTGCGACGCTGGATACGGTTCGCCGCGCGTGAAGACGGATTCACGCTGGTCGAACTCATGGTGGTGGTCACGATCCTGAGCGTGCTGATGCTCATGGCTACGACCACGTTCAGCGGCGTGAAGAGCCGGGCGCAAGACTCGGCGGCGCGTCAGACCGCCGCGAAGGCGCTCGAGGTCGGCCGCATCCTGTTCACTGACCACGCCACGTATGCGACCGTCGTCATCCCCGGCGACCTCAACGCGACCGAGCCGAACATCACGTTCAAGAACGCGACCACGCCGAGCGACGACCCGGGGACGGCGAGCGCCGACGTGCCCGGCGGCACCGGCTACATCTTCGTGGCGGCCGTGTGGAGCGACTCGGGCAAGTGCTACTTCATCCGAGACTGGATCACGTCAGGGATCGGGTACGCGGTGCTGCCGAACACGACCACCGCCAACTGCACGGCGGCATACGCGACCGCGAACCCCGGCCTGGTCATCTTCTCTACCCGCTGGCCGAGCTCCTAGTTCCAGGCCGCGTCGTCGTCGCTCTCGCCCAGGCGTGCCTGGATCGCCCCGCGCGTCCGGCGGATCGCGTCGAGACTCAGCACGCTCGCGCGGTCGACGGCCCGCTGCGCCTGATCGGTGACCACGCGGAGCGGCGCCGATCCGGACCGCTCGTGTTGCGGACCCTTGACGACGTACGGGTCGTCCTCGTGCATGCGCTGGGCGAGCTTGTAGCCGAGGAGGATGCCGCCGGCGAGCAGCAGGAGCGTGCGGAGCTTCATCGGGCGACCTTTCGTGTCGAAGACTTCGGAGCGAACCCGGACAGCCTACCGCCGCGAAGCCCCGAAAGGGCCCGCTGGTAGACTGCCCGGCGCATCACGTTCCGGGGTAGCTCAACCGGCAGAGCGGCGGACTGTTAATCCGTAGGTTGTGGGTTCGAGTCCCACCCCCGGAGCTTCGTGACCTGCGACGATGCACGTCATCGCGGGCAACACTCATCGCGACGGCCAGGGACCCGCTCTTCATCCTGCCGCCGCGGTGCTGCTGGCCTACGCCCCCTCGCGGGCGGGGTAGGGCTCACGGACAAGTCTCGACGTGCAGGTATTGCAGGCATTCCTCGTCGGACAGCGCTCTGGTCACATTGCGTCCTGCGATCTCGATCAGCTCGTCGAGATCGAGCGCCCAGACGCGGACGACGCCGTCCGGGCTCGCCGAAGCGAGCCATCTCCCGTCGTCATCGAAGCTGATGCCGGTGACGATGAGGTCGTGCGCCTGGAGCACGAGCAGCCGCACGCCTGACGCCGCATCGAAGATGCGGACGGTCCCGTCATCACCGGCCGTGGCGAGGCGGGCTCCGTCCGGGCTGAAGGTCACGCCCCAGACAGGACCCGAGTTGCCGGCGATCGTGACCCGGGAGGCCCCCGAACGCACGTCGACGACGTCGATCGTGCCGTCGTCGTGCGCAACGGCGACCAGGGGGTCGGTTGGATGGAACGCCAGCGCCCGGGCGCCGGCTGCCTGTGGGAAGCGCTCGATGGTCCGCTCTTCCTCCACGTCCCAGATCGTCACCCGCCAGGAATCGGGTCGAGTGGACTGGCCGCCGGACGTCGCCAGGAGGGTTCCGTCTCCGCTGAAGACCGCGTCGGTGATCTCGACCTGGTCCTCGGCAAGCACGGCCACCTCGCTCCCGCTGCGGTCGACGATCGTCGTGCGAGACCCGGTCGCGACCGCGAGGAGTTCGCCCCCTGCTCCCCAATCGACAGCGACGACCTCACCCTTAACCTCCACATCGAAGGATCGGGCGCCCGCCTCGAGATCCCACACGTCCACGATGTTCGCGAACAGCCGCGCCGTGGCGCTGAGCTTGCCGTCGGGGCTGCTGTCGACCTCGGTGATCGGGAAGGAGGATCCCTGTCCGGGACCGACCCGCCCCGCCCTCGTTCCGTCGGCCACGTCCCAGATCGAGGCGGACCCTCGATGGCTGGGTGCGACGACCCGCCCGTCGGGAAGGAGGTCGACATCGACCGGCGCGAAGGCGTCGGTACGGAAGTTCGCCAGCTCCGCGTTGCCGTCGATGCTCACGTCCCAGATCTTCACGGCACTGATGTCCATAGCGCCGGTCATCACGCTGTTCCCGTCGGGCGAGAAGACAGCGACGACGCCAGACCTCGTCTGCTGGCCGGACAGGGACAGGAGCTCTCGGGCCCCGCCCTCACCGACGTGCCAGACCTTCGCCGTCCCGTCGAACGATCCCGTGAGGAGACGGGCACCATCAGGGCTCCAGTCCACCGAGCTCACCCCCCCGGAATGCGCGATCAGCTCGAACACCGATCGGCCGTCGCGCGCATCCCAGACCCGAGCCGACGAATCGTTGCCGGCCGTGGCGATCCATCGCCCGTCGGGACTCCAGCTGACGTCGTTCACCGGAAATCGGTGTCCTCGGAGCTCGAACCTCAGGCTTTGCGATGCCACGTCGTAGACCCCGACCTCCCGGCTGGGTGCGCTCGACACCGCCACGGTGCTGCCGTTCGGGCTGAGCGTCGTCATGAACGGCGGCGCGCTCGCCGAGACCTCGATGGTGCTCTCGAGCCTTCCATCCGAGGTGTCGAAGACGCGGACGACGCCCTCGTCCTCCCACGCAGCGGACAGAGTGCGTCCCCGTCCGTCGAACGACGGCCCCCAGACGCGTCCGGATCCGATCGCCTGCCACAGCAGTTCGCCGCTCCTCGGAGCCCAGACCTTCAGGACTCCGTCGTCCCCCGCCGTCGCGAGCATCGAGCCGTCGGGCGAGAACGCGACATCGTTGACGTCGACGTCGTGCCCAGGGAACTCGATCACTCGCTGCCCCGAGGAGGCATCGCGGATGTCGATGATCCCGGAATCCTCCGGACCCTCGGTCACGAACACGCCGTCCGGGCTCCAGTCGAGAGCGCCGCCGACGCCGGGAACGGACAGCACGATGCGCGAGGCGGTCACGGCGCTATGCAGCGCCTCCTCCGCCTCGGGGAGAACGGTGCCGTCGACCGCCCTCGTTCGCTCGATCGCCTCGAGGGCCAGGAGGATGCTGCGCTCGGGATCGACGTCGAGGTTGGCGACGGATGCCGCCGCGAGCTCACGAGCCTGCGCGGTCCGCTCCTGGTCCTGTGCCTTCCGTTGTTGGTTCGTCGCGAAGAGCACCAGGGCGCCGGCCACGACCGCCGCGACCGTCAGCACGGCGACGATCGCGCGGAGCCGCCGCACGGATCGGCGTTCGAGCGCGCGTTCGTGCTCTTGGCGCATCCGCTCCCCGGCCTGCGCCCGATCTCGCTCGGCCGCGGAGGCGTCCAGGAACTCGGCCTCCTCGGGCGTCAGGGCGAGCGGAGATCCGCTATGCCACGCCTCGATCTGCTCGAGGCGCAATCCGGCGATCAGGAATGACGGATCGCGATCGGCCTCGGCCCAATCGCGCGCCGCCACCTCGAGGCGCCGTTCGGTGCGGATGTCTTCCCGCGACGCGTCGATCCATCGTCCGAGCCGTGGCCACGCCGAGAGCATCGCCTCGTGTGCCAGCTCGATCGTCGGCTCGCCCGTACGGACATCGCGATCGAACGTGAGCTGGCGAGAGGTGCCGTAGGTCTCGATCACCCACGTCATCGCCTGCTGGTCGAGGTCGAGTGACGTGATCTCAGCTCGCGACACCCGGCGACGTGTGTCTTCTGTGCCTTCACCGAGCGCAACCAGGTGCAAGAACAGCTGTCGCGCGGCGTCCTTCCCTGCGTCGCCGAGGCGATGGTAGATCTCCTCCGCCCGCCGACCGAGGGCTCCCGAGACACCGCCGATCTCGCGATAGGCGCCGAGCGTGAGCATGCGGCCTTCCCGTCGCTCGAACAACTCGGTGAGCGCGTACTCGAGGAGCGGGAGCGCCCCTGGTTCCTCCGCAACGTCGGCGAGCATCGCGGCCACGAGCCCGGGCTCGAGGGCAACGTCGACACGCTCCGCAGGCTTCCTGATCACTTGCTCGAGCTGCTCGGCAGAGAGCGGGACCAGCGATTCCACGCGTACGGCGAACAGGTCCGCGAACCCCCGATAGCGGAGGGGCCGATCGTAGAAGTCCGCCCGCAGCGTTACGACGACCCGCAGGCGGCTGTGGGGGTCGCGCACCGCGGCCTCGAGGCTGGCGAGGAAGTGCCGACGCACCTCCTCGTCGTCGACGAGCGTGAAGACTTCCTCGAACTGATCGATCACGAGCACGAGCTCGGAGCGGTCGGCCGGCAGGACGCGCAGCACCGCGCGGTTGAGGCCGCGTTCATCGGCCCGCAGCTGCTCGATCAGGCTCGGAGGTTGGTCCGTCGCGATCTTCAGCAGCGCGCCCTCGAGTCCGTCGAGCGGATAGGGTCCAGGGAACATGTCCGCGATCGGCCAGGCGTCGGACCCGTCGATCGAACCGCGACGCAGGGCGGGGATCAGACCGGCCCGGACGACCGACGACTTCCCACTGCCGCTCGGCCCCACCACCGCGAGGAACCGGGTGTCCGCCAGGCGGTCGACGAGCTGCTCGATCAGGGCCTCCCGCCCATGGAAATCCGGAGCGTCGCCCTCCTCGAAGGCGCGTAGGCCCTTGTAGGGATTGGCAGGGATCGCGCCCTGGCCGGCGGGTTGGAGCTGGACGCCCGAAGCGCCGAGCGCGCGCCGGAAGGCGACGTCCTCGGCCGCATCGTTGGCTTCCGCCTTCAGGCGCATCACGTGCACGGGGTTGGCGATGCCCTTGAGCTGCACCGTGCCTCGATCGACGGCCGTGACGCCATCAACCTTCCGGGCCAGATGCACGACCTCGCGGCTCGCGAGGATCTCCCCAGGTCCCGCGATCGCACACAGGCGCGCGCCGAGGTTGAGCGCACCACCTCGATAGCCGCCCTCCACGGAGACCGCCTCGCCGGCGTCGAGACCGATGCCCACCGGGTAGGGGAGCGAGGGATCGGCGACGGTCTCCTCCACGAACCGGCGCTGCAGGTCGATCGAGGCACGGATCGCCTGCCGCGTCGATGTGAAGACGCAGAGGGCGCCGTCGCCTTGGAGCTCGAGGAGCGTGCCGTCGCGTCGTTCGACCGTCTCGCGAACCATCTCGGCGTACTTCCCCGCGAGCCTGCCGGCGGCCTCGTCCCCGTGCTCCTGCGTGAAGGTCGTGTATCCGCGGATGTCGGCGAACAGGAAGGTGCGGACGGTGGCGTCGGTGCCCCCCTCCACGGTCCCTCGCTCCGGGTCACGGACCATGCGCGATGATGGCACTGCCGAGACGGCTGTGCCACTGGGGACGGGCACCACTGATGGGACTGCTGGATCTTCGATCGGCACGGTACGACCCACCTGCTCGCCGATCTGACAGCCAAACTGACAGCCGAGCCCATGGACGTTGGTGGACGAGCCTGGACGAAGGTGGAGTCCTGACCGCCATCTTCGAACGCGGTGGACGTACATGGACTGCCCTGGACGACTTCTCAGGGACTGTTAATCCGTAGGTTGTGGGTTCGAGTCCCACCCCCGGAGCTTCGTGACGCCCAGGAGGTAAGGGTCGCGGCGTGTTGGCAAGGGTCCTCCGGTGGCTCGCGGTCGCTGCGTTCGTCGCCGTCCCGATCTTGATCTACATGGGGAGGGTGCGCTGAGGTGGGCGCGAACCACCTGTCCACGGCCCGTGCGACCGCTACGAGATGCAGCTCGAGTGGCCACGCTTGGCTGTACCGATGGCGATCGCCTTGGGGATCATCCTGCTCGTGGTGGCCGGGTTCGTGACTCCACGGGACGAGTAGTTCGCCCGAGTACTCCCGGCGCGTGATCCCGACGCCACCCGGCCTCGCCGACGCTCTTGCCGCCGCTCGCGATCATGCTTGCGCATCACGCTTGCGGGCGACGAGGCGTTCGACCACGCCGGCGCGGAGGCGATCGCTCTCCTCGATCGTGAAGCCCACGGCTTCCGATGACCGGCGTCGGGCGACCGTGAGCATCTCGGGCGTGAGGTCGATGCCGGTGAGGTGCACATCGTGCGGGTAGTGCGGCAGGTTCAAGCCCGTGCCGATCGCGACCTCCAGGATGCGACCGCCCGCCCGTGAACATGCCCACTGCCGATGGTCGGTCCCGAGCAACCATCGCTCACTGCGGTCGGCGTCTCGGTCGTAGGTCGCCGCCTCCGCCGCGTACTGGCGGCGACGGTGTCGGTTGGCAGCATCCCGGTCGGCCGCCGAAGGCTGGTCCGTCATCGCTCGATCGTACGGCCACCATCCTCAGGGAAGGAACCGGGGTCGTCAGCAGGCTATGGCGGTGTCCGTCCGGTCGACGGCGCAGGTGTCGCTGCCCGGTCCTCCGATCGCGCGATCGCGTCCGTCACCGTCACGGGTGGACAGTGCATCGGTCCCCCCCTTGCCGACCAGCACGTCGGCGTCGCCCGTTCCGGTCTTGTCGGTGAGGACATCTGCGCCGGCACCACCCGTCAGGCTGTCGTTCCCGTCGCCACCGGTGATCGTGATCGCACGCTGGAGGACCGACCCCGTGCCGAAACTGCCGGTCGCCGAGATCGAGTCGGCCTTCCCGTTGCCGTTGATCGCGAACTGCTCCACGTTGTCCATGACCGAGAGGTCGTAGTCGACGGTGTCGCCCTCGCCGGCGTTCAGGTTGATCCGGGACTGCCCCGACCCCGTTCCGGCCACGATCGTGTCGCGCTGGTTACCGCCTGCCACCCTCACGGAGTCGGTCCCGCCTCCGAGGCTCACGTAGATCTCGATCTCGTCGCTCATGCCCGGCTCGTCGGTCCGCCCGGGCGCGAAGCGGCCCGACGACAGGCTGACCACCGCTCGTTGACTCCCGGTGCCCCCGACGATGTTGATGACCTCGGTGTTGGCGACCGTGGCGTCCGTGGCGCCGTCGACGCAGCGCGTGCCGTTCACCTCGATGAAGTCGCCGTTGCGCTCGACCGTGGCCGACCCACCGGCGACGATCTCCACCGTCACGAGCCCGACCGCGTCGGTGTAGCTGCAGGTGAACGGCTGGCCCGACGATGCCGGCCCCGCGACGCCCAGCAGCGCCCCGACGAGCACGACGGTTCCGAGGATCGATCCGAGTTTCTGCCGGGTACGCGCCATCGTCGAAACCTCCAGTTCAGTCGGTGTGGGATCCGTGTGCGCACCGTATGCCACGGTGGCCCGGTGGCGCAAAACGGCCGCCCGCAAGAGTCCGTCGGCGACGTACATCGAACCCACCTCGCGACCGCGGCTCGGGGCCTACCCCGGATCTCCCGACTACACCTTCGGTCCGAGGAGGAACATCGTCTCGAAGAAGGCCGCCAGCCCCAAGGGGGCCATGCCGGCGATGCGCACGACTCGGGGTGCCCGCCAGCCGTCGAGCTGGGGCGCGAGCGTGAACCGGGCGGCCCAGATGATGCCCGCGTACACGGCGAGGAACCACAGGAACCCTGCCACGGCGCCCGCCACGGACAGATCGTCGAGCAGGATCCCCGCGGTCGCCACCACGGGGATCATCGCGACCGCGCCGACCAACAGCCGCATCCGGTCGGACCAATCCGTGTGGGTGATCGCGAGGGGCGCCAGCACGACGGCCGGGAACATCGGGGCTCCTGCCGCCACCCCGAGCGGGAGCAGGCTCGCGAACGTGGCGACGCGAAGGGCGGTTAGCCGCGGACGCCGAAGGTTGGCGCGACGGCCGAGGTAGGCACCGGCCTGAGCCAGTCCGGCGATGCCGAACCCGATCACGATGAAGAGCGTGCCGGTCCATGAGAACTCCGGGTCGGTGGAGATGAACCGCATCCAAGCCCGAGCATCGATGCCCCACGCAAGTCCACCCAGGAGTCCCCCGAGGAGGACGACGGGCCCCGGGAAGCGGTGCCCGGCGGCTCGCTCCCGGATCGACGGCACGCTCCCGGCGTCAGATGCCGCCAACGTCGTTCGGTCTGCGGTCACGTCTCCCATTCGATCAGTCGACCGAGTGGTCCGCGAGAGAGCAGACATGTGAAGCGGCGAGGGTGCTACCACGACGACAGCGCGATCTGCGAGCGTGGGAGCGGCGACGTTCACAGCTGGCCGATCCACTCGAGCGGGAACGGCGGCTGCGCCAACGGCATCACCGCCAGTCGCAACAATGACAACGGGTTGTCGTCGCCCGCCGCTCGGTTGAGGTGGACGTCGTCGCACCCGTTGCATCGATGGACGAGCACCCACTCGCCTGCACCTCGAACGGTGATGGCGATCGGCTCCATCAGCGAGCCGCACTCCGCCGCGCGGTCGCCGGGTGTCTCGTCGACGTGTCGACTCCACAGACAGTTCGGACAGTGGTTCCTGTGGGCGGTCCCGACCGCTTGCGTCGGCACGTCGAGACGGCAATGTCCGCAGCGGAACGAGCGAGATCGTCGACGATCGCCGCGGTGTGATCCATGAGACATCGCAAGGACCTCCAAGTAGGCACGGTGAAACGAACGCGCGTGCCCGGAGATCAGGAGGCGTCAGATCGCGACGCGCCGACCGATGTGAGGACACGCGTGATGCACTACCGCCGCGGCAGCTGCTGTGCGTGTCACATCGCATCCTTCGGTCGGACCGCTCCGGCGGAGCGGTGATCCGTCAGAACGTAGCACCGTCGACCGCTCGGGGAAAGACATCGAGCCGGCTTTCCAGGCCGAGCGGTCAGGACCGCAGGTCGAACCGGGTATGTAGTGAGCTGCCGTCACCCACGTGCCGGACGGTGGTCCGTGCGACTCCACGATCGGATGAAGGCCTATCATCCGGTCGTGAACGCGGAGCTGATGGGTCGAGCGACCGCCCACGCGTTCGCGTGCGATCGATGCCTGAAGGAGACGACGTACCGGCACCTCGTGTCGGTCGAGGGCGTGATGCGCTCCCTGGCTCGCCGGTTCGACGAGGACCAGGACCTGTGGGGCCTGACCGGCCTGTTCCACGATCTCGACCAGGATCACACCGGCGACGACGGCGCGCAGCACGCCTTGCTCGCGGCGGACTGGCTCCGCGAGGCGGGCGTCGACGAGCGCGTCGTGAACGGCGTGCTCGCGCACGCGTACGAGGAATACCGCACCGACCTGATGTCCACGGCGGTCGTCCACGCGGACGCCGTCGCGGGACTGCTCGTCGCCGCCGCGCTCGTCCGCCCGGAACGGGCGACGGGCATGAAGGTCTCGAGCGTCAAGAAGAAGCTCAAGGAGCGTTCCTTCGCGCCGGGCGTGAACCGCGACGAGGTCAACGACGTCGAGGCGAGCATCGGGCTGCCCCTCGACGAGTTCATCGCTGTCTCGATCGAGGGGCTCCAGGAGGTCGCTCTCGAGATCGACCTCTGAGGGCCCGGCGTCCCGTATCCGGCTGCGTCGACCGCTCGCGGATCAGCCCCCCGCCTGGATCTCCCTCCAGGCGTCGAGCCACAACTGGTCGACCTCAGGGGTGAGCTCGATCGGCGTGACGTCCTGCCTGAACATCGCTTCGGTCACGACCGCGGCTGAGAGGTTCGCCGGCACCACACCGCGGTCCACGAGCGACCCGGGGTCGATCGCGTTGAACGGCGGCTGGTAACCGTTCCAGCTGGCGAAGTTCTCGTAGCCGTGCTTCTCGTCGAGCATGAAGTTGAGGAACTCGTGCGCCAGCCGCGGATGTTCGGCGTTGACGGGGATCACCAGCGTGTCGTTGCTGATCATCGTCGAGCCCGGTTCGGGTCGCCAGTAGCCGAGGACGTCGGTGGTGACATCCTTCGGGAGGTACCACTGCGCGCCGACGATGTCGCCCGACCAGGCCTCCGCGACCGTGAACTCGCCCTCGGGGAGTTTCGCGAAGACGCCGTTGATCGTGAGCCGAGCCTGGTTCTCCCGGATCGTCTCGATGACCGCCTCCTTGGCCTGATCGATCACGGCGGGGTCTCCGCTGTTCACGTCGAGGCTTCCGTTCCGCATGATCGCGACGGCCAGCGTGTCGCCGTACGAGTCGTAGAGACTGATCTGAGCGTCGTAGTCGTGGTTCCACAGGGCCTCCCAGCCCTGTGCCGCGATGGCGTCGTCGTCGACGCGGTCCCGACGGTACGCGACCCCCCACGTGTAGATCGTGTAGGGGACCGTGTAGCGCCACCCGAGGTCGTAGTACGGCCCGGGGTCCGAGTAGCTGGGCCAGACGCTCGCCTGCATGTTGGGGATCAGTGCGTGCTGCAGCGGCGCGAGGAGGTCGCTCTGCACCAGCCGTCTGAGGTATCCGGGTGTCGGGACGAACACGTCGGGCGTGACCTGGCCCGCGACGAGCTTCTGGATCCCTTCCTCCATGTTGTTGAAGGTGGTGATCTCGACCGAGACACCGAACTCGTCCTCGAAGTCCTGGACGACCTTCTTGTAGATGTAGCTGTCCCAGTTGTAGAGGGAGAGCGTTCCGGACTCGATCGGGGTGTCGGCGGCGATCGGGTCTCGGGTGACCGGGAGTTCGACCGGAGCCTCGAGGGTCGCGATCGGGATCCCCGTCGCCGAGGGACCTTCCGCGGGCGCGGTGCCGGGCTTCGAACACGCCGCCAGGATGGCCGCGAGGCTCGGCAGTGCGAACGCCGCACCGCCGGCGCGTGTGAGGAACGCACGGCGGGACAGCTCCTTGGGATGACGCATCGATCCCTCCTCCCGCCCGCGGTCGAGTCCGGGCGTCTCGTCGATGCGGCTGCGTACCACAGGGGCGGGAGTCGGCGCAAACGTGACGCCTCGACGGAGGCGACGAGGGCCGGTCTCCGACCGGCCCTCGCGCTCCCTGCGTCGCAGCGATCTACAGCGAGCTCGCGCCCAGGGCGTTCACCATCCCCGCGCCGTAGAAGGTCGTGCTCGACGGACCGCCCGTGCAGCGACGAGGGTCGTTCGCCGGCCAGTCGGTCGGGCAGGCGAACGGCTCGGCGCTCCGACGGATCGCGGCCGCGACCGCGCCGGGGCTCCAGCCCGGGTGCAACTCACGGATCAGCGCCGCAACGCCTGCGACGTGCGGCGACGCCATCGACGTCCCGCTGATCCACACCCAGCGCGCGCCGTTCGCGTCTTCGACGCCGCGGCCCACGGCTGCCAGGAACTCCCAGTTGCCGGTGATGTCGGTGCTCGACCAGCCGGCGAGGATCCGGCCGTACGTCGTACCCGGTGTCTGGACCGCGTCGCCACCTGGCGCCGTCACGTCGATCGTCGGGCCACCGACGTTCGAGTAGCCGGCCAGCTGAGTGACGCCCGACGCCGAGACCGTCACGACGCCCGGAAGCTCGGCCGGCGCCACCTGGCAGTTGTTCCGCACACGGCGAACCTCCGCGGTGTTCGGCGGCCAGTCGGGGCTGATGTCGTCGAACTCGGGGTGCCCGAGATCCTGCGCCTCGTTGCCCGCGGCCGCCACGATCACGACGCCCCGCTGCTGCGCGTACCGCGCGGCCCTGCGCATCGCGGTCAGCATCGCGCGCTGTCCCGCGTCGTTCTTGCAGTAGTAGAGGTACGGGTCGGCGAACAGGCTGAGGTTCACGACGTCCAGCCGCTCGTCACCCGCGTACCGCAGTGCCGCGGCGACCGAGTCCACGAAGCAGAACCCGACGACCGTGCACGCCTTCAGGGCGACGATCGTCGCGTCCGGCGCCACACCCGCGATGCCCTCGCCGTTCAGCGCCCCCGCGATCGTCGTGGCAACGTGCGTCCCGTGGCCCTGGAGGTCCTGCACCGCGGTCTTGTTCGAGCAGTCGCCGTTCGCGATCTCCTGCGGCGCGGCGGTCGGCGTGTCGTCGAAGATGAACGAGCACGACCGCGCCACGTCGAGATTGCCGGCGAGGTCGGGGTGCGTCAGGTCGACGCCGCCGTCGATCACGCCCACCGTCACACCGGCCCCGGTCGCGTTCGCATACGAGTCGGCGCCCGCCTCGATCCGCCGCATGTCCCACTGGCACGCCGAGAGCGGCTCCGGTCCGGCGCTCACCCCGAAGAACGCCTCGCAGTTCGCGGACGCCTGCGCCGGAGTCAGCGCGCCGGGCGTCGCCGCGTGTGCCGGGGCGATCGACCCCACCATCAGCGCGACGAGCCCGGCGAGTATGGTCGATCTCCGCACGTGGTCTCCCTCCCTTCAGGGGCGCGTCCCCCTCGGCCGCGCCCGTTGGCGAGGTGTATCGCGGGTGCCGTTCGCCTCCTATCGGGCCATCGGGTGATTCGGATGGCCGAGGGCCGACGGCGGCCGGGCCGCTCGTAGACTTCGGCGATGACGCCCGCGCCCGGAGCCGTGGACCTCTTGTGGATCCCGCTGGGCGCGGGCGGTCACGTGGTCCGATGGAACGGGAAGGCCTACGAGGCGCTCATGGCCTTCCTCGAGCATCGCCCGCGGAGCGACCTCTACCATTCGGCCCTCGAGATCGGCGTCCCCGAAGGTCGGGTCATCATCGAGTCGGCGCCGATCCGGGACGATCGTGGACGAGAGCGTGGCGTCGTGGCCGAAGGCCCGGTCGGGACGAGGTGGGCGGGACGGTTCCGGCTGTTCCGCTACGAGATCCGCCGATGGCACGGGGGTTCCATCCCCGACGCGAACGACGCCGTCGAGAGCCCGGTCCGCGTCGCCGACGACCTCGATCGCGCCCAGCGGGTCCTCGATCTCGTCCCGTCCGTGCCAACCCCCGTGTGGGGGCGAGACGAGTTGCGCACCGGCGACATGTGGAACTCCAACTCGCTCATCTCGTGGCTGCTCGTCCGGGCCGGCGTGGACCCCGAGGCGATCCAGCCACCGACCGGCGGTCGAGCACCGGGCTGGGACGCCGGCCTCGTCGTCGCTCGACGCGAGATGGGACCCGCGCCTGCCTGAGGCGGGCGATGGATCCTCGGCTACGCTCGGGACGGCGCTGCTCGGCGATGGGAGGTTCGCATGGATCGCGTGTCGTTCACGCGCATGGAGGACGGAACGCCCGAGGACTGGGCGTTGATCGAGTCGCTCGAATCCGAGTTCTACGAGGCGTTGCCCGACAGGATCCTGGCCGCGTTGGAGAAGTTGCGCGAGTCATTCGGCGGGTATCAGGTCACGCGCTACACCCACTCGCTGCAGGCGGCCACGCGAGCGCTGCGCGACGGCAGGGACGAGGAGTACGTCGTCACGGCGCTCGTCCACGACATCGGCGATGACCTCGCCCCGTACACCCACGACGAGATGGTGGCGACACTCCTCAAGCCGTTCGTCCGGGACGAGCTCTGCTGGATGGTCAAGCACCACGGAGCGTTCCAGATGTACTTCTTCAGCAACCTGAGCGACGACGAGCGCAACACGAGGGAGCGTTGGCGCGATCATCCGAACTTCGACCTCACGGCGGAGTTCTGCGAGCGCTACGACCAGGCATCCTTCGACCCGGACTACTCGACCCTCCCGATCGACGGATTCGAGCCGATGGTTCGCAGGGTGTTCGCCGAACCGCGGTACCTCGCACCCGGCCACGTTTAGTGAGGCTGATCTCGACCCTCCGCTCCCTACGAGTGGCCGGGACCCGGGCGCGCCCCCGGCCATGTGGTTGGCTACCGGTGTGCTCTATCTGTCTTCGTACCTCGGGACCCAGGTGGTCGACGCCGGCGGCCGACATGTCGGCAAGGTGAACGACCTGATCGCTCGGCTGGGCTCGGAGTATCCGCTCGTCTTCGGCCTCCGGGTCCGGACCACCGGCAAGCAGCATCGCGACATCTCCTGGGTGGACGTCAGGGCGTTCGAGACGTCGCAGGTGATCCTGTCGAGCTCGTCGGACGATCTGGAGCCCTACGAGCTCGGTGAGCGGGACGTGCTCCTGGCCCGCAACGTCCTGGACAAGCAGATCGTCGACCTCGACGGGCGGCGACTGATCAGGGTGCAAGACATCCAGCTCGCCCGGACCAGCACTCGCTTGCGGGTGATCGGCGCCGACGTGTCGACCTCCGCGCTGCTCAGGCGGCTGCGGCTACGCCGGTTCGCGGATCAACTGGCTCGACGCCGCCCGCCGGCGTCGGTCGCCTGGGCGGATCTGGACCTGGGCGCATGGCGGGACCCCGACGTCCGGTTGCGCGTCTCGCGATCGGGTCTGCGTCGCCTGCACCCGGCAGACCTCGCCGAGATCGCGGCCGACCTTCCGCCAGCAGAAGGGGTCGAACTCCTCCTGCTCCTCGAGGAACGGGTCGCGGCCGACACGCTCGAGGAGATGGAGCCCAAGGACCAGGTCCGGATGCTCGAAGCGCTGGGGCTCGACCGCGCCGTGCAACTCCTCGGCAAGATGTCGCCCGACGACGCGGCCGACCTGATCCAGGATCTCGATCGCGAGGAAGGGATGGCGCTCCTCGCCCGCATGGCCCCTGACGATGCCGCGGAGATCCGATCCCTGCTCGGCTACGAGGAGGAGTCCGCCGGAGGCCTGATGACGACCGAGTTCGTCGTCGTGGATCCGCGCGAGCTGGCCGGCGAGGCGATCGAGCGGCTCCGTCACCGTCACCCGGATGAGGAGCACGCGCACCACCTGTACGTGGTCGACCGCGACGGCGTCCTCGTGGGGGAAGTGTCGCTCTATGAGCTCGTCGTGGCCGATCCGCGGACGCCGGTGGCGGACCTGATGCACCCCGATCCGATCTCCATCCCGGCGGAAGAAGAGCAGGACGCCGTGGTCGAAGCGATCATGAAATACAACCTGCTGGCCGTGCCGGTGGTCGACGAAGGGGAGCATCTCGTCGGGGTGATCACGATCGACGACGTGATCGACCTGATCAGGCCCCGAGGCGGTCGCGGGTTCCTCCGGTGAGCGAGGAACGCCGGCCGCGGCCCTGGCCCCGCCGGGCGCAGGGCGCGCGTGGCCGGTCCCGCGGCCTCTTCCGGCGCAGCACGCTGGTGGCGTTCCTGGCGGTCCTCGGCCCCGGGCTGATCGCGGCCTCCGCCGACAACGACGCGCAGGGGATCACCACGTACTCGATCGTGGGCGCCAAGTTCGGCTACGAGCTTCTGTGGCTGACGCTGATCGCGGGCGTGGCGCTCCTCGTCACCCAGGAGATCGGTGCGCGGCTCGGGATGGTGACCGGCAAGGGCTTGTCGGCGCTGATCCGCGAGCGGTACGGCGTACGCACCGCCGCCGCGGTCATGATCCTGCTCCTGATAGCGAACCTCGGCACGACGGCGGCGGAGTTCGCGGGCATCGCCGCGGCGATGGAGGCGTTCCACGTCAGCCGGTACATCGCCGTGCCTGTGGGAGCCGTGCTCGTGCTGGTGCTGATCCTGCGGGGCGGCTACCGGCGGATCGAACGGATCTTCCTCGTGATGGCGCTGTTCTACGTGACGTACGTGATCTCGGGGATCCTCGCTCATCCCGACTGGGGTGACGCCGTCCACGGCTTGCTGGTCCCGTCGGTCCAGTGGAACGGCACGTACCTGCTGGCGGCGGTGGCGATGGTGGGCACCACGGTGACCCCGTGGGGGCAGTACTTCATCCAGGCCTACGTCGTGGACAAGGCACTCGGCCCCGAGGACCTGCCGTACGAGCGAGCCGACGTCGCCCTGGGCACGACGGCGACGATCGTCGTCATGTTCTTCATCGTGGTCGCGACGGCCGCGACGATCCACGTCAGCGGCGGCACGATCACCGACGCCGGGGACGCCGCCGCCGCCCTCGAACCGTTGGCCGGCCGGTTCGCCGCGACCCTGTTCGCGCTGGGACTCCTGAACGCGTCGGTGCTCGCGGCCGGCGTGCTGCCATTGTCGACCTCCTACGCGACGTGCGAAGCGCTCGGTTTCGAGATGGGCCTGGATCGCGGTGTGCGGGAGGCGCCCGTGTTCTACGGCGTGTTCACCGGCGGGATCGTGTTGGGCGCGGTGATGGTGCTGCTCCCCGGTGTGTCCCTCGTGCCCGTGCTGTTCCTGTCGGCGGCCGTGAACGGCGTGTTGCTCGCGCCGATCTTGATCTTCCTGTACCGGCTCGCCAACGACCGCGAACTGATGGGCGACCTGACGAACTCGCGTCTCAGCAACGTGCTCGCGATCGCGACGATCGCGATGCTGTTGACGCTCACCGCGGTGCTGTTCGTGACGATGATCGTCGTGCGCTGAGGGTCGGCACGCCGGCGGGACTGTGTCGTCCGTCACATCGGGACGTGACCTGCGTCACCGTCGACCGTGTGACCGGAAACACCGTGGTTCCGTGACCACGAACACCGACATGGGGCTCGCCCCGTGCGACGATGCCTTCATCGAACAGGAGCACCGGACGGAGGGGCTCCCGGGACACAGGAGGGTACGAGATGGCCGAGAAGAAGATCACCCCGCAGCAGCCCGCCGCCGCCGCCGCCGCGACGGAGGACAGCAAGGCCGCCGCTCGCGTGACGATGAAGAAGCTCTCGCACAAGAAGGTCTCCCGCAAGAAGGTCTCCCGCAAGCAGGCCGCCCGCTAAGCGACCTGACAACGCAACGTTCGGCAAGGGGCCCGGTGATCCGGGCCCCTTCGCTATGTCCGGGTCTCGTGACACGAAGGAGGGACCTGCGCCTCGAGGGACCTGCGCCTTCAGGCAACTCGGCCCGATCCGTCTCGGCCGGCCCGGCCCACGATGGGATCGGGAGGGAAGGTGGTCGTGGACCATGGCACAGGTGTTGCACGCGCCGAAGGCGCACCGGCCATCCCTGTCGACCGGATGGATCGTGCTGTTTGCCGGCTCGGCCGTCGCCTTCGTGCTCGGCGCGATCGCACAGATCCTGGTGTTCCTCGGGCTCGGCCTGTGCACGGAGGCCCGGGCGATGAGCGACGGTGACGGCTCCGGTCGGACGCTGATGATCGTGTCGATCCTGCTGGGGATCGCCATCACGGTGGCGGTGGGGTTGTTGTGGTGGCGGTAGCGGTCCCCGGCCCGTCTCGCAGCCCTTGACGCCGCTCGGTGGGATCGCACCCGCCTACGACACCCGAACCGTCCCTTCGGATACGGGCCGGACGTCATGCGCACGCGCAGCCGGGCCTCCGTAGGCTGTCGGCGATGGCGCAGAACATGTCGGACTATGAGGCCGCCCGGCGCGATTTCCGCCTGGAGGTGCCGCCCGTGTTCAACGCCGCACGCGACATCGTGGACGCCCGGGCTGCGGCCGAGCCCGGGAAGACCGCGATCGTGGCCGTCGATCCGTCGGGCGAGCACGCGCGCCGCGTCTCGTTCGCCGACCTCGCGCACGCCTCAGACCGAGCCGCGAACTTCCTCGCCGCGCACGGTGTCCGCAAGGGGGACCGCGTCTTCGTGATGCTGCCGCGCGTCCCGGCGTGGCACGAGGTCCTCCTGGGATGCGTCAAGATCGGCGCGATCCCGATGCCCGGCACGACCCTCCTCACGGCGAAGGACATCGAGTACCGGGTGACCGAAGCGGAGGCGAGCGTGGCCGTCACGGATCCCGACGGGCTGCCACGCGTCGCCGAGGCATCGGAGCGGTGCCCGAGCCTCACCACGCTGATCACGGTCGGTGACGATGTGCCCGACGGCTGGCTCGGGTGGCGCGCCGGCCTCGACGTGGCCGCCGACGTGCCCCCCGAGGTGGAGCCCACCCTGGCCGACGACCCGCTGCTGATCTACTTCACGTCCGGCACGACCGGCTATCCGAAGATGGTGCTCCACACGCAGGCTTCGTACGGGATCGGCCACGAGATCACGGCGCGGTTCTGGCAGGATCTCGGCCCCGACGACCTGCACTGGACCGTCTCCGACACCGGCTGGGCGAAGGCCGCGTGGGGCAAACTCTTCGGCCAGTGGCGGATGGGCGCGGCCGTGTTCCTGTGGGACCTGCGCGGCAAGCCGAACTTCGAGCGGATGCTCCGGTTGATCGGGGAGCACGGCGTCACGACCTTCTGTGCGCCGCCCACCGTCTTCCGGGCGCTCGTGCAGCTCGACCTCGCGGGGTTCGACCTGCGGTCGCTCCGGCACGTGGTCTCGGCGGGCGAGCCCCTGAACCCCGAGGTGATCGAGCGATGGCGCGCCGGCACCGGGCTCACGATCTACGACGGCTACGGGCAGACCGAGACCGTGAACCTGGTCGCGAACTACCCGTGCGTCCCCGTCCGAGAAGGCTCGATGGGCAAGCCGACGCCCGGCTTCGACATCGAGATCACCGACGACGGAGGCACCCCGCTCGGACCGGGTGAGGAAGGGCACATCACGGTCCGGGTGCGTCCCGACCGGCCGGTCGGGCTCTTCAAGGAGTACTGGCGCGACCCCGCGGCGACCGCCGCCGCGTTCGCGGGCGACCGGTACTTCACCGGCGACAAGGCGTATGCCGACGAGGACGGCTACCTCTGGTTCGTGGGGCGGGCCGACGATGTGATCACCTCCTCGGCCTACCGGATCGGGCCGTTCGAGGTGGAGTCGGCGCTGCTCACGCACCCGTCGGTGGTCGAGGCAGCGGTGGTCGGCAAGCCCGATCCGATGCGGGGCGAGATCGTGAAGGCGTTCGTGACCCTCGCGTCCGGCGTCGAGCCGAGCGACGAGCTCGTGCGGGAGCTCCAGGCTCACTGCAAGCAGGTCACCGCCCCCTACAAGTACCCGCGTGAGATCGAGTTCCTGCCCGAGCTCCCCAAGACGATCTCGGGGAAGATCCGTCGCGTCGAGCTCCGGGAGCGCGAACGAGGCGGCACGCCGCCCGGATAGGCTGACGCCCTCTCGAGCGGAGGAGGGAGCACGTGTCGGGCAGGCGCATCGTGGTGATCGGGTCCGGGGTCGTCGGTGTCGCCGTGGCCGACGAGCTGACGGCGCGGGGCGAGACCCATGTCACGGTGCTCGACAAGGGGCCGCTGTTCGCGACCGGCGGATCCTCGACCCACGCCCCCGGCCTGATCAGCCGCACGAGCCCGTCGAAGATGATGCAGGCGCTCGCCGACTACACCCTCGAGAAGTTCGCCGGGCTCGACCTCGACGGGGCACCGGCGGCCCATCCCGTCGGCACGCTCGAGATCGCGCGGAACGAACCTCGGCTCCGCGAGCTCTGGCGACGGCACAACGTCGCGCGCTCCTGGGGGTTCGAGGGCGGCCGGATCGTCGACGCCGAAGCGTGCGCCCGGCTGTGGCCGATCGTCGATCCCGCCGGCCTGGTGGGTGGGTACGCGACGGACGGCGAAGGGCTCGCGGTCGCGCTCCGCGGCGTCGAGGCGCAGGCGCGCCGGGCGACCGCCCGCGGCGCCACGTTCACCGGCGAGACGGAGGTCACGGGGATCGAGCACCACGACGGGCACGTGACGGGCGTGACGACGGCCGCCGGTTCCGTCGCGGCCGACGTGGTCGTCTGCTGTGCCGGTGTATGGGGACCGGTCGTCGCGGAGATGGTCGGGCTGACGCTCCCGATGCTCGCGCTCGAGCACCAATACGTGATCACGTCGCCGGTCGCAGCGCTGGCCCCGAACGCCGACCGCGAAGCCACGATGCCGATCGTTCGGCACCACGACGCAGGCGTGTACGTCCGGGACCACGGCGACCGTGTGGGGATCGGATCCTTCAACCACCGGCGTCTGCCGGTCTCGGCGAGAGCGATCGACACGCACGAGCGCCGCGACGAGGGCGTCGTCTACCGGTTCACGCCGGAGGACTTCGCCGAGCCGTGGGAGCTCGTCTGCGAGCTGATGCCTGCGCTCCGCGAGACCACGCTCGAGCGCTCGTTCAACGGGGTGTTCGCCTTCACGCCCGACGGCTACCCGCTGATCGGCGAGCACCCCGAGCTCCGAGGGTTCTGGGTGGCCGAGTCGGTGTGGGTGACCCATTCAGCGGGCGTCGGGCGCGTCGTGGCCGAGGCCCTCGTCGACGGCGCGCCGTCGATCGACGCCTCGCCGGCCGACCTCAGCCGTTTCGAGCGGCCCGAGTTGGCGCCCGCGGTGTTCGAGGCGCGCTGCGACGACTCGTACCGCGATGTGTACGCGGTGCACCACCCGGCGGAAGGGCACACGAGCGCTCGGGACCTGCGGTTCAGCCCGTTCGCGCCGCATCAGCGCGAGCTCGGCGCGGCGTTCTTCGACGGCGCGGCCTGGGAGCGCCCGCGCTGGTACGAGGCGAACGCCGGGCTGCTCGACGGGCTCGAGCTGCTCCCGAGGGATGAGTGGTCGGCGCGCCACTGGTCGCCGATCGCGGCAGCGGAGCACCTGGCCGTCCGTGCGCGCGCGGGCCTGTTCGATATGACGTCGCTCACGCGGGTCGAGGTGACCGGGTCCGGTGCCGCCGCCTATCTGGGATGGATGTTGGCGGGGGAGCCCGACCCCGAGGTGGGCTCGATCACGTACACGGTGATGCTCGACGTGCGGGGCGGTATCCGATCCGACGTGACGGTGGCTCGTCTGGCCGAGGATCGCTTCCTGATCGGCGGGAACGGTCCGCGCGACGTGGCCTGGCTCCGGCGGCACCTGCCGCCTGACGGCGGTGTCGCGGTGACCGACGTGACCGAGGCCACCTGCTGCGCGGCACTCTGGGGCCCCGCCGCTCGAGCGATCGCGTCGACGATCGCGGAGCTCGACGGCCCGTATCTCTCGGTGCGCGAGGTCGAGGTCGCGGGCCTCCCGGTGACGGTGTCGCGGATCTCGTACGCGGGGGAGCTGGGCTGGGAGTTCGTCGCTGCCTCCGAGCGCGGGCTCGAGCTGTGGGACGCGATCTGGGCGACGGGCCAGCCTCACGGTCTGATCGCGGCCGGGCGCGGCGCGTTGTCTTCGCTCCGGATCGAGAAGGGCTACCGGGCCTGGGGCACCGACATGACGCCGGAGCACGCGCCCGCCGAGGCGGGGCTCGCGTTCACGGTCCGACGGAGCGACGGCGACTTCCTGGGTCGTGACGGTCTGGCGGCGAGGCCACCGGCCACCCACCGACTGGCGTGCCTCGTGCTCGAGGACCCGACGCACGTGATGACCGGCGGCGAGCCGGTGCTCGCGGGGGATGAGGCGATCGGGTATGTCACCAGCGCGGACTTCGGTCCGTCGGTCGGGAGAAGCATCGCGTACGCGTGGGTCTCAGCGGACCTCGCCGAGGGCGACCCGGTCACGATCGGGTCGTTCGACCTGCGGCTGCCGGGGACCGTTGCGGCGGAACCCCTGTTCGATCCGATGGGAGCGCGCCTCCGGAGTTGATGCGGCGCAACATCATCCACTCCAGGTGATGGCATCTCGAGCCGTTCGGGCGGAGGATACACGAGGTCCTCCGGCTCGCATCGGCGGGTTCGCGGAGGAACCGGAGGGAGGGACCATGTCTGAGAACCGCAGTGCCTGGGCCGTCGGCTACATCTACTTCGCGGCCATGATGATGGTGTTCCTGGGGTCGCTCCACGCGCTCGCCGGGCTCACCGGGATCCTGAAGGACGAGTTCTACGCGGTCACGCCGAACGCGATCGTTTCGTTCGACGCGACGCAGTGGGGCTGGATCCACCTGATCCTCGGCCTGATCATCCTGTTCGCGGGGTTCGGCCTGCTGAGCGGCGCCGTCTGGGCCCGCACGGTCGGTGTGCTCCTCGCGCTCCTGAGCGGGCTCGCGAGCTTCGTCTACCTGCCCTGGTACCCAGTATGGGGGATCATCCTGATCGCGATCGCGGTCGGCGTGATCTGGGCGCTCACGATGCACGGGCGGGATGTGACCGAGTAGCTCACGGCTTGACGTTCCAGCGACGAGGCCGGGCAGCGCGCCCGGCCTCTCGCGTATCCGGACTCGCGGGAGCTCAGCTCGCCTTGTCGATCGCCTCCGACTCGTAGCTCGTCATGATCCGGTCGAGCTCGGCCGCGACGTCCTCGGGGAGCGGGTCGGGCTCGTGCTCGGCCAGGATCTTCTTCGCCTTCTCGGTCGCGACTTCGGGCGGCTGCGGGCGGCCCTGCGCCTCCCAGTCATCCCAGTTGCGGCGGTCCATCGACGTGTCGCGGATGAACGTCCACATGTTCTCGAGCGTGTGCTCGCGGTCGAGGAAGTGGCCGCCCGGCCCGACGTCGATCACGGTGTCGGTGGCGAAGTCCTCGTCCGTGAACCCGTAGCCCTCCGCGAACCGGACGAGGGTCTCGAAGAGCTCTGCGTCGAGCACGAGCTCGGCCAGTGAGTACACGCTGTCGTCGAGCAGCGAGCCCGCGCCGTTGATGAAGTGGCCCGGGTTCAGGGCCATCGCCATGCCGGACATCCCCGCCTGCGCGCCACCTTGCCAGTCCGGGTACTTCGCGCCCGGCGCGAACGACCACACGGAGTAGGGGACGCCGTACGAGCGCGCCACGGCGGTGGTCGCCATGCAGGAGAAGACCTCGAGGCCGCCCCAGGCCGGGTTCATCATCCCGCTGTTCATGTCGATCGTGCTCGCGTACGAGATGTACATCGAGGTGGCCCCGGGGACGAGCGTCTGCAGGATCGTCCATCCGGAGAGGATCTCGGTGTTCGCCATCGTGATCAGCCCGGCGATCGAGAGCGGCGAGGAGGCGCCGGCCAGCGGCATCGAGCAGATCCCGACGGGCACGCCCGCCTCCGCGAACAACTGGAGCGCGTCGACCGGGCCGTCATCCCAATGGAGCGGGCTGATCGAGCACTGGAAGTTGGAGATGATCGGCCGCTCGCGGAGCTCCTCGGACGACCCCGCGACGGTCGTGGCCATCTCGACGATGCCCTTCGCGTTGAAGGGGTCGATCGCGGTCATCTGCTGGATGTGCTTCGTCGTGTGGGGGAACTGCGCGTGGATCTCGTGCATCGGACGCACCGGCACGGGGACGTCGTTCGCAGAGGCCGATTGCCACTGGAACCCGATCTGTGGGAGGGCGTCGGCCAGGCGTGTGATGTCGGTGATGTCCTGCTTCGTCGAGTACCGGCGCTTGCCGGTCTCCATGTCGATGTACTCGGCGGGACAGCCGTCCGTCGAGAGGTAGCCGCGCGTGTTGTCGAGCGGGAGGTCGAGCCGCGGGTCGCGGGCGCAGAAGGTGAACTCCTTCGGGACCATCGCGATCTTCTCCTCGACGAACTGCGGGTCGAACCAGATCCGGTGGCTGTCGCGGTCGACCTTCTGGCCGTGTGCCTCCATCACGTCGAAGAGCCGCTTGTTCGTGGTCGTCACGCCCGCGCGCTCGAGGATGTCGAGCGAGTTCCGGTGGACCTTGGCTACGTCCTCCGGGGTGATGACGTCGTGCCGGTGCGTCCACGGCATGGACCTGATGGATCGTTCCTCGGACATCGCCGCTCCTCGCCTACGCTCGTGAGCCGGGTGGCTCGACTGACCGACGGTTCAACCTAGGACAGGTTGCGCTGGAACTCCAAATCGGGCGCGTGGGCGTCAGCGGCTATCCTCGCGCCCGTGAGGATCGTCACCTGGAACGTCAACTCGGTGCGTCAGCGCCTCCCTCGGCTGCTCGCGCTGCTCGCGCGGCACGAGCCCGACGTCGTCTGCCTGCAGGAGACGAAGGTCACCGACGACGACTTCCCGTTCGACGAGCTGTCGGCCGCCGGGTACGGCGCGCTCAGCTTCGGCCAGCGGGCGTACAACGGGGTCGCGATCCTCTCCCGCCACGCGCTCGAGGAGGTCTCGCGCGGGATGCCCGACGACCCGGTGCGCGACGAGGCCCGGCTCCTCGCGACGCGGACGGACGGGCTCGCCGTGGCGTCCGTGTACGCCGTGAACGGGAAGTCGATCGAGCACCCGGCGTACGCGACGAAGCTCGCCTGGTTCGACGCGATGCGCGTCTGGGCGATGGAGACCTTCTCGGCCGGCGAGCCGCTCTTGCTGGCGGGCGACTTCAACGTCGCGCCGGACGACCGCGACGTGCACGACCCGGCGCTCTGGCGCGGCAAGAACCTGGCGAGCGAGCCGGAACGCGCGCGGATCGCGGCGCTCGAGGACCTGGGCCTCACCGATCTGGGGCGTGCGGCGGCCGGCGACGTCGAGGGGCCGTTCACCTGGTGGGACTACCGGATGGGCGCCTTCCACCGGGGGTGGGGGCTTCGGATCGACCTGCTGCTGGGCTCCGCGCCCGTCGCCGAGCGGCTGCTATCGGTGTCGGTGGACCGCGAGGAACGCAAGCCCACGAGCGGGGAGGGCAAGCCCAGCGACCACGCGCCGGTGGTGCTCACCCTGAGCGACGCATGACCGAGCTGCCCGGACCGCTCGTCGACGCTGCCTGGCTCGAAGCGCACCTGGATGCGGGCGATCTCGTGGTGGCCGACGTCCGCTGGGTGGCGGGGGGAGGCGCCTCGGCCGCGCGCGCGCTCTTCGAGGCCGGGCACATCCCCGGCGCCGCCTACCTCGGGGTCGACGACGACCTGGCGGCCGCGGCATTCGACGGGCCCGGGCGGCACCCGCTGCCCTCGCCCGAGGCGTTCGCCGCGACGATGGGTCGTGCAGGGATCGGCGACGGTACCGCGGTGGTCGCCTACGACGACGCGCATGGCTCCTTCGCGGCGCGTCTGTGGTGGATGCTCGACGCGCTTAGCGAGCGGGTCGCGCTCCTCGACGGTGGACTGACGAGCTGGGGCGGTCCTCTCGAGACCGGGCCGCCCGCGGCCGTGCGCGGGCCCGCGGTGTTCTCGCCCAGGCCGTGGCCCGCCGATGAGCTCGTGGGCGCCGACGAGGTCGCGCGGGCGCTCGCGGCCGCCGACGCGACCGTGCTCGACGCCCGCATGCCCGAGCGCTACCGCGGCGAGGTGGAACCGCTCGATCCGGTGGCGGGCCACATCCCTGGGGCGGTCAGCGCACCCTGGGTGGCGAACATCGACGAGGGGAGCGGCCGGTTCCTGCACCCCGGTGCCCTGCGGGAGCGGTTCGTCGCGCTCGGGCTCGAGATCGATCGCCCGGCGATCGCCCACTGCGGCTCGGGCGTGACGGCCTGCCACGAGCTGCTCGCGCTGCGCCTCGCGGGCATGGACGGGCGACTGTACGAGGGCTCGTGGTCGGACTGGGTGCACGACGGCACGAGGCCGGTGGCGACAGGCGAGGAACCGGGCGAGCCCGGCTAGATCTGCATCCGCTTGTTCGGCTGGTGGACGAGCGGGTCGGTCGTCGCGCTGAAGCGGTTGACGTCCTGCTCCCAGTCGACGCGACGGCGGTACGCCGACGGACTCACGCCCGTGTGCTGGCGGAACGTGGTCGTGAAGTGGGACAGGCTGTTGAAGCCGACGCGGTGGCAGATCTGGGTGACCGTGAGCTCGGTCTCGCGCAGGAGCGCCATCGCTCGGTCGATCCGGAGCTGGATCAAGTAGCGGTATGGCGGGACGCCGACGAACGCCGTGAACTGCCGGGTGAAGTAGTAGGGGCTCAGCGAGGCTTCCTGCGCGATCGCGCGCAGATCAACATCGCGGTCGAGGTTCTCGGCGAGGAACGCCTGCACCTCTCGGATGCGACGCTGCAGGTGTGGACTGGGAAGGTCGTGCTCGGCGGACAGGGTCATGCGGTCCCCTCTCTCCTGCATAAGGGTACGCCCAGGAGCGGGGGTGCGGCTTTCGGAATCCTGCCGGGTTGACGGATGCTTGAACGACCGTTCAAACCATCTTCTCGGGCCGCACCGCCTCGTCGTACTCCGCCTCGGTGAGGTGACCGAGCTCGAGGGCCGCTTCCTTCAGCGTCGTGCCCTCGTGGTGCGCCTTCTTCGCGATCGCGGCCGCGTTGTCGTAGCCGATCCGGGGCGAGAGCGCCGTGACGAGCATCAGGGAGCGGTTCACGAGCTCGTCGATCCGCGCCCGGTCGGGCTGGAGTCCCTCGACGCAGAACCGGCGGAAGGTGACGCAGACGTCGGCGAGGATCGAGGTCGAGTGCAGCAGGTTGCGGATCATCACCGGCTTGAAGACGTTCAGCTCGAAGTTGCCCTGGGAGCCGGCGACCTTGATCGCGGTGTCGTTCCCGATCACCTGGGCGGCCACCATCGTCATCGCCTCGGACTGGGTCGGGTTCACCTTGCCGGGCATGATCGACGAGCCGGGCTCGTTCTCGGGGAGCACCAGCTCGCCGAGGCCGCTCCGAGGGCCCGAGCCGAGCCAGCGGATGTCGTTCGCGATCTTCATCAGACGACGCCGCGAGCGTGGTCTCGGCGCCGCTCGCGAACACGATCGCGTCGTGGGCGGCGAGGGCCGCGAACTTGTTGGGTGCGCTCACGAAGGGCAGGCCGGTGAGCTCGGCGATCCTCGCGGCGCAGGCGCCGGCGAACCCGGGTGGTGCGTTCAGGCCGGTGCCGACCGCGGTGCCCCCGATCGCGAGCTCGTAGAGGCCGGGCAGCGTCGACTCGAGCCGCGCCAGGTCGGCGTCGAGCTGGGCGACGTACCCGCCGAACTCCTGACCCAGGGTGAGCGGCACGGCGTCCTGCAGGTGGGTTCGGCCGATCTTGACGATGTCCGCGAACTCCTCGGCGCGCGCGGCGAGCGCGTCGCGGAGCTCCGCGACGCTCGGGAGCAGGCGCTGGACGATCGCCGTCGCGGCCGCGATGTGCATCGCGGTCGGGAACGTGTCGTTCGAGGACTGCGACATGTTCACGTGGTCGTTCGGATGCACCGGCGACTTCGATCCGAGTTCGCCGCCCGCCATCTCGATCGCGCGGTTCGAGATGACCTCGTTCACGTTCATGTTCGTCTGGGTGCCCGAGCCCGTCTGCCACACGTAGAGCGGGAAGTGGTCGTCGAGCTTCCCGTCGATCACCTCGTCGGCGGCCTCGACGATCAGCGCCGCGATCTCGGCATCCAGGTGGCCGGCCTCACGGTTCGCGATCGCGGCGGCCTTCTTCAGGATCGCCTGGGCGCGGATCACCTCCATCGGCATGCGGTCGGCCGCGGGGTCGCCGATCGAGAAGTGATGGAGCGAGCGCTCCGTCTGGGCCCCCCAGTAGCGCGAGTCGTCGACGTCGATGGCGCCGATGCTGTCGGTCTCGGTGCGGAACTCGGTCATCGTCCTGAACCTCCGGCGCGGTGAACGCCGTCATCGTCCCAAAACGGGCGCCCGCTCGCCGGTGCGACCAGGTGCGAGCGGCAGCTCACATCTCGGCGACGACCTCGGGGCGGATCCGGACGCTCACGCGCACCATGCCGGGCGTCCGTCCGTCGTAGTCGTACCCGTAGTACTTGCGTGAGAGGCGGTCGATGCCTTCCTCGGCGCCCTCGTGGGTCATCTCGACCACGCGGCCCCGCACGGCGACCATGCGGTAGCCGTCGTTGGCGTCGGTGATCGAGATCGCGACGCGTGGATCGCGGCGCATGTTGTTCGTCTTCACGCGTCCCTCGGCCGAGTTCACGAGGATGTCATCGCCGTCCATCTCGATCCAGACGGGGCTGACCTGCGGCGACCCGTCGGGCATCACCGTCGCCAGGTGCGCGAAGTTCTTCCCCTCGAACAGGGCTCTCTGGGCCTCGGTGAGCATGGGCGTGGGCTCCTCTCGTGACGGGCGGCCGGTGCGGGCAGCCTAGCGGACCGGGTCGTCGGGGCGTCCGGTATCGTGCCGCCATCGCGCGAGTCTGGAGGTCCGGGATGGAGACGTTCGACGTCGGGATCGTGGGCGCTGGGATCCACGGGGCCGCGGCCGCCTTTCACCTGGCCGAACGGCGGGTCTCGACGGTGCTCTTCGAGCGAGGTACGCCGGCCTCGGGCCCCACGGGCCGCTCGAGCGCGGTGTGCCGGGCTTACTACACGAACGGGTTCCTCGCCCGCGCGGCGCGCGACAGCATCGCGATGTTCGAACGGTTCGAGGAGCTCACGGGCGCGGACGCCGGGTTCCGGCGCACGGGGTTCCGCTACCTCCATCCGCGCGAGGATCTCGAGGCGGTGCAGCCCGCGGTCGAGCGCCTGAACGATCTCGGGATCGCGACCGACCTGTGGGAGCGCGACGAGGCCGCCGCGCAGCTCCCGGGCTTCGACCTCGACGACGTCGGGGTCGTGGCGTTCGAGCACGGCGCGGGCTACGCGGATCCCCACGCCGTCACCGAGGGACTGGCGCGGAAAGCCGCGGCGGACGGTGTCTCGATCCGGTCGGGCGCCGCGATCGTCGGCCTCGAGCCCGCCACGTCCGGCGGAGGCGTGCTGGTCGCGGCCGACGGCACGAGGACCGGCTGCGGTCGGGTCCTGATCGCGGCCGGTCCGTGGACGCGGCCCCTCGCGATGCAGGCGGGGGCCGACCTGCAGCTCACGGTTGAACGCCACATCGTCGGCACGTTCACCTGGGCGTCGGCCGAGCCCGCGCCGGCGCACGGCGACCTGATCCAGGGCTACTACTTCCGACCCGAGGGTGACACGCAGTTCCTGATGGGGCCCGTGCATCCCGAGCCCGACGTCGATCCCGACGACTTCGCGGAGGAGATCGCTCCCGACGAGGTCGAGCGGTTGGCCTCCATGGTGGTGCGGCGCGTGCCCGGCCTCGCGGCGGCTCGGTCGACCCGCGGGTGGGCGAGCCTGTACGACGTCAGCCCCGACTGGCAGCCCGTGATCGGCGAGATCGCGCCGGGCGTGTTCGTCGACGCGGGGACGAGCGGACACGGGTTCAAGCTGGCGCCGGCGCTCGGCGCCCATGTGGCCGACCTCGTGACCGGCGCCCAGGTCGATCCTGGGCTCGCCGACTTCGACCCCTTCCGGTTCGAGCGGGGGACCGAGCTCGCCGCGGGGTACCGCGACGCGCGCATATTAGGCTGAGCGGCTCGAGCTCACGCGCTGGCGGCCTGCCGGCGCTCAGCGTCGCCAGGCGATGGACCCGCTAAGTAAGGCTCGTTGTCGGCGCGGAACCATCGCAGCTCGCCGTCCGGCGTGCGGGAGAGACGCCACCCGTGCTCGTGGACCAGCCGATGGTGGAACGAGCAGAGGAGGACGAGGTTCTCGAGATCGGTCGGGCCGCCCTTCGACCACCAGACGACGTGGTGCGCCTCGGTGAAGCTGCGCGTCCCGCAGCCAGGGAAGACACATCCGCGATCACGGTATCGGAGCTGCCGAAGCATCCACGACGGGGGCTCGCGGCGGAGTCGACCGACCCGGATCACCTCGCCGCGAGCGTCCTCGAGCACGGTCTGCATGCGCGCGTTGCACACGAGACGTTCGACGACGGTCGGCGCGAGGGCGGGCCCTTGCTCGGCCTCGCAGCCGTGCGTGCCCTCGACGAGCCCGTCGAGCCGGGCGTGAACCACGACCGTCGCGGGTCGAAGCTCACCCTCGGGGCTCCCGCCCGACCGGCAGAGCGCGACGAGCGCGTCGGCACGTCGGGCGTCGGCGTCGCCTTCCTCGCCGGCCATCGCCGGGATCAGTTCCACCATCCGTTCGATCGCTGCACGCACGGCCTCGCCGTCGGCGGTCGGGAGCTCGGCGTGCATCTCGAATCGGTCGTCTTCGTGCCGCCAGGTGAGCGAGCGCGCGCGATCGGCCACCGCTGCCTCGAGCGCGTCGCGGCGTCGCTCGACGTCTGCCCGGTGCCGGATCGCGCCGGCGGGCACGCCTCGCGCCCACCGCACGAGTCCGTCCTCGTCGTCGAAGTTCGCGAATCGGGTCAGCTCGGCCACCTTGTCGATCGAGAGGAGACCGGTGGCGAGGGCGTCGGCGATCGCCGGGAGCGTCTCGAGCTCGTGTGCCGCCCGGACCCATCGCTCGGCTTTCCAATGCGAGATCCCGTAGCGCATCTGGACCCAGTGCGCGCAGTCCCGCGCGCCGTCGGCTTCCCATCCGGCGGACCGATCGATCGCGACGAGCGCCGCGAGGAGGTCGCGGTGTGCACGCCCGAGGGCGACGTGTGCCGCGTCGGCAGCCTCGCGATGGTCGGCGTCGAACATGCGTGCGACGCTACCGGCCGCGCATCCGAGAATCCGTGACGGCCGTCACACGCGGAGATCGAAGACGTGATCTCGCCACGCTCGCACCGTTGCCAGACCCTCGCGACCGATAGGCCCCGTCGACCCGGGCCGGACGCCCGGGAGCACACGCCGAACGTTGATGCCACGCTGGCGAGTGGAGGAGGCAGTGCGTGACTGCCTCGCCGAGGAAGGGGGCAGAACCATGCGCCTCACGTGGAGAGATGGGATGGCGACGCTGTTCGTCGCTGCTGCCGTCGTCGTGTTCGCCCTGTGGCAGTCGGAAACGGCGATGACGGAGATGTCGACGCGGGCGATGGCCGTCGTGGTGTTCGCGCTCGGCTGGCTCGGATGCACGAGCGACGCGAAGCGGGCGGCGAGCGTGTACGTGCCGGGCGACGGGGACCGCCCGTCGATGCCGTACGCGGTGCTGGCCTCGCTGCTCGGGCTCGTGGCGCTCGTCGCCGGGATCTGGGCGATCGTCGCCGCGAGCGAGACGATGCTCGCCGTGCTGGTCGGTGCCATGGTGGCGCTGTGGCTCGTGACCACGGTCCGCCACGCGGTCGTCGCGTTCCCTCGGCACCCCGCCGTCGGACCGACGCCGCACGCGATCTGAGGACCGCGTCGGATCGCGGCTCCGACTAGATGGGTGGAGGCACCACCCAGAAGTCTTGGTGCATCCCCATGCGGTAGTGGCCCGGCAGGTTGCAGACGGCCGCGTAGTGACCCTCCGTCAGATCGAGCGTCATCATCATGCTGGTGCCCACGTCCATGTCGCCGGTCTCCCCGACGTTGGTCACGCCCTTGGCGTCCTCGTCGATCCGGTCCTTCTCGCCCTCGAAGCTCACGATCGGGAAGTCCGCCGCCGGGGTCTCGGTCTGCAGCACCACGAACTCGTGGGTCTCGGTGCCCTCGTTCGTCACGATGAAGCTGACCGGACCCTGCGTCGCGTACGCCTGGGACATGTGGATGTACATCGTGCTGGGGTCGGACTCACCGAGGGCGACGGTGACCGGCGGCTGGGTCCCGGGGGTCACCCAGAAGTCCTGATGCATGCCCTTGCGGTAGTGGCCCGGCAGGTTGCACACGACCGCGTAGTGACCCTGGGAGAGGTCGAGCGTCATCATCATGCTGGTGCCCACGTCCATGTCGCCGGTCTCGCCGACGTTGGTCACGCCCTTGGCGTCCTCGTCGATCCGGTCCTTCTCGCCCTCGAAGCTCACGATCGGGAAGTCCGCCGGCGGGCGTCTTCGTCTGCAGGACCACGAACTCGTGCGTCTCGGTGCCCTCGTTCGTGACGATGAAGCTCACCGTGCCGTCGGGGGCGTAGGGCTGCGACATGTGGATGTACATCGTGTTCGGGTCGGACTCGCCGAGGGCGACGGTGACCGGGGTCGAGCCCTTCGGGGTCACCCAGAAGTCCTCGTGCATGCCGTTGGCATAGTGCCCGACCAGGTTGCACACGACCGCGTAGTGACCCTGTGACGAGATCGAGCGTCATCATCATGGTGGTGCCGGGCTCCATGTCGCCGGTCTCCCCGACGTTCACGACGCCCTTGGCGTCCTCGTCGATCCGGTTCGCCTCACCCTCGAACGAGACGATCGGGAAGTCCGCCGCCGGAGTCTTCGTCTGCAGCACCACGAACTCGTGCGTCTCGGTGCCCTCGTTCGTGACGATGAAACTCACGGGACCCTGTGTCGCGTAGGGCTGCGACATGTGGATGTACATCGTGTTCGGATCGGACTCGCCGAGGGCGACGGTCACGGGTGGCTCGCTGCCTGGGGTCACCCAGAAGTCCTCATGCATGCCGTTCGCGTAATGCCCGACCAGGTTGCAGACCACCGCGTAGTGACCCTGTGACGAGGTCGAGCGTCATCATCATGCTGGTGCCGGGCTCCATGTCGCCGGTCTCCCCGACGTTGGTCACGCCCTTGGCGTCCTCGTCGATCCGGTTCGCCTCACCCTCGAACGAGACGATCGGGAAGTCCGCGGCAGCCGTCTTCGTCTGGAGGACCACGAACTCGTGCGTCTCGGTGCCCTCGTTCGTGACGATGAAGCTCACCGTGCCGTCGGGGGCGTAGGGCTGCGACATGTGGATGTACATCGTGTTCGGGTCGGACTCGCCGAGGGCGACGGTGACCGGGGTCGAGCCCTTCGGCGTCACCCAGAAGTCCTCGTGCATGCCGTTGGCGTAGTGCCCGACCAGGTTGCACACGACCGCGTAGTGACCGGGGGCGAGGTCGAGCGTGAGCGTCATGCTCGTGCCGGGCTCCATGTCGCCGGTCTCCCCGACGTTGGTCGACGCCCTTGGCGTCCTCGTCGATCCGGTTCGCCTCACCCTCGAAGCGAGACGATCGGGAAGTCCGCCGCCGGAGTCTCGGTCTGCAGCACCACGAACTCGTGCGTCTCGGTGCCCTCGTTCGTGACGATGAAGCTGACGCGGCCCTCCGGCGCGACCGGCGCGGACATGTGGATGTACATCGTGTTCGGGTCGGACTCGCCGAGGGCGACCGTGATCACGTTGGTCGGCTGTGTGTAGCCCTGCGGTTGCGGCTGGCTCGACTGGCCGCCGCCCTGGTAGTTGGGGATCATCGCGACGGTGTTGGCGTCGCCTGCCGACCCGGCGTTCTGACACGCGGTCAGGAGCATGGCGGAGGCGGCCACGAGCGCCAGCGTCACTTCGGTCGGCCGGCGGGTTCTCGCTGGTGGTTGCATGGTCGGGTTCCTCACGGGTTCGGGGTGCGCCAGTCGGGCACGCTGGGAGCCGTCTTCTCCCACGAGCGGATGTAGGTCACCAACGCCGCGATCTGCTCATCGGTGAGCGGGCCGCCGTAGTCGTTCAGCCATGCGGGCATGGCCGTGCCGGGGATCCCGCCGGCGATGATGCCGTGGATCTGATCGTCCGTGACGGTGGTCAGGAACTCCTGGGAGTTGAGGGCGGGGGCGCTGCCGCCCTCGCCGCTCGTTCCGTGGCAGGAGGCGCAGTTCGTGGACCACAGATGCTGCCCCTGGCTCATCAACGCCTGGTTCTGCGAGGCCAGGGCCTGGTCACGGCGGCTCCCGTCCGTGGCGCGATAGATCGGGAAGGCTAGGACGAGCAGGAAGAGGATGAACGTCCCGGCGGTCTGCCACCGCCGGCTCGAACGGGTGATGCCCGGGTCGTCGTGGATGGGCTCCGTCACGGCGTCGCCCCTCCCGTCGGGGCTGCGTCGCCGGGCGGGGTGGTCTCGTGGGTGCCGGGCGGGGGGCCTTCGACGAACGCCGCGGTGTCTACCATCACGTGGTCGTTCTCGATCGTGATCGGGAACCGGTCCATCCCGCGGGGCGCCGGCCCGGACTCGTACTCGCCGATCAGGTTGTAGACGCTGCCGTGGCAGGGGCACTTGAACTCACCGGTCGCCTCGTCCCACGGCACCTTGCATCCGAGGTGGGGACACTTCTGATACAACGCACGCAGCGCGCCCTGGGACTGGGTGACGTAGAAGCGACCGTTCAGCGAGTACTTGACCGTGCCCTCTTCCAGGAAGTCCTCGACCGGTCCGGCGTCGACGATGCCGCCGAACCCCTCGGCTGCGGCCGGCCGCAGGAGGTCGTAGCTCGTCCACGCGCCCTCGGCGACGAGCACCACGCCGAGGACCTTCCAGGAGTCGTTCAGGAACCGCCTGCGCGGCACCGCGCGGTCGTCCGCGACCGGCGGGGTTTCGGACTTGTCGTGCTCCTCGTTGCGTCGCTCGTCAGGCATCGCTACAGCTCCAGGTAGAGGTGCTGCCATGGCCAGACCCACGACCATCCCGGTCCACGGAAGAAGGCTCCGATCACGGTGAGGACGAGGGCGGACACGGCCAGCACGGTGAACACGATCACGACCATCTTCCGGTCGCCGATCCGCCACCCCTTGCTGCGGTCCAGATAGGGGAGGGCGACCAGGAACAGCAGCGCGGCACCGGGGATCAGGATGCCGGCCACCATCGGCTGGAGGTGGGACAGGAGCTCCTGCAGGCCCGAGAAGTACCAGGGGGCCTTCGCCTCCGCGGGGGTCGACGACGGATTCGCGATGTCCTGCAGCGGCGCGTTGAAGGCGATCGCGAGGGCGAAGACCACCAGGATCGTGGCGCCGGCCACGACCACGTGACGGATCAGGAAGTGCGGCCACGTGAAGACGCTGTCGTCGGGCTCCTGCTCCTCGCGCTGCTCGATCTCGCGCTCGACGACGCCGAGGAGACGGTAGCGGGGTTGCGGTTCAGGGCCGGGCATCGGCCAGCACCTCCTCGTGGTGTTCGTCCGCCGAGGGTTCGGACGGGGGTTCCTTCGCGCGGTCCGAGACGGCGAACCCGTCCTTGCGGACGCGCCAGATGTGGATCCCCAGGCCCAGGAAGATCAGTGCAGGCACGAAGTAGATGTGGAGGACGTAGAAGCGCAGCAGGGTGGCGTTGCCGACCTCGGGCGCACCCAGCAGGACGTTGCGCGTCTGGATCCCGACGACGGGCACGTAGCTCGCGATGTTCGTGCCGACGACGATGGCCCAGTAGCTGAGCTGGTCCCACGGCAGCAGGTAACCGGTGAAGGACATCAGGAGCGTGAGCACCAGCAGCCCCACGCCGATCACCCAGTTGAACTGTCGGGGCGCCTTGTAGGCGCCCGCGTAGAACACGCGTAACAGGTGCACGCAGACGACGAGCACCATCAGGTGTGCCGACCACCGGTGGATGTTCCGCACGAATTGTCCGAACGCCACGGTCGTCGAGAGCTCATGCATGTTGAAGTAGGCGTCGGGGGAGACGGGCCGATAGAAGAACATCAGGTACATCCCCGACACGAACAGGATCAGGTAGAGCACCGTCGCGATGAAGCCCAGCCGAAGCGTCGTCCGGGTCCGCACGATCGCCCCCGGGACCTTGACCGGGTAGATGTGGAGGAAGAAGTTCTGGAACGACGTCATCGCTCGCCCGCGCGGGGTGGAGGGCTTGGGGTGGCGGATGGCCGATCGGTAGAGCTCGTTGTCGCGGAAGGCGTCACCGGGGTGGAAGATCGCCCGGTACCACCCCCGGTCCTTCACCTTGGATCCGTTCGATCCCACCTGCGGCCTCCTCAGCCTATGAGCGGTTCCAGCGCGATCGGGGCCGTGGAGGCCTCCGACCAGCTCTCGATGGACAGCGCGTCGGTGGGGCAACGGTCGACGCACAGGGCGCAGCGGATGCAGCGGTCTTCCTGGATCACCAACGCGCTGGCCGGCCTCTCGGGCGCGGCCACCCCGGTGATGTCCTCGACGGGCACGATGCGGATGCAGTGCTCGGGGCAGATGTCGACGCATCCGCCGCAGAGGATGCAGAGCGACGGCTCGAGCATGATGTTCAGGAAGCACTGGAGGCAGCGCGACGCCTCGGCGCGGGCCTGCTCCTCCGTGTAGCCCAGCTCGATCTCGGGCGAGCCCACGCGGCGCTCGGTGGCCTCGGCCGGGACGTCGACGCGCGAGATGGCCGTGTAGTCCACCTGAGGCCGCTTGACCACGATGATCGGCAGCAGCTTGCGGCCCAGCAGGCTCGGCCGCGGTGCCTCGATGCCCGCGATCTGCATGTGGATCGAGGCGGCGGCCCGGCGCCCATCCCCGATCGCGTCGATCAGGTTCCGGGGCCCGAAGGCGACATCGCCGCCGGCGTAGATGCCGTCGGCGGAGGTGGCCAGCGTCTCGCGGTCGATCCCGATCAAGCCCCGTGGCGTGACCTCGACGTCGTCGTCGGGCTGCAGCCAGGACAGGTCGGGGGTCTGGCCGATCGCGAGGATCACCGAGTCGCACTCGATGACCTTCTCGGTCCCTCCGATGAACTGCGGGTTGAACCGGCCGTCCGCGTCGAAGACCGAGGAGACGTCCAGCGTCTGGAGCCCGGTGACGGAGCCGTTGCCGAGGATCGCGTGTGGCCCGCGTCGCGTGATGACCTCGATGCCCTCGACCTCCGCTTCCTCGATCTCGAACTCGTGCGCCGGCATCTCCTGCCGGTTCTCCAGCGCGACCACGCGCACACGCCGTGCACCCATCCGCTTGGCGACGCGCGCCACATCGAACGTGGCGGTGGCCGCGGCCCCTGCCTCGTCGATCTCGTCGGTCGTCAGGGTCTGGGAGGTGCTCCCCGCGGCGATCTCGCGGAGCGCCGTGCGCGCGGCGTCGAGCGCCACGTTCCCCCCGCCGATCACCAGGACGTCCTCGCCGAGCTCGACGCGGTAGCCGAGGTTCGCGTTGAGGAGGAAGTCGACCGCGCGCAGGACGCCGTCCTTGTCCACGCCGGGGATCTGCAGGTCTCGCCCGCGCATGCAGCCGACCCCCACGAAGACCGCCGAGAACCCGTCGTCCTTCAGCGACCGCAGCGAGAAGTCGCGACCCAGCCGCTGGTTCGTGCGGAGCTCCACCCCCATGTCGAGGATCGCGCGGATCTCGTCTTGGAGCAGATCCCGCCTGAGTCGGTAGGGCGGGATGCCGAGCACCATCATGCCGCCCGGCCGGTCCTGCGCTTCGAACACGACCGGGCGGTAGCCGTAGGTGGCTAGGTCGTGTGCGCAGGCCATCCCCGCAGGTCCGGCGCCGATGATCGCGACCTTCTCGTCCCGGGCGGGCGAGGAGGGGGCGGCGTCTCGGTACACGTGACTCCCGTGACCGCTCTCCACGCCGTACTGCTCGGTGACGTACCGCTTCAGGGCGCGGATCGCGATCGGCTCGTCGATGTCTCCTCGTCGGCACGCCACTTCGCACGGCGCGGCGCAGACGCGGCCGCAGATCGAAGGGAACGGGTTCGGGAGCCGGGCGATCCGGTAGGCGAGCTCGTCGTCACCGGCCGCGATCGCCGTGACGTAACGGCCCGCGTTCGTGAGGACGGGGCACGCCCGGGTGCAGGGAACGTTGTCGTCGAACCACTCCGCGCCCACCGGCTGAGTGGTGAACCGCACGGCCTATGTCCTCCGTCGTGGCTGGAGGCGGACGAAGGCGATGCAGGCGCCCACGAAGCCGACCGCCCACCACGTGGCCACGACCAGGTCACGCCCGGTGGGCGTCATCCGGGTGGTGAGGTAGCCGAGCAGCGTGTTCGGGATGAGCACGAAGACGACGAAGCTGATCGCCACCATGGCGGCTGCCGCGAGCGCCGCGTGGCCCCAGGACGTCCTCGCGGGAGCGCCGGCCTCCTCGGGTGATCGAGCGCGCTCCATCTCTGGAACCCTTTCAACTCGAGTGGGTCCACGCTAGCGCTTGCGTCCCGATGTCGGGGGGCCGAACGGCCTTGTCGGAGGGCGAACCCTCCGTGACGCTGTCAGGCGCCTGGTGGCGGATGGGAGAATAGGTCTCGGCTCAGGGGCGGTAGCTCAGTCGGTCAGAACTTGTGTTCGCAGCCGTGTTCATGGGGCTCGCGATCGAGGGCGCGCGACAGAAGTCGGGTGCGGCCGGGAAGGCGGTCCCACGGCTCACCTCCACTGTGATGGCAAAGGCAAGGAAGAGGAGGGCTGCATGTGGTTCTGGGTCGGCGCCGTACTCGCCATCGTCCTGGTTGTGCTCTACACCAAGGGAAGGAACCTTCAGGCCGAACAGGCCGCTCCCGGCAGCATCAAGACCGTGATGACCAAGGGGAACCTGACAACGGATCAGGAGGTCCAGCGATACGTGACAAGGGGATGGGAACTTGTCAGCACCACCCCAGCAGGGCGTAAGAAGGTGCTGCTGACCTTCAGGAAGTTGTGACGAG
The DNA here is from genome assembly GCA_963821925.1 of uncultured Actinomycetes bacterium. Lineage (GTDB taxonomy): Bacteria > Actinomycetota > UBA4738 > UBA4738 > HRBIN12 > JAOUEA01. Next base: position 446,033 of record CAWGFO010000009.1, on the reverse strand, counting down.
TGGAAGAAGCATCACGTACTCCTGGCGCGTGATCCCGAGCCGCCCACCACCCGGCTTCGCCGACGCTCATGCCCCACCGCTCACGGTCTCGACGGAGCATCTCGGGGAGCATCGCCACGGGGGGACGTAGCGGCTGACGAGGTCGGTGGCCTACGAGTCGATGCGTCAGCCGCGAGACTTCATATCGATCCACTCCAGGTCGCCGGACCACAGTTCGTGATGGCTACATCCGACAAACCACCGCAGGGATTCCCAGCCGCGGTCCGGCGAGGGGCCGTAACGACATCCACAAGACAGGTCCACTGCGATCTCAGCAGGGTCTGCATCTCGTCCTTTGCGCACATACTTGAAGAGGCCCATCTGCCGCTCATCTCCTCCGGGATCGTGTTTCGGGGTGTGCGACGTAGGCCTCACTACCCTCACGCGTGAGTCGGAAACTTCAGGACCGTTCCTCGACGGTTGACGTTTCACGTCCCGGCCTCGCGGGAAGCCCGCAGGTATGACACGCGAAACACTCCTACAAGAGTTGCGGTCTGCATCCAACCCGAACCAGATGTCCTCGGCGATCTCGTACGCCCGAGAGTTCCTGCGCGACCACCCTGACGACGAGCGGGTGCGGTCGGCGTACGAGGACCTGATGGCGTCTGAGCGGGGCTAGCTGGGCCTGCCGCACATACGACACGGTTGCTTCGCGCCTAGAGAAGGGAGGTCAGGCCATGCCCGATTTCGGGATGATTTGGGAGGTACCCAAGAAGCCATCCATCGACGATGCCCTCGCCGAAGTCCGTCTGCAGGCGCGGGCGGATGGAATCCTCATACCCGAGGACGCTGAGCCCACCATCGCCGAGCATCTGCCCTCAGATAGGAACCCCAACGGTAGCCTCGATGTCATCTTCGAATGGGACGGTCGGTCGACGCCGGACCCGAGGCGATGGAAGGCCGTCAAGGCAAGGACGCCCGGCGCGACGGCGAAGCAGCTCGGCGAGCGACCTCGCTAACGTCGCTCGCACACCCTGCGCGCCGCCCAGGTCGCCAAGCTGCTCGGCGTGAGACGTGAGCGGGTACGGCAGCTCCCCCAGCGAGACCCGACGTTCCCGTCCCCGGTCGAGACCGAGCCGTACCGACGCTGGGATCGCGCCGACGTCGAGCGGTGGGCCGACGAGCACTGGTGGGGTACGCGATCGTGGCGCACCAGAGCCGACGCATCCTTAGGCCCCAACATCAGCGCCTCGGATCGCTAGCTTCGGTTCAGGGCAGGCAGGTTCCGTGCACCCACATCGAGGGATCGCTGAACGCAGGAGCTGACCCAGCGGCCCATTGGCGCTCACGCGATCCCTGGCAGACAGCGGGAACTTGCCCGCATCATCGGTGCGGCGCTGAAGTAGGGTGCGGTGCGATTCTTACGCGATTCTTACGTGCCGCCGTCCGTTGGCGGACAAGGAGTCGCAACAGCCCAGGTAGAAGCACTAGGGGCGGTAGCTCAGTCGGTCAGAGCAGGGGACTCATAATCCCTCGGTCGCAGGTTCGAGTCCTGCCCGCCCCACCGCATAACTGTTTGGTTCCGCCTGACGCGTGACACATCGGCTCCGGCTGAAGCGTGACGCGGCCTCACCTGAGGGGTGACGGTGGCTCCGCCTGATCCGTTACACACTCCCGAGCATGTTGGTGGAGCTGGTGTGGTGGAGCAGAGGTATCAGGCGGTGCTCGCGGTGATCCGCGACGGTGTTCCGGTGGTGGAGGTGGCGAGCCGCTTCGGCGTCTCGCGCCAAGCGGTCCACCGGTGGCTCAGGTGGTATGAGGACCAGGGGCTCGCGGGCCTGGCCGATCGATCCCATCGACCGCCTCGATGCTCGCATCAGATGGATCCGGCGATCGAGGGCAAGGTCTTCACCGGTCGCTTCGGCCTGCACGACACCGAGGTCTTGTTCGACCGGATCTGCCGCGAGAACGGGATCGATCACCTGCTGACCGCTCCCCGCGGCCCGACGACGACCGGCAAGATCGAGCGCTTCCACCGCACGCTCCGCTCCGAGTTCCTCACCGGACGAACGTTCGCCGACCTGGTCAGCGCGGGTCACAGTGCGAGTCACACTTGGCGGCGTTGAGCATGCCAAGGGGAGTGGGGGTCGATGCTGTCCCAGGTGTCGCTTTCCCTGATCGCGCGCTCCTCGGCCGGCGTGAGGAAGTGGGCAGGTAGCTCGCCGATCCCTTGAGCGAGGGCGGGCCAGACCCGGTGCCAGCCGTAGATGACGAGGTCGCCGGGAGCGGGGCCGAATCTTTCCACCGGCAGCGGGATGACGATGACCGGCTCGGACCATTCAGTGGGCGCCGTCGCCCACGACGCATGAGCCGCGGCGCCTAGAGCTTCATCGATGGCGAGCAGCTCCGGTTCGCGGTCAGCCACGAGCCGTCGAGCCTTGAGCACGTTCCAGAGTTGGCCTAGGTACACGAAGCCCTCGAAGGCCTCGTGTTCGCGGAGCCGATGGATCCTCTCCATGAGCTCCAGCATCCGTTCCCGCTCCCTATCCGCCGGCCTCACCCCTCAAGGAAGCGTATCCATTCACGCCGCAGCGTCCCGCACTAGTCGTCGACGACCTCCTGGTTCCGTCTCGAGGCGTTGCGAGAACCGAGAAAGCCGCCAACAGGCACGGTGCGGTACCGCCCGTTCGATGGGGGAGAGCCCGGCTTCGTGATCCTCGTGTAGTACTCACAGCGTCCTGCCCCCCGGCTGTTGAACCAGATGGACACCGAAGTGTGGCTGGCCCATATCAAGTCGTCGAAGAAGCGGATCCGGAGAACGAGGTACCTATCCGCCCCGTGGGCCCTTTCGCAGCGTGACGACGCCGCGTGGCTTTTCTTCCTCGGCTATCCGCGCTTGACAAGCCGGAAGGCCCGGCTCGATTGAGCCTCCTGCCCGACGCGGGCGGCGACGCTCTCGGGCGGATCCTGGGTGGGCGCCAGAGCGCTGTCGGGCTATTGCTTCGAAGCGACCCACTAGCTCAGACTGGGTCAGTGCGACGATCCGCCAGGTCCATCTCGACCTTGCTCATCTCGTCCTGTTTACTCGTGGCGACCTGCGGCAGCGCCTCGGCCGACTTCTCAGCGTCCGATCCCGATGATGTTGATGGCATGGACATCAGGCACGTGGCGACCGACGTGACTGGAGGCCTCATCAAGTTCACGGCCTCGTTCTACGACATCATCCGGTGGGGTCGCGGAGCGACAACGATCTTCGAGATCGACTCACGCGGCGGCGGCCGGGCCGATCGCTTCATCAAGATCAGGTGGAGGCACGCGTTCCGATGCTACGTCCTGAACCCCCACTCGACGGTGATCGACCAGCACCGAGCATTCGTTGGTAGCAACCACGCTTCGTGTTGGGTGCGACGCGCCATCCTCGATCCCGACGGGTCGGCGATCCGGTGGCGTGCCAGGGCCAACTATCGGAAAGAACCTGGGCCATCCTCCGACGAGTCGCCCGGCGTCGGTTGGTTCCCGCACGTCTAACCGAATGGCTCGGACCTAGTTCGGGCGAGTTCCGACCTGTTGCAGGAGGAGGTTCGATCTTCGCTTCAAGTCGACCTGCCGCTCTTGGCCCGGGTCGTCCTCGGCATCCTTCTGAACGAACGGAATACAGCTGCCACGTACGACTGCTGTCCTCGTACGGCGCGACAAGCGACACGGTAAAGGGTCGGGTTCCCCCCCATCGATAACTCCCTCATGGCTCAAAGGGCCTGAAGGCTCGTGAGCTCGCGATCCAGCAGGGGATCGCGTTAGACGTCTGTTCGGTCGAAGCTGCCCGCAGGGAGTCCGCGAGGAATCCGCGACAGCAACAGAACGTCCTTCGAGTCGTTTCGGGCGATCGCGATCGCCAGCCGCCGACGGCCCTTGAGCATCCGACCTGGGCAAACGGCGATGAGTTCGAGACTTCTGCCGGAGGAACGACACCCCACGGACCGATGGCGAGTGCCTCGTGTCGGTCTACGATCGAGGCGATGCGTATCGACCGAACGGCCCCCGCGGTTCCCGCAGTATCCGACGCCGGTCACCGGCACAACGCCGCGCTCCACGCCCGCCTGGCCGGTCGGCGCGTGAAGGATCCGAGCATCGCCGAACTTCAGATCCTGGCTCGATCTCGCCTGGACGAACCTACGGCCGAACCACCCCGTCGCCGCGGCCGGCCGTAGTTCGGTCTACCCCGACGCGGACCACGACGCCTGGAGTCGGACGTACGACCTGTCGGCGGGCCACGACATCCACGGATGGATGCTCGAGCACGCGAACAGGTACTGCCGTCTGACGCTCAAGCTCGCTGCTCAACCTGACGAAGGAAGAGGAACCCGTTCGCGAGAGGTAGCGCTGGCGGTTCGGTGTTGGGAGACCCCCCAACAGCCGGGGAGAGGGCGAGATGACCAGGGTCGTGATGGCGATCGTCGCGTCGAGCGTCCTGATGGCCGTCGCCCCCGCGGCGCAGGCCACGACTCGTGTGACCGACCCCGTGGCACGCCCGTCGACGGTCTACCCGTACGTTCGTGGAGGCCGCCCCGACGCGGCCGTCATCACCTTCCACTGGGTGCCCCGCCCGACGCTCTCCGTGTACGACCTCGCCGACGACATCCTTTTCCGAGCTCCGGTCCGTAACGGGTACGTTTGGGATCCGCGGGTCGATGGTGACGTGCTCGGAACGCGTCTCACCGGCGACGAGGGCGAGGTCTTCCGCGTCTGTGTCAACCGCCGCGGCTCGTACGCCACCGGCAGCCGGTACTGCACCAAGGTTCGGGTCGTGCACGTCCGTAAGGACGCAGAGATCGCTCGCGAGCGCCTCGGCCGAGTCTTCGACAGCAAGACCGTCGACGCCGACTGCTCGGCGCGACGGGAGTACCTGGCCGTGATGATCGACTGCGATGCTGGCGCGACCGCGGTGCTGCGCTACGAGATCGAGCGTCCGAGCTTGACGGGCGAGCAGTCGTTCCTGGGTCCCGCCTCCTTCGAGTGGAAGGGACGTTACTGGCGCTGGGGCGACGGCATCGGCTTGGAGCGGACGATCCGTGGAGCCAAGGTCACGGCGTCCGGCGGCTTCTTCGGCAGGCTCAGCTGGGTGAAGAAGATCTGGACCGTGCGCACCGAGTACTGAGGTCGCCAGAGATCCACCAACACGGCTCGCCTAGGTGGCCCTGTCCCCGGTACACCCCCGTCCGGAGGCGGTGCGGGGCAGGCCTTCCGGGTCATAACGGCTGTCGTGTCAGTCGAGCGGATCGACCGGATCGCCCACCGCGACCGGCCCTGGCGTCTCGACCGTCGCGTACATCCCGAACGGGAGGCCGCCACCGGGGATCTGCGCGCGCTGGGCCGCGATCTGGCGCAGCGTGTCCCAGTCCTTCAGTCCGGTCGCGGGGTCCTGGGTGGTGACGACGCACCTCGGGACGGGTCCGTCCAGGCGGATCACCGCACCGCCGATCTGGACCCGGCGTCCGTCCCACGAGTCCTCCTCGTAGGGATCGCAGCCCTCGAGTTCGAGGTTGAGTCGGAACCGCAAGGGATCCAGTTCGCCGTCGTGCCCGCCACCCTCGGCGAGCGAACGCACGGAGGCGTACGAGACGAGGGTGAGCGGCATCTCGTCGGGTCCGTCCCCGTCCTGGTCGCCGCGGACCAGCCGCACGGGGGCGCCCACGTAGGTGCTCCACGCCTCGGAGAACGGCCCCGCGACCACATGGCCCGGCACGGTCCGCCCGTAGAAGTTCGTGGTCACGGATCCGGCGGTCCGCGACCCGTCGGACTCCAGGCGGCCACCATCGGGGAACGTCACGCGGAGCCGGTCGCCCTCGGCCTCGGCCCGGACGGCGACGAGGGGGCCGTGGTCGGAGCCGCTGTAGAGCGATCCGCGCTCGTCGACCAGCCAATAGCGCCGGTTCTCCGGGATGCCGACCGACGTCAGCTCTACCCGTTCGGGATGCAGGAGCGTGGTGCCCTTCACGGGCGTGACGTTGATCCGAGCGAGGGTGCGCATGCGTGAAAAGGTACCGGAAGACCGATGCGCGGACCGAACGGCCGGTCGTAGCGTCCGCAGGGTGGACCTCCACACGAGGGGCTCACCACGCATCGGGGGAAGACACATGGTGAACGAACGTGACTACGACAAGGTCTCGGACGACCTGACCGGTCTCCAGGCGCGACTGCGCGGCGAGGAGCCTCCCGAGATCGCGCCGCGCCGCGTTCAGATGCTTCCGACGCGCCCCGCCCCCCAGACGAGCCCCGACGCGATCCCCATGCTCCGTATCGAGCGGGGAGACGAGACCCTCTCCGTGTCGCACGACGGCCTGACGGTGTTCGAGGACGCACCTCGTTCCGATCGGGACCCGAGCGGCGACGCCGACGTGATCCCGATGCCGGGGCGCAGCGGCGAGCGGGTCTCCGAGATCGCGGAACGCCTGGCGCGTCTCGAGCTGGAGCTCACCGACGTGCTCCACGGACTCGAGGACGCCGAGGAACTGCTCGGGCCACTTCCGACCCCGCTACCGACCCCCTTGCCGGTCGAGGAGAGCACCGGCGACCCGCTCTTGGACCTGCAGCGGCTCGTCGCGCGCCGGCTCGAGGCCGACCCCGGGAACTGAGGCCGTGGATGGTAGGTTCGCTGCATGGCAGCGGACCCGCCGGACCTGCATCCCGACGTCGAGCCGCTCGCCTTCCTCGTGGGCACGTGGCGCGGCGAGGGCCTGGGCGAGTACCCGACGATCGAGCCCTTCCGCTACGGCGAGGAGCTCTCGTTCGAGCACGTCGGTGACGCCTACCTCACGTACACGCAGCGGAGCTGGCTGTTGGACGACGGCTCCCCGGTGCACCTGGAGCGCGGGTTCCTGCGTCCCGGCGCCGAGGGGGCTCTCGAGCTCACGCTCGCGCATCCGCTCGGGCTCACCGAGGTCAGCGAGGGCACGCTCGACGGGACCTCGTTCGCGCTCGCGACGATCGCGGGCGGGGTCGGGCGGACGACGACCGGCATGGCCGTGACGGACCTCTCGCGCCGCTACCGCGTGGACGGCCCGACCCTCGTGTACGAACTCGATATGGCGACCGAGGACACCGCCATGACGCGGCACCTCGCCGCCGTGCTGCGGAGGCAGCCGTGAGCGACGAGGCGCGGCCGCCCCGCGATCTGAGCCACCTGTGGCTGGGCGCCGCGGTGGTCGGGATCCTCATCGGGGCGGGCCTCTACGCGGCCGACCAGCACGACGCCGCGAACGTAGCGTGGGGGATCACGACGGCGATCGGCGTGATCCCGATGGCCAAGGACGTGATCGGCGGACTGATCCGGCGCGAGCCCGGCGTCGACCTGATCGCCCTGATCGCCATGGTCTCCGCGCTCCTGCTCGGCGAGTACCTGGCCGGGGCCGTGATCGCGCTGATGCTGGCGAGCGGCGAGGCCCTCGAGGCGTACGCCGACCGACAGGCGCACAAGGAGCTCTCGTCGCTGCTCGCGCGCGCCCCGCGGACGGTCACCCGGTACGAGGACGGCGATCTCGCCACCCGGCCGATCGAGGAGGTCGTCGCCGGCGACCTCCTGCTCGTCAAGACCGGCGAGGTCGTGCCGGTCGACGGTCTCATGGCGGGTGACGGCGTGCTCGACGAGTCCGCGCTCACCGGTGAATCCCGGCCGGTCGAGCGTCCCCACGGCGACCTCGTGCGTTCGGGCGCGGTGAACGCGGGAGCGCCGTTCGACATCCGGGCGACCGCCAGCGCGGAGGAGAGCACGTACGCGGGCATCGTGCGGCTGGTGAAGTCGGCCCAGGAAGAGAAGGCGCCGGCCGTGCGGCTGGCCGACCGCTACGCGACGATCTTCATCCCGGTGACGCTCGTGATCGCGGGCGGGGCCTGGGCCATCAGCGGCGACCCGCTCCGCTTCCTGTCGGTGGTCATGGTCGCGACCCCGTGCCCGCTGATCCTGGCGGTGCCGATCGCGATCGTGGCCGGCATCTCGCGGTCCGCCAAGCGCGGCATCATCGTCAAGGGCGGCGGCGCGCTCGAGACGCTCGCCCGCGGCTCGGTCCTGCTCTTCGACAAGACCGGCACGCTCACCTCGGGGATCCCGCAGGTGGCCGACGTGGAGACGTTCGGCGCGGTCCAGCCCGAGCGTCTGCTGCACCTCGCGGCCTCGCTCGACCAGGTGTCGCCGCACGTGCTGGCCGGCGCGATCGTGCGCGCGGCCCGGGACCGCGACCTCGAGCTGGTCTTCCCCGACGGGGTGAGCGAGAAGCACGGCGCCGGCATCGAGGGGAACGTCGGCGACCATCGGGTCGCCCTCGGGAAGGCGTCGTTCGCCACCGGGGGCGGACCGCTCCCGCCGCGCGCGCGGGACGTCCGACGGCGCACGATGCTCGACGGTTCCTCGTGCGTGTTCGTGGCGGTCGACGGAGAGGTGGCGGGCGCCCTCGTGATCGACGACCCGATCCGGCCCGACACGCCGCGCGTGATCCGGTCCCTCCGGCGCGTCGGCATCCGCCGGGTCGTCATGGTGACGGGGGACCACCCCGATGTGGCCGAGTCGGTGGGCGGGGCGCTCGGCGTCGACCGGATCCTCTCCGAGCGGGCCCCCGACGAGAAGGTCGAGGCGGTCGAGATCGAACGCGGCGAGGGCGGCGTGATCATCATGGTCGGCGACGGCCTGAACGACGCGCCCGCGCTCGCGGCCGCCGACGTCGGTGTGGCGATGGGCGCCCGCGGGGCGACGGCATCGTCCGAGGCCGCCGACGTCGTGCTCGTCGTCGACCGGCTCGACCGCCTCACCGACGCCATCACGATCGCGAAGCGCTCCCGCCGCATCGCCGTCCAGAGCGTCGTGATGGGGATGGGGCTCGCGTTCGGGTTCATGTTCTTCGGGGCGTTCGGCATCATCGGGCCGATCGGCGGCGCGATCGTGCAGGAGTTCATCGACGTCGCCTCGATCCTGAACGCGTTGCGCGCGCTCGGCGGCGGCCGCGGCGCGGCGAAGCCGCACCCCGCGACCGACGTCGCGGAGCGGTTCCGGGCCGAGCACCTGGAATTCAGGCCTGAGCTGCAGCGGATCCGGAGCGTCGCCGACCGGCTCGGGACGATGTCCGTCGAGGAGACGCGCACCGAGCTCGAGGCGGTGCGCTGGTTCATCGTGGAGCGGCTGCCGCAGCACGAGGAGGAAGAGGAGTCGGCCGTCTACCCGATCGTCGCGAAGCTGATGGGCGGCGAGGACCCGATGGCGAGCATGGCCCGGGCCCATATCGAGATCGACCACCTCGCGCGCGTGTTCCGCACCCTCCTGGACGAGCTGCCCCCCACGGGCCCCGATCCCGAAGACATCATGGACCTGCGCCGCGTGCTGTACGGACTCCACGCGATCCTGCGGCTTCACTTCGCGCAGGAAGAGGAGGCCTACGCCTGGCTGGCATCCGACGAGGAGCCGGTCGCCGTCCCGTAGCGGTCAGGCGCCGCCGGCGGGGCCTCGGTCCGTCGAGGTCGCGTCCGGCGAACTCGACAGGAACACGTGGAACGACGCTCCACCTCCCTCGCGCTCCGCGACCCACGCGCGCCCGCCGTGCAGCGCCGCGAAGCGCGCCACGAGCGCGAGGCCCACGCCGACGCCGGTCGATCGGTCCGGCACGGAGCCCTGTCGGAAGGGTTCGAAGATCGCGTCGCGGTCCTCGGGCGGGACGCCCGGGCCGTCGTCCTCGACGACCACGACCGCCCCCCCGTCGAGGGGCTCGACCCGGACCCAGATCCGTGCCTCCTCGGGCGTGTGTTTCGCCGTGTTCGTCAGCAGGTTGTCGACGATCCGCTCGACCATCGCGCGGTCGGCGTGGATCGTGAGCTCGGGCGTCTCGAGGTCGAGGCGCCGATGCGTCGCGAGCCCGGAGCTCACGACCGACTCCCGCACCAGCGCCCCGACGTCGAGCGGCAGGAGGACGGGACGCAGCACTCCGCCCGCGAGACGCTCGAGATCGAGCATGTCCGCCACGAGGCGATCCATCCGCTGGGCGTTCGCCGTGATCCGGCGAGCGAAGTCGCGGGTATCGTCCCGGTCGAGGTCGATCTCGTCCCGCTCGAGCGTGCCCGAGAGCCCGAGGATCGCGGTGAGCGGCGAGCGCAGGTCGTGCGCGACCGCCTGGAGGAAGGTGTTCTTCAGCTCGTCGGCCTCGCGCAGCTCGTGGGCGGCCTGCCGCTCCGACGCCAGGTCGGCCTCGAGCGCCTCCGCGCGCTTCTGTTCGGTGATGTCCACGAGGACGCCCTGCCAGTACATCGGCTCGCCGGCGTCGTCCGTGATCAGTCGCGCCTGGTCGTGCACCCACACCACGCGTCCGTCGCGCGCGACGAGCCGGTACACGGCGTCGGCCAGATCGGGATCGGGGTTCGCGGTCCGTTCCCGGTCCTCCGGATGGACGATCGTGCTCCACAGGTTCGGGTCGTCGTACCAGTCCTGGGGCGAGTAGCCGAGGATCGTCGTGGTCTGCGGGCTGATGTAGAGCGTGCTGGCCGGGCCTTCGAGCGCGTCGATGTAGGTGATCGTGGGCGTCTGCTCCACGAGCGCCCGGTACCGGGCCTCGGCCTCGGCCAGCTGGGTCTCCGCGGCCTTGCGGTCGGTGATGTCGATCATCACGCCCTGCCAGTAGCGGGGGGTGCCGTCGGCCTCGTCGCACACGAGCACGGCCTCGTCGCGGAACCACACCACGCGTCCGTCGCGCGCGATCATCCGGTACTCGATCGAGAACGGCTCGCCGGTCGCCTCGGTCCGCTCGTTCTCGCGGCGGACCCGGTCGAGGTCGTCGGGGTGGATCATCCGGAGCCACACCCCTGCGTCGGCGATCCACTCCTCGGGCGTGATGCCGAGCAGCTCCTGCACGCGGGGGTTCACGTAGACGAGGCGGAGCCGGTCACTCTCGACATCCTCGGAGTACACGATCGCGGGAAGTTGCTCGATCAGCGTGCGGTACCGCGCCTCGGTGTCGAGGAGCTCGGCCCCGGGTCCGTCGTCGGTGGCGGGGACGATGATCCCGCGCAGCAGCGGCGGACGGTCACCCTCGGCGGGAACGGCGTGCCCCAGGTCCCGCACCCGCACGGGATCGCCGTCGGCGCCCACGAGGCGATACGTGAGATCGAACGCGAGACCGGTCGCCGCGGCACGCGCCCGGGCGTCGTCGACCAGGTCGCGGTCCTCGGGATGGATCGAGGCGAGCCACCCCTCGCGACCTCGCATCCAGGCGGTCGGCGCCAGGCCCAGGATCCGTTCGATCCCGTCGCTGACGTACGCGAAGGTGCCGGTGGCGGCGTCGGCCTCCCAGACCACCGCGTCGAGGTCGGCGATCAGGCTCCGGGAACGACGGCGCGCGGCCCGGTCATGGCCCTCCGGCGGCTGGCTCTCCATCGTCGCGCGCGCTCGCTCCTTGCAGCGTTCATCCGGCCAGCGCACCTCCGTCCGAACGCGGATCGCTCCCGGCCACCAGACCGTCCTCGGTCATGCGGATCAGGTGAGCGTGGCCCACCGACCCGTCCCGTACCCCGACGGTATCGACCTCGAAACCCCCGTCCCTGAGCGTGGCGAGCGTCGGCCCGGGCACGTCGCTCTCGCCGAGGATCGCGCTGCGCTCCGATGACGGGTCCATCCCGTGCACGAGCCAGCGCGGGGTCGCGACCGCCTCGGCAGGCGTCATGCCCAGGTCGAACGCCCGGATCAGGGTCATCGCGTTGATCTGGGGCTGCGCGTAGCCGCCCATCGTGCCGGCCACGGCCGCGAGTCGGCCCTCGCGATGCGCGAGCGCGGGCATCAAGGTGTGGGCGGGACGAGCGCCGCCGCGCAACTCGTTCGGGTGGCCGGGCTCGAGGGTGAAGCACCCCCCGCGGTCGTGCGCGACGATCCCGGTGGCGGGTTCGAGGATCCCGGAGCCGAACGCGTCGAACAGGCTCTGGATCAGTGAGACGGCGTGGCCCTCGGCGTCGGCCGTGACGAGGGCGATCGTGTCGCCCGAGGGCGTGCGCGGCGCGGCCGTCTCGCCGGCGGTGCGGACCTCGTCGGCGAGGCCCGCTATGTGACCGTCGTCGAGCAGCGTGGACGGGTGCACGACCATGCGGTCGGGGTCGGCGAGATGGCGGTCCCGATCGGCGGCCGTGGCGCCCATGATCCGCGCGAGGATCGCGGCGTCGGGGCCGAACGGGTCGGGGTCGATGCCCAACCGCTCGACGAGCGCCAGGATCTGGACCAGCACGAACCCCTGCGAGTTCGGCGGCACGACGGACAGATCGAGCTCGCGGTAGCGGCCGCGGAGCGGAGGCAGGAGGTCGGCGCGGTGCGCCTCGAAGTCCGCGAGGACGATCGGGACGCCGGCGCGCGCCAGGCCGGCCCCGTAGCGCCGTCCGATCTCGCCCCGGTACATGGCGTCGGGTCCCTCCGCGGCGATCGCGTCGAGCGTCGCGGCGAGCGCCGGTTGGCCGAAGGTCGCGCCCTCGGTCAGCGCGGACCCACCGGGGAAGAACACGGACGCCATGCCGGGGTCGGCCGCGAGGGTCGGCTCGTCGGCGAGCGTCTCCGCGAGGCCCGGCGCCACGGGCGCGCCGTCCCTCGCGTACGGACGCGCCCGCTCGAACGCGGTATCCCAATCGAGCACGGCGCCCTGGTCGTGCAGCGCGCGCCAGCCCGCGACCGCACCGGGCACGGTCACGGTGTGCGCGCCGCGCACGGGCATCGCGTGGCCGCCCGTGAGCCCGCGGACGAGGTCGGCGTCGGCGCCGGCGGGCGCCCGTCCGCTCGAGTTCACGGCGGTCACGGCGCCGTCGGGCCGCTGGACCAGGGCGAAGAGATCCCCTCCGACCCCGCACATGTGCGGGTACACGACCGCGAGCGTCGTGGCGGCCGCGAGGGCGGCATCGATCGCGTTCCCGCCGCGTTCGAACGCCTCGGCGCCGGCCTCGGTCGCGAGCGTATGTGGCGTGGCGATCGCCCAGCGGGACCCCGCGGCGGTGGTGTCCATCACCCTCGAGTCTGGCAGGAGGGGCACCACCATGCCGAGCGCGGGGGGTCGCCGATCGGCGCGACCCGGATCGGCGTCCCGCAGCGGCGGCAGGGACGGCCGGCTCGCTCGTACACGGCGAGCCCCTCGGGCACGGTCCGACGTGGCCCGCGGATCGTGAGGTTCGCCTGCAGCAGGTGGGCGGCGGTCGCGTACACGTCCCGCGTCGCCTCGCCGGAGAGCGTGCCGACAGGGGTCCAGGGGTCGACCCGCAGGCCCACAGGACTTCGGCGCGATAGACGTTGCCGATGCCCGCGGCGATCCGCTGGTCGAGCAGGACCGCGCCGACCGGGGTCGCGGCGTCGACGGACGTGAGGCGGCCGATCACCGCGTCCAGGTCGATGTCGGGCAGGCACAGGTCAGGCCCGAGCGCCCGTAGTACCGCATGGCGTCGCACCGAGGCGTCGTCGAGGAGCTCGACGGTCGGCGCGGACCGACACACCGCGCCCGCCCGCCGTGTCGCCATCGCGACGCCGGTCCGGGCGCGGGGGAGCGCGGGAGTCGCGCCGCCCGCCCGCACGCGCCAGGCGCCGAGCATCCCCAGGTGGGTGTGCAGGGTCGCGCCGTTCCCGAACCGGATCAGGAGGTGCTTGCCTCGAGCCTCGACGGACAGGATCGTGTCGCCGGGCCCGGGAGGCGCGACGCCGGGGACGATGCCGGACGTACGGGCCGCGAAGGCCGTGAGCGGGTCACCGCCGAACGACGCGCGGATCCGGGCGGCCGTTCGGTGGATCGTGTCGCCCTCGGGCATCGGCGGCTCGGGCTACCCGCGCGCCGTGAGCCCGCGGTAGCCGTCGTCGAACCCGGCCGCCCGCAGCCGGTCGAGCTCCGCGTGGTCGGCGACGGGCTCGCCGTCGATCCTGTGAAGCTCGATCCGGCGGAGGCGGCCGTCCTTCACGAGGCCAACGATCGCGTCCGCCCAGCGGTCGGCGGGCGCGCCGAACGTCAGCACGCTCCGCGCCCCGCGCTCGAGGTACGCGACCGGCGAACCGTCGCGGAGCACGACGAACGCCCCCGCGGCGCGCGCCGGGCGTCCGGCCGAGGCCGGCCACGGGACCGCGGCGCCGTACGGTTGGGCGGGATCGGCGGCGGCCAGTGTCACGACCTGCGGGCCCTCCTCACCGTCTGCGTCTGCGCCTCCCTGACGCTCGCGGAGGGAGCGCAGGCGGTCCACCGCGCCCGGCATCGCGAACTGCGCCGCGCCGAGCCCGGCCACGAAGTACCCGCGCCGGACCTTGCCGGCCTCCTCCATCGCCTTCAGCACGGGGTAGACGCCGGCGAAGCCTCCGGGGGCGTTCTCGGCGAGCACCGATTCACGCGTCACCACGCCGTGCCGGTCCAGCAACTGGAGCGCTCGCGCGTGCGCGAGCTCGGTCGGCGACGGCGACGGCTCCCGGAGCGGCGCGACGAGCGACCACCGACCGCCGCCGGCCGGCGGCCCGACACGGCGGAGCGCGCCCGGTCTCGGCCGGTGCCCTGGCCGAGGCGCGCGGACCTTCGACGAGGCGCCTTTCACGAACGCGCGCAGGGGCGCGAGCGTGTCGTTCGTGACCTCGCCGGCCCAGACCAGGTCCCACAGCGCGCCGAGCAGGACGCGCTCGCTCGCGGTCCCGACTGCCGCGACGAGATCGGGCCAGAACGAGGCGCCCCTGGACCCGAGGTGCTCGCGGATCGCGTCGTGCAGATCTCCCTCGGGGCGGTCGACCGGGGCCGGATCGAGCAGGCCGAGCCCGTCGCGGAAGGCGAGCGTGATGCGCCCGTCGTCGGAGCCGAGGGACCCGGCTCCCACCCACACCACGTCGCCGCTCGCGCACAGGGCGTCGAGGTCGGCACCGCGGTAGCCGCGCACCCGTGCGGGCAGCACGTCGGTCTCGAGGATCGAAGCGGGCACCGCGGCGCCCTGCAGCCGGGCGATCGCCTCGGTCAACGCGTCGACGCCGCCGCGCGGCCGGTCGGCACCCTGCCACGCCGGCAGGAACCGCGCGAACGTCGCGGCGTCGACCGGCTCGACCTCCTTGCGGAGCGCCGCGAGCGACCGTTGCCGGATCCGCCGCAGGACCTCGACGTCGACCCATTCGCGGTCCACGCCGCCCGGCCGGAATCCGCCGTGCACGAGGCGGCCCTCGTCCTCGAGCGATTCAAGGGCCGCGCGGACCCGATCCTCGCCGGCGCCCAGCCGGGCCGCGGCCTCGTGCCCCTCGAACGGGCCGTGGGTGCGGGCGTACCGGGCGAGGAGCCGTTCCAGCGGTCGCTCGCTCGGCTCGGTGAACACACCGGGCAGGCCGATCGGCAGTGCGGTGCCGAGCGCGTCCCGGAGGGCGGCCGCGTCCTCGACGGCGGCGAGCCGGTCCTCGCCGCCGACCTTGACCCGGATCGCCCGGCCCTCCTCGACGAGGCGCGCGAGCCACGCCGGCACGTCGCCCTCGACCCGCGCGCCGATCTCGTCCTCGCGGAGCGGCCCGATGTCCCGAAGCAGGTCGGCCGTGCCGTCGGCGGAGCGGGCGTGCCGGCCGTCGGCGAGCCACTGGAGCTCCAGCTCGACCTCGTCGATCGCCCGCGGGTCGAGCAGCTCGCGCAGCTCCTCGGTGCCGAGCAGCTCGCGCAACAGGTCACGGTCGAGCGAGAGCGCGGCGGCCCGGCGTTCCGCGAGCGGTGCGTCGCCCTCGTACATGAAGACCGAGACCCAGCGGAACAGCAGCGACTGCGCGAACGGTGACGCCGTCTCGGTGTCGACCGCGATCAGCTTGGTCCGGCGCGAACGCAGGTCGGCCATGACCTCGCGGAGGGCCGGCACGTCGAACACGTCCTTCAGGCACTCCCGCGTGGTCTCGAGCAGCATCGGAAACGTCGGGTGCTTCGCGGCCTCGCTCAGCAGGTCCGCGCTCCGCTGGCGCTGCATCCAGAGGGGGGTGCGCTTGCCCGGCCGCTGGCGGGGGAGCAGCAACGCCCGAGCACTCGCCTCGCGGAAAGCGCTGGCGAACATCGCGGTGCCCGGGAGCGCCGCGACGACGGCCTCCTCGATCTCGTCGGGGTCGAATACGAGGTCCTCGACGGGGATCCGGTCCACGGCCTCGGGCAGGCGAACGACGATGCCGTCGTCGCCCCACAGCACCTGCGCGCCCGGGCCGAACCGATCGAGCAGCCGCTGCTCGATCGCGAGTCCCCACGGCGCGTGCACCCGCTGCCCGAAGGGCGACAGGAGGCACATCCGCCAGTCGCCGAGCTCGTCGCGGAACCGCTCGACCACGACGGTGCGGTCGTCGGGCACGGCGCCGGTCGCCTCGGCCTGGTCGTCGAGGTACGCGACGAGGTTCCGGGCGGCGCGCTCGTCGAGCCCGAGGTCGGCCTGGAGCTTCGCGAGCGCGGGCTCGCGCTTGGACCCGCGCAGCTCGCGGGTGAACGCGCCGATCGCGCGTCCCAGCTCGATCGGACGTCCGGGCTTGTCGCCCTTCCAGAACGGCATCTTCCCGGGCTCACCGGGCGCCGGCGAGACGATCACGCGGTCGTAGGTGATGTCCTCGATCCGCCACGACGACGCGCCGAGCATGAAGATCTCGCCCTTGCGCGACTCGTACACCATCTCCTCGTCGAGCTCGCCGACACGAGCGCCGTCGGGCAGGAACACGCCGAACAGGCCGCGGTCGGGGATCGTGCCGCCCGAGGTGATCGCGAGCCGGCCGGCGCCCTCACGCGCGCGAACCGTCCCGCCGGCGCGATCCCACACGAGCCGGGGACGCAGCTCCGCGAAGCCGTCGCTCGGGTAGCGCCCAGCCAGCAGGTCGAGCACCGCCAGGAACACGTCGTGCGAGAGGTCCGCGAAGTTCGCCGAACGTCGGACGGCGGCCTCGAGGTCGTCGACGCGCCACTCGTCGACCGCGCACATCGCGACGAGCTGCTGCGCGAGCACGTCGAGCGGGTTCCGCGGGTAGCGCGTCTCCTCGATCTTGCCGGCGAGCATCCGTTCGGCGACCACCGCCACCTCGAGCAGATCCCCGCGGAACTTCGGGAAGATCGTGCCCTTGCTCGGCTCGCCCACCTGGTGGCCCGCGCGGCCGATCCGCTGGAGACCGCTCGCGACGGAGCCCGGCGACTCCACCTGGACGACCAGGTCCACCGCGCCCATGTCGATCCCGAGCTCGAGGGACGAGGTCGCGACGATCGCGCGGAGCGTGCCGCCCTTCAGGGCGTCTTCCACCTCGAGGCGCTGCTCCCGGGCGAGCGAGCCGTGGTGGGCGCGCACGAGGTCCTCGCCGGCGAGCTCGTTCAGCCGGGCGGCCAGTCGCTCGGCCAGCCGCCGGGCGTTCACGAAGACGATCGTCGAACGGTGCGCGCGGATCAGCTCCAGCAGTCGCGGATGGATCGACGGCCAGATCGACCCCTGCGACGGCGACGTGCCGATCCCGGCGGGTCCGAGCTGGATCGGCTGACGCTGGGGCGGCTCGCTGACCGCACCGAGCTCGGACATGTCGTCGACGGGGACCTCGACCGTGAGCTCCATCGGCTTACGGTGCCCTGCGTCGACGATCGTGACCGGCCGCGGCGCGCCGTCGGTCTCCTGTCCTCCCAGGAATCGCGCGATCTCCTCGAGCGGCCGCTGCGTGGCCGACAGGCCGATCCGCTGCGGGGGCGTCTCGCTGATGTCGTCCAGCCGCTCGAGGGAGAGCGCGAGATGGGCGCCGCGCTTCGTGGCCGCGAGCGCGTGGATCTCGTCCACGATGACCCACCGCACGCCGCGCAGGGTCTCGCGGGCCGAGGAGGTGAGCATCAGGTAGAGCGACTCCGGCGTCGTGATCAGGATGTCGGGCGGGGACTTCAGGAGCTTGCGGCGCTCGTTCGCGGGGGTGTCGCCGGTCCGGACGCCCACGACGGGCTCGTGTGCCAGCGGCTCTGACAGGCGTTCGGCCGCGTGCCGGATCCCGGTGAGGGGCGCCCGCAGGTTCTTCTCGACGTCGACCGCGAGCGCACGCAGCGGCGAGATGTAGAGCACCCGGGTCCGGCGGTCGGCATCGGGCGGCGGCTCGACCGCGAGGCGGTCGATCGCCCACAGGAACGCCGCCAGCGTCTTGCCCGATCCGGTGGGGGCGAGGATCAGCGTGTGGTCGCCGTCGGCGATCGCCGCCCATCCGCGTGACTGGGCCTTCGTGGGCGCGTCGAACGACGCCTCGAACCAGGCGCGAACGGCGGGGGAGAAGGCCCTCAGGCTCACCCGGGAACGCTACCGCGCCTCGCCGACAAGGGTCGGCCCCCGCCGAGGGTGCGCAGGGGCGCGACGGTAGGATTCGGCCCGTGACCGTTCCCGCCCCGATCCGTCGCTCGCTCGTGCTCGTCGCGGTCCTCGCCGCCGTCGTGCTCGTGCCCGCCGCGGCCCTCGCGCAGTCGACCTCACCGTCGCCCGCGAGCGGGCTCCGCACTGCGGGCGAGACGGCCCAAGATCAGATCGTCCTCTCTGGCTCGGCGAACGTCCCGCGTGGGACCACCGCCGGCGAGGTCGTCGTCTTCCATGGGCGGGCGAACGTCGCCGGCGTCGTCTACGGGGACGTCGTCGTGCTCGACGGCCCGATCGTGATCGGCGGGCTCGTGAGCGGCAGCGTGGTCGCCCTGAACGGCCCGATCCGCCTCACGGCCGACGCCCAGGTCGGCGGCGACGTCCTCGGAGCCGAGGCCGTCCGGATCGAGCCCGGAGCCACCGTGAAGGGGACGGTCCGTGAGACGGTCGGGTTCACCCTGCAGGGGCCGCTCGCGGCGCTCGGGATCCTGCTGGGCTCGGTGGCGATCGGGGTGTCGACGCTCGTGCTGCTCGCCCTCCTGCTCCTGATCGCGCCGCGGGGCGCCGAACGGGTCGCGACGGCCGCCCGCACCGCCCCGTTCGCCTCTGCGGGGTGGGGGATCCTGTTCGCGGTGGGGCTGCCGGTCGTCGCGGTCGCCGCGATGGTCACGATCGTCGGGCTCCCGCTCGGCCTCGCGGTCCTGCTCGCGATGTCGCTGCTCTTCCTGATCGGCTACGCGTGGGCTGTGTTCGCGATCGGGCGCCTGATGGTGGGCGAGCCGCGCAGCCGATGGCTCGCGCTGCTCGCCGGGTGGGCGGTCGCCGCCGCGGTCGGGTTGGTGCCGTTCCTCAACGTCGCCGCATGGGCGCTGGGCGGGATGTTCGGGTTCGGCGCGATGGTCGTCGCGGTGTGGCGCGCCCGTGCGCCGAGGAAGGTGGGCCGGCACCGGGCCGGCACGATCCCGCGCGAGCCCGACGTAGCGCCGACGCCGGCCGCCGTCACGACCCTCGATCTCGCGGCGCCGCCCTCCGCTCAAGCCGCCGCCGCTGCGCCGACCGCCGAGGAGGCTGCCGCGCCACCACTGTCGGCCCCGCTTCCGTCGCCCCGAGCCGAGACGCCGTACCCCTCGTCGGGCGAGGACTAGTCCGTTACGGACTAGTAGCCGAGCGGCGCGTACCCCGCACGATGAGCCCGATCGCCACGCCCATCGCCGTCCCGAACGCGAGCGCCTTCGGCAGGTCGAGAAGGATCCTGCCGCCGTCCTCCACGACGACCTTGGGTGAGAGCACGGCGCCCACGAACGAACGCTCGCCCAGGGTCGCGCCGCCGCCCGCCGCGATCCACTGGCAGCCGCCGTTCACGATCGAGACGTCCCCACCCGCCGCGATCGGGCCGCTGCCGCCGTTCGTGATCGCGAGGTTGCCCGCCACGGCCGCTGCGCCCATCCCGCCGTTCGTCACGATCAGGTCGCCGCTCGCGACCGCCGCGCCGGCGGCGGCGTTGCGGACCGTCACGTCGCGCCCGCGCACGGCGCCCACGAGCCCCTTCTCGACCTGCACGTCCTGCGTCTCATCCATCGTTCCCTCCCGCGTCGGCCTTCCACCAGTTTGCCGCTAGCCTCGTCGGATGGCGACGTTCCTGCTCCTGGGCTCGGGCGAGTTCGAGCCGTGGAGCCACGAGGTCGAGGCCGAGGCGCTCGCGGGCGCGACCGGTGACGGCCGCGTGGCGATCCTGCCGACCGCGAGCGCCACCGAGGGCGACGAGGTCTTCGAGCGGTGGGGCCGCATGGGGCTCGGTCACTACGCCGAGCGAGCCGTGCCGGCGGAGATCGTGCCGGTGCGGATGCGCGACGACGCGCTCCGCGACGATCTTGCGGATCGGATCCGCGACGCGTCGATGGTCTTCTTCTCCGGAGGGAAGCCCCAACACCTCGCGGCGGTCATGGACGGGACCCCGTGCTGGGCGGCGGTGCGACACCTGATGGATCGCGGCGGGGTGTACGCGGGATGCAGCGCCGGTGCGATGGTCGCGAGCCGCTCCCGGGAACAGCGCGCGTCGAAGCCACGGCGTGGCACCGGGTGGCTCTTCGGCATGGGCCTGGTGCCGCAGACGACGTTCGGGGTGCACTGGGACCGCGTGCGGCGGATCCCCGGGGCCGGCATGTTCCTGACGTCGCGGATCGGCGACGGAGCCTGGTTCGTCGGGATCGACGAGCGCACGGCGATCCTGGGCGACGGCGAACGGTGGGAGGTACGCGGCCTCGGGTCGGTGACGGTCCGCGGTGCGAACGGGACCGCCACGTACCGACATGGGGACCGCTTCGAGGCAACCGCGCCGCGTTGACCACCTCGGCGCGCCGCGGGTAGCGTGCGCGCGTGCCCGAGCCAGCCGACCTCGTCATCACCGGCGCCGAGATCTTCACGGTCGACCCGGCCAGGCGGTGGGCCGAGGCCGTGGCGATCCGCGGCGACCGCATCGTGGCGGTCGGCACCGAGACCGACGTCCGCGAGGCGGTCGGGGCCGGCGGCGAGCACCTCCACCTCCCCGGGCGCATGGTCCTCCCGGGGTTCCAGGACGCGCACATCCACGCGGCGTTCGGCGCTCGCAACCTCCTGAACGTGAACCTCGACGACCTCGCCGACCGCGACGCGTACCTCGAGCGGATCCGCACCTTCGCCGAGGCGAACCCCGACCTGCCGTGGATCGTGGGCGGCGGCTGGTACAGCCCGGTGTTCGGCGACGCCGGCCCGCGCGCCTCGGACCTCGACGCGGTCGTGCCCGACCGGCCGGTGTTCCTGCTGAACACCGACGTGCACGCCGGATGGGTGAACACGAGGACGCTCGAGCTCGCCGGGTGGAACGCCGACACGCCGGACCCGTTCGACGGCTACTTCGTCCGCGATCCCGACGGGTCGCCGACCGGCTGCCTGCAGGAGGGGACCGCGTACACGGTCCTGCGCGAGATCGTGCCGGCGCCGAGCGTCGAGGAGTGGAAGACCTGCCTTCGGCGCGCGCAACAGCACCTGACCGCGCTCGGGATCACGGGGTGGCAGGACGCGTGGGTCGAGCCGGACCTGCTCACGGCGTACCGCGAGCTGGACGACGCCGGGGAGCTCGCGGTGCGTGTGGTCGCCTCGCTCTGGTGGGACCGCCACCAGGGCATGGAACAGGTGGATGGGCTGCTCGCGGGGCGGGAACGGGGGACCGGCGGCCGGGTGAACGCGGGCACCGTGAAGATCATGCTCGACGGCTGCCCCGAGAGCGCCACCGGCGCGATGCTCGAGCCGTACGAGGGCGCGTACGGCGAGGCGCACGGCACCGGGATCGTCTTCGTCGACGACGAGATGCTCCGCGAGGCGGTCATGCGGCTCGACGCCGAGGGGTTCCAGATCCATCAGCACGCGCTCGGGGACCGCGCGATCCGCAGCGCGCTCGACGCGATCCAGTCGGCGCGGCACATGAACGGGATGAACGACCATCGGCACCACGTCGCGCACCTGCAGCTGCCCGACCCGGCCGACATCCCGCGGCTCCGGCAGCTCGGCGTGATCGCGAACATCCAGCCGTACTGGGCGCAGCCCGACCCCGCGATCGAGAACCTCACGCGTCCGCGCGTCGGAGCGCGGGCGGAGCGGCTGTATCCGATCGGGTCGCTGCGCGCGAGCGGCGCGGTCATCGCGTTCGGAAGCGACTGGCCGGTCACGACCCCCAACGTGATGCACGAGCTCGATGTGGCCGTGAACCGCGAGTCGCTCTTGGCTCGCGACCGCGGCGTGCTGCACCCCGATCAGCGGATCGATCTGGCCGCGGCGCTCGCGGCGTTCACGCGCGGCAGCGCGTACCTGAACCACGACGACGAGGCGGGGATCGTGGCGCCCGGGATGCGTGCCGACCTGGCCGTGGTCGACCGGAACCTGTTCGACCGCTCGCTCGGCGCGATCGCCGACGCGACCGTCGAGATGACGATCGCGTCGGGCACGGTGGTCTTCGGCGCCTAGGTCGCTACGGCTTCGCCGGCTGGGTGGCCGTCCACGCGCGGAGGTTCTCGATGTGCGAGCGCGGCTCGATGCCGTGATCGCAGGTCATCGGGTCGCCGCAGGGTGGATTGCCCTCCATCGTGAAGAAGTTGAAGCGGCAGTCCGGGCAGTAGACGTCGAGCTCCTCCGGCAGGTACGGGCACTCGCCCCACGAGCAGGAGCGCACCCCTTCGCCGGTCGCGAGATCGAAGCCGCATCCCGGGCAGGTGCGGAACCCTTCCCATCGGGCCATGTGCCTCGCCTCCTTGGGCTCCGTCATAGACCCGTTCGGTCGGGCCGGGTTGGTGCCGAACGGACCCGTTCCTGACGGCCGAAGGACCCGCGGAGACGCGGTGACCGGTGCTGCCCAGCGGTATCCTCTGTGGCCGTGAGGCCGAAGGACGGATCGCCTCGGGGCGACCGGCCGGGGTGTTCCCGCTGCGGCCGACCCACCTACGATCCCGACAAGCGCGGGGTGCCGTGGGTGCGGGCGGTCTCGGGCGGCGCGCAGGTCTTGATCTGCCCGGAGTGTCAGCGGGAGCGCCCCGACTGGGCCGACGGGCTGGACCGGTGCGGCGCCTGCGGCGGGACGCGTCTGTCGGCGATGCTCGGCGAGGTGGTGTGCCGGGCCTGCGGCCACACGGAACGCGCGTGAGCGCGGGCGTTTAGCTCAGTTGGCGAGAGCGCCTCCCTTACAAGGAGGAGGTCGGGGGTTCGAGTCCCTCAGCGCCCACCAAGACAGGTTCGTTCACAGAGCGCCGACGAAGATCGTTGGCTCGCGATCACTTGGGAGGAAGTCGCTATGAGGGTACGAGTCGACCTCAACGTCTCGCTGGATGGTTACGCCACGACCGAGGGCGGCACGCCGGACAACCCGATGGGGGAGGACTGGAACAAGCTCACGGCGGCCTATGTCGCCACGCGCACGTTCCGCGAGCGGGTCCTCCACGACACCTCGGGCGAGGGCACAACCGGCGTTGACGACCGCAACGCCGCGGCGTACTTCGAGGGGGTCGGCGCCGAGATCATGGGCGCTGGGATGTTCGGCTTCCACACATTCCCCGATGACCCCGACTGGAAGGGCTGGTGGGGTGACGAGCCGCCGTTTCGCGTGCCGGTGTTCGTGCTCACCCATCGCAAGCGCGACTCGATCGAGATGCCAGGTGGCACGACGTTCCATTTCGTCAGCGCGACCCCGCAGGCGGTCCTCGAGCGGGCCACCGCCGCCGCCGGCGGGAAGGACGTGCGAGTCGGGGGCGGCGTCGGCACCGTGCGAGAGTTCCTCAAAGCTGGTCTCGTTGACCAGTTGCATGTCGCGATCGCACCCATCCTGCTCGGTCGCGGCATCAACTTGTGGAGCGACCTTCGCGGGTTCGAGGTCGGCTTCCAGGTAAGGACCGAGACCGCCGAGAGCGGCACGGTCCACGTCACGTTCGCTCGCCACTCGTAGGTTGGCTGGGGAACCAGGATGGCGATGGGCCAGGTATGGGTCAAAGATGCGCATCGAGCTGTCTTCCCCTGATGGGTCGTAAGGAGGAGGTCGGGGGTTCGAGTCCCTCAGCGCCCACCACAACTCTGCGGGCGATCGACGGGCTGGAGAGGGTTGTCAGCTGAAGTGATCGCCCGCTGGTGTCACGTGGCTTCCTCGGGTTCAACGGCCACCGTGAGGTGAATCGTGCTGCCGACTTGCACGTCATCGCCCGCTGCAGGGTCTTGTCCGGTGACGATCCAGTTCGGTATGACCCCACGAACCGACTTGGAGACCCCCAGTCGGTCGCGGTACAGGATCGCCTTCGCGTCAGCCAGCGTTGATCCGGTGACGTTCGGGACTTCGGTCGTTGGGACCGTTGCGATCAGGGACCGGTGAGCGTCCAGGAAGACAACCAGCATCAGGACGACTGCCACCGCTGAGACCGAGGCGAGCGCGTGCCTCATCCGCATCCGCCTGTTCCGGAGGATGAGCGCGAGGCAGATCGCGGCGACGATCAACCCGTCGAGCCACACCAACCGATAGAGCAACACAAGGGTGGGGTCCGACGAGGACAGCACGCCCACGTCTTCACCCCAGGAATCCGGTGCGAAATACCGATGCGTCACGGCGACAGCGGCGAGGACCGACAGGACCGCTCCGATCCCGAGGATCCGCGCTTCGTCACCGCTGACCGGTCGGGCGTGTCTCGTCACGATGAGCCCGATGATCGCGGCAACCGCCCACCCGATCCCCGCGCACAGCGTCCCCACCTTCCACGCAGCGAAGTTGGCATTGCCGATGTACGAGCCGGCCCGGTTCATCGCCTCGATGAAGCCGACGACGAGCCCTACGAACCCCGCTATCGCCGCCCAGCCGAGGACGGTGAAGGACGGATGCCGCCCTTCCCGTCCAGCGACGAGGCTTGCCACACAGACGAACATCCAAACGCTGAAGATCAGTAGGTCGTCGAGCATCGAAGCCGAAGGTGCCACAGATCCGCGGACCGCTGAAGCCCTACGACGGAATCGTGACGAGACCTCAACCCGGGCTGCGCCCACCTCCTTCAAGGTGGAGGTTGGGGTTCGGGGCCCTCGGCCCCCATCAAGAGGAGGCTCGGGCCGCGGGCGATCCGCGATGAGCCGCGCGACGACTCGCCGGATCGGTACGCCGCCCACCTTCTCCGCTACGTGAGCGCGAGGTGGAACCGAGGAAGTAGCGTCTGGGCCATGGGCACCTTCCCTCCTCCGGCGCCCTTCAGCGTCTGGCTCGACGTCGGGTCGACGATGTGGATCGATGACGCCCTCCGGTCGCGCTCGCGATCGGAGGGCGTTCTCGTGGGGGAGATCATGCCGAGCGGCTTCGAAGCGTACGCGCGGGTCTTCCACCCCGGGCGACGTTTCTTCGGCCCGACGATCGAGCAGAGCACGCCGCTCCGATGGTCCGAGGTGGCCTGGGCTCGCAACAAGACGGTGCATCCCGAGATGCAGATCGAGGCGCTCATCGACGACCTCGATGGACATGCCTACGACCGCTGGACGGCGATCAGCGTGGGCGGGGGCGAGTGGTTCCCGCCGCAGGAGTGGCTCGAGGAGGCCGATGCGCTCGCGCTCGCGTCGGTGCTTCGGCCGTTCTCCGCGACCGGGGCCGACGCCTGGTTCATGCTCTGGGACGGTTGGGGCGATCTCGGCCCCGGCATCCAGGGCATCCCGCGCGCGATCATCCATCCCCTACGCACGGGGTCACCACCGGGTGCCGAGCTCGTCGACGGCACGTGGGCGCTCCGACACTACCTCGTGATGCGCGGTCCGCTCGAGGCGATGCCGGGCTGGTTCGCGTGGCGCATGGAGGCCCCGAACTACTGGTGGCCGGACGACCGCGCGTGGATCGTCGCCACCGAGGTCGACGGGTACTCGACCTACGTGGGCGGCTCCCGCGAGTGCATCGACGCCGTCCTCGGTTCGCCGCTCCTCGAGGCGCTCCCGAGCGACCTGGATCACCGCTTCGACATCCGCGGTGATGCGATCAACCGGCTGGACGGGTAGGCATCGACATCGAGGGCCGACACCTGATGACGAGAGGGCAGAGATGCCACGGCAGAACCGAGTGACGCCGATGGGCGAGCTGATCGCCACCCCGGCTCGCGGCCTCGTGTACGGGAACCGTGGGTGCCTCCACGACGACGAGGGACGGATCCGTCGTCGGTACGCGGTCAAGCGGTGGATCGCCTGTCGCCTCCGGTTCAAGGGGTGGCACCGTGAACCGCTGATGCAGCCGGGACGATTCACCGAGCTCTTCTTCCTCGACGAGGACACCGCGATGGCGGCGGGCCACCGACCGTGCGCGCTCTGCCGCCACGAGGACTACGTCCGGTTCGTCGGGTCGTGGCGCCGCCTCCACGGCGAGCCGGCCGGCGCCGATGCGATCGATGCCCGGCTGCATGCGGAACGACTCGATCTCGATACACGCACCCGGCGGCTCCATCGCGCGGCGTTCTCCGATCTTCCCGACGGCGCCTTCGTTCGGGTCGGTGGCACGGCCTGGTTGGTGCGCGGGACCGGTTGCTTCGGTGGTCGCCGGGCGGCTACGACCTCGCCTCCCGGCGGCCGGTGGGAGGGCCGGCAGAGGTCATCACACCGCCGTCGCTCGTCGCGAGCCTGGCGATTGGGTGGATGCCGCGGTCCCGCTGTTCCATCCGACCGTGACGCGTCGCGGTTCCTAGCCGGCTGCCGTTGCGTCGAACCTTCTGGCGGTCCTGGATACTGATCGCCAGAGCTGCTGGATCGACCGTCGATCCGGGGGGCTCGGGGTAACGTCCTCGTGACGCCCGGTGGAGGGAAGAACGGCCTCATGTTCGCGTTCTGGAAGGATCGGCGCGCCGTTCGCAAGGACGGCTTCCGGAAGCGACGCGCCGCCGCTAAGAAGGAGCGGGCGCGCCGGGCTCACGAACAGAAGATCGATCGCCCCGGTGAGGACGTCACGCACTGGATCGACCGGAGGTCATGACGGGCTACCGCGAGCGCTAGGGTCCTGGTTTCCTGCGGCCCAACGGACCCCAGCGACCGTGCGCCACCGGATGCAGGCTACCGGTGGAGGTGAGATGCGATGCGTAGTTGGTTGCGAACCCTCGTCGTGACGCTCCTCGCGTTCTCAATGATGTTGGCGGCCGCGGCGCCCGCGCACGCCGTCTCCCGTGAGGGAACCTGGCGCGGCCAGACGTCGGAGAGCCACCCGATCCGGTTCCGTGTGAGTTCGGCACAGCGGATCACGTTCGTGACGTTCAAGGTGGATATCGACGGCGCCTTCTGCAGCGGCACGATCACGTGGACGGCGCACGTCTCGGTGCCGATCAAGGTGGACAAGACGTTCGTCGTCAAGGGACGGGACGGCCTGGACCACTTCGTGGTGCGCGGCGAGTTCGTCGCCAGGAACCGCGCGACCGGCACGGTCCACAGCGGCGTGATCGAGGACTGCATCGGAGACGGCAGGGCGACCTTCGTCGCGAACCGCGTCTACTGAGCCTCGGCACGCGTTCGTGCCCCGGGCCAACGGGCGGCCCCGGCTCAGCTCGCCGAGCCGGCCTCTGAAGCGTCGCGCTCGATCTGCTCGGTGTCCGCCTTGAGCTGCTTGGCCTCGACCTTCTCGGCCTGCTTCATCGCGGCCTCGACCTTGGCGCCCATGTCGGCGACGGCGACCACCACGAGTCCCGCTTGGCCGGCGTCCAGGTGCTCACCGAGCTCCTTCAGGTCGTCCCGGCTCATCCCGGCGGCCGCGTGCCCCGCGACCGAGCCGAGCACCGCACCGCCGGCCGTCGTGGCGGCCAAGAGCCCACCGCCGATCGCCGCGAAGGGGAACAGCGCCACGACGAGGCCGGTCGCCAGCCCGACGCCGCCGCCCAGCACACCGCCGACCCGCGTCGGCGTCTCGTGCTTCTTCACGATCTTCGTTTTGCCGCCCTCGCGGCGCTCGATCACCGCGGCGTCGTAGGCGTCGATCAGGCCCGCCTCGACGTGCAGCGCCTTGACCGTGTCGTAGTCGGCCTCGGCGGCCGCGACGCTGTCGTAGACGCCGACGTACGCCATGAACGTGTCGAACGGCATGCGCATCCTCCTTCTTCTTGGGCTCGGGATCCGTCTCGATTCTAGTCCGCTGTATCCGAGGGCTCTGCCCGACGTCGCGCGCTACCGGTGGCAGACGCTGGAGCCGCGATCCAGCGAGCGGTTCGACAGGTTCCGGAAACTCCAGAAGTAGGCGTTCAGCCCCAGCTCCATCCGGAGCACGCCGAGCGACCTGATCCGCTTCTGCGACCCGCGGACGGGGTGGCCGAAGCCCCGGAGTCCCACCCCGCCGGTGCCGACGACGAACTCGCGCGTGCCGGACGGAGCCGGCGCGCCGGAGGCATTCAGCCGCGCGAAGCGCTCGTAATCGTGGTCGTGGCCGTTCAGGACGACGTCGACGCCCATCCGAACCGCGAGCCGCCAGATGCCGGCCAGACGCCCGTCGCTGCCGTGCTCGCCGGAGCTCCATCGGGGCTGATGCCAGTAGACGAGTTCGCACGCGTGGTTGTCGTAGGTCAGGGTCCGGCGGAGGAACGTCTGCGCCGCGGTGCGGTTCGACCAGGTGTCGAGCGACACCAGGAGCCAGTTGCCCACCAGGAACTTGTAGTTCTTGGCGGGCGCCCTCGGCCCGAAGTAGCCGAAGTACCCGGCGGCCCGCCCGGTGCCGTAGTCGTGGTTGCCCGGAGCGGGCCAGGTCTTCGCCCTGAACGTTCCCCATGTGGGGTCGTAGTACTCCCGGAACTGCTGGGCGGTGCCCGACTCGTAGGCGTTGTCACCGAGCGTCAGCACGTGGCCGGGGTTGAGGCGCCGCACGAGACGCGCCGTCCGCGCATCGCCGTTCCCCTTCGAGGCGATGTCGCCGGCGGCCACGATCACGGGGGACGCCGCGGCGGCCGTCACGGTCATCGCGAGGATCGTGACCATCGCGGCGACGGCGGCCCTGCGCGTGCGCGTCCGAAGATCGTGGCCGTGGGGTCGACGTCGGGTCATCCCGGCCACCCTACCGCGGGGACGTGAGCCTCAACACGGCGCCCACTACGAGACGGACCCCGGCGGTGCGACCGTCGCGCTCGTCAGCCCCGCCCGATCGAACGCCCCCTGCACGATCCCGCCGGCCTTCGCGTCTTCGATGAACCCGCTCGCGTACTCGAGCGCGGCCGGGCGGCCCTTCGGAACGGCGACCGCGGTGCCCGCCGCCCAGAAATGCCCGTCGAGGATCCGCGAGCCCGGGACGAGCGGCGCCAGCTCCTGCAGGGAATCGCTCCCGAGCGCCACCGCGTCGAGCTCCCCGGCGCGGAGCAGCCCGAGGAGCTCGTCGGCTCCGGTCGTGCCGGTCACCCCGGCGCGCGAGAGGCTCCGGCGCGCCGCCCGGATCGTGGTGGTCGCCTCCACGCCGCCCACACGCGTTCCCGTCCGGTCGACTTCCTCGATCGACGTGATCGGTGATCCAGCCGGCACGACGTACGTGCTCGTGCCCAGCGCGTAGTTCGGGCCGAACGCCACCGCCCGCTTCCGATCCTCGTCCACCGGCATGAACGCGACGTCGATCGCCTCGGCCGCCAGGGCCTCGGTCACCTCGCCCGAGCTCGCGAAGCCGATGACCTCGCAGGGCACGCCGGCCCGCTCGGCCAGCCCCCGCCCGAGGTCGACCGCGACGCCGCGCGGTTCCCCGGTCGCGGGGTCGGACACCGCCCATCCCGGCGAAGCGGCCGGACCCACGGCGACGCCCACACGGAGCACGCCGGTGGGGGTGAGCTCGCGGACGGCCGTCTCGGACATGCGCGGCATCTTCACACGCCGACCGGTCGCCCGGGGCTGCTTTGACCGCCCCTTATCGCCCCGTTGGCACGTACCTGGGTGACACATCGGGAGGATGCACCCGTTGCCCCGGCGCCACCTTCCCGATCCCCGTCCAGGTGGCGCCGGGGCATCGCCTCCGCCACGGTGAGCTACCAGCCGTTGCGGTGGATCTGCTCCTCGAGGGGCCGTCGCCGGCGGGAACGCCACGACCCGGTCGCCGACTCGTCCTCGGCGCGGTAGCCGAACCCCATGATCCCGATCGGCCGCAGGTGCGCGGGCACCCCGAACCGGTCGAGGAGCGCGCGCTCCCCGTGCGTGATCCCGAAGAACCACCCGCCGAGCCCTTCATCCACCGCGGCCAGGAGCATCAGCATCGACGCCATCGCCGCGTCGATCTCCCAGAACTTCACGGGCCAGTTCGCCTCGTCGTCCATCCCGAAGTCGATCTTGTCGGGCTGCGAGTAGCGCTCGATGTACCGGCGCGGGTCGGGGAGCGGCAAGACGATCACGGTGGGCCCGACGGCGACCTCGTCGGGATCCCATCCGAAGTCGGGATCGCGCGTGATGTCCCAGAACTCGCTCACGGTTTCTGGGGTGTCGAGCACGAGCAGCTCGAGCCCCTGGGAGAAGCCTGCCGACGGAGCCCGCCGGCCGACGTCGACGATCCGGTCGACCACCTCGCGCGGCACGGGCCGCTGGTCGAACCGACGCACCATCCGGCGGTGGCGCACGACCTCGGAGAACTCCATGGACCGAAAGCGTACCCAGACTCAGGCCCGAGGACGTAGGTCCTCGGATGGGGGACATGACCCCCGGGACGCGCTAGGGTGATCCACCTACGTACGACGAACGAAAGGTGCCCCCGTCCATGCGCACGTTCCGCCCCCGTCGCGTCCTGATCGCGACCGCCGTCATGCTCGCCACCGCCGCGCTCCTGCCCGCCGTTCCCGCCGGCGCGGTGAACATCGGTCACGGCTCGATCGTGAGCCAGGATCCTTCCGCGTTCACGCCCAACATCACCAACGGCCGTGTCAACGCGATGATGGTGATGAACGGCATGGTCTACGTGGGGGGCACGTTCTCCACGGTCCAGAACGCCGGATCGGCGACCAACATCACCCGGAACTACGTCCTCGCGTACAACGCAAGCACGGGTGCTGTGAGCACCACCTTCCGGCCGGTCCTCACCGGAGCGGTCGAGGCGCTGGCGCCCGGGCCCGACGGTGCCTCGGTCTACATCGGCGGGAACTTCGGTTCGGCGAACGGTGCCACCGCGTACCGGCGGCTCGTCCGTGTGAACGCCACGACCGGCGCCACGGTCACCTCGTTCGTCGCGAACCCGAACCGCATGGTGACCGACCTCGTCATGAGGAACGGTCAGCTCTACGCCTCCGGTGAGTTCGTCCGGATCGGTGGGACGGACCGCTCTGGGCTTGCGCGGCTGAACCCGAACACCGGTGCGGCCGACCCCACCCTGAACATCCCGTTCACGGATCCCTGGATCTCGCCACGGGTGGGCATCGTCAGCCGGATGCGCGTGTGGCGGATCGACGTGACGCCCGATGGCTCCAAGCTGATCGCGGGCGGCAACTTCCGCCAGGTGGGCGGCCAGCCACGCCAGCAGGTCGCGATCTTGAACGTGAACCAGAACCCCGTCACGGTCGACTCCTGGAACTCGACGTTCTTCCGGTTCACGGATCCGAACAACCCCGACCCGCTCACGAACAACTGGTGCTCGCAGACCTTCCCGCATTACCTCCGCGACATCGACATCTCGCCCGACGGTAGCTACGCCGCGATCGTGAACACCGGCGCGAACCGGCCCGGGCACCTGTCGTGCGACTCCCTGACGCGCTGGAGCATGTCGGCCACGGGTCCGAACCAGGAGCCCGATTGGATCGCGAAGTCGGGCGGGGACTCGTTCCACTCGGTGCTGGCGACGGGCGCCGCGATCTACGCCGGCGGTCACCAGCAGTGGCTGAACAACCCGTACAACCCGAACAGCTGCGGTCGATGCACGGGACCGTTCCCGGGCGGTGTCGTCCGCACCGGCTTCTCGGCGCACGACCCCTCGAACGGCTTGCCGTTCAGCTGGAACCCGGTCCGCAACCCCCGGGGTAAGGGCGTGCTCGCGATGGTGTCCACGCCGACCGGCTTCTTCTTCGGAAGCGACACGGACCGGATCTTCAACGAGGTGCACCGGCGGAACGGATTCATGCCGCTCCAGGGCGGCGTCACCGTGCCGGTGAACGCGGAGTACGGCCTGCCGGGTGGATTCTTCACGGTCGGACAGACGGGCACGCTCGGCGACCTGCTGCGGCGGACCTCGAACGGGACCACGTTCGACGCCCCCGCCGAGGTGATCAACACGCTCGACTGGACGAACGTCCGGGGCGCCTTCGTGCTGAACGGGACGCTTTACACGGGGATGGCCGACGGCACGCTCCTGCGCCGCCCGTTCACCGGCACTACGGCCGGCGCGACCTCCGTGGTCGACCTGCACGGGCTGGACCAGACGCTCGACGCCATGTTCCAGATCCCCGGCACCAACCTGCCGATCCCACCGCTGTCCACCCAGCTGTCGAACGCCACCGGGATGTTCTTCGAGGACGGCTTCCTGTACTACACGGTGCAGGGCGATCCCCGGCTGTACTCGCGTGGCTTCACCCAGGAGGATCAGCTGGTCGGGGCGGCGCTCACGGTCGCGAGCACCGACGACGGGGTGACCTGGGCGAACGTCCGCGGCATGACGATGGCCTCCGGCAAGCTCTACTTCGCGTACGCGGACGGCTCGCTCCACTCGGTGGCCTGGAACGGCGCCCCGTTCGGCGCGGGTCATCCGACCGGCAGCGTGAGCACGATCACCGGCACGAACGTGACCGGGGTCGACTGGGCCTCGAAGGGGATGTTCGTCTTCGGGAGCTAGCGGACCAGGCTCTCGGGGGCCCGCCAATATCGGAGCGAGCCGCGGGCGAGCGCCCGCTCGTGGTAGTCGCCGTCGGGCCTGATCCCGGGCATGCCGCCGCGCTCCACGAGGGTCTCGAGGAGCGGCGCGAGCTGGCCGCCGTACACCTCCATGCAGGCGCGGGGGTGCACGCCCGGCCACGAGTAGCACGAGACGGTCATGCGCCGGTGCTCGTGCGGTACGCCGCCCGGCACGGCCTCGTCCCACGAGGGGTCGTCGGGCGGGAACACGTACCGGTCGAGGTTCCCCTGGGGGATGCCCTCGATCCCGCGGACCGTCGGAGGCTCGGCGTCCAGCTGGTAGGGGTCCACCACGCAGTCGCAGATCACGGCGTGCTCGGGGAGCAGCGCGAGCCAGCCGTTCGGCACGATCGGCCGGCTCGGGTCCGAGCGCTGCGTCGCGTCGACGAGCACGTCGGTCAGGCGGAGCCGCTCCTCGACGTAGCGCTGGTCGTTGGTCAGGTTCCGACCGAGCGCGACCACCTCGACCCCGGGCACGCCTGCGGCGAAGAGGCGCGCGGCCCGGTCCGTCCGTCCGTACTTCGTGGCGGCCTCGACCGCGTGGCGGCCGATCGCGCCCGCGCCCATCACGGTGACGCGGATCGGTGGGCGCTTCGGGTCGGCGAAGAGGGGATAGGTGTGCTCGAGCGCGTCGAACGCGGCCTCGAGCGCGTTCCATCCCACCGCCCGGCTGTCCTCGACCAATCGGTGGCCGGCGTCGTCGGTGATGCAGTCCAGCGCGATCGCCTCGACGCCGGCGCGCCGGAGTCGCGCGATGCGCTCGGGACGGGTGGGGAAGTGCAGCATCGAGACGAGCGCCGTGCCCGAGGGCAGCAGGTCGAGCTCCTCGGGGTCGGGACACCGCAGCACGACGACGATGTCCTGCTCGAAGGCCTCGCCGTGCGAGGTGATGCGCACCGAGGGACCGATCGCCGTGTAGTCGTCGTCGGTGAGGCCCATGCCGCCGCCGACGCCGTGCTCGATCAGGATCTCGGCGTGGTGCAGGACGAGTCGCGCGATCAGGGACGGAAGGAAGTCCCGGCGCTCGCCGGGCTCCTTCCGCATGCGCGGGAAGCCGATGCTCAACCGTCGACCGTCGTCCGCCATCGCGCGAGCGCTCCTCTCGCGGCCGCGCGCATGTCGTGCGGGCCGTTGCGTTCGTCCCACGACTCGATCGGCGTGGTGAGGACGAGCGTCATCAGCGGCTCGATCTGCGAGCCGTAGACCTCCATGCATCGCCGGGGATGGATCCCCGGCCAGGCGTAGCAGGACAGCGCCAGCCGCCGGTTCGCCGTGTCAACGGACGGTGGTTGGGCATCCCAGGCGGGATGGTCCACGGGGAAGACGTATCGGTCGAGGTCGCCCTGGGGAACGCCTTCGATGCCCTTGACCATGGGCGGGTCGGCATCGGGAAGGTAGGGGTCGCTCGAGAGGTCGAGGATCACCGCTTCCTCGGGGAGGGCGGCCAGCCACCGGTTCGGGATCACCGGGACCGAGGTGTCGAGCCGGCCCGTCGCGTCGATCAGCAGGTCCGTGCGCTCGAGCCGGCCCAGCATGTAGTCCTCGTGCAACGTGAGATCGAAGTCGACGACCGTCACCTCGACGCCGGGAACGTTCCTGGCCACCATCTCCTCGCGCAGGCGGATGTCGCCGTACCTCGTGGCGGCCCGGACCGCATGACCTCCCACCGCGCCGGCGCCCAGGCACGTGACGCGCAGCGGCCGCCGGCTGGGATGGGAGAAGTTCGGGTGGATCCGCGCCAGCTCCCTGAAGGCCGCCTCCACGCCGTTCCAGCCGACCGACTCGAGGTTCTCGACGAGCCGATGGCCCGTGTCGTCGATGACGGCGTCGAGGCTGAGTCCGTCGAGCCCGACCTCGTCCAGCAGTTGGATCCGGCCGGGTCGGGTGGGGAAGTGCAGCATCGTCACGAGGATCGAGCCCGGTCGCATCGACCGGATCGCCACCTCGTCGGGGCACCGCACCACGGTCACGACATCCTGGTCGAACACCTCTCGGTACGGGGCGAACCGCACGCATGGCGCGACCGCCAGGTACTCGCTCGGGTCGACGTCCATCCCCGAGCCGTACCCGTCCTCGAGGACGACCCCGTCGACGCCGTCGCGGCACAGGGCCGCGACGAAGGGCGGAAGGAAGTCCCGGCGCTCACCGGCCTCCTTGTGCATACGCGGCAACCCCACCCTCATGCGGTCAGCCTGACACGGCGGGGAGGGCCCTCGGCGGGCCGTCCGGTCCTGCCTCTAGTGGTCGTTGGGTCCCCCGGGGACATGGATCCGAGGGTCATGCGGCCCGGGGCGATCAGGCCATCCAGGCGTCGATGCGCTGCTCGACCTCGCGCAAGCGCAGCACGAGCGCCTTCAGGAGCGCGACCGAGACCGAGGGGTGCTCCAGGAGGAAGGCCTCGAAGCGCTCGGAGGGGATCCTGAGCGCCGACACGTCGGTCACGGCCTTCACGGTGGCCATGCGCTTGCCGGGGGCGATCAGAGCCATCTCCCCGAAGAAGTTGCCGGCCTTGAGGATGTGGAACCGGCCACCCACGTCGACCCGGGCTTCGCCCTCGGCGACGACGTACATCGCATCGCCCTGGTCGCCGACCTCGAAGATGGCCTGGTCGGCCGCGAACGACACGGGTTCGCCGACGTCGAGGATGCCCTGCATGTCGTGGTCGGAGAGCCCGGCGAACAGCCCGGTCTCGCGCAGGGCGGCGGTGTCGATCGCAGGTCCGGTCATCGGGTCTTCCTCCTGGCGGGGACGGTCGCGTTCGCGGTGAGTCTATCGAGCGCGAACCCGAGGTTGTGCCGCCGCTCCGCCGGCCTACCGAGGGTCGGGCTCGGTCGACGATCCGATCGCCTCGGCGACGCCCGCGGCGGTGGATCGGTACGCCTGGGAGACCTCGGCGCCCAGCAGCAACAGCCACATCGTGAGGTAGATGAAGGCGAGGACGCCGAAGATCGCCCCCACGGCGCCGTAGAGCGCGGTCGTCCTCGTGATCACGTACGAGACGTAGGTCGCGCCGAGGAGGTGGAGCACGGTCCATCCGAGGGCGAACACGACCGCTCCCGGGACGTGACGGCGAAGGGTCGGCCCGCGGCCGGGGGTCAACAGCCGGTAGGTCATCAGCACGAAGAGGAACGAGACCAGCGCGACGCTCGCCAACCCGACGGCCTCGGCGACCCAGGGGAGATCACCGAGGCGGACCCCGGCCGACAGGCTCCCCGCAACCGCCAGCACGACGAAGAGCAGGATGATCGGCGTCCCCAGAAAGGCGGCCGAGATCCGTCCCGCGACGAGCCCGGTGCGCTCGGTCCTGAACACGACGCCGAGGGCATGGCGCGTCCGCGCCGCGAAGCCCGACGCCGCCCAGATCACCGCCCCCACCCCGACCAACCCGACCCCCAGCTGCTGCACGCTCCTCAGCTCGACGTTCGCGTTGATCACCTGGTCGAGCCCGGGAACGACGTTCGTCACGGTGGTCACCAGGTCCTGCGAGGCCTGCGGGTGGCTCCGCAGGAGCGCGCCGGCGATCGACATCAGGATCAGCAGGAGCGGCGGCAGGGACAGGAACGCGCCGTAGGTGAGGGAGCCCGCCTGGATCCCGAGCGCGTCGCGCGAGACGCGCACGGCCACGGTCAGGGAAGGGGCGAGGAGGCGGCGCCACAGGACCGGGCGGCGCTCCGCGGTCGCCGCGAGTCGGGGTCGCACCCGTTCCTCGATCGTGTGCTCCCATCGGGATGCGCGGAGTCGCTCGCGCTCGAGCATCGAGGGTCGATCCTGGGGCACGTGATCGTGCGGCTCGGCGTCGGTCACGACCGAAGCATGGCATGCCCGGAACGCACGAGAGCCCGGCGCCGAAGCGCCGGGCTCTCGTCGAGCGATGCTCGTCTGCGACTTAGACGCCGCGGACGTTCGCGGCCTGGGGGCCCTTCTGGCCCTGGGTCACGTCGAACTCGACGCGCTGACCCTCTTCCAGGTTGCGGTAGCCCTCGCCGGCGATAGCGCTGAAGTGTACGAACACGTCGGCGCTGCCGTCCTCGGGAGTGATGAAGCCGAACCCCTTCTCGGGGTTGAACCACTTCACGGTACCGGTTGCCATGAGCATTCCCTCCTTCCTTCGCCGTCGGGGCCTCACTGCTGCCCGTCAGGCGCCGGCGTGACATCCGCCGGGGTGAGGGAACTGCTCGAAGCGAACCGCGATCGGTACCCTCGCCGTCCACGCTACCAGGGAATGGGCCCCCGAGGACGGCGGCGGGAGGGCATCGAGCCGCCCGATAGGCTGGCGGCATGGGCGCCGAAGGGTCCTCGGAGAACACCACCGGCAGGGGCGGGGGATGGGTAGCGGCGCAAGCCGTGCTGATCCTCGTGCTCGTCGTCGTCGGGATCGCCGCACCTGGTTGGCCCGCGGGCGTGAGCCCGGCGCTCGCGATCGCGGGTGCGGCCCTGGTACCCGCCGGCGTCGTGCTCGCGGGGGCGGGCATCCGCCACCTCGGGCCCTCGCTCACGCCCTTCCCGGCGCCGATCGAGGGTGGCGAGCTCCGCGAAGGGGGCGTGTACGCCCTCGCCCGCCACCCGATCTACGGCGGCGGCTTGCTGGCCGCGCTCGGATGGTCGCTCCTGACGTCGCCGTGGGCGCTCCTGCCGACCGCGCTGCTCGCGGCGCTCGTCGAGGGCAAGCGCCGGCGTGAGGAGGGGTGGCTCGCGGAACGCTACCCGGGCTACGCGACGTACCGGCGCGCGGT
The DNA here is from genome assembly GCA_963821925.1 of uncultured Actinomycetes bacterium. GTDB lineage: Bacteria > Actinomycetota > UBA4738 > UBA4738 > HRBIN12 > JAOUEA01. The sequence continues at coordinate 408,684 of CAWGFO010000009.1, read as the reverse complement.
CCCCCGCAGGTACATCCCGTTCGTGATCTGAGGAGGGCGGGTCGACGATGCCGCTCACGCGTCGACGATCGCGGGCAGGACCTCGCCGATCGGCGCTGACAGCACGGCGTCGGCGAACGTGTCGTACGGGGTGGGCTGCGCGTTCACGATCACGAGGCGCGCCCCGGCGTCGAGGGCGATGGCGCACAGGTTGGCGGCGGGCTGCACCGTGAGCGAGGTCCCGACAGCCATGAAGAGGTCGGCGTCCCGCGCGGCCTCCATCGCGGCGGCCAGGATCTCGGGGTCGAGGGACTGACCGAACGCGACCGTCGCCGAGCGCTGGATCCCACCGCACGCCAGACAGGCCGGGTCGGGCTCGCCCGCCTCGACGCGAGCGAGGGCTTCCCGCATCGGCGTCCGCCGTCCGCACGACAGACAGATCGCCTCGTGCAACGTGCCGTGGAGCTCGAGCACCAGCGAAGGATCGCTCCCGGCCGCCTGATGCAGGCCGTCGATGTTCTGGGTCGCGATCGCGCCCAAGCGGCCACCGCGCTCCAGCGCCACGAGCGCGCGGTGCCCGGGACCGGGCTGGGCCGACCACGCGGGGTGGTGCAGGCGCTCCTGCCATGCCGCGATCCGGACCTCGGGGTCGGCGAGGTAGTCGGTGATCGTGACCATCCGCTGCGCCTCGGGGTTCTTGGTCCAGACGCCGTTCGGCCCGCGGAAGTCGGGGATCCCCGAGTCGGTGCTGATCCCGGCGCCGGTGAGGGCGGCGATCCGCTCGGCGTTCGCGACCCAGGTCCTCGCGTCGTTCGTCGTCGTGGCCATCGCGGTCCAGTCTAGGGACGCGGCTCCGTACACTCGGGGTCGTGGACGAGCAGGAACCGCAGACCCTGTACGACGCCGTGGGAGGCATGGCCTTCTTCGAGCGTCTCGTGGACCGCTTCTACGAGGGCGTCGAGCGCGACGACGTGCTCCTGGCGCTCTATCCCGATCACGACGACCTCGACGGTGCCCGGCACCGGCTGACGCTCTTCCTCGCTCAGTACTGGGGCGGGCCGCAGACCTACTCGGATGAACGCGGCCATCCTCGGTTGCGGATGCGGCACGCGCCGTTCGCGATCGGCCCCGAGGCGCGTGACCGATGGCTCCTCCACATGCGCGAGGCGGTCGGCGCGCTCGAGCCGAGCCCCCCTGTCGAGGCCGCGTTGCGCGAGTACTTCGACATGGCGGCCGAGGCGATGCGCAACCTCGACTGAATCGTGCGCCACAGCCGGCTGCCTTGCGCGCGAACGATTCAGGAACGATCCCCGGCGTCCCACCGATCTCCGGGATGCCGTTGACCCTGCGGCGCCGAGAGGACTAGGTTCGATGCACTACGACCGATGAGCGACCAGAGCGAGGGCGGAGACACGTGACGGAACGACGACGGCGCCGGATGACGACATCGATCACGCTGGGCCTCGCTCTGGTGGCGTCGGTCCTGGCGCTGCAGATCATCCCAGCACAGGGTGCGACCGAGCTGCTCCAGAACGGCACGTTCGAGGGCAGCGGAACCGGCTCGACCTCCGGGTGGGCCGCGAGCGGCGGCACGATCGGACTCACCGCGGGAAGGACCGGCGGCCGCGCGGCGCGGATCACGGCGAACGCGGGCGTGAGCAAGGTCTACGCGTACACGACGTCGAAGCCCGTGACGAACGCGACCGCCGGCACGTCGTACCTGATATCGGGGTGGGTGCGCACCGACGGGTCGTCGGGGACCGTCTGCCTCGAGCTCAAGGAGATCCCCGCGTCGGCAACGACGACCGTGGGGTCGGCGCAGGCGTGCGTCGCGGCGTCGACCACCTGGCAGGCGTTCCCCCCGACCTCGTACGTGATCAAGACGACGGGTGACCGCCTGACGATGAACGTGACGCGGTCGTCCCCGCCGAGCGGGTGGACGTTCGACATGGACGACCTGTCGCTCGTCCAGGGAACGGCGCAGCCCGACACGGGCGCCCCGACCGTGCCCCAGAACGCGCGCGCCGTCGCGGGCGGACCCACCTCGGCCACCGTCTCGTGGGATGCATCGCACGACGACATCGCGGTATCCGGGTACGACGTGTACCGGGGCGGGAACAAGGTCATGACCGTCGGCGGGACGACGCTGAGCTGGACGGACACGGCGCTGTCGCCCGAGACCGCGTACAGCTACACGGTGCGCGCCCTCGACGCGGCGGGCCACGTCTCGGCGGACTCGGATCCCGCATCCGTGACGACCCCGGCGGGGTCGGGCGGCGGGGGCACGGCCCCCTGCGGGATCGCGGCACGCAGCACCCGCCCGTACGAGCACATCGTCGTGATCATGGAGGAGAACCTCACCTTCCCCGCCTGGCAGGCGGCCACCGACGCGCCGTACACGCACATGCTGGCGGACAACTGCCGACTGTTGACGAACGCCGCCGGCGAGACGCATCCGAGCTTCCCGAACTACCTGGCGGTGGTGAGCGGAACGTTCGAGACCTGCCTCGGGTGCTCGTCGAACGCCGACAACGTGTTCCACCAGCTGAACGTCTCCGGTGGGACGTGGAAGGACTACAACCAGTCGATGCCGAAGAACTGCTCGGCGAACACGAGTGCGGTGCCCTACTACCGGAGCGGGCACAACCCCGCGTTCTGGTTCACGAACCTCGGGAAGAGCGGCGACAACACCTGTGCGACGTACGACGTGCCCCTCGACCCCTACCTCTGGAACGACATCGCGGCGGACGCGCTGCCGGACTTCTCGTGGATCGCGCCGGATTACTGCTACGACATGCACTGGCAGAACGGGGTGTGCGAGGGCGTGACGGGCGAGACGAAGGCCGCCCGGATCCGCATCGGCGACGAGTACATCGAGCGGATCGTCTCGGCGATCGCCGGCACCCCGAGCTACCAGGCCGGGGACACGCTCGTGATCGTCACGTGGGACGAGTCGAACGAGGAATCGGTGCTGAACAAGGGGAACTGGGGCATCAACTGCTCGGACCCGGCCGTCTGGGCGGCGAAGAAGTCGACGTGCCAGGTGGTGACGATGCTCGTGTCGGCCCGGATCCCGGCCGGGATCGACGGCACCTTCTACAGCCACTACAGCCTGACGAGAGCGATCCAGGAGAACTTCGGATTGCCGCTCCTCGGCGGCGCCAAGACGGCGCCCCGAGCCCCGATCGACTAGCCGGGTCCGGCCGCTCCGTCGCCGGCCGTGTCCGTCCGGGCTGCGCTGATCCCGCAGGTCGCGGCGGACGAGCACGACCAGCCCGACGACCGCGATCGTCGCGAACGCGAACCACTGGAGCGCGTAGCTCAGGTGGGGACCTTCGGTGAGCTCGGGCAGGGATGCGGGCCGCGGGAGTCCGTTCGGCTGGGCGGGGTCCTGCTCGGCCAGCAGTACGTACATCGGGAGCACTTCCTGGCCGAGCGTCGCGGCGAGCTGGGTGAGGTCGACCCGGCTCACGGTCGGGGACGTGAGGACGTCGCCGCCCGTCGCGTCCGGCGGGAAGAGCGCTCCCGTCACGGTCACCGTGCCGCTCGGCGCGGCCGCAGCCCCCACCGGCGGCGTGTCCATCTCGAACGGCACCCAGCCACGATCGACGATCACGAGCGGCCCGCCGCCGCTCGGCCGGAGCGGGGTGAGGACGTGGTTGCCGTTCCGGCCGTCGAGCGTCCGCCCGTACAGGATCACCTCGTCGGCCGTGTCGTAGGTTCCGGTGACGGTGATCTGGCGGAAGCCGAGCGCCGTCGCCGGGTGCTCGGCGAGCAGCTCGCTCAACGGCCGCGCGGGCTGTGCGAGCCCCACCCGGATCCTGGCGTTGACGTCCCGCCGCCCGTGCAGGCGGTCCAGCTGCCAGAAGCCGAGCTTCACGCAGACCCCGGCCACGACGAGTGCCAGGACCACGGCGATCAGGATGCGCGGTCGCAGCCACGACCTGCGGGCGGTCAGGGGCCCTTCGCCTCCTGGATCGTGTTCCCGCCGTCGACCACGATGGCCTGGCCGGTGAGGTAGCTTGCCCGGTCCGACGCGAGGAACGCCACCACCTCGGCGATCTCGCCCGGCGTGCCCGATCGGCCCACGGGCGTGTAGCTCCCGGCCTCGGCCTCGGCGGGGGTCTGCGAGCCGGTGGCGATCCATCCGGGCGCGACCGAGTTCACGGTCACGCCGCGGCTCGCGACCTCGATCGCGATCCCGCGCATCAGCCCGTCCATCCCGGCCTTGGCCGCCGAGTACCCGACCGAGCCTTCGGCAGTGACGAGGGGGCCGGTCACCGACGACACCATCACGACGCGCCCCCAGCCACGGTCGATCATCCCGGGCACGGCCGCTCGCGTGACGTTGTACGCGGTCCCCAGGTTCATCGCGAGGTCGAGATCCCAGGTCGCGTCGTCGAGTTCGGCGAACGCCGCGGACGACGGTTCGTCCATGTCGACCGTGACCATCCCGGCGTTGTTCACGAGGATGTCGATCCGCCCGAACGCCTCGAGCACGGTCGCGACCATCGTCCGTGCCTGCTCTCGGTCCGTGAGATCGGCGCTGAAGCCGGCGGCCTCGAAGCCCATGTCGGCGAGCTCGGCCGCCCGCTCGTGGATCCGGTCGGTCGTCGAGGCGATGGCGAGCGACGCTCCCTCGCGCCCCAGCACACGCGCGGTGGCGAACCCGATCCCGGTGGGACTCCCCGCGCCGGTGATCAGGGCGACACGATCGCGTGCTTCGGCGTCCATCGGACGTCAGGGTACCTGTGCGTAGAGGGGTCGGTGAGATGGGGGATTCGCGCTCAATAACGACCCCACCTTCTGCCGATACTCTCCGCAAGACGGCGCGACGCCGTCCCGGACTCCGCCGGGACGGCCCGCGACCGGAATGGAGGGCACTATGCTGCTGCGCTGGACTGTTGGCGCGCAGGTCTGGTTCAACGAGCAGCGAGAACGGCTGTTCGAAGAGCGCGGCGCGACCGCGGTCGAATACGCGTTGATGCTGGCCCTGATAGCCGCCGTGATCGTTGGTGCGGTGGCGTATCTGGGGACCCGCACGACGGAGGGATTCGAGACGGTCACGTTCCCCCCGTAAGGACGGACGGGGGAAGCGGGTGACGGCCGGGTTCCGTCCCCATGGGCTAGGCTGCCTGGGCCATGGGGACGGAACGCGTGCTTGCGCTGCAGGAGATCGACACCGCGATCGATCGTCTGCACACCCGGCAGCGAGCGCTCGAGTCCGGCGAGGTCGTCGCCGGAGCCCGCGCAACGGCCGACGAGGCCGAGATCGCCTTCGGTGAGCTGAAGCTCCAGATCGACGAGCTGGATCGCGACCAGCGACGCTTCGAATCCGAGCTCGATTCCCTCACCCAGAAGGAAGCCGCCGAACAGAAGCGGATGTACGACGGCAGCATCGCGAACGCGAAGGAACTGGCGGCGCTCCAGCACGAGATCGACGCCCTCGCGAAGCGACGGAGCGACCGCGAGGACGAGCTGTTGGCGCTGATGGAGCAGCGTGAGACCGTCGCTGCGGCGGCCGCGGAGGCCGAGTCCCGCAGCACCGACCTGCGCACCGAGGTCGACCGGGTGTCGGTGGAGGCCGGCGAGGAACTCCGGCGGGTCACCGAAGAGCTGGCCCAGCGCACCGCGGATCGCGACGCGATCGCCCCCGAGCTCGACCCCGAGCTCCTCGAGCTCTACGAGGACCTGCGCCGACAGAAGAAGGGCGTGGGCGCCGCGGCGCTCGTCGACGGCGTCTGTCAGGCCTGTCACGAGCAGCTTTCCGCCGTCGAGCTGGACAAGCTGAAGAAGACCGAGGGTGTCCGGAGGTGTGAGTACTGCCGGCGGATCCTGGTCTTCTGACCGTCTCGTGCGACGGGGCCGCTCGCGGCAACCCCGGGCCGGCGGGGATCGGCGTCCAGATCACGGACCCCGACGGTGCTGTCCTGGCCGAGATCGCCGAGGGGCTGGGGGAGGCCACGAACAACGTCGCCGAGTACACGGCGGCGATCGAAGGGCTGAAGCGTGCGGCCGAGCTCGGGGCGACCCAGGTGCTGCTCCGCAGCGACTCGCAGCTGCTGATCTACCAGCTGACGGGGCGGTACCGGGTGAAGACCGCGCACCTCGTCCCGTTGCACCGAGAGGTGCTCGCGCAGGCACGACGGTTCGACTCGATCACGTACGAGCACGTGCGCCGTGAGCGCAACACCGAGGCCGACCGGCTCGCGAACGAAGGGCGTCGACGCCTGGCTCGCCGGCCACCGCTGAACCGCCGCGGCGACCCCTGAAGGCATCGGGCCTGGCGGGTATGCTCGCCGAGGAGGAGCCGGCCGGGCGGCCGCGGGCTTCGGCTCGAGGAAAGTCCGGACTCCACAGGGCAGGGTGCCGGCGAGAGCCGGGCGGGGGCGACCTCGCGGAAGCGCAACAGAAAGCAGACCGCCGCCGCGGCTCGCCGCGGCGGTAAGGGTGAAACGGTGGGGTAAGAGCCCACCAGCGCGTCGGGCGACCGGCGCGGCTCGGCAAGCCCCACCCGGAGCAAGGCCAAGCAGGCAGCGTTCGAGGGTGGCCCGCCCGAGCTGCCGGGTAGGCCGCACCGGCCCGGCGAACGGGCCGGCGGCGGGCGTTCGCGCCCGCCGAGAGAGATGGTCGCCGGCGGTCTTCGGATCGCGCACAGGATCCGGCTTACAGGCTGGCTCCTCCACGCATCTTCCAGGGTCGACGGGTGGCGGGCCGAACGAACCGCGGCCGGAGCGGGGTCAGCCGAGGGCAGGTTCGGCGACGCCGTTCGCTACCGCTCGCTCGAGCTGCCGGCCGGCATGGTAGCTCGAGCGCACCAGTGGCCCGGCTTCGACGTGGCCGATCCCGAGCGCCTCACCGACCCGGGCGTGCTCGGCGAATTCCTCGGGCGTGACCCACCGGTCGACCGGCAGGTGGAAGGACGTCGGCTGCAGGTACTGGCCCATCGTCAGGATGTCGCAGCCGGCCCCGACCAGGTCGCGCATCGCGCCCTCGACCTCGTCGTGCCGCTCGCCCATGCCCAGGATCAGGTTCGACTTCGTGACCTGTCCGGGCCGGAGGCGCTTCGCGATCCGCAGCACCTCGAGCGACCGCTCGTAACCGAACGCCGGCCGGATCCGCTCGTGCAGGCGTGGCACCGTCTCGAGGTTGTGGGCGAACACGTCGGGCCCGGCCGCGATCACGGTCGCGATGTCGGCTTCGCCACCCTTGAAGTCGCTCGGCAGCACCTCGACCCGGCAGCCGGGGACCGACGAGCGGATCGCACGGATCGCCTCGGCCCAGATCGCGGCCCCGCCGTCGGGGAGATCGTCGCGCGCCACGCCGGTGAGGACCACGTAGCGCAGGCCCATCGCCCGCACCGCGTCAGCTATCCGCGCGGGCTCGGTCTCGTCGACGGGGTCGGGCTTGGCGGTCATCACGTCGCAGAACCCGCACCGGCGGGTGCACTTCGAGCCCAGGATCAGGAAGGTCGCCTCGCGCTCCTCCCAGCACTCGTGGATGTTGGGGCACATCGCCTCCTCGCACACGGTGTGGAGGTCGCGGCCCCGCATGATGCCCTTGAGGGCCGCGTAGTTCGGGCCGCTCCGGAGCTTCACCTTCAGCCACGGGGGCTTGCGCTCGCCGCGCGCGTTCACGCCCGTGTCGTCGGCGGGACCGTTCGTGACGCCCACGATCGGCAGGTGCAGGCGGCGCTTCGCGGGGTTGTGATCGCGGTCGGTCATGCCTCCACGAGTCTAGGGGGCGAGGGAGCGAACGGTGCCTGCGCCGGGGTGGGTATCCCGCGGGGTAGGCTGAGCCGTCCCCAGGGACCCCCGAGATGAGCGACGAGCCAACCACCAGCCCGGAGAACGCCGCGGAGGCCGACGAGGCCGAGCTCCGGCTTCCCCCGTGGCCCTGGATCTGGAAGCTCCTCGGCGCGATCGCGGTCGCGTGGCTCTCGACGATGGTCTTCCTGGCGTTCTTCAGGAAGGTCCGCGATCTGCTGATCTGGGCCGTGATCGCCCTGTTCGCCTCGTTCGCCCTCGAGCCCGCCGTGGACTGGCTGGCGAAGCGCGGGTGGCGGCGCGGCCTCGCGACGTTCCTCCTCCTGTTCGGCCTCGCGATCCTCGCGGTGCTGATGGTCGCGCTGATGATCCCGCTGCTCGTGGAGCAGGTGCAGGCGTTGATCAAGGCGGCGCCGGACATCCTCGAGTCGGTGAGCACCTTCACGAAGAAGTGGTTCGGGATCGAGGTATCGGTCGACACGCTCAGCACGCAGCTGACCGATGCGAACTCCGCCGTGTCGGGGTTCGCCAAGAACATCGCGGGCAACGTGTTCGGCGTCGCGAGCTCGGTGATCGGCACGATCTTCAAGCTCCTCACGATCGCGCTCTTCACCTTCTACCTGACGGCCGACGGCCCCCGGTTCCGCCGGACGATCTGCTCGTACGTCCCGCGTCGCCACCAGGACACCGTGCTCTGGACCTGGGAGGTCGCGATCGAGAAGACCGGCGCCTACCTCTACTCCCGTCTCGTCCTCGCGATCTTCTCGGGCGTAGCGACGTTCTTCGTGCTGACCGTGCTCGGTGTGCCGTTCGCGGCGCCGCTCGCGGTGTGGATGGGGCTCGTCTCGCAGTTCATCCCGACGATCGGGACCTACATCGCGATGGCCCTGCCGCTCTTGGTCGCCGTCGTGCAGGGCCCGAGCGACGCTCTGATCCTGCTGCTGTTCTTCACCGCGTATCAGCAGCTGGAGAACTACGTGCTGAGCCCGCGCATCACCGCGAAGACGATGGAGCTCCACCCGGCCCTCGCGTTCGCGTTCGCGATCGCCGGCGCCAGCATCTCCGGCATCGTGGGAGCGTTCCTGGCGCTGCCGTTCGCGGCGATCGTTCAGGCGGTGGGATCGACGTTCATCCACCGTCACGACGTCGCCGAGACGGACCTCACGCGGGTGCATACGCCGGAGGAATCGCGGCGGATCCGGGAGGGCCGCAAGCGCGGCCGGAACCCGTTCCTGTGGTGGGCCCGCAAGGACGATGAAGAGCCCGACGACCGCGCGCCCGCAGGCTCCGACGACGATCCCGGGAGCGGGTCCGGCGACCAGGACGACGCCTGAGGCGTCGCCTCAGCCGGCCTCGACGGCGCGCAGGGGCTCGTCCGCTCGGTCCTGGTTCCGGGCGTCGGGCAGGAAGACGCGGAACGAAGCGCCCCCGCCGTCGCGTTCCTGGACCCAGGCCCTGCCGCCGTGGAGCTCGGCGAACCGAGCGACGAGCGAGAGCCCGATCCCGGTGCCGGGAGCGTGGGGCGATGCCGTCGGCCCCTGGCGGAACGCGTCGAAGATTTCGGTCTTCAGCTCGTCGGGGACACCGGGCCCGTCGTCCTCGACCGCGATCAGCCCGCCGCCCTCGATCCCTTCGACGCGCAGCCAGATGCAGCGGTCCCGCGTCGTGTGTCGCGCGGCGTTCATCAGCAGGTTCTCCACGATGCGTTCGACCTTCGCCGGGTCCGCGCGGAGCACGACGGGCTCGACGTCGGCCACGACGATGCGGTCGGCGAGCGCGTCGAGGCTCCGCAGGGTCCGCTCCGCGAGCGCGCCGATGTCGGCCGTGCGATAGGAGGGCTCCACGATGCCCCGGTTCAGCCGGTCGATGTCGAGGAGGTCCTTCAACAGGCGATCGAGCTTGCGGGCGTTCGCGGAGAGTCTGACCAGCAGGTCGTCGCGATCCACGGCGCTCAGGTCCCGCGCACGCTCGAGGGTGAGTGAGAGCCCGAGGATCGACGTCAGCGGGCTCCGCAGCTCGTGGGAGACCGCAGCCAGGAACGTGTTCTTCATCTCGTCGAGCGCCCGGAGACGCTCGGCCGCCTCGCGCTCGCGTTGCTCGCTCTCGCGCAGCCCCTGCTCGGCGAGCTTGCGTTGCGTGATGTCCGAGATGACCCCCTGCATGAACGTCGGAGTCCCGTCGTCGTCCCGCAGGAACGTGGTCTCGTCGCGCACCCAGATCTGGCGCCCGTCCCGTGTGTGCATCCGGTACTCGTCGCTCCACGGCTCCCCGGCGCTCACGGCGTCGAGGTACCCGTGGATCACCCGGTCGCGGTCCGCGGGGTCGAGTGCCTTACGCCAGGCGTCGGGATCCTCGATCCATTCCTCGGCTGAGATACCTGTGATCTCCTCGACCTGGGGGCTGATGTAGACCGTCTGCATCGACGTGTCCGCGGCGTCGAGATAGATCACCGACGGCACGTGCTCGACGATCGCCCGGAAGCGCTCCTCGGCCTCGCGCAACTGCTGCTCGGCCTCCTTGCGATCCGTCATGTCGAACCGGACGCCTTGCCAATGCAGCGGCGTGCCGTGCTCGTCGCGGAGCAGCACCGCCTGGTCGAGCACCCAGACGATCCGTCCATCGGGCCGCACGAACCGATACTCGATGTCGAACGGTTCTCCGGTCTCGTTCGTGCGGTGGTCCTCGGCGATGACGCGTTCACGGTCCGCGGGGTGCAGCGACGCGACCCAGACGTCGATGTCCCACGCGTCAGGCGTGTACCCGAACATGGGCTCGACCTGCGGGCTCATGTACAGCTTCGTGCCGGCGGGGTTCGCCGACTCCATGTAGGTCACGGCGGGGATCTGCTCGACCAGCGTCCGGAACCGCGCCTGCGTCTCCGCGAGACGGCGGTCGCCCTGCTGACGTCCGATCGCGGCGCCGAGGGTGTCGGCCGCGACGCGCAGCGCCTCGATCTCGGCGCCGGTCCACTCGCGCGGCTCCGCGCAGTCGTCGAAGCCCATGAAGCCCCACCAGTCGCCCGCCGCACGGATCGGGACGACGCAGAGCGACAGCACGCCCTCGGAGCCGGCATCGAGCCGCTCCGCGTCGGGGTGCGCCGCCACGGGCCCGTGCACCACCTGGCCGCTCGACAGGAGCTCCTGCCAGCGGGCGAACCCGGCCTCGTACGGGTAGGACTGGTTCTCGGGGTCGTCGATCGTCGGATCGATCCCGGCCGCCACCCATTCGGCGCACGGTGACATCGACAGCTCGGTCCCGCCTCCGTCGTTACGGAAGACGTAGGCACGGCTCGCGTCGACCGCGTGACCCAGCCGGGCCAGCACCTCATCCAGCGCGTCCTCCCAAGTGCCGGCGTGCAGGAAGCGCTCTGCGGCGAAGGCGGTCGCCCGCAGCACCTTGTCCCGCCGGCCCAGCGCATCCAGTGCGGCCTGCCGCTCGGTCACATCGGTCAGGACCCCCTGCCACGCTCTCCGGCCGCCGGGAAGGTGGACCATGAAGGCGTGGTCGTGCACCCAGATCACCTCGCCGTCGATGCGCACGAGGCGGTACTCGATGTCGAACGGTTCCCCCGTCTCGTTGACGCGGTCCGACTCGGCGAGGACCCGCGCGCGGTCGTGCGGGTGCAGCATCCGGAGCCAGAGGTCGGGCTCCGCGAGGCGATCGGCGGGCGTGTAGCCCGTGAGGCGTTCGTACTGCGGGCTCACGTAGAGGGCGGTCGCCACCTCGTCCACTTCGTCGATGTACACCACGGCCGGCAACTGCTCGACGAGGGTCCGGTACCGTTCCTCGGCCTCACGGAGCGCGTCCTCGGCCGCCTTGCGCTCGGTGATGTCCGAGATCATGCCCTGCCAGAACAGCGGCTCGCCCCGGTCGTCGCGGATCAGGATCGACTCGTGGTGGACCCAGAGCACCCGCCCGTCTCGGGCCATCGTCCGGTAGTCGACCGACCACGTGTCGCCGGTGTCGGAGGCTTCGCTCGCCACGACCCAGGCGCGATCCTCGGGGTGCAGTTGCTCCTCCCATAGCCGCGGATCGGCCAACCACTCCTCCGGGGTGAACCCGAACATCTGCTCGATCTGCGGGCTGACGTATAGGAGCGCTCCCGTGGCTGGGTCTTCGCTGAAGGTGGTCGCGGGGATCTGCTCGACGAGACGCCGGAACCGCTCCTCGGCGTCGCGGAGGCTCTGCTGGGCCGCCCGCTGATCCGACACGTCGATCATCACGCCCTGGTAGACCGGGAGCCCCCGCTCGCCCGTGGCCACACGGACCGCCTCGTCGCGGATCCACAGCTCCCGCCCATCGGCGTGTCGGATCCGGTACTCGGCCATGAACGGGAGCGCGGCGGCGACCGCGTGCGCCCAGCCGTCCAGGACCCCTTGGAGGTCGTCGGCGTGCAGCTGCCGCGACCAGAGCGTCGGGTCCTCGAGCCACGCCTCGGCGGTGAAGCCGAGCAGTCGCTCGATCTGCGGGCTGATGTACGAGGCGGGGGCCTCGCCCGGGGCGTCGGCCGCGTCCCACACGTAGGCGACCGCGGGCACTCGTTCGACGATCGCCTGATAGCGGCGCTCCGTCTCGGAGCGCCGAGCTTCCTGGGTCCGGGCCACCCGACCGCGGACCACGGCGTACGAGCCCGCGGCGATCACCAAGATCAGGATCGCGCCGATCACCGCGTCCGCGTAGATCCCCGGCGCGGCGTCCAGCTCACGATGCAGGTGACGGAAGATGTCGAAGGACACGCCGAGCCAGAGGGCCACGACCGAGACCACCGCGATCACGAGCAGATCGCGTCGGCCGGTCGATCGCCCCCATGCAGGGTCGGGTGTTCGCCGGGGTTCGCTCACGGTTCCTCCCCCCGGGTATCGGACCGCCGGCCGCCCCGCTGAACCAGGGTGCGCAGGAGCGGATCGGGGACGAGCTCCGTCAGGCCAGCGCCAGCGCCCGCATGCGGCGATACACGTGGTCGGGCTCGGGATCCATGAAGAAGTGCTCGAGGGGGGCCGCGAAGGGCATCGCGGGGATGTCGGGCCCCCCGATCCGGACGATCGGCGCGTCGAGGTCGTACATCGCCTCCTCCGCGATCGTGGCGACGATCTCGGCGCCCGCGCCGTAGGTTCGGTTGTCCTCGTGGACCACCATCGCCTTCGACGTCCGACGGACGGACGCGAGGATCGTCTCCATGTCGAGCGGCGCCAGGGTCCGCACGTCGACGACCTCGACCTCGACGCCTTCGTCCTGCGCCAGTCGCGTCGCGGCGTCCAGGCACGCATGGAGGGTGAACCCGTAGCTCACGCACGTGAGCGCGTCGCCCTCGCGCTTCACGTCGGCCACGCCGATCGGCACCTCGTAGGGGCCGTCGGGAACCTCTCCGGTGACGGCGCGGTAGGCCTTCTTGTGCTCGAGGAACAGGACGGGGTCGGGGTCGTGGAGCGCGCTGCGGAGCAGGCCCGCGGCGTCGGCCGGTGTCGACGGCATCACGACCTTGAGCCCCGGGACGTGCGCGAAGTAGGCCTCGATCGACTGGGAGTGGTAGAGGGCGCCGTGGATACCGCCGCCGCAAGGGGTGCGGATCAGGAGCGGGCACGAGAAGTCGCCGTTCGACCGGTAGCGGATCCGCGCGGCCTCGGACACGATCTGGTTGAAGGCCGGGAAGATGAAGTCCGCGAACTGGATCTCGGCGACCGGCAGCATCCCGTGCATCGCCATCCCGATCGCCACGCCCACGATCCCGGATTCGGCCAACGGGGTGTCGATGATCCGGCGCTCGCCGAACTCCTCCATCCACCCGGCGGAGACCCGGAAGACCCCGCCGCGGTTCCCGACGTCCTCGCCCAGCAGGACGACGCGCTCGTCGGCGGCGATCTCGTCGTGCAGCGCGTCCCGGACCGCCGTGACGAGGTTCTTCTCGGTCACTCGTCCTCCTCGGCGAACACGTGCCGCATCGCGGATTCCGGGGCGGGGTCGGGAGCGTCCCAGGCCGTCGCGATCGCGACGTCGATCTCCTCCTTGACCTCGGCCCGGAGCTCGTCGGTGCCGTGGGTGTCGATCACCGCGTGCTCGGCGAGGTAGGCGGCGAAGGTCTCGACCGGGTCGTGGTGGCGCGCCTCGGCGACCTCGTCGCGCGTGCGGTAGGTCTTGTCGTCGTCGTCCGACGTGTGGCCCAGGAACCGGTAGGTCTTGCACTCGATCAGCGTCGGGCCGTCGCCGGCCCGGGCACGGTCGTGTGCCTCCTTCATCGCGGCGTAGCAGGCGAGCACGTCGTTCCCGTCGACGACCACGCCGGGGAAGCCGTAGCCCTCCGCCCTCATCGCGACGTCCTGCACGGCCATCTGCTTGGACTGGGGGACGCTGATCGCGTAGTGGTTGTTCTCGCAGACGAACACCACGGGGAGCTTGTGGATCCCCGCGAAGTTCAGGCCCTCGTGCCAGTCACCCTCGCTCGTCGCCCCCTCGCCGAACCACGACGCCACGACCGCGTCCTCGCCGCGGTACTTCACCGCGTAGGCGATCCCGGCTGCGTGGGGGAGCTGTGTCGAGATCGGCGAGGAACTGGTGATGATGCCGAGCCGCTCGTACCCCCAGTGCGAGGGCATCTGGCGGCCCCCCGACGACGGGTCGTCCGCCTTGGCGAAGATCCCGAGGAAGATCTCGTACGGGGTCATCCCCGCGGCGAGCACGACCGCCGTGTCGCGGTAGTAGGGGAGCCAGATGTCGACGCCCTTGCGCATCGCCCACGCGGTCCCGATCTGGCAGGCCTCGTGTCCCTCGGCCGGGACCACGAACGGCGCACGGCCCATCCGGTTCTGGCGGAGGGACGCCTCGTCGAGGAGACGCGCGGTGATCATGACCCGGTACATCGCGAGGAGGTCGTCGGGCGTGAGGCCGAGCGTCTCGTGGAGGGGTTCGGCGACCCGCGTGGATACGTCGTCTCCTGGCACCGTGAGGCGAGTCTAGCATCGGGTGGTCTGCGCCGGGGTGGACGTAGATACCCTGGGGGGGTATAGTACCGAGCGTCGAGACGAGCGGCGAGGAGGAACGACGATGGTGGACCCGGTCTGCGGGATGGTGGTGACGCCCGAGACGGCCGCCGCCGCCTGGGAGCACGACGACCAGACCTTCTTCTTCTGCAGCGTGGGCTGCATGGAACGATTCCGGGAGGATCCGACGCGCTTCCTCGCGATGGACCCGGCGGACCGAGGGATGTGAGGCGGCGATGTACGGCTACGCGATGAACAAGAAGGACCTGCAGGATCGTCTGCGGCGGATCGAGGGGCAGGTGCGCGGGCTCCAGCGCATGGTCGACGAGGACAAGTACTGCATCGACATCCTGACCCAGGTGAGCTCGGTGCAGGCGGCCCTGAAGGCCGTCGGGATGGGCCTGCTCGACGATCACGTACGCCACTGCGTGCGGGAGAGCATCGAGCAGGGGAGCGGCGATCAGAAGATCGAGGAACTGATGGCGGCCGTGGGCCGCTTCGCGGGGAAGTGAGCACGATGGCGACGGGTACCGACGAGCGCGAGCTGGTCCTCGACATCGAGGGGATGACGTGCGCATCCTGCGTGACCAAGGTCGAGAAGGCGCTCGGTGGGGTTCAGGGCGTGGGCGAGGCGTCGGTGAACCTGGCCACGCGCACGGCGACCGTCCGGACCACCGGCGAGGCGCTCGAGCCGCTGATGGACGCGGTGCGGAGCGTCGGGTACGGCGCCCGCCCGCACTCCGATGAGCGGTCGCCCGCCGAGGAAGTGCTGGCCTATCGGCGCCGGCTCGTGGTCGCGGTGCCGCTGACCCTCGCGGTGCTGGCCCTCACGTTCCTGGTGCCCGATGCGCCGGGGGCGATGTGGTGGGCGTGGGCGCTCGCCACGCCCGTGCAGTTCTACGCGGGATGGCCCTTCCTCGTGCACGCGGCGAGGGCGGCTCGACACCGCACCACCACGATGGACACCCTCGTCGCGATGGGCTCGCTCGCGGCGTACGGGTACAGCGTGTGGGCGGTGCTCGACTCGACGCGGAACGACGCGATGGCGATGGCCGCCGAGCCGGTCGCGCACTACTTCGACACGGGGGCCGTGATCATCACGCTGATCCTCGTGGGCAAGCTCCTCGAGGCGCGGGCGCGCATGACCGCTGGGGACGCCTCCCGCTCTCTCCTCGAACGAGCCGCGAAAGAGGCGACGATCCTCGGGCCGGACGGCGAGGAACGCACGGTCCCGATCGAGGATCTCCACCCGGGCATGCGGGCCGTCGTGCGGCCCGGAGAGAAGATCCCGGCCGACGGCGTCGTGAAAGAGGGCACGTCGTGGGTCGACCTGTCGCTCCTGACGGGCGAGTCGGTGCCCGTCGACGTCGGGCCCGGCGACGAGGTCGTCGGCGCCGCGATCAACGGCCACGGGCGGCTCCTCGTGTTCATCACGAAGGTCGGCGCGAACACGAAGCTCTCCGAGATCGTCCGTCTGCTGCAATCGGCGCAGGGATCGAAGGCGCCCGTGCAGCGGCTCGCGGACCGGATCTCCGCCGTCTTCGTGCCGATCGTGATCGGCATCGCGGCGGCGACGTTCGTCGGGTGGTCGCTGTTCACGGATCAGGGAACCGGCACCGCGCTCCTGCACGCCGTGGCGGTGTTGCTGATCGCGTGCCCGTGCGCGCTCGGGCTGGCGACGCCGGCCGCGATCATGGCCGGCACCGGGCGTGCGGCCGAGATCGGCGTGCTGTTCAAGGGCGGGGCGGTCTTCGAGGTCGCGCGCGCCGCCGACATCGTGCTCCTGGACAAGACCGGCACCGTCACGGAGGGGCAGATGACGTTGGCCGCGGTCAACCCGGCGAACGGGCTCACGGAGGACGGCGCCCTGGCGCTGGCCGCGGCGGCCGAGGCGGGCTCGGAGCACCCGATCGCTCGTGCCGTCGTCGAAGGCGCGCGGGCGCGCGGCCTCACGGTGCCTGAGGCCACCGACCATCGGGTGGAGCCCGGAGCGGGAGCGGTGGCCGTGCTCGACGGGGAGGAGGTGCGCGTCGGTCGACCCGAGGCGCTACCAGCTCCTCTCGAGCGCGAGGCGGCCTCCATGGCCGGTCGAGGACTCACGCCGTTCGCGGTCTGGCGTGACGGCATCCCGTTCGGGCTCGTGGCCGTGGCCGACCGGATCAAGCCCGAAGCGGCCGGCGCGATCGCCCGGCTGCACGCGCTCGGACTCGAGGTCGCGATGGTGACCGGCGACCGTCAGGCCACGGCCGAGGCGATCGCCACCCAGGTCGGCATCGACTCGGTGTCGGCCGAGGTGTTCCCCGAGGGCAAGGTCGACGAGGTCCGGCGGCTCCGCGAGGCCGGACGGACGGTGGTCTTCGCGGGCGACGGCCTGAACGACGCCCCGGCGCTCGCCGCGGCCGACGTGGGGATCGCGATGGGCACGGGCACCGACGTCGCCCTCGCCGCGGCCGACGTGAACCTGCTGGGCGGATCCCTGTCGTCGGTCGCCGACGCCCTCGAGCTCGCGCGCCGAACGTTCCGGATCATCGCCCAGAACCTGTTCTGGGCGTTCGCGTACAACGTGGTGATGATCCCGCTGGCCGTGTTCGGCGTCCTGAACCCGATGTGGGCGGCCGCGGCCATGGCCCTGTCCAGCGTGACGGTCGTGGCGAACGCGCTCCGGCTCAGGCGGTTCGGCCGGGACCGAACGGGGGGAGCGCCGCCCGCGGAGGTCGAGGCGCCGGCCGCGGTCCGCGCCGTCGCGTGAGAACCTTGCAGGAGACGGATGTAGCGGAACGAGCGAGGAACGGATCCCAGCGATGAGTGACACCATGCAGCACGTCGTCGACGTCACCGACGCCGATTTCGAACAGGTCGTGATCGAGGGCTCGATGGAGCGCCCGGTCGTCGTCGACCTGTGGGCCGACTGGTGCGCGCCCTGTAAGACCCTCGGCCCGATCCTCGAGAAGGTCGCGGCCGAACGCGCGGGTGCGTTCTTGCTCGCCAAGCTCGACGTCGACGCGAACGCGGTGGGCAACGCGCTCCTCCAGGCCGTGCGCGCGCAGGGGATCCCGACGGTGGTCGCCTTCAAGGACGGTCAGCCGGTCAACATGTTCATCGGCGCCTACCCCGAGGACGAGGTGAACCGGTTCGTCGACACGCTGATGCCGAGCGAGGCCGAGCTCGTCGCCGAGGAGGCGCACGCGGAAGAAGAGGCCGGCGACCTCGCGGGCGCCGAGGCCGGGTACCGGGACGCCCTCGAGAAGGAGCCCGGCAACCGCGACGCCGCGATCGGACTGGCCCGGATCCTGGTCGAGCGGGGGGACGACGAGGAGGCGAGCGGGCTCGTCACGCCGCTGCTGCCCGACGCCGACGCCGAGCGCATCCTGTCGGCGATCCGTGTCAAGGGTTGGGGGAGCGAGGCGGCCGACGGCGCCCTCGGCGCGGCCAAACGCGAGGCTGCGGCCGGCCGGTGGGCCGAGGCGCTCGACGGGATGCTGGCCGCGCTCGCCGACGACCGTGAGGCCGCTCGCGAGGCGATGGTGGACGTCTTCGGCGTGCTCGGCCCCGAAGATCCGCTCGTGGGCACGTACCGAGCGAAGCTCGCCGCGGCGCTCTACTGAGCCTGCCCGGCTCAGGACTTGGAGGAACGAGCGGTGCCGGGCGCCTGGTACCGGTAGTGGTCGCCGGGGCGATAGTCGCTCTCGCTGCTCCGCTGGCGGTTGATCACGGCGCCGAAGGGCGTGAACCCGATCCGCCCGAGCATGTCCCTGATCCGCTCGAGCCCTCCGCGCGTCGCCTGGCTCGCGTCGACCACGAGCATCACGCCGTCCATGTACGGGGCCATCAGGAGCGGATCCGAGATCGCGAGCGGGGGTGCGTCGACGATCACGAAGTCGGCCTGATCACGGCAGGTGCGGATCATCGCCGGGAAGGCGCTGGTCTCGAACAGGTGGGCCGAAGCCTCGACGGGCGGGCCGCTCGGGATCAACGCGAGGTTCTCGACCCCGGTGGCGATCACCGGGGGGTGACCGCCGTTCGTCAGTGCCTGCGCGAGTCCCTTGTCGGTGGCCACGTCGAAGTACTCGTGCAGGCTCGGGCGGCGGAGGTCGGCGCTGACGAGGATCACCTTCTTGTCGGCCTGGGCGAGGGTCACCGCCAGGTTGGCCGCCGTGATGCTCTTGCCGTCGCCGATCCCGCCACTCGTCACCATGATCACGCGCGTGTCTTCCTGGGCGCGGTAGAGGAGCGCGGAGCGGAGCATCCGGAAAGCCTCGGCCGCAGCGGTGGCGGGATCGTCGCGCGACACGAGCGCTCCCTTCGCCTCGCGGAACATCGGCACGCTCCCGAGCACCGGGGTCCCCAGGTCGCGCTCGACCTCCTTCGAATCGCGGACCCGCCCCGAGAGGCCTTCGAGGATGAACGCGAGGATCAGCCCGAGGAGGAACCCGAGGAGCCCGCCGGCCACCATGTAGGTCCAGCCAGGCGTGGCCGCGTCCGTGGGGGCGGTCGCGGGACTGATGATCTCACCCACATCGGTCGGGCGTGCTGAGCGCGATGATCCTCGCGCTGATCGCGTCGATCTGTCCCTGGAGGACGTCGATATTCGATTGTGCCTTCAGGCACGCGGCCGAGCCCTGCTCGCAGGTCGCCAGGATCTCGAACTGCTTGTTCTGGCTCGTGTTGAGTGCCACGCTTTGGGCATTCAGATCGTCGATCTGTGCGGACCGTGCCGCTTCCACCTGCTCGTTGACGGACGTCGAGGTAGCTCGTCGTCACGACGCGCGCCCCTCGCTCCGCGATCGATCGGATCGTCGTACCGGAAGCTGATGTCCATCACGCTCGCGTCGCCGATGCTGACGGTGTAGTGCTCGAGGAGGGCGGCGCCGTCGAGGCCGTCGATCGCGAGTTGCTGGGCGGCACGGTCGGCCACGGCGGCGGACGCGGCGATCCCCGCCTCGGTGTCCATGTCCGGTGACTGCTGCTGACCCGACTCCGTGACGATGTCGTGCACCAGGACCTGCGCGTGCGACTCGTAGCCCGGGGACTGGCGCACCATCAGCAGCGCGCCGAGGCCGAGGCCGATCAGCGTGACGATGATGACGACGCGGAGGCGGCCACGTACGACCCCGACGTAATCCCTGAGGGTGGCCGACTGTTGCTGGGGTTCGGATTCCACTGGCCGCACGACTCCTAGTGTCGGGAAGACTGGCAGGCACCTGTATACCAGATGGGTTTCCTCGAAACGCCCCTCTGAGCAGGCATCATGGAGTCTCAACAGCGATCGCGTGGGCGAGACGCTGGGGGGTAAGCGGTCTAGGCGGCGCGATCCCAGCCGAGATCGCGGCCGAGGAGCTCGGAGAGGGCCCGATCGGGCTCCCGGAAATGCTCCCGCAGCCGCCCGTTCGTCGCCGGGTCCATCGGGGCGTAGCTGTGCGCGTTGTAGGTCTTGAACTCCGCCAGCGGGTGATGGGGGAGGCCCAGGAAGTCCTGCACCGTTCCGTAGACCGTGGCGGTGTCCCGGTAGAACTCCTCGCTCGTGAAGATCAGGAATCGCTCCCGCGGGATGTGGGCGAACCACGCCTGGAGCTGCTCCGCATAGTGGCCGCGGGCCAGGTAGGAGTGGTGTTGGTGCGCGAAGCTCACGTATCCGGGATCGGCGAGGAGGCGTTCCGCCTCGCCCTCGAGCCGGCCCGGCTCGGCATCGATCGCCTCCTCGAAGGTGTGCAGGGTCTCGAACCCTCCCTCGAACTCGTGGTGGTAGTGGCTGAAGGCACGCTTGACGGGGTCACGCAGCATCGCGATCAGCTTCACGTCGGGCAGCATCGCCGCCACGCGCTCGGGCACCGCGGGATGGAACAGGTAGTAGGGGCTGGCCTCCCCGGTGATCAGCGGCTGCCGGGCGACACGCCGGCGCCACGCGCGATACGCCGTCGGTGGGAAGTGCCCTCGGTACCAGGCCTCTGACCGGTCGTTCTGGACGTCGAAGTAGTGCACGCCCTTCGACACGAGGGTGGGGGCGACGCCCGGGTGGGCCGCCAGGTACCGGTAGAGCGAGGTCGTGCCGCCACGCTGGGTCCCGATCACGATGAAGTCGGGCAGCATCCGGAGGCCGCTCGTGGCGGCGAGGTATCCCTCGGTGGCCTGCTTGACGAGATCGCGCATCGGATCAGGCGGCGGTGCGCGAACTGAGGATCGCCCGCAGCGCCGGCCCGTAGATGGTATCGGCCACGTGGACGCCCTGCGTCCGCGCCTGCTGGAACCGCAACGTCATCTCGAGGAGGTGCAGCGTCGCGAGCAGATGCGAGAGCCCCGAGGGAAGACCCAGCGCCTCGAGCCGGGGCCCCGACTCGAGCACCGAGTCATGGATCGCGCGGTCCGCCGGCCGGCCGTCGATCTTGACACGCACGTCGAAGTCGAAGTGCATGAGGTCGAGGCCCACGGGGACCGTTCCTTCGGCCCGCTCCCAGTCCCACACGTAGAGCGTCTCGTCGACGCGGGTCATGTTCCACGGGGTCCAATCCCCGTGCCAGGATCCGAAGGGGATCTCGCGCGACCCGTACTCCAGGTCGAGCCGTTCGAACGCCTCGGCCTGCGCGGGGCCGACGGGGTTTCCGGCATCGTCCGCGGCCGCGGTCACGCGCTCCCGGAGGGACGACCGATAGGCGCTCGCCGTGAGCGCATCCCACGACACCCCGCCGCCCACGGCCACCTCGTGGGTGGCGCGCATCGGGACATCGGAGGGCGGTCCCCCGCGCAGCCCGTTCGCCTGGGGCATCGGCGTGACCACGAGAAGATCGACGCGATCGCCCGGCTCGTAACCGATCACGGACGGCACGCGGAACGACGACGGACGCCGCTCGTCGGTCCCCATCGCGGCCAGCACCTCGGCCTCGTGGCGGACGAGATCACGGGAAACGTCGTTCCAGCCGACCTTCGCGAACGCCACCGGCTTGCCGTCGGGAGCGAGCAGCTTCAGCACCGGCTTGCGGTTCGGCCGATCGCGCCCGAGGATCATCGCCGTGCTGAGGTCGGTGCGGCCGACCAGGCGGAGCGCCCGGGCGATCAGCGTCGGGGCTTCGAGCTCGATCGCCTCGGGAACGCAGACATGCAGCTGCTGGGCGAGGATGCGCTGACCCACGCCCATCCGGAAGCTGAGGGAGAGCGCGGATTCCGCAACGCGCATCCGCCGCTTCAGCGGGTTCCCGATGTGATGCACCGAGCCGGCGGCTGCCGCACGGGAGTCGAGCGGCATCAGCAGGTAGGGGTGACGGGCGTTCGGGAGGGCCCGGAAGGCGAACACGGATCGATAGCCCGGGGGCGGCCCATCGGCGACGACGATGTCGTCCTCGGGCACGCTCCCGGCCAGCAGGAGCGTGCCCAACCAGGCGAGCCCCTGCGTGCGTGCGCGACCGTCGATATCGTGGGTTTCCATGCGTCCGAAAGGCTCCTGACCGGCTTCGGCGCAAGGGTAGCATCCCGCGTTCTTCGTACCGCAAGGGGCCGAAGGTCTGAACTCGCCGGTGGACGTCGTCCGTTACCCTGGCCGGATGGAGGGGAACGACAACCGGCGCGAGCGTCCGGCGGTCCTCTACCTGGGCGGACAGGCACGGAGCGGCAGCACGCTGCTGGACCGCGCCCTGGGGCAGGTACCCGGTTTCTGTTCCTCAGGCGAGGTCCGCTATCTCTGGGATCGCGGGCTGGCCGAGAACCAGCGGTGCGGCTGCGGCCTTCCGCTGCGCGACTGCCCCTTCTGGGAGGCGGTCGGACGGCGGGCCTTCGGCGGCTGGGACCGGATCGATCTCGACGAGGTGCTCAGGCTGCAACGGGAGGTCGATCGCGCGGGCGCGATGCCGGCGCTCACGGCGCCGAAGGCGGCGCCACGGTTCGCGGCCAAGCTCGAACGGTACGGGGAATACCTCACGCGGGTCTTCTCGGCGATCGGGGACGAGTCGGGCGCGCAGGTCGTGGTGGACTCGTCGATGTCGCCGCCCCACGGGATGGTCCTCAGCCGCATCCCCGACATCGACCTCCGACTCGTCCACCTTGTGCGCGATGCTCGAGGTGTCGCGCACTCCTCGATGAAGATGATCGAGCGACCCGAGATCACCGACGGCGTCGACTACATGCCGACCTACGCACCTGCTCAGGCGACGGCCCGGTGGTCGGCGGCCAACCTGACCTTCGAGATGCTGGGCCGGTCCGTCCCCGACCTGCGGGTCCGGTACGAGTCCTTCGTTCGGGACCCCCGCGCGGTCCTGACGGCGATCGCCGATCACATGGGCGTGGCGCTCGCGCCGGACGCGCTCTCGTTCGTGACCGCCGAGAAGATCGAACTCGGGGTCGATCACACGGCCGCCGGCAACCCGATGCGGTTCAAGACGGGCACGCTGCCGCTGCGGGTCGACGAGGCGTGGCGCGAGCACCTCGCGCCGCGCGACCGCCGGGTCGTGACCGCGATCGCCTGGCCGCTGCTCCGCCGGTACGGCTACCTCGACGACGGGCCGCCCGAGGCGGTTTGACCTACACCGGATCGGGTACCTGCTTGCTTGGCACGGCTCCCGGCTGGAAGATGGAGGCATGAAACCGATCGTGATCCTCGGGGGCGTGATCGTGGCGGTTGCCGCCGCATGGTGGGCCCTGGAGATGAGTCTGCTGAAGGCGAGCCGGTACCGGCTCGCGCACGGCGACGGCCGGGAGCACAGCTTCCGCCGCAAGGACCGAGAGGTCGAAGGGAAGAGCTGACGTCGGACGACCCCACGCAACGCCCGGGAGCGTACACTCCGAGCATCATCGGCGAGAAGGACGGATACCCCCCCGTGACCGAACCGATCATCCCTAGCGTGCTCGGCGCCGACACCGCAGCGGGAGCCGCCGGCACGCTCGACGACACCCTCGACGCTGCGGCGAACCCATCCGCTGTCTCGGTGCGCCCGGCCTCTCGGGTTCGCCGGGACTACGTCTTGCTCAAGGCAGGCGTGGTCGTGACCGACTGCGTGTCGGTCGCCGCCGGACTCGGGCTGGCGGTCCTCGTGGACCGGGCGTTCTCGTCGCAGCCGCTCCAGGTCGGGTGGCTGACGGCGCTCTCGCCGCTGCTGGTCATGGTGGTCTTCTCGGCCTTCCACCTCTACTCGATCCAGCGGTTGACCGCCGCCGAGGAGTTCCGGCGCATCCTCCTCGCCGTCACGATGGTGATCACGTCGATCGTGACACTGTCGTTCTGGGTGGGCGCCGAGTTCTCGCGACCGTGGATCGGATTGTCCTGGGCGATCGCGATGGCGTTCGTGATGGCGTCGCGGTACCTGTGGCGCCGCGTCATCTACGTTTCCCGTCAGCACGGGCGCCTGGTGCAGCGCACGTTGATCGTCGGGGCCAACGCCGAGGCCGGACGGATCGTGACCGAGATGCTCCGCGACGACCTGGGCTTCTTCCCGCTCGGCTACGTCTGCGCCGATGCGTGGGGGAGACCGACCACCGACGTCCCGATGCTGGGCGATCTCGACAACCTCGGCGCGCTGATCGCCGAGACCGACGCCGACTGCATCTTCGTGGCCTCGAGCGCGATCCGCCCCGAGCACATGGCGCAGGTCAACAAGGCCGCGCGGCGGTGCGGGATCGAGGTGCGCGTGACCGCGAACGTCCAGGAGGTGCTCTCCACGCGGATCTCGCCGCAGCCGCTGGGCGGGCTGATGGCGTTCTCGCTCCGACCGGTCAGGCTCTCAGGGCTCCAGGCGGTGGCGAAGCGGACCTTCGACATCGTCAGCAGCGCCGTCGTCCTCGTCGTCTTCTCGCCCGTGATCACGCTCATCGCCGTCGCCGTGAAGACGACGTCGGCGGGGCCGATCCTCTTCCGCCAGCAACGCGTGGGCTACCGGGGCCGGCCGTTCACGGTGCTGAAGTTCCGCACGATGGTGGCCGACGCCGAGGAGCGGCTGCCCGAGCTGCTCGATCAGAACGAGGCGACGGGGCCGCTCTTCAAGATGTTGCACGATCCGCGCGTCACGAAGTTCGGTCGGTTCCTCCGCAAGACGAGCCTGGACGAGCTCCCGCAGCTGGTGAACGTGCTCCGGGGCGACATGACCGTCGTGGGTCCGAGGCCCCCGCTGCCGAGCGAGGTGGCCCAGTACGAGGAGTGGCAGATGGCCCGCCTCGAGGTGCGCCCGGGCATCACCGGGCTGTGGCAGGTGAGCGGGCGGAGCGAGCTGCCGTTCGAGGACTACGTGCGGCTGGACCTGTTCTACATCGAGAACTGGTCGCTCGCGTTCGACCTGTTCATCATCGCGAAGACGCTTCCGACCGTCATCTCCCGCCGCGGCGCCCACTGACCGGTCGCCGTCTGGGCAGGCTGCCGTCAACCGAGTAACTCCCACGCGTAGACGTCGGTCCGGTACGGGAACAGGATCCGCTCGCGGCCGACCAGGTCGGGATGCGTGGCCAGGAGCTCCCGGACCTCGTCGAGGACGGTCTCCCGCGCCGGGGGATCGGCGGCCGCGACGAAGCTGATCGACGCCACGCGGTCCAGGAGCTGGTCGGGCGTGACCGTCATCGGGTTCGGGAACGAGGCTTCGTCGACGGGCGCGAAGCGATCGGTACGGTCGAAGGCAGCCCGCCACGGGGCCGTGGCGTGCCGCGGAGCGTCGCCGGCGACCCGATCGAAGATCTCCGTGAGCCGCCGCGACCAGTCGATCGATCGGTCACGCACGTTCCACGCGAGCCCGAGGCGCCCGCCCGGGCGCAGGACGCGCGCCAGCTCGGCGAGGGCGGTGTCGTGATCGAACCAATGGAAGGCCTGCGCCGCGACCGCGGCATCGACCGAGGCATCGCCCAGGGGAAGCGCCTCCGCGGTGCCGGCGACCGGTGCCGCCGTCGGGACGGCCGCCGCGAGCCGGGCGCGCATCGCCTCGACCGGCTCGACGGCGACGACGCGCGCCCGCAGCGGGACGAGTTGTGACGTGAACTTCCCCGTCCCGGCACCGAGCTCGACCACCGTCGATCCAGAGTGGATCCGCAACGTGCGCGCGAGCCAGGCGACGGCCTCGAGGGGGTAGCTCGGCCGGCCGCGATCGTACGCGTCGGCCGACGCCGCGTAGCCGGCGGACGCCGCGCGATGGATCGTGTCGCTCACGACGCCACCGGAGTCGCCACGAAGGCGCCGGCCACCTCGGCAGGTGCCGGCTCGTACACGAGGTCGAACGCGGCCGAGAGGTGTCGTTCGACGATCGGTCGCATCTCGGCGACGGTCACATGCCGGCCCGCGAGCTCGGTGAGCGAGGTGACCCCGTTGTCGGGAAGGCCGCACGCGACGATGCCTCGGAACCACGAGAGGTCGGTGTCGCAGTTGATCGCGAAGCCATGCAGCGTCACGCGGGTTCGCATCAGCCGCACCCCGATCGCGCAGACCTTGTCGTCACCGCTGAACACGCCCGTCTGCACGTCGTCGCGTCGGTGCAGCACGACGCCGATCTCGCCGGCGGCATCCATCACCGCCTGCTCGAGGGTCCGCAGGTACCGGGCGGCGTCGGGCGTGGGCCCCAGATGCAGGATCGGGTAGCCCACGAGCTGTCCAGGTCCGTGGAACGTGAACGAGCCGCCGCGGTCGATGTGGTGGACCTCGGCGCCGTGCGCGCGGGCCTCGTCCTCGGACCACACGAGGTGCTCCGGCTTCGACCGGCGCCCGGCCGTGAAGACCGGCGGGTGCTCGAGCAGGATCACCGCGTCGGGCACCTCGTCGGTCAGCCGGCGCTCGGCGAGCGAATGCATCGCCTCGTTGGCCTCGCCGTACGGGACGGGCCCTTCGGGCCGGATCAGCCAGGCGCGGCGGGGAGGCATCGGGCGCTCCCTACAGCCCCAGGTCTTCGGCGAAGTCCCACGACTCGAGGTTCTGCTTGATCCGAGCCAGGAACCGCGTCGCGAGCTCGCCGTCGATCACCCGGTGGTCCCACGACATCGACAGATAGACCATGCTGCGGATCGCGATCGCGTCGTCGATCACGACCGGGCGCCTCTGGATCGTGTCGAGGGAGAGGATCGCGGCGTTCGGCTGGTTGATGATCGGGACGGAGATCAGCGATCCATAGGGACCGGGGTTCGTGATCGTGAAGGTGGACCCGTTGACCTCGTCGGGCTTCAGCTGGTGCGCGCGCGCCCGGGTCGCGAGGTCGGCGATCGCGCGAGCGATCCCCGGGACGTTCATCGTCTCGACGCCGCGGATCACCGGCACGATCAGGCCTTCGTCGTAGCTGACGGCGATCGCCATGTTCACGTATCGGTGGAGGATCAGCTGGTCGCCGCGGAGCTCCGCGTTCACCATCGGGAACTCGAGGAGCGCCTCGGCGGTCGCCCGCGTGACCATCGGCAGATAGGTGAGCTTCACGCCGTGCCGCTCGAAGAAGGCATCCTTCACGCGTTCGCGCAGCTTGACGAGATGATCGACGTTGACCTCGACCATCGTCCACGCCCGGGCGCTCGTCTGCAGCGAGGCCACCATGTGGGTGCCGATCATCTTGCGGATGTGCGTGAGCGGCACGACCTCTTCTCCGGCCCCGGCCGCGACGGGCGCGGGCGCCATCGCAGGGGCGGCCGCCGGAACGGCCGCCGCCGGGGGAGCCGCCACGGCCGCTGCGGCCGGCGCTCCCGCGCCGCCGCCATCGCCGGCCGCCTTCAGCACGTCCTGCTTCGTGATGCGTCCCCCGGTCCCGGTGCCCTGCACCGTCGTCAGGTCCACGCCGTGCTCCTCCGCCAGCCGCCGCACCAACGGCGACAGGACCTGCGACCGCGGCCCCCGATCCGGCAACGCCCCGGACGAGAAGATCGTCCCGGAAGGCTGCGACACCGCAGCGGCGGCAGGCGCGGCAGTCGGAACCGGCGCCGTCGGAGCGGGGGCCGCCGGAGTCGGTGCGGCCGAGGCGGAGACTGAGGCGCCGACGCCGGAGTCAGAAATGGCGGAGTCGGACGGCGCCGGTCCCGCCGAGGCCGTGCCGGCGGAGGCGTCACCCTCGCCCGCAGTGTCCCCGGAGATCTCGGCCAGCGGCGTCCCGACCGCCACGGTCTCGCCCTCGGCGACCAGGATCTTCGTCACGGTTCCGGCGACGGGCGACGGAACTTCGGTGTCCACCTTGTCGGTCGAGATCTCGAAGAGCGGTTCGTCGACCGCGATCGTCTCGCCCTCCTGCTTCAGCCACTTCAGGATCGTGCCCTCGACGATCGTCTCGCCGAGCTGGGGCATCTGGATCGACGTCACCGTTGTCTCGCCTCTCCTTCGGTCACCAGGCCGAGAGCCGCTCGACGGCGGCCTCGATGTCGGACACCTGCGGCAGGTACGCGTCCTCGAGCGGGGGCGAGAACGGGACCGGCGTGTTGGGTGGTGCGAGCCGCGCGACCGGGGCGTCGAGGTGCTCGAAGGCCCGCTCGGCGATCATGGCGGCCACCTCGGCCCCGATCCCGAGGGAACGGTGCGACTCGTAGAGCACGAGTGCGCGCGAGGTCCTCGCGATCGAGGCGATCACCGTCTCCTCGTCCAGCGGCACGATCGATCGGAGGTCGACGACCTCTGCCGACACCCCGCGCCCGGCCAGGTTCTCGGCGGCTTCGAGGGCTTTGTGCACCATCGCCCCGTACGTGATCACGCTGACGTCCGTCCCCTCGCGCTTCACGGCGGCGCTCCCGAGCGGGATCAGGAACTCGGGATCCTCGGACACCTGCTCCTTGATCCTTCGGTAGATCCACTTGTGCTCCAGGTAGACCACCGGGTTGTCGTCGCGGATCGCGGACTTCAGCAGGCCCTTCGCGTCGGACGGGAACGCCGGACACACGACCTTGAGGCCGGGCGCATGCGCGAACCACGGCTCGGGGTTCGTGGAGTGGAAGTTCGATGCGCGAACGCCGCCGCCGCTCGGTGCCCGGAGCACCACCGGCAGGCGCACGCCGGTGCGGTAGTGGTAGCGGGCGAGCGTGGTCGTGATCTCGTCGAAGCCGCTCGACATGAAGTCGGCGTACTGGAACTCGGCCACCGGACGGAGGCCCTCCATCGCGGCGCCGATCGCCGTGCCGACGATCGTCTCCTCGGCGATCGGGGTGTCCATCACCCGTTGGGTGCCGAAGTGGTCGACGAACCCCTCGGTCACCTTGAAGGCCCCGCCGTACACGCCGATGTCCTCGCCGAGCATGAACACGCGCTCGTCGCGCTCCATCTCTTCCCAGAGCGCCTCGGCGATCGCGATCAGGTAGGTGGCCTGGCCGTCCTCGGTCCGCTTGCCGCGAGGTTCGGCGCCATGACCGGCGGCGGCGGCCTCGACCTTCTGCGCCGTCATGCGCTCTCCGTTCCGCCGCCGCGCCCGGGCTCGCGATCCCAGTAGCCGTCCTCGGCCCACAGGCCGAGTTCGACGTCACCGGGCTCGGGGAACGGGGACGCCTGTGCGTAGCCGTACCCGGCCTCGAACTCCGCGGCCACGCGTTCGGCAACCGCGTCGATGTCTTCCTTGGTCACGACCCCTTCCGAGAGGAGGTACTCCTGGAAGTTCTTGACCGGGTCCTTCTCGGCCATGTACCGCTCGAGCAGCTCCTGGGGCATGTACTTCGCCGGGTCGTGACCGGCATGGCCGCGCCACCGGAGCGACACCGATTCGATCAGGGTCGGCCCCCCGCCGTCGCGGGCGCGCTCGACCGCCTCGCGCGCGGCCTCGTACACCTCGAGCACGTTCCCGCCGTCGACGCGGACGCCGGGTATGCCGTAGGCGGCCGCACGCTCGGCGATCGTGGGCACGTTGAACTCCAGGATGTTCGGCGTCGAGTACGCGTACTGGTTGTTGTTCACGATCCAGACCACGGGCAGCGAGTAGATCGAGGACCAGTTGAGGGATTCGTGCCAACGCCCGTTCGAGGTGGAGCCGTCTCCGCAGATCGCCATCGCGACCCGGCGGTCACCGGCACGTTGGTACGCGAGCGCCGCACCGCAGGCGACGGGGTACGCGATCGGAAGGTGGGAGATCACCGCGAACGTCCGGTGTCCCTCCCAGTCGCCGATGTGGCTGTTCCCGTCGCGGCCCCGTAGGTAGCCGTCGACCCGTCCCCAGTACTGCGCCATCACGCGGTTCAGGTCGAGGCCCTTCGTGAGCTGGGCCGTGAGGTCCCGGTGCGTGGGGAAGAGCGAGTCCCGCGCTTCGAGCGCGAACGCGACGCCGACGTGCGTGCCCTCCTGGCCGCGTCCCGAGTAGAACGCGCCGGGAAGCCGGCCCTGCCGGTACAGGGCCTCCATCCGCTCGTCGAAGTGACGGGCGAGCATCAGCTTGTAGAGGATCTCCTTCAGGCGGTCGTCGGGGAGGGGTCGTCCTCCCTGATCGGTCGCCGGGTCGACCTGGGTGGCCACACGGTCTCCTTACGGGGAATGCAGGGGCTTGCCGGCCAGCGCGAGCATCGCCTCGCCGACGGCCTCGGACAGGGACGGGTGCGGGTGGTGCATGGCGGCCACCTCGGACGGGAGGGCCTCCCAATTCGTGATCAACATCCCCTCGGCGATCAGGTCCGTGGCGTGCGGTCCGATCATGTGGATCCCGCGGATCGGGCCGTCGCCGGCCTCGGCCACCACTTTCACGAAGCCGCCCTCGGCCACGATGTTCGCCTTGCCGATCGCGCGGAGATCGAGCTTCTCGACCACCACGTCCATGCCTCGCTCACGCGCCTGGGACTCCGTGAGTCCGACGCTCGCGATCTCGGGCGTGCAGTACGTGACCCTGGGGATGTTCGGATAATCGATCTCGGGCACGTTCTCGCCCGCGATGCGCTCGGCGACCGCGTAGCCCTCGGTGAAGGCGACGTGGGCGAGCTGCAGGGGCGTGGCGGCGACGTCGCCGACGGCCCAGACGTTCGCGACGTTCGTCCGGAGTTCCGCGTCGACGTTCACGAAGCCCTTCTCGTGTATCGAGATGCCGGCGTCGTCGAGGCCGAGTCCCTCGGTGACAGGCCCCCGACCGATCGCCACCAGGCAGATGTCGGCGGGCACGGTCTGTGCCTTGCCCCCGACCTCGTAGGCCACCTCGACCGCATCGTTCGCGTGGATCACGGACGTCACCGACGCGCCGGACGCCGTCGTGATGCCGCGCTTGCGGTAGGCGCGGGCGATCTCCTTGGAGACCTCCTCGTCCTCGAGCGGGGCGAGGCGGGGGAGCGCCTCGAGCAGGGTGACGTCGGCGCCGAAGGACCGGTACAGGGAGGCGAACTCGAGCCCCACCGCGCCGGCGCCGATCACGACGACCGAGGACGGGATCCGGTCGTAATACAGGGCCTGGTCGCTCGTGATGATCCGGTCCGTCAGCGAGAGCCCGGGCAGCAGTCGGGGACTCGACCCCGTGGCGATCACGACGTGGTTCGCCTCGATCCGGCGGCCGTCGACCTCGACGGCCGGGCCGTTCACGAGCTGGGCGGTGCCGGTCACGACGTCGACCTTGCGCTGCGCGACGAGCCCGGTCACGCCCTTCACGAGCTTGTCGACGATCTTCTCCTCGAAGGCCTTGATCGCCGACCAGTCGGGTTCGCCGGCGGCCTTGATGCCCCACTCGGAGGCGCGATCGACGGTGTCCATCACGGCGGCCGACTGCAGCAGGGCCTTCGCGGGGATGCACCCGCGGATCAGACACGTGCCGCCGAGGCGATCGTCGCGCTCCACCAGGACGACGCGCAAACCGAGTTCGGCGGCGCGCAGGGCGGTGGAATACCCCCCGGTCCCGGCTCCGATCACGGCTACGTCGTACGCGTCACCCATCCGGTGAGGAAGTCTACCCGCGTTCGCCCGCACGGTCGGAGGACGCGGTCCGCCCACCCGCCGTACGATGCCGCCGATGGACGACCACACGGACCCGCAGGAGCAGAAACGCACGCCGCTCGACGACGTCCACGAGGCGCTCGGCGCGAAGATGGCGCCGTTCGCGGGCTGGGTGATGCCGATCGAGTACGAGGGAGCGCTCGCCGAACACAGGGCGGTCCGCGAGCGCGTGGGGCTGTTCGACCTCACGCACCTGGGGAAGGTCGACGTCACGGGCCCCGGTGCGTTCGGGATGCTCCAATCCGTGATCACGAACGACCTCGGGAAGGCGGCGGTCGGCGAGGCCCTCTACAACCTCGTCCTGAACGAGGGCGGCGGCGTGATCGAGGACCTGATCGTCTATCGGCTCGCCGACGAGCGGTTCTTCGTCGTCCCGAACGCCGCCAACGCACAACGGGTGCTCCAGATCCTGGAGGAGACGCCGTCGGAGGACCGCCTCCATCTGATGTACCACCAGGATTGGTGCTTCCTGGCCGTCCAGGGGCCGGAGTCGGTCCACGTGATGCAGCGACTGTTCCCGGAGGCGGGGGACCTGGCGTTCATGCAGTGCGTCGAGGCCGAGTACCGACGGCGACCGGTGATCCTCACCCGGTCCGGCTACACCGGCGAGGTGGGGTTCGAGCTCTTCACGTACCAGGACATCGCGCACGAGCTGTGGGCCGACCTGACGGAGGCGATGGCTCCGTTCGGCGGCCAACCCTGCGGGCTCGCGGCGCGCGACGTGCTGCGGCTCGAGATGGGCTACCCCCTCTACGGCCAGGACCTGTTCGAGTCGGGGACGGCGCTCGAGGCGGGGTTGTCGTGGGCGGTCTCGTTCGACAAGGGGGAGTTCCGCGGCAGGGCGGCCCTCGTCCGCCAGAAGGAGGAGGGGCTCCCGAGCCGGCTGCGCGGCCTGCGCATGGAGGAGCGACGCCACATCCCGCGTGCCCACTACCCGGTGTTCATCGGGGATCAGGTGATCGGCGAGGTCACGAGCGGGACGTTCTCACCGACGCTGCAGACAGGGATCGGGCTCGCCTACCTCTGGCCGGAGGACGTGGCCGCCGTGGGGGACGTCGTGGAGGTCGACATCAGGGGGCGGCGCGGCCGCGCTGAGGTCGTCAGGCCACCGTTCGTCGATCGCACCCCCCGGTAGGGCGCTCAGGCGGCCCGGAGCTTCCCGCCGGCGACGTCCACGAAGTCGCTGATCAAGGCGCCCCCGAAGCTCGTGTGCGCGATCAGTCGGTCGAGGAGCGCGGGAGCCCGGTGTGAGTCGTGCATCACCGCGACGACGACGTAGAGGCCCGACTGCGGGATGCCGACCCTGCGGACCGGCCCGAACCCCGGAGCGGCGACGAAGTAGGCCCACCGGGTCGGACGGCCCCCCACGTGACACGTTCCCTCGCCGCGCGCCATGTAGTCCCCGGCCGAACCGGCGGCGCCCGCCTCGAAGGTCGGGGCGTTGTCGAGGAACACCCGCTGGGATTCGGCACGGCAGGCGTCGGAGCGGGTCAGCTGCGACAGGAGCGGGCCGGTCGCTGCCAGGTAGTAGAAGTCGGACGGCACCCCGACCTCGGTCGCGTCGACCCAGGTCACCGCCATCCCGGTGATCGAGCCGTCCATGCGGCGCCAGGCCCCCGGCCGGGGCGACGCCACGAACCCGGCGCGGGCGCCCCCGGCCGGCGTGGCGCGCCACCCGTCGGGGACGAGCGCCTGGACGGAGCCCGCCGTGACCTGGGAATACGGCGACGACGAGGGACGGATCAGGAGCGCGTCGGAGAGGTCGGGAGGGTCGCCGACGGAGGGCACGCCCGCGCACCCGGTGCCCAACAGGGCGACCACGACTCCAAGGATGGCTCTGCGCAACCCGCCGGATCCTCCGGGGGCAGGATACGGGCCGGAGCGGCCCGGCGCCATAGCCCGGTGGTAGCGCGGGGTTCAGGCCACGCCGGTGGCGGGAGGGGTCGCCGACACGTCCCCGCGCACCGGGATGCAGAACGCGGCCCGGGTTCCGCCGCCCGGCAGGGGGTCGGTCCACAGGATCCCCCCGTGCTCCACGATCATCTGGCGCGCCAGATGCAAGCCCACCCCGACCCCCGCCTTCTCCTTGCGGAGGGTCCCTTCACCGGTGGTGAACGGTTCCTCGAACGACTTCGCGGCGATCGCTCGGTCGAGCCCCTCGCCCCGGTCGGTGACCGCGATCACAACCCCCTCGGAGAGGGATCGGGCGCTGAGCTCGACCGGCGCTCCCGGCGGCGAGTAGCGGCAGGCGTTGTCGAGCAGTTCGCGCACGACGCCGGCGATCCGGGTCCCGTCCGCGACCGACGGGAGCTCGGCAGCGATCTCGTCGAGCACCTCGACCGTCGGGTAGCGGCCCCGCACCTCGTCGACCGCGTGGCGGACGACGGGAGCAAGGTCGACCGGCTCGAGCCGCAGCTCGAACGTTCCACGCTCGAGCTCGGCGATCGTGATGATCTCGTCGACGAGGGTCATCAGCTTGTCGAGCGAGGCCTGGAGCTGCTGCAGGAACTCGCCGCGCTCGTGTTCGGGGACCGACGGGTTCTTGAGCACGTACGCGATCCCCTTGGCGACGGTGACCGGCGTCCGGAGCTCGTGCGAGATGTTCGCGAGGAAGTCCGCCTTGGCGACCGTGCCGCGATCGATCGTGGCGCGGACCTCGGCCAGCTGAGCCTCGACCGAGTCCACGCGCGCGACCGCCTCGTCGAGCTCGATCGCGAGCCGGGTCGCAGAGGCGGTGGAGAGCGCGGCGCCGCCGACGGCGGCCGATCGTATGGCCCGGGCGATCGCGGCCGCCGGCTCACCTGAGCCGACGAAGCCAACGGCTCCGGCGGCGAGCGCGGATGCCACCTGCGCTGGTTCCGGCTCGACGCCGATCACCACGACGGCCGACGCGGGGGACGAGTCCGTGAGCCTGCGGATGAAGGCCCGCCCGCCGAGCCCCTCGAGCCCGAGCGAGCACACGATCACGTCGGGCCGCGTGCGCGCGGCCGTTTCCACCGCTCGGAAGGCGTCGACCGTGGCGTCGACCTCGATGTCGGGCGCGGCGACCAGCAGTTCGTGCCGGAGCCGCGTCACCTCGTCGGCGGTGTCGCAGAGCAGGACGGACAGGGACATGTCGTTCCCCATATCGGCCATCGGAGGGACGTATTGAGCGGCGGGGCCGGGCGCCCCGGGGCTCAGTGCACGATGCCGGTGCGGATCGCGATCGCGACCGCCTGGGCGCGGTCGTTGGCGCCGAGCTTCTCGAAGATCCGTTCGAGGTGGGTCTTCACCGTGTGGGGTGAGATCCCGAGCTCGGTCGCGACCTGACGCGTCGTGGACCCGTCGGCGACCTTCTGGAGGATCTCCCGTTCGCGCTTGGACAGGGGAGCGGCCTTCGGGGTGTCGCTGTCGCCCAGTCGGACCTCCTCGATGAAGGTCTTCGTCAACTGCGGGTGGATGACCGCGTTCCCCTCGACCGCGTTCTTCGCGGCGTCGACGAGCGAGTCGGGAGAGGCGTCCTTCAGGAGGTAGCCGCTCACGCCCGCCTGGATCGCCTCCGAGATCGCCCCCCGGGATTCGTCGATGGTGATCAGGATGACCTTCGTGGTGGGCGCGGCCTGGCGGATCCGCCGGGTCGCCTCGATCCCGTCCATGCCGGGCATCCGGACGTCCATGAAGACGACGTCGGGCCCGAGCTCGCGGGCGCGCTCGACGGCCTCCTCACCGCTCGACGCCTCGCCGACGACGACGACGACGTCGTCGGAGAGCTCGAGCGCGGTGCGGAGTCCTTCCCGGGTCACCGGGTGGTCGTCCACGATCAGTGCGCGGATCGGACTCGCCATGGCGGTGTGACGCTCCTTCCGTTCGGGGAAGTACGAAGTAGGCTGTCAGGATAAGTCGACCGAGGGCAGGACGTTCGTATGCACGAGGAAATCGCGACGCGAACCGAAGAGACCACCACCGAGGACGAGGTCGTCCGTGACGGAGGCGAACGCCTCGCGGGCGACGGCGGCGCTCCCGACAAGGAGGCGGTCCTCGAGTCGCTGAAGAACGTCTTCGACCCCGAACTCGGCATCAACATCGTGGACCTCGGACTCGTGTACGACGTGCAGACGGATGAGCAGGGCGGCGTCGACATCCAGTACTCGCTCACGACGATGGGGTGTCCGATCGGACCGCTGATCGAGGATCAGATGCGCGGCTTCCTCAAGGGCGTGCCGAACGTCGAGGAGGTGCGGCCGGAATTCGTGCTGCGCCCGCCGTGGAGCCCGGAGATGATGTCGGACGAGGCGAAGGCCGCGCTCGGGATCTTCTGAGGCGCCGCGCAGCCGCGGTCGCCGGCCGGCTTGACGCTCCTGCGGACCTGCGGTAGGTATTGCACCTGCAATTTCCTACTTGGGAGCCGTGATTTGATCCGTACGAGGTGCGTGGGGGTGGTGGGGGCGATGATCCCGTCTCGCCTGTGCTGTAGGCCCGAGCGTGTCCGCCGGGGGACGCGCGCGCACTAGCGGCCTCGCACCGACCACGACCCGGATATCCATCGTTCCGCACCGGCGGCCGCGGCATCGCGGCCGTTCGTCGTTCCCGGGCCAGTGCCCGGACAGGAAGGAGTGGGGTACCCATGGCGGATTACGCCAAGCCGGAAGTGCTGGTGAGCACCGACTGGCTCGAAGCGCACGTCGACGATCCGAACGTCCGGATCATCGAGGTCGACGAGGACACGACGGCCTACGACAAGGGGCACGTCCGCAACGCCCTCCGGTGGGACTGGAGCACGGACCTGCACACCGAGGTCGGGCGCGACTTCCGGGACCAGGCCGGATTCTCCCGCCTGCTGTCGGAAGCCGGGGTCGGCCCCGACACGACCGTCGTCCTGTACGGCGGCAACAACAACTGGTTCGCTGCCTACGCGTACTGGCTGCTGAAGCTCCGCGGCTTCGACGCGGTCAAGCTCGTGAACGGCGGCCGCAAGAAGTGGGAGCTCGAGAGCCGGGAGCTGACCCAGGACGTGCCCGCCGTCGCGCCGACCGGCTACACGATCACGGGATCCGAGCGCCCCGAGATCCGTGCGCTCCGTGACGAGGTGATCGGCAAGGTCGGTGGCACGACGGGGTTCGTCGACGTGCGGTCGCCCGAGGAGTACCGGGGCGAGAAGCTCGCCCCCGACCACCTGCCGCAGGAGCAGTCGCAGGTCCCGGGCCATATCGCGGGCGCGGCGAACATCCCGTGGGTCCAGGCCGCGAACGACGACGGCACCTTCAAGTCGGCCGACGAGCTGCGCGACCTGTACGCCGCCCACGGCATCACCGATGACGCCGAGGTGATCGCGTATTGCCGGATCGGCGAGCGCAGCTCGCACACGTGGTTCGCCCTGCAGGAGCTGCTGGGGTTCGAAGCCGTCAAGAACTACGACGGCTCGTGGACCGAGTACGGCTCGCTCGTGGGGGCGCCGGTCGAGCTCGGCTGACGACGTGGTGTCCGAGATCCCCGAACTGCTTCGAGCGAACGAGGCGTTCGCGGCGGCCTTCGACGGGCGCGAGCTCGCGAGGCCGCCGCGTCGCCGGCTGGCGATCTTGACCTGTATCGACGCCCGGGTCCATCCCGAGCGGTTCCTCGGCCTGGAACTCGGCGACGCGCACGTGCTCCGCAACGCAGGCGCGCGCGCCTCCGACGACGCGATCCGTTCGTTGCTGATCTCGAGCTGGCTGCTCGGGACGCGCGAGATCCTCGTGATCCATCACACCGACTGCGGTCTCGCGACGACGACGGACGACGACATCGTGCGAACGGTGCGGGAGGCCTCGGGGGTGGACGTCTCCGACGTCGGGTTCCTCACGTTCTCGGATCCCGAGGCGTGCCTCCGCGAGGATGTGGACCGGATCCTCGGACAGGGCGACCGGCTACCGGCCGGCGTGCGGGTCGCCGGGTACGTGTACGACGTGCGCACGGGCGCCCTGCGCGAGGTGGTGCCGGCTCAGCCCGCCTGACCGGTCGTCGCCGGCTCCGGCACGCCCACGATCAGGTTCGCGGCGCCGCCGATCGCGAGCCCGAGCCCGAATCCGCCGAGCACGTCGAGGGGGTTGTGCGCTCCCAGGTAGACCCGGGCGAACGCGATCAGTCCGACCACCGCCCAGGGAAGGACCCGCCATCGCCCCCGCAGGTAGGGCGTGATCACCATCGCGAGCCCGGTGACGAGCACCACGTGGCCAGATACGAACGAGACGCCGCTCGTGGGCGATCCGGCGCGCACGATCGCGTTCGGTTCCGTGACGCCCGGCCGCTCGCGGTCCACGACCTGCCAGACGGCGCGCTCGGCAGCGAGCTTCATCACGGTCACGAGCAGGGCGGCGACCGCGAGTCGGTAGCGCCTGAGCCCGAGCGCCACGAGGGCCACGATCGGTCCGACGGCCAGCACACCCAGGAACTGCGCCGCGTGCATCGGCCCCTCGAGCGCGCTCGGGAGACCGTTCACCGCCTCGAAGACGCTTCGTTCAGGTGCCGGCACGGTCCGGTCGCGCGCCACCGCGGCGCAGGCGGCCAGCAGTGCGATGCCGGCGCCCACGGACACCCCGTCGACGCGGCGTCGGATCGGCCCGGACGGCATGGGCTGCAGGATAGACCCTCGGCGCGGGGAGGACCGAACCCAGATGCGGCGCGACCCGATGGAACATGGGAGAACGCGAATCCTACCTGTCAGGTAGACTTTCGTGCGTCGGCCCCGGTACGCTCGGGCCGAGGCACATCGACACGTGAAGGGGAGCATCGTGGCCGTCAGCCAGGAGGAACACCTCAAGGAACTGAGCAAGGGCTACCGCTTCGATTGGAAGGACGCGGACCACTCCGTCTTCGAGCCCAAGCGCGGCCTGAACGAGCAGGTCGTCGAGGAGATCTCCGCGCTCAAGAACGAACCCGAGTGGATGCGCAAGATCCGCCTGAAGAGCCTGCGCTACTTCGACATGCGTCCGATGCCGTGGTGGGGCGCCGACCTCTCCGACATCGACTTCGACAACATCTTCTACTTCATCCGCTCGACCGAGAAGCAGGCGAGCAACTGGGACGAGCTCCCCGCCGACATCAAGGACACGTGGGACAAGCTCGGGATCCCCGAGGCCGAGAAGAAGTACCTCGGCGGCGTCTCGGCCCAGTACGAGTCCGAGGTCGTGTACCACAAGATCAAGGCCGAGCTCGACGAGATCGGCGTGATCTTCACCGACATGGACTCCGCGGTGCGCGACTACCCGGACCTGGTCAAGGAGCATTTCGGCTCGGTGATCCCGCCGAACGACAACAAGTTCGCCGCCCTGAACACCGCGGTGTGGTCGGGTGGGTCGTTCATCTACGTGCCGAAGGGCGTGCACGTCGACATCCCGCTGCAGGCCTACTTCCGGATCAACGCCGAGAACATGGGCCAGTTCGAGCGCACGCTGATCATCGCGGACGAGGGCTCGTACGTGCACTACGTCGAGGGCTGCTCGGCCCCGATCTACTCGAGCGACTCGCTGCACTCGGCCGTGGTCGAGATCAAGGCGATGAAGGGCGCCCGGGTCCGGTACACGACGATCCAGAACTGGTCGACGAACGTGTACAACCTCGTGACGAAGCGGGCGGTGGCCCACGAGGACGCTGTGATGGAGTGGGTCGACGGCAACATCGGTTCGAAGGTCACGATGAAGTACCCGTCGATCTACCTCGTGGGCCAGGGTGCTCGCGGCGAGATCCTCTCGGTAGCGTTCGCCGGCAAGGGGATGCACACCGACGCGGGCGGCAAGGCGATCCACGCCGCGCCCCACACGACGAGCGTGATCACCTCGAAGTCGGTCTCGAAGGACGGCGGGCGTACCGGTTACCGCGGCCTCGTGCGGGTGGAGCCCGACGCGCATCACGCGAAGTCGACCGTGCGCTGCGACGCCCTGATCCTCGACGACGAGAGCCGGTCCGACACCTACCCCTACATCGAGGTCGAGGACGAGACCGCGGCCCTCGGCCACGAGGCGACCGTCTCGAAGGTCGGCGACGACCAACTCTTCTACCTGATGAGCCGGGGCCTGTCCGAGGTCGAGGCGACCGCGATGATCGTGAACGGCTTCATCGAGCCGATCACGCGCGAGCTGCCCATGGAGTACGCGGTCGAGCTGAACCGCCTGATCGAGCTGCAGATGGAGGGCTCGGTCGGCTGAGGCCGGCCACCCGAAGGCACCGCTCGGGCTCGAGCCCGAGCCGAGACCTGATGCGCCGAGAGGGCAGGCCCCACGGTCTGCCCTCTCGCATGGAGACGAACCGAAGATGAGCGACGTCGCGACCAGCACCACCTTCGACGAACGGGCCCTGGCATCGCTGCCCGAGGTGGCCGGCTTCACCGGGCAGCTCCGCAAGGAGGCGTTCGACGCCTTCACGACCCTGCCGATGCCCTCGCAGTCCACCGAGGAATGGCGCTACACGGATCTGTCGACGTTCGAACTCGACCATGTTCCGTTCACCGGCGGTGCGGGCCCTGAGGACGTGAACCGGCACGGTGTGCTCGCGGCCGCCGGCCGCGGTGAGCGCGCCGGGCTCCAGATCCAGCTGAACTCGCAGGTGATCTCCACGCAGCGGGCGACCGGGCTGGTCGACAAGGGCGTCTGGTTCGGCGATCTGGACGAGGCGGCGGCCGAGCATCCCGACCTGATCGAACGCTATCTCCACGACCTCGTGCCCCTCGACCGTACGCGTTTCACGGCGCTGCACGCGGCGTTCCGCACGGGGGGGACGTTCCTGCACGTGCCGCGCGACACGAAGGTCGACCTGCCGCTGCAGACCCTGACCTACGTCGACGCCGACGGCGCCGCGGTCTTCCCGCACACGCTGATCGTGGTGGAGGCCGGCGCCGAGGTGACGTTCATCGAGCGGTACGCCTCGCCCGACCTGAAGCGCGCGTTCAGCGACGCGATCACCGAGATCTACGTCGGCGACGGCGCCCACGTCCGCTACGCGGCGATCCAGGACTGGGGCGCGGGGGTCACCCACCTCGGGATCCAGCGGGTGCGCGTCGGTCGCGACGCCGAGTTCCGGACGCTCTCCGTGGGCTTCGGCGCCGATCTCGCGCGGACCGAGACCGAGGTCCTGCTGGCCGAGCCCGGCGGGTTCAGCGAGCAGCTGGGGGTCTTCTTCGCCGACGGGAGGCAGCACTTCGACCATCGCTCGATCCAGGACCACGTGGCCTCGAACTGCACGAGCGACCTGCTCTACAAGGGGGCGCTCCGCGACGAGAGCCGCGCCGTGTACAGCGGCTGGGTCTACGTGCGTCCCGGCGCTCAGAAGACCGACGCGATGCAGACGAGCCGCAACATCGTGCTCAGCGAGCGTGCCAAGGCCGATGCGATCCCGAACCTCGAGATCGAGGCGAACGACGTGAAGTGCGGCCACGCCGCCAGCGTCGGGCCCGTCGACGAGGAGACCGTCTTCTACCTCCAGAGCCGGGGGATCCCCGCCGACGAGGCCGAGCGACTGATCGTGAGCGGGTTCTTCCAGGAGGTGCTCGACCGCGTCCAGATCCAGGAGGTGCGTGAGGGCGCCGAGGCCGCGATCGATGCCGAGCTCGACCGGGGGGTGCGCTGATGGCCGTCCGCGTGTGCGGCGAGTCCGACGTGCCCGCGGGTGAGGCCCGGCGGTTCGAGGCCGACGGCGTCGAGGTGTGCGTCGTGAACCTCGGCGACGACGGGTTCCGGGCCGTGGCCGCGGAGTGCTCGCATGCCCACGCCTATCTGGACGAAGGCGAGGTCGACCTGGACCTCGCGACGATCGAATGCCCGCTCCACGGGTCGACGTTCGACCTGCAGACGGGCGCTCCCAAGACCCTGCCGGCGACCCAGCCGGTGGCGACCTATCCCGTGACCGTCGCCGCCGGCGACGTCCTGATCGAGGTGTGATGGCGATGAGTGAGAACGGCACCACGCCCGCGACCCTGGAGGTCCGCGACCTCCACGCGAGCGTCGAAGGCAAGGAGATCCTGCGCGGCATCGACCTGGTCGTGCGCCAGGGCGAGACCCACGCGCTGATGGGGCCGAACGGATCCGGCAAGTCGACGCTCAGCAACGTGATCATGGGCAGGCCGGGCTACGTGGTCACGCGTGGCCAGGTGATCTTCAAGGGCGAGGACCTCACCGGCCTCACCGCCGACGAGCGCGCCAAGCGCGGCCTCTTCCTCGCGATGCAGTACCCGACCGAGGTGCCGGGAGTCTCCGTCGTGAACTTCCTGCGGACCGCGTACCAGGCCGTGAAGGGCGAGCAGGTAAGCGCGCTCGCGTTCCGCAAGCACATGAAGGAGCAGATGGACCGGCTGGGCATCGACGACGCGATGGTGAATCGCTACGTGAACCAGGGGTTCTCGGGTGGGGAGAAGAAGCGCAACGAGGTCCTGCAGCTCGCCGTCCTCGAGCCCGAGATCGCGATCCTCGACGAGACCGATTCGGGGCTCGACATCGATTCGTTGAAGCTCGTGGCCGAAGGCGTGAACGAGCTCGTCGGTCCCGACCTGGGCGTGCTCCTGATCACGCACTACCAACGGATGCTGAACTACATCACACCCGAGAAGGTGCACGTGATGATGGCCGGCCGCATCGTGAAGTCGGGTGGCGCCGAGCTGGCGCACGAGCTGGAGGACAAGGGGTACGAGGGCATCCGCCAGGAGCTCGGGCTCGAAGAGGATGTCGCCGTCGAGGTGGTGTGACATGGGCGAACATGTGGGCGGGCTCGACGTCGCGAGGATCCGGGAGGACTTCCCGATCCTGTCCCGGACGGTCGGTGACCGTCCGCTCGTCTACCTGGACACGGCCGCCACTTCCCAGAAGCCGCAGGTCGTGATCGACACGGTCTCCGACTTCTACGCGAACCACAACGCGAACGCCCACCGCGGGATCTACCAGCTGGGTGAGGAGGCCACCGAGCGGTTCGAGGGCGCGCGCGCCACCCTCGCCCGGTTCTTCGGCGCGCCCGGTCCCGAGTCGATCGTGTTCACGCGCGGGACCACCGAGTCGATCAACCTGATCGCGCAGGGATGGGGCCGCACCTTCCTACGACCGGGCGACGAGGTGCTGATCACCGAGATGGAGCACCACTCCAACATCGTCCCGTGGCAGATGGTGACGGCGGCGACGGGCGCGACGCTCCGGTACGTCCCGCTCACCGACGAAGGGCGGCTGGATCTGACCGATCTGGGATCGCTGCTCACGGAGCACACGAAACTGCTCTCGGTCACCGGGATGTCGAACGCGCTCGGCACGATCACGCCACTCACCGACCTGGTCGAGGCTGCGCACGCCGTGGGCGCGCTCGTGGCCGTCGACGCGGCACAGCTCGCACCGCACCACGCGATCGATGTACAGGCCCTCGACGTGGACTTCCTCGCGTTCAGCGGGCACAAGATGCTCGGGCCGACGGCCTCGGGCGGGCTCTACGGCAAGCTCGAGATCCTCGACGCCATGGCGCCGATGTTCGGCGGCGGCGAGATGATCCATGAGGTCTTCCACGACCGCTCGACGTACAAGCCCGTGCCGTACAAGTTCGAGGCCGGGACGATGCAGATCGCGCAGCAGGTCGGGTTGGGCGCGGCCGTCCGACTACCTCGAGGCGCTCGGCATGGACGCGGTCCGTGCGCACGAGCGCGAGATCACGGCGTACGCCCTCGAGCGCCTGCTCGACGCGGGGGCCACCGTCTACGGACCGAAGGATGCCGATGAACGGGGCGGGGCCGTCAGTTTCTGGTTCAAGGAGGTGCACCCGCACGACCTCGCGACGATCCTGAACGAGGACGGGATCGCGATCCGGGCGGGGCACCACTGCGCGCAGCTCGTGATGCGACGCTACGGCGTGCCCGCGACGGCCCGCGCGTCGTTCTACGTCTACAACACGACGGAAGAGGTCGACGCCCTCGTCGAGTCGCTCGACAAGGCGAACGCGATCTTCATCTAAGCTCACGCCGGCACGCCGGCCCAGGAGGACCTCACGTGGCGCTCGACGACATCTACAAGGAAGTCATCCTCGATCACTACAAGAGCCCGCGGAACAAGCGGGAGCTGCCGGGCGCCGAGCTGCAGTGCCACGCGAACAACCCGCTCTGCGGCGACGAGATCACCGTCTTCGCGCACCTCGACGGCGAGATCGTGCAGGAGGTCACCTTCCAGGGCGCGGGATGCTCGATCAGCCAGTCGAGCGCGTCGATGATGACGGAGGCCGTCACCGGCCGAGGCGTCGACGACGCGAAGAGCCTGGCGGCGGACTTCCGCGGGATGATGGCCGGCGAGGTCGAGCCCGACGAGGACCGGTTCGGGGACCTGGTGGCCCTCAAGGGCGTCGTGAAGTACCCGATCCGCATCAAGTGCGCCGTGCTGGCGTGGGACGTGCTCCAGGAGGCCCTCGAGGGCGCCGGCAGCGCGTCAGGCTCCCAGCCGCACGCGGTCGGCTGAACCCCGGCCGCCTCCATCGCAGTGGTCGCAGGACCCTCTAGGCTTCGTCCGTGGCCGCCCGTTCGCTGAAGCCTTCGCTCGACTGGCTCCTGATCCTCGTCCCGGTCTCGATCGCGCTCGAACTCGCCGGGGTCCAGGGCCTGCCGGTCTTCGGGGTGTCGGCGCTCGCGATCCTGCCGCTGGCCGGGCTGATCGGCCGGGCGACCGAGCAGCTCGCCCTGCACACGGGGCCACGGGTGGGCGGGCTGATCAACGCGACCTTCGGCAACGTCACGGAGCTGATCATCGCGGTGTTCCTGCTGCTCGACGGCAAGCCCGAGATCGTGAAGGCGTCCCTCACGGGCTCGATCCTGGGGAACCTGCTCCTCGTGCTCGGGCTCTCGTTCTTCGTCGGCGGACTGATCCACGAGGAGCAGGAGTACAACGCGCGATCGGCGTCGGTGCACGCGACCTCGCTGGTGCTCGCCGTGACCGGACTCCTGATGCCCGCCCTGTTCGCGCTGGGTGGCCGGGAGTCGTTCCTCGAGCGGGAGATCGTGAGCGGGACGGTGGCGCTGGTGCTGATCTCGCTGTACGTGGCGGCGCTCGTCTTCACGCTGGTCACGCACGAGCATCTCTTCCGGACGCCGTCTGAGGACGAGGCGCCGGCGTGGTCGAGGCAGCGCGCGATCGTCGTGCTCCTGGTCGCCACGGCGTTCGTCGCGCTGATGTCGGAGTTCCTCGTGGGCTCGTTGGAGCCGGCGCTG
Source organism: uncultured Actinomycetes bacterium (assembly GCA_963821925.1). Taxonomy (GTDB): domain Bacteria; phylum Actinomycetota; class UBA4738; order UBA4738; family HRBIN12; genus JAOUEA01. The sequence continues at coordinate 363,999 of CAWGFO010000009.1, read as the reverse complement.
GAGACGCTCGGTCTCTCGGAGCTCTTCGTCGGGCTGATCGTGATCCCGATCATCGGCAACGCGGCCGAGCACTCCTCGGCGGTGCTCTTCGCGGTGCGGAACAAGGTCGACATCACGCTCGAGATCGCGATCGGCTCGTCGACCCAGATCGCGTTGTTCGTGGCCCCCGCGCTCGTGTTCATCTCGCTCGCCGTCGGCCACCCGATGGACTTCGTCTTCAGCACCTTCGAGGTGGCGGCGGTGGCGCTGTCGACGTTCCTGGTGTTCATGATCTCGAGCGACGGCCGGTCGAACTGGCTGGAGGGAGCGCAGCTGATGGGGGCCTATCTGATCATGGCCATCTCCTTCTTCTTCGTGGAGACCCTGTGAGGCGCGTCGCGGCGGTCGCGCTGGGCGTGCTCGCGGCGTTCGTCCTGGCGGCGCCCGCCCGTGCGCAGAGCCTCGCCGGCGAGCGGATCGTCCGGTACGACGTCGAGATCGTGATCGAGAACGACGGAGCGCTGAGGATCACCGAGACGATCGACTACGACTTCGGCACCATGCCACGGCACGGGATCATCCGAGAGATCCCGACGACGTTCCGGTACGACGACACGTACGACCGGGAGTATCCGCTGACGGTCGAGTCGGTGACGGCGACGGGCGATGCGTCCGCCGACTACGTGATCGAGCACCCCGGCGGCGGGGTCACCGCGATCAGGATCGGCGACCCGGATCGCACGATCACCGGCCGGCACACGTACACGATCCGCTACCGGGTCGAGGCCGCCCTGAACGGGTTCCGGGACCATGTCGAGCTGTATTGGAACGCGATCGGCGACGAGTGGGACGTCCCGATCGACATCGCGACGACCGTCGTGCGGGCGCCGGCGCGGATCCTGCAGGTGGCGTGCTACACGGGCTACGAGGGATCGTCGCTCCCGTGCGCGAGGGCCTCGAGCGGTCCCGTCGGTGCTCGCTTCGCCCAGCGCGACCTCCAGCCGTTCCAGGGGATGACCGTGGTGGTGAGCCTGCCGAAGGGCGCCGTGCCCGCCCCCGAGCCGCGGCTCCGCGAGCGCTGGTCGCCCGCCCGCGCCTTCGCACTGACGCCGACGACCGGCGCGGCCTCGGGCGGGCTGCTCGTGCTCGCGATCGGCGGCTTCGGCTATCTGCTCTGGCGGACGGGCCGGGACCGGCGGTGGCGCGGAGGCCAGGTCGACCAGGTGATGGGGAACCCGACCGGTGAGTCCCAGAGCGTCCCGCTCTTCGAGGGCGATGCGTCGGCTCCCGTGGAGTTCGCGCCACCCGCGGATCTGCGGCCAGGGCAGATCGGCACGCTGCTCGACGAGCGCGCGAACACCCTCGACGTCACGGCCACGATCGTCGATCTCGCGGTGCGCGGGTACCTGCTGATCCAGGAGATCCCGAAGGAGGGGCTCTTCGGCAAGCCGGACTGGACACTGATCCGGCTCGAGCAGCCCGAGGACGAGCTCCTGCCGTACGAGCGGAAGCTCCTGAACGGCCTGTTCGAAGACGGTACCGAGGTCACGCTCTCATCGCTCCGGAACACGTTCGCGGAGCGGCTGAAGGGGGTCGAGGAATCCCTGTACGTCGATGGCGTCACGCAGGGCTGGTTCACGGCCCGGCCCGACAAGGTGCGCACCAGCTGGAACCGGCGCGGGTGGCTACTGCTGCTGGCGGGGATCGGTCTCACGTTCGTGCTCGCGCGGTGGACCCACTGGGGGATCGTCGGGATCCCCGTGATCGTGGCCGGCTTGCTGCTCGTCTGGTTCGACCGGTTCATGCCGGCGCGCACGCCGAAGGGGACCGCCATGCTGCGGCGAGTGCGTGGCTTCCGGACCGTGATCGAGACCGCCGAGACCCACATGTCCCGATGGGCCGAGGAGGAGAACGTCTTCCCGCGGTTCCTGCCGTACGCGATCGTCTTCGGCGTCACCGAGAAGTGGGCGAAGGCGTTCGAGGGGCTGGCGCGTGAGCAAGACACCTCCTGGTACCTGTCGCCCCGGCCGTTCGTCTACGCGAACTTCGCGGACTCGATGGACGGGTTCGCGGTCTCGAGCGGGGGGATGCTCGCCTCGGTGCCGGCGGCCTCCGGATCCAGCGGGTTCGGCGGCGGCGGCTTCTCCGGGGGCGGCGGCGGTGGTGGTGGCGGCGGATCGTGGTGATACCGGCCTGAGCCGCCCGACCTCGCCCCGCGCGGCCCCGTAGCATGGGTGGCCGTATGCGGATCACCTTCTCCGAGGACGGACGCGACTTCCATCGACGTGGCTGGGCCGAGCTCGTCCTGGCCGATCCCGCGGGCACGTTCTTCCACACGCCCGAGTACCTGAAGCTCTACTGGGAGGAGTTCGGGGAGCAGCCCGAGCACCTCCTGTTCGCCTTCGCCGAGGAGGACGACGGCACGCAGATCGGCGCCGTCGCGTTCGAGCGGATCGACGAGACCCTGCGGTTCCTCGGCGGGACCGAGGTGACCGACTACATGGGCCCGGTCGGCCTCCCCGAGCGCCAGGACGCGATCGCGAAGGAGCTCTGGACGTCGCTCCTGACCCGGGAGGACTGGTCCACCGCCGACCTGCGTGGCCTCCCCGAGGACAACCCCTGGCTCCCGCTCCTGCGCGACGCGACCGCCGCCGCGGGGCTCGGCGTCGAGGAGACCGAGGATCAGAACGGCGTGGCGCCGATCCTTCCCCTCGCGCAGACCTGGGACGCCTACCTCGAGGGCCTGCCGTCGAAGCTCCGCCACGAGATCAAGCGGAAGGCGAAGAAGCTCGAGGCCGAGGCCGGTCCGTTCACGATCCATACGGCCACCGAGGAGACGCTGATCCCGCTGCTCGACCGCTTCGTGGAGCTCCACCGGATGAGCGAGGGCCCCAAGGGCGTGTTCATGCAGCCAGGGATGGAGATCTTCTTCCGGCGGCTCGGCGAGGCGTTCCTGCCGGAGGGGATCTTCAAGCTCCAGTTCATCGAGGTGGGCGGCGAGCTGGCGGCCGGCACGATCGGCTACGCGTTCAACGGGACGTTCTCCCTGTACAACTCGGCGTTCGACCGGGCGTGGGGGAACCTCGCGCCGGGGATGGTGCTCGTCGCGGAGGACATCCGGCTCGCGATCGAGGGGGGCGCCGCGATCTTCGATCTGCTGAAGGGCGACTACGCGTACAAGTACCGGTTCGGTGCCACCCCGCGGCGGGTGCGCCGGCTCGTCGTGACCCGCTAACCGATCCGGCCGCTACACCTCGCGGATGTCGGCGGTCGCCAGGAGCGTCCCGTCCTCGCCCGTGATCGAGAGCCGGTCGAACGGCACGAGATCGACCGACGTCACCAGCCAGGCCGCTCCGTCACCCTGGCCATCGAATTCCAGCGGCCAGATCTCGACCGTCCGGCCGTCGTCGGCGTGGAGCGTGGGCGTGGCGTACCCGGACTCCCCGGGCGCCCGCACGAACACCACCGCCCAGGACTGGTCCTCGTGGGAGTCGTACACGACCACGCTGCCTTCGAGGGTGCGGGCGCCGGCCGGATCGAGCCGCGCCGCGCGGAAGCCGGTGCCGCCGAGGATCGCGAGCAGGCCGGTGTAGCTCCCGGCGTCGGCCACCGCGCGGTCCGCGCGGCGGGCTTGGCCGACGCCCCATGTGAGCGAGGCGACGAGCGCGAGCGCCAGGCCCGCGGCCACCCCAGGCACGGCGAACCGGCGCCACGAAGACGCCGGCAGCGGGGCCGTGTCGCGCTGATCGTCGCGTACCGCGTCGAGGACGCGAGCGCGGAGGTCGTCGGGCGGGACGACGTCGTGGGCCGCCAGGGCGAACGCCGCGAGCCCGTCGCCCAACGCCGATGCCTCGCGCCGGCAGGCCGCGCACCCGCGCAGGTGGCGTCGCACGGCGGCATCGTCGAACTCGGGCATCGAGCCGAGGAGGTGCTCGCTCAGCCGCTCCTGGACCGCCTCACACGTCACGGCGCTGCTCCTCGCTCATCGCGTCGCGCAACCGCAGGAGCGCGGAACGGATCCGCGTCTTCGCGGTGCCGACCGGGATCCCCTCGAGCTCGGCGACCTCCCGGCTGGTCTTCCCGCCGAAGTAGGCGAGCTCGAGCGCCGCGCGCTGCTCCGGGGAGAGGTGCGCCATCGCCCGGCGCGCGCGGTCGGCGAGGTCGCCCGTCTCGGCGAGCTCTTCGGGCCCCGCCGCGGGGTCGGCCTCGCGCGGGGTGTCGGCGCGGGCCAGCGAGCGCGCCTCCAGGACGCGGCGCCGCAACGCGTCGATCGCGAGCGAGCGGGCGACGAGGAGGACCCAGGTCTCGAGCTTGCCGCGGGCCCCGTCGTAACGGTCGGCGCTCCGCCAGAGCTTCACGAACGTGTCCTGCACGAGATCCTGCGCGGCGGCCTCGGAGCCGAGCATCACGATCCCCAGTCCGTAGATCCGTGAGGCGAACCGGTCGTAGAGCGCGCCGGCGGCGGCCTCATCGCGCGCGGCGAAGGCGCGCATCAGGGCCGCGTCGTCCTCGGGGTCTCGGGGTCGCATGCGCAGCACGGTACTCCCAGGGAGTACGCGCGGGAACGGCCGGGGGTTCGCGCGATCTACGCGAAGGCGCGGATCTGCTGCAGCACGACGCGGGCGAGCTCGCGGTCCCCGCCGAGCACGATGGCGCCGTTCCCACGGACGTCCTCGGCGGACAGGCGGCGCCCCGCCACGAGGGCGAGCTGCGGTGCGCGGCCACGGAGGGTAGCGTCGGGCTTCTTCGAGCCAGCCGGCACCTCGCCCGTTCCCAGGCCCCAGTGCCACGTGCCCTGACCGGCGCCCTCAACCTCGACGAGCACGCTCTTGCCGTCGAGCTCGTAGCCCGCCTGGGCGAGCGCCCAGGGGAGCATCCGGACGCCCAGGTCGATCGTGAGGTGGACGGGCCAGTGCTGCCACTGCGGCCCGAGCCCGTTCGATGCGCGCATGTCCTCGCCGTGCAGGAACCATTCCACGATCCGCGACTGGACCAGGTACCGGGCCGCGATGTCGCCGGCGAGCCACGGGAAGCGCCTCGAGGCCCACTCGTCGTCGGACAGGAGGGCGGCGTACGCGATGAACGCCTCGGCCGCCTTGCCCCACGTCTCGATCAGCTCGCGGGTCTCGAAGCCGGAGCGCCGGTTCACGGTCCACGCGTTCAGCGCGTCGACGTCGATCTCGCCGCCGTGCGCCTCGCGGAACTCGTCGAGCTCCACGACGGGCTCGCCGGCCATCAGCTGGGCGGCGGCGGTGTCGGCGGCGGCCAGGTGAGCGAGCACGTCGCGGTTCCACCATCCGGCGACCGCGCTCGGGAGGTCCCACGTGTCGGGCTCGGCGTACTGGATCATGCGGCCCAGTCGCTGGCGCTCGGCGTGCGCGACCCCGAGCAGCGGTTCGCGGTCCAGGCTCACGGCGGCGTATCCTCCCTCTCGCTCACGCGGTGTCGCGGCGGATTGTACATTCGGCGGCATGCGCGTCCTCGTGGCTCCCGACAAGTTCCGCGGCACGCTCACGGCACGCCAGGCGGCCGAGGCGATCGAGACGGGCTGGCGTCGGGCCCGTCCCGACGACGTCGTCGACCTGGTCCCGATGGCCGACGGAGGCGAAGGCACGCTCGACGCGTTGGTCGACGCGCAGGGCGGGCGGCTCGTGGCCACGACCGCCGACAGGCCCGCTCGGCGATCCGGTCGACGCGGCGTTCGGGATCGTCGAAACCGCGGACGGGCTCACGGGGGTCGTGGAATCCGCGCGGGCGTCCGGACTGGCGCTGCTCGGCGAGACGCGCCGTGACCCCTTGCGCACGACGACCCGGGGGACCGGCGAGCTGATCCTCGCGGCGCTCAGCGCGGGTGCGCGCCGCATGGTCGTGTGTCTGGGCGGCAGCGCCACGAACGACGGGGGCGTGGGGATGGCTGCGGCGCTCGGCATCCGGTTCCTGGACGTGCACGGGCGCGACGTGGCCGACGGCGGAGCGGCGCTGCTGGACCTGGCCCGGATCGACGGGCGAGGCCAGCACCCCGCGGTCGCGGGGGCGACGTTCCTCGGCGCGACCGACGTCGAGAACCCGCTCTGCGGGCCGGCGGGCGCGAGCCACGTCTACGGCCCGCAGAAGGGCGCGTCACCCGACGACGTGTTCCTGCTCGATCGGGCGCTGGCCCATCTCGCCGCCGTCGTCCATCACGACCTCGGCATCGCGCTGAAAGACGAGCCCGGCGCCGGCGCCGCCGGTGGCCTCGGTTTCGGGCTGCTGGCCTTCTGCGGCGCCCGGCTGCGCCGGGGCGTGGACGTCGTGATGGAAGCCGTCGACCTGGGCGGCCGGATGGAAGGAGCCGCACTCGTGATCACCGGGGAAGGATCGCTCGACACGCAATCGCTCTACGGGAAGGTCCCCGCCGGCGTGATCCGGCTCGCGGAGCTCCATTCGGTGCCGGTCGCGGTGCTCTGCGGCCGCTCGGAGGTCTCGCCCGACGGGGTCACCGTCCGGTCGCTCGTGGACCGGGTGGGGGAGGCGGCCGCGCTGGGCGACGCCCGGCGCTCGCTCGAGCTCCTCGCGAGCGAGCTCGCCCTCGACCTGCCGGCCGGGATGGTCCGATGAGCTCGGCGATCGAGCGCTTCAGCGAGGGCGCCCGCGCGCTGGGGCTGCATCCGGAGGTTCGGCGGTTCCCGGAGGGGACGAAGACCGCCGACGCCGCGGCGCGGGCGATCGGATGCGACGTCGGGCAGATCGTGAAGTCTCTGATCTTCATGGCCGACGACCGCGCGGTGCTCGCCCTCACGTCGGGCCGCAACCGTGTCGACGAGGCGAAGCTGGCCTCCCTCACCGGCGCCGGCGAGGTCCGGCGCGCCACCCCCGACGAGGCGCGCGAGGCCACCGGGTTCGCGGTCGGCGGCACCCCGCCCTTCGCGCACACGCGGGCCGTGCAAGCGTTCATCGACGGCGATCTGCTCGGCTACGACGAGGTTTGGGCCGCGGCGGGCACGCCCGACTCCGTGTTCCCGCTGTCGCCGGCCGACCTGGTGCGCGTGAGCGAGGCCACCACCGCGGCGTTCACCGAGGATCGCTGACCCTCACACACGGCCCGGCGGGTTATCATGGAGGGCAATCACCCGCGAGCTCCCGGAGGAACGATGATCACGCTGACCGAAGCCGCCGCCGGCAAGGTGAAGGAACTGCTCGTCGAAGAAGGGCGCAACGACATCGCCCTGCGCGTCGCCGTCTCGCCGGGTGGGTGCTCGGGCCTCCGGTACGCGATGTACCTCGACGACCAGCTCACCGAGAAGGACGAGACCGCCGATCAGTTCGGCGTGAAGATCGTCGTCGACAAGATGAGCGTGCCGTACCTGTCGCAGGCCACGGTCGACTTCGTGGACTCCCTGGAGCAGTCGGGCTTCACGATCGACAACCCGGCCGCCCAGGGCGGCTGCGCCTGCGGCAACTCGTTCCACTGAGTCCGGGCCGAACACGTCGCCCTCATGGGCCGATCCGCTCCGTCAGCTGACGGCGTCGAGCCCCGCCCGGAACCCCCCGGCGAGCTCGGCCAGGTCGTCCGCATCGACGACGAGGGGTGGCGAGACCGCGATCGCGCCCGCCACCAGCGGACGGACGATCACCCCTGCCTCGCGGATCGCCGCGCCGGTGCGTGCCGGCAGCATCGGGTCGTCGGCCACCAGGTCCTGCCGTAGGTTCACGGCCGCGAGCACTCCCACGCCACCGCGCACCTCCTCGACGAGCTCGTGGTCGGCGAGCGGCGCCAGGACGTCGTAGAGCTGCGCTTCGAGGGTGAGTGCACGCTCCGGCAGGGCCTCCCGCTCCATGATGTCGAGGTTCGCGATCGCGGCGGCGGCCACGGTCGCGTGTCCGCTGTACGTGTAGCCGTGACGCCAGATCCCGGCGCCCGGCGCCCAGAACGGCTCCGCGACCCGCGGGGATGCGAGCACGGCGCCCAGCGGGAGGTACCCGCTCGTGATGCCCTTGGCGCACGTGACGATGTCGGGATCGAGCCCCAAGCGCGAGGACGCGAACCAGTCGCCGCAGCGCCCGAACCCGGTGATCACCTCGTCGGCGACGAACAGGACCCCGGTCTCCCGGCACACCTCACGGGAGGCCTTCAGGTAGCCATGGGGCGCCGGGAAGACCCCGCCCGCCCCGATCACGGGCTCGCAGAAGAACGCGGCCACGTTGCCGGCGCCGGCGGTCTCGATCGCGGTGCGGAGCGCGTCGGCGTCGTCCCACGGGACCTCGAGCACGTCCTCGATCAGCTCGCCGTGGCCGGTCGCGTTCGCGGGGATGCCGGCGAGGGAGGTCCCGCCGGTGTGCATGCCGTGGTAAGCCTTCTCGCGGCGGATCAGGATCGTGCGCTCCGGCTCGCCGCGGAGCTGCCAGTAGCGGCGCGCCATCTTCGTCGCCGTGTCGATCGAGTCCGAGCCGCCGCTCGTGAAGAAGACCTTGGAGTCGGGGACGGGGGCGATCGCGGCCACCCGGTCCGCGAGGGCCTCGGCGGGCCGGTTCGTGAGGTCCCCGAACGTGGAGTAGGCGGGGAGCTCGGCCATCTGCGCGGCGGCGGCATCGGCGATCTCGCGCCGTCCCCACCCGACGTTGCAGTACCAGAGGGAGGCGGTGGCGTCGAGGTAGCGGCGTCCGGTGTCGTCGACCACGTGCGCGCCCTCGCCGCCGACCAGGGTGATCGCGCCCGTTCCCGAGACCGCCGACATGTCGGCGAAGGGATGCCAGAAGTGCGTCATGGGCCCACGCTACCAGCGCCCGGGGTGCCCCCGGACCAGCCGCGGCGGCAGGGTCCGAGGGCATCTTCACGCCGCTCGGGAGGTCCCGGGGCGCCCGCCGAAGGACCACGACGATGTGGGACCTCCGCCCGGAGGCGGTTCCCGACCTACCGCGCACGATTGAGCCATGGGAACCGGGACGATCACCGTCGGCGTACCGAGGGAGACCTTCCCCGGCGAGACCCGGATCGCGCTCGTACCGCAGTGCCTGCCCGTGCTGCAGGGCGCCGGCCTGGAGATCGTGGTCGAGGCGGGAGCGGGTGACGCGGCCGGGTATCCGGCGGAGGCCTTCGTGGATCACGGAGCCTCGATCGGGAGCCGGGATGAGGTCTTCGGCGCCGACCTCGTGCTGCAGGTGCGCACGATCGGCGCGAACCCGGACGCGGGGCGAGACGATCTCGATCGCCATCATCCCGGCCAGATCGTGGTGGGGCTCGGTGAACCGCTCTCCGAGGCGCGGTCGCTCGCCGAGCTGGCGGACCGCGGGGTCACGATCTTCGCGATGGAGCTGATCCCGAGGATCGCACGGGCGCAGAGCATGGACGTGCTGTCGTCGCAGTCGACGATCGCCGGCTACAAGGCCGTGCTGATGGCCGCCGCGCGGCTCCCGAAGCTCTTCCCGATGCTCACGACGGCCGCCGGGACGGTCGCGCCCGCACGTGTGTTCGTGATCGGCGCCGGCGTGATGGGCCTCCAGGCGATCGCCACCGCTCGGCGTCTCGGCGCGATGGTCGAGGCGTACGACGTACGTCCCGCTGCCCAGGAGGAGGTCGAGAGCCTCGGGGCGAAGCTCGTGCCGCTGCCCCTGCAGCCGGGCGATGCCGAGGACGCGAGCGGGTACGCGAAGGAGCTCGGCGAAGCCTTCTACCGGCGTCAACAGGAGCACCTGACCCGGACGGTCACCGGCGTCGACGTGGTGATCGCGACCGCGGCGATCCCCGGCGCACCGGCGCCGATGCTGCTCACCGAGGAAGGTGTCCACGCGATGGCCGCCGGATCGGTGGTGGTCGATCTCGCGGCCGCGCGGGGCGGGAACTGCGCCCTCTCGCGCCCGGACGAGACCGTGGTCGAGAACGGCGTCACGATCTTCGGGCCCACGAACCTGCCGGCCACCGTGCCGTTCCATGCGAGCCAGCTCTACGCGCGCAACCTCACGAACTTCGTGAAGCTCGCGCTCATGCGTGAGGGCACGATCGACCCATCGTGGGACGACGACGTCGTACGCGCCACCCTGATCGCGCGTGACGGCGAGATCGTGCATCCGCGGGTGCTGGCACAGCTCGAGGAGGTGGCGGTGTCGTGACCCAGCGCATCGAGTTCGGACTGTGGATCTTCATGCTCGCCACGTTCATCGGGTTCGAGGTGATCCGCCGCGTGCCGCCGCTCCTGCACACGCCGCTGATGTCGCTCACGAACGCGATCTCGGGTATCTCGCTCGTCGGCTCGATCATCCTGGCCGGAGCGGGCCGCGGCACGATGGCGACGGTGCTCGGAGCGACCGCGGTGTGCGCGTCCACGATCAACGTGGTCGGTGGCTTCATGATCACCGACCGCATGCTGAAGTCGTTCAAGCGGGGCAGCCGGAAGGCCGGGAGTGGTGACGCCTCGTGAACGAGTTGCGTGACTGGCTGCTGATCGCGCTCTACCTCGGGGCGAGCGCTGGCTTCATCCTCTCGCTCAAGTGGTTGTCGCACCCGACCACGGCGCGTCGCGGTGTGCGTGCCGGCGAGCTCGGGATGGTGGCCGCGATCGTCGGGACCCTCCTGCACGGCGAGATCATCGACTTCCGATGGATCCTGATCGCGGCGTTCATCGGGTCGGCGATCGGTGCCGCGCTCGCGATCTTCATGCCGATGACCGCGATGCCCCAGCGGATCGCGATCTCGCACGCCTTCGGCGCCCTGGCGGCCGCGCTCGTCGGCACGGCCGAGTTCCTGCTCGGTCGGGGGGATCTCGACACGTTCACCGCCGGCGTGCTGGGCCTCGAGATGCTGCTCGGCTACCTGACCGTGACGGGCTCGCTGATCGCGTTCGGCAAGCTCCAGGGGATCGTGCGCGACCGCGCCTGGGTCTTCCGGGGTCAGAACCTGATGAACCTGGCGGTGCTCGGGGTCGGGATCGTCCTCGTGGTCGCGCTGACGCTCTCGCCCTCCTCGACCCAGCTCCTCCCGTTCCTGATCGTGATCGGGCTCGCGTTCGGCGTCCTGTTCGTGATCCGGATCGGCGGGGCCGACATGCCGACGATCATCTCGCTCTTGAACTCGTTCGCCGGCCTCTCCGGGGCCGCGCTCGGGTTCGCGATCCACAACCCGATCCTGATCCTCGCCGGCGCCCTCGACGGATCGTCCGGCTTCCTGCTGTCGGTGTTCATGTGCCGCGCGATGAACCGGTCGATCGTGAACGTCGTCTTCGGAGGCTTCGGCGCCTCCACCCACGCCGAGGGAGCGGTCGAGGAGCGGCCGGTCCGCATCACGTCGGCCGAGGAGGTCGCGATGCTCCTGGACACCGCCGGGCTCGTGATCGTCGTGCCCGGTTACGGCATGGCCGCGGCGCAGGCCCAGCACAAGGTCCGGGAGCTCACGGATCTCCTGGGGCGGCGCGGCAGCGAGGTCAAGTTCGCGATCCACCCGGTCGCAGGCCGGATGCCCGGTCACATGAACGTGCTCCTCGCCGAGGCGAACGTGCCCTACGAGCAGCTGTGCGATCTCGACGACGTGAACCCCGACTTCCCGCGGTGCGACGTCGCGATCGTGATCGGTGCGAACGACGTCGTGAACCCGGCGGCCCGCCACGACGCCGACAGTCCGATCTACGGGATGCCGATCCTCGACGTCGACAAGGCGCGCAGCGTCGTCGTGATCAAGCGGTCGATGCGCTCCGGGTTCTCGGGCATCGAGAACGAGCTGTTCTACGCCCCGCAGACGATGATGCTGTTCGGTGACGCCCAGAAGGTCGCCGGGGACCTCGTGCACGAGGTCTCGAAGCTCCCGTCCGCGGTGCTCGCCGCCAGCTAGCGCGGCTTTCCGCGCCTCCAACCCTCAGGTCAGATCGGCGTATGCCGGCTCCCAGATCTCGGCGTCGACCGCAGCCTCGATCTCCGCGTCGTCGAGGTGACGCCCGATCCCCAGGTCGCGTGCCTCGCGGACCACGCGGATCGAGATCGCGCGCGAGACGCTCCGCAGGTCGGACTGTGACGGGTAGAGCGCCCCGTTCGCGAGCCGGTCACCGTCCACGCAACCGGCGAGCGTCTCGGCGGCCGCCAGGAAGAAGGTGTCGGGGACCTCGCGCGCCTCGCTGACGATCGCCCCCAGGCCGATCCCCGGGAAGACGAACGCGTTGTTCGCCTGGCCGATCAGGTGGGTCCAGCCCTGGTGCTCGACCGGGTCGAACGGGCTGCCGGTGGCGACGAGCGCTCGGCCGCCCGACCACGCGATGATGTCGGCGGGGAGCGCCTCGGTCTTCGACGTCGGGTTGGAGAGCGGCAGCACGACCGGCGTGGGCACGGCATCGGCCATCGCCCGGATCGCGGCCTCGGTGAAGACCCCCGGCGTGCCGCTCGTCCCGATCAGGATCGTCGGCCTGACATGACGCACGACCGTCTCGAGGTCGTACCGGGCCTCGCGGTCGCAGCCGCCGAACCCGTGATGGGCCAGCTCGTCGGGTCCCAGGGCCATCTCCCGCTTGTCCTCGTCGAGGGGGTCACGGTCGTCGAACACGAGCCCGTGCGAATCGAGCATCGCGATCGAGCGCAGCACGGTCGCCTCGTCGGCGCCCTCGGCCCGCATCGCCGACCGCACGAGCCGCGCGATCCCGATGCCCGCGGCCCCGGCACCGACGAAGACGAACCGCTGGGCCGACAGGGGCTCGCCGAAGCGACGGAGGGCGCTGAAGATCCCGCCCATCACCACGGCGGCGGTGCCCTGGATGTCGTCGTTGAAGCTGGTGATCCGGTGGCGGTAGCGGTCGAGCACCCGGATCGCGTTGTGCTGCTTCAGGTCCTCCCACTGCAGGACGGCACGCGGGAACACGTCGATCACGGCCTCGACGAACGCCTCGAGGAAGCGATCGTAGGCTTCGCCGCGCAGGCGCGGATGCCGCCAGCCCAGATACATGGGGTCGTCCAGGAGGCGCTCCGTGTCGGTGCCCACGTCGAGCGAGACCGGGAGCGTGCGCGCGGGGTGGATGCCCGCTCCGGCCGTGTAGAGCGCGAGCTTGCCGACCGGGATGCCCATCCCGCCGGCGCCGAGGTCGCCGAGCCCGAGGATCCGCTCGTTGTCGGTGGCCACGATCAGGCGCACGTCCTCGTGCCGGGCATTGTCGAGCAGCTCGGGGATCCGGTCGATGTCATCGGGCGTGATCCACAGGCCGCGCGGACGCCGCAGGATGTGGCTGAAGTCCTGGCACGCCTGACCGACCACCGGCGTGTAGACGATCGGCATCAGCTCCTCGAGGTGGTCGACGAGCACGCGGTAGTACAGCGTCTCGTTCCGGTCCTGCAGGGCCGCGAGCCCGATGAACCGCTCGAGGTCGTCGTCCTTGCGGCGCAGGTGCTCCATCTCGAGCGCCACCTGCTCCTCGAGCGTCGTGACGCGGGACGGCAACAGGCCCCGGAGGTCGAACCGATCGCGCTCGTCCTCGGTGAAGGCCGTGTCCTTGTTCAGCAGGGGCTGCTCGAGCAGCTCGATGCCGGTGAACCCGATGTCGATCGCCTCGCTGACCATGGCGTGCTCCTGCGTTGCGGCCGGACATGGCAGCCCGGACCTTCCGAGACGACGATGCGCAGGGAGCGGGCGCGACGCCATCGGTCGACGGACCCCCGCGCGGGGGGTCGGATAGTCCGGCGGCTAGTCCGGGTCGTACGCGAGGTTCGGGCGGAGCCAGCGCTCGGCGCCGTCGACGCTCACGCCCAGGCGCCGGGCGTACTCCTCGACCTGGTCCTTGCCGATGCGCCCCACGTTGAAGTAGCGGGCTTCGGGATGGGCGAAGTACAGCCCGGAGACGCTCGCGGCCGGGGTCATCGCGAAGTGCTCGGTGAGGTCGATCCCCACCTCTGGCGCGCGCAGCAGTTCGAACAGGCGGCGCTTCAGGCTGTGGTCGGGGCAGGCCGGGTAGCCGAACGCGGGACGGATCCCGCGGTACCGCTCGTCGACCAGCTCCTCGTTCGCCTGGGGAGCGTCCTGGTAGCCCCAGGCGATCCGGGCCTCCTGGTGCAGGTACTCGGCGAAGGCCTCCGCCAGCCGGTCGGCGAGCGCCTTCACCATGATCGCCCGGTAGTCGTCGTGATCGGCCTCGTACCGCTTGGCGAGCTCCTCGGCGCCGAGACCGGCCGTCACCGCGAAGGCGCCCACGTGATCGGCGAGCCCGAGCTCGGCCGGCGCCACGAAGTCCGCGAGCGACCGGTTCGGACGGTCGCGGCCCTTGTCGACCTGCTGCCGCAGCATCGGGAACGTCACGCCGTTGTCCAGCACGACGTCGTCGCCCTCGGCGGCGGCCGGCCAGAAGCCGTAGACCCCCCGAGCCTGGATCGACCCCTCGGCGACGATCTCGTCGAGCAGTTCGGTCGCATGCTCGTAGAGCTCGCGCGCGGCCTCGCCGTGCGCCGGGTGGTCGAGGATCTGGGGGAACCGTCCCTTCAGCTCCCATGCGGTGAAGAAGAAGGTCCAGTCGATGAAGCCTCGCAGGGTCTCGAGCGAGGGCTCGAGGATGCGGAGGCCCGTGAACGAGGGGGTGGGGATGTCCTCGGCACGCCAGTCGATCGGCGTTCGGTTCGCGATCGCCAGTCGGTAGGGGAGGAGCGGCGTCCGCTCCCGCTCGGCGTGCTGGGCCCGGAGCCGGTCCTGCAGCTCGAGGTTCTCGGCGGCCAGGGTCGTCCTGCGCTCGGGGTCGAGCAGTGCCGAGACGACGCCCACCACGCGGGAGGCGTCGAGCACGTGCACGACCGGCTGCTCGTACCCGGGCGCGATCCGCACCGCCGTGTGCTGGCGTGAGGTCGTCGCCCCGCCGATCAGCAACGGCAGGTCCATCCCGCGTCGCTGCATCTCTTTCGCGACGTTCACCATCTCGTCGAGCGACGGCGTGATCAGACCGGAGAGCCCGACGATGTCGCAGCCTTCCTCGATCGCCGTGTCGAGGATCAGGTCGGCGGGCGCCATCACGCCGAGGTCGATCACCTCGTAGTTGTTGCAGCCGAGCACCACTCCGACGATGTTCTTGCCGATGTCGTGGACGTCGCCCTTCACGGTGGCCGTGACGATCCGGCCCTGGGGCTTGGCCGTGCCGCCGGCGCGGATCACGAGCCGCTTCTCTTCGTCCATGAACGGCTCGAGGTGCGCGACGGCCTTCTTCATCGCACGGGCGCTCTTCACGACCTGCGGCAGGAACATCTTCCCGGCGCCGAAGAGGTCGCCGACGATCTTCATCCCGTCCATCAGCGGCCCCTCGATCACGTCGAGCGGCTTGTCGTAGGCGAGCCGGGCCTCCTCGGTATCCGCCACGATGAAGTCGACGATCCCGTGGACGAGGGCGTGCGAGAGGCGCTCCTCGACGGTGCTCTCGCGCCATCCCAGGTCCTCCTCGCGCTCGACCCCGCCGCCCCTGACCGTCTCGGCGAACGTGACCATGCGTTCGGTCGCGTCGGGCCGTCGGTTGAAGATGATGTCCTCGACGTGCTCGAGCAGGTCGGGGGCGATGTCGTCGTACACGGGGAGCTGGCCCGCGTTCACGATCGCCATGTCGAGACCGGCCTGGCGGGCGTGGTACAGGAATGCCGAGTGGATCGCCTGGCGCACGGGCTCGTTCCCGCGGAACGAGAAGCTGAGGTTCGAGACGCCGCCCGAGACCTTGACGCCGGGGCAGTGGCGCTTGATCTCGCGGGTGGCCTCGATGAACGCCTTCGCGTAGTCGTCGTGCTCCTCGAGCCCGGTCGCGATCGCCAGGATGTTCGGGTCGATGATGATGTCCGCGGGGTCGTAGCCCGCCTCGTCGATCAGCAGCCGGTACGCGCGTTCGGCGATCTCGATCTTGCGGGGGACCGTGCCGGCCTGGCCCTCCTCGTCGAAGAGCATCACGACGACGGCGGCGCCGTAGCGCCGGACCTTCGCAGCCTTGTCGAGGAAGTCGGCCTCGCCCTCCTTCAGGCTGATCGAGTTGACGACCCCGCGGCCCTGTACGCACTTCAGCCCGGCCTCGATCACGGACCACTTCGAGCTGTCGATCATGATCGGGACACGGGCGATCTCGGGCTCCGTGGCGATCAGGTTCAGGAAGGTGGTCATCGCCTGTTCGCCGTCGATCAGGTCGGCGTCCATGTTCACGTCGATCAGGTTCGCGCCGCTCCGCACCTGCTCGAGCGCCACGTCGACCCCGGCCTGGTAGTCGCCGGACTCGATCAGCCGGCGGAACCTGGCCGAGCCCGTGATGTTCGTGCGCTCGCCGACCATCACGAAGCCGGTCTCGGGCGTGATCCGGAACGGCTCGAGCCCGCTGAAGGATGTGACGGTCTCCCCGGGCGCCGGGACCTGGCGCGGGGCCAGGTCGCGCACGGTATCGGCGATCATCCGGATGTGGTCGGGCGTGGTGCCGCAGCACCCACCGACGATGTTGACGAGGCCGTCCCGCGCGAACGACCCGAGGAGCGAGCTGGTCGTCTCGGGGGTCTCGTCGTAGCCCCCGAACGCGTTGGGCAGGCCGGCGTTCGGGTAGCACGCGACCGGGATCGGCGCGACGCGCGCGAGGTCCTCGACGTACGGACGGATCTCGCGGGCGCCGAGCGAGCAGTTGACGCCCACGATCAGCGGATCGGCGTGCTCGACCGCCGTCCAGAACGCCTCGATCGTCTGACCCGAGAGCGTGCGGCCGCTCCGATCGACGATCGTGACCGAGATCCACAGGGGGAGCTCGGGCGCGGTGTCCTTCGCGGCCGCGATCGCGGCCTTCGCGTTCAAGGTGTCGAAGATCGTCTCGATCAACAGCAGGTCGACGCCCCCGTCGCGCAAGCCCCGCATCTGCTCGACGTAGGCCTCGTACACCTGGTCGAACGAGGTCGAGCGGAAGGCCGGGTCCTCGACCTTGGGCGAGAGCGAGAGCGTCACGTTCAGCGGTCCCACCGAGCCCGCCACGAACCGGTCCTCGAACGCGTCCGCAGCCGTCCGCGCCAGGCGCGCCCCCTCGACGTTCATGTCGTAGACGGCGTCCTGCAGCCCGTAGTCGCCCTGGCCGATCGACGTGGCCGTGAACGTGTTCGTCGTGGTGATGTCGGCGCCGGCGTCGAAGTACTGCCGGTGGATCTCGGCCACGATGTCGGGCCGGGTCAGGTTCAGGAGGTCGGGGTCGCCCTTGACGTCCCGGGCGTGGGAGCGGAACCGCTCGCCGCGGAACTCCTCCTCGGACAAGCCGCGCCCCTGCAGCAGTACGCCCCAGGCGCCGTCGAGGATCACGATCCGCTCGGCGGCGAGCGAGGCGAGGCGGTCACGGACGTCCATGTGACCACTCACCCTAGTCGCGCATCCGTGCGTACGACCAGCGACGATGCCGCTCGCGTTCACCTCCGGTCTCGCTACCGGGGTAGGCTTCCGGCATGAGCCAGAGCCTGCCCGACATGCTGCGCCGCGAGTCCGGTCGAGGGGTCACGCCGCGACGTCCCGAGCAGGCGCCGAAGCGCACCCGGCGGCAGACCGCGCTCGCACTGGGCGGGATCCCGCTGTTCGACGACTTCTCGAAGAAGCACCTGAACCGGCTGGCGGCCGAGGCCGACGAGCTGTCGTTCGACCCCGGCGCGACGGTCGTCAAGGAAGGCGACCTGGGCGAGACGTTGTTCGTCGTGCTCGAGGGCGAGGGGAAGGTGGTGCGCGGTGGGCGCAAGGTCGGCGCGGTGCTGCCCGGCGACTTCTTCGGCGAGCTGTCGGCGATCGACGGAGGCCCGCGGTCGGCGAGCGTCGTCGCGGTCACGCCGCTCCGCGTGCTCCGGCTGTTCCGGCGCACCCTCATGAGCCTGATCGATGACGAGCCGCAGGTGACGTTGAAGCTGCTCGACGGGATCGTCAGGCGCGTCCGCCAGATCCAACGTCGCCGCGAGCGCTGACCCCCGGTCCGCTAGAAGCCGCCGCCCCTCAGCAACGCCTCGAGCTCGGTCAGGGTCGCCTCGTCGAGCTCCACCTCACCGGCGGCCGCGTTGCTGCGCACGTGGTCCGGGTTCCGGCTGCCGGCGATCGCCGACGTCACCCCGGGCTGGGCCGCGTTCCACGCCAGGGCCAGCTGGGCCGTCGCGATGCCGATCCGCTCGGCCACCTTCGCGATCGCCGCGACGGCGTCGAGGGCCATCGGGAACCGGTCGGGCGAGAACAGGTTGACCTCGTCGGGATCCTCGGGTTCGTCGCCCGGCGCCCGCCAGTCGCCGGGCGGGAAGACCGTGTCGAGCGCGATCGCGCCCGTGAGCAGCCCGAACGCCAGCGGGCCGTAGCTGACGACCCCCGTGCCGTTCGTGCCGCACCAGGCGATCGTGGCGGCGTGCTCCCGGTTCAGCATCGAGAACTCGGGCTGGAGCGAGTCCACGTGACGGATCGCCTCGCAGCGCTCGATCAGGTCCCTCGAGAAGTTCGAGACGCCGATCCACCGCACCTTCCCTGCGTCCTGCAGCGCGGCCATCGCGCCCCACGTGTCCTCGAGAGGCACGCCGGACTCATCGGGCCAGTGCAGTTGGTAGAGGTCGATCCGGTCGGTGCCCAGGCGCCCGAGCGACGCGTCGCAGGCCGCACGGACCTGGTCGGGCACGAACCCGGACCCCTCCTCGGAGGGCGCCACCTTCGAGGCGATCGTGACCTCGTCGCGGCGCCCGGCGATCGCCAGCCCCACGAGCCGCTCGCTCTCGCCGTCGCCGTAGACCTCGGCGGTGTCGATCCAGTCGATGCCGGCATCGAGCGCCGCCCGCATCGCCGCGACGACCGCCTCGTCGGATCCGTTCGGGCCCCATGCCGTGCCGCCCGCCTCCCATCCGCCGTAGCCGACCACCGAGATCTCCGGACCGTTCGCGCCGAGCCGTCGTGTCTTCATGATGGAAATCTACCGCCGACGGCCGGAGTCGACCCGGACGCGCGCTACCCTAGGTCACGTACCTGCCCGCCTCGACGAAGGAGCAGCCGCCCCAGGCTTCCGATGACCAAGACCGTCCAGGAGCGGGAGCGCATCGTCGTTCGGTTCGCCGGGGATTCGGGCGACGGGATGCAGCTCACCGGAGATCGCTTCACGAGCGCCACTGCCGTCCTCGGTAACGACCTGGCCACCCTGCCGGACTTCCCCGCCGAGATCCGGGCGCCCGCCGGCACCGTGCACGGGGTGTCGGCGTTCCAGATCCAGTTCGCCTCGACCGACATCACGACGCCCGGCGACCACGCCGACGTGCTGATCGCGATGAACCCTGCCGCGCTCCGCGCCGACCTCGCGAAGGTCGAGCCGGGCGGCGTCGTGATCCTGAACGAGGACGCCTTCACGCAGCGCAACGTCGAGAAGGCGGGCTATCCGGCGGACCCCCGGTCGGACGGTTCCCTCGCCGGGTACCAGGTGTACGAGGTCCCGATGACGAGCATGACGGTGCGCGCCACCGAAGACCTGGGCATCAGCAAGAAGGAGGCCGAGCGGGCGAAGAACATGTTCGCGCTCGGGCTCGTCTCGTGGATGTTCGACCGGCCGACGGAGACCACCCTCTCGTGGCTCGAGCGGAAGTTCGGCGGGAAGCAGGAGATCCTCGACGCGAACGTCGCGGCGTTCAAGGCGGGCTACAACTTCGGCGAGACCACCGAGCTCTTCGCGCAGTCGTACAAGGTCGCGGCCGCGCCGGTCGAGCCGGGCACCTACCGGAACATCGCGGGCGCCACGGCCCTCTCGTGGGGCCTGGTCGCGGCGGCGGAGCGGTCGGGGCTCCGGCTGTTCTACGCGAGCTACCCGATCACGCCGGCGTCGGAGCTCCTCCACGAGCTCAGCCGCCACAAGAACTTCGGGGTGATCACGTTGCAGGCCGAAGACGAGATCGCCGCCGCGAACGTGGCCCTCGGGGCCGCGTTCGCCGGGCAGCTCGCCGTGACCGGCACGAGCGGGCCCGGGATGGACCTGAAGGCCGAGACGCTCGGGCTCGCGGTGATCATGGAGCTCCCGATGGTGATCGTCGACGTCCAGCGCGGTGGCCCCTCGACGGGCCTGCCCACGAAGACCGAGCAGGGCGACCTGCTGCTCGCGATGTTCGGGCGCCACGGGGAATCGCCGATGCCGATCGTGGCTGCCGCCTCGCCGAGCGACTGTTTCGCGATGGCGCTCGAGGCCGCGCGGATCGCGGTGACCTACCGGACGCCGGTGATCCTCCTGTCCGACACGTTCCTGACGAACTCGTCCGAGCCGTGGAAGTTGCCCGAGCTCGACTCGCTGCCGGTGATCGAGCCCAACTTCGCGACGGCGAACGACGGGGAGCCGTTCATGCCGTACGCGCGCGACGAGAAGCTCGCGCGTCCGTGGGCGGTGCCCGGCACGCCGGGGCTCGTCCACCGGATCGGCGGCCTCGAACGTGAGGAGGGGACCGGCAACATCAGCTACGACCCGGTGAACCACGAACGGATGACCTACCTGCGGCGCGACAAGGTCGAGGGGATCGCCAAGGACATCCCGCCGCTCGAGGTCGACGATCCCGACGGCGACGCCGAGCTGCTGATCCTCGGCTGGGGCTCGTCGCTCGGCACGATCCGGGCGGCGTCGCGACGCGTCCGCGCCGAGGGCCGGAAGGTCGCCACCGCGCACCTGCGTCACCTGAACCCGTTCCCGTCGAACACGGGCGAGGTCGTGACGGCCTATCGGAGGGTGCTGATACCCGAGATGAACCTGGGGCAGCTCGCCCTGCTGATCAGGGCGAGGTTCCTCGTCGACGCCGTGAGCTTCACCAAGGTCCAGGGCCTCCCGATCTTCGCCGAGGACCTGGAAGAGGAGATCCTGAGGGTGCTGGATGAGTGACACGATCGACGAGGCGGGCGGCGTCGTCGCCACGCTGACGAAGAAGGACTTCACCTCCGACCAGGAGGTGCGCTGGTGCCCGGGTTGCGGCGACTACGCGATCCTCTCCGCGGTCCAGGGGTTCATGCCGGAACTCGGCATCGACCCGCACAAGACCGTGTTCGTGAGCGGGATCGGGTGCAGCGGCCGGTTCACGTACTACATGGACACCTATGGGGTGCACGGGATCCACGGCCGCGCGCCCGCGATCGCGACCGGCATCGCGACCGCGAACCCCGACCTGAACGTGTTCGTCGTGACCGGCGACGGCGACGGGCTCTCGATCGGCGGCAACCACCTGATCCACGCCCTGCGACGCAACGTGAACATCAAGATCCTGATGTTCAACAACCAGATCTACGGCCTCACGAAGGGCCAGTACTCACCCACGAGCGAGGAGGGCAAGGTCACGAAGTCGACGCCCTTCGGCTCGGTCGACCACCCCTTCAACCCGATCGCCGTGGCGCTCGGGGCCGAGGGCACCTTCGTGGCCCGCACGATCGACAACGATCGCCAGCACCTCACCGAGGTCCTGCGGAAGGCCGCCGCGCACCGCGGGACGGCGTTCGTCGAGATCTATCAGAACTGCAACGTGTTCAACGACGGGGCGTTCGACCTGCTGCGCGAGAAGTCCGAGGGCGTGCACCACCAGATCCGCCTCGAGGACGGGCAGCCGATCATCTTCGACGAGGGTCGCAAGTGCGTGATCGTCGGCGACAACGGGCGGCTGCAGGTCCGTTCGACCGACCAGGTCGATCCCGACCGGATCGTCGTGCACGAGGCCGGCGGGCGACCGTCCCTGCCCTTCGGGCTTGCGCATCTGTCGCTCGGGCCGCACGAGGCCACCTGCATCGGCGTGTTCCGCGACTTCCAACGGACCGTCTACGGCGAGGCGATGTACGAACAGCTCGATCGCGCCACGGAACGGCTGGGCAAGGGCGACCTCGAGACGCTGTTGCATAGCGGCGACACCTGGACGGTGGGGTAGCGGCTACGAGGTCGGCGGGCGGAAGCGCGCCAGCGCCGCCTCGCTGACCCGTTCGACCTCCTGGAGCTCGGAGACGACGTCGGGCAGCACGTCGAGCAACGCGTCGACCTGCTCCGCGGTCGAACCCGTGCCCAGGCTCACGCGGAACCCGCTGCCGGTCGCACCGATCTGCTCGAGCACCGGCGAGGGGTCCTCGGGGCGGCCCGTGCACATCGAGCCCGCCCCCACCCGGAAGCCCCGGTCGTCCAGGGCCATCATCAGCGTCGCCGGGTCGAGATCGTCGACGCTGAAGCACACGAGGTGGGGCGTGCGGTGGGTCGGGTGCCCGTGGATCCTGGCACCCGGGACGGTGGCCTCGATCCGGTCCCGGAGCCGTGCGGTCAGCGCCCATTGGTCGGCCGCGGCGTCGGCCATCGCGGCCAGCGAGGCCGACAGTGCGGCCGCCATCGCGGCGATCCCCGGCGTGTTCTCCATCCCCGAGCGGCGCTTGCGCTCCCGGTCGTCGCCGCACGGGTAGGCCGTGATGCCGACCCCGCGTCGCACGTAGAGCGCACCGACGCCCGCCGGTCCGCCGAACTTGTGCGCGGAGAGCGACAGCAGGTCGACGCCGAGCGCCGCGACGTTCACCGGGAGTCGCCCGACCGTCTGGCAGGCGTCGGTGTGGAACCGCACCTTCGCTTCGCGGGCGAGCCGGGCGGCCTCCGCGACCTGCTGGATCGTGCCGAGCTCGTGGTTCGCGTGCTGCACGCTCGCGAGGAGGGTCCCGGGCACGCGCACCTCGCGCGCGAAGACGTCGAGGTCGATCCGGCCGTGCTCGTCGACCGGCACGAGGACGACCTCGTATCCGTCGCTCTCGAGCACGTGGCAGACGCCGCCCACGGCGGGGTGTTCGACGGCACCCACGACGATCCGGGAGCCGAGCTCGCGCAGCGCGCGGACGCCGCCCCAGATCGCGAGCGCCACCGACTCCGTGCCGCCGGAGGTGAAGACGAGTTCGTCGGGCTGGGCCCCGATCGCCGCCGATACGGTCGCGCGCGCGTCGTCGATCAGCCGGCGCGCCGCGCGGCCGGGCTCGTGGATGTTGAGGGGGTCGCCGAACAGATCGAGCGCGGCGAGGAACGCCTCGCGAGCCTCTGGACGGAGCGGCGTCGCGGAGGCGTGGTCCAGATAGATGTCGCCGGTCATCGGAACTCCAGGCTACCCGTGGTCTCGGTTGGGGAACGTCGACGGCCTGCGCAAGTTTCCCGACGGCCGTCGAAGGGAGACGTGGGTCGACTACGGGGTGGCGGGCTCGCGGTCCTTCAGGAACATCGCCCAGTACAGGACCCCGGCGATGATGCCGCCCGCGATCGGGCCGACGATCCACACGAGCGAGTTCGCGTACTCGCCGGTGGCCACGGCGGGGCCGAACCAGCGTGCCGGGTTCATCGCGGCGCCCGTGTACGGAGCGAAGGCCATGATGTCGAAGGCGATCACGAGGCCGATCGTGAGCCCCGCGGTCTTCGAGGCGGGGCCGCGTTCGTCCACCGCGGTGCCGAAGACCGCGAACACGAGGAAGAACGTCGTCGTGGCTTCGATCAGGATCCCCTTGCCGACGGCCGTCGTGTCGCCGAGCGCCGGGATGCCCCCGTTGCCGACGTCGAAGAGCTCCCGGGGGATCAGCGCCTTCAGCAGGAGCGCGCCGGCGATCGCGCCCAGGAGTTCGGCCACGATGCACACGACCGCGCGGGTCGAGGGAAGCTTGCCCGTGACCCACAGCGAGATCGCGACGGCCGGGTTCACCAGCCCGCCCGAGATGTGCATGGTGATCGAGACCATGATCGCGAGCGCGAGCCCGTGGGCGAGCGCCACACCCGTGAGGTCGAGGTTCCCGGCCGCGTTCAGCACCACCGCACCGGCCCCGATGAAGATCAGCGTGAACGTCGCGACGAACTCGGCGACGGCCACTCTCGCGTGGTTGGTGTCCACTTCCCCTCCTCGTGGGGCGACCGAGGTCGGCCGCCGGGCCGGAGCGTAGCCGAGCCCCATCGGGGTCGCAAAGACCGGCCGGGCGGCTCCGGGGTGCGTAGTAGCATGCCTGCCGTGGAAGTGCTCCTGGTCTCTCCGGACCCCCGGTCGCGTGAGCTGATGGCGCTCGCGGTGCGCAGCATCGAGCGCCGGCTCGGCACCGAGCTGCGGTTCCGCGCTGCCGCGAACGGCGAGTTGGGGATCAGGGCGGCGCTCCGCGACCGGCCCGAGGTCGTCGTGGCCGACGAGATCGCGTCGCGCGCGGGCGCGTTCGCCCTGACGAAAGCCCTTCGCGACGACGTCGAGCCCTACACGGGCGCGGTGATCATCCTGCTGGAGCGGTCCCAGGACACGTGGCTCGCGAAGTGGTCCGGGGCCGACGCGTGGTTCGTGATGCCGGTCGACCCGTTCGAGCTCGCGGACCGGCTGCTGGAGCTCGTCACCGAGAAGGAGAGCGCGTGAAGATCAAGGGAACCTGTAAGCGCGACGGCCGCGAGTTCATGGTCGAGCAGGTGGTCGCGAGCGGCGGCGAGTGTCCGTGGGACGGCGAGCCGTTCCAGTCCGACTACGCGGTCACCCTCGTGAACGCGCTGCGGGAGGCCGAGGAGGCCGGGTCGAAGCTCGAGCAGGCGCTGGACCAGGTCGCCGACCTCCGCCCGGAGTTCACCCTGCAGGCCGGCTCGGTGCTGGGGTCACTGAAGACCTCGATCGAGCGCCTCGAGCAGAACCTGATCGTGCAGGGGTGAACGGCACCGCGGCGGTCACCGCCGCCGACCAGGCGTACGAGGTCGAGCTCCTCGATGCCCCCGACGGCTGGGGCGTGAGCGTCGTCGACCGCCACGGTGAGACGGTCTTCCGGCGCGCCTGCCGGGATGGCGTCGAGGCGCGAGCGTTCGCCTCAACGGTGCGGCAGCATCTCTACTGGCTCTCGGAGGAGACCTTCCGGGCCTACTATCGGGTCTGAGGAGGAGCGAGATGGGGTTCAACTACCAGCAACCGGGCAAGGTCAAGAAGGTCGACCTGATCGTCTTCGGGGCGGCCCTCGCGGTCATCGTCGCCTTGGTGATCTGGGCGATCTGGTAGGCCGGCGGTG
The DNA here is from genome assembly GCA_963821925.1 of uncultured Actinomycetes bacterium. Taxonomy (GTDB): domain Bacteria; phylum Actinomycetota; class UBA4738; order UBA4738; family HRBIN12; genus JAOUEA01. Next base: position 339,122 of record CAWGFO010000009.1, on the reverse strand, counting down.
TCCGATCCCGCCGAGCTCGACTACTGCTACCTGACCACCACCGGGCGGGTCAGCGGCGCGCCCCATCGGATCGAGATCTGGTTCGCGCTCCAGGGGGAGACGGTCTTCCTGCTGTCGGGCGGGGTCGAGCGGAGCGACTGGGTCCGCAACCTGATGATCTCGCCCGAGGTCGGGCTCGAGCTGGGTGACCGGCGCCGGACCACGCGGGCCCGGGTGGTCGAGCCCGGCACCGACGAGGACGCGCTGGCCCGGCGACTCCTCTTCGACAAGTACACGGCGCGGGGCAACACGGACCTGAAGGAGTGGGCGGCCACCGCCCTTGCGGTCGCGATCGACTGGCCGACGGCGACCACCTACACGTCGTTGCTCTGACGGGCGCCGGAGGCGCCGCGGCGGTCGGCCTCAGGACTCGTCGAACCCGATCGAGAAGAGCCGCTCCAGGTCGTGCCGCGAGTACACCTGGAAGCTGATGAGGGTCTCGGTGCGCTTCAGGCCCGCGACCTTCGCGATGCCGCCGGGGATCGTCTGGGCGAGGTCCTCATGGTTCGGGACGCGCACGATCGCGATCAGGTCGAACTCGCCGGCCACCGAGTAGACCTCGCTCACGCCCTCGATGTCGGCGATCTCCTGGGCGGCCTCGGGGATCGCGTCGATCTCGCACTGGATCAGGACGACGGCGTGCACGCTCATCCGGCTGGTCTCCTCGTGTCTAGGCGCGTTCGAGGACGACGGCCAGCCCCTGGCCGCCGCTGATGCACAGGGTGGCCAGCCCCAGGGCATGGCCGTGCTCGCGCATCTGATAGGCGAGGCTCAGCATGATCCGGGCCCCGCTCATGCCGATCGGGTGACCCACCGAGATCCCCCCGCCTCGCAGGTTCAACTTGTCGCGGTCGAACTTCAGCTCGCGCTCGCACGCGATCACCTGGGCCGCGAAGGCCTCGTTGATCTCGATCACGTCGATGTCGGCGAGCGAGAGCCCCGTTGACGCGAGCACCTTCTTCGTGGCCGGCACCGGTCCGATGCCCATGATCTTCGGGTCGACGCCGGCCCAGCTCATCCCGATGATGCGAGCGAGCGATTCCCGGCCCTCGGCCGTCGCTCGCGCCTCGGACATCAGCACCATGGAGGCCGCGCCGTCGGTGAGGCCACTGGAGTTGCCGGCCGTGACCGACCCGCCGTCGCGGAAGACCGGCGCGAGCTTCGCCAGCGACTCCATCGTGGTCTGCGGTCGGACGTGCTCGTCGGCTTCCACCATGACGGTCTGCTTGCCGGCCTTCACCTCGACGGGGAACATCTCGGCGGCCCGCTCGGCCTTGCCCTCCTCGGCCTTCTGCTGGGACTCGAGCGCGAACGTGTCCTGCTCCTCGCGCGAGATGTCGTACAGGTCGACGAGGTTCTCGGCGGTCTCGCCCATGATCAGGCCGCAGAGCGGGTCGAGCAGGCCGTCGCGGTACATCGCGTCCACGGCCTCGGTGTTGCCGAGCCGGGAGCCCAGGCGCATGTCGGGCAGCAGGTAGGGGACCCGGGTCATGTTCTCCATGCCCCCGACGAGCACGACCTCGGACTGGCCGAGCATGATCTGCTGGGCGCCGAGCTGTGCGGCCTTCATCCCCGATCCGCACGCGATGTTCACGTTGTAGGCGCTGACCTCCTGGGGGACGCCGGCGTGGATGCTCACCTGGCGGCCGGTGTTCGGCCCGTTCCCCGCCTGGCGCGCGTGGCCGAAGATCGTCTGATCGACCGAGGTGGCTTCGACGTCGGATCGGCGGAGCGCCTCGACGGCGGCCATCGTACCGAGCTCGACCGCGGTGGTCCCGGCGAACGAACCGAGGAACTTCCCGACGGGCGTGCGGGCTCCCTCGAGGATGACGGCGTTGTCCATGCGCGCCAGTTTAGCCGCCGCGCTCGGTCTCCCTGGCGCCGCGTTCGCGCCCGCCGGGCGGCGCGAGCTCGGCTGCGCGCGCCTGCGCGAGCACCCGGGCGATGGCCGCGCCGCCGTCGACGGGCTCCGATGGTGCGCGCCCGTCGACGGCGATCACGCGGACCTTGTGGCGCGCGAGCCAGCCGCGCACCGCGGCCAGCTCGTCGGCGCGTTCACGCGGGCAGGGGAGCGAAAGGGGGTCTTCCTGGCGTGCGCAGCCATCCCCTGCCCGCGTCAGCGCACCGCGGTCGAACCGCAGCCTGACGCCGTCGTCCGTCTCGAGCTCGAACGCCCCGGCTCGGACGAGCCAGGCGTCGCGCCGGTCGCGCTCGAGCGCTCCCGCGAGCGCCCGGAGCCGGTCGCGCACGAGGGCCGCCTCCTCGTACCGCTCCTGTTCGGCCAGGTCGTCCATCCTGGCTTCGAGCACCGCGAGCATCGCGTCCGGCGCGCGGAGGCCGGCCACGAGCTCCTCGGTGAGCGCGCCGTACCCCTCGGGGTCCACGCGCCCGTCGCACGGCGCGGGGCAGCGCCCCATGTCGGCCAGCGCGCACGGCGCGAAGCGCGTGCCGGGCCGCATCGCGGTGGTGCAGCGCCGGATCGGCACGACCTCTTCGAGAGCCTCCTTCGCCAGGCGGGCGGCGGCCGAGTTGCCGAACGGACCGAGGTAGGCGCATCCATCGTCGGGTTTGGCCGCGTGGACGAGCTTCACGCGTGGATAGGCCTCTGACGGATCGAGCTTGAGGTACGCGCCGCGCCGCCAGGTCTTGCCGCGGCGGTTGTAAGGAGGCTCGTGCCGGCCGATCAGGCGGGCCTCGAGCACGAGCGCCTCGAGCTCGCCGGCGCAGGGGAGACCCTCGACCGACGCCACCTCGCCGAGCATGTCGTCGATCTTCTTTCGGGTGTCGCCGTAGAAGTAGGACTTCACCCGAGCGCGGAGGTCCTTCGACTTGCCGACGTACAGGATCCTGCCGTCGCGGGCCTTGAAGAGGTAGACGCCCGGGCGGTGCGGAAGCGCGTCGGCGAGCGCGATCTTGCCGTAGTGGGGCCGGCCCCGCGCGGTGACGGCCTCACGCAGATCGCCGAGCGTGAGGATCCCCAGGCGCCCGCCGATGTCGAGCAGCCCGTGGAGCACCTCGGCGCAGGCCTCGGCGTCGTCGAGCGCCCGGTGGATCGGCGTCACCCGCGTGCGGAAGTACTTCGCGAGCGTCTGGAGCTTCACGTTGGGCACGTCGGGCCAGACCACGCGGCGAGCGAGCTTCGCGGTGCAGACGGGCGGCCCGGGGATCGGCGCGTAGTCGAGCCGGTCGAGGTTGATGTTCACGAACGAGAAGTCGAAGCCCGCGTTGTGGGCGACGAAGACCGCGCCCCGCGCGAACTCGAGGAACGCCGGCATGATCTCCTCGATCGGCGGCCGCCCGGCCACGAGGTGGTCGCTGATGCCGGTGAGGTGGGCGATGAACGGCGGGATCGGCACTTCGGGGTCGACCAGCGCCTGGAAGGACCCGAGGCGCTCACCGCCGCGGTACTTCACGGCGCCGACCTCGGTGATCTTGCAGTCGCGGGGCGACCCGCCGGTGGTCTCGAGGTCCACCACGCAGAACGTGACCTCGTCGAGCGGGATGCCCTGATCGAGCGTGGTCTGGATCGGTTCCGCGAGCACGTGGCGCCTTCCGTCGGGTGAGGGGACCGAACGGGAGCCCGGACGGTATCGAACAGGTGTTCGAGTGTCAAGGATGCCGGGATGCGGGGAGGTCACGCGGACGATCGTGACGGTGGGGTCTGACACGAGCGTCATCGACGCGTTCTAGGCTGCGGTCATGCGATACGGGATCACCGTGCCGAACATCGGGGAGCTGGACCTCCTGCTCACGATGGGACGCGAGGCGGAGGCGGCCGGCTGGGACGGGTTCTTCCTGTGGGACCACATCCGGTTCTCCGATGCGTTCGACGTGTCGGTGTTCGATCCGTGGGTCGCGCTCGCCGCGCTCGCAGCCACGACCGAGCGGATCCGGCTGGGTCCGATGGTCACGCCCCTCGCACGGCGCCGCCCGTGGACGGTGGCCCGCGAGACCGTGACGCTCGATCACCTGAGCCGAGGTCGGCTGATCTTCGGTGCCGGCCTGGGGTTCCCGCCCGACGTCGAGTTCGGCTCGTTCGGGGAGCCCACGGGCGATCGCGAGCGCGCCGAGCTCCTCGACGAGGGGCTCGCGATCCTCGACGGGTTCTGGTCGGGTGAGCCGGTGACGATGGAGGGGCGGCACCACCGGCTCGACCGCGTGCGCTTCCTCCCGCGCCCCGTGCAGCGGCCGCGGATCCCGGTCTGGGTCGCGGGGATGTGGCCGAACCGCGCGCCGTTCCACCGCGCCGCTCGTTGGGACGGCGTGTTCCCGATCGCGGTGGCCGACGGGGAACCGGTCCCGATCGGGCCCGACGCGTTCGCAGAGGCGGTGGCGTTCACGCGGTCGCTCCGGACCACGGACGCCCTGTTCGACGCGGTGGTGCAGGGCGCGCCCGACACCGAGCCCGGGGAGTACGAGGCCGTCGGGGCCACGTGGTGGCTCCTCGCCGATGACGGCGAGGAGGGGTGGCAGGAGCTGGTCCTCGCCGAGATCCGCGGCGGCCCGCCGCGTTGACGCGACGGGCCGCTCAGGCGTGCAGGCGGTAGAAGCGCCAGAACCCCGCTTCGATCGGAAGGATCTCGGTCCGGGAGAACCCGGCGTCGCGCGCGTACGCATCCATCGTCGACGGGCGCATCACGGTCCCGGTGCCGACCGAGTCCGGGTGCGCCATGCCGTCCGGCAGGCAGACGAGGGTGCTGAACCCGTACATCAGTCGCTCGAGGTCGTCGCCCGGCGCCGTGAACGACTCCGCGACCCCTTCGTCCATCACCATCACGGCGCCGCCCTCGTCGACGATCGCGCGCATCGTCGCGAGCACGGGCACCGGGTGCGGCATGTCGTGGATGCACTCGAACGCGGTCACGAGGTCGTAGCGATGGGCGGGTCCCGCTTCCCTCGGATCGACCGAGTGAAAAGTGACACGGTCGGCCACCCCGGCCGCCTCGGCGTTCGCCCGTGCGCGCTCGATCGCCGGCTCGTCCAGGTCGAAGCCGTGCGCCTCGACCTGCGGGTACACGCGCGCGATCGAGATCGTGGACCATCCACCGCCGCACCCGATATCGGCCACCTTGGCGCCGGCCTCGCCCAGCCGCGCGTGGACCTCGGGCAGACCTGCGGCGATCCACTCGCCCATCTCGTGGACGTAGAAGGGCCGGTTGCCGCCCTCCTGCCCTTCGCTCATGTCGGGGCCGTAGCGGGCCCAGCCGACCCCGCCACCGCTGCGGTACGCCTCCATCAGCGCCGGCAGCTGCTGCGACGCGGCCACGATCATGCGCACGGCCGGCACCAGGTGGGAGCGCGAGTCGGGATCGAGGAGCACCTCCGCGTACTCCGGCGGCAGGGTGTAGCGGCGCGCGTCCGCGGCCGCGGAGGTGTCGTCGCAGTCGATGATCGACCCGACGGCCTGCTGCTCGAGCCACTCGCGCGCGTAGCGCTCGGCGATCCCGGCGCGGGAGGCGAGCTCGGTCGAGGTCGTGGGTCCGCCATCCGCGAGGGCCGCGTAGAGCCCGAGCCGGTCGCCCAGGTAGACGTTCTGGATGTCGATCGCGCCCAGCAGGGCACCGAACAGTCGCTCCGCCAAGGCGTCGCCGCGTTCCGACATGGCTCCCTCCCTCGTGGTGGACGACCGGACTATCGCATCGTCGACCGGGTCAGTGGAAGCGCCCGGGATCGGCATCGGGGATGCGGGTGGTCGCCGACCCGGCGTGAACGGCCGGATCAGACCCGATCGCGGTGCACGACGAGGTCGGCGAAGTTCGCCGAGGTCTTCCCGAACTCGCGCCAGCCGCTCACCCAGGGCTTCACGATCGCCATCGATCGGCCGTACACGAGCGGGATGCAGGCCACGCGCTCGGTCACGACCATCCGGTCGGCCTCGTGGAACAGCTCCAGCCGCCCGCGGTCGCTGCGTTCCTGGCGAGCCCGCTCGATCAGCTCGTCGAAGGGCGGCCACGAGAAGGCGCCCTCGTTGGTCTTGCTCGTGGACTGGAACAACAACCGGAGGATGTACTCGGGGTCGGCGTAGCCCGGCAGCCACCCGGTGAACACGATCGGCGCGACCTCGCGCAGGTCCTTGAGGGCGCCCATCGTCTGCCAGGTCCATGCACGTTGCTCGATTTCCAGCCCGAGGACGTCGCGCCAGCCCTCGATGACGGGCTCGAGCAGGACCGCGTCGTCGTCGAGGCACGCGACCGCCAGGCGTCCATCGGCGCCGCTGGCGGCGAGGTGCTCGCGCGCGCGGTCGGGGTCGAAGCGGAGCGCGATGTCCGGCGTGTGGCCCTGGAGGGCAGGCGGCACGACGCCGCCCGTCGCCAGCACGAAGTTGGCGGGCAGGATCTCGGCGAGGCGTTCGCGATCCAGGGCGCGAGCGAGCGCGAGCCGGAGCTCGAGGTTCGACGTGACGGGATCGCGGTGATCGAACGCGAGGTAGCCCGACCACGCGGCCGGTCCGAGGATCGCGTCGGGGTGCGGCCGGGCCACGAGATCAGCGATCCTCGGCGTGTAGCGCACCATCACCAGGTCGAGCTCATCCCGCGCGAACCGTTCCGTGGCGTCGGGGATCTCGCACGACACGTACTCGACCCGCTCCACGTTCCCCTCGCGCATGCCGCGATACTCCGGGCGGCGCTCGAGGACCAGCGTGTCGTCGCCGCGCGAGACCAGTCGGAACGGCCCGCTCACCACCTGGTGCTCGGGGTCCGTCCACGCGGGACCGTGAGCCTCGATCGAGTGCCGGGGCTGCGGCCCGCCGTCGGGCCGGTTCATCACGCTCATGAAGTACGGAGCCGGCGCCGCCAACCGGAACTCGATCGTGCGATCGTCGATCGCGCGCACGCCGATCCCGTCGGGGTCGTCGTGGCGGCGCAGGTAGTAGTCCTCGCCGGCCTCGAGCACGAAGTAGATCGCGACGCTCGACCCCGGCGCGTCGGGGTTCAGGACGCGCTTGATCCCGAACTCCACGTCGTGGGCGGTGAGCGGGACGCCGTCGGACCACGTCAGCCCTTCGCGCAGCCGGAACACGTACCGCAGGCCGTCGTCCGTGATCTCCCACGACTCCGCGAGGTTCGGCACGATCGTGCGCTCGGGCCACTGCTCGACCAGCCGGTCGAACAGGTTCATGCAGAGCTGGATGTTCGGCCATGCGATCGCCGAGCGCGGGTCCGAGTCGTTCGGCAGGAAGCTCGACGAGGCGCGCAGCACCTCGGCGGGCACCTCGGACGGCTGCGCCGGCGGCGTCCAGAACGCGAACGCCCGTTGGTAGGCCTCGTTCGCCTCCGCGAAGCGCAGGGACATGTGCAGTGCGAGCGCGAGCTTGAACAGCACGAGCGCGATCTCCTGGCGTTCCCCGCGGCGCTCGAGCAGCGGCAGCAACTCGCGGTAGTGACCGACCGCCTCGTCGAGGGCGTACTCCTGCCGCGCGAGGTCGCCGGCCCGCGTGAGGCACGCCACGGCCTTGTCCTCGTCGGCGGCGCCGAGCCAGTGGTGGGCGAGCAGGCCCGCGACCTCGTCGCGCCGCTCGCCGGCGCGCTCTTCGAGCCAGGTAGCGGCCACCCGGTGGAGCCGTTCGCGGTCCTGACGCACGAGCGTCCGGTACGCGGCCTCCTGGATCAGCGCGTGCTTGAAGCGGTACTCGGGTTCGGGCCAGCGCCGTGACTCGCGGACCAGGTCGAGCCGTTGGAGCTCCGTGAGCGTCGTGGTCACGCCGTCGTCAGCGACGAGCGCCTCGAGCATCGGCAGCCCGAACTGACGGCCCAGCACGGAGGCGGCGGTCAGCATCCTGTGCGCATCGGGGGACAGCCGGTCGATCCGCGACAGGATCACCTTCTCGACCGTGGGCGGGATCTCGATCGGCACGGCGTGGTCGAAGCGCCAGGTGTCTCCCTCCCGGACAAGCGCCCCGGCGTCGGCGAGCGAGCGGACGAGCTCTTCGAGGAAGAACGGGTTGCCCTCGGCCGGCTCGAGGATCCGTCGGGCCATCTCCGGCGGCAGCGTGCCGGCGCCGATCAGCGCGTCGAGGAGGTCGCGCCCCGCGTCGCCCGACAACGCCTCAAGGGCGATCTCGCGGGACCGGTGGGGGAGGTCGCGCGCCGCCTCCTCCTTCACGCGCCACGCCGGGTGGTCGCGTTCGGGGCGCATCGTGAGCACGAGCAGGAGCGCGGCGTGCTCGGTGTCCCCGAGCAGCCGCTCGAGCAGCTGCAGCGAGGTTGCGTCCGCCCAGTGCAGGTCCTCCAGGGCAACCACGACCGGGCCGTCGTCCGCGAGGCGCGAGAGGAGGGTCCGTACCACCTCGAACGTGCGGTACTGGAGCGCTTCGGGGGAGAGCTCGGCGAGGTGCGCGGCCTCCCTCGGGTCGGGCTCGAGGCCGAGCAGGGGCGCGAGGTACGGCTCGATCTGGTCCGCGCGGTCCTCGAAGAGGCGTGCCACGTGGCGGCGGAGCGTCACGCGGAGCCGGAGTTCGGGCTCGTCGGCGGAGGTGCCGAGCCAGGAGTGGAGCAGGTCGCGGAAGGGCCAGTAGGGCATGGACTCGCCGTAGGAGACGCAGCGTCCCTCGATCCACGTGGCGGCGGCGTGCGGCACGGGCGCCTCGTCGACGAGGTCGTGGAGCTCAGCGAGGAATCGGGTCTTCCCGATGCCCGGCTCGCCGACCAGCTGGAGGATGCCGCCGGTCCCCTCGAGCACGGCCTCCACCGCCGCCCGGCCGATCGCGAGCTCCCGCTCGCGGCCGACCATCGGGGTCTCCACGCCCTCGAGTCCCCGCACCGTCGGCGCTCCCTCGGCCGCGGTCTCGACGGGATGGGCGGTGACCGGCGCCGCCTTCCCCTTGAGCGTCAGCGTGACCGGTTCGCCCCAGGAGAAGAGCGGCTCGGCGAGCCGGTGGGTCTCCTCGCCGACGAGGACGGTGCCGGGCGCGGCCTGCGACTGCAGCCGGGCCGAGGTGTTCACCGCGTCGCCGAGCGCGCTGTATTCCACCCGGCTGCCGGCGCCGACCGCGCCGACGACGACGAGCCCGGTGTCCACCCCCACGCGCACGCCGAACCCGCCGACGCCCCAACCGCGTTCTACCTCGGCGGCGAACTGTGCGATCTCGTCCACGATCCGGAGCCCCGTGCGGATCGCCCGCTCGACGTCGTCTTCGTGCGCGATGGGCGCGCCGAACAGCGCGAGCAGCCCGTCGCCGGCCAGGTCCTTCACGGTGCCGCCGAAGGCCTCGACCGCCCCGATCATCCTGGCGATCGCGTCGGCCACGATCAGCTTGAGGTCCTCGGGATCGAGGCGTTCGCTGAGCGGGGTCGAGCCGACGATGTCGGCGAACAGCGCCGTGACGACGCGCCGTTCGTCCCGCAGGTCTCCGATCTCGTCCGGCATCCGTGCATCCTCCCACCGCGGGCAGGGGCAGGGGAGTCTCCTCGGTGCCTCACCCGGCCGGATACAGCGCGCGCTCGACCAGGAGCGCGAGGAGCTGCTCCACCGCGAGGTGGCACTCCTGGATGTGCGCGGTCACGGTCGACGGCACGAGGACCGTGGCGTCGGCCGACGGAGCGAGCGTCCCGCCGGACGCACCCGTTAACGCGACCACGCGGACGTCCTGCGACCGTGCCTGCTCGGCGGCGCGCACGACGTTCGCCGAGTTGCCGCTCGTCGAGATCGCGATCAGCACGTCGCCGGCGCGACCGAGCGACTCGATCTGCCGCGCGAAGACGCCCTCGATGCCGAAGTCGTTCGCGATCGCGGTCAGGAGCGACGAGTCGGTCGTGAGGGCGATCGCGGGGATCGACGGCCTGGGGTTGTCGATCGTCAGGGTGCTCACGAACTCGGTGGCCAGGTGCTGGGCGTCGGCGGCGCTCCCGCCGTTCCCGCAGATCAGGAGCTTGCCGCCGGAGCGGAGCGACGCGATCAGGATCTCGGCGGCGGCGGCGATGTCGTCGAGACACTCGGCCTCGACCCGCCGCACCGTCTCGGCGGTGGTGGCGAGGTAGTCCCGCGCGGTGGCGCGGAGCTCGTCCTGGGTCACGCGGTGGCCTCCCCTTCGATGGATGCCGCGATGATATCGACCGCCGCCGCGAGGTCCGCCACGACGTGATCGGCGTCGTCGCCGGCGTTCGCCCGCTCCTCGACGCCGTGCCCCGTCAGGACGAGGAACGTGGTCGCGCCGATCGAGCGGCCCATGCCCATGTCGCTCGCATGATCGCCCACGAGGAACGACTCGGCGGGGTCGAACCCGAACCGTGCCGCCGCATCGCGCGCCATGCCGATCCGGGGCTTGCGGCAGTCGCAGCCGTCCTCGGGTGCATGGGGGCAGTGGAGGATCGCGTCGACCTCGGCGCCCTCGGCACCGAGCATCGCCACCAGCCGGTCGTGGATCTCGGAGAGGCGGTCCTCGCTGAGGAGCCCACGTCCGATCTGTGCCTGGTTCGTGACCACCACGATCCCGAGCCCGAGGGCACGCAGCCGCCCGAGCGCGGCGGCCGAACCCGGGATCAGCACGAGCTCGTCGGGATCCTCGAGGTGGTCGACCTCCTCGTTGATCGTTCCGTCGCGGTCGACGAGCGCGAACCGCCGTCCGGTCATGGGCGGGCGGATGACGGGTCGGGCGTCCAGAGGGCGTCGCCCCGACGAGCCCGCACGCCCTGACGGTCGAAGTCGAACGCCGCGAACTGCCCGCCGAGCGCCTCCAGCGCCGCCCGCACGTGCGCGCGCGCCCCGGGCTCGCTCGCGATCAGGAGGTAGCCGCCGCCGCCGGCGCCGCAGATCTTCCCGCCGGATGCACCGGCATCGCGGGCAGCGTCGAGCATCGCCTCGATCGGCGTGTCCTCGACGACGTGCGGGTTCATCCGCTTCTTCGATTCGAAGGCGTCGCGGAGCATCGGGCCCAGGCGGTCGAGATCGCCGTGCTCGATCGTGTCCCGCATCGCGTAGGCCATCTCCTGGAGCTGCTTCATCCCGAGGAGCGTGTCCTCGCGTCCAGCGCGGAAGAGCTCGATCTGGGTGTCGATCAGGCCGACGTTGCGCCGCACGCCGCCCGTGTAGCAGAGGAGCAGGCGGCGACGGAGCTCCTCGAGGCGGCCGGGGTCGGCACGCAGGGGCGTGATCGTCGCGCCCCCCTGACCGAACTCGATCAGGTTGCAGCCGCCGTAGGCCGCCGCGTACTGGTCCTGCCAGCCGCCGCTGATCCCGAGGTCGTCGCGTTCGACGGCGTACGAGAGCCGGGCGACCTCCTCGGCCGAGCACGCCCGGTCGCCGAGCATCGCGAGCCCCGCGACCATCGCGGTGACGAGCGCCGACGACCCGCCCAGCCCGCTCCCGGGCGGCGCCTCGGACTCGATGTCGACGTCGACCCCGGTGTCGACGCCCATGCGGTCGATCGCGGCTTTCGCGAGATCCATCACGCCGTCGTACTCGGGTCCCTCGTCGAGCCGGTAGCGAACGAGCTGGCCCAGGTCGAGCGACCGCACCGTGATCTCGCGGTCCTCGCGGGGCGCGATCCGGACGCGCACGTAGTGGTCGATCGTGGTGGAGAGCACGGCCCCGCCGTGCTCGGCGTACCAATGGGGGAAGTCCGTGCCGCCGCCCACGAAGCTGATACGGAGCGGCGCGACGGCGTGGATGGGCGTGAGGTCGCGCATGAACGCGCACAGTCTAGGGGAGCAGGGGGCGGCGCTCGTTACTGCGGGATCAGGCGACCTGACGCTGGAGGCGGCGGCGCTGCTGTTCCGTGAGGCCGCCCCACACGCCGTAGCGCTCGCCGTTCTTGAGCGCCCACGCGAGGCACTCCTCCTTGATCGGGCATGCGGTGCAGAACATCAGGGCGGGCCCGGCCTCTTCCTCGGAGATCGGGAAGAAGACGTCGGGGTCGACACCGAAACAGGCGGCGCGCTCCTGCCAGAAGTCGGGCGGGGATGGGTTGGGAGGCAGCAGGTCGACGTCGACATCCGGATAGCGGTCGATCCTCACAGCTTCCCTCCCCCTCGAAACACCCTCCGACGACGGGCCGCGTCGGCGGGACCCGATTCATAACAGAGGTCCTCACGCGAGTGGAAGGGGTCGAAGGCAGGCAATCGCGAATCGGCCGGTAGCGGGACCGGAAATGACCCGTTCGGGCTAGTTAGGTGGCGGTAGCGACATGAGCCGAACCGCGTTCGGGCCCCCGAGCTCGGCGTCGCGCGCGTCCCACCGGACCCGGGCCAGCGCGACCACGACGCCCGTGAGGTCGCGTGCGGCGCTGGTGATGTGGCCGACCTCGGCGCCGCCGGCCGAGACCGGGTCGCCCGGGCCCACGTCGCCGTCGGCCCCGAGGTGACGCAGGATCCGCGGCGGGTGCCCCAGGTTCGCGACGCGGGCCACGGACTCCTGCCCGAGGAAACATCCCTTCGTGCGATCGATCGCGCCCTCGAGCCCAGCCTCGGCCGGGAGGGAGTCCGTGCCGATGTCCGCGCCCATCCGGGGGATGCCCCGGAGGATCCGCCACGCCTCGAGCGACTCGGGACCGGCCTCCATGAGGCCCGCCGCGACGAGGGTCGCCGCGACCACGTCGGCTCCGTCACGCGTCACGAGGGCGCCGGTCCCCGGCCCGGCCGCGGCCGGAGTGAAGGTCGTGCCGCCGATCGCCGGCGCGCCCGCGGGCCACGAGAACACGACGGTCTCGTCCGACACGTCGCCGAGCGCCACGTCCGACGAGAGGACGTACGGGTCGAGCAGCGCCTCGATCCTGTCGGGCTGCGCCGACCCCTGGAGCACGAGGAGCCCTGACCCGTCGCGCACCACGGTGACGTCGGCGCGGATCCGGCCCGTGGGTGTGAGGAGCAGCGATCGGCGCGCCCGTCCCGGTGCGAGCGAGACGATGTCGGCCGTCACGAGGTCGTGGAGCCACGACGTGGCGTCGGCGCCCGTGACGCGGATCACGCGGAGGGACGGCCGCACGAACGCCCCCTCGTCGAGGAGCCCGGCCAGCTCGTCCTGCGGTGCCTCGATGGGTCCCATGCCTGGGAGGATTATCCGCGATGGACGTCCCGCACACCCTCGTGGTCACGAACGACTACCCGCCGCGCGTCGGCGGGATCCAGCGCACGCTCGAGGCGCTCGTCGACCAGCTACCGCCTGATCGCGTCTCGGTGCTCTGTCCAGGCTGGGACGAGGCGGAAGCCTTCGACGCGGCCGTGCCCTACCGCGTGCTGCGCCAGCCCGAGCGCTTCCTGTGGCCGACCCCCGAGGTCGCCCGCCGCGTCGAGAAGGCCGTCCGCGAGACGGGAGCGGAGGTCGTCCTGTTCGGGGCGACCTACCCGCTCGCGATGATCGGACCGCGTCTGGCCGCCCGCGGGATCCCGTACCTGGCGGCCGCGCACGGCTTCGAGTACTGGCTCTCGGTGATGCCGGGGGCGCACAGCCTCGTGCGGTACGCGACCTCGAAGGCCGCGCGCGTCCCGGTGATGTGCAGCGCGTTCATCGCGAGGACCGTGCGCACGGCCGTGCCGGCCCGTGTGCCGGTCTCGGTGCTCTACCCGGGAGCCGACATCGAGGCGTTCCACCCCGACCTGCCGACCGACGATCTCCGGGAACGGTACGGGGTGGGCGACCGGCCACTGGTCGTGTGCGTGAGCCGGCTCGTGGCGCGCAAGGGCCAGGACGTGCTGATCGAGGGGATGAGCGAGGTCCGCCGGCGCGTCCCGGACGCGACCCTGCTGATCGTGGGCGGCGGCCCGTACGAGGACCACCTCCGCGACCTCGCGGGCGAGGCCCCCGAAGGGTCGGTGATCTTCGCGGGGCAGGTCTCCGAAGAGGAGCTGCCCAGGCACTACACCGTGGGGGACGTGTTCGCGATGCCATGCCGGACGAGGCTCGGCGGCCTGGAGGTCGAGGGCTGGGGGAACGTGTTCATCGAGGCCGCCGCGTGCGGGCGTCCGGTCGTCGTGGGCGATTCGGGGGGCGCCCGGGAAGCGCTCGTCGACGGACAGACCGGGATCCTCGTCGACGGCGCCGTCGTCGCGTCCGTCGCGGACGCCGTGGCCGCACTGCTCGGCGACCCCGCCCTCGCGCGGCGCATGGGGGAGGCCGGCCGCGCGCGCGTCGAGCGGTCGCACACGTGGCCCGCGATCGCTGAGCGGCTCGTGCTCTGGCTCCAGGCCGCCGCGAACTGAGGCTCGTTCCTTCGGCCTCCGGGCGAGGGTACCCTGCGCCCATGGATGCTCCGCCCTCGGCCGATGAGGAACGCCGCTGCCCGAACTGCGGAGCGCTCGTCGTCGCGGACGCCGGATGGTGCGGGCAGTGCTTCGAGTCCCTGGTCGACCCCGAACCCGAGCCCGAGCCCGTTCGTTCACCCGGTTCCGGACCGTCCCCCGGCGCCGATACGTCGCCGACGCCGGCGGGCGCGCCGCCGGCCATCGCCGCCCCGACCTGGCCCTGCCCCGCCTGCGGGAACGCCAACGCGATCGAGCTCGATGCCTGCGCCGTGTGCGGCACCTCGTTCGCCGCGCTGATGCGCCAGGGCGAGGAACGACCGAAGGTCGAGCCGAAGACCGCGCTGGCCTGGTCGCTGATCTTCCCGGGGCTCGGCCATCGCAAGGTGGGGCGCGGGATGGACGGTCTCGCGCGCGGGGTCCTGTTCGCGATGCTGTTCGTGATGGCGCTGCTCACCGGGCTGTCGGCCGGCGGTTCCGGGGTGTTGCTCGGCCTGTTCGCGCTCTTCCTCGGCCTCGCGGTCGTCGTGTACGCGGGCACGGCATGGGAGGCGTATCACCTGGCCGAGGGCGGCGAGCCGGTCGTGTCCGCCAGGGCGCTGCTGTGGGCCACGGTGGGTGTGATCTTCCTGTCGGTGGCGGTCTTGGCGCTCACCGTGATCACGGCCGCCAAACGCTAGGATGCGTCCGGATGGAGCACGCGGAGGGGTCGATCGAGATCGAGGCGCCCCTCGAGGACATCGTCGAGGTCCTCGAGGACTTCGAGGCGTACCCGGAGTGGGCCGACGTGCGAACCGTCGAGGTCCGGCAGCGCGGTGAAGGCGGCCGCGCCACCCAGGTCGCGTTCGAGGTCGACGTCCCCGTGCTCGGGAGGGCCGGCTACACGCTGGCCTACCAGTACGCGGCCGGTGATACGGGCATGTCGTGGGTCACGACGGAGGCGCGTGGCGCGGTCCGCGACATCCGCGGCGAGTACCTGTTCACCGAGCTCGACGACAGCACGACGAAGGTGACCTATCGGCTCGGGGTCGAGCTGGGCGTGCTCGTCCCGGGGTTCCTCCGTTCGGAGGGCGCCCGGCGTGTGATCGAGAACGCGCTCGAGAAGCTGAAGCGTCGCGTCGAGATGGGCTGACGCCCTCCGCACACACCTCCGTCACGACCTCGCCACGCGTCGCGGGTACTCCGTTGCCCGCGGGTGCCGTAGATTGAGGCTCATGCGAGTCATCCTGTTCACCGGTAAGGGCGGCGTGGGCAAGACCACCGTGGCCGCGGCGACGGCCCTGCGCGCCGCCCGGGAGGGGAAGCGCACCCTCGTGATGTCGACCGACCCGGCGCACTCGCTCGGCGATTCCTTCGAGGTCGAGATCGATTCGCAGCCCACGCTGATCGCCGAGAACCTGTGGGCGCAGCAGGTCGACGCGCAGGAGCGGCTCGAGGACAACTGGCGCGAGATCCAGGACTACTTCATCCAGCTGATGAACTGGGCCGGCACCGAGACGATCCAGGCCGAGGAGCTCACGGTGATCCCGGGCCTCGACGAGATCTTCGCGTTGATCGACGTGAAGACCCACGTGGAGTCGGGGGCCTACGACATGCTCGTGGTCGACTGCGCGCCGACCGCCGAGACGCTCCGGCTGCTGAGCCTGCCCGAGGTCATGAACTGGTACATCGAGCGGATCTTCCCGGTCGAGCGCAAGGTCGTGAAGGCCGTGCGTCCGATCGTCTCGAAGATGACGACGCTGCCGATCGCGGGCGACGCGGTCTTCGAGGCCGTCGAGCGGCTCCACCGCAACCTCGACGACGTGAAGACGATCCTCACCGACGAGTCCGTGGCGTCCGTCCGCCTGGTCGTGAATCCCGAGAAGATGGTGATCAGCGAGGCCCGCCGCACCTACACGTACCTGGGGCTGTTCGGGTACCGCGTCGACGCGGTCGTGGTGAACCGGATCATCCCCGACGAGGTGAACGATCCTTACTTCGGCAAGTGGAAGGACATCCAGGCCGAGCACCTTGCCACCGTCCGCGAGTCCTTCGAGCCGGTGCCGATCCTGGAGGCCCGGCTCTTCCAGCGGGAGATGGTTGGCATCCCCCTCCTGCTGGAGATGGGCGAGGAGGTCTACGGAACCAAGGACGCGACCGCGATCCTGTTCCACGACGACCCGATCCGGGTGCGCAAGCGGGGCTCGGGGTACGTGCTCTCGATGCGGCTGCCGTTCGTCTCGCGCGACGACATGGACATCCACCGGCGCAACGACGAGCTCTTCGTCCGTGTCGGGTCCTACAAGCGCAACCTGATCCTGCCGCAGACGCTGAAGCGGATGGTCGTGCGCGAGGCGAACTTCGCCGGCGACCACCTCGAGATCTTCTTCGCCCGGGTCGAGGAGCCGACGACCACGGGATGACGGGCAGCGGGGCACAGGCGATCGGGCTCGACGTCGGCGGCACCAAGACCGCGGCGATCCGCGTGACGATCGAGGGCACGGTGCTCGCCCGCCAGACGCTCCCGACGCCCGCGAACGACATGCAGGCGACGCTGGACACGATGGTCGAGGTCGCGCGCGCGGTGATCGCACCGGAGGTTCGCGCGATCGGGGTCGGGGCGGCCGGCCTCGTCGAGAAGGACACGGGCCGACTGACGTTCGCCCCGAACCTGGCCTGGCGCAACACCCCGCTCGCCCAGCACATGTGGGACGCGATCGGCCTGCCGACGCTGGCCGACAACGACGCGAACGCCGCCGCCTGGGGCGAGTACCGGCTGGGCGCGGCTGCGGGCTTCCGCCACCTGTTGTTCGCCGGAGCCGGGACGGGCATCGGGGGCGGCATCATCATCGACGGCCAGCTGCTCAGGGGCGCCCACGGGTTCGCGGGGGAGATCGGGCACATCATCGTCGATCCTGACGGGCCGCTGTGCGGGTGTGGGAACCATGGCTGCTGGGAGCAGTTCGCGAGCGGCCACGCGATCACGCGAGCGGGGCGAGAGGCCGCGCGGCAGCACCCGCAGTCGATGATCGCACGGCGCTGCGGCGGCGACCCGGCCCGGGTCACCGGCCAGGTGGTGTCGGAGTCCGCGCGCGCCGGCGACCCGGTCGCCCGCGGGATCCTCGCCACGGTCGGTCGGAGCCTGGGCGAAGGGCTCGCGGGCCTCTCGAACGTGCTCGACCCCGAGATCGTCGTGGTGGGGGGCGGCGCCGCCGCCGCAGGGAACCTCCTGATGGAGCCCGCGCGAGCGGCGTTCGTATCCTCGCTCGAGGCGTCGGCGCACCGGCCGCGCGTGCCGCTCGTGACCGCGAGCCTCGGCAGCGACGCCGGCGCGATCGGGGCGGCGCTGATGGCGCTCGAGACGCTCACGTGAAGCTCGGGATCTCGCTGCCGGTCTTCACGGCCGACGTGTCACGGCCGCTCGGGATGGCCGACCGCTGTGCCGAGCTCGGCGTCGACGGCGTCTTCTCGCCCGACCACCTGTTCCCGCCCGTGTTCTACCCGCCCTCGGGGCCCGACCGGCCCGCGCTCGAGCCGTTCACCCTGCTGGCGGCCGTCGCGGCCCGCCACCCGACGCTTGCGGTGGGCACCCTGGTCACGCGGGTCACCCTCAGGCCCGTCGGGCTTCTGGCGAAACAGGCGGCGGCCCTGGACGCGATGTCCGGCGGCCGCGCGATCCTCGCGGTGGGGAGCGGGGACCGGGCGTCCCTCCCCGAGCACGAGACCTACGGGATCGCCTTCCCGTCGGTCCGGGACCGGCTGCGCCTGCTCGAGGAGTCGGTCACCGCGATGCGGTCGCTGTTCGAGGGCCGGGCGTGGCCGGGCGGCGATCACGTCCCCGCCCTCAGCGGGCCGCTGGTACCCGCGGGCACGCCCGAGCTCTGGGTGGGTGGGCTCTCGGACGCGGTGCTCTCGATCGCGGCCCGGAGCGCGGACGCGTGGAACGGGTGGGGCCAGGATCCCGACGCGTTCGCCGCGAGCGTCGGGAGGCTCCGCGCGCTCGCGGACGGCCGCGACGTCGCGGTCACCTGGGGCGGGATCGCCCTGGTGGGGGAGGACCAGGCCGACCTCGACCGGCTGCTCACCGATCGCGACGAGCGGGGGCTCCCGCGCGAGGGGCTCTGGACGGGAACGGCCGCCGAGCTCCGCACCTTCGCCGGCCGGCTCGAGGACGCGGGCGCCGCGTGGTGCATCGTCCTCCCGGTCGGGCCGCCCGACCGGCTCGAGCTGATCGCGGGGACGCTGCGGCCGTGAACAGCGGTCAACTCAAACGGGCGAAGAAGCAGGTCCGCGCGACGGTGCTCGAGCGCCGCGACGCCCTCATCCCGCAGGAGCGGGCACGGCTCGGCGCCCTCGTGACCGACCGCGTGCTGGCGCTTCCCGAGGTGGCGGCCGCGGGCATCGTGATGGCGTTCTGGACCTTCGGGTCGGAGCTCCCCACGATGCCGCTGATCGAGGCGCTGACGTCGGGCGGGGTGCGGGTGGCGCTGCCCCGGATCGTCGACGGCGACCTGGAGCCGCGCACATGGCGCCCGGGGGAGCCGACCACCACGACCTCGTTCGGCGCGCTCGAGCCGGCCGACGGCGAGGCCCTCGACCCCGCCGAGGTGGACGTGATCGTCACGCCGGCGGTCGCGTTCGACCGGGCGGGCCGGCGCGTGGGGTACGGGGGCGGGTATTACGACCGGTTCTTCCCACGTGCCCGCTCCGACGCGCTCCGGGTGGGCGCGGCGTTCGGGGTCCAACTGGTCGAGGGAGATCTGCCCGCAGGGCACTTCGACCTGCGGGTCCACGCGGTCGTGACCGAATCCGAGACGGTGCGGTGTCCCCGGGAGCCGTGACCCTGCCCGTCGCCCCGCCCCGGGCCCGCGCGGTGCCCTGGCGCGAGATCGAGTACGTCGCGCTCGACTTCGAGACGACCGGCCTGAACTTCCGCTCCGACACCGTGATCTCGTACGGCGTCGTCCCGGTGCGCCACGGCCGCGCGATCGTCGCGGAGTCGGCTCACCAGTTGATCGACCCGCACGTGCCACCGTCACCCAGGTCGCAGACGATCCACGAGCTCCGACCCCAGGACCTGGCGGGAGCGCCGTCGCTCGCCGAGGCTCGGGAGCAGCTGCGCGAGGCCCTCGACGGCCGATACCTGCTCGTATGGTTCGCCGGGGTGGAGGTGCACTTCCTGGCCACGATCTTCGGGGGCGGGAAGCGCCGGTGGCGCCGGCGCACGATCGACGTGCGGAACCTCGCGATCGCGGCCGATGGGCTCGGGGGCCTGGCCAGGGACAAGCCCGGGTACCCACTCACGGGGACCGCCGAGCGGTACGGCGTGCCCGTGGCCGACGCCCATCAGGCCCTCGACGACGCCCTCGTGACGGCGCAGCTCTTCCTCGTGCTCGCCGGGAAGCTCCCGCGATCCCCCGACCCCACCGTGCGGGAGCTGGTGCGGCTCGGCCGACCGTGACGCGGGCACCCTGGGGCGCCGGGGCGAAACTTGAACAACGGTTCAATCCCGCGGTATAACGCCGCCATGGGCCCCAGCCGCGAGACCGCTTTCCACCCGATCACGTCCCGGACCGCCGTCGGGTACGAGGAGGAGGCCGGCTGGCTGTGGGTCACGACCTTCGGCGACACCGACGCCGAGTACCGGGCCGTCCGTGAAGGCGTGGGCATGTGGGATCTCTCGCCGCTGAACAAGTGGGCGTTCCGGGGGGGCGACGCCCTCGAGGCCGCGCAGCGGGTCAACACGAACGACATCCTGAGCATGCGCGACGGCCAGGTCCGCTACGGGGCGTTCGTCGATGAGGACGGGCTCCTCGTCGACGACGGCACCGTGTTCCGTCACGCGGCCGACCACCTTTGGGTCTGCACGAACGGGAACGACCGCGCCGAGTACTTCGCCGACGCGACGAAAGGGCTGGACGTCTCGATCGAATACCTCGCGCCTGAACTGCCGAGCATGCAGGTGCAGGGGCCCAGATCCCGCGAGCTGATCCGGTCGATCGTGTCGGGCGCCGACGTCGACGAGCTCAGATACTTCACGTTCTTCCCCGAGCCCGTCACGGTGGGCGGGGCGCCGGTGTGGCTCTCGCGCACCGGGTTCAGCGGCGAGCTTGGCTACGAGCTGTTCCTTCGGCCCGAGCACGCCGCCCAGGTGTGGGAGGCGGTCGCCGCCGCCGGGGCGGTGCCCTACGGGGTCGCGATCATCGAGCCGGTCCGCGTTGAGGTCGGGATGATCGTGACCGACTACGACTACGAGCCGCACGAGCGTTCGCCGTTCGACCTGGGGCTCGACCGCGTGGTGGCGCTCGACGCCGAGGGCGAGTTCATGGGGAAGGCGACCCTCCGCGAGCTCGCCGCGGATCCCCCGAACCGCTTCAAGACGGTCCGGCTCGAGGGCGACGTCCTGCCCGAGTACGGTGCAACCGTGACCCGCGACGGGGAGGAGATCGGCGTGCTCACGAGCCCGGCGACGAGCCCGATCCTCGGCCCGATCGGCCTCGCGATCCTGCGGACCGACGCGGCCGGCGACGGGACGCACGTCGAGGTGGCCGCCGAGGGCGGCGCGATCGCCGGCACGGTGGACGTGCTGGCCCTGTACGACCCCGACAAACGCCGGCCGCGCACCTGACGCGGTCGGACCGACAGCACGGAGGAGGCACACGGCATGACCGAGGAGAACCGCTCACCGCTGCACGACTGGCACGTCGCCAAGGGCGCCGAGTTCCTGTGGGAGGACGGCTGGCCCTGGATGATGGACGAGGGCACGGACCCGAAGGACGAGTACGAGGCGATCCGCACGGGCACCGGCATCTGGGACCTCTTCTCGACCTGCAAGTACGAGGTCACGGGTCCCGACGCCGGGCGCCTGGTACAGCGCCGCTTCACGAACTCGCTCGCCGGGATGGAAGCGGGCCAGGTCCGCTACGGCGCCTTCGTGAACGCCGACGGCACGATGATCGATGACGGCAACGTCTACAAGCACGACGACCAGACGTTCTGGATGATGATCAACTCGGCCGGGATCGAGGACTGGTTCCGTGAGACGGCCGGCGGGCTCGATGCGCAGGTGGCCCACAAGACGGCCGACCTCGCGATGATCGCGGTCCAGGGGCCGACCTCGCAGGCGACGTTGCAGGGCCTCACCGGGCGCGATCTGAGCGACCTGCGGTACTTCCGCTTCTGGCCTGAGCCGACCACGGTCGCCGGCAAGGACGTCTGGGTGCTGCGGACCGGGTTCTCCGGTGAGAAGGGCTACGAAGTGGTGTGCCAGCCCGAGGATGCGGTCGAGATCTGGGAGGCGCTGATCGCCGCGGGCGGAGTGCCGTTCGGGCTCACGGCGGTGGATCTGGCTCGCACCGAGGTCGGGCTGATCATCATCGCCGTCGACTACAACCCGGGTGAGATCAGTCCCTACGACCTGTCGATGGACCGCTTCATCAAGACCGACACGGAGTGCGTGGGCGCCGGGGCGCTCGCCGCGTACGGGGCCAACCCGCCGAAGCGGTTCAAGTCGCTCCGGATCGAGGGCGACGCCGTGCCGGACTACGGCGCGGCCGTGACGAAGGACGGCGCCGAGGTAGGCGTGGTGACCTCACCCGCGGCCAGCCCGCGCCTCGGCACGATCGCGTTGGCGATCCTGAACGCCGACGTCGCGACCGACGGCGAGAAGGTGGAGGTCGCGGTCGAGGGCGGCACGGCGCCGGCCACGGTCGACGTCCAGAGCCCGTACGACCCCGAGAAGAAGAAGCCGCGCGCCTGAGCAACCGCGGACGGGATCGACGGGGCGTCTCCGTGCCGGGGGCGCCCCCGTCGTATCCTCAAGCCCTATGGGGATCGACGCGATCGTCGGCGTGGTGCCGAACTTCAGCGAGGGCCGCGACCGCGACGTGATCGACGCGATCGTCGGGGCGTTGCACGTCCCGGGCGCCCGGGTCGTCTACGCCGAAGCCGACCCCGACCACCACCGGCTCGATACCACGGTGCTCGGCGACGCCGACGCGGTCTCCCGGAGCGCGATGGCGGGCGCCGCCCGGGCGGTCGAGCTGATCGACATGACGAGGCATGCGGGCGGCCACCCCCGGATGGGTGCCGCCGACGTGATCCCGTTCATGCCGGTGCGCGGCGTCTCGATGGACGACTGCGTCTCGCTCGCCCGGCGCTTCGGGGCCGAGATGGCCGAGACCCTCGGCGTCCCCGTCTATCTCTACGATCGCGCGGCGCTCACACCGGAGCGCGCCTCGCTGGCCGCGGTCCGCAAGGGGGAGTTCGAGGGGCTGCGCGAGGCGGTCGCCCGCGGGGAGCGGCTCCCCGACTTCGGACCGCACGAGCTGGGACGTGCCGGGGCTACCGCGGTCGGCGCCCGCAAGCCACTGGTCGCGTTCAACGTGTACCTGGACGGACGCGACGAGGACGCCGCCAAGGAGATCGCGAAGGCGATCCGGGAATCGTCCGGCGGGCTCCCGGCCGTGCGCGCGATCGGGTTCGCGGTGCCCGAGCGGGGAGGGATCGTCACCGTCTCGATGAACCTCGTGGACCACGAGGTCACCGGGCTCCGCTCCGCGTTCGACGAGGTCGCCCGACTGGCCGGGGAGCGCGGGATGGCGATCACCGAGAGCGAGATCGTCGGGCTGGTGCCCGAGGCGGCGCTCGGCGCCGACGACGTCGACCACCTTCGGCTCGCGGGCTTCGACCCGGGGCGGCAGGTGCTGGAGCGGCTGCTGGAGGCCGCGGACGAGGAGCCCTCATGAGCATGGCCGGGATGACCGTCGCGGAGTTCCTGGAGACGCTGGCCTCGTCCTCGCCCACACCGGGTGGCGGCGCGGTGGCGGCGCTCTCGGCCGCGAACGGCGCCGCGATGATCGCGATGGTGGGCCGACTCACGGTCGGCAAACCAGGCTTCGAGGATGTGGAAGACCGGATGAACGGCCTGATCCTGGCCGCCGACGCGGCGCGCGCGGAGTTCCTCGAACTGGCCGACACCGATGCGCACGCGTTCGACGGGGTGATGGCCGCCTTCAAGATGCCGAAGGAGACCGACGAGGAGAAGGCGGCACGCTCGGCGGCGATCCAGGCCGGCTACGCGGAGGCCGCGGCCGTGCCGCAGGAGGTGGCGCGCAAGGCGGTGCATCTGATGCAGCTCGCGGAGGACGCGACGGCGATGGGGAACCCGCAGGCGGCCTCCGACGGCCTCAGCGCGGCCGCGTCCCTGTATTGCGGCGCGCTCTGCGCGATCGCGAACGTCGAGATCAACGCGAGCGCGTTCAAGGACGAGTCGAGACGGGTCGGGATGCTCGACGAGCTCGCCGGCCTGAAGGATCGTGCCGACCATCTCCTGAGGGAGACGCTGACGGCGTTCCAGCTTCGGCTTCCCCGGTAGGTGCAGCGGGCGTAGGCTCGCGGTCCATGAGGATCGACGCGGTGGTCTTCGACTGCGAGGACGCGGCGCCGCTCGCGCGCTTCTGGGCGGCGGCCCTCGGCTGGCGCGTCGCCCCCTACGACCGGGATGAGCTCGAACGGCTCGCCGACAAGGGCGTCCACGATCCCGAGGACGACCCCAGCGTGATGGTCGAGCCGCCCGAGGACGAGGCGCCGGGGCTGCCCGTGCTCTTCTTCACCGAGGTGCCCGAGGGCAAGATGGGGAAGAACCGTGTGCACCTCGACGTGGTGGCCGATGAGACCGTGGACGACGAGGTGATCCGCCTCGAGGGACTGGGCGCCACGTTGCGCAACTGGGCCGAGGATGGCGGCAACGTCTGGGCGGTGATGCTCGACCCCGAGGGGAACGAGTTCTGCGTGATGCCCCCCGAGGCGTGACCCGCTAGAACAGGCCCACGGTCCGGCCGTCGGCGTCGATGTCGACCTGCTGGAAGGCGGGCGTCTTGCCCAGTCCGGGCATCCGCTGCATGTCGCCGCAGAGCACCACGACGAAGCCCGCTCCGGCGCTCGGCACGACGCCGCGGACCGGCAGGCGGTATCCGGCCGGCCGGTTCAGCATCAGCGGGTCGTGGCTGAGCGAGAGGTGGGTCTTCGCCATGCACACCGGCACGTTCCCGAACCCGAGCTCCTCCATCCGCGCCAGGTCCTTCTCGGCCTGCGGGAGGTAATCGACGCCCTCGGCGCCGTAGAGCCTGGTCGCGATCGCCTCGATCTGCTCGCGGAGCCCGGCGCCGTCGGGCGTGAGGAAGGAGAACGCGTTCGGCTGCTCACACGCCTCCACGACGGCGTTCGCGAGGTCGACGGCGCCGTCGCCGCCTTGAGCGAACGCGCGGTTCACGACCACGGTCTCGGCTCCGGCCTGGACCGCGAGTTCCTCGATCAACGCGATCTCGGCGTCGGTGTCGGTCGGGAAGTTGTTGATCGAGACCACGCAGGGGACCCCGTAGGCGCGGATGATCTCGATGTGGGCGCTGAGGTTGTCGGCGCCGCGGCGGAGCGCGTCCAGGTCCTCGTTGCCGAGGTCGGCGAAGGGCATCCCGCCGTGCGACTTCGTGGCGCGGACC
The DNA here is from genome assembly GCA_963821925.1 of uncultured Actinomycetes bacterium. Taxonomy (GTDB): domain Bacteria; phylum Actinomycetota; class UBA4738; order UBA4738; family HRBIN12; genus JAOUEA01. Next base: position 314,434 of record CAWGFO010000009.1, on the reverse strand, counting down.
GTGGTGACGAGCACGGCGGCGCTCGGCGCGAACCCGCCGAAGCGGCAGACGATGTCGCAGAACTTCTGGAACCCGAGGTCGCTCCCGAAGCCGGCCTCCGTGACGACGTAGTCGGCGAGCTTCAGCGCCACACGGTCCTCGATGATCGAGTTGTTCGCGTGCGCGATGTTGCCGAACGGCCCGGCATGGATCAGCACGGGCTGACCCTCCAGGGTCTGGACCAGGTTCGGCTTGATCGCGTCCTTCATGATCACCGTCATCGCCCCGCCCGCCCTGAGGTCGTCGGCCGTGACAGGCGCGCCGTCGTGGGTGGAGGCAACCTGGATCCGGCCGAGGCGCGCGCGGAGGTCCTGCAGGTCGCTCGCGAGCGCGAAGACGGCCATCACTTCCGAGGCGGCGGTGATCACGAACGAGTTCTCGCGCGGCACCCCGTGGACGCGACCGCCCAGGCCGACCACCGTGTAGCGCAGCTCCCGGTCGTTCATGTCCATCGTGCGGGGCCACGTGATCGTCTGCGGGTCGATGTTCAGCGGGTTCCCGTTGTAGATCGACGCGTCGAGTGCGGCCGCCAGCAGGTTGTGCGCGGCCGTCACCGCGTGGAAGTCCCCGTTGAAGTGGAGGTTGATCTCCTCCATCGGCACGACCTGCGCGTAGCCGCCGCCGTTGCCGCCGCCCTTGATGCCGAAGACCGGGCCCATGCTGGGCTCGCGGAGGCAGAGCATCACGTCCTTGCCGATCTTGCCGAGCCCTTGGGTCAGGGACACGCTCGTGGTGGTCTTGCCCTCGCCGGCCTTCGTGGGCGTGATCGCGGTGGTGAGGACCAGCTTGCCGTCGGGACGATCCTTCAGGCGGTCGAGCAGCGAGAGCTCGATCTTCGCGCGGTACCGGCCGAACTGCTCCAGCTCGTCGTCCTGGATGCCCGCCGAGGCGGCGATATCGGCGACGGGCTGCAGGACGGCGTCCTGCGCGATCTCGAGTCCTGACTTCATGGGGCGCGGTCCTTCCGGGTCGGTCGTTCGAAAGGCCCGCGCGCGCGGGCCGCCCCGGACGATACGACCGAGGGCCTGCGGAATCCAAACCCTCGTTGCGCCGTCCGCGACCCGCGGTCAGCGGTCCGTGGCGGTGCGCCGCTGGGTGCGGTTACTCGCCGACCAGCTCGAGCTCGGCGAGCTCGGCGTTCCGCGCCTCGACCGCCTCGTGGGAGAGGAGTTCATCGATCAGGAGCGTGGCGCCGGTATGAGCCAGGGCATCGCGGACTCCGGTAGCCCACGTGTGCTCGACGAGCACGACGACGGCCCGTCCGCCGCCGGGGAGCGACGCGACCGCCCGCTCGAGCTCCTCGGGGTGGAGCAGCCCCATCAGGTCGCCCAAGGCGCCCACGAAGGGCCGGAGCTCCTCGTCGCTCAGCTCTCGGGCCGGCCGCACGGACGGCACGCCCTCCTCCTCGGCGATCACGGCGAGGTCCACGATGCGGACCGAGCCCGCGTGCTCCAAGGCGCCCAGCTCGTGGCCGATCCGCTCGGGGATCGCCCTCCCCTCGTAGCCGATCACCAGTAGCTCCAACGGTCCGATCGTCATGCGGTGCCTCCTCTCGCTCGTGGGTCGCCGCGCGTGCGGCGGCGGCGCCCCGCATCCCCACGCTACGTCCGACACGTGGCCGGCCCTCGGGACGTTGGACCCGTTCCGCGGATGCCCCTTAGGCTGGGCCCATGTCCCCCGACGCCCCCGTCCGCCGCAACCAGACCCCGGTGAGGGTCGTGGCGGTCAACGACGGCGTGCGGTCGGAACGTCCCGACACCCTCGCGACCGAGGAGCCGATGGAGATCCGGGCCGGCGGCCCGGGGCAGGAGGCGGCCCAGGTCGCCGTCACGATGCGCACGCCGGGCGGCGACTACGAGTTGGCGGTGGGGTTCCTGTTCACCGAAGGGCTGATCGCGCCCGGCGACGTGCGCCGGGTCGCCTACTGCGACGACCTCGATGACGAGTCACAGCGTTTCAACGTCGTGACGGTCACACTCGACCGCCCGTTCGACGCGGCGGCGCTCAGGCGCAACTTCTTCGCCACGTCGTCGTGCGGGATCTGCGGGAAGGCGGCGCTCGACGACGTCGCGGTGCGGTGCACGCCCGTCGCCGAGGGCCCGCAGGTCCGCGCTGAGGTCCTGATCGGGCTCCCCGAGGCGCTCCGGGCCAAACAGAAGGTCTTCGATCGGACCGGCGGACTCCACGCGGCGGGGTTGTTCACCGCCGAGGGCGAGCTCGTCACCCTCCGCGAGGACGTCGGCCGCCACAACGCGGTGGACAAGGTGATCGGTGAGCAGGTGCTCGCCGGCCGCATCCCGCTCATGGACCACGTACTCCAGGTCAGCGGGCGCGCCAGCTTCGAGATCGTGCAGAAGGCCGCCGTGGCCGGGATCCCGATCGTGAGCGCCGTCAGCGCGCCGTCGTCACTCGCCGTCGAGGCGGGGGAGCGGCTCGGCATGACGATCGTCGGCTTCGTCCGCGACGGGCGCTGCAACGTCTACGCCGGCGCCGACCGCGTCCTCACCTGAGGCGTCGGCCCCGGCTCCGGCCCGCCCGGCCTCGGGCGACCGGGTCACCCGCCCGCGTGAGCGCCAGTCGTAGATCACGGAGGTCCGCAGCACCAGGTCCTGGACCGAGCGGTTCTGCGAGCTGATCGCCGCCCAGTACATCAGCAGCGGGAAGAGGGTGCAGGTGACGGCCCGCAGGAACGCCCGGATCAGGTGGAGCCGCTCACCGTCGCGCCCGACCACACGGAGGCCGAAGAGCCGCTTACCGACCGACCGCCCGGTCGCGGACCACGTCAGGGTGAGGTACAGAACGCAGACGACCACCGACGCCACGATCACGGTGCCGAACGTGACCGTCGGCCACGAGAAGTTCACCGGGCGCCGCATGAACCGCACGGCCGCGAATACGAGGTACGCGACGCCGATCGTGGCGGCGACCACGGCCGCATCGACCACCATCACGATCGTGCGGGTGACCACCCCGGCCCGCTGGCCCTGGACCTCGTACGCCGCAGGAGGCAGCACCGAGCGGACATGCGGGCGGGTCTGCGTCTGCACCTCGTTCGCCACTCAGTCGCCCTCGCCCAGGCCGGGAACCGACGTGTCCCGGTCATGCGTGCGGCGCAGGATCCGGTCGACCATGCGGGCCACGAACCGGTCCGCGCCGATACCGAGCACCCGCACCTCCTGCACGGTCTCGCTCGCCATCGCGCCCGAGGAGTCCCGGATGATCTCGGGGAGGTCGATCTCGTCGATCACCTCCTGCGCCAGGCTCGCCAGGTCGAGCCGCGCCACGACCGCCTCGAGGTCGAGCCGCTCAGCGACCCGGTCCACGTCGAGCCGGTCCGCCACGGCGTTCAGATCCACGCGGGCGAGCACGGCCTCGATCGGGAGCTTGTCGACGAGCGCGTCCATGTCGACGCGGTCCACGATCGCGTCGATGTCGACCCGCGCGATCAGGGCGTCGAGGTCGATGTCGGCCGCGATCGCGTTGATGTCGAGCCGCTCTCGGACCAGCGCCGTGAGGTCGATCTGCTCCAGGGCGCCGGCCGTGACCGAGGGGACGAGATCCTTCATGAACGCCTCGGCGGAGGAACGGGCGTCGGCCTCCCTCGCCTTCCACGTGCCGTCGAGGAATCGGAGCGCCGATCCGGCACCACGCGACAGGCCGCCCAGCAACGGCGGGTTCGCGGCCACCGATGCGACCGGCTCGACCGCGTCCGAGGCGGCGCCCACGGCCTTGGCCATCAGCTCGGCGAGCGTGGCGGCGGCGCCGAGGGCCGCCCCGGTGAGGACCTCGACGGGCTCGTTCCTCGGCTCGTCGGGCCCCGGCTGCTCGTCGGCCGTGCGTCGCAGACTCCCGGCGACGGCGTCGACGACCCCGACCGTCAGGCCCAGCCCCACGCGCGCGATCTGCTCGAGCATCAGCGTGAGCTCGGCGTTGGGTGGCGGACCCTCCTCGACCTCGGCATCGGCCCCGGCCGCGGCATCGCGGGCGACGACCTCCTCCCACGACAGCTCTTCCTCGTCGTCCTCCACCGGCGGGGCTGGGGTCCGGGGTTCCGGGGCGGGCGCCTGAGGAGCCTCGGCCGCCCCTGGCTCGGGGACGGGCGAGCTCGCCTGGGGCTCGGGGACGGGCGCCGCGATCTCGACGGCCTCGTCGAACTGGGTGGCCGGCGCCGCTGTGTCCTCGGCCGCCTCCGAGACCCCGGTGGGGGCCTCCGGTTGCGGCGGACGCAGGGGCACGACGTTGTCGGGTGCCGGGCCGCCGATCGGGATCTGCTCCATCAGGCCCCCATCATGAACCTCTCGGGCCGGACGCGACCACCCGGTGCACGAGCGGCACCCGCGGTCAGCCGATGTTCACGACCGTACGAGCGCCCGACGTAGAATCGCGAGGATCCGGGTTCCCGGAGGAAGGAGCAACCGTCGATGAGCGCACCGCTCACCCGACTCACCGAGCCGATGGTTCGCGACAACGGCACGCTGCGCGTCGCCACCTGGGACGAGGCCCTCGACCGGGCCGCCGAGGGGCTCCGCCGCGCCGTCGAGCGCAACCCCGGCTGGGGGACGGGGGTGTTCAGCTGCTCGAAGGCCTCGAACGAGATGAACTTCGTCGCTGGGAAGTTCTCCCGTCAGGTGCTCGGCAGCAACAACATCGACTCGTGTAACCGCACCTGACACGCTCCGTCGGTGGTCGGTCTGGCCACGGTGTTCGGAGCAGGTGGGGGCACGAGTTCATACGAAGAGGTCGAGCACACCGACCTCGTGCTGTTGTGGGGATCGAACGCGCGCGCGGCGCATCCGATCTTCTTCCATCACGTCCTGAAGGGGATCCACAACGGCGCGTCGCTGATCGCGGTCGACCCGCGGCGCACCGAGTCCGCCGAATGGGCCGACCTGTGGCTCGGCATCGACGTGGGCACCGACATCGCGCTCTCGAACACGATCGCCCGGGAGATCATCGTCAACGACCTGCACCACACGGCGTTCATCGCGCACGCGACCCTCGGCTTCGAGGAGTACGCCGACTCCGTGATGGACTGGACCCTCGAACGCGGCGCCGAAGTGACCGGCGTGCCGACGGACGTGATCCGCGAGGTCGCGCACGCCTACGCGAAGGCCGACCGCGCGATGATCTGCTGGACCCTCGGTATCACCGAGCACCACAACGCGGTCGACAACGTCCTCTCCCTGATCAACCTGTCGCTGCTCACCGGGCACGTGGGGGCGTACGGGAGCGGCGTGAACCCCCTCCGCGGCCAGAACAACGTCCAGGGCGGCGGCGACATGGGCGCGATCCCGAACAAGCTCGCCGGGTTCCAGGACATCGAGCGCGACCACGAGGCCCGCGCCCGTTTCGAGGCCGCCTGGGACGTCCCGATCATCCCGACGTACGGCTACACGCTCACGCAGATGTTCGAGGCGATGGACCGGGGCGAGCTCACCGCGGCCTACGTGATCGGCGAGAACCCCGCCTCGAGCGAGGCCGACAAGACCCACACGGTGGAGCTGCTGAAGGGTCTCGACTGCCTGATCGTCCAGGACATCTTCATGACGAAGACCGCGGAGCTCGCCGACGTCGTGCTCCCCGCCTCGAACTCGGCGTTCGAGTCGGAGGGGACCGTCACGAACAGCGAGCGCCGGGTACAGCGGGTGCGCAAGGCGCTGGACCCGCCGGGCAACGCGAGGGACGACATCTGGATCATCACGCGGCTCGCGGAACGCCTCGGCCGCGACTGGGGCGAGCTCACGCCGCACGACGCGTGGCAGGAGCTCAGGTCGCTCAGCCCGATGCACGCCGGGATGTCGTACGAGCGTCTCGACGAGCTGGGCGGGATCCAGTGGCCGTGCCCCGACGAGACCCACCCGGGCACGCAGTTCCTCCACGCGCGGCTCTGGGCCGACGACCCGGCCGAGCAAGGGCCGAAGGCGCCGTTCTCGATCGTGGTGGACGACCCGCCCGTCGACACGCTCACCGACGAGTTCCCGCTGCGGCTGACGACCGGCCGTCGCCTCGACTCGTACAACACCGGGGTGCAGACCGGCGGCTACACGTCGCCGCTCAGGCGGAGGGAGACGATCGACGTCTCGCCCGAAGACGCCGAGCGGATGACCCTGGCCGAGGGCGAGGTCGTCGCGATCTCGTCGCGGCGGGGGACCGTCGAGGCGCCGGTACACGTCGACCATGCGCTGCGGCCCGGGCTCGTCTTCATGACGTTCCACTTCCCGGACCAGGTGGACACGAACGTCCTCACGATCGAGGCCACGGATCCGAAGTCGGGGACGGCCGAGTTCAAGGCCTCCGCCGTGCGGATCGACAAGCTGCCGGCGCCGGTGGCGGGAGGGAGCGCGTGATCGGCCAGAGCCGCGAGGAGGTCCCGTGGACCTCCATCTGACCCCGGCGACGGCCACGGCCGACGAGCGCGCCGCCGTCGACGACCTGCTCGGTGCCCCCGACTCCGGCTGGCACGGCGCCGAGCGCGACGAGGTGACCCACCGCGTGGCGCGCGGTGGTCGGGCCGCCCGGGACGACCGCCACCTGCTCCTGCCCGCGCTGCACGCACTCCAGGCGCGCGCCGGCTGGATCAGCGAGGGCGGCCTGAACTACGTGTGCGAACGCCTGACGGTGCCGCCCGCCGAGGCGTACGGGGTCGCGACCTTCTACGCGATGTTCAGCGTGGAGCCGAGGCCGCCCCGCGTCGTCCATGTCTGCGACGACCTCGCCTGCCGCGCGAACGGCGCGGCCCGGATCTGCGACGAGCTCGAGGCCCGCCACGGACCGCCGGGCACCGTGCTGGGGGACCCCCAGGGCGACGGGTCGTGGACGTGGCTGCGGAGCCCGTGCCTCGGCCATTGCGAGGCGCCCACCCCGGTGCTCGTGCAGCGGGCGGGTCCGAGGGCTCGCGACCACGAGGTCTCCGGGCTCGAGGACGCCGACGCGGTCGACCACGAGGGAACGCTCCCGGGCGCCTACGCGGATCTCGACGGCGGCTCGAACGGCGCCGAGGGCGGCTGGCCCGCCCCCCAGGCCCGTGGCGACCGCAGCGGTCTCCGGCTCCTGAAGCGGATCGGCGTCGTCGACCCGGAGTCGTTCGACGACTACCACGCGCACGGCGGGTACGGGGCGCTCCGCCGCGCGGTCGAGCTCGGCGTCGAGGGCACGATCCGGGAGGTCTCCGACGCGAAGCTGATGGGGCGGGGCGGCGCGGCATTCCCCACCGGGGTGAAGTGGAAGGCCGTCGCCGAGCAACCCGAGCATCCCCACTACTTCGTCTGCAACGCCGACGAATCCGAACCGGGGACGTTCAAGGACCGCGTCGTGATGGAGCACGATCCGTTCGCGCTGATCGAGGCGCTCACGATCGCGGGTTACGCCACGGGCTCGGAGCGGGGCTACATCTACATCCGCGGGGAGTACCCGCTCGCGACCCGGCGCCTGCGCCACGCGATCGAGGAGGCGCGGCACCGCGGGTACCTCGGCGACGACGTCATGGGGGAGGGCTTCCGCTTCGACATCGAGCTGCGGCGCGGGGCGGGCGCCTACATCTGCGGTGAGGAGACGGCGCTCTTCAACTCGCTGGAAGGCAAGCGGGGCGAGCCGCGGAACAAGCCGCCCTTCCCGGTGCAGCGCGGCCTGTTCGGCAAGCCCACCGGCATCAACAACGTCGAGACGCTGCTGAACGTCCTCGAGATCCTGGAGGTCGGCGGCGCCGCGTACGCCGAGATCGGCACCGAGGGATCGACCGGGCCGCGGCTGTTCTGTCTCTCGGGCAACGTCGCGAACGCCGGGCCTGTACGAGGCGGCGTTCGGCGTGACGCTCCGGGAGCTGCTGGACATGGCCGGCGGCGTGACCGGGGAGCTCCGTGCCGTGCTCCTCGGCGGCGCCGCGGGCGGGTTCGTCACGCCCGACGATCTCGACATCCGCATGACGTTCGAGGACGCTCGGGCCGGCGGCTACACGCTCGGCTCCGGGGTCGTGATGGCCTTCAACGACGACGTCGACCTGGTGGACATCGTGCTGCGGATCGCGCGGTTCTTCCGCGACGAGTCCTGCGGCCAGTGCGTGCCGTGCCGCGTCGGGACCGTCCGCCAGGAGGAGGCGCTGCACCGGTTGGTGGCCGAGCGCACGATCGGCTCGCGCGAGGACGAGCTGGCGCTGCTCGACGACATCGCCGTCGTGATGCGCGACGCCTCGATCTGCGGGCTCGGTCAGACCGCCGCGAGCGCCGTCCAGTCCGCCGTCACGAAGCTGCACCTCTTCGAGGAGGCCCGGTCGTGAGTGCCGTCCCCGTCGACCCGCCGCGCCGCCTGCTCGACCTCGAGGTCGACGGCGCGAGCGTGCGGGTGCCCGAGGGCGCGACGATCCTGGACGCCTGTCGTGCCCAGGGCGTGGACACGCCGACGCTCTGCTACGCGGAGAACCTCACGCCGGTGAACGCCTGTCGCGTGTGCGTGGTCGAGGTCGAGGGCTCGCGCACCCTCGTCCCGGCGTGCAGCCGCACCGCCGAGCCCGGCATGAAGGTGACGACCGACACCGAACGCGTGCAGCGGTCGCGGAAGCTCGTGATGGAGTTCCTGGCGTCCTCGGTCGAGATGGATCTGGCGAGTGCCGACGTCCACCGCTGGATGGACGAGTACGCGGCGGACCCCGATCGCTTCGGCGCCCGGATGGCGCCGCTCGAGGCGGGGGAGCGCGACGCGAAGGAGCCCGGCCACCATCACGCGCCCGGCGACCCCACCGTGGCCGAGGGTGTGTACCAGCCGGTGAAGGTCGACAACGAGCTGTACGTCCGCGACTACTCGCGCTGCGTCCTCTGCTACAAGTGCGTCGAGGCCTGCGGGGTCGACGCACAGAACACGTTCGCGATCGCCGTCGCGGGCCGTGGGTTCGATGCCCGGATCTCGACCGAGTACGCGGTGCCCCTCGACGAGTCCGCCTGCGTCTACTGCGGCAACTGCATCGGGGTGTGTCCGACGGGCGCCCTGATGTTCACGAGCGAGCACGAGATGCGCGAGGCCGGCACCTGGGACGAGGACGACCAAACGGTCACGAGCACGATCTGCCCGTACTGCGGCGTCGGCTGCCAGCTGGATCTCCACGTGCAGGACAACGCGATCGTGAAGGTGACCTCGCCGGCGGACAACTACGTGACGAGCGGGCACCTGTGCATCAAGGGCCGGTTCGGGTTCCAGTTCGTGCAGAACCGCAAGGGCGACGACCCGCTCGCACGGAAACGCCGCGCCGAACGCGAGCGGGACGCCGGTGCCCCGGAGGGAACACCCTGACGTCCGCGGCCTCGGTCGCCGGTATCGTCCTCGCCGGCGGCCGGTCGACGCGCTTCGGCGGCGCGGACAAGCTGACGGCCGAGTTCGAGGGCGCGCCGCTGCTCCATCGGCCCGTGCTCCGCCTGGCGGAGGTCACGGGGGACGTGATCGTGGTGCTCGCGCCCGGCACCGACCTGCCACCGATGCCGCCGGGCGTGCCCGTCCGCGTGGCGCATGACGCCGCCGAGGCCGAAGGCCCGCTCGCCGGCGTGCTCGCGGGTCTCCTGATGGCCGACTCGGAGCTCGCGATCGTGGCGGGCGGCGACATGCCGTCGCTCGTGACCGCGGTGCTGCTCGAGCTCCTCCGCGTCGCGCTCGAGGCGCCCGTCGACGCCGTGGCGCTCCAGGACGGGGACGGGTTCCGGCCGTTGCCGCTCGTCCTGCGGGTGGCGCCGGCCGCGGCCGCGGCGCACGCGCTGCTCCACGACGGTGAGCGGCGGCTGCGGGCGCTGCCGCGGGCGCTGCGCACGGCGGTGATCGACGAGCCCACCTGGCGCATCCTGGATCCGGCGGGGGCGACGCTCGCCGACGTCGACGTACCCGAGGATCTCCCGGCGGTCCGCCCGTGAGCCACGTGGAGACGGTCCGCACCGGCGGGATCGAGATCGCGGTCGCCTGCGAGGGGTTCGCGCCGCTGGACCTGGCCGACGAGTGCCCCGGTCGTGACGTCGACTGGGCGGCCGAGCGCGCCCGGTATCCGTGGGCGTTCACCGGCGACGCCGCCTGGCCGTGGCACGTGCACGGGTTCGTCGTGCGTGTGCGCTCGTCGACGATCGTCGTGGACACGGGGGTCGGCTCGTTCCCCCCGTATGCGCCGTGGGCAGAACAGGCGCCGGGCGATCCGTGGACCGAGGTCGCCCTCGACGCCGTCGACCACGTCGTCGTCACGCACCTGCACGCGGACCACGCGGGCGGCACGGTCGGGCCCGACGGCGCCGCGAGATTCCCGAACGCCCGGTACCACGCGCACCCCGCCGACTGGGCGCACTTCGAGGGCGCCGACGACGCCGAGGCCTACGTGGCCCGGGGCGCGATGGGTCGCCTCGCCGAAGAAGGCCGGGTGTCGCTGGACGCGGAGGACCACGAGATCGTCCCCGGCGTGCGGTTGCTCCACACCCCCGGGCACACGCCCGGCCACCGGAGCGTGCTCGTCGACGACGTCGTGCTGCTCACCGGCGACCTGCTGCATCTTCCGATCCAGGCCGCGAACCCCTCGTGGCCCTCGAGCCACGACGAGGATCCCGAGCTGGGCGCACGATCGCGGGCCGCCGTCCTGGGGCGAGCGGCCGGCCGTTTGATCGGCGTGCCGCACTTCGCGCGGCCCTTCGGACGCCTGACCGACGACGGCTGGCGCGAGGCCTAGCGACCCCGCGGCGCCGGGCCACCCGCCCCATCGCCCGCGGGGGCCGGTTGGGGTACGCTCCGCCACGAAGAGCGGAGCCGGCGTGCTCGCCCTCCGCGGATCACACCCTCTCGGCGAAAGGAACGGCCATGTCGACGCGTCGTGTCCTGATCATGGGAGCCGCCGGCCGCGACTTCCACAACTTCAACACCGTGTTCCGCGACGACACCACCGCGGAGGTCGTGGCGTTCACGGCCACGCAGATCCCGTTCATCAACGACCGGAAGTACCCGGCCTCGCTCGCCGGTGTGAGCTACCCGGACGGGATCCAGATCTACGACGAGTCCGAGCTCGTGCGGTTGATCCGCGAGCTCGACGTCGACGACGTCGTGTTCGCGTACTCCGACGTCGCCCACGAGTACGTGATGCACAAGGCGAGCGAGGTGATGGCCGCCGGCGCGAACTTCGTGCTGCTCGGCCCCGACGCCACGATGCTGAAGGCCACGATCCCGACGGTCGCGGTCACCGCGGTGCGCACGGGCGTCGGCAAGAGCCAGACCACGCGCGCGATCGCCGGCGCGATCAAGGAGGCGGGCAAGACGGTCGTCGCGGTGCGCCACCCGATGCCGTACGGCGACCTCGAGGCGCAGCGCGTGCAGCGCTACGCGGTCCTCGAGGACCTCGATCGCTACGACTGCACGATCGAGGAGCGCGAGGAGTACGAGCCGCACATCACGAGCGGCACCGTGATCTACGCGGGGGTCGACTACGGCGATATCCTCGCGCAGGCGCAGGCCGAGGCCGACGTGCTCCTGTGGGACGGAGGGAACAACGACCTGCCCTTCTACACCCCCGACGTGTGGATCACCCTCGTCGACCCGTTGCGGGCGGGCCACGAGCTCACGTACCACCCCGGGGAGGCGAACCTGCGCGCGGCCGACGTGATCATCGTGAACAAGATGGACTCGGCCACGCCCGAGCAGGTCGCGCAGCTCGACGCGACGATCGCCGCCACGAACCCGGGGGCGACGGTCGTGAAGGCGAACTCGCTCGTGATGGCTGAAGACCCCGAGTCGATCCGCGGCAAGCGGGTGCTCGTGGTCGAGGACGGGCCGACGCTCACGCACGGCTCGATGAAGATCGGGGCGGGGGTGGTGGCCGCCGAGCGCAACGGTGCCGCCGAGATCGTGGACCCGCGTCCGTGGGCGTTCGGCACGATCGCCGACACGTTCGAGAAGTACGACGTCGGCGCCGTGCTGCCAGCGATGGGCTACAGCGAAGGCCAGCTCGCCGAGATGGAGAAGATCATCGACGCCGCCGATGTGGACCTCGTGGTGATCGGTACGCCGATCGACCTGCGCAGCGTGATCGACATCCGCAAGCCCGCCGTGCGCGTGCGCTACGACCTCGAGATCCTGCCCGGTTCCCCGACCCTCGCCGACATCCTGCGGCCCGTGCTCGGATAGTGGAACGGGTCGTCATCGCCTTGGGCGGCAACGCGCTGCTCCGTCGCGGCGCCGAGGACACCTACGAGGAGATGTACCGCGCCGCGCGGAGCGCGGCCGAGCGCGTCGCCGACATCGCGGCGGCCGGTTGGGAGGTCGTGCTCACCCACGGCAACGGCCCCCAGGTGGGCAGGATCCTGCTGCAACAGGAGGCCGCGGCGGACGTCATCAACCCGATGCCGCTCGACGTATGCGGCGCCGAGAGCCAGGGGCAGATCGGTTACCTGCTCCAGGTCACGATCGGCGACGTCTTCTTCGAGCGTGGGATGGAGCGACCGGTCGCGACCGTGCTCACGCTCACCCGGGTGCGGGGCGATGATCCGGCCTTCGCCGACCCCACGAAGTTCGTGGGGCAGTTCTACGAGGAGCCGGAGGCCCGAAGGCTCGAGACGGAGCGCGGCTACACGATGAAGGCCGACCCGCACGGCGGATGGCGCCGGGTCGTCCCGAGCCCCGAGCCCTACTCGATCGTCGAGACGCCGGTGATCCGGACGCTGATCGCCGACGGCGTGATCGTGATCGCGAGCGGCGGCGGCGGGATCCCGGTGATCGAGGACGGCCCTCGCCTGATCGGCAAGGAGGGCGTGGTCGACAAGGACCGGGCCGCCGCGATCCTCGCGACGGAGGTCGCGGCGTCGACCCTCCTCGTGCTCACCGACGTGAAGAAGGTCCAGCGTGGCTTCGGTGGGTTCCTGCCCGAGGACATCGACCGCATGACGGTCGCCGAGGCGCGGGCGCTCCTGCGGAAGGGAGAGTTCGGCGCCGGATCGATGGGGCCGAAGGTGGAGGCGGCGGTCGGGTTCGTCCGGGCGGGCGGCACGCGGGCCGTGATCGCGGACCTGGACGACGCGCTCGCGGCCCTGCAGGGGACCGCGGGGACCGAGATCGTCACGGCCTAGGTGCGGCGGCGCTTCGGCTGACGGCCGGGGTTCCGGACGAGCTGTGCGACCAGGTACAGGGCGAAGAGCCCCACGATGCCCACGAGGGCCACGAGCAGGCCGACGAAGAACCACTCCAGGAAGCCTTGGATCGCGAGCACCGGTCACCTCTCGAGGGTCGCCTGACGCACCAATCCTAACGGTCGCGGCGAACCGTGCCCCGGCCCCGCCGTGACCGTTCCCGGACGTCGATGTCACCGGAGGCGGGTAGTAGGGTGGCCGACCATGCGCCTGGGGATCCTCACGGGCGGGGGTGACTGCCCCGGCCTGAACGCCGCGATCCGCGCGGTGGTCCGTCACGCCCACGAGGCGAACGGCGCCACCGTGCTGGGGTTCCGCGATGGCTGGCGCGGGGTGCTCGACGGCACGATCGAGGAGCTCGGTCCCGACGAGGTGTCGGGGATCCTCCAGCGGGGCGGCACGATCCTGGGCACCTCCGGCGTGCAGCCCTTCCGCGAGCCCGACGGCCCCGACCGCGTCCGACGGGCGCTCGACATCCATCAGCTGGACGGGTTCGTCGTGATCGGTGGCGAGGGGACGATGGGCGCGTGCGCGGCGATGCCCGACGTGCCCGTGGTCGGTATCCCCAAGACGATCGACAACGACATCGCCGGCACCGACCACAGCGTGGGCTTCCAGACCGCGGTCCAGATCGCCACCGAGTTGATCGACCGCCTCTACAGCACGGCGGAGAGCCATCACCGGATCATGGTGTGTGAGGTGATGGGACGGAGCGCCGGATGGATCGGGCTCACCGCCGGCATCGCGGGGAACGCCGACGTGATCCTCGTGCCGGAGCATCCGTTCGACATCGAACTGGTCGCCGAGCGGATCGTGCAGCGCCACCGCGAGCATCGCCCGTTCTCGATCGTGGTGGTCAGCGAGGGCGCCGCCCCCGTGCCGGGGACGATGGACGTCCCCGACTACCCCCTCGACCCGAACGGCTGGCCGCGGCTGGGCGGGATCGGCGGCCTGGTCGCGACCGAACTCGCGCGGCGGACGGGCTACGAGAGCCGGATCACCGTGCTCGGCCACGTGCAGCGCGGCGGCTCCCCGGTGGCGTACGACCGTGTGCTGGCCACCCGGTTCGGCGTCGCGGCGGTCGACGAGGCCGTCGCGGGCGGGTGGGGGAGGCTCGTCGGTGTCGTCGGGGAGCGGCTCGTCACGACCCCGATCGCCGAGGCCGGGCGCGCGGCCCGGCTCGTTCCCGAGGAGCGTTGGCGGATCCCGCAGGTCCTCTGCGACTGAGGCCGCACGGTCCACGGTGGGGCGGTGCACCCGTCGTAGGCTTCCACCCATGAGACTGGGCATCCTGACCGGCGGGGGCGACGTCCCCGGGCTGAACGCATCGATCAAGGCCGTCGTGATGAGGGCCGCGTCGGAGGGTCACGAGGTCGTCGGGATCCGGCGCGGGTGGGGCGGGCTCCTCGAGACGAACCCCGACGATCCGGCGACGATCGCGAGGAACAGCGTGCACCTCGATCCCGGGGTGGTCAGGACGATCGACCGTTCCGGCGGCACGTTCCTCCACTCGGCGAGGACGAATCCGGCGAAGGTGAGGGGCGCCGACGAGCCGGCGTTCCTGGCCGAGGGGCGCACGGGCGACGGCCCGCGCGACCACACGGCGCACGCGATCCGCGTGATCGAGCACCTCGGGCTCGACGCGCTGATCCCGATCGGGGGCGACGACACGCTCTCGTTCGGCCTGCGGCTGCACCAGGAGGGGATCCCGGTCATCGCGATCCCGAAGACGATGGACAACGACGTGCACGGCACGGACTACTGCATCGGGTTCTCGACGGCCGTCACGCGCACCGTGAACTTCGTGCACCAGCTGCGCACGAGCGCCGGGTCCCACGAGCGGCTCGCGGTGGTGGAGGTGTTCGGACGCTACAGCGGCGAGACCTCGTTGATCGCGGCGTACCTGGCCGGCGTCGACCGGGCGATCATCTCGGAGGTCCCGTTCGACATCGACCGCCTGGCCTCGCTCCTGATGAAGGACAAGGCCGCGAACCCCAGCAACTACGCGATGATGACGATCTCGGAGGGCGCCACCATCGAGGGCGGGGAGATGGTCCAGGGCGGGCCCGAGGATGCGTTCGGGCACAAGAAGCTGGGCGGGGTCGGTCAGCTCACCGCGGAGCTCCTGAAGGAGCGCACGGGCGAGGGCATGATCTACCAGCAGCTCGGCTACCTGATGCGGTCGGGGAGCCCGGATTCGCTCGATCTGATGGTCGCGATCAACTACGCGGTCATGGCGGCCGACCTCGCGATCGAAGGGGTCTCGGGACGGCTCGTGGCACTGCGGAACGGCAACTACGTGAACGTACCGCTCACCGTCCTGGGCCAGGGTGTGAAACGGGTCGACGTCGAATCGCTGTACGACCGCGAGGCCTACCTGCCGAAGATCCGCCACGTCGACGGCAAGCCGATGTTCCTGTACTGAGCCTTCGGGGGGACCCCGCTAGACTCGCTCGCATGGTTCCCTTCCGCGTGGATCTGCGTTCCGACACCGTCACCGCGCCCTCGCCCTCGATGCGTAGGGCGATGGCCGGCGCCGAGGTCGGCGACGCCTGGTACGGCTCCGATCCCACGGTGAACCGTCTGCAGGAGCTCGCCGCCGAGACGCTGGGTACCGAGGCGGCGATCTACGTCCCCACCGGCACGATGGGCAACCAGATCGCGCTCCGGCTCCACGTGCAGGGGAGCGGCCACCTCGTCGCGAGCTCCAGCGCCGCGCACGTCGCGACGACCGAGGTGATGACGTCGGCGGTGCTGTCGGGGATCGCGTTCCGCACCGTGGATCCGGGCTCCCGGGGCTGGATCGACGCCGCGCAGGCAACGGAGCTGCTCGAACCCGACAGCTACTACGAGGTCGAGGAGGTGGACCTGCTCGCCGTCGAGAACACGGCCGGCTCGGCCGGGGGGCGTGTCCTGCCGATCGAGGAGATGCGCGCCGTCCGAAAGGTCGCGGACGACGCCGGGGTCCCGGTCCACCTCGACGGCGCCCGGCTGTTCAACGCGGCCGCGGCCGCAGGGGTCGACGCGGTCGAGTGGGCCAGCGAGGCCGACACCACCATGGTCTGCGTGTCGAAGGGGCTCGGCGCCCCGATCGGCTCGCTCCTGTGTGGACCGGCCGAGCTCATGCCTGAGGCCCGCCGACTGTGGATCCTCTTCGGCGGGGCGTGGCGCCAGGCCGGGATCACGGCCGCGGCCGGCATCGTGGCGCTCCGCGAGGGCCCGCAGCGGCTCCATGAGGACCACGAGCGCGCTCGGCGCCTGGCCGACGGCGTCCACGAGATCCTGCCGGGCGCGATCGATCACGCGCAGGTTGAAACGAACATGGTGTTCGTCGACACGGTAGCGGTGGGCCTCCCGTTGCTCGAGACGATCGAACGGCTCGCGGCCCTCGGGGTGGGCGTCACGCACGGCGGTGGCCGGATCCGCATGGTGACCCATCTCGATATCGACGACGACGGCGTCGCCGTCGCGCTGGACGCATGGCGATCCATCGCGCGCGACGTCGCGAAGGAGGGTTGATGGGTCTCTTCACGAAGAACGTCCCGGCCGAGGTCGCCGATCGGGTCCCGCCCGGCCAGCGCCTGGTCAAGAGCTGGCCCGTGCTCCATTACGGCCCCGTCCCCCGGTTCGACGGCACCGACTGGGACCTCGAGGTCTCGGGCCTCGTCGACCACCCGTTCACGCTCAGCTACCAGGAGCTCCGGGACCTGCCGAACGTCACGGTCGACGCCGACATGCACTGCGTGACCGGCTGGACCACCCTCGACAACACGTGGGAGGGCGTGTCCTTCCGCACGATCATGGACCTCGCGAAGCCGCAGGCCGAGGCGAAGTGGGTGATCGCGCACTGCGCGTACGGCTACACCTCGAACCTCTCGCTCGAGGCGATGGCCGAGGACGACGTCCTGCTCGCCTGGCGGAACCACGGCGAGGACCTCGAGCCCGACCACGGGTGGCCGCTGCGTCTCGTGGTCCCGAAGCGATACGCGTGGAAGAGCGCGAAGTGGCTCACGGGCCTGGAGTTCAGCGCGAAGAATACGCGGGGCTTCTGGGAGGTCCGCGGCTACCACATCCACGGCGAGCCCTTCGCCGAGGAGCGGTACAGCCACCAGGAGGGCCGCGGGGCCGAGCTCGAGCCCTAGGCCCCTGCGAGCGCCCGGAGCCGGGCGATGTCGGCGGCATGCCGTTCGGCGTCGCCCGGCGTCTCGAGCACGAAGGCCCAGCCGGCGGCCTCGGGACGGCCGAGGAGCTCGCGCCAGCCCTCGAGACCGATGTGCCCGTCCCCGATGTTCTCGTGGCGATCCCGGCGTTCCCCCCGGGGGAACATCGAGTCGTTCGCATGGACGAGCCCGACACGCTCCGTGAGCCCGTGGGCCGCGAGCTCGGCGAAGAGCTCGTCCACGCCCTCGGACGCGTCGAGGCCGTAGCCGGCCGCGAACAGGTGACACGTGTCCAGGCACAGCCCGACGCGGTCGTCGCCCGCCGCCTCGAGCAGGGCCGCCGCCTCCGGGATCGTCGAGGCGACGGCGCCCGACGTGCCGGCCATCAGCTCGACGAGGATCCGCACGCGCTCGGCATCGCCGGCCGTTCGCCGCAGGGTCTCGGCCGCCCGATCGCGGGCATACTCGCGCTCACCGTCGGATCCGCCGGCACCGCTGTGCACCACGAGCAGGTCGACACCCATCCGGTCACAGGTCAGCGTCGTCGCCGACGCGAGCTGGCGCGACCGCTCGAGGAACGCGGGGTTCGGGGAAGCGATGTTCACGAGATAGGGCGCGTGCGCCGCGAGCGGACCGAGCCCGGAGGCGCGCCAGGCCTCGCGGAACGCCGCGGCCCGGTCGTCGGGGATCGTCGGCCCGGCCCATGCCCGCGGGTTCGAGACGAAGATCTGGGCGCAGTCGGCGCCCCGGTCGTGACATTCCTTGACGACGCCGCGGGTGGCCTCGGCGCCCCGCCGGACGTGCGCGCCGAACCTCACGCCATGAACAGCGTGATCGTATCGCCGAAGCGCACCGTGGTCCCGACCCCCGGCGACTGGCTGAACACGACCGTCCCGGGGGTGCCGGGGAAGACATTGAAGCTCAGCACGAGCCCGTACCGATCGGCGAGCACCTGGGCGGCCGACTTCGACAAGCTGCGGAAGTCCGGCGCCGGGAACTGCTCCGGTCCCTTCGAGACGGTCAGGGTGACCGTCGACCCGGAGGGCGCCTTGGCGCCCGACGGGGACTGGCTGATGACCCGGCCCTCCTCGACGTCGTTCGAGAACTCCTCGACGATCGCAACTTGGAACTTCTGCGCCTCGAGCCGCCTCGTAGCCTCGTCCTGCATCTTGCCGACCACGTTCGGCAGGTTCACGGGGGGCGGGCCCTTGCTCACGACCAGCTCGACCTCGCTGCCCTTGGGCGCCTGCGGGGTCGACGGGTCCTGGCTGATCACCGAGCCGGCCGCGACGTCGAAGTCGAAGACCGACTTCGACACGACCGGGACCAGGCCCGCCGAGCGGAGCAGGTCTTTCGCCCGGGCGAGTGGCTTGCCGACGACGGTCGGCACGTCCACGGGCGGCGGTCCGAGCGACGGCACGATCACGACGGTCGCTCCCTCGTCCAGGGTGGCCCCGGGGGAGGGCCGCAGCTTCAGCACCTGGCCCGCGGGCACGTCCATCGAATACTGGCCCTCGGCCGTCTTCACCACGAAGCCGAGGTCGGTCAGTTGGGCCGACATCTGCTGCACCGTGAGGCCGCCGGTGGGCGGCACGACCGCCTCGTGAGGCACGACGTAGGTCCAGGCGCCCCACGCGGAAGCCGCGAGCGCGGCGACGACCAGCACCGCGACCACCACGCGCTTCCAGCGGCGCCGGCGGCCGCGCTCGACCCGGGGGATCGTCTGGGTCTGGGTTCCGGCGATCGCGACGGCCTCGGTGCGCTCGCCGTCCTCGTCGCCAGCCGTGACCTCGGGCATGTCGTCGATCAGCGCGGCGAGCGACCGCGCGGCCGGCAGGGTCGGCTCGAGCGCCTCGATGTCCCGCCGCATCTCGGCGGCCGACTCCGGCCGCAGCTCGCGGTCGCGGTCGGTGGCGCTCGTGACGAACCCGTCGAGCTCGACGGGGATCGACGGCACGGTGGCCGACGGCCGGGGCACGCGGTCCGAGAGGTGCTTGTACGCGATCGACATCGCCGTCTCGCCCGTGAACGGGAGCTTCCCGGTCAGGAGCTCGTACGTGACGATACCGAGGGAGTAGAGGTCGCTGCGCGGGTCGGCGGGCTCGCCGCGGATCTGCTCGGGGGCGAGGTACTGCACGGTGCCGGTGACGGCGCCCGCCTGCGTGGCGCGCCCGTCCGCGTAGGCGCGGGCGAGCCCGAAGTCGGCCACCTTCACGACGCCGTCGGTCGTGACGAGGACGTTCTCGGGCTTGATGTCGCGGTGCACGATGCCCTGCGCGTGCGCGTGGCCGAGCGCGAGCAGGGTCTGTCGCACGACCTCGCACGCCTGGGCGGGCTCGAGCTTGCCGTACAGGTTCAGCAGGTCGCGGACGCCCCGGCCCCGCACGTACTCCATGACCATGTAATAGATGCCGTCGACCGCGCCCCAGTCGTACACCGCGACGATGTTGGGGTGGGAGAGCCCGGCGGCCGCCCGCGCCTCACGGCGGAAGCGGTCGACGAAGGCCTGATCACCCGAGAGCGAGCGGTGCAGGACCTTGATCGCCACCTCGCGGGCGAGCACGGTGTCGCGCGCGAGGAAGACCTCGCCCATGCCGCCCGCGGCGATGCGTTCGAGCACGGTGTAGCGCCCGTCGAGCGTGACGAGTGCATGGCCTCCGGTCCCATCCGGTGGCGCCGGGTGGGTCATACTCCTGGACGTGTGGATCTCCTCCCGTTCGGGGAAGCGCTCGGGGTAGCGAGGGGAGCGCGTCCGCGAGGATTCTACGGGTGGGAAAGGGCGGAACCGTGGAGGTTGGGGCAACTGCATCGGCCGAGATCGGTCCCTCGCTGGACCGGATCGAGGTGGCGGTGGGCGAGGGGAACACCGACCTTCGGGCGCTGGGGTTCTGGAGGATCGTCGCCCGCGTGAAGCCCGACCGGCTGTTGGTCCATGAGCACGCCGACCAGATCGGACGGATCGACACCGCGGCCTTCCGGGCCGGCGTCCGGCTCCGGGTGCCCGTCTGGACCGGCAACCTGCTGCTCCTGGCCGGGATCGTCGCGGGGGGCGTGGCCGTCTGGCTGGCGTTCGTCTGGGATACCGCCCTGTGGAAGGGGCTCGCCCTGCTCGCGGCCGGTGCGATCTGGGCGATCGCGGTGCATTCGCCGGCGCACTGGCTGGTCGGGCGCGCGATCGGGATCCGGTTCACCGACTACTTCATGGGCGGGCCGCCGCCGCCCCGTCCCGGGCTGAAGACCGACTACGCGACCTACCTGCGTGCCGATCCGGACAGCCGCGCCTGGATGCACGCGAGCGGGGCGATCGCCACGAAGCTCGCACCGTTCGTCGCGCTGGCCTTCTGGCCCGCGTCCGGCGCGCCCTGGTGGAGCGGGGCCGGGCTGCTGGCCCTCGGCGTCCTCCAGATCGTCACCGACGTCACCCTGTCCACGAAGTCGAGCGACTGGAAGAAGTTCGCCCGGGAGAAGGCCGTGGCGCGGTCGCGCGAACCGTAGGACCTATACTGCCTCGGCACCACCGGGGAGCTCGGGCATCCGGGCTGAGAGGTCGGCAACTCGCGCCGGCGACCCGAAGGACCTGATCCGGGTAATGCCGGCGGAGGGAGCGATGGGAACGCGACTCGACCCCCACACGCTGCGCGTCTACGTCGTGACGTCGGGCACGCTCGTGCCCGGACGAGGGCATCGGGAGATCGCGGCGGCCGCGATCGAGGGCGGCGCCACGGCGATCCAGCTCCGCGCCCCGGAGCTCGACGACGTGGCGCTGTTGCCGATCGCGCGTGAGCTCGTGGACGTCTGCCGCGACGCCGGCGTGCTCTGCATCGTGAACGACCGCGTGGACGTGGCGGTGGCGGCCGGCGCGGACGGCGTTCACGTGGGGCAGGACGACGAACCCGAGGCGGCCCGCGCGACGCTCGGCCCCGATCGCGTCCTCGGGATCAGCGTGCGCGACGCCGACCAGGCGCGCGGCGCGGCGGCCGCCGGGGCGGACTACCTCGGCGTCACCGTGTGGTCGACCGCCACGAAGCCCGAGGCGGTGGCGCGAGGGCTCGACGGTCTCTCGGCCGTGGCGGACGCGAGCCCGCTGCCCGTCGTGGGGATCGGCGGCATCGATGCGACGAACGCCGCCGAGGTGATCCACGCCGGTGCGGCCGGCGTGGCCGTGATCTCGGCCGTGGTGGCGGCCACCGAGCCCGTGACGGCGACCCGCGCGTTGCGTGAAGCCGTGGACCGCGCTCTCGGCCTGGAAGGAGCTAGATGAGCGAGCAGCTGACCGGCAAGGCGACGGCCGACGTGTTCGAGCAGGTGATCCTGCGACGCCTGGGCGCCCCCGACCCGGATGTCCTCGTCGGACCGCGCCACGGCGTGGACGTCGGCGTCGTGCGGGTCGCCGACGGGGTCGCGATGGCCCTCACGACCGATCCGGTCTTCGTGGTGCCCGCGTACGGGTGGGAGCGCGCCGCCTGGTTCGCCGTGCACATCCTGGCGTCCGACGCCGCGACCAGCGGCCTGCCGCTGCGATGGATGGCGGTCGACCTGAACCTGCCGCCCGAGGTCTCCGACGCGGACCTGACCGCGCTGTGGGACGCGTTCTCGCGCGCCTGCGACGCCCTGGGCATCGCGGTGGTGACCGGGCACACGGCCCGGTACGACGGCTGCGCCTGGCCGATGGTGGGGGGCGCCACGTGCATGGCGCTCGGCGCCGCCGACGCGTTCGTCACGCCCACGATGGCGCGCCCCGGCGACGCGGTCGTGGTGACGAAGGGGGCGGCGATCGAGGCGACCGCGCTGTTCGCGGCCACCTTCCCGGATCGCTTGCGCGCGGGCGTGGGCCACGACGTGGTCGATGCCGCGGACGCGCTCTTCGAGCGGATGACCGTCGTGCCAGAGGCCGTGATCGCGCGGGAGTTCGGCCTCCGGGACCGAGGTGTCACCTCGATGCACGACGCGACCGAGGGGGGCGTGCTCGGCGGCCTCCTCGAGGTGGCGGCGGCCTCGGGGACCGGCATGCGGATCGACCGAGACGCGATCCCGGTGCCGCCCGAGGTGCGGGCCGTCTGCGACTTCGTCGGGATCGACCCGTACGTGTCGATCAGCGAGGGCACCCTGATCGCCACGGTCGTCGCCGATCGAGCCGACGCCTACGTCGCGGCGCTCACCGACGCGGGGATCCCGGCCGCCGTCGTGGGTCGCGTGACCGAGCTGGGTGAGGGGCGTGTCCTGGTCGTCGACGGCCACGCGCAGCCGCTCGAGCATCCCGGGCTCGACCCGTTCTGGGGCGCCTTCGGGGCGTGGGCCACGGGCGCGTAGGCTGTCGCGCGTGGATCTGCTCTGCATCGGCGACGTGATGCTCGACGTCCGCGCGGACGCCGCCCGGCTCGCGCGCGGTGGCGACGTGCACGGCCGCGTGGTCGTGCAGCCGGGCGGGACGTCGGCGAACGCCGCGGTCTGGGCCGTCTGGGACGGCGCGACCGCCCGCGTGCACGGCGGGGTGGGCGCCGATCTCGCCGGACGGCTCGTCGCCGAGGCGCTCCGCGAGCGTGGCGTGAAGATGCAGCTCACCCCGTACCCCGATGCCGCCACCGGCACGATGCTCGTCCTGCACGAGCCGGGGGAACGTTCGATGGCCGCCGACCGCGGGGCGAACGCCCGGTTCCGGGCCGACGTGCTCCCGGGCATGCTCGTGAGCGGCGCCGTGCTGGTCTCGGGGTACCTCCTCATGCACGAGGACACGCACCCGACGGCGCGTGCCGCGATCGAACGCTCGGTCTCGCCGTTCGTGGCGGTCGAGACCGCCTCGTGGCCGCTCGTCGAGGCGTTCGGCGTCGAGCGCTTCTTCGAGGTCACGGAGAAGGCGACCGTGCTCCTCGCGAACGAGCGCGAGGCCGAGGTGCTGACCGGGTCCACGGGCGAGGCAGCCGCGAAGCTCCTCGGGGACCGGTTCCCGATCGCGTGCGTGAAGCTCGGCGACCGGGGCGCGGTGGCGGTGGTCGACGGCGCGATGCACCGGGCGGCGGCCGAGCCGATCGAGGAGCGCGATCCCACCGGCGCGGGCGACGCGTTCGACGGGGTGTTCCTCGCGGCCGTGGCGCGCGGCGCCGACGTCGACGATGCCCTCCGTCGCGCCTGCCATGCGGGAGCGCTCGCCGCCTCGAGCTTCCAGGCCTGGCCCGAGAAGGGCGCCCGATGACGATCCGGCTGGGCGAGGAGGTCCGCGACGCGCTGGCGATCGGGCAGGCGGTCGTCGCGCTCGAGACGAGCGTGATCGGTCAAGGACTGCCCGCGCCCAGGAACCGGGAGTGCGTCGAGCGCATGGGCGGCGCGATCCGTGCCGCGGGGGCGGTCCCGGCGTGGATCGGCGTCGTCGGCGGCGCGGTCACGGTCGGGCTCGCCGACGTGGAGGTGGATCGGTTCGCCGAACCCGGGGCCGCGACGAAGGTCGCGCGCCGCGATCTTCCGGCCGCGGTCGCGACCGGAGCGCTCGGCGCCACGACGGTGAGCGCCACGATCTGGGCGGCCGCGAAGGCGGGCGTGGCGGTCGGCGCTACCGGCGGCATCGGCGGGGTGCACCCCGGCGACGATCCCGATGTCAGCGCCGACCTCCTCGAGTTGGCGCGCACCCCCGGCCTGCTCGTGTGCTCGGGCCCGAAGTCGATCATCGACCCGGTCTCGACGACCGAGAAGCTGGAGGAGCTGGGCGTCTCGATCGTCGGGTACGGCGTGGACCGGCTGCCATTCTTCCTCGTGCGTGAGGCGCCGGTCGAGCTCGAGCACCGCGTCGACGTGCCGGCGGCCGCCGCCGCGATGCTCCGGGCCTCGCTGGACCTGGAGGTGCGCTCCACGCTGCTGTTCTGCAACCCGGTCCCGTCGGCGCTGGCGATGGACGCCGAGGAAGTGGGGGCCGCGGCGCGCGAGTCCGAGGCGCTCGCCGACCGCGCCGGCGTCCACGGCAAGGTCCGCACCCCGTTCCTGCTGGCGGCGCTCGCCGAGCTCACCGGCGGCCGGAGCCTCGAGACGAACCTCGCCTTGCTCGAGGACAACGCCCGCGTGGCGGCCGAGATCGCGGTGGCAGCGGCCGGGTGAGCGAGCGGGCCGCCGACCGTCCGGCCGTCTCGGCCGCCGTGCGCATCCGCCGCAACGCGATGGCCGGGGCGATGGGCCCGGTCGGGTTCCTCGCGGTGTCGTTCGCGATGGCCCTCCTGCGTCCCGAGGTGATCCGCGCCCAGGGGTGGGACAGCTGGCCGAGCAGCATGGCCGTGGGCGATCCCGCCGGGCTCGGGCAGATCATGGCGTTCCTGTGGCTCGCGGGGTGCTACACGGTGTTCGCGCTCGGCGCGCTGCGCCCGGCGCTCGGCGACCGGCTCGCGACGGGAGGGTTCCTCGCGATCGCGGCGGGCGACGTGCTGCTGGCGTTCACGACGGACGGGCCGGGGGTCGCGCGCACCTGGCACGGGGTCCTGCATCTGGCGGGGGTGACGATCGCGACGGTGGCGACGCTGGTGGCCGCGGTGGGCGTGACGCGGGCGACCCGCGATCGCCCCGACTGGCGCCCGTGGCGCCTCGTGGTCTGGGTGCCGTTCGCCGCCGCCGCGATCGGCTCCCTGAGCGTCGCCGGACTCGGCTGGGCGAAGGTCGTCTACGTGATCGGCATCACCCTGCCGGCGGCGGTCGCGGCCTGGCTCGTCTACCGCGACGCAGACCGCGTGGTGCGGGCCGACCTCGCCGCTACCTGAGCCAGGTCTTCCCGATCGCCTTCGAGAAGTTCCAGGCGTAGCGCATCGACTTCGGCTTCTTCGACTCGCCGCCGCGGCGCGTGAGGAAGGTCACGGGCACCTCCACGACGCGCGCGTGCTGCCGGAGCGCCTCGATCGTGACCTCCGACGTCCAGAACTGGTCCTGCACGAGGATCAGCGTGCGGAGCGTCTCGGCGCGCGTGGCCCGGTACCCGCTCGAGATGTCGGTCACGCGCTGGCCCGTGAGGATCGTCACGACCCACGAGAAGAAGTGGACGCCGGCGTGACGGATCAGGGGCCCGCCGCGCTCGAAGTCGCCGAGCATCCGCGAGCCGTTCACGTGGTCGGCGCGGCCCTCGATGATCGGTGCGATCAGGATCGGGATCTCCTCGGGCAGGTGCTGGCCGTCGGCGTCCAGGGTCACGACGATGTCGGCGCCGAGCTGCAGCGCGACGTCGTAGCCGACGCGCAAGGCCATCCCGCCGCCCCGCCGGATCGGCAGGCTCGCGACGAACGCGCCCGCCGCCCGCGCCGCGTCGGGCGTGCCGTCGTCGGAGTGGTCGTCCACGACGATCGGCACCACGTGGTAGCCCTCGATCTCCCTCGGCATCGCCTCGATCACGGGGCCGACGTTCTCGGCCTCGTTGTACGCGGGGGAGATCGTGACGACCTTCGGGCCGGCCGACACGCGGCGCGCCGCCTCCTCCCAGTCGAACCCCTGCACGGCGAGGGCCTCCACGAGCTGGCGGATCGCCCGCTCGGACCGGTCCGAGTGCCCCTGCAGGCGGAACAGCATCAGGAAGAGCACGACGACCGCCGCCACGAGGACCGCGATGAGCCGCCGGTTGTTGCCGGGCGCGAAGTTGAAGGTGTCGAAGACCGGGTCGAACAGATCCGGGAAGAGCCCGAGCAGCACGACCGCGAGGGCCGCGAAGAACGCGATGATCAGGCTGAGCCGGCTGAGGTTCCTCCGGTGGTAGGCGCGGACCGCGCCCAAGAAGAACGCGATCGCGGCCACGGCCGCGATGAGCCGGAGCGCCCACATGCGCGGGCTACGCCTCGGAGTCGGCCGGCTGCCAGCGGTCGCGCGGCAGGATGTGGTCGGCGATCACGCGGTCCTTGAACCGCTCCATCGTCGAGAACATCGACTCGATCAGGGTCTCCGAGAGGAGGTGCGGCTTCAGCCCGAGGTCGAGGAGCTTCGTGTGCACGGGGTTGTAGTAGTGCTCTTCGAGCTCGAACCGCGGGTTGTCGATCGGCGCGACCTCGACGTCGATCCCGACCTCGGCGCCGGCCTTCTGGACGAGTTGGGCGAGGTCCAGGATCGAGAACGACTCGGTGAACTGGTTGAACACGCGCATCTCGCCGCGCTCGGCGGGGTGCGTGACGGCGAGCTCAACGCACTGCAGCGTGTCGACGATGTTCAGGTAACCACGGGTCTGGCCACCCTTGCCGTACACGGTGAGCGGGTGACCGATGACGGCCTGGAGGCAGAAGCGGTTCAGCGCCGTGCCGAAGACGTCGTCGTAGTCGAAGCGCGTCATCAAGCGGTCGTCGAGCACGGTCTCATCGGTCTGGATCCCGTACACGACGCCCTGGTTCAGGTCGGTCGCGCGCATGCCCCAGACGCGGCAGGCGAAGTGGATGTTGTGCGAGTCGTGGACCTTCGACAGGTGGTACATCGAACCCGGGACCTTCGGGAACGGCAGGTAGTCGCTGCGCCCGTTGTGGTTGATCTCGATGTAGCCCTCTTCGATGTCGATGTTCGGGGTGCCGTACTCACCCATCGTGCCCAGCTTCACGAGATGGCAGTTGGGGACGATGTCGCGGATCGCGTAGATCACGTTCAGCGTGTTCACGACGTTGTTCGTCTGCGTGAACACCGCGTGGTCGCGGTCCTTCATCGAGTAGGGGGCGCTCGGGATCTCGCCGTAGTGCACGACGGCCTCGGGCTCGAACTCCCGGAAGAGCGTCTCGGTGACGTCCCAATCGGTGAGGTCGCCCTCCGTGTAGCCGATGTCGAGGCCGGCGATCTCCTTCCACGCGGCGACGCGCTCGGACAGGCCCGAGGCGATCGGCGTGAGGGAGTCCGAGCCCGCCTCGCGGTGGGCCTCGCGGCGCAGGTAGTTGTCGATCACGTGGACCTCGTGGCCCCGGCTCGAGAACCGCATCGCGGTAGGCCAGCCGAGGTAGCCGTCGCCGCCGAGGATCAGGATCCGCATCAGGAGTCTCCGTTCAGAGGTTGGCGTGGATTGTAGCTACGCGAGGTCGTGGAGGGCCGCGAGCACCCGGTCCACCTCGTCGGCCGTGTGGTAGTGGCAGAACCCGATCCGCACCGCGCCTCCGGTCTCGAGGAGGCCGAGGCGCTCGAAGAGCTCCATCGCGTAGTAATGACCGTCCCAGACGAAGATACCGCGGTCGCCGAGCGCCTCCGCGGTCTTCAGGGGATGCTGATCGCCGAGCCGCACCGCGAAGGTCGGCGTGCGCTCGTCGAGCCGGCCGGGGTCGCCGATGCCCCACAGGCGTCCGCCCGGGATCCGGGCGAACCCGTCCACGAACCGGCGGCTCAGCCCGCGTTCATGGTCGCCGAACGCGGCGAACGCCGCCCGGACCTCGGCGCGGCGCGAACCGTCAGCCGGGGCGCCGTACGCTCGCCCCGCCTCCGCGAGGTAGTCGACCGCCGCGACGAATCCCTGCATCGCCTCGTGGTTCTGCGTGCCGGTCTCCCAGCGTTCGGGCGAGGGGTAGTCCTGGGCCGGCCGGACCCGGTACGGGTCGAGGTCGTCGAGGATGCCGGGCCGCGCGGCGAGCATCCCGAGGTGGGGACCGAAGACCTTGTACGGCGAGACCGCGAGCAGGTCGGCGCCCAGGTCGTCGAAGTCGATCGCGCGGTGCTGGGCGAGGTGCACCCCGTCGACCGCAACGAGGGCCCCGGTCTCCTTCGCGCGGCGCACGAGCCGGGCGGCCGGCGTGATCGTGCCCACGCCGTTCGAGGCGAGCGTGAACGCCACGAGCCGCGTGCGCTCGGAGAGGGCCGCGTCGAACGAGGCCTCGTCGAGGGTCGCGTCGTCGGGATCGATGTCGACCCAGCGGAGCGTGGCCCCCGCGTCGCGGGCCGCCAGCACCCAGGGACGCACGTTCGCGTCGTGGTCGAGCCTGGTGACCACGACCTCGTCGTCCGGCCCGAGGGCTCGCGTGAGCGACCGCGCCACGTGGAACAGGAGCGAGGTCGAGTTCTGCCCGAAGACGATCCGTTCGGGATCGGTCCCCACGAGGTCGGCGCCCGCCCGGCGCGCCGCCGCCACGACCTCGCCGGTCTCGCGGCTGGTCGCGAACGCGCCATCCATGTTCGAGACGCCGGTGCGGTAGTGGGCCGAGACGGCCTCGATCACCGTGTCGGGGACCTGCGAGCCACCTGGGGCGTCGACGATCACCAGCGGGCGGCCGTCCTCACCCGGTCGGGCGAGGGCGGGGAAGCGGTCGCGGAGGGCGGAGAGATCGCTCATGGACATACCCTCGCCGACCGTGGGCCGGGACGACAACTAGGTGGGGACGACCTCGACGGCCTCCGGGAGCTCGGGCGTGCCCCATCCGGGCTCGGGTGTCCAGTGCTCCCAGTCCTCGTCGAAGGGCGGCTCGCGCAGGATGATCTGCTCGACCGCACGTTCGCCGGCGGCGCGGAAGCGCTCTGCCTCCTCCTCGGTGAACAGCCCCTCGTCGACGGCCTGCTCGAGCTCGTCCTCGTCCTTCCAGGTCCACGTCGAGCGGTCGGGCGGGACCAGGACATCGAGGACGTGCTCGCGGGTGTCGAACCCGATGTCAGTGCGCCGCAGGGGCGACTGCAGGTTGATGTACCAACCCCGGAACTCGCCGCTCTCCCGGTCCCAGCTCGCGAGCACCGCGTAGGGCGTATCGGGGAAGGCGAAGGACAGGAACGGATGGTGGCGGACCTCGTGCCGTTCCAGGTGCCACTCGCGGTCGGGGATCCGCAGCAACGTCCCCTCGTCGTCCTCGGGCTCGAGGGACCGGACGACGGGCGGCACGTAGAACATCGAGCGGGCCGGCGTGTCCTCCACGACGGTGACGGGACGTGCGTAGAACACTCGGCCGTCCCATACCTCTCGGAGCGCCACCCGCTCACCCCGACGGAACCACCGATCCATACACCCACGATACCCGCACGGGGTGGCCCTCTGGAGGCCGGGAGATGGAGCTTCGGTGACGCTAGGTGCGTTCGCCGAGGGCCGTGAGGATCCGCTCGGTGGCCCAGTCGAGGTCGTCCTGGGAGATCACGAGCGGCGGGGCGAGACGGACGGTGGTCTCGTGGGTGTCCTTGGCGAGGACGCCCATGTCCATCAGGCGCTCGCAGACGTCGCGCGCCGGAGCGGCCTCGGGCGTGAGCTCGATCCCGACCCAGAGCCCCTTGCCGCGCACCTCGGTCACCGAGGACGGGACCTCGGCGCGCAGCCGCTGGATCAGGGCTGTGCCCATGGCGTCGGCGCGCGCCTGGAACTCGCCGGTGCCCAGGAGCCGGAGCACCTCGAGCCCGACCGCGCACGCCAGGGGGTTCCCCCCGAACGTCGAACCGTGTTCACCGGGGCGGAACACGCCCAGGACGTCGCGGGTCGAGACGACGGCGCTGATCGGCACGATGCCGCCGCCCAGGGCCTTGCCCAGCACGAAGATGTCGGGCGTGACGCCCTCGTGCTCGCACGCGAACGTGCGCCCTGTGCGCCCGAGGCCCGACTGGATCTCGTCGGCGATCAGCAGCACGTTCCGCTCGGTGCAGAGCTCACGCGCGCGGCGAAGGTACCCGTCGGGCGGCACGATGACACCGGCCTCGCCCTGGATCGGCTCGACGAGGAACCCGACCACGTGGGGGTCGGCGAGCGCCTGTTCCAGCGCGTCGCCGTCGCCGTAGGGCACCGTCACGAAGCCTGGCGTGAGCGGCCCGAAGCCGGTCCAGGCCGACGGGTCGGACGAGAAGCTCACGATCGTGATCGTGCGGCCGTGGAAGTTCCCGGTGCACACCACGATCTTCGCCTGGTCCTCGGGCACGCCCTTGACGTCGTAGCCCCACCGGCGTGCCGTCTTGACGGCGGTCTCGACGGCCTCGGCGCCGGTGTTCATCGGCAGGACCATCTCCATCCCGCAGAGCGCGGCGAGGCCCTCGCAGAACGGGCCGAACCGGTCGTTGTGGAACGCGCGCGAGGTGAGGGTCACGCGATCGAGCTGCTCGTGCGCCGCTCGGACCAGGTCGGGGTGCCGGTGGCCGAAGTTCAGGGCCGAGTAGGCGGCGAGCATGTCGAGGTAGCGGCGGCCTTCGACGTCGGTGACCCATGCGCCCTCGGCCTCGGCCACCACGACCGGCAGGGGGTGATAGTTGTGCGCGCTGAACCGTTCGACGAGCTCGATCTGGGCCTCGGAGTCGGTCGCCGTCGTGGCGCCGGCCACCTGATCGCCGGGCTCGGCCACCATGGTCATGCGATCCCCCTTGTCGGTCGGCATGCGTGGTTCGGGCACCGCAGCTACCTGCCCATGCAGGCATGATACGGCCGAACAACCCCTGTCCGGGCCACCTTGACGGATGTCGGAGGGCGGGCGTACATTCATCCTCCACTCGAACATACGTTCGATGTTCGAGACAGTGATCCCCATCACGGTTCGGAGCAGGTCATCGCCATGACGAAGCGGTTCGACGAGGAGATCCGGGTCGAGCGCGACACCGGGATCCCGTCGGCGTTCGAATGGCGGGGGCGGCGCTACGAGGTTGCCGACGTGATCGGGAAGTGGCGGATCGAGGGCCGGTGGTGGTCCGACGGCCGCGACCGCGAGTACTGGCGGGTCGAGGCCCGCGGCGGCGCGGTCTGGGACCTGTACTTCGACCGCCAGCGCGACCGGTGGCACATGGAACGGCTCTGGGACTGAGCGCCACGGAGCGAGCCGAGCCGATGCGCGACGCCCCCTTCGTCCACCTCGACGTCCGGTCGTGCTTCTCGCTGAAGGAGGGCGCCTTCACGCCCGAGCAGCTCGCTCGGCGCGCCGCCGCGCTCGGGATGGGCGCCGTCGCGGTGACCGACCGCGACGGCCTCTACGGCGCCGCCCGGTTCGTGCGGGCGTGCGCGAACGAGGGCATCGCGCCGATCCTGGGCGCCTCGGTCACGGTCCGGGCGCCGAGCCCGCCGGGTGGGCGGGGGCACGAAGGGGACGCCCACGTCGTGCTCCTCGCGCTCGACGACGCCGGCTACGCGAACCTGTGCCGCCTGCTCACCGACGCTCACATGCTGGGTGAGCGCGGCGATCCCTGGCTCGATCCCGCCCAGATCTGCGCGCACGCGGCGGGCCTCGTCGCGATCGCGGGACCCCGATCGCACCCGGGTCGCGCCGCGATCGCCGGCCGGGTCGACGCGGGCGCGCGTCTGCTGGATCCGTTCCGCCAGGCCTTCGGGCCCGAGCGGCTGTTCGTGGGCGTGGAGCACCGGGTCGAGCGCGGCTCCGCCGAGGAAGCTCGCGCCCTGCTGCGCCTGGCCAACCGGGCGGGCGTTCGCGCGGTCGCCACCAACCCGGTGCGCTACCTCGAGCCGGGCGACGCCTTCGTCGCCGACGCCCTGGAGTGTATGCGGCGCATCGTGCCGGTCGCCGACACCAACATCACCCGCCGCAACGCCGAGGGCTGGCTGAAGCCGGCCACCCAGATGCGGGCGTTGTTCCACGAGCGCTCCGACCTCGCCGACATGACGCGCGAGATCGCGGGGATGTGCTCGTTCGATCTGGGGCTGGACCGGATCTACTTCCCGGACTTCCCGACGCCGGCGGGCCGCAGCGCCGACGCCCTGCTGGCCGAGCGCTGCTGGCGCGGTGTCCGCGAACGGGAGGTGACCGAGGACGAGCGCCTGCGCGAACGGCTGCACCACGAGCTCTCGATGATCCGGCGCATGGGGTTCGCGGCGTACTTCCTGACCGTGGCCGACATCGTGGCCGACGTGAAGGCGATGGGGATCCGGGCCGCGTGCCGGGGGAGCGCCGCGGGCTCACTCGTCTGCTACCTGACCGGCATCTCCGACGTCGACGCGCTGCGCCACGACCTGTCGTTCGAGCGGTTCATGAACCCGATGCGCACGGACCTTCCCGACATCGACATCGACGTTGAATCGGCTCGGCGCGAGGACGTCTACGACATGATCCTGTCCCGCCACGGCACCGAGCGCGCGGGATGCGTCGCGATGATCGACACCTACCGCGCGCGCTCGGCGATCCGGGAGGTGGGCAAGGCGCTCGCGCTGCCCGAGGTCGAGCTGGGCATGATCGCGACCTCGTTCCCGCACATCTCGGCGCGGCACCTGCGCGAGGCGATGGACCGCCTGCCCGAGCTGCAGGGCATCAACCTGCGGTTCGAGCAGCTCGAGCTGCTGTTCTCGGTGGCCGAGCGGATCGCGGGGTTCCCGCGGCACATCGCGCTACATCCGTGCGGCATCGTGCTGGCCAGCCACGATCTGGTCGAACGGGTTCCGTTGGAGCGCAGCGCGAACGGCCACCGCATGATCCAGGCCGACAAGGACGACGTCGAGCTGCTTGGCTACCTCAAGCTCGATGTCCTCGGCGTGCGCATGCTCAGCTCGATGCGCCACGCCCTGGGCGAGATCGCGCGCACCACCGGCGAGAAGGTCGACCTCGACCGGATCCCGCTCGACGACGAGCCCACCTTCGAGCTGATCCGGCGCTCCGACACCCTCGGCTGCTTCCAGATCGAGTCGCCCGGCCAGCGCGAGCTCCTCCAGAAGCTCCAGCCCACCCGCTGGGAGGACCTGATCGTCGACATCTCGCTGTTCCGCCCCGGCCCCGTGAAGTCAGACATGATCGTGCCCTACCTGCGACGCCGCGCCGGGATGGAGCCCCCCCGCTACATCCACCCGGGCCTGCGCGAGCCGCTGCAGGAGACCCACGGGGTGATCGTCTTCCACGAGCAGGTGATCCGGACCCTCGCCGCGCTCGCCGGCTACACCGAGACCTACGCCGATCACGTCCGCCGCCACCTCGACGACGACGACCTGCTCCCGTCGCTGCGCGCTGACTTCCTCGCCAAGACCGTCGAACGGGGGGTCGACCGAGCCGCCGCCGAGCAGATCTGGCACGCCGTCGCCCAGTTCGCGAGCTTCGGCTTCTGCAAGGCCCACGCCGCCGCCTTCGCCGTCCCGACCTACCAGTCGGCGTACCTCAAAGCCCACTACCCGGCTCACCTCGTCGCCGGCCTGCTGACCCACGACCCGGGTATGTATCCCCGAAGACTCATCCTCGAAGACGCGAGACACCACGACATCGAGATCCTCCCGCTCGACGTCAACGTCAGCGAATCGGACTACGTGGTGGAGGAGGTGGGACCGGAGGGAGGGCCCCCCGAGCGTCGACGAGCGCAGCGAGCGCAGCGCTCGGGGGCGGCCCGACCGCAACGGTTCCCACCCCAACGCTTCGGGGTCCGCCTCGCCCTCAAGGACGTCCACGGGATCTCGGATGCGGAGATCCGGTCGATCCTGCGGGCGCGCGCCGATCGGGCGTTCACCGACGTGGGGGACTTCATGCGACGCGCCGTCGTCAGCCGGCCGGTCACCGAGGCGCTCGCGCATGCGGGGGCGTTCGACGCGCTGGGAGAGGAGAACCGGCGGAACCGCGTCTACACGGCGATGACCGCCGAGGCGCCGCGGGAAGGCGACCAGCTGACGCTCTCCGACGCGGCCGCGCCGACGCACGCGTTCAAGGACTACTCCGACGCCGAGGTCGTGCGCGCTGAGCTCGAGGTGCTGGGGATGGACGCGAGCCGGCACATCGTGAGCTTCTTCGAGCCGCTCCTAGCCGATCTGGGCGTCACGCGCACGAAGGACCTCGGCTCGCTGCGCGGCGGGACGAAGGTGATGGTGGCGGGGGTGAAGGTAGCCTCGCAGACGCCGGCGATCCGCAGCGGTCAGCGGATCATCTTCCTCACGCTCGACGACGCGACCGGGCCCATCGAGGTCACCGTGTTCGAGTCGGTGCAGCCCAAGGTGGCGAAGACCGTCTTCCACGGGTACGCACTGGCCGTGTGGGGGGAGCTCCGGCGCACCGGGGTGAAGGGGGTCAGTATCATCGCCGAGGAGGTCTGGGACCTCACCGCGCTGCACCGGGCCCGCGGCCGCGGGGAGCTGCGTGAGGCGCTCGACGAGGGGGCGGGCATCGGGAGCGCCACGCGGGAGGGGCACGCCACCCCGCCCCGCAGGCTGTGGCACGCGAGCGGAGGCTCCGCCGGATGAGCCGATCTCGGAGGCAGGGTGACGGACCGACCCGACGACGAGGGCATCACCGACCCCGACACCAGGGAATCACCGTTCGTCGGCGCGCCGTTCGTGGCGCAGGGCGAGGCGATGCCCGGCTCGCCCGGGACCATGGCTGGTCCATTCCGGTGGGTGGTGCTCGCCCAGGGCTTCTCGAGCCTCGCGTTCTGGGCCACGTTCGGCACGATGTTCGCCGAGGCGACGAACCGGTTCCACGCCACCTCGTCGGAGATGGCGGTCCTCGGCGCGGCGCTCTCCGTCCCGTTCATCTTGGGATCGCTGCTGCAGGGCCTCGTGGTCGACCGCTGGAGCCCGAAGTGGACGGCCGTGATCGGATACTCGATGCAGTTCGCCGCGATCCCGGTCGCGTTCGCGGCGCCCTCGCTCCCGTGGATCTGGGCGGCCGCGTTCGTGGTCGGCGGCGCGTTCGCGACGATCGAGCCCGCTCGCTCGGCGCTGACCTCGCTCCTCGTGCCGGAGGACCGGCTCGTTCGGGCGAACGGCACCCTCGCCACCGCGTTCCAGCTGGCTTTGGTCGTGGGCTCGCTCGCGGGCGGCTGGCTCCTGGAGGCCTGGAAGGCCGACGCGGTCTATGCGGCGGCGGCCGGGGCGGCCCTGCTCCCGGTGCTCTGCATGCTGATGGTCCCCGACGTGCGGCAGCACGGCGAGCGCCCCGGCGTGTCGTTCGCCGACCTGCGCCGAGGCGCGCGGACGGCCTGGCACCACCCGACCTTGCGGATCCTGCTGATCGTCACGGTGGCCGGATGGACCCTCGTGAACGTCTTCTTCGTGCTGGAGCCGCTGTTCGTGCGCGACGTCCTGCTGCGGCAGGGGAACGCCCTGCTGTACCTGTGGGGCGCCCACGGGCTGGGCGCCCTCGCCGGGGCGATCGCGATCACGCGCGCCCGCAACACCGCTGGCCACGAGGCGCGGATGGTCTGCGCGGGCGTCGTGCTCGTGGGCGCGGGCATCGTCGTCTACACCGCGGTCGGCCGCTACCCGGTGGCGCTCGTGGCGAGCGCGGCCTCCGGGGTCGGGTTCGCGCTGTTCTTCCCGCCGCTCCTCGCCCTGATCCAGCGCGTGATCCCCGAGGACCAGCGCGGGCGTGTCACGAGCGTGTTCGTCGCGCTCCAGGAGACGGCCGGGCTCGCGAGCTCGCTCGCCCTGCTCGCCTTCGGCGGGATCGTGGCCGTCCAGCCCACGCTGGTGGCCTCGGGCGCCGTCCTCACGGCGATTGGCGCGATGGGGCTGCGCGCGGTGGCCCGGTCCACCACGGAGGCCGCCCGTGACCGCACGGCCGCCTGAGCCGATCCTCCACGTCGACCTCGACGCCTTCTACGCCTCGGTCGAGGTGCTGAAGGACCCGTCGCTCCGCGGCAAGCCGGTCG
This sequence comes from uncultured Actinomycetes bacterium, assembly GCA_963821925.1. Lineage (GTDB taxonomy): Bacteria > Actinomycetota > UBA4738 > UBA4738 > HRBIN12 > JAOUEA01. The sequence continues at coordinate 278,688 of CAWGFO010000009.1, read as the reverse complement.
TCGTCGGCGGCGCCGGACCCCGGGGCGTGGTCGCGAGCGCCTCGTACGAGGCCCGCCGGTACGGGATCCACTCTGCGATGCCGGGCATGCGCGCGAAGCGCCTCTGCCCCGACGCGGTCTTCCTGCCCGCCGACTTCGCCGCCTACCGGGCGCACTCGAACCGGTTCCGGGAGATCTTGCTCGCCCATACGCCGCTCGTGGAGCCGATCTCGCTCGACGAGGCCTTCCTGGACGTGGGCGGGGCAACCTCCTTGTTCGGGCCGCCGTCGGCGATCGGGGCGAAGATCCGGGCCGACGTCGAGCGCGAGGTCGGCGTGACGTGCTCGGTGGGCGTGGCGTCGACGAAGTTCGTGGCCAAGCTCGCCTCCGACGGATGCAAGCCCGACGGCCTGCTGGTCGTGCCGGCCGACGGGGTGATGGCCTACCTCGAACCGCTGCCGGTGGGGCGCCTGTGGGGGGTGGGGGAGAAGACCGGCCAGGTGCTCGGGCGCCTCGCGATCCGCACGATCGGCGACCTGGGCCGCACGCCCGAGTCGATCCTCACCCGGCTCCTCGGCGAGCAGAGCGCCCGCCACCTGGCCCAGCTCGCCCACGGGATCGACGACCGCGACGTCGTTCCCTACGAGGCGCCCAAGTCGATCGGTCACGAGGAGACCTTCGAACGCGACATCGACGACGAGGAGACCATCCTCCGCGAGCTCCTGGCCCTCTCCGGGCGCGTGGCGTCGCGTCTGCGGGCCGATGGCTACCGCGCCCGGACCGTGACCCTGAAGGTCCGGCTCGCGACCTTCACGACGCTCACACGGGCCCGGACGCTCCCCGACGCGACCGACGTGGGTGCCGACCTGTACCGCGTGGTCGCCGAGCTCTACCGGGCGCTTCCGGGGCAACGCCGGCGGGTCCGGCTGCTCGGCGTGCAGGCCTCGGGACTCGTCCAGGGGGCCGCGGAGCAGCTGGCCCTGCTCCGGGGAGAGCGCTGGGGAGACGTCGAGCGCGCGGTGGACCGGATCGAGGCGCGCTTCGGACGCGGCGCGGCCGGACCGGCCTCCCTCCTGGACCGCGACCGGCGCCGATGAGCGACGCGCCGGCAACTTGGGCTCTGTGGGTTCCGAACGAACGGCAACCGTTCCTATAATCGTGTGACAGCTGTCCCCCCGGCCGGAGGACCCATGCCGCTCAACGACCACGAACAACAGATCCTCGACGAGATCGAACGACGGCTGGCCGAGGACGACCCCAAGCTCGTGGAGCAGGTCGCCCGCACCGACCTCTACACGCACCTGACCCGGCGCATCAGGCTCGCCGGGCTGGCCTTCATCGTCGGCGTGCTGCTGCTGCTGCTCTTCGTCGTGTCGGTCTGGATCGCGGTGGCCGGATTCGTCGTGATGGTCGTCTCGGCGGTGATGATCGCGCGCTACCTCGGGCAGCTCGGGCGCGACCAGATCCGCGCGATGCAGGCCGGCGGGCGGCTCTCGATCAACGGGATCATGGGTCGGATCGCCGCGCGCCTGCGGCCGCCGGCGCCGCCCTCGAACCCCGACTGAGCGCCGGCGCCGACGGCCGGGTCGACGGCTAGCCCGTTCGGGTGGTTTCGCGGCCGTCGTGACCTCGCGGCTTGCCACCTGCTCGACGGCTGCGGTACAACGGGCACCCCTTCCCCTGTGGGGGTGCGTCACCGTCGAGCGGAGGTTGACCCTTCGATCCGGGGCCGTGCCTGGACCAGTCGTTGGTGTGAGGAACGTCGAAAGGGCGCGCGTCCGTATGGAGGGATTCACCACTCATCAGGCCTGCAAGTTCACCGGATGCACGCCTCGCCAGCTCCGCTATTGGGATCAGATCGGCCTGGTGCAGCCGACGGTCCAGGGGACCGGCGGCCGGCCGGGCGTCCCTCGGCTCTACGCCTTCCGCGACCTCGTGGCGCTCCGCGTGGTGAAGTCGCTGCTCGACGGCGGGATGTCGCTGCAGCGGGTCCGTCGCTCGTGGGACTTCCTGAACAAGAAAGCCGGTCTCGACCGGCACCTGTCCGAGGTCAAGCTCGTCACCGACGGGCAATCGATCTTCAAGATCTGCCGTCGCGACGGCGAGGTGATGGACGCGCTGAAGGACGGTCAGATGGCCTTCTTCGTCGCGATCGACGACATCGCGACCGGCGTCCACACGAACGTTCGGCAGTTCGAGGAGGACCGCGAGAAGTTCGTCCGGGCCCTCCGCGAGGCCGCCGCGCACACGGCGACCGGCTCCTGATCGCTCAGACGCGCCGGTAGGCACCGGTCACGCGCTGGCTGAAGCTCGTGCCCTTCCTGAGCTCCTTCAACGCCTGTGACGCGTCCTCGGAGGCGGCCCGGGCATCCTCGTCGCCCGGCGCGCGCGGAGAGTAGGCGGCGCCCGACGCGACCCGGGTGAGCCGGTCCAGATGGCCGTCGCGGAGCCGCCCGGAAGCGGCCACGCGGGCCCGGTACTCGTCGATCGTCTCACCCCGCTGCCGCACGAACCCCAGCTCGCCGGCCCGCTCGGTGAACACGTCGTAGGTCGCCAGGATCAGCTGGCGCGGATCGTGCCTCGCGCGGCGGAGCCGGCGACGACGACGCCAGGCTCTGAACGGCGGGACCGAGAGGAGCGCCAGCGCGACGAGCCCGACCGCGATCCACAGCAGCCGCTGCGGCGTCCACGGGGAGGGGGCAGGGACGGTGACGGAGGGGATCGGCGGGAGGGGGGCACCACCGGCGTTCCGGGGGGCGTCGAACAGCTGTTGTGTTTGGTGCACGTTCTTCCCCGGCTGCTCCGACGTCCCACCACATCTCGCCCCGCGGCACCCCGGCGTCGGTTCGTCGACCGGCCCGGGCTGATACGCGGACACGGTCGGGTTCGTGATGCCAGGGGTCGGCTCGAAGGGGAGCCAGCCGTACGTGGGGAACTTCACCTCGACCCAGGTGTGGGCGTCGTGGGACGAGACCGTGTACAGTCCGCGATCCTTCTCGTACTCGCCCCGGGTGAACCCGACCGCGACGCGCGCCGGGATACCGAGGGAACGGAGCATCGCGGCCATCGCGGTCGCGAACTGCTGGCAGAACCCCGTCCTGGTCTCGGTGAGGAACTGCATCAGGCTCATGGACACAGGGACGTTCACGCTATACGAGTAGTCGCCACCGTCGAGGTGGTCGAGGATCGCGATGATCTTGTCGTAGGACGTCGTATCGCCGACCGTCCACTCCTGAGCCAGTGGCGAGAGCTCGGCCCTCGTGTCCGAGGGCAACGCGAGGTACCGGGGGTCCTGGGCCGTCGCGAGGGGGTCGTCGGCCCGCAGCTCCTCGGCCGTCGGCTGCACGAGGTAGGACGTGACCGTGTACGTGTCGCCCTCGTCCAGGGGAGCCTCCAGGTTGGCGGTGCCGGTGTCGGAGGCCCACGCGACGTCGCGGTCGATGCTCAGCTCGGTCGGCGGATAGGCCATGGGGAGATAGAGGTCGCCCAGGTCGGTCAGGGCCGTGAAGGTCTGCTTGATGGGCGCGGCCTGGCCGAGGACCGCCGGATCGGCCCCCGAGGCTCCGGTGATCTCCGCGTAGCCCGAGAGCCCTTGGGTCTCGGCGGTCGTGTCCGGGGAGAACTTCGACCCGTCGAAGTTCGGGAGCGCGACCATGCGCCAATAGGACGGCGCCGATGACTCCACCGTGAACAGGTCGATGTCGTCGCCGGCCGTCAGACGGGCGCGGACCGAGACGTTCGGGTCGATCCGAACCCGGTCCGAACTGGTGCTGAAGTCCAGGATCGCCTGCGACCCGAAGCCGGGGATCAACAGGGGGGACACGAGCGCCAAACCGACGGCCGCGGCGGCGACGCGCCGCGCGCCCCTGCCGGCGCTCGGCAGCAACCGCGCGGCCTTCCCCGGGCCGGTCCACACGGGCCCCCAGCCCTGCACGCGGCGCAGCCCGTCGGCGAAGATCACCGCCAGGGCCGCGATCAGGAAGGCGACCCCGTAGAGAGGACGGATCACGTCCTCGAGGACCGAATCCGCGAACGCGATCAGCGCGAGCGGCGGGACGAGCGCCAGGAGCGGGCTCCCCGCGCGGAAGGCGAGCGCATGCGCCGAGAAGACCGCCGCCCAGATCCCCGTGACGCAGGCCAGGAGCAGAGGGTCGGTGGGGGGCGTCGGCGCCACCTGGTTGCGCGCCTGTTCGCCCACCAAGGTCGCGCCGTCGGCGATCGCCTTCAAGGTGTCCAGGCTCGGCAGGCCGTGCCAGAGGGTCTCCGGGAAGACGAGGATCGCGATCGCCCAGACGAGCGCCACGGCGCTCGTGACCGTCGCGAGCACCAGGTTGCGTCGCTCGAGCGCGCACGCGATCAGGGCCGAGACGAGGCCCGCGACGAGGATCCGGTACGTCGAGGCATGGTCCTCGAACACCCGCGCGAACGCGAACGCCGTGGCGGCCGCGAGGAGGAGCGCGGCGACGAGCGCGGTCAGACGCTGCGTACGAGCTGGCGATCCCTGGGTGCGTGCCATCGTTCCTTCAGTTTCATCGTAGGTGGGAGCACGATGCAGTCCCATCCGGCGCGGGCGAGGGCCATCCGCGCCTGGGTGGCGCGGCCCTCAAGCTGGGCCTGTCGCTCGGGCGGCAGGGTGTCGGGGTCGACGGGGTAGACGAGGACGGCGAGCTTGGGCCCGAAGCCGGCACCGCTGCGGATGAGCGACGTGAGCTCCCCGGGCGCGGGCGGCGCCGAGACGAAGACGAGCGAGGTGTCGGCCGAGCTTCCCGCCCGCAGGTGGGCGAGCATCGGGCCGATCGAGCGCGCCTGCCCATGCGAGAGCCCCGCGAGCGCGTCGAGGAACCGGTCCTCGGTCACCGTTGCGGGTGGCGTCTCGGCCGTGGCGAGCTTCAGGCTGAACCCGCGCCGGGCGAGGAGGACGCCGAGCGTCGCCCCCACCGACACGGCGCGCTCGAACGCCTGCCCGTGGATCTGGCCGAGCGCTGCCGCCCGGGTGTCGACGAACACGAGCCCGCTCGCGCGCCGGGACGACTCGTCCTGGCGGATCATCAGATCGCCGGTGCGCGCGACCGACGGCCAGTGGAGCCGGCGGAGGTCGTCGCCCTCGTTGTACTCACGCATCGTGTAGAACTCCTCGCCCGTGCGGAAGAGCTGCCGGGCGCGGGTCGCGCCGAAGCTCGGCCCGCTCGCCGGATCCGCGGCACCCGACAGATCCTCGACCTCCGGTGTCACGAGGAGCTCTTCCCGCTCGTCGAACTCGAGCCGGAGCCGCGTCAGCGCGAAGGGATCGGCGATGTCGACGGTGAGCGGGCCCAGGTGGTAGCGGCCGCGGACCTGGGGGAGCACGGTGTAGGAGACGCGCTGGACGCTTCGGCCCGGCACGCCGGTCACCACGAGTCGCGCGGGGCGGCCGAGCGCCGGCGGGAGCCGGTCCTCCAGGAGCAGGACCGAGGTCGGCACCGGGGAGCGGTTCTCGACGTCGATGTGGACGGAGACGCGGGTGCCCGGCCCGACCCGGATGTCCGAGAGCCGCCGACGGGCGGAGATCCGCTGGCGTCCCCAGCGCGCGAACAGCCCCGCGAAGAAGGGGAGGACGATCAGGCCGACCCCGACGACCTCGAGGCCGGCGGAGCCGACGATGCGGGCGGCGACCCACATCGCGAGGCCGGCGACGACGACGGTGACGCCGCGGCCCGTGAGCATCAGGTCTCCGAGACCGGCACCGCGACCTCGGCGAGGATCTCCTGGAGGATCACCTCAGGCCCGCGGCCGCTCATCACCGCGTCGGCGGTCACGATGATCCGGTGCGCGAGCGCCGGGACCGCGAGCGCCTTCACGTCGTCGGGGATCACGAAGTCGCGCTCGTCCGCGGCCGCCATCGCGCGCGCCGCGCGCAGGATCATCAGGGCGGCCCGTGGGCTGGCGCCGAGATAGATGTCCCCGTGGTGCCGGGTGGCCTCGATCAGGTCGACGATGTAGCGGCGGAGGGTCGGCGCGACGTGCACCTCGCGGGCCTGCATGATCATCTCGGCGACGCCCGGCGCGTCGGTGACGGGCCCGATGTCGCCGAGGGGAGCGCCGGCCGAGTGGGTGGCCAGGATCTCGGCCTCGACCTCGGGGCTCGGGTATCCGATCGAGAGGCGCAGCATGAAACGGTCGAGCTGTGCCTCCGGCAGCGGGTAGGTGCCCTCGTGCTCGATCGGGTTCTGGGTGGCGATCACCATGAACGGCGTGCCGAGCGGGTGGGTCTCGGTGTCGACCGTGACCTGGCGCTCCTCCATGCACTCGAGGAGGGCCGACTGGGTCTTCGGCGAGGCCCGGTTGATCTCGTCGCCGAGCACGATGTTCGCGAAGACCGCGCCCGGCTTGAATTCGAAGTCGCGCTGCTCCTGGTTGAAGACGTTCACGCCCGTGATGTCGGTGGGCAGCAGGTCGGGGGTGAACTGGATCCGGCGGAACGAGCAATCGACCGACCGAGCGATGGCCTTGGCGAGCATCGTCTTGCCGACGCCCGGTACGTCTTCGATCAACAGGTGACCCTCGGCGATCATCGTCGTCAGCGCGAGACGGATCTCCTGGTGCTTGCCGCGCACGACCTGCTCGACGTTCGCCTCGATCTCGTGGAACCGCGCGGCGAACCGCTGCCAGTCCTGAGGGCGTTCCCGTACCTCCACCGATCACCTCCCGAGCAACCCGGCAATCTTACGCCCGCTTCGCATCTTCGGTTCCCGCGAGACGGATCCCAGTGTGTGGACGCGACCGATCGACGGCAAGTTCCCGAAAGGGGGTGGATCGGCGGACGGCGGACCGACCCGGTCGAAGACGCCCCGCGCGGCCCCTGTTCGCAACTCCAGGCATCTGCCGGGCCGGTCCCACCGTCGCGCGTCTAGATTACACGCTTGTGATTCGCCGCGTCGCCCAGCGGTTCCGTGGCGGCTCCGGCTACACTCGGGCGCATGGGACGTGCGCTCGTCCTGAACGCTTCTGACGCGCCGCTGGCGGTCGTGCCCGCCAGGCGGGCGGTCGTGCTCGTCCTCAAGGACAAGGCCGAGGTCGTCCTGTCCAACGGGATGGTGTTCCATTCCGAGCGCCTCGTGATGGAGGCGCCCTCCGTCGTCCGACTCCGTCGGTACGTGCGGATCCCGTACCGGCCCCACGCGCCCCTCACCCGTCGGGCGGTCTTCGCCCGCGATGCCTGGACGTGCCAGTACTGCGGCGCGGGCGCCGAGAACCTGGACCACGTGATCCCCAAGAGCCGCGGCGGCCTCCACATCTGGGAGAACGTCGTCGCGGCCTGCCGCCGGTGCAACGCCAAGAAGGAAGATCGCACGCCGAACGAGGCCGGCTTCCACCTGGCGCGCCAACCCTTCGCTCCGCGAGACGGATTCCACCTCACGCTCGGACAGCCCGAGCCGGGGTGGGAAGACTTCCTGATCTAGATACCCGACGGGCCGCGCGACTCCCTCGTCGTCTGACGCTGATCGGGGGCGGGGTGCTGGCCTGGCGAGTCAACCCGCTCGTCTGGCGGCCATCACCCCGCCCCCTCCTGGCGGCCACAGCCCGGATGGTGGCGCCTGCTCGGGTCGATAGCGAGGTTCCCGAGCTCCGGAGTGGGACCGCCACAGGGGGGCCGGTTCGCACCGCCCGACGAGCCGCCTTCGGGCTCGCCAGGTGCGGACCGGCCCCCCGATCAACGTTCAGCACTGAGGAAGCTTGGCGGCCCTTCGACGTGTGCCCCAAAGCGTATCGAACAGCAGTTCGGGCTGTTTCGATGTTGACGAGGTGGAGTGCTAGTGGCATAAACGTGGGGCGCAGTGGAGGAAAGGGGAGGAGGCGTGACCGATCTGCTCGGCACGCATAGCTACCAGCTCGACCCCAAGGGCAGGGTGTCGTTGCCGGCGAGGTTCCGGGCCGCCTTCGTGGACGGCTGCTGGATCACCGTGGGCCAGGACCGCTGCCTCTACGTCTTCCCCAGGGCCGAATGGGAGCGGCGTTCCGACGAGGTCGCGTCCTTCCCCCTTTCCGACAACGACGGCAGGGCGTACGCGCGCCTGTTCTTCGGCGCCTCGGACGAGGTGCGGCTGGACGGGCAGGGGCGCGTGACGATCCCGCAGCGGCTGCGCGAGTCAGTCGGCATCGACAAGGACGTGGTGGTGCTCGGCGTCCGCGACCGGATGGAGATCTGGGATCGCGAGACGTACGAGGGCTATAGCGCCGGTTATCAGGACGCGTACTCGACGGGTGCGCTCGACCCCAGGAGGTAGTGGAGTGACAGCTTCCCCGAACAAGCTCGGCACCGAGGTGCGGCAGAGCCTCTCGCTGATCGCGATGACCGCCGTGACGTTGCTCGCGTCGATCGGCATCGGCCTGCTCGCCGGTCACATCGGGTGACGGTGGCCGAGCCGGGGAGCCCCCACGAGCCCGTCATGGTGGCCGAGGTGACCGAGTACCTCGCCGGCCGCGGCACCGTCGTCGACATGACGCTCGGCGCCGGGGGCCACGCCGAGGCGCTCTTCGGCGCGGGCGTGGGTCAGGTGATCGGTGTGGATCGCGATCCCACGGCGCTCGCGATGGCGGGGGAGCGGCTGGGCGCGCACGGCGACCGCTTCCGGCCGGTGCGGGCGCGATTCTCCGAGGTGGACGAGGAGGTCGTCGGCGGTCAGGTCGACGGCGTGCTCTTCGACCTCGGGGTGTCGTCGATGCAGCTCGACCAGGCCGAGCGGGGCTTCGGGTATCGCACCGACGGTCCGCTCGACATGCGGATGGCGGGCGCCGCCGACGACGAGCCCTCGGCCGCCGACCTGGTGAACGACCTGCCGGAGTCCGAGCTGGCCGACCTGATCTTCGAGTACGGGGAGGAGCACCGCTCGCGCCGGATCGCGCGCGCGATCGTGCGCAACCGCCCCATCGTCACCACCGATCAGCTCGCCCGTGTGGTCGCGGGTGCGCTCGGACGTCGGCCGGGGGGCCCCCACCCCGCGCGTCGCACGTTCCAGGCGCTCCGTATCGCGGTCAACCGGGAGATCGAGGAGCTCTCCGCCTCCCTGCCTCAGGCGGTCGGGCTCCTCGTCCCCGGTGGCCGCGTGGTCGTCATCGCCTACCACTCCTTGGAGGACCGCGTGGTCAAGTACGCCTTCCGTGAGGATGAGCGCGTCGCGGTGCTCACGAAGAAGCCCCGGCGCCCCTCCGAGGACGAGGTGGCGAGGAACCCCCGGTCGCGGAGCGCCCTGCTGCGCGCCGCGGAGCGGATCGAGGTGGCCGCGTGAGCGCCCCGGCGAGGAAGATCCAGGAGCCGCCCGTCCGCCCGGTGTCGGTCCGAACGAAGCCGGCGCCGACGCCGTCCCCGAAGTCCGCGACCACGAAGACCCCGTCCCGTTCCGCACCCTCGGTGCGGACCACCGCGGCGCGCCCGCGTCCGACGAGCCCTCCCCAGCCACGCGTGCGGGCGCGCCGCGGGTTCCACCTCGCGTTCTGGATCTTCTCGGCCTCGGTGATCTCGCTGATCGTGGTCGGGATCGTGGCCCTGAACGCGATGGTGGTGAACACCACCTACCGGATGGAGAGCGCGCAGCAGGCGCTCGACGACCTGCAGGAGCAGCAGAAGTCCCTGAGCATCGTGGTGGCCGAGCGGTCCGCGCCGTCGAACATCGCCGGATGGGCGGCGACCCAGCGGTTCGTGAGGCCCAACCCCCAGGACGTGGTGGTCCTGAAGGTGCCGGGCGCCGGGGCGGCTCGTTGAGGCGTCCGCCCGCCGGCCGGCTCGTGGCGATGCTGGTCGCGATGGTGCTGGCCTTCGCCGCGGTCGGCGTGCGGCTCGCCTTCCTCCAGGTGGGGGACCAGCGCTCGCTCTCGGCGATGGGCATGCAGCAGCGGGTGCGCACGATCGACCTGCCCGCCGAGCGCGGCGAGATCCTCGACCGCAACCTGGTCCCGCTGGCCGTTACCGTGGAGGCGACCGACATCTACGCGAACCCCGCGTACGTGACCGACCCGATCGCCGAGGCCCAGGAGATCGCCCCGCTCCTCGGGTTGAAGCCCCGAGACGTGGAACAGGCGCTCCGCTCGGACGACACCTTCGTGTACGTCGACCGCCAGGTCGACGATGACCTGGCGAACCGGATCGAGGCGCTCGGGCTCCCCGGGATCGGCTTCCTCCCGGTCCCGAAGCGGGAGTACCCGGCGGGCGAGCTGGCGCCACAGCTGATCGGGTTCGCCGGGATCGACGACACGGGCCTCGCGGGGCTCGAGTACCAGTACGATCGCGCGCTCGCCGGCACGCCGGGCACCCGCACGACCGAGCTCTCGAACGACGGCCTGCCGATCGCCGGCGGGGTCGACACGATCGTGGAGCCCGTCCCGGGCGTGAACCTCGTGACGACGATCGATCGCCAGATGCAGTTCCAGGTGCAGACCGCCCTCCAGGAGGCCGTCGAGCGCAACGGCGCGAAGGGCGGCACCGTCGTGGTGATGGACCCCTTGACCGGCGACGTGTACGCGATGGCCAGCTATCCCTGGTCCGACCCGAACGACGTCGGCGAGGCCAACCCCGAGCTCTGGCGGAACCGCGCCCTGACCGACGCGTTCGAGCCCGGCTCCGTGAACAAGATCATCACCGTCGCGGCCGCACTCGAGACCGGAACGGTCGGCCTCGAAGAGCGGTTCCGCGTGCCGGCGCAGATGAAGGTCGGGCCGTTCACGATCCACGACTCGCACGTGCACCCGGTCGAGACGATGACGATCGGCGACATCATCGCCGAGTCGAGCAACATCGGCGCCGCGATGGTGGCCGAGAAGGTGGGAAGCACCCAGCTCGCGAACTACATGGAGCGGTTCGGGTACGGCAGGACCACGGGCACCGGGTTCCCGGGCGAGACCGCCGGCGTGATGCCCGACGCCTGGGACGACGTGATCCGCGCGACCGTCTCGTACGGGCAGGGGATCGCCGTCACGCCGATGCAGATGGCCGGTGTGTACGCCACGATCGCGAACGGCGGCACCTCGGTCGCGCCGCGGCTCGTGCGCGGCACCGTCGGCGCGGACGGCAGTTTCCGCGCGTCGCCACCCGCGAAGACGCGCGAGGTCGTGACGCCGACCACCGCGGACCTGCTGACCCGGATGCTCGCCTACGTCGTCGAGGACGGCACCGGCGCCGAGGCCGCGATCCCCGGCTACCAGGTGGCGGGGAAGACCGGCACGTCGCGTAAGCTCAACGAGTACGGGAGCTACGAGGAGCGCTACATGGCGTCCTTCGTGGGGTTCCTGCCGGCGGGCCGACCGCGCCTCGTGATCGCCGTCTCGATCGACGAGCCCGACACGATCTACGGCGGCGTGGCCGCGGCCCCGTTGTTCAAGCAGATCGCCCAATACGCGATCCAGCGGCTCGGGATCCCGTCGGCCCCCCCGGTGGCGCTGCCGCCGCACGCCCAGAAACTCCCGTGATCGCTACCGGGTCGCGCCCCGGGGCGCGGGTAAGCTGCGACCCGGTGCTGCTGCTTCCCCCTGTACCGCTCGCGTCGGTCCTCGACGCCGTGCCCGGCGCCGAACGCCGGGGCGACGCCGTCGTCGGCGACGTCGTCTTCGACTCCCGTGAGGTGACGCCGGGCGCCCTCTTCTGCTGCGTGCCCGGCGAGCTCGAGGACGGCCACGCTTACGCGCCGGCGGCCGTCGCGGCGGGCGCCGCCGCCCTGCTGGTCGAGCGGTGGCTCGACGACGTCGCCGCCCCACAGGTACGCGTGCCCTCGGTCCGGGAGGCGATGGGTCCGGTGGCCGCCGTCGTGTTCGCCCATCCCGCCGACACGCTCACGATCGCCGGGATCACCGGCACGAACGGGAAGACGACGGTCACCTACCTGATCGAGTCGATCTGGCGTGCCGCGGGCGTGCGGCCCGGCGTGATCGGGACGACCGGGGCCCGTGTCGACGGGGAGCCGATCCCGCTCGCACGAACGACCCCCGAGGCGCCCGACCTCCATCGGCTGCTCGCGCGGATGCGGGACGCGGGCGTGGCGGGCGTGGCCCTCGAGGTCTCGTCGCACGCGCTGACCCAGCATCGGGTGGGCGGCGTCCGGTTCGACGTGGCCGCCTTCACGAACCTCTCGCAGGACCACCTCGACTTCCATCCGTCGATGGAGGACTACTTCGAGGCGAAGGCCTCGCTGTTCACGCCGGCCTACGCGGCGAGCGCCGTGGTGAACGCCGACGACCCGTGGGCGCGCCGGCTGCTCGCGGCGCCCGCGGTGCCGACGACGACCTACGGCGTCGAGCGGGAGGCGGACGTGCGGGCGACCGGCGTGGCCTCGACGGTCGAAGGTGTGTCGTTCACCGTCGACGGGGTCGGGTTCCGGTCGCGGCTGCGCGGTGGGTTCAACGTGTCGAACTGCCTGGCCGCGATCGCCGTGGCCAAGCAGCTCGGGATCGGGCCCGACGTCGCGGCCGAGGGACTCGCCGCCGTCCCGGGCGTGCCGGGCCGGGTCGAGCCCGTCGACGCCGGGCAGGATTTCCTGGTGGTGGTGGACTACGCGCACACGCCGGATAGCATCCGTTCCGTGCTGCAGGCGGCGCGCCCGCTGGCGTCGGGACGACTGATCGTCGTGTTCGGTTGCGGGGGAGACCGCGACCGCGCCAAGCGACCCCTGATGGGAGCGGCCGCATCCGCCGCCGCCGATCTCACGGTCATCACGAGCGACAACCCGCGGTCCGAGGACCCCCTCGCGATCATCGCCGACGTCGAGGGGGGCGCCCGCGACGGCGGCGGCGACTACGTCGTGGAGCCCGACCGTCGCGCCGCGATCGGCCTGGCGATCGACGGCGCGCGCGCGGGCGACGTCGTGGTGATCGCCGGCAAGGGTCACGAGCCGTATCAGGAGTTGGCCGGCGGCACGGTCCCGTTCGACGACCGCGAGGTCGCACGTGATGCGCTCGAACGACGCGGAGCTCGCCCATGAAGCCGCGCCTGATGTCCGACGTGGCCCGGGCGGTCGACGGTCTGTTCCTGGGCAACGACGTCGTGGTGACGACCGTGTGCACCGATTCGCGGCTCGCGACACCCGGCTCCCTCTTCGTGGCGCTGCCCGGGGAGCACACCGACGGCGGCCTGTTCGTGCCCGAGGCGTTCCAGCTGGGCGCGGCCGGCGCGCTCGTGCGCGATGGCCTCCGGGTCGACGGCCCGTCGGTCTCCGTGCGCTCGACGAACGAGGCGCTGATCCGACTCGCCACCGACGAGCGTCGGCGGAGCGGCGCGACCGTCGTGGGCGTCACCGGCGCGAACGGCAAGACGTCGACGAAGGACATGACCGCCGCCGTGCTCGCGCGCCGGTTCCGCACCCACGCGAGCCCGGAGTCCTTCAACAACGAGGTCGGCCTGCCGGTCACCCTGCTCACCGCGCCGGCCGACACCGAGGTCGTGGTCGCCGAGATGGGGGCGCGCCGCAAGGGCGACGTCACGCTGCTGTGCGAGATCGCGCGTCCCGACGTGGTGGTGGTCACGAACGTCGGCGTCGCCCACCTCGAGGTCTACGGCTCGTGGGAAGCGATCGTCGAGGCGTCCGCCGAGCCGATCGACGCCCTCGGTCCCGAGGGCGTCGGCGTCCTGAACGCCGACGATCAGGTCGTGGCGGGCTACGCGGCACGCTCCGACGGCAGGGTGGTGACCTTCGGCATGTCGGCCTCGGCCGACGTCCGCGCCGACGGGGTGTGGCTCGACGCCGAAGGGTTCGCTGCGTTCGACGTCGCGGCCGACGGCGCGCAGGCCCACGTGGCCCTGTCGGTCGCCGGCGAGCACATGGTGTCGAACGCGCTCGCCTCGATCGCCGTGGGCCTGACGCTCGGTATCGAGCTCGAGACGGCTGCCGCCGCCGTGAGCACCGCCACGGTGTCGCACTGGCGGATGGAGACCTTCACGACCGGCGACGGGGTGCGCGTGGTGAACGACGCGTACAACGCGAACCCCGAGTCGGTGGCCGCGGCGCTCAAGGCCGCCCGGTGGATGGCGCGCGACGCTCGGCTGATCGCGGTGCTCGGCACGATGGCCGAGCTCGGCCCGATCGCCGACGAGGAGCACGAGCGGCTCGGCGACCTCGCGGCGCGCCTCCGCGTGGACCGCGTGATCGCGGTGGGCGACTGGGCGGAGCAGATCGCGACGGCCAGCGTGCGCGAAGGCGTCGAGCCCGGGAACGTCGCCGCGTACGAACGTCCCGAGGATGCGCTCGAGGACGTCCGGGCCCACGCGCGCGCGGGCGACGTCGTGCTGTTCAAGGCCTCCCGTGTCGCCGGGCTCGAGCGGCTCGCGGAGGCGCTCCGGTGATCTCGGTCCTCGTCGCCGCCGCCGTCGGCTTGGCCGTCACGCTCCTCGGCACCCCCGTCGCGATCAAGGCGTTCACGCTCTGGGGATGGGGCCAGCGGATCCGCGAGGACGGCCCCCACACCCACCTCGAGAAGATGGGCACCCCGACGATGGGTGGGATCGTGATGGTGCTCGGGCTCGTCCTGTCGTACCTGGCCACCCGGATCACCTCGGGCGCGCCCACCCCTGCGGGCCTCATGCTGATCTTCGCGGCGGTCGGGTTCGGCGTGGTCGGCTTCCTCGACGACTACCTGAAGGTGCGCAACCGCCGGTCGCTCGGCCTGTCGAAATCGCAGAAGTTCCTCGGGACCGGCGTGGTCTCGGTGATCTTCGGCGTGATCGTCTCCCACTACTCCGGCGACACGGGCACCGCCACGACCATCTCGTTCATCCGGGAAACCGGGCTCGGCCTCGGCGTCGTCTTCCTCCTGTGGTGCTTCCTCGTGCTGAACGCCTCCTCGCACGCCGTGAACCTCACCGACGGCCTCGATGGCCTGGCCGCGGGGTCGTCGATCCTCGTGTTCTCGGCGTACGTGTTCATCTCGTTCTGGCAGTTCCGCCACCCGTGCCTGGGTCTCCCGGCGGCGCTGGACGGCTGCTATCCGGTGAACGGCCCGGCGATGCAGGACGCCGCGATCGTCTCCGCGGGCATGATGGGCGCCGCGACCGGGTTCCTGTGGTGGAACGCCGCACCGGCGAAGATCTTCATGGGGGACACGGGCGCGCTCGCGCTCGGCGGCCTGATGGGCGCGCTCGCGATCACGACGAACACCGCACTCCTGCTGGTGATCCTCGGCGGCCTCTTCGTGATGGAGACGATGTCGGTGATCCTCCAGGTGATCTCCTTCCGTGGGTTCGGGCGTCGGATCTTCCGGATGTCGCCGATCCACCACCACTTCGAACTCGCGGGGTGGCCCGAGTTCACGGTGATCGTGCGGTTCTGGATCATCGCCGGACTCTGCGTGGCGGTCGGGCTCGGACTCTTCTACGCCGACTTCATCGCGCGAGGTGGGCTGGATTGACCGGGCGGTTCGCGGGGGAGCGGGTCGTCGTGGTCGGGGCCGGCGTGGCCGGGGTCGCCGTCGCCGAGGTCATGGTCGCCGAGGGCGCCGAGGTGGTCGTGAGCGAGGAGGCCACCGAGCGAGTCTTGGGCGACGCCGCGACCCGGCTCCACGATCTCGGGGTCCCGCTCCTGCCCGGGGGGCACGAGCCGGGGCACCTCGCCGACGCCACCCTGGTCGTGGCCGGTCCCGGGGTGCCCGAGCGGGCGCCGGTCCTCGGCTGGGCCCGGGCCCGCGGGCTCCCCGTGTGGGGCGAGATGGAGGTCGGCGCGCGCGTGTGCGAC
This sequence comes from uncultured Actinomycetes bacterium, assembly GCA_963821925.1. Classification (GTDB taxonomy): domain Bacteria; phylum Actinomycetota; class UBA4738; order UBA4738; family HRBIN12; genus JAOUEA01. The sequence goes on along the minus strand of CAWGFO010000009.1, from coordinate 263,023 downwards.
GCGCCGTACGTGGCGGTCACCGGCACGAACGGGAAGACCACCACGACCGGCATGGTCGCCTCCTGCCTGCGCGCCGGAGGGCTGGACGCCGTCGCCTGCGGCAACATCGGTCACCCGTTCCCGACGGCGGCACGCGAGGGGCACGGCGTCCTCGTGGTGGAGTGTTCGTCGTTCCAGCTCCAGCTGCAGACCTCGTTCCGTCCGACGGTCTCGGTCCTGCTGAACCTCGCCCCTGACCACCTCGACTGGCACGGCTCCTACGACGCGTACGTGGCCGCGAAGGCGAAGATCTTCGCGCGCCAGGGTGCGGGCGACGTGCACGTGGGCAACCGCGACGACGCGGAGGCACGGCGGGTGTCGTCGGGCGCCCCGTGTCCGGTGATGTGGACCACGGTCGGGCGGCCGGGGCCCGGGGAGATCGGGTTCGACGACGACGAGCTGATCCTCGCGACCGAGCCGGCGCAGCGGCTGGGCCCGGTCGACGGAGCCCGAGCCGGCTACCGGGCGGACGCGGCCGCCGCGGCCGCCGCGTCGCTCGCCTTCGGCGTCACGCCGGAGGCCGTGCGCACGGGGCTCGCGACGTTCACGCCCGACCGGCATCGCGGCGAGACCGTGGCCGAGGTCGACGGCGTGCGCTTCATCGACAACTCGAAGGCCACGAACGTGCACGCGGCCTTGGCGGCGATCGACGGGGTCGATGACGCGGTGCTGATCGCCGGCGGGGACGCGAAGGGGGTCGACCTGCTCCCACTCCGGACGCGCGCGGGCCGGTTGCGTGGGGTCGTCGCGATCGGCGAGGCCGCGCCGGAGCTGGTGCGAGTCTTCGAGGGCGTGGTCCCGATCGAGGACGCGGCCTCGATCGAGGACGCGGTGGCGACGGCCGCCTTCATGGCGGCGCCCGCCGGCGTGGTCCTGCTCGCACCGGCGTGCGCGAGTTGGGATCAGTTCTCCGGGTACGGCGAGCGGGGCGAGCGCTTCACGGCGGCCGCCCGGGCGCTCGCAGAGGTGAGCTCCGATGGCTGACTCGGGCCGTGGCCGCGCCGCGAAGGCGTCCCCGAAGCGCGCGCCCGCGAAGAAGGCGCCGGCGCGCACCACCGTCAAGACCTCCTCGGCGGGGCGAAAGGCCGCGCCCGCCGGGCGGAACGGGTCGCCCGCGAAGCCGGCTCTGCGTGTCGTCCGTACCCCCGAGCGACCGCGTCGCGATGCCGCCGCCGCATCCCGGCACAGCATCGCGCTGCTCCTGATCCCGACCGCCCTCCTGACGGTGCTCGGACTCGCCATGGTCCTGTCGGCGGGGTCGATCTCGGCGGTCGAGGGCTACGGCACGAGCTTCTGGTACTTCCAACGGCAGTCGATCTACGCCGTGGTGGGCATGATCGCGATGGTGGTGGCGGCACGCCTGCCGTACGCCGCCTGGAAGAAGCTGGCCGTCCCGATGATGATCGCGATCCTCCCCCTGATGCTGATCGCGCTCCACCCGGCGTCGGGGATCGCGCTCTACGGAGCCTCGCGGTGGATCCAGGTCGGGCCGGTGACGATCCAACCGTCGGAGTTCATGAAGCTCGCGCTGATCGCGTTCACGGCCACGGTCCTGACGAAGAAGTGGAACAAGCTCGACGACCTGGGCCACCTCGCGATCCCGCTCGCGCCCGTGGTGCTCGTGATCGCGCTGCTGGTGATCCTCCAGCGCGACCTCGGTACGACCGTGATCCTCTGCGGGTCGGTCTTCCTCATGATGTTCGCCGCGGGAGTGCGGATCAGGTTCCTCGCGATCGCCGGCGGCATCGGGGCCGCCGCCGCGGCGGCGCTGATCTTCGGCGAGACGTACCGCCGGGCGCGCTTCGTCGGCGCCTACCTGAACCCGTGGGCCGACCGGATGGGCGACGGGTATCAGCTGATCCAGGGGCTGATCGCGTTCGGATCGGGCGGATGGTTCGGCGTGGGCCTCGGCGCCAGCCGGCAGAAGTGGGACTACCTGCCGAACGCGCACAGCGACTTCATCTTCGCGATCGTGGGGGAGGAGCTCGGCCTCGTGGGCGCCTTCCTCGTGATGATCGCCTTCGGGGTGCTGCTCTACGCGGGGATCCGGATCGCGATGCAGGCGCCCGACACGTTCGGCCGACTGCTCGCGGCCGGCATCACATCCTGGATCGGCCTGCAGACGATCATCAACCTGGGCGCCGTCACGGGGCTCCTCCCGATCACGGGCGTGCCGCTGCCCCTGCTGTCGTTCGGCGGCACGGCCCTCGTCGTGACGCTCGTCGGGATCGGCGTGCTCGTGAGCGTCGCGCGCGCGAGCGCCGCGGCGGGGAAGGGGACCCGGGGTCGCGGGCGGACGCCCGCGGCGCGGAAGGCTCGGCCGTGAAGGTCGTGATCGCCGGCGGCGGCACGGCCGGCCACGTGTTCCCGGCGGTGGCCCTGGCCGATCGGCTCGTCACCGACCACGATGCGGCGGTCGAGTTCATCGGGTCCTCCTCCGGACAGGAGTCGACGCTCGTGCCGGCGGCCGGGTACGTGCTCCACGGGATCGCGGCGGCGCCGTTGCGGCGCGAGGTCTCGCTCGCGAGCGCGAAGGCGCCGTTCGTGGCGGTCGGCTCGATCGGCGCGTGCCGCCCCGTCGTCCGGGACGCCGACGTGGTGGTGGGCATGGGCGGCTACGCCAGCGTGCCGGCGGTCCTGGCCGCCCGGCGAGCGCACGTCCCCGTGGTGCTCCACGAGCAGAACGCCGTACCCGGGCTCGCGAACCGCGTCCTGGCCCGCGGGGCGCGCTCGGTCGGCGTCTCGTTCGCCGATGCCGCCGCGCGCTTCGCCAAGCGGGTCGCCGTCGCCGTGACGGGCAACCCGGTCCGCGCACAGGTTCGGGCCGTGCCGACGACGCGGGCGGTGCTCGCGGCGGAGGCGTGGGGCGCGCTCGACCTCGATCCAGATCGCTCGACCGTCGTCGTCTTCGGAGGGAGCCAAGGCGCGCTCCACGTCGACCAGACGGTCGCCGCGGCGCTCCAGGGCCTCGCGGACCGGTCCGACCTTCAACTGCTCGTGCTCGCCGGTCGCGAGAAGATCGACGTCGTGGAACAGGCGGCCGGCTGGCCGATGGCGCTGCGGGTGCGCGCGCTCCCGTACCTCGACCGGATGGAGTTCGCCTACGCGGTGGCCGACCTCGCCGTCGCTCGTGCGGGAGCGACGAGCATCGCCGAGATGAGCGTATGCGGGATCCCCTCGATCCTGATCCCGTACCCGCACGCGACCGAGGATCATCAGACCGCGAACGCCCGTGAGCTCGTGCGTGCCGGCGCGGCCGAGCTCTACCCGGACCCCGACCTCTCGCCGGAGGGGCTCGCGCGCCGCATCCTCGACCTCGTGGACGATGACGCCCGCAGGACCGAGATGGGGGAGCGAGCCGCGGCATGGAGCACGCCCGACGCGGACGAGCGGCTCGCCGCGCTCGTCGAGGAGGCCACGCGATGACGTCGTACGTCGCGCCGGCGGGCAGCATCCCGACGCTCCCCGTGCCCTCGTTGACCGGGGTGACCTCCGTCCACCTGATCGGGGTCGGCGGCGCCGGCATGCGGAACCTCGCCCGGCTCTTCCTGTCGCGCGGCATCGCCGTCACGGGATCCGACATGAAGGACTCGAAGGGGCTCGTGGAGCTCCGGGCCCTCGGCGCCGACGTGTGGGTGGGTCACGACGCGGCAAGGATCGGCACGCCGAGCGCGGTCGTGATCTCGAGCGCGATCGGCCCCGCGAACGTCGAGCTCGCCGCCGCCCGCGAGGCCGGGCTCCCCGTGTGGGCGCGCCAGCAGGCGCTGGCGGCGTTCGCGGCCGGGCACCGGGCGATCGCGGTGGCGGGCACCCACGGCAAGACCACGACCACGTCGATGATCGCCGTGATCCTCGAGCATGCGGGGGCTGACCCGAACTACCTGATCGGCGGCGATCTGAACGAGAGCGGGAGCGGCGCGCGATCGGGATCGGGCGACAGCTTCGTGTTCGAGGCCGACGAGAGCGACGGCTCGTTCCTGCTCGCGCGTCCCGCGATCGGTGTGATCACGAACGTCGAGGTCGACCACGTGGACTTCTACCCGGGGGGCCGGGCCGAGATCGAGTCGGCGTTCACGGCGTTCGCCGACCGGTGCGGGCTCGTGGTCGCCTGCGGCGACGATCCCGGGACGCGACGCGCGCTGGCCGGAACGGGGACCTCCGCGATCAGGTACGGCACCGGCGAGGACGTCGACGCGTCGGTCACGGTGCGCGGCCTCGGTCCGGAGGGGGCCTACGGCACCCTTCGCCTGCCCGGCGGCGCCGAGGTCGCGCTCGGCCTGCCGATCGACGGCGTCCACAACCTCCTGAACGCGACCGCGGCGGTGCTGGTGGGGACCGAGCTGGGCGTGCCGCCGGAGGTCGCCGCCGAGGCGCTCGGCTCCTTCACCGGTGTGCACCGACGGTTCGAGTTCCGTGGGCGCGCGCGGGGAGCCGACTTCTACGACGACTACGGGCACACGCCGACGGAGATGGCGGTCACGCTCGCGACGGCCCGCCGCCGCCGCCCGGGCCGGCTGATCGCGCTCGTGCAGCCCCACCGGTACTCACGGGTCCAGGCGCTCTGGCGCGAGCTCGGGGCCAGCGTCGCGGGGGCCGACCTCGTCCTGGTGACCGACGTGTACGGGGCGGCTCAGGAGCCGATCCCCGGCGTGACCGGTCAGCTCGTGGTCGACGGGGTCCTCGAGGCGGTTCCCGACGCCAGGGTCGTCTACGTGCCGCATCGGCAAGAGCTCCTCGATCACCTCGACCGCGAGGTGCGCCCGGGCGACCTGATCGTGACGATGGGGTGCGGCGACGTCTGGATGCTGGGCGACGCGGCGCTCGAGCGGCTCCGGGAAGGGGAGTCGTGAGCGACGCGATCGGCCACGCCGAAGCGGTCCTCCGCGCCGCATGCGGTGACCGGGTGCGCCGCGACTTCTCGATGGCGCCCCTCACGACGTTCCGGATCGGGGGACCGGCCGCCCTGTACCTCGAGCCCGAATCCGACGACGATCTCGTCGCCGCGGGGCAGGCGATCGCGGCGAGCGGGGTGCCGTTCCTCGTGATCGGGAAGGGCTCGAATCTCCTCGTGTCAGACGACGGCTTCCCCGGGCTGGTGCTCCGGCTCGGGCGGGGGTACCGGTGGGCCGCGCGAGAAGGGGACCGGCTGCGGGCCGGGGGCTCGATGCCGCTGCCCGCGCTCTCCGGTGTGGCCCTGCGACACGGACTCGCGGGGCTCGCCTTCGGGGTCGCGATCCCGGCCACCGTGGGGGGCGCGGTCCGGATGAACGCGGGCGCGCACGGCCACTCGATGAGCGACGTCGTGACATCGATCGCGGTCGTCCACCTCACCGACGGCCGTCCCGACTCGATCGCGGGGACGGACGCGGGGTTCTCGTACCGGCGGTCGTCCCTCCCCGAGGGCGCGGTCGTCACCGGGGTGACCGTCACGCTCGAGCCCGGCGACCCCGCCGCGATCCGCGCGGACATGGACGCCGCCCGCGACTGGCGCCGGCGGACCCAGCCCCTGGCCGAGCCCAACTGTGGCAGCGTCTTCAAGAACCCGCCCGACGATCACGCGGCCCGACTGATCGAGGCGGCCGGCTGGAAGGGACATCGGATCGGCGGCGCCCAGGTGTCCACCAAGCATGCGAACTTCATCGTGGCCGATCCCGGGGCCCGGGCGGAGGACGTCCTCACCCTGATCCGGGCGGTGCAGTCGGCGGTCGAGGTCGACGCAGGCGTCCGGCTCGAGCCCGAGGTGCATCTGGTGGGGGCCTTCGATGGGAGATGAGCGCGAGATGACGGAGACCGCCGACGACCGGAGCGACGTGATGCACATCGCCGAGCCGAGCCCTCGGGTAGAGCATGAGGTCGAGCCTGAGACCTTGGTCGCGACGGTCGAGCACGAGCTGACCGTGATCCCGGATGTCGAGGCGGGACCTGAGCTACAGGACGACACCGACCCCAGCCGGAGCGAGGGCGGCGGGGACGGCGAGGTCGAGGTCGACGGTGTGGTCGATGTGGACGTCGCCGGACCCCAGCCCGTCGTGGCCGACGAGGCGGCTCGTCCCGGGGTCGAGGGCACCCTCGGCCGCCACCGCACGCACGGGCGTCTGAAGACGTGGGTGATCGTGACCGCGGCCCTGGCCGGGCTCGCGACCGCGGCGTTCGCCTCCACGTACACGCCGCTCTTCGCCGCCGACACCGTGCGAGTGGAGGGCGCCGACCACCTCAGCGCTGCGCAGGTTCGGCGGATCGCCAAGGTCCAGCCCGGCGCGAACGTGTTCCGGCTCGATGTCCGGCAGGCGGAACGCCGGCTGGAGCGCAACGTCTGGGTCGCGGACGCGGCGATCACGACGACGCTGCCGTCGACCGTCACGATCGAGATCCGGGAGCGGGCGGCGGCCGCCGTCGCGGTCACCGACGCAGCAGGTGGGCGCTCGATCATCGCGGGCGACGGGACGATCCTCGCTCCCGCGCCCGACACGGTGGCGCTCCCGCTCGTGGAGGGCGCCGACGGCGTGACGGTCCCGAGCGAGGGGCAACGATCTCTCGGGGCCCAGGTCGCGGCGTCCCTTCCCACGGCGATCTCCCATACCGTCGAGTCCGTCCAGGCCGGTGCCGACGGCACGGTGACGGTCATCCTCGCGGGCGGTGTGCCCGTGTCATACGGTGACGCCGGCGCGCTCGCTCAGAAGGGTCAGGCGCTGCAGGCCGTCCTCCGGTGGGCCGGCCGTACGGGCGTCCACCTCGGTTCGATCGACGTGCGCACCCCCGGGGCCCCCACGGCACGGCTCGCAGGGGCTCCGGGGGGCGTCACCATCGCCCCCCGGGACTGATGCCGACCGCGCCCTGAACTCCCATTTCGGGCCATGACGGCATACCGTCCACCGCTTGACGCACCTGGTCTTTCCTAGTAGGTTGCCTTTCTCTACGTTAGGTAGATATAACAATAACAATCTACTTGATGGTTAGGGTTTACCTGCAAGGTACGGCGTTTCCCCAGGTGGATCGGGCCGGGGCCCGATGGTCGGAGGTCAACGAGAGATGGATGCTCCCCAGAACTACCTCGCCGTGATCAAGGTGATCGGCATCGGCGGCGGCGGCGTGAACGCGGTGAACCGGATGATCGAGGCAGGCCTCCGGGGCGTCGAGTTCATCGCCGTCAACACGGACGCGCAGACCCTCCTCATGTCCGACGCCGAGGTCAAGATGGACATCGGCCGCGAGACGACCCGGGGCCTCGGCGCCGGGTCGGATCCCGAGGTCGGCCGGAATGCCGCCTCGGAACACGCCGACGAGATCGAGGAGATCTTGAAGGGCGCCGACATGGTGTTCATCACCGCCGGTGAGGGTGGCGGCACCGGCACCGGCGGTGCGCCCGTCGTCGCCGAGATCGCCCGCAACCTCGGGGCGCTCACGATCGGCGTCGTCACCCGGCCGTTCGGGTTCGAGGGACGCAAGCGCGCCACCCAGGCCGACCTCGGCATCACCGAGCTGAAGAAGGCCGTCGACACCTTGATCGTGGTGCCGAACGACCGCCTGCTCCAGGTGGCCGACCCGAGCATGCCGATGGTCGACGCCTTCCGGATGGCCGACCAGGTCCTGTTCCAGGGCGTCGACGGCATCACCTCCCTGATCACCACGCCGGGGCTGATCAACCTCGACTTCGCCGACGTGAAGTCGGTCATGTCGGGCGCCGGCTCGGCCCTGATGGGGATCGGGCTCGGCTCCGGCGCCGACCGCGCGGCGGAGGCCGCGAAGGCCGCGATCAGCTCGCCGCTCCTCGAATCGTCGATCGACGGCGCGAAGGGCGTGCTGCTCTCGATCGCCGGGCCCACCGACCTCACGCTCCACGAGGTCAACCAGGCTGCCGATGCGATCACCCGCGTCGCGCACCCGGACGCGAACATCATCTTCGGCGCGGTGGTCGACGACGCGCTGGGCGAAGAGGTCCGCGTCACGGTCGTGGCCGCAGGCTTCGACAAGGTCACGCCCTCGGCCGGTCAGACCTCGAACCAGTTCGAGTCGCGCCTGTCCCGTCTCCTCGAGGAGCCGGTGCGGGGTGAGGGCGAACGTGAGCCCTTGCCGTCGATCCTTGCCGACGAGGGCGACGACGACATCTTCACCACCGGCGAGCCGGAGCCCAAGACGGTCTCCTTCGACGCCGAGGAAGACCTCGACATCCCGGACTTCCTCAAGAGCTAGCGATCGCATCGCTGCTCCCGCGCGGCCCCGCGCACCTGCGATCCGGGGGCGGGGAGATCGAGCGAGGAGGCGCCCTTCCCCCGCCTCTTGGCCGAGCTCCTCGCCCCTTCGCACGTTCCGGGCCCGATACGCTGCCGGGATGCACGGCACGCGTGACGAGGTGCTCGCCAATCTGGCGACGATCCGTGGAACGATCGTGGAGGCGTGCGAGGGAGCCGGCAGGGCCCCCGACGCGGTGACCCTGGTCGGGGCGGCCAAGACCGTCCCGTCGGAGGTCGTCGGATGGGTCGCGCAGGCCGGGGTCGACGCGATCGGCCACAACTACGTCCAGGAGCTGCGGGCGATGCGCGATCAGGTGTCGGGCGTCCGGTGGCACTTCATCGGGACCCTGCAGGCGAGCTCGGCCCACCACGTCGCCGCCTTCGCCGACGTCGTGGAGACCGCGGCGGGGGAGAAGGCCACGATCCGCCTCGCGCGCCGGGCACGCGAGGCCGGCCGGGTCGTCGACGTGCTGGTCGAGGTCGATCTCACCGGCGAGCGGAGCGGTGTCGCCCCGGATGCGCTCCCCGCGTTCGCGGACCTCGTGGCCGGCCTCGAGGGTCTCCGGCTGCGTGGGTTGATGACCCTGCCGCCGATCCCCGAGCGCGCCGAGGACGCCCGCCCGTGGTTCGCGAGGCTGCGCGAACTGCGCGATGCGCTGGCGCGAACCCATCCACAGGTAGTGGACTTGTCGATGGGGATGTCGTTGGATTACGCGGTCGCCGTCGAGGAAGGCGCTACGATGGTCCGCATCGGGACCGCGTTGTTCGGGCCGAGAACAGCGTGACGCAGGGAGGAAGTGATGGCCGGCGTGTGGAAGAAGACCCTGAACTACCTCGGACTCGTCGAGGACGACGAGGAGTTCGTGGAGGAGATGCCCGAGGCCGAGCCGGCTCCGGTTCGACGCATGCGCCCGCAGGCTGTCAGGGAGGTCCCCGCCGACACCGAGGGCGTCGTGCGCACGATGGCGTCGCCGCGCGCAGCGGCGGCCGCGACGGGGGCGATCCACAAGTCCGAGCCGAAGCGCTTCAACGAGGCGCGAGAGGTGGCGGACCGGTTCAAGGAAGGGACCGCGGTCATCATGAACCTGCAGTCCACCGAGGACTCGATCGCGCGGCGGCTCGTCGACTTCGCGAGCGGGCTCGTGTACGGGCTCGATGGCAAGATCGAGCTCGTGGCCAATCGCGTGTACCTGCTCACCCCGGCCGACGTCGAGGTCTCGGCGGAGGATCGCGAGAAGATCGCGGGCGGCGCCTTCTACAACCAGTTCTGACGCGCCGACGAACCGCGGTCGCTCCGCGCGCGATCGGCGGTCCGGCCGCGGCTGTTAGCCTCTCCGGCGATGATCGCCGATTCGAACCCCGTCTCGAACCTGATCTGCATCGCGCTGACCGTGTATTCGATCCTGCTCCTGGTTCGCGTGGTCCTCAGCTGGCTCGAGCTCGCGGGGGTGCGACCCCCGGCGACGGGGCCAGTGCGGTCGGGGTTCGAGCTGTTGATCGACGTCACCGAGCCGCCGCTCCGGCTGCTTCGGCGTATCGTGCCTCCAGCCGGGATGGTGGACCTGTCGGTGCTGGTGGCCTTCATCATCATCTTCGTCTTGCGGAGTGCGCTCTGCTGATCGGGAGGGAACCGTGAGGAAGAAGGAGACCCAGATGGACGACGCGACACCGGTGTCGGCGCCCGCTCCGTCGGCCGCGTCGCAGATGCTGACGCCGCTCGACATCCAGCAGAAGGAGTTCCGCGTGGCGACGCGGGGCTACAAGATGCGTGACGTCGACGAGTTCCTCGACCAGCTGACCGACGCGATGTCCGCGGTCCTGGCCGAGAACGAGCGGCTTCGCGCCGGTTCCCCGGCAGGCCCGGCGATCGGGACCGCCGACCTCGACGACACGAACCGGCAGGCCGATGAGATCATCCAGCGGGCCCGGGACGAGGCCGCACGCATCGTCGCCGACGCCAGGGGACAGGCGGCGATCGTCGCCGGCGCCGGCGCCGGTTCGTCGGCGGACCGCGCGGCGGTGGCCGCGTTCCTCGCGAACGAGCGGGAGTTCCTCCAGAGCCTCGCCGGGCTGGTCCAGGGTCACGCCGAGTCGGTCAAGGGCATGGCCAAGGCCGCGCGGCAGGCGCCGGCGGAGACGGCGCCTGCCGCCGCGACTCCGAGCCCGGCCAAGCCGGCCCCGGCGAAGGCCGCCCAGGCCGCCCCGACCGCGACGCCGGCGGCCGACACCCCCGAGCCCACGACGGCCGCGATCGAGCCCACGAGCCCCGCCGCACCCGGGTCCGACGAGCCCGTCCGGCTCCAGGAGCCCGAGCCCGCCTCCGTCGGTCGCGCCGAGACGAACGAACCCGCGGAGGGCGACAACTCGCTCCGCGAGCTCTTCTGGGGCGAGGACTGATCGCCGACCGCGGGTACGGGCGCGACGTCGCGCTCTGCTACGCGGTCGCCTACGCGCTCCTGGTCGTGGGCGGGATCGCCCTCGCGCTCGGTCTCCTAGGCCCCGCGAACGCCTCGGCCGTCTTCGCGGCGATCGTCGCCCTGTTCGGGGCGGCGGGGCTCGCGGGCGTCGGGTCCCTCAGGAGGGTGAGGGCGACGCGTAGGCCGCCTTCCGGAGGCTGACCGCCACCGGCTCGCCCTCGATCGTGGCCTCCTGGCGGAACCCTTCGACCTCACCGGCGATCAGGTCGACGGCGAGGGTCTCGCCCACGACGTACTCGCGGTGCGCGGCGAGCGCCTCGCCGACCGCGTGGCCGGCCTGGATACCCAGCTGGATCCGGTCGCTCACGTCGAGGCCCGCGGCCTTGCGGGCGTCCTGGACCAGCCTGACCAGCTCCCGCGCGACGCCCTCGCGGCGAAGCGCGTCCGTGAGCTCGAGGTCGAGCGCGACGGTCAGTCCGCCCTCGCTCGCGACGCCCCATCCCTCCCTGACCTCCTGGGCGAGATCGACGTCATCGGCCGTCAGCGAGATCTCGTCGTCCCCCAGCCTGATGGAGGCGGCCTCGCCGCGGGCGAGCGCACCCGCGATCGTCCCGTCGTCGACGCCGAGGGCGCCCGCCAGGTCCTTCACGCGCGGGCCGAGGCGAGGACCGAGGATCTTGAAGTTGGGCTTCGCGTGCCACCGACCGAACTCCTCCGTCGACTCGGCGAAGATCACCTGCTTCACGTTCAGCTCATCGGCGACCACGTCGAGGAGCGCGGCGAGCGCGGCATGGTCGCCCGCGTAGTGCACGACCGCCTCCGACAGCGGCTGGCGGACCCTCGTCTTGGTCTCGACGCGGATCGTGCGGCCGAGCCCCACGATCGAACGGGCGGCGGCCATCGCCTCGTCGAGTGCGGGATCGCGGAGCGCGTGGTCGGCCGCCGGGTAGTCGGCGAGGTGGACGGAATCGGGCGCGCCGTTCCGTCCCGCCGCGAGGTTCCGCCACAGCGCCTCGGCCGTGAACGGAGTGAACGGCGCGAGCAAGGTTGCCACCGTGACGAGGCACTCGTAGAGCGTGTGGAACGCCGCCCGGGTGTCGGCGTCGCGCTCGCCTGCGGGGTTCCAGAAGCGGCGGCGCGAGCGACGCACGTACCAGTTCGACAGGTCGTCGACGAAGGACTGGATCGCCCGTCCGGCGCCGGTCGCGTCGTAGGCCTCGAGCCCGTCGCGGGCCGCCGCGACCGTCGTTTGGAGCTGCGAGAGGACCCAGCGGTCCAGCATCGGCCGGTCGGCCGGGGCGGGCGCCTCGTGACCGGGGTCGAAGGCTTCGGCGTTCGCGTACGTGACGAAGAACACGTAGACGTTCCAGAGCGTCAGGAGGAACTGGCGGAGGACCTCGTCCAGCACCTCGTGGCCGATCCGACGGGAGGCCCACGGCGAGCCGTTCGTGATCATGAACCAGCGCAGCGCGTCGGCGCCCTGGCGGTCCAGCGCCTCCCACGGATCGAACATGTTGCCGAGGGACTTCGACATCTTCCGTCCGTCGGCCGCCACGATGTGCCCGAGGCAGACGACGTTGCGGTACGCCGTCGAATCGAAGTGCAGCACGCCCTCGGCCATCAGCGTGTAGAACCAGCCCCGCGTCTGATCGATCGCCTCCGAGATGAAGTCCGCAGGGAAATGCCGCTCGAACTCGTCGATCCCGCGGCCGAGGTCCGGGTGATAGCCCCACTGCGCGAAGGGCATCGCGCCCGAGTCGTACCAGGTGTCGATCACCTCGGGGACCCGTCGGCTCTCGTCGCCGCACTCGGGGCAGGCGAACGTCACCTCGTCGATCGCGGGGCGGTGCGGGTCGACGTCCGACACGTCGCGGCCGGCGCGCTCGCTCAGCTCCGAGAGGGAGCCCACCGCGGTGAGGTGACCCTGCGCACAGCGCCAGATCGGCAGGGGCGTGCCCCAGTAGCGCTCGCGGGACAGGGCCCAATCCACGTTGTTCTCGAGCCAGTTGCCGTAGCGGCCGCTCTTGATGTGGTCGGGGTACCAGCCGACTTCCTGGTTCACCTCGAGCAGACGCTGCTTCACCTGGGTGGTCCGGACGTACCACGACGTGCGCGCGTAGTAGAGGAGCGGCGTGGAGCATCGCCAGCAGAACGGGTAGCTGTGCTCGTAGGACTCCGACCGCAGCAGGACCCCGCGCTCGCGCAGGTCCTCCACGATCTTCGGATCGGCGTCCTTCACGAAGAGCCCGCGCACGAACGCGGGAGCGAGGTCCGTGAAGCGACCATCGTCGCCGACCGGCTTGTGCACGGCCCACCCCTCCGCGAGCCCTACCGCGAGGTCCTCGGGGCCGAACGCCGGGGCCATGTGCACGATCCCGGTGCCGTCGTCCATCGACACGAAGTTGGCCGCCACCACGCGGTGCGCCCCCTCGATGTTCGGGTACGGAGGTTGGTAGCGGAGCCCGACCAGGGTTTCGCCGGTCAAGGTGCGGCTCACCCGCCACCCCTCGCCGAGCACCCGCTCGGCGAGGGGTTCGGCCAGGATCAGTCGCTCGCCGCCCCGCTCGGCCATCGCGTAGCTCGCGCGGGCGTCGACCGCGGCGCCGGCGTTCGACGGCAGGGTCCACGGGGTGGTGGTCCACACGAGCAGCGAGGCGCCGACGAGTGTCGGGTCGGGGGCCTCGATGACGGGGAACCGCAGGAAGACGCTCGGGTCTTCGACCGTCCGGTACCCGAGCGCGACCTCCGCGTCCGAGAGCGCGGTTCCGCACCGCGGGCAGTAGGCGGTGACCTTGTCGGCCTCCTCGAGGAGTCCCCGCTCGAACAGGGACTTCAACGACCACCACACCGACTCGATGTACTCGGTGTTCATCGTCCAGTAGGCGTCGTCGAGGTCGACCCAATAGCCGATCCGCTCGGTCAGGCGCTCGAACTCGCCGACGTACCGCTTCACCGACTCGCGGCATCGCTCGTTGAAGGCCGCGATCCCGAACGCCTCGATGTCGCGCTTGCCGGTGGTGCCGATCTCCTTCTCGACCTCGAGCTCCACGGGCAGGCCGTGGCAGTCCCAGCCACCCTTCCGCGGGACGAGGTGGCCGGTCATCGTCTTGAAACGCGGATAGACGTCCTTGAACGTGCGCGGCTCCACGTGGTGGACGCCGGGCTTGCCGTTCGCGGTCGGGGGGCCTTCGTAGAACATCCAGAGCGGGGCGTCGCGCCGCGCGTCGAGCGAGCGGCGGAAGACGTCGGCGTCCTTCCAGAACGCCATGATGCCGCGCTCGAGCTCCGGGAAGCTCACCTTCGGATCCACCGGCTGGAACCGCGTCATCTCGGTACCTCCTTCGCCCCGCCCATGCAGAACGCCTCGTCCCTCGGTGCCGGGACGAGGCGTGGGGCCCCGCGGTACCACCCAGCTTGCCGGGGTCTCGCCGACCCTCGGCCGCTCACGGCCGCCGTCACGGCCTCCCGCGATCACGGGCGGGGCCCGGCTGCGCCTACTGCGGAGCGCGGTGGATCCGCGTCCGGTTGGGGCAGCGGCTCGGGGAGGATGGTCGCGGGGGGCTCGGCACCGGGCTCACACCGCCCCCGGCTCGCTCTGGCTCCACGATCCCGCGATCGTGTTCCCGTCGTCGCCTGTTCGAGGGATGCTACACCCGATGGAGGCCAATATCACCGTGCGTGTGACCCCGAGGTCGGGCCGGACCGAGGTGACGGCCGGGCCCACGGGTGTGGTCGTGCGGGTGCGGGCGGCGCCCGAAGACGGGAACGCCACCGCGGAGGCGGCGACCGCGCTGGCGGTCGCCCTGGGCGTGCCCAAGACCGCGGTCAGGCTCCGTTCGGGCGCGCGATCGAGGGTCAAGGTGTTCACGGTGGCGGGCCTGGCGCCAGGGGAGCCCGAACGGCTCCTCCATGCCCTCTGACCTGCGGTGATGGGCTCCCGATGCGCCCATCTGCTACCCTTCGCCGACCATGGCCGAGACCAAGCTGACCAAGAAGGAACTCGACGACCTCCGCACCCGCCTGCAGGCGGAGGAGGTCGAGCTGCAGACCCAGCTCACCACGATCGAGGAGGACACGTTCGCGACCACCCAGTCCGAGATGGTGGGCGACGTGGGCCTCGACGACGAGTCGGCCGACGCGGGCACGGCGACGTTCGAGCGGGAGAAGGACCTCTCGATCGAGAACAACGTCCGCGACCTGCTCCAGAAGATCGAGCGGGCCCTGAAGCGGATCGAGACCGGGACCTACGGCACCTGCGACCGCTGTGGCAAGCCGATCGAGAAGCCGCGCATCAAGGCGCTGCCGTACGTCGACCTCTGCATCAAGGACGCTCAGGCGCAGTCGCGCCGGTAGCGCGGTGGATCGCGTCCGCCGTCGTGGCGCGGCCATCCTCTTCGGCTCTGCGGCGGTCGTCTACCTGCTCGACCGCGTGACCAAGCTCTGGGCCGAACGTACCCTCGCCGACGCGCCGATCGAGGTGATCCGCGGCGCTCTCACCCTCCGCTATACCACGAACTCGGGCGGGGCCTTCAGCCTGGGCCAGAGCGCGCCGTGGCTGTTCGCGGGCGCGACGATCACCGTATCGCTCGTGATCGTGGCCACGGCCTTCCGCCACCGGGACCCGGTCGTCGCGGCGGCGCTCGGCCTGATCCTCGGTGGTGCGCTCGGCAACCTCACCGACCGGGCGCTCCGAGGCCCGGGGCTCTCCGGCCGGGTGATCGACTTCGTCGACCCTCATATCTGGCCGATCTTCAACGTCGCCGACGCGTCGATCGTGATCGGCGCGCTCCTGCTGGCGTGGTCGTCGTACCGGTCGGGGAACCGGGACGGATCGACCGAGACAGCCGAGACCGCAGATGACGACTGAGACGATGGCCGGTGAGCCCGGACGACTCGACGCCGTGGTGGCGCGGCTGACCGGGCTTCCGCGCGCCGACGTCCAGCGGGCGATCGCGGCCGGTCGCGTCACGGTGGACGGCTTCGAGCGCCCCAAGTCGTTCCGGCTCGAGGGTGGCGAGCGGATCGAGGCCGACCTCGCCGTCGAGGATGCGCTCGTCCCGGAGGTGCCGCCCGTGCCCGTCCGGTACGCCGACGACCATCTGCTCGTGATCGCGAAGCCCAGCGGGCTCGTGACGCACCCGACCGAGAACCGGCGGACGGGGACGCTCGTGAACCGGCTCCTCGGCATGGGCGTGCCCCTGTCCTCCGGCAGCAGCCCCTTGCGTCCGGGCATCGTCCACCGGCTCGACGCGGGGACGAGCGGTCTGATGGTGGTCGCCCGCACCGACGAGGCACACGAGGCCCTGACGGCGATGCTCAGGGCGCACGCGATCGATCGCCGTTACCTGGCGCTCGTCAGAGGCGATCCCGACCACGACGCCTTCGCGGTGGACGCGCCCCTCGGGCGGCGGCTCGACAAGGTGATCGTGGACCACACCGACGGTCGCGAAGCGGAGACCGCGTTCGAGGTCCGGGAGCGGTTCGGCGGCTCGGCGTTGCTCGAGGCGGCCCCGCGCACCGGACGCACGCACCAGATCCGGGTGCACCTGCGGGCGATCGGGCACCCGATCCTCGGGGATCGGGCCTACGGTGGGGGTGGGGCCGATGCCACGATGCTCGGGCTCACGCGGCCGTTCCTTCACTCGTGGCGGATCGCCTTCGATCATCCCCTCACCGCGGAGCGGATCGAGCTCGAGGAGCCGCTGCCCGAGGACCTCGAGGCCGCGTTGGGCCGCGCGCGCGCCCGCCGCGACCTGCGCCCTTGACGCTCCCGGGAGCCGGGCGTACGTTCTGGTCCCGCCCGAATCACAGCGATGTAAGTTGTCCACAGCGTCTCCCCAGCGACGGGGCCGCTGGGGATAACCTCCTTCGAAGGGGGCACGAGCAGCGCCGATGACCGACCCGAGCTTCGTCCATCTCCACGTCCACTCCGAGTACTCGCTGCTCGACGGGGCGGCACGGATCGAGCCGCCGAAGTCGAACCCGGGCGCGCCCACGATCTTCTCCGAGGCCGGGCGTCTCGGGATGCCGGCCGTGGCCGTGACCGACCACGGGTCGATGTTCGGGGCCCTGAAGTTCTTCGAGGCCGGCCGGGCCGTCGGCGTCAAGCCCATCCTCGGGGTCGAGGCGTACGTGGCCCCCGGGTCGCGATTCGACCGGAACCCGGGCGAGAGCGAGGAGAAGTACTACCACCTGACCCTGCTGGCCGAGAACGAGACCGGCTACCGGAACCTCCTGAAGCTCGTGAGCTACGCACACCTCGAGGGCTTCTACCACCGGCCTCGCATGGACAAGCAGCTGATGGCGGAATACGCGGAGGGCGTGCTCTGCCTGTCCGGGTGCCTGTCGTCCGAGATCGGCGTCGCGCTCCTCGCGGGCCAGGACGACCGGGCGAGGCGGGTCGCGGGCGAGTACCGCGACATCTTCGGGGCCGACAACTACTTCATCGAGGTCCAGGATCACGGGCTGGCCGACCAGCACGCGATCCTGCGGCGCCAGTTCGAGCTGGGCGACGAGCTCGGGATCCCTGTCGTGGCCACGAACGACCTGCACTACACGCTGAAGGAGGACGCGAAGCCGCACGACGTGCTCCTGTGCATCCAGCAGAAGAAGCTCCAGTCCGACCTGAAGCGGCTCAAGTTCGACTCCGAGGAGTTCTTCCTGAAGAGCGCCGAGGAGATGCGCCAGCTCTTCCGTGAGCGTCCCGACGCCTGCGACCAGACCCTGCGGATCGCCGAGCGCGCCGAGCTCGACCTCGTCTACGGGGACCGTGCGCCGGCCGACGAGCGATACCATCTCCCGCGGTTCGAGACCCCCGGAGGGATCGACCGCGACGCCTACCTCCGGCAGCTGGTGGACGCCGGTGCGGCCGAACGCTACGGAGCGATCACCACCGAGGTCCGCGACCGGATCGACCGGGAGCTCGACGTGATCACCTCGATGGGGTTCGGTGGGTACTTCCTGATCGTCTGGGACCTGATCCGCCACGCGCGCGAACAGGGGATCCGCGTGGGGCCGGGGCGTGGCTCGGCGGCCGGCTCGGTCGTCTCCTATTGCCTGCGGATCACCGACCTCGACCCCCTGCGCTACGGGCTCCTGTTCGAGCGGTTCCTGAACCCCGAGCGGATCCAGATGCCCGACATCGACATGGATTTCGACGAGCGCCGGCGCGACGAGGTGATCCGCTACGCCACCGAGAAGTACGGGGCGGACCACGTCGCGCAGATCGTCACCTTCCAGACGATCAAGGGGAAGCAGGGGATCCGCGACGCGGCGCGCGTGCTCGGGTTCCCGCCGGTGGTGGGAGACCGGCTCTGCAAGATGTACCCGCCCGCGATCATGGGCCGCGACTACCCGATCGAGGACGCGCTGAAGCTCTCGCCCGATCTGGCCGCGGCCTACGAGAAGGAGCCCGAGGCCAAGGAGATCGTCGAGACGGCCCGGGCGCTCGAAGGGCTCCGCCGCGAGGACTCGGTGCACGCCGCCGGCGTCGTGATCGGGGACGCGCCGCTCGTGAACTATCTCCCCCTGAAGCTCTCGAAGGACTCCCGCGACGACTCGAAGAAGGTCGTGACGCAGTTCGACATGACCGGCGTCGAGGCGCTCGGCCTCCTGAAGATGGACTTCCTCGGGCTGCGGAACCTCTCCGTGATCGAGGACGCCCTCCGGCACCTGCGGAGCCGTGGCGTGGAGCTCGACATCGACCACGTGGCGCTCGACGACCCCGACACGTACGCCATGCTCCAGCGCGCCGAGACGACCGGTGTGTTCCAGATGGAGTCGGCCGGCATGCGGAGCCTGATCAAGCTGCTCGCGCCCGACCGGTTCGAGGACCTGATGGCGCTCGTCGCGCTCTACCGCCCCGGGCCGCTCAACAACGGGCTGCACACCGAGTACGCGGAGCGCAAGCACGGGCGCCGTAAGGTCACGTACCCGCACGACGATCTCGAGCCGATCCTCAAGGACACGTACGGCGTGATGATCTACCAGGAGCAGGTCATGCAGGTGGCCGTGGCCCTGGCCGGCTTCTCGATGGGCGAGGCCGACACGCTCCGCAAGGCGATGGGCAAGAAGCAGCTCTCGGTCCTGATGCCCTTCAAGGAGAAGTTCATCGCGGGGGCGGTCGAGAAGGGCTACCAGCAGAAGCTCGCCGCCGATCTCTTCGAGATGATCGTGCCGTTCGCCGACTACGGGTTCAACGCGTCGCACGCCTGCGCCTACGGGCTGGTCGCGTACCAGACCGCCTACCTGATGGCGCATCACCGCGTCGAGTACATGTCGGCCGTGCTCACGTCGGTGAAGGACGACAAGGACGCGAAGCCCTTCTACCTCTACGCGTGCCGCGGGATGGGGATCGAGGTCCTGCCCCCCGACGTGAACGAGTCCGAGTTGGACTTCGCGCCTGCGCCCGGCGAGACGCCGTCGATCCGGTACGGGCTGGCCGCGGTGCGCAACGTCGGCGAGGGCGCCGTGCAGCAGATCATCGACGCGCGCCGCGCGAAGGGGGCGTTCACCTCGTACGCGGACTTCTGTCGCAAGGTGGAGCCGAGCGTGCTGACGAAGCGGGTGCTCGAATCCCTGATCCAGGCGGGGGCGTTCGACTCCCTGGGCTACACGCGACGCGGGCTCCTGGAGAACCAGGATCGCGTGTCCGCGCCGATCCTCGCCGAGCGCAAGGCGGAAGCCGCCGGGCAGTTCTCGTTGTTCGGGGGCGGGGACGACCCCGATGCCGCGGGCCAGGTCGACGAGTCCGTGCTGCAGGGCGAGGAGTTCGACCAGCGTGACCTGCTGCGCTACGAGAAGGAGATGCTGGGCCAGTTCGTGACCGACCATCCGTTGCTCGGCGTCAAGGACGCGCTCGCCGCGCAGACCACGCACGAGATGGGGGATCTCGAGCAGCTCGGCGACGGCGACCTCGTTACGGTGGGCGGCATCATCGGCAACGTGGCCCGCAAGTACACGAAGCGCGGCGAGCCCTATGCACAGTTCCGGCTCGAGGGCCTCGCGGGAGGCACCGATGTCGTGGCGTTCCCGTCCGTGTACGAGGCGGTGCCGGGCCTGATCGAGACCGACCGGATCGTGCTCGTCACAGGCCGGATCGACCTGCGCGGTCGGGAGTTGCAGATCCGCGCGAACGACGTGCGCGAACCCGACCTTGGGCCCGGCATGACACCGTCCCTCGGACCGGAGAACCTCGTGGTCGACCTCCAGGCGGCGGCCTGCACCCCGGCGGTCCTCGCGAAGTTGAAGGAGGTCTTCGAGGCGCATCCGGGCGCGTCGCCCGTGCGGGTGCGCTTCCTGTCGTCGGCCGGGATCACGCCGCTCGAGGTCGGGTCCTACCGCGTGGAGCCGGCCGGGGGTCTCCTGAACGAGCTCCGGTCGCTGCTCGGCACCGACGCGGCGCGCCTCGAGCGCGAGGCCGAACCCGAGCTCGTCTAGTTCGGGTTCACGTCCAGGCTGGGACCGCCGACGTTGGCGCCGAGCGCGCGCACCAGCGCCGTCTCGCGGGCGAGGGTCGCACGGGCCGCCTCGAGTCGCTGTCCGGCGCCCGGGACCTCCAGCAGCGCCTGGCGGGCGGGCAGGAGCCCCGGAACGGCGGCCGCGATCGCGTAGCTCGCGGCGACCGGTTCGCGGGGGATAGCGGCGCCCTCGAGCGCGCCGTCGCCGACGGCCTCCAGATATCGGGCGAGCGCTCGCGTCGCGACCTCCACGTCATCGGTGCCGGCGCCGCCCTCGTCGGGATGCGGCGCCACCCGCCAGCGCGCGAACGGCGTCGTCCCCGTCGGCTCGACCAGCGCCACACGGTCGCGCCCGGCGATCCGCAGGCGGTAGGTCCCCTCGTCGCCGTCGTAGGCGTAGTCCTCGACCGCCACCGTCACGCCCACCCGGTAGGGCTCGTAGTCGCCCCCGACCTCGCGGCCCTCGCGGATCGCGACGACCACGAACGCGCCGTCGGGGAGCACCTCCTCCATCATCTCGAGGTACCGCTCCTCGAACACGCGCAGGGCCATGCGCTCGCCCGGGAACAGCACCGTGTGGAGCGCGAAGACGGGGAGGTCCATCGCCCCCAGTATGGCCACGGTCGCCGGCGGCGGACGGACCGCCGGTAAGGTTCCCGGGATGTCCTTCGAGATCATCCCTGCGATCGACGTCGCCGGCGGCCGGCTGGCGATCCACACGCCCGGCGGGCCGCGCCCGCTGGCGGCGTTCGGCGGCGACCCGCTCGCCGCCGCGCGCGCGTACGCCGAGGCGGGCGCCCGGCGGGCGCACGTCGTCGACCTCGATCTGGCGTTCGGCGGGTCGTTCGCGAACCTCGACACGGTCGGCGCCGTGGCGGCACTCGGTCTCGAGGTGCAGGCGTCCGGCGGGATCGCCACCCTGACGGAGGCCGCACAGGCGCTCGCGGCCGGGGCCGACCGGGTCGTCCTCGGCTCCGGCGCGCTCCTCGACGAGGCGGTCGTACGCGAGGCGATCGGGGCACTCGGAGCGCGCCTGATCCTGGGGATCGAGGTCGACGGGGGTCGGATCCGGCCCCGGGGGCGCGCGGAGGGCGACCTCCCGCTCGTCGAGACGCTCGAGTGGCTCGTCGGCTCGGGTGCGTCGGGGTTCCTCGTGACGGCCGTGGAACGGGTCGGGGGGATGCGCGGTCCCGATCTCGCGATCGTGCGGCAGGTCGTACGGGCGGGGCGGCCGGTGATCGCGGCGGGCGGGATGGCCTCGGTGGACGACCTGCGGGCGCTCCGACGAGCCGGGGCCGCCGGCGCCGTCGTCGGCCGGGCTGCGCTCGAGGGAGGCCTCGACCTCGCCGACGCGCTCGCCCGGCTCGACGCGTAGCACGGCCGGGGATCCCGAGACGCCTCGGTAGACTCCGGGCCTCATGGGCTTCCTCACCGACATCGTCGCCGAGGTGCGTGCCGGGCTCCGGGCGGCGCCGCTCGACGTGGCCGCCCTCCGCCGACGCGCGGCCGACATGGACCCGCCGCTCGACTTCGCGGACGCCCTCGCGGGTGACGGGATCGGCCTCGTCGCCGAGGTGAAGCGCGCCTCGCCGAGCGCCGGCCCGATCGCCACCGACGCGAACCCCGTCGCTCAGGCGCGGGCCTACGTCGCGGGCGGTGCCGACGCCGTGTCCGTTCTCACCGAGCCGCACCACTTCGCCGGGTCCCTCCACGACCTCGAGGCCGTGCGGGTGGCCGTGGCAGTGCCGTTGCTGCGCAAGGACTTCCTCGTGGCCCCGTCGCAGGTCGTGGAGGCCCGTGCCCACGGGGCGGACGCGGTCCTGCTGATCGCCGCCGCCCTCGGCGACGACGAACTGGCCGCGATGCTCGCGGAGGCCGCCGCCCTCGGGATGGGCGTGCTGCTCGAGACGCACGGCGACCGTGATCTCGATCGTGCGCTCGCGACGGACGCCCGGGTGATCGGGGTAAACGCCCGCGACCTGGAGTCGCTCGAGGTCGATCCGGCACGCGCCCGGGCGCAGCTCGCCCGCGTGCCCGCAGACCGCATCGCGGTGCTCGAGAGCGGGATCGGATCGCGCGCCGACGTCGTCGCGGCGGTGAAGGCCGGCGCGTCTGCCATCCTGGTGGGCGAGACCCTGATGCGCGCCGCCGACCCCGGCCGCGCGATCCGCCGCCTGATCGGAGAGGAGCCCGAGTGATGAGCATCGTGGCCGACCAGACCGTCCCCGCGGGGCCGGACGCCCGCGGCCGGTTCGGCGACTACGGCGGGCGCTACGTGCCCGAGATCCTGATCCCGGCCCTCGACGAGCTCGCCGCCGCCTGGACGGAGCTCCGCGACGATCCGGGGTTCCGCGACGAGCTCGGCGCCCTCGCGCGCGACTTCGTCGGTCGACCCACGCCCATCTCGCGCGCGTCCCGCCTGTCCGACCAGCTCGGCTACGACATCTGGCTGAAGCGAGAAGACCTCGCGCACACGGGGGCGCACAAGATCAACAACGCGCTCGGCCAGGCCCTGATCGCGAAGCGGCTCGGCAAGGAACGGATCATCGCCGAGACCGGCGCCGGGCAGCACGGCGTCGCCGCCGCCACCGCCTGCGCGCTGCTCGGCCTGCCGTGCGTCGTCTACATGGGGGAGGAGGACATCCGCCGCCAGGCGCCGAACGTCGTCCGCATGAAGCTCCTCGGCACCGAGGTCGTGCCGGTCACCGCCGGCACCCGCACCCTGAAGGAAGCCGTGAACGAGGCCCTCCGCGACTGGGCGGCCACGGTCACGAACACCCATTACATCATCGGCTCGGTCGTCGGGCCTCACCCGTTCCCGCAGCTCGTGCGCGACCTGCAGCGGGTGATCGGCGACGAGGCGCGCGCCCAGTATGCCGAGCGGATGGGCGGCGATCCCGCCTACGTCCTCGCCTGCGTCGGCGGTGGCTCGAACGCGATCGGCATGTTCACGGCGTTCGTGGGCGCGCCCGGGGTGGAGCTGATCGGTGTCGAGGCAGGAGGCCGCGGGATGCAGCTCGGCGAGCACTGCTCGTCGATCACGCAGGGCCAGCCCGGCGTGCTGCACGGCGCGCTCACCTACCTGCTGCAGGATCCCGACGGACAGGTCGTCGAGACGCATTCGATCTCGGCCGGGCTCGACTACCCGGGCGTCGGGCCGGAGCACGCGTACCTGCAGGACGCCGGGCTCGCCCGGTACGTGAGCGCGACCGACGCGCAGGCGCTCGCGGGGTTCCAGGCGCTCGCGCGCAGCGAGGGGATCATCCCGGCGCTCGAGCCGTCGCACGTGATCGGGTGGCTGCTCGAGCGGCCGCTCCCCGAGGGTGCGCGCATCCTCGTCTGCCTGTCGGGCCGCGGCGACAAGGACCTCGACACGGTGCTCGCGGCGCTCGGCGAGGACGCTCCCCGTGGGTGAGCTGGAGGTCGCGCTCCGGGCCCGGCGGGACGCCGGGGGCCGCGCGTTCGTCCCGTTCGTGACCGGCGGGCTGCCGGGCGTCGACGCCGGGCTGCTCCGCGCGATCGAGGACGCCGGCGCGGACGCGATCGAGGTGGGGATCCCGTTCTCCGATCCCGTGATGGACGGCGGCGTGATCCAGGAGGCGTCGCGGCTGGCGCTCGAGGCCGGTGCCCACCCCCCGGACATCCTCGCGACGATCCGTGACGCATCCCTCTCGATCCCGGTCGCGGTGATGACCTACGTCAATCCCGTCTACCGGCGCGGCATCGACCGATTCCTCGACGAGGCCGTCGCCGCGGGGGTCGCGGGGATCATCGTGCCCGACGTGCCCGTCGACGAGGCCGGGCCGCTCGACGCCGCCGCGGCGACGCGAGGGATCGACGCGGTCCTCCTGGCGGCGCCCGGCACCGCGCCCGCACGGCTCGCGGCGATCGCCGAGCGCGCGCATGGGTTCATCTACTGCGTGGCGACGTACGGGGTGACGGGCGCCCGGGAGTCCCTGGCCACGACTGCCCGCGACCTCGTGACCGCCCTGCGTCCCCTCACCGACCTCCCGCTCCTGGTGGGCGTGGGGATCGGCACGCCAGCACAGGCCGCCGACGCCTGTGCGTTCGCCGATGGGGTGATCGTCGGCAGCGCCCTGATGGCGCGTCTGGTCGAGGGCGACCGTGACGGTGCGCTGGCGCTCGCGGCAACGTTCCGCGGCGCGATCCCTCGCTGACCCGCCCTCCGGGGCATCCCGAGGTGGCCCCGCGCACGTATGCGAGGTGAGAGGGCCGCCCGTCCGGGTGATTGGCCAAGGGATGGGGGAAGTGGTATCAACCACCCACGTTCCACTCAGGGGTAGTAGGGGGAAAGGGGGCTTCATGAAGCGTCGTTCTTTGCTCGCGGCCGTCGCGGTCCTGGGCGTCATGGCGCTCGTCGCGAGCGCATGCAGCAACGACGAGTCATCGTCAGCCGGCAGCACCGGATCATCGGGTGCCACGGGCGCGGCCGACTGCAACACGGAACCGGGCTGCGTCACGGTGGCCGCGGGAGAGCCGATCCAGATCGGCACGCTCCTGTCGATCTCGGGTGACACGAAGAACCTCGGTCTGGACAGCCAGTACGGCGCCGCGCTGGCGGTCGACTACCTGGACGGGACCTTCGACGCCACGCCGGGGCAGATCCTCGGCCACGACGTCGAGATGGTGAACGAGGACGACGGCTGCTCGGCCGACGGCGGCCAGAAGGGCGCCACGACGCTGGCGGCGAACCCGCAGATCGTCGGGGTCATCGGCACGAGCTGCTCGAGCGCCTCGCTGGGCGTCGCGGACAAGATCCTGTCGGAGAAGGGGATCGTCACGATCTCGCCCTCCGCCACGAACCCCGCGCTGACCACGGCGGGCACCCACCAGCCGTACTACTTCCGGACCGCGCACAACGACCGGATCCAGGCGGCCGTGGTCTCCGACTTCGCGGTCCAGGAGCTCAGCGCGACGACCGGCGCCACGATCCACGATGAGAGTCCCTACACGCAGGGCCTCACCGACGGGTTCAAGGCGAACTTCGAGGCCAACGGCGGCTCGGTCACGTCCGAGGACGCGATCAACAGCGCCGACAAGGACTTCAAGCCGCTGCTCACGAAGATCGCGCAGAACGCGCCGAACGTGATCTACGCGCCGGACTTCAACCCTGCCTGCGCCCTGATCGCCAAGCAGAAGGCGACCACGAGCGGGCTCGAGAACACCACCCTGTTGGGGTCGGACGGTTGCTCGGACGCCTCGTACACGGACATCGCCGGCTCAGCGGCCGACGGCGTGTACCTGTCGGGCCCGGACCTGACGGCCTTCTCGGGCGGCGACTTCTACCAGAACGAGTTCCTGCCGGCGTACAACGAGCAGTACGGGACCGAGCCGCTGTCGGTGTTCCACGCGCACGCGTTCGACGCGATGAACGTGCTCGTGAAGGCGATCGAGAGCTCCGCCGTCGAGAACGACGACGGCTCGCTCACGATCAACCGGGTCGCCCTGCGCGACGCGGTGCAGAACACGACCGGCTACGAGGGCATCATCGGCACGATCTCGTGCACGCCCGACGGCGACTGCGCCACGTCGGTGACGATCGGTGTCTACAAGGTGCCGGACGTCGGGTTCCTGAACCCGGACGCCAAGCCGGTGTTCACGGAGACGAAGACGCTCGACGAAGTCGCGTAGCGACCGGTGACGTAGCGAACGACGGCGGGCGGGCGCCTAGGCGCCCGCCCGCCTCGCACGCCTCGCTCGATCGGGAGGGGTCATGGCCAAGGAGGGGGTCCAGGCGGAGGCGCCGTCCGTCCGGGAGCTCAGCCTCCTCGAGCGGCTGCCCACCCGGCGGATCGTCCTCACGGTCCTCACGGTCGCGATCGCGGTGGTCGTGGGCGGCGGGATCTACAAGACGCTCACCCTGCCGGCCGCCGAACGGCTCGGGTGGTCGTTCTGGGCCAACCTCCTCGTGATCGGGCTCGCCCTCGGCGCCGTCTACGCCTTGATCGCGCTGGGGTACACGCTCGTCTACGGCATCCTGCGGATGATCAACTTCGCGCACGGCGAGGTGTTCATGGCGGGGGCCTTCGGCTCGTACTTCTTCGCCGCCGCGTACGCGGAGAGCGGCTTCCTGAACGACCATCCGTGGGCCGCGCTCGGGATCCTGTTCCTCGTGGGGATGGGCGTGTCGACGGGCATCGCGGTCCTGCTGGAACGGGTGTGCTATCGCCCGCTGCGGAACGCTCCGCGCCTCGTCCCGCTCATCACCGCGATCGGGGCGTCGCTACTCCTCCAGAACTCGTTCCAGGGGTTCTTCGGTTCCCAGACGCGTGGCTACCCGCGTCCCTCGCTCCTGGACGGCACGATCCAGGTCGGGCAGGTGAGCTTCGACAAGATCGATCCCGTGGTGATCGTCACGGCGATCGTCGTGATGGTGGCCCTCCAGATCTTCGTGCAGCGGACGAAGACCGGCAAGTCGATGCGCGCGGTCGCCCAGGACCGTGAGATCGCGAGCCTGATGGGCATCGACGTCGACCGGGTCGTCGTGACGACCTTCATCCTCGGCGGCATGCTCGCGGGGATCGCGGGCGTCCTCTACGCCCTGACGTTCGGCCAGGTGGGCGCCACGATGGGGTTCCTACCCGGGATCGCGGCCTTCACCGCGGCCGTGCTGGGGGGGATCGGCAGCGTTCCCGGGGCGGCGATCGGCGGCCTGATCCTCGGCGTGGCCGAGTCGGTCGGCCCGTACCTGCTGCTGAGCGGCGTGCACGTGCCGTCACCGTTCGAGCTCCGTGGCGTGATCACCTTCTCGATCCTGGTGCTGGTCCTGATCTTCCGGCCGGGTGGCATCCTGGGTACCGGCGAGGCGGAGAAGGTCTGATGGGCGGCCCGCTGCTGCGCTCGGCGATCCGCGCGGGGGCGATCGGCGGGATCGTCGTGATCTACCTCGCGGTGGTCGGCATGATCGAGCGGCTCGACGACCTGGCGATCATCGGGAACGTCGGCATGGACACGATCTTGATCTTCCTGCCCGCCGCCGTGGTCGGGTGGGTCGTCGCGCGACCGCGGGTCGTGGCCGGCGAGCGCCGCGTCGCGAGCGCGGGCGGCGCGGCCGCCGGGGGCGCCACCGCCGGCCTCACGGCCGGCGTGGTGGTCGAGCTCGGCCTCCTCCTCGTGAGCGTGCTCGGGATCGAGACGGTCCGCCAGGTCTTCATCGCGGTGTCGCCGACCCTGATCGAGATCATGCGATTCCACCTGGACCCGATCCCGGCGGCGATCGTCATGGTCGTGGCCTCCACGGCCGTGGGGGCGCTGGGCGGCGCCCTCCGTGTCCTCCCGAAGGAGGTGCGGACCCCGATCGTCTCGGGCCTTGCGGCCGTCGTCGTGGTCGCCCTGCTCCAGCGGGTGATCGCCCCCGCCTTCGATCAGGTCAACGTCGAGAAGGACTGGCTCTACTCAAAGATCACGTCGGGCCTGACGTGGATCGGCGGCGCGGTGGTGTACGCGCTCACGGCGGCGGCGGTCAGGTTCCACGTCGGCCGACGGCTGGCGGCGATCCTGCTCCCCAACCGGTACGCGCGCCCGGCCGCGGAGCCGGCACCGTCGGCCCCCGGTGCCACGGCAGTCGATCCCGCCGAAGAGGCGGAGGTGGAGCCGCGCGATCGGCGCACCTCGCTCGAGGGCGGGATCAGCCGTCGGAGCATCGCGATCATCGCCTGGTGCGTGATCGCCGTGATCGTGGCGTTCCTTCCCTACCTGGTGGGCCCCGTCGTCTCAAGGATCCTCGGAACGGTCGGGATCTTCCTGCTGCTGGGGCTCGGGCTGAACATCGTGGTCGGGTTCGCGGGCCTGCTCGACCTGGGGTATGTCGCCTTCTTCGCCGTGGGCGCCTACTTCACCGCGATCCTGACCGGCGGGCAGCGCGTGACCTTCACGGGCTATCAGCCGCCGACCTTCGGCCTCGGCCTGTCGTTCTACGTGGCGCTGCCGATCGTGATCGCGATCGCGGCGCTCGTCGGCGTGATCATCGGCGCTCCCGTCCTGCGGCTGCGCGGCGACTACCTCGCGATCGTCACGCTGGGCTTCGGCGAGATCGCACGCGTGATCTTCGGTTCGACGTGGGCGCAGAACCTGTTCGGCGGCTCGCTCGGCATGAGCGGGATCACCACCGCGGAGATCCCCGGGGTCCCGATGAACTTCCAGG
This sequence comes from uncultured Actinomycetes bacterium, assembly GCA_963821925.1. Taxonomy (GTDB): domain Bacteria; phylum Actinomycetota; class UBA4738; order UBA4738; family HRBIN12; genus JAOUEA01. Next base: position 234,714 of record CAWGFO010000009.1, on the reverse strand, counting down.
CCGACCCACGGCACTTCTACCTCCTCGTGCTGGTCTTCTGTCTCTTGGCGGTGTTCGTCTCGTGGCGATTGCAGGGCTCGCGCGTCGGGCGCGCGTGGAACGCGATGCGCGAGGACGAGCAGGTGGCCGACGCGATGGGGATCAGCACGACCCGGTTCAAGCTCCTGGCGTTCGCGATGGGCGGCGCGATCGGCTCGGTCGGAGGCGCGCTGTTCGCCGTCAGCCTCGGGTCGCTCACGATCGCGAGCTTCCAGATCCTCGTGTCGATCACCGCGCTGGCCGTGATCATCCTCGGCGGCCTCGGGTCGATCCCCGGCGTCGTCGTGGGTGCGCTCGTCCTGATCGGGCTTCCGGGCCTGCTGACCCAGTTCCAGGACTACCGGCTCCTGATCTACGGAGCGGTCCTGATCGCGATCATGCTCCTGCGGCCGCAGGGGCTGGTGCCGAACGTGCGGGTCAGCCGCGAGCTCCAGGAGGACGAGCGTTCACAGGACCAGTGGGCGAAGCATCTGCTCGAACAGGACGCGACCGACGCCCCGAAGCCCGTCGGAGGTGCGCTGACGTGACGCGGCTGCTCGAGGTCGACGGGGTCTCCAAGCACTTCGGTGGTCTGTACGCGCTGAACGAGCTGGACCTCCACGTCGACGAGGGCGAGATCGTCTCGGTGATCGGCCCCAACGGCGCGGGCAAGAGCACGGTGTTCAACGTGATCACCGGGCTGTACAAGCCCGATGCCGGCGACGTGCGCTTCCAGGGCGAGACGATCATCGGGCGACTGCCGAGCCAGGTCACGAAGCTCGGCATCGCCCGGACCTTCCAGAACGTGAAGCTCTTCCCGAACATGACCGTCCTCGAGAACGCGATGGTCGGCCAGCACTGCCGCTCGAAGGCGGGGGTCTTCGGGGCGGTCTTCCGTACCGCGAGGACCAAGGCCGAGGAGGAGCGGGTCCGCGAGCGGGCCAGGGAGGCCCTGGCCTTCTTCGGGACACGGCTCTCGGGGTACCGCCAGGATCAGCCCGCCAACGCCCTGTCGTACGCGAACCGCCGGCGGCTCGAGATGGCGCGCGCGATGGCCACGGAGCCATCGCTGCTGCTGCTCGACGAGCCCACGGCGGGCATGAACCCACGGGAGACCCTGGAGCTGCGCGACAACATCAAGCGGATGCGGGACGAACGCGGGCTGACGATCCTCGTGATCGAACACGACATGCGCGTGGTCAAGGGCGTCTCGGACCGGGTCGTCGCCCTCGACTACGGCCAGCGCATCGCCGAAGGCACCTACGACGAGGTGGCCAACGACGAACACGTGATCGAGGCCTACCTGGGGACGAAGGCCGTCGGATGAGCGGTCCGGAGAACGGCGAACGCCGGGTCCTGCTCGAGCTGAAGAACGTCAGCACGCACTACGGGCTCGTCTCGGTGCTCCGCAACGTGGACATGCAGATCTACCAAGGCGAGATGGTTTGCCTCCTGGGCGGGAACGCGAGCGGCAAGACCACGACCCTCAAGACGATCCTCGGCTACGTGACGCCGTCCGAGGGTGAGGTGCTCCTCGACGGCCAGGTGATCTCGGGGCTCAACACGACCGAGGTGGTCCGACGCGGGATCTCGATGGTGCCGGAGAACCGGCGGCTCTTCTCCGACATGACCGTGTCGGAGAACCTCGACCTCGGCGCGTACCAGCGGAGCGACGCCGACGGCATCAAGCGGGACCGGGAGCAGATCCTCGAGACGTTCCCCCGGATCCGCGAGCGCCTGAAGCAGAAGGCCGGCACGCTCTCGGGCGGCGAGCAGCAGATGGTGGCGATGGGCCGGGCGCTGATGGCGGACCCCAAAGTGCTGCTGATGGACGAGCCGTCGATGGGGCTCGCCCCCCTCCTGGTCGACCAGGTCTTCGAGATCATCAAGACGATCAGGAGGCTGGGCCGTACGGTCTTCGTGGTCGAGCAGAACGCGAACATGGCCCTGTCGATCGCCGATCGCGGCTACGTGATCCAGACGGGTCAGGTGGTGCTCGCCGACACGGCCGAGCGGTTGCTCGCCAACCCGATGATGCGTGAGGCGTACCTCGGCGAGCTGTGAGCCGTCACGCGGGACGAGGACAGCGCCGGTGCCGAGGGTGCCCCGCGGCGGGTTGGTAGGTTACGCCGGCGCCCGCGCTGCGCGCGGTCGCGCGGTCGATGACGGTAGCGAGGATCCCGGCCCGTCGCGGTCGGATCTCGAAAGGCGCGGCGTGACGCGAGGTCGGTTCGGCAAGCGATGGGTGCTCGCCCTGCTCGGGGCGCTGACCTCGGCTGCCTGCGTGGGCTCCGGGGTCACCGGGGCCCCCTCATCGCCCGCTCCGGATCCCTTCGGGTCGATCGTCGTGCCCGACGGAGCGCCGATCCGTGTCGGTGCGCTGCTCGCGGCGAACGGCGACGCCGGCCCGTCCGGCATCGAGAGCCTCCGCGGCGTCGAGATGGCGGTCGACTATCTGGACGGGGTCTTCGATGGCGCGCCCGGGCGGCTGTCGGGACACGACATCGTCCTCGCGACGACCGAGGACCGCTGCACCGCAGCGTCGGGAGGCGCCGGCGCGCGGGCGCTGGCTGAGACACCCGGCCTCGTCGGGGTGATCGGCACCACGTGCTCGACGTCAGCCCCGGGCGCCGCCGACGCGCTCTCGGCCGACGGGGTGCTCCTGATCTCGCCGACGAACGCCGATCCCACCCTCACCGATCCGGCGTCCCATCGTGCCTTCTATCTGCGGGTGTCCGCGAACGCCGCCCTCGAGGGACGCGCCGTGGCCGACTTCGCAGCCGGCGAGCTCGACGCGGTGACGGCGGCCACGATCAGCGAAGTCGACGACGCGGCCGGAGGTCCTGCCGATGCCTTCAGGACCCGCTACGAAGACGGGGATCGGGTGGTGGTCTCCTCCGAGGTCGTCGATGGCGAGGCCGCGATGAGGCGAGCGCTGGGGCGCCTGGGAGCGGCGCCACCCGACGTCGTCTACCTGAGCCTGGACGGGGACGCCCGGACGTGCGCGACGATCGCGCGTGAGGCGGCCGACACGCAGGGGTTCGCCGACACCGCCGTGCTGGTCTCGGGCGGCTGCATCGATGCCGCCGCGGCCGCCGTCCCGGGCGACGCCGTGCTGGGCGGCGCCTACGTGGTCGCGCCCGACCTGTCCCCGCAGTCGACCGATGACTTCTACCGCTCCGAGGTCCTCCCGGCGTACAAGGAGCAGTACGGGGGCGATCCACCCTCCCCGGCCTTCGCCTACGCGTTCGACGCGGCGAGCATCCTCCTGGACGCGGTGGCGCGGGCGGGCGAGGAGGACGTCGGCGGTCTGACGATCGGCCGGTCGGCCTTGCGCGTGGTCGCCTTCGGCACCGACGCGTACACGGGCCTGACCGGCACCCTGAGCTGCACCGAGACGGGCGACTGCGCCTCCGAGGTACGGATGGGCGTCTTCCGCGTCCCGTCGGTGCCCGTGTCCGCCCTCGACCCCGTCCGGCCGCCGGCCGACCCCGTCTCCACGGAGACGGTCACGGTCGCGGACCTCCTCGAGCCATGACGGTGGGCCCTTCGGGCTCGGGGCCACGACCGATCGACGCGGCGACCCTCGCGGCCGCGCTGCCGATGCCGGCCGCGATCGACGCCCTCGAGCGGGGGTTCCGCGACCAGGATGCGGGGGCGGCGCCCATCCGGGGCGTCGTCGAGACCCCGGCGGGGTCGCTCCTCACGATGCCGGCGGCGGGCGAGGGCGGGGTCGGCGTGAAGCTCGTGACGCTCACCCCGGCCAACCCGGAGCGTGGCCTGCCGTTCCTGCACGCCTCCTACGTGCTGTTCGACCCGCAGACGCAGGCGCCCGAGGCGGTGATCGACGGAGCCGCGATGACCGCCCTGCGGACGGCCGCGGTCTCGGGTCTCGCGACGCGGCACCTCGCACGGCCTGACGCGCACCGCCTCGTGGTGTTCGGAGCGGGGGTGCAGGCCGCCGTGCACCTCGAGGCGATGCGCGCCGTGCGCCCGATCGACGAGGTGCTCGTCGTCTCGCGATCGCCTGAGCGAGCCGAGACGCTGGCAGCACGAGCCCGGGAGGCCGGACTCGATGCACGCACGGGCGCCCCCGACGCCGTCGCCGGCGCGGACCTCGTGTGCACGTGCACCACCTCACCCACGCCGCTGTTCGACGGGGCACGGCTGTCGCCGGGCGCGCACGTGAACGCCGTGGGGGCCTATACGCCCGACACGCGCGAGGTCGATACCGAGACGGTGCGCCGGGCGCGGGTCGTGGTCGAGGCGCGCGACGTGGCGCTCGCCGAGGCGGGCGACCTGCTGATCCCGATCGCCGAGGGCGTCGTGACGGCGGCGCACATCCTCGCCGATCTCTGGGAGGTCGTCCGTGACGACCGAGCCGTGCGCGGGTCGCTCGACGATGTCACGCTGTTCGAGTCCGTGGGGATGGCCTTCGAGGATCTGATCGTGGCCCGGGCCGTGATGGAGGCGGTGGGATGAGCGAGACCGCAGACGTCGTCGTGGTGGGGGGCGGGGTGGTCGGGGTGAGCGCCGCGTACCACCTCGCGGCGGCCGGTGCCGGGCGTGTGCTGCTGCTCGAACGCGACGACGCGGTCGGCACCGGCTCGACCGGCCGGTGCGCGGGCGGGTTCCGCCACCAGTTCTCGAGCCGGATCAACGTGGAGCTGTCACTCGCCAGCGTGCCGATGATCGTCGGGTTCGGCGAGACCCACGGGCTGCCCCTCGACGTCGTCCAGGACGGCTACCTCTTCCTGCTGCGCTCCGAGGAGGAGGTCGCGGCCTTCCGCGCGGCCGGGGACCTCCAGCGGTCGCTCGGCGTGGATGCGCGAGAGCTGACACCCCAGGAAGCGGCCGAGCTCGTCCTGGGCCTGTCCGTCGACGGCGTCCTCGCCGCCACGTTCTGCCCGGACGACGGTATCGCGGATCCGGCAGGGCTCACGCAGGGCTACGCCACCGTCGCGCGACGGGCCGGCGTCGACCTGCGCCTCGGGGTGACGGTCAAGCGCGTGACGACCGACGGCGACCGCGTCACGGGCGTCGACACGTCCGACGGCCCGATCGGCGCGCCCGTCGTGGTGAACGCGGCCGGGCCGTGGGCGGGCGTGCTGGCCGCCTCGGCCGGGATCACGCTGCCGCTCGAGCCGATCCCGCGGAACGTGGTCACCACCGGCGCGTTCCCCGGGGTGCCCGAACGCCGCACGTTGGTGATCGACGCCGGGACGAGCTGCTACTTCCACCGCGAGGGCGAGGGCGTGCTGATGGGGATGGGCGACCCGGACGAGCGGCCGTCGTTCGAGACGGTGGTGGACGAACGGTTCGTGGCCGAGCGCCTGCTGCCCACGGCGGTGAGCGTGTTCCCGCCGCTCGTGGAGGCCGGCATCGCGTCGTCGTGGTGCGGCCTGTACGAGATGACGCCCGACCGCCACCCGATCGTCGGACCGGCGCCGGTGGAGGGGCTCTGGCTCGCGAACGGCTTCAGCGGCCACGGCTTCCAGCATGCCCCGGTCGTCGGGAAGATCCTGGCGGAGCTGATCGTGGATGGCGCGGCCCGGACGGTCGACGTCACCGAGCTCGGGCTCGAGCGGTTCGCCGGCAGCCGTTTGGTAGCCGAGGGCCACGTCGTCTGAGTTGCCGGAAGAGCGGATCTAACCTTTCGAGCCTTCGCTAACGGTCCCAGGGACCCAGCCTCCCGTCTGACCTGCGATGAGGGGAGCCATCGGCGAGGCTCGAGCAGGGCGCACGCCCATATCGCCTCGGTTGCGTGGGCTGAGCCGCGGGTGTGGATGGTTCGGGCGGCACGCCGGTGTGGCGACGCACCGCCCGAACCCACGGCTCAGCGCTTCCTCGCCGTCCGCTGCTTAGCGCTCGTCGTCTTCTTGGCCGACGACTTCTTCGCGATCGGCTTCTTCGCCGTCGACTTCTTGGCGCGTCGGCTTCTTCGCCGTCGACTTCTTGCGTCGGCTTCTTGGCCGTCGACTTCTTGGCGCTCGGCTTCTTGGCCGTCGACTTCTTGGCGCGTCGTCTTCTTGGCCGACGGCTTCTTCGCCGTCGACTTCTTGGCGCCTGACTTCGTGCTGGGCCGCTTGAGCGAACGGCCTCCGGCCTTCGCGGCTTTCTGCTTCACCGTGGCAGCCACGTCGTCGGCCTTGTCGACCGCGATCTCCTCGAGCTTGTCGACCACGGCCCCCACCACGCCCTGCGCGGCGTCGGTTGCGAGCACCTTCTTCCCGGCTTCCTTGCCGGCGTCAGCGATCTTCTTGGGTCCCTGCATGTGGGTCCCCTCCTTCTCATCGTGAACGAAGGGCTTACCCAACGACGATCGCGCTCAATCCGCAGCGACCGCGACCACGTCGATCTCGACGGGATGGGCCATCCGCCACGCTTGCGCCGCCACTAGGTGGGACGTACCTCGCCTGTGGATCTCAGGGCGTCGAGGTCGGGGCCGCGCGTCGGATCCACACCTTGGGTCGTGACCCCGAGTTCGGTGGACCGATCGAGATCGGCCATGATGTTGCGGGCGACCTCCTCGGTGGAGATGCCCGCTTCGGCCGCCGCCTCCTTCACATCCTCCATCGTGATGTTCGCCGGGTTCCCGTGGGACTCGTATCCCTCATGGCATCCGCAACTCAGACACACCCTGCCCTCCTCGTCGATCGGCTAGATCAGCCCTTTTCCCACTCGCGGGGATGCCAAACGGGGCTTCGAGACCCGCACACCCTCGGGCCGCTCGTGATCCTGAGAGGCTGTTCCTTGGGATGCCGACGGGGGCCCTTCGGCTCCGGCGAGACCTCCGACGCCTGAAAGAGGCACCGAGTCGACACACTGAGTGCCGGGAGAGGGGATCGAACCCTCACGAGCGTTAGCTCACGGGTTTTTGAGACCCGCGCGTCTGCCGATTCCGCCATCCCGGCGAGGGGTCCTTAGACTACCGGTCGCCGGCCCCCGGCCGGACGATCCCATGCCTACGCGACGCCGCTCCGCCCTCGCCCTCGTGATCGCGCTCGCGATCGTGACGCCGGCCTGCGCGCGGGGGAGCGACGCCGCGGAGACCGGGAGGCCCACGATCGCCTTCTTCCAGGATCTCTCGGTCGAGGACCCGCTCGACCTGGTCTCGCCGTCGTTCCTCGCGCTGGAGGCGGGGCTCGCACAGACGGCCGAACGTGGCGTCGACGGCGTGCCGGTCCTCGAGCAGTTCGACACGAGGGGCGATCCGGACACGGCACTCGAGATGGCTCGCGCCGTCGCGGCCGACGACCGCTACGTCGCCGTCGTCGCCGCCCCCTTCTGGACGATGCCCGACGACGTGGCGACGGTGTTCGCCGACGCCGGGTTGCCGGTCCTGAGCCTGTCGGACGGGCCCCGGCCGACCGCGCCTGGCCTCGTCTGGCGGCGGTTCGTCGCCCCTGCGCCCGCGCTGGCCGACGAGCTCGCCACTCGCGCCGAGGCGTCCACGGAAGGTTCGATCTGCGTGGTGGCCGACGGCTCGGTGCGCGCCGATGCACTCGCCACGGCGGTGGGGCAGCTCGTCGGCGACCGAGCCGAGATCCGTGCGCCCGATCGCACGGATGGCTGCGACACGGTGGTCTGGACCGGCGGCACGTCGGGCGCCGTCGCGACTGCGCGCCGACCTGCCCGACGGAACACCCTTCATCGTCGGCGACGCCGCCAAGACGGCGCTCTACCTCGAGGAGGCGCTCCCGGGGAGCGACGGCACGGTGGCCGTGTGCCCGTGCGTGGAGGCCACGACCGCCACCGACCTCCGCGCACGCCGATTCGTGAACGGCTATCAGGCCGCGACGGGCCTCGCCCCCGGTGTGTTCGCCGCTGAGGGGTGGGACATCGCCACCCTGCTGTCCGAGCTCGCCGCGCACGACGTGGCTCCCCCTGGCGATCGCGCCGCCTATCGCGCGGCGATCGAGACCGTCACCGGGGTGCCCGGCGTGGGCGGCCCGGTCGACTTCGACGCCCAGGGCGAGCCGCTCGGAGCGACAGCCACGGCTCGCACGAGCGTGGCCGCGGGCCGCCGCTGGCTGCCGTCGCCCTGAGGCCGGTCCACGCCGGTTGCGTTGCCCGGCCGTCCCCACCCGCCTATAGTCCCCCCGACGGGAGGGGCGCCCGCGCTCCCCTCCGGAAGGGGGCAGCATGCGCAAGATCACGTTCCGGTCGCTCTTGGTGCTGGTCGCGAGCTTCACGCTCGTGGCGGCGGCCTGCAGCGACGACAGCAGCAGCAGCACCGCCAGCGGAGAGACCGGATCGACCGGACCCGGCGCCGAGGGCGTGTGTGCGACCGCCGACACGTCGGCCGGCGACGCGCTCGCGCAGGTGTGCGAGAGCGGCACGCTCCGTATCGCGACCGACCCGAAGTACAAGCCGCAGTCCTGGTACGACGTGCAGTCGGGCGAGTGGAACGGCTTCGACGTCGAGGTCGCCAAGGAGATCGCGAGCCGCATGGGCGTGGACGCGGAGATCCAGGCGCAGAAGTGGGCCGTGATCACCGCCGGATCGTGGAACGACCGGTGGGACGTGAGCGTGGGGTCGATGACCGACACGATCGACCGCGAGGAGATCTTCTACTTCACGCCCGCGTACTACTACACGCCGGCGGTGATGTCGGTCTACACCGACAACACCTCGATCACGGGGCCCGCGGACCTGACGGGCAAGACCGTCTGCGTCGGCGTGCAGACGACGTATCAGGACTACGTCCAGGGCACTCTGAAGCTGGGGTCGGCCGCGCCTCCGTTCGACTTCCAGATCGACGGCGCGAAGCTGCAGACCTACGACACGGACACGGACGCGCTGGACAACCTGGCGCTCGGTGACGGGGTCCGCTGCGACTCGGCGATCAGCGCCCAGCAGACGATCCAGGCGTTCATCGACGACGGCGGCACGATCAAGATCGTGGGCGACCCGCTGTACTTCGAGCCGCTGTCGATCGCGTTCGACAAGAACGCCCCGACCGACGCGCAGAGCCTGAGCGATGCCGTCGGCCAGATCGTCGACGACATGCACGCCGACGGCACGCTCTCCGAGCTGTCGAAGAAGTGGTACGACGGCGTCGACTGGACGGTCTCGTCGGCAGGAGACTAGGCCGGACGGGCGTGACGGAGTGAGTACCGCGGTGGGTGCGACGGGAGCCGAGGAGCCTCGGCTCCCGTCCGCATCGCCCGTCGTCAGCACCCTCCCCGCGACGTTCCTGCTGCTGGCGTCCTGGGTCATCCTCCTCCAGGGCGCCCTGCTGGTCCTGTTCCTGCCGCTCCTGGTGTTCTCCACGAAGGAGAACATCCCTCCGTCGGACATCGGAGCCTTCGGGGTCGTAGGGGTCGCGTGCATCGTCGGCGGGTCGCTGATCTACCTGGCGCGCCGGTGGACGTGGTGGCTCGCGCTCGCCGTCACCCTCTTCGCGGCAAGTTACCTGTGGGCGGTCGGCGGACTCACGTCCGAGCGGGAGACCTACGCCACCGCGGTGCTCAGCGCGATCGCGGTGGTGCTCTTGCTCCTCGGCAGGCGGGCCGGCGGCGATCCCGAGGGGCTCGCGCTGGCGAGCGCGAGGATCCCGTTCCGGCTGAAGGTGACGGTGACCTGGGTCGCGATCTTCTTCATGATCGGGCTGTTCCTGGCGCTGTCCGACCTCGACTTCGGGTTCATCCGGGAGAACCTCTGGTACATCGCGAAAGGCCTCCAGTACACGATCCTGCTGGCGGTGTTCGCGATCGCGCTCGCGACGATCCTCGCGCTGTTCGGGGCGCTCGGCCGCCTCTCGCACAACGCCGTTGCCTACGGGGTGTCCGGGTTCTACACGTCGTTCTTCCGCGGCACGCCGCTGATCGTGCAGCTGTTCCTGATCTACCTCGCGCTCCCGCAGATCGGTGGGAACCTCGGCCGGCTGTCCCTGGTCAACCTCCTGACGCTGACGTCGTTCGTCGCCGGCGTGATCGGCCTCGGGCTGAACTACGGCGCGTACATGACGGAGATCTTCAGGGCGGGCATCCAGTCGGTCGGGCACGGGCAGGCGGAAGCGGCCGACGCCCTCGGCATGACGTACGGCCAGCGGATGCGTCGCGTCGTGATGCCGCAGGCGATCCGGGTGATCATCCCGCCGACCGGGAACGAGTTCATCGCGATGATGAAGGACACCGCGCTCGTGAGCTTCCTCGGCGCCGAGGTGGCGCGCGCCGAGCTGTTCCTGCGGGGCCAGCTCGCGTTCAGCGCGAACATCACCCGGCGCCTGGAGTCGCTGCTCGTGGTGGCGGCGCTCTACTGGCTGCTCACCTCGATCTTCACGCTCTTCCAGAGCCGCCTCGAGCGGAAGATCTCGAAGGGCTACGTGCGGACGGAGGTCTCGACTGCGACCGGGCGCAAGCGGACGCAGTTCATCCCGGTCGGGGGCGGCGGCGGGCCGGGCGGCGGCGGCGCCATGGTGGGCATCGAGATCGAGGATGAGCCGGGCGAGGAACCGTGACCGCCGAGCCCGTGGTCCGTGTCGAGAACCTCTACAAGTACTTCGGACAGCTCGAGGTGCTGAAGGGGATCAACATGGAGGTCCACCGCGGCGAGGTGGTGGTCATCTTCGGTCGGTCCGGCTCGGGGAAGTCCACCCTGCTGCGCTGCATCAACTTCCTGGAGGATCCGACCCACGGCACGGTGGAGGTGGCCGGGGTCCAGCTCGAAGGGGGGCACCGGACCCGTCACAAGCGCGAGCAGATCCGGCAGCTCCGGATCCGGACCGGCATGGTCTTCCAATCCTTCAACCTCTTCCCGAACATGACGACGATCGAGAACGTCATCGAAGGCCCGGTGACGGTCAAGGGCATCCCCAAGGACGACGCGCGCGCCCAGGGCCTCCAGCTCCTCTCGAAGGTCGGGTTGGCCGACAAGGCCGACGTACACCCGATCCGACTCTCGGGGGGGCAGCAGCAGCGCGTGGCGATCGCGCGAGCCCTCGCGATGGAGCCCGAGGTCATGCTCTTCGACGAGCCGACCTCGGCCCTCGACCCGGAGCTGATCGGCGAGGTCCTGGCGGTGATGAAGTCGCTCGCGACCGACATGCACATGACGATGATGGTCGTCACCCACGAGATGGGCTTCGCCCGCGAGGTCGCGAACCGGATGATGTTCTTCCATGAGGGCGTGATCCTCGAGCAGGGGACCCCCGACGAGCTCATCAACCACACGAAATACCCCGAGACCAAGAAGTTCTTCGAAGCCGTCCTCTAGGCGATCGCTCCGCCGAGCGTCGCCCCCGCGTCGAAGTCTCGACCTCGACTCGACCCCGTGCGCGCGGTTCGGGGGCGCCCCCGGAAACAGATGACGGGCCGCCCCGATCGATCCGTTCCGCTCACGCCTTCCCCATACGCGAGCGGTGCGTCTCGTTCGAAACGGCCCGTCAAGCTGTGGCCCCGAGCGATCCGTTCGGACCCGGTTGCCCGGTTCCTCCCGCACCGCGCGGGGCCGAAGCGAAAGATAGACTCGAGGTTGAGGGCTGTCAACCCGAGGTCCGCGACGCGGCGTCTCGTCTCCCGCATCGCCGCAGGTCGTAGCGCTTTTCGGCGGAGATCGGGGAACGCCACCCGAACGTCGCGGTGACGCCGGCCGACGGCGCCGATCAGGAGGGCGCGCCGGGCAGCCGGTCCGAGCCGACCGCGGCGTTCGCGGCGGCGGGATCGGGCGCCGTCGCGGTGGTGCCGGGCACCCGCTGGGGGCGCAGGAAGAACCAGCCCACCGTCACCAGGTAGCCGACCCAGGCCACGACCTCGAGCCACGTCGGGTTCGCCTGGTAGCCGAAGATCGCGCGGAGGATCCCGCCCACGCCGCTGTCATCGGGGACCGTCCCCGAGATGTCGAAGGCCGTACCGGTCAGGAACGGCAACCAGCCGGCTTCCTGGAGCTCGTGCACCCCGAAGGCGAAGAGGCCGGCAGCCACGACGATCAGCAGCGCCCCGGTGTAGCGGAAGAAGGTCCGCAGGTTCATCCGGATCCCGCCGCGGTAGAGCAGCACGCCGAGCCCGGCCGCCAACAGCAGCCCGAGCGTCGCGCCCAGGAGCTGCTCCCAGACGGCGCCGCTCTCGACCGCGGTCCCCTTGGCGGCCGCGAAGATGAAGAGCGCGGTCTCGATGCCCTCCCGAACGACGGCGATGAAGGCCATCCCACCCAGAGCGATCCCGCCCGTCATCAGAGCGGCGTCGACCTTCTCCTGGAGTTCGGACTTCACGCGGGCGCCCTGGCGGCGCATCCAGAAGATCATCCAGGTCAGGACGCCGACGGCGGTCAGGGTCACGAGCCCCTCGAAGACCTGCTCGCCCGTGCCCTCGAACTCGGCGCCCGCAGCGAAGATCACGGCGCCCACCGCAACGCTCACGACGACGGCGAGACCGGCGCCCCACCACACGAGGTACTGCTTGTCGGTCTGCTTGATCTGGCGCAGGTACGCCAGAAGGATCGAGATGATCAGGGCCGCCTCGATGCCTTCACGAAGCGCGACCAGGAACGCAGCACCCATCGTTCACCCTCCTGGATGTTCGGACGCCGCCGAACATCGAACCGTCGGACTCGGGAAACCCTACCCACGAGGTAGGATTCACGTCAAGCTCGTTCGGGTACGAATGATGGTCGCACGGAGGAGCCCGCGGACCGCCGTCACGGGCGGCGGCTACGATACGGATCGTGACCCCTCCGACGTCCCCCGAGGCCCCACGCCGCCTCTTCCTGCTCGACGGGCACTCCCTCGCATACCGGGCGTTCTTCGCCCTGCCGCCGACCCTCGCCACCAGCTCGGGCACGGTCACGAACGCGGTCTACGGCTTCACCTCGATGGTGATCAAGCTGCTCGCCGAGGAGCACCCCGACCTGATCGCCGTGGCGTTCGACTCGGGCGCGCCGACGGTGCGGCTCGAGAAGGACGCCGACTACAAGGCGGGCCGGCCCGAGACGCCGGGCGACTTCAAGCCGCAGCTCGGCCTGATCGAGGAGGTGCTCGAGTCCCTGCAGATCCCGGTGCTCCGGATCGCCGACGGCCACGAGGCCGACGACGCGATCGGGACCCTCGCCGTGGCCGCGGCGGCACAGGGGATCGACGCCACGATCGTCACGGCCGACCGGGACTTCTTCCAGCTCGTGCGGCCCGGGATCACCGTGATGTTCAACCGCAAGGGGATCAGCGACATCGTCCGCTACGACGAGGCCGCCGTGACCGAGCGGTTCGGGATCACGCCCGGCCAGTACCTCGACTTCGTGGCCCTGAAGGGGGACGCCAGCGACAACATCCCGGGCGTGCCCGGCGTCGGGGACAAGACGGCCGCCAAGCTGGTGAACGAGTTCGGCACGGTCGAGGAGCTCGTGACCCGCGTCGACGAGCTGAAGGGCAAGCTCAAGGAGAACCTCGTCGCGTCGGTGGACCGGCTCGCCCTGAACAAGGAGCTCGCCCGGATCGTGATCGACGTCGAGCTCCCGGTGGCGCCCGACGACTGCGTGATGGGCGAGTGGGACGTCGACGACGTCCGCCGGCTGTTCACCTCGCTCGAGTTCCGGAGCCTCTTCGACCGCCTGCAGGACGTCGGCCACGCGGCTAAGCCCAAGATCGACGTGGCCGAGCTCGACCTGCGGGAGATCGCCGCCGACGAGCTCCCGGCGGTCCTCGCGTCCGGCGCGCCGCAGGGCGTCCGACTGTACGTCGAGGAGGACCGCGCGCGTGGGATCGCGATCTCGGCGGGCGGGGCGCAGGCCGCCTTCGCCCCGCTGCCCTCGATCGAGCCCGTCGCCGGGTTCCTGACCGACGCGACCGCGCCGAAGTGGGCCCACGACGCGAAGGCACTCGAGCGGGCCGCTTCGGCGGAAGGGGTCGACGTGGCGGGCGTGACGTTCGACACGGCGCTCGCCGGCTACCTGCTCGATCCCGCAGCGGCCGACTACCCGCTCCGGCGCCTCTGCGAGGCGCACCTGGGCACCGACGTGCTGGGTGCGGTCGAGGACGAGGCCGAGGGGCAGCTGTTCGGGGAGGCGCCCTGGCGCGCCACCGCCGCCGAGGCGGCCGCCGTCGCGCTGCTCGCCCCCGTGATGGAGGAGCAGATCGACGCCCAGGGGCTCCGCGGGCTCCTCGAGGACGTCGAGCTCCCGCTCGCCTCCGTGCTCGCCCGGATGGAGGCCCGCGGGATCGCGCTCGACGTCCCGTACCTCGAGGAGATGGGCGAGTCGGTCCGCGACCGCATGGCCACGCTGAAGGCCGAGATCTATGCGCAAGCCGGCGAGGAGTTCAACCTGAACTCGCCGCCCCAGCTTCGGAAGATCCTGTACGACCAGCTCGGCCTGCAGCCGGGTAAGAAGACGCCCAAGGGCGAGCTGTCGACCGACGCCAGCGTGCTCGAGAAGCTGCGCGACGCCCATCCGATCGTCGACGCCCTGCTCAGCTGGCGCGAGCTCGACAAGCTGAACTCGACCTACCTCGAGGCGCTCCCGCGGCTCGTCGATCCACGTGACGGCCGCGTCCACACGACCTTCCAGCAGACCTCGGCGGCGACGGGGCGGCTCTCGTCGACGAACCCGAACCTGCAGAACGTCCCGATCCGCACCGAGCTCGGGCGCCAGATCCGCCGGGCCTTCGTCCCGGGCGGGACCGACCAGGTGCTGCTCGTCCTCGACTACTCGCAGATCGAGCTGCGGATCCTGGCGCACCTCTCGGGCGACGAGGGGCTCAGGGCCGCGTTCGCGAGCGGCGAGGACATCCACACGGCCACGGCCGCCCGCGTGTTCGACCTCCCGCTCGACGCGGTGGATCCCGGCTCGCGGTCCCGGGCCAAGATGGTGAACTACGGCCTCGCGTACGGGATGAACGCCTGGGGACTCGCGCAGCGGCTCGACATCGCGCCCGACGAGGCGCAGGAGATCATGGACGCGTACTTCGCGTCGTTCCCGGGGATCCGCGAGTACCTCGATCGCCAGGTCGGCCACGCCACCGTCGAGGGCTTCACCGAGACGATCCTGGGGCGACGCCGCTACATCCCGGAGCTGCAGGCCGCCAATCCCCGTGTGCGGGACCTCGGCCGTCGCCAGGCCCTGAACGCGCCGATCCAGGGGAGCGCGAGCGACGTCTTCAAGGTCGCGATGATCGCGGTCGATGCGGCGCTCCGGGCCGCCCCCGAGCTCGGCTGTCGGATGCTGCTGACCGTGCACGACGAGCTGGTCTTCGAGGTGCCGGCCGCCACGGTGGAGGCCGCCGCCGCGCTCGTGAAGGAGCGGATGGAGCACGCCGTGGAGCTCGAGGTCCCGCTCCAGGCCGACGTGGGCTGGGGCTCGAACTGGTCCGACGCCGCGCCCGAAGGCCACTGAACTGCGCACCGACGCGACCGACGGCGTCGTCCGATCGCTGCTGCAGCCGGCAGCCGCCGCGGCAGCCGGGGTCGTGGTCGGCGCACTCAGCCTCGGTGGCCAGGCGCTCGGCGGTGTCTGGGGCCGGCTGGGCAACTCCGGTGCCGTGTGGCTGTGTGCGGCCTTCGTGGTCGGGAGCCTGCTCGACTCGACGCGCCGGGCGGCGCTGGGTGGGTTCCTGACGCTCGCGGGCGCGGTGATCGGCTACTACGCCGCGGCGTCGTGGTTCGTCTCGGCCGGGGTGAGCGCCACGTCGGTCGGGATCTGGGTCGCGACCGCCGCGGTGGGTGGGCCGGTCTTCGGCGCGGCAGGGGAGACCTGGCGTCACGGCACGGGGTGGCCGCGCATCATCGCCGCCGCGCTGCTAGGGGGTGCGGTGGTGGGGGAGGGCCTCTACCTCGCGGGATCCGTGCCGGACGCGAGGTTCGTCGTCGGCCCCATGGCCGTGATCGGACTCGCGCTGCCCGGCGTCCTGCTGCACGTGTGGCGCGACCGGGTGCGGGGGTGGTTCCTCCTCCCGGCGTTCGCGGGCCTCACGGTCGGCGCGTATCACCTGATCGACCGGGTGCTCGCGCGTTGACGGCGTTTCCGTCGGTCACCTACCATTCCTCCTGGCCGCGGGTCTCCTGCGCCGCTCGCAAATCCCAAGCCGCGAGTCGGTGAGCCCCGCGCGCCAGTGAGGAGAACCACCGCCATGAGTGATGTGGAGACCACCGCGGGCGCCGACGCGCCCGCCGACACCGAGACGACCGAGGTCGTCGAGGCCGCAACCCCCGCCGAGGTGACTGGAACCGCCGAGGCCCCCGCCGCCGAGGAGGCAGCCCCCGCCGAGGCGACTCCGGCCGAAGCGGCGCCGGCCGCCCCCGAGCGCGACCTGACGCCCGAGGAACTGATCGCGGCGATGGAGGCCTCGTTCAAGGACTTCAACGACGGCGACATCGTCGACGGCGAGGTCGTGAAGATCGACCGTGACGAGGTCCTGCTCGACATCGGCTACAAGTCCGAGGGCGTGATCCCGTCCAAGGAGCTCTCGATCCGCCACGACGTCGACCCGAACGAGGTCGTCAAGGTGGGCGACAAGATCGAGGCCCTCGTCCTGCAGAAGGAGGACAAGGAGGGCCGGCTGATCCTGTCCAAGAAGCGGGCGCAGTACGAGCGCGCCTGGGGCCGGATCGAGGAGGTCATGACCTCCGGCGAGACGATCAAGGGCCCGGTGATCGAGGTCGTCAAGGGCGGCCTGATCCTGGACATCGGCCTGCGGGGCTTCCTGCCCGCGTCCCTCGTGGACCTGCGCCGCGTCCGCGACCTGCACCCGTTCGTCGGCACCGAGCTCGAGGCGAAGATCATCGAGCTCGACCGCAACCGGAACAACGTCGTGCTGAGCCGACGCGCCTTCCTCGAGGAGTCGCAGAGCGAGGGCCGCAAGTCGTTCCTCCAGTCGCTCCAGAAGGGCGAGCGTCGCAAGGGCACGGTCAGCTCGATCGTGAACTTCGGGGCGTTCGTGGACCTGGGAGGCGTGGACGGCCTCGTGCACGTCTCCGAGCTGTCCTGGAAGCACGTCGACCACCCCGGCGAGGTCGTGGCGGTGGGCCAGGAGGTCGAGGTCGAGGTGCTCGACGTCGACCTCGAGCGCGAGCGTGTGTCGCTCTCGCTCAAGGCCACCCAGGAGGATCCCTGGAAGGAGTTCGAGCGGACCTCGACGGCCGGCTCGATCATCAACGGCCAGGTCACGAAGCTCGTGCCGTTCGGCGCCTTCATCCGCGTCGCGCCCGGCATCGAGGGCCTCGTGCACATCTCCGAGATCAGCCACGAGCACGTCGACTCGCCCGAGTCGGTGCTCTCGGTCGGCGACGAGGTCCAGGTCAAGGTGATCGACGTCGACGTGTCGCGTCGCCGCGTGAGCCTGTCGATGCGCCAGGTCTCGGCGCCGCCCAAGCGTGAGCCCGAGATCAAGGCCGAGCCCGAGGCGCGGCGCGAGCCGGTCCCGGAGATGGTCGCGACGATCCAGATCCCCGACGACATCCTGGCGGCCGTCGCCGAGGCGGAGGCCGAAGCGGCGACCGCACCGGCGCCGGCGGTCGAGGCCCCCGTGGCCGAGGCGGAGCCGGTCGAGGCCGTCGCCGAGCCAGCGGCGGAGCCCGAGGCCGCGCCCGTCACCGAGGCCGAGGCGATCGCCGTGGCCGAGGAAGCGGTCGAGGAAGCGATCGCCGAGGACCTCGTGACCGAGGCCGTGGCGGAGACCGTCGCGGAGGAGGCGATCGAGGAGGCCATCGTGGCCGAGGAGGCCGGCGACCTCGAGACGGCTGAGGCCGACGCCGACGTCGCCGAAGCGGCCGCCGAGGTGGCCGACGACGCAGCCGACGAGGAGGTCTCCCTCGAGGCGATCCTCGAGGACCTGAAGCGGCGCGAGGGCCGCACCGACTAGGAGCGAGACCGGTCGGGCCCCACGGGGCCCGGCCGCCGTTCCTCTTCCCATGCGGTTCGTCGGACTCACCGGCGGCATCGGCTCGGGCAAGTCCACGGTCGCCGCGATGCTGCGGGCCCGTGGCGCCGTCGTGATCGATAGCGACACGCTCGCGCGCGAGGTCGTCGAGCCCGGCACCCCGGGCTTCGATGCGGTGCGGGCGGCGTTCGGGGCCGGGGTCGTCACCGAGGGCCGGCTCGACCGGGCAGCGCTCGCGGCGATCGTGTTCGCCGACCCCGATCGGCGAGCCGAGCTCGAGGCGATCGTGCACCCCGAGGTCGTGCGGCGGGTCGGGGAGATCGTGGCCGCGCATGCCGACACCGACGACGTCGTCGTGCTCGACTCGCCGCTCCTGATCGAGACCGGACGCCACCGCGACGTGGAGCTCGTGATCGTGGTGTCCGCCGAGCCCGAGACGCAGATCGGACGGCTCGTGGCGCGCGGCATGGACGAGGCCGACGCCCGCGCGCGCCTGGCGGCGCAGATGCCGCTCGCCGAGAAGGCCGAGGTCGCCGACGTGGTCCTCGACAACGAGGGCACGCTCGAGGAGCTCGAGGGGCAGGTCGACCGACTGTGGTCCGATCTGACGGGCGCGGCAGGCTGAGCCCTCGTCGGGTGCGCGGCTATCATCCCGGCGTGACCTACCGAGCGGTGTTCTTCGACGCCGGCGAGACCCTCGTCCATCCCGCGCCGACCTTCCCTGAGCTGTTCGCCTCGATCGTGACGCGCGAGGGACACGCGCGCGCCCCCGAGGACGTGATCGCCGCCTCGGCCGTCGTGATGGACCGCTTCAGTGAGGCCGCCCGCGATCGGGAGCTGTGGACCACGAGTCCCGAGCGGTCGCGGATCTTCTGGCTCGACGTGTACGAACGGATGCTGGACGCGCTGGAGCTGCCCTCGGCCGACGGGCTCCGCGACACCCTCTACCGCGAGTTCACCGACCTTCGGAACTACGCCCTGTTCGACGACGTCCCTGGCGTGCTGCGCGATCTGGCCGCCGCCGGCATGCGCCTCGGGATCGTGTCGAACTTCGAGGCATGGCTCGAGGACCTGCTCGGCGCGCTGGACGTGCGTGACGCGTTCCCCGTCCGTGTGATCAGCGGCCTCGAGGGCATGGAGAAGCCCGACCCGCGGATCTACGAGCTGGCGATGGCGCGGGCGGGGGTCGCCGCCGCGGACTCCGTCTACGTCGGCGACAACCCCGAGTTCGACGTCGACCCGCCGGCCGCGCTCGGCATGTTCACGGTGCTGATCGATCGACGCGGGCGGCACGAGGGGCACGACGGGACCCGCATCACGGACCTCGCCGACCTCCCGGCGGTGCTCGGACTGTGAGCGAACGCACCTTCTCGCCCGCCGAGGCGAACGCCGAGCTCGCGGAGCTGCGCGAGCGGCTCCCGCGTCTGCGCGAGGCGCGCCACGCCCTGATCGCATCCAGCGAGCGCATCACCGAGGCGGTCGGGGTCGACGGTGGCGGGGTCGAGGGCAGCGGCTGGTTCAGGGCGCAGCAGGCGCTCGAGGCGGAGGTCCGGTGGCTGGCCGAGCACGGGATCCTCCTGCGCGATCCCGAGACGGGGCTGGTCGACTTCCCGCACGAGCTGGAGGGGCGCACCGTGTTCCTCTGCTGGAAGCTGGGGGAGGGCGACATCGGCTACTACCACGAGGTGCACGGCGGGTACGGGGGACGCAAGCCGCTGTGAACGACCCTCCGGTGGTGGTCGTGCTCGGGACCGGCCCCGAGGATCCGCCGCCCGGCATCGATGTCGCGGCGGCCGACGTGGAGCTGCGCTACGCGCGTGACGGCGCGGCGCTTGCCGACGCGCTCGGCGGCGCCGATGCGTTGTTCTTCTGGCGCGCGGAGGGCGCGTGGCTCCGCGACGCGTGGCCGCATGCGGACCGCCTCCGCTGGGTGCAATCGGCGTCCGACGGCGTCGACGCGCTCATGTTCCCCCAGCTCGTCGCGAGCGAGGTCGAGGTCACGAACGCGCGCGGCGTCTTCGAGGACGCGATCGCCGAGTGGGTGGTCGGCGCGATGCTCGCGTTCGCGGGGCGGATCCTCGATCAGCGCGACCGGCAGACGCTGGGCGTCTGGGACAGCACGACGCGCGAGCGTCTCGCGGGTTCCCGGCTCCTGGTGGTCGGTCCCGGCCCGATCGGACGCGCGACGGCCGTGCGCGCACGGGGGCTCGGCATGGAGGTGGAGGCGGCTGGTCGCGCGTCGCGCCATGACGAGCTCTTCGGCCGGGTCGTCGCGAGCGACGACGCCGAGGCGTTCCGCGCCGCGCTCGGCCGCGCGGATCACGTGCTCGATGCCCTCCCGCTGACGACCGCGACCCGCGGGCTCTTCGACGCGGGCGCGTTCGCGGCGATGCGGCCGACGGCCCGCTTCTACAACGTGGGGCGTGGTGCCACGGTCGACGAGCCAGCCCTGGTCGACGCGCTCGAGCGGGCGGTGATCGCCGGCGCGGGCCTGGACGTGTTCGTCGAGGAGCCGCTGCCGGAGGACAGCCCGTTGTGGGCGATGCCCCAGGTCCTGCTCTCCCCGCACATGTGCGGGGACGTCGAGGGGTGGGAGGCGGAGGTCGTGAGCATCTTCGTCGACAACGCGGCGAGGTTCGCGCGCGGCGAGCCGCTGCGGAACCGGGTCGACACGTCCGCCGGGTTCGGGGTCGGTTGATAGTGTCCGGCGTGCCGGAACGCGTGATCGAGGTCGCCGGGCTCCGCAAGTCCTACGCCGACGTCGAGGCCGTGCGCGGGATCGACCTGCACGTCGACCGGGGTGAGGTGTTCGCGCTCCTGGGCCCCAACGGCGCCGGAAAGACCACGACCACCGAGATCCTCGAGGGATACCGGCAGCGCACCGCGGGCGAGGTCCGGGTGCTCGGGTTCGACCCCGTCGAGCGCCACCTGGCGATGCGCCAGCAGATCGGCATCGTCCTGCAGTCCACGGGCGTGGATCCGTTCCTCACGGTGCGCGAGATCGTCGACATGTACGGCGGCTACTACCCGTCGCCGCGGTCGACCGACGAGGTGATCGAGGTGGTGGGGCTCACCGAGAAGGCCGACACGCGGGTGAACAAGCTCTCGGGCGGCCAGCAGCGCCGCCTCGACGTGGCGGTGGCGCTGGCCGGCGACCCGGACCTGCTCTTCCTCGACGAGCCGACGACCGGGTTCGACCCGAACGCCCGGCGCAACGCCTGGGAGATCGTGAAGAACCTCACGGCGCTCGGCAAGACGGTGTTCCTCACGACGCACTTCATGGACGAGGCGCAGTACCTGGCCGACCGCGTGGCGGTGATCGCGCGCGGCGAGATCGTCGCTGAGGGGCCGCCCGACACGATCGCGGGGCGCGACCGCATGACCGCGCGGATCCGGTTCCGCGTGCCCGCGGGCTCGCCCTCGCTGCCCGACTGGGGCCAGGTCGACACGGGCGACGGCTACCTCGAGCTGACGACCGACGACCCCACCCGGACCCTGCACACGGTCACCGGATGGGCGATCGAGCACGACCTGGCGTTCGAGACGATCGACGCCGAGCGTCCGAGCCTCGAGGACGTCTACCTTTCGCTGACGGGCGGCGAGGAGGGACTCGAGTGAGCGCCCCGGCCGCCGTCATCCGGCAGTTCCGGTTCACGAACAAGGCCTTCTGGCGGAACCCGGCGTCGGCCTTCTTCACGTTCGCGTTCCCGCTGATGTTCCTGGTGATCTTCACGGCGCTCCTCGGGAGCGGGAACCTCCGCATCGGGGGGGACGACCCTGGAACGCTCGACATATTTCGTCGGCGCGATGGCCGCCTTCGGCGTCGTCACGGCCTGCTACACGAACATCGCGATGACGACGACGTTCGCCCGCGACCAGGGGATCCTGAAACGCCTGCACGGCACGCCGCTGCCGGCGGGTGCCTATCTCTCGTCGCGCGTGCTCCACGGCATGGTGGTGGGGGCGCTGCTCGTCGTGATCATGCTGGTGTTCGGGCGCGTCGTGTACGGCTCGCCCTTCCCGACAGGTGTCCCGCTCGTCGAGTTCGTCGTGACCTTCCTCGTCGGGTCGCTCTCGTTCGCCGCCCTCGCGCTGGCGATCACGGTGGTGATCCCGAACGCCGACGCCGCCCCGCCGATCGTGAACGCGACGATCCTCCCGCTGCTCTTCGTGTCGGGGATCTTCTTCCCGCTCGACGACGGCGCCCCGACCTGGATGCGGGTCGTCGGCGACATCTTCCCCGTGAAGCACTTCGCCGATGCGATGCGGGCGGGCTTCCTCGGCAACGTGACGGTGTCGACGCCGATCGGGCCCGTGCGCGCGTTCCCGTTCGACTGGTGGGATGTCGCGGTCATCGCCGCGTGGGGCCTGTTCGGACTGCTCGTCGCGACGCGCTACTTCTCCTGGGAGCCGCGGAAGTAGGTCTGCTAGGCTCCGCGCGTGTCCGGCGGAGGGGATCGTCGGCGCTCACGGGGACGATCGAGGGGGTCATCGAGATGCGCAGGATCGTGATCGGATTGGCGGCGTTGTTCCTGGTGGCCGCCGCGTGCTCCGAGGACTCGTCCACCACATCGGGGACCAGCGGCGCGACGGGCAACACCGGGTCGACCGTGGTCGCAGCCTCCGCGATCGAGTGCTACCAGAACAACCTCGACGCGCTCTACGACTCGACCGCCCTCACGATCGGGACCGACAACCCCGCCTTCCAGCCGTGGTTCGCCGGCACCGGCACCTACGGCGACTGGACGGCCAAGCCCAACAGCGGCACCGGGAACCCTGCGAGCGGCGAGGGCTTCGAGGGAGCGCTCGCGTACCAGATCGCCGAGAAGCTCAGTGTCGCCAGCGACCAGGTCAACTGGACCCCGGTGAACTTCAACGAGTCCTACAAGCCCGGCAACCGCGACTACGACTTCTACCTTGGCCAGGTCTCGTACTCCCCGGAGCGGGCGCAGGTCGTGGCGTTCAGCGACGGGTACTACGACGTGAACCAGGCCGCTCGTCGCGAACAAGGGCACGCCGATCGCCGACGCGACCACGATCGCGGACCTGAAGCCTCTGAAGCTCGGCGCACAGATCGGCACCACGAGCTACCAGTACATCGTCGACAACGTCCAGCCCGACCAGGAGCCTGCGGTCTTCGACCGGTCCGTCGACGTGATCCAGGCGCTGAACAACGGGCAGATCGACGCCTACGTCGTGGACGCGCCGACCGCGTACGTGAACGTGCTGATCGGCCAGGCGGAGAACGGCGTGGTGGTCGGGCAGTTCCCGAACAACGGCGAGTACTTCGGGATGACGTTCGACAAGGACAGTCCGCTCGTCGAGTGCGTGAACCTCGCGATCAAGGAGCTCACGGACGACGGCACGCTCGCCGAGCTCCAGTCGACGTGGCTCGAGAACCTCGACTACCCGGTGATCAAGTAGCGCCCCGGCGCGCCTGCGGCCATGTCCACGGGCCCGGAGCTGCACGAGTACCAGCCCGGGGATCCGAGACTCCCCGACGGCGACCGAGGGTCGAAGCTGCTCGCGCCGCTGCGGGCCGAAGGCGGGAAGAGCGTCGCGATCGCCGTGGTCAGCACGATCGTGTTCTTCGTCGTGCTGTCGCTGATCGTCGTGAACTCGCCGGGCTGGGACGAGGTGAAGCGGGCGTTCTTCAGCCGCGCCCAGTTCAAGGAGTCGTTCCCCGGGATCGTGCGCGCGTTCTTCGTGAACGTGCGGCTCTTCATCCTCTCGGAGGTCCTGATCCTCGGGCTCGCACTCGTGGTCGCGGTGATGCGGAGCCTCCCGGGGCCGGTCTTCTTCCCGATCCGGCTCTTCGCGATGCTCTACACCGACCTCTTCCGCGGGGTCCCCACGATCCTCGTGATCTACCTGCTCGGGTTCGGGGTGCCGGCCCTCGGGATCCAGGGCGTGCCCGATAGCCCTTTCCTGTGGGGTGTCGTGTCCCTGGTCCTGGTCTATTCGGCGTACGTGGCGGAGGTCTATCGGGCGGGGATCGAGTCGGTGCACGGGAGCCAGGTGGCGGCCGCGCGGTCCCTCGGGCTCTCGCGCGGCCAGTCGATGCGCTTCGTGATCCTCCCGCAGGCGGTGCGCCGCGTGATCCCGCCGCTCCTGAACGATTTCATCGGGCTGCAGAAGGACACCGTGCTCGTCTCCTACATCGGGGTCGTCGAGGCCTTCCGCACCGCGGGGATCGACAGTGCTCAGACGTTCAACTTCACCCCCTACGTTGCGCTCGCGGTCGTCTACCTCGTGATCACGGTGCCGATGACGCGGTTCGTCGACGCGATGGTCGCGCGCGACCGCAAGCAACGGCAGACCGGTGGCGCGCTGTGATCGCCGACGCCGTCCGGATCGAGGGTCTGCACAAGCGGTTCGACGAGCTCGAGGTCCTGAAGGGGGTCGACCTGTCGGTAGCCGAGCACGAGGTGATCTGCCTGATCGGGGCGTCGGGTTCGGGCAAGTCCACGCTGCTGCGCTGCATCAACCTCCTGGAGCCGATCGACGCGGGTCGCATCACGGTGCTCGGTCAGGAGATCACCGCGCCGGGGGGTCGACGTGAACGCGATCCGTCGGCAGATCGGCATCGTCTTCCAGTCGTTCAACCTGTTCCCGCACATGACGGTCATGCGGAACGTCACCATCGCGCCCGTCAAGGTCCTCAGGCTCTCGCAGGCCGACGCCGAGTCCCGGGCACACGAGCTGCTCGAGCGGTTCGGCCTCGCGGACAAGGCCGACGAGTACCCGGACCGGCTCTCCGGCGGTCAGCAGCAGCGCGTCGCGATCGTCCGCGCCCTGGCGATGCAGCCCGACATCATGCTGCTCGACGAGGTCACGAGCGCCCTGGACCCCGAGCTCGTGGCGGAGGTACTCGACGTGATCCGCGAGCTCGCGGCCGGCGGCATGACGATGTTGATCGCGACGCACGAGATGGGCTTCGCTCGGGACATCGCGAGCCGGGTGTGCTTCCTCGACGACGGCGTGATCCTCGAGCAGGGCCCGCCGCAGCAGCTCTTCAACGACCCGAAGGAGGACCGCACGCGGCGCTTCCTCCAGCGGATCGTCGACGCCGGCCGGTTGTAGGCGTCAGGAGGCGATCGGCGCCCGGAACCGCACGAGCCTCGCGGTCCCGTCTCGCTCGACGTGCACGCGGGCATACCCGATCCGAAGTGCTACGTCCTTGCCGTCGGAGAAGGCCGGCGCCGAGCCGTGGCGCTGCAGGGTCCACCCCTGTCGGTCGGAGGTGCAGAGCATCGCTTGCTCGTCGGGGTCGAGGGCCGCGACCGACCACTTCGTCGTGCCCGTGCCCGCGAGCCACCCGATGCGGCCGTTGTAGTGGATCGCGACGTTGCCCCAGATCTCGTTGATGTGGACCCGGCGATGATCCCGGAGCCGGAAGCCCGGGAAGAAGGTCGCTCCCACGATCCAGGTCTGCGTCGTCCCGTCTTCGCAGGTGAGCTCGTAGCCGTTCTCGAACGCGACGAAGAACAACCGGTCGCGATCGGTCCGGCGCACCACCGCCTGGGCACGCCGGCCCTGATCCGTGCGGCCCTTGTAGCCGATGTATCGACCTGCGTGTGCGGCGGGCGCGGGCGCGAGCGTGAGCGTCAGGCTCGCGACGATGCCCAGGGCGGCGATCCGGGCAGTGGGGCGCATGGGGGACCTCCTCGTCGGTCGTTGCCGTGAACGGCAACCGTGGCGCGAGTGTGTCATCCTCGCGAGCCGTGGCGCAAGCCGCCGAACGTCCATGTCGGCGCGCGCCCCTAGACTGGCTCGATGCAGCCGTTCCGCATCGCGTCCGAGTTCCGGCCCGCCGGCGACCAGCCCACGGCGATCGAGCAGCTCGTCGAGGGCGTCAACGCCGGCGACCCGCACATCACGCTGCTCGGCGCCACCGGGCACCGGCAAGACCTTCACGATCGCGCACGTGATCGAGCAGGTGCAGCGCCCGACGCTCGTGATCGCGCCGAACAAGTCGCTCGCCGCCCAGCTCGCGAACGAGTTCCGCGAGGTCTTCCCCGACAACGCGGTCGAGTACTTCGTCAGCTACTACGACTACTACCAACCCGAGGCCTACATCGCGTCCACCGACACCTACATCGAGAAGGACAGCTCGATCAACGAGGAGATCGAGCGGCTCCGGCACTCGGCCACGGCCGCGCTCCTCGCGCGGCGCGACGTCCTGATCGTGGCGAGCGTCTCGTGCATCTACGGCCTGGGCTCGCCCGAGGAGTACGAGGGCCAGATCCTGCGGCCGTACAAGGGCACCGACATCCCGCTCGAGTTCGCGATGCAGCGGCTCGTCGACATCCAGTACCAGCGCAACAACGTCAGCCGCGCCCGCGGCACGTTCCGCGTGCAGGGCGACACGCTCGAGGTCTTCCCGCCGTACGAGACCACCGGCTACCGGATCGAGTGGTGGGGCGACACGGTCGAGAAGATCTCGCAGTTCGATCCGCTCACGGGGGAGCTGATCAAGGACGACATCGTCGACCTCACGATCTTCCCGGCCTCGCACTACGTGACGTCCGAGGACCGCATGAAGCGCGCGCTCGTCGACATCGAGCAGGAGCTCCAGGAGCGGCTCGCGAAGCTCGACGGCGAGGGCAAGCTCCTCGAGGCCGAGCGTCTCCGGATGCGCACGAACTACGACCTCGAGATGATGCGCGAGGTCGGGTTCTGCAGCGGCATCGAGAACTACTCGCGTCACCTCGACGGGCGCGAGGCCGGAAGCGCGCCGTACACGCTCCTCGACTACTTCCCCGACGATTACCTCGTCGTGCTCGATGAATCGCACGTGACGCTCGGCCAGCTCCACGGGATGTACGAAGGCGACCTCTCGCGCAAGTCCAACCTGGTCGAGTACGGGTTCCGGCTGCCGAGCGCGATCGACAACCGTCCGCTCCGGTTCGACGAGTTCAACGAACGCGTGCACCAGCTCGTCTTCATGTCGGCGACGCCCGGGCCGTACGAGCTGCGCGTCTCCGATCGGATCGTGGAGCAGATCGTCCGGCCCACGGGCCTCGTGGACCCGGAGGTCCAGGTGCGGCCGACGAAGGGCCAGGTCGACGACCTGATCGCCGAGATCCGGACGCGCACCGAGAAGGATCAGCGCGTGCTCGTCACGACCCTCACGAAGAAGATGGCCGAGGACCTCACCGACTACCTCGTCGAGATGGGGATCCGCGTCCGGTACCTGCACTCCGAGGTCGACACGATCCAGCGGATCGAGATCGTGCGCGACCTCCGGCTGGGGGAGTTCGACGTGCTGGTCGGCATCAACCTGCTCCGCGAGGGCCTCGACCTGCCCGAGGTGTCGCTCGTGGCGATCCTCGACGCCGACAAGGAGGGTTTCCTGCGCTCGGAGACGTCCCTCGTCCAGACGATCGGGCGCGCGGCGCGCAACGTCGACGGGACCGTCCTGATGTACGCGGATCAGGTGACGGACTCGATGAAGTCGGCGATCGGCGAGACCCAGCGCCGCCGGCAGATCCAGCTCGCGTACAACGTCGAACACGGCATCGATCCCCAGACCGTCCGGCGCAAGATCACCGACATCCTGCAGTCGATGCGGGGCGGCGACGAGGGCGAGACCGTGCCGCGCCGGCAGCGGCGCACGAAGGCGAGCCGCCCCGAGATGCCCACCGAGGAGCTCGAACGCCTGATCGCGAGCCTCGAGGACGAGATGCATCAGGCCGCGAAGGACCTCCGCTTCGAGTACGCGGCCCGGATCCGCGACGAGGTGCACGACCTGCGCAAGGAGCTGAAGGCGCTCCGCGAGGCCGGCGTCGGCGTCTGATGCTCTCGATCCGCGCGCCCTTCGCGTGGCTCGGCCCCGGGCGCATGGCGCCCGACGTGCAGGTCGACTGCGACGGCGACACCGTCACGTACGTCGGCCGGGTCCACCCCGTGCCCGACGACGCCGAACTGATCGTGACGTCCGGGTTCCTGATGCCGGCCGCGGCCGACCGGCACGTCCACATCGGGCTCGGCGACCCCGTCGCGATGCTCCAGCGGGGCGTGACGGCGGTCCGCGACCTCGCCTGGCCGGCCGACCGCATCTTCGGGCTGGCCGAGACCTCGGAGGTCCCGGGCTTCAACGGGCCGCTGATCCGCGCGGCCGGCCCGATGCTCACCGGTCAGGGCGGATACCCGACGGCCGCGAGCTGGGCCCCCGACGGCACGGGCCGCGAGGTGTCGACCCCCGACGAGGCAGCGGCCGCCGTTGCCGAGCTCGTGGGCCTGGGCGCCGCGGCGATCAAGGTGTCACTGAACGCCGATGAAGGGCCGACGCCCTCCGACGCCGTCCTCGCCGCGATCTGCGACGCGGCGCACGCGGCCGACGTTCCCGTCACCGCGCACGCGCAAGGTGAGGGCCAGGTCGAACGAGCGCTCGGTGCCGGCGTCGACGAGCTCGCGCACGCCCCCTGGACCCACCGGCTGGGCGACGACGCGATCGCGATGGCCGCGGAGCGGATGCGCTGGGTCTCGACCCTCGCGATCCACGGACAGGGCGGCGACACGCCGGCCCTGCGCACCGCCCTCGACAACGTGCGGCGGTTCCACGCGGCGGGCGGGACCGTCGTGTACGGGACCGACCTCGGTAACGGCCCGATCCCGTCCGGGATCCACACGCTGGAGCTGCGGCTCCTAGGGGAGACTGGGCTCGATCCCGACGCCGTGCTCGCAGCCCTCACCCGCGCGCCGCTCGAGCCCGGCGCGCCGGCCGATCTGATCGTGGCCGCCGACAGTCCGGTGGGCGACCCAGGCGCGCTCGACGATCTCCGGGTCGTGGTGCGGGCCGGGCGGGTGGTCGTGCGCCGCGACCCGGCCCAGTAGTCCGTAACGGACTAGATCAGCGCGGCGAACTCATCGAAGCACCGGTCGATGTCGGCCTCGGTGTTGAAGAAGTGCGGGCTGATCCGGAGACCGTCGCCGCGGAAGTCGGTGCAGACGTCGCGCGCGAGGAGGGCGTGGCAGATCACTTCGGCGTTCGGGCCCACGCCCACGTTCACGACCCCGCCGCGCGCGTCGCGGTCGCGGGGCGTGCGCACGGGGAGGCCGGCCGCATCGGCCCGCGCGATCACGTGGTCGGTGAGCGCTCCCTGTCGTTCGCGGATCCGCTCGACCCCGACCTCCGCGATGATCTCGAGCCCACCCTGCGCGAGGTAGAAGACGGGCGCCGGCGGGGTCCCGTGCTCGAGCCGCCGGGCGGTCGGGTGGTACTCGAGGTGCTCCGTGTCGAACGAGAACGGCTCACGCGTCCCGAACCAGCCGGTCACCGCGGGCTCGAGCGTCGGCAGGAGCTCACGCCGTGCGTACAGGAACACCATCCCCGGGCCGCCGCACATCCACTTCAGGGTGCCGGCGGTGTAGAGATCGCAGCCGAGGTCGTGCAGGTCGAGCGGCACGATGCCGAGCCCGTGGTAGTCGTCGACGAACGACAGCGCGCCACGCTCGCGCGCGATCGCGCACACCGCCTTCGCGTCGACGAGCGCGCTCGAACGGTAGAGCACCCGGTTCACCATCACGATCGCCGTCCGGTCGTCGATCGCCTCGTCGTAGGCCTCGAGCGGGATCGTGAGGCCGTCGGGGGACCGCAGCCAGACGATCTCGGCGCCGGTCGTGCGGGCCCACGCCAGCCAGACGTGGCCGTCGGTCGGGAAGTCGAGCTCGGAGAGGATCACCCGGTTCCGCTCGCCCGACAGGTCCAGGCACGAGGCGACCGTGGATAGCGCGATCGAGATGTTCGTCGAAAGCGCGACCTCGTCCGCGTCGCACCCGGCGAGCGCAGCGAACGAGCGCTTCAGCGCCCCCATCGTCGGGAAGATGTCCTCCATCCAGACGTGGTCGGGCGCGCCCTTCGAGGCCCAGGCGTCGAGGTACCCGTCGACGTAGGTTCGGGCGCGCACCGAGATCGGCCCCAGGGAGGCGCTGATCAGGTAGGCCTTCCTCCCGACCACGGGGAACTCGTCGCGATAGTCCGTGAGCGATCGCGGCGTCGTCATCGCGGGAGCGTACCCCTCAGGCCACGAGGGCATGCACGAGCCCCACGGCGCCGCATCCCACGGCGACGAGCGCGGGGTTCAGCCTGAACCGCCGCAGCGCGACGAACGCCGCCGCCGCGATCAGGAGCGACCACGGATCGACCGTGCCGAGCCGAGGGAACGGGATCGGGATGAAGAAGGGCTCGCGGTAGAACACGCTGTCGAAGAGCACGTTCACCCCGAAGGTCAGGGCGAGGCTCGCGATCACGCCCACGACGGCGGCCGTCACGGCCCCGAGGGCGGCCCCGAGCCGACGATGGCCCCGGATCCGTTCCACGAAGGGCGCTCCCAGGAAGATCCAGAGGAAGCACGGCGCGAAGGTGGCCCACACCGTGACGATCGATCCCAGCACGCCCGCCACCACGGGCGACAGATCGCCGTGGAACCGGTAGGCGGCCAGGAACCCCACGAACTGCGTCACCATGATCAAGGGGCCAGGGGTCGACTCCGCCAGTCCGAGACCGGCGACCACGTCGCTCGGGGTGAGCCAGCCGAACCGGTACACGGCGGCCTGGTTCACGTAGGCGAGCACGGCGTACGCCCCGCCGAACGTCACGAGCGACGCGGTGCTGAAGAAGACCGCCTGCTGGCTCAGGATGTCGCCCCGGCCCCGCCAGGCGATCACGGCCAGTAACGGGATCCACCACACCGCGAGGCCCACGATCAGCACCTTGATCGCGCGCCGCGTCGAGGGCTGCGTGTGCGGCGCCGACGCCGCGATGTCGTCGATCGCCGCACCCGTGTCGTCCTCGCCGAGCTCCGCCGGCACCGAGACGACGTCGGGCCGCGTCCGGGACACGACGTAGCCGAGCGCCGCCGCACCCAGCACCACGATGGGGAACGGGACCCCGATCACGAAGATCGAGAGGAAGGACGCCGCCGCCATCGCGATCGCGAACGCGTTCCGGAGCGACCGGCCCCCGATCCGCAGCAAAGCCGCCACGACCATCCCGAGCACGCCGGCCGACAGCCCGGCGAACACCCCTTCGATCCAGTTCACCTGGCCGTGCGCCGCGTACGTCCACGAGAGAAGGAGCATCAGGAAGAAGCTCGGCAGCACGAAGGCGACGCCGGCCACGATCCCGCCCCGGGTCTTGTGCAGCAGCCACCCGACGTAGATCGCGAGCTGTTGGGCCTCCGGGCCGGGCAGCAGCATGCAGAAGGACAGCGCGTGCAGGAACCGGCCCTCGCCGATCCACCGGCGGCGATCGACGAGCTCCTCGTGCATCAGCGCGATCTGTCCGCTGGGCCCGCCGAAATTGATGAATCCCAGCTTGACCCAGAACCGGAGGGCCTCGCGGAACGGGACCGCAGGGGACGGGGTGCCCTCGCCGGTTCCGATCGCGTCGCTCAGTCCGTGTGCTCCGCGAGGTAGTCGACGTACACCGGGCGGAGCGCCTCGCCGAGCTCGCCCTCGCCCGCGTCCATGAAGTCGTTGATCAGGGCCAGCGGGCGCACGATGTCGACCTTGCTCCGCTCGTCGTCACCGACGAGCTCCTCGGCCACGGGCAGCGCCTTCACGAGCTTCCACAGGAACCCGACGTCGAGACGCTTGCGAGCGGTCTCGATCGCGCGTTCGTGGAGCTCCTTCGTGGACAGGGTTTCGAGGTCGTCGCGGCTGGTCATGGCGGGAAGCCTAGCGGCTGCCCATGGCCGGTGGCAGGAAACGCTCGAACCAGGCGACCGTCCGTGTCGCGAGGTCGAGCATCGCAGGGAACTCGCCCACGCCGTGCCCCTCCTGCGGGTACTTCACGACCTCCGTGGGGATGCCGCGCTCCCGCAGGGCCCGGTAGAACTCGACCGCCTGCCCCACGGGCGTGGCGCGGTCGTGGCGCCCGGCGGTCAGGAGCACGGGCGTCGTGACCGCGTCGGCGTGCAGCACCGGGCTGCGCGCCGAGTAGTCGGCAGGGACCGCGAGCGGCTCCCCACCCAGGAAGTCGCCCACCCAGGATCCGAGGCTGGAATCGAAGCGCTCCGACCACCAGTCGGTCACGGGCGAGATCGCCACGGAGGCCTTGAACCGCGGATCCTGCGTCGGGATCCAGGCCGCCATGAACCCGCCGTAGCTCCCGCCGATCAGGACGAGCCGGTCGGGATCGGCCACGCCGGCCTCGACGGCCGCATCCACCCCGGCCAGGTCGTCGAAGAGGTCGGCTCCCCCCATGTCGCCGACCACCGCGTTCGCGAACGCCTGGCCGCGGCCGGTGGAGCCGCGGGGGTTCGGCTGGAGGACCGCGAACCCGCGGGCGAGGAAGAGCGCCGTGTAAGGCCCGGGGAACGCGGCGCCGACGGCGCCGATCGGCCCGCCGTGGATCGAGAGCACGAGCGGGAACGGGCCATCGCCGGAGGGCACCGTGAGCAGCCCTTCGATCTCGAGGCCGTCGGGAGCCCGCCACCGAAGGACTTCGCGCCGGGCGACGAGCCCACGGACGACGTCGTGCCCTGCGTGTCGCGGGGCGGCGAGCTCGCGTTCGCCGCCGGCGCCGTCGACCGTCACGATCGAGGGCGGCCGGATGTGGGACGAGATCAGGCCGACGAACCCGTCGCCGAACGGGGCCCCCGCGGGGTCGTAGAGCTCGCCGAGGTGTTCGAGGCCCGACCACAGCTCCCGGGGGGCGAGGTCGGGCAGGCGCAGCTCGAGCACCACCGACTCGAGGCCACGGCGCCCGAACACCAGGGCGCGTTCGTTGCTCGTCCACCGCACGCGCGAGGCATCCACCTCGGGCAGCGCCACGGGGCGTGCCGCACCCGATGCCACGTCGATCACCCGGAGATCGCCGCACACGACGATCCGGTCGCTGCAGACCGCCTCGATCACCGCGACGTGGGATCCGGTCGGATCCCCGGCCACCCACCCGAGCTGCACGTCGCTCGACAACAGCCGGCGTTCCTCACCGCTGGCGAGATCGATCAACGCGACGTGGGCGCGGTACCACGCGTCCTCCCCGGCGCCCTCCGATACGACGGCCACGACGGCGTCGGGCCCGCACGGCTCGGCCTCCCACACGTTCGTGCCGGGGCGGGAGACCTGCCGCGTGTTCCCGGTGGAAGGCTCGACGAGCCACAGCGACCGGCGTTCGGCCTCGGCGTCGTCGCTGGACTCCACCTCGGGGACCCACCCGGGCAGCTCCTCCTCGCCGCCCATCGTGCCCGAGCCCAGGGCGTCGGCCTGCTCGGCGGCCCCGCCGGCGATCCCCACGAGGATCCGGGAACCGTCGGCGGACCACCGGTGCCACTCGACCGTGCCGGGGAGCGTGGCCAGCGGCCGCGCCTCGCCCGGGAGGTCCGCGTCGAGGGCGTACAGCTGGTGCCGCCCCTTCGACGCCCGATCCGATCGGAAGGTCAGGGTGCGCCCGTCGGGCGACCAGCGGGGGTCGGCGTCGTCGTGCGGACCGTGGGTGAGCTGCCGGACCTCGCCGCCCTCGGCGCCTACGAGGCAGATCCTGCCCTCGGGATGCCCGTCGAGCCGCTCGAGCCGCTCGCCGCGGAAGGCGACCCATCGCCCGTCGGGGGAAGGGACGGGATCGCCGGCCGGCTCGGCCGTGCCGAAGCCGGGCTCGAGGACCGACCGGAAGAAGGCCTCGACCTCCTGATAGAGCGGGGTGCCGCGCAGGTCTCGTTCCATCCGGGGAGTATGGCCCCACGGCCATGTCGGCGCGCGCCGATAGACTCATCGTCCGTGGGCACCGACTCCCTCGTCATCCATGGCGCCCGTGAGCACAACCTCAAGAACGTCACGCTGGAGCTCCCGCGGGACAGGTTGATCGTGTTCACGGGCCTCTCGGGCTCGGGCAAGTCCTCGCTCGCCTTCGACACGATCTACGCCGAGGGCCAGCGTCGATACGTCGAGTCCTTGTCGGCGTACGCCCGGCAGTTCCTGGGGCAGATGGAGAAGCCCGACGTCGACTTCATCGAGGGGCTCTCCCCGGCGATCTCGATCGACCAGAAGTCCACCTCGCGCAACCCGCGATCCACCGTCGGCACGATCACCGAGATCTACGACTACCTCCGGGTGCTGTACGCGCGGGTCGGCCACCCGCACTGCTACAACTGCGGCCGACCGATCGGGCGCCAGACCCCGGACCAGATCGTCGACCAGATCCTCGAGCTCCCCGAAGGCACGAAGTTCCAGGTGCTCGCGCCCGTCGTCCGAGGTCGCAAGGGGGAGTACGGCAAGCTGCTCGAGGACCTCGCTCGCCAGGGGTTCCCGCGGGCGCGGATCGACGGCGAGGTGCGCGAGCTCTCAGAGCCGATCCGGCTCCCGAAGACCTACAAGCACACGATCGAGGTCGTCGTGGACCGCCTCGTCGCGAAGTCCGGGATCCGCCGGCGCGTGGCCGACTCGATCGAGACCGCCCTCGAGCTCGCGGCCGGGATCGCCTCGATCGCCGTGACGACGCACGAAGGTCACGAGGAGCTCCAGACCTTCTCGCAGCACCTGGCCTGCACGCACTGCGGCCTCTCGTTCGAGGAGCTCGCACCGCGGAACTTCTCGTTCAACTCGCCGTACGGCGCGTGCACGACCTGCGACGGGCTCGGGACGCGGCTCGAGGTCGACCCCGAGCTCGTCGTCCCCGACGCCGACCTGTCCGTGCGCGACGGCGCCCTCGCCCCGTGGGCGAGCGCCACGCTCGAGTACTGGAACCGCGTCCTCGAGGCGGTGGCCGAGGCCGAGGACATCTCGCTCGCGACCCCGTGGAAGAAGCTCCCGAAGCGGGCCCGCGACGTGCTCCTGTACGGCTCCGACCAGCAGGTGTACGTGAAGTACAAGAACCGCTACGGCCGGCAACGCGCGTACCACACGACCTTCGAGGGCGTGGTCTCGAACGTGGAGCGTCGCCACACCGAGACCGAGTCGGAGGCCCAGCGGGAGAAGCTCGAGCAGTTCATGCGCGAGATCCCGTGCCGTGCCTGCAAGGGCCAGCGCCTGCGGCCCGAGACCCTTGCGGTGACGGTCGACGGCCTGAA
Organism: uncultured Actinomycetes bacterium; assembly: GCA_963821925.1. Taxonomy (GTDB): domain Bacteria; phylum Actinomycetota; class UBA4738; order UBA4738; family HRBIN12; genus JAOUEA01. Next base: position 199,875 of record CAWGFO010000009.1, on the reverse strand, counting down.
CATCGCCGAACTCACCGATCGCTCGATCAGGAAGACGCTCTCCTTCGTGGAGGGCATCGGGCTCTCCGAGCGCGAGGCGATGATCGCCGAACGCCTCCTGAAGGAGATCCGGGAACGCCTGCGGTTCCTGGTCGACGTCGGACTCGACTACCTCACGCTCGGCCGTGCGGCGGGCACGCTCGCGGGCGGCGAGGCGCAGCGGATCAGGCTCGCGACCCAGATCGGCAGCGGGCTCGTCGGCGTGCTCTACATCCTGGACGAACCCTCGATCGGCCTGCACCAGCGAGACAACAAGCGGCTGATCGACACCCTGATCCGGCTGCGCGACCTCGGGAACACGCTCATCGTGGTCGAGCACGACGAGGCCACGATCATGGAGGCCGACCACATCGTCGACATCGGCCCGCTGGCGGGGGAGCACGGCGGCGAGATCGTGTTCTCGGGGGACCTCAAGGGGCTCCTCGAGTGCGAGCGGTCACTCACGGGCGCGTTCCTCTCGGGCCGTCACTCGATCCCGACCCCGCTCGTGCGGAGGCCGCGCGGCCCGCGCCGGCTGCGCCTCGAGGGCGCGAGCGAGCACAACCTGCAGCACGTGACCGTCGACCTCCCGCTCGGCCTGTTCGTCTGCGTGACGGGCGTGAGCGGCTCCGGCAAGTCGACCCTCGTGCAGGACGTGCTGCTCCGCGCGCTGATGCAGAAGGTGTACCGCTCGCGTCTGCTTCCCGGGAAGCACAAGAAGCTCGCCGGGTGGGAGCAGGTCGACAAGGTGATCGACATCGACCAGTCGCCGATCGGCCGCACCCCGCGGTCGAACCCCGCCACCTACACCGGAGTCTTCGACCACGTCCGCAAGCTCTTCGCGCAGGTGCCCGAGGCGCGGATGCGCGGCTACCAGCCCGGGCGGTTCTCCTTCAACGTGCGGGGCGGGCGGTGCGAGCACTGCGCGGGCGACGGGCAGATCAAGATCGAGATGCACTTCCTGCCCGACGTCTACGTGACCTGCGAGTCCTGCAAGGGACACCGCTACAACCGCGAGACGCTCGAGGTGAAGTACAAGGGACGAACGATCGCCGACGTGCTCGAGATGAGCGTCGACGAAGCGCTCACGTTCTTCGAGAACATCCCGGCGATCAAGCGCCACATGCAGACCTTGTCCGACGTCGGGCTCGGGTACGTGAAGCTGGGTCAGCCGGCGCCGACCCTCTCGGGCGGCGAGGCCCAGCGGATCAAGCTGTCCTCCGAGCTCCACAAGCGGGCGACCGGGAACACGATCTACGTGCTCGACGAGCCCACCACCGGGCTCCATTTCGAGGACATCCGGAAGCTCCTGGCGGTGCTCCAACGGCTCGTCGACGCCGGGAACACGGTGCTCGTGATCGAACACAACCTCGACGTGATCAAGACGGCGGACTGGATCGTGGACATGGGACCCGAGGGCGGCGACGGGGGCGGCAGCGTCGTGGTGGCCGGTACGCCCGAACAGGTCGCGGCGCACCCCACGTCGCACACGGGGCGATTCCTCGCCGAGGTGCTCGACGGCCGGCTGCTCGCGGTCGACGCGGCCGTCTGAGACCGTTCGTCCGAGATGCCACCGATGTTGACGTACCTTGCTAGGATTCCCGCCGACGTGTCCAAGCGACTGCTCATCATCCTCGCCTGCGCTGGAGCCCTGCTGACCGCGGCTGCCTGCAGCACGGTCCCCGAAGGGGAGGTCAACGCCGGGAGCGGGGTGCGCTTCACCCCGTACGTGGCCGACAGCCTCGACGACGCCGGCCTGGGCGCGCAGGTCACGGTCGACGCCGACGGGAACCCCTTCATCAGCTACCTGGCGCTCACCGAGGAGCTGCCGGCGGACGTGATCGCGGTCACCCGGCCGATCGGCTCGCCCTACATCCCCGCGATCGGCGTCACGAGCCTGTCGGCCGACGGGATCTGGACCCGTGGCGCCGCCGCGCAGGTCAAGGACACCCCGCCCGGGATCGTCGTCCCCTACGGGCCTGCGACGGTGCCGTCGCTCAAGGACCTCACCGCCACGAACTCGAACGGCACCGACGTCGCCGTGGGCGCCGACGGCTCCCTGCACGTGGTGTGGACCGCGCCGGACGGCGTCTGGTACGCGAAAGGCCCCGACGGCTTCACGGCCGAGCAGCTCTACGACTACGGCTTCTCGCTGAAGCAGGCCGGGCCGATCGGCAGCCCCTCCGTCGCGGTCGACGCCGACGGGATCCCATGGGTGGCCTACACGACGAACTCATCGGGCCAGGAGGTCCGCGTCGCGACGCTCGACGGCGACAAGTGGACGACCGACACGGTGTTCTCGATCCCACAGTGCGCCGGCTGTCAGCAGCCAGGCCCGACGAAGATCGCCGTCACGCCCGACGGGCCGGTCGTGGCCTTCGTCGACACCTCGAGCGGTGAGGTCGACGTGGCACGGATCGTGGGCGGGAAGTGGACCGTGGACACGGTGGCCAGCGGCGCCACGGGCCAGGGCCTCGACCTCACCCTCGACGCCGACGGCAACCCGATCGTCTCCTACTTCACCGCGGACAACCTCGAGGTGGCGCTCGGCAGCGGCGGGAGCTACACCACCGCAACGGTCGCCCCGGCGCCCGCCGGCCTCGCCGACGCCAAGGGCGGCAACTTCACCCCGACCGCGGGTGTGGCCGTCGACGAGGCCGGCACGATCTACGTGACCTGGGCGGGCGACGACGGCGTCGCGCTCGCCTCGGGCGACGGCTCGACCTTCACGCCGATCGAGACCGGGATCGACACCGGCGACGGCGCCTACCCGTCCGTCGCGACGAACGCCGACGGCTCGGCCGTGTACGTCGCCTGGTACGACACCGTGACGAAGGCCCTGATGATGGGTGTCCAGGGCGACCCCGGGGACGTCGGCATCGCCCAGCCCAGTCCCGCCCCCTCGCCCGGTTCGCAGCCATCCACCGGCGGCGCGGAGTGCGGGACCGACGGGAAGATCGCGCTCGACATCGCGGCGCAGAACATCGCGTTCGACCCGACCTGCCTGGTGGCGCCCGCCGGCGAGCCGTTCTCGATCAACTTCGACAACAAGGACGACGCGGCCACGACCGGCCCGCACAACATCGCGATCGCGACCGATTCCGGCTATACGGATTTCCTGTTCACGGGCGACCTGATCAACGGCCCCGACCAGGTCGAGTACAAGGTCGACGCGCTCGACGCCGGGAACTACTACTTCCGCTGCGACGTCCACCCGACGATGACGGGGCAGTTCGTCGTGGTCGAGGCCAAGGGCGGCAAGAAGTAACGACGGCTTCACCGGGTGTCACCGCCCCCCTCCTAGAATGACCGGGTGAGCGTCCCCCGGCCGACCGCCTCCACGATCCCCGACGCCCCCGGCGCCTACCTGTTCCGCGACCCCGACGGTCGCGTGATCTACGTCGGGAAGGCCCGCTCGATCCGCAAGCGGCTCGCGAACTACTGGAGCCGTCCCCTCCATCCCCGCACCGAGGCGATGGTGACGTCGGCCGCGAGCGTCGAATGGATCGTGGCCTCGGGCGAGGTCGACGCGCTGATGCTCGAGTACAACCTGATCCAGGAGCACCGGCCGCGGTTCAACATCCGCTACCGCGACGACAAGTCCTATCCCTACCTCGCCCTGACCGTGGGGGAGCGGTGGCCGCGGGCGCAGGTGCTCCGCGGCGCGAAGCGCAAGCAGGTCCGATACTTCGGTCCCTACGGACACGCCTGGGCGATCCGCGACACCCTCGATGCCCTCACCCGCGTCTTCCCCGTGCGGACGTGCTCGAACGCGTTCTTCGACCAGCGGGCGCGCGCCGGGCGGCCCTGCCTCTACTTCGACATCGGCCGGTGCGCGGGCCCGTGTGTGCCGCAGGCGACGGGTGTCACCGAGGAGGGGTACCGGGCCCACGTCGACGCCCTGGCCGAGTTCCTGGCGGGCAACGCCCGCCCGGTGCTCCACCGCCTCGAGGGCGAGATGGCGGAGGCCGCGGAGCGTCAGGAGTACGAGCAGGCCGCGAAGGTCCGCGACCAGCTGCAGGCGGCCCGCCGGGCGCTCGAGAGCCAGGAGATGGTGCTCGCGACGCCCGAGGACCTCGACGTCGTCGGGATGGCCGAGGACGATCTCGAGGCCGCGTTCCAGGTGTTCTTCGTCCGGGGCGGCCGGGTGCTCGGGCGCAAGGGGTGGGTCGTGGACCGCGTCGAGGAGCTCTCGCGCGACGAGCTGATCGCCTCCTTCGTCCGCCAGCTCTACATGGAACGGCAGGAGGTCCCGCCGCGCGTGTTCGTCCCCGATCTGCCCGACGGCGCCGACGTGCTGGAGGCGTGGCTGACGGCGCGCCGCGGGACGAACGTCCGCATCGCGGTACCTGAGCGGGGCGCGAAGCGCAAGCTGATGGAGGTCGTCACGCGGAACGCGGGGGAGTCGTTCCACCGCCACAAGTTGCGGCGCGCCTCGGACTTCGGTGCGCGCTCGCGGGCCCTCGCCGAGCTGGCCGAGCACCTCGGTCTCGAGCAGGCGCCGCTGCGGATCGAGTGCTACGACATCTCGAACCTCGGCTCCACCGACAAGGTCGGGTCGATGGTGGTCTTCGAGGACGGGCTGCCCAAACGCTCGGACTACCGGCGCTTCCAGATCAAGGGAGTGGCCGGACAGGACGATTTCGCCTCCATGGAAGAGATGCTCCGTCGCCGCTTCACCCGGCTGCTCCACGAGCAGCAGGAGGGCCCGCACGAGGGCCGGCGCTTCTCCTACCCGCCCTCGCTCGTCGTGATCGACGGAGGCAAGGGGCAGCTCGGCATGGCCACGAAGGTCCTCGAGGAGCTCGGGCTGCACATCCCGCACGTCGGCCTGGCGAAGCGCCTCGAGGAGGTGTACTTCCCGGACCGTCCCGACCCCCTTCTGATCCCGCGGGGCGCCGAGTCGCTCTTCGTGCTCCAGCACGTGCGCGACGAGGCCCACCGGTTCGCCGTGAGCTACCACCGCCAGAAGCGTGAGAAGCGCGCCCTGGCCTCGCCGCTCGACGAGATCGCGGGCATCGGCCCGGCGCGCAAGAAGGCGCTCCTGAAGCGGTTCGGGTCGCTCGCTCGGCTGCGCGACGCCGAGGTCGCCGAGATCGCCGACACGCCGGGGGTCGGCCCGGAGCTGGCTCGCGCGATCTGGGATCACCTGCACGGCGTGCCCCTGGACCAACGGGAGAGCGCGTGATGGCCGAGGTCGTCCCGATGCCCCCGTCGACCGGCGCGAACCCCGGCTTCACGATCATCACGGGCCTCTCGGGCGCGGGACGATCCGAGGCCGCGCACTCGCTCGAGGACCTCGGCTTCTTCGTCGTCGACAACCTCCCACCGGCGCTCCTGCCGAAGATGGCCGAGCTCGGCGCCCGCGAAGGAGGGCCTGCCCGCATCGCGATCGTCGTCGACGCGCGCGGTGGCGTGTTCTTCGGCGAGCTGTCGAAGGCACTCGACGAGCTGAAGCAGCTGAACATCGAGTACCGGATCGTGTTCCTGGAGGCGGCCGACGACGATCTCGTGAACCGGTACGAGGCCACCCGCCGCCGGCATCCGCTGGCGCCCGCCGACCGGGTCGTCGAGGGCATCCGCAAGGAACGCCTGATGATGGAGAGCCTCCGTGGCGACGCCGACCTGATCATCGACACGACCGGGCTCACGCCGCACGACCTCCGTGACCGGATCCACGAGGCGTTCGCGACCGAGGCGCCCGATCGTGGCCTCCAGGTCTCGATCACGTCGTTCGGGTTCAAGTTCGGTGCCCCACGCGACGCCGACCTCGTGTTCGACGTGCGCTTCCTGCCGAACCCTCATTGGATCGACGAGCTCCGTCCGCTGCCCGGCACCGACGCCCGCGTGCGCGACTACGTGCAGGACCAGGATCAGTACGTGGCCTTCATCGACCGGCTCCACGCGCTGCTCGACGTGATCGTCCCCGGCTACCTCGACGAGGGGAAGTCCTACCTGACGATCGCCGTCGGCTGCACCGGCGGGCGGCACCGCTCGGTCGTCGTGTCGGAGGAGCTGGGGCGGTTCTTCCGAGAGCGGGGCCTGCCGGTCCGCGTCTCCCACCGCGACCTCGGCCGACGCTGAGGGCCCGTCGCTCGCTCCACCCGGGACGGCGTCGAGGCTCCCTTCGATAGGATGGCGACGCCGCACCCCTCAAGGAGGAACGATGGGCGTCAAGATCGGCATCAACGGGTTCGGGCGGATCGGCCGCAACTTCTTCCGTGCCGCCAAGCAGCGCGGGTTCGACTTCGACTTCGTCGGAGTGAACGACCTGGGCGACGCCGCGACGATGGCGCACCTCTTGAAGTACGACTCGGTGTTCGGGCGCTTCCCCGGTGAGGTCACCGTCGGCGCGAACGGCCTGGTGATCGACGGCGACGAGCTGCGGGTGCTCGCCGAGCGCGATCCGGCCAGCCTCCCGTGGAAGGAGCTGGGCGCCGAGATCGTGATCGAGTCGACCGGGATCTTCACCGACCGCGACCGGGCCGCGGCGCACCTGGAGGCCGGCGCGCAGAAGGTCCTGATCAGCGCCCCGGCCAAGAACGAGGACCTCACCGTGGTGCTGGGCGTGAACGACGACCAGTACGACCCGGCCACCCACCACGTGATCTCGAACGCCTCGTGCACCACGAACTGCGTGGCGCCGATGGCGAAGGTGATCGACGACGCGTTCGGGCTCGAGCAGGGCTTCATGACCACGGTGCACGCGTACACGAATGACCAGAACATCCTCGACCTGCCGCACAAGGACCTGCGCCGCGCGCGTGCCGCGGCCGTGAACATCATCCCGACCTCGACCGGGGCGGCCAAGGCCACCGGCCTCGTGCTGCCGCAGCTCAAGGGCAAGCTCGACGGGATGGCGCTGCGCGTGCCGGTGCCCGACGGGTCCGTGACCGACCTGGTGGCCACGGTCGGCCGCGAGGTCACGGTCGACGAAGTGAAGGCCGCGTTCAAGGCGGCCGCCGACGCCGGCCCGCTCGCCGGCAAGCTCGTGTACACCGAGGACCCGATCGTCTCGTCCGACATCGTCGGCTCGCCCGCCTCGTGCACGTTCGACGCGAGCGCCACGATGGTGATGGGCAACGTCGTGAAGGCGATCGGCTGGTACGACAACGAGTGGGGCTACTCGAACCGCCTGGTCGACCTGGCCGCGCTCGTCGCCTCGAAGCTGTGAGCCTGCGCACCCTCGACGACCTCGGCGACCTCGAGGGGCGCCGGGTCTTCGTGCGCGTCGACTTCAACGTGCCGCTCTCCGACGGCGCGGTCGCCGACGACGCGAGGATCCGCGCATCCCTGCCGACGGTCACCGAGCTGCTCGACCGCGGCGCGACGCTCGTGCTCGCGTCGCACCTGGGGCGGCCGAAGGGGAAGGTCGACGCCGGCCTCACGACCCGTGGGCCCGCCGAGCGGCTCCAGGAGCTCCTCGGCCGGCCCGTGACCTGGCTCGCGCACCCGGTGCCCGAGACGGTGCCCGGCGATCCCGTCGTGATGCTCGACAACCTGCGGTTCGACCCGGGGGAGGAGGCGAACGACCCCGCCTTCGCGGGGCGCCTCGCCGAGCTCGCCGACGCCTACGTGGACGATGCCTTCGGGGCGGCGCATCGCGCGCACGCGAGCGTCTCGGCGCTGCCCGAGCTGATGCTCGCGAGCGGTCGCTCCGCGGTCGCCGGGCGGCTGCTCCAGCGGGAGGTCGAGGTGCTCGGGGGGCTGCTCCACGATCCCGCGCGCCCGTACATCGCGGTCCTCGGAGGCGCGAAGGTCTCCGACAAGCTCGCGGTGATCGACGCGCTGATCGATCGGGTCGATGCGTTGCTGATCGGCGGCGCGATGGCGAACACGCTGATCGCGGCCGGCGGCGGCGACGTGGGGGAGAGCCTCGTCGAGCGGGACCGCTTCGAGGACGTGCGGGCAACCCGGGCGAAGGCGAAGGAGCGCGGGGTGCTGATCGAGGTCCCGGAGGACGCCGTGGCCGCGCCGGAGATCTCGCTCGACGCGCCCCGGCAGACCGTGCCGGCCACCGCGATCCCACGCGGTCTCAAGGCGCTCGACATCGGCCCGCGGACGGTCGAGAGCTACGCGCACATCATCGGCGACGCGAAGACGATCCTGTGGAACGGCCCGATGGGCGTCTTCGAGCTCGAGCCGTTCAGCGCCGGCACGCGAGGCGTCGCGACGGCGATCGCCCACGCCGACGCGTTCACGGTGGTCGGCGGCGGCGACTCGCTGCTCGCGATCAAACGGGCCGAGCTCGAGGATGCGTTCGACCACCTCTCGACCGGCGGCGGCGCCTCCCTCGAGTTCCTCGAAGGCAGGGCGCTCCCCGGCATCACGATCCTGGAGGCATGAGATGACCGATCGGCGACCGATCGTTGCAGCCAACTGGAAGATGCACAAGACGCACCTGGAGGCGATCCAGGCGGTGCAGAAGCTGAGCTACCTCCTGGACAAGGAGGACGCCGAGAAGGTCGAGGTCGTGATCTGCCCCCCGTTCACGGCGCTCCGCTCCGTGGAGACGCTGCTCGACTCCGACAAGCTGCCGTACGGGCTCGGTGCCCAGAACGTCAACGCCGAGGAGAAGGGCGCCTTCACGGGCGAGATCGCGCCGCCGATGCTCGCGGCCCTGAAGGTGTCGTACGTGATCGTCGGCCACTCCGAGCGACGCCAGCTCTTCGGCGAGGACGACCAGACCGTGAACAGGAAGGTCCGCGCGGTCTTCAAGCACGGGATGACGCCGATCGTGTGCGTGGGCGAGACGCTCGAGGAGCGCGAGGCCGACGGCACCGAGTCGAAGGTCACGGGCCAGATCCGCCGGGCCTTCTCCGACGTCGACGCCGAGCAGGCGACGACGGCCGTGATCGCCTACGAGCCGATCTGGGCGATCGGGACCGGCCGCAACGCCGAGCCGAACGATGCGGGCCGGGTCGTCGAGATGATCCGTGCCACGCTGGCCGATCGCTACGACGACGCCGTCGCGCAGGCGGTACGGGTCCAGTACGGCGGCAGCGTGAAGCCGGGCAACATCCGCGAGTTCATGGCGCACCCCGAGATCGACGGCGCGCTCGTCGGCGGGGCCAGCCTCGATCCCGAGGAGTTCGCACTGATCGTGAAGTACCGCTGATCCGAGGAGGATCCGTGAGCAAGCTCCTGTACGTCTGCCTCGACGGGCTCGGCGACGACCCGATCCCCGCGCTGGACGACCGCACGCCGCTGGAAGCCGCGGAGACCCCGCACCTCGACGCGCTGGCCGCGCGTGGGCGCACCGGCACGGTCGTGACCGTCGGTCCGGGCATCGCGCCCGAGTCCGACATCGGCGTGTTCGGGATCCTGGGCTACGACCCGCACGAGGAGCATCCAGGGCGGGGCGTCCTCGAGGCGCTGGGGATCGGCATGGACTTCCGCGACGGCGACCTCGCGTATCGGGTGAACTTCGCGACGGCCGACTGGCCCGAGATCCTCGACCGCCGCGTGGGCCGCGACCTCTCCTCGGATGAGGCCCACGCGCTCGCGGCCGAGGTGAACGACACGCTGCGCCTGGCGGGCGCCACCTTCGTGCTCGAGTCGACGATCGAGCATCGTGGCGCCCTCGTGATCCGCACCGACGACGGCTCGGCGCTCAGCGCGAACGTCACGAACACCGACCCCGCCTACCGTCGGGAGGGGCACCTCGGCGTCGCCCTCGAGACCTTCGAACCTCGCGTCGCGACCTGTGAACCGCTCGAGGACGACGACGCCGCCCTGCGAGCGGCCGACCTCACGAACGCGTTCGTGGAGGGCTCGGCGAAGCTGCTGGACTCATCCGAGGTGAACGCCGCCCGCCGCGCCGACGGGAAGCTCCCGGGGAACCTGATCCTCACGCGGGACGGCGGCGATCGCCGGCCCCGCCTCCAGCCGATCCGCGATCGGTTCGGCCTGACCTGGGGCTGCTTCGTGGAGATGCCCGTCGAGCGTGGGATCTCGATCGCGCTCGGGATGGATCCGGTGGCCGTCCCGCGCCTCGACCCGATCGGGTTCGGCGGCGCCGCCGAGGAGGCGTACGCGGCCTGGGCGGCGCTCGCCGCCGACGCGCTCGCCGACTTCGAGGCGCTCTACATCCACATCAAGGGCCCGGACGTGCCGGCGCACGATGGCCGCGCCGAGGACAAGCGCGACGTGATCGCCGCGATCGATCGCGCCTTCTTCGCCGAGGTGCTCCCGCGGATCGGCCCCGGGACCGTGGTCGCGGTGACCGCCGACCATTCGACCTCGTGCCTGCGCAAGGCGCACACGGCCGATCCGGTCCCGCTCGTGGCGGCGGGCGGTCCCGTCACGCCCGACGGCTCGACCTCCTTCGGGGAGCGCGCCTGCGCCGATGGGTCGCTGGGTGAGCTGCTCGGTCCCCAGATCCTTCCGCGTCTCACCGCGCTGATGGCCTCCTGACCTGCGGCGTTGCCTGGTTTCGGATTCCTGCCATAACCTGCGTCGCTGCGTTGCCGCGGACGGGAGATGGCCCTAGCATGAGCATCCGGTATGACGAAGAGCCCTGAGGACCTCGAGGCCGAACGGCGCGCCGTCCTGGCGCCGAGCGAGGACACCTCCGCGGCCCAGATCGACCTCGCGGTCGGTCAAGACATCATCGGCAAGTCCCCGTGGGAGATCTTCTGGCGGCAGTTCCGCAAGGATCGATGGGCCCTCGCCGGCGCCGTGATGGTCGTGATCATGATCCTCCTCGCCATCACCGCCCCGCTCTTCGCCAAGATCACCGGCCACGGCCCGAACGAAGTGAACCTGAAGGCGCTCGACCAGTTCGGACTCCAGGGCGCGCCGTTCTGGTGGCCCTGCCCGCCGGCGCAGGAGGTCACCTTCACGGGCGGCACGGCCGAGAGCCTCGGCCAGTCGGGCTGCACCGCCGTCCCCGGGTATCTGCTCGGGGTCGAGGGCCCCGGCCGCGACCAGTTCATCCGGATCCTGTACGGCGCCCGCACGTCGCTCTTCATCGCCTTCTTCGCCACCGGGCTGGCGGTCGTCATCGGGGTGATCCTCGGCATCATGGCCGGGTTCTTCCGGGGCAAGGTCGACACGGTGATCTCGCGTGCCACCGACCTCGTGCTCTCCCTGCCGATCCTCCTGCTCGCGCTCGGACTGGCGGCCGCGTGCGGGACGACCGCCCAGGGCTGCCTCGGCGGGCTCATCAAGCCGGGGCTGATCCTCGTCGGCCTGATCATCGGCCTCTTCAGCTGGCCGTACATCTCCCGGATCATCCGCGGCCAGGTGCTCTCGATGCGCGAGAAGGAGTTCGTGGAAGCGTCCCGGTCGCTCGGCGCCACCAACTTCAGGATCATGGCCCGCGAGATCCTCCCGAACGTCGCGGCCCCGCTCATCGTGTATACGACCCTGATCATCCCGGCCAACATCCTGTTCGAGGCGGGCCTGTCGTTCCTCGGGGTCGGTGTGCCGGACGAGGTGGCGTCGTGGGGCGGCATGCTGTCGGCATCCGGCTCGGCGTTCACGTACGCGCCCTGGCTCATGATCTTCCCGGGTCTCGCGCTCTTCATGACGACGCTCGCCTTCAACCTCGTGGGCGACGGATTGCGGGACGCACTCGACCCCAGGACCCAGGTCTGACCGTATCTAGGTGTGACAACGTTCGGATCGTCCCCGACCGGGGACGCTGAGCTTGGAAAGAGAGGGGGCAACCTTGAAACGATCGCTCAAGCTGATCGCCGTCGTGGCGGTCTTGGGCATCGTCGCCGCGGCGTGCGGAGGCAACGACAGCACGTCGAGCTCGTCGACGGACACCGGGTCCGCGTCGACCGATCTGTCAGGTGGCACGCTGAAGATGGCGATGCTGGCCGACGTCACTGCGGCGTTCGACCCACAGAAGGAGTACTACTCCGTAACGTGGGAGTACTACCGGTGCTGCCTGCTACGCACGCTGATGTCCTACAAGGGCGTGCCGACGGACCAGGGCGGCGCCGAGATCTTCCCCGACATCGCGTCGGCGGCGCCCGAGGTATCGGCGGACGGTCTCACGTGGACCTTCACGCTGAAGCAGGGCGTCAAGTACGGCGACCCGTTCGGTGACGTCAGCGTGACGGCCGGCGACTTCATCCGCGCGCTCGAGCGCACGGCTGACCCGGCCGCCAACGTCGGCGGCTACTCGTTCTACTACTCGGTGATCGAGGGCTTCGACGACTACGCGGCCGGCAAGGCCGAGACGATCTCCGGACTGACCGCGCCCGACGACTCGACGCTGGTCATCAAGTTGACGGAGCCCACGGGTGACCTCGGCTACCGGTTCGCGATGGCGACCACCGCGCCGATCCCGCCGAACGGCGACGCGAAGTACGGCGCCGCCGAGGGTCACGACCGCAACTACGGCCGGTTCCTCGTGGCCACGGGTCCCTACCAGTTCCAGGGCGCAGCCGACCTCGACTTCTCGGTCAACCCCAAGGACCAGAAGCCGGTCGCGGGCTACGTGCCCGGCCGCTCGATCGTCTTGGAGCGCAACCCGAACTACGATCCCGCGACCGACGATCTTCGTCCGGCGTATGCGGACTCGATCGAGGTCACGATCGGTGGCGACAACAACGACCTGTACAACCAGGTCAGCGCCGGCGCGATCGACTTCGTGGTCGACGGGGCCGTGCCGCCGAACAAGATCAAGGAGTACACGACGAATCCTGACCTCCAGGATCGTATGAACGTGTACCCGTCCGATGCGGTGCGGTACGTCTCGTTCAACCTGGCGATGGCGCCGTTCGACGACATCCACGTCCGCAAGGCGATCAACTGGGCCCTCGACAAGCAGGGCTTCAGGCAGGTTCGAGGCGGCGAGACGACCGGGCAGATCGCCGGTCACATCTTCGTCAACTCGCTGCAGAACAACCTGCTCGCCGACTATGACCCGTACGCGACGCCCAACAGCTCGGGCGATCAGCAGAAGGCCATGGACGAGATGAAGCAGTCGAAGTACGACAAGAACGGCGACGGCGTCTGTGACGACCCTTCGTGCGAGAACATCCTCACGATCACCGACCGTGAGGACCCCTACCCGGCCCAGGCCGCGATCCTGAAGGACAACCTGGCGCCTCTGGGGATCACGATGGACGTCAAGGAGCTGGAGCGCGGCACGATGTACAACAAGTGCAACGACGCCAACTCGCAGACGGCGTTCTGCATCGGGCCGGCATGGGGCAAGGACTACGCCGACGGCTACACGTTCGGCGGCCCCCTCTTCGACTCCAGCGGGCTCTGGGAGAGCTGCTGCAACTACTCCCTGCTGGGCGCCACGGCCGACCAGCTGAAGGGCTGGGGGTACAGCGTTGCCTCGGTCCCGAGCGTCGACGACAAGGTCGCCGAGTGCTCGGCCGCCCAGGACGAGGAGCGGTTCCAGTGCTGGGCCGACCTCGACAAGCAGCTGATGGAAGAGGTCGTTCCGTGGGTGCCGTACCTGTTCGACAACAGCGTCGACATCCTGTCTCCGAACGTGACGAACTACTCGTTCGATCAGTTCGCGGGGCTGGCGGCGTTCGACCACATGGCCGTCTCCGGCGGCTAGCAGAGAACATGGAGAGCGAGGGGGCCGCTCCGGCGGCCCCCTCCTCCTCCCGAAGGAGCGAGTGAGGGAGCGATGGGCAGGTATCTGATCCGCCGGGTGCTGTTCATGATCCTGGTGCTGTTCATCGTGTCGCTCCTGACGTTCCTGATCTTCGTGAAGCTCCCGGCCGGAGACCCGGCGCGCCGAGCGGTGGGGAAGTCCACCACCCCTGAGCAGATCGCGGCGGCGCGGGAGGCGTTCGGCCTGGACAAGCCCCTGTACGTGCAGTACGCGCGGTTCGCCCGCGGACTCGTGCCCATCCCAGGGTGGTTCCTCGACGAGAAGGTGTACTACTCGTACGGGAACTTCGTCTCGGTGAAGGAGGAGCTGTTCCGGCGCCTGCCGGTGACGATCACCCTCGCGCTCGGCGCGGCCGTCATCTGGCTCGCGATGGGCATCCCGATCGGGATCGTCTCGGCCGTGAAGAAGGGGTCCTTCTGGGACCGCGCCGGCATGCTGTTCGCGCTGATCGGTGTGTCGATGCCCGTGTTCTGGCTCGGCCAGCTGCTCCTGTATGTGTTCTGGTTCAAGCTCGGGTGGGCGCCCAAGTCCGGCCTCGAGATCGGCGCGACGATCCCGGAGTCGATCGCGCAGGGCAAGTTCATCCTGCCGTGGATCACGCTCGCGTTCACCTCGGCGGCGTTCTACGCCCGGATGGTGCGCGGCAACCTGATCGAGACGATGGGCGACGACTACATCCGGACGGCGCGCGCCAAGGGCCTGTCGGAGCGCCGGGTGATCTACAAGCACGGCCTGCGCGGCGCGTTGACGCCGGTCGTGACGATGCTGGGCCTCGACATCGGCGCGCTCCTGGGCGGCGCCTTCATCACCGAGACGCTGTTCGCGATGCCGGGGATCGGTCAGTGGGCGGTCCAGTCGATCTTCACGAACGACTTCCCGGTCGTGATGGGGGTGACGATCCTCGGCGCCTTGTTCATCGCGGCGGCCAACCTGATCGTCGACGTCACGTATGCGTTCCTCGACCCGAGAGTGAGGTACACGTAGTGGCCGAGCCGCTGCTGGAGGTCAAAGACCTCAAGGTGCACTTCCACACCGACGACGGCATCGTGAAGGCCGTCGACGGGGTCTCGTACTCGATCCAGCCCGGCGAGACCCTCGGGATCGTGGGGGAGTCGGGCTCGGGCAAGAGCGTCAGCTCGCTCACCGTGATGGGCCTGATCAACTCCAAGCAGGCGCGGATCTCGGGCGAGGTCATCTTCCAGGGGCAGGACCTGCTGAAGCTCCCGGTCGACGAGATGCGCCTGATCCGCGGGGCGAAGATCTCGATGATCTTCCAGGACCCCATGACGTCGCTGCACCCGTTCTACAAGGTGGGCGACCAGATCGCCGAGGCCGTCCTCCAGCACCAGAAGGTCAGCAAGAAGGAGGCCTTCCAGCTCGCGGTCGAGATGCTCAGCAAGGTCAACATCCCCCGCCCCGATGAGCGGGCGAAGCAGTTCCCCCACGAGTTCTCCGGCGGCATGCGGCAGCGCGCGATGATCGCGATGGCGCTCGCCCTGAACCCGGACCTCCTGATCGCCGACGAGCCGACCACCGCGCTCGACGTGACGGTGCAGGCGCAGATCCTGGACCTGATCGACCGCTTGAAGGACGAGTTCAACGCCGCGGTCATCATCATCACGCACGACCTGGGAGTCGTCGCCGAGCACTGCGACAACATCGAGGTGATGTACGGGGGCAAGGTCGTGGAGTTCGGCAACACCGACGACATCTACTACAGGCCCCATCACCCGTACACGTGGGGCCTGATCGGTTCGATCCCGAGCTTGCACGGCACCGGCAAGGAGCGCCTCAACCCGATCCGGGGGCTTCCGCCGTCACTGATCAACGTCCCGCCCGGGTGTGCGTTCCACCCCCGATGCCCGTACGTGATGGACGTCTGCAAGACCGACGTCCCGGCGCTGATCCCCTCCGACGGGCACCACGCGGCCGCGTGCCACCTGAGCCTCGCCGAGAAGGAGCGCATCGCGGAGCAGGAGGTGCTCGCGAACCGATGAGCGTCCAGGTCAACGAGCAGACGCCCCCGCCGCCTCCCTCACCCAAAGGCGAGCCCCTGATCCGCATCCAGGGCCTCAAGAAGTACTTCCCGATCACGCAGGGGATCCTGATCCAGCACCACGTGGGCGACGTGCACGCGGTGGACGGGGTCGACCTCGAGGTCTACCCGGGCGAAACGGTGGGGCTCGTGGGGGAGACCGGGTGCGGCAAATCGACGCTCGCGCGCGTCGTGATGCGGCTGTTCGATCCCACCGAGGGCAGGATCTGGTTCGAGGGCCGCGACATCACCGAGCTTCGGCGCGGGGAGCTCCGGGAGCTCCGCCGCGACATGCAGATGATCTTCCAGGACCCGTACGCGTCCCTGAACCCGCGAAAGACGGTGGGATCGATCATCGGCGCGCCGTTCCACCTCCACGCCACGGTCCCGAAGAACAAGATCAAGAGCGAGGTCCAGCAGCTGATGGAGCTCGTCGGTCTGAACCCCGAGCACTACAACCGCTACCCACACGAGTTCTCGGGTGGCCAGCGTCAGCGGATCGGGGTCGCGCGGTCGCTCGCCCTGCGGCCGAAGCTGATCGTCTGCGACGAGCCGGTGTCGGCGCTCGACGTCTCGATCCAGGCCCAGATCCTGAACCTCCTCGAGGACCTGCAGGATGAGTTCAACCTCACCTACCTGTTCATCGCGCACGACCTGTCCGTCGTGAAGCACGTGTCGGACCGTGTCGCCGTGATGTACCTCGGGAAGATCGTCGAGATCGCCGACGGCGAGACCCTCTACGCGAACCCGAAGCACCCGTACACCGGCGCGCTGCTCTCGGCGGTGCCGGTCGCGGACCCGCGCGCCGCCCGAGCGAAGAAGCGGATCGTGCTCGAGGGCGACGTGCCCTCGCCGATCGACCCTCCCTCGGGGTGCCGGTTCCACCCGCGCTGCCCGAAGGCGCAGCTCCCGCGGTGCAAGGACGAGATCCCGGTGCTCGAGATCCAGTCGTCGGGGCAGCTCGCCGCGTGTCACTATCCCCTCGAGGACCGTAGCATCATGGCCTCGACCGACTGACCGGGAGCGACCACGCCATGCTGAACACCGTCGTCATCGTGATCGACGTCATCTCCGCGCTCTTCCTGATCGCCACGATCCTGCTCCACTCGGGACGGGGGAGCGGCCTCTCCGACATGTTCGGCGGCATGTCCACCCTCTCCGGCGGGACCGCGATGGAGCGGTTGCTCGACCGTCTCACGGTCATCTCCGCGATCGTCTTCGGGCTCTGTACCTTCTGGCTCTCGTGGAAGTGGACCCCGTAAGGGAGCCGCCAACGGGTTGGTAGAATCCCTCCCGCACCACGTCGGAGTGGCGGAACTTGGTAGACGCGCTAGGTTGAGGGCCTAGTGCCCTTTGCGGGGCGTAGGGGTTCAAATCCCCTCTCCGACACCGATCTGACCTGCGGAAACACCAAGAGCCCCGGCACCGCTGCCAACACGGTCCGGGGCTCGTTTGCGCCCAGTTTGCGTCCCGGCGACGCGCTACGGCACGCTGGCTTATAAGCCGTCGGGCCGCTGACGCCATCGCCGGGTACCCCACCAGTGGCGTTCGGCCCACCGCTCGACAGCGGCGCGATCCCAGCGACGGTGTGGTTCGGTATCGACCGGGGACGGGAAGCTCGGGTCACTCTGGGCGATCTGCCGCACCCGTTCGCGGGTGATGCCAGGTACGCGGCGATCTCAACGGCACGCATCATGTGAACGAGGATTACGCCCCGAGCTTTCGGATGAGGGCTGCCAGAACGTTCGCTGCCAGGTTGATCTGCCGCCGCGTGATCGCCTTCACGCGCCTCGTGAAGCCATCGCGATCGTACGTGCGGACACGCTCTCCGTAGAGCTTGTGGGAGACGCGGGCGAGGGTGATCGTCGCCCCGTAAGGGATCACGTGGTCGATGCCCATGTTCTCGGCACGTCGAGCGGCTGCATCTCGTGTCAACCTCGTGTTCATAGGCGGCGTGGACTCGGGCCTCGGCGTCGAGGCGACCATCGATATGCATCGGCTGGGCCACGTCTCCGAGCATGTGCGACATGATCCCCAGCGCCCTGCTCGCGCCGCAGCGATGATCGTGTGCGAGCTGCCTCTGGACTCGCCGGTACCAGACCCGCACCGCCTCGGGCGCACCCCCGTAGGTCTCGCCCCATTCGTCCCAGACGTGCCACCAGGTCCCGCTGGCGTGGTCGATCCCATCGAGGGTGTCGGGGTCGTCGGTGGCTCGTAGCGCGATCCGCAGGCAGACCCACTCGCCACGCTCATGGGAAATCCGCACGGCCTCTCTGAGGATCAGGTCGTGGGTGCCGAAGGTGTTCGGACCATGTTCTCCGTCACCCCACGCCCTCGCCTCCCCTGACGGCAGGAGCCCCAGGGCGAGCACGACGGGGATGAGGGTCTTCCGGGGCACGGACGTCACTTCCTACCAGACCGCCTGCACCGTCAATGACCGGATCGGTGGCCCATGGTGCGCCTGCTCTATGTAATGCCCAAGCGCGACCTTATGCGGTGGGGCATGAGCGTCGGCGAGGCAGGCTGGCGGCTCGGGATCACGCGCCGCGCCCACGTCGCGATCGAGGACGGCGAGCGGCCACCGAACTCGATCGAGTACGAGGCGATCTGCGAGTTCTTCGGGTGGCCGGACGCACGACGAGGGGACGTGAGTCTCAGATCGACGCGACGGCCGTGATGACCTCGCCGTTGCGCTGATCTACCGCTCGCACCCTGATCGTGTCGGCTCCCGCGAAGTTCGCCACCGAACGCTCGACGTCGAACTCGCCTTCGTGATCCGCTCGACGGGTGCCCGTGAAGAACAACGCCCCGTCGTGCCGCATCGCGATCCGCCAGGTGTGACCCGCACGTGCCGCGATCGAGTCCACCTCGAAGTCGATCTGGATCCGATACTCACGATCGAGCTCGAGCTTCCAGTACGACCCCATCGTGCCGTGGCCGGTCTTAGTGACCTCCGCTCCATCCGCCCGAGCAGCAGGCACGGCGAACGAGAAGACCAACAGAGAGATAGCGATGATGCGTAAGAGCTTGGACATAGCTCCACCTCCCCCATGTCTCTCTCTCAAGGCTGTCAGCCGGATACCGGGATCGTTGGGGTCGGATGGCCCCAAGGTCGTCAGGTGAACGCGGAAGATCCAGGGGCTGATCTGCGAGTTGGCGTGGCCGGAGGCGACGCTCGAGTAGGTGACGGGGGAGTGGCTGCCGCCGTTCTCCCAAGCATTCTCCCGTCCCGTCCGGAAGCCGGGGATGTGGGCCGCCGCGACGAGGGACCGATGGAACAGATCCCAGCGTGCGACGAAGCCGAGTCAGTTGAGATGAAGCTCACGGTCAACCCCGACGCGCACCACGACCGGCCACGACATCTACGCGTGGATGCTCGAGCTCACGAATGACTGAGCGACCGCTAGCGCCTTCGCTCGCGGGGCCGTGGGCCCGTCTGAGACTACTCATGGAACAGGTAAGTCCCTAATCTAGGACCTCACTCGCTGGGGAGGAGAGATACCGTGCGTCGTCTGCATCTGACCTATGCCAACGTGGCCTCCACGCTCGCGCTCGTGCTTGCCTTGGTGGTGTGGGGTATGCCGCCACGTCCTTGCCAGCTGGAAGCGTCGGCACCAAGCAGCTGAGGATCGGGGCTGTTACATCGCCCAAGGTGCACGACCGGACGCTTCGGTTGCACCCCTGCGAGATCGTGAGGATGGGTGAGGACCGCCACCGCGTGACATCGCGGTTGGAGTGAGAGGGGTACGAATCGTGCGAAACATGGCGAAGATGATGTTCGTCCTGTCCGCGATCCTGTTCGCGCTGAGCGTCGCCGCCACGAGCTTCGCTGACCCGAGCCTCGGGAACGTGGGGCCGCACCGCCACTACATCAGGACGAGCCAAGGGACGCTGGTCCAGGTCGGACCACGTGTCTGCGACAACCCGAACCTGCAGTCGGCCTTCAACCAGTTCCACAACAACCTCCACTTCATCACGCCGACCGGGATCGGGCCGGTCGCCCCTGGTCTGCACAACCTTCAGGGAGCGGAGATCATGGCAGGAGGGTGTTGACTCGCAGATGACCGATGTCGGTGGCGGGGTGCGCACGCGACTGGCACCCCGCCACGCCGGGCAGACACCCATCGGTGGTGGAGTTCAGCGCCGGGGGTCGGACAAGATCCGCAGCTCTGCACGTCGGGTGCCCTCAACTGGACTGCGGACAGGGTGATCAAGCCGACCGAGACCTCACCGCCGACAGTCTCGGATCAAGGCGATGCGCCCCGACATGCTCCGACGAGACCGTGAGCGGTGGGCCATAGGCGTCGGCGAGGCCGGGTGGCGGCTGGGATCACGCGCCGGGAGTACGTGGCGATCGAGCCAGCCGCCTCCCGACGCCGACCAGTACGAGCCGATCTGCGAGTTCTTCGGGTGGCCTGATGCCCGAGGGTCGGAAAGCGTAGGGATCCGTTCACCCTGCTAACGGGGCGGGCCGCGGTCCCACCCCGCGCTACAAGGTGTTGGTCGATGTGGTCAGTAGCCGAAGCCGCCCCCACCGCCTCCGTGGTGGAAGAACAAGAGGTAGACGCCGAAGTAAGCTGCCGCGCCGACCGCTAGGTAGATCGCCAGCCACTTCTTCCATCTCCCACCATAGCCGGACCATTTCTGTGCCATCGTTCACCTCCTTGCGCACGTGACATCCTCATCGGGTATTACCGGCGAACGGGTCAGCCGGTTTGCCAGGGGTCCTGAGGGTCTGCTGAGAGAACGGGACCACGACGCTGGGATCGACCACCTACGAGACGATCTGTGAGTTCTTCGGGTGACCGGATGCGACGCGACGCTCGGGTGCCCGATGGTGGGGGAGAGGTGGCGGCCATTCCCCCATCCCGTCCGGAAGCCCACGGAATATGGGCCGCCACGACCCCCACTAGCTCGGGAGCGTTCCCGCAGGTAAGGGCGCTAAACGCCGAGGACGGCACTCGCCGCCATGAACGATCCCTCAGTACTCGGTTCGTATGCTCCAGATCTTCTTCACCCAGCTGAGCTTGCCGGAGAAGCCTCCGGACGCGGTCACGTCGGCGCCGCGGACCGTCCGCTCCAGGCTGATGCCGTCGCCCCAGTGGTAGTACCGCCCTTTCCACGCGAACGTGGCGGGGCCCAGGAACGACTGCTCGCTCGTGAGGCTCGGTCGATCCATGTCGTAGCGGAGCACCGCGGTCGCGCCGGCGTCGCAGTCGATCACCACGGTCAGATCCTGCCGCCGAACGGCGCATCCATGATCCACGGTCTTGCTGTAGAAGACCCGACCGAGTCGCTTGCGGGACACCTGCGTGTCCGCCTGGACGTGCACGACGCGAACCTTGGTGCAGTAGCGGTTGCCGATCGTCTCCACGCCCCGACGATCCACACAGACGCGGAAGACCCGCCCGGCGTCGTCGGTGAGGTCGGCGCCGAGCACGTCTCCGTCGACCCGCGGGTTCCAGTCGGCCTCGCCGCGGATCGATCCCCGGAACACGAGGTGGTCCGAGAGGTCGTACACGGAGAGCACCGGATGGGGCACGCGGTTGAAGGTGATCGTGGTGGTGTCGGGGCGCCCCCCATCGACGTAGGGATACACGATCCGCGGGCTCGCCACAGGGTCCGTGGGGTGGGCACGTGCGGCATGCGCGGAGGGCGTGAGGGCGAACAGACCGCCGCACACGACGATCGCCATCACCATCTTGCCCATCTCGCCTCCCCCCGAAGTCGGCTCATAGGCTATCTGCTTCTTGGGCGTGGGCGCGGGCGGCCGACCTGAAGTGCAGCGCAACGAAGATCGTGACGGTGCCCACGACGAACGCGACGCAGTTGGAAACGATCAGAGCGAGATTGCTGATCGCGACCCCGTAGGCGATCCAGATCGAGAATCCGATCACGATGATCGTCAGGTAGCCGATCGAGACGTCACGGGACGATCGCAGGTAGACCATCCGGCGGATCTGCATCACGGGGGAGAGCGCCATCACGACGCCGTATCCCGCCGCCAACACACCGAGGAACGTTTCGCTCACGTGGACCTCCCCACTTCGGCGGATCAGATGCGCTCGGACAAGGAGATCGCGTTCGCTGCCGACGGCAGGAGGAGCGCAGGCGCGACCCCGTCACGCTACCACTGGCCTCTCGCCCGGAAGGAAGAGCGGTCGTACTCGCCCGTCGTCGTCTGGTTCGTGCGGATCGGCGCGCTCGGGTGCGTGACCCGCGTCACCGACCCGCGTGTGATGGAGAGCACCACCGTTCGGTGACCCAGGGCACCGCGGCACCCGAGGATCCGTGCGAGGCTCGAGCTACGGACGAGGGGCTCCCCGAGGGGTCCGGAAGGAGAGCCGAGATGGCCGACAAGAAGGTCACGCCGAAGGTGCCGGCGGGCAAGGCGAAGAGCGCCGCCGACGACAAGGCTGTCGCGCGCGTCAGCCAGAAGAAGATGTCCCGCAAGAAGGTCTCGAAGAAGAAGCACTGACACCGAGCTTCACCGAACACCCGAAGGGGCCCGGTCATGCCGGGCCTCTTCGTCGTGCCGAGGCGTCGCGGCGCTAGGTCCTCGTGATCGCGAAGTACGGATCGTTCGCGAACGCCTTGTACTGGGAGAGCGACAGGGCGCTCGTGTCGATGAAGTCGTTCGTGAGCGGCCCGATGTTGTTCCAGTGGACGTACGCGACGCACTGCGGGTGTGCCTTCACCTTGTCGCGGGTGTCGAGGATCAGGCTGTGGCCCGACCTCGAACCGTCCTTGTCGAAGGCGCCCTCGGAGGTCCGCACCGTCTTGTTCTGATCGAAGCCCGCCTCGCACACGATGAACGGCTTCCCGTGGGCGACCGCCCAGTCGTAGGTGTCCATGTCGCCGCTCGGGTTCCGGGTGCCGTTCAGGAACGTCGTCCGGTACAGGTCGAGCCCGCTCCAGTCGACGTACTCGTCGCCCGGCCAGTACGCCTTCCACGAGCCGGAGGTGCTCATCCGCTGCGCACAGAAGACGAAGATGCAGTTCCCACCGGCCCCGAGCGTGGCGCCGTTCGCGGCGAACACCGAGTGGACCCGCCGCCACGCGGCGACGAACGAGGCCTCGCCGACGCCCACGCCCCCCTGCCACATCGAGCTGTAGGGGTTGTGCTTGCCGTTCATCTCCATCCAGAGCCGGACGATCACCGGCGTGCCCAGCGCCTTCAGGGCTCGCGCGCTCGTCGCCCAGTAGCCGTCGAACTCCCCGTTCGCGATGCGGTCCATGCCTCGACCGAAGCTTGTGGTCGAGGCGTCGCCCCCGCCCGACCAACCCGTGGTCTTCACCGGGAACCGCTTGTCCTTCATGAACGAGCACATCGGCACGACCTTGGGGTTCGTGAGGGCGGCATCGGCCGTGTGCGCACTGCTCGGGCACGGCTTGAGCCACGCGTACCGCCGATTGCGGATCGCCATGCGGCGTCCGAGCTGGGTCTCGATCCCGTTCGCGGTCGTGAACCCCCGGGTCGTGTCGTCGGCGCCCCAGTAGGCGCCGGTCTGCGGGACGATCAACCCGCCCCACGAGCCGACGATCGACGGGTCGCGCGTCGGGGTCCCGGCCAGCGCGTCGGTCAGGCCGAGCCCGGTCATCCGCGCGGTTGCGACCACGCCCGATACGGCGG
This sequence comes from uncultured Actinomycetes bacterium, assembly GCA_963821925.1. Classification (GTDB taxonomy): domain Bacteria; phylum Actinomycetota; class UBA4738; order UBA4738; family HRBIN12; genus JAOUEA01. The sequence continues at coordinate 176,592 of CAWGFO010000009.1, read as the reverse complement.
CGGCCCGACGGAGGAACTCGCGGCGTTCCATCACACCGCAACCCTACGGCCCGCGCTCGGTCCGCGCAACGGCCGGAGGTGGGATGTCGTCGCTCCCGCCACGCGCGATTGCTAGACTCGTCCGAGATGAGCTAGCGGGACCTCCTCGACGCACGGCGCCGCCCCGACGCGGACCGTGTCGGCGTGCCCACCCCCGGTAGCCCGCACCGCCCTCCAGGAGGTCCCACCGATGTCCCGCTCGTTCCCAGCCCCAGCCGCCTCGGCGAGACGAGATGTCGCATGAGCACGCTCGAGCTCCGTGACCTCGCGGTGGAGGCCGGCGGCAAGACCGTCGTGGAAGGCCTGAGCTTCTCCCTGCGTGCCGGCGACAAGGTCGGGGTCGTCGGCCGCAACGGCGCCGGGAAGACGAGCACCCTGAAGGTGCTGGCCGGGGAGGCGCCCCCCTTGCGCGGCACGATCGAACACCACGGCGCCGCGCTCGGGTACCTCCGGCAGGATCCTCGCCAGCACCGAGAGGACGATGCGAGTACCGGGCTCGAGTACATCCTCTCGGCACGCGACCTGGTCGAGATGGCGCGGCGCGTCGAGAAGGCACGCCTCGCCCTCGAGGGATCGCACTCCGATCGGAACGTCCAGCGGTTCGCACGCGCCGAGGAGCGCTACCGGGACGAGGGCGGCTACCAGGCCGAGTCCGAGGCGCGCGCGATCACGGCCGGGCTCGGGCTGGCCCAGGACCGCCTGAGCCTGACCGTCGGGGCGCTCTCGGGGGGCGAGCGCCGGCGGCTCGAGCTCGCCCGGATCCTCTTCGGCGGATCGGACCTCCTGCTCCTCGACGAACCGACGAACCACCTCGACGCCGACGCGAAGCTCTGGCTGATGAAGTTCCTCGCGACGTACCGAGGCGGGCTCATGGTGGTCAGCCACGACCTCGCGCTCCTCGACGCCTCGATCACGCGGATCCTGCACCTGGATCGCGACGGCGTGGTGGAGTATCGCGGCACCTATTCGCAGTACCGCGAGTCCCGGCATCGCGACGAGGTGCGCCTCACGGCGCTCGCCCAGCGGCAGGAACAGGAGATCAAGCGCCTGAAGACGCTGGCGGACTCGATGCGCGGCCAGACGGCGAAGCGGGCGCGCAAGGCCAAGACGCTCGACACGCGGGCCACCAAGCTCGAGGCGAAGAAGGTCGAAGGACCCGCCCGCGAGCGGACCGTCCGGTTCCGGTTCCCCGCGCCCCCGCACTGCGGGCGGACCGTGCTCGTGACCGAGGATCTCGCGAAGGCGTACGGCGGGCCACCCGTGTTCGAAGACGTCACGTTCAGCGTCGGCCGCGGGGAGCGGCTGCTGATCATGGGCCTGAACGGCGCGGGCAAGACCAGCCTCCTGCGGATCCTCACCGGGCAGACGGAGGCCGACCTCGGCACCTTCCGGTTCGGCCACGGCGTGGTGCCCGGCTACTACGCCCAGGAGCACGAGGGTATCCGCGACGGGGTCAACCTGCTGGACCACATGAAGGCGGAGTCCGCCGAGGACGATCAGACCCTCCGGGGGCTCCTCGGCATGTTCGACCTGCACGGGGAGATGGCGTTCCAGGATGCGGGCACCCTGTCGGGCGGCGAGAAGACGAAGCTCGCGCTGGCCCAGCTCGTCGCGGGGCGCAAGAACCTCCTGCTCCTGGACGAGCCCACGAACAACCTCGACCCGCCGAGCCGGACGGCGATCGCCCTCGCGCTGCAAGACTGGCCCGGCGCGATGGTGATCGTCAGCCACGACACGGAGTTCGTCCGCGCCCTCGCTCCCCAGCGCGTCCTGATGATGCCCGACGGCACGCTCGACCACTGGGACGACGACCTGCTGGACCTCGTCGAGCTGGCCTGACACGGGGCCGCGACCTGCCTGTCTGCCTCCCCGTCCCGCGGACTATGCTTCCGCGACAGAGCGGTTCGAGGAGGCGTGGTGAGCGGGAACGAGGCGGTCGACCTGATCTTCGTGAATGGCGCCGTGTACACGGTCGACGCCGCCCGCAGCTGGGCGCAGGCCGTGGCCGTGCGCGAGGGCCGGATCGTCGCGGTCGGCACCGACGCCGGCGTGCGTGAGCTCGCCGGCCCGCGGACGGAGGTCGTGGATCTGGCCGGGCGCATGCTCGTCCCCGGGTTCCAGGACGCGCACGTCCACCCGGTCGGCGGCGGCGTCGACATGCAGCAGTGCGACCTGCACGACCTCTCGACGGCCGAGGAGTACCTGCGAGCGATCGGGGAGTACGCGGCCTCCAACCCGGACGTCCCGTGGATCCTGGGTGGCGGTTGGTCGATGGACGCCTTCCCCGGCGGGACGCCGACCGCGGCCGCGCTCGACGAGGTCGTGGCGGACCGGCCCGTGTACCTGCCGAACCGCGACGGCCACAGCGGGTGGGTGAACTCGATCGCGCTGAAGATCGGCGGCATCACGCGTGACACGTCCGACCCCGCCGACGGCCGCATCGAGCGCGACGCGCAGGGTGAGCCGGCCGGGACGCTGCACGAAGGGGCGATGGACATCGTCGGCGCCCACGCGCCGGACCCGACGCCCGAGGAACTGTACGAGGGACTGCTCAAGGGTCAGGCGTACCTGCACTCCCTGGGCATCACCGCGTGGCAGGACGCGATCGTGGGCACGATCAGCTGGGCCAACAACCTCGAGACGTACGTGAAGGCGGCCGAGGCCGGCGACCTCACGGCTCGGGTCGTGGGCGCACTGTGGTGGGACCGCCATCTCGGCCTCGACCAGATCGAGGAGCTCGAGGCGCAGCGAGCGCGAGGATCGGCCGGCCGGTTCGCGGCGACGAGCGTGAAGATCATGCAGGACGGCGTGTGCGAGAACTTCACCGCGGCCGTCCTCGCCCCCTACCTGGACGCGCACGGCCACGCGTCGGAGAACCGGGGCATCTCCTTCGTCGAGCCGGAGCTGTTGAAGGAGGTCGTGACGCGCCTCGACGCCGCCGGGTTCCAGGTCCACTTCCACGCCCTGGCCGAACGCGCGGTCCGCGAGGCGCTCGACGCGATCGAGGCGGCACGGACGGCGAACGGGCCCACCGACGGTCGGCACCACCTGGCCCACATCCAGGTCGTGCATCCCGACGACATCCCGAGGTTCCGCGAGCTCCACGCGGTCGCGAACGCGCAGCCGCTCTGGGCGGCGCACGAATCCCAGATGGACGACCTCACGATCCCGTTCCTGGGCGAGCCCCGGTGGCGCTGGCAGTACCCGTTCGCGAGCCTCGTGCGTGCCGGCGCCGTCCTGGCGATGGGGAGCGACTGGAGCGTGTCCACGCCGAACCCGCTCGAGGAGATCCACGTCGCGGTCAACCGGAAGGTGCCGGCGCAGTACCACCACAAGGTGGACTCGGACGAGGTCTTCCTGCCCGAGGAGCGGCTCGACCTTCCGACCGCGCTGGCGGCGTTCACGATGGGGTCGGCGTACGTGAACCACCTGGAGACCGACACGGGATCGATCGAACCGGGGAAGTACGCCGATCTCGCGGTGATCGACCGGAACCTGTTCGATGCACCCGTCGAGGAGATCGCCGACGCGAGGGTCGACGCGACGTACGTGGAGGGCGAGCGCGTGTTCGCCGCGGAGGAGGCGTGAGCCACCGGATCGCGGTGTTCGCCGTGGGGTCCGGCCTGGTGCTCACCTCCATGGCGGCTCCCGCCGGGGCGCACGTGGGAACGGCCGGCACGTACAACTGTCGGCTCTCCGCGACCAAGCTCGGGGCGCGGATCCAGGTCACGTTCCGCCTGCGGAGCTCCGACGAGGACCAGGAGTGGCGCGTCCGGATGTGGGACGGGGGCGTGAAGTTCGCCGATCGCACCCGTCTCACGAACGACCTCGGGCGGCTGCGCGTCGTGGGCGTCACGAAGAACCGTCCGGGGGTCGACGAGATCGTGGCGACCGCCCGTGACCAGGTCACGGGCGGTCGGTGCCAGATCGAACTGTCGATCTAGCGCCCTGACCGGCGGTCGAGCGTTCGTCCGCGGCGACGACGACGCCTGGTGTTACAGTGTGCCGACCGTTTGAACGGCCGTTCAATCCCGCTCCAGCCGCCGCCGAGCCACGGACCGAGGAGGTGTCATGCCCGCCCAGAGCCCGATCGATCCTGCCCGTCTCCGGGCGGTGCTCGCACCGACGCTGGGTGACAGCCGCACCCTCCCGGCCGAGGCCTACCGCTCCGACGAGGTGTTCGATTGGGAGGCCGAGCATTTCTTCGAGAGCGGATGGGTGTGCGTGGGGCGTGGCGACGACCTCGCCGAGCCCGGCGACCAGCGTGCCTTCCGGATCGGGTCGGAAGGGATCCTCGTCGTCCGCGACCTCGAGGGGACGCTCCGCGGCTTCTACAACACCTGCCGCCACCGGGGGCACGAGCTGCTCGAGCCCGACGCGAGCCGGAACCTGCGTGCGATCAAGTGCCCGTACCACGCGTGGGTCTACCAGCTCGACGGCGCCCTGGGCGCCGCCCCCCGCTTCGGCGACCAGCCAGGATTCGACAAGGCCGACTACCCGCTGATCGCAGCCCGCCTCGCGGAGTGGCACGGTTGGATCTTCGTGAACGCGTCCGGCGAGGCGCCCGACATGGCGGAGGTCGTGGGGAATCTCGACGACCTGGTCGCGCCCTGGGAACCCGAGCGGCTCTTCGTGGGCGCCTCGCACACCTACGAGATCGCGGCGAACTGGAAGACGATCACCGAGAACTACCACGAGTGCTACCACTGCCCGTCGATCCACCCCGCGCTGTGCGTGGTCACGCCGCCCGACTCCGGGGAGAACTTCGCGCACGACGGACACTGGGTGGGCGGCTCGATGGAACTGAAGGACTTCGCGCAGACGATGTCGCTGACGGGGGAGTCCGGCGGCGTACCGATCCGCGGGTTGAACGACCGGCAACGGCGCGAGGTCTACTACTTCGGGCTCTTCCCGAACCTGCTCCTCAGCCTGCACCCCGACTACGTGATGACGCACCGCTTCGAGCCCCTGGCCCCCGGGCGCACGAAGATCGAATGCCAATGGCTCTTCCCGCCGGAGGCGCGCGACCGCGCGGACTTCTCCCCGGCGTACGCGAGCGAGTTCTGGGACATCACGAACCGCGAGGACTGGCTCGCCTGCGAATCGGTCTACCGAGGGCTGGGCTCGGAAGGGTTCCGCCAGGGACCGTTCGCGTGGAGCGAGGACGAGGTGCACGCGTTCATGGCGCTCGTCGCCCAGGGGTACCTCGACGGCCACGCGAGCGCGCCCCCCCAGATCCAGGAGCCCGACGCCGCCGGCGTCTGATCCGACTCTCAGCAACCTCTCAAGAACCCGCCACACACGCCCGCCGAATCAAGGGTGACTCCGACCTGAGAGGCTGTTCTCCATGAAGAAGCTGCTCGTCCCGGCGCTGCTGGTCGCGATCGCGACCTCGGCCTGCGCCGTCAAGCTCGGTGACTCGTCGTCGTCGGCCGCCCCCGCCGTCAACGCCGGCTCGCTGCCGACCCTCGAAGCGGGCAAGGAGCCCGTGACGGCCGTGGTCCAGCGCGTGCTCCCCGCCGTCGTGAACGTCACCACCGACATCTTCCAGCCGGACCAGTTCGGCGGCGCCCAGCAGGGCCAGGGCGTCGGGACCGGGTTCATCGTGCGGTCCGACGGCGTCGTCGTCACGAACTGCCACGTCGTCGAGGGCGGCTCGAAGATCACCGTGTCGACCTCGGAGGCCGAGCCCCGTGAGTTCGACGCCCGTGTGATCGGCGGCGACTGCCTGCACGACCTCGCCGTCCTGAAGATCGATGCGACCGGGCTGCCCACGGTGCAGCTCGGCGACTCCGGCTCGCTCCAGCTCGGTCAGCGTGTCGTGGCTCTCGGCTACGCGCTCGCGCTGGACGGCGGCCCGACCGTCACGACCGGGATCGTGTCGTCTCTCGATCGCACGATCCAGGCGCAGGACCCGAACTGCGAGGTCTGCGACAACGGCGTCCGCACCTACTCCGACGTGATCCAGACCGACGCCGCGATCAACCACGGCAACTCGGGCGGCCCGCTCGTCGACATGCAGGGACGCGTGGTCGGCATCAACTCGGCCGGCGACGACTCGGCCGAGAACATCGGGTTCGCGATCTCGATCGACTCCGCCAAGGACACGATCGCGCAGGCCCAGACCGACCCGCTGGCGGCCACCGCCTACCTGGGCGTGTCGACCCAGACCGTGAACGCCGCGCTCGCGCAGCAGTTCAACCTGGGCGTGGACCATGGCGCCTACGTGCTCGCCACGACGTCCGACGGTCCCGCCCAGGCGGCAGGGATCCAGGAAGGCGTCGTGATCGTGAACGTTGACGGGACCGACATCTCGTCGGCCGAGGACCTCGGGAAGGTCCTCGAAGGGCTCAAGCCCGGCCAGCAGGTCTCGGTCCAGATCGTGACGAACGGCGGCGCGAGCCGGACCGTCGACGTCACGCTCGGATCTCGACCCCTCCCGACGAACCTTCCGTAGGGAACCCGTCTTCCACGCGACACCGTCCGTCGCGGTCCCGTGCCGCGACGGACGGTGCGTTAGCCTGAGGCGGTGAGGGTCCGACTCCGCAACCCAGACCGCGAGGTCGAGATCGACGGTGGGCGCACCGTGCACGACCTCCTCCTCGAGCTCGGGGTCCAGCCCGACACCGCGCTCGTGATCCGCGACGGAGAGCTCGTCACGCGACAGGATCGACTGCAGGACCGGGATGCGATCGAGATCCGCCCGGTGATCTCCGGAGGGGCACGCCCATGAGGTGCCGCCGCTGCGCCGGCCCGGCGGTCATCGAGGTCCGCCGGAACAACAGCGCCTTCTGCAAGGGATGTTTCGTCGTGGTCGTGCGCGAGCAGGTGCGCAAGGCGATCAGGCGGTTCGACATGCTCGACCCGCGGGACCGCGTGCTGGTCGCCGTCTCCGGCGGCAAGGATTCCCTGGCGCTGTGGGACATCCTGCTCGAGCTCGGGTACGACGCCTCCGGCTTGTACCTGGGCCTTGGGATCGGGGACTACTCGGACCGCTCGCGCGAGATCGCCCGCGGCTTCGCTTCGGAGCGCGGTGCCGACCTGATCGAGGTCGACCTCGCCGATGACTACGGCTTCGACATCCCGACCGCCGGCGCCAAGGGCCCCCGCTCCACCTGCGCCGTATGCGGCCTCTCGAAGCGGTACGTCTTCAACCGGGCGGCCCTCGACGGCGGCTTCGACGTGGTGGCCACGGGACACAACCTCGACGACGAGGCCGCGAACCTCCTGGGCAACACGCTTCGCTGGAACGTCGAGTACATCGCCCGCCAGTCGCCCTCGTTGCCGGCGAAGCCGGGCATGGTGAAGAAGGTCAAGCCGCTCCACCGGCTCAGCGAGCTCGAGACGGCCGCCTACGCCTTCCTGCGCGGCATCGACTACGTGGTGGAGGAGTGCCCGCTCGTCGCCGGGAACACGCAGCTCCGGTACAAGGAGGCGCTGAACGCGATCGAGACCACCTCGCCGGGCGCCAAGGCGCAGTTCTTCCTGGGCTACCTCGACCGCGGGAGGCCGCTGTTCCGCGAGGCCGACACCGCCGACCTCCTCCCGTGCGAACGATGCGATCAGCCCACCACGGGACGGTTCTGCGCCTTCTGCCGCGCCCGGGCCCAGATCCTCGGCGAACGCCTGGACACGACGGCCGAGCCCGACCGCGAGGTCGCCGCCGAGCTGTCCGACGAAGTCCTGCCCGCCGAGATCTACGGCGGCGCAGGATGACCGAGGCCACCAGCCCGTTCCAGCCGGGCGAGAAGATCCTGCTGATCGACCAGCGCGACCGCACGTACCTGTTCACCCTGCAGGCGAAGGGCACGTATCACACGCACAGCGGCACCCTCGGCCACGAGGAGCTGATCGGGAAGCCGGAGGGCACGAAGGTCCAGACTTCGAAAGGGATGGTCTTCGTGGCGTTCCGCCCGCGCTTCGCCGACTACGTGCTGAAGATGCCGCGCGGCGCCCAGGTGATCTACCCGAAGGACCTCGGACCGATCGTGACCTACGCGGACGTGTTCCCGGGCGCGCGGGTCCTGGAGGCGGGCACCGGGTCGGGAGCGCTGACGATCGCGCTCCTTCGTGCGGCCGGGGAGACGGGCCGGGTCGTCTCGTACGAGTTGCGCGACGAGCACCGCGAGCGCGCGCAGACCAACATCGAGGTCTTCTACGGCACGATGCCACCGACGTTGGAGCTCCGCGAGGGCGATCTCTCGCTGGTGGCCGAGACGGGGGAGCGGTACGACCGCGCCGTGCTCGACATGCCGGAGCCGTGGGGGCCGCTGCCGGCCCTCGCGCGGGTGCTCGAACCGGGGGGCGTCGTCTGCGCCTACCTGCCCACGACGATCCAGGTCCAGCAGCTGGTGCTCGCCCTGCCCGGTACCGGGTTCCAGCACGTGGAGACCTTCGAGACCCTCAAGCGCGGCTGGCACGTGACGGAACGGAGCGTGCGCCCCGATCATCGGATGGTGGGCCACACGGGCTTCCTGACGGTGGCACGGCTCGCAACGCCGGCTGCCTGAGGCTCGTTGCGGGCCACCCGTTCGGCGTCGGTGCCCTCAGATACTTTGGGAAAGGGCCTAAGCCTTCCGGGCGCAAGTGCCGTAAGAGAGAGGAAGGAACCGTCTCGCGCGACCTCCCGAGATCGCGGTGGAGGCGGGGATACACTCGATGCCCTGTGCGGAGGTGAAGCGAGATGCCCGGCCACGACGAGCAGGTAGCGCGCTACGAGGATCAGGTCCACGAGCTCCAGAGCCAGGTGAAGTTCCTGGAGGAGGAGGTCGGCCTGTTGCGCCGGCGGCTCACGAACGCGCCCCGGCAGGTCACGCTCCTCGAGGAGAAGCTCGTCGAGACCCGCGAGCAGCTCGGTAAGGCGATGGGCCAGAACCAGAAGCTCGCCGACGCCCTGCGGGCCGAGCGGGACAAGATCGAGGCCCTCGTCCAGGAGGTCGAGAAGCTCTCGCAGCCGCCCGCCACCTTCGGCGTGTATCTCGCCACGAACGACGACGGCTCCCTCGACGTGTTCACCGCGGGCCGCAAGATGCGCGTGATGCCCGCGCCCGATCTCGACGAGCGCGCGTTCCGCCCCGGCGTGCAGGTCGTCCTGAACGAATCCCTCAACGTGGTCGAGGTGCTCGAACCCGACCGCGCCGGCGAGGTCGTGAAGGTCAAGGACAAGCTGGGCGACGATCGACTGATCGTCGTGGGCCGCGGGGACGAGGAGTACGTCGCGCACCTGGCGGGCTCGCTCCTCGACACCCCGATCCGCGTGGGCGACAACGTCCTGTTCGACACCCGGTCCAACGTCGCGGTCGAGCTCCTGCCCAAGGAAGAGGTCGAGGAGCTCGTCCTCGAGGAGATCCCCGACGTCAGCTACGAGGACATCGGTGGCCTCGAGGGACAGATCGACTCGATCCGTGACGCCGTCGAGCTGCCGTTCCTCTACGCGGAGCTGTTCCACGAACACGAGCTCGAGGCGCCCAAGGGCATCCTGCTCTACGGGCCTCCGGGGTGCGGCAAGACCCTGATCGCGAAGGCCGTGGCCGCCTCGCTCGCCGACAAGGTGGCCGAGCGCACCGGTCGCAGCGACGCCCGCTCGTACTTCCTCAACGTGAAAGGCCCCGAGCTGCTGAACAAGTACGTGGGCGAGACAGAGCGGCAGATCCGCGAGATCTTCCAGCGCGCGAAGGAGCGCAGCGAGGAAGGCCTGCCGGTGATCGTGTTCTTCGACGAGATGGACTCGATCTTCCGGACACGCGGCACGGGCATCAGCTCCGACGTCGAGTCGACGATCGTCCCGCAGCTGCTCAGCGAGCTCGACGGCGTCGAGACCCTGAAGAACGTGATCGTGATCGGCGCCTCGAACCGCGAGGATCTGATCGACCCTGCGATCCTGCGCCCGGGGCGGCTCGACGTGAAGATCAAGATCGAGCGGCCCGACGAACCGCAGGCCAAGGACATCATGGCCAAGTACCTGCACCCGGTCGTGCCGATCCACCCCGACGAGGTCGCGCGGTACGGCGGCGACCCGCAGCAGGCCTGCTACCGCATGATCGAGAAGACCGTCGAGCAGATGTACGAGCCGAGCGACCGGAACCGGTTCCTCGAGGTCACGTACGCGAGTGGCGACAAGGAGATCTTGTACTTCAAGGACTTCAACTCCGGCGCGATGATCGAGAACATCGTGCGCCGTGCCAAGAAGGACGCGATCAAGCGCTTCCTCTCCAAGGGCCAGAAGGGGATCAAGACCGAGGACCTGCTCACCGCGATCCGCGACGAGTTCAAGGAGAACGAGGACCTGCCCAACACCACGAACCCCGACGACTGGGCGCGGATCTCGGGCAAGAAGGGCGAGCGGATCGTGTACGTGCGGACGCTGCTCGGCCACGACGGCGACGGCCGCCAGGTGGAGCGCGTGAACGCCGGACAGTACCTGTAAGGTGGCCGCATGGCCATCCCCAAGGTCTTCGGCACCGAGACGGAGTACGGGATCGCCGCCGCCGGCGCGCCCGAATTCAACCCGGTCCTCTCGTCCTCCCTGCTGATCTCGACCTACGCCGGTTCTCTGCGCCGGATCCGCTGGGACTACGAGCAGGAATCGCCGATGCGCGACGCGCGCGGGTTCGAGCCGGTGCCCGCGAACGCCGGGTCGGACGAAGATCTCGGCCTCGCCAACGTGATCCTGCCGAACGGCGCCCGCTACTACGTCGACCATGCCCATCCTGAGTACTCCACGCCGGAGTGCCTCACGCCGCGCGAGCTGGTCGTGCACGACAAGGCAGGGGAGCGGATCCTCGAGCGCTCGCTGCTCGAGGTCGCGCGCGCGATGCCCGGAGCTCCCGCCCTCTCGATCTACAAGAACAACAGCGATGGCAAGGGGAACTCGTACGGGACGCACGAGAACTACCTCGTGGACCGGGCGACGCCGTTCTCCGACATCGTGCGCGACCTGACGCCGTTCTTCGTCTCGCGGATCGTGTTCACGGGGGCCGGCAAGGTCGGCGCCGAGGCACCCTGGGACGAGCGGGGGCGCGGGATGTTCCAGCTCACGCAGCGCGCCGACTTCTTCGAGACCGAGGTCGGCCTCGAGACGACCCTGAAGCGCCCGATCATCAACACGCGCGACGAGCCCCACGCGGATCCCGAGCGCTACCGGCGGCTGCACGTGATCGTGGGCGACGCGAACCTGTGCGAGGTCGCGACCTTCCTGAAGATCGGGACCACCGCGATCGTCCTCAAGATGATCGAGGACGCGTTCCTGCCAGAGCTGACGATCCAGAACCCCGTGCAGGCGCTGCACGAGATCTCGCGGGATCCGACGTGCCGCGCGAGCGTCACGCTCGCCGACGGACGCACGGTCACCGCGGTGCAGCTCCAGTGGGAGTACCTCGAGCACGCGAAGAAGTACGTCGAGCGCGAGGACGACACGCCCGAACAGCGCGAGGTCGTCGAGCGGTGGGAGGCCGTCCTCACGGCCCTCGAGGTCGACCCCGGGACCCTCCACGGCCAGCTGGACTGGGTGGCCAAGCAGCGGGTCCTCCAGGCCTACCGCGACCGTGACAACCTCGAGTGGGCCGATCCGAAGCTCCGGGCGATCGATCTGCAGTACCACGACGTGCGCCGGGACCGGGGCCTGTACTACCGCCTCGAAGCCTCGGGGAAGGTCGAGCGACTCACCTCCGACGCCGAGGTCGAGGCCGCGATCGACGAGCCGCCCGAGGACACACGCGCCTACTTCCGCGGCCGGTGCATCTCGCGGTATCCCGACGCGATCGCGGCCGCCTCGTGGGACTCCTTGATCATCGACACGGGCGCCGACGCGCTGCAGCGGATCCCGATGCGGGAGCCCCTCCGCGGCACGAAGGAGCACGTCGAGGAACTGCTGACGCAGGCGGAAGATGCCGCCACCCTCGTCGCCCGCCTCCAGGCGTGAGCCGGAGCCACCACTAGAATCGCTCCCACGGAAAGGAGCCAACCCGTGCCCCAGGAGCAGGAACAGAAGAAGGTCCAGAAGAAGGGCGGTGGTGGCGGCGACGAGCCCGACGCCGACGCCGGGCAGGTCTCCTCCACGGCGAAGGCCGCCGAGCTGAAGGAGGAGATGGACGACATCCTCGACGAGATCGACTCCGTCCTGGAGGAGAACGCCGAGGAGTTCGTGAAGTCCTACGTCCAGAAGGGCGGGGAGTGAGCGACCACGTGGATCTCCCCGTCTCGGCACCGGGCTTCGGCCTGAATCCGAGCTTCGCCGACCTCGTGCGTCGCGAGCGCCCCGAGGCGCTCCCGCAGACGATGCGCGCCGACGTCGCCGCGTCGGCGGCCGCCCAGATCCCGCACGGGACGACCGTGCTCGGCATGAAGTACGCCGACGGCGTGATCGTGGCCGGCGACCGGCGCGCGACGGCCGGCTACTCGATCGCCGACGACAAGATGCGCAAGGTGTTCGCGGCCGACGACTACAGCGCGATCGCGATCGCGGGCGCGGCCGGCATGGCGGTCGAGATGGTGAAACTGTTCCAGCTGGAACTCGAGCACTACGAGAAGCTCACGGGCGACCGTCTCTCGCTCGAGGGGAAGGCGAACCGCCTGGGCCAGCTGATCCGCGAGAACTTCCCGCTCGCGATGCAGGGCCTCGTGGTGGTGCCGTTGTTCGGCGGCTACGACCTGCGGCGCGGCGAGGGACGGATCTTCCACTACGACGCCACCGGGGGCCGGTGGGAGGAGGACGACTACCAGTCGACCGGCTCGGGGAGCCAGCCGGCGAAGAACTCCCTGAAGAAGCGCTGGCGGCGCGACCTCGACCGGCAGGCCGCGGTCCGCGTGGCGGTCGAGGCGCTGCTCGACGCGTCCGAGGACGACGTGGCCACAGGAGGTCCCGATCCGAACCGCAAGATCTACCCGATCGTGCTCGCGGTGACCGCCGGTGGCGCCGACGAGGTGCCGGAGGCCGAGGTCGAGGCCGCGGTCGCCGCGGTCCTGGAGGGGCGTTCCTGATGGGCTTCATGCCGTACGTCGCGCCCGAGCAGATGATGAAGGACCGCTCGGAGTACGCCCACAAGGGCATCGCTCGCGGGCGCTCGGTGATCGCGATGGAGTACGCCGATGGGCTGTTGTTCGTGGCCGAGAACCCGTCGGCCACGCTCCACAAGATCAGCGAGATCTACGACAAGATCGCGTTCGCGGGCGTCGGGAAGTACAGCGAGTTCGAGGACCTGCGGATCGCGGGGATCCGACTCGCCGACCTCCGGGGCTTCTCCTACGGGCGCGAGGACGTGAAGGCGCGCGACCTCGCGAACGCCTACTCCCAGGCCCTCTCGAACATCTTCACGCAGCAGATGAAGCCCTACGAGGTCGAGATCCTCGTGGGCGAGGTCGACGGCGACGCCTCGGGCAGCGCGATCTACCACGTGCTCTTCGACGGCTCGGTGAACGACGAGCACGGGTTCGTCGCGATCGGCGGACACTCCGACGATCTCAACGAGACCCTCAAAGGCCGCTACGCGGAAGGCTGGGACCTCGCGGCGGCCGTCCGTGCGGGGGTGGAGGTCCTCGGGTCGCCCGACGGCCGCACGATCGAAGCCGACGCGATCGAGGCCGGCGTGCTGGACCGCACGAGGACGCACCGCCGGAAGTTCCACCGTCTCGAAGAGCCGGAGATGACCGCGATCCTCGCCGGCTGAGCCGTCCGGCGCCCCGCCCGCTCCCGGCGTTCGCGGCACCCCGGCGTAGGCTTCCTGCCATGGATCGGCGGATCTTCGGGCTCGAGAACGAGTACGGCGTCACCTGCACGTTCCGCGGGCAGCGACGCCTGTCGCCCGACGAGGTGGCACGGTACCTCTTCCGCCGGGTCGTCCACTGGGGGCGCTCTTCCAACGTCTTCCTCGAGAACGGCGCGCGCCTGTACCTGGACGTCGGATCGCATCCCGAGTACGCGACGCCCGAATGCGACGTGGTCCGCGAGGTCGTGGCACACGACAAGGCGGGGGAGCGGATCCTCGAGGGGCTCCTGGCGGCGGCCGAGATGCGGCTGCACGAGGAGGGCATCAACGGGCAGGTCTACCTGTTCAAGAACAACACCGACTCCGCCGGAAACTCGTACGGCTGCCACGAGAACTACCTGGTCGGGCGCCACGGGGAATTCGCGCGCATGGCCGATGTGCTGATCCCGTTCTTCGTGACCCGGCAGATCTGGAGCGGGGCCGGGAAGGTCTTGCACGGCCCGCGCGGGGCCCAGTACTGCATCGCCCAGCGCGCCGAGCACATCTGGGAGGGCGTCTCGAGCGCCACGACCCGCAGCCGCCCGATCATCAACACGCGGGACGAGCCACACGCCGACGCCGAGCGCTTCCGGCGCCTCCACGTGATCGTGGGCGACTCGAACATGAGCGAGTGGACGACCTTCATGAAGGTGGGGATCACCGACCTCGTCCTCCGGATGGTGGAGGGCAACACCGTGATGCGCGACCTCTCCCTGGAGAACCCGATCCGCGCGATCCGCGAGATCAGCCACGACACGAGCTGCACCCGCAAGGTGAAGCTCGCCAACGGCCGGGAGCTCTCGGCGCTCGAGGTGCAGACCGAGTACCTCGAGAAGACCGAGCGCTTCATCGAGCGCAAGGGCAAGGACGAGACGGCGTCTCTGCTGCTCGCTGAGTGGCGGGGGGCGCTGGAGGCGCTGGCCGCCGACCAGCCCGAACGCCTGGCCCGCAAGGTCGACTGGATCACGAAGCGCCTGATGATCGACCGGTACATGGTGAAGCACGACCTGACACTGGCGAGCCCGAAGGTGGCCCTGCTGGACCTCGCGTACCACGACGTGAACCGCTCGCGGGGCCTCTACTACCTGCTCGAGAAGGGCGGGAGGGTCGACCGAGTGGTCGACGACGCGCAGGTCAGTCTCGCGATGAGGGAGCCGCCCCAGACGACGCGCGCCAAGCTGCGCGGCGACTTCATCCGGGAGGCGAAGGCGAAGCGGCGCGACTACACGGTGGACTGGGTCCACTTGAAGCTGAACGACCAGGCGCAACGGACCGTGCTCTGCAAGGATCCGTTCCGGAGCGTGGACGAGCGGGTCGACCAGCTGATCGCGCACATGTGACGGCCGGACGCCGGGGTCTGCCGGCCCGCCTTCAGGACCCGACCGTTCGCCACCGCCGGCCGCCGGCCGCCATGCGGCCCGCGAGGACGCCCGCGGCGCCCGCCGCGAGGGCAGCGACCCCGTCGAGCCTCGTCGACAGCCCCGCGTCCGGATGTTCCGGTGCGGCCGCGAGCGCGTGCAGCGCGACGAGTGCCGGGCGGCCGTCGACCTCCACGAGATGATGGCGCTCCTCGATGCGCTCGGCCCTCAGGCTGTCCCACAGCCGCGCGCGATCGGCGTCCTCGAGCGCGGGCACCGCGACGTTGAGCCCTTCGAGCGAGGGATCGGCGAGGAGCGAGCGGCTGGCGGCGTCGATCGTGCCGTCGGCGATCCCCAGGACCGGGAGGGGGCGCCCCCGCCGTAGCGTCGCGACGCGCGCGACCGTGGCGGCGGCCGCGGGCGACGAGCAGGCCGCCACGACGTACTCCGCCGCGACCCCGTGGACGGCGGCCAGCAGGGTCGCGAGATCCGGGTCCGCGGCGACGATCACGGTGGGATCGCCGCCCGCCCGTGACGCGCCGGCCCGGACCAGGGGGACGGCCTCGGGATCCAGGGCGAGCACCACGGGGGTCTGCAGGAGGGACTCCTCCCGTGCCGCGGGCCTTCCGATGTCGCTGGGCATCTCGCCGATATGATGCCGCAACGATGGCGGGCAACGACCGGATGGAACCCCTCGAGCGGCTGCTGAACCTCGTGGCGCTGTTGCTCGAGACCAGAACCCCGCTCACGTTCGAACAGATCCGCGAGACGCTCGAGCCCTACCGGCAGGAGAAGGTGGACTCGGCCAAGCGCATGTTCGAGCGCGACAAGGACCTCCTGCGCGACTTCGGCGTGCCCCTCGAGCTCGTCGACGTCGATGCCTGGGGCGGGGAACAGGGCTACCTGATCCCCAAGGACGCGTACTACCTCCCGGAGATCGCCTTCACGCCCCAAGAGCTCGGGGCGCTGCTGGTGGCAGCGCAGAGCGGCGACGAGAACACCGCCGCCGAGCGCGCCGTCCACAAGCTGCTCTACGGGGCCGACGGCGGCGTGTTGGCGGGGCTCGCTGGAGGACCGCTCGCGTCCGGGTCCGACGCGCGGAGCGGCCTCGTGCTCGCCGTGGCCGCGGCCGCCCAGCAGCGGCATCGCATCGCCTTCGGGTATCGCACGTCCCAGGGCAAGGCGTCCGAGCGTGAGGTCGACGCCTTCGCGATGGTGTTCCGGGGAGGGCACTGGTACCTGGTGGGACACGACCGCGATCGGGACGACGTCCGCGCCTTCCGGCTGTCCCGGTTCACCTCCGACCCGGAGGACCGGGGCGAAGGCTCCCAGCCGCCGGACGGGTTCAAGGCGGCCGACCACGTGCAGGCGGGCCCCTGGAACGCGCAGGCCGAGGAGCGGGCCGTGATCGCGTTCTCCCCGGAGGTCGCCTGGTGGGCGGCCGGATCGCTGCAGGGCGCCATCACCACGGGCCCCCGGGACGACGGCTGGGTGGAGGTCGCGGTCCCGCTCGCGGACGAACAGGCCCTCGCGGGCCTGATCCTGCAGTTCGGGGACGAGGCCGTGGCGCTCGAGCCCCCGAGCCTTCGCGACGTGATCGCCGACCGCCTGGACGCGATCCGTGCCTGACCGTCCGCGCCGCGGCGCCCCGAAGACCGCCGACCGCCTCGGCCAGATGCTCGTCGTCGTCCCGTACCTCGTGCAGCACCCCGGGAGCCGGCTGGGGGAGGTGGCGGCGCTCTTCGGGATGGCGTCCGAGCAGCTCCGCCGCGACCTCGACCTGCTCTTCATGTCGGGCCTGCCCCCGTACGGCCCCGGCGACCTGATCGACGTGGACGTCGACGAGGACGACCGCATCTGGATCACGATGGCCGATCACTTCGCGCGGCCGCTCCGGCTCACCCGAAGCGAGGCGCTGGCGCTGTACGTGCGGGGGACCGAGCTCGTCGCCACCCCCGGCCTCCCGCAGGCGCCCGATCTGGCGAGCGCCCTGGGGAAGCTGCGGGAGACGCTGGGACCCGAGACGCTCGACGCCGACGGGCTGATCGAGGTGATGGGCGGTGGCGTCGCGCCCGAGCACCTGGGGCTGCTGCGGGACGCCGCCGAGACGCATCATCGGGTCGACATCGAGTACTTCTCGGCATCGAGCGGCGCCTGGAGCACGCGGACGATCGAGCCCGAGGCGGTCTTCTCGAGCCTGGGCAACTGGTACGTGGTCGCGTGGGACCTGGGCGCCGACGCCGAGCGGCTCTTCCGCGCCGATCGGGTCCGAACCGCGGTCGCCACCCCTGCGACCTTCGAGCCGCACGGGCTGACGGGCGCGGGCCGGGACCTCTATACACCGGGGGCCGATGACGTTCCCGTCCGGCTCCGGCTCCGCGCCGGCGCGCGATGGATCGCCGAGTACTACGCGACGATCGACGCCGTCGAGCTCGACGACGGCTCGCTCGAGGTGACCCTGCCCTCGCGGAGTCTGGGCTGGATCGCGAAGCTGCTCCTGCGCGTGGGACCCGACGCCGAGATCGTCGCCCCGGCCGCGCTCCGGGATGAGTTGCGGGCGTTGGCCGAACGGACGAGGGAGCGCTACCGGGGCTGAGTGCCTGGATCTAGGTATCCCGGGCTCGACCCGATCCTCGCTCCAACGCTCAAGCCCCGTTCGAGCGGGACCGATAGCTCCCGTGAGATGACAACGATCCGCACAACGTGCCCCCGATGTGGCGAAGTGGACATGGGTCCCGAGGCCATCCTCCTGTCGGTCCGTCAGAACGGCCGGGAGGGCAGCTATCGGTTCACCTGCCCGAGCTGCGAGGACGACGTCGAGAAGCGCGCCGACCGCAAGATCGTGGCGCTCCTCGTCTCGGCAGGGGTCGACATCGACCAGGCAGAGGGCACGCTAGTGGGTCACCCGGAGCTCTTCGACGAGCCCGTCGACGATCCGCGGGGGCCGCTCCCCACCGGGCCGGCGTTCTCGATCGACGACGTGATCGAGTTCCACTACCTCCTGGAAGACGAGCGGTACATCGAAGAATTCCTCGCTTCCAGCGGCGGCGCCTGACGGGGCTCCCGGGCTTCGTCCGCGCGTGTCGCCTCGTGTAGCATCGCCTCGTGAGCCCCTGGCTGCTCGTCTGGTACCTGATCGCCGCCGTCACCACCGTGGCCGTGCTGGTGTTCGCGATCGCGCTGGTCCGGGAGGCGCTGCTCCTGGGCCGGACCGCGCGGCGGTTCCAGGAGGAGGCCCAGCCGATCGTCGACGACCTGAGCCGTGGGGCCGCCAGGGCCTCGGATCGCGCGGGATCGCTGACCCCGCCCGGCAGGACCCGTCCCTGACCGCCGGTAGTAGGATTCGCTGCGGGCGAACGCCCTCCCCATCATGTTGAACATCGGCCCTCCCGAGCTCCTCCTCGTCCTCGCGATCGCGCTGATCGTCGTGGGACCCACGAAGCTGCCCGAGCTCGCACGCACGATCGGCCGTGGCCTCAGCGAGTTCCGCAAGGTCCAGGACGAGGTCAAGGACATGGTCAAGCTCGACCTCAGCATGGACCCGGTGACGACGCCGACACCTCCGGCACCGACCCCGCACCGCACCCCCCGGCCTGCGTCCCCGGCGCCCGAGGCGTCCTCGGACGCGGAAGAGGAGCCGTCCGAGGCGAGCGAGGCTCCGGCAGCGGAAGACGACGGAGCCGGGCCCGCCGTTGACGTGGACCACCCGACCCCGGCCGACCCGCCGGCGCCGGCCGAGTAGCTCGTCCGCATGCGGCTCGTCCCGAAGTTCCTTCGACGGTCCGAGGAGGAGCGCACCGGGACGATGACCGTCGTCGAGCACCTCGAGGAGCTCCGGCGGCGGTTGATCATCGCGTTCATCGCGGTGGGGCTGGGGTCGATCGTGGGGTGGTTCCTCTACCCGTATTTCATGGACCTGATCCGGGCGCCCTTCTGCGACTACGTCACCCAGCATCCCGAGGCGCGGCCACCCGCCGGATGCGATCTCGTGATCACCGGGCTGATCGACCCATTCATCGTGAAGATGAAGATCGTCGTGTACCTGGGCCTGGCCGTCGCGCTGCCCGTGGTGCTGTGGCAGGTGTGGGCCTTCGTGAACCCCGGTCTGACCGAAGGGGAGCGCAAGTACGCGATCCCGTTCGTCGCGTCGGCGACGTTGCTGTTCTTCTTGGGTGCGGCGTTCGCCTACTGGACGCTGCCGAAGGCGCTCAACTTCCTCCTGGGGTTCGCCGGCGCCGGCATCGCGCCGCTCCTCACCGCCGACCGCTACGTGAGCTTCATCGTGCTCGTGACCCTCGCGTTCGGCCTGTCGTTCCTGTTCCCGGTGCTGCTCGTGTTCCTGGAGCTCGTCGGGGTCCTGAGCTCGCGGCGGCTCCGCTCGTGGCGTCGGTACGCGATCCTGTTCATCGCGGTGTTCTCCGCGGTCATCACGCCGAGCTCGGACCCGTACACGATGCTCGCGATGATGATCCCGATGTACGTGTTCTACGAGGCGGCTATCATCATCGGTCGCCTCATGAAGAAGTAGGAGCCCGATGGCGATCAAAGGCAAGCGCAAGCCCAAGAGCAAGCCCGCGGCCCGCGCGCCCAAGCGGGCGCCCGTGCAGGTGGCGCAGCCCTGGCCCCAGCGCCGCTGGGTGCAGGTGACGGCCGCGTTCCTCGCCGGGCTGCTCGCGATGGCGCTCGTCGTCTGGATCACGAACGGGCTGCGCCAGAACCGTGCGGACGCCGATGCCGCCGCGTCTGCCTCGGCACAGGCCGATGCCGCGGCCAAGAAGCTGCAGGCCGCGACGGCCTGGCAGACCGCCGCGGAGGGCGCCTTCGCCCTGGTGGGCACGCCGAACCAGGGGCTGCCGCCGACGATCTTCGCGGACCTGAGCGGCGCGATCGACACGATGTCGTCGAAGGGCACGGTCCCCGAGGGCGCCGACCAGACCTTCGCCGACGCGCAGGCCAACGCGAAGAAGGCGCTCGATCAACTCACCGCGTTCGACCTGGTCGCCACGATCAGGAACCAGGGGTTCGACGAGCTCCAGGCGGCCGCGTTCACGAACTCGAAGGAACGGATGATCGAGGGCCTGCAGCTCTACCGCCAGGCCGCCGAGGTCGCGGCCCTGGCGGCCACGGCCACCGATCCCGCCGAGGTCGAGCGGCTCACGAAGGTGGCGGCGGACCTCCGCGACACCGCGGCCCTCGTGTTCAACGCGGGGTGGGCCGAGTATCAGTCGGCCCTGCGTGCCGGCGGCGTGGCGAACATCCCCGAGGGGCCGATCCCTGGGCTCCCGGGCGGCGGGGCGTAGAGGGTGAGCCGGTCGTGACCGCCGCGCCCGTCGTGGTGGTCGCGAACCCGACCGCGGGACGCGGCAAGGCGGGTCGGTTGATCGGCAAGGCCGACGCGATCCTGCACGACCTGCGGGTCGAGCACGAGGTCAGGGTCTCGGAGTCCGGTGACGACCTCGAGGCAACCGTACGGCGTGCGGCCGAGGACGGCGCCGGGATCGTCGCGGTGCTCGGGGGTGACGGCACGGTGTCGCTCGGCGCGAACGGGGTGCTCGGCACGGGAGCGGCGCTCGCGATCCTGCCCGCGGGCACGGGGGACGACTTCGCCAAGGTGGTCGGCGTCGGTCGGTTCGACGCAGCGGTCCGGCTCCTCGCGAATCCCAAGATCGTGCCGATCGACCTGGTCTCGCTGGTCGCCGGCGTGGAGCACCGGCACTTCGTGAACATCGCGGGGGCCGGGTTCGATTCGGAGGTGAACGAAACCGCGAACGGGATGTCCGTGCGCCTCGGCGGCACGGGCACGTACGTCGCCGCCGTCATGAAGACCCTCTCACGGTTCTCGCCCGCACACTACGAGCTGACGATCGACGGGGAGGCCCTCTCGGTGGACGCGATGCTCACGGTCGTCGGGAGCGGGATCCAGTACGGCGGCGGGATGAAGGTGCTCCCGAACGCGTGCGTGAACGACGGGCTCCTGGACGTGTGCATCGTGGAGGCGCTCAGCAAGACGGCGTTCCTCAGGGCGTTCCCGCGGGTGTTCACCGGGTCCCACGGCCGGCATCCCAAGGTGCGCATGATGCGGGGCGCGACCGTGACGGTCGAGGCGAACCGTAAGATGCTGGTGTACGCCGACGGCGAGCGCGTCGGGCCCTTGCCCGCCACGTTCGAGGTGCGCCCCGGAGCGCTCCCGATCGTCGTCGGACCCGACGCGAAGGGGATCGGATGACCGAAGGCCTGCTCCTTATCCACGCGTTCCCGCTCGACGCCCGGATGTGGGCGTCGCAGGTGACCTCGCTCGCCCCGGAGATCCCGGTGGTGGCCCCGCACCTCCCCGGGTTCGGCGGTACGTCCGATGCCGGCCGGGTGATGGCGATGGGCGCCGCGGCCGACCGGTGCCTGCAGGCGGCCGATGCCGCCGGCGTGGACCGGATGGTCGTCTGCGGCTTGTCGATGGGCGGCTACGTGGCCTTCGAGCTCTGGCGGATGGCACGGGGGCGCGTCGCGGGCCTGGTCCTCGCCAACACGAAGGCGGAAGGGGACACCCCCGAGGCGGCAGAGGGGCGACGCGCCCTCGCCGACCGTCTCGACGCGGAGGGGAACGGGTTCCTCGTCGAGAGCCCGCCCCCCCTGCTGGGCGAAGGGGCGCCGGACGAGCTCCGTGCCGTCGTCCGGGACCTGATCGCGGAGCAGCCCGCCGCGTCGATCGCGGCCGCCGCCCGGGGTATGGCCGGGCGCAAGGACTCGGGCCCCGATCTGAGCGCGATCGACGTGCCGGCGCTCGTGATCACCTCCGACGGCGACGCACTGATCCCACCCGAGGTCACCGCCCCGATGGCCGCACGGATCCCGGGTGCGGAGCTCCTGACGATCCCCGGCGTGGGGCATCTCAGCAACCTGGAGGCGCCCGACGCGTTCGAGGCCGGGCTCCGGCCGTTCCTGGCTCGATGTGGTCTCACCGTCCGGCCTTCCGGCCGCCCGTAGACTGACCGCGTGACCACCCCCGCGGCGTTCGCCGCCGAGTATCCATTCACGCTGGACGCCTTCCAGCTCGATGCGATCGATGCGATCGATCGCGGCGAGTCGGTCCTCGTCGCCGCGCCCACCGGCAGCGGGAAGACGGTCGTGGCCGAGTACGCGATCGAGCGCTCGATCGCCAAGGGCGGCAAGGCCTTCTACACGACCCCCCTGAAGGCGCTCTCGAACCAGAAGTACGGCGACCTCGTGGACAAGCACGGGTCCGCGAGCGTGGGCCTGCTGACCGGCGACAACACGATCAACGGCGAGGCGCCCGTGGTCGTGATGACCACCGAGGTCCTGCGGAACATGCTCTACGAACGGAGCGACACGCTCAACGGCCTGATGAGCGTCGTGATGGACGAGGTCCACTACCTCCAGGACCCGTACCGCGGGGCCGTCTGGGAGGAGGTGTTGATCCATCTGCCGCTCAGCGTGAGCGTCGTGTGCTTGTCGGCGACGATCAGCAACGCCGAGGAGTTCGGGGAGTGGATCGGGACCCTGCGGGGCGAGACTCGGGTCGTGATCGAGGAGCGCCGCCCGGTTCCCCTGGAGCATCACTACCTCGTCGGCCCCCGCCTGCACCCGATGCACGTCGAACAGGACGGCATCCTGCTGCCGAACCCGTACGTGGTCTCGCTCGACCAGCACGAGCTGAAGACGAAGACGTACTACCGGCGGGGGAGCGGGACGCCGCAGCACCAGCAGATCTCGCGCCCGCGGGAAGGCCACCGACGCGTGTACGTGCCCCGGCGTGAGGAGGTCGTGGAGGTCCTCGCCGACGAGGGCATGCTCCCCGCGATCTACTTCGTGTTCAGCCGGGCGGGGTGCGACAAGAGCGTGCGGTGGCTGCGCGAGTCGGGGGTCCGGCTCACGACCCGGGCCGAGGCCGACCACATCCGCGAGCGCGCCGAGACCCGCCTCGCGTGGATGGACGAGGAGGACCTCGAGACGCTGGGCTTCTTCGACTTCCTGGACGGGCTGACGGCGGGTATCGCCGCCCACCACGCCGGCATGCTCCCCGCGTTCAAGGAGACGGTCGAGGAACTGTTCGAGGCAGGGCTCGTGAAGGTCGTGTTCGCCACCGAGACCCTCTCGCTCGGCATCAACATGCCCGCGAAGACCGTCGTGATCGAGGACCTGTGGAAGTTCCAGGGCGAGCGGCACGAGATCCTCACGCCCGGGGAGTACACGCAGCTGACCGGACGAGCGGGCCGGCGGGGGATCGACGCCCTGGGCCACGCGGTGGTCGTCTATCAGCGGCAGGTGCCCTTCGAACGGGTGGCCGGGCTCGCCGCCACGCGCACGTACAACCTCACCTCGTCGTTCCGGCCGTCCTACAACATGGCCGTGAACCTCGTGCGCAACTACACGCGCGAGCAGGCCCACCGCTTGCTGAACTCGTCGTTCGCGCAGTTCCTGGCCGACCGCGGGGTCGTGGCGCTCGAGCGGACCCGCCAGCAGGACCTCGACGCGCTGGAGGGGTACCGCACGAACATGGTCTGCCACCTCGGCGACTTCCCCGCGTACTGGGCGATGCGCGCCAAGGCTCGGCGGATGCGCGACGAGGACCGGCGTGGACACGAGCGGACGCGAACGGACGCCGTCCGCAACGCCGTGACGAAGCTCAGGCCCGGCGAGGTGATCCACGTTCCCCAGGCCAAGCGGCGGGGACTCGCCGTGGTCGTGTCCTCGCGCGACGGGAAGCCCACCGTGCTCTCGCAGGACCGGACGTTCTTCCGGCTCACGGCGAAGGACTTCGACGAACCGCCGGTCGTCCTCACGCGGATCGTGCTGCCGCGATCGGGGAGCAGCCGCAGCGCGCGGTACCGGCGTGATGTCGCGGCCAAGCTCGTCTCGCTCCACGTGAAGCCGCCGAAGGCTTCGGGCCGGCGCGTGGACCCGCAGGTGGAGCGCGAGGCGGCCAAGCTCGAGGATCGCGCTGCGTCACACCCGTGCCACGCCTGCCCCGAGCTCGCCAAGCACGTTCGGTGGGCCGAGCGCGCCGACGCGCTCGAACAGCAGCTCCGCGGCGTCGAGCGTCGGATCCGGGTGCGCACGGAGACCCTCGCGCGCCAGTTCGATCGCGTGCTCGCGGTCCTCGACGCCCTTGGGTACGTCGACGGCTGGGCGATCACCGACAAGGGGCGGACGCTGTCGCGGGTCTACGGGGAGGGCGACCTGCTCGTCGGCGAGTCGTTGGGCGCAGGGCTCCTGGACGACCTCACGCCGGGCGAGGTGGCCGCGCTCCTGTCCACGATGGTGTACGAGGGGCGCGAACGCGTTCCGCTGGCCGGCGGGATGCCCACCCCGGCGACGGAGGAACGGTTCGAGCGCCTCACGCGGATCTGGCGCACGGTCCGGCGGACCGAGGACGAGCACCAGGTCCAGCTCTGCCGCGAGCTGGAATCGGGGTTCGCGGTCCCGATCTTCCACTGGGCGGGCGGCGAGCCGCTGGAGGCGGTGCTGCAGGAGACCGAGATGGCGCCAGGGGACTTCGTCCGCAACTGCAAGCAGCTCCTCGACCTGCTGCGTCAGATCGAGGAGGTCGCGCCGCCGGAGACCGCCGCCCTCGTGCGCGCCTCCCGGCTCGCGGTGTTCCGCGGCGTGGTCGCGTACACGGGTGTCTAGCGGTGGATACCATGCGTACCGCATGACCAGCCCCTTCGGTTCCCTCGCCGTGATCGCGAACCCGCACGCGGGGCGCGGCCGCGTGGCCGGCGAGCTGCCGGCGCTCGAACGCGCCCTCGCCGCGAACGGCCTCGACTTCGCGCTCGAGATCACGCACGCCCCGGGCGACGCCACGCGCCTCGCGCGACAGGCGATGGCGGACGGACGCCGGTTCCTCGTGGCCGTGGGCGGCGACGGCACCGTGCAGGAGGTCCTGAACGGCATGTTCGACGACGGCGAGCCGCTCGTGGAGCAGCCAGTCCTCGGCGTGGTCGCGGCGACATCGGGCTGCGATCTCGTGCGGAGCTTCGGACTGCCGGACGACACGGACGGGGCCTGCAGGCACCTCGCGGGCGCGAACACCTACCCATTCGACGTGATCAAGATCTCCTACGAGGACGCGGGGGAGCGACGGACGCGCTACGCGGCGAACCTGGTCGAGGTGGGCTTGGGGGCCGCGGTCGCTCGGACGGCGGCCCGGCTCCCGGCGCGTCTCGGGAACGCCCGGCGCTTCCTCGGCTTCTGGGGCGCCTACGTGCGGACCCGCCCAGCATCGGTCAAGGTGGACGCGGACATGAAGACCTTCGAGGGCCGGGCGTTCAACGTGATCGTGGCGAATGCCCAGTTCACGTCGGCGGGCCTGCGGATGTCGCCGCGGTCGTTCCCCGGCGACGGGGTCCTCGACGCGCTCGTGTTCCGCGGGCCACGATCCGACGCGTATCGGATGCTCCCGCGGATCTACCGTCACGGTGACCACATCCCGGACCCCAACATCCACGAGATGCGCGCGAAGATCCGCGTGGCCGTCGAGGCGGACCGTCCCCTGCCGATCGTGGCCGACGGGGAGGTGCTGGGGACCACCCCGGCCACCTTCCAGATCGTGCCCCAACGGATCCTGCTGAAGCTGTGAACGCCCGGTACGCCGACCGCCTCGCTCGCGCCGCCCGGGAGGCGGCCTCGCAGGGCTTCGCCGCGCTGGTGGTGGCGCCCTCGCCGGACCTCGCGTACCTGACCGGGTACGACCCGATGCCGCTCGAGCGCCCGACCCTGCTGGTCCTGCGGTCCGACCGCGACCCGACGATGCTCGTCCCCGAGCTCGAGCGGCCGCTGGCGGCCGACGCCCCGGCCGGCGACGGGATCGAGCTCGTGGGCTGGACCGACGGCGTGGACCCGTACGCGGCCGCGTCCCGGCTCCTCCCGTCCGACGGACGGATCGCGGTGGGCGACCGGCTCTGGTCCGCTCACCTGATCGGCCTCCAGGCCGTGATCCCCGATGCCGCCTTCGCGCCCGCCTCGCCCGTGATCGGGCGCCTGCGGGCCGTCAAGGACGAGGACGAGCTCGCGGCGCTCCGGCGTGCCGGGCGCGCGGCCGACGAGACGTTCCGGCAGATCTGCGGGATGACGTTCCTCGGGCGGCGTGAGGAAGAGATCGCGGCCGATCTCGCGGATCTCCTCGTGCGCAACGGCCACGCCCGCGCCGATTTCACGATCGTCGCGAGCGGCCCGAACTCGGCGTCCCCGCATCACGAGCCCACCGGCCGCACGATGCTGCCGCGCGACGCCGTGGTGCTCGACTTCGGCGGCGAGCTCGCCGGCTACTTCTCCGACACCACGCGCACGGTCGTGGTGGGCGAGGCCCCGGAGGGGTTCGAGGAGGTCTACCGCGTGGTGCAGGAGGCGCAGGAGGCCGCGTTCCGCGCGGTCCTGCCGGGCGTGGAGGCCCAGGCGATCGACCGGGTCGCACGATCGATCATCGACGATGCGGGCTACGGCGCGCGGTTCATCCATCGCACGGGCCACGGGATCGGGCTCGAGGTCCACGAGCCGCCCTACCTGGTCGAGGGGAGCGACTGGGCGCTCGAGCCCGGCACGACGTTCTCGATCGAGCCCGGGGTCTACCTGGAGGGGCGGTTCGGTGTTCGGATCGAGGACATCGTCGCGGTCACGGCCGACGGAGCGGAGCGCCTGAATCGGTCGACCCGGGAGCTTCAGGTCGTCGACTGACCGAGATCAGTCGCGCGGGCGGACCTTCGTCCCCTGGGCCGTGTCCATGACCTCGAGACCCATCGCGGCGAGCTCGTCGCGGATCCGGTCGCTCGTCGCGTAGTCCTTGCCGGCGCGCGCGGCGTCGCGCTCGGCCATCAGCGCCTCCATCTCGGGGGACGGCTCCCAGCCGCTCGTAGCCTCGCGCTCGAGGTCGAGCCCGAGCACGTGGTCCCACGAGACGAAGAGCGCGTACTTCTCGCCCGGCGGCACGTCGGCAGCGCGGTCCAGCTCGTTCACGACGACGACCGCCGTCGGGAGATCGAGATCGCTCGCCACCGCCTCGCGGAACCGGGCATCGAACTCGAGGGCGGCGGACCCCAGGTCCGGTGCGGCCGGCGCCCACTCGGCCATGTGCCGCCGGAGCTGCTTCACCCTGCGGTCGGCATCCTCCATCGACTCCCACGTGAAGTCCATCTCGCTCCGGTAGCGGGTCTGGAACGTGAACCATCGGAACGAGAGCGGGTCGATGCCCCGCTCCTCGAGCTCGTGGACGCGCACGACGTTCCCGGTGGACTTCGCGATCTTCTGCCCGGCGAGCCTGAGATGGCCCCCGTGCACCCAGACGTTGACCACCTGGTGGCCGACCGCACCCTCGCTCTGCGCGATCTCGTCCTCGTGGTGGGGGAACCGCAGGTCGGTGCCCCCGGTATGGATGTCGAAACGTTCGCCCAGGTACTTCATCGACATCGCCGAGCACTCCACGTGCCATCCGGGGAACCCCTCGCCCCACGGCGAGTCCCACTTCATCACCCGGCCCGGCCCCGCGGCCTTCCACAGGGCGAAGTCGGCCGGGGTCCGTTTGCGACGGTCGGTCTCGAGGTCCCGGTGGCCCTCACGGAGGTTGTCCAACGTGTTCCCGCTGAGCTTCCCGTAGCCGGGGAACGAGGTGACGTCGTAGTACACGCTCCCGGTGTCCACGACGTAGGCATGGCCGCGTTCGACCAGGGTCTCGGTGAGCGCGATCATCTCGGCGACGTGGTCGGTGGCCTTCGGGTACCGGTCGGCGGATCGGATCCCGAGCGCGGCGGCGTCGTCGAACACCGCCTGGGTGTATTTCTCGGCGATCTCGATGGGGGAGAGGCCCTCGTCCTCCATCGCGAGCAGCATCTTGTCGATCGCCTCGGGGCTCGACTCGTCCGTCATGTGACCCACGTCGGTGATGTTCATCACCTGGGTCACGCGCAGCCCCTCGAACTCGAGGGCCCGCCGGATCAGATCCGCGAGCAGGAATGTGCGGAGGTTCCCGAGGTGCATGTACCGATACACGGTGGGGCCGCACGTGTACATCGCCACGTGGCCCGGTTCGACCGGGACGACCTCCTCCAGGGCGCGTGTGAGCGAGTTGTAGAGCCGCATCAGGCGGTCAGGATACCCCGCTGCCGTCCCGAGCCCCGATCGCCGCGGCACGCCCACCGCCTCGTTCCGAGGGCACAGGGTTCAGGTGCGCAGCGGGCGACCCTCGAACGGGATCGAGAGGGCGATCGTCGTGCTGGTCGCGACCCCCGCCTTCTCCCGGAGCCGGCGGATCAGCTCCTCGAGCTCGCCGGTCGTCCGTGTGCGCACCTTCAGCACGTAGCTCGCCTCACCGGCCACGCTGTAGCAGTCCTCGACCTCGGGGAAGTCCGCGACGCGATCGGGGAGATCGTCGGGCTGGGACGGGTCGAACGGCCGCACCTGGATCAGGGAGGTCACCACGAGGCCGAGCGCCTCGGGGTCGACCACGGCCCGGTACCCGCGGATCACACCCTGCTCCTCGAGCTTGCGGACCCGGTCGTGGACGGCGGAGGCCGACAGGCCGACCCGCGAGGCGACGTCGGCGTAGGTGGCGCGCGCGTCGTCCTGCAGCGCGGCGATGATGTCGCGGTCGCGAGCGTCCAGCACGTCGATCATCATAGGGGGATGCCCTCGGGGGAGCGATGTCCCCCCGGACGGCCGATTGCCTCGACCCGCGGACCGGGATAGAACCGCTCGAGCGCGGCCCGTCCCTCCTCCCGGCCGCCGGACCGAGGAGGAGATCGCCCGATGCCCGACCGCACCGCACCCTGGCCGCGACGGCCGCGGCTGAGCCCTGCCGCGCACGTGACGCCCCACCGAACCCCGAGCGGAAAGGTGCGGTGGCTCGCCACCCTCGCGCCCGAGGCCGCGGCCGGGTACGCGGCGAGCGTGGCCGCGGTGCTACCCGCGATCGAACGACGCCTGGGGCCGGCGGTGGTCGCCGACCGCGCACGACCGGGAACGGACGGTGTCGTACGGCTCGCCCCGTGGGAGCCGGCCCGTCGCCGCTGGCGGACGACGGGCGGTCGCCGGCTCGAGCACACCGTCCGGGCGGTCGTGGTTGCCGACGTGCACGACTGCTTCGCCTCGATCGGTCCCGCGGCCGTGACGCGCGCTCTCGCAGACGCGGGGGCGTCGCCCGAGGCGATCGACCGCGTGGTGGCCTGGCTCCACGTGCTCGCCGACGACGGGGTCCGCGGGCTCCCGGTCGGACCGGCCGCGTCCGCCGTCCTCGGGAACGCGGTCCTGGCCGGGCTCGACGAGACCATCGAGCGGCACGGTGTGCCACACCTCCGGTGGGTCGACGACGTGATCGCGTTCGCCCCGTCCCGGCGTGAGGCCCGGCTCGCGCTCGACGGCCTCCGGCTCTCGGGTGCGGAGATCGGGCTCGAGCTGCACGACCGCAAGACCCGGATCGTGGACGACCCGGGCGAGGCTCGGGCGCTCCTCGGCCGGTCGAACTCGCCCGGGGCAGGCGCCGGCGTGGCATGATGCGGCCGCATTGAAGACCCTCTACCGCGCCACCCGCGTCCACACCCTGTCGCACCCCGCGATGGGGGAGTGGCTCCTCGTCGACGACCGGCACGTCCAGCGCGTGGGCGCCGGCGACCCCCCGACGTCGGACCGCACGATCGACCTTCCGGGTGCCTCGATCGTGCCCGGGTTCATCGACAGCCACGTGCATCTCACGAGCACCGGGCTCTCGGCCGGCGACGAGCAGGTAGCCCAGACCCGCTCCGCCCAGGAGCTCCTCGCGCTGGCCGCGGTCCGGGCAGGGGAGGGGAGCGGCCTCGTCCTGCTCCAGGGGTTCGACGAGAGCCGTTGGGACGCAGCCCGGTTCCCCTCGCTGGACGAGCTCGACGCGGTCACGGAGCGACCCCTCGTGATCCGACGGACCGACTTCCACCTGGCCCTGGCCAACTCGGCGGCCCTCCGCGCTGCCGACATCTGGGACGAGCCGGGGACGCTGCGCGGCGAGCAGGGCGAGCCCGACGGCCGCGTGACCCAGGAGGCGATGCAGCGCCTCGCGCGCTGGACGCGCGAGGCGCTCTCCGATCACGAGATCCAGGAGCTCCAGCTGAAGGCCGCCGCGATCGCCGCGTCCAGGGGCGTGACGTCGGTGCACGAGATGTCGATGCCGCTCGAGGCGGGGGACCGGGACCTGATGGTCTTCCTCGCGCAGCGGACGAGGCTTCCGGTCGACGCCGTGCCCGTCGTGGCCACGACGGACATCCCGCGGGTGATCGACCTGGGCCTCGGCACGATCGGCGGCGACCTGCCCGTCGACGGTTCGATCGGCGCCCGCACCGCGGCCCTCGCTGCCCCCTACGCCGACGGGGACGGACACGGGACCGCCTACTTCTCCGACGACGAGCTCGTGAGCTTCTTCCACGGCGGGCATGCCGCCGGACTCCAGGTGGGGGTCCACGCGATCGGGGACCGGGCGATCGACCAGGTCCTCACCGCCTGGGAACGGGTCTACCAGGCTCTCGACTCCCGCCAACGACGGCACTTCCGGGCCCGGCGTCACCGCGTCGAGCACTTCGAGATGGCCTCCGAGGGCGCCGTGGAACGGGCCGCGATGCTCGGACTCGCGGTCTCGGTGCAGCCGGTCTTCGACGCGTGGTGGGGGGGCCCGGGCGGCCTCTACGAGGTCGGCGTCGGCCCCGAGCGCGCCGCAGGGATGAACCCGATCCGCACGATGATCGAGCGGGGGATCGAGGTCGGCGCGGGATCCGACACGCCGATCACTCCCATGGACCCGCTGCTGGCGGTGGCGGCACTCGAGTCCCACCACGATCCGCGGCAGCGACTGTCCCGCGCCGAGGCGATCCGCCTCCACACGATCGGGAGTGCCCGGCTCGCGCACCAGGAGGAGAAGAAGGGTGCGCTCGAGCCCGGGATGCACGCCGACTTCGTGGCCTACGACGCGGATCCGTTCGAGGCGTCCGAGGTCGCGACGATCGCGCCGATCCTCACGGTCTCACTCGGCCGCGAGGTGTTCGCGGCCTGACCACGGCGGTCCTGTCACTCTTCTTCGTCGCTTCGGCTTGACCGCCGGGCTCGGCCGGCGATACCGTCGCACCGCGTCACCGCCCCGGCGGAGGCGCACCGAGGACCCAAGAGGCGGAGTAGAGAACGTGGCGCCCCGGCGTCACGGCCCCAAACGTCCCTTGGGTCCTCATCTGTGTCTCCGGTCCGCCCAGCGCCGCTCGGACGGCTGATCGGGGAATGCATCGGCCGCTCCCGGTGTTCTCGGGTGCGCACCGTTGCATCGCCGCGATGCGGCAGTACAATCCGCGCGCGACGGAGGGGTTCCCCACCGCTCCGTCCACGGGAGGTAGAGAGTGATGAGCGACATCATCGACGAGACCGACGAGCCGACCGAAGAAGAGGAGGAGCTCGCCGCCGACGACCTCGACGAGGCCGAGCCCAGCGAGGCCGAGCTCGCCGACGCCACGGTCCCGCCGGACCCGGCCGCCGCGGCGAGCGGCGCCGAGGTCGAGTCGATCCAGGAGCTGCTGGTCAAGCAGGAGGCCGCGGAGGAAGAGGAACCCGACGAGGAGGAGGAGGTCGTCATCGCCCTCACGCGCGAGGAACGGCTGGCCGAGCCCGCCGACTCCCGCGTCGTCCCGATCCAGGAGACCGAGTTCACCTGCACCAACTGCTTCCTCGTGAAGCACCGCAGCCAGCTGGCGGACAAGAAGAAGATGCGGTGCCGGGACTGCGCCTGACGGCGCGACCCGGCCTTCCGCTCGCCTCCCTGATCTCCTTCGCGGCAGGCCTCGCCCTGTCGCTCGCCTTCCCGCCGGCGAGCCTGTGGCCCGTGGCCTTCGTCGCGATCGCGCCGCTCCTGTGGCTCCTCGACCGCTCGGGGCCGTGGCGCGGGGCGCTCCTCGGGTTCGTGTTCGGCCTCGGCTGCTACGGCGCCACGATCTACTGGATCTGGCGCTTCGGGGAGCTCGCCTGGGTCTCCCTGACGGTCGTGATGGCGATCTCGCTCGCGCTGTTCGGCGCGCTGTATCCGGCGATCCGCCGCCCGGGACGCCCGGTGGTCTCCGCGTTCGGCGCGGCGGCCCTGTGGACGCTCTTCGACTGGCTGCGGGGCCTCTGGCCGCTGGGCGGCTTCACCTGGGGGAGCGTCGGCATCAGCCAGGTCGACAACCGCGCGACCGTGACGCTCGCGACCGTCGCCGGCGTCTTCGGCGTGACCTTCGCGGTGGTGGCCGTCAACGGGCTCCTCGTCGCCGCGCTCGGAGCCCGCGGCCGACGCCCACGCCTCGTGCCGGTGGCGCTCGCCGTGGCGATCGTCCTCTCCCCGGCCGCGATCCCGTTCGCCACGGCCACCGGTCCCGAGGTGGACGTGGCCACGATCCAGGTCGACGTGCGCGAGGCCGCACAGGCGTCATCCGCCGGGGAGGACCGCGGCGTAGCGGGCCTGAACATCGCGGCCCACGAGACCCTCGGGACGGACCCGCCGCCCGACCTGATCGTCTGGGGCGAAGGCGCGCTGGACCCCGCGGCCGCTGCCGATCCCGTGGTGATGGAGAGGGTCCGCGACGTGATCGCGTCCGTCGGCGTCCCGACGGTCGTTGGCGCCGTCACGAACGACGGCGACGGACACCAGCGCACGGCGGTGATCCTGTACGACGGGCAGGGCGTCCCGATCGGTCGGTACGACAAGGTGCATCTCGTGCCGTTCGGGGAGTACGTGCCGTTCCGCGGCCGGCTGTCGTGGGTCAAGGCGATCGAGCAGATCCCGGTCGACCGCGCGCCGGGGGAGACCGTCCACACGCTCGAGGCGCCCGGGGTGCCGGCGTTCGGCACGCCGATCTGCTTCGAGAACAGCTTCCCCGAGTTGCCGCGCGCCTTCGTGCGTGACGGAGCCGGCTTCCTGATCGTCCCCGTGAACAACGCGTCGTACGGGTTCACCGCCGCGTCCGAGCAGCACCAGCAGATGAGCCAGATGCGGGCGATCGAGACCGGACGATGGGTGGTGGATGCCGCGGTCTCCGGGATCAGCGCCTTCATCGACCCGTCGGGCCGCGCCGTGGCGACGGCCGGGCTCTTCGAACCGGCTATCCTGCGGGGCACCATCCGGTCCTCCGACGAACGCACGTGGTACGTCCGGCTGGGGGATTGGCTCCCCTGGCTCTGCCTCGCCGCGGTGGCGATCCTGTTCGCGCTGCCTCGCCGGCGGCGGCGGGTCCGGGAGGAACCGGCGCCGATCCCTGACGGGTACCGCACCCTCGTGATCCTCCCGACCTACGACGAGGCGGCGACGATCGACCGGGTGCTCGACGGGGTGCTCGCGGCGCCGCAGCAGGTGGAGGTCGTGGTGGTCGACGACTCGTCGCCCGACGGCACGGCCGACATCGTCCGGGCCCGCGCGGCGACCGAGCCTCGGATCCGCCTCATCGAGCGTCCGGCGAAGTCCGGCCTCGCGAGCGCGTACCTCGAGGGGTTCCGCGTCGGCCTGCAGGACGGCTACGACCTCGTGGTGGAGATGGACGCCGATCTCTCGCACGACCCGACCGAGCTGCCCGGGATCCTGGACGCCGCCGCCGCGGGGAACGACCTGACGATCGGGAGCCGGTACGTGCCGGGCGGATCCGTGACGAACTGGAGCCGCTCGCGCCTGGCCCTGTCACGCGCTGGGAACCGGTACGTGCGAGCCATGCTCGGGATCCCGATCCGTGACGCCACGAGCGGCTACCGGGCCTACCGGCGGGAGCTTCTGGCCGAGCTCGTGCGTCAGCCGTTCCATTCCGACGGCTACGGGTTCCAGGTCGAGCTCGTGATGCGGACGTGGAACCTCGGGTTCGACATCGGCGAATCGCCGATCACGTTCCGCGAGCGCGCGCACGGCCACTCGAAGATCTCGCGCGGCATCGTCGTCGAAGCCCTGTGGCTCGTCACGGTATGGGGCCTGAAGGCGCGGCTCCGCGGCTCTCCCGGCTGATCGGCAGCATTCCCGATAACGTACATTATGTCACCTTGTCCCGGCACGACCCCTCCCCGTGTCGGGGGCGTGCCCGCCCGTCCCTTCCATGGCAGGTCGTCGCCGAGGCGATCGCGGCGGCGCAAGGACTGACCGGGTGTTCCGCAGCGCCCGCCACGGAGTACCGTGTGGATATGGCAGACGACATCGAGGAGCTGCGATCGGGGCTCGACCTCGGGCCGACCGACGACGAGGACGACGGCGGCGAGGCGCTGGAGTCGTTCCTCCTCGATCGCGATCACGCGGCGTCGGAGAGCGAGCAGGTAACCGCCGCCGGGCAACGCCGTGGCCCGGGCCTCGACGCCCGTCTCGCCCGCGAGCAGCGCCAGCTCGACGGGAGTCCCGAGGAGAGCCCGCTCCTCACGCAGCGCGACGGGCCCGACGACGAGGCCGCGATGGTCACCGACGGGGCCCGCGAGTCCGCCGACCCCGGCGCCGGGCTCTCGGCGGAGGAGTCGGCGGTCCACGTCCGTGACGACGCTCCGGGATGGACCGATCATCCCGACGACTACGTGGAGCCGGGCGGTCCCGACCGGACGTAAGAGGCCGCGAGCCCTGTCCCTACCAGCGCAGCTTCAGGTGCCGGGCCGCCTTGGCCTCATCGAGGCGGCGCACGGGCGTGGATACCGGCGCGTCGTGCAGGAGATCGGGCTCGCTCGCGGCCTCGGCCACCGCCCGGGTGAGGGCCGCGGCGAACGCCTCGAGCGTCTCCTTCGTCTCGGTCTCGGTGGGCTCCATCATCATCGCCTCGTCCACGACGAGCGGGAAGTAGACAGTGGAGGGGTGGAAGCCGAGGTCGATCAGCCGCTTCGCGAGGTCCATCGCGCGGATCCCGGTGGCCCTCTCGAGTGGCGTGGCCGTCGCGACGAACTCGTGCATCGGGCGGCCGTCGGGGAACGCCAGCGGGGTCTCCCCCGGCAGCAGCGTCGCGAGGTAGTTCGCGTTCAGGACCGCACGCTCGGCGACCTCTTCGAGCCCGTCCGAGCCGTGGAGGAACACGTACAGGTACGCGCGCACGAGGACGCCGATGTTCCCGTGGAAGCCGTGCATGCGGCCGATCGTGGACGGGGCGTCGGTGTCGAGCCGGTACGTCCCCGTCGCGTCGTCGCGCTCGACGCGCGGCACCGGGAGGAACGGCACCAGTCCCTCGACCACCCCGACCGGGCCCGCCCCCGGTCCCCCGCCACCGTGCGGCGTGGCGAAGGTCTTGTGCGTGTTGATGTGCACGATGTCGAAGCCCATGTCGCCGGGCCGGCACTTGCCGAGGATCGCGTTCAGGTTCGCGCCGTCGTAGTACACGAGTCCACCGACCTCGTGGACGACGCTCGTGATCTCCTCGATCCGCTCCTCGAACAGCCCGAGCGTGTTCGGGTTCGTGAGCATGAGGCCGGCGACCTCGTCGTCCACGAGCGACCTGAGAGCCTCGACGTCGACGAGCCCGCGCGCGTCCGCGGGCACGCTCACGGCCTGGTACCCACCCAGGCGCACGCTGGCGGGGTTCGTGCCGTGCGCGGCGTCGGGGATCAGGACCTTCGAGCGCTGGCGCCCCTGGGACTCGTGATAGGCGCGCATGATCAGCAGCCCGGTGAGCTCACCACACGCCCCTGCGGGCGGCTGGAGGGTCGCCCGCGCCATCCCGGTGACCTCGCAGAGCGCCCCCTCGAGCCGCCACAGCAGTTCGAGCGACCCCTGCGTCGTGGCGTCGGGCTGGAGCGGGTGCACCCGCGCGAAGCCCGGCCACGCGGCCGCGGCCTCGGCGGACTTCGGGTTGTACTTCATGCTGCACGACCCCAGCGGGTAGAAGCCGGTGTCGACGCCGTAGTTCATCTGCGACAGGCGCGTGAAGTGGCGCACCAGGTCGCTCTCCCCCACCTCGGGCAGGTCCGGCGGCGTGCGGCGCGCGAACGCCGCCGGGATCTCAACGGGATCCACGTCGAGCGCGGCGAAGCTGTAGGCGCGGCGTCCGGGACGCGAACGCTCGGCGATCGTCCCCTCCCCCGGCGGGCCCTGTCGCCGTACCGGCGCGCCGACGTCCATCAGGCGATCGCCTCCTCGACGGCCGCGACGAGCCGGTCGATCTCCCCGCGGTCCCGCCGTTCGGTGACCGCGACGAGCAGCCCGTGACCGTCGCCGCCCGCGACGGGCACGCCGGCCAGCACCCCGCGCTCGATCGCCGCGTCGCGCACCTCGGCCGCCGGGCGCGGCAGCCGGATCGCGAACTCCTTGAAGAAGGGCGCATCGGGAACGAGGGGCTCGACCCCGGGGAGCGCCGTGAGCCGGTCGAACGCGTAGCGAGCCTTCGCCGCGCACTGCCGCCCGAGCTCCTCGAGCCCGCCGGGACCCAACCATGCGAGGTAGATCGTGGCCGCGAGCGCCATCAGGGTCTGGTTCGTGCAGATGTTCGAGGTGGCCTTCTCCCGGCGGATGTGCTGTTCGCGCGCCTGGAGCGTGAGCACGTAGCCGGTGCGGCCGTCGACGTCGGTGGTCTCGCCCACGATCCGGCCCGGCATGCGCCGGACGTCGGCCATCCGCGCAGCGATCAGCCCGAGGTACGGCCCGCCGAAGTTCAGGTGGTTGCCGAGCGACTGTCCCTCGGCGACCGCGATGTCGACGCCGAGGTCCCCGGGCGGGGCGAGCACCCCGAGCGAGAGCGGGTCGAAGATCTGGATCAGCCGCGCGCCCCCTGCGTGCGCCGTCTCGGCGAACGTCGCCACGTCCTCGAGCGCACCGAGATAGTTGGGGTGCTGCACGATCACGGCCGCGACGTCGTCGCTCACGTCGGGGGCACCACCGCGTCCGCCCTCGGCCGCGAACACCTCGGGCGCGTACCCCGCCCCTCGCCCGTAGGTCGCGAGCGTCTCGACGAACCGCGGATCGACGGTACCGCTCACGAGGACCCGGCCACGCGTGCCCCCCCGCGCCATGTTCACGGCCTCCACGAGCGAGGTCGCGCCGTCGTACAGCGACGCGTTCGAGACCTCCATGCCGGTGAGCTCGCAGATCATCGACTGGAACTCGAAGAGCGCCTGCAGCGCCCCCTGCGAGAGCTCCGGCTGGTAGGGCGTGTACGAGGTGTAGAACTCCGAGCGCCCCGCCAGCGCCCACACGACGCTCGGCACGTAGTGGTCGTAGGCGCCCGCCCCCGCGAAGCAGACGAGCTCGTCGGCGTGGCGGTTCCCCGCGGCGAGCCGGCGGAGGTCGGCCATGATCTCCATCTCGGAGACGCCGTCCGGGAGATCGAGGTCGCGGTCGAGCCGGACCGAGGCGGGGATCTGATCGAAGAGCGCGGCGAGCGAGGGGACGCCGACCCCCGCGAGCATCTCGCGGACGTCGTCGTCGGTGTGTGGCGCGAACCTCACGTCCGGAAGTCTACGGAGGCGGCGGCGCTATGCCCGCGGGTCAACCCGATGCATCCTCGAGGCCGTACTTCGTCACCAGGGACAGGTAGTCGCGCTGGTAGAAGATCTTGCAGGTGATCTCGGGATAGCGCTCACGCAGCCGCCGGACCTTGCGGTTCTTCTTCGTCACGAGCTTCTGGTTCAGCGTCGTGATCTCGATGTAGAGATCGAACTCGGGCAGGTAGAAGTCGGGGGTGAACCGCCGCGTCACCTTGCCGTCGCGATCCCACTCGATGTCGAACGAGGTGGGCTCGTACGCCCACTCGATCGCGTAGAAGTCCAGCAGCCGCGCGAACTGGCGCTCGGAGGCGTGCGCGAAGCGGATCGTGTCGCTCTTGAGGAGGTGCTCGGCGTCGGCGGGCTCGGCGCTCACGAGCCTCCGGCCGCGCGGCCCTTGGACGCCTGCTGCACCTCGGACTCGAGGTCGTTCCAGACCGCGTCGAGCGAGATCGCGAAGACCCCCTGGCCGTTCTTCAACAGGTCGACGACCGCCTCGGGCGAGTGCGCCTCGTAGATGCCCGCCCCGTCGGACATCAGCGTCACGCCGTGCGGGCGCTCGTCCATCGTGCGCAGGTGCGCCACGGCCTTGCGGATCCGTTGGAGCGAGAGACCCGTGTCGAGCAACCGCTTGATCACGCGGAGCGTCGCGAGGTCCTGGAACGAGTAGAGCCGCTGGGTGCCCGAACCGTGCGCGTCCTTGATCGACGGCGTGACGAGGTCCGTGCGGGTCCAGTAGTCGAGCTGGCGGTAGCTGACGCCGGTGATACGCACCGCTTCGGGCGCGCGATACCCCTGTTCGCTCATGACAACTCCGTAATCACGTCGATGTGTTTCGGCAGCGTATGGCCCTTCCGGGGGCCTGTCAACGCTCGTCGACGGGCGATCTCGCGGAGACGGACGATCGCACCGTCGGCCGGCCTCAAGGTGGGCCGGGGTTCGGCCGATGGAGTCTTACTAGCTCGAAGTGACTAGGACGCACCCACCGGGAGACACCGAGATGGCACGACCTTCGAAGCGAACGGCACAGCTCGTGGCGGCGCTCGTCATGACCCTCGTCCTCGGCCTGCTTCCCGCCACCGCGCACGCCGTCACCCCGCACTACGGTCCGAATTACGCCTGGCAGCTCTTCAAGGCGACGAACCACAGTCGCCTCAGCCACGGGGTTCACCGCGTGCGGCTCGATCGCGGGGCGTCGGTCTTCGCCGTCAAGCACAGCCAGGCGATGGCGCGCCGCAATACCCTCTTCCACTCGAACGACCCCGACGTGTACCTGTCGGGGGTGGGCCGTTGGTCGCGCTGGGGCGAGAACATCGGCTGGACCACCGGCGACATCGCGGGGCTGCAGCGGGCCTTCATGCGCAGTCCCGTCCATCGGGAGAACATCCTCGACGGCCGCTTCCGCCACGTGGCGATCGGCGTCGTCAAGGACGGCAAGAAGCTCTGGGTCACCCTGTTCTTCTACGGTTGATCCGGAACGCGGGCGACGCGGCGGCCGAGCGATCGAGGGGGACGCTCGGCCGCCGGCCCGTGCTCAGCTCTCGAAGTCCTCGGGGCTGACGTTGTCGAGGAACTCCCGGAACTTCTCGACCTCTTCGTCTTCGTCGCCCGGGATCAGGATCGATGCCTCCTCGAGGACGTCCTCGCTGGCGAAGATCGGCACCGACATGCGCACCGCGAGCGCGATCGCGTCGGAGGGACGCGAGGAGATCTCGTAGGGCTCCCCCATCCGGCTCATCTCGATCGACGCGAAGAACGTGGCGTCGCGCAGCTCCGTCACCACGATCCGGCTGACCTGCACGGACAGGTCCTCGAGGATGTTCTTCATCAGGTCGTGGGTCATGGGCCGCGGGGTGACGACCCCCTGCAACGAGAGGGCGATCGCGGCCGCCTCGGCGGCGCCGATCCAGATCGGGAGGTACCGCTCCCCGCCGCGTTCGCGCAGCAGGACGATGGGCTGGTTCGTCGGGAGCTCTACGCGGACGCCCGTCAGCTCCATCTCGATCATGTCATCGAGCGTAACCGCGGCCCCGAGGACGGGCAACCTGTAGCGAGCGGCCCTAGGCGCCGATCCCCTCGAGCAGAGGGACGAGGGCGTCCGGATCGGCCGTCAGCGCGGGGAGGTCGTCGACCTGGAGGATGTCCGGGAGGTTCCGGTACCGCTCCCCCACGTCGAGCCCGTACCCGACGACGAACCGGTCCGGACAGTCGAACCCGACGTAGCGGGGCGCGAGCGGGACGATCCGGCGCGCCGACTTGTCGAGCAGCGTCACGACCTCGAGGGAGGCGGGGCCGCGAGCGCGGAGGACGCCGAGGAGCGTACGGAGGGTGAGGCCGGTGTCGACGATATCTTCGACCAGCAGGACGTCGCGCCCGGTCAGGTCCACCTCCAGGTCGAGCAGGATCCGGACGCGCCCCATCGACTCTTCCGCGTCGTCGTACCGGCTGATCGCCATGAAATGCGGTTCCACCGGCAGATCGATCGCACGGATCAGGTCCGCGAGGAACATCGCGCCGCCTTTGAGGACCGTGATCAACACGGGCTCGCGCCCCACGTAGTCCCCGGCGATCGTGCGGCCGAGCTCCTCCACCCGGCGGCGGACGTCCTCGCGCCCGAACAGGACGCTCGCGACCTCCGTCATGATCGCGGAGCCTAGCAGGCGTCCGTCGGATGCCCGTGAACGCCGGCCGGGCTTACGTCCGGACGGTCACGACGCCAGGCCGCCCACCACGTCGAGGACCGCGCCGCCGACCGCCGAGGCGGCGCGCGCCCACCACGGACCCCCGTCGGGCGGGGGCGGCAGCTCGACCCGCGTGGCGAGCAGCGGCGCGCTGCCATAGGTGACGCCCGGCGACGTGATCGCGATCGTGCCGATCCGCTCCCCCACCGGGGGCGGATAGGCGGCCTTCGGATCGGCGACGAGTGTGGGCTCGATCGCCTCCAGGTCGGCCGTCGGCACGAGCGCCCGGATGTCGGCGCCGGCGACGACCGGGACGGTCCCCCCCAGGACCCGGACGTCGCCGACCGGCTCCCCCTCCTCGACGAACGTACGCTGCGTGAACCCGTCGAATCCGAAGTTCAGCAGCGTGGCCGCGTCGGAGAAGGGCTCGCCGTCGCCGTCCAGCACGATGCTGACGAGCCGGCGCTCCCCGCGCTCGGCGACCGCGATCACGCAGAACCCCGCACCGAACGTCAGCCCCGTCTTCGCCCCGATCGCCCCGGGATACAGCCACAGGAGGACGTTCCGGTTCTGCACGACGCGGGGCGGGCCCGTTGGTGCCGGGATCGTCGCGAACTTCGTCGCCACGATCGGCGCGAACCCCTTCGTGTCGTAGGCGGCCCGGATCAGGCGCAGCAGATCGCGGGCGGTCGAGCGCCCCCGGTCGTCGAGCCCATGCGGCGAGAAGAACCGTGTGTCGCGCATCCCGAGCTGCGCGGCCCGGCGATCCATCAGCCTCGTGAACGCCTCGACGGAGCCGCTCACGTCGATCGCGAGCGCCTCGGCGGCATCGTTGCTCGATTGCAGCAGGAGCGCGTAGAGGAGATCGCGGACCGACAGCTGCTCCCCCGCCCTCAGGCCGAGCGTCGACGTAGCGCCGTAGTCGTCGCTCGCGAACACCGCGTCGGGCGAGACCGTCACGACGTCGTTCATCTTCCGGCGCTCCAGGACGATCAGCGCGGTCATCACCTTCGTGAGGCTCGCGATCGGCCGACGGAGGTCGGGGGCCTTCGCGAACATCGCCTGGCCGGTGTCGAGGTCGGCCAACAACGCCTCGGCGGCTCCGATCGACGGGGCCGTCAGATGATCCTCGGGCGTCCGCAGGTCCGAGACGAAGGGCGACGGCGACCCCTTGGGTGGGACGGGCGTCGGCGGCGGGGTCGAGCGCTCGGCCGAGGCGAACGAGACGAACGCGGCCTGGGCTCCCAGCGCGAGGACGAGCACCGCGGCCGCGATGGAGCGGCGGCGGCGGACGGGACTCACGTGACCTGAAGGTGGTCCCGGAGGTTCGTGCGGAGCAGGGCCTGCTTGAACTTGCGGGAGGTCACCGACAGGTCGGCGAGCGTCTGCCCGGCCGCACGGCGCGCGTCGGGGTTCTTCTGACGGAGCGTCGGCGCCACGAGGGCTTCGAAGAACGACGCCTCGCGGTCGACGAAATGCTTGTACATCGTGAGGTGGCGGGGCTCGATCCCGAATCGGAAGAAGTCCTTCACGATCGACAGGATGATGTAGTCGTCACCGTCGTAATACTTGGCCCCGTCGGGTCCGTGCGAGCACACGATGCCGAACGACTCGAGCTCGCGGATGCGGTCGCGCTCGACACCGGTCGCCGCGGACATCTCCTCGATCGACATCTGCAGGCCGGTCGGCGCCTCCGCGATCTCCTCCGTCGCGGTCGCCGCCTTCTCCGCCTTCTCCGCCTTCGCGGCCTTCGCCTCGGCCGCGGCGTCCTCGTCGAGCTCGAGCTCCTCGTCGGCGGCGGCCTCGTCGACGTCCTGCTTGAGGAGCCGCTCCTTGATCACCTTCAGCGGCAGGTACTCGTCGCGCTGCATGCGCAGGATCGACTTCAGGCGCTCGACGTCGTCGACGTAGAACTTGCGATAGCCGGACGGCGTGCGCTCGGGCTCGATCAACCCCTCCGCCTCGAGGAACCGGATCTTGGAGATCGTGATGTCGGGGAACTCCGTCTTGACCGACACCAGGACCTCGCCGATCGACTGGTAGTTGCGCGTGCCCGCCATCTGCTTCATCACTCCCCTGCCGCGAAGAACGTGAGTTTGAACTTGCCGATCTGGACCTCGTCCCCGGACGCGAGCTTCGTCTCGTCGACCTGCTCGCCGTTCACGTACGTGCCGTTCAAGCTCCCGACGTCACGCACGAACCAGGATCCGTCGTCACGCCGCTCGAAGGTCGCGTGCGCACGCGACACCGTGATGTCGTCGAGGAAGACCGCGCTGTCGGTGCTGCGTCCCACCGCGGTGGACCCGGCCTCGAGGAGGAACGTCGACCCCGCGTTGGGGCCACGCTTGACGAGAAGGAGCGACTGCCCGGGCTCCAGTTCGTCGTGAGGGAAGGGGAACTCATCGTGTCCCTCATCTTCGCCCTCGACCGGCGTCAGGCTCAGCGTCGCGTCTGCCTGCAGTGAAGCCCCGCACTCTGCGCAGAAGCGCGCGTCGTCTCGATTTGGATGTCCACAACGGGTGCAGAACACCGTCAAGTCCTCGCTGGGGTCGGCCTCGGGGCAAGCGTCGAGGTCGAAGGTAGACCCTCGACCATGAACACGTACGAGACCCTATCGCAGCAGGTCAGAACCTTCAACCAGACTCAGAGTGAACCCTCGACCCCGCGCATGCCTGCACCTCGAGGAACGCTGGACGGGGGTCAAGTCTCGATACGCCGAGCTGAACGGCCGAGCTGGGGCTCGGCGGGGGCCACCTGGGATGCGGTGTCGTCGCTCAGCTCGCCGAGTCGAGGAAGCCTCGGTACCCCTGCGCGTCGAGGAGCGCGTCCACCGCGTTGGCGTCGACGGGCTCGATCACGACCAGCCACCCGTCGCCGTACGGCTGTTCGTTGACGAGCTCAGGGCGCTCGTCGATCAAGGGGTTCCGCTCGACGATCGTGCCGCTGACCGGGCTGTAGACGTCGGAGACGGACTTCGTCGATTCGACCTCGCCGAGGGGCTGGTCGGCCTCGACCGACACGCCCACCTCGGGAAGGTCGACGTACACCACGTCGCCGAGGGCGTCCTGCGCGAAGTCCGTGATGCCGATCCGGACGCGCCCGCCTTCGAGCCGCGTCCACTCGTGCTCCTTCGTGTACCGAAGGTCCTCCGGGAACTCCACCTGACGCCTCCCTCTATCCCGTGCCGACACCGTTCGCCGGCTGGCGACCCGCACACGATAGCGTCTGCGGCCGGGCCGCGATGCTCACGGGGAGACGCGGATCCGGCGTGCGTCCCCGAGGTAGATCGCGGCCGCCACGTAGTACTCGAGGATGCCCGGGACGAACGCGAGCCAGCCCACGACCAGGGCAGCGTCCCCCAGCGGGTACCCGAGGTTCCCCCACGAGATCGTGGGGACCGCGGTCATCAGGGACATCGTGGCGACCTTGCCGATGTAGCGGACCTCGACCCGAGCCTGGCGCTGCCCGAAGAGCAAGACGGCGCCGGCGATCAGCACGACGACGTCGCGCAGCAAGATCGCGAGGCCCGCCCAGACGGGGAACGCGCCCCGCACCATCAGGGCGATCAGGCCGGCCGCGATCGAGAGCCGGTCGGCGACCGGGTCGAGCACCTTGCCGAGCTCGGTGACCTGCCCCGTGCGGCGGGCGATCGTCCCGTCGACCCAGTCGGTGGCCACGACCGCGCCGAACAGCAGGATGCCGGCCATCGTCGTGTCCTCGTCGACGATCAGCCAGCAGAAGACCGGGATCAACCCGATGCGGATGAAGGAGAGGACGTTCGGAACCGTCCAGATCGCGGACGGCCCGGGCGTGGGCCCATCTGTCCTACTCATCGGTCGGGCCGGCGGGATTCGAACCCGCGACCTTCTGACCCCCAGTCAGACGCGCTAACCAAGCTGCGCCACGGCCCGTGACGGCTGATTGTACCGGGTGGGCATCTCCGCGCCGGTCGGCCACGGCGAACTAGTCCGTAACGGACTAGTTCCCCCCGGCCCTGCGCCGCCGCCGGGGCCTGAAGCTGAGGCGGATCGGCACGCCCTCCAGGTGGAACTCACGGCGCAGCCGGTTCTCGATGAACCTGCCGTAGCCCGCGTCGGGCTCCTTCGCGCCCCCGAAGATCACGAACGCCGGCGGGCCGGTAGTGGTCTGGGTCGCGTAGTGCAGGTTGCCGGTCAGTCGTGGCGTCGGCCGTTCGCGCTGCGCCTGCTGGATCACCTCGTTCACGCGTGAGGTGGGCGCGCGCGTGGTCCACCTCGCGTGGAGGTCGAGCAGGACCGGTGGGAGACGGTGCACACCCTGTCCGGTGACGGCCGACGTGCGCATCACGGTCGCGTGGGCGAAGGGCTGAAGGGTCTCCTCGAGGATCTTGTACGTGCGGTCCTTCTCCTCGACCAGATCCCATTTGTTCGCGACGAGCGTGAACGCCCTCCCTTCGTCCATCACGCGGTTCACGATCTTCTTGTCCTCCACCGTGAAGCCCTCGGACGCGTCGATCACCAGCACGACGACGTGGGCCCGCTCGATCGCCTCCGTGGCTCGCACGAAGCTGAAGTACTCGACGCCCCTGACCTTCACCTGACGTCGCATCCCCGCCGT
The DNA here is from genome assembly GCA_963821925.1 of uncultured Actinomycetes bacterium. GTDB lineage: Bacteria > Actinomycetota > UBA4738 > UBA4738 > HRBIN12 > JAOUEA01. Next base: position 131,775 of record CAWGFO010000009.1, on the reverse strand, counting down.
GTCGACGAACCGCACGGGGCCCCCGGGCCACTCGACGACGGCGTCGACGGCGTCGCGCGTCGTGCCGGCCTCCTCGAAGACGACCGAGCGCTCCTCCCCCACGAGCCGGTTGAACAGGCTCGACTTCCCGACGTTCGGGCGGCCGACCAACGCGAACCGTGGCTCCTCCTCGGGCTCGCCGTCCCGCTCGTGCGGCGCGTCGGGCAGCAGCGCGACGATCCGGTCGAGCAGGTCGCCCGTGGCCCGACCGTGCATGCTCGACACGGCGAACGGTTCGCCGAGCCCCAGCCGGTTGAACGCCGTGGCATCGGACTCCTCTCGGTCGGTGTCCACCTTGTTGGCGACCAGCAGGACCGGCACCGGCGAGCGGCGGAGCCGGCGGGCCAGGGCCGCGTCTTCCTCGGTGATCCCGGCCGGAGCGTCGACCACCAGGAGGATCAGGTCCGCCTCGGCGATCGCGCGGTCGGCCTGCCCGCGGGCGAGCGCCTCGACCCCCCTCGCCTGTGCGAGGTAGCCGGCCGTGTCGACGAGCCCGAAGCGGCGACCCCGCCAGGTCGCCTCGACCTCGACGCGGTCGCGGGTCACGCCCGGCATGTCGTGCGCGATCGCCTCGCGACGGCCGAAGAGCCGGTTGACGAGGGTCGACTTCCCGACGTTCTGACGCCCGATCACGGCGACGCGCGGCAGGCCGGGCCGGTCACGGCGACAGCTCCGGCGCCTCGCGGGCGACGATCTCGAGCGCGGCCGCCAGGGTGTCCTCGATGTCGAGGCCGGTGGTGTCGATCACGATCGCGTCGTCCGGGGGCTCGAAAGGGTTGACCTTCGCGTCGCGCTCGTCGCGGCGCTCGAGGGCGGTCCCGACCTGATCGCCCGCACCGTCCCGCTGGCGCGCACGGCGCTCGATCCGCTCGGCCGGGTCGGCCACGAGGTAGAGCTTGACGGGGGCATCGGGGAAGACGACGGTCGCGATGTCTCGACCCTCGACCACGCCGCCCTCGAGGCCGAGCGCACGCTGCGCCGCGCGCATCAGGGCCCTGACCTGGGGATGGGCGGCGACCTGGGAGACGTGCGCCTCGACGGCGGTACCCTCGAGGTCGAGGCTCGGGGGCGAACCCTCGACCTCGAGCTCCGCCGGTTCACCATCCCCGAGGCTGAACCTCAACGTGGTCATCAGCGACGCGAGGGCGTCGCCGTCGTCGAACGGTACGCCGCGCTCGATCGCCTCGAGGGTGAGGGCTCGGTACATCACGCCGGTGTTCACGTACGGGAGGCCGAGCGCCCGGGCGAGCCCGCGCGCGAGCGTGCTCTTGCCGCTCCCGGCGGCGCCGTCGATCGCTACCACGCGCAGGCTCACCCCAGTACCTCGATCGAGGCCCCGAGGGCCACGAGCACCGGGACGAACCCGGGGAACGACACGTCGGCCGCGCCCACGTCGTCGACCTCGATCGGTGCGCCGGCCGCGAGCGCGGCGACCACGAACGCCATCGCCATCCGGTGGTCGCCGTGCGCGTACGCCGTGCCTCCGGCCAGTCCTCCGCCGGCCACGACGAGGTCGTCACCCTCGACCCTTCCGTGACCGCCGAGGTCGACGATCCCTCGCCCGAGGGCGGCGAGCCGGTCGGACTCCTTCACGCGGAGCTCCCGCGCGCCCAGGAACCACGTGTCGCCTGCCGCGTGCGTGGCCATCATCGCGAGGATCGGGACCTCGTCGATCACCAGCGGCATTTCGTCCTCGGTCACGCGGGTCGCGCGCACGCCGTCGCACGGCGCGACCCACAGGTCGCCGACGGGCTCCCCGAGCTCGGTCCGAGCGACGCGCGACTCGGTCCGCACCCCCATCCGCGCCATCACGTCCAGGAAGCGGGTGCGGCTGGGATTCAACCCGACGCCCGTGATCGTCAGCTCCGAGGCCGTCAGGGCGGCCGCCGCCACGACGAACGCGGCCGACGACGGGTCGCCCGGTACGCGGCCCTCGAACCCGTGGTGCTGGAACGGCTCGATCGTGACGGACGTGCCGTCGCGCTCGACCGGGGCGCCCAGCGCGGCGAGCGCCACCTCGGTGTGATCGCGGGTGGGCGCAGGCTCGCGGACCGTGGTCGCGCCCTCGGCCGTGAGGCCAGCCACCAGCACCGCGCTCTTGACCTGGGCGGTGGGCACCGGGGTGGCGTACGTGATCCCCGTCAGGGCGCCGCCGTCGACGGTGATCGGCGCGTGCCCCTCGGTCGTGGCGATCGTGGCCCCCATCGCCCGGAGCGGGTCGGCGACGCGCTCCATCGGGCGCGCCGAGAGGCTCTCGTCCCCGCTAAGCACGCTCCTGAAGGGCGCGGCCGCGGCGACACCGGCGAGCAGACGCATCGCGGTCCCGGAGTTCCCGCAGTCGAGGTCCTCGGCCGGTTCGGCGAGGCCCGACCACCCCTCACCCTCGACCTCAAGGGGCGTGTCCGGCGCCTCCGCGGCCCGGGCGTTCCACGTGGAACCGTGACCATGAGGGATGGCGGCACCGTTCCCGGACCACGCCTCCAGTCCAGGTCGACCCTTGGGTGAGAGGAGGGCCAGGCACGAGGCGGTCGACCGCACGTCGAGAGAAGCCGGAACCCCGAGTAGACGGCTGGAGTCCAGGGCCGTGGTGGCGAGGATCAGCCACCGATGCGCGATCGACTTGTCGCCGGGCACGGCGAGGCTGCCGCGCAGGCGGCTCCCCGGGGTGATGCGGACGCGCACCGTGTCCTCCTAGGCCAGGCGGGTCGGGTCGAAGTCGTTCGCGGCGAGCACGGATGCCGCCGCATCGGCCGCGTCGGCCGCGACCGTCAGATGCACGGTACCGCGCCCGCCCTCGGGCGAGTGGACGATCTGGAGGTCCTCGATGTTCACGCCCCCCTCGCCGAGCGCGACGGTGAGCGCGGCCAGCGACCCGGGGCGGTCGGGCACGGGCACCTGCAGCACGGCGACCCCGGCCCGCACCGTTGGCTTGGCGGCCAGGCGGAGCCGCGCCGACTTCGCCCGCTGGAAGGTGGTCTCCACGCCCCGGCCGTCGCCCTCGAGGATCTGGAGCCTGAGCGCCTCGAGGTGGCGGGCATAGATCTCGATCGCCTCCGCGATCGCCCAGCGGTTCGACAGCAGGATGTCGCTCCACAGGGCCGGGTTCGAGGAGGCCAGGCGCGTCAGGTCCCGGAACCCGCCCGCCGCGAGCAGCAGGATCTCGGGCTCGTCCGCCTCCTCGGTGGCGGCGACGTCCATGAGGGCGGTCGAGGCGGCCTGCGGCAGGTGGCTCACGAAGGCCACGAGCCGGTCGTGTCGAGCGGGCTCCATCCGGACGACACGCGCACCGATCCGCTCGATCCACGCCTCGAGCCGCGCGACCGAGGCCGGGTCCGCCGCCGGAGGCGGCGTGACCACCCAGACGATCCCGTCGACGACCGAGGCGGATGCATGCTCGGGGCCGGAGCGCTCGCTGCCGCCCATCGGGTGGCCCGGGACGAACCGTCGTGCCTCGCCCTCCCCGGCGGCGGCGAGCACCTCGGCGACGACGTTGGACTTCACGCTCCCGACATCGCTGACGACGGCGGCGGGCGCCGCCTCGAGCACGCGCGTGACCAGGCCGGCGATCGTCGGGATCGGGGTGGCCACCACGACGATGTCCGCGTCCCGGACCGCTTCCTCGAGCGTCGGCGCGAGGCCGAACCCGCCGAGCTCGGCGGACCGGCCGGCGATCTCCGGATCCGCGTCCCACCCCGTGACCGCGCATCCCACGCGTGCGGCCGCCAGCCCGATCGACGTGCCGATCAGGCCAGTGCCCACGACGGTGACGCGGTCAGCTCTCGAGGTCATCCCTGAGCGACTCCGCGCCCTCGAGGTACACGTGGATCACGTCGCCGAGTCCGCGCTCGGTGTGGAAGTGCATCAGGGCGCGCACCACCGAGGGCATCGAGCCCTCGACGGGGATCTCCCGGGCGCACATCAACGGGACCAGACCGAGGCCCATCCGCCGCGCGGCCTCGGCCGGGAACGCCGACCTGAGGTCGTCGGTCACGGTGAAGAGCATGCTGACGAGGTCGTCGGTCTCGATCGCGTTGCGGTCGAGCATCGCCCGCACGAGGCGCTCGCTCGCGGCGAGCACGAGCTCGGCCTCATCCGCGCTCACGACGATCGCCCCCCGGGCGGCCCGCACCTTCATCCTCGATCCCCTCTGCCGGGGCGACGCCCCGCACGGGACCAGGCTACCCGTCGATGGGGCCGCGGAGGGCCAGGACCTCCTCGAGGGTGAGCTCGCGGTGCTCGCCCGGCGCGAGCCCGCCGAGCCGGACCCCGCCGATCCGCAGCCGCACGAGACGGGTGACCGGGAGCCCCACGGCATCGAGCATGCGGCGGACCTCCCGCTTGCGTCCCTCGGTCATCACGAGCTGCACGGCCCCGCGTCCCCGGCTCGCCGCCACGATCTTCGCGCGCAGGGCGCGCGCCGGGCCGTCCTCGAGCTCGACACCCGCTCGCAGGCGGGCGAGGTGCTTCGCGGTCGGCGTTCCCTCGACCTCGGCCAGGTACTCCTTCTCGATCCCGAAGCTCGGGTGCATCAGGCGGTTCGCGAGGTCCCCGTCGTTCGTGAGCACCAGCAGCCCCTCGGAGTCACGGTCGAGCCGGCCGACCGGGAACACGCGCGGGCCCTCGGCCGGGAGGAGGCCCCGGATGTCCGGCCGACCCTGGGGGTCGCTCATCGTCGTCACGACGCCGGGTGGCTTGTGCAGCGCGTAGTACCTGATGCTGGGGTCGAGGTTGACGTTCACGCCGTCGACCTCGACGGTCTGGGTCTCGACGTCGACCTTGTCGCCCAGGGTCACCACCCTCCCCTCGAGGGTGACGCGGCCCTCGACGATCAGCTCCTCGCAGGTTCGACGCGAGCCGAAGCCGGCGCGAGCCAGGGCCTTCTGGATCCGTTCCTCGGCCATCAGGCCGGGTCGGCGTCGGCCGGTCCGGCGGCCGTTTCGGCTCCGTCGTCCTCGTGGAGATCGTCGGTCCCGTCGGCCTCGTCGGCCGCGGGCTGCTCGTTGAGGTCGTCGGCCGAGCTCTCGTCGTCGAGGCCCGCGTCGACCACGGCATCGGCGCGCGGGCCCTCCTCGGCGAGCTCGTCGACGCCCAGGAGCGGGGCGAGCGAGGGCAACGAGGCCAGCGAGGGCAGACCGAGCCGCTCGAGGAACTCGGGGGTCGTGGCGTAGAGCAGGGGGCGCCCGGGCGTCTCGTCACGGCCGGCCTCCTCGATCAGTCCGCGGTCGACGAGCGCGCGGAGGACCCCGTCGGAGTTCACGCCGCGGATGCCGCTGACCTGGTGGCGCGTGACCGGCTGCTTGTACGCGACGATCGCGAGGGTCTCGAGGGCGGCCTTCGTGAGACGCGCCTGCCGCGAGGAGAGGACGAACTGCTCGACCACCGGCGCGACGTCGGGATGCGTGTAGAGGCGCCATCCCCCCGCCACGTTGCGGAGGACGAGCCCCGAACCACGTGCCTCGAGGTCGGCCGCGAGGCGGTCGCACCGTCCCTCCACGGTCCGCCGGTCGAGGTCGAGCGCCTGCGCGAGCACCGACGCGGTGAGCGGCTCGTCGGAGACGAAGAAGAGCGCCTCGAGGGCGCGTGTGTCGTGCAGCTGCGCCTCATCCGTCACGTGAGCCTCACCCCGTCCACTCGACCTCGATCTCGCCGAAGGTCGCCGCTTGCGCGAGCTCGACCTTCCCTTCACGGTACAGCTCGAGGACCGCGAGGAACCGCACCACCACGTGGATCCGGTCCTCGCAATCCGCCACGAGGTCGCGGAAGCTCGCCGCGCCCCCGGTGATCGCCGCGATGCGCTCTTGGAGCAGTGACATCGCGTCCGCCACCGTGTAGCGCACGGGCGTCACGTGAGAGAGGTCGAGGGTCGGCGGAGGCCGCAGGAGCTGCGCGGCCGCCCTCGCGAGATCGTCGGCCGCGAGCGTCGCCATCGGATCGGGGTACAGGTGCGCGAACTCGGGGCCCGGGCCCACGTCGCGGGCGAAGTACCCCGCCTCGTCCTCGAGACGACGCGCCACCTCCACCGCCACCCGCCGGAAGGCCGCCAGCTCGAGCGACCGCGCGTACAGGAGGTCCGGCGACCGCCCGAGGATGTCCTCCTCGTCGAGCTCGGCGTGCTTGGGCATCAGCCGGCCGACCTTCAGCTCCAGGAGCACCGCGCAGATCGCGAGGAACCAGGTGGCCTCCTCGAGGTTCCAGGTCTCGGCGTCCTTCGCGTACGCCAGGTAGCCGTCGGTGACCGAGGCGACGCTCACGTCGCACACGTCGACCTTCTGCTCGAGGATCAGTTCGGCGAGCAGGCGGAAGGGGCCGGCGAAGACCGGCAGCTCGACCGAGAAGCCCGATGCCGTCTGTGCGCCGTCGGCGCCCGCGCTCGCGGCCGGCTCGCTCATCCGAAGTGCATCGCGGCGCGCACCGCCGCGAGGGTCTCCTGGGCGACGGGGCGTGCCCGCTCGGCGCCCTCGGCCAGCACCGTCTCGACGAGGCCCGGCTCGGCCGCCAGCTCGGCGCGGCGATCGCGGAACGGACGGAAGTACTCGACGATGTGATCCGCGAGCAGCGTCTTGCAGTCCACGCACCCGAGCGCGCCGCTGCGGCAGTCGGTCTCGATCCGCTCGACATCGTCGGGCGAGAAGCGCCGGTGCAGCGCGAACACGGGGCAGATCTCCGGACGCCCGGGGTCGCCCCGGCGGACCTTCTCGGGATCGGTGACGAAGGACCGGACCTTCGCGCGGATCGTGTCGGGGTCGTCCCGGACGCCGATCGCGTTGTCGAGGGACTTCGACATCTTGCGGCCGTCGCTCCCGGGGATCAGCGGCGTCTCGGACAGGAGGGGCTGCGGCTCGACCAGCACGTCGCCGTAGAGCCGGTTGAAGCGGCGGACGATCTCGCGGCTGATCTCGAGGTGGGCGACCTGGTCCTCCCCCACCGGCACGAGCTCGCCGCGCACGATCGTGATGTCGACGGTCTGCAACACCGGGTAGCCGAGCAGGCCGAAGTTCGCGACGTCGCGCTCGGCCATGTCGCGGAGCCGCTCCTTGAACGACGGCACGCGCTCGAGCCACCCGAGCGGGGTGATCATCCCGAGCAGTAGCGCCATCTCGGCGACCTCGGGGATATCGGACTGCCGGTAGATCGTGGCCTTCGCCGGGTCGAGCCCCGCGGCCAGCCAGTCCAGCACGAGCTCCTCGACGAATCCGGGCAGCTCGTCGGTGCGGTCGTAGTGCGTCGTGAGCATGTGCCAGTCGGCGATGAAGAAGTATGCGTCGAGCTCTTCCTGGAGCCGCAGCATGTTCTCGATGTTGCCCGCCCAGTGGCCGACGTGCAGCGGCCCGGTCGGGCGATACCCGGTGAGGACGCGGCGGCGGCGGGCGGTGTCGAGGTCGGGGGTCACGATGCCGGGGATGATAGCGCGGCCCCCAGGCCCGGCCCGGTAGCGCGGCCCGCGGTCACGCTCCGGGGGCTCGCCGGTCGGAGCTCACCCGCGGTCACGGCGGGGTGCAGCCGAACCCGGAGAAGATCCGACAGAGCCCGTCGGCCAGCGAGTAGACGATCGAGTTCACGGGGCCGGCGAAGATGAAGAGCACCACCAGGATGATCAGCGGCAGGTACTGGTCGGCGTTCCGGTACACCTCGGCCGGCCGGGGCGGCAGGAGCAGCGCCACGATCCGGGCGCCGTCCAGCCCGGGGATCGGCAGGAGGTGGAAGACGCGAGGCACACGTTCGTGAACATGAACGCTTCGAGCACTCGGAGGAGTTCGAGCGAGCCGACCCCGAGCCCTCGGAGCGCGAGGCCCGCGATCGCCGCCAGCACGAGGTTCGCGATCGGCCCCGCGAGGGCGCTGAACACCGAGTCCCGCGTGCGCCGCTTGAAGTAGTTCGGATCGATCGGCGCCGGCTTCGCGTACGCGAACGGCGGTGGCAGGAACGTGCCGGCCGCGGCCCACAGGACGAGGATCAGCCCGGGCAGCAGGCCGCTGCCGAACGGGTCGAACCACGACTTCGGATTGAGGGTGAGCCGGCCCCACAGCCGCGGCGTAGGGTCGCCGAGCCGGGAGGCGACGAACGCCCGCGCGTACTCGCGGACGATCATGCCGATCAGGAGTGAGACGGCCAGGTAGCCGGCGCACCGCAGGCTCAGGCTCGTGAAGTTCACCGCCCACCCCCTCTCACTCGAACCACCCGTGCACCAGCGGCGGCGGCGTGACGTCGCCCTCACCGAGCGTCAGCGCCGCGTTCACGCGGGCCGCCGCCTCGATGGCTGCATCGTCGTCGCGGGCGTGGACCTCGCCGATCGGTTCGCCCGCCTCGATCGGGTCGCCGATCTTCGCCCGCAACACGATACCCACCGCGGGATCGATCGGGTCGCCCTTGTGGAGCCGCCCGGCGCCCAGGGCGCCGCTCGCGAGCCCGATCGCCTCGGCGTCCATCGCCCGGACGACGCCCCCCTGGTCCGCGAGCAGGGGTCGGACGACGGGCGCACGGGGCAGCACCGCCCACGGGTCATCGGCGACGCGCGGATCGCCGCCTTGCGCTTCGACCATCGCCCGGAACCGCTCGAGCGCGCTCCCATCGTCGAGGGCGGCATCGGCTCGGGCCGTGCTCTCGTCGCGCCCGACCGCGCCCGTGTGCTCGAGCGCGGCCGCGGCGAACGCCACGGCGAGGTCGCGCATCCGTCCGTAGAACCGCCCCTGCAGGAGCTCGACGGCCTCCGCGACGTCGAGCGCGTTCCCGACGGCGTCGCCGAGCGGCTGGGACATGTCGGTCACGGCGACCCGGGCACTTCGCCCCCATCCGGTGGCCAGGTCGAGGCACGCGATCGCGAGGCGCTCGGCCTCCTCGGGGGTCTTCATGAAGGCCCCCGACCCGGCCTTCACATCGAGGAGGATCAGGTCGGTCGCGACCGCGAGCTTCTTCGACATCACGCTCGACGCGATCAGCGCGATCGACGGCACCGTCGCGGTGGCGTCACGCAGGGCATACAGCGCCCCGTCGGCCGGCACGAGGTTCGGGGACTGCGCCCCCACGGCGCACCCCACCTCGGCGACCTGGGCGGCCAGCACGGCCGGCGCGAGATCGGTGCGCAGGCCCGGGATCGATTCGAGCTTGTCCAGGGTCCCGCCCGTGTGGCCCAGGCCCCGGCCGGAGAGCTTGGCGACGGCCAGCCCGAGCGCGGCCGCCAGGGGCGCGAAGACCAGGGTGACCCCGTCCGAGACGCCCCCGGTCGAGTGCTTGTCGACCGTCGGTCGGTCGAGCCCGGTGAACGAGACGGTCTCACCGGAGGCGATCATCGCCCGGGTCATCGCCAGCGTCTCGGCGGCGTCGAGCCCGTTCAGCACGCAGGCCATCAGGAACGATGCGGCGAGCGCGTCGCTCACGTCGCCGCGCGTGTAACCCTCGATGAATCCTTCGACCTCAGCCGGAGTCAGTGTCTTCCCATCGCGTTTGGCCGCCACGACCTGCCGGTGATCGGTGACGGTCATGGGCGCCCTCCACCCCGTCTGACCTGCGACATCAGGCCTTCCTCACGTCGAGGTCGAAGGTTCCTCCGGTGCGCCGGCGGAACAACCCTCGACCTCGACTGTACCCATGAGCGCGTGGGTATCACCATCCGAGCCGGTCCTTGAAGCTTCGACCGTCGAGACCCTCGACCTCAACGTCCAGGAGATCCGCCACGGTGTGGCCGAGGTCGCCGAACGACGCCCGGGTCCCGATCTCGTGGGCGCCCCCCGGCAGCCCCGCCGCCAGCAACGGCGTCCGCTCGCGGGTGTGATCCGTCGAGTCGGCCATGGTCGGGTCGCACCCGTGGTCGCCGGTGATCAGCAGCACTCCCCCGTCGAGCGCGGCGATCACCTCGGGCAGGCGCCGGTCGAACGCCTCGATCGCGGCCGCGTACCCGGCGGGGTCGTTGCGGTGGCCGTACTTCGAATCGAAATCCACGAGGTTCGTGAACACGAACGCCGGCCCCCGCCGCCGCAGGTACTGGAGCGTGAGGTCGACGCCGTGGTCGTTCGAGTCCGAGTAGCGCGCCTCGGTGATCCCCTGACCCGAGAAGATGTCCTGGATCTTGCCGATCCCGTAGACCGCCACGCCGGCATCGACGAGATGGTCGAGCACCGTCGGCCCCGGGGGCGGCACCGAGAAGTCCCGTCGCTCGGAGCTGCGCACGAACGCCCCCGGCGGCCCCTCGAACGGCCGGGCGATCACGCGCCCCACGCGGTGCGGCCCCGTCAGGATCCGGCGTGCCGTCCGGCACCACTCGTAGAGCGTCTGGAGGCCGACCGTGTCCTTGTGCGCCGCGATCTGGAACACGGAGTCGCCGCTCGTGTAGACGATGGGGCGACCGGTCGCCAGGTGCTCCTCGCCGAGCCGCGCGATGATCTCGGTGCCCGAGGCCGGCTCGTTCCCGAGGGCCGGCAGTCCTACAGCCGCCTCGAACGGCCCCATGATCTCGGGCGGGAACCCGTGCGGATAGAGGGGGAACGGCTCGTCCAGTCGGATCCCCATCATCTCCCAGTGCCCGGTGGTGGTGTCCTTGCCGGCCGAGCACTCGGTCGCGCGACCGTGGCCGGTCCCCGGATCGGCTCCGAGGGGCACGCCCTCGACCGCGGTGAGGTGCCCGAGGCCGAGACCACCCAGGACCGGCGCGCGGAGGCCGCCGACCGCGCGCGATGTGTTGCCGATCGTGTCGGCCCCTTCGTCCCCGTACGCGGCGGCGTCGGGGGCGTCGCCCACCCCCCACGAATCGCAGACCACGACGAGGACCCGGGGCACCGTGGCGCCACTCAACCGGACACGACCTTCTGCTTGCAGTCGATGCACAGCACCGCCCACGGGAGCGCCTCGAGCCGCTCGGGCCCGATCGGCTTGCCGCATCGCTCGCACGTCCCGTAGGTCCCGGCATCCATCTTCGCGAGCGCCCGGTCGACGTCGCGGAGGTTCGAGCGCAGCGCCCGCACCACCGAGATCAGCTTCGATCGCTCCTCGGTGGAGTGCGAGCGGTCCGAGAACCCCGCATCGTCGACGAAGGTCACCTCGTCGCTATCGGGATCGGCGCCTTGGCCCTCGATCTCATCGCGCAGGTTCGCGCGTTGCTCCGTCAGCACGGCGCGGAGCGCGTCCTGGTCGGTCATCGTCGTCACCTCCCGCTCCCGCGGCGGGCCCGCGGGTGCGCTGTGTAGTACACCTCACGCAGATGCTCCTCGGTCACGAGGGTGTAGATCTGCGTCGTGGCCACGCTCGCATGTCCGAGCAGCTCCTGCACGACGCGGACGTCGGCACCACCCTCGAGCAGATGCGTGGCGAACGAGTGCCGGAGCGAGTGGGGCGTCACGCGGGACTCGATCCCGGCGGTCCGCACATGGGTCGCCAGCAACCGGTTGCCGCTCTGGCGCGTCAGGCGCCCTCCCCGCGCGTTCAGGAACAGCGCCCCCCGGCTCGTCGCCGAGGCGAGCGCCGGACGCCCGCGGGTGAGGTAGGCGTCGACGGCCTCGCGCGCGAACCGCCCGAGCGGCACCTCGCGCTCCTTGCCGCCCTTGCCGAGCACCCGCACGGCGCCCTCCTCCAGGTCCAGGTCGTCGACGTCGAGCGCGGTGAGCTCGGAGATCCGCAGGCCCGCGCCGTACAGCAGCTCGAGGATCGCCCGGTCGCGGAGTCCCGTGGGCGTCGCCGGGTCGGGCGCTTCGAGGAGGCGACGCGTCTCGTCGACCGTCAGCGGGTGCGGGAGCTGGCGCGGGAGCTTGGGTTGGGCGACGCCGGTCGCCGGGTCTCGGCTCGTGATCCCGTCCCGCAGCAGGAACCGATGGAACGACCGCACCGACGAGAGCATGCGCGCGACGCTCGTCGCCCGGTACGGACGTTCGTCGTCGCCGTGGGTCGACGCCGAGACGGACGCCACGTAGGAGCGGATCGACGACTCGTCGACCTGGCTCGGGTCGGTGATCCCTCGGTGTTCGAGGAAGCCCACGTAGCGCCGGAGATCACGCCGGTAGGCCGCGAGGGTGTGCGCGGAGAGGCCGCGCTCGACCGCGAGGTGATCCAGGTAACGCCCCGCCTCCACCGCCAGCGTCTCGGTCACCTCGACCGCTCCCTCCGCTCACCCGGTGCCCGCCACGAGGGAACCGAGCGGGACGGGCTCGAGGCCGTGCGCGTCCGCGACCCCGGCGTTCGTGATCGCGCCGTCCCAGACGTTCACGCCGAGCGCGAGGGCGGGGTCGGCCGCGATGGCCGCCTCCAGGCCGGCCTCCGCGATGTCGAGCACGTACGGCCACGTGACGTTCGTCAGGGCGTAGGTCGACGTGCGCGGGACGGCGCCCGGCATGTTCCCGACGCAGTAGTGGACGACCCCGTCGACGACGTACGTCGGGTCGGAGTGCGTCGTGACGTGCGAGGTCTCGAAGCACCCGCCCTGGTCGATCGAGATGTCGACGAGCACCGCGCCCGGCTGCATCCGCGAGACGAGCTCGGCCGTCACGAGGTGTGGCGCCTTGGCTCCCGGGATCAGCACGGCGCCCACCACCAGATCGGCCTCGAGCACGAGGCGTTCGATCGCGAGCGTCGAGCTCATCACGGTGTGGATCCGGCCCTGCCAGATCCGGTCGATGTCGCGGAGGCGGTCGACGTTGCGGTCCACGACGGTCACGTCGGCTTCCATGCCGGCGGCGATCTGGGCCGCGTTCGCGCCGGCCATCCCGGCGCCCAGCACCAGGACGTTCGCCGGGGCGACCCCTGAGGCGCCGCCCATCAGCACCCCGCGGCCCCCGCGGGTGCGCTCGAGCGCCGCGGCGCCTTCCTGCGGAGCCATCCGGCCGGCGATCTCGGACATCGGAGCGAGCAGCGGCAGCCGCCCGTCGGGGAGCATCACGGTCTCGTACGCCACCGAGCGGACGCGCCGCTCGGCGAGGAACCGGGTCAAAGGCCCGTCCGCCGCCAGGTGCAGGTAGGTGAAGAGCAGCTGCCCCTCGCGGAACCGCTCGTACTCCGACGGCTGGGGCTCCTTCACCTTCACGATCAGGTCGGCGGCCGTGAACACGGCGTCGGCGTCGGGGAGGATCTCCGCGCCGGCCGCCACGAACGCCTCGTCGGCGATCGCGGAGCCGATCCCGGCGCTCGCTTCGACGACGACGCGGTGGCCGGCGCCGACGGCCTCGCGCACCCCTTCGGGGGTCGCGGCCACCCGGTACTCATGGTCCTTCACTTCCTTCGGGATGCCGATGATCACGGGTCGCGCGCCTCCTGGATCGTTGGAAGGGGTCTCTCGCGCAAGCGTACTGAACCGAGGATGCCGCGGCTCATGGGAGCGGCGGACGCCCGGCGGCCATCAGCAGCGCGAGGGCCGACATCGCGTCGCGCACCCGCCCCGATCGCGCCGCATGCACCATGCGGTCGAACGGCTCCGTCGTGAGCTCGATACCGGGCTCGACCGACCCCGAGGGCTCGGCCTCGACCCGCGCCCAGAACAGATGCACGTACTGGGTCGTGGTGGCCCCGGACGGATAGACCCCGCCGAGGAACTCCACGTGCGAGGCTCGGTAGCCGGTCTCCTCGAAGAGCTCGCGTCCGGCGGCCGAGAGCGCGTCCTCGCCCTCGACGTCGAGGATCCCCGCGGGCAGCTCGGTCAACACCCGCCGGGCGCCGGGACGGAACTGCTTGACCAGCAACACGCGGTCGTCGGGCGTGAGCGCCAACACCGCGCTCGCGTCGTGCATGCGCACGACCTCCCAAGGCCCGAGGCCGGGCCACTCCTCGACGTCGACCTTGACGTAGTCGCCGTCGAAGGCCCGGCGGGACGCCCGCGGCTCGGGCATCGCGTCAGCCGACGGTTACGGACTCGTCGGCCTGGGCGCGCCGGTACGCCTTCGCCGCCCCGACGAAGTCGCGGAACAACGGGTGCGGCCGCGTCGGCCGGGACCGGAGCTCCGGGTGGAACTGTCCCGCCACGAAGAACGGGTGGTCGGGGAGCTCGATGATCTCGGTGAGCCGGCCGTTGTGGGAGTTCCCGGAGAGCACGAGGCCGGCCTGCTCGAGGATCTGGTGATAGACGGGGTTCACCTCCCAGCGGTGGCGATGCCGTTCGTACACGACCTCCTCACCGTAGGCCTTCGCCGCGAGCGTGCCCGGGACGAGGTGGCAGGGCTGCGCGCCCAGGCGCATCGAGCCGCCGAGGTCCGTGACGTTCTTCTGCTCGGGCAAGAGGTCGATCACCGCGTGCGGCGAGGCCGGGTCGAACTCGCTGGAGTTCGCGCCCTCGAGCCCGCAGACGTGGCGCGCGAACTCGATCACCGCGCACTGCAGGCCGAGGCAGATGCCGAGGAACGGGACCTTCCGCTCGCGCGCGTACCGGACGGCCGCGACCTTGCCCTCCACCCCGCGGATCCCGAAGCCGCCCGGGATCAGGATGCCGTCGACGCCGCGCAGCGCCTCCTCGGTGGCGTTCCCGCCGAGATCGTCGGAGGCCACCCATCGGATCTGGACGTCGGCCCCGTGATGGAAGCCGCCGTGATAGAGGGCCTCCATCACCGAGAGGTAGGCGTCGCGCATGTTCACGTACTTGCCGACCACCGCGATCGTGATCGGCTCGGTCGCCGCGTGGAGGCGGCCCACGAGCGCATCCCACTCCGACAGGTCGGGCTCGGCATCGATCCCCAGGTGCCGTGCGAGCTCGGTGTCGAGCCCTTCCTTGTGGAGCACGAGCGGCACCTCGTAGATCGAGGCAGCGTCGGGCGCGCTGATCACGCCGCTGATCGGCACGTCGCACAGCAGGGAGATCTTCTCCTTGAGGTTGCGCCCGATCGGACGGTCGGAACGGCACACGATCGCGTCGGGCTGGATACCGAGCGACCGCAGCTCCTTCACGGAGTGCTGCGTTGGCTTGGTCTTCAGCTCGCCGGACGGGCCGATGAACGGCATCAGCGAGACGTGCACGAAGGCGCAATTGTCGCGGCCGATCTCGTTGCGGAGCTGGCGGATCGCCTCGAGGAAGGGCAGGGATTCGATGTCGCCGACCGTGCCGCCGATCTCGACGAGCACCATGTCGGCGGCCTCGGTCTCGGCGAGGGACCGGACGCGCTCCTTGATCTCGTCGGTGATGTGCGGGATCACCTGGACCGTCTTGCCCAGGTAGTCGCCGCGGCGCTCCTTCGCGATCACGGCCGAGTAGATCGCACCGGTCGTGTGGTTCGAGCCGCGGTGCAGGTCGATGTCGATGAACCGCTCGTAGTGCCCGAGGTCGAGGTCGGTCTCGGCGCCGTCGTCGAGGACGAACACCTCGCCGTGCTCGAACGGGTTCATCGTGCCGGGATCGACGTTGATGTACGGGTCGAGCTTCTGGACGGCGACCTTCAGTCCGCGGGACTTGAAGAGGCGGCCGAGGGAGGCGGAGGTGATGCCCTTGCCGAGACCGGAGGCGACTCCCCCGGTGACGAAGATGAACTTCGGCTGCTCCCTCACCACGGGACCCGACTCTATCAGAGGCCGCCGACGCGCCGGGGCGGTTGGGGTCGGTTTCCTCGTCGCGCGGGCAACTTTCTCGCCCGCGCTCCGCTCAGGCCCCGGCCTTGACCCGCTCGGCCTCGGTCAGGAGCTCCTCCGCATGGCCCTCCGCGGCCTCGGATCCGTCGAGACCCGCGAGCATCCGCGATAGCTCCACGATCCGCTCGTGGTCGTCGAGCGCCTCGATCGTGGCGGTGCCGGTGTCCTTGCTCACCCGCACGTGCCGGTCGGCGAAGCAGGCGATCTGCGGCAGGTGCGTGACCACGAGGACCTGGCGGTCGCGCGCGAGCCGCGCCAGCCGCCGGCCGACCGCCAGACCCGCGCGGCCGCCGATCCCCGCGTCGACCTCGTCGAAGACGAGGGTCGGCACCTCGTCGAGGTCGGCCAGGACGCTCCGGCACGCGAGCATCGTGCGGGAGAGCTCGCCGCCCGACGCGGCCTTCGCGAGCGGGAGCGCCGACTGCCCGGGCCCCGCCGACAACCGGAGCTCGACACGCTCGGCGCCCGACGGACCCGGCTCGGGCAGCGCGTCGAGGGCCACCTCGAGGGCGGCGCCCGGCATCCCCAGCTGCTCGAGCTCGGTCGAGATCGCCGCGGCCAGGGCCGGCGCGGCCTCTCGGCGGGCGCGACTCACCGTCGCCGCACGTTCGCCGGCGTCGGCCTCGAGCGACTCGACCTCGGCGGCGAGCTCGGCGAGCCGGTCATCGGCGGTCGTCAGCGTCGTGAGGCGATCGGCCGCCTCCCCGAGGAACCCGAGCACGTCGGCGTCGGTCTCACCATACTTGCGGCGCAACGCCTTCAGCGCCTGGATGCGCTCCCGTACCTCCTGCAGCCGGGTGGGATCGGCGGCGAGGCCCTCCCGGTAGTCGCGGACGTCCCGCGCGAGCTCGGCGGCCTCGGCCGCGAGCGAGCCCGCCCGTTCGGCGAGCCCACCGGCCGCGGGATCCATCGACGCGACCGCCTCCGCGGCGTGCGCGGCGGCCCCGAGCGCGTCGGCCGCGCCCTCATCCCCAGCGAGCACGGCCTCGGCGCTCCCCGCCTCGTCGATCAGGCGCTCGACGTGCGACAGCCGTGCCTCCTCGGCCTCCAGGGCCTCGGTCTCGCCGGGTCGTGGCGCGATCGCCTCGATCTCGCGCACCTGGTACGCGAGGAGGTCGAGCTCGCGTTCCCGGTCGCGGGCGGCCTCGCGGAGCCGCTCGGCCGCGATCCGTGCGTCGCGCAGCCGGTCGAACACCTCGCGGTAGCCGGCGAGCGCGACGAGGTGCGCGTCGCCCGCGAACCGGTCGAGGAAGGCGGTCTGGGTTGCCGCCGCGAGGAGCCGCTGGGCCTGGTGTTGCCCATGGACCTCGACGAGCGAAGCGCCGAGATCGGCGAGGGCCGACGCCGTCGCGATCTGGCCGCCGATCCGCGCGGCGCTCTTGCCGTCGGCGCTCACGGTGCGCGCGAGCACGACCTCGCCGTCTTCGGCCCACTCCCCCGCGTCGGCGGGCGCGTCGAACCGCGCCTGGACGCGCGCCGCCTTCGCGCCCGAGCGGACGAGCGACGCGCTCCCGCGGGCGCCGAGCGCGAGCGAGAGACCGACGGTCACCATCGTCTTGCCCGCCCCGGTCTCGCCGGTGAGCACGGTCAGGCCCGGGTGGACCTCCAGGTCCAGATCGTCGATGACCCCCAGCCCGCTGATGTGCAGCTCACGGAGCACGCGCGCAGTCTAGTCCTGCACCCCGACATCGCCCGAGGGCGACGAGGGGTCGTCGCCGGGCAGATCGAACTTCTCGCGGACGAGCTCGAGGAAGCTCGGCGCGCCCTCGCGACGGACGAGCCGGGCGGGCCGGGCCGACGCCCGGATCAGCACCGACGCCCCCACCGGGAGCTCGATGCTCTGACGTCCGTCGGCCGAGAGCAGGCCGCTCTCCTCCCCGACCACGCCGAGGCAGACCTGGCTCCCGGCGTCCAGGACGAACGACCGGTCGAACACCATGTGCGGGGCGACGGGGGTCAGCACGAGGGAATCCACCCGGGGGCTCACGATCGGCCCTCTCGCGGAGAAGGAGTAGGCGGTCGACCCGGTCGGCGAGGCCACGATCACCCCGTCGGCCGAGAAGGTCGTCACGTAGCTCCCGTCGACGTGAACCGCCAGGCGAACCAGGCGGTGCCGTGCGTGCTTCTCGACCATGATCTCGTTCAGGCCCCACTGGGGCTCGAAGTCGACACCCTCCACCGGCTCGGCCGTGAGGGCGAGCCGCCCCTCGATCGTCGCGTCGCCGCGGAGGACGCTCCGGATCAGGTCCGGCGCGTCCTCGGGCTCGACCTCGGTGAGGAAGCCGAGCCGGCCGACCTTCACGCCCAGCACCGGACAGCCGGCATCCGAGCTCGAGAACGCCGCTCGGAGGAACGTCCCGTCGCCCCCGACCGAGACCACGAGATCGAGGCCGTCGGCTCCCTCGGGCGGCCGGTGCCCGTCATCGGGCAGCCGCACGGTCTCCACGCCCTCGGAGGAGAGCAGGCGGTCGAGCCACATCGCGGCGTCGACCGCCGCCGCGCGGCGCGGGTGGGTGACGAACCCGACGCGGCTCACGGCGCCCTGACCCCTTCGGCCTCGCCCACCGCTGCGTCCAGGTCGACCGGCGCCCGGGGGGCGCCGCGGCGGCCGTACAGGAGGAACTCGACGTTGCCGGCGGGTCCGAGGACCGGCGAGGCCATCAGCCCCTGCGGCGTCACCGCCGCAGCGTCGAAGGCCGTCGTCACCTCGTCGAGCACGCGGCGCCAGACCGCCGGATCGCGCACGACGCCGCCGCGCGACACGGCGCCGGACCCGGCCTCGAACTGCGGCTTGACGAGCACGACGAACGCGGCGGCGGGCGCGGCCACGCCCACCAGCGCCGGCACGACGAGCCGGAGGGAGATGAACGACAGGTCGGCGACCACCAGCTCCGCGGGCGTCGGGAGGTCGCCGGGATGCAGCTCGCGGACGTTCGTGCGCTCGAGCACCGTCACGCGCTCATCGGTGCGGAGCGACCACGCGAGCTGCCCGTACCCCACGTCGACCGCCGTCACGTGGGCCGCCCCGCCGCGCAGCAGGCGATCGGTGAATCCCCCGGTCGAGGCGCCGGCGTCCAGACACTCGAGCCCGGCGGGGTCGACCGCGAACCGGTCCAGCGCGGCGTCGAGCTTCTCGCCGCCCCTCGAGACGAACCGCCGGGCAGGCCCCGCCAACTCCACCGGGGCGTCGTCGGCCACCATCGTGGCCGCCTTGGTTGCCGGCGAGCCGGCCACGGTCACCAACCCCGCGCGCACGGCTTCCTGCGCCTCCGCGCGGCTGGCGGCCAAGCCCCGGCGCACGAGCTCGGCGTCGAGACGGCGGCGGGTCATCCGGTCGGCTAGCCGCCCTCGCCCGGGGGCGTCGACGTCGCAGACGCCTTCGAGGCGGCGGGCTTGCGAGCGGTCGTCTTCTTGGCCGTGGACTTCTTGGCGGCGGTCTTCTTGGCCGGGGCCGTCCGCGCGGTCCGTCCCGAGGCGGTCATCCCCGCGGCTCGTTCGAGCTCGCGCACACGCTTCTTCAGGGCGTCGAGCTCGGCCTGCGAGGCCAGGCCGAGGTGCGCACCCTGAGCCACGATCTCGTGGGACACGATGCTCCGGATCCGCTCGCGGTTGTGCTGGGACCACTCCATCAGGTCCGCGGCGGTCTTGGCGACCTGCTCCTTGGCCGCGCCCGGCTCCGCGATGCTCTTCGCGAGCTCGCGGGCCTTGGCGGGGGTGAGGTTCCCGAGCGTCGCCTCGATCGTCTGCCATACGTCGTCGATCAACATGGGGTCGTTCCTTCCTCCGGGGATGCCTACCGGGAGCATACCCCGCGTCCCGAACGCGCTCGCCGGCGATCAGTCGGGGTCGGTGAGGAGCGAGAGGTCGTCCCAGACGTAGGTCGGGGCGAACCCGAAGGCGGGGATGTCGCCCCGGCTCGAGATGCCCGTGAGCACGAGGAGCGACGGCCATCCCATCGTCACGGCGCCCGCGATGTCCGTGTCGAGCCGGTCGCCGATCATCAGCGGCCGGCCGCCGCCGGCGCGGGCCAGGGCCGCGCGCAGGATCGGGGCGTTCGGCTTGCCGATCACCTCGGCCCGGATCCCGGTCGTCGTCTCGACCGCGGCCACGAGGGCCCCCGCTCCCGGCCACCGTTCACCGTCGCCCGCCGGGAACGAGGCGTCGGGGTTCGTGGCGATGAAGGGGACCCCCGCCTGCACGAGCAGCGAGGCCCGGCGGAGCTTCCCGTAGTCGACTTCGGGGTCGAACCCCACGACCACCGCGCCGGCGGTGCCCGGGTCGCCCTCGAGCACGGAGATCCCGGCCTCGGCAAGCGCACGCCGGACGCCCTCCCCGCCGATCACGTACGCGTCGGGCACGCCGCGCTCGGCCAGGAGCGCCGCGGTGGTGAGGGCCGACGTCTCCACCTCGTCGGGATCCGCGGGGATCCCGACGGACCGCAGCCGCGCCACCACCTTCTCAGGGGTCCTCGACGAGTTGTTCGTGACGAACGCGATCCCCTTGCCGAGCGCACGGAGCGCCGCCACCGCCTCGGGGGCCCCCGGGACCGGCTCGTCCCCTCGATACAGGACCCCGTCGAGATCGAACAGGAACGCGTCGTACCGCTCGGCCAGCATCTAACCGCCCAGGCGGCGGAGGATCCGCTCGTAGTCCTCGGTGCCGGGGCGGAGGGCGGCCGCGAGTTTCGCGTGGCCGCGGGCGCGTTCGATCTCGCCCGTGCGCTCGCAGGCCATCGCGAGCGCGAAGTGCGCGTAGTCGTCGCTCGGGTTGAGCTGGACCACCTTCGTGAACTCACGTCGAGCACGGCGCCATCGGCCGCTCAGGAAGAGCGCCCGGCCGAGCGCTTCTCGGATCGACGCCTTCTCGGGCTCGAGCAGCTTCGCCTTGCCGAGCAGCATCGCCGCCTGGTGCGGATGGCCGTCCCGGAGGAGGGCCCGGCCGCGCGCGAACAGGTCGTAGGCGGTCTCGTCCCGGATGCGGCTGCTATACAAGGTGCGTGCCTCGCCTCTTCCCGTTCGTCGGTCTCGCGTACGACATCGCCGTCTCGGGCCCGCTGGACCGGGTCACGGCGCCGCCGTACGACGTTATCAGCGACGCTCGCCGGCGCGCCTACCTGACCACGAGCCCCTTCAGCGTCGTCCATCTCGACCTGGCGGAAGGCAGCGACGACCCCGAGGCTCTCGACTCCCGGTACGCCCGCGCGGCTCACCTCCTCGAGGACTGGGAGGAGCGCGGGGCCCTGCGTCGCAGCGACGCCCCGGCGTTCTACGCATACGAGATGGCGTTCCCGCTGCAGGGCTCGCCCCACACGATCCGCGGCGTGTTCGCCGCGATGGAGCTGGAGCCGTGGGGCGGGCGGGTGATCCCGCACGAGCGGACGATGCCCGGCCCCGTGGAGGACCGGCTGCGGTTGCTGCGCGCGACCCGCACCCACCTGTCGGCGGTGTACGGCACGATCGCCGGACCGTGCCGGCCGCTCGCCGACCTCCTGGACGCCACCATCGCCGCGCCCCCTCCCTACGAGACCCTCGACGAGCAGGGCGTGCGCCACCGGATGTGGCCGGTGACGGCTGACGCGGATGTCGGCGGATGGCTCGCCGAGACGCCGCTCCTGGTCGCCGACGGTCACCACCGCTACACGACCGCCCTCGCGTACCGCGACGAGCAGCACGCCCGGCACGGTCCGGGCCCATGGGACCGGGTCCTGACCCTGGTCGTCGATGCGGCGACCGAGCACCTGCCGGTCCTGCCCTTCCATCGGGTGCAGTCGGCCGGCTCGCCGCCGGCGATCGGCGATCGGGTCTCCCGCCTGGAGGACGTGCTGGCGGCGCTGTCCGATGACGACGTGACGATCGGGAGCGCCCGACGCGAAGGAGACCTCGTGGTCTACCGTGTCGCCAGGCTCGAGGGAGACCCTCCCGCCGTCCGCGCGCTGCACGAGACGGTGCTCGAGGGCGCCGCCCCGGACGGGTCGTTGCGGTACGTGCCCGACGCCGGCGCGGCCGATGCCGCGGTCGTCGACGAGGGGGCGCTGGCCGCGTGGTTCCTGCCGGCCACGACCCCCGAACGGATCCGCGCGGTCGTCGAGCGCGGCGAGCGCCTCCCCCAGAAATCGACGTACTTCTGGCCCAAACCGCGCACCGGCATGGTCATGATGCCCGTCGACGCCTGAGCGGGCCTCCTACGTACCAGCACGGCGTCACGCCTCGTGCGGCTCGAGCTTCTTGATCCCGGTGGCGATCACCTCGGTCAGGCTCCTCGCGCCGGCGCCGCTCCGGTAGAAGCGCCGAGCGAGCTGCCCGTACACGAGCACGTCGTCGCCCTTGGCCAGTCCCTTCAGCGCTCGCTTGCCGACCGTCGCGTGCCAGGCCGCCACGGGGAGCGGGAGCAGCCGCTTGCCGGCCTCGGGCACCGCGACCCGGAGCTCGGTCACCTCGTCGCCTGACGGCATCTGCCGCACGACCGGCTCGGCGGCGATCGTCCCCGCGAGCACCACCACATTGACTGTGACCATGGGTCCTCCGTTCCGGGGGAGGAGGCGCCGCGACGCTAGCACCGCCCGACGACACGCCCTGTGCCAGACTCGTGCCATGTCCCCTCGCGAGCCGATCCTGCGCGAGGTGGCGCCCGGGACCGTCCTGATCGACACCCGGATGGCCGACCTCGACGAGTTCAACGCCGTCTACCTCCTCACGGGCTCGGAGCCGACCCTCGTCGAGACCGGGCCCGCGGCCGATGCGCCGGTCGTGCTCGCGGCGCTCGCGCAGCTCGGGCTCGGCGCCGACGACCTGGCCCACCTGGTGGTCACCCACATCCATCTGGATCACGCCGGTGGCGCCGGGACGCTGCTCCCCCGCTTCCCGCGGGCCGACGTCTGGGTGCACGAGCGGGGCGCGCCGCACCTCGCCGATCCCTCGAGGCTGGTGGCCTCCACCGCGCGCACGTACGGCGAGGCGCGCATGCGGGCGTTCTTCGGCGATACCGAGCCGGTGGACGCCGCTCGGATCCGCGCGGTCGTCGACGGGGACCGGATCCCGCTCGGGGACCGATCCCTCCACGTCCTCCACACGCCCGGGCACGCCTCGCACCACCTTGCGCTGCACGATGACGCCACCGGGGCTCTCTTCACGGGGGAGGCGATCGGGTCGCACCTGCCCTGGGCCGACGGTTATCGCCCCGCGCTCCCGCCGCCCGAGGTCGACGTCGAGGCGGCCCTGGCCAGCATCGAGGCGATCCGGGCTCGCGGCGCCACCGCGCTGATGACCTCGCACTTCGGGCCGATCGACGACGCCGAGGAAGGGTGCGACCGGGGTGCGGCGCGGATCGTCGAGTGGTCCGATGCGGTGCGGCGACGGCTCGACGCCCACCCGGACGCGGACGCCGACGAGCTCACCGACCTGTTGCGTGGGGTGGCGGACGCCGATCACCTCGCGGACGCCGGCGTGCCGATCGACCTGGAGCGCTACGACGCGATCGGCTCGATCCGGATGAACGCCGTCGGCCTGGCTCGCTACTGGCGGAAACGCCGGGAGGCGGAGGCGGAGGCGGATCCCGGCCCGCCGGCCGACCCGGTCGCCTGAACGACGGTCAGCCGAGCTCGGCCAGGCGCTCGGCCGCGTCGAAGGCCCCGACGTCGTGCCGCATGACCTTCTTGAACTCGGCGGCGGCCTCGTCGTTCCGCCCGGCGCGGGCCAAGATGTCGCCCTTCACGTACCACAGGCGCAGCGTGTAGTCCTCGGCCACGTCCTCGCGCGTGCGCGCGCGGCCCAGATACGCCAGCGCCTCGGCGAACCGCCCCTGGTCCGCGAACGCCGATGCGGCCACGATCACGGCCTCGGCCTTCGCCTCGTTGGGCACGCCCTTGGACTTGAGCTCCTCGTCGACGAGCGGGATCGCCTCGGCCGGCCGGCCGAGCCCCCGGAGGCAGTCGGCCATGATGTGGTTCTGGTCCGCGTGCTCGGTCATCCGGCGGTAGGCCTTCAGCTCCGTGAGCGCCTCCTGCCAGCGCTGCTGTCCGTAGAGAGCGAGCCCGAGGACCTCGCGGATCGAGGCCGAGCGAGGCGAGAGCCGTTTCGCCTTCTGGGCCTCCGTGACGGCGGCCCCGGCGTCCCCTCGTTCCAGCAGGTCGATCGCGCGCGCCAGCCGGGACAGGGCGTCCCGCGCCTCGGTCGGACGGGTGACCCGCTGCACCTCCTCGCTCACGTCGCGGGGCAGGTTCGGCGTCGCGGCGCTCTTGGGGCGGGCCTTGCCGCCGGGACGGGGTGAGAGGGCCTTGGGCATCGAGCTCCTAGCCTACGAGGTCGGGAAACGGAACGGGCCGCCCGAAGGCGGCCCGTTTCCGAACGATGTCCCGGCGGCGACCTACTCTCCCACCCAGTTGCCCAGGCAGTACCATCGGCGCTGGAGGGCTTAACTTCCGGGTTCGGGATGGGACCGGGTGTTTCCCCTCCGCTATGGCCACCGAAACGGTGGTTCTCGGAGGAGTCCTCCGAGACGGATCTGAGGGTGCGTCCCCGAGCAGAGCCCGAGAACTGCGATAGCGAGCGCGAGCAAGAGTCAAGTCCTCGGCCTATTAGTACCGGTCAGCTCCACACCTTGCGGTGCTTCCACTTCCGGCCTATCAACCTCGTGGTCTGCGAGGGGCCTTACCTGGTTAACCCAGTGGGAGATCTCATCTCGAGGTGGGCTTCGCACTTAGATGCTTTCAGCGCTTATCCCTTCCGAACGTAGCTAACCAGCCGTGCCGCTGGCGCGACAACTGGCACACCAGAGGTTCGTCCACCCCGGTCCTCTCGTACTAGGGGTAGCTCCTCTCAAATCTCCTGCGCCCACAGCGGATAGGGACCGAACTGTCTCACGACGTTCTAAACCCAGCTCGCGTGCCTCTTTAACGGGCGAACAGCCCGACCCTTGGGACCTGCTCCAGCCCCAGGATGAGACGAGCCGACATCGAGGTGCCAAACCCTGCCGTCGATATGGACTCTTGGGCAGGATCAGCCTGTTATCCCCGGGGTACCTTTTAGCCGTTTAGCGACGACCCTTCCACACGGAGTCGTCGGATCACTAGGCCCAGCTTTCGCTCCTGCTCGACCCGTCGGTCTCACAGTCAAGCTCCCTTGTGCCCTTGCACTCGACGTCTGATTGCCAACCAGACTGAGGGAACCTTTGGGCGCCTCCGTTACACTTTAGGAGGCAACCGCCCCAGTTAAACTGCCCACCAGGCGCTGTCCCTGATCCGGATCACGGACCTAGGTTAGAGTCCCAACATGTGAAGGGCGGTATTTCAAGGGTGGCTCCACCATGACCGGAATCACAGCTTCGCAGCCTCCCGCCTATCCTACGCAACACATGCCAAAACCCAACACCAAGCTGCAGTAAAGGTCCCGGGGTCTTTCCGTCCTGCTGCGGGAAACGAGCATCTTTACTCGTACTGCAATTTCGCCGAGTCCCCGGTTGAGACAGTGCCCAAGTCGTTACGCCATTCGTGCAGGTCGGAACTTACCCGACAAGGAATTTCGCTACCTTAGGACCGTTATAGTTACGGCCGCCGTTTACTGGCGCTTAGGTTCAGAGCTTCGACCCCGAAGGATCTAACCCCTCCCCTTAACGTTCCAGCACCGGGCAGGCGTCAGTCCGTATACGTCGTCTTGCGACTTTGCACGGACCTGTGTTTTTAGTAAACAGTCGCTTGGGCCTGGTTTGTGCCACCCCTTCGAGCTCGGGACGCGAGGTCCCTCACCCTAACGAGGTCATCCTTATCCCGAAGTTACGGATGTAATTTGCCGAGTTCCTTAACCAGGGTTATCTCGATCGCCTTCGTATTCTCTACGTGCCCACCTGTGTCGGTTTGGGGTACGGGCACCTCACCAGCTCGCTAGAGGCTTTTCTCGGCAGCATGGGATCACTCGCTTCGCCTGAAACGGCTCGGCATCGCGCCTCAGGGTTGATGACCGCCCGGATTTGCCTAGGCGATCCCCCTACACGCTTACCCCAGGACAACCATCGCCTGGGTCGAGCTACCCTCCTGCGTCCCCCCTTCGCTGGCCTAGTACAGCGTGGGTCGGTAGCCCCCGAAGGGGTTCCCTTAGTACCGCTGATTCGGCCTGGGCGCGGATGAGGTGGTACTGGAATATCAACCAGTCGTCCATCGCCTACGTCTCTCGACCTCGGCTTAGGTCCCGACTAACCCTGGGCGGATGAACCTTCCCCAGGAACCCTTGGGCATTCGGCGGACGGGCTCCTCCCCCGTCTTTCGCTACTCATGCCGGCATTCTCACTTCTGACGCGTCCACGGCTGGGTTACCCCGCCGCTTCACTCGCGTCAGAACGCTCCCCTACCGATCCCACGACCTGGACCGCCGAGGCCTCCCTCGACGGCCGAGTCATCTGTGAGATCTCGCAGCTTCGGCTCCATGCTTGAGCCCCGTTACATTGTCGGCGCAGGACCACTTGACCAGTGAGCTATTACGCACTCTTTCAAGGGTGGCTGCTTCTAAGCCAACCTCCTGGTTGTCTATGCAATCCCACATCCTTACCCACTTAGCATGGAATTAGGGGCCTTAGCTGGCGATCTGGGTTGTTTCCCTCTCGGACACGGAGCTTAGCCCCCGCGCCCTCACTCCCGGGCTCTGGTGCAACGGCATTCGGAGTTTGACTGAGTTCAGTAAGCTTGTGGGCCCCCTAGCCCAATCAGTGCTCTACCTCCGTTGCAGAACGCCCGAGGCTGCCCCTAAAGGCATTTCGGGGAGAACCAGCTATCACCGAGTTTGATTGGCCTTTCACCCCTACCCACAGGTCATCCCCCAGGTTTTCAACCCTGGTGGGTTCGGTCCTCCACGAGGTCTTACCCTCGCTTCAACCTGCCCATGGGTAGATCACTCGGCTTCGGGTCTAGGGCATGCGACTCTTCGCCTTATTCGGACTCGCTTTCGCTTCGGCTTCCCGAGAACGGTTAACCTTGCCGCATACCGCTAACTCGCCGGCTCATTCTTCAAAAGGCACGCCGTCACCCCGGCATGGTTGCCCATGATCGAGGCTCCGACAGCTTGTAGGCTCACGGTTTCAGGTACTATTTCACTCCCCTCCCGGGGTACTTTTCACCTTTCCCTCACGGTACTGGTTCACTATCGGTCGCCAGGTAGTGTTTAGCCTTAGAGGGTGGTCCCCCCAGATTCACACGGGATTTCAGGGGTCCCGTGCTACTCGGGAACACCACGAGGGAGGTCAGTTACCTTTCGTCTACAGGGTTGTTACCTTCTGTGACGGCCCGTTCCATGGCCTTCGACTAGGTACTGACTTTGTAACTCCCCGGATCCTCCGAAACGGATCCATGTGGGTCCCACGACCCCGACCGGGCAACGCTTTCGGGCTATGACACCCGGTCGGTTTAGGCTGATCCCCGTTCGCTCGCCACTACTAGGGGAATCTCGTTTGATTTCTCTTCCTCGCCCTACTGAGATGTTTCACTTCGGGCGGTTCCCTCCTCGTATCCTATGAGTTCAGATACGGGTGACTGGGCATGACCCCAGCCGGGTTTCCCCATTCGGACACCTGCGGATCAAAGCCCTCTCGGCGGCTCCCCGCAGCTTTTCGCAGCCTGACGCGTCCTTCATCGGCTCCTGGCGCCAAGGCATCCACCGTAAGCCCTTCATAACTTGACTACTAGATGCTCGCGCTCGCTATCGAGTTCTCAAGGTGCTCGAGGATTCGCACCCTCAAAGCTGAACAGTGTGCCCGCCGGCTCGTTCGGCTACCCCACGGTCGCGTTCCACTCCCTTTCGGGCGTACTAACGGTTGTGAAGGTTGCCGGCTTCGCCGACGGGGGCCAGTGCTATCGACCTGGAGTCTCCCGGATGACAGCGCGAGGATCGGACGTCCTCACGCACCGGTTTGCCAAAGGCTCCTTAGAAAGGAGGTGATCCAGCCGCAGCTTCCGCTACGGCTACCTTGTTACGACTTCACCCCAATCGCGAGCCCCACCTTCGACGGCTCCCTCCTTACGGTTAGGCCACCGGCTTCGGGTGTTGCCCACTTTCGTGGTGTGACGGGCGGTGTGTACAAGGCCCGGGAACGTATTCACCGCAGCATTGCTGATCTGCGATTACTAGCGACTCCGACTTCACGAGGTCGGGTTGCAGACCTCGATCCGAACTGAGCGTGGCTTTTTGGGATTCGCTCCCCCTTACGGGATCGCAGCCCTCTGTACCACGCATTGTAGCATGCGTGCAGCCCTGGGTATAAGGGGCATGCTGACTTGACGTCATCCCCACCTTCCTCCGGTTTGGCACCGGCAGTCTCCCTAGAGTTCCCGGCATGATCCGCTGGCAACTAAGGACAGGGGTTGCGCTCGTTGCGCCACTTAAGGCAACACCTCACGGCACGAGCTGACGACAGCCATGCACCACCTGTGCAGGCTCCGAAGAGCGTCGGCTTTCACCGATTTCACCCTGCATGTCAAACCCAGGTAAGGTTCTTCGCGTTGCATCGAATTAAGCCGCATGCTCCGCCGCTTGTGCGGGCCCCCGTCAATTCCTTTGAGTTTTAGCCTTGCGGCCGTACTCCCCAGGCGGGGTGCTTAATGCGTTAGCTTCGGCACGGAGGGGGTCGATGTCCCCCCACACCTAGCACCCAACGTTTACGGCTAGGACTACCAGGGTATCTAATCCTGTTCGCTCCCCTAGCTTTCGCGCCTCAGCGTCAGGTAAGGCCCAGAGATCCGCCTTCGCCACCGGTGTTCCTCCTGATATCTGCGCATTTCACCGCTACACCAGGAATTCCGATCTCCCCTACCTACCTCTAGTCGGGCAGTATCGGATGCAGTCCCGTGGTTGAGCCGCGGGATTTCACATCCGACTTACCAAACCGCCTACGCGCGCTTTACGCCCAATAAATCCGGACAACGCTCGTCCCCTACGTCTTACCGCGGCTGCTGGCACGTAGTTAGCCGGGACTTCTTCTGCAGGTACCGTCACTTGCGCTTCTTCCCTGCCGAAAGGGGTTTACAACCCGAGGGCCTTCATCCCCCACGCGGCGTCGCTGCATCAGGCTTGCGCCCATTGTGCAAGATTCCCCACTGCTGCCTCCCGTAGGAGTCTGGACCGTATCTCAGTTCCAGTGTGGCTGGTCGTCCTCTCAGACCAGCTACCCGTCGTCGCCTTGGTAGGCCATTACCCCACCAACAAGCTGATAGGCCGCGGGCCCATCCCAGACCGTCGGAGCTTTCCCGATCGAACCATGCGGTCCGACCGGAGTATCCGGTATTAGCCCCGGTTTCCCGGAGTTATCCCAGTGTCTGGGGCAGGTTGCCCACGTGTTACGCACCCGTTCGCCACTGATCCCCGGGCCGAAGCCCGGTTCACCGTTCGACTTGCATGTGTTAAGCACGCCGCCAGCGTTCGTCCTGAGCCAGGATCAAACTCTCCGTAGAGATATGAGATCCCCTCGCCCGAAGGCTCGGGGGTTCATGTCTGGTGTTGGAGTCGACCGACCGTGAGCAGGCACTGCCCGTGGCCGGCCTTTCGCTGATCCCGCCCGTATGTGTCCGGACGGATTCAGTACTACCGTCACTCGAGGAGGCACGGCGAACCGCGCCTCCCGTCAGACGGGGTGTAAAGCACTGGCTGTTACACACTGTTCAGTTCTCAAGGTGCGAGAGGTGACGCTCCACTCACCCGAGCGCGGCAGATACCGCGCAGGGTGGGGTTCGCGCCGACCGCTTACTGTAGCAGCGCCACACAGAGCGTCAACTCGGTGTGACGACGCTACCGCGACAGGACCCTCGCCCCATCACCTCCATCGTACGCCCCAGCCCATCGTGCCTGCTCAGGGCCCTAGATGAGGCGGACGAACCTGCGGCGGCCCACCTGGAGGACCTTGCCGTGCAGCGCCTCCGGCTCGAACTCGGCCTCCGGGTCGTCGAGCGGCACGCCGTCGAGGCGGACCCCGCCCTGCTGGACGGCGCGCCGCGCCTCCCCGTTCGAGGCCGCAAGACCCGTCCCCACCAGCACCTTCGGAAGCCACACCTTGCCGTCACGGAGCGCATCGGCCGGGATCGGGCGCTCGGGCACGTCGTCGGGAAGCTCGTGCTGCTTGTGCACCTGGTCGAAGCGCGCCTCGGCGTCGTTCCCGGCACCCGGCCCGTGGTACAGGTCGACGATCTCGCGCGCCATCCGGCGCTTCTGCTCGTTCGGGTGGAACGAGCGGTCGGCCAGGCCTGCCTCGATCGCGTCGACCTCCTCGTCGCCCACCGGCGTGCACAGGCGGAGGTACTTCGAGATCGAGCCGTCGGGGATCGACATCAGCTTGCCGAACTGCTCGTCGGGCGGCTCGGTGATCCCGACGTAGTTCCCGAGCGACTGGCTCATCTTCTGGACACCGTCGAGCCCCTCGAGGAGCGGCATCGTCAGCGCGAGCTGAGGATCCTGCCCCCGATCGCGCTGGAGCTCGCGGCCCACGAGCAGGTTGAACAACTGGTCCGTGCCCCCCAACTCGACGTCGGCCTCGACGGCCACGGAGTCGTACCCCTGGAGCAGCGGGTACATGAACTCCATGATCGAGATCGGCTTGCCGGCCTCGTAGCGCTTCGCGAAGTCGTCGCGCTCGAGCATCTGCGCCACCGTGTAGGAGGCCGTGAGCGCGAGGATGCCCTCCATGTCCATCGGCTCGAGCCACTCGGAGTTCCGCCGGATCTCGAGGCGCTCCTGCGAGAGCACGAGCCGGAACTGGTCGAGCAGGCGTTCGGCGTAGCCGTCGACCTCCTCCTTCGTGAGCCGGCGCCGCGTCTCGGACTTGCCCGAGGGGTCGCCGACCCTCGCGGTGAAGTCGCCGACGATCAGCACCGCCGTATGGCCGGCGTCCTGGAACTGACGGAGCTTGCGGAGCACGACCGCCCAGCCCAGCGTGACGGCCGGCGCGGTGGGATCGAGCCCGAGCTTGACCCGCAGTGGCCGGCCCAGCGCGAGCTTGGCGGCGAGGGCGTCCTCGGGCACGACGTCGGCCGCGCCGCTCGTGAGGATCGTGAGGTCGCCCGGGCCCATCGTGCCGCGATGCTACCAACGCGCGCTCCCGGACCTCGGAGGTGGCCGGGGTAGACTCGATCGCGTGATCCGCCGAGCCCTTCCCCTGCTCGCCGGCGTGGTGTCGCTCGCCCTCATCGGAACCGCGTGCGGCCTGCCGGACATCGAGGACTACAAGGCGCTGCCGCTCGCGCAGACGTCCTTCCTCTATGCCGCCGACGGCAGCCTGATCACCGAGCTCCACGCCACCGAGGACCGGGTGGTGCTGCGGCGCGGCCAGATGACCCAGGACGTGCGTGACGCGGCGGTCGCGATCGAGGACCGCCGCTTCTACTTCCATCACGGCGTCGACGTGCAGGCGATCCTCCGCGCCGCCGTCGTCAACGCCGAGGCCGGCACGGTCGTCGAGGGGGGCTCCACGATCACGCAGCAGCTCGTGAAGAACCTGTACGTGGGCAACGAGGAGAGCTTCCGTCGCAAGATCGACGAGGCCTCGCTCGCCTGGCAACTCGAGGACCGCCTCACGAAGGACCAGATCCTCACGAAGTACCTCAACACCGTCTACTTCGGCGAGGGCGCCTACGGCGTGGAGGCCGCCGCCCAGACCTACTTCGGGATCCCCGCCGACGCGCTCACGCTCGCGCAGTCGGCGATGCTCGCCGGGCTGATCACCGCGCCGAACCACTTCGACCCGTACGTCCGGATCCGGTCGGCACACGGTCGTCGCAACGTGGTGCTGCGGTTGATGCTGAAGCAGGAGATGATCACGCGCGACGAGTTCCTGGCCGCCCGGCACGAGCCGATCGTGGTGCGGCGCGCGACACCCGTCCAGCGCTACCCGTACCCGTACTTCGTCGACTACTTCAAGCAATGGTTCCTCGGGAACCCGGCGTTCGGGCCCACGCGCGACGCGCGCGCCAAGCTCCTGTTCACCGGCGGCCTGCACATCACGACCACGCTCGAGCCGGACCTGCAGAAGTACGCGCAGACCGCGGTTCGCTCCGTGCTCGCGTATCCGAACGATCCGTCGGGGGCCATGACCGTCCTCGACCCGCGCACCGGCTACGTGCGGGCGATGGTCGGCGGCGACGACGCCGACTACTGGAAGGACCAGTTCGCCGGCCGGGTGAACCTGGCGACCGGCGAGGGCGGCACGGGCCGGCAGTCGGGGTCGTCGTTCAAGCCCTTCGCCCTGGTCGCGGCGCTCGAGCACGGCATCTCTCCCTCGACGGTGTTCGCCGCGCCCGCCACGATCCAGATCCCGCTCGACAACGGCGAGGTGTGGAACGTCACGAACGCCGAGGGCAGCGGGTACGGGAGCATGACCCTGGAGAGCGCGACGATCAACTCCGTGAACACCGTCTACGCCCAGCTGATCGAACAGCTCGGGGCGGACACCGTCGTCGAGACCGCCACCCGGATGGGACTGCGCTGCTGCCCGCGCGTGAGCCAGCCGCGCACGCCGCTCCTCCCCTATCTGTCGGCCGTCCTCGGGACGAACGAGGTGAACACCCTCGAGATGTCGTCCGCGTACGGAACCCTCGCCACCGGCGGCCAGCACGTGAACCCGATCCCGGTGATCCGCGTCACCGGCCCGAAAGGGAACGTCCTGTGGGAGGCGAACCCCAAGCCGAAGCAGGTGGTCGATCCGCAGGTCGCCTCGGTCGCGAACCAGATCCTCGAGGAGGTCGTGCTCTACGGCACCGGCACCGCCGCGAACATCGGCCGCCCGCAGATCGGTAAGACGGGCACCGCCGACACCCACACGAACGCCTGGTTCGTCGGCTCGCTCCCGCAGCTGACGGCGGCCGTGTGGGTGGGGTTCCCGCGCGCCGCGATCCCGATGGAGCCGCCCACCACCCGCATCACGGTGTTCGGCGGCACGTGGCCCGCCCAGATCTGGCGCCTCTTCATGCTGAAGGCCGCTGCCGACCTGCCGGTGCGGTCGTTCCCGACGCCCGACGTCGGCTACGTGACGATCGCGGTCGACATCACCCAGGACCCGTACTGCCTCCCGAACCCCTACACGCTCCCGCAGAACATCGACTACCTCGACTTCATCGAGGGCACGGAGCCCACGAAGACCTGCACGACGCCGACCTCGCTCCAGAACGTGACGGTCCCATCGGTGATCGGCATGACCCAGGCTCGAGCCGAGGAGGTGCTCTCGGCCGCGGGGTTCGTGGTCGGCGTGACGGTGACGCCGTCGACACAGCCGCCCGGAACCGTGATCTACCAGACGCCCGCGGCCGGCACCGAGGCGTACCAGACCAGCCCGGTGACGATCACCGTGTCGATGGCCGAGTCGCCGTCCCCTTAGGCCAGGGCGGGCCGACACGGCCCTTCGAGACGAACGGGTCGCCCTCCACGACGAACCGCCAGTGCGGTTCGACCCCGACGCTCACGCCGACCCGGCCGCCGGCCCGGATCCGGTCGGGTGGGACCGGCGCCCCCACCTCGAGCCACACGACGCCGCCGCCGACGAGGTCCTCCCCGTCCTGGGCACGGTCGACCGACAGCGCCTGCGCGAGCTTCCCGGGCCCCGAACAGAGGTCGTGGGGCGCGGTCCGCCCCCGGGCGGCGGCCATCACGGCCAGTCCCTCCAGCGGCTCGAGCGCCCGCAGCAGCACCGCGCTCCCCTCGCCTTCGGGACGCGTGACCACGTTCATCATCCAGTGGTGGCCGTAGGTGAAGTACACGTAGAGGCGTCCCGGTGGCCCGAACATCGAGGCGTTCCGCGGGGTCGGGCCCCGGAAGCCATGGCTCGCGGGGTCACCCGGCTCGTACGCCTCGGCCTCGACGATCCTCCCGGCCAGCCGCGCGCCGTCCGGCAGGCGCCGCACGAGGACCCGCCCCAGGAGCGCGGGCGCCACCTCGACCGCGGGCCGGTCGAAGAACCCCCGAGGCAGCCGTCGGTGGCTCAGGCGGACCGGCCCTTGCGCAGGAACCGCTGCAGCTTGGTCAGGGGCCATGCGTCGATCACGTCGTCCTTCGTGAGCCAGCCGCGCTGCGCGGTGGCCACGCCGAACCGCCGGAGCGCGAGATGCACGGTCGAGTGGGCGTCGGTCGTCACCGCGAATCGCACGCCGTGGCGCTTCGCCCACAGGATGTGCTCATCTTTGAGATCGAGCCGGTCCGGGTGCGAGTTGACCTCGAGCGCGGTGCCGGTGCGTCCCGCCGCCGCGAACACCGCCTCGAGGTCGAGCTCGATCGGGGCGCGCGAGCCGATCCTCCGCCCGGTGAGGTGGCCGATCACGTGAACGGACGGATGCTCGATCGCCCGGATCACCCGACGGGTCTGCTCCTCCTTCGACAGGGTGAAGTGCGAGTGCACCGAGGCCACGTTCACGTCGAAGCCCGCCAGGAAGTCCTCGTCCCAGTCCACGCCGCCGTCGGGGTCGATGTTGAGCTCGGTCCCGTGCAGGAGCCGCATCTTCGGGTAGCGGGACTGCAGGCGCTGGATCTGCGCCCGCTGCGCGAGGATCTTCTCGTCGGTCATGCGCTGCATGAACAGGTTCGGCGCGTGGTCGGTGACCGCGTAGTAGGCGTATCGCAGCTCGGCGGCGGCCGCGACCATGTCCTCGAGCGAGGCCACGCCGTCGGTGAGGTCCGTGTGGGTGTGGAGGTCGCCGCGGAGCTGCCGTTCGGTCAGGACGTCGGGCAGCGTGCCCTCGAGCGCCGCCTCGATCTCGCCGCGATCCTCCCGCAGCGTGGGCGGGATGAACGGCAGTCCCAGATGCGCGTAGACGGCTTCCTCGGTCTCGGCCGCGAGGAGGGTGCCCTCCTTCGCCGTGAAGATCCCGTACTCGTTCAGCTTCAGGCCCTTGCGGACCGCCATCTCGCGGATCCGCACGTTGTGGCCCTTCGAGCCGGTGAAGTAGATCATCGCCGCGCCCCAGACCTCGCGCGGGATCACGCGCAGGTCGACCTGGATCCCCGCCGTGGTGATCACCGACGACTTCGTCGGGCCGTGCGCGAGGACCCGGCGCACCGACGGGAGCGTCGTGAAGCGCTCCATGATCGGTCCGGCGTCCTCGCTCGCCACGAGGAGATCGACGTCGCCGATCGTCTCCTGCATCCGCCGCAGCGATCCGGCGAACGCGGCCCGGCGAACGCCCCTGAGCCCCTCCAGCTCCGCGAGCATCGCCTCGGCCAGATCCAGGGCCACCCCCACCTGTACGCGGCCGCCCGAAGACGCCAGCTGCTCCAGGCCGCGCGCGATGTTCTCCTGGGTCTTGGCCCCGAACCCCTTCAGACCGGCGATCCGGTCCTCGGCCACGGCCGCCGCCAGCTCGTCGACCGACGCCACGCCGAGCTCCTCGAACAGCACGATCGCCTTCTTCGGGCCGAGCCCGGGCACGGCCATCAGCTCGCGGACGCCCGGCGGGATCTGCGCGCGGAGGCCCTCCAGCTCCGTGATCGACCCGGTGGTGAGGAACTCGTGGATCTTCTCGCCGATCGAGCGGCCCACGGTCGGGATCGCGAGGATCGCCTTCAGGTCCATCCCGGCCAGATCGGCCGGGTAGCCGCCGACCGCCCGCGCGGCCTTCTCGTAGGCCCGCGGCTTGAAGGGATCGGTCGTGAGGATCGAGAGCAGGTCCCCGTACTCGGTCAGGAGCGCCGCGACCTCGTCGTTCGTCCGCGGCACGGCCGCGGCCTCAGGCGATGCCGAGGAGGCGCAGCAGGAGCGCCTTCTGCGTGTGCAGGCGGTTCTCGGCCTGGTCCCAGACGGCCGAGCGCGGTCCGTCCAGCACCTCGCCGGTGATCTCCTGCCCCCGGTGGGCGGGGAGGCAGTGCAGCACGACGACGTCCTCGGCGGCCACGTCCACCAGGGCCTGGTTCAGCTGGTACAGGGGGAAGATCAACATGCGCTCGTCGGCCTCCGCCTCCTGGCCCATGCTCGCCCAGACGTCCGTGTAGAGGACGTCGGCCCCCGTGCTTGCCACCGTGGCATCGTCGGTGGTCACGATCTCGCAGCCGGTCTCGGCCGCGATCTCGGTCGCCCGCTGCACGACCTGCGGGATCGGCTCGAACCCGGGTGGGGTCGCCACCCGCACCGTCATGCCGGCCTTGGCCCCCGCGAGGAGGAGCGAGTGCGCCACGTTGTTCCCGTCGCCGAGGTAGGTGAGCACGCGTCCCCGCAGGCTCCCGAGCCGCTCACGCACGGTGAGCAGGTCGGCGAGCGCCTGGCACGGGTGCTCGAAGTCGGACAGCGAGTTGACGACGGGCACGGACGCCGCGGACGCCAGCACCTCGAGCCGCTCCTGTTCGAACGTCCGGAGCACGATCGCGTCGACGTACCTCGAGAGCACCCTCCCGGTGTCCTCGATCGTCTCGCCGCGTCCCAGCTGCAGGTCGTTCGTCGAGAGCACCACCGGGTGCCCGCCCAGCTCCGCGACACCCACCTCGAACGAGACGCGGGTCCGGGTCGAGGGCTTCTCGAAGACCAGCGCCACGGAACGGCCACGCAGGCTCTCGGCGTGCGCGGCGGGGTCGGACTTGAGCTTGGCGGCCAGGTCGAGGAGGTCGTCGAGCTCGGCGGGGGTCAGGTCGTCGACGGAGAGGTAGTCGTCCTTCACGGCGGCGAGTCTATCCGCACGGGCCGGGACGGGGCCACTCGCGCTCAGCCGGCGCGGAGCTCGGCACCGAAGTCGTCGCGCAGGCGGGCGACGATCCGCTCGACGACGGGGTCGGTCTCGTCGCCGGTGAGCGTGCGGTCGGGCGCGCGCAGGTCCAACGTGAAGGCGAGGCTCTTCGTGCCCTCGGGGAGCGATCCGCCGCGGAAGACGTCGAACAGGACGCACTCGCCCAGGAGCTCGCCGGCCGCCTCCTCCAGCGCGCGCTGGACCTCCCCCGCGGGGGTCGGCTCGGGCACGATGAAGGCCAGGTCGCGACGGACCGGCGGGAACCGGGGGACGTCGCGGACCACGAACTCCTTGCCCGTCCCACCGAGCAGCGCGGCGACGTCGAGCTCCCCCACCGAGACCCGGCCCTCGATGTCGAGGGCCGCCGCGGCCCGCGGGAGCAACTCGCCGATCGTGCCGGCGATCGAATCGCCGACGAGGATCGTCGCGGACCGTCCGGGATGGAACGGCGGATCGAGCGCCTCACCGAGCGACCACGAAAGCACGCCGGCCTCCCCCATCACCGTCTCGAGGACCCCTTTGGCGTCGAGTACGTCGAACGCCCGGCGCTCCGCCGCCCAGCCGCGCCCCGCGGGACCGGCGAGCGCGAACGCGACCGAGGCCCGTTCCTCCACGGGGTCCCCGATCCGGAAGACGGTGCCGGTCTCGAAGATCGCGATCGCCTCGCTCCCTCGCGCCTGGTTCCGCGCGACGGCGTGCAGGAGCCCGGGTGTGAGGCGTGTCCGAAGGAACCCTTCGTCGGCCTGCAGCGGGTTGGCGACCGCGATCGCGTCCAGGTCGCTCGCGAAGGCGAGGTCGTCGCCCGAGGCGAACGAGAGCAGGCTCACCTCGCGCAGGCCGGCCCGCACCAGGACGTCGCGCAGCCGGTCCCGGAACGCGTACGACGGCGGGACGCCACCGGCCTGCCCGGCGGAGGGAACCGTGCTCCCGATGCGGTCGTAGCCGCGGACGCGGGCGACCTCCTCGATCAGGTCGACCTCGCGCTCGATGTCGACGCGGTAGCCGGGCACCTCGACCTCGAGCACGTCGTCGTCGCCTCGGTGCGTCATCCCGAGACGGTCGAACACCTGGCGCGCGTCGTTCGCCGTGACGTCGTCGTCGAGGAGCATCGACGCCCGCGCGGGCCGCATCGAGACCCACCGTCGGGTCGGCGGCTCGCCGTCGCCGGCGACCCCGCGGGCCACCGTGCCGCCCGCCCAGTCGACGATCAGTTTCGCGCACCGGGTCGCGGCGCGCTCGAGCCCCTCCGGATCGGAGCCTCGCTCGAAGCGGTGCGAGGCCTCGCTGTGCAGGTCGAGCCGCCGGGCGGTCCGCAGGACGCCCGTGCGCGTGAAGTAGGCGCTCTCGAGCAGCACGTCGGTGGTCTCGTCGGAGACCTCGGACGACGCCCCGCCCATCACGCCCGCGAGCGCCACCGGCTTCTCGAGGTCGCAGATCAGCAGGTCCTCGTCGCTCAGCACGCGCTCGACGTCGTCGAGGGTGGTGAGCCGCTCGCCCTCGCCCGCGCGGCGCACGACGATCCCCGGCCCCGCCAGGAGATCCATGTCGAACCCGTGGAGCGGCTGACCGAGCTCGAGCATCGTGTAGTTCGTGGCGTCGACGACGTTCGACACGGGCCGCATCCCCGAGGCCGAGAGCCGCGCCTGCACGCGCAGCGGGCTGTCGCCGTGGGCATCGACGCCGCGGATCACGCGAGCCAGGTATCGCGGACAACCGTCGGGGGCCTCGAGGCGCACGCTCGCGGCGTCGGCCGCCGCCTCCTCGACCTCCTCGAGGGTCAGATCCGGTTCGATCAGCGGCACGCCGGTCGCGGCGGAAACCTCGCGCGCGACCCCGAACACGCTCAGGAAGTCCGGCCGGTTCGGCTCCACCTCGATGTCGAGCACGGCGTCGTCGAGCCCGAACGCGGCGCGGAAGTCCTCGCCCACCTGCACGTCTTCGCGATTCAGCACGAGGATCCCGGTGTGGACGTCTGCCACCCCGAGCTCCCGCGGCGAGCAGAGCATCCCGTTCGACATCACGCCGCGGAGCTTCCTCGGGGCCAGCGGCTCCGGGAGCACGGGGACCCGCGCCCCGGGTTTGGCCCACGGCACGAGGTCGCCGGCCGCGAAGTTCCGGACACCCGCGCAGACGACCTGTTCGCCGGTGCCGTCGTCGACCGACGCGACGCAGAGCTTGTCGGAGTCGGGATGGTCCTCGACCGACACGACGCGGGCGACGACGACGCCCTGCACGCCGTCCCACGGGCGGAGCACCTCTTCGACCTTGACCCCCTGACGGGTGATCAGCTCGGCGAGCTCGTCGGCATCCAGGTCGGTGGGGCAGAACTCCCGGAGCCACGAGAGGACGATCCTCATGCGACGCCCTC
The DNA here is from genome assembly GCA_963821925.1 of uncultured Actinomycetes bacterium. Lineage (GTDB taxonomy): Bacteria > Actinomycetota > UBA4738 > UBA4738 > HRBIN12 > JAOUEA01. The sequence continues at coordinate 93,184 of CAWGFO010000009.1, read as the reverse complement.
GAATTGCGCGAGGAACCGCACGTCGCCGTCGAAGAGCATCCGGATGTCGGGGATCGCGTACTTCAGGAGCGCCACGCGGTCGATCCCCATCCCGAAGGCGAACCCCGTGTACCGCTCGCTGTCGTAGCCGCAGTTCTCGAGGACCTGCGGATGCACCATCCCGGCACCGAGGAGCTCGATCCACCCGTTGCCGCAGACCCGGCACCCGGCGCCGTCGCACTTGAAGCACGAGACGCCGACCTCGCACCCCGGCTCCACGAACGGGAAGAACGCCGGTCCGAGCCGGACCCGCCGGCGTTCGCCGAACAGGGACTTGGCCGCGGCCTCGAGCGTGCCCTTCAGGTCGGCGAAGGTGATCCCCTCGTCGACGGCCAGGCCCTCCACCTGGTGGAACACCGGCGAGTGCGTCGCGTCGGGGGTCTCGCGCCGGAAGACACGGCCCGGCGCCACCACGTAGACGGGCGGCGGCTGCGCCTGCATCGTGCGGATCTGGACGGCGCTCGTCTCGGTCCGCAGCAGCAGCTCGGGATGCCCGGGCACCGAGACGTACAGCGAGTCCTTCATCGTACGCGCGGGGTGGTCGGGCGGGATGTTCAGCGCCTGGAAGTTGTGCCAGTCGTCCTCGATCTCGGGGCCTTCGGCCACGCGGAACCCGAGGCTCGTGAACACGCCGACGATCTCGCGTTCGACGATCGTGAGCGGGTGCAGGGAGCCGGCCGGCGGGCGGCGGCCCGGCAGCGAGAGATCGACGCGGTCCGCCTCGAGGAGCGCGCCCTCGGCCTGGAGGTGCAGCACCTCGCGGCGAGCCTCGAGCGCGGCCGTGAGCGCCGCCCGCGCCTCGTTCGCGAGGAGCCCGACGTCGCGCCGCTCCTCGTGGGAGAGCCCACCGAGCGCCTTCTGGACCTGGCTGAACGGCGCCTTGCGGCCGAGCACCTCGACCTGGGCCGCGTCGAGCTCGTCGATGTCCCAGCCGCCTCGAACCGCGCCACGCCGCGGTCACGTTCGGTCTCGAGCGTGCGGCGCATCTCGCTGGCGTCCATCAGGCGGCGAGTCTAGCAAGCACCTACTCGGCACCCTGCGGCGCGCTCCGCCGCGCCCATCCCTCGATCGCGGCGCCCAGCACGACGAGGATGCCTCCGACCGATTCGACCAGCGTGCCGAGATGGAGGGCCGCCTCCTTGTTCACCACGAACCCCCGCGTCCCGATCCACCGATATGCGCCGATCGCGAACGCCACCGTCGCAACGCCTCCGAGGGCGAGCAGGACGAGCGGCCACATGGCGGTCCGACGGCGCACGGCGATGGCGAGCACGATCGCGGTCGCGAGGCCTGGGATCGCCCCGACCAGGAGCTGCCGCCAGTAGTACGCGACGCTCTCCACGAACCCCATCCCGAACTGGAAGTAGGTGTCGCCGCCGACCAGCGTCGAGAGCGGGGCCACCAGGAGGACGACCGCCCCGACGGCCACGACGACGAACCCCATCGATCGGCGCCGCGGCGGATCCTCTGGTGGCCGCCGTTCGACGCTCGCGCGGTCCTCCGACATCCTCGCGTCCCTCAGATCGTCGGCAGCTCGAGGTGGAAGGTCAGCCGCCCGTCCGCGACCTCGCCCCACGTCCGGCCACCCTGCGCCTCGGCGACGCCTCGCGAGACGAACAGCCCGATCTTGCTGCCGGCTCCCTCACCCGGACGCCGCGGCGTGAACAGCCCCTCGGCGGTCTCGGACGTGAGCTCGGAGCCGTGCCGTGAGGCCCAGACCTCGAAGGTCCCGTCGCGCCGGGAGGCGCCGATCCGCACCGGGCCTTCGTGTCCCCACCACACCAATGACTCGATGAACGCGAGGAGCGCCGTCTTCAGCCGGGCGGGGTCCACGAACACCGTGACCGGCTCGCCTTCGTACTCGATCGGCGGATGATCGGGATCACGTCGCATCGCCTCGGCGATCGCCTGCGTGAGCTCGCCGACGTCGACCTGCTCGGGGAAGAGCTCGAGGTTCCCCCCCACGACCCGCGCCGCGTCGACGAGGTGCCGCAGGATCGTGTCCATCCGGTCCGCGTCGTGCACGATCCCCTGCAGCATCATCGCCCGCTGGTCCTCGGTCATCAGCTCCCACCGCTTCTCGAGCGCGTAGCCGAAGCCCTTCATCGCGGTGAGCGGTGAGCGGATGTCGTGCGCGGCCGCCGCGATGATCGACTCGAGCGCCTCGCCCTGGTGCGCGCGGCGCCGGGCCCACTCGAACAGGCACACGGTCGCGGCCGCAGCGAGGTTCAGGGACTCGGCCCGGCCGGCCTGCGGGACGCGCACCGAGCCGTCGGCCCGCGCGATCACCTCGGCGGGGAGCCCGTGGGCCTCGTTCCCGAACAGGAAGGCCACGGGCCCGGTCAGGTCGGTCCGGTAGAGTTCGTCGGCGCCCCCGGCGGCCATCGCGAGGACCCGGAACCCGCGCCCGCGGACGGCCTCGATCGTCTCAGGTGTCTCGACGCCCCGCACGATCGGCAGATGGAAGTGCGACCCGGCCGCCGCGCGCACGGTCTTGGGGTTGTAGACGTCGACCGAGGTCGCGGTGAAGACCACCCCACCGGCGCCCGCGGCGTCGGCCGAACGCAGCACCGTCCCGGCGTTCCCCGGGTCCCGCACCTCGTGCAGGATCGTGAGGCAGCCCTCATCCGAGAGGTCGGCGAGACCGACGTCGATGAAGGCCGCCGTGCCCACCAACCCCTGAGGGGTCACGGTGGACGTGAGCCTGGCCATCACGTCGGCGGTCACCTCGTGGACCTCGACGCCGTCCTGCCGCGCGCGCACCGCGAGCGGATCCAGGTCGTCGGTCGTGAACAGCACCCCGAGCCGGCCCGGCTCGTCGAGCGCCTCGCTGACCGCCTGCGCCCCCTCGACGAGGAACCGACGGTCCTCGTCCCGGAACGCGCGTTTCTTCAGCCGCACGGCGGCGGCGACCTTCGGGTTCTTGAGCGATGTCAGCACGGAGCCCCCCGCGACGCGTCCGCCGGATGGGCGAAGTCTACGTGTGCGAGGGGCTCGCGGAGCCGGTTCGGGGCGCGGTTCAGGCGGCCGGCTGGGCCGCCTTCGCCTGCTCGACCAGGGCGCCGAACGCCTTGGGGTCGTGCACGGCCAGGTCGGCGAGGATCTTGCGGTCGACCTCGATGCCGGCCACCTTCAGCCCGTTGATGAAGCGCGAGTACGAGATGCCGTGCGGGCGGCACGCGGCGTTGATACGTGCGATCCACAGGCGCCGGAACTGGGCCTTGCGGTCGCGGCGGTCGCGGTAGGCGTACACGCCGGAGTGCATGACCTGTTCCTTGGCGACGCGGTACCGCTTGCGGCGGCTCCCCTGGTAGCCCTTGGCCTTCTCGAGCACCTCACGGCGCTTCTTCTTGGCGTGGACGGAACGCTTGACCCGCGCCATGGCTCAGGCCTTCCCCAGCAGTCGCTTGATCTTCTTGGACTCGGCCGTGACCTCAGACATGCCCTCGACGCGGCGACGCTGGCCGCCGGACTTCTTCGTGAGCATGTGGTTGCCGGTGGCCTTGGCGTGCAGCACCTTGCCCTTGCGCGTCACGCGGAAGCGCTTGGTGGTGGCGCTGTGGCTCTTCATCTTCGGCATCGCTTATCCCTCGTTCTCGGCGGCGGAGACCTCGACGGGCTCCACCTCCACCTCGGTGGCCGTGACCTCGTCGGGCTCGGCCGGCGCCGCCTCGGCCGCCGTCGTGGCGATCGACTCGGGCTCGGCCGGGACCTCGGTCTCCGGCTCGGGGGCCTCCGGCTCGGCACCGTCGCGTTCGCGGTCCTTGGCCAGCTGCTCCATGAACTTCTTGCTCGGCGAGACGACCATGATCATGTTCCTGCCCTCCTGCTTGGGCATGGACTCCACGACCACCTTCTCGCCCAGGTCACCGACCAGCCGGTCCAGGATCTTGCGGCCGAGCTCCGTGTGCGCCATCTCGCGCCCGCGGAACATGATCGTGACCTTCACCTTGTTCCCGCCCTTGAGGAACCGCTCGACGTGGCCCTTCTTCGTGGCGTAGTCGTGCGGGTCGATCTTGGGCCGGAACTTGATCTCCTTCAGGCCGCTCCGCGACTGCTTCTTGCGGGCGTCCTTCTGGCGGATGTCGCGCTCGTACTTGAACTTGCCGTAGTCCATGATCCTGCAGACCGGCGGGTTGGCCTGCGGAGCGACCTCGACGAGGTCCAGATCCAGATCGCGGGCCTGGCGGATCGCCTCGCGGGTGTCGACCACCCCGATCTGCGAGCCGTCGGCCCCCACCAGACGAACCTGGGGAGCCCGGATCCGGTCGTTTATGCGCGGATCGGTCGAGACCCCGCATCACCTCCATCGATGAAAAGCACCGGGCACGCCCGGTGCATGGTGGACACACGTGCTTGCACTTCAGCCAATGAGTATAGGGAACGGGGACGACGGGTGTCGACGACGGTCCGCACCGTCACCAGTCCGGCTCCAGCGAGCGACCGTAACTGTCCTCGAGGCGCTGCGTGTCGTCCTCGGTCGTGTAGCCGTAGGCGATCTCGAGGATCCGGCCGCGCTTGGCGCCCGTGTTGCGGATCCGGTGCGTCTCCTCGGCCGCGATCACGAACTCCTCACCCGGTTGCGCCTCGATCACGCGGTTCCCGATCTCGATCGTGAGACCGACGTCGAGCACCACCCAGGTCTCGTCCCGCATCCGGTGGTAATGGACGCTCGTCTCCTGGGCCGGCTCGACGGTGATCACGCGCACCGACGACGGCTGATTCAGCGAATACGTCGCCACCTTGCCCCACGGTTTGTCGACGATCATCGTCGCTCCTCCTTGCCGGGCACCCGATCCAGGAGCCAGGCCATCTCGAGGGCCGCCTCGGCCGCCTCCCACCCCTTGTTCCCGTGATCCCCGCCGGCGCGGGCCTCCGCCTGCGCCAGGGTATCGGTGGCGAGCACCTCGAAGATCACCGGCACCCCGGTGTCGCGCGCCACGTCGGCGATCCCGCGCGCCGCCTCGTTCGCGACGAGGTCGAAGTGCGCGGTGTCGCCGCGGATCACGGCGCCCAGGCACACCACCGCGTCGTACCGGCCGCTCGACGCCATCCGCCGCGCCACGAGCGGGATCTCGAACGCGCCCGGGACCCAGGCCACGTCGACCGCGTCCTCGGCCACGCCGTGGGCGGCAAGCCCGGCCTTCGCGCCCTCGGCGAGTCGCGCTGTGATCATCTCGTTGAACCGCGCGACCACGACCGCGATGCGCCTGCCGGCGCCGTCGTGGACGCCCACGTACGTGGTCACGCCTCGGCTCCCGGCGCGGCCGGCATGTCGAGCAGGTGGCCGAGCTTCTCCTGCTTGGTCCGCAGGTACCCGATGTTCTCGGCGGTCGGCTCCACCTGCAGCGGCACCCGCTCGTCGATCGCGAGGCCGTAGCCCTCGAGGCCCGCCCGCTTGTCGGGGTTGTTCGTCAGGAGGCGCATCGACCGCACCCCCAGATCGACGAGGACCTGCGCCCCCGTGCCGTAGTCGCGCTGGTCGGCCGGGAAGCCCAGGTCCAGGTTCGCCTCGACCGTGTCGCGGCCCTGGTCCTGGAGCTCGTAGGCCCGGAGCTTGTGCGTGAGGCCGATCGCGCGGCCCTCGTGGCCACGCACGTACAGGACGACGCCGCGGCCCTCCTTGCCGATCAGCTGCATCGCGGCCTCGAGCTGCTGCCCGCAGTCGCAGCGCAGCGAGTCGAAGACGTCGCCCGTGAGGCACTCGGAGTGCACCCTCGTGAGGACGCCCTTCCCATCGCCGATCTCGCCGAGGACGAGGGCGATGTGCGTGCGGCCATCGACCAGGCTCTCGTAGGCGTACGAGCGGAAGTCCCCGTAGGGCGTGGGGATCGTGGCCTCGGCCACGCGCTCGACGAGCGTTTCGCGGTGGCGTCGGTACTCGATCAGGTCGGCGATCGAGATCAGCTTCAGGTCGTGCTCGCGCGCGACACGCACGAGCTCGGGCATGCGGGCCATCGTGCCGTCCTCGTTCATCACCTCGCAGATCACCCCCGCGGGGAAGAGGCCGGCCAGGGTCGCGAGATCGACGGCGGCCTCGGTGTGGCCCGCGCGGACGAGCACCCCGCCCTCGCGCGCCTTCAGCGGGAAGACGTGGCCCGGCTTCTGGAAGTCGTGCGCCTTCGCGCCGGGATCGGTCACCGCGAGCGCCGTCACGGACCGGTCGTGCGCGCTCGTGCCGGTGGTCGTCCCGTGCCGGTAGTCGATCGAGACCGTGAAGGCCGCCTCGTGCCCGTCGGTGGTCTCGGTCACCATCTGCGGGATCCCGAGCTCGTCGAGGCGCCAGGCCGCCGCCGGCAGGCACACGATCCCCCGCCCGTGCGTGACCATGAAGTTCACCGCCTCGGGGGTCGCCATCTCGGCGGCGACGATGAAGTCGCCTTCGTTCTCCCGGTCGGCGTCGTCGACCACGAGGATGATCTTGCCGTCGCGGACGTCCTCGAGCGCCTCGGGGATCGAGGCGAACACCGACCGGTCCACGTCGTCGTGCAGCTGCTCACTCATCGTCCGTACCCCTCCATCAGGCGCTCCACGTACCGAGCGATCACGTCCACTTCGAGGTTCACCGGGTCGCCGGGACGTGCGGCGCCCAGGGTGGTCACGGACAGGGTGTGCGGGATCAGCGCGATCGTGATCCCGTCGTCGTGCAGCGCGGCCACCGTGAGGCTGATGCCGTCGACCGTGATCGAGCCCTTCTCGACCGTGTAGCGGCGCAGAGCCTCCGGCACCCTGACCCGCAACCAGGTCCCGCCGGCCCCATCGGGGTCGACGGCGACGATCTCGCCGACGCCGTCGACGTGGCCCTGCACCAGGTGCCCGCCCAGGCGCGCCGCGAGGCTCACCGGACGTTCGAGGTTGACGGGGTCCCCGGGGGTGAGGCGGCGGAAGCTCGTGCGGGCGATCGTCTCCTCCGACAGGTCGAAGGCGAGCGACGCGCCGTCGTTCGCCACGACCGTCAGGCAGACGCCGTTCACGGCCACCGAGGCCCCGATGCCGCTGTCGACGAGCACCACCGCGCACTCCACCACGAGCCGGTGGGCATCCACCTCCCGCACGCCGCCGCGCTCCTCAACGATCCCGGTGAACATAGGCCTCCACCCTCAGGTCGTCGCCGACACGATCGACGGCCGCGACGTCGAGCCGCAGCGCGTTCGCGATCGGGGCGAACCCGCCTCCCGCGATCACGCCCGGCGCCCGCGCCCCACCGACGAGGAGCGGCGCGAGGTACTGCACGACCTTGTCCACGAGCCCGTCGCGGACGAGGCTCCACGCCAGCGTGGCCCCGCCTTCGACGAGGACGCCCTGCACGTCCCGCTTGCCCAGCGCCGCGAGCAGCGCGTCGAGCGAGACGCCGCCCGCGACGTCGCGATCGAGGACGAGGACCTCCGCGCCGGCGTCCCCCCACGCGTCGAGGTGGTCCTGCGCCGCCAGATCGGAGGTCGCGACGAGCGTCGGCGCCGACCCGTCGAACAGGTGGCCCTCGGCCGGCACCCGACCGGCGGTATCGACGACCACACGGAGGGGCGGACGCGCGTCGGCCCACTCGGGCGCACGCACCGTCAGGGATGGATCGTCGTCGCGGGCGGTCCCCGCGCCCACGACGATCGCGTCGGCGCCGGCGCGCAGGCGTTGCACGTCGTCGCGGGCAGCCTCCCCCGTGATCCATTTCGAGCTGCCGTCGATCGCGGCGGTCTTCCCGTCGAGGCTCGAGGCCATCTTCAGCGTGACGAAGGGGCGGCCGGTCGTGACGTGGCGGTCGTAGGCCTCGTTCAGCCGGTGGCACTCGTCGGCGAGCACGTCCGAGACCACGTCGATCCCCGCCGCCCGGAGCCGTGCTACCCCGGCCCCGTCGACGACCGGGTTCGGATCGCCGGCGCCGACGACCACACGAGCGACGCCGGCGTCGATCAGGGCGAGCGTGCAGGGGCCGGTCCGGCCGGTGTGATCGCACGGCTCGAGCGTGCAGACGACGGTCGCGCCGCGGGCACGGTCACCGGCCTCGGAGAGTGCCATCACCTCGGCGTGCGCGGTACCGGGTCCCTCGTGCCAGCCCTCGCCCACGACGGCACGGTCGCGCAGCACCACGGCGCCCACCATCGGGTTCGGGGAGACGCGGCCCCAGCCACGCGCGGCGAGCTCGAGGGCCCGCCGCATCTGCGATCCGTACTCGTCCACCGTGCTCCCCTTCGTTCCGGGGGTTTCGGCGGAGGAACGGTAAGCGCCACGGCTCCACGGGCCGCGCACGGCGCGGCGGAGCCGTCACGCCCGTCTCCTCTCATCCCGACTTTCACGGTCGGTCCCGGAGTTCCACCGGGTCCACCCGCGGCTGGCGGCCGTGGGGTCGCGGACTGTCACCGCCGGTGGGGAATCGCACCCCGCCCCGGAAACAGGCTGTTCGAGCCGCCAGTATACGGTCGGGACCCGCAACCGGGCCAGCCCGGGTCGGGCCTCAGGCGGTGCGCTGGTCGATCGCGTAGGTGCTGCCGGGCTCGCGCTTGGCGAACTGCTTCATCTCGGTGGCCACGGCCACCGCCTCGCCGTAGTGCGCGAAGGCCCGGCGCGAGCTGCTGGCGATGCCGACCGAGACCCCGACGAGCGGGATGTCCTGCAGCACACCCTTGCGGTCCTCCATGCGGACGAAGCCGCGTTGGAGATCCTCGGGCTCGTAGAACTCGCTGCGCACGGCATCGAACCGCTCGCAGATCGAGCGGGCGACCCGCTCGGCCGACTCGGGGTCGACGATCGCGACGAAGTCGTCGCCGCCGACGTGGCCGACGAAACCCTCGCTGCCGTCGTTCATCACGACGGCATCCTGGATCAGCTTCGCCGTCGACTGGATCAGCCGGTCGCCGCGCACGAACCCCTTCTGGTCGTTGTACGTCTTGAAGTGATCGAGGTCGCAGTACAGGACCGCGAACGGGCGTCCATCGCGCACCTGTCGTTCGATCTCCTCCTGGATCCGGATGTTGCCGGGCAGTCCCGTCAGGGGCGAGAGGTTCCGCATCTCCTTGGCGCGTCGCAGGGTGCCCTTCACGCGGGCGAGGAGCTCGATCGGGTCGAACGGCTTGATGATGTAGTCGTCGGCGCCCGCCTGGAGGCCGGTCACCTTGTCGGCGGACAGGGCCTTCGCGGTGAGCATGATGATCGAGGTGTTCGCGGTCTGCGGGTTCTTGCGGAGCCGCTGCGCGACCTCGAAGCCGTCGATCCGGGGCATCATCACGTCGAGCAGCACGAGGTCGGGACGCATGTCGCCGGCCTTCTCGAGGGCCTCTTCGCCGTCGCCGGCGACGGCCACGTCGTAGCCCGCGGAACGGAGGTTCACCTCGACGAAGCGTGCGATGTCCGGATCGTCGTCGACGACGAGGATCTGCTCGGCCATCAGGCCGCCTTCCCCCGGGCGATCGCGGCGAGCGTGGCGGCGGCGGCCACGGGATCGGGAGCCTGGAAGATCCCCGAGGCCGAGATCAGCACGGTGGCGCCCGCGTCCACGGCCGCCTGCGCGTTCTCGACCTTCACGCCGCCGTCGATCTCGATGTCGACGGGGAGACCTCGCCGGTCGACCTCGGTGCGCACGGCCTCGAGCCGAGGGTAGACCTCGGGGTTCAGGGACTGGCCCGACCAACCCGGACGGATGCTCATCAGCATCACGTCGTCGAGGTCGTCCAGGTAGGGGAAGACCGCCTCCACCGGCGTCTCCAACGTGAGGGTCATCCCCACCCGCATGCCGGCGGCTCGCGCCTTCGCGATCGCCGGGGCGGGGTCGCCGACGACCTCGTGGTGGAAGGACACGATGTCGAGGCCCGCCTCGGCGAGCTCCTCGAAGAAGGACTCGGGCGCATCCACCATCAGGTGGCCGTGCAGCGCAAGGGGGGTGCATGGCCGCAGCGAGGCGACCACCACCGTGCCCAGCGCGATCGGCGGTACGAAGTGTCCGTCCATGATGTCGATATGGATGGTCTCGGCATGCGCTTCGACCAGCTTGACCTGATCGGCGAGGTGCGCGAGATCGGCGGACAGGATCGACGCGGAGAGGGTGCCCACGCGGCGTATCGTACCCGCCGCGCCGGGCGCCGAACGGCCGGTCAGGGTCGCCGCTCGAAGGCGGCCACGAACATCCCGTCGGCGTCGTGGCGATGGGGCCAGATCCGCACCCGTTCCGCCGGCCCGTCGGGACCGTCGATCTCGAGCGGCACCAGCTCGGGCCGGTGCCGGAGGATCGCGTCGCAGGCGGCGTCGGTCTCGGCGCGCGGGAACGTGCAGACCGAGTAGACGAGCCGGCCCCCGGGACGCAGCAGCTCGGCCGACGCGGAGGCGATCGACACCTGGAGCCTGGCCAGCTGGCTGAGCGTGTCCTTCCTCGGACGCCAGAGGAGCTCGGGGCGCCGCCGTGCCGAGCCGATCCCGCTGCATGGAGCGTCGACGAGCACGCGGTCGAACGGGCCGCGGAGGGCCGGCGCCGCGGCGTCCTGCGCCAGCGTCTCGACGCGCACGCGCAGCCGCTCGGCGCCCCGGCGGATCATCCCCGCGCGCTGGGGGTGGAGATCGGCCGCCACCACGAGGCCGTCCTCGCCCACGAGCCCCGCGGCGTAGTGGGCCTTCCCACCGGGCGCCGCGCACGCGTCGAGGACCCGTTCGCCGGGCCGCGGGTCGAGCGCGCCGACCACGAAGGCCGATGCCTGGTCCTGGATCGCGAACCATCCCTCCCCGAACCCGGGGAACGACGCAGGGTCGCCGCCGTCGATGAGCAGGCACGTGGGGTCGAGCGTCGCACGGGTGACGGTGCGACCCGTGCCCGCGAGCGCGGCCTCCATCGCCTCCACCGTGGTGAGACGGGTGTTCACGCGCAGGCACAGGAGACCGTGGGCGGCGAGCGCGGCCGCGGCGTCGGGCGCCTCGTCACCGACCAGCCGGCGGAGCTCCGTCACCGCCCACGGCTGCATCCCGGTCCGTACGGCCACGTCGGCGTCGCCGGCGCCCGCCGGCCATGCCGGTGGGTCGCTCGCGAGCTTGCGGAGGACCGCGTTCACGAAGCCCCGCTCCTTGGGGGCGGCCAGAGAGACGGTCTCCCCCACCGCCGCGTGCGGCGCCGCTCCGGTGAACAGGAGCTGGTACGCGCCCAGGCGCAGCACGTCGCGCGCGATCGGACTCATGCGGGCCACCGGGCGCGTGGACCGCCGCTCGATCGCCCAGTCCAACGATCGGAGGCGGCGGATCGTCCCGTAGGCGAGGTCGGCGGCGAACGCACGGTCGCGGACGTCGAGGGAGGATCGGGCGAGGGCGTTCGGCACCACGATCGTGGAGTACCCGCCCTCCTCGACCACGCGGCGCACCGCCGCGAAGGCGACGGCACGGGCGGACATCGTCATCGGCGCACCGGCGTCACGATCCGAGCCGCTCGCCGGGCTCGATCCGCGCGCCGCGCGCCCAGGCGGCGGCGTCCATGCGCTTGCGGCCGGCGGGCGCGACCTCGAGGAGGTCGAGAGAGCCCTCGCCCGTGCCGACGCGGACCGCCCCGTCCCCGTAGACGCGGATCTCCCCCGGCCCTGGGATCGCGTTCAGCATGTAGCCGATCTCAGAGGGGCGCGCGCCCAGGATCTTCAGCGACCCTTCCCGGAACGTCGTGCTCGCGCCGGGCTCGGGCGCGAGAGCCCGGATCCGTCGTTCGAGCTCGAAGACCGACCGCGTCCAGTCCAGCTCGCGTTCCTCCGGCAGGATCTTGGCGGCGTAGACGGCCGCCACGTGGTCCTGCGCCGTCGGCTCGATCCCTCCCGCGGCCAGCCTCGGCAGCGTCTCGACCAGCAAGGCTCCGCCGAGCCGGGCGAGGCGCTCGCCAAGAGCGCCTGCGTCGTCCTCCGGGCCGATCGGCTCCTCGCGCGTCGCGAGGACCGGTCCCGTGTCGATCCCCTCGTCCATCAGCATCACGGTCACGCCGGTGACGGCGTCGCCCTCGAGGATCGCGCGCTGGACCGGCGCCGCGCCGCGCCAGCGCGGCAGCAGCGAGAAGTGCAGGTTCACGCAGCCGAGCCCGGGCAGGTGGAGCACCTCCGGGGTCAGGAGTTCGCCGTACGCGACGACCACGACCACATCGGGGTGAAGCGCCGTCAGCGCGTCGAACCCTTCGCCGGACCTGACCCCCGCCACCTCGAGGAGCGGCAGACCGGCGGTGCGCGCCGCCTCGGCCACGGCCGTCGCGCGGAGCCGCGAGCCGCGGCCGGCGGGCCGCGGGGGGTTCGTGACGACGAGGGCGACCTCGACCGCCTCCGAGGCTGCGAGGGCCGCCAGGGGGGGCACCGACCACGGGTCGTTCCCGAGGAAGGCGATGCGGACCGGGGTCATGCGGCGAGGATAGTCGCCGGGTTCAGGCGTCGGCGTCGCGACGGAGCCGCCGGCGCTTCCTCGGATCCTCGATCGCGAGCTCCATCTTGCGCAGCTCGGCGAGCACCGCCCTGCGGCCCTCGTCATCGAGCCGGTCGATGTAGAGCCTCCCGTCCAGGTGGTCGGTCTCGTGCTGGAAGATCCGCGCGAGCAGCCCCTCGCCGGTCATCCCGAACGGCGTCCCGTCGATGTCCTGTCCGGTACAGGTGATCCGCTCGTATCGGGTCGTGGGGTGGAACGGACCGGGGATCGAGAGACATCCCTCGTCGATCAGCACCTCGCCCGACGCGTCCGAGAGGACCGGGTTCGCCATGAACGACGGGCCCGTCTCCCCGTCGTCGAAGACGAAGAGTCGCAGCGAGATCCCCACCTGCGGCCCCGCGAGCCCCACCCCCGGCGCGTCGTACATCGTCTCGACCATGTCCTGAGCGAGCGCCTTGAGCTTGCGGTCGAACTCGGTCACCGGCTTCGCCGGCGTCTTCAGCACGGGGTCGCCGAGGGTGCGGATGGGCAGGATCACGGTCGCGCGCTTCCGTTCGTGGCTCGTCGTCGGTTCACAGGTGTGGCTCGGCCTCGACGCGGGTCACGAGGTCCCGCGCGGCCAGCTCACGGATCGCGCGGCCGAACTCCGGGACCCGCCGGGGATCGAGCGCGAGCAAGCATACCGTCTGCTCCCCGAGCGCCGAGACGAGCAGCGCCGAGGGCTCGAACCGGTCCAGCTCCGCCTCGAACCCGGTCGCGCCCGCCACCCGGAAGACCGCGGTACCGACCGGGAACCCCGCCTCGGCCCGGCGCCGCGCCTCGTCGCCGTGGAACCGGCGCGGGTTCCCTTGCACGAGGGCCTGCACGGCGGGATCGTTCGCGCGCGACGCCTGCACGATCGCGCGTCCCCCCGGGCGCGCCCAGGCGATCGCCTCCATCCAGGTCGTGACCGCGCGCTCGCGCGCCGCAAGGCCCGGCCGCCGGCCGGCGAGGTCGGCGTCGAGAACGGCGACCAGGTCGAGGCCGCCCGGCCCGAGGTCGCGGATGTCGTCGGGACCGCCGACCAACACCTCGCCGTCGGCCGGGAGCCGCGGGACGTCGTCGGGACCGAGCCGAGCCACGGACGCGGTCGCCACACGCGCGGCCCACTCCTCCACGCGCTCCTGACCGCCCCGCCGCACCCCGAAGGTCGTGCCGGCGCAGTTGCGGCAACGCCCCGGCGCCTCGCAGACCACGCATCGGATCCGGCCCTCTTCGGAACGCAGCAGCCCGCCGCACGCCGCACAGGCAGCCGGCTCGCCGCACGTCCGGCAGACCGCCGCGATCCCGTAGCCCGGCAGCGGCGAGTAGATGAACGCGCGGCGGGCGCTCCGCAGGCCCTGCACGAGCCGGGGCGCCCGTCCCTCGGGCCCCGGCTTCACGACCTCGACGGGCACCCAGCGGCGTCCCGGCGGGGTCACCTCGGGCAGCTCGAGGACCGCCGCCTCCGAGGACGGGCAGATCGCGCTGAGCACGACCGCGAGCCCGGTCGATCGCCCGCGCGCCAGGGCGACGTCACGGACGTGGTAGTACGGGGCCCGGTCCTCCCGGTGGGCGGGGTGCGACTCCCGCGATACCACGATCGCGCCGAGGTCCGGGACGCGGGCGAACACGGCCGGACGCGTGCCCACCACCACGTCGAACCGGCCCGCCGCGATGTCGAGCCACATCCGGTAGCGGGCGCGCTTCGACCCGCCGAGGTAGAGGGCGGCCCGGTCCCCGAAGGCCTCGACGATCGCCGCCGCGGTGGCGGGCACGGGCGTCGCCTCGGGCACCACCACGATCGCGCGACGGCCGGCCGCGAGCGAGGCCCCCACCAGCTGGACCGTCGCGGCGACCTCGTCCTCGGGGGCGGGACGCAGGACGGCGGGCGCGAACCGGCCGCGGCCGGCGCCCGCGAGGAGCTCGGGGCCGCCGCGGTAGGACGCGAGCACCGCGGGGGTCGGCGGCGGCGCGACCACGGCGCCGGGCGTCCCCCGATCCAGGCCCTCCTCCGCGGCCACGCGGGGCGGCGCAAGTCGGCCGAGCACGGCAGCGAGCGGCGCCACGTACCGCTCGCTCACCCAGCGCGCGAGGTCGAGCAGCTCCTCGTCGAAGACGCGCTCGGGGGACACGGCCTTCTTGACGGCCAGCATCCGCGTGGGGAGGTCCTCGGTCGTGCCCAACACCCAGCCGCGCACGGCGCGTCCGTGGAAGGGCACCTGCACGAGGGAGCCCACACCGGCGCCGAGCTCGGCGGGCAGCTCGTACGTGAACGCCCGGTCGAGGGAGAGGATCGGCCGGTCGACGCAGACCGCGACCGGCCCGGCGAGGACCTCAGGCGAACGCGGCGCGGAGGTCGTCGGCGCGGTCGGTCGCCTCCCAGGGGAACTCCTTGCGCCCGAAGTGCCCGTAGGCAGCGGTCTCGCGGTAGAGCGGGCGGAGGAGATCGAGGTCGCGGATGATCGCCGCCGGGCGGAAGTCGAACAGCTCCCAGAGCGCTCCCTGGAGCTGCGCGGGATCGACCTGCTCGGTGCCGAACGTGTCGATCATCAGCGACACGGGGTGCGCGGTGCCGATCGCGTAGGCGACCTGGAGCTGCGCCCGGTCGGCGAGCCCGGCCGCGACGATGTTCTTGGCGACGTAGCGCGCCATGTAGGCGGCCGAGCGGTCGACCTTCGTCGGGTCCTTACCGCTGAAGGCGCCGCCGCCGTGCGGCGCGTACCCGCCGTACGTGTCGACGATGATCTTGCGCCCGGTGAGGCCCGTGTCGGCCTTCGGCCCGCCGATCTCGAACCGGCCGGTCGGGTTCACGAGGACCCGCACCCCGCTCGCGTCGAGTTCGGGGAACTCGCGGAGGACCGGGTCGATCACCTCGGCGGTGACGTCGGGCGCGAGGAGCGTCTCGACGTCGACCTCCTCGCGGTGCTGCGCGCTGATCAGCACGGTGTCGACGCGCACGGGCTTCCCGTCGGCGTACTCGATCGAGACCTGGCTCTTGCCGTCGGGCCGCAGGTACGGGACGACACCCGCCTTGCGGACGTCCGCCAGGCGCTTCGCGAGCCGGTGCGCCATCGCGATCGGGACCGGCATCAACTCCTCGGTCTCGCGGCACGCGAACCCGAACATCATCCCCTGGTCGCCGGCGCCCAGGGTGTCGAGGTCGTCGCCCGAATGGCCCTCGCGATGCTCGAGCGCGTCGTCGACCCCCCGGGCGATGTCGGCCGACTGCTCCTGGATCGCCGTCATCACGCCGCAGGTCTCACCGTCGAGCCCGTACTTCGCGTTCGTGTAGCCGACGTCGACGATCGTGGCCCGCACGATCGAGGGGATGTCGACCCACGCCTCGGCCGTGATCTCGCCGCTGACGAAGGCGAGCCCGGTGGTCACGAGCGTCTCGCACGCCACGCGACTGTGCGGGTCCTCGGCGAGGAGCGCGTCCAAGATCGCGTCGGAGATCTGGTCCGCGAGCTTGTCGGGGTGTCCCTCGGTGACGGATTCGGACGAGAACAGATGCACCTGGCTCATGATGCGCCGGAGTCTAATCGCCCGTCATCGGCCCGTCAGCGGGGCCGAGGAGCCCCTCGATCCGGTCCACGATCGCCCGGGCGAGGTCGCGCTTGGTCCAGTCACGCAGCGCGATGTCGTCGCCATCGGCGGCCACGAGCGCGGCGGTGTTCGTGTCGGCGCCGAACCCCGTGCCGTCTCGGCCGACCTCGTTCGCGACCAACAGGTCGAGATGCTTGCGGCGGAGCTTCTCGCGGCCGGCGGCCTCGACGTCGCTCGTCTCGGCCGCGAACCCTACGAGGAGGGGCCGGGCCTCGCGGTCTCGCTCACCCAGCTCGGCCAGGATGTCGGGGGTGGGCTCGAGAGCGAGCTCCGGCGGGCCGGATCCCTTCTTCAGCTTCCGGCGCGCCGCGTCCTTGGGGCGGAAGTCGGCAACGGCCGCCGCCATGACCACGGCGTCCGCCCCCGCGACCGCGTCGAGCACCGCGGCGCGCATCTCCTCGGCCGTGGTGACGCGGACGAGCTCGGCGCCGGTCGGAGGGTCTACGGTCCCGGGCCCGAGGATCAGGCGGACGCGAGCGCCCCGGCCGAGGGCCTCGGCCGCGATCGCGGCGCCCATCTTCCCGCTCGAGCGGTTCCCGATGAACCGCACGGGGTCGATCGGCTCGTGGGTGGGGCCCGCCGTCACGACGATCGTGTGGCCCGCGAGGTCCCCGCCCCGGAGCGCGTCCTCGGCGGCCGCGGCGATCTCTTCGGGCTCGGCGAGCCGCCCCATGCCCGAGTCGCCGTGCGCGAGCGCGCCTTCGACCGGGCCGACGAAGCGGACCCCTCGAGCCTCGAGCGCCGCGACGTTGGCGCGCGTCGCCGGGTGCGTCCACATGCCCGTGTGCATCGCGGGCGCCACGACGAGCGGTCCGGCGTACTCGAGGAGCGTGGCGGTGAGCAGGTCATCGGCCGCACCGTGCGCGAGCCGGGCCAGCAGGTTCGCCGTCGCCGGCGCGACCACCACGAGGTCGGCCTCGTGCGCGAGGCGGACGTGGATCACCTCGCCCGGGCGTTCCCACAGCGAGGTGTGCACGGGGTTGCCGGTCAGCGAGGCGAACGTGTCGGGTCCGACGAACCGGGTGGCCGCCTCGGTCATCACGACCGTCACGTGGGCGCCCGCGCCCGTCAGGAGCCGCGCGAGCAACGCGGCCTTGTACGCGGCGACGCCGCCGGTGACGCCGAGCAGGACCCGGCGCCCCGCGAGCGAACTACTCGTCCGCAGGCTCCTCGGAGCGCTCGTACGTGACCTTCCCCTCGGCGATCTCCTCGAGGGCGATCGAGAGCGGCTTGTTGCTGAAGCCGGTTTCGACGAGCGGCGGCACGAACTCGCCGCGGCCCTCACCGAGCTGGTTGTAGTAACTGTTGATCTCCCGGGCGCGCTTGGCGGCCAGGGTCACCAGCGAGTACTTGGAGTCGACGGCGGCGAGCAGATCGTCGATCTTGGGTTCGATCATCCGGAACGGTCCTCCGTGGGGTCGCGCCCGTCGGCCGAGGACTCGGCGCGGGACGCATCGATGATAGCAGCGACCTGCGACGATGCATGTTCCAGGTCGTCGTTCACGACGACGTGGTCGAACGATCCGCGCTGCGCCAGCTCCCAGTCCGCCTTCTCGAGCCGGGTCGCGATCCGTTCCTCGCTCTCGGTGCCGCGGCCGCGCAGCCGCGACGCCAGCTCCTCGAGCGTGGGCGGCTCCAGGAGGATCAGCAGGGCGTCGGGCGCCTGCGCCCGCACCTGTTGCGCACCCTGCACGTCGATCTCGAGGATCACGTCGTGACCGGCGTCGAGCTCGGCGTCGACGTAAGCGCGGGGGGTGCCGTAGCGGTTGCCGAAGACCTCAGCCCATTCGAGCAGCTCGCCCGCCTCGACCATCCGGGAGAACTCGGCATCATCGACGAAGACGTAGTCGACGCCCGGCACCTCGCCGGAACGCGGCGTGCGGGTGGTGGCGCTGACGGAGAGCCGCAGGCCGTCGGAGTCTCGTGCGCGGAGCGCTTTGACGACGCTTCCCTTGCCGACCCCCGAGGGGCCGGCGATCACGATCAGGGTGCCGCGGCGCGTGGCCAGGGCCGTGCTACTTCTTGAACCGCTCGAGCAGCTGCTCGCGCTGCTTGGCGCCGAGGCCTCGCACGCGACGGCTCGCGGAGATGTCGAGCTCCTCCATCAGCTTCTGGGCGCGGACCTTGCCGACACCTGGAAGCGACTCGAGCACGTTGGACACCTTCATCTTGCCGACGATGTCGTCTCCCGAGCGGTCGAGGACGTCCTCCAGCGACTTCTTGCCGGACTTCAACTCCCCCTTCAGCTCCGCGCGCTTCTTGCGCGCGATGGCGGCCTTCTCGAGGGCTTGCTGCCGCTGCTCGGGGGTCAAGGTGGGTAGCGCCATCGCGGTGCTCCTTCGCTCGGGTCGTGTCGGGTCGTGAACGCCGGGGAGTATACGCACCCCGTCGGAGGGCGGACAACGCGAGCACCGCGTGCTGCCTGCGGTTTTCGGTCTCCGGCGGCGCTCAGCCCACGTCGAGGAGGATGCCGCGCGCGACGCCGCCCGGGTCGGGCGACCCGGTGATCGGCCGGCCGACCACGAGGTAGTCGGCCCCCCGCTCGATCGCCTCGCCGGGGGTCAGCACCCGCACCTGATCGTCGCCGTTCGAGCCGGCCGGGCGGATCCCCGGGACGACGAGGCAGAACCCGTCGCCGCAGGCGTCGCGTACGTCGCGTACGTCGGCGCCCGAGACGACGACGCCGTCGAGCCCCGCCGCCTTCGCCTCGAACGCGAGCGAGGCCGGGCTCGCGAGATCTTCCCCTGACTGCGAGGAGAGCACGGTCACCGCGATCACCAGCGGCATCGGACGGCCCGCATCGGCCGCGCCGCGGGCCGCCCCCTCGAGCGCCGCGCGCATCATCGCGTCCCCGCCGAGGGCGTGGACGTTCAGCATGTCGACGCCCAACCTGGCGATGTTCGCCGCGGCCCGTTCGACCGTGTTCGGGATGTCGTGGAGCTTCGCATCCACGAACACCTTGCCTTGGGAGGCGATGCGCCGCACCGCTTCCGGGCCGTGCGCCCAGAAGAGCTCGAGCCCGACCTTCAGCATGCCGGCGTGCGGCGCGAGGGTGGCGGCGAGCCGCTCGGCCTCCCCGAGGTCGGACACGTCGAGCGCGACGATCAGCGGGTTCTCGGGGCGCGGGATCATGGGGCGGCCTCCTCCTCGAGGGCGCCGAACGACGCGGGCACCCGCAGGCGCCCGCGGACGTCGGCGGGCGACGCGAGCCCCTTGGCCTTCAGGTACCGGACGACCCCCTGGGCGATCCGGACCGGCGCCTCGGGGTCGATCAGCACCGCCGTACCGGCCTGGACGGCCCACGCGCCGGCGAGCATCGCCTCGATCGCGTCCTCCCCCGACCGGATCCCGCCGACCGCCACGATGGGCACGTCGGGGACCGCGCGCGCCACCTCGAAGACGGCGCGGAGCATCATCGGCTTGATCGCCGGGCCGCTGAGCCACCCGGTGACGGCGCCGAGCGCGGGACGCAATCGCTCCGCCTGGACCGACAGCGCGGGCGGCGGCCCGCCGAGCACGAGCCCGTGCGCACCCGCGCGAACCGCGCCCCGCGACAGCTCGACGACGTCGCTCGCCCAGATCGGGATCTTCGCGAACACCGGCACGAGGGACATCCGGGCGACCGCGCCGACGATCTCGACGGCGCGGTCCACGTGCAACCCGAGCACGTCGCGCTGCATCTCGACGTCGGGGGCGGACAGGTGTACCTCGAGCGCGGCGACGTCGGGCCGTCCCTGGAGCGCTCCGGTCATCCGGACGTACGCCTCGAGGGAGCCACCGGCGATCGAGACGATGACGTGCGCGCTGCGCGCCAGTCGCGGGAGCTCCTCGGCGACGAAGGCGTCGATCCCGGGGTTCTGCAGCCCCGTCGACCAGACCGCGCCCGAGGCCGACTCGGCGATCCGCGGCGTCGAGGTCCCGCGATCCGGCTCGAGCGTGATGCTCCGGCTGACCACCGCGCCGACCTTGCGGAGGTCGATCAGCCCACCCAGCTCGCGCCCCGTACCCGCGCACCCCGAGGCCACCATGACGGGCGTGGGCAGTACGAGCCCGGCCCCCAGGTCGACGGCGAGCGTGCGCTTCACCCCGGCCACGAGCGCACCACCGGGAGTCCTTCGGGGGGCGTGGGCAGCATCGTGGGCGCCTCCGAGAGCCACCGGTCCCACAGCACCCGTGCCGGGTTGAACACCGGGCCGTCCACGCACGACCGCAGATGGTCGTAGCCGCTGCCGTCCTTGCGGGCCACCGGCACCACGCAGGTGTGGCACAGGCCGTATCCGCAGCCCATCCGCTCCTCGATCGCGACCTGCGCGGGCAGGTTCCGCTCGCGACAGAACGCGGCGACCCGTTCCAGCGTCAGGGGTGGCGCGGCCGCGTACACGACCTGGGTGCCGGTTCGCTCGACCATCTCGGGGAGCGCGTCGAGCACCCCGCCGCGATCCCCGAGGGTGCCGTCGGCCGTCATCACGGCCACGGTCTGGGACAGACGCTTGGCCTCGATCGGCTTGAACACCCGCTCGAGGGTCTCGCCCCCCACCACCATGTCGACACGCTTGCCACGCGCCAGCAGCTCCTGCGCGAGGAAGTAGAGCGAGGCTGCACCGTGGCCCTCGGCGATCAGGAGGCAGTTCGTGAGGCGCTTCGGATAGGCGAAGGCCTTGCCGAGCGGGCCGATCACCTCGAGGAACTCGTGGGCCTTGACCGTCGTGAGCCAGTCCGTGCCGGGGCCGCCCGGATCGACGACGAACTCCAAGGTCCCGGCCCAGCCGCCCCGGCGGGAGGCCTGGTGCACGGCGAAATGGCGCCGCAGCAGGAATTCGCGCCCCTCGGGCATCTGGATCGCCAGGAACTGCCCGGGGCGCGCCTTCTCGGCGATCTCGGGCGCGACGAGCGTGATCGAGTGGTAGGCGCCCAGCGTGCGCGTGGACAGCACCTCGGCCCGGACCTGCTTCACGGCGCCTCCCCCACGCTCGCGGCCGCGGCCTCGTCGAACGTCAGCCGCACCTGGACCGGCTCGGTCAGGGCCTCGGCATGGTGCTCCTGGATCGAGCGCGGCTCGGTCGGATCCCCGCGGAGCGCCTCGATCCCGCGCACGGCGGCGAACACCCCGGGCAACGTCGTGATGCAGGGCACGCCCGCGGCGGCCGACGCGGTGCGGATGTAGTAGCCGTCGGTCCGCGCGCCGCGGCCGAACGGCGTGTTCACGACCAGGTCGATCTGCCCGCCCCTGATCAGGTCCCCCACGTGCTGGTCGCCCTCGCTCACCTTCTGCACGCGCTCGACCGGGATCCCGGCGCGCTGCAGCACCCCGGCGGTCCCGCCGGTCGCGAGCAGCCGGAACCCCATGTCGGCGAGCCGCTTCGCCGGGAACACGATCGCGCGCTTGTCGCGGTTCGCCACGCTCACGAAGACCGTGCCACCGGTCGGCAACGCATGGCCCGCCGCCACCATCGCCTTCGCGAGGGCCATGCCCGAGTCGGCGTCGACCCCCATCACCTCGCCGGTCGACTTCATCTCGGGACCGAGGACCGTGTCGACACCCGGGAACCGTCCGAACGGCAGCACGGCGGCCTTCACGCTCGCGTACGGGAGGTGCCGGTAGTGGTGGGGATCGGCGGGGAGCACGCCCTCGGCCGCGAGCTGCGCGAGCGAGCGGCCGGCCAGGATGAGCGTCGCCACCCGCGCGAGCGAGACACCGATCGCCTTCGAGACGAACGGCACGGTCCGCGAGGCCCGCGGGTTCGCCTCGATCACCCAGATCCGCTCGTCCTTCACGGCGAGCTGGAGGTTCAGCAGGCCGATCACGCCGAGCCGGCGCGCCAGCCGGCGCGTGATGTCCTCGATCAGGTCGAGCTCGTCGTCACCGAGGGTGGCCGGCGGGATCTGGCACGACGAGTCGCCGGAGTGCACCCCCGCCTCCTCGATGTGCTCCATCACGCCGCCGATGAAAACGTCGCCGCCGTCGCACACCGCGTCCACGTCGACCTCGATCGCGCCCTCGAGGAACCGGTCGATCAGCACCGGGTGGTCGGGCGAGGCCTCCGACGCCGTACGCACGAATCGCTCGAGGTCCTCCTCGTCGTAGACGATCTCCATCGCGCGGCCGCCGAGCACGTAGGAGGGCCGCACGACGACCGGGTACCCGATCTGCGCCGCGATCGCGCGGGCCTCCTCCATCGTGCGCGCCTCTCCGTGCGGCGGCGCGGGGATCTCGAGCTCGTGCAGGATCTGCGCGAACTTCCCGCGGTCCTCGGCCAGGTCGATCGCTGCCGGCGAGGTGCCGAGGATCGCGAAGCCCTCGTCCTGGAGGATCCGTGCGAGCTTCAGCGGCGTCTGTCCGCCCAGCTGGGCGATCACGCCCACCGGCCGTTCGGCGTGGCAGACCGCGAGCACGTCTTCGGGCGAGAGCGGTTCGAAGTACAGCCGGCTCGAGGTGTCGTAATCGGTCGAGACGGTCTCGGGGTTCGAGTTCACCATCACCGACTCGAACCCCGCCTCCTCGAGCGCGAAGGCCGCGTGCACGCACGCGTAGTCGAACTCGATGCCCTGACCGATCCGGTTCGGGCCGGCGCCGAGGATCACGACGCGAGGCCGTTCCGCGGGCAGGACCTCGGATTCCTCCTCGTAGGTCGAGTAGTGGTACGGCGTGCGCGCCGGGAACTCGCCCGCCGCACGTGTCGACGGTCTTGAACACGGGCGCGACCCCCAGCGCCTCGCGGTGGCGGCGCACCGCGGCCTCGGTCGCCCCGGTCAGGAGCGCCAGGCGGCCGTCGGACATCCCCAGGCGTTTCGCGTCGCGGAGCTCCACGGCGGAGAGCGTCGTGAGCGGTCGCCCGCGCAGCGCCGTCCCCTCCTCGACGACCTCGGCGATCTGGTCGATGAACCACGGGTCGATGCCCGAGGCCGCCGCGATCTGCTCGACCGTGCTGCCGGCGTGCAGGGCGCGCTCGATCAGGTGGAGCCGCACCTCGGTGCCGTCCCGCAGGGCGGTCAGGAGGTCGGCCTCGAACCCAGCCAGATACTCGGCACCGAGGTCGAACCCGGCCTTCTCGATCCCGCGCAGGGCCTTGCCGAGCGCCTCCTTGAAGGTGCGGCCGATCGCCATCGTCTCGCCCACCGACTTCATCGTGGACGTGAGCCGCGGGTCGGCCTCTCCGAACTTCTCGAAAGCGAACCGGGGGATCTTCACGACCACGTAATCGAGGGTCGGCTCGAACGACGCGGGCGTCTCCCCCGTGATGTCGTTCACGATCTCGTCGAGCCGGTATCCGACCGCGAGGAGGGCGGCGATCTTCGCGATCGGGAACCCGGTCGCCTTCGAGGCGAGGGCGCTCGAGCGCGAGACGCGCGGGTTCATCTCGATCAGCACCTGGCGGCCGGTCTCGGGGTGCACGGCGAACTGCACGTTCGACCCGCCGGTCTCCACGCCGATCACGCGCAGGACCTGCAGGGCCGTGTCGCGCATCCGCTGGTACTCGCGGTCGGTGAGGGTCTGCTGCGGGGCGACGGTGATCGAGTCGCCCGTGTGCACGCCCATCGGATCCACGTTCTCGATCGAGCAGATCACGACGGCGTTGTCGTCGGCGTCGCGCATCACCTCGAGCTCGAACTCCTTCCAGCCCGCGATCGACTCCTCGACGAGGATCTCGGTGACCGGTGAGATCTCGAGGCCGCGCGCCGCCAGCGTCGCGAGCTCCTGGCGGTCGTCGGCGAACCCGCTGCCGCCGCCGCCCATCGTGAACGACGCGCGCACGATCAGCGGGTAGCCGATCGACTCGCCCAGCGCGAGGGCCTCGTCGAGCGTGTGCGCGATGCCCGCGCGCGGCACGTCGAGCCCCGCCCCGAGCATCGCCTCTTTGAACCCGCTCCGGTCCTCGGCCTTGTGGATCGCCTCGAGCGAGGCGCCGATCAACGCGATGCCCAAGCGCTCGAGATCGCCCGACTCCGCGAGCGCCACCGCGACGTTCAGGGCGGTCTGGCCACCCAAGGTGGGCAGCAGGGCGTCGGGCTTCTCGCGTTCGAGGATCGACAGCACCGACGCGGGCGTGAGCGGCTCGATGTAGGTCCGGTCCGCGAACTGCGGGTCGGTCATGATCGTGGCGGGGTTCGAGTTCACGAGCACGACCTCGAAGCCCTCGCGTCGCAGGACCTTGCAGGCCTGCGTCCCCGAGTAGTCGAACTCGCACGCCTGGC
The DNA here is from genome assembly GCA_963821925.1 of uncultured Actinomycetes bacterium. Taxonomy (GTDB): domain Bacteria; phylum Actinomycetota; class UBA4738; order UBA4738; family HRBIN12; genus JAOUEA01. The sequence goes on along the minus strand of CAWGFO010000009.1, from coordinate 68,968 downwards.
CGATCACGATCGGGCCCGACCCGATCACCATGATCCGCTGGAGGTCCATGCGCCTCGGCATCAGGCGGTCTCCATCAGGTCGCGGAAGTCCTGGAACAGGTACGCGGAGTCGTGCGGACCCGGCGCGGCCTCGGGGTGGTACTGCACGCTGAACGCCGGCACGTCGAGGCACCGCAGACCCTCGAGGGTTCCGTCGTTCAGGTTCCAGTGGCTGAGCGCCACCTGTCCGCCGTGGGTCCGCGCCACGCCGTCGGCATCGCGCGCCCAGCCGTCGGGGTCGACCGCGAACCCGTGGTTGTGGCTCGTGATCTCGACGACGCCGGTCGCGACGTGCTTCACGGGCTGGTTCACGCCGCGATGCCCGAACGTCATCTTGTAGGTCCGGCCGCCGAGCGCCAGGCCGAGCAGCTGGTGGCCGAGGCAGATCCCGAAGATCGGCACCTTGCCGAGGAGGTCGCGGGCCGCCGCCACCCCGTAGCCGGTCGCCGCCGGGTCGCCGGGGCCGTTCGAGAGGAACACGCCGTCGAAGTCCCCCGCCGCCACCGTCGTGGGCGGCGTCTGGGCCGGGAACACGGTGGTCTCGATCCCCGCGCCGGCGAGCATCCGCAGGATGTTCCGCTTCATGCCGAAGTCGTAGGCGGCCACCCGGAAGACCCTGCCGCGCTCGGCCGACGCCGGGCCGACCAGCGTGGCGGCCTCGTACGGCTCGCCGGCGGTGACGGTGCGCGCGAGATCGGCCCCCGCCATACCGGGCGTCAGCCGCACCCGGGCGACGAGGGAATCCGCATCGAGGTCGACCGTGGACACCGCGGCCCGCATCGCGCCCTGTTCGCGGAGGCGCCGGGTCAGCCGGCGCGTATCGATCCCCTCGATGCCGAGCACGCTCGAGGTCGCCAGGGCGTCTTGGAGCGTGGCCTCCGACCGCCACGACGAGGCCCGGCGCGCGGCCTCTCGCACCGCGAAGCCGGCCACCTGCACGCCCGACGACTCCGGGTCGTCGGCGTTCATCCCGTAGTTCCCCTGATGCGGGTAGGTCATCGCCACGATCTGACCGGCGTACGAGGGGTCGGTCAGGACCTCCTGGTACCCGGCCATGCCGGTGTTGAACACCGCCTCGCCGAAGGTCTCGCCCTCGGCCCCGAACGCCTGCCCACGGAACGCCGAACCGTCCTCGAGGACGAGCAGCGCGGCCGGTCCCCTCACCGCGTGGCCTTCCCGTCGGCGACCGTGAACGACCCTCGCAGCATCGTGTGGCGTACGCGTCCGGCGAGCTCGCGGCCCAGGAACGCGGAGTTCCGCGCCTTCGAGACGAAGGGCGCCTCGACGATCCAGCCCTCCTCCGGGTGGAACACCACGAGGTTCGCGGGCGCACCGGCCTCGATCGGGCCGCCGTGGCCGGTGGCGCCGAGGATCCTGGCCGGCGCCACGGTCATCGCCTCGAGGGCGCGGCCGAGGGAGACCGTTCCCGGCCGCACGAGGTGCGTGATGACCGCGGCCAGCGCCGTCTCGAGGCCGATCGTCCCGGGCGGCGAGTGGTCGAACTCCGCCTCCTTCTCCTCGACGGCGTGCGGCGCATGGTCGGTCGCGATCGCGTCGATCGTGCCGTCGGCCACGCCCTCGCGGAGCGCGTCGCGGTCCTCCGCCGTCCGGATCGGCGGATGCACCTTCAGGTTCGTGTCGTACGTGACGAGGTCGTCGTCGGTGAAGACGAGGTGATGCGGCGTCACCTCGGCGGTCACCCGGATCCCCTCGGCCTTGGCCCGCCGGATCAGCTCGACCGAGCGCGCCGACGTCACGTGACACACGTGGAGCCGCCCCCCGGTGGCCCGCGCGAGCGCGAGGTCGCGCGCGACGACGAGCTCCTCGGCCTCGGCGGGCCGCCCGGCCAGGCCGAGCGTGTACGAGTTCGCACCCTCGTGCATCTGGCCGCCCTCGACGAGGGAGGGGTCCTCGCAGTGGTCCGCGATCACGACCTCGCCGCCGAACGCCTTCGCGTAGATCAGGGCGTTGCGGAGCACCCGCGCCGAGGGCACACAGTTCCCGTCGTCACTGAAGACCCGTACGCCGGCCTCGACCATCTCGCCGAGCTCGGCGATCGACTCGCCCGCGAGCCCCTTCGTGATCGCCCCCACCGGGAAGACGTCGCAGAGGCCGGCGGCGGCGGCCTTGTCGCGGATCTCGGCCACCACGCCCGCGTGGTCGGTGACCGGTTCCGTGTTCGCCATCGACGCGACCGCCGTGTACCCGCCCGCCGCGGCGGCCCGCGTGCCGGTCTCGATCGTCTCCTTGTGCTCGAAGCCCGGCTCGCGCAGGTGGGTGTGCAGGTCCACGAGGCCGGGCGCGAGGATCAGCCCGGCGCAGTCGATCGCCTCGGCGTCGTCGGCGGTGAGCCCGCTGCCGACCGCCTCGATCGCCTCGCCGGCGACGAGCACGTCGGTGAGCTCGTCGCGGCCCGAGATCGGGTCGACGACGCGCGCGCCCGCGAAGAGGATCGGCCGCTCAGCCATCGAGCGCCCCCTCTCCTCCGCCGCCGAGCAAGAGGTACAAGAGCGACATCCGGACCGCGATGCCGTTCGTGACCTGCTCCTCGATCACGGCCTGCGGGAGATCGGCCACGTCGGAGTCGATCTCGACGCCGCGGTTCATCGGTCCCGGGTGCATGATCAGCGCCTCCTCGGGCAGCATCGCCGCGCGTGCGCTCGTGAGCCCGAAGATCCGGTTGTACTCGCGCACGCTCGGGAAGAACTCGAGCCGCTGGCGCTCCTTCTGGACGCGAAGCATGTAGCAGACGTCGAGCTTGGGCACGACGCTGTCGATGTCGTAGCTCACGTTCACGCCCCACTGCGGGGCGTCCGGCGGGATCAGGGTCGGCGGGCCGATCAGGGTCACCTCCGCTCCCATCTTGACCAACCCGAAGCTCAAGGAGCGGGCCACCCGCGAGTGCAGCACGTCGCCCACGATCGCCACCCGGAGCCCCTCGAGACGCCCGAGCTTCTCGCGCATCGTGTACAGGTCGAGGAGCGCCTGCGTCGGATGCTCGTGCGTGCCGTCGCCGGCGTTCAGGACGTGGCCCTGGACCCAGCGCGTCAGCTGCAGCGGCGAGCCGCTCGACGAGTGCCGGATCACGATCGCGTCGGCGCCCATCGCCTGCAGCGTGAGCGCCGAGTCCTTCAGGCTCTCCCCCTTCGCCACGCTCGTCCCGCTCGCGCTGAAGTTGATCACGTCGGCCGAGAGGCGCTTGGCCGCCAGCTCGAACGAGATCCGGGTGCGGGTCGAGTTCTCGAGGAAGAAGTTCACGACGGTGCGGCCGCGGAGGGCGGGCACCTTCTTGATCACGCGGGTGCCGACCTCGCGGAACGACTCCGCGGTGTCGAGGATGCGGACGACGTCGTCGGCGCTCACGTCGTGCATCGAGAGCAGGTGCTTGTTCACGGGGCCTCCTCCACCACCACGGCGTCGTCGCCGTCCATCTCGGTCACGAGCACGCGCACGTCGTCGGCGCGCCGCGTGGGGACGTTCTTGCCGACGAAGTCGGCGCGGATCGGGAGCTCGCGGTGCCCGCGGTCGACCAGCACGGCGAGCTGGATCCGCCGGGGCCGGCCGAAGTCCATCAGGGCGTCCATCGCGGCGCGGATCGTGCGGCCGGTGAACAGCACGTCGTCGACGAGCACGACCGTCGTCCCCGAGATGTCGAACGGGATCCGGGTCTCGTGCACCTCGGGCGCCTCGGCCTTCAGCCCGATGTCGTCGCGGTAGAAGGTGATGTCGAGGATGCCGACCCGGACCTCGGCGCCCTCGATCCGCTGGATCTCGGCGGCCAGGCGCCGGGCCAGATGATCGCCCCGGTTCGCGATCCCGACCAGCACGACATCGGTCGCGCCCTTGTCCCGCTCGATGATCTCGTGGGCGATCCGGGTGAGCGCCCGGCGCACGTCCTCGGCGTCGAGGAGCTTCGAGCTCATACGGCAACGCCCCCTCGGGCATGCGAGGAGGCGTATGGGTACGCGCGTCATCTGCTGCTCCCTTCCCGGCCTCGCGGGACCGGACTTAAAGGGGAAGAACCGCTCGGCTCAGCATACACGCCGCACCGGCGGCCCCTCTTCCATGGCCACCCCGCACACCCCGGCGTAGACTTGGAAGCCTGACGAGCGGAAGGCGGATGTACCGATGAACGAATGGGTGATCGTAGGGATCGTGGCCATCGCCGTGATCTTCGGCGCGACCAAGCTGCCGGAGATCGCCCGCAACCTCGGCCGGTCCCAGGGTGAGTTCAAGAAGGGCCTGAAGGAAGGCGCGCAGCCGAGCGACGAGCCGGCCGCCGCCGCACCGCCGCCCGCCGCACCGCCCGCGCAGCCGACGCCCACCGAGCAGCCCTCCGACAGCTCGGGCGACGCGGGGACCTCTGCCTAGGCCCCGAGCTCCGTCGCTCCACCGGGCTCCCGGGCGATCCGCCCGAGGATCCCGTTCACGAACGCCTTCGACTCATCCGACGAGAGCTCCGACGCGGCCTCGACGGCCTCGCTGATCGCGACCGACGGCGGCACGTCAGCCCGGTGCCGCAGCTCGAACACCGCCACCCGCAGGATCGTCCGGTCCAGGGCCGCCATGCGGGCGAGGGTCCACCCCTCGGCATGCTCCTCGAGCAGCAGGTCGACCTCGGGGCCGTACTCGACCACCCCGTCGATCAGCTCCTCGGCGAACGGCGGCACCTCGCGCTCGGCCTCGCGCCACGACGCGAGGACCTCCGCGGGCTCCGCGCCCGTGATGTCGGCCTGGTACAGGATGTCGATCGCGAGTCGGCGTGCGTCGCGGCGGCTCGTCAACGCTTCACGCGCTCGATGTACTCGCCCGAGCGCGTGTCGACCTTGATCGACTCGCCCTCCTCGACGAAGAGCGGCACGTTCACGACCACCCCGGTCTCGAGCGTCGCGGGCTTCAGGGCTCCCGTGCGCGTGTCACCCTTGGCGCCCGGATCGCACGTGACGACCTTCAGCACCGTCGAGGCGGGCAGATCGACCGAGATCGGCGTGCCCTCGTGGAGCGCCACCTGCGCGTGCTCGCCCTCGACGAGGTAGTTGGCCCCGTCCCCGATCAGCGTCCGTGGCACGTGGATCTGGTCGTAGGTCTGCAGGTCCATGAACACGAAGTCGTCGCCGTCGGGGTACAGGTACTGGTAGTCCTTGCGCTCGACGATCGCCTGGTTCACCTTGACACCCGCGTTGAAGGTCCGCTCGACCACCGCGCCGGTCTTCACGTTGCGGAGCTTCGTCCGCACGAACGCCCCACCCTTGCCGGGCTTGACGTGCTGGAACTCGATCACCTGGAACAGGGTGCCGTCGAGGTCCAGGGTCATGCCGTTCTTGAAATCGTTGGTGGACACGCTCACTCGGGTGTCAGCTCCTCACAGCTCGATCAGGTCGCGGGTGGAGGTGCCGAGCACGCGGCACCCGTCGTCGGTGACCTCGACCATGTCCTCGATCCGGACACCGCCCAGGCCGGGGATGTAGATGCCGGGCTCGACCGTCACGACCGCACCGACGGGTAGCACGTGGTCGAACTCTCGGCCCAGGCGCGGGCCCTCGTGGATCTCGAGGCCGACGCCGTGTCCGAGGCCGTGCGAGAAGCGCTCGCCGTACCCGGCGTCCTCGATCACCTTGCGGGACGCCGCGTCCACCTCGGCGCCGGTGACGCCCTCACGGATCGTGTCGATGCCCGCCTGCTGGGCCTCCTGCACGACCTCGTGGACCTTCTTCAGCTCCGCCGCCGGCTCGCCGAACGCGATCGTGCGCGTCATGTCGGCGTGGTAGCCGGCCCACAGCGCCCCGATGTCGAGCTTCACGATGTCGCCCTCCTCGAGGACACGGTGACCGGGCTCGTGGTGCGGCTCGGCGGCGTTCTCCCCGAAGGCCACGATCGGCTCGAACGACAGGCCGTCGGCGCCCTCACGGCGCATCACGAGCTCCAGCTGATGCGCGACCTGGCGTTCGGTCTGGCCGATCGCGAGCCACTCCAGGATGTCGTCGAACGCGAGGTCGGTGACCCGCTGGGCGTCGCGGAGCGCCGCGAGCTCTTCCTCGTCCTTGACCCAGCGTCCACGCTCCACCGCGTCCTGGATCGCGACGAGCTCGACGTCCTCGAGCGCCTCGACCAGCCGGCCGTGCGCGGCGACGCTGACGTCGTGCGCCTCGAACCCGAGCCGCGACACGCCCAGACGGCCGCACGCTTCCAGGAGCGCCGACGCCGCGCTCGACGCGTAGGTCACCCGCTCCATGTCGGGCACCTCGTGGCGCGATCGCTCGGTGTAGCGACCGTCGGTGAAGAACACCGACCCCGACGTCGTGACCAGCGCCTGGCCGTTCGATCCCGTGAAGCCCGTCAGGTACCGGACGTTCGGGAGCCGGGTGACGAACAGGGCGTCGACCTCGAGGTCGCCCAGTCGTTGGGCCAGGGTGGTACGTCTCAGCTGGTGATCCACGGCATCGCCTCCAGGGCCAGATGATAGCCACCGGCCCCCAGGCCGGTGATGGTCGCCCGGCAGACGTCGGAGACCACCGAGTGGCGGCGGAACTCCTCGCGGGCGTAGATGTTGGACATGTGCACCTCGATCACGGGGAGGCCCGATGCCTCCACGGCGTCGCGGAGGGCGTACGAGTAGTGGCTGAGCGCGCCGGGGTTCAACACGATGGCCTCGTGCCCTTCCGACGCCGCCCCGAGCAGCCAGCTGACGAGCTCGCCCTCGTGGTCGGACTGCCACCAGACGACCTCGTGACCGAGCGCGTCGCCGCGCTCCCCCACCGCGCCCATGATCTCCTCGAGCGTGGCCGAGCCGTAGGTCTCGGGGTCGCGGCGCCCGAGCGCGCCGAGGTTGGGGCCGAACAGGAAGAGCACCTTCATCGGGTCGCTCCCATCTCTCCGAGGATCTGCGCGAGCCGGTCGGGAGGCACGTCGTCGACGATCACCGGCCGTCCCACGTCTTCCAGCAGGACGAACCGCACCCCGCCGTGGAACTTCTTGTCGAGCCGGAACGCGGCCAGCACGTCGGCGACGGGCGGCAGCGCGCCGTCCGTCTCCAGGCCGAGCGACGCGAGGAGCCTCGCGGTCCGCGTGCCGATGCCGGGCCCGGCGACCCCGAGGGACTCGGCGAGCCGAGCGGCGAACACCATCCCGATCGCGATCGCCTCGCCGTGGGAGCGGCCCTCGAACGCCTCGAGCCGCTCGAGCGCGTGTCCCAGCGTGTGGCCGTAGTTCAGGAACAGGCGCGCCCCGGTGTCCAGCTCGTCCTCGGCGACGGCCGCCGCCTTCAGGTTCACGCACCGGACCACGAGCGGCTCGAGCGCCGCGGGCTCGCGCCGGAGGACCGGGCCGGGATCGGTCTCGAGCCGTTCCAGCAGCTCCGGGTCGAGCGCCAGCCCGTACTTGGCCACCTCGGCGAGCCCGGAGCGGTAGTCGCGATCGGCGAGCGTCGCGAGCAGCTCCACGTCGGCGATCACCGCCCGCGGCTGGAAGAACGTCCCCACCAGGTTCTTGCCCTCGGGGAGGTTCACGGCGGTCTTGCCGCCGATCGCCGAGTCCACCTGGCCCGTCAGCGTCGTGGGCACCTGCACGAGCGGCAGGCCCCGCATGTAGGTCGAAGCCACGAACCCGGCGAGGTCGCCGGTCGACCCGCCTCCGAACGCCACCACGACGTCGTCGCGGTGCGCCTCCTGGGTGGCCAGTTGGTGCAGCAGGGTCCCGTACACCTGGAGCGACTTCGCCTCCTCGCCCGAGGGCACCGAGAGCAGCACCGGGTCGAGCCCGGCCTCCTTCAGGCTGCCCGCGAGGGACCCGAACCCGTGGTCGACCACCGCGCGGTCGGCCACGACGAACGCGCGCGCCGCCTTCGGGAGCTCGGGCAGCAGCGCGCCGGTCTGCGCCAGCACACCCGCGCCCACCACGACGTCGTAGGACCGTCCCGGGACCGGAACGGTCACGCGGACCAACGAAGCTCCTCCACGATCGCCTCGGCGACCTCGCCGGGCGTCCCGCGGCCGTCCACGACGTGCGCGGCGAACTCCCGGTAGAGCGGCTCGCGCGCGGCGAGGAGCCGCTCGAGATCACCCTCCTCGCGGATCAGCGGGCGTTCGGCCGCCGGCCGCACCCGCTCGCGGAGCTGCTCGAGCGGCACGTCGAGGTACACCGCGATCCCCGTGTTCCGCAGGGCGATCCGGTTCGCCGGCTCCAGGACCACCCCACCGCCGCAGGCGACCACCGCGGGATCGTGCGTGCCGGCCTTCGTGAGTGCGGCCGCCTCCAGGGCGCGGAACGCCGCCTCGCCCTGGTCGGCGAAGATCTCGGCGACGGGGCGCCCCTGCTCGCGCTCGATCTCGACGTCCAGGTCCACGAACGGCACGCCCAGGCGTCCCGCGAGCTCCTCGCCGACGACGGACTTCCCGGCGCCGGGCATCCCCACCAGGTACACGATCACGGCAGCGTCTCCAGGTAGCGCTCGAGGTTCCCACGGGTCTCGGGGAGCGAGTCGCCCCCGAACTTCTCCAGCACGGCGTTCGCGAGCTCGAAGGCCACGACGGCCTCCCCGACCACGCCGCCGGCCGGCACGGCGCACGCGTCGGTCCGCTGCTTGATCGCGACGGCCTCGGTCTTCGTGACGAGGTCCACCGTCGCGAGGGGCTTCGGCACGGTCGAGAACGGCTTCATCGCCGCGCGCACGCGGATCGGCTCGCCCGTGCTCATCCCGCCCTCGATCCCGCCGGCGCGGGCCGTGCGGCGCGCGATCGCGCCCTCGCGGAGCACGATCTCGTCGTGGGCCTTCGATCCCGGGCGCGCGGCGGTCGCGAACCCGTCGCCGACCTCCACCCCCTTCACCGACTGGATGCTCATCAGGGCGGCGGCGAGTCGGGCGTCGAGCTTGCGATCCCAGTGGACGTAGGAGCCGAGCCCCGGGGGCGCGCCGTACGCGAGCACCTCGAACACCCCGCCGACCGTGTCACGCGCCTTCCGCAGGGCATCGATGTGGGCCACCATCTTCTTCGAGGCCGCGGGGTCCGCGCAGCGGACCGGCGACGCGTCGATCGTCTCCTGGTCGTGCGGGCCCGGGGGCGTCCGGCGCGCGGGCGCCCTCACCGAGCCGATCTGCACGACGTGGGAGATCACCTCGATGCCGAGCGCCCGCAGGAGGCCGCGGCACAGCGCCCCGATCGTCACACGCGCCGCCGTCTCGCGGGCGCTCGCGCGCTCGAGCACGTTCCGCACGTCGTCGAACCCGTACTTCTGAGCGCCGGCGAGATCCGCGTGTCCCGGGCGTGGGCGCGTGAGGCGGTCCTTCGGGTCCATCTCCCCCTCGACGCCCATCAGGGCCGCGTACTTCGTCTCCCACTCGAGGTTGGGGATCGTCACGGCGATCGGTGAGCCGAGCGAGCGGCCGTGCCGCACCCCCGCCAGGATCTCGAAGCGGTCGCGCTCGAACCGCTGGCGGCCGCCACGCCCGTACCCGTGACGGCGCCGTGCGAGTTCGTGCTCGATCGCGGGACGCGTCACGGGCACGCCCGCGGGCAGGCCCTCGAGCACGGCGACCAGCGCCTGGCCGTGGGACTCCCCCGCCGTGAGCATGCGCAGCATCCGCCCATCATAGGGAACGGGCGGACGGCTCCCTCCGAGAGCGACGGAGGCGACGCGACCTTGCGCGACCGCAGAAAGATGCAGGGGCGGCCCGAAGGCCGCCCCTGCGGACCGGCGACCGCTCCCCCCGTGGGCGGATCGCCGGGGCTTCGTGAACTACTTCGGCGACGTCGCGCAGAGCGTGAACTGCTCGTCGCCGTACAGGAACGTGGCGCAATCGCCCGAGATCGTGGTCAGCTCGAACTGCCCCTGGGCGAACGTCTCGCCCTCGGAGACGCTGTAGACCTTGCCGTCGACCTCGACCTGGGCGACCTCGCCGCCGCCGCTCGTGAACGTGTCGAGCAGGACCACGGTGTGGCCGCCGATCGTGATGCTGGACCCGCCGCCGGGCTGGGTGGGAGGCGGGCTCGTTGGGGTCGTCGTGGTCGCGCCGGGCGAGGTCGGGGTCGTCGTGGTCGCTCCCGGAGAGGTCGGGACCGACGTCGGTGCGGTCGTCGTCACCAGCGCCCCCGGGATCGAGAACGGGTCGCGCCCGGTGAAGTTGACCACCGGGGAACCGGTTGCGGTGGGCGCCTGGGTCGGCGTCTGCGTCGACTGGCTCGGTCCGGCGCTGATCGGCGGGAGCGCGGCGCCGCCCGTGTCGTCCCCGCCACCGAGGACGACGTTCAGCAGCAGGTAGCCCACGAGCATCACGCCCAGGATCACGCCCCCGATGATCAGCGTGCGACGGTCGCGTGCGGTCATCGGCATGCGATCACCCCGTGCTCCCGGTCGCGCCCGTCGCTCCGGCGGGGGACTCGTCCGGCCCCGGGGCCGACCCCGGACCGGCGCTCGTGTCCTGCGTGTAGAGCACCATCGTGCCGGTCGCGCTCAACGTCGGCACCGTCGAGAAGGTGTCGCTCGGCCCAGGCGCCAGGCTCAACGTCAGCATCTTCGCCACCCTCGGCAGGGTCTCGACGTTGAACATGAATTCCGTGATCGCGAAGTAGCTCCCCTCGGCCGTGACCGAGACGTTGATCGACGACAGCCCGGTCTCGGGGTCGGGCACGGGGGTGGCGGGCGTGATCGTGAGCAGGCTGACCGAGGCCTGAGCGGCCGCGTTGTTCAGCAACAGGATCATCCCGGGAAGGTCGGCCGTCAGCGGGATCTTGCGGTCGACTTCCTCGATCGTCGTCCGCGCCTCTGGCGCCTCGATCTCGGCCTGCTGGAGCGCCTGCAGCTGCGACTCGAGACTGGTCTGCTGGCTCTCGGCCGCGGTGAGGGTGTCCTGCGCCTCCGTCACCTGCGACATCTTGGGCAACACGAGGAAGAACACGAGCAAGAGCACGAGCACGGCGGCACCCGCGCCGGCGACGATCGGTCCACGCTTACCCGCCAGCAAGGTCGGCCTCCTTGCCGCGGGAGGTGATGACCTCGTCGGTCAGATCGACGCCCGCCGTGAAGCTGTACGCGTTCGAGTCGGTCTCCTTCGTCAGGGCGTTGAGCCACGGGTTGACCCAGCCCTTCACCGACTCGAGCCGCGTGAGGTAATTCGAGAGCGTCTCCACCGTGAGCCCCTTGCCCCCCGTCTGGATCGTGCCGACGAAGGTCGGCAACTCGGTCGTCGTGGGCTCCGTGACGGCGGCCGACGCCTGGTCGGGCGTCGTCGTCGAGATCGCGAACGTATCCAGGTAGGCGTCGGACGGGATCACCCGCGACATGTCCATCAGCAATCCCGAGAATGAGATCTCGTTCGCGTAGGCGGAGGCGAGCAGGTTCTCCTTCGCCTGCGCCGTCGCCTGCAAGGTCGCGAACTCCTGCAGGCCGGCGATCTGGGACGTGATCGCGGCGTTCGTGGCCTCCTGCGCAGCGATGTCGTCCTCGACCCCGCTCAGCCGCGTGGTCTGCAGGAAGTAGAAGAGGAGGACAGCCAGGATCGCCACGCCGCCGAGCGCCGCGATCATCGTGGTGCGGCGGCGCAGGGCCTGCCGCTGCAGGATCTCCTGGGGAAGGAGGTTGACCTGGCTCACAGGTCCTTCCTCCCGGGGATCGCGAGGCCGACCGCGACGGTCAACACCGGTTCGGCCTCGGCGACGGCCTCCGCCGAGAGCGAGAGCTGCGAGTTCACGTGCTCGAACACGCGACCCTGCTCGACCTGCACGGGGATCCGTTGACGCAGCAGCTCCATGAACCCGCCGAGCTTCGATCCGCCGCCCGTCACGAGCACGCGGGCGATCCGGCCGCCCTGCGCCTGGGCCGTGTAGAACTCCAACGAGCTCCGCACCTCGTCGACGAAGTTCTGGGCGCGCTGCATCGCGATCTGGCGGACGTCGTCGGCCGAGGGCGCGTCCTCCATCTCGACCGCCTCGCCGCGCTTCAGCTGCTCGGCGACCTCGTCCTCGACCTCGAAACCGCGCGCGATCGCATTCGTGATGTCTCGGCCGCCGGAGGGCAGGATCCGCACGAACCGCGGGATCCCCCGGGCGTGCACGACGATGTTCGTCACGTGCGCCCCGATGTCGATCACGGCCTCGTCACCGGTCTCTTCGAGATCCATGCCGGCATCCGACGTGCCGATCGCGCGCACCAACGCGAACGGCACCAGGTCGAGGCCGACGGGCTCGAGCTTGGCGCCGATCGCCGCGTTCACGAGCTGGTCGACCATGACGCGCTGGGCCGCGACCAGGAGCATCCGCAGCATCTGGCGCCCGTCCTGCTCGAACTCGCCCAGCGGGTCGTAGTCGAGCACGGCCTCGTCGACCGGCATCGGGATGAACTCCTGAACCTGGAAGCCGAGCGAGGCCTTCAGCTCCTTCTCCGGCAGGAAGGGCAGCGCGATCTCGCGCACCACGACCCGCTGGTTCCCGACGCCCATCCATACCCGGCGGTTCTTGAACCCTCCGCGCTCCCATAGCTCGCGGAGCGCCTGGGTCACGACCTCGGGCTCGCGGACCTCGCCGTTCTCGACGGCACCGGCCGGGAGCGGGACCTGGGCAGCCCGAACGACCGTCGGCGGATCCCCGCCGGCGAGCTCGACCGCCCGGACGGCGGTCGAGCCGATATCGAGGCCGATGCGGCCCTTCGCCACCTAGTGCTCCCTCACGTGGACCGAGCGCTCGCGCAGGAAGCGCTCGAGGTCGTCTTCTCGGATCCGGTAGTTCTTGCCGACCCGGACCGCGGGGAGCTCGCCACTCTTGATCAAGCGGTAGACGGTCATGTTCGAGACGCGCATCGCGGCCGAGACCTCACTCACGGTGAGGAGTCCTCCCGTCGCGAACGCCTGCGGTTCGCCCGTCATCTGCCACCCCCGGTATGGCGTGCCACATGTGTCACATGAGGCACGTGTGCCACGTTGTGCACACTGGTCTACTTGAGCCCGCTAACGAAACACCAGGCAACAGGTGGAGTCAAACACCTCACGGGGGCAGTTCTCGACCGAGGAACGGGGCTTGAACCCCTGCGGCAGAAGGGTCAGGACAGGAAGGTGTCGATGTACCGGTCGGCGAGCTGCTGGCCCCAGAAGGCGGCGACCACCGCGCCGAGCGCCAGGTACGGTCCGAACGGGATCGCGCTCTTGCGGCTGCGCCCGATCACGAGCGCCACGATGGCTCCCATGGCGCCGAACACGATCGCCGCCCCGGCGGCCACACCCACGTAGCCGAGCCCGAGCGACCCCAGGACCACGCCGATCAGCGCGGCGAGCTTCACGTCGCCCATGCCCATCCCCCGCGAGATCAACGCGACGAGGAAGAGCCCGCCCCCGAAGGCCAGGAACCCGATCCCGGCCCGGGTCAGATCCACGGGCGCGCCGAACAGGCGCGCCGCCACCAGGAAGACGGGGAACCCGATCAGGGAGGGGTACATCAGCTTGTTCGGGATGATGTGGTGGCGGATGTCGATCAGGCTGATCGCGGGCATCATCGACAGGAGGGCTCCCACCGCGACGATCAGCCAGACGCTCTCGTACACGATCGCGGCGCCCACGACGAGGGCCGCGGTCGACGAGCTCGGTCAACGGGTACTCGATCGAGATCGGCGCTCCGCAGTGGTGGCACTTCCCCCTCAGCAGGAGCCACGACACGACCGGGATGTTGTCGCGGTTGCGGAGCTCCACACCGCAGCTCGGGCATCGGGAGCGAGGCGAGAGCACCGACTCCCCCTTGGGCAGCCGATGCACGGCCACGGTCATGAAGCTGCCGACGGCCAGCCCGAACGGCAACGCGACCAGCGCGCGGATCATCCAGTCGTCCACGGCGCGAAACCCTATCCCGGCGTCACGACTCCTCCTTGGAGGCGCGTCAACTCGAGGGCACCTCGCGCACGTACGAGATGTCCTGCTGGAACGACGTGACCGTTCCCGAGCCCGGCACGAGCACGGGCGTGTACGTCATCGTGAAGTTGTTCTGGATCGTGACGTTCGTCGCGAGCACCTGGCCGTAGAAGAGTGTTCTGGTTCGCCATATCGGCCGAGCACGGGCGTGTAGAAGAAGACGTTCGTGAGCGAGTTGAAGGTCGTGTTGTTCCCGACGACGATGTTCTTGTTCGTGGCGCCGCTCGCGGGGCAGCTCGGCAGCCGGCGCCGTGCTGATGAAGAACATCTTCTTCGTCGATGCCGGCCATCCCGTTCCAGTTCGAGCTGCTGCTGAGATCGAACCCCCAGTCCGAGATGATCGCCAGATTCCCCTTGATCGCGATCGTGTCGTTGTTGCTGTTCGCGAAGGTGCAGGCGGCGCCGCGGTTGATCAGCAGCACGATGTTCGCGTACGAGCGCCCGCCCACGATGAGCGCATCCAGTTGTACGCCTTGTCGCAGTTGGTCGTCCCGCTGGTGCTCCCGTAGATAGACGAGTCGACGATCGTGTACCCGGCACTCGTCCAGTTCGACGGCACGTACCCGATCGTCGGGGAACGTCTGGGTCGGTGTCGTCGGCACGTCGGTGTTCGGCGTCTTCATGCCCCCGATCGGTCAGCGTGGATGCGATCGTGCCGCTCGCGGCTCGCGCTCCCCTCGATCGTGCCGGTGCCCGAGATGTTGCCGAGGTCCGACAGCAACGTTGCCCTTCACGACCGCTGGGTTGTCGATCGCGATCGAGTCCCGGGCGGCGAGGTTGCCCCAGATCGTGCGTGTCGTTGCCCTGCTCGACGCACCCGTACGGGACGTAGACGTTGCCGCGGATGTCGGGCGAGTTCGTGATCGTCAGGTTCCCGTTCAGGACGTAGATATCGCCGTCGTTGCCCGTCTGCCCGTAAACGTCGAAGTTGTTGCTGAAGTTCGTCTACGCGTTCGACATGATCGCCGACCCGAACCCCGAGTAGACCGGCGTCAGCTTCACGAACGTCTCCATCGTCCGCGGGGTCTCACCGTTGATCGTGCCTGTGGACCTGATCAGCGCGTAGGTCGGGAAGGTGGTGTTCGTGAACCCGCTTGGCCCGCTCGGCGGGCACGGCATCGGGGTCGTCCCGTCGTCGGCGTAGAAGGTCGCCGTCGCGACGTACTCGCCCTCGGACGGCCCGCTCGAGACCGTCGCCGTCTTGTCGGCGCAGCTAAGTCCCGACGGCGGACGTCGTCTGGAGGTACGCCCACCACGCGTTCGTGCCGGACTCGGCGATGTTGACCGAGAGCAGCCGCTCACGATCGTAACCGCTTGACGTCACGGAGTGCAGCGATTGGGCGACCACGACGGTCGACAGCATGAACACGACCATCGTCACGAGCAGGGCCACGACCATCGCGACACCTCGCTCGTCTCGCAGTCTGATCATCATGCGGCACTCCTAGGGTCAGATGAGGGGGTCGGGCAGCTCCGGAACAGACGTTGTTCGGATACCCGAACGACGTATTGCGGCCGGTCAGCGACGCCGAGAACTCCTGCGTCGCCTCCGGACTGTGTTCGAGGTCGGGGTTGACCTGGAACGAGATCTTGACCGTCCGACCCGTGGGATCCAGTACGAAGGCCGGCATGTCCTCGGTCCGGTTCACGATCCCGGTGGCCACGACCCGCCAGTCGGTCGCATCTTCCGGCTGCTCCGCAGGCCAGTCCCGGTACAGCAGCTGTTCCTGGTCGTCGATCAGCCAGACGGCGCAGCGTGGATCGTCGTCGGCCTCAGCTTGACCTGGGTGTAGACGCGGAACATGAAGCCGGTGCTGAGGGCTCCATAGGGGTCGTTGCCCGACTCGTCCTCGGGGTCGTAGAGCAGGTTGCCCGAGCGCACCATCTTGTCGATCGTCTGGACCGCGAGCCTCGCCTCGTCGTTCAGGCGGCCGCGGACGTCCTCATCGACGACGGCACGCTGCATCGACGTCAAGGTGCTCGTGAACACGAGCAGCACGATCGACATGATCGACATCGCGACCAAGAGTTCGACGAGCGTCATCCCCCGCTCATCGATGCGCCCGAGCACTGAGTCGTCTGATCAGCGTCGTCATCATCATCCTGCCGATGGCGGGGGCCCGTACGAGCCGTTCGCGAGTAGGTCACCGAGGTCGGCGGTGATGGTGAGGTCGACCTCGCTCGTGGTGCCGACGAACAGCTCGTACCGCATCACGATCGTCATGCCGCTGGCGGTCGCGGTAGCGGTCGTCCGCGTCTGTGAGTCGCCCGTCGGTCTCCTGGGTCGTGGTCGTCGTCGAGGGTTCGATCGACACCAAGGTCACTCGCCACGTGACCGTCTGGCCCGACACGATCTGGGTCGACGTGCACGACGGGACGGAGAGCGAGATCAAGCTGCTGTCGGTGGTCGGCTTGTTCAGATACGAGCTCCCGCTCAGGTAGTAGAACGTGCCCGCGGTCACCGACGCGCTCGGGTTCGTCGACGTTCGCGGGCCCGCGATCGCCGTGGCCGTGTCGGCGTACCCGTGATCCGCATGCAGTAGTTCGTGTCGTTCGTGTTCGTCGTCGACATCCCAGCGGGCGCGTCATACCCGTCGGGAACCCGCCCAGCTGGATCGTGCCGAGCGTGCGGCTCGCGGAGACGTTCAACGAGGCCGTCGTAGCCGCTCACGGCGTCACGGTGGACGAGCGCGGTCGAGTACGTCGAGGCCGGGGCCGTCACGCGCACGGCCGTCATCGACCCCAGGCCCGCCAGCGCGTGGCTCAGCGGGATCACCGCCGTCGCCGTGTTGCCCTGCTTGACCCTCGACCCGGCGCACGGGAGCGCATCGATCTGACGCGTCCCAGAGGGCGGACATGCGTAGGTGTCGGTGAACCTCGCCGCGACCGACACACCGTTGTCTCCGACATCGCCGGTGGGAACCGAGAGTTGCAGCCCGATCATGCCGCCCGGGTCAGGTTGCAGGCGCTCGAGGAAGTAAGGGGTGCCGTTGTTGATCGTGCGCCCGTTCGTCGACGGTCGTCGACGAACCCACGTCGCTGTCGGAGGAGCTGGTCGTGATCAGCGGGCCGGACGGATGCAGCCCGGAGGCATCGGTCACCGTGACGCCGCCCGATCGGGTGGTGGCGTTCGTCTCGATCACCTGCTCCTGCTGCAGCGTCGCCTCGGTCCCGGGCGTGAGGAGGCTCGCCTCCGAGAGGTCGACCGCGGAGTCGTGGATCTGCCCGACGAAGGTGAACGACGACTGCGGCACGACCGCCTGTCCGTAGAAGAACGGCTGGCACGGCGCCGCGAACGGGTGGGTGGATGGAGCTCACGCAGCCGGACGGCGACCAGAAGGTCGAGTCCAACCTGACGAAGTTGCCCGAGTTGTTCGGCGCAACATCGCCCGCCCACTGCACGATCACCGTGACGCGGTACGGGGTGGACGCCGGGCGTGTCGTTCGTGATGTACGTGTGCCAGGTCACGTCGATCGTTCCCGGTCGGGAAGGTGCCCGGAATGGGGGACGATCCAGTCGGCCGCGTACCCGCCCGCGAAGGTCGAGCTAGACGATCTTCTCGCCGGAGCACGATTCGAGCCGCTTGATCGCCGGAGCACGTCACGATGCGGCTGTCGCCGGTCAGGTCGGTGCTGCTCATCCCGGCGGTGATCTTCGTGTAGGCGAGACCCCGGATCTCCTCCATGATCTGGTTCGCGACACCGGTCGCCTGGATCCGGTCGCGTCCGATGGCGACGTAGCGGAACCCGATCGTTGCCGTGTACGCGAGCGCGGTGAGCGAGGCGAAGACGACCGTCATCGCGATCACGGTCTCGAGGATCGTGAAGCCGCGCTCACCGTCGAGGGCGGCGTGGAGCCGTCGCTGCAGCATGTGTCGGGTCATGCGTCCGATTCCGATCGAGGGGTGTACCTGCATAGCGTCGGCATCGCAGAGAGGTGTGCTTGAGCTGCGAGCGGAACGCGAGAAGGGCGGCCCGGAGGCCGCCCTTCTGCGTGGTGCCGGTTCCTGTGGCTTACCAGGCAGGGTTAGCGGGAGCGTCGGCCGTGGCGCCGGGTCGGCGCACGCCGCACCAGCGTCGACGCCGTACCTCGTGCCGGCTCGGTCGCGTCGTCCGAGATGTAGTAGCACGTCCCGGACTCGGACAGCGCGGCCGCCGACCAGACTGTCGCTGGTCGTCACCGGAGACGTCGACGCTGACCACGTTCGGGCCCGTCGAGTCGACCGTCCGCTGCCGAAGTACGTCAGCGACGGCTCGATCGCCGTCGAGCTCCGCCGGCGGTCCGCGCCGTGCTGTAGTCGCTCGTCGTCCGTGTAGACCGTCTTCGCGGCCACGAGGGCGTTCCGCAGGCCCGACTGAGCCGCACGGTTCTGCGCCCGCTCGCGGGCACCGAGGAACGTCGGCAGAGCGATGGCGACCAGGATGCCGATGATCAGAACGACCACCATCAGCTCGATGAGGGTGAAACCGTCCTCGCCCTCAGCACGCTTCATGAAGCGCTTGAGCATCTGCAACGCCTCCTTTCGATTGCTTGGCGCACCCCGATGGCGCGCTTCCCCCACGGTGTCGGCCCGAGCGCCTCGGACCTGAAGCGCGGGAACGCCCATTTCACCAGGAATCGGTCGGTCGGCCTACCAAGGATCGGGTAGGCGAGCGCGCTCGCCTCGCGGACGCGAACGAGCCCCGGCCGACCCGCCGGGGCTCGCGAACGCGCTCGGGACGCTCCCTACTTGATCTGCTGGATGATGTTGAACATCGGCATGTACAGGGCGACGACCGCCGCGCCCACGCACCCGCCGATCACCGCGATCAGGAGCGGCTCGATCAGCGAGGTGAGCGCGTCCACCGACGCCTCGACCTCCTGGTCGTAGAACTGCGCGACCTTCTCGAGCATCATGTCGACCTGGCCGGTCTCCTCGCCCACCGCGATCATCTGCACGACCATCGGCGGGAACACCGCGTGCTTGCTCAGCGGCTTCGCCATCGACTCGCCCTCGCGCACGCTCGTCTGCACGTCCTGCACCGCGTTGGAGATGACCCGGTTGTTCACCGTGTCGCTCACGATGTCGAGCGCCTGCAGGATCGGGACGCCGGACTTCAGCAGCATCGCGGACGTGCTCGCGAACCGCGAGATCGCCGTCTTGTGGAACAGCGCCCCGAACACGGGCACGCGGAGCTTGCAGCCGGTCGATCACCTCGCGGCCGTTGTCGGTCTTCTTGTACCGCGTGAACGCGAACCGCGCGCCGATCGCCATCAGCACGACGATGTACCAGTACTTCTGCATCAGCTGGGACATCGTGAGCAGGACCTGGGTCGGCATCGGCAGCGAACCGCCGAGCTGCGCGTAGATGCTCTCGAACTGCGGCACGACGAACAGCAGCATCGCCGACATGATCAGCACGACCAGCGCGACCACGGCGACCGGGTACGTCATCGCCGACTTGATCTTGCCGCGCAGGTGCACCTCGCGCTCGAGCGTCGCCGCGAGGCTCAGCAGGGTGTCGTCGAGCGACCCGCCGGTCTCGCCGGACTTCACCATCGAGATGTAGAGGTCGTTGAAGACCTTCGGGTGCTTCTGCATCGCCCCCGAGAGCGAGGCGCCCTGCTCGACGTCCATCCGGCACGCCGTGAGCGTCTCGGCGAGCATCGAGTTCGAGGTCTGGTCCGCGAGGATCGACAGGGCCCGCAGGATCGGCAGGCCCGAGTTGATCATCGTGGCGAACTGGCGCGAGAAGATCGACAGGTCCTTGAGCTTGACCTTCTTCTTCTTGACGTTGATCTCGAGGTTGAGGCCCTTCTTCTCCTTGCCCACCTCGAGGGGCGTGTAGCCCATCTCGCGCAGGCGCTGGAGGACGAGCAGCTCGCTGTCGGCCACCAGCGTGCCGGTGACCAGGTTCCCGCCGCGGTCGCGGACCTTGTACTGGTAGGTCTGTGCCATGGGCTACATCCCTCCCATCGTCATGCCGCCGCCCATGCCCATCGACATCCCGCCGGTGTCGTTGCCGCCGGGGCGGTCGCCGGCCGTCGCGTAGGTGCCGGCCCCGCCGATCAGGCGCTGGAGCTCCTCGGCGTCGTGGCATCGCTCGAAGGCGAGCTCCTGGCTGATGAGTCCCGACCTCACGTGCTGGGAGAGCGACATGTCCATCGTCTGCATGCCGAACCGTCCGCCGGCCTGCATCGACGAGTAGATCTGGTGGACCTTGCCCTCGCGGATCAGGTTCCGGATCGCCGGCGTGGCGACCAGCACCTCGACCGCCACCGCCCGGCCCTGGCCGTCGGCGGTGGGGATCAGCTGCTGGGTGACCACGCCCTGCAGGGTGGACGCCAGCTGCACCCGCACCTGCTGCTGCTGGTGCGGCGGGAACACGTCGATGATGCGGTCGATCGTCTGCGGCGCGTCCTGCGTGTGCAGGGTCGCGAACACGAGGTGGCCGGTCTCGGCCGCGGTGATCGCGGTCGAGATCGTCTCGAGGTCACGCATCTCGCCGACCAGGATCACGTCGGGGTCCTGGCGCAGCACGTGCTTCAGGGCGCTCGAGAACCCGTGCGTGTCGGCCCCGACCTCGCGCTGGTTCACGATGCAGGCCTTGTGCTTGTGCAGGAACTCGATCGGGTCCTCGACCGTCATGATGTGGCCCTGCCGCTCGGTGTTCACGACGTCGACCATCGAGGCGAGGGTCGTCGACTTACCCGAACCGGTGGGGCCGGTCACGACGACGAAGCCGCGCTGGAACCGGGCGAGGTCGGCCACGATCGCCGGCAGCCCGAGCTGATCGATCTCCTTGATCTCGAACGGGATCACGCGGAAGGCGGCCCCGATCGAGTCCCGCTGCATGTAGACGTTCACGCGGAACCGGGCCCGCCCGGGCAGCGAGTACGACAGGTCCAGCTCGAGCTCCTGCTCGAAGCGCTCACGCATCTTCTGCGGGAGGATCGCGTAGATCATCCCCTGCAGGCCACGCGGCGTGAGCGCCGGGTAGCCCTCCACGCGCACCAGATCGCCGTGCACGCGCACCACGGGCGGCGCGCCGGCCGTCAGGTGCAGGTCCGAGCCCTCCATATCGAGGAGCGCACCGAGGAGCTCGGTCACCGGGACCTGGACCTCGTCCTCCTGCATGTTCATGCTCATCGTCACTTCACCACCCTCGCGACTTCTTCGATCGATGTGATGCCCATCCGGCACTTCTCGAGGCCGTCGTCGCGGAGGCTCATCATCCCCTGCTGCATCGCGACGGTCCTGATCGCTTCGGCAGATGCGCGCTCGACCGTGAGCCGCTCGATCTCTTCGCTCATCTGCATCACCTCGTAGAGCCCGATCCGACCGCGGTACCCGGTGTTCGAGCAGGCCGCGCACCCGATGGGGCGGTACAACGTCTCGATCTCGGGCCACAGCCATTCCGGGAAGCCGGCGGCCGCCAGCTCGGACGGCTCTGGCGCGTAGGCCTCCTTGCATCGCTCGCAGAGCTTGCGCGCGAGCCGCTGGGCCACCACGGCGTCGATCGCCGACGCCACGAGGAAGGTCTCGACGTCCATCTCGATGAGCCGCGAGATCGCGCTCGCGGCGTCGTTCGTGTGGAGCGACGAGAGCACGAGGTGACCGGTCAGGGCGGCCTCGATCGCGATCGTGGCCGTCTCCTTGTCGCGGATCTCACCGATCAGCACGATGTCGGGGTCGGCACGCAGGATCGAGCGGAGCGGCGATCGCGAACGTCAGCCCGGCCTTCGGGTTGACCTGGATCTGGTTCACGCCGTTCAGCCGGTACTCGACCGGGTCCTCGACGGTGATGATGTTCTTGTCGACCTCGTTCAGGATGTTGAGGGTCGAGTACATCGTGGTGGACTTCCCCGAACCGGTCGGGCCGGTCACGAGGATCGCCCCGTACGGCTTCTTGAACGAGACCGAGAACCGGTTGTAGGCGTCCTCCATGAAGCCGAGGTCCTCGAGCCGGAGCAGCGCGTTCGTCTTGTCCAGCACGCGGATCACGACCTTCTCGCCGAACACCGTGGGCAGCGTCGCGACACGCAGGTCGAGGGCCTTGCCGCCGACCTTCATGCTGATGCGGCCGTCCTGCGGGATCCGCTTCTCCGCGATGTTCAGGTCGGCCATGACCTTCAGACGCGAGATCAGGCCGCCCTGGATGTTCTTGGGCGCGGGCGGCATCGGCTCGTGGAGCACGCCGTCGACGCGGAACCGGATCCGGACGTTCTTCTCGGCGGGCTCGATGTGCACGTCGGAGGCGCGGTCGCCGACCGCCTGCGTCATGATCGCGTTCACGAGCTTGACGATCGGGGCGTCCTCGAGCGCGGCCTCGAGCTGTTCGTCCTCGCCCTCGATCGCGTCGGATGCGACGTTCGCGAGGGCCTCGACCTGACCGTCCATCCCGGCGTACTTCTGGATCGCCCGCTCCACGTCGCTCGCCGTGGCGACCAGCGGCTGGACGTCGCGGTTCGTGATCGTGCGGATGTCGTCGAGCGCGTAGACGTTCGCCGGGTCCGACATCGCGACGAGGAGCTTCCCGTCGCGCTCCCCGATCGGGATCGCCCGGTAGCGGCGCGCCAGGGCCTCGGGCAGGAGGGTCGTGGCGGTCGGATCGACCGGATGCTCCGCGAGGTCGACGAACTCGAGCCCGACCTGTTCGGCGAGGGCGCGCACGAGGTCGCCCTCCTTGATCATGCCGAGATCGATCAGCACCCGGCCGAGGGACTTGGGCGTGCGCTGATGCTCGGCGAGCGCCTGCTCGAGTTGGTCCTGGGTGATGTACCCCAGCTCGATCAGGATCTGGCCCAGCTGCTTCGATTTGCGCTTGACGGTCGTCATCGAGGGATCCGGAGTCCGTTCGGTCTAGGTCGTCAGGAACTACCTTCGTCATCGCCAGAGTCCAGCTGAAGCAATCCCGAGAACTCTTTGGCCAGAAGGACGCGGTCGACCTCCGTCTCCTCCTCGTCGCCGCCGGAACCGCTCCCGATCAGCTTCTGCGGCTCCTTCTTGAGCGCCGTCGCCGGCTCGACATCGGGCCCCGGTGGGGGCGCCTCGACGGGGGCCTGCGGGGGCATCTCGACGACCGCATCGAGCGGAGGAGCCCCGCCCGACGGAGCGGCAGCGGGAGCCGCCGGGTCGTCGCTCGCGATCGCCGAGGTGCCGCGGGACCATGCGCCCCGGGCCGGGGCGGCGTCGGCCGCGACCTCGACGGGCTTGGTTCGGTCGCGGTCCCTGTCCTTGTCCTTGCCCTTCCCGTCTTTGCCGTCCTTGCCCTCCTTGGCGTCCTTCCCGTCCTTGCCGCCTCCGGGGTGCAGCGAGGTGCGCGGCTTGCCCGAGGGCGCGTTCGCCGCGTCGGGGACCCGCAGCGTGTCGCGGCGCGCCCTCCCCTCCTCGGCCGTGAGCATCGCCTGCTCGAGCTGATCGACCATGACGCCGGGACGCACGCCGGGCTCGGCGACGGCGAAGGCCGCGTACGGCCCCCGCCGCACGAACGCCCACGTCTGGTCGGCGAACTCGACGAAGCTCCGCTCGGGCTCACCGAGCGCGATGAAGCGCAGCCACGCGAGCTTGGCGACGCCCTCGTCGTCGGGGAAGGCGCCGAGGACCATCCCGTCGCGCGACAAGATGATGCAGGCCCGCATCTCGGGCACGCTGACCGAGATCCGCTGCGCGAGCGCGGAGTAATCGTCCATCCACCCGTGCATCGACGCTGCCGAGGAGGCGCTTGAGACGCGCGGGCCGCAGTGCCGCTGATCTTCGCGTCAGGCGCGGTCGGCGAGCGCCCCGAGGGCGGCCGCCGACATCACCTCGAGCGGTGCGGGGGTGCCGGTCCACAGCTCGAACGAGAGCGCCGCCTGGTGCAGGAGGAGCCCGAGCCCCCCGAAGGCGGCGGCGCCGGCGGCCCGCGCCTCGGTGATCAGCGGTGTGACGGTGGGGTGGTAGAGCAGGTCGACCACGAGCCGTCCGGGCCCCACCGCCGGGATCGGGAGCCGCTCGCCGTGGACCCCGAGCGGGGTCGCGTTCACCACGAGGTCGGCGGCGACCTCGGGGGCGTCGCTCGCCGGGATCGTCCGCACCGCGGTCGGGAGACCCTCGAGCGCCCGCCGGAGCTCCGCATCCTTCGACGGATCGCGCACGGCCACGACGAGCGACGCGAGCCCGCCGGTCGCCAGGGCGAGGGCGACCGCGCGCGCGGCTCCCCCGGCCCCGAACACGAGGGCGGTACGGCCGGCCGGATCGAACCCCGCGTCCCGGCGCAGGAACCGGTCGAACCCCGGGGCATCGGTGTTGTGGCCGTGGAGCTCCCCGCCCTCCACGACGAGCGTGTTCGCCGCCCCGAGGCGCGTCGCGTCCTCGGACACCACGTCGCAGAGCCCGGCCGCCTCGCTCTTGTGGGGCATCGTGACGTTCGCCCCCGCGAAGCCGAGCGCGACGAGGCCGTCGAGGGCCGCGGGGAGGCGCCCCGGCTCGACGGGGAGGGGCACGTATGTCCAGCGCATCCCCAGGTCGGCGAACGCGGCGTTGTGGATCGCCGGGGACAGGCTGTGCGCGACCGGCCAGCCGATCACGCCCACCGTGTGGACCGCGGTCGTCGGGCCCGTCCGCCCGTCGTCAGAGACAGACATCGACGTTGTGGAGATGCTCGGCGTAGGTCTTCGCGAAGCGGTGACCGCCGTCGCTCCCGCACAGGACGTAATAGAAGAAGTCGGTCTCGGCGGGGTTCAGCGCCGCGTCGAGCGACCACCGGTAGGGGCTCGCGATCGGCGTGGGCGGGAGCCCGGTCCTGATGCGCGTGTTGTACGGGGTGTCGGTCTCGAGGTCCGAGGTCGAGAGCTCGCCGTCGGGCGTCGGATCCGCATACAGGATCGTGGCGTCGATCCCGAGCTGCATGCCGTCGGCGAGCCGGTTGTAGATCACGCCGGCGATCAACGGGCGGTCCTCCTGGATCGCGGCCTCCTTCTCGATCATCGAGGCGATCGTGACGATCTCGTACGGGGTCACGCCGAGGTCCTTCGCGTTCCCCCACGGGAGTCCCTCGGCCTCGAGCGCGAACTGGTCGAGCAGCCGCTGGATCACGTCATCGGCGGTGGAGGTCGCCGGGATCCGGTAGGTCTCGGGATAGAGGAAGCCCTCGACCGTCTCGGTTCCCTCGGGCAGATACGGCGGCAGTGAGAAGTCGCCGCTCGTCGCCCGCGCCATGAACGTCTTCGCCGGGATCCCGAGCTCCTCCTCCACCCGGTCCGCGATCTGGGTGAGGCGGTAGCCCGGCGGGATCGTCAGCCGGACCGTCTTCACGGCCTTCGGCGGCGTCGTGATGATGTCGACCGCCTCCTCGAGGGACATGCCGGTCGTGAGCAGGTAGGTGCCGGCACGCAGCTCCGACGACTTGCCGGTTCCCCGCATCAGGAGGTTCCCCACGAACCCGCCACACGGGATCACGCCCTCGTCGTGGAGGTCCTGCACGACCTGCTCGGCGGAGGCGCCCTCCTCGACCACGAAGTTCACGGTCCGCTCGTCGCCCAGCCCCGCGGCGGCGCCCGTGCACCCCTGGTAGTAGTTCGCGACCCAGACGAGGCCGCCGATCAGGCCGGCCAACAGCACGAACAGGATGAACAGCGACGTGCGCCGGGGGCGGTCGCGGTGGTCGTGGCGGGCCGCCCGTCCGGGCGTGAGCTGGTCCTGCATCGGTGGTGACGAGGATACCGGTCGGCTGTGCGCGGGGTGTGTCATCGGTGCGCATCCAGCCAGGCCTGCAGGATCACGGTCGCGGCCGACCGGTCCACGACGCGCCGGCGCTCCCGGCCCGTCACGCCGGCCTCACGGAGCGCTCGCTCGGCCTCCACCGTGGAGAGCCGCTCGTCCTGGAACTCGATCGGCACGCGCACGGCCGCCTCGAGCGCCGCGCCGAACTCCCGCGCGAGCGCGGCCCGCGGCCCTTCGTCGCCCGACATCGAGCGCGGAAGCCCGATCACGAGGAGGGTCGCGTCGTGCTCCGCGACGAGCGCCGCCACGGCCTTCAGCTCGCCGGGCGGCTGCCCCACGTGGATCGTCCCGACCGGCACGGCGAGCCGGCGTTCCGGATCGGAGATCGCGACCCCGATCCGGGCGTCACCCAGGTCGAGCCCGAGCACGCGGCCGACCCCGATCTCGGCCACGATCAGCCTGCGGCGAGGAGCTCCGTCAGGCGCGCGGGGATCGCGCCGAGCGCGTCGGGGACGGCGGCGGCGTCCTTCCCGCCGGCGTTCGCGAGGATGTCCTTGCCGCCGGCGCCGCCGCCGATCGCCTTCGCCGCGGTCTCGAGCAGGGCGGGCGCCGTGACGCCGCGGGCCACGGCGGCGCCGGTGCAGGCGGCGACGAGCATCGCCTTGCCGCCCTCCCCGTTGCCCACCACGACGGCCGCGGGACGGTCACCGAAGCGGTCGCGGACCTTCTGGGCGAGCTCGCGGAGCCCGGCCGCGTCCTCGCCCGGCACCTCGGACACCACCAGCGCGACGTCGTCGACGGTCGTGGCCGACTCGGCGAGCGTGGCGATCACCGTGTCGCGGTCCCCCGCGCGCAACCGGCCCAGCTCGCTCTTCAGGCGCTTGTTCTCGTCCACCACCCGGCGCGCGTGCTCGAGGGCCGCCGCCGAGTCCTTCGAGCCGAGCGCCTCGACGAGCCCGCGGAGGAGCTCGCGTTCGGCGTTGATCTCGCGGAGCGCGTCGGGGCCGACCAGGGCTTCCACGCGGCGCATCCCCGCACCGATCGAGCCCTCGTGCAGGATCCTGATCACGCCGATCCGCCCGGTGCGCGGCACGTGCGTGCCGCCGCAGAGCTCGCGGCTGTAGTCGCCGATCTCGACGACGCGCACGACCTCGCCGTACTTCTCGTCGAAGAGCATCGTGGCGCCGAGCTTCTTCGCCTCGTCCATCGAGGTCTCGAAGATGTGCGGCTCGTCGTCGCGTGCGAGGCGGCGGTTCGCCTCGAGCTCGGCCTCCTCGAGCAGGTCGAACGGGACCGCGCTGGGGTGAGGGAAGTCGAAGCGCAGCCGACCGGGCGCCACGAGGGAGCCCGCCTGACGCGCGTGCTCGCCGAGCAGGTGCTTCAAGGTCCAGTGGATCACGTGGGTCGACGTGTGGGCGCGTGCGGTGGCCTCGCGCCGGATCCGGTCGATCTCGGCGATCGCGTCCTGGCCGACGCGGACCTCGCCCGCCGAGACCGTTCCGACGTGCATGATCGAGGTGGGCCCGGCCCACAGGGTGTCGTGCACGCGGATCGCGCCGGTCTGCGTGCGGATCTCGCCGTGGTCGCCCACCTGTCCGCCCGCCTCGGCGTAGAACGGCGTGCGGTCCAGGAAGACGAGCACGTCCTGGCCCTCGTCGGCCGACTCGAGCAGGGCGTGGTCGGCGTCGAGCAGGAGCGTGACGGTGCCCTCGGCCTCCGGCCGCCCGTACCCCACGAACTCCGACGGCGGGACGCTCCCGGCGTCGAGGCCGATCTCGACCTTCTTCACCGCCGCGCGTGCCCGGGCGCGTTGTTCGTCGAGGAGCTCGCGGAACCGGTCCTCGTCGACCGACAGGCCGGCATCCGCGGCGATCTCGACCGTGAGCTCGATCGGGAAGCCGAACGTGTCGGACAGGCGGAAGGCGTCGTCGCCCGCGATCCGGCCGCCCTCGGCCCGTGACCTGGCCTCGTCGAACAGCGCCATCCCTTGGCGGAGCGTGCCGCTGAAGCGCTCCTCCTCGGAGCCGAGCACCTGCTCGATGAAGGGGCGGTTCTCGACGAGCTCCGGGTAGGCGTCGCCGAACCCCTCGACCACCACCGCCACGAGCGGACGCAGCACCTCGCCCTGCACGCCCAATTGGCGCGCCGCCGAGACCACGCGCCGCAGCATCCGGCGCAGGATGTAGCCCCGCCCTTCGTTCGAGGGCTGGACGCCATCGGCCACCAGGAACGCGGTGGCGCGGGCGTGCTCGCCGATGATCCGGATCGCGACGTCGTGCCGTTCGTCGGCGCCGTAGCGCTTGCCGGAGAGCGTCTGCACCTCGTCGAGGATCGGCGCGAAGAGATCGGTCTCGAAGAAGCTCCCGACCCCCTGGCTCGCCACCGCGACGCGCTCGACGCTGGAGCCGGTGTCGATGTTCTTGCGCGGGAGGTCGCCCAGGATCTCGGCGTGCTCGTCGACCTGATGCTGCATGAAGACGTGGTTCCAGATCTCCATGAAGCGGTCCTCGTCGACCTCGGGGCCGCCCTCGGGTCCGAAGGCAGGCCCGCGGTCGACGAAGATCTCGGAGCACGGCCCGGCCGGTCCGGCCGCGTGCGTCCACCAGTAGTTGTCGGCCTTCCCGCGCCGCACGAGCCGCTCGGACGGGATCCCGAGGTCCTGCCAGATCCCGATCGTCTCGTCGTCGTCCTGGTACACGGTCATCCAGAGGCGATCCTGGTCGAAGCCGAACCCCTCGGTGACCAGCTCGAGGCCCCACGCGCACGATTCGGCCTTGAAGTAGTCGCCGAACGAGAAGTTGCCGAGCATCTCGAACATCGTGAGGTGCCGGTCCGTGTGGCCGACGTTCTCGATGTCGTTGGCCCGGAAGCACTTCTGGACGCTCGTGGCCCGCGCGAACGGCGGTTCCACCTGGCGCAGGAAGTACGGGATGAACTGGATCATCCCCGCGCCGGTGAGCAGGAGTCCCGACTCGGGCGGGGCGATCAGGGACGAAGACCGGACGCGCGTGTGCCCCCGTTCCTCGAAGAACGACAGGAAGCGCTCGCGGATCTCGTGACCGTCCACGGGCGAAGTCTACCGGCGGTCAGGCCGCGGGCTCGCCGGGACCAGGGGCGGGGTCGGAGCCGGGCCCGTCCCGCACGTCATGTCGCCGGCGCAGCTCGGCTTCGCGACGTTCCATCTCCTGCTTGCCCTCCTGGATCGACTCCGAGACGAGCTTCGAGAGATCCATCAGGCCACCCTTGGTCTCCCGGGCGATCGTCGCGGGCGCGACCCGCTGCGCCTGCTTCTTCGTCCAACGCGAGGCGATGATCGCCCCCGTGGCGCCGGCCCCGAGGCCGAGCGCGACCCAGAACGGGCGCTTCACTTCTTGCGGCCGCCCTTCGCCTTGCCGAAGCCCTTCTTCAGGCCGGCCCCGAAGCTGATCACCTTCACGAGCGGGCTCGAGGCGGCCTCCTCGACGAGGCCCGTGAGTTTCTCGGCCCGCGCGACGATGTCGGTGGCCGACACGAGCATCGTGTCGACGCGGTCGAGCTCGCGGTTCGTCCGCTCGACCGATCCCTTCACCTCGCGCAGGAGCGGCACCGTCTCCTCGCGGAACGCGTCGATCGTCATCTTCGTGCTCTCCAGCACGCGGAACGTGTTCAGGAGGACGACGCACAGGAACAGGACCAGCAGGCCCCAGAAGACCGCGAGGACGATGAGGGCGGTCTCGCCGCCGGTGAGCGCGAGGAGCGACATATCGGTGCCTCCAGAGGTGGTCGACGTCGGGTCGGGCGTGACAGCGCGTAGCTTACCCGTCCGGGCCCTCCGGCCGTGAAAGGGTGCCGGCCACCGGTTCCCCCGTCCCGGGCTCGACCGGGACGTCGTCGCCCTGGCCGCTGGGCTCGTAGTACACGTGGTCGCTGACCTTCGTCGGGCGGTACGCCTGCTCGACGCGGTGGCCGGGCTCATCGTGCGGGTACCGGTAGCCCTTCCCGTGGCCGAGGTCGCGGGCCCCGCGGTAGCTCGCGTCGCGCAGGTGGAGCGGGACGGGCTCGGGCGAGGGCGCGTCCTCGAGCGCCTTGCCGATCGCGGTGTAGACGCTGTTCGACTTCGGGGCGCGGGCGAGGTACAGGGTGGCGTGCGCGAGGTTCAGCCGGGCCTCGGGGAGGCCGACGTGCTCGACCGCGTGCGCGGCCGCCACGGCCACGAGCAGCGCCTGGGAGTCCGCGAGCCCGATGTCCTCGCTCGCGTGCACGATCAGCCGCCGGGCGATGAACCGGGCGTCCTCCCCCGCCTCCAGCATCCGGGCGAGCCAGAACAGGGCCGCGTCGGGGTCGGAGCCGCGGATCGACTTGATGAACGCGCTGATCACGTCGTAATGGGCGTCGCCCTGGCGGTCGTACACGATCGCCTTCTTCTGGACCGCGTCGGCCACGATCTCGAGCGTGATCTCCTCGGCGCCGCTGCTCGCCGCCGCGTGGGCGGCCGCCTCGAGCCCGGTGAGCGCCATGCGGGCGTCGCCCCCGGCGACCGTGACGAGGTGGCCGATCGCCTCGTCGGTGGCGGTGAGCCCGGTCCGGCCGAGCCCGCGGTCGCGATCCTCGAGCGCGCGAGCCAGCAGGGTCCGCACCGCGTCGTCGTCGAGGGGCTCGAGCCGCAGCAGCAGGCACCGCGAGAGCAGCGGCGTGTTCAGCGAGAAGTAGGGGTTCTCGGTGGTCGCGCCGATCAGCGTGACGGTCCCCTCCTCGACCGCCGGCAGCAGCACGTCCTGCTGCGCCTTCGACCATCGGTGGACCTCGTCGACGAACAGCACCGTGCGGAAGAGCCCCCCGCGCGCGCCCTCCATCACCTTGCGGGCGTCGGCCACGCCCGAAGAGACGGCCGACAGCTGCGTGAGCTGCGCGCCCACGGCGTCGGCGAGCAGGGTCGCGAGGGTGGTCTTCCCGGTGCCGGCCGGGCCCCACAGGATGATCGACGGCAGGTTGCCGCCCGCCAGGATCTTGCCGAGGGCGCTGTGCTCGCCCACGATATGGCCCTGCCCGACGAACTCGTCGAAGGACCGGGGGCGCATCCGGGCGGCGAGCGGCGGCTCGTTCATCACGTGTGGGCTTCGCCGGGCGGGTCCGGCGCCGCGGCCGGCCGCGGGGGTGCGACGAGGCGCAGGCCCAGGTCGCGGAGCTGTTCCTCGGTGGCCGGCGCGGGCGCGCCCGTGAGGGGGTCGGCGCCCGACTGGGCCTTCGGGAACGCGGTGACGTCGCGCAGGGTCTCCTTGCCCGCGAGCAGCATCGTGAGCCGGTCGAGCCCCATCGCGATGCCCCCGTGCGGCGGCGCCCCGAACGTGAACGCGCGCAGGAGATGCCCGAACTGCTCCTCCTGCTCCGCGGGCGAGAGCCCCAGCACGTCGAACACGCGCTGCTGGATCTCGGGACGGTGGATCCGGATGCTGCCGCCGCCGACCTCGAACCCGTTCAGCACGAGGTCGTACCCGCGCGACGTCGCCGTCTCGGGCGCGAGATCGTCGCTCCTCGGCGACGTGAAGGGGTGGTGCACCGAGGCCCAGCGCTCCTCGTCCTCGGACCACTCGAAGAGCGGCGGGTCGGTCATCCAGACGAAGGACCAGACGCCCTCGGGGATCAGGTCGAGCCGGGCGGCGAGGTCGCGGCGGAGCCCGTCGAGCGCGACGTTCGCGCGGTCGGCCACGTCGGCCACGATGCAGATCAGGTCGCCCTCGGCGGCGCCCGTGCGCTCGAGGATCCCGGCGATCTCCTCGGGCGTGAGGAACTTCTCGACGGGCGACCGCACGGCCCCGCCGGCCTCCGCGACCAACCACACGAGTCCGGCGGCGCCGCGGCCCTTCGCGTCCTCCACCAGCTTGTCGAGCTCCTTGCGGGAGAACGAGCCGGCGCCGGGCGCGGCCAGCGCCTTGATCACACCGCCACCGGCGGTCACCGAGGCGAACGCCTTGAAGCCGGTCCGGGCGAACACCGGGGCGAGGTCGACGAGTTCCATCCCGTACCGCAGGTCGGGCTTGTCGGTGCCGAACCGCTCCATCATCTCGGCGAAGGTCATCCGGGGGAACGGCGTGGCGACCTCCGCGTCGACCGTCTCGCGCAGGATCCGCGCGTACAGCGGCTCGATCAGTGCGATCAGGTCCTCCTCGTCGACGAAGGACATCTCGACGTCGAGTTGGGTGAACTCGAAGCCCCGATCCGCGCGCGGGTCCTCGTCGCGGAGGCAGCGCACGATCTGGTAGTAGCGGTCCTGTCCGGCGATCATCAGGAGCTGCTTCAGCTGCTGTGGGGACTGCGGCAAGGCGTAGAAGCTCCCCGGGAGCAGGCGCGAGGGCACCAGGAAGTCGCGCGAGCCCTCGGGCGTGCTGCGGGTCAACAGAGGGGGTCTCGACCTCGAGGAACCCGTTCGCGTCCATGTGCTCGCGGATCAGTCGGCTGACCGTCGCGCGGAGGCGGAGGATCTTCGTCATCTCGGGGCGGCGGAGGTCGAGGTAGCGGTACTTCAGGCGCAGGTCCTCGCCGACCTCGATCCGGTCCTCGACCGGGAAGGGCGGCGTCTCGGATCGCGCGAGCACCTCGAGGGACGTCGCCGGGATCTCGACCTCGCCGGTGTCGAGCGCCGGGTTCACCATGCCTTCGGGCCGCAGGCGCACGGCGCCCTGCACGCGGATCACGTCTTCGTTCCGCAGCTCCTGGGCGGCGGCGTGCGCCTCGGGCGCGTCCTCGGGATGGAAGACGAGCTGCACGACCCCTTCGCGGTCGCGGAGGTCGATGAAGGTGACGCCGCCGTGGTCGCGGCGGCGGGCCACCCAGCCGCAGAGGGTGACGTCCTCCCCCGCGTGCGCGGCGCGCAGCTGCCCGCAGGCGTGGGTGCGCATCGCGGTGTGCATGTCGGTCATGTCGGGTCCGTCCAGTCGTCGAGTCGGGTCAGCCACCGCACGGCGTCGCCGGCGGGCACGGTCTTCTGGATGCCGTCCACCAGGCGGCGGAGCGTGACGGTGCCGTCCGAGAGCTCCTGGTCGCCCAGGATCGCGACGAACGCGGCCTCGGCTCGATCGGCCATCTTGAACTGCGCCTTCAACGGGCGGTCGGCGAACGACCGTGCGGTCGAGACCCCCGCCTCGCGGAGCTCGTCCACGAGGCGGGCGCCCCCGTCCCGGGCCGCCTCCCCCACCGTCACGACGAAGCAGCGTGGGCCCCTCGGCGGCGGAGCGGGCACGCCCTCGAGCTCCATCGCGAGGAGCACCCGCTCGAGACCCAAGCCGAAGCCGATCCCGGGCGTGGGCTGACCACCCAGGATCTCGGCGAGTCCGTCGTACCGACCCCCGCCACACACCGTCGCACCCGACTCCCCGAGCGCCCCGCTCACGAACTCGAACGCGGTGCGCGTGTAGTAGTCGAGGCCGCGCACGAGCCGAGGGTCGAGCTCGTAGGCGACGCCCTCCCGGTCGAGCTCGGCGCGCACCTGCGCGAAGTGCTGGGCGCACGGCTCACACAGGTGGTCGACGATCGAGGGCGCTCCGATCACGAAGTCCTTGCCGCCGTCGACCTTGCAGTCCATCACGCGCATCGGGTTCGTCCGCAGGCGCGTGCGGCAATCCTCGTCGAGTCGATCCTCGAACGGCGTGAGGTAGTCGACCAGCAGCTCGCGGTAGGCCGGCCGGCACACCTCATCGCCGATCGAGTTCAGCTTCAGCGTGAGATCGCGCAGCCCGAGGCCGCGCAGGTACCGGTCCCCGATCACGATCACCTCGGCGTCGGACCCGGGGCCGGCGTCCCCGAACACCTCGACGCCGAACTGGCGGAACTCCCGGAGCCGTCCGGCCTGCGGACGGCCGTGCCGGAAGTAGGTCATGACGTAGTAGCCCTTGAACGGGTTCGGGAGCTGCTGCGACCGCTCGAGGTACGCGCGCATCACGGGCGCGGTCCCCTCTGGCCGGAGCGTCACCGAGCGGCCGCCCTTGTCCTCGAAGGTGTACATCTCTTTCGTCACGACGTCCGAGGTGTGGCCGGAGGTCCGCGCGAACAGCTCGGTGTGCTCGAACGTCGGGGTCTCGAGGTAGCGGTAGCCGAAGAGGCGCGCGACCCGGTGAGCCTCCTCGTACATCCCGAGCATCGCGTCGGCGCGGTCGGTCAGCAGATCCGTGGTCCCTCGCGGCGGGCCGAGCTCCATCAGCCGAGCCCCACGAGGAACGGGTTCGAGAGGCGTTCGCGCCCCACCGTCGTGTCCGGTCCGTGTCCGGGCAGCACCGGGAGCTCGTCGGGCAGGGTCAGGAACCGGCGGAGGCTCTCCTGCATCGCGTCGGGGTCGCTGTTCGGGAAGTCGGAGCGCCCGATCGAGCCCGCGAAGACCAGATCGCCGCTGAACAGCAGCGCGTCGGTCCGGAAGCAGCAGTGGCCGGGGGTGTGCCCCGGGGTGTGGACGACCTCGATCGAGAAGCCCGCGAACGCCAGCACGTCGCCGTCGGCGATCGTCCGGAGGTCCTTCACCTCGGCGAGCGGGTTCGGCCCGCCGGCGCCCCAGGCAGGAAGGTCCGTGAAGGCGATCGCGTCGGCCTCGTGCACGAACACCGGGATCGCGTCGCCCGCGAACACGCCGCCCGTCCCCATGTGGTCGAGGTGAGCATGGGTGGCGAGCACCGCGACCGGGCGCTTGCCGGCGACCTCGAGCAGGGCGTGCACGCGGGCGGGCTCGAACCCGGGGTCGACCACGACGGCGTCGTCGCTGCCCTCGGCGGACAGGAGCCAGCAGTTCGTGCCGTAGGGGTTCTCGCTGAAGACGTCGAGCCACATGAGGGGACCATGCTAACGGACGGTCTCTCGGGGTCCGCGGGCCGGAGGGCCCGGCTAGGTGCCCGTGTCGAGCACGAGCGTGAACGGGCCGTCGTTCACCAGTTCGACCTCCATGTGGGCGCCGAACACCCCGCGCCCGACCCGGATACCGCGCGCCTCCAACGCCGAGGCGAACGCCTCGACCCGCTCGGCGGCGACGGCCGGCTCGGCGGCGTCGGTCCACGACGGCCGCCGCCCCTTCCGGGTATCCGCGTACAGGGTGAACTGCGAGACCACGAGCGCCTCGCCGTCGACCTCGGCCAGCGCGAGGTTCGTCTTCCCCTCGGCGTCGGCGAACAGCCGGAGGTTCGCCACCTTCTCGGCCATCGGCTCGGCCTCCCCATCGGGGTCGTCGGCGCCGATCCCCACCAGCAGGAGATACCCCGGCCCGATCGCGGCCACGCGTCCGCCCTCGACCGTCACGCTCGCGCGCGCCACGCGCTGCAGGACGATCCGCATCGTCAGCTGGGGACCACGCGGTACGCGTCGAAGACCGACTCCACGCGCTTGACGGCCGCGAGCACGCTGGACAGGTGCGCGATGTCGCCGAGCTCGAACGTGAATCGCAGCCGGGTGATGCGGTCCTTCCCGGTGGCCGAGGTCGCCGAGAGGATGTTCACGTGGGAGTCCGACAGCACCGTTGCCACGTCGGACAGCAGGCGGGTGCGGTCCAGCGCCTCGACCATGATCGCGACCGTGAACGAGGTGGGCTTGCCCTCGGACCAGGTGACGTCGATCAGCCGTTCGGGCTCCCGGCGGAGCGACTTCACGTTCGGGCAGTCGGTGCGGTGGACGCTCACGCCCTGGCCGCGCGTGACGAACCCGATGATCTGATCGCCGGGCACCGGCGTGCAGCAGCGCCCGAGCCGCACCCAGACGTCGGGAAGGCCCTTGACGACGACGCCCTGCGAGATGTCCTGCGTGCCGATCTTGACGGGCCGCGCGAGCGGCAGGTCGGTCACGTCCTCGTCGGTGGTGCCGCTCACGAGCCGCGAGAGGCGCGCGACGACCGACTGCGGCGAGACGTGGCTCTCGCCCACCGCCACGTACAGCGCCTCGAGGTTCGGGTACTTCAGGTCGTCGGCGACCCGCTGCATCGCCTCATCGGTCGCGAGCCGCTTGATCGGGAGGTGCTGCTTGCGCATCACGCGCTGCACCGCGTCGCGACCCTGCTCGAGCGCGTCCTCACGGCGCCCCCTCGCGAACCACTGGCGGATCTTGTTCCTCGCGCGCGGCGTCGCGACGAACTGCAGCCAGTCCTGGGACGGGCCCTCTCCCTGCGCCTTCGAGGTGAGGATGTCCACCGAGTCGCCGGTCCGCAGCTCGTAGTCGAGCGGCACGAGTTTGCCGCCGACCTTCGCGCCGACCGTCCGGTGGCCGACGTCGGTGTGGATCGCGTAGGCGAAGTCGACCGGCGTGGCGCCCTGAGGCAGGTTCACGACGTCGCCCTTCGGCGTGAAGACGAAGACACGCCCGCCCGACAGGTCGATCCGCAGGCCCTCCATGAACTCCCGCGGGTCGGCCATGTCCTTCAGCCACTCCATCATCTGGCCGAGCCAGGCGAGGTCCGCGGCGTCGCGCGCCTGCTTCCCCTCCTTGTACCGCCAGTGCGCGGCGATCCCGAACTGCGCCGTGCGATGCATGTCGCGCGTGCGGATCTGGATCTCGAGCGGCTTGGCCTCGGGCCCCACGACCGTCGTGTGCAGCGACTGGTACATGTTCGACTTGGGCATCGCGACGTAGTCCTTGAAGCGCCCGGGGATCGGCTTCCACAGGGCGTGGACCGCGCCGAGGGCGCCGTAGGTGTCGCGCAGCGACTCGACCTGGATCCGGATCCCGACCAGGTCGAAGATCTCGTTGAACTCCTTGCCGCGGATCACCATCTTCTCGTAGATCGAATACAGGTGCTTCGGGCGGCCCTCGACGTCGGCCTTGATCCCGAGCTCCTTCAGCTTCGTGCGCAGGGCGTCGGTGACCTCCTGGATCAGGCGCTGGCGCTCGCCCCGGCGGGTCTCGACGAGGTTCGCGATCTCGCGGTAGGGGCCGGGGTGCAGGGTCTTGAAGGACAGATCCTCGAGCTCCCACTTGATCTCCTGCACACCGAGACGGTTCGCGAGCGGCGCGTAGATCTCGAGGGTCTCGGTGGCGATCGCCCGCTGCTTCTCGGGGGCGAGGCTGCCGATCGTGCGCATGTTGTGGAGCCGGTCGGCGAGCTTGATCAGCAGCACGCGGATGTCGCCCGCCATCGCCACGATCATCTTGCGGACGT
Organism: uncultured Actinomycetes bacterium; assembly: GCA_963821925.1. Classification (GTDB taxonomy): domain Bacteria; phylum Actinomycetota; class UBA4738; order UBA4738; family HRBIN12; genus JAOUEA01. The sequence continues at coordinate 32,262 of CAWGFO010000009.1, read as the reverse complement.
TCTCGGCCTGCTGTTGCTCGCGCGTCTTGAAGCGGTACTTCTCGAGCTTCGTGAGCCCGTCGACGATCCGGCCCACCTCGTCGCCGAACTCGTCGTCGATGTCGTCGACCGTGACGTCGGTGTCCTCGACGGTGTCGTGCAGCAGCGCCGACATCAAGGTCGTCGTGTCCAGATGCAGGTCCGCGAGGATCCCCGCCACCGCGAGCGGATGCTCGATGAAGTCCTCGCCCGACTTGCGCTTCTGGCCCTCGTGCTTGCCCTCGGCGAACTCGAACGCCCGCTGCAGCTCCTTCAGGTCGGCCTTGGGGTTGTAGGTCCGGACCTTCTTGAGGAGCGGATCGATCCGCGACGGGGGCCCGGCCTCGCCGCGTCGCAGACGCGGCCGAGGAAGCCGCGCGCCGCGGCGCTGCGACGGTTGCTCGAGCTGCACCTCTTCGCGGCTGTCCACGCTGACCTCCTCGTGGTGGCCAGTGTACGCGGGCGTCCCCGCGAGACCGCGAGGCTCAGTAGTGGATCAGCGTGAAGAGCTCGTGGCCGGGCAGCTTGTCCCGTCCGTGGAGGAAGTCGAGCTCGATCAGGCACGAGATCCCGCAGACCTTGCCCCCAACCTGCTCGACGAGCGACGCGGCGGCGCGGGCGGTGCCGCCCGTGGCCAGCACGTCGTCGACGATCAACACGCGCTCCCCGGGGATGATCCCGTCGACGTGCAGCTCGAGCGATGCCGAACCGTACTCGAGCTCGTACTCCTCGTTGATCGAGTCCCACGGGAGTTTGCCCTTCTTACGGATCGGCACGAACCCCGCCCCGAAGTGGTAAGCGACGGGCGAGGCGAGGATGAAACCACGGGCCTCGATCCCCACGACCTTGTCCACGTTGCCCCGCCCGAAGTGCACGACGATCATGTCGGTGATCGTGGAGAACGCGATCGGGTCGGCGAGCACCGGCGTGATGTCCTTGAAGACGATCCCCGGCTCCGGGAAGTCGGGCACGTCGCGGATCAGCGCCTCGATCTCCGAGATTTCCATGCCTACCTCCGTTTGCGCTTGGCGGGCGGGCGCTTCTTCGACTTGGACCGCGGTCGCGCTGGACCGCTCGACTGGCGGGCCGTGGCGCGGCTCGCCGCGGCGTCGGCCGCGACCGCGCTGGCCCCGGCGGCAGCGTCGGCCGTGCCGGGCGCTCCCACGCCCTCGCGCACCGCGCGGCGCGCCTCGAGCTGGCGGTAGCGCGGATCGCGGCCCTTGAGGATCGTGAGCACGGGGGCGGCGATGAAGATCGAGGAGTAGGCGCCGATCGCGACGCCCACGAACATCGCGAACGCGAAGTCCTTCAGCGTGTCGCCGCCGAACAGCAGCAGCGACAGGATCGGCAGCAGCACGACCAGCGACGTGTTCACCGAGCGCATCAGCACCTGGTTCAACGAGAGATCGACCACGCCGGTATAGCCCAGGCGGGAGACGAGCGCGCTCGATTCGGTGTTCTCCTTGATCTTGTCGTAGATCACGACGGTGTCGTAGAGCGAGTACCCGAGGATCGTCAGGATCGCGATCACGGTCTCGGGGGTGACCTCCCGCCCGACGAGCGCATAGATCCCGGCGGTGATCACGACGTCGTGGACGAGCGCGATCATCGCGCCGATCGCCATCTTCCCCTCGAACCGGAAGGCGATGTACAGCGCGATCGCGATCAGCACCGCGATCAGGCCGGTGAAGGCCTTCCGCGAGATCTCGGCGCCCCAGGTCGGGCCGATGTCCTGGATCGAGATGTCCGTGCGTGTGATCCCGGCCTGCTTCGCGAGCGCGTCGCCCAGCCCCTCGGTCTGCGGGTCGCCCGTGAGAGACGCCGTGCGGATCGAGACCTGGTCGCCGTTCACGATCTGCACCTCGGCGTCGGGCCGACCGAACTGCGCCATCGTGTCCACGATGTCGGCGACGGTCACGTCCTGGACCTGCAACGGGTAGGCGATCTGCGCGCCGCCCTCGAAGTCGATCGAGTAGTTGAGGCCCTGCCAGAAGAGCCCGATCAGCGAGAGCACGATCAGGGCCCCCGAGAACATGAACCACCACCGCCGGTGCTCCACGAGCTTGAAGTGCGGGATCGTGTGGCCCCGGTACGTCTCGACCGCGTGATGCCAGTTCATCGGCGGGCCTCCCGCTGGGCGGCCGACTCCTCGTCGCCGGCGATCCCGGACTGGAGGCCGAAGCCCCTCAGGTTCACCAACCGCTCGTTCCGCGCGATCAGGAAGACCGTCGGCCGCTTGAAGAACCAGACCACGAACAGGTCGAGGAGCGTCGCGACGCCCAGCGTGAGGGCGAACCCACGCACCGAGCTGACGGCCGTGATGTACAGGACCACCGCGGCGATCCCGGTGACGATGTCGGCCGCGACGATCGTCTTGTACGCGCGCTTGAAGGCGGGCTGGACCGCCGACCGGGCCGTCTTGCCGGAGCGGACCTCGTCCTTCAACCGCTCGAAGAACACGATGTAGGAGTCCGCGGTGACGCCCAGCGAGATCACGAGGCCCGCGACGCCCGCGAGCGTGAGCGCGTACGAGAACTGCTCGCCGGCGACCGAGATCAGCGCGAGGGCGAGGATCGCCCAGATCGACATCCCGAACCACGCCACGATGCCGAGCAGTCGGTAGTAGAAGAGCAGGTACAGGAACAGGAGCGCGAGGCCGACGAGCCCGGCCACGATGCCCTGGTGCAGCGACTCCTGGCCGAGCGTCGGGCTGACGGTCTGCACGGACTGGCGCGTGAGCTCGACCGGCAGGGCGCCGGCGTTCAGCTGCGTCGCGAGGTCCTTGGCCTCCTGCTCGGTGAACCCGCCCGAGATCACGCCGGTGCCGCCCGTGATCGGACTGTCGACCCGCGGCGACGAGATGATCTCGCGGTCCACGACGATCGCGATCTGGTTCTGGGGCGGCGGGAGCGTGACGGCCTTCGTCGTGGCCTCGCCGAAGGCGTCGGAACCGCTGCCGTTCAGCTCGAACTGGACGGTCCACTGCGTGGTGATCTGGGTCTGACTGCCACCCGAGAGGACCGCGGTGGCCTTCTTCATGTCGCCGCCGCTGATGATCACGGGTCCCAGCCGGTACTTCAGGGCGGTGGTCGGGTCGTTCGACTGCCCGAGGTACACGACCTCCTTGTCCTGGAGCGCCGGGAACGAACAGTCCTTCGTCGCGCGGTCCTCCGGCGTGGGGCAGGTCACCGGCGTCGAGGCGTACGCGGGGTTCGTGGGATCGATGATCTCGATCACGGCGCGCTGCTCGAGGCGGGCCGTCTGACCGATCACCGAGAGCAGGCGCTCCTGGCCGGTCTCACGCTGGCGGCGATCGGCGGCCTCCCTCGTCAGGAAGCACCCCAGGTTCTGACCGGTGGAGCTGATCACGCAGTACTGGACCGAGGTCTGCTGGACCGCGATCTCGGCGAGCTGGGCGTCGGCCTCCTCGCGCGTGCCCAGCCCGCACGGCAGCGCGGACGCGCCGGATCGATCCAGGTCGGCGTAGGCGGTGCTCGTGGGCGAGGGGCTCGCGGACGGCGAGGCGGAGGCCGAGGCGCTCGCCGAAGCAACCGCGCTCGGCGACGCCGAGGGCGACGCGGACGCGTCGGTGCCGCCCGTGTCCGTGACGCAGAAACTCTGTTGCGTGACGTCGAGCGTGACGCCCTTCTGGGCGGCGGTCGTCGCCTTCTTCGTCGGGTAACAGGCCAGCTCGGCGCCGGTGGGGTCCGTCAGGCAGTAGCCGTCGGCGGCCACGCTCGGTGAGGCGGAGGCGCTCGCGGAGGCCGACGTGCTCGCCGTGGGCGTGGCGCTCGCCTTCGGGGTGACCTGGAGGGTCGCCTTCGCCGCGACCGCCTCCTCGCGGCTGCCGAAGCACTCGAGCTGCGTCCCGTCGGGGTCCACCAGGCAGACCTCGGTCGGCTGCGGCTCGACCACCAGGGTGTCGAGGCCCGCCTGGGCCGCCGCCTGATCCTTCGCGCAGCCGTAGTTCGTCCCGTCGGGGGACGTCAGGCAGAACTGTTCCTTCTGGCGCTCCTCGATCGTGCCCTTCGCGAGGCCGGGGATCTGGATCTCGATCGTGTTGCCCGACAGGAAGATCTCGGGCTCGCCCACGCCGAAGGCGTCGACGCGGTTGCGGATGTTGCCGAGCGTCTGCTCCATCACGTCGCGCGGGGTGCCGTCGGGGGCGGTGAGGATCACCGAAACCCCGCCCTCGAGGTCGAGACCGAGCGTCGGCTTCAGGGCGCCCGTCGCGAACCCCACGAGGGAGAGCACGACCAGGACCGTGACGAAGATGATGGAGGCCCAGAGGCCGCGGGTTCGCTTCACGCCAACTCTGCCCCGTTGATCACGAGGCGGAACCGCGCCTCGAGGCACTCGGCGGCGTGACGGCACATCTGCATACGGCTCAGGAAGATCTCGAAGTACTCCATGACCTGGCTGATCTGGGTGTCGATCGTCAGCTCGAGGCTGATCGTTCGGGCTTCGGAGTCTACCCGTAGGAACGACTGTTCGACGGCATGGTTGACCCGGTCGTGGATGTCGAAATCGATGTGGCCGGACCGGCGGACACGGCTGCGGTGCACATCCGACTTATCGGCCAGGATCACCGCCGCCGAGATCGGCGAGATCGCCATCCCCTCGGTCTCCTCGTGGTTCGCGATCGCGGCGAGGATCGGCATCAGGTCGGCGCCCTCCACCTCGGTGCGGAGCGCTTGGTAGACGAGGATCGCGCCCGTCTGGCCGTGCACGTCCCGCGCGAGCGCGTTCCCGACGTCGTGCAGGTACCCGGCCACCGCGGCCAGCGTCGCCTCGCGCTCGCCGTACCCGAGCCGCGCGAGCACCTGATAGGCGATCCGCGCGACGAGGTTCGCGTGCCGGAAGCCGTGCTCCGTGTAGCCCATCGCTTCCATCACGCGGTCGGCGCTCGCGATGTAGAGCGAGAGCTCCTGATGCCCCTGGATCTGCTCCAGGGTCACCGACGCCACGCGCGCCTGGACGTCGGCGGGCGGGACGGGCGGGACGGGCTCGAGGTCGCCGGGGTCACTCACGAGGGTTGGATCGGGCCCTGGGGCTCGTCGGACGCGTCGTCCTCGTCTTCGTCGTAGTCCTCGTACTCGTCGTCCTCGGTGATCCGACGCCCGATACCGGCGCGAACCATCCGGATCTGGGTGCCCGGGGCGATCTCGAGCGTGATCACGTCGGTCTCGTCATCGATGTCGACGATCGTGCCGTACACACCGGCCGTCGTGAGGACCTCGTCCCCGACCTCGACGCTCCGCAGGAGGGCCTGCTGCGCCTTGGCGCGCTTCTGCTGCGGACGGATCAACACGAAGTAGAACGCGCCGCCGATCAGGATCAGGGGGAGGAACGTGATGAGCGGGTTGGCGTTCTGCTGGTCTTGGGCGAGGAACTCGAGCATGGCGGGACCTTCCGTCGGTTTGGAGTCCACGGAGTCTACCGCCGTGGGGGTGGGGTCAGAGGGGAAGCGTGCCCGGCGCGGTCACGCCCAGGTGCGCGTAGGCGCGGGCGGTCACGACCCGCCCGCGCGGCGTGCGCTGCAGGAACCCCAGCTGCAGGAGATAGGGCTCGACGACGTCTTCGATCGTGTCGGGCTCCTCGCCTACCGAGGCCGCGAGCGTGGACAGACCCACCGGGCCCCCGCTGAACTTCGTCACGATCGCGGTGAGGATCGCGTGGTCGAGCCGGTCCAGGCCCTCCTCATCGACCTCGAACACCGCGAGGCCCGCGCGGGCGATGTCGCCGGTGATCTCGCCCTCGTGCCGAACCTCCGCGAAGTCGCGCACGCGGCGCAGCAGCCGGTTCGCGATCCGCGGGGTCCCACGGGAGCGCGACGCGATCTCGCCGGCGCCGTCCTGGTCGGTCGCGACGCCGAGGATCCCGGCCGAGCGGCCGACGATCTCGGTGAGCTCGTCGACCGAGTAGTAGTCGAGCCGCGGCGAGAACCCGAAGCGCTCGCGGAGCGGAAGCGTGATACGCCCTGGGCGCGTCGTCGCCGCCACCATCGTGAACCGGGGCAGCTCGAGCCGGATCGAGCGCGCCGTGGGTCCCTTGCCGAGCACCACGTCGAGGTTGAAGTCCTCGAGCGCCGGATACAGGACCTCCTCGACCGCGCGCGGCATCCGGTGGATCTCGTCGACGAACAGCACGTCGCCGTCGCCCAGGTTCGTGAGGATCGCGGCCAGGTCGCTCGGGCGGTCGAGCGCCGGACCGCTCGTCGGCTGGAACCCGGCGCCCATCTCGTTCGCCACGATCTGGGCGAGCGTGGTCTTGCCGAGCCCCGGCGGGCCGCTGAACAACAGGTGGTCCACGGCCTCGTCGCGGCGGCGGGCGCCGTCGATCAGGAGCGCCAGCTGCTCCTTCACCCGTTCCTGACCGACGAACTCGGTGAGCGTCCTCGGGCGGAGGGCGACGTCGAACTCGCGGTCCTCCGGGTCGACCACGGCGGCCTCGATCAGGCGGTCGTCGTCCATCAGGCGGTCCCCCGTCACGCGCCCACCTTCTGCAGGGCCTCGCGCAGCAGATCCTCGGTCGCGCGGCCCTCGGCCTCGACCCCGGCGAGCGCCTCGCTGGCCTCCTGCGGCGTCACGCCGAGCGCCAGCAGCGCCTCGCGCACATCCCCGAGCGGGCCGGTGACCACGAGCTCGGCCTCGCCCCCGAAGCGGTCACGCAGGTCGAGCACGACGCGTTGCGCGACCTTCTTGCCCACGCCCGGGACCACCGTTAGGGCATCGGCATCGCCGGACACGACCGCCCGCCGGATCGCGTCCGGCGACAGCGCCGACAGGAACGAGAGCGCCACCTTCGGTCCGACCCCCGTCACGCCGGTCAGCAGGTCGAACAGCCCGCGCTCGTCGGGCGTCGTGAAGCCGTACAGGGTCATCGAGTCGTCCCGAACCACCATGCGGGTGTGCACCCGCGTCGCGCGCCCGATCGGCGGCAGCGCCCCCACGACCGAGGTGGGGACCTGGAGGTCGTACCCGACCCCGCCGACGTTCAGGACCACGCGGTTCGCCGTCTTCTCGACGACCTCCCCTTCGACGAACGAGATCATCGGGCTCCCAGTCGGGCGGTCGCCCTGCCGCCGGCCGCCCGCAGCCCCGCGCCGGCCAGGTACGTGACCGCCACGGCCGCGGCATCGGCGGCGTCGGGCTGCGAGGGCACGTCGCGCAGGCCGTGGACGCGGACCAGGGCCGAGCGCACCTGCGCCTTGTCCGCGTTCCCGATCCCCGTCACGGCGCTCTTCACCTCGCTCGGGCTGTACTCCGCGACCTCGAGCCCGGCCTCGGCCGCGACGACCATCACCGCGCCGGTCGCCCGGGCGACGGTCAGGGCGCTCACGGTGTTCCGGTTGAACGCCACCCGCTCGAGGGCGACCGCGCTCGGATGGTGCTCGGCGATCGCCGCGCGCATCGCCTCCGCCAGCAGCCGGAGCCGGCTCGCCTCGGCCATGTCCGACGGCGTGCGCACCGTGTCGCACCACACGAGGGACTGGCGGCGGCCCTCGGAGGCGACCACCGCGAGGCCGAGCCGGGCCACGCCGGGGTCCACGCCGAGCACGCAGGTATCGAACATCAGTTCGCTCAGTCTAGGGTCCGGGCCGGAGGCGGGCAACGACCGTCGTCAGAGCGCGGCCATGACCTCTTCGGGGATGTCGAAGTTCGCGTAGACGTTCTGCACGTCGTCGAGCTCCTCGAGCGCCTCGATCAGGTTCAGCACCTGCCGGGCCTCGCCGCCGTCGACCGGGATCGTGGTCTGGGGCAGCATCGAGATCTCGGCCGAGAAGACCGGCACGCCGGCCGCCTCGAGCGCCCCCTGCACGTCTTTGAACGTCTGCGGGTCCGTCACGATGTCCCAGGAGCTCTCCGAGTCCCTCAGGTCCTCGGCGCCGGACTCGAGCGCGACCTCCAGCAACCGCTCCTCGTCGGGCGCGACGGACTTCTCGACCACGATCAGGCCCTTGCGGGTGAACTGCCAGGCCACGCTCCCCGACTCGCCGAGGTTCCCGTTGTTGCGGGTGAACGCATGGCGGATCTCCTGGCCGGTGCGGTTCCGATTGTCGGTGAGCACCTCGATCAGCAGCGCCACGCCGCCGGGCGCGTACCCCTCGTAGAAGAGCTCCTCGTAGCGGGCGCCGGAGCTGTCCTCGCCGGTCCCCCGCTTGATCGCGCGCTCGATGTTGTCGTTCGGGACCGAGAAGCCCTTCGCCTTCTCGACCGCCGAGGCGAGGGTCATGTTGCCGTCGATGTTGCCGCCGCCCTCGCGCGCCGCGACCTCCACCGCGCGCAGGAGCTTCGCGTACATGTTCGACCGCTTCGCGTCGGTCGCTTCCTTCTTCCGCTTGATCGTGGCCCATTTGGAGTGGCCGGACATCGCGCTACACCTTCCTCAACAGGTAGTCGTGGAGGGCGGTCTCGCCCACGAGCTCAGGGTGGAATGATGCCACCAGGAGGTTCCCCTGCTCCAGGACGACCGGGGCGCCCTCGTACTCGGCGAGCACCTCGACCCCCTCGCCCACGTCGGTGATGCGAGGCGCCCTGATGAACACGCCGCGCACGGGGTGGTCGATCCCCCGGACGTCGAGGTCCGCCTCGAACGACTCCACCTGTCGGCCGTACGCGTTGCGCTGCAATCCGATGTCCATCAGCGCGAACAACGGCTCGCCGCCCTCGACACGCTCGGCCAGCACGATCATGCCGGCGCACGTCCCGAGGATCGGCATGCCCGCCGCGGCGCGCTCGCGGATCGGTTCCACGAGACCGTAGAGGTGCGCGAGCTTGCCGATCGTGGTCGACTCGCCGCCCGGCAGGACCAGGCACGCGACCTCGGCGAGCTGCCCCGGCGTGCGGACCTCGACCGGCGTCGCGCCGGCGGCCTCGAGCACGAGCGCGTGCTCGCGGAAATCTCCCTGCAGCGCGAGGACGCCGGCCTTCACGGTGGTCACCTCGCGCGGGGCACGGCTACCAGCCGCGCTCCTGCATGCGGGTCTCCAGCGCGCCGATCTCGAGGCCCGCCATCGGGTCACCGAGGCCGTGCGAGACCTTCGCCAGCACGTCGGGGTCCTGGTAGTGCGTGGTGGCCTCGACGATCGCGCGCGCCATCACGCTCGGTTCCTCGGACTTGAAGATGCCCGAGCCCACGAAGATGCCGTCGACGCCGAGCTGCATCATCAGGGCGGCGTCGGCCGGCGTCGCGATCCCGCCGGCGGAGAAGTTCACGACGGGGAGGCGCCCGAGCTCGGCGACCATCCGGACGAGCTCGACCGGCGCGCCCAGCTCCTTGGCCTTCGTCACGTACTGCTCGGGCCGGAGCGTGGTGACCTCGGCGATGTCGCGGAGGATCTGCCGCTCGTGGCGCACGGCCTCGACCACGTTGCCGGTGCCGGGCTCGCCCTTCGTGCGGATCATCGCGGCACCTTCGGCGATCCGCCGGAGCGCCTCGCCCAGGTTCCTTGCGCCGCAGACGAACGGCACGGTGAAGGCCCACTTGTCGATGTGGTACTCCTCGTCGGCGGGCGTGAGGACCTCGGACTCGTCGATGTAGTCGACGTTCAGCGACTGGAGGATCTGGGCCTCGACGAAGTGCCCGATCCGGGCCTTGGCCATCACCGGGATCGTGACGGCCTGCTGGATCTCCTCGACCTTCGTGGCGTCGGCCATGCGCGCGACGCCGCCGTCACGCCGGATGTCGGCCGGCACGCGCTCGAGCGCCATGACGGCGCAGGCGCCGGCGTCCTCGGCGATCTTGGCCTCGTCGGCGGTGGTGACGTCCATGATGACGCCGCCCTTCAGCATCTCCGCCAGGCCGGACTTGACCCGGAACGTGCCGGTCTCGCGCTCCACGACGTACCCCTCCTTGGACAAGGTCGAAGAACCCTACGCCGACGAGTGTACCGCCGGGAACCCGCGAACCTTCAGCCGGGAACCCGGGCGGCGAGGCCCGGACGGCCTACTTCTCGAAGGAGATCGTGGCGTCGAACATGCCCGTCGGGGCGAGCTCCACGAAGGTCGAGCCGGGCGTGAGCGGGATCTCCTCGCCCTGCTTCGTGCGGAAGACGGTCAGGTCGCCCTCGGAGGCGCGCTCCCAGGTGCCGACGATCAGCTTGCCGTCGCGCAGGACCCAGGCCTTCCCGCCGCCCGTCACCGTGACTTCGGGCGAGGGATAGTCGGCCACGTCGCTGAACTCGGTGCTCTCGACGGTCTTGACCTGCTGGATCACGACGTTGTCGGTCGCGATCGCGTCGCCGTTCTCGAGCGTCATGGGACTGCCGTCGAGGTAGCGGACCCACTGCCCGCCCTGCCAGCGCCACTCGGCGGTGGCCAGGCTCGAGAAGACGATCGTGGCCGAGGCGATCTTCTTGCTGGGCTTGGGCGTTTCCTGGTCGTACGTGAACACCGCCTGCGGGGCGGTCGCCTGCTTGTCGGACTTCGCCGCGGCGACCCAGAGCTTCTGCGTGTTCGTGAACAGGTTGTGCGGGATCTCCCGGGGCGGATCGTCGCGGGTGAACGCGGCGGCCGGGTTGCCCTCGACGAGCTCGATCACCCCGGCCTCGCGGGCGATGTTCACGACCTTCGGGGCGCCGCCCGAGAAGGCGAGCAGCGGATGGGCGCCGAACTGCAGGAGGATCTTCGGGTCGGTCGTTCGGACCGACCGCACCGGCCCCACGCGCGTCGCGCCACCGCAGTGGTAGACGGAGATGAACCGCGTGATGCCGCCCTCGACGACTTCCTCGTAGACGATGTCGGCCTTGTCGAGCCCGTTCAGCGGGTACGCGTCGGGCGTATTCTCGACCTTGACCGCGAGCACGGGCCGGGTCGGCACGGGCTTGTCACCGGCGGGAACGACCCCCGTGAGCGGGCACGGGTCGGGCGCGGGCTCGGTGATGCCCACCTTGGCGGCGATCGTGTTGATCGGACCTGCGTTGCCGCTCATGACGAGCGCGCCCCCGCCGACGACGGCGACGGCCGCAACGCCGGCGATCAGGGCCTTCCCGCGCGAAGTCAACGCCACGGTGCTACCTCCTGGGGTTCCGGATCGGGTGAGTGAGGTCTGACATGAGGAAGGGTCCCCAGCAGGGACCCGGATAGCCATGTTACCGGCGGTTCGGGGCCGGCTCAAACACCCGGGCCCGACGCGACCGTTTCGTCACATCTCCTCGAGGCGCTTGATCCGCTCCTCCAGCGGCGGGTGGGTCGAGAAGAGCCGCTCCATCGCCGTGGTTCTCTCCCCTTCGAGCCGCGAGGGCTGGTTCAACCAGAGGTGCCCGGTCGCGTTGTTGGCCGAGTGCATCGCGGTCGGGCGCCGTCTGGAGCTTCCGCAGCGCCGAGATCAGCCCCGGCGGATACCGGGTGAGCATCGCACCCTGCGCGTCGGCGAGGTACTCGCGGTTCCGCGAGACCGACATCTTGATGATCTGGCCGGCCAGCGGCGCGATCGCCATCAGCACGAACCCGATCGCGAAGACGATCAGCGCCCCGGCACCACCGCCCGCGTCGTTCCCACGCCGACCGCGGAACCCTCCCCACATCCACGAGCGCATCATGAACTCCGACATCAGCACGGCGGCCCCGACCAGGGTGGCCACGACCGTCCCCACGAGGATGTCCCGGTCGAGCACGTGCGAGAGCTCGTGGCCGATCACGCCCTCGAGCTCGACCCGGTTCATCAGCGCCAGGAGGCCCTCGGTCACGGCGATCGAGGAATGCTCGGGGTCGCGCCCGGTGGCGAACGCGTTCGGCGCCTGTTCGGGCACGACGTAGACCCGCGGCTTCGGGACGCCCGCCGCGATCGCGAGTCCCTCCACGATGTTGTGCAAGCGCGGCTCCTGCTCGGCCGTGACCTCGCGGGCCCGGGTCGAGGCGAGCACCAGTCGGTCGCCGGCGAAGTACGACGCCACCGACATCGCGAGCGCCACGCCGAACGCGATCACGAGCCCGAGCGGCCCGTACCCGAAGATCAGGCCGATCACGTACCCGACCGCCGCCAGGAACAGCACGGCGCCCAGCATCAGGAGCCAGGTCCGGCGTTTGTTGGACGCGATCTCTTCGTACACGGGCTAGAGGTCCACCTGGACCGGCCCGCGGACCGGATCCTCGATGTCGAAGAACTCGCGTGTCTCGAAGTTGAAGGTCTTCGCCACGAGGTTCGAGGGGAACGCCTGGATCGCCGTGTTCAGCTTCATCACCTGGTCGTTGTAGAACTGCCGCGCGTAGGCGATCTTCGATTCGGTGCCGGTGAGCTCCTCCTGCAGGGCCAGGAAGTTCTGGTTCGCCTTGAGGTCGGGGTAGGCCTCCGCGACGGCGAGGAGCTGACGCATCCCCGCCGTGATCGCGTTCTCGGCGGAGGCCTGGTCGCCGACCCCGGTCGCCCCGATCGCCCGCGCGCGGGCCTCGGTCACGCGCTCGAACAGCTCACGCTCGTGCGTGGCGTAGCCCTGCACGGTCTCGACCAGGTTCGGGATCAGGTCGTACCGGCGCCGGAGCTGCACGTCGATCTGCGACCAGCCGTTGTTCACGCGGGCGCGCAGCGACACGAGGCGGTTGTAGACGAGCACCAGCCCCAGGACGAGGACGGCGAGCACGGCGACGACGATCCAGGCGGCCACGGGCCCTATGGTAGCGACCGCGGTCGCGCCTCGGCCGCCCGCGCGTACAGCGTCTCGATCCGGCCGGTCACGACCCCCCAGTCGAAGGACGCGGCGCGGTCCCGCCCCGCCGCGGCGAGGGACGCCGAGAGCGCCGGATCGTCGAGCACGCGGGCGGCGGCCGCGGACAGGGCCTCTGGGTCGCGCGGCGGCACCAACAGCCCGTCGACGCCGTCGCGCACCACCTCGTCGTAGCCCGGGATGTCGCTCGCGACGACCGGGAGTCCGGCCGCGAGCGCCTCGACGAGCACGATCCCGAAGCTCTCCCCGCCCACCGAGGTGCCCAGGTACAGGTCGCACGCCGCGTGGATCGGCGGGAGGTCCCGGTTCGGCACGCTCCCGAGGAACGTGATCCGGTCGCGGATCCCGGCAGCGAGCCCGTCGGCCGCGGCTCGGTCGGGGCCGTCGCCCACGACGACGAGCCGCAGACCGGGCCGGCCCCCGGCGAGCCGGGCGAAGGCCGCGATCGCCGTCGGGAAGCCCTTCCGCTCGTCGAGCCGACCCACGAAGAGGACCTTCGTCCCCTCGCCGAGATCGCCGGGGGTCGCCGTCGCGAACCGGGCCACGTCCACCCCGTTCGGCACGATCTCGAACGACCCGCCGATCCGGTCACGGACGAACACGGCCGCGGCTTCCGAGACCGCGATCCGCACCGCGATCCGCCGAGCGACGCGGCGGAGGCCCGGCGCCGCCAGGTCGAACAGCCGCGACCGCGTCGCTCCCGAGTGGAAGGTCGCGACCACCGGCGCCCGCGACGATAGGGTCGCCCACATCGAGGTGCTGGGCGTCAACGGTTCGTGCACGTGTACGACGTCGGGCGCGAACCGCTCGAGCACCGCCCGCACCCGACGGCGTGACCACGGGCGGGGGTCGATCGGGGCGTTCGAGGCGTTGTACGGGATGTCGACGGGACGCCCCACCGGGACCACCCACGGTTCGTCGGCGCGATCGCGGACGGGCGCCAGCACGACCACGTGGTGGCCGCGGTCGGCGAGCCGCGGCGCCAGCTCGCGCACGTGCACCTGGACGCCGCCCGGGTCGTCCCAGGCGTACGGGCAGACGAGGGCGACCCTCACGGCTCCCACGCGGGCTGGAACACGTGCCAGTCCGACGGCGCGGCCGCGATCGCCCGTTCGAAGCCGGCCGCCATCTCCTCGGTCAGCGCCACGACGTCGGCGCGCCGGTTCCCCGAGGGCTCGATCGTGCACGGCGGGTACATCACGCACTTCCAGGCGTCCTCGGTCTGATAGACGGGCGCCACCACGAGGGGCGCGCCGGTCGCGAGCGAGAGCAGCGCCGGGCCTGCGGGGAGCTTGCGGGTGCGGCCGAACATCTGCACCTCGACCCCGCGTCCGGTCAGATCGCGGTCGGCGACCAGGGCGATCAGGTGGTTCGTGGTGATCGCCTGCTGGAGCTTCTGTCCGACCCCTTCGGAGGACAACCCGATGACCCGCATCCCCAGGGCCTCACGGTGCCGCACGAACAGGTCGAACAACTCGGGGGGGTCCAGCTGCTCGGCCACCGCCACGGGGTCGATCCCAAGGGCGTCGAGCCACCGGGCCGCCACGTCCCAGTTCCCGATGTGCGGGAGCGCCATGATCACGCCCGTCCCGGCCGCGAGGGCGTCCTGCATGTTCTCGATCCCCACGCACTCGAACCGGTCGAGCAGCTCGTCGAACGGGATCCTCACGGCGTGGAACGAATCGAACCAGTAACGGGCATAGCTGACGAACGCCTCCCGCGTGGAGGCCCGCACCAGGGGGTCGTCGACGGGCCGGCCGAGCACCTGGGCCTGGTTCGCGGCCACCGTCGCACGCACGCCCGGTGCCACGGCGTGCGCCAGGAGCCCGAACCACCTGAAGAGGAGCCGTCCCGTGTGCTCGGGGAGCGTGCGCCCGAGCCAGGCGACCGCGCGGTACGCGTGCAACGCAACGCGCCCGCGGAGCTCCGCGCCGGACCGCGTCACGCGCGCTCCTCGCGCGCGACCTGGGTGGTACGCACGAGGGCCGCGAGCGCCGACAGGCCCGCCGCCAGCCACAGGGTCCAATCCAGCCACCCGAAGGCGAGTCCGACGGTGACGAGGCCGTAGCGGACGCCGCGCGTCACGTGGCTCTCCTCGACCGAGTACGAGAGCGAGGCGCCGCGCGCCCGGACGTAGGACGAGAGGAAGCTGAGGCAGAGCGCGGCCAGGGCGGCGATCGCCGTCGAGGCGCTCGCGCTGCGTTCGGTCCAGGCGATGGCACCGAGGACCGTTCCGTCCCAGAGGCGATCGAGCAGATCGTCGAGCATCCGGTCGGTCGGACCGCCCGCGCCGTGGTTCGCGCGGTGCCCGCCGATCAGGAGGAACGCGGCCGACGTGCCCGCCGCGAGCGCGCCCAGGCGCGGCTCCCGCGCGACGATCCACCACGCCGCGACGCCGGCCAGCAGGCCACCCGCGATCAGGACCGTCCTCGTGATCGCCGTACCGGGAGGCTGGCGCTGGAAACGGATCTGCAGTCGTTGGAAGCGCGCCATGGGTCGGCGCGAGCCTAGCAACTCTCGGTAGGATTCCCCCTACCTCTCGCCGAAGGAGCGCTCCGTTGAAGACCTACGACGCGAAGGACATCCGCAACGTCTTGTTGGTCGGTCACGGTGGCTCGGGGAAGACGACCCTCCTCGAAGCCATGCTGTTCACGGCCGGATCGATCACCCGCATGGGCGTGGTGGAGGACGGCAACACCGTCTCCGACCACGACCCGGACGAGCAACGCAAGGGCATCTCCGTCTCGCTCGCGATGGCCCCGATCGAGTGGGAGGGCGTCAAGATCAACGTGCTCGACGCGCCGGGCTACGCCGACTTCGTGGGCGACCTCCGGTCGGCGATCCTCGCGGCCGACGCCGTGATCGTGGTCGTCTCGGCCGTCGACGGCGTCGAGGTGCAGACCGAGGCCGCCTGGGAGCTCGCCGTCGAGGCCGGCCTCCCCCGCGCGATCTTCGTGAACAAGCTCGACCGCGAGCGCGCGGACTTCCCGGGGACGCTCGCCCAGCTCGTCTCGGCCTTCGGGAACCAGGTGGCGCCGTTCGAGCTCCCGATCGGAGCCGAGCACGAGTTCCGGGGGGTCGCCGACCTCCTGCACGAGAAGGCCGACCTGTACCCGAGCGGGCCCAAGGCCGAGGAGTCGGAGTGGCCCGACGAGATCCACCAGATGGCCGACCCGGCGCGCGAGAAGCTGATCGAGGCGGTGGCCGAGTCCGACGACGACCTGATCGAGGAGTACCTCGAGGTGGGCACGCTCCCCGAGGAGCACATCGTGAGCGGCGCGAAGGACGGCTTCGCACGGGCACGGCTCGCCCCGGTGATCGTGGGCTCGGCCGCCAAGGCGATCGGGATCGACCGGTTGCTCGACTTCATCGTCGAGGAATTCCCGTCGCCGATCGACCGCGGGTCCGTGGTCGTGCACGGCAAGGGCGGGGGCGAGACCGAGCGGTCGTGCGACCCGGACGGTCCCGTGTGCGCGTTCGTGTTCAAGACCGTCTCGGACCCGTTCGTGGGGCACATCACGATGTTCCGGGTGTTCAGCGGGAAGGTCCGGCCCGACTCGACCCTGCACAACGCCACCCAGGGCACCGACGAGCGGATCGGGCAGCTCTTCACGCAGAAGGGCAAGGAGCACGAGTCGGTGCCCGAGGTCGCCGCGGGCGACATCGGCGCGGTCGCGAAGCTCCAGCACGCGCACACGGGCGACACGTTCAGCGTGAAGGACGACCCGACGCAGGTGCCGACGATCCCGCTCCCCGAGCCGCTCCTGGCCTACGCGATCGCCCCGAGAACCAAGGGCGACGAGGACAAGCTCGCGACCGGGCTGGCGCGCTTGCGCGAGGAGGACCCGACCCTCCGCGTCTCCCGCAACGAGGAGACGCACGAGACCGTGATGCACGGGATGGGCGAGGCGCACCTCGAGGTCATGATCGAGCGCCTGAAGCGGAAGTACGGCGTCGACGTCACGACCGCGCCCGCGAAGATCGCGTACCGCGAGACGGTCCGCGGCAAGGCGAAGGTCACCGGCCGCCACGTGAAGCAGAGCGGCGGCCACGGTCAGTACGCGGTGTGCGAGATCGAGCTCGAGCCGGCGGCCCGTGGCGAGGGCTTCGTCTACGAGGACAAGATCTTCGGCGGCGCGATCCCGAACCAGTTCATCCCGTCGATCGAGAAGGGCATCGTGAAGACGATGGCCGAGGGCGTGCTGAGCGGGAACCCGATGGTCGACGTGAAGGTCACGCTCGTCGACGGCAAGTTCCACTCGGTGGACTCCTCCGACATGGCGTTCCAGATCGCCGGCTCGCTCGCGCTGAAGGAGGCCGTGGAGCAGGCGGGCGTGATGCTGCTCGAGCCGATGGTGAACCTCGACGTGATCGTGCCGGACTCGTACACCGGCGACATCATGGGCGACCTGAACTCGAAGCGCGGCAAGATCGCGGGCATGGACCAGGTCGGTGGGGGCAAGCAGGTGATCCACGCGACCGTGCCGCAGGCCGAGGTGGCGCGCTACGTGATCGACCTCCGTTCGATGACCGGCGGGCGGGGCGCGTTCTCGATGGCCTTCAGCCACTACGAGGAGATGCCGCAGCACCTCGCGCAGAAGGTGATCGACGCCTATCAGCAGGCACGCGAGGAGGCACACAAGAAGTAGGGGTGGGCGCCGCCCGGGAGGCCGCGGCCCGTCAGGCGATCGCGTCGAACACGAAGTCCGAGGTGAGGACGGCCACCGCGAGCGCAGCCCAGCCGATCAGCAGGGCCACGCCGCCGATCGGCGTGATCGCCCCCAGCTTGGGCCTGTCGAGCCACACCAGCAGGAACAGGCTGCCGCTGAAGAGCACGATCCCGACGATGAACGCGATCCCCGCGATCGCCGAGGCCGCCGTGTCGGGCGCCCAGGTCCGCACCGCGACCACCAGCCCCAGCGCGAGCGCGTGCACGAACAGGTAGCGGACGCCGGTCTCGAACGTCACGAGCCGCTCGGACGTGACCCGCCGCTGCAGGGCGTGCGCGCCGAACGCGCCGAACGCGACGCCGACGAACCCGCCGAGCGCCGCGACGAGCAGGAAGAGCCGGTCCACGGGTCAGCGCACCTCGGCGAGGAACGGCAGGACGGCCGCTTCGAACGCGTCGGGCTGCCGGAGGTTCACCACGTGGTCGGCGCCCTCGATCGTGACGAGCCGGGCGTCGAGCACCCCGCGCGCGATCAGTTCGCTCAGGCGGCGGCCACCCGGAGGGTCGTGCTCCGCCGCGATCACGAGCGTCGGCACGTCGATCTCGCCCAAGCGGAGGGCGGCGGGCGGGTCGAGCTCCTCGGCGCCGCTCTCGTCCTGGGTGATCTCGTGCAGGTTGTCGAAGGCGATCTCTCGGATCCGCGCGCCGGCGGGATCCGCGGTCCCGAGCGGCGCCCAGAGCAGCTCGAGCCGCAGGTCCTCGGCGCGCTCCAGGTCTCCGGCCTCCAGCGCCGCCTCGATCGGCGCGCTGACACGCTCCCACCACTCGATCTCCTCTTCAAGATCCTCGACACCGCCGAGCGCGGCCGCGACCGGGACGAGCGCCCAGACGCGATCGGGGGCCGTGAGGGTCGCGTCGATCGCGAGCGCGCCGCCCATCGAGCAGCCGACGAGCGCCGTCGTCTCGGTGCCCGTGGCGTCGAGCACGGCCAGCAGATCCCGCACGTTCGAGTACGGCGCGCCGGTGAGCCGGCTCGACCGTCCGTAGCCGCGCTGATCGAACCGCACCACGCGGTAGCCGGCGTCGGCGAACCGCCCGAACTCGCGGTCCCACGTCCTCATGTCCCAGAGCCCTGGGTGGAGGAAGGTGACCGTAGGCCCCTCTCCCGCGACCTCGTACGCCAGCTCCCCGCCCTCGAACCCGACCCGTCCCTCGGTCATCCGTCCCCCTCGAAGCGCGGCGCGAGGCGCCGATAGGTGTCGGCCAGCAGCTCAGGGAGCACGCGCGTCTCCCCGACCACCGGCATGTAGTTGGTGTCTCCGCTCCAGCGCGGCACGATGTGCCAGTGCAGGTGGCCCGGGATCCCGGCCCCGGCGATCCGTCCGAGGTTCATCCCCACGTTGAACCCGTGCGGCTCCGACTCCGCGCGCAGCGCCCGGATCGACCGCTGGAGCAGCGCCTGCAGCTCGGCGTTCTCGTCGGCGGTGAGCGCCTCGAGGTCGCCCTCGTGGCGGTTCGGGACCACGAGCAGGTGACCCGGGTTGTACGGGAACTTGTTGAGGACGACGTAGCCGAGCGCCCCGCGCGTGAGCACCCGGTCGGACTCCTCCCCCGCCCCGATCGCACAGAAGATGCAGCCGGCGTCGGCCTCGGACTCCTCCGTGGCCGCCTGGATGTACTGCATCCGCCAGGGGCTCCAGAGGTGGTCGGTCACCTCAGGCCCCGAAGTCGGTCTGCTCGAGCGCGCGCGTGCGGACCTCCTCGCCGAGCGCCTCCACGATGCGGTCGAACGGCACCCCGGACGTCTCCACGCCGGCGCGGTCGCGCACGGTGTACGTCGCCGACTCGAGTTCCTTGTCGCCGACCACGAGCGTGTACGGCGCCTTCATCAGCTGCGCGGCGCGGATCTTCTTGCCGACGCTCTCCTTGGAGTCGTCGACCGTCGCGCGGAGCCCCGCCGCCTTCGCCGCGATCGCGAGCTCGTGGCAGCGCTCGGCGTGCCGGTCGGCCACGGGCACGAAGCGAAGCTGCTCGGGCGCGAGCCACAGCGGGAAGGCCCCCGCGTAGTGCTCGGTCAGCACCCCGAAGAAGCGTTCGACCGACCCGAACAGCGCGCGGTGGATCATGACCGGCCGATGGCGCTCGCCGTCGGCGCCCGCGTAGTGCAGGTCGAAGCGTTGGGGCAGCTGGAAGTCGACCTGGATCGTCGACATCTGCCAGGTGCGTCCGATCGCATCCTTGGCCTGCACGCTGATCTTCGGGCCGTAGAAGGCCCCGCCGCCCTCGTCCATCACGAGCTTCAGATCCATCGACTCGGCGGCCTCCCGGAGGATCTCGATCCCCTCGGCCCACTCCTCGTCCGTGCCCACGGCCTTGCCCTCCGGCTTGGTCGAGAGCTCCAGGTAGAAGTCATCCAGGCCGTAGTCGCGGAGCAGATCGAGTACGAACACCAGGAGCGAACGGAGCTCCTCGCCCATCTGCTCCTTCGTCGTGAAGATGTGGGCGTCGTCCATCGTGACGCCGCGCACCCGCGTGAGCCCGTGGATCACACCCGACTTCTCGTAGCGGTAGACCGTCCCGAACTCGAAGAGCCGCAGCGGCAGCTCCCGGTAGCTCCGGGTGCGGCTCCGGTAGATCAGGATGTGCATCGGGCAGTTCATCGGCTTCAGGTAGTACCGGCTGCCGTCGTCGAGCTCCATCGGCGGGAACATGCCCTCGGCGAACCAATCGAGGTGCCCGCTCGTCACGAAGAGATCCGACTTCGTGATATGCGGAGAGTTCACGAACTCGTAGCCGGCCTCCTCGTGGCGACGGCGCGAGTAGTCCTCCATCAGCCGGCGGATCAGCCCGCCCCGCGGGTGGAACACGGGCAGCCCCGACCCGATCTCGTCGGGGAACGAGAACAGGTCGAGCTCGATCCCGAGACGCCGGTGGTCGCGCCGCTCGGCCTCCGCGACCCGCTCCAGATGGGCATCGAGGTCGTCCTGGGTGGCCCAGGCGGTGCCGTAGATCCGCGTGAGCATCGGGCGCGAGTCGTCGCCGCGCCAGTAGGCGCCCGCGAGGCTCGTGAGCTTGAAGGCGCCGAGCCTGCCCGTGTGCGGCACGTGCGGGCCCATGCAGAGGTCCGCCCATCCCCCGTTGCGGTACAGGCTGACCGTGTCGCCCACGGTCGCCTCACCCGCGGCGGCCTCCTCCTCTTCGAGGCCGTCGATGATCTCCACCTTGAACGGCTGGTCCGCCAGGCGTGCGCGCGCCTCGTCGCGCGAGAGATCCTCGCGGACGAACGGCTGGTTCTGCTTCGCGATCTGCCGCATCCGGCGGTCGATCTTCGCGAGGTCGGCCGGCTGGAGCGGCTCGGGCAGGTCGAAGTCGTAGTAGAAGCCGTCCTCGATCGCCGGACCGATCGCGTACCTCGCGCCCGGGTACAGATCGCAGACCGCCTGCGCCAGCACGTGCGCGGTCGAGTGCCGCAGGACGTGCAGCCCGTCCTCGGACCCCGGGGCGATCGGCTCGACGACGGCGTCGCCCGCGGGCACGAACGACAGATCGCGGAGCTCGCCGTCGACGCGCGCCGCGATCGTCCCCTTGGGCATCGCGGCGCCGACCGGCTCCCCCTCGGGGAGCTCGGCCACCTTCGCGTCGGGCAGGGTCAGGCGCGGCATGCGCGTCATCATAAAGGCCGCTGCTCGCGCGACCCGGCCGTCGAGTGACGGGCCCTACTCGTACGAGATCGCCTCGAGCACGTTGAGCTTCGCGGCCCGCCGTGCCGGCCAGATCGCCGCGAGCACGCCGATCAACCCCGCGAACACCAGGTAGAACACGAGCTGTCCCACCGGGATCTTCAGCTGCGTGACGCCCTGGTTCGCCAGGGCCTGCTGCAGCGCCCAGCCGAACAGGATCCCGATCACGATGCCGAGCGACGCTCCGAAGATCGCGATGATCACCGCCTCCCAGCGGATCATGCGCTTCACCTGACGTCGGCTCATGCCGACCGCCCGCAGCAGCCCGAGCTCGCGCGTGCGTTCGTAGATCGAGAGTCCCAGCGTGTTCACGATGCCGAACACGGCGATCAGGATCGACATGAACAGCAGCGCGGTCACGAGACCGAGCAACTGGTCGATGAACCCCGCCTGCTGCTCGCGGAAGGCCGCCTGGTCCTGCACCTGGATGTTCGGCAGGTCCTTCACGGCGGCCTCGATCGCGGCCTGGGCATCGGCGAGCGGCACGTCCGGCGAGGCCTTCACGAGCACGAAGCTGTCGAGCGGCTCGGTGAAGTACGTGTCGTAGGTGTCGAGCGAGATCAGGTAGTCGCCCGCGAGCCGGTTGTCCCCGTAGATCCCGACGAGCGTGAGCGGCGCGTCGCCGACCGTGGCGAACTGCGCCGGCACCGTGTCGCCGACCGTCCAGCCGTTCTCGTCGGCGACGTCCGCGTAGACCATGATCGTGTCGGGCTGAGCGAGATCGGCGAGGCTGCCCTCCGTGACGTCGATCGACGCGATGGCGTCGAGGGTGTCGGGCTCGACGCCCGTCACGAACGCCGTCGTCCCGTCGACCCGGAACCCGTTCTGCCGGAACTCCGTGATCGCCTCGACCTCCGGGACGTCGCGGACGAGGTTCGCGGCCTCCGGCCCGAACGAGGTGAAGGTGCTCGTCGAGAGCATGAAGTCGGCCTTCAGGGTCTCGGTGAGCGCCTGGTCGAACGAGGCCTTCAGCGACGCGGACAGGATCGCCACCATCGAGACGAGCCCGAGGCCGATCATCAGCGCGGCCGCGGTCGACGCCGTCCGGCGCGGGTTCCGCATCGCGTTCTCCCGCCCGAGCTTGCCCGACATCGCAGAGCCGCCGGAGCGGCGCCCCGATCCCGCCGCGATCGGACGGGCGACGAGCGGCGAGAGCATCGCGACGCCGACGAAGGTCACGGCGGCGCCGAGCCCGACCAGGGCGCCCGCGTTGGAGGTGGCGCCGAACAGCCCGTAGAGCAGCGCGGCGACGCCCGAGCGCCGTGACGACGATCCCGACGATCAGCCGACGGCGCGTCGTGGCCGAGGACGGCGCGGTGTCGCCCGACTCGCGGAGCGCCTGGATCGGCGCCACGCGCGCGGCCTTGCGCGCCGGCAGGATCGAGGCGACGACCGTCACGACCGAGCCGACGACGAGCGACACGATGATCGTGCGCGGGCTGGAGCTGGAGCGCCGTGCTCGGCAGGTCGATCCCGAACGCGCCGAGGAGCGCCTTCAGCCCGACGGCGATCCCGATGCCCGGCGACGATCCCCGATCGACGGCGGCGAACAGGCCGACGACGACCGCCTCGACGACCACCGACGCCATGACCTGCCGCCGCGACGCGCCGAGCGCCCGCAGCAGCGCCAGCTCGCGCGTTCGCTGCGCCACGATGATCGAGAACGTGTTGAAGATGATGAACGCGCCCGACGAACAGCGCGATGAACGGCGAAGACGAGCAGCGCGGTCCGGAAGAACCCGAGCCCCTCCTTCAGCTGCCTTCGACTGCTCGTCGGCGACGTCGCGGCTGCGTGACGGCCTCGACGCCGTCGGGCAGCACGGCCTGCGATCTCGGCGCGGAGCTGGCCGACGTCGACGCTGCCGTCGCCGACCACGACGTGATCGAGTCGAACGACGCCTTCCTTGTCGAGCACGCGCTGCGCCGTCGCGGTGTCGAAGAGCGGCGAGCGTGGCGCCGGCCAGGTTGTCGGTCTCGCCGAAGCCCGACGATGCCCGAGATCGTGAACTCCCGCGGCGGCCCTGCGAACAGGATCTCGACCTGCGTCGCCGACCGACAGGTCGTGCTTCGTCGCGGTCGCCGCGTCGATCGCGACCTCGTCCGGTCCGGTCGGCGGGCTTCCCCTCGCGGACCGTCGAGCGCGCCGCTGCTGACGTCGTTCCAGTTCGATCCCGATCGTCGGCGGTCCGACCCCGCCGATCGCGCTCGTCCGTCTCCGGGTCGATCATCTGCGCGTACCCGGCACGTCGCCGTCGGCCGACCGCGACGCCCGTGACCGCCTGCGACGGCGGCAGGACGCCGCCGGGACCGGCTTGCCGCTCCTCGCCGCCGCCGCCGCCGGGCCCGCCTGCTCCGTCGTGAACGCCGACTCCGGCACGGACGATCACGTCGGCTCGCCGGCGCGACCTGTCGTGAACAGCTCGTCGAACGCCGCGTTCATCGTGTCGGTCAGCACGAACGTGCCCGGCGACGAACCCGACGCCGAGCACGATCGACAGCGCCGTGAGCGACCAGGCGGAGCTTCTTCGCCAGCAGGCTCTTGAACGTCGCGCGCCACATGCGGTCAGCCCTCCAGGGACTTCAGGCGGTCGAGGACCCGCTCGGTCGTCGGCTCGCGCATCTCGTCGACGACGTTGCCGTCCGCGAGGAACACGACCCGGTCGGCGTAGCTCGCCGCGTGCGCGTCGTGCGTGACCATCACGATCGTCTGACCGTGATCGTCGACGGCGCTCGCGCAGGAACGCCAGCAGCTCGGCGCCCGACGTCGAGTCGAGGTTCCCGGTCGGCTCGTCGGCGAACACGATCTCGGGCGGCTCGACCAGCGCGCGCGCGCCGGCGACCCGCTGCTGCTGGCCGCCGGAGAGCTCGGCTCGGCCGATGGCCGAGCCGGTCGCGCGAGCCCGATCGTGTCGACGACCGTGTCGAACCACGCCGTGGTCGACGTCGCGCCCGGCGATGTCGAGCGGCAGCGTGATGTTCTCGCGCGGCGGTCAGCGTCGGGACCAGGTTGAACGCCTGGAAGACGAACCCGACCGTGTCGCGCCGCAGCTGCGTGAGCTCGCTTCTCGGACAGCGTCGTGAGGTCGACGTCGCCGATGAAGACCTGCCCGTCGGTCGGCGTGTCGAGCCCGGCCAGGCAGTGCAGCAGGGTCGACTTGCCCGAGCCGGACGGCCCCATGATCGCCGTGAACTCCCCGGCGGCGAACTCGACGCGACACGCCGCGCAGCGCCTCGACGGCGGCGTCGCCCTCGCCGTAGACCTTGCGGAGCCCGACCGCTCGCGCCGCCGCGCCGGCGGCGGGCGCAGCCGGGAGTCCGTTCGTCTCTGCCATCGCTGGGAACCCCTCCATACGTTCGGATACCGCGTCACCGTATCGCGCTCGGGGCGTGTGCTCCCACCCCGAGACACGGCGACGCCCGGGGGCCGGACAGGCGTCCCCCGGGCGTTCCGCGATGCGGGCGGTGCCTACTTCTTGTTCGCTACGCCACTGAGCGACGCGGCGTCCCCCGACCACGAGCAACGTCCCAAGGCCGAGCGCGCCGGCGAGGACGAGCCACAGACCCGCGTCCGACGAGCCATCCTGGGCGAACGTGCCCGAGGTGAGATCGGCGGTCGGCGCGTTCCCGCCAGGCAGCGGGTAGGGCGGGCAGCCCTCGACCCAGAACACCTTGAACTTCGTGTCGGCGCCGATCGAGCCGTCCGCGTGCACCGAGAGCTTGATGTGGAAGCCCTGCTGCGGGTGTTCGAAGAACGCGCTCAGGTCGTAATCGGCGAGGTTGATCAACACGGTCGCGTCGAGGTCGTTGGCCCCGCCCGCCGCGTCTCCACCGATGAACACGTCGTCCGATGCGATCGTCCCGCTCCCCGACGGGGGATGCGCGTCCAGCGTCCAGTCAGCGTAGAGATCACCCTCGTCGAAGCCTCGGAACTCGATCGTGAACAGGCACCCCTGGTGCGGGTTGTTGTCGGGCTGGTCCGAGACCAGATCGACGCCTTCGATCTTGACGGTGCCGTTGTCTCCCGGCGGGTCCGCGAGCGCGGATCCGGTCAGACCAGCCACCAACAGGCACGAGAGCGCGAACGCTCCTGCCAGCTTGCGCATACCTTTCTCTCCTCCGAACGGGGTCCAGCATAGGCTAGCGGCTGTAGTACCCAGGTGGTAGTCCATCCCGGGCATTTCTGGACTTTCGGCCTAGAGCAGCCGTACGTCGGGCGCGTGAGGGCCCGGATCGCGCACGGCGTCCGGGCCCCCGTCCGCCGGGGTGGGCGCGGCAGGTTTTGAACCTGCGACCTCTCGCGTGTGAGGCGAGCGCTCTCCCGCTGAGCTACGCGCCCGGAGGTCTACCACGATAGCAACTCCCGTGCGCCTCGTGGACCCTCGAGATCGGCGATCGCGCGGCGTCCAGACAAGGTGACGGCGGCACGTGCCCGCGTCGTGCCGCCGTCGGGCCGGGCGAAACCCGACCGGAAGGGAGTGTTGCACGGTGTCACGTCATCTGCAAGGTCGGAAGTTCGACGCGAACGCCGTCGCGGCGGATCTACCCGCACGTGGCGCAGGGCCGCTTCCCGGAACAGCGCCTGGCGGCGAGATCTACTCGACCCGGGCACACGGACGATGGAACGTGGGATCGTCTCTGCCCGGCGTTCGAGCCGCGATTGTAGCCGACGACCGCGGCAGCTTCGCCTTCGCTCCCCCCGCCGGGACGGCCGGATCAGCCCGGCCGTCGCTCGCGCCGGATGATGTCGCGGTAGATCAGGCCGCCGAGCACGAGCGTGACGAGGGTGAAGACGAGGCCGCCCGCCGACTGGACCTGTCCGGCCGTCGTCGTCGTGTTGAGGCCGAACAGCGACAGGAACAGGCCGCCGACCAGGCCCATGACCAGCACGGCCGCCACGAGCGATCCGAGCGCGATCCCGACGCGACGCAGGACGGAGACCATGGACCAGCACCCCCTGGAGTTGTCTTCTACCCGCACGATATCGGTTCGAGGCGCCGATACGAGTGCCAATCGTCCCGATCGTGGTGCCCGCTGGACGGCGCCGTGCTACCCGACGACGACGACCTCGCGCGGGAACTGCGTGAGCCGCTCCACGCGGCCCGCGGCGGCGTCGAGCAGGACCAGGTCCTCGATCCGGACGCCCGATCTCGCCCTCGAGATAGACGCCGGGCTCGACCGAGAAGACGGTCGGGCTGGGCAACGGCACGTCCGGCGCGAACCTGCCGAGCGACGGTGTTTCGTGGGTGGCGAGGCCGATCCCGTGCCCCGTGCCGTGGCCGAAGTGCTCCCCGTGACCGGCCGCCTCGATGACGTCGCGCGCGGCGGCGTCGATCGCGCGTCCGCTCGGCAGCGGGCCCGTCCCGGCCGGCCACGGCCGCCGCGAGCCGCTCGATCGCGCCCGACTGCGCGGTGGCGACCAGCCGTAGATCGTCGAGGTCGCGCGCCGCCGGCTCGCCGACGAACAGCGTGCGCGTCATGTCGCTCCGATAGCCGGCGACCTGCGCGCCGAAGTCGAACAACAGGACCGTCCCGTCGATGACCGGCCGGTCGCCCGGCGAGCCGTGCGGGAGCGCCGCCTCCGGACCCGACAGGCAGGCGACGTCGAACGCGAGCGCCTCGGCGCCGCCGGTCCGGATCAGCCACTCCAGGCGCAGGGCGAGCTCGGTCTCGGTCACCCCGGGCCGGATCTCGGGGAGCAACGTGGCCAGCGCCCGATCGGCGACGGCGCAGGCGGCCGCGACCCGCTCGAGCTCCGCGGGCTCCTTGATCCCGCGGTCGGCTCTCGACCCAGCCCTCGACCGGCACCAGCTCGACGTCCGGCGCGGCGGCGACCGAGCCGGCTCCAGGTGGCCTGCGACACGAACCCGGCCTCGACCGCGACCCGCCGCGCACCGACCGACGCGAGCAGCTCGGGCCAGCGCGCCGGCAGGTCGTTGTAGGCGTCGACGATCCGCGACTCCGGCGCCTCGCGACGCGCCTGGATCGTGTAGCGGGAGTCGGCCAGGACCACGACCTCGTCGCCGCGTGACCAGGAACTGGCCCGAGTGGCCGGCGACCTTCTCCTCGCCGTCGGCCAGCGTGAAGCCGGTCAGGTAGCGCATGTGCTCGCGGCGGACGCCGAAGTAGGCGTCGACGCCGGCCTCGGCGAGGCGCGCGCGGAGCCGGGCCAGCCGGGCCGGGACGGGCGGCCCGGTCCGCCTCCTCCCAGCGGCGCGCTCCGCCTGGTCGGGCGGCGCGGCGAAGTCGGCCGGCGACGGCCACGGCCAGCCGACGCTGGCTCACGCGCGCTCGCTCACGGCTTCTTGAGGTACTTCGCGATGTTGGCCTGGTGCTCCTTGAACGTCTTGGCGAAGGCGGACGTCCCGCTGCCGTCGCCCTTGGCCACGAAGTAGAGGTACCCGGTGCTGGTGTCGGGCTCGAGCGCGGCATCGATCGAGGCGACCGTCGGCGTGCACGATCGGGCCCGGCGGGAGGCCCTTGTGGCTGTACGTGTTGTAGGCGGCGAGGTCGGCCGGCAGCGGGTAGTCGGTGAGGCCGCCGCTCGATCGGTGCCCAGAACGAGTACTGCTGCCAGTCGGGCACGCGGCAGCTTGGCCAGCTCGGCGGTGTCGTGGGCGTAGATGACCGTCGGGTCCGCCTCGAGCATGCCGCGCGGCCAGGCTTCTTGGGGTCGAGCCGGTTGGCGTAGACGCCGGCGATCAGCGGCTGCTCCTCGTCGAGCTGCGCCTCGCGCTCGACGATCGAGGCGAGCGTCGAGCACCTGGTAGAAGGTCATGCCCGCGCTCGGCCGGAACGGCCAGCCGCTCCTCGCCGACGTTGGCGATGAACTTGTCGAGCATCAGGCGGACGAGCTCCTCGGCGGTCGTGTCGGGCAGCACGCGATAGCTCGACGGCCACAGGAAGCCCTCGAGCGAGGCGCCCGTCGGGCGCGTCGGCCAGGATGGCCTTGAGCCACGGGTAGTCGGCGACCAGGCTCGGCGGGCGGCGACTTGACGAGCTCGTAGAACTCCTCCGGGTCCAGCTGGAGGTCCGTCAGGGTCTCGAGCTTCGCGGTGAACTGCTCGAGCCGGAGTCCCGTCCGCAGTTCGATGTCGACGTACTTGACGACGCGGCGGGTTGAGCAGCGCGCTGACCAGCTGGTCGGGCGTCAGGTTCCGGCGCAGGACGAACGTTCCCTGCTGGAGCGACCCGGTCAGCTGGCGATCGATGGCGATGAACACGAAGGCCCGGCTGTCGCCGAGCAGCCCCTGCGTCTGCAGCCGGTTCGCGATCGAGCGGGCCGTATCGCCGGGCTCGACCAGGAACTCGACCTGGGTCGGATCCGACGACACCGGCGTGGTCAGGGCGTCTCCGAGGTCCTCGCGGACGATGTCCTTGACGAACGGCAGCTGGAGCGCGGCGGGGTTGTCCTCGGCGAGGCTGAGGACGAGGCCGTTCACGGCCGGACGCAGCGCGGTGAGGGCGACGGTCAGGACGATCGCGGCGAGCACGAGCGCAAACACCACGAAGCGCAGCAGCCCGGTGAACCCGCCCCGGCCCGGCCCGCCCCGGTCGCCGCGCGGCCGCAGCGGCCGGTCCTCGTCGCGCGACGTCTCGGTGGCGTAGGCGTCGGGCTCGTACGGCCGGGCCTGCTGCTCGTCGGCGGTCGCGCGGCCGCGCGTCCGGATCGGAGGGTCACGACGCGGCCCCGCGCGCGACGGCGGCCCGGGCGTCGAGCTCGTCCTGGAGGATGATCGCGGCGGCCTCGCGATCGACCCGGGCCCGATACGCGTCGCGCTGGGTCTTGCTCGGCGGACCGCCGGACCGGCCGCGCTTCATGGGGCCGAGCCGCGGTCTCGGCGACGTGGCTGGACAGCCGCTCGTCGCGGAGCGTGACGGGCAGGCCCGAGGCGCTCGCGACGGCCTCGGCCCAGGCGCGCGTGCGCGTCGCCTGCGGCCCCTCGGCGCCGCCACGCCTCGAGCGGCAGCCCGACCACGAGCTCGCGACGGCGTCGCGCTTGACGACGACCGCCGATCGCGGCGACGTCGCCCTCGGCGCCCGGCGACCGCCGGCAGCGTCGTCAGCGGCCGGGCCGCCGATCCGTCGCCGTCGGCGAGCGCGAGGCCGATCCGCCGCTCGCCGAGGTCGATCCCGAGCAGCCTCGCTCACGGCGGCGCCCCGACGGCCCGGGCGTCTCGGGGACGGCGCCGGCGATCCCTGGCCCTCGACCCGCAGGTCGAGCCGGAAGTCGAAGGTGGGGATCGACGAGACGAAGCCCGGCCAGGTGTCGATCGCACGGTCCCGTAGCGGCCGAGGATCGCCTCGCCTCGTCGACCGACCGCCCCTGATCGCCGTCGCGGAGGGTGGCCGGGTCGAGCGTGGCGATCGCGGCGGCGTTGGCGGTCACCCGGAAGTCGACGACCGTCGTCGTCGGAGGCCGTCGCCGTTCGCCGACTTCGACCGAGATCGGGCCTGCGAGGGGGTGCTCGCCGGCAGGGATGGCTCGCCTGGATCCGACTCGGCCCCCACGGCCCTCGACCGGAGCAGTGTCGACCATCGTCACTGAACCGGTCGCGCTGGCGCCGAGCTGGAAGCTGGTCGCCTCCTTGGTCGACCAGGTCCCCGGATCGAGCGACGGGAACGGGCTCGCCGAGCGTGCCGGTCTCCGGGAAGCAGGGTTGACCGGCGGGCACCCGGGCGGGGCGGCGACCCAGGCGTCGAACTGGTCGGCCAGCTCCTTGGTCAGCGCTCGAGCGCCGCGTCGACGTCCTTCTGGGCGACCACCTTGGTGCTCCGTGTGGGACCCGCCCGTCAGCGGCCTTCGCGTTGGTGACCTTGATCACGACCGACTGTTGACGGTGGCGGGACACCTTGATCGTCCCGCCGCGACGTTGCCGCCGAGGTCCCTTCGCACCGCCGGTCACGCCGACGTCCCGGTTCTGGCAGGTGATCTGGTGGGGGTCGCCGATCACGTCGCGACGGGCACGAACGACCGCTGATCAGTCGTGAAGCGAACCCCGGATGCTCGTGCGACGACCGTCCCGCCGGGATCGTGCGACGTCGTCGGGTCGCAGTTCGTCCAGAACGTCACCGTAGCGTGGCCTTCGTCTCGGTCACCTGATCCCGGTGGCCGCGTACTCGCCCGAGGCCTCCCGGGAACGTCTGGCTGCGGGCTGGAACCGTCCCCGACGCCGGCGTCCGGGTCACGAGACGCGTCGGATCGGCGCGCACGCTCGAACTGACGGGACCCACCGGAACCTCACGCGGGACGAGCACGTACCGAGGAGCTCGACATCAGCAGGTCGACACGATGACGCCCCGGCGCCGGCCAGGACGACCGGGAGCCCGGGCAGGACCAGAGGCCGGTCCGGCGACCTGCCGGGAGCCCCGGACGGCGACCGGTGACTGCCGGCGTCGGCGGCTCCGCTGCGGGGTGCGGGCGGTCGGCCGTCGGGCCGAGCGGCGCGAGCCGGCACGCGCTGCTCCGCGCCCGACGCGCGTGAACCGGCCCCCGACGACGCCCGTCGACCTCGCGCCGCCGGCCCGAGGCACCGGCCGCTCGGCCTCCTGCGGAGGCCCCGGCCCCCGCGCCGCGGCGCGCCGGCCGCCCCGGGAGGTGCCGCCGGCGCGGGACTCCGCAGGGGCGGAGCGACGGCCTCGTAGTCCCCGATGGAGGAGGACGGGCAGGCCGGCCGAGGCGGCGATCGCCCGGGCGGCCGGGTCGGCGGCGACGATCGACAGCACCCGGTCCGCGAGCCTCGCCTCCGGGCGAGCAGCCGGAAGTTGATCCGCGACGTCGCGAGCCGCGACCCGGCGGGCAGGACGAGGGCGACCTTCGCTCTCGCCCGCCGCCCGGATCCGGGCCGCCGCGCTCGTGATCTCGTCGTCGACGTCGAGGTAGAGGATCGCGCCATCCCCCAGACCTTCATCGCCCGGAGGACTCGCCGGAGCGCCGCGTCGAGCGGGTCCTCGGTCGACTGGAGCTCGATCGCCTGGTAGGCCAGGCCGAGCGGCGTGACGTCCTGCTGGTCGACGAGCAGCTGGGTCGCGTCGACGATGCGACTCGACCTGGTCCGGCGCCATGACGACGACCTCGGGCGGTCGGCTGAACGGCAGACGCTTCCAGAACCGCCTCCGCCGCGAGCGCGCCCGGGATCTCCGGCAGCCGCGACCCGCCGCCGCAGACGTGGATCCGTCCCGGGCAGGAGGTCGCCCCCCGCCAGCTCCTCGATGACCAGCTCCACCCCGGCTGCCCACACGGTCACGTCGTCGGCGACGATCTGCGGCGATCTCCGCTCGTCGGTCGACCGGCAGGCCCCGAGCGTAGTCCGATCTTGAGCGCCTCAGCCCGCGGGAACGGCAGGTCGAGCCGATCGGCGAGCGACTTCGTGAACGCGCGGCCTGCCCAGAGCGAACATCCGCGTGCCCTCGATGCCGCCTGAGCGCACGAGGGCGACGTCGGCTCGTTCCGCCGCCCACGTCGATGAAGAGCGCCCCGGCCTGCTGGACCTGCTCCGTGCCCAGCACGCGCGCGACCGCGTAGGGCTCGGCCACCACCTCGAGCAGCTCCAGGTCGAACTCGCTGGCGACGCTCTCCAGGGCTCCCAGATGGACGAGGGGTGCGCAGCGCGTCGAAGATGCTGATCTTGACGTGACGGCCCTGGAACCCCACGGGATTGGTCACCGTGTAGCCGTCGATGCTCGCCGACGTGACCGCCGCGTGAACAAGCCGGACGTCGACCTGCGGCAGGCCCGTCTCCCACGTGATCGAGCGCTCGGCCTCTCGCAGCGCCTCGCGCTGGACGCCGTCGATCAGCTTCTGGAGCTCGGCCTCGTTGATCGGCGCATCGGCGCGCTTCCGCTCCTGGGTGTGAGTGGTCGTGAAACCCCGGACGAGCTCGCCCGCGATGCCGATCACGACACTGGCTGGGCCGGAAGCCGGCCATCTCCTCGGCTTCCTGCAGGGCGACCGAGCAGTTGTCGACCACGGCCGCGATGTCGGTGACCGTGCCCGACTGCATGTGGGCACAGGCCCTGCCGCCTCCGGCCGACCCCTCGAACGGTCCCCTTCCCCTGCTCGTCGATCTCGAAGACGAGCGCCTTGGCGAACTCGGTCCCGATGTCGAGGGCGGTGCAGGCTGCAAGCGATGGCCGCTGATCACGCTGCCAGATGCGCCGCCAGAACGGCATC
>CAWGFO010000008.1:0-6483 GCA_963821925.1 uncultured Actinomycetes bacterium | reverse complement strand
GGTTACGACAGCGCCTGCCATGAGCGCGTGAACTCGTAGCGTCTCGGTGTGTCGGTGAGTCGTTGTTCGTTGGATCCGTCGGCGGCCACGAGGAAGACGTCCGATTCGAGCGGCCTCATGAAGTCACGGCTCCGCGAGAACGCGATAGCGGCGCCATCGGGTGAGAACAGCGGGAAGAGTTCGTCGCGGCGAGGGGTGTGGGTCAGCCGGATCCTCGCAGCTCCGTCGGCCGCCACCGAGAAGAGGTCGTACTGCGCTCTCGCACCCACCCTGACGGAGTAGGCGAGCCTCGATCCGTCGGGCGACCAACTTGGGGAGTCGCCGAACGGAAAGTCCGTAGGCGGGGTGGCAGACGGCACCACAACGTGTCGGTTGGATCCGTCGGGATCCATCGTTACGATCTTGTCGAGGTTGCGCCCCACGACCGCAACGATCCGGTTCGTGGAGCTCCAGTCCGCGAGGCACGCACGTCGATCGGAGACCAGGGTGAGGTCGGAGCCATCCACCGCGAGGGTGTACAGATGCGCATCCCTGTTCAGCTCCCTGGCGCAGAACAGCAGTCGGTCTCCGGTCGGATCGAACGCGATCGAAGCGAAGAAGGCGTGATCGTTGAACGAGCTGATCCGGAGGATGACGTGCCGCTCCCCGGTCGCCGGATCGCCGATCACGAGGCGGTCGCCACCGAGCGTCTCCCCGCGCGCGATCATCGCCACCATCGACCCGTCCGGCGACCATTCGGCGTCGTAGGGCATCGCCTGATTCAAGCCGATCCCGATCAGAGCGTCCTCGGGCCACAGGACCCTGCCCGGAGAGCCGTCGGGGTTCATCGTCCGGAGCGAGTAACCGGACTCGTCCGAACGCCAACCCCCGGAGCGCCAGTAGGCGATCTCCCCGTTGGTGCCAGGGAACGTCGCCCCAGCGTCGGCAGCGGTCGCCACGATCGAGCCCACCACCACGGCCGCTGTGATCGCCAGGCGGAAACGCCTCATCCAGCCTCCCTTCTCCCGGTGCGTCGACACGCTAGGTACGGGTACTCGGGGATACAAGGTCGGGGACCTCTCTGCCACGAGAACCGCACGACTCGTCGCCCGGGGCGACCCCGTCGGCCGGCCTGCGAGCACCGACGAACGCGTCGAGGGTTCGCTCCAATGCGGGCAGCATCGCGTTGACGCGCCGGGCTCGGATGATGAGATCCCAGAGCGGCTCGAACTTCTTCCAACCGCCGGCATAGGCGAGGTGGCGCGCCCGCCCCTTGCAG
Source organism: uncultured Actinomycetes bacterium (assembly GCA_963821925.1). Taxonomy (GTDB): domain Bacteria; phylum Actinomycetota; class UBA4738; order UBA4738; family HRBIN12; genus JAOUEA01. The sequence goes on along the minus strand of CAWGFO010000008.1, from coordinate 5,225 downwards.
CGTGTCCTGTCCCGCGGCGCCTCTCCAGATCGCGGACCACGTGTAGAAGTCGCGGTAGGCGCGCCAGTAGCCGGCTTCGAGCTGCTCCGGCGTCATCCGCCTCGGCTCGAAGACCACGTGGCGCGTGTCGTAGAGATCCCAGTCGTCGGTCACGACCCGCCCGTCGTCGGCGAGGCGACGGTGCAGCGCCGTGCCGGGGTACGGCGTCATGATGTGGTAGGTCGATGTCTCCAGACTGCGCGAGATGCCCCAATCGACGGTCCGTTCGAACACATCAGGTCCGTCATCGTCGAGGCCGAAGACGAAGCTGCCGTTGACCATCACGCCGAGATCGTGGCAGCGGCGGATCGCTTCGTCGTAGTCGCCGCCGAGGTTCTGGCGCTTGGCGTGCCGGCGCAGGTTCTCGGGGTTGAGGGTCTCGAAGCCGACGAAGACGCTGCGCATGCCCGCGGCGGCTGCTCGCTCGATCAGGTCGCCGCGGAGGATCGCCTGCACCGTGCTCGCTCCCTGGAAGAGGCGACCCATGCCGCGCATGCCCTCGAACAGCCCTCGGGCGAACCGTTCGTTGCCGAGGAGATGGTCGTCGAGGAAGTACAGGTGCTTGCCCGGGAGGCGGTCGATCTCCGCGAGCGCCTCGTCGACCGTCTGCGTGTAGAACGAGCGGCCGCCCTCGTAGAAGGCATCCTTGTAGCAGAAGTCGCAGTGGTGCGGGCAGCCGCGCGACACGACGATCGAATTGGGGCACAGGTAGCGTCGACGGTCGATCAGGTCGCGGCGCACGGGTGGGATCCCTTCGAGCCCTCGCATGCTCGCGGCGGCCTGGTACCGCGGCTTGGGCCGCCCGGCGCGGAAGTCAGCCAGGAACTCCTGCCATGCGCCCTCACCGGGGCCGATGAAGACCGTGTCGGCATGCAACGCTGCCTCATCGGGGAGCGACGAGGGATGCAGCCCGCCGACACACACATAGGTCCCGCGGGCGCGGTACATGTCCGCGATCTCCCAGGCGCGTCGCGCCGAGGTGATGTAGACGCTCATCACCAGCAGATCCGGTGCGTCGTCGAGCCTGAGCGGCGCTTGGACGTGTTCGTCGAGGAGCTCGACCTCGTCATCCGGATCGAGGTAGCTCGCGAGGCTCGCGAGCCCGAGCGGTGGGAACAACGCGTATTTGATCGGGTGGTAACCCGGCGAATTCGCCTCGACCAACGCGGGAAGGATCATCTTCACGCGGAGTGGACGCCGTGCCGAACGTCGTCCTCCCGCTGCGTCGCTCACGACATGTGCGGTCAAGACGTCCCCTCTCTCTCGGTCGGTGCGACCGCAGCATCGGGCCCCGCTCACCGGCGGCACAAGGTTCGCTACCGGACCGTCACGTAGGTGGCACAGCGGGACAACACGGCATGGCGGAAACGTGTCGATACGCGTCGGGGATGTGTCCGACCGGGGGCCGTCCACCGACCGCAGCTAGTATCGGCCGATGGTCACCTCACCCCGTCTTCGACGTGCGTGGGGATCGCTCATGTCCGTCGGGGCCTACCCGGGAGAGAGTGACATCCAGCGCGGGAAGCGACGGATCGTCGTCGGCTACTTCGTCTTCGGGGCACTGGTCCGCCTTCCGATCTCGGCGTCGGAGTTCAGCGAAGGGCTGACGGGGCCGGGGGTGGTCGACCTCACCGCCGCGATCGCGAGCGTCCTTCTGCTGGTCGTGCTCGCGGTCAGGCCGGGTTGGTTCGTCGGGGTCGTTGCAGGCAGCGCTGTTCCTCATGCTCGTCGAGGTCCTGTCGGGGACGATCATCCTCGGGGGACTGGTGCCGTCGGAGCTGGTGATCCTGTGGGGCATCTTGGCCGTCCTCGGCGCCCTGATCGTGTTCAGCATCAGGGCGGCGTTCCTGTGGTTCCTGGCTTACGTCGTCACCCTCGTCCTCGCGGTGGTGTTGCCCGAGCACATCGCACCCGTGCACGTGGTCGAAGGGTCGGCGGACGGCATCGCGAGCACCATCGTGGGGATGACCATCTTCCTGTTCGCCGCCATGGCGTACTTCGTGCGCCAACGCGACCGGTTCCAGCATGAATCCGACGATCTCCTCCACAACATCCTCCCGGACGAGATCGCCAGGAGGCTCAAGTCGGACAGGTCGATGATCGCCGACGACTACGGGTCGGCCTCGGTGCTGTTCGCCGACGTGGTCGGGTTCACGCCGATGTCGGCGGCGATGTCGCCGGCCGAACTGGTGGGGCTCCTGAACGCGGTGTTCACGACCTTCGACGGGTTCGTGGAAGAGCTGGGTCTGGAGAAGATCAAGACGGTGGGCGACGAGTACATGGTCGCCGCCGGCGTGCCGCGGGAACGGCCGGATCATGCGCACGCCATCGCCGAGCTGGCGCTGCAGATCCGCGACCACACCGAGAGCAACCGGTTCGACGGTCACGAGATCAGCCTGCGGATCGGGATCAACTCAGGGCCGGTCGTCGCCGGGATCGTGGGCACCCACAAGTTCGCCTACGACCTGTGGGGCGATGTCGTGAACACGGCGAGCCGCATGGAATCCGAGGGACAGCCGGGGTCGATCCAGCTGACCTCCGCGACCTACGAGTTGATCCGGGACGCGTTCGTCTGCGAGCCGCGCGGCGTCGTCTCGGTGAAGGGGAAGGGCGACATGGCCACCTACACCCTCGTCTCCAGGGCTTGAGCCGCCCGCTGATCGTGCGACGGGAACCCGTGACCGAGGAGGACTTCTGATGCGCAGCGTGACCTATTCGATGAACGTCTCACTCGACGGATACATCGTCGGACCGGACGGCACCTTCGACTGGTCGGGGCCCGACCCGGAGGTCTTCCGCTTCTGGATCGACGAGATGCGAGGGGTCGGCGTCCACCTGTTGGGACGACGGCTGTACGAGACGATGCTGTACTGGGAGACCGCCGACCAGGATCGGTCGCTCGATGACGCGGAGCTCGAGTGGGTCGCGATCTGGAATCCGCTCCCGAAGGTGGTGTTCTCCACGACGCTGTCGGCGGTGCAGGGCCATGCCCGCCTGGCCTCCGGCGGCCTGGCGGAGGAGATCGAGCGGTTGCGAGCCGAGCCGGGGGAGGGCGACATCGCGATCGGCGGCGCGGCGCTCGCCGCCGAGGCGGCCGCGTCGGATCTGATCGACGAGTACCGGGTCATCGTCTACCCGGTGCTGGTCGGCGGTGGCATCCCGTTCTTCCCCCAGCACGAGCGCCGGGTGGATCTCGAACTCGTCGAGACCCGCACCTTCAGCTCGAACGTGGTCTACCTCCGCTACCGCGTGGCGCGCCAGCCCTGAGCGCTAGCCCGTGAGCTCCTTGTCGATCGGGGTGCGGAACCGAGGCACGATGCGCGAGGTGCCGAGCCACGCGGCCAGGCGATCGCGTTCGTGCTGGACGTCCCGCACGGTCGCGCGATCGACGCGCTCCAGGAGCTTCGTCGCGATCGTGCCGTCGGCCGTCTGCGCCCACGCGCCGATCACCCGGCCGTCCGCCACGATCGTCGGTCCGGCGTTGCCGTTGCGATCGAACAGCGCGTCGGCGTAACCGTTCAGGTACCAGTCGCGCTCCTTCCACCCCATGATCGTCGGGTCGAGGCTCGGCAGGAGGGTCACCCGACGCTCGGGCGGCTCCACCGCTGCGGTGTCGTCGGGCAGGACGTACCCCGTGGCGCCGCCGCCCAGGTCGACCTCGGCCACATCGAGCGCGGCGAGCGCTGCCTTCGTCTGTCGGGCGGTCCAGCCCGTCCACCAGCGGATGTCGGTGAGGGTGCCGGGTCCGAAGGCGAGGAGCCATCGACGGAGCAGCGACGCCGACGCGTCGTCGTGGTCGAGCTTCGGCAGCGGGGCCCCGAGCCACAGGTCGGTGGGTGCCCATCGGTACTGGCTCGACAGCCACGACCCGCGTGGGCGACCACGCACGATGCGCCCGTCGGTCGCCAGCAGGAACAGGACCCGGGTGGAGACGCCGACCTGCGCGCCCCATGTCTTCCCCTCGCCGAACGCGAGCTTCTTCCCGAGCTCGGGAACGGACGTGGTGAGCTCCGCGGCGGTGGCCTCCCCGCGCTCGTGCAGCGCCGCCATCGTGGCGCGCTCGACCCGGCGGAGCCACCGCGAGCCGTCGCGAGCGATCCCTTGCTCCTCGAGCATCGAGATCAGCCGGCGACGCTGTGGGGGCGCGAGCGCCTTGGTGCACGCCTCGTCCATCACGGCCGCCAGGTCGACCGGCACCACGAACATCGTGCGTCGCATCCCGAGCATCCGCACGAGCGAGCGCCGTTCGTAGAGGGCGTCCTCGAGGTCGGCGTGCTCGAAGCCGTTCACGCGCGCCCACGCGGCGAGGTAGACGGTGGCGGGGTCGCTCGCATGCAACCCGACCATCCGGGTCGCGGCCTCCTCGACCGAACCGAACGGCTCGGCGAGACCGTGTCGGATCGCCAGGCGCGCGCGGCGCTGCTCGACGTCGATCGCCTGCATGGGGTCACGCTATCGGGTCGTTGCTCGTCCGTGCGCGGGCGCGGGGGCGAGCGAGGCGCCGTGGCTGAGCGCGGTACATGATCACTGGTCGGAGCGATGTCGGGCCGCCAAGCTAGCCGTGTGTCACGGGCACGGCCGGCGGGGATACAGTGATCTGGATCCCGAGGCGATCCTTCGCTCCGTCCTCGTCTCGGTAGTCGAACACCGCGACCTCGTACGTTCCGGGCTTGACGTCGAACTCGAACCAGTACACGGACTCGCGGCGCCCTATCCAAGGGTCGAGCGCAGCGCACCTGCCATCGGGGATCTCCAGGCGCTCAACAGGACGCCAGGCTCCCTTCAGGTCGTCGAAGTCGTCGACGAACACCATCCGTGCGGCGATCACCTTCCCCGAGTCGTCGCGTCGCGCGTCCACCGGGAGCGGTAGGTCGGCGCCGGTCGCGCAGGCTACGAGCGGGATACCGACCGGCACGAGGTTCTCGGTTCGCCACGGCGACGGGGGGATCGCGATCTCGCGCATCTCGAGGTGCTGAGGTAGGCCACCGGCCGCGGCGAAGGCGCACGTGCCTGAATCGACCTCGATCCCGCCGATCACTTCCCAACCGGCTTGTTCCTGCGGGGTCATCTCCGTCTCGGCTCCGGTGCTCCCTCGGAGCTTAGTAGGGCTGCCTCTCTGTCATCACAGACCCCCACGGGGCCAGGGTCACTGTTGTCAGTACCCGGTGCTAGCCTCACGATCGTAT
>CAWGFO010000007.1:0-81752 GCA_963821925.1 uncultured Actinomycetes bacterium | reverse complement strand
CTGCAGGTCGCCGCGGGCCTCCCTGAGCGCGGCGTGGGCTGCCACGGAAGCATGCTCGGCCAGCGGGTAGCGGGGTGCGAGGCCGCCGACGAGTCGCTCGGCGAGTTCGGGTTTCCCGATCTGCAGGGCGGCCCGCACCATCGAAGGCAGTAGGGCCGGGTAGTTCGGGCTGTCCCGAACCCCTGGGAAGGACTCCAGCTAAGCCAGGAGCGTTGGCCTTCGGAGCCTGACTTTGTTTGCCCGCTTGCAGCTCTCGGGTTCAGACTGCCCAGGTGATCCCGGACATCCGCTACGCCAAGACGCCTGAGGGAGTGCACATCGCCTATCAGGTGGTGGGGGATGGCCCGATGGATCTCGTGTGGCCGGGTCCCGGCTACTCAAGCATGCACCACATGTGGCGGCTTCCCAAGATGGAGCGGTTCCTGAACCGGTTGGGCTCGATCGCGCGGCTGATCGCCTTCGACCCCCGTGGGCTGGGTCTCTCCGACCCGATCTCGGCCAGCGACGCTCCCACGCTCGAGAGCCGCATGGAAGACACGCTTTCGGTCATGGAGGCCGCCGGTTCCGAGCGAGCGGCGTTGTTGGGGTTCGACGCTACCGGCCCCCTCGCGGTCCTCTTCGCGGCTACCCATCCGGACCGAACGGCCGCGCTCATCGTGTATGCGAGCTACGCCCGGGGTAGTCGGGCACCCGACTATCCCTGGGCGCAGACGGATCAGCAGTGGGACGAGTACATGCTCGACCTCGAGCGTCGCTGGGGGCAGCCGGAGTACGTACGGGAGTACTGGCAGTGGTTGGCACCCACAGCCCTGCTCGACGAGGCGGGCCTAGAGGCCGTAACGTCTGTCTACCGCACGGTGAGCCCCGGCACCGCGCTCGCGCTCGAGGCGATGGAACGGGACACCGACATCCGCAAGGTCCTCCCAGCCGTGCAGATACCGACGCTGGTTCTGCATCGAACGGACGACCAGGTGTACTCCCTCGAAGAAGCGCGCTACCTCGCGGAGCACATCCCAGGGGCCCGATTCGTCGAACTTGAGGGACGGGACCACCTCGCGTGGGAAGGGGATAGTGAGGCGCTCGTGTCCGCGATCGATCGCTTCCTCCGGTCGGTTCGGGACGAGGAGTCGGAGTTCGACCGGGTGCTCGCGACGGTCCTGTTCACCGACATCGTCGACTCCACCGCCCAGAGCGCCGCGATAGGCGACCGGGCCTGGACCGAGACGCGCGCACAGCACGACCGGATCGTGCGAGCGAACCTGGCGCGGTTCCGAGGGCGCGAGATCAAGACGATGGGCGATGGATTCCTCGCCATGTTCGACGGGCCCGCGCGTGGGGTGCGATGCGCCGAGGCGATCGCGAACGCGGTGCGTGCGCTCGGCATCGAGATCCGCGCAGGCGTACACACCGGGGAGGTCGCCATCGAAGGCGACGACGTGGCGGGTCTCGGCGTCGCGATCGGCGCCCGCGTCGGTGCGAAGCGCGGGCGCTTCGACGAGGTACTCGTTTCCTCAGACCGTGCAAGCGACCTTGTCGCCGGGTCAGCGGCCTCGTCGTTCGAAGACGCCGGCGAGCACGAGCTCAAGGGCGTCCCCGACCGCTGGCGCCTCTTCCGGGTGGTCGCGTGATGGATGTCCCCGAGACCCGGTACACCCGGGCGCCTGACGGAGCCTTCATCGCGTTCCAGGTGTTCGGCTCCGGCGCGATCGACGTGCTGCTGATGCCGGGGTTCTTCACGAACCTCGACGAGAACTGGCGGATCCCCGAGATCGCCGACACGCACCGGCGCATCGGAACCTTCGCCCGGGTGATCGCGATGGATCGTCGCGGCATGGGTCTGTCCGACCGCCTGTCGCCCGACGACGGTGCGCCGCTCGAGACCCAGGTGGACGACGTGGTCGCGGTGCTCGACGCCGTCGGCGCTCGCGACGTCTGCATCGTCACCAGCGAGTCCGGGGCGCCGATCCTCGCCCTGCTGTTCGCCGCCGCGCATCCGGATCGGGTGCGCGCCCTTGCCCTCTACACCCCGATCCCGAGGAGCCCACTCGTCGCGCTCGGGATCGATCCCCGCGAGGAGATGGTCGCGTGGGGTAGCGAGGCGTTCGCTCGCAAGGATCTGGAGACGGCCGCGCCGACCGTGGCGGGGGATCCGGCCGCCGTCCGGTCGTGGGCCTCGTATCTCCGCGCGGCCGCGAGCCCGGGTTCCGCGTTCGCGATGCACGAACAGTGGTGGGAGACGGACGTCCGCGGCGTCCTGCCGACCGTCCGAGCCCCCACCCTGATCCTCACCCGCCCCGGCGCATCGCACGTCGAGTTCGCCACCGGGTTCATCGAAACGCTCCGTAGGAAGATCCCCGACACGACCCTGGTCGAGCTGCCCGGGCGCGACCTGCCCTACTGGATCGGCGAGGCGGGAGCGTTCGTCGCCGAGATCGAGGGATTCTTCACCGGGACCCGATCGGCGCCCGACGACACCGACCGGGTCCTCGCGACGGTGCTTTTCACCGACATCGTGGACTCGACGTCGCACGCGGCAGGTATCGGCGACGCCGCGTGGCAGGCGACCCGTTCGAGGCACGACGCCCTGGTGCGGGGCGCGCTCGCGCGGCACCGGGGCGAGGAGATCAAGACGATGGGCGACGGGTTCCTCGCGACGTTCTCAGGACCGGCCCGCGGGGTCCGGGCCGCGCTGGAGATCGCGACATCGGTGCACGGTCTCGGGCTGCAGATCCGCGCCGGGCTGCACACGGGCGAGATCACGGTCGAGGGGTCCGACGTCTCGGGGATCGCGGTGGCGATCGGCGCGCGGATCGGCGCGGCCGCGGGACCATCCGAGGTGCTCGTTTCCTCGACCGTGAAGGATCTCGTAGCAGGGAGCGGCCTCACGTTCGCCGATGCGGGCGAGCACGAGCTGAAGGGCGTGCCCGACCGCTGGCACCTCTTCCGGGTGGTGGCGTGACTCCGCCCCGAGCCCAGTACGCGTGGAACGGCGACGTCGCGATCGCCTACGGCGTCGTCGGGGACGGCCCGATCGACCTCGTCTACATCCAGGGCTACGTCTCCGACGTCGAGATGATGTGGGAGTTCCCGCAGGCCGCCGCGTTCCTGGAGCGGCTCGCCGGATGGTCGCGCCTCATCACGATCGACCGGCGCGGTGTGGGCATGTCCGACCGGTTCCCACGGCATGAGCTGCCTCCCCTCGAGGACGCGGTCAAGGATGTCCTGTGTGTGCTCGATGCCGTCGGCTCGCAGAAGGCAGCGCTGTTCGGGCACAACGAGGGTGGGCAGCTCTGCGCCATGCTGGCCGCGACGGCCCCGGGTCGGGTTCGTTCCCTGTCGCTCTACTCGACACCGCTCTCCAAGCGCCAACAGGAGCTCGAGGAGGGCAACACCGAGGAAGCGATCGCGCAGGACAACGCCGAGTGGGAGAAGACGTTCGGAACGCCCGCGTTCGAACAGGGCTTGTACGAACACATGGCACCCTCGTACCTGCACGATCGCGATCTGTACGGCTCCTTCTCGCGCCTGCAGCGGCATGCGGCGAGTCCGGGATCCTTCGCAGGGTTCATCGATCTCCTGTACGCGACCGACATCACCGGGATCCTCGATGCGATCGCCGTCCCCACCCAGGTGCTGCACAGGACCGGGGACCGGGTCAACCCCGTGTCCTGGAGCCAGCGCCTGGCGGACTCGATCACCGAAGCGCGGTTCGTCGAGTTGGAGGGGCAGGACTGGTGGCCGTTCCTGGGCGACGCCGACGGCCTGCTCGACGAGTTGGAGCGCTTCGTCGTGGGAAGCCCGGTCGGCCACAGCGAGACTCGAGCCCTCGGCACCGTCGTGTTCACCGACATCGTGAGCTCCACCGAGCATGCGTCACGACTCGGTGACGAGCCGTGGAAGGCCCTGCTCGCGGAGCACGATGCCGCCGCCAAGCGGGAGATCGCAGCGTTCGGCGGCCGATACGTCACGTCGACCGGTGACGGCTTGCTTGCCCTCTTCGATGGCCCCGCGCGCGCGACCCACTGCGCGACGGCGATCGCCTCGGACGTGCGCGACCTCGGTGTTGAGATCCGCGCCGGCGTGCACACCGGCGAAGTCGAGCACGTGGGCAACGACATCAGGGGCATCGCAGTGCACATCGGCGCGCGCGTGGGAGCGCTGGCGGGGCCTTCTGAAGTGCTCGTCTCCCAGACCGTCAAGGACCTCACGGCCGGCTCGGGTCTCGTCTTCGAGGACGCCGGTGAGCACGAGCTCAAAGGCGTCCCGGACCTCTGGCGCCTGTACCGGGTCGCGCACGGGTCCTAGCCGATCAGCGGGAGCCGCGGATCCGGGTGCTTCCCGGCCGGCCTGCGTCCCGAGGCGGCGCGGATCCACTCCAGGTCGTCGGCGAGGTCCGGCGGTCGTGTGCCCACCGTGCGGCGTGCGAGCAGCTCGTCCAGGATCGCCGCGGTCGTCGCGATCCCGTCGGGGGTCGCGATCGGATCCATGCCGAGCGGATCGGTCAGGTCCAGCCCGTGCACGACCGCCTCGACGACCCGGCTCGGGATGAACTCCCCCAGCTCCATCAAGGCGTAGTACCCGGAGCCGATCAGTTCCGGCGGGTTCGAGCGCGCGCCGTCGATCACCTTGGCGAACGTGGCCTCGAGCGTGCCCGGCATGTCCGCCGGCGTCTTGCCGTCGACCATCGTGTACGCGTAGTCGTAGACGACCGGCGCCACCTCCGACCGCGGGAAGATGAAGAAGCTCACGCGGTCGCGTCCGGGCTGCCCGTCGGGGTGCGGATCGTCGACGAGCATGTGCGCGAGCCCGATCGAGATGTCGAAGTGGCCGGCGAGCTCGAAGAGCGTCCAGTGCGGTTGCTCCGGATCGAGCGGCACGAGGAGCGTGTTCGTCTGCCATCGCTCGGGGCTCAGCCCCTGGAACACCTCGAGGAGTCCGCTCAGCTCGCGTTCGAGCGTGTCCACATGGTCCTCGTAGGCGCCCATCCTCGCTCCCTTCGCGTCGACGTCGAGCGGAGAGTTGACCACGTGGGTCCCCGGCCGGTCGAACCCGTCGACCCACGGCGGGTCGCACTTGGGGGTATCGGGCGATGACGTTCGGATTGTGTCCCCATGCCCCGACGAGGAAGATGCAGCGGTGGACGTGCCGGAGACGCGCTACGCCAAGACCGTGGACGACGTCCATATCGGCTACCAGGTCTTCGGCGAAGGTCCGATCGACCTGGTCTACTCGTTCGGCGAGGTCTCCAACGTCGACCAGTCCTGGGAGCTGCCGGAGCAGGCGAGGTTCCTCCGTCGCCTCGCCTCGTTCTCCCGAGTGATCACGTTCGACCCGCGCGGCAACGGCGTCTCGGATCGGGACCCGGACGACGCGTCGTTCGAAGCCGGCATGAACGATGTCAGGGCGGTGATGGACGCAGCGGGATCCGAGCGAGCGGTGCAGTTCGGCGAGCAGGACGGGGGCATGATCTGCGCGCTCTTCGCGGCCTCGTTCCCCGAGCGAGCCTTGGGCCTGATCCTATTGAACACCACGTCGCGCGGGCTGTGGGCTCACGACTACCCGTGGGCCTGGACCGACGACGAATGGGACGGCTACCTCTCGAAGGTCGATGCCGGATGGGGCACCCTCGCGCATACCGAGGAGCACCTCAGCTGGTTGGCGCCGAACCACCCGCTCGACGCGGCCACCGTCGAGCGATTCGCTCGGTACTTCCGGGCGGCCGGCAGTCCCGGGGCGATGTCGGCGCTCGAGCGGAAGATCCGCGACAGCGACGTGCGGGCGATCCTCCCGACGATCCAGGTTCCGACCCTCGTATTGCATGCGGTCGACAACCAGGTGGAGTCGATCGAGAGCGCCCGGTACAGCGCCGGACGGATCCCCGGGGCCACGTTGGTGGAGATGCCGTCCGACGAGTACGTGAGTTTCTGGGCCTGCGCGGACACCGTGATCGAGCACGTGGAACGGTTCGCGCGGCAGATCAGCGAGGACGAGCTCGAATTCGACCGGGTCCTCGCCACGGTCTTGTTCACCGACATCGTGGACTCCACCGCGCAGAGCGCGGCGATCGGTGACCGGGCGTGGACGGAGATCCGCGCGCAGCACGACCAGATCGTGCGGGCGAACCTGAGGCGCTTCCGCGGCCGCGAGATCAAGACGATGGGCGACGGGTTCCTCGCGACCTTCGACGGTCCGGCACGTGGCGTACGGTGCGCGGAGGCGATCGCCGCCGCCGTCCGCCCGCTGGGGATCGAGATCCGCGCCGGGCTGCACACCGGCGAGGTCGCGCTCGACGGCGACGACGTGGCCGGGCTCGGGGTCGCGATCGGGGCGCGGGTCGGCGCGAAGGCGGGGGCCTCCGAGGTCCTCGTCTCCCAGACCGTCAAGGACCTGGTCGCGGGCAGCGGTCTCGCCTTCGAGGACGCCGGCGAGCACGAGCTGAAGGGCGTCCCCGACCGCTGGCACCTCTACCGGGTCGTGGCCTGACCGGCGCGTTCGATCGGCAGGTCCTCGCCCTAGGGGTTCGCCTCACGCTTGCCCCAGGGCCACTCGACCACCGGCTGCCCAGCTCGCCGCGTCGCCGGCGAGATCCTGCAACCGCTCCTCGAAGTGCGCCAGGTCGTCGCGGCCGAGGAAGGACGCCCAGTCGCGGGTGCCGCCCGAGCGGAAGAACCGCTCGGGCGAGACCCAGATATCCGCGTGCGCCTCGGGGGTGGTGTGGGCCGCCCGCGATCGCATCGAGTCGAGCCCGGCCGCCTCGACGAACGCGGGCCACCGACGTCTCGTCGACCGGGACCCCGAGCGCCGCGGCCACGCGTCGCATCTCCCCGTCGAGGTCGGCCCACATGTCGGCGTAGTGGAACAGGTGGACGTTCGCAGCCTCTCGGGCGTCCCAGTAGGTGCGGACCTGCTGGCAGTAGTCCTCGAGACCGTGCGGACCGCTGCCCACCGGCGGCTCGTGGTTGTCGATGAACCACCGCAGGTAGTCGCCGGTGTCCTCGGGCCGGTCCTCGCCCACGGGGAGGTCGGGGTCGGGCTCCCCCGACGCGGCGAGCCTGAGCTCGACCAGGCGCTCCTCCCGCTGGTTCTCGTTGTGGTCCCGGTCGGACAGCGCGACGTCCAGCGGATGACGGACGACGGTGATGTACGTGACCGAGTCGTGACGGGGGATCCCGTCGAGCGGCGCGTGCGTCTTGATGAACCGCCGATGCGTCTGGGCGTCGAGCAGGCCGAACACCTCGTCGTCGCTGCGCGTCAGCATGTCGAGCCACGGCGAGATCGTGGCGATCGGGGCCCCGAGGTCGACCCGGTCGAGGAGCAGCATCCCGACGATCGTCTGCATCCAGGTGGTGCCGCACTTGGCGGGCGTCGAGATCACGACGTCGTCGGGTCGGAACGCGAACCGCTCCCACCGGGCGGTGTCAGCGATGAACCCTCGATAGCGACGCGTGGCCGGATAGGCCGGATCGGACGGCATGATGGCGCTCCTTCACTGCCCACAGTTCTTACGGATCCGGAGCGTAGCCCCCCACCCCCGGCATCTCGATCGAGTGGTGGCCTGACTCGGGCCCGTTGCATGCCTCGCGTCGTGCGGCCAGAGTACGCGCCATGCAGGACGGGGAAGGGAGCGGGCCGGACGCGACCGGTCTCCAGCAGATCCGCGACGACCTCGGTGAGTCCATGCGGGCGTTCATCGCCTCGTTCCGATCGCGAGAGTTGGGCCGGGCGCAGCTGGCGCTCTTCGCGTTCGAACTGACGGAGTGGGGCGGGTTGATCGCCCTGTTCGTCTACGCCTTCGCGAAGGGCGGGATGGCGGCGGTCGGCGGCGTCGCCCTCCTGCAGCAGTTCCCCGCGGCGGTGTTCGCGTCGCTCGGCTCGACCCTCGGCGACCGCTTCGACCGCCGGCGGGTGCTGCTGCTCGTGTTCGCCTCGCTCACGACCGTCACGATCGCCGCCGGGGTCGCGATGCTGATGGACGCGCCCGCGGTCGTCGCCTACGTGCTCGCGGCCTCCTCGGGCTGGGTGCTGACGCTCGTCCGTCCGACGTACGGCGCGCTGCTGCCGTGGATCGTGCGGACCCCGCAGGAGCTGACGACGAGCTACGCGGCGAGCGGTCTGATCGAGAGCGTCACGATCTTCCTCGGGCCGGTGCTCGTGGGCGCTGTGCTGGCGTTCGCGGATGGACGGTCGGTGTCCGGACCGGGCCTCGCCTTCATCGTCCTCGGCGCCCTGTTGCTCGTCGGCACGTTCCTGGTCTGGACGATGCGGGCAACGAACCGCGCCGATGACGATGAGGCGCCGGACGCCTTCCGGCTCGCCGAGCTCGGCGCGGGGTACGTCTACGTGTTCCGTGACCAGCGGCGCCGGCTCCTGGTCGGGCTGGTCGGCGCGGGCTCGCTGGTGCTCGGGGCGATCGACACGCTGATCGTCGTGCTCGCCCTCGATGTCCTGAAGACCGGCGACGCCGGCGTCGGCTTCCTCAACGCGGCGCTCGGGGTCGGGGCCGTGGCCGGCGCGACCGCGGCGATGGTCGCCGGTCAGCGAGCTCGGCTCTTCCCCGGGTTCAGGGCGGGGTTGATCGGTGCCGGCTCGCCGCTGATCGCGACCGCGGCCGCTCCCCTCCTGGCCGCCCCCCTGCTCGCCGTGAGCGGCGGTGGGATGCAGCTCCTCGACGTGACGGGACGGACGATGCTGCAGCGCCTCGTGCCGGACGAGAAGCTGTCGCGAACGTATGGGGTGCTGGAGTCCCTCTACATGGCGATGGAAGGCGTCGGAGCGTTCGTCGCATCGCTCGCGGTCGTCTGGCTGGGTGCGCGATGGACGCTCCTGGCGGCCGGGGCGTTCCTCCCCGTCGCAGGTTTCGCCGTTCGCCGCCGGATCGCCTCCCTCGACGTGGGGCTTCGCGTCCCGACCGCCGAGATGGCGGTGCTCCGCGCGACCGACCTATTCGCCCCGCTCCCTCCCCCGGCCCTGGAGCGGCTCGCGCGGAACCTGGTACCGATCGACGTACCGTCCGGAGCGGTCGTGATCCGCGAAGGGGACCGCGGCGATCGGTTCTTCATCGTCGAGGCCGGTCATGCCGAGGTCACGCGGGAGGGCGCGGACGTGATCGAACGCGGCCCCGGCGACTACTTCGGTGAGGTGGCGCTCCTCAACGATGCGCCACGCAACGCCACCGTCACGGCGACGAGCGAGCTCCGGCTGCTCGCGCTCGAGCGTGACGAGTTCATCCGCGTCGTGACGGGACATGAGGCCGTCGGGAGTCATGCGAGGCGGGTCGCGGGCGCACGATCGGTCGACGGAACGCCCGACGTAGGTCGCTGACCGTCACCCGGAACGGTCGGTCGATCGATCCCGACCCTGAGCCGGGGACAGAGTTCGGCTCGGGCGTCAGGCCTCCGTGGAGTCCTGGCCGGCCGCCAGCGCCTCGTTCAGGACGGCGGCCTGCGCCTCGGTGAGCGGGTGGTGCAGCTCCAGCACCGACACCACCCCGTCGGCGTGGACACCGCCGATCAGCCCGTGCACCACCTCGGGATCCCCCACGATCAGGACGGCCGAGGAGTCCGGAGGCAGGGCCGCCTTCAGCTCCCGCACGAAGTCGTCGGAGAGCTCGAGGTCGTCCTTCTTGCGGCCCTGCATCGTGGCGCCCACCCCGACCCCGCCGAGCAGGCCGGCGGCGAGTCCGAAGGGACCCAGCAACAGCCCGCCGAGCGCGGCCCCGACGACCGCCCCCTCGGTCATGTGTGATCCCTTCGTGGGCTGCGGGTTGTAGACGTGGACCCCGAACCGCCCGTTCGGGTGGTGCTCGACCACCGACACGTCGACGTCCGGCCGGCCCCCGGCCGCCCGCCGGAGCGTCTCCATCGTCGATTCCGCCCGGTCCTTCCCCTCGAACGTCAGCACGCCGACCTCGTACGCGGCGTCCATCGCCTCAGCCATCGGAACCTCCCTGTGTCATCCGGCGTCATCGTTCACGACGTTTCGAACCGTGGCAACCGGATCGGGCACCGGCACTAGGTGTCCCGCGCCACGATCGTGAGGACGTCGTCGAGGATCCGCCGCCGCTCGAAGCCCTTCGGCATCTTCGCCTGTTGGTGGCCGGCCACCACGGTCAGGTCCCGTCGCGGGCACGTGTAGACGGTCGTCCCCCACCAGCCGTCGTGACCCCACCAGGTCTCGCCCCCCGCCTCGGCACGGAAGATGAACATCCCGGCGTCGGACGGGTCGTCGCCGACGGCCATCTCCTCGGCAGCCGGGATCCCCTGCAGCAGGGTGGTCATCTCGCCGAGCGTCGCGGGGTCGCGGAAGACCTCCCCGCGGAGCAGCGCCCGGAAGAACCGCGCGAGATCCCGGCAGGTCGACATCAGGCCGCCGCCGCCCCACAGGTCGACCGAGGGGTCGATGCCGCCGATGTCGACCTCACCCTCGTACTGGTGCGAGAGCTGCGGAAGGTCGGACGGCTCGGGCTCAACCGTCTCGTGCCAGGTGTGATGCAGACCGAGCCGCTCGAAGTCCACGAGTTCGCGGATCGCCGCGCCCATCGTGCGGCCGGTCCGCTCCTCCAGGATCTCGCCGACGAGGCACGCGCCGGTGTCCGAGTAGCCGAAGACCGCCCCGGGCCTTCCGTACGGGCGGCCGTGCGTCACCGCGAACCGGACCTGCTCGAGTCGGGTCCAGCGGTGTGACGGATCGCGCGCGATCGCATCGTCGAACCCGTCCGCGATCGACGGATCGTAGGCGGAGGCCGCGAAGTCGTAGATGCCGCTCGTGTGCGTCAGCAGGTGCCGGAGCGCGATCGCGCCCGTGTCGTAACCGCCGTCACGGAGCACGTCGCGGGTCTCGGGGAGCAGGAGATCGTCGAGCGAGGAATCGAGCGAGAGGCGCCCATCCTCAACCAGCCGGAGCGCGGCCGCGCCCACGAAGGTCTTCGTGACGCTCGCGATCCGGAACCGGGCACCGGGTCGGAGCGGCTCCCGCGTGGCAACGTCGGCGTCACCCGCCGCCACCTCGACGTCGAGCCCGAGCCCCGGCGCGAGCACGTGCAACAGGCGCGCGGGCATCGCCGGCCAGGCGGCGAGGTCCCGTTCGGCCAGCGCCCGCAGCTCGGCATCGGCCACCGAGGCGACCCCCGGTCCCGGCCCGGTCACGTCGCGCGCCCCGTGATCGATCGCCGCAGCAGCACCGAGGCGATCGCCAGCAGCCCGATCGCGTACGCCGCGAGCACCCACAGCTCGGTGGACACCTCGGCGGGCGCCGCCCCGGTCGCGATCGACGCGTTCAGCGCCTCGATCGCCCACGCGTGCGGGAAGAGGTGGGCGATCCGGTACATGACCGGCGGGAAGATCTCGAGCGGCACCATGCAGCCACCGATCGCCGCCAGCACGAGCCCGAGGAACACGCCCATCGCCCCGGCCTGCGACGCGTTCTTGAGGACCGAGCCCATCACCATCGCGGCACCGGTCGCCGCGAGCGCGAACAGCAGCACGACGAGCCCGGTGGTGACGGGGTTCCCCCAGTCCACGCGGAACAGCAGCACCGTGCCGACCACGATCAGCAGCCCCTGCACCAGGGCGATCGCGAACCGCCCGAGCGTCTCGCCCACCAGGATCGTGCGCACCTCGGTGGGCGACGCGAGCATGCGGCGGGTCACCCCGAGCCGGCGGGTCTCGATCAGCATCGCCGATGCCGAGAGCGACGTCAGGAACATGAAGAGGACCAGTTCCGCCGCCGCGCCGCTGGCGAACGAGCCGATCGCCGAGTCGCCTCCCGCCGTCCGCGTCGCCACCTCGACCCGCGGCATCGCCGCCGCGACCGCGCGAGCGCGTGCGAGCGCCTCGTCGAACGAGCCGGCGCTCCCCTCCGAGACCGCGAGGCGCGCCGCCCGGATCACGACGCCCTGCTCGTCCACCACCGCCGCGACGGTCGCCTCCAGCTCCTGGGCCCCGGTCGGCCGCGCCACGTAGTCGAGCGGGACGGTCGCACCGGCGCGGATCCGTTCGTCGTACCCGGTGGGGATCTCGAGCCCGCCTTCCAGCTGCCCCCGCTCGATCGCGGTGCGCATCGTCTCGACATCGGCGAAGTGCTGTACTTCCAGGCCGTCGGTGGCGCCAGCCGGTCGCGGAGATCCTGGCCGAGCGGGCCCGATCCCGTGGACACCACGCCCAGCTGTGGCGTGAAGCCGGACCCGAACGCCGCGCCCAGCGCGAGGATGATCAGGAACGGGAACACGAACACGAAGAAGGCCCCGGTCTTGTCGCGTGTCAGCCGACGGAGGTTCACCCACGCGATCGCGCCGGCCTTCCGGAGGTTCATCGGGCCACCATCCGTGACGCGCGTGCCCAGGCGATCGCACCGGTGACGACCGCGATCGAGACCACCCCGACGAGCGGCCCGATGATGTCGGCCGTCGTCCCGCCGTACGCGAGCTCCTGGAACCCCTCCATCAGCCATCCCTGCGGCGAGAGGAAGCGGATCGTGCCGAGGAACCCGGCCTGCGAGATGGGGAAGAACGTGCCGCCCATCAGCCCGCCGACCACGGCCACGATCGACACGTACGCCCCGGCCTGCGCCGTGCTCTTCGCCAGCGTCGCCACGAGCGCCGTCACCCCGACCGCCGCGAGCACCCCGCCCAGCACCAGCAGCGCGACCCCGAAGGGGTCGCCCCACGTCGCGCCGAGGATCCACGTGGAGGCGACCACGAGCAGTGTCGTGCTGACGAGCCCGACCAGGAAGCTCGCGAGCGCCTTGCCGCCGATCACCGAGGAGGGCGCGATGGGCGCGACCAACAGGCGATCGAGGGTGCCCTCCTCCCGCTCCTCCAGCAGCCCGCGCACGCCGAACTCCACCGCGAAGAACAGGAAGAACACCGCCATGCCGATCGCGAAGAACGTCGACTGCGACGCCACCTGGTTCGCCGCGTCGACGGTGCCGACGCTGGCCGCGGCCTTCACCTCCCGAGCACGGGCGACCAGAGCGGGATCGGCCGCCCCCGGTGAGCCGACCGTGGCCACCGACACCGCGATCGCATCGAGCTGCGAACCGAACGATCGGGCCAAGGACACGAGCACCAGCGATCCCACGCTCGAGTCCGGGGACCCGATCACGCGGAGCGTGGCCGCCTCACCCGACTGCACCTGCGCCGAGAACCCCTCCGGGAACACGACACCGCCGTCGATGTCGCCGTCTTCCGCGAGTCGCTCGACCTGCGCCGGCGAGTCCGCCTCCCGGAGCGTGACGAAGTCGAGGCTCGTCAACACGTCGGTGAACGACGATGGGATGTGGCCGCTCGTGTCGAGGTCGGCGACGGCGTAGGTCGCCTCGAAGCCCTGGGTCTCGATGTCCCCGAGCGTCAGCCCGAAGATCCACGCGAGCCCGAAGGGAAGCACGAAGGCCACGAGGAGCGCGGTGCGGTCGCGGAAGCGCCGCCGGAGATCCTTCGCCGCGATCGTCCAGGCGTGACGCATCGCGCTACGCCTCGTCGCGCAAGGCTTTGCCGGTGAGGTGCAGGAAGACCGCCTCCAGGTTCGGCTCCTCGACCTCGATCGAGGTGATGCCCGCACCGGTGTCGTCGATCGCGCGCACGATCTCGGCGAGCGAGGCCCGCACGTCCCGGGCCATCAGATCCAGTCCGCCCTCACGCGGCACCGCCTCCTCGACGCCGGGCACCGTGAGCGCCGCGGCACCGGCGGCGGGCAGGTCCCCACGCGCGTCGATCCTGAGCCGGTCGTGCTCGCCGACCAGCGAGATCAACTCGCGCCGGGTGCCTTCGGCCTTCAGCGAGCCCTCGTCCAGGATCCCCACCCGATCACAGAGTCGCTCGGCCTCTTCCATGTAGTGGGTGGTGTAGAGGACGGCCATGCCTTCGGACGCGAGCGCCTCGACCGAGTCGAGGATCGCGTTCCGGCTCTGCGGATCCACGCCGACGGTCGGCTCGTCGAGCAGGAGCAGGGCCGGGTCGTTCAGCATGCCGAGCCCGATGTTCAGCCGCCGCTTCATGCCGCCCGAGAAGGCGTCGGTGCGCTCGTCGGCGCGATCCGCGAGGCCGATCGTGCCGAGGATGCGGTCGATCCGCGTGTCGAGCGACGCGCCCGAGAGCCCGTAGAGCTTGCCGAAGAACCGCAGGTTCTCGCGCGCCGTGAGGTCGGGATAGACCGCGATCTCCTGGGGGACGAAGCCCACGGCGGCCTTCACCTCGACGGTCCCCGTGTCGAGCTCCCTCCCCTGGAGGGTGACCCGCCCGGCGTCGCGGGTGAGCAGCCCGCACACCATCGAGATCGTGGTCGTCTTGCCGGCGCCGTTGGGTCCCAGGAGCCCGTAGGTCTCGCCGGCCGCGATCGTGAAGCTCACGCCGTCCACGGCCACGCGGTCACCGAAGCTCTTGCGCAGCCCCTCGCACGCGAGCACCACGGTCGGGTCCACGCCGTCACGCTACACCGCGCGGAACGGGCAGGCCTGGCGAGGGCGACCCCTACCGGGGGCGGTTCACGAACACCGGCGGGGCCGAGCCCTCGGGGATCGAGTACATCGATCGGTTCCACGTCGTGAACGCGATCGACTCGGCCCCCGGGCCCACCTCGACGTCGCACGATGCGCCGTCGAGGGCGGTGGCGACCCGATGATCGGCCCGCCACCGGTAGAAGAGCCCGTGCCGGTAGTTCCGGATCACGATGCCCCGAACGCCGACGTCGGCGGCGCTGATGTTGCCGATCCGCACGGTCGTGACCTTCTGCATCCTGCGGGTCGCGCCGTCGCGGAGCGGCGAGACGTCGGCCCGGTACACGGTGCCCGTGTCGAGGGACTTCTCCTTCGACACGATGTAGAGGTTCCCGCCCGTCACGAACATCGCCTCGGCGTTGTGCCCACCGTCGGGGTATCGCAGGGTCGCCATCTTCGCGGTCACCGAGCGGGCCGAGAGCTTCGGCTCCTTGAACCAGTAGACGTCGACGCTGCCGTCGTTCCCCGCGTTGCTCCCGATGTCGCCGATCCAGATCCGGTGGTCCCAGTACGCGATGTCCTCCCAGTCGTGGTTCCGGGCGTTGCGCACCGGGATGCTGGCGCGGGCGGAGCCGTCGGGGCGGATCGCGTCGATCCGTTCGGGGTTGCCGCCGTCCTGCTCGATCCAGAGGGTCCGCGCGTAGCGATGGCTCGACACGACCCCGGAGATCTCGCGGATCGACGAGAGGCCCGACACGTGCCCGATCGTGGCGGCGGACCCGAAGCTCGGACACCGAGCGGCGGCGTGCGCCTCGGCGGACGGCACCACGACCGCGAACGCGGCGGTGACGGCCAGGAGGATGGAGGGAACACGGACGGTTCGAGGCATAGGACAACTCCCGGGGGGTCGTGGGATGCGTCCGACCCTACCGGCGGCCCGGGTCGATCGCCAACACCCGGGCCTTCATCGCTTCGCCCGCCACCGCGTGATCCCGAACGCGGGCCCGATCAGTGCGGCGCCGGGCGGCTCGGGCGGCCGAGAGGGGCCCGGGGTCCTCGGGTGTCGGTTCGTCGGGTCGGTCGTCGTGTGCGTCGGCGGTGGGCCCGCTCATCGTCGGAGCCTATCCCCCGAGGCGGGCCCGAACCGCGGTTTCGATCTCGGCGACCTGGGTGGGGTCGGTGACCTTCCCGCCGACCGCGTCGCGGACGTAGAAGGCGTCGATCACGCGCCCCGTGTAGGTGGCGACCTTCGCGACGTACACGTCGAGCCGCAGGTCGGCGAGGGTGCTCGTGATGTCGTACAGGAGCCCGAGGCGGTCGGGCGCTCCGACCTCGATCACCGTCGAGAAGTCGCTGGCGTCGTTCTCGACCGCGATCGTCACGGGGACCCCGCGGTCGGGGCGCGGGTAGTGCCGGCGCTTGTCCTCGACGCGTCGGTCCAGCGAGATCGCGCCCTCGATCGCGCCGCGGAGCGTCCGGCGGAACTCGCGCCATCGCCGCTCCCCCACGTCCGGCTCGAACACGCCCTCGACCTCGAACAGGTCGACGGCCACGCCGTCGACCGTCGTGAACACCTGCGCCGACAGGATCGAGAGGCCGGCCACCGCGAGGGCGCCCGCGATCCATGAGAGCAAGCCGGGACGATCGGCGGCCACCACGAGCAGCTCGTACGTTCCGGGGCGGGAACCGTCTGCGGCCGCCGTCCGGACGTCGTGACGGCCGATGTCGGGCGCGATCGTCCCGTAGTGGCGGGCGGCGCGCCCGGGCTCCACCGAGAGGAAGTACCCGCGCGGCATCCGTAGGACGAAGTGCTCGACCTCGTCGTCGGGCTCGGCGTCGAGGAGGTCCCGGAGCCGCCCGATCCGGTCGGTGAGCTGCTCCGCGAGCTCGGCCCCCATGTCCCCCCGGTCGAACACGCGCCGGACCTTCGTGACCAGCTCGCGCACGAGGGCCCGGCGCCACGGGGTCCACGCGGCCGGGCCCGTGGCCGCCGCGTCGGCCTTCGCCAGGAGGTAGAGCGCGCCCAGCCGCTCGGTCGTCGCGATCGTGGCGGCCACGCTCAGGATCAGGTCCTCGTCGGTCAGGTCCCGACGCGTGGCGGTGTCCGGCAGCAGCAGGTGGTGCGCCACCATGAACGAGGCGAGCTCGCGGGTCGGGTCCGGCAATCCCATCGACGCGAGCGTCCCGTCGGCGATCCGCGTCCCGATCGGCACGTGGCCGCCCTCACCGGTCTTCCCGATGTCGTGCAGCAGGGCGCCCAGGCGCAGGGCGTCGGGGTCGGTGGTCTCGTCGACGGCGTCACGCTCCACGGGGTCGTCCGGGTCGGGCGCCGCGAGCATCGACGACATGCCCGTGAGCGCCGTCGTGAGATGCGTGTCGACCGTGTACCGGTGGTACGGATCGCGTTGGGGACGGCACCGCACCGCGACCCACGCGGGGAGGAACCGCGCGAGCAGCCCGAGCCGGTCCAGCGTGTCGAGCGCCTGCGCGGCGGGCTCGCCGGACCGGAGCAACCGGAGGAAGGCGTCACGAACCTCCGGGCCCCACGCGACCGGGTTCGGCACGTCCGCAGCCTCGATCTCGTCGAGGAGCTGCGGCGAGGCCGGAACGCCGGCTTCGGCGGTCCGAGCGAGGGCGTCGAGGACGCCCACCGGCCCGCGGATCGGCTCGCCGGGTGCGTCCGTCGCGTCCGTCGCGCCTCCCGCTCGGCGCGCGAAGGCGTCGGCCAGGATCCGCGAGACCTGCCGTGCGTGCTCGAACACCGCGCGCATCAGGCCGTCCTCGGCGATCAGCCGCGGCTCGTCCGTGAACCCCATCGCGCGGGCGATCGAGGGTTGGTGGTCGAGCACGAGCCGGTCCGTGCGACGCCCCGCCTCGAGGTGCAGCGCGCTGCGGACCCGGGTCAGGAACTCCTCGGCGGCCTCCAGGGTCGCTCGCTCGCGGTCGCGGAGCGGGACACCGCCGCCGCTCACGAGCTCGAGCCAGCGCACCGTCTGGATGTCGCGGAGCCCTCCCGCGCCCTCCTTGAGCTCGGGCTCCAGGAGGTGTGCCGTGGAGCCGTAGCGATCCGCCCGAGCCGCGGCGCCCTCGCGCAGGCGCGTCACGAACCCGTCGGGGTCGGCCGCCACCACGGCGCGGACGCGGGCGGACGCCTCGGCGGCGAGGTCCTCGGCGCCCGCCAGGTACCGAAGGTCCAGCATCGCGGTGGCGGCGTCGAGCCGCTCCGGGACGATCGCCGCGCATTCCTCGGGCGTGCGCACCGCCTGACCGACCTCGAGACCGGCGTCCCACAGCGGGTAGAGCAGGCGATCGACGAGCAGGGCGACGTCGTCGGGCCGGTCGCCGTCGTGCACCACCAGGAGGTCGACATCCGAGCGCGGGAGCTGCTGGCGGCGGCCGTACCCGCCGAGCGCCGCGAGCGCGGTGCCGGGGGGCGGGTCGGCCGCCTCGAACAGCGCGACGATCGCCGCGTCGAGCAGGTCGCTCCGTCTCCCCGCCGACCATCGCCCATGGTGGCCGCGCGAGTACGCGCGGTCGAGCGCCGCGAGCTCTTCGGCGAGACGGGTGAGCGGGTCGGTGATCATCGGGTCGCGGTGGGTGCGGGCACGCGGCTCAGACCGCGTCGGGGCCCATCTCACCCGTGCGGATCCGGATCACCTGCTCGGCCTCGGTGACCCAGAGCTTCCCGTCACCGATCTTGCCCGTGCGGGCGGCCTTCAGGACCGCGTCGACCACGCCCTGGACCTCGCCGTCGGCGACGAGGATCTCGAGCTTGACCTTGGGCACGAAGTCGACCTGGTATTCGGCGCCGCGGTAGACCTCGGTATGGCCGCGCTGACGCCCGAACCCCTCGACGTCCGTGGTGGTGAGCCCCTGGACCCCCAGGTCCCGGAGCGCCTCCTTCACCTCGTCGACGCGGTGGGGCTTCACGATGGCGGTCACGAGCTTCACGACGGTTCCTCCCGGCAGGTGGGGCGCTAAGCCTAGCCGGACGCGGCCGTGCCTTCGACGCTGCGCTCGACGACCCGGTATTCACGGCGCACGGTCATGCCGGCGCGCTCGTACAGGTGGGTGGCGCCGGTCGCGTTCTGGGTGTCGACCCCGAGGCGGACCGTCGAGTACCCCTTCGATGCGATGAACGCGAACGACCGCTGCAGGAGCGCCATCCCGATGCCGTGCCGGCGCCACGGCTTCAGCACGCCCAACTCACCCGACCCAGGCGACGCCGTCCTCGCTCGGCAGCACGATCGAGATCCCCACCGGCTCGTCACCCTCGAACGCGAGGAGCACCCACGTGGGGTCGTAGCCGGGGAACCCCGACCACATCGCGAGCCATTCGTCGAACGTGAGCGGCTGGTAGCCGAAATGCTCCGCGAACGCCTCCTCGAGGAGCGCCCACGAGATGCGTTCGTCCTCGCCCGCGGCGCCCGGCCGGATCGTGATGCCGTCGGGCTCGGGCGGAGGCGCCTCGAGGTCCTCGAGCGGTCGCTCCATGTGCCAGAAGGACCTGACGTGCGCGTATCCGCGTCCCGCGAAGAGCGCGATCGCCCGATCGTCGGTCGACGGGAAGCCGTTCCGCAGCGGCGCGGTGACCCCCGCGGGGATCAGCTCGGCCGCACGGGCCTCGGTGGCGGCAGCCACGAAGGCCCCGATGCCCCGGCCGCGGTGATCGGGGTGGATCTTCGCGAACGCGAACACGTCGACGGTGGCGTCCTTCGCGACGGTCTCCGAGTAGGCCGCGATCGCCCCGTCGGGGGCCTCGACGAGGAGCGAGTCCTTGGCCAGGTCGAACCACGGCTGCGCCCAGGTCTCGTGGATCTCGTCGCGCGCCGGATCGGCGAAGCCGACGTCGGCCAGATCGGCGACCTGGAACAGGTCGATCAGCGCGTCGATATCCTCCCGGGCCGCCGCCCGGGAGCGATAGCCCTGGGGGAGGGTCACTCCCCGACGGCCTTCTTGCGCGCCGTCGTCTTCTTCGCGGTGGACTTCTTGGCCGCCGTCTTCTTCGCGGTCGTCTTCTTCGCGGTGGACTTCGCCCGCGGGGCGGGCGCCTCGTCCGGGCGGTCGGCCTGCTTCTTGGCCGCGGCGACGCTGGCCTTCAGGGCCTCCATCAGGTCGACCACCTTCGCGGTGGGCTCGGCCTCGACGACCTCGATCTCCTCGCCCGAGATCTTCGCCTCGACGATGCGGAGGAGCGCCTCGCGGTACTCGTCGGTGAACTCCTCGGGGTCCCAGTCGGCGGTGAGGTTCTCGATCAGCTGGCGCGCCATCTCGAGCTCCTGGGCGCGGACCTTCAGGTCGACGTCGACGCCGCCGAAGTCGGCCGCGCGGATCTCGTCGGGCCAGTACATCGTCTCGAGGACGAACGATTCGTCCTTGAAGCGCAGCGCGGCCAGGTGCTCCTTGTCGCGGAAGCTGACCTTCGCGATGCCGACCTTGTTGTCCTGGCTGAGCGCCTCGCGGAGGAGCGCGTAGGCCTTCGCGCCGGTCTCGTCGGGCACGAGGTAGTAGCTCTTCTTGTAGAGCATCGGGTCGATCTCGTCGAGGTCGACGAACTGCACGATGTCGATCGCGCGGCTCGACTCGACCGGCACCTTGTCGAAGTCCTCGTCCGTGAGGACGACGTAGCGGTCCTTCTCGTACTCGTAGCCCTTCACGATCTCGTCGTACGGGACCTCTTCGCCGTCGACGGAGCATGTCCGCTTCATGCGGATCCGCCCGCCGTCCTCCTCGTGGATCTGGTTGAACCGGAGCGTCTTCTCCTCGGTGGCCGGGTAGACGGCGACGGGGATCGTCACCAGGCCGAAGGAGATCGCCCCCTTCCACATCGTTCTGGGCATGTCCGTACCCCCCGGGGAACCCTGTTCCCAACGCGTATGCAGCGGAAACGCCAAGTCTAGCCCCCGCCGGCGACAGGGGTGGTCGTCAGACCTCTTCGGGCGGGAGCGGCGGCAGTACGCAGAACTCGTTGCCCTCGGGATCGGCGAGCACGATCCAGCGCTCCTCCCCGGTCTGGCCTATGTCCGCCCGGGTCGCACCGAGCCCCACCAGCCGCGAGACGTGGGCCGCCTGGTCGTCGGGCCGCAGGTCGAAGTGGAGGCGGTTCTTGACGGTCTTCGATCCGGGGACCCGCACGAAGAGGACGTCGGGCGCCACGTCGTTCGCGGGGCTGCCCTCGGGCGGCTCGAGCACCGACTCGTCGTCGTCGTCGTGCGTGATGCGCCAGCCCAACGCCTGCGCCCAGAACCGCGCCTGCGCGCTCGGGTCGCGCGCGTCCACCACCACGCACTGCACACGGATCCCGAGTGGTTCGGACACGTCCACCCGCCGACCCTACCGGTCGCGCCCTCTACCGGTCGAGGAACGGGTAGGGCGCGAGCACCTCGAGGCCGTCGGTGGTGACCAACACCACGTCGCCGAGCTTGACGCCGTCGCGCGCCCCGACCTCGCCCGCGTACAGCTCGACGACCAGGACCATGTCCTCGCGGATCACGCGGTCGCCGTTCCATTGGCGGTCGAACGGGTAGCAGATGCTCGGGCTCTCCTCCTCGAGGCCCACGCTGTGCACCATGACCTCGTAGCGCTGGGCTCGGTACCGCTCGGGCAGGTCCGGCGCGCGCGCCGCGATCTCGGCGCAGGTGAGGCCCGGCTCCACGACGGCCTTCATCCCGTCGAGCCACTCGTACGCGTCGCCGTAGAGGGCGCGCTGGGCGTCGCTCAGCTCGCCGCTCACGGGGAACGTCCGCGAGACGCAGAAGAACGCGCCGCCGATCCCCACGGTGTCGGTGTCGACGAACACGAGGTCGCCGGACTCGAGCGCGCGATCCGTCGCCTCGGCGCGCCACGGGTTCGTGTTCGGGCCCGACGCAACCGTGCTCGTGGCCTGGAACTCGCCGCCGCCCCGGTGCATCCGGTCGGCGAGCACGGCCAGCAGGTCCCGCTCGCGCACGCCCGGCTCGATCGCCGCCTCGAACGCGCCGAGCATGTCCATCAGGAGCGGGCCGTTCGCGCGGAAGAGGCGCACCTCCTCGGGCGTCTTCACCTCGCGGGCAGCCTCGGTCGTCGGGGCGGAGTCCACGAACGTGAAACCCATCCGCTGCAGCGCGAGGAACCCGGGCGTACCGAGCCGGTCGAGCGCGATCACGGAACCCTCGACGCCGAGCTCCCGCATCGCCGCCGCGATCTCCCCCGCCCATGCGTCGGCGAGCTCGTCGGCGTCGTCGCAGAACTCCCACGAGCCCATCGGCCGCACGTCCTTCGCGAGCTCCTTCGCCCGGTGCACGGAGTTCGGGTGCTCGAACAGGATCGGCGTGCCCTCGGCCGGGACGAGCGCGCACCGCACCATCGTCGTGAGCGCCCACAGCGGCATCGTGGACACGCCGGTCGCGTACCGGATGTTCGGCTCGTTGAAGAGGAGGCAGACCTCGACGCCGTGGTCGCGCATCGACGACTGGAGCCGCGCCTGGCGCTCGTCGCGGAGGAGCCCGTGGTCGATCGTCCGCGGGTCGACCGCCGTGGCGCTCACTCCTCGGCCGGGCGCTTCTTGCGGAACGAGAGCAGGCCGCCGGCCACGCCGATCAGCCCGCCGGCGAGCGCGACCCAGACCCCGATCCTGACCGCGACCGTCAGGGTCCCATCATCGAAGGCCTTCGACGCGGCGTCGGATGCGGACTCGATGCTCCCCGGGAGCGCCAGCTTCGAGATCGCCTGCGTCGTGGCCATGTTCGACGAGAACGACTCTGGGTCGACCAGCGCCCAGATCGCGCCGGCCAGCACCACGCCGGCCATCAGCAGCCCGAGCCCTCCCCACAGGAACCGCCCCCCTGCCGAGGACGCGGCGACGCCGAGCGCGCAGAGGGCGACGAGGCAGCCGATGAAGAGGATCGTCTGGCCTGTGACGGCGTCGAGCGCGCGCAGCGTGGTGGTCGTGCCCGTCGACGTGTTCGTGTAGTCGAACCAGATCATGACCGTCGAGACGACGATCACGACGCCCCCGATCGCCAGGCCCCAGGCCCCCGGGTTGCGCTTCAAGCGTTCCATCGGTTCCCCCCGATCCTCGTATGCCGTTCCTCAGGTCAGCCCACGGTTCCTATCACACGAGGGTCGGCCGGGCGAGCGCCCGGCCCGGCCCGGGAGCCGACCGATCATGTCGCACGGGGGTGCCCTCCCCGATGCGCCGGACGATGCGGTCCGTGCGCCGCGGTGATCATGACGAACCCGATCGCGAGGACGAGGGCGGTGATCGCGATCGCGAGGGCCAGCCATCCGGCCGCGGTCGACTCGGTACCCGCGGTGGAGGCCGCGTCGCTCATCCGGCTCGCAGCCATGGCCGCGAGCGGGACGAGCGATCGGATCGGCGGACGTCGCATGCCTTCCATCTCCTCCCGTGGGCCGGGGAGCTCGCAGCACAGCAGTGGGCACTCGCCTCCACCGTCATCGTGGCCTCGGGCCTGCCGCAGGGCACCGTCCGAAGGTCCCCTCCGCCGCAGGTCACGGGGCGTGACGTCGCGGGCGACTACCATCGGCGCGTGGCCGCCAGGAAACGACGCTCGACCGGGACCGCGTTCACCGTGGACCTGCCGCGCACGATCGAGGTGCGCAAGGACGGCGACGCGTGGTGGACCGAGGTGGGCGGCCGCGAGCTGCGTCTCTCGAACCTCGACAAGCCGTACTGGCCCGACGAGGGCTACACGAAGGGCGACCTCGTGAACTACTACGCGAACGTCGCCCACCTGATCGTGCCCCACCTCGCGTCGCGCCCGCTCACGATGAAGCGGATGCCCGACGGCGTCGACGGCGAGTTCTTCTACGAGAAGACCGCGCCCTCGCACACGCCCGACTGGATCGAGCGGTGCCGCGTGCTGTCGGAAGACGCCAAGAAGGGCGTGATCGACTACCTGATCGTGAACGACGAGGCGGCGCTGCTCTACGTGGCGAACCTCGGGTGCATCGAGATGCACCCGCTGCACTCTCGCTGCGACGACGTCGAGCATCCCGACTACCTGTTCTTCGACCTCGACCCGTTCCCGCCGTACACGTACGAGGACGTGCTGATCGTCGCGCGCCACATCAAGACCCTGTTGGACCAGCTCGGCCTGACCGGCTACCCGAAGACGAGCGGGGCCACGGGCCTGCAGATCTACCTGCCGGTCGAGCGCGGCGCCTACACCTACGGGCAGGTGCGCGCCTTCGTGGGCGCGTGCGGGCGCCTGATCACGCGCGCCGACCCCGACCGCACGACGATGGCGTGGAAGATCGACGACCGGACCGGCAAGGTCTTCATCGACCACAACATGAACCGCGCCGGGGCGAACATCGCGGCCGCGTACTCGATGCGGCCCGAGCGCGGCGCCTCGCTCTCGACGCCCCTCACGTGGGACGAGGTGATGGAGGGCGGGTTCGAGCCGTACGACTTCCGGATCGACACGGTGTGGGAGCGGTTCGCCGCGAACGGCGACCTGTTCGCGCCGGTACGCGAGGGACCGGTGAACGATCTGTCGGACGCGTTCGAGGCGCTCGACGTCACGGCCGAGGACGAGGACCCGATGGCGCGGCCGCTCCCCCGCACGTCGGCGGCCTCGGTGGCCTCGCGCACGAGCGAAGAGGTCGCGGCGGCGTCGAAGGACCCGAAGCTGATGGAGTACGTGCGGCGCCGCGACTTCGAGGGCACGCCCGAGCCGGCGCCCGGCGAGATCGCCGACCGCGAGGGCACCTCGTTCGTGATCCACAAGCACCGTGCGACCGCGCTCCACTACGACGTCCGCCTCGAGCGCGACGGAGCGCTCCCGAGCTGGGCGGTGCCGAAGGGCCTGCCGACCGCGAAGGGCGACAAGCGCCTGGCCGTCCGCACCGAGGACCACCCGCTCGAGTACGGGCGGTTCGAGGGCACGATCCCCGAGGGCCACTACGGCGCCGGCGAGGTGCGGATCTTCGACGACGGCTGGTACGAGCCGGTCGAGTGGACCGACGACAAGGTCTCGTTCCGGCTCCACGGGCGCCGGTACCCGGGACTCGAGTTCCACTTCGTGAAGACGCGACAGAACTGGCTCGCGTTCCTCGCGAGCGCGCAGGACGCGCCCCTGATCCCGTCGCCCGGCACGCTCGAGCCGATGCTCGCCGAGGGCGGGTGGGAGGCCTTCGACGACCCGAAGTGGCGCTTCGAGCCGAAGCTCGACGGGATCAGGTGCCTCGCGGAGCTGACCACCGGGGAGACCACCCTGCGCACACGCTCCGGACGGGACGTGACCGGCACCTACCCCGAGCTCCGGATGATCCACGAGCTCGTCGACCAGGTGAACGCCGTGATCGACGGCGAGATCGTGGCGTTCGACGCCGAGGGGCGAGACTCCTTCGAGACCCTGCAGCAGCGGATGAACCTCACGAAAGAGCGGGAGATCGCTCGCGTCGCGAAGTCGATCCCGGTGGCGCTCGTGGTGTTCGACCTGTTGTGGCTCGACGGCCACGACACGACCCAGCTGAAGCTGGAGGAGCGCCGCGAGCTCCTGGAGCTGGTCGTCGAGACCGACCACCGCCTGCAGGTCGTGACGTCGGTCGACGGCCAGGGGAACGCGTTCGTCGCGAGCGCGAAGGAGCTCGGCCTCGAGGGCGTGGTCGCGAAGCGGCTCGGGTCGACCTACCTGCCCGGGCGGCGCTCACCCGACTGGCGCAAGATCAAGCTCCGCAACACGCAGGACGTCGTGGTCGTCGGATGGACGCCCGGACAGCGGGGCCGCGCCGGATCGTTCGGCGCGCTGCTGGTCGCCGCGCTCGACGACGGAACCTGGACCTGGGTGGGTCAGGTCGGCTCGGGGTTCACCGACAGGACCCTCGCCCAGCTCCGCGAGACGCTCGCGGGGATCGAGCGCGACGCCCCGCCGATCGACGATCCCGAGCTCGCAGCCGTGAAGGGCGCGACGTTCGTCGAACCCGAGCTCGTATGCGAGGTCGAGTACCTCGAGCTCACGAGAGGCTCGAACAAGATGCGCGCCCCGAGCTTCAAGGGCCTGCGGCCCGACAAGACCCCCGATGAGTGCGTCCTGGAGCGCCCGCGGCGGGCTCAGAAGGGCTCGTAGCCCGCACGTACGAGCAGGGCCCGGACGTCGCGCTCCTCGAAGCCGCGATCGAGCAGCTCGCGGTAGAGGCGCACCGTGCCCATCGAGCGGCCGCACCGGGGGCAGTACGAGTGGTCCTCGGCGAACGGCGTCTCGCACCAGGGGCACTGCGTGACCTCGATCCGGCGGTCGGGCTCCAGGCCGTGGTCGGCCACCGCGTCGACGTAGCCCTTCCCGTAGTCCCACTGGATGTATTCCTCTTCGAGGATCTCGAACGGCGGCTCGTGCATCCGGGGCTCCCCGGTCTTCAGCATGTGCTCGAGGTTCTCGAGGAGCAGCTCCCACTCGTAGTAGTGGTTCGCGCCGCAGTCCTGGCACGCGATCACGACGCCCTTCACCGACTGCGGCTCGAAGATCACGCGCATCGCGGCCAGGTCGAAGAGATCGGCCTCGATGTCGGCGCGCTCGTCGGGGGTGAGCTCGATCGGCTCGTCGTGCTCCATGTCCATCCCCTACTCGTCGTCGCGCAGCGTGAACGCCTTGAACCCCTCCGCGTACTCGAACCCCGCGAGTTCCCCCAGCTCACGGGCCCGTTCGCGCACCCAGGGGGACGCCGCCTCGGCCTCCTGGGAGACGTGCTGCGACAGCGCGAGGAGCTTCAGGTCGATCGTGTCGGTGATGTCGACGTACGTGTCGACGTCCTCGGACGAGAGCCAGAGGTTGGGGATCTCGTACGGCTCGAGCCCCTCGTCGAGCAACTCGGGGAACATCGGGCGCGAAGGTGCGTCGGGCATCACGGCCGACAGGGCGAGGTTCCCCGCGGCCTTGTGGTCCGAGTGGTTGATGTACCCGCTCGACGACCAGAGCCGGCTCGGGTCGGGCGCCACCAGGACCTCGGGACGCAGCCGCCGCACCTCGCGGCAGACCTTGCGGCGCGTGTCGAGCGTGACCTCGAGCATCCCGTCGAGCTCGCCGAGGATCGTGACGCTCTTCACGCCCAGCACGTCGGCGGCGTCGCGTTGCTCGCGCGCGCGGATCTCGCGCATCTGCTCCCGCGTGACGCCGGGTTCGTTCGAGCCGGCCGATCCGTCGGTGCACAGCACGTAGTGCACCTCGCATCCGTCGCGCGCCCACCCGGCGACGGTCCCGGCACACATGAAGTCGGCGTCGTCGGGGTGGGCGACGAGCACCATGGCGGAGGCGAAGGTCATGGCGGCCAGAGTAGCGCGGGCCGCGGATACGGGAACCTGCGGCGCGATGTGGTTGCATCGCCGGGTGAGCGACGATGCCGGCCGGCAGATCAGCGCGTTCGAGCGGTCCTTCCGCCGGGCGGGCCTGCCCAACATGATCGTGGGGTACTCGGCCACCGACGACATCTTCACGCGGGCGATCCCGTTCCTGACGGTCGTGTTCATGGCGCAGATCGTGAACGCCCTCGACGTCGAGGCACGCTGGTGGGAGAACCTCCTGTTCTTCCTGGGCGGGGTCGGCGTGATGCTGGGCGCCTTCGGCCTGCTGAACGTCGCGCGCGGTCGGCCGTTCGCGTCGATCCCGAGGCGGCTCGGCTGGCCCGAGCTGGTCGCGTTCGTCGTGCTCCCCGGGCTGCTCCCGATCGTGTTCAACGGGCAGTGGCGCTTCGGGATCACCACGATGCTCGTGAACCTCGCGCTCCTGGGCGTCGTGTACGCGGTGGTCGGCTACGGCGTGTTCTCGATCATCGGGTGGGCCGTCGGGCGCCTGCTCACCCAGCTGCGCCTGGCGCTCCCGCTGCTCGTGCGCGCCGTGCCGCTGCTCCTCTTCTTCTCGCTGGTGTCGTTCCTGGCCACCGAGACCTGGCAGGTGTTCACGGAGCCCGCGCCCGGCCGCTACTGGACCGCGATCGCGCTCTTCGTGCTCCTGGGGTCGACGTTCCTGATCGTGCAGATCCCGCACGCCGTGCGCGAGGTCGAGGAGGACGTCGGGACCGCCGCCGAGCCCCTGCGCCGCCGCGAGCGGATCAACCTGGCCGTCGTCGTCTTCGTGAGCGAGTCGCTGCAGGTGCTGCTCGTCTCGGCGGCGGTCTGGCTGTTCTACGTGGTGATCGGCGCCTTGCTCGTTCCCGCCTCGGTGCGGGCCGTGTGGCTGCTCGAGCCGACCCACGCGCTGGTCACGATCGCGTTCCCCGGGAACGACGTCACGGTGACGAGCGAGCTGCTCCGTGTCTCGACC
The DNA here is from genome assembly GCA_963821925.1 of uncultured Actinomycetes bacterium. Taxonomy (GTDB): domain Bacteria; phylum Actinomycetota; class UBA4738; order UBA4738; family HRBIN12; genus JAOUEA01. The sequence continues at coordinate 54,063 of CAWGFO010000007.1, read as the reverse complement.
GGCGTCGCCGCGTTCGCCGGCCTCTACTACGCGGTCGGCATGCTGGTCGACCGGAACTACCGCGAGCTGTTCATCGACCAGCTCACCGAGGAGCTGCGGGACACGTTCACGGCGCGCACCGCCTACCTGCGCGCGGTACGCGAGCGCGATGCCGCGGATGCGACGGCGGCCGCCGCCGTCACGCCGGGCGGGTCATCCTGAGGAACTCCTTCTCGATCCCGTCGGCGAACCGGCGCACGTAGACCTCGCCCCGCACGAAGCCCGCGTGCTCGTACGCGCGGATCGAGTGGCGCGCGCGCGGCGCGCCCGGTATCGTGCGCGTCGAGGGTTCATCGCATCGCAGTCGTCACTCACGAGTCGTCGCTCGAGCAGTTCCCTCCCGGCGTTCGCGCCGGTGGCCGACGGACACCGCACCATGGCACCGTCCGCAACGGCCGAGGAAGGAGGGGAACGCCGATGGCAACCGGCACCGTGAAGTGGTTCAGCTCCGAGAAGGGGTTCGGCTTCATCACCCAGACGGACGGTCCCGACGTCTTCGTGCACTTCAGCTCGATCGAAGGCGAGGGGTACCGCAACCTGGAGGAGGGCCAGGCGGTGGAGTTCGAGGTCACGCAGGGCCAGAAGGGCCCGCAGGCGTCGAGCGTCCGCGTCGTCGAACCGACGCAGTGACGTGACGGCCCGCCGCGCTCCGCGCGGCGGGCCGTTCGTCGTTCCGAGCTCCCTGTGGTTCCGTGGAGGCATGACGACCAGCCTGCCCGATCCGCGCCAGCTCGCCGACGGCCTCCTCGAGCTCTCGGTGATCGGCAGCTTCACGAAGGTCGGGTACGAGGCCCGGCGACGGCTGTTCGACTGGGAGGACCTCACCGCGCGGCGGCTCGACGGCACCGTCGTGCTCGTGACCGGGGCGACCTCCGGGCTCGGCCTCGAGGCCGCCACCACGCTCGCACGCATGGGTGCGAGCCTCCGGCTGCTGGGGCGCTCGGGGGACAAGGCGGAGGCCGCCCGAGCGGCGATCGTCGCCGAGACCGGGAACGACGACGTGGGGGTGTACCTCGCGGACCTCGGCGACCTCGAGGCCACGCGGCGCGTCGCGGCCGAGATCCTCGCGCGGGAACCGCGGCTCGACGTGCTCGTCCACAACGCGGGCGCGCTCCTCACCGAGTACCGCGAGACGCCGCAGGGCCACGAGGTCACCTTCGCGACGATGGTCCTCGCGCCGCACCTGCTGACGCGCGAGCTGCGACCGCTCCTCACCGCGGGCTCGCGCGTGATCTGGGTGACCTCGGGGGGGATGTACACGCAGCGGCTCGAGGTCGACACGCTGGAGCTCGGCCCCGATGGCTACAAGGGCTCCGTGGCCTACGCGAAGGCGAAGCGCGCGCAGGTCGTGCTCACCGAGGAGTGGGCGAAGCGCCTGCGCGACGACGGCGTCGCCGTGCACGCGATGCACCCGGGCTGGGCCGACACGCCCGGGATCCACGACAGCCTGCCGACCTTCTCGAAGCTGATCGGACCGCTGCTGCGCGATCGTGGCGAGGGCGCCGACACGATCGTGTGGCTCGCGGCCGCCGACGAGCCCGGCCGCTCGACCGGCAAGCTCTGGCTCGACCGACACCCGCGCTCGACCGACAAGGTGCCGAGCACGCGCACCTCGGCCGAGGAGCGCGCCCGCCTGTGGGAGCTCGTGGAGCGTCTGACCTCGGCGTGAACCCGGATGGCGGTGCGCCCCCGCGCTCCGGGCCGTTCGGCCTCGCGGCCGGCAGCGCGCGGTGACAGCATGGCGAGCAGGAGGTGATCGCCACGGACCTCGCGATCCGGTCGAGCGGGCTCGCGCGCAGCTTCGGGGACGTCCTTGCGCTCGACGGCTTCGACCTGGAGGTGCGGACGGGCGAGATCCTCGGGCTCGTCGGTCCGAACGGCGCGGGCAAGACCACGTTCATCCGTGTCGTCGCGGGGCTGCTCGCGCCCGACGACGGCGACGTCGAGGTCCTCGGCCGGCGTCCGGGCCGCGCGACCGCCGCCGACGTCGGCTACATGACGCAGGCGGCCGCGCTCTACGAGGACCTGTCGTTGCGCGAGAACCTCGGCTTCTTCGGCCGCGTGTACGGGCTGACCCGGGCCCGCGTGGCCGAGCGCATCGCCGAGCTGGTGGCGCTCGTGCACCTCGAGGGCGATGAGGACCGGCCGGTGCGCACGCTGTCGGGCGGGCAGCGACAGCTCGCGAACCTGTCGTGCGCGATGGTGCACGAGCCCACGCTGCTGCTGCTCGACGAGCCGACGGTCGGCATCGACCCGGTGCTCCGACGGAGCCTGTGGGAGCGCTTCGCGACGCTCCGCGACGCCGGCATCACGATCCTCGTCACGACCCACGTGATGGAGGAGGCCACCCGGTGCGATCGGGTCGCCTTCGTGAACGCCGGCGAGGTGCTCACGGTGGGCACACCCGACGAGGTCAGCGCGCCCGGCGAGGGCTCGATCGAGGACGCGTTCCTCGCGTTCCGCGACGGCAAGGCGGAACCGTCGTGAGGCGGACGCGCGTGGGTGCGCTCGCCGCGAGGATCGTGCGCGGGTTCCGGCGCGACCCGCGGACGCTCGCGCTGCTCGTCACCGTGCCGCTCGTGGTGATGGCGCTGATCGGCTACATGCTCTCGGACGATCGCGAGCCGCTGCGCGTGGCGGTGGCCAACGGCGAGTCGAACGAGACCTGCGGCGCGATCGTGAGCGACACCGCGACCTTCCGCGACGCGCTGGCGGCGCAGCCCGGGATCGAGGTGGTCGAGGTGACCACCTGCGACGAGGGCATCGCGAAGATCGAAGCCGGCGACCTCGAGGGGATCGTCGAGTACCCGGTGATCGAACAGGGGAACCCGATCGCGATGACCCGGGTGATCGTGGCGGGCACCGACCCGCGGATCGAGGAGCCGATCGTGCGAGCGGCGACGTACGCGCTCGCGGCCGCTCGCGGGTCGCCGCTCGAGCCCGGCGAGATCGCCAACGTGTCGGTCGACCGCGTGGACGTGCCCGACGGCGAGCGGCCGGCCACGATCACGTACTCGGCGCCGGCACTGATCACGGTGTTCGCGTTCCTCTTCACGTTCATGCTCACGAGCGTGGCGTTCCTGCGGGAGCGGTCGTCGGGAACGCTCGAGCGGTTGCTGGCCTCGCCGATCACGCGCGCGGAGATCCTGAGCGGCTACCTGCTCGGGTTCCTCGGGTTCGCCGCGATCCAGGCGCTCCTGGTGCTCGCGTACTCGACGCTGGTGCTGCACGCGCGGATCGAGGGCGCGCTCTGGCTCGTCCTACTGGTGATCGCGATCCTCGTGATCGGCTGCGTGAACCTGGGGATCACGCTGTCGTTCTTCGCGCGGAACGAGCTGCAGGTGATCCAGTTCATCCCGCTCGTACTGCTGCCGCAGATCTTCCTTGGCGGGCTGTTCTGGCCGACCGTCACGCTCTGGCCGCCGCTGCAGTGGTTGTCCGCGCTGTTCCCCGTGACGCACGCGGTGAGCGCGCTCCGCGAGGTGATGATCGCGGGCGGTGGGTTCGCGGACGTCGCCTGGGATCTCGCGGCGCTCGTGGCCTTCGCGTTGGCGATGGTGGCGCTCGGCGTGTGGGTGCTGCGCGGTCAGCGGGCCTAGGAGCCTCCAGATGGCCACGGATGGGCGCGTCGCCGCCCCGTCGGAGGAGGCTCCCCCGCTCTGGTGGACGTTGTCGTCCGAGGCCGTGGCGCAGCGGCTGGACGTCGACCTCGAGGCCGGGCTCACCGCGCAGGAGGCCGAGCGTCGACGCCTGACCGACGGTCCGAACGAGTTGGAGGAGCGGCCGCCCACGCCCCGGTGGCGGATGTTCCTCGGCCAGTTCGCGAACACGATGATCGTGGTGCTCCTGATCGCGGCCGTGATCACGGCCGTGGTCGGAGACGTCCAGGACATGATCGTGATCGTCGCCATCGTGATCGCGAACGCCGTGATCGGCTATGTGCAGGAGCACCGGGCCGAAGAGGCGATGTCCGCCCTGCGGCGGATGACCTCGCCCGTGGCACGGCTCACACGAGCCGGCGAGGTCGCCCTCCTCCCGGCCGACGAGGTGGTGCGGGGCGATCTGCTGCTGCTCGACGCCGGCGACGTCGTCGCGGCCGACGCCCGGCTGGTGGAGGCGCCCGGCCTCCGCGTGAACGAGGCGCCGCTGACCGGGGAATCCCTGCCCGTGGACAAGACCGTGGCGGCGCTCCCCGCTGGGTCCGGCGCGCTCGTGGCCGAGCGCCACAACATGGTGTTCAAGGGCACCTCGGTGGTGCACGGTCGCGGACTCGCCGTGGTCACGGCCACCGGCATGCGGACGGCACTGGGCGAGATCGCGGAGCTGCTCCAGGCGCATCAGTCGCCGCAGACCCCCCTGCAGCGACGCCTCGCGGTGCTCGGTCAGCGGCTCGCGGCGGCGGCCCTCGTCGTCTGCGCGCTCGTCTTCGTGACCGGCGTGATCCGCGGCGAGGACGTCACCACGATGTTCCTGACCGCGGTCAGCCTCGCCGTGGCCGCGATCCCCGAGGCGCTCCCCGCGGTCGTCACGGTCTCGCTCGCGCTCGGCGCCCAGCGGCTCGCACGGCGCCACGCGCTGGTCCGCAAGCTCCCCGCCGTGGAGACGCTCGGATCGGTGACCGTGGTGTGCACCGACAAGACGGGCACGCTGACCCAGGGGCGGATGCAGGTCGAGCGCGTGTGGACCCTGCCCGACGGCGAGATCGAGGTGACCGGCGACGGCTACGAGCCGACCGGTGTGCTGTCGGTCGACGGCGCGCCGATCGGCGTCACCGACCGAGTCGCGCTCCGCCAGCTGCTCGACGCGGGCGCGCTGTGCAACGACGCGGCGCTCGTGCCGCCGGGGGAGCCTGGCCACCCGTGGGACGCCGCCGGAGATCCGACGGAGGCCGCCCTGATCGCGCTCGCCACCAAGGCGGGCGTCGATCCGAGCCGCGACGGGTTCCGCCGTACCGGCGAGGTTCCCTTCGACGCGGAGCGCAAGCTGATGACCACGGTGCACGAGGCCGCGGACGGTCACATCGTGATCGCCACGAAGGGCGGCCCAGAAGCCGTGGTGGCCCGTTCCGTCGACGCGGCATCCGACGGCGAACGGCTCCGCCCCCTGACCGAGGAGGATCGACGCCGGATCCTGGACCGGGCCGACACCTATGCGGCCGAGGGCTACCGGGTCCTCGGCCTCGCCGGGAGGCAGCGAGAGACCCCGCCGGCCGGCGACCTCGAGCGGGGGCTCACGTTCTTCGGACTGGTGGCCATGGCCGACCCGCTGCGGCCCGAGGTCGAGGCGGCCGTGCACGAATGCCGTACGGCGGGCATCGTGCCGGTCATGATCACCGGCGACCACCCGGCGACCGCACGCACGATCGCCGAGCGCGCCGGCATCGCCGACCGGGGCGGTCTCGTCTGGGAAGGGGATTGGGGGGACCTGACCGCCGCCGCGCACGAGGGTTCCGTCGCCGACGTGGCGATCTACGCCCGAACCCCGCCCGAGCGCAAGCTCGACATCGTCGAGGCGTGGCGGGCCCACGGGGACGTCGTGGCCATGACGGGTGACGGGGTGAACGACGCCCCGGCGCTGCGCCGGGCCGACGTGGGCGTCGCGATGGGGATCACCGGCACCGAGGTGGCCAAGGAGGCCGGCGACATCGTGCTCACCGACGACAACTTCGCGACGATCGTGGGGGCGATCCGCGAAGGGCGCCGGATCTACGACAACATCCGGCGGTTCGTGCGATATATGCTCGCCGCGAACTCTGGGGAGATCTGGGTCGTGGCGCTCGGTCCGTTCCTCGGGCTGCCGCTGCCGCTGATCCCCGTGCAACTGCTCTGGGTCAACCTCGTCACCGACGGTCTGCCGGGACTGGCGCTGGGCATCGAGCCGCCCGAACGAGACGTGATGCACCGGCCCCCGCGGCCCCCGTCCGAGTCGATCTTCGCGCGCGGCCTCTGGCAGCACGTGCTCGCGGTCGGCTTGCTGTTGGGCGCGATCCCGCTGGCCCTCGGGATCTGGGGCAAGGCGACCGGGCGGCCCTGGCAGACGATGGTGTTCACGAGTCTCGCGCTGCTGCAGCTGGGCCATGCGATGGCGGTGCGCTCCGAGCACGACTCGCTCTTCACCCTGGGCCTCCGGAGCAACACCCCGCTGCTCGGCGCGGTGGTCGGCACGCTCGCCGTCCAGATCGCCCTCCTCTACTGGGGACCGAGTCAGCGACTGCTCGACGTCGAGGCGCTCTCGGGCGCGGATCTTGCGATCGTGCTGGTCGCCTCGACGGGGGTGTTCTGGGCGGTCGAGGCCGAGAAGCTCGTCCGACGCATGGCCCGCCGGCGCTCCGGCGCGCCGGTCGCCGTCAGGGGTTGATCGGGCGCTCGGCGAGGATCGCGGCGAGCGCGTCCGCCTGCGACCGAACGCTCTCGACCGTGGGGCCTCCCGGCATCGTGCGCGCCGCGACGCTCGCGTCGGGATCGAGCATGCGCGCCCCGTCCTTCACGCCGAACGCCGTCCACTCCTCGTCGTCGAGATCGGCCAGGCTGCGCCCCTCGTCGGCGAGCCGCTTCAGCAGCTCCCCCGTGCGCCGGTGCGCCTCGCGGAACGGCACCCCGTCGCGCACGAGCGCCTCCGCCAGATCCGTCGCGTACAGGCCTCCCGACGCGCACGCCGCGCGCATCGCCGCCGCGTCGAACCGCACGGTCGCCACCGCCCCCGTCAGCGCCGGCAGCACGAGCTCCAGGGTGTCGGCCGCGTCGAAGGCCGGCTCCTTGTCCTCCTGCAGATCGCGGTGGTAGCCGAGCGGGAGCCCCTGCAGGAGCGCCGTGACGCCGGCGAACCCCGCGGCCACACGGGCCGCCTTCCCGCGCGCGAGCTCGGCCGTGTCCGGGTTCCGCTTCTGCGGCATCATGCTCGATCCCGTGGAATAGGCCTCGTCGAGCTCCGCCCATCCGAGCGACTCGTCGGTCCAGCGGGCGAGGTCGGCCGCGAGCCGCGAGAGGTGGGTCGCGCAGATCGCGGCGTCGCCCAGGAACTCCTGGACGAAGTCGCGGTCGCTCACCGCGTCGATCGAGTTGCGGAACGCCCGGTGGAACCCGAGCCGCGCCGCGGTCAGGTCGGGGTCGAGCCCGAGCGTCGACGTGGCCGTCGCCCCCGCACCGAGCGGCGAGGTCGAGGTCCGCACCGCCCACTCGGCGAACCGCTCGAGGTCGCGCGCGAACGCCCAGCCGTGCGCCAGGAGGTGATGGCCGAGCGTGACCGGCTGTGCGAACCGTGCGTGCGTCGTTCCCGGCATCACGGTCGCCTCGTGCTCGCGCGCGCGAGCGACGAGCGTCTCGACCAGCGACCCGAGCCCCGCGTCGATCCGGCGGCCGGCGGCCAGCAGCCACAGCCGCAGGTCGGTCACCACGAGGTCGTTCCGCGACCGCCCCGCGTGCAGCTTCGCCCCGAGGTCGCCCAGTCGATCGGTGACCGCCCGTTCGATCGCCGAGTGCACGTCCTCGTCGGCGTCGTCGAACCTGAACCGCCCCTCGCCGATCTCGTTCCCGACGTCGGCGAGCGCCTCCTCGAGCGCGCCGGCCTCCGCGGGGCTCAGCAACCCCGCGTCCTGCAGCGCGCGCACGTGGGCCACGCCGGCCTCCACGTCGTGCTGCGCGAGCCGCGCGTCGAACGAGAGGGACCGGCCGAGCGCGTGCGCCTCGGGCGCCGGCGGCGTCGAGAACCGGCCGGCCCAGAGCTGCCCGCCCGAGCCGGCGTCGCCCCCGCCCGAACGCGACCGCGTCCGTCACCGTCCCGTCGCCCCCTGCGTCGCCGACCACACCTTCAGCGGCAGCCCGTACAGCCGGACGTACCCCTCGGCGTGCGACTGGTCGAACGCGTCCTCGCTCCCGTACGTCGCGAGCGACAGGTCGTACAGGGAATGCTCGCTCCGGCGCCCGACGACCGTGCACGAGCCCGGCTCGTAGCGCAGCCGCACCTCGCCGGTCACGAACGCCTGCGTCGCGTCGACGTACGCGTCGATCGCCTGGCGCAGCGGGCTGAACCACTGGCCGTCGTACACCAGGTCGGCCCAGCGCTGTTCGAGCTGCGGCTTGTGGTGGGCGACCTCGCGCTCGAGCGTCAGGTCCTCGAGGGCCTGGTGCGCCCGGATGATGCTGAGCGCGCCCGGCACCTCGTACAGCTCGCGGCTCTTGATGCCCACCCGGCGGTTCTCGATCATGTCGACCCGCCCGAACCCGTACGAGCCGGCGAGCGCGTCGAGCGCGCGCACGATCTCGGGCAGGGTCTCCGTCTCGCCGTCGAGCGCCACGGGCACGCCGCGGTCGAACGTGATCGCGACCTCGGCGGGCTCGCTCGGGCGGTCGGCCGGCGGCGTCGTCCGGTCGAACGCGTCCTCGGGCGGTGCGACCCAGGGATCCTCCAGCGGGCCGCACTCCGCGGTCCGGCCCCAGAGGTTCTCGTCGATCGAGTACGAGCTCACGATCGCGTTGATCGGGATCCCCCACTCGGCGGCGAGGGCGATCGCCTTCTCCCGCGGGATGCCCGCGTCGCGGATCGGCGCGAGGACCTTCAGGTCGGGCGCGAGCACGTAGAACCCGACCTCGAACCGCACCTGGTCGTTCCCCTTGCCGGTGCAGCCGTGCGCGACCGTGTCGGCGCCCAGCTCGCGCGCCACCTTCACGACCTCCTCGACGATGCACGGGCGCGCGAGCCCGCTCACCATCGGGTACTTGCCCTCGTAGAGCCCGTTCGCCTTGATCGCGTGCGTCAGGAACTCCGCCGCGTAGCGGTCCACGGCGTCGACGACCCGCACGCTCGCGGCGCCGGCCGCCTCGCCGCGCGCGACGATCTGCGCGAAGTCCTCCTGCTGACCCACGTCGACCGCCACCGCGTGCACCTCGTAGCCCTGCTCGATCAGCCACCGGATCGTGACCGAGGTGTCGAGCCCGCCGCTGTACGCGAGCACCGCCTTCTGCATCAGCTTGCCTCCATGATCTCGTTGAGCGAACGCTCGAGCTGCGCGGCCTTCACGCCCTCGCGCCCGAGGATGAGGATCGTGTTGTCGCCGGCGATCGTGCCGGCGACGCCGGCGAGCCCGACCCGGTCGATGCCCTCGGCGAGGGCCGCGGCCGCGCCGGGCGGGGTTCGGACGATCAGCCCCTGGTCCGCGCGCACCAGCGACAGGGCGAACTCGTCGAGCAGGCGGCGGAGCATCGCCACGGGGGCCGGCGCCGAGCCCTGACCCGGCACGACGTAGCGCATCCCGTCGTGCTCGTGCACCCGCGCGAGGCCGAGCTCCTCGATGTCGCGGCTGATCGTGGACTGGGTCGCCGCGATGCCCATCGAGGCGAGCCGCGCGCGGATCTCCTCCTGGCTGCCGAGCCGCTCCCGCGAGACGAGCGCGAGGATCGCCTGCTGCCGCTTCGCCTTCGTGGCGCCGTTCGAGCGGGTCACGCCGGCACCCCCGCGGTCGCGAGCGCGGCGCCGAGCGACTCGGCGGCGCGGTCCACGTCGGCATCGGTCGTCGTGAGTGGCGGGGACATCCGCACGACCGACGGGCCGGCGATCGAGGCCAGCACGCCGTCCTCGAGCATCCGCAGCACGACCGCGTTCGCGTCGGCAGGGGTGCCGTCGGCCGCCGGCGCGAGCTCGAAGCCCCACAGGCACCCGCGGCCGCGGATCTCGGCGATCGCGCCCGTCGGCACCGCCGTGACGACGGCGGCCGTGAGGCGCGCGCCGATCTCGAGGGATCGTTCCAGCAGGCCGTCGCGCTCGATCACGTCGAGCACCGCGAGCGCGGCCGACGACGGGACCGGGCCGCCGCCGTACGTCGTCGCGTGCTCCCCGGGGCCGAACGCGATGTCCGCCCGCGCCACGAACGCCCCGATCGGGAGCCCCCCGCCGAGCGCCTTCGCGAGGCAGGCGGCGTCGGGCGTCACGCCGGCATGCGAGATCGCGAGCCAGTCCCCGCACCGGAACCCCGACTGCACCTCGTCCACCACGAAGAGCGCGCCGTGCTCGTCGCACAGCTCGCGCGCCAGCCGCAGGTACGCGTCGTCGAGCGGGCGCACCCCGCCCTCGCCCATCACGGGCTCGAGCAGGACGCCGCCGACGTCGCCGGCCGCGAGCGCCGCCCGCAGCGCCCCGGGGTCGCCGGGCGGCACGAACCGGAACCAGTCGACCAACGGCTCGAACGGCGCGCGCTTCGCGGGCTGGCCCGTCGCCGCGAGCGCCGCCACGGTGCGCCCGTGGAACGATCCGTCCAGCGCGACGATCGCGGGCCTGCCGCGCGCCAGCCCGCGCTTGCGGATCAGCTTGATCGCGGCCTCGTTCGCCTCGGCGCCGGAGTTGCAGAAGAACACCCGCGCGTCGGGGATCGGCAGCAGCGACGCGAGCCGGGCCGCGAGCTCGGCCTGGGGCGGCGTCGCGTACAGGTTCGAGACGAGCCCGATCGTGCCGGCGGCCTCGGTCACCGCGGCCACCCAGTCGGGGTGACCGTGGCCGAGCGAGAGCGCGCCGAGCCCGCCCGTCATGTCGAGGTAGGCGCGGCCCTGGTCGTCCCACGTGGTGGTGCCCTCGCCGCGCACGAGCGTCACCGGGTACCGGGCGTAGGTCGGCATCACGGCCGCCTCGCCGGGGAGCGGTACGAACGTCACGGCGACGGCACCTCCGCGGGCACGCCGGCCACGCCGTCGGCCACCGCATCGGGCGCGATCATCGTGCCGACGCCTTCGGGCGTGAACAGCTCGAGCACGAGCGAGTGCTCGACCCGGCCGTCCACGAGGTGCACGCGCGTGACGCCGGCCTTGCAGCGCGTCGACCGCGCTCTCGAGCTTCGGGATCATCCCGCCCTCGACCACGCCGCCCTCCGCGAGGAGGTCGAGGCACTGCTGCGCCGACAGCTCCGACAGCAGGTCGCCGGTCGGCCCGATCAGCCCCGGGACGTCGTTGATGAACACGAGCTTCTCGGCGCCGAGCTCGATCGCGAGCTCGGCCGCCACGACGTCGGCGTTCACGTTGTACGCCTGCCCGGTCTCGTCGACCGCGATCGAGGCCACCACCGGCACGAACCGCCGTTCCGTGAGCGTGCGCAACACGTCGGCGTTCACGTGCACGACCTCGCCCACGAACCCGAGGTCGGGGGCCACCTGGCGCCGGGCGAGGAGCAGCCCGCCGTCGATCCCGGACAGGCCCACGGCCGGGACGCCGCCCGACACGAGCGAGCCGACCACCTCCTTGTTCAGCTTGCCCGCCAGGACCATCGTCGCGACGTCGAGCGTCTCGGCGTCGGTCACGCGCAGCCCGTCGACGAAGGTGGTCTCGATCCCGAGCCGCGCCGACAGGTGCGTGACCTGCGGGCCGCCGCCGTGCACGACCACCGGGGTGATCCCGGCGCTCTGGAGCAGCGCGATGTCCTCGGCGAACGACGCGGCGAGGCCGGCGCGATCCATCGCGGCGCCCCCGTACTTCACGACGATCACCTTCCCGTGGTGCTCGCGCATGAACGGCAGGGCCTCGATCAACGTGCGCGCCTTCGCGACGGTGCGTTCGCGGATCTGCGGCGGGAGGTCCATGGCCATCACGTCGTGTACTCCCCGTTGATGCGGACGTATTCGTACGAGAGATCGCAGCCCATCGCCCGGCTCGAGCCGCGGCCGTCGCCGACCTTCACGCGGATCGCGATCTCGGGGGCGCCCATCTGCACGCGGGCCTTCTCGATCAGGGCGTCGTTTTCGAAGTAGGCGGGCGGGATCACGCCGCCCTCCGCGAGCTGCACGTCGCCGATGAACACGTCGAGCGCGCCCACGTCGAACCCGACGCCGGCGGCGCCCGCCGCCTGGAGGATCCGGCCGGGGTTCGGGTCGCCCCCGAACGCGGCCGTCTTCACGAGCGGCGAGTCGGCGACGGCCTTCGCGATCACGCGGGCGTCCGCCTCCGCGTCGGCCCCCTCGACCTCGACGATCAGCACGTGGTTCGCGCCCTCGGCGTCGGCCGCGAGCTGACGGAGCAGCGACTCCCCGACCGATGCGACGGCCTCCGCGAGCCGCACCCAGGCGAGCGAGCCGGGCGCGGCCGGCGGCGCGCCCGCGGCGCCGCTCGCGAGCAGGAGCACGGTGTCGTTCGTGCTCGTCGACGCGTCCACGGTGAGCGCGTTGAACCGGGGCTTCAGCTGGTCGTCGGCCATCCGCTGCAGGTCGGGCGCCGCCACCGCCGCGTCGGTCGTGACGAACACGAGCATCGTGGCCAGGTTCGGCGCGATCATCCCGACACCCTTCGCGCAGCCGCCGACGCGGATCCCGTCCGCCTCGGCGGTCGCGCGCTTGTCGACGGTGTCGGTCGTCATGATCGCGCGGGCGAAGTCCTCGCCGCCCTCGGGCGAGAGTGCGCCCACGAGCGCCGGTAACGCCGCGTCGAGCTGCGGGAGGTGCAGCGGCTCCCCGATCACGCCGGTCGAGCACTGGAGCACGTCGGCGGCGTCCAGCCCGAGCGCCGCCGCGGCCGCCGCGGTCGCGGTCGCTGCGTCGGCGTCCCCGCGCGCGCCGGTCGCCGCGTTCGCCTGACCGCTGTTCACGAGCACCGCCCGGGGCGCGCCGAGCGCGAGGCGGGCGCGCGAGAGCCGCACCGGCGCCGCACTCACGAGGTTCGTGGTGAAGACGCCCGCGGCCGTCGTGCCCGGGTCGCCGACCAGGAGGCCGAGGTCCGGCAGGCCGCTCGGCTTGAACCCGGCCGTGACGCCCGCCGCGCGGAAGCCCGTCGGGAAGGTGACGCTCACGGGTACACCGCCAGCGTCGGCAGGGCCGTCGTCTCGTCGAACCCGCACGCGAGGTTGAAGTTCTGGATCGCCTGGCCGGCCGCGCCCTTCACGAGGTTGTCGACGGCGCCCACGACCACGGCCGTGCCCGTCCGCGGGTCGGCCACCGCCTGCAGCTCCACGACGTTCGTGCCGCGGGTGCGCTTCGAGTCGACCATCCCGCCCGGCGGGAGCACCCGCACGAACGGCGCGCCGGCGTACGCGGCCGCGAGGGACTCCGTCAGCGACGCGGTCGTCGCGCCCTCGGCGAGCGTGGCGTAGCTGGTGGTGAGCACGCCACGCACGGTCGGCACCAGGTGCGGCACGAACAGCACCGACGGCGTGAGCCCGGTCGCGAGCTCGAGCCCCCGCTCCATCTCGGGGGTGTGCTGGTGCGCCGGCACGCGGTACGGACGGACGCTCTCCTCGGTGGCGTTGTAGATCGTGGCGTCGTTCGCCGACTTCCCGGCGCCTGACAGGCCGGTCTTCCCGTCCACGCGGATCGCGTCCGGCTCCACGAGCCCGGCGGCCAGGAGGGGCGCGAGCCCCAGGATCACCGGCGTCGGGTAGCAGCCCGGGTTCGCGACGAGCTGCGCGCCCGGCGTGCGATCAGCGAACAGCTCGGGCAGCCCGTAGACCGCCTTCTCGAGCCACTCCTTCGCCGGGTGGTCGAACCCGTACCACTCGGGATACGCCTCGGCCGGCAGCCGGAAGTCCCCGGCGAGGTCGATCACGCGCACGCCCGCCTCGAGCAGCGTGGGCGCGATCCCCGCGCTCGTGCCGTTCGGGAGGGCGCTGAAGACCACGTCGGCCGCGGCCGCGATCGCGTCGGGCTCGATCGGCTGGAGCGCGGTCGCTGCCAACGCCAGGGACGCCAGATGCGGGTGGACCTCGGCGAGCGTCCGGCCCGCGGAGTCCTTCGCCCCGAGGAAGGTGACCTCTGCCCCCGGGTGCGCCGCCAACAGGCGCAGGAGCTCGCCGCCTCCGTACCCGGAGGCCCCCAGGATCGCCACGCGCTGCACGTCACCCGCCATACGCATGATTATGCAGAGAATGGGTAGAGATGACAACGGTCGACTGCGCCGCGCGCTCGGATCAGTCGGGACGGCAGGGCGAGCGCCACACGCGCAGCGAGAGCTTCTTCTTCAGGAAGTTGAAGTTCTCGGCGTTCGCCGCGGGGCAGAAGTCGGGCTTGTCGAGCTTGTACTCGACCCCGAAGACGGCCTTGCCGGCGTTCACGAACGGCCGGAGCCGCCGGCACTCGTCGTACTGGTGGCACTGCTCGTTCAGCGCGAAGTCGAAGTACGGCAGCAGCGCCCTGATCTGGCCGAGGTCGTTCTTCAGCACGGCCGAGAGCCCGCGCCGGTGCGCCTGGTTCGCGAGGAAGACGTTGTAGGCGAGCTGGTCGGCCCCCGTGAGCGGGAACCCGGTCCGGTTCTGATAGCCGTCGACGTTGTCGAACTCCACGGCGTCGAAGCCCTTGGCGGCGCACATGTCGAGGCGGGCCTTCATGATCGGACCGAGCACCCCGATCTTGCGGATGTCGAGCCACTGCTCCCCCGGCCAGCCGTTCGAGCGGCCCTTCACGCGCGCCGGGAAGTCCCCGGAGTCGGGGCGGAAGTTCTCCCACGAGCCGGCGCTGAGGTAGCAGACGACGTCGCTGCCGAGCGCGTGGAGGTCGTCCACGGTCGCGCCCGTGACCTCGAACCCGTCGACGTCGAACATGCCGACGTCGATCGAGGTGTCGATCGCGCCCTGGAGCTGCCATTGCCAGCTCGTGCGGAGCGCGGGCGCGTAGCAGCCCGGGCACGGCACGGGATCGGGGAGGCGCGGGTTCTGGACGGGGCGCGCCTCCGAGCGGCGAGCCCCGTCGGACGCCGCTCCCGCGGGCGCGGCGATCGCGAGGGCCACGGCACACGCCGAGAGGACCACCACGAGTCTGCGCATCCCCGACAGTATCGACCCTGCGACGGGCGTTCGCTCGACCGCGTCAGCCGACGATCGAGAGCACGCCGTCGTCACCCGGCGCGATCGGCGGCTCCCCCACCGGCGCACCCTGGTGCGCCCGGGCGATCGATCCGCGCGCCTTGCCGAGCTGCGAACGGAACTCGTCGGCGCCGTTCGCGATCATCGTGCCCGCCCGCGCGAACTTGTTCTCGACGACCGCGTCCATCGCGTCGAGGAGGCCGGCGACCTCGGACAGGCTCGCCTGTACGTCGGCGGCGTCGCCGAACCGCTGCACGAGCGAGTACAGGAAGAGCACGATCGGCAACGCCGAGGCGTACGGCACGATCACGACGCCCTTCGCGTACGCGTCGGCGTGCGCCCGCTTCAGCACCGCGTAGGCGGCGTCGGGCACGGCCGCCACCGCGATCGGCGCGGTGACCGCCGGATCGAGGTACTGCGCGACCTCGCGGGCGCGGAGCGCCACCGCCTTCTCGACGGCGCGCGCGGCCGCCTCGACCTCGAGCGGCTCGTCGGCCGCCTCGAGCGCCTCGAGCTCGGCCAGGCCCGTCCACTTCGAGTCGATCGGCAGCCGCCGACCGTCGGGCAGGAGCAGGCCGAACTCCACGACCTTGCCGCCGACGCGGAAGTCGGTCGCGAGCATCCCGGGCGGCAGCTCGGCCAGGTGCTCGCGGAGCACGTTCTCGCCCGCCCGGCCCTTCGCGGCGCCGCCCGCGAGCACGGTGGACAGGCGCCTGACCACCTCGCGATGCTCGGCCTCGACCGTGCGCCGATCCTCCTCGCGCGCCTGGATCTCGGCGAGCGCCCTGCGGGCGCCGTCGATCCCCTCGCGGAGCTGCTCGGACGCGAGGTCACGGCCGGCCGAGGCGTCGGCGATCCGCCGGAGCTCGGCCGCCTGCAGCTCGAGCCGGCCCTCCATGCGGGCGAGCGCGGTCTCGTCCGACGGCGGCCCCGGGGTCGCGCCGGGGCGTCTCCGGGCCGCGATCGCGGCGCCCGCAGCCACGCCGACGGCGAGCGCGAGCAGCCCGATGCCGATCTGGACGTCCATCCGGTGCCTCCTGGAGGTCGGGGAAGGGAGCGACTCCACCGTAGGGAGCCCCTCTGACACGGATCGGAGTCGGCCGTCCGGGGACCGGCCCGCTCACCCGCTCCTCGCGGGACGGGCGGACCTCCTTTGCGGGACGATGGGGGGCCATGCCGACCGACTCCCGCCACCACGGGGCCCACCTCCGCCCCGAGGACGTCCGTGCGCTCGCCCGCGAGCACGGGCCGCGCGCGCTCAGGTACGCCGTGATCGCGCTGGCGAGCGTGGGCCTGATCGCCGGCGTCGGCGGCCTGATCCGCCTCGTGCAGGGCACCGAGTTCGAACGCCTGAGCGCCGACAACGTCGCGCGGCTCGCCCCGCTGTGGAGCGCCCGACCCGGCACCGGGCCGCTCGGCACGCCCACGACCGAGGACGGCGGCCTGTACGTCGGGTCGGCCGACGGCGTCACCGCCTACCCGGTCCCGTGTCCGGTCGAGGACGCGACCTGCGAGCCGAGCTTCCAGGCGATCGCGCCCGACGGGCCGATGTCCGACGCGGTGCGGGCGCAGGACACCGTCTACGCGGGCTCGTCCGACGGGCGCCTCTACGCGTTCTCGGCCCGGTGCTCGAAGGCCGACTGCGAGCCGCTCTGGGTCGGACTGGCCGGCAGCGGGCCGGTCACCGCCCCCGGTGTGAACGACGACTTCGCCTACGCGGCCTCCGACGACCTCTACGCGTTCCCGGCCGCGTGCGGCTCCGAGGACCGGAACTGCCCGCCCGCGTGGCGCGGCGTGGTCCCGGGCGGCGCGGGACCGGGCGCGCCGGCGATCGGCGCCGGCGTGGTCGTGGTCGCCTCCGACTCCGAGGTCGGCGGCGTGTTCGGGTTCCCCGCCGTGTGCAGCGACCCGTGCGAGCCGCTCTGGACCGCCGAGACCGACGGGCCGGTGGCCGGCGTCACCGTCTCGGGCGGCGCCGCGTACGCGATCGCGCGAGGGCAGGTGATGGCGTTCCCGCTGTCGTGTGAGGGGACCTGCGCGGCCTCGTGGACGGGCTCGTTCGTGGCCGGGTCCCCGTTCGCGCCCGGAGCGATCTCGGCGCCGTCGGTCGGCGGCGGCGAGGTCGTGATCGGGGACGCGCAGGGCCGGATCTGGGTCTTCCCCGACGGCTGCGGCGCCCGCACCTGCCCGCCGGTCCTCACGACGGGGGTCGACGACTCGCCGCTGCACACCCCGGTCGTCCGCGACGGCGTGATCTACGCCACGAGCGTCGGTGGCCACCTGTACGCGGTGCGTCGCGACTGCAACCCGGCCGCGTGCCGGCCCGCCTGGTCCACCTTCCTGGGGGCGGCGACCGCCGGCGCGCCCGTCGTCGCCGGCGACGGGGTCTACGCGGGCGACGTCGAGGGCCGGCTGCACGCCTACACGGTCGGCGGCAGCTGAGCGGCGGCCGGCTCGCATCCGGCCGCCCCGACCTGCTACACCTAGCCCCCATGAGCGCACCCGGGATCGACCGCCAGCAGCTGCACGAGATCAAGGCCCGCGAGGACGCACGGTTCGCCGAGACCCACGGTGGGTCGATCGCGATGTGGGAACGGGCCAAGCCCGTGATGCCGAACGGCGTCCCGATGTCGTGGCTCCGCACGTCGTACGACCACCCGCCGATCTTCGTGGACGAGGGCCTCGGCGGCCGGTTCCGCGACGTCGACGGGAACGACTACGCCGACTTCAACATCGCCGACATGTCGATGTTCGCGGGGTACGCGCCCGCGCCCGTGGTCGAGGCGGTCTCGCGCCGCATCGCCGCCGGCTCGCAGTTCCTGCTGCCGAACGAGGACTCGATCTGGGTCGCCGAGGAGCTCGGGCGCCGCTACGGCCTGCCGAAGTGGCAGTTCACCCTGTCGGCGACGCACGCGAACACCGAGGCGATCCGGGTCGCGCGCGTCGCGACCGGCCGCGAGAAGGTGCTCTTCTTCGACGGGAAGTACCACGGGCATTTCGACGAGACCCTGGTCCAACTCGTCGACGGCGAGCTCGTCCCCGAGGAGGCGGGCCTCCCGCGAGACGCCACCTCCAGGACCGTGATCGTGCCCTTCAACGACCTCGACGCCGTGCGGGCGGCCCTCGAGACGCGCGAGGTCGCGATCGTGATCACGGAGCCGACCCTCACGAACGAGGTCGGCCTCCAGCTCCCCGTCGACGGCTTCCACGACGGGCTCCGCGCGATCACGCGCGAGACCGGGACGCTGCTCGCCTACGACGAGACGCACACGCAGGTCGTGGGCGCCGGCGGGCTCACGCGGACCTGGGGCCTCTCGCCCGACCTGGTCACGATCGGGAAATCGATCGCGGGTGGCGTGCCCCTGGGCGCCTACGGCATGACGCCGGAGGTCGCCGAGACCCTCGAGCGTCCGGGCGGCCGCGACGACGAGAAGCCCACGGTCGCGACGGGCGGCACCCTCTTCGGCAACCCGCTCTCG
Source organism: uncultured Actinomycetes bacterium (assembly GCA_963821925.1). Classification (GTDB taxonomy): domain Bacteria; phylum Actinomycetota; class UBA4738; order UBA4738; family HRBIN12; genus JAOUEA01. The sequence goes on along the minus strand of CAWGFO010000007.1, from coordinate 35,784 downwards.
ATGGCGTCGGCGCGCGCCACGATGGGCGAGGTGCTCACGCCCGAGGCGTACGCGCACACGCAGGTCCTCGGCGCGCAGCTCGCCGACGGGATCGAGAAGGTGGTCGCGGGCGCCGGCCTCCCCTGGACGACCCACCGCTTCTGGCCGCGGAGCGGCGTGACCTTCGCGCCCTCGATGCCGCGGAACGCCGCCGAGGCGCGCCTGACCTTCGACGAGCCGCTGCGCCGTCTGATGCGCGTGTACCTCGCGAACCGCGGCGTCTGGGACGCGATCGTGGGCGCCGGCCCGACCTGTTCGGTGCCCGCGACCCCCGACGACGTCGACGCCTACGTCGGCGCGTTCGGCGAGCTGGTGGGCGAGCTCACCGCGTGATCCGCGGGTCCCGGAGAGCCCAGACCCGAGCTGCCCGAGCCCACGAGAGCACCTGCGGCGCAGTCCCCCGTTCGCGCTCCGACGCCGCGGCGCGGTAGCCTGGCTCCATCGATCGAGGGAGGCTGGTCTCATGACCGTGCGCAGATGGCTGGTCGCGGTGGGCGCGATCGGCGTGGCCCTGCTCGGACTGTGGGCGCCCGCGGCGCTCGCGCAGTCCACCGATGTCGGGCCGTCGACCGACTCGTTCGTGGTCCTGACCGGGCGGCTCGAGGTGCAGCCCGGCGACACGTTCAACGACGCGATCATCTTCGACGGCGATGCCACGATCGACGGCACCGTCACCGGAACGGTGATGGCCTTCAACGGTGACGTCGTGGTGAGCGGAACCGTCTTCCAGGACGTCGTCGCGACGAACGGTCGCGTCACCGTGAAGGACGGCGCCAGGGTCGACGGCAACGTGGTCTCGTCGAAGGCGCCGCTGATCGCCCCGGGGACCGTGGGCGGCGAGGTCCGTCACCAGACCTTCAACTTCGACGCCGGGAACTTCGCGATCGTGAGCCGGATCGCCTACTGGATCGCGGCCTCGGTTTCCTCGTTCCTGATCGGCCTGCTGCTGACGGTCGCATGGCCGCGCGCGAGCGACGCGATCGCGGCCGCGGCGCGTGACCGGGTCGGTCCCTCGATCGGCTGGGGCTTCCTGATGTTCTTCGGGATCCCGATCGTCGGCGGGATCCTCCTGATCACCCTCGTCGGCGCGCTGCTCGGGATCGGGATGCTGCTCGCGCTCGTCCTGATCTACTCGATCGGGTACGCGGCCGGCGCCTTGGCGTTCGGGCGGTTGCTCCTGAAGCCGCCCACGGGTCGGTTCCTCGCGTTCCTGCTCGGCTGGGGGATCCTCCGCCTCGTCGCGCTCGTGCCCGTGCTCGGCGGGCTGCTGTTCCTGGCCGCCACGATCTGGGGGCTCGGCGCGATCACGGTCGCCGCCTACCGGGCCTCGCGTGGCGCGGCGCCCGCCGCGATGGAGCCGGTCCCCGGCGCCGCCCCGATGCCGCCGATGCCGACCACGCCGTGACGCCGCGACCGATCGAGCTGATCCGGGTCGTCGGGTCCCACCGCGAGGTTGGGTGTCAGATGGGCGAGGCCGCCCGCGACGCGATCCGGCACGAGGTCGACACGGCCTTCGACGAGCTGCCGGCCGGCCGGACCCGCGACGAGCAGCTCGCCCTGGCCGCCGAGTACCGGGCGTTGACCGAGCCGCGGCTCCCCTGGCTGATCGAGGAGCTCGACGGCTGCGCCGAGGCCGCCGGCGTCGACCCGATGGCGTTCTTCGCCTGCTCGATCGAGGAGATCTGGTACGCGCCCCGCGAGCAGGTGACGCAGGGTCGCTGCAGCGACCTCGTCGCCGGGCCCGCCGCGACCGCCGACGGGCATCTGATCGTCGGCCACACGAACGACCTCCGTCCCGCGGCCGAGGAGGAGATCACCGCGCTCGAGATCAGCGTGCCGGGCGATCCGGTGATCTTCCAGCTGGGGGGCGTGCCGTGGCTCTCCGTCGGGTTCAACGACGCAGGCCTCTCCCTCACCGGGAACGAACTCTCCCCGAACGACGAGCGCGTCGGCATCTCGCGGTCGCACCAGGTGCTCGAGATGATGCGCGCCCGCAACCTGGAGGAGATGGTCGTGATGGCGCTCCGCCCGGACCGGGCGTCGAGCTACAACAACGTGCTCTCGGCGGCCGACGGCGCCGTCGCGAACGTCGAGGGGAGCGCCACCGATGCCGAGGTCACGAGCCTCGACGAGGCCGATCACCTCGCGCACACGAACCACTACGTCTGCGACCGGATGCTCGACTTCGAGGGCGACCCCGACTACGCGGTGCGCTCGGGCGAGCGGTACGGGCGGGCGCGGGCGCTCCTCGCCGCGCAGCCGCCGGGTTCCGTCACGCCCGACTCGATGCGTTCGATGCTCAGCGACCACGAGACGCACCCGAACGCGATCTGCCGCCACCCCGACGACGAGCACCCGAACGAGAAGACCGTGTTCTGGTGCGTGGCCGACGTCACCGACGGCCGCATCACGTACGGGCGCGGGAACCCGTGCGACTCCGAGGCCCAGGAGTACGCGTTCGCCTCGTACCCGGGGCGGTAGAGGGCGGGTCGCCCGGCACCGTGGCGCGGCGCTGGACCGATCCCGCGTTCCTCGAGCGGGCGCACGCGTGGATCCACGATCACGCGGAAGTCACCGGACCGATCGAGCAGACGCACGTCCGGATCTGGTCGACCGTGCTCCGGGTGCCCACGGCCGATGGGACCCTCTGGTTCAAGGCGCCCGACGACCCGTCGGAGATCGGGCTCACGATCCTCCTCGACGAGCTCCGACCCGGTTGGGTGCCCGAGGTGGCCGCGTCGGACGACGCGCTCGGTTGGATGCTCCTGCGCGACGCGGGCTCGCGCCTGCGTGAGCTGCTCGAGGCCGACCCCGACCTCTCGCGGTGGGAGATCGTGCTCGCGGGATGCGCCGACCTGCAGCTCGCGACCGCGCCGCACGTCGGACGGCTCCTGGAGGACGGCATACCCGATCTCGGGCTCGGGCGGCTGCCCGCGATGGTCGACGCGCTCCTCGACCAGGACGAGTTCCTCCTGCTCGACGAGCCCGACGGGCTCGCGCGCGCCGACCGCGAGCGCCTGCGCGCCCGGCTGCCCGAGATCGAGGGGATGTGCGCCGAGCTCGCGGCCGCCGGGATCCCCGAGACCGTCCAGCACGACGACCTGAACGACGGGAACGTGTTCGTGGACGGCGATCGATACCGGATCACCGATTGGGGCGATGCCTGCATCTCGCACCCGTTCCACACGCTCACGGTCGCGCTGCGCGCGACCGTCTGGAAGCTCGGCCTGGAACCGGGCGGCCGCGACATCCTCAGGCTGCGCGACGCCTACCTCGAGCCGTTCGAGGGCTACGCCGCCCGCGACGAGCTCGTGCGGCTCTCGGAGATCGGCTACCGGACGGGCACGCTCGCCCGCGCGCTCGCGTGGCGCGACTACCTGGCGGTTCGGACGCCGGAGGACCGCGCCGAGGATCTCGACGGGGTCGCCTACGGGCTGAACCTGTTCCTCGCGGGCGGACCGATCGGCACGTGGGAGTGACGCGCTAGGCGCAGCTCACGGTGCCCGCGTCGTTGAACGCCGGCTCGCCCGGGAGCGGCACCCATCGGTAGTCGTAGCTCGTGGGGTGCAGCGTCATCTGCAGCACGCCGAACGCCTTGTTCTGCGTCGCGCGCAGGTTCGCCGGGCGAGGCCCCTTGCCGTACGGGTAGAGCGACCGGCCGCCGGTCCCGACGACGAACTCCGTGACGCCGTTCGGGTCGACCTTCCCGTCGCCGCTCTGGGGCGCCCACCGCATGTAGAGGTGGTTGTGGGCCGTGAGGAGGACGTCGACGCCCTGGGCGTCCATCAGCTTGACCAGGTCGATGTAGGGCTTCACCTCGGCGCCGGCGTTCTTCGTCGTGGCGTCCTCGTCGACCCACTTCTGGTACGGCCGCCAGTCCCAGCGCGGGTGGTGCTGGAACGCGAGCGTGCAGGCGCTCCGGTTCGCGCGGAGGTCGGCCTTGAGCCATTCGTACTGCGGGGTACCCGGGCCACAGCCGGGGGCGTCGCCGCAGACGTCGGAGTTCAGGGCGACCACGTGCCAGTCGCCGACGTCCACCGAGTAGTAGCCGAGCGGCGGGTTCGCCCGGCCGCCCCAGTAGGTGAAGTAGTCGGCGGCGCCCGTGGTGCCGTACTCGTGGTTCCCGGTGGCCGGGAGGGTGATCGGCTTGAGGTCGCCGAACTGCAGGTCGTACGACTTCATGAACTCGCCGAGGGACCCCTTGTTGTACTGCAGGTCCCCGAGCGCGAGGAACCGCGAGGGGGCGATGCCCCGGATCAGGTCCGCGATCTCGTCGGAGCGGCACGCGCCCTCGCCGTCGCCCTGGGGGAAGGACTGGCAGGCGATGTCGCCCACGGCGACGATCACGGGATCGGGCGACGGGCCGGCGGCCGCGTGCAGCGTGGAGGTGGCCACGAGCGCGAGGACGGCGACGGTCGCGGCGAGGGCGGGACGGCGGGCTGAACGGCGCATGGGGGGGCTCCTGTCCGGGGCGAGACGTCCGTGTCGTCCGCGGAGTCAACCACGAGGGGGCCGCGCGATGCAAAGCGCCGTTCGGCCTCGGACGCCGTCCCGGTCCAGAACGGCCGGATGACCCCTGGCACAACGGGTCTCGGCGGGGGAACATGAGGGTGGAGGTGGTCCGGATGCGTGCGAGGTGGTCCGCGGTGGTGATCGGCCTGGCGACGATGGCGGCCCTGGCGTCGATGCCGGTTCGGGCGGGAGCGGGCACGCCCGACCCCTTCGACCACGGCCTCGCCGACGTCGCGGTGGTCGCGTCCGACGACGTGTGGGCGGTCGGCGACGACCTGATCGTGCACTGGGACGGCGCCGCGTGGACCGTGACGGGACCCTCGATCATGCGGGCGCACACCTACGCGGCCGTCGCGGCGCGCAACGCCGCCGACGTGTGGGTCGTGGGCTGGGTGGTCTCGCAGGATCAGAACGTGCCGCTGCTCCTGCACTACGACGGGGCCACGTGGACGAGGTTCCACGTCGCGCGGCCGCCGGGCGAGGGGATGCTGAACGACGTCGTCGTGATGCCGGGCGGGGTCGCCTGGGCGGTCGGGGCCTTCGACCTCTACACCCCGAACGGGAGCCGCAACGGCGGCCTCGCGTACCGGTTCGACGGACACGACTGGGTCCGCGTCGGGACTGCCGACGCGCGTGGCCACCCTCACCGCCGCGACACCCTCGGGCCGGACGGGCCTCTGGGCCGTCGGGATGGTCGAGACGCCGCTCTGGCACCCCGCCGCGCTCCGATGGAACGGCCGCGGGTGGCGCGTCGACCGGCTCCCCGAGTACGAGCGGAACACCTTCGCGACGGACGTGGTCTCCCTCGGGCACGGCCGGCTCACGGTCGTGGGCTCGATCTGGTACGACGCCGGGTCCGACTGGCTCGCCGGGGTCTACATCGTCCGGTACGAGGACGGCCGGTGGACCCTCGAGAAGCGGACCCCCGAGGCCGCGCTGGCCGCCGTCGCCGTCGGACCGGCCGGATGGCAAGCCGCGGTCGGCCAGGCCCGACCCGACTTCCGCGCGATCGTGATGGGTCGCGACGCGTCCGGCTGGCATCGGATGACCGTGGCGGCGCCGGCGCGCGAGTCGGGGCTCCTCGGGATCGACATCCGGACCGCGAACGACGCGTGGGCGGTGGGCTGGCGCGAGGGCACCGACGGCTACGACGATCCGCTGGCGATGCACTGGGACGGCCGCGATTGGGTCCGCGTGCCCGTGCCGACCGCGTAGCGGGTCCTGGCGTCCGGCTACGACCCGGCGAGCGCCCGGTCGATCGCCGCCAGGACGGTTCTCGTCGCCGCCCTCGGCGGCCAGGTCGCGCACGCTCGCGCCGTCGTCGTTCGTGACCGCGGGATCGGCGCCCGCCGCGAGCAGCGCCTCGACGCTCGCGAGGTCGCCGTTCCTCGCGGCCGAGTGCAGCGCCGTCCAGCCCTGGCCCTGCCGCGCGTCGGCGTCGGCGCCGGCATCCAGCAGCATCGAGACGACCGCGGGCTGGCGTGACGACGCGGCGGAGTGCAGGGGCGTCCCGGTCATCCATCCACGGCCGGCCGCGTCGACGTCGGCGCCCCGGTCCAGCAGGAACCGCGCCGCGTCGGGCCGGCCGAAGAACGCCGCGAAGTGGAGCGCCGTGAACCCGTCGGCCGAGTACGTCGTGACGAGCGCCGGATCGAACATCAGCAGCTCGGTGAGCCGGTCCAGGTCGCCGAACGACGCCGCCTCGAACACGTCGAGCGACGGGCCGCCGCGAAAACCGCCTCGATCACGCCCTTGTCGAACCGGTAGCGCGCCCGCATCAGCGCCGACACGCCCTGCTCGTCGCGCGCGGACGCGAGCGACGGGTCGTCGGCCAGCAGGGCGCGGACCCGGTCCGCGTCGTCGGCCTCGATCGCCTCGAAGAGTTCCGCCGATGTGCTTGCCATGGCTTGCCTCCGATGCTTGTATTTGCGTAGCCTAACTAAATACAGATGACCACGTCAAGACGGACTTCCCCAGCGCGCGATGTGGACGCGGTAGCCGACCGGCTGCATTCGGCCGCGATCCACCTCTTGCGTCGTCTTCGCGTGGAGGACGAGGCGCTGGGGATCTCGGCGCCTCGTCTGTCTGTGCTCTCGGTGCTCGTGTTCGTGGGTCCGATGCGGATCGGCGAGCTCGCGCAGGCCGAGCAGGTCGAGCCGCCCACGATGACCCGGCTCGTCGACGGGCTCGAGCGCGACGGCTACGTCACGCGTGCGCCCGATCCCGAGGACGCGCGGGCGGTGCAGGTGCGCGCGACCGCACGGGGCACGCGCGCGCTCAAGCGCGGCCGTGCGATGCGGCTGCAGGCGCTCGCGCGCACGCTGCAGGACCTCTCCCCCGCCGAGCTCGCCTCTCTGGGCGGCGGCGTCGACATCCTGGAGCGGGTGCTCGCGCAGCGGCCCGACGGCGCCGCCTGAACCGGAGGGACAAGAAGAAAGACCGCGACGCGAGGGGGTGCGTCGCGGCCTCCCGTTTGCTGGTCAGCTCGGCGGTACGTCGCCGATGCTAGGAGTGCCCCGTGGGCGGGTCAACGAGTGGCGAGGACTCGCCACCCTTTCGCCACATGACGGCCACGAGGCCGTCGCATCTACCGCACGTCGTGCACGACCGCGCCGCCCTTCAGCACGAGCATCGGCTGCAGCGTCGCCGTGATGTCCTCGAGCGGGCTCTCGCCGTACAGCACGAGGTCGGCGACCTTCCCCTTCTCGACGGTGCCCACCTCGGGGAGGCGGAGCAGCTCGGCGCCGTTCGCGGTGGCGGCCTGCATCGCCTTCAGCGGGGTCATGCCCCACGCCACCATGTCGATCAGCTCGTTCGCGGCCCCGCCGTGCGGGTTGAAGGGCGTGCCGGCGTCGGTGCCGCAGACGTGGCGGATCCCGGCCTTCACGGCCCGCCGCTGGGAATCGCGCGACTCGTGCTCGAGCTTCTGGGCCTTCTCGATCGCGTAGGGCGGGACCTCGTCGGGGTGCTCGAGCATCCCGCGGAGCGCCATCAGGGTCGGCGAGCGGAACGTGCCGCGCTCCTTCATCTCCTTCGCGATCGCGGTCGTGACCTGGTTGCAGTGCTCGACCGAGTCAACGCCCGCGACGACGGCGTTCAGGATCCCGCCGCTCCCGATCGCGTGCGCGGCGACCGACCGGTCCCACTTGTGGGCCTCGTCGACCGCGGCCGCGATCTCCTCGGGCGTGAACGCGGTGAACGTCGCGCCGATCCCGGGCGTCAGGACGCCCCCGGTCGCCACGACCTTGATCGCGCGCGCGCCGCCGCGGATCTCCTCGCGCACCGCCTTGCGGATCATGTCCGCCCCGTCGACCTCGCGGGCGAAGCCGACGTTGTGCCCGTGCCCGCCCGTGATCGTCAGGGCGCGCCCGGCCGCGATCACCCGCGAGCCCTGGATCATGTGCTTCTCGATCGCGACGCCGACCTGGCAGCTCACGGCGTCGATCCCGCCCAGGTCGCGCACGGTCGTCACGCCGTGCTCGAGGTGCCGCTGGGCGTTCTTGGCGGCCTTGAGGGCCGCGAGCGCGGGGATCAGCTCCGCGGCCTCGGCCGCGAAGTCGGCGCCGCCGTCGAACTGGAGGTGCACGTGGCAGTCGATCAGCCCGGGGGTCAGGGTCATCCCGGCGCCGTCGATCGGGCTCGCCGCGAGCGCCGTGCGCGGCGCACGCGCGTGCGCGCCCACCCACTCGATCGCGCCGTCGCGCACGTGGATGCCCTGCTTCGTCTTGACGGTCTTCCCGTCGAACAGCGTGACGTTCGCGATGTAGAGGCTCATCAGCTCACCCACGGGGGAACGGTCTCGGAGCCGTCCTCGCGGATCAGCTTCGTGCCGGCGAGCATCGTGACCGCGAGGGTCGCGCCGCCGGCGCCGGCCACGAAGTGGTGCCACGCCCCGATCGGCACGACCACCGAGTCCCCCGGCTCGAGCGTGATCGTCTCGTCGCCCAGGTGGAAGGTACCGCCGCCCGTCTCGACCGCGAACACGTCGAGGTGGTCGTGGTGATGGCGCGGGAGCCCGCCGCCCTCGGGCAGCTCGATCCGGAACAGGGCGGCCTCGGTGGCGCCGCGGGCGGGCGCCGCGAGGCTCACGATCGTGTTCCCGCCGAGCTCGAAGGTCGGATGGTCGGCGGCGCGTTCGACGGACATGTCGGGGAACCTCCTCGGTGAACGGGGGTCGGTCGGTCCGGGCATCATGGCACCGATGCCCGGCGGGCTCAGAACGGCTTGAAGATCATCAGCCACAGGATCACCAGCAGGCCCGCGGTCTCGACCCAGAGGATCACGAGCGGGCGTGGGGAGCGAAGGAGCGCCTCGAGTTGGTCCGGCGGCGTGTCGGCGCCCTCGGCCACCGCCCGGCGCACCCGCACGTAGTACGGCACCGCCAGCGGGAAGGCCGCGACCAGCATCGCGATCAGCAGGCCGAGCGCCGTCCAGATCCAGCCCTGGCTCCACGCATGGAGCTGGAACCCGCGGACCACGCCGGCGACGATCAGCACCAGCAGGGAGACGTACATCCACGGCCTCGTCGAGCGCGAGAGATCCAGGAACGCGCGGCATCGAGCGGGGTCGCGTTCTCGGCGCAGGCGCAGCGCCACGGCCACGGCCACGCCGTGCGCCGCCAGGAACCCGAACGCGCCCGCGACGTGGAGATACGTCCACCACCGGTCGCTCATCCACGGAGCCTATCGAGCGGCTCGCCCGCCCTACCGGTCGCCCTCGGCCTCCCGCTCCATCGCGTCGAGCCGGTCGTAGTAGTCGGCCATCTCGCGCAGGTGGGCCCAAGCGATCTTGCCCGTGACGATCGGGTCGTCGTGCGTGACGTCGGTGATCGGGTCGCGCCGGCCGTGCTCGAGCTCGACCTCCATCCCCCGCCGGAACTGCTCCAGATCGAACGGGGTCACGTCGAAGTCGATCCCCAGCTCGGTCGCGACCGCGACCGCCTGCTCCGCGCTGAATCCGATCCGTACGCCCTCAACGGTCATCCGTGCCTCCTGTGTGGTCGGTTCGTCGACTCGAACGTAATGAGGTCCGGGGTTGCGCCGACCGGGTACCATGCCCCGGTTCGAGCGGGTCCTCCGGCCCGCTCGCCCTGTCGGACGCGAGGAGGGCTGCGGTGCTGGACGTCGCGAGGATGGCGGTCGATGCCGCCCGGAGGGCCGGAGCCGACTTCGCCGATGCGCGGGCCGGCACCGACGAGACCGAGTCGCTGACGGTCCGCAACCAGGAGATGGAGGGCATCGACCGCGAGACCTCCACCGGGGTCGGCGTGCGGGTCCTGGTCGGCGGCCGCTGGGGGTTCGCGGCGACCTCGCGGCTCGACGAGGCCGAGGTCACACGCACCGCCGAGCTCGCCGTGCAGATCGCGAAGGCCGCGCAGCGGCTCCCGGGCGACCCGGTGCGGCTCTCCCCGGTCGAGCCGGCGGTCGCCTCGTGGCGGAGCACCGTGGCCGAGGACCCGTTCACGGTGCCGCTCGAGGAGAAGGTCGCGCTCCTGATGGAGGCGACCCGGCGGATGCAGACCGTCCCCGGGGTCACGTTCGCCGAAGGCGGGCTCGACTTCTTCCGCCGGTCGACGTGGTTCGCGTCGTCGGACGGGGCGGCGATCGACCAGGTCGTGACGCAGAGCGGCGGCGGGATCGAGGCGGTCGCGGTCGGCGAGGGCGACATGCAGCGCCGCTCCTACCCGAACTCGTTCCGCGGGCACATCAAGGCGGCCGGGTACGAGCACATCCGTACGCTCGGGCTGATCGAGGAGGCCGACCGGATCGGCCGCGAGGCCGTCGACCTGCTCGCCGCGCCGGAGTGCCCGAGCGAGGTCACGACCCTGATCCTGGACTCCGGCCAGATGGAGCTGCAGATCCACGAGTCGATCGGCCACCCGATCGAGCTCGACCGCGTGCTCGGGATGGAGGAGGCCTACGCGGGCTCGTCGTGGCTCTCCCCCGGCGACCGCGGGTCCGTGCGCTACGCGAGCGACCTCGTCTCGATCACGGCCGACGCGACCCTGCCCGGCGGGCTCGGCACGTTCGGCTACGACGACGAGGGCGTGCCGGCGCAGACCACGCCGATCATCGTCGACGGGATGTTCCAGAACTTCCTGACGAGCCGCGAGACCGCGCACGTCGTGGGCCAGACCTCGAACGCGACGAGCCGCGCCGACGGATGGAGCCACCTGCCCCTGATCCGGATGACGAACATCTCGATCGAGCCGCGCCAGGGGTCGCTCTCGGAGATCATCGGCGACACCGACGACGGCATCTTCATGACGACGAACTCGTCCTGGTCGATCGACGACAAGCGGATCAACTTCCAGTTCGGGTGCGAGGCCGCCTGGCGGATCGAGCACGGGAAGGTCACGACGATGTACAAGAACCCGAACTACACGGGGATCACGCCCGAGTTCTGGGGCTCGTGCGACGCGGTGGCCGGCCGCGAGGAATGGGTCGTCTGGGGCACGCCGAACTGCGGGAAGGGCCAGCCGGGGCAGGTCGGTCGCGTCGGCCACGGGGCCTCGCCGGCGCGGTTCCGGGGCGTCCAGGTGGGGGTGCGCTGATGCCCGGGCTGATCGGTCCCGACCGGTTCCGCGAGGTGGCGCAGGGCGCACTCGAGCTGACGGGCGTCGACGGCGTCGAGGTCCTGTTCATGCACGACTGGGGCGGCCTCACGCGGTTCGCGAAGAGCGAGATCCACCAGAGCACGTTCCGCGAGGACACGGGGATCCGCGTGCGCGTCGTGGCGAACGGCCGCGTGGGCGTGGCCGCGGCGAACGTCGCCACGCCCGAGGGCGCGCTGAAGGCCGCGAAGAGCGCGAAGGAGATGGCCGAGGTCGTCGCCGCCGACCCGATGTGGCCGGGGCTCGCCCCGGTCGCCGACGTGCCACAGGTGGACGGGCGCTACGACGAGACCACCGCGGGATGGTCGCCCGAGACGCGCGCCGACGCGGTCGCGGACCTGATCGGCCGGTGCGAGCCCGGGTTCACGGCCGCCGGCGCCTACGAGACGCAGGCGATCGAGATCGGCGTGGCGAACTCCGAAGGCCAGTTCTGCTGGGCGCCCTCGACGCAGGCCTCGCTCACGACGGTCATCACGGGCGGCGAGGGCGGGAGCGGGTTCGCCGAGACGTTCGCGGCGGGGGTCGGCGGCATCGACCCCGGGGCGATCGGCGCGCGCGCGAGCGAGAAGGCGGTGCGATCGCAGGCGCCCCGCGCGCTCGACGCCGGCGTGTACCCCGTGGTGCTCGAGCCCGCGGCGACGGCCACCCTCGTGGGGTTCCTGTCGTTCATGGGGTTCGCCGGGCGCGCCTACGTCGAGGGCCGGTCCTGCTTCAGCGGGAAGGCCGGCGAGACGGTCGCCGGCGCGAACATCGACCTGTGGGACGACGGGGCCGACCCGACCACCCTGGGCGCGCCGTTCGACTTCGAGGGCGTGCCGAAGCGGCGCGTGAGCCTGGTGGAGGGCGGGGTGTTCCGCGACGCCGTGTACGACCTGCGGACCGCGAAGCAGGCGGGCGTCGACGGCTCGACCGGCCACGGGTTGCCCTCGCCGAACCCGGAGGGGCCGTTCCCGCTGAACGTGTTCCTCGGGACCGGCGACGCCACGGTCGACGAGATGGTGGCCGCGACCGAGCGCGGCGTGCTCGTCACGCGCTTCCACTACTCGAACATCGTGAACCCGATGGAGTCCTCGATCACGGGGATGACGCGCGACGGGACGTTCCTGATCGAGGGCGGCGAGATCGTGGGACCGGTGCGCAACTTCCGGTTCACGCAGTCGATCCTGGAGGCGCTCTCCAACGCCTCGATGATCGGGCGCGAGGCCGAGCTCGCGAGCGAGTTCTTCTTCAGCGCCTCACGGGTCCCGGCGCTGAAGATCGAGGCGTTCAACTTCTCGGGCGTCAGCGACCACTGAGGCGGGTCGGGACCCGGGCGATCGCTAGCCCGGCGGGCGAGGAGCCGTCCCCTACTCGCCGTCGTCCTTGCGGTGCTGGCTCCCCGGCTCAGCGGCCTTCTTGGACCCTCGCCGCGCACGCCTCGAGGTCGAACCGGGGATCGTCGTGAGGGTCCTGGACGACCGGTAGGTGGACGTCTTCCAGGTCGCGGCCTGTGACCACCGTGTCGGCCTCGCCGTCGCCCGTCTCCGGGCGCGGGTCGCCGAGGTCCCCCGCCGGTGCGTCCCGCTCGCGCTCGTCGTTCATCGATCTCGCCTCTTCCAGGCGGGCCCGGTCTCGATGCCCGGGCCCTGTTCGGTTCCGCCATCATGACCGTCCGACGCGCCGCGCGCTGTCGCCTGGCCGACAGCGACCGGGCGACCCTCGCTCGGTGCTGAGGAGCAGACCCATCGACCGGCTAGTCTGCCCTGCGTGGGGAGCCTGGAGGGCAAGACGGCGCTCGTGACCGGAGGCACCTCCGGGATCGGGCTCGCGATCGCGGAGCGGTTCCTGGCGGAGGGCGCCTCGGTCGTCGTGACCGGCCGCGACGAGGCGCTCGGATCCCAGGCGATCGAGCAGCTCGGCGCCCGGGCCTGGTTCTGCCGAGCCGACGCCGCCGAGCAGGTCGACGTCGACGCGTCGGTGGCGTTCGCGGTCGAACGGCTCGGCGGGCTCGACGTCCTGGTCAACAACGCCGGGGTCGGCGTGGAGGCGCGGTTGATCGACACGCCCGTCGGAGACTTCGACCGGACGATGGCCGTGAACCTGCGCGGACCGTTCCTCTACGCGCGGGCGTGCTACCCGCACCTGGCCGCGCGCGCCGGATGCATGATCCACATCTCCTCCGACGCGGGCGTGACCGGCGAGCCGGAGATCGGCGCGTACTCGATATCGAAGGCCGCGCTGATCATGCTCTCGAACATGCTCGCGCTCGACGGCGGCCCCGACGGCGTGCGCTCGAACTGCATCTGCCCCGGCGACATCGAGCCGGGGATGCGCCACTTCGCGCCACCCGGGGGCGAGGAGGGCCCGCCGGACGACTCGTCGGCGTGGCCACTCCCGCCGGTCGGGAGGATCGGGCGCGCGTCGGACATCGCCGACGCCGCCGCGTTCCTCGCGGGCGCGGAATCCTCGTTCTGCACCGGGTCCGTGCTGCTCGTCGACGGCGGCATGCGCGCGGGGATCATCCGGGACTGACCGTCGTGGGCGCCTCGGACGCCGGGCGGGACGTTAGGGTGACCGGATGACCTGGTACGGACGTGAGGATGCCGCCGAGCGAGCCGGGGTCGAGCCCGCCTACCTCGATCGGCTGATCGATCTGAACGTCATCGCCCCGGACGAAGCGGATCGTTTCTCCCCGGGCGACGTGCGCCGCGCGCTCATGGCCGGGTCGCTCGAGGATGCCGGCATCCCCCTCGAGGGCATGGCCGACGCGATCCGGCGCGGCGCCCTCTCGCTCGACTTCCTCGACGCCGCCGCCTACGAACGGTTCGCGGCGCTCGCCGGCGAGACGTTCCGGCAGGTGAGCGACCGCACCGGGGTCCCGCTCGAGCTGCTCACGGGCATCCGCGAGGCGATCGGCATGGCTGAACCCTCGCCCGACGATCGGCTTCGCGAGGACGAGATGGCGATCGTGCCGTTCATCGAGCTCCAGATCGCCGAAGGGTTCCGGCCGGCCGCGATCGAGCGTCTGCTCCGGGTCCAGGGCGACAGCACCCGTCGGATCGCCGAGCAGGAGGCGGCCTGGTGGAACTCCGAGGTGATCGAGCCGGCCATGGCCGCCGGCAAGGGCCCGGAGGAGATCTCGAACGCCGAGCTCTCCGATCGGATCTCCCCGCTCTCGGAGCAGGCCGTTCTGGCCATGTACCACGCGCACCAGGCGCGCGCCTGGACCGCCAACATCATCGAGGCCTTCGAGACCCTGATGGCGAGGGCGGGGATCCACAGCCGCCTCGAGCGGCAACCGGCGATCTGCTTCCTCGACATCACCGGCTACACGCGGCTGACCCAGGAGCGCGGCGACGATGCGGCGGCCGACCTGGCCGCGACGGTCGCGCGGTCGGTGCAGCGCAGCTCGGTACGGCACGGCGGCAAGCCCATCAAGTGGCTGGGCGACGGCGTGATGTTCTACTTCGCCGACCCGGGCCCCGGCGTGCGCGCCGCGCTCGAGATGGTGGACGGGCTGGCGGCCGCCGGGTTGCCGCCCGCCCACGTCGGCCTCCACGCGGGCCCGGTCCTCTACCAAGAGGGCGACTACTTCGGCCAGACCGTGAACCTCAGCTCGCGGATCGCCGACTACGCCCGGCAGGGCGAGGTGCTCGTCAGCCAGGCGGTCGCCGACGCCTCGCAGGAGCCGGGGGTCGCGTTCGCCGACATCGGTCCGGTCGAGCTCAAGGGCGTGTCCGGGACGGTGCACCTGCTCCGCGCCCACCCCGCCTGAGGTCGCCGCGTCCCGATCTCGACCCGCTGCGCTGGATCACCCCGGATCGGGAAGGTCCGCCGGGTAGGTGACGTCGATCTCGGCGATCGACGTGGGGAAGTCCCGCGTGTTGTTCGTGATGAACCGGTCGGCACCGACCGCGACCGCGGTGGCGAGATGGACCGCATCGATGGGGCGGAGACGGTGGGCGGCGCCGAGCGTCACCGCGAGCTCGGCCGTCGCCTCGTCCAGTGGACGCAGATCGAGCCGGCCGAGGATCCCCTGCAGCGTGGCGAGCTCGCCCTCCGCCCCGACCATCCTCGGCTTCGTGAGTACCTCCGGGATCAGGAGCACGGAACCGACGCGCGCGGGGGGGTCGTCGTCGTGGGCGGGCGTCTCGGGCAGGAGCGACCTGACGCGACGGCCGAGCTCGTGTCCAGGGATCGCCGCGTAGATCAGGACGTCCGCATCGAACGCGTCCATCAGCGTCCGTCGCGTTCTGCCCTGATGTCCGCGATCATCTCCTCGGCGCGGGCCTCGGAGATCCCCCCCGCAGGGAGCGGGCGGTGGCGAGCGTCCTCTCGCTGCCGGTGCAGGGCGGCGGCGGCCTCGAGCGCTTCGCTCGCCCTCCGGACGCGGAGGGCGTCGGGACGAACGAGCACGGCCACGGGCTTGCCGTGACGCGTGATCGTCACCTCCTCCCCCGCTTCGACGCGATCGAGGAGCGCGGGCAGCGCAGCACGCGCATCCGATACCGGCATCGTCGTCATGATGGCACTATCGTACATCTTTGTACACCTCTGTACCACCGGGGGGGACCGTCGCGGGAAGACCCTGCGGTAGGCTAGCGACCCCCACCGACGCACCCAGGAGGCCTTCCGATGCAGGTCGCGGACATCATGCACACCGACGTGAAGTCGGCCGACGCCGAGGACACGTTCGCCGACGTCGCCAAGCTCATGCGCACGAACGGGATCTCGTCGGTCGTGGTGCTCGAGGGCAAGAAGCTCGCCGGGATCGTGACCGAGCGCGACATCGTGAACCTCGTGGCCGCCGGCGGCGACCCGCACAGCGTGAAGGTGGCGCACGGCATGACCCGCCGCGACCTCGAGACGATCGGCTCGAAGATGGAGCTCGCCGAGGCCGCCGAACACATGGCCACGCGGAACATCCGCCACCTGCCGGTCGTCGACCGCGGGCGCGTCGTGGGGATCGTCTCGATCCGCGACCTCACGAAGTGGGCGGCCGAGGAGCTCGCGAGCGGGCACGAGATGCCCGACATCTCGACGAGCCACAAGGCCCTGCAGGCCGCGAGCGACCTCCAGAAGCAGCGCCGCAAGGGCGCGTAGCGCGCCGATCTCGCCGAACGACGTTTCATCCTCAGACGCCCGGGTAGTGCGCAGGTAACGCGGACGCCCGCTCCGACGGCCCCGGGCTCCGCGTCGCCCGCACCCCTCTCTCACCATCGTCCGCGGGCAGCTGCGTGGCCGTCGGAGGAGGAGATCGCATGCGGAAGATCCTCGTAGGCCTCGGGGCGCTGGCCCTGACGGTCGCGCTGGCGGGCCCTGCCGGCGCACACACGGACAAGAGCGCCCGGTTGAAGCTCTTCACCGAGCAGAGCGGCGCCGAGATCGGCTGGAACCAGGGGCCGGACTCGCCGCTCGACGCGAACTCGGGCGCCTTGAACATCCGCACCGACGCCGGCGAGTACGCGTACGCGTACAACCCGACCTGGCTCGGCGCTCCCGGTGGCGGCAGCTACGCGGTGCAGAACGTCCGCAACCTGTCGTTCGATTTCCTGAACGACGCGGGCGGCGGCTACGTCGGCGCCGGCGCGCCGCGGTTCAGCATCCTGTTCAAGGACGGCTCGGTCGCGTACCTCTCGGCGTTCTACTGCGACCTGCCGATCTCGGGCAGCACGGACTGGAGCCGCGCCGACTTCACCGGCGCCACGACCGCCGTCGGTGACTGCGGCTTCTACTACAAGAACGTCCTCTACTCGAACACGGCCACGCAGTCGGCCTGGAAGGTGTTCGTCGCGGCGAACCCGACCCTGCGCGTGGACTACGCGTTCCTGATCGTGGACGAGATGACCGCACCGGGGCGCGCCCGGGTCGACCGGATCGCGCTGCAGAACCACATGCAGATCTCGGGCGCGAAGGTCGTGCACTGCGCGAACGAGGGCAGCTGCTAGCCGAGCAAGACCTGTCGCAAGGGCGAAGGAGGCCGGGATCGGAGGTCCCGGCCTCCGTCGCGCCTACTCCCCTTCCGCGGCGCGCTCGAACGGCTCCCGCGGGTGCTGGGACCCGCCCAGCTGGGCGATGTCGCGCGGGAAGAGCAGCGCGATCGTCCAGTCGATCGCGATCCTGACCTTCCGGCCGATCGTGGGCATCGCGTACAGGTGGTACGAGCGGTGCAGCACCCAGCCCAGGAAGCCACGCACCTTGACGCCGAAGACGTCCGCCACGCCCTTGTAGCGGCCGAGCGAGCAGACCCCGCCGACGTTCTTCCAGACGAAGGGCTTGATGTCGCCGCCGACGAGCGTGGCGGTCACGTTCTCACCGAGGCGCTTGCCTTCGCGCATCGCGTGCTGGGCGGTGGGCGGCGTGAACCCCCCGGTGGTCAGGTCGGGCACGGCCGCGATGTCGCCGGCGGCCCACACGTTCGGCACGCCCTCGACCCGCAGGGCGGTGTCGACCTTGATGCGGCCGCGCTCGTCGAGGGGGAGCCCGCTGATCCGCGCGAGCGGCGCGGGCTTCACGCCGGCGGTCCACACGAGCGTCTCGGCCGGGAACGAGGTGCCGTCCGAGAGCGTCATCACGCCGTCCTTCGCCGACTCGAGGCGCACGTCGCAGCGGACCTCGATCCCGCGCTCCTCCAGGTGGCGCCGCGCGTAGCGCGCGAGGTCGGCGGGGAGCTCCGGGAGGATCTGCGGCCCGGCCTCCACGAGCACCCAGCGCATCTCGTCCTCGTCGATCCCCGGGTAGTTGCGGAGGGCGTCGCGCGCGAGGTCCTCGAGCTCGCCGAGCGCCTCGACGCCCGCGTACCCGGCCCCCACGAAGACGAAGGTGAGCGCGGCCTTGCGCCGCTCGGGGTCGGCGGTCTCGGCCGCCACGTCGAGCCGCGAGAGCACGTGGTTCCGCAGGTAGATCGCCTCCTGCACCGTCTTGAAGCCGATCCCGTGCTCGGCCAGGCCGGGGACGGGCAGCACGCGCGACCACGAGCCCGCGGTGATCACGAGGACGTCGTAGTCGAGCTCCACCTCGAGGCCGTCGGGGATCCGCGCGTGCACGTGGCGGTCCTCGAGGTCGACGCTCGTGACCTCCCCCACCACCACGGTCGCGTGTCGCAGGACCGGCCGCAGCGGGACCACCACCGCGCGCGGGTCGATCGTGCCCGAGGCGACCTCGGGCAGGAACGGCTGGTACTGCATGAAGTTGTCGGCGCTCACGACGGTCACGCGGTGGCCGGCGTCCGCGAGGTCCTTCATGCGGAGCGCCGCGTACATCCCGGCGAACCCGCCGCCGACGATCAGGACGCGCTTCGACCCGTTCACCATGCCGCAAGCATGCCCGGAACCTCGGCCAATGTCCTCACCGAGGCGTCGGCCTCGGCGAGCTGCTCGGGGGTCGGGTCGTCGGGCGCCTCGCCGCGCAGCACCCACACGGCGCGCATCCCGGACCGCTTCGCGGGGCGGACGTCGTAGTCGAGGCGGTCTCCCAGCATCACCGTGCGCTCGGGCGAGACCCCCGCGGTGGACAGGACGTGCGCGAAGAGCCTCGGGTCCGGCTTCTGCAGGCCCAGGTCGTCGCTCACGCCCCAGACCTCGAAGAAGCGGGAGAGGCCGTCGCGGTCCATCGCGGCGCGGACCGAGGTCGGCTGGTTCGCGATGATCCCCAGGCGGTAGCGGCCCTCGAGCGCCTCGAGGCACGGGATCGTGTCGGCGTAGAGCGCGGTGGCGGGGTACGACCAGTACCTCGAGGCGCGCGCCTCGACGGGGGCGAGGTCCTGGTCCTCGCCGAGGAAGCGGCGCGTCAGCCGGCGGCGGAACGACTCGGACTGCGCGGCGCGCGCGGCCGCGTACTCGGCCTCGAACTCCTCGTCGGTGAACTCGGCGCCCATCTCGCGGAGCGCCTGCACCCACGAGCGCGCGTAGACGGTGTCGTCGTACATCACGCCGCCGATATCGAAGAAGACCATCTCGATGGGCATCTGGCTCGCGATGCTACCGGCCGCTCGCGTCGGCGGGCTCAGCCGCGCCGCGGGTCCGCGAGCGCGTAGAAGGCGACCGCCGCCGCGGCCGCGGCGTTCAGCGAGTCGATCCCCTCGCGCATCGGGATCCGCACGCGCAGGTCGGCGGCGCGGAGCCAGCGCTCGCTGAGCCCGTCGCCCTCGTTGCCGATCGCGAGCGCGGCGCGCTCGAGGGCGCCCGCGTCGACGTCGCGCAGGTCGACCGCGTCGGGCGCGGGCGTGAGCGCGAGGAGGGTGAGCCCGGCGTCGCGCAGCAGGTCCGGTCCCTCGAACCAGGGCACGCGCGTCCACGGGATCGAGAAGACCGCGCCCATCGACGTGCGGATCGCGCGTCGGTACAAGGGGTCGGCCGCGCGCGGCGTCAGCACGACCGCGTCGACCCCCAGCGCCGCCGCGCTCCGGAAGATCGCGCCCAGGTTCGTGTGGTCGCTCACGTCCTCGAGCACGGCGACCCGCCGGGCGCCGTCGAGCACCTCGTCGAGCGACGGGAGCGGCCGCCGGTGGAACGAGGCGAGCGCCCCGCGGTGGACCGGGTAGCCGGTGGTGGCGTCGAGGACGTCGTCGGGGACCACGTAGACGGGCGCGTCGGTCGCCGCGATCAGGTCGTCGATCGACGCGAGCCACGCCTCGGTCAGCAGGAACGCGCGCGGCTCGTACCCGGCCGCGAGCGCCCGCCGGATCGTCTTCTCCCCCTCGGCGATGAAGAGGCCTTCCTCGGCCTCGCGCGCGGTGCGCAGCTCGACGTCGCGGAGCTCGGTGAAGTCGCGGAGGCGCGGGTCGGCGGGGTCGGTGAGGCGTTCGATGGGCACGAGCCGGATGGTAGTTGGCGGCCGTCGCTCAGTACGGAGGCTTGAGCCGGGGGAACATCGGGTAGTGCTTCACGTTGGAGGTCGCCAGGGGCCGCTCGAGCAGCTTCGCCGTGGCCGCCACGATCAGGTCCACGGGGCCGACGTTCCGGTGGCTGGCTCGGATCGTCCGACCGAGCTCCCCCGCGGTTCGGGCAACGACCTCGTCGACGGGCCACCACTCGAGCTCGTCGAACAGGCGGTCGGCCGCCGGCCGCTCGCGGGACCGAAGGCCCCGGATGATCTCGACCCGCGACACCTCGCTGCACGAAGGGGGCCGCTCGAGACCCATCACGAACCCGACCGCAGCCCGATCGCCCCGGAGCACGTCGACCAGGACCGTCGTGTCCAGGACGACGCTCACGAACGCGCTCGCGCGCGAAGCTCGTCCTGCCGCCTGAGATCGCCCTCCCGCGATGCCCGCACGAAGGCAGCGCCGTCGGGCAGGTACGGGGCGATGCCGGCCGCGCCGTCGACCGCGTCCCGGAACCGCTGGAGTCGCTCGGCCTCGTCGTCGCCCTGACCCAGGTAGGCGTCGAGCGCCTCGCGGATCAGATGCGCCTTCGTCGTGTGGCGTGCCGCGGCACGCCGGCGAGCTCACGAGCGTGGCGTTCCTCGAGGTAGATCTGCGTGCGCTTCACGTCGGCCAACATACATCGCGAACATACATCGCGCCACCGACACGCCTACCCCGAGCCGGGCGCGCACGGCGGGCTCACGCCGACATGATGTCCTTGCCCTCGACCGCCTTGAATCGCTCACGCTCGGCGCCGCCGACCGCCACGACCCCGTCGACCTCGACCCAGGCGTGCGCCTCGACCGATCCCGCCTCCCTCGTCACGCCGATCCTCAACACCGGCGCCCGCCCCGCCTGACCGAGCACGCACGTACCCGGTCAACGCGATCGGCAGGCACGTGGTGCCCGGGATCCGCCGGGCGACCGACTCGACGAGCTCGCCCGAACGGATCGCGGAGGGGCTGCGCGACGACCGGTCTCGGGCGAGCCACGACGCCGTCGCTCGAACCGAGCGGAAGGGGACGAAGAGCAGCAGCCCGCGGAAGAACGCGAGGAGCAGACCCGACCAGATGACCACGCGTCGCTCGGACTCGGTGAGGCTCCTCCACCTGTGCAGACCCGTCACCACGCCGGCGAGACTACTTCCCGGCGCGGCGCTTCAACTCGGCGTAGCCGCTCCGCGTCCGTCGTGTCGCAGCCCATCCGGTAGCCGTACCGCTCGCCGTGGCAGTCGCTCGCGCCGGTCGGCACCAGGTCGAGCCGCGCCGCCAGCGCGTGGTAGTACGCGCGCTGTTCCTCGTCGTGGTCGGGGTGGTCGACCTCGAGCCCGACCATGCCGGCCGAGGCCATCTCCTCGATCAGCACGTCGGGGACCGAGCCCTGGCCCTTCCACATGCCGGGGTGGGCCAGCACGCAGACGCCGCCCGCGCCCTCGATCAGCTCGACCGACCGCATCGGGTCGAGCGCGTGCTTGGGCACGTACGCGATGCCGTCGTCGCTGATGAAGCGGTCGAAGGCCTCCTTCTCGGTGGGCACGATCCCGGCCTCCACCATCGCCTTCGCGACGTGGGGGCGCGCGATCAGGCCGCCGCCGGCGATCTCCTGCACGCGTTCGAACGAGATCTCGTAGCCGAGCTCCTGGAGCTTCTCGACCATCATCTCGCCGCGCCGGAACCGGGTATCGGTCAGGCGCTTCAGCTCCGCCTGCAGCTCCTGGTCGTCGGGGTCGATCCAGTACGCGAGCACGTGGAGGCTGGCGCCCTGGTACTCGGCCGAGAACTCGATGCCGGGCACGATCTCGAGGCCGGTGCCCTCGGCGGCCGCGAACGCCTCGTCGTACCCCTCGGTCGTGTCGTGGTCGGTGATCGCGATGCCGGTGAGCTCGCGGTCGAGCGCGAGCTTCACGTTCTCGGTGATCGAGTTCGTGCCGTCGGAACAGGTGCTGTGGGTGTGGAGGTCGTAACCGCTCATGGACCTCAGGGTGTCAGACGGCCGACGACGGCGTCATCGGCCGAAGGCCGCGCGAAGGACAGACGGAGTTCGGCCGTCAGCTCGATCCGCTCGAACCGCGGGCCAGCTCCGCATGCACCCGTTCCATCCGCCGGAACTGATGGAACGTGGGGGTGGTGAATCGTCGCCCCGGAGTCTGCGCGCGGGCCGAGGCCGCGTACCTCGGGTAGTCGACCAGCACACGAGCGAGACCTCGCGCGCTCGCCGGGAGAACGTCACACAGGGTCTCGACGACGGTTTCGTGCAGGCTGCCCGCGAATCGGATCGGGAGCTCCTCGGTCAGCAGGATCTCGCCGGTGTCGATGCCTCTGTCGATCCGATGGATCGTGTAGCCGGTCGTCGTGTGCCCATCGTGGATCTGCCAGATCACCGACTGTGCGCCTCCGTAGTCCGGCAGCAGCTCGTGATGGACGTTGAGCATGCCCTCGGAAGGCACCTGGAAGACGAGTGGCGCGATGTAGCCATTCCCGAGCGAGAGCGCGAGATCGGCTCCGGAGCTGGCGAGAGCGCCAACGGTCTCCTGTCCGTTGAGGCGCGGTGACTCCACGAAATGGACGCCGTGCTCCTCGCAGGCGGCGCCGATATCGGGGGTCGCGAGCCGCTCGTCGATCTCGCTCGAGAACCAAGGTCGGATCCGCACCCCGTTCGCGGCTCCCCGCGGTCCGATCTTGATCGCCTTCTTGACCTTCCGCCTGAGCACTCCGCCCGTCGGTCGCTGATCGTCGAAGATGACCGCCGCCAGCTCGATCCCCGGCTCGGACGCGAGCCGCGGGATCACCGCCGGCTCGTCCGACGCGCGATCCTGCCGTCGCCGCGACACGTTCGAGTCGCGGAGCGCGGACGCTCGGCAGCCCGACAGGTCGGTGAGACGCCGCGGCAGCGAGTCGCTCGACCCGCCGCAGCTCTCGGCGCCGGCGATACGGACGACCGCTGGACACCGCGGGCACGCTTCGGTGATCGCCGAGTGCATCCGCGTCTCCCGTAGGCCGACGACGCCGCCGCGTAGCACGACCACGATCGACGCCTGCGTCGAGTTGCCGACTCATCAGGACCGCGGACGTCCCCGTCGACGTCGAGCTCCCGTGCGACCGCATCGGTACTGCTCACCGATCGCCGAACCGATCGGCGATCGCCGCCTGTGGAAGGCGCACGGACCGCGGCCTCGCGCTCGGCCGAGGGTCGCTGCGGTCGAGGATGCTCCCGTCTATCAGCTCGATGTCGGAGGCGACCTCGCGTCGAGGTTCTCGAGGTACCCCGTCGAGAGATCGTCGATCGACTCGCACGTCGCAGCCGCCATCGAGCAGACCTCGCACGAGCCCGGATCCGACGAACCCGGCCCCGCCGGTGACCAGCGCTCGCCGTAGCGTCACCCGCCGTCCTCGCGATCGGGACGCCGCGCCGAGCTCAGCGCCACATGTCCTTGTCGGTCGGCGGCTCCGGCATCGCACACCGGCTCCGGCTCGGGCTCCGGCTCCAGCACCGACCGCAGCTCCGAGTGTAGGTCCGCCTCGGGCTCGCCTTCCTCCTGGTCGGGCCGATCGAGGGGCACGGGGACCACCTCGGGCTCCGGCTCCTCCGGCGCACGCACCTTGCCGTTCCCGTTGGGGCTCACGTCGAAGCCCTCGATCGGTGTCGGGCCGAGTTCCACGTTCACCTCGGAGGCCCTCCGCGGGAACGACCCGTGGTCCGGCGTGCCGCGCTCACGGTCCTCCTTGC
Organism: uncultured Actinomycetes bacterium; assembly: GCA_963821925.1. Lineage (GTDB taxonomy): Bacteria > Actinomycetota > UBA4738 > UBA4738 > HRBIN12 > JAOUEA01. The sequence goes on along the minus strand of CAWGFO010000007.1, from coordinate 12,049 downwards.
GGCGGCCGCCCCGCGACCCCTGCCCCCCGTAGCGGTACGAGGCGCTGTAGTACGAGCCGTAGCGAGACGCCGACTTGCGGTCGAGGTTGTTGAGCACGCAGCCGAGCAGATGGCCGCCGACCTGGTCGAGCTGCGCGCGCAGACGCGAGACATCCGCCTGCGTGGTCCTGGACCCGTCCACCACCGCCAGGATGCCGTCGACCACGGGCGCCAGCTCGAGGGCGTCGGCGACCACCAGCGACGGAGGGCTGTCGAGCAGGACGAAGTCGGCGTTGGCACGCAGCTCCTTGACGACGGCCGCCATCGCGCCGGAGCCGAGCAGCTCCGAGGGGTTCGCGGGCGGGACGCCGGTGGGTAGGAGCACGAGGTTGGGCACCCCCGTTCGGACGAGCGCGTCGCGCAACGAGAAGCGGTGTTGGAGCACGTCCGAGAGACCGGGTTCGCTCGCCAGGCCGAAGAGCCGGTGCAGGGTGGGCTTGCGGAGGTCGCAGGAGACCAGGACGACGCGATAGCCGGAGCGCGCGAGCACCACGCCGAGGTTGGCCGTCGTCGTGGACTTGCCCTCCCCCTGGCCCGGCCCGGTGACCAGGATCGTCTTCGCCTCGTGCTCGCTGGCTCGATGCAGCAGCACGGGACGGGCCGAGCGATAGGCCTCGGCGGCGGCGCTCTCGGGATCGCTGAGGGCGATCACCGTCGATCCCATGCTCTTGCGCCGCCCGCCCACGTGCGGGACCACCGCGAGCACGGGGGTCCCGAGGATCGCGTCGAGCCCCTCGTGCTGGCCGACGCGCGCATCCATCCGCTGGCGGAGGAAGGCGAGGCCGATCCCGAAGGCGAGGCCCACGATCGCCGCCAGGATCCCCGTGGTCACGTAGTCCTTGTTCGACGGCTGGGTCGGCAGGCCGGCCGGGTTCACGACCTCGGCAGGCGTGCCCGACGGCTTCGGCACCGCGTCCAGGCGCAGCTGTGCGGACGCGCGAGCCTGCTCCAGGTCCGCCTGCTGTGCCCTCGAGGAGCGGCCCGCGCCTCCGGATCGGTGGTCGCCGCGATCTGGGTTTCGAGCGCGATGATCGTCTGTGTGAGCCTGGCGATCTTGTCCTCGATCGGCCGGCGCAGCACCGCGACCGCCTCGTTCACCGAGGCCGTCCGGTCAGCCACGTACGCATCGGCGTAGGCCTGCGCGCACGCCTGCGCCGTCGCGGGCATCTCCGTCGTGCAGGTGATGTCGAGGTACGTGGTGTTCGACGGGACGGAGACCGACACGCCGGCCTCGGTCGCCAGCGCGGCGCTCTGTCCGCTCTTGACGAGCAGGTCGGCCGCGCCGCTCTGGATCGGGGTCGAGGTCACGCGCGCCGACTCGGTGTCCATGTTCATGAACTGGTTGCCGTAGGACGGGCTGCAGGATGCCTTCGGCCGTCTTGGGAAGGACCTCGACGCGTGCGGTCGAGGAATACTGAGGCGTCCGCGCATCACACCGACGCCAGCGCCACGCCGACGACCAGCAGGCGTCGGCAGGATGACCGACCACTTCCGCCGGCGCAGCACGGCGAAGAACTCGCGCAGGTCGGTAGGTCGGGTTTCGTCGTCGGGATACGGCATGTCGTTCCTCAGGGAAGGTGGGCGGTCATCCTACCTCGGGGGTGGGCTGCCGCTCGGTACCGCCGGCCCTGCGTCGCTCGCTCGAGTTGAGGGCCACCAGCAGCACGCACGCCGCGCCGCCGAGGGCGACGACCGTCGGCATCACCATCGGCCGGGGCACGTGCACGAGCCCGATCGCCAGGCAGCAGCAGACGATCTGCACGGCGTAGTTCGTCAGCGCCACCTTGCGCCCGGAGAACCCCATCCTCGCGAGCCGGTGCGAGGAATGGTCGGTGCCGCCCACGTAGATCGGCCGCGAGTCCAGGGCCCGGCCCACGACCACCAGCACCATGTCGAAGAGCGGCACCGCGAGGATCAGGACCGGGACCGCGGCGTGCACCAGGCCGGTCTCGCCGACCAGGTCGAGCTGCAGCGAGACGGCCGCGAGCAGGAACCCGATCATCAGCGTCCCCGCGTCGCCCAGGAAGATCGACGCGGGCGGGAAGTTGTAGCGGAGGAAGCCGAGGGTCGCGCCCGCGAGCGCCACGGCGAGGGAGGCCACCAGGTAGTCGCCGTTCCCGGCCGAGATCAGGAAGAACGTGAGCGACGCCAACGCGGCGAGCCCCGAGGAGAGCCCGTCCATGTTGTCGATCATGTTCACCGCGTTCGTGACGGCCACCACCCAGACGACCGTGAGCATCAGGTCCAACCCGTAGAGCCCGAAGAGTCCCGCGCGGATGCCGACCGCCCACAGCGCCAGCGCGCAGCCGACCTCCACGATGATCTTGACCACGGGACCGACCCCGCCCCGGTCGTCGATCAGACCCAGGCCGCCCAGCACGGCCGCCGCCAGCAGGACCGTCAGGAGCCGCCCCGACGTGCTGGCCGCCACGACCCCGACCGTGGCCAGCCCGCCCGCCACGGCCAGGCCACCCAGGTACGGAGTGGTTTCGGAGTGGTGCTTGCTGGCCGAGGGCCGGTCGACCATGCCCACGCGCATCGCGAGCTTCGCCGCGAAAGGCGTGAGCACGAGCGTGGCCGTCAGGGGCACCAGGAACGCCAGCGCGTAGAGGGGAAGGTGTCTCATGTCAGGCGCGAGTACCCCCCCGGGCTGGGGCGCGCTCGTAGGCGATCACGTCGTCGAGGATGTCCTCGAGGGACCGAGTGGGACCCCAGCCGGTCAGGTTCCCGATCCTCGAGATGTCGGGAACCCTCCGCTCCATGTCCTCGAACCCCTCCTCGTAGGCGACGTCGTACGGGACGTGGACGATCGCCGAGGCGGACCCCGTCATCTCGATCACGCAGCGCGCCAGCTCCTCCATCGTCGTCTCGTTCGGCGCGCCGACGTTGAAGACCGACCCCACCGCGTCGGGGTGATCGAGGAGCGCCATCAGCGCCGCCACCGTGTCGTGCACGTGGCAGAAGCACCGGCGCTGGGTTCCCGTGCCGTAGACCGTGAGCGGCTCCCCGCGCAGCGCTTGCCCGACGAACCGGGGGATGACCATCCCGTAGGCCCCTGTCTGCCTCGGTCCGACGGTGTTGAAGAGCCGAGCGACGATCGACGGCGTGCCTCGTTCCCGCCAGAAGGCGTGGGCCAGGATCTCGTCGACGGCCTTCGAGGTGCTGTACGACCAACGGGCGACGAAGGGCGAGCCGAGGATGCGATCCGCGTCTTCGTGCAGAGGGCCGTGGGCATTCTTGCCGTAGATCTCGGACGTGGAGGCGACCAGGACCTTCGTCCCCGATTCCGCGCAGGCCTCAAGGATCACCTCGGTCCCGCGGATGTTGTTGAGCAGCGACGCCAACGGGTGGTCCACGATCAGCTGGACGCCGACCGAGGCGGCCAGATGGACGACCACGTCCGCATCGGCCACGAGCTTGCGCATGAGCCCCTCGTCCATGATCGAGACCTCGACGAGCTCGGCTTGCCCTGCGTGGACCAGGTGCCGGACGTTGTCCGGGCTACCGGTCGACAGGTCGTCGACCAGTACGACCCCGTCGTCTCTCGCGACGAGCCTGTCGGCGAGATGCGAGCCGATGAAGCCCGCCCCCCCGGTGATCAGGTAGTTCATCGGCCCCCTTCAACATCGCGGTTGCGCCGGTCGGCCGGCCAACCGCCGATGCTATCTTAGGCTACCTTCCCGACCGGCCTGAGAGGACACCACGATCCCATGAAGCGGGCGCTCGTCACGGGCATCACCGGTCAGGACGGCTCCTACCTCGCGGAGCTGCTGCTGGAGAACGGGTACGAGGTGCACGGGATCATCCGGCGGGCGTCCTCGTTCAACACCGGACGGATCGACCACCTCTATCAGGATCCCCACGAGGCCGGGGTCCGGCTGCATCTCCACCACGGCGACCTCACGGACGGATCGCAGCTGGCCCGCGTGATCCGCACGGTGGAGCCCGACGAGATCTACAACCTCGGCGCGCAGAGCCACGTCATGGTCTCCTTCGATCAGCCCGAGTACACGGGCGACGTGGACGCGCTCGGCACGGTCAGGCTCCTCGAGGCGATCCGTGAGACCGGGGTCCGGACCCGCCTGTACCAGGCGGCGACGTCCGAGATGTTCGGTGACGCCCCGCCGCCCCAATCCGAGACGACGCCGTTCCGGCCGAGGTCCCCGTACGCCGCGGCGAAGCTGTACTCGTACTGGCTCACGCGCAACTACCGCGAGGCGTACGGCATGTACGCGGTGTCGGGCATCCTGTTCAACCACGAGAGCGAGCGCCGGGGCGAGACCTTCGTCACGCGCAAGATCAGCATCGCCGTGGCCCGGATCGTCGCGGGCCTGCAGGACCGCCTGTACCTGGGGAACCTCGATCCGGTGCGGGACTGGGGCCACGCGAAGGACCACGTGCGGGCGATGTACCTGATGCTGCAGCAGGACGAGCCGACCGACTACGTGGTCGGCACGGGCGAGGGGCACACGGTGAGGGAGTTCTGCGAGCTGGCCTTCGCGCACGTGGGGCTGGAGTGGGAGCCGTTCGTGGAGATCGACCCCCGCTACTTCCGCCCGACCGACGTGGAGTCGCTGGTCGCGGACCCGTCGAGGGTCCGCGCGGAGCTGGGCTGGGAGCCCACCGTGTCGTTCCCCGAGCTCGTGACGTCGATGGTCGAGGCCGACCTCGCGAACGTGGGCCTCGGTCTCGAGGAGGCACGGGCCCGCGTCGCCGCCGGCGAGGTGACCACCGCTGTTTGACCTGACCGGCACGAAGGTCTGGGTGGCGGGCCACCGCGGCCTCGTCGGCTCGGCCCTGCTGCGCAGGCTGGAGCGCGAGCCGATCGGCGAGCTCGTGACGGCGACCTCCGACGAGGTGGACCTCCGCCGGCAGGACGAGACCGAGCGGTTCGTCGCCCGGACCCGAGCCCGACGTCGTGTTCCTCGCCGCGGCCAAGGTCGGCGGGATCGAGGCGAACCGCACCGCCCAGGGCGCGTTCCTCTACGAGAACCTGATGATCGGCGCCAACGTGCTGGAGGCGGCCCGAGCGGCCGGGGTGGCCAAGACCGTGGTGCTCGGATCCTCGTGCATCTACCCGCGCGAGGCCCCCCAGCCGATCCCGGAGGACGCGCTCCTCACCGGCCCGCTCGAGCCGACGAACGAGGGCTACGCGATCGCGAAGATCGCCGCGCTCGAGATGGCGAAGATGTACCGGCGGCAGTACGGGATGGACGTGATCTCGCTGATGCCGACGAACCTGTACGGGCCGGGCGACAACTACCACCCGACGGACAGCCACGTGCTGGCGGCGCTCCTGCGCCGGTGCCACGAGGCCAAGGTCTCGGGGAGCCCCACGATGGAGGTCTGGGGCACCGGCACGCCGCGGCGCGAGTTCCTGTACGCCGACGACCTCGCCGACGCGGCCGTCTTCGCGCTCCGCGCCTACGAGGGCGAGGAGCACCTGAACGTCGGGACCGGCACCGACGTGACGATCCGCGAGCTGGCCGAGCTGATCGCCGAGACGGTGGGCTGGAGCGGCGAGCTCGTCTTCGACACCGGCAAGCCCGACGGGATGCCGCGGAAGCTCCTCGACGTGTCGAAGCTCGCCGGGCTCGGATGGACGGCCGAGCGTGGACCTCCGCGAGGGGCTCGGCCGCACGTACCGGTCCTTCCTGGAGACCGTGGGTACCATCGCCCGCGTGACCGCCGTCGAGACCCACGACACCCGCCGGACCGTGCTGGAGCCGCCCGGCCGGTGGTCGGCGCTGCAGCTGGGCGAGCTCTGGCACTACCGGGAGCTGCTCTACATCCTGGCGTGGCGCGACGTGAAGGTGCGCTACAAGCAGGCCGTGCTGGGCGCCGCCTGGGCCGTGCTGCAGCCGCTCGTGATGATGGGCATCTTCACGCTGCTGTTCAGCAAGATCGCCGACGTGCCCACCGGCGGCGTCCCCTACCCGGTCTTCGCGTTCGTCGGGCTGGTGCCGTGGACGCTGTTCGCGTCGGCGACGGCGGGCTCGGGCGCCAGCCTGGTCGGCAACCAGAACCTGGTGTCGAAGGTCTACTTCCCGCGGCTCGTGATCCCCGCCGGGGCGGTGTGCACCTGGGTGCCCGACTTCGTCGATCAGCTCGGTGCTGATGTTCGTGCTGATGGCGATCTTCGGGTTCATGCCGCCGCTCACCGCGGTGCTGCTGCCGCTGGTGCTGGTCGCCGCGATGCTCGCCGCGTTCAGCGTCGGGGTGTGGCTGTCGGCGCTGAACGTGGCCTACCGCGACGTGCAGTACGTGGTGCCGTTCCTGATCCAGGCGTGGCTCTTCCTCACGCCGGTCGCCTACCCGACGACCTCGATCCCCGAGAACCTGCGCTGGCTGACCGGGCTCAACCCGATGTCGTGGGTGATCGACCTCGCCCGGTGGGCGCTGCTGGGCACGAGCCGCGTCCTGGGGCGTGGTGGGGCTCTCGATCGCTCACGACGCGTCGTCCTGCTGGTCAGCGGCCTGTACTACTTCCGCCGAGTCGAGCACTTCTTCGCCGATGTCATCTGAGATCGCGATCCGGGCCGAGAACATCGGCAAGCGCTACCGCATCGGGGCGACCCAGGGCGTCGGTCGGTACCGGACGCTCCGCGAGGACCTCACCGGGCTCGCGACCAGGAGCCGCCGCAAGGCCGAGCAGGCCGAACGGGACTTCTGGGCGCTGAAGGACGTCTCGTTCGAGATCAAGGCGGGCGAGACCGTCGGGATCATCGGCCGCAACGGGGCCGGCAAGAGCACGATGCTGAAGATCCTGGCGCGGATCACCCCGCCGACCTCGGGCCGGGGCGAGATCGTCGGGCGGGTGGGCTCGCTGCTGGAGGTGGGCACCGGCTTCCATCCGGAGCTGACCGGCAGGGAGAACATCATGCTGTCGGCGGCCATCATGGGGATGCGCCGGCACGAGGTGCTCGCCCGGTTCGACGACATCGTCGAGTTCTCCGGGCTCGCGCAGTTCCTCGACACCCCCGTGAAGCGCTACTCGAGCGGCATGTACATGCGGCTGGCGTTCTCGGTGGCGGCGCACCTGGAGCCCGAGATCCTGCTGGTGGACGAGGTGCTGGCGGTCGGCGACGCGGCCTTCCAGAAGAAGTGCCTGGGGAAGATGGAGGACCTCAGCGGCACCGGGCAGGACCGTGCTCTTCGTGTCGCACAGCATGCCGTCGGTGCTGCGGCTGTGCCCCCGCGTGATCCTGCTCGACGGAGGCCACCTCACCGCCGACGGCACCGGCTCCGCGCGTCGTCGAGGAGTACATGGGCGCGGGGCGGCGGCGCCGCCGAGAGGACGTGGCCCGACCCAGCATCGGCTCCCGGCGACGACCGTGTGCGGCTGAAGTCCGTCCGGGTCGTGAACGAGCAGGGCGAGCCCGCGCCGGAGGTCGACATCCGCGAGCCGGTCTTCGTCGAGGTCGACTACTGGAACCTCTCGGACGACCCGGACTTCCGGCCCTCCGTGAACCTCCACTTCTTCAACGCCGAGGGCGTGTGCCTGTTCGTGACGTGGGATGCCAACAACCCAAGTGGGAGAACAGTCCCGAGGAAGGGGCTCGTTCGCGCGAGGTGTCGATGTCCCAGGCAACTTCCTTGCCGAAGGGCGGAGTGTTCGTCACCGCTAACATCTCATCCCTGCGAGCCCCTGGAGCTCCACGTGGCGAGTGGACGACGCGGTCGCAATGCATGTGGTGGACGACAGTCGCGGCAACGGCGTCAGGGGTGACTTCGTCGGAGATTGGCCTGGAGCCCTCAGGCCGATGTTGGACTGGGAAGTGTCCACGTGCCCGGCCTCGTGAACCAGTCTTACGGCCTGGGCGCCACTCAGTCACTACGGCTCCAGAAGACGCCCGTCCAGTCGATCTCCTCGAGAGGATCGTCGATCCGGTTGTCTCGCCGATAATCCGTGACAGCCTCGCGCGCTCCCTTCAGAGAGTAGTCGTCAACAACCACGAACCCGCCGGGTGAGAGCCGCGGGTAGAGAGCGCCGCAACGCGTCGATCGTCGAGCCGTACATGTCACCGTCCAACCGGATGAGCGCCAACTGATCTATCGGGGCGTCAGGGAGCGTGTCCTTGAACCAGCCCTTCAGGAAGCGGACCTGATCATCGAGAAGGCCGTACCGACGAAAGTTGGCCTGCACCTCCTCGAGCGAGACGGCCAATTGCCTGATGGTATGATGTCGGTCACCTTCGTCAACAGAGTGGACCGGATCGGGCATCGGCAACCCCGCGAAGGAGTCCGCAACCCAGACACTCCTCGTCGTCGTCCCCGTAGGCCCTGAGCACAGCGCGCATGAATATCGCAGCGCCGCCACGCCACACCCCGGCTTCGATTAGGTCGCCCGGAATCCCATCCGCGATCAAGCGTCTCGATGCAGTTCTCGAGATTGTCGAGTCGCCGCAGCCCGATCATGGTCTCTGCCTCAGGTGGCCAGTCTCTTCCGGTCTCCCTCGCGACCTGGTCCACGTGTACTGGGTGGACTAACGTCAAATTGGCCCTTGCTAGCAGAGGCAGGGCTGCGGTCACGACAGCCTGCTTCATCCAGCTGGAAGGTGTGAGTTCCTGGAACCGCTCAGGGTATGCAAGGCGCGTCAAGCACTTCTTCATCAGGTCGAGATAGAGCTCGACCGCATCGTTCGGCGACTGCTGATCGTGACCCAAAGCTGCCTCCCCCGTGAGTGGACCCAGGAATCGCAATTTAGATCTGGAGGGTAGCTCATGGGTACTCTGGGAGCCACCTGAGATCTACCTTCGCAGCAATGTCCGCGACTTCCGTCGCTGCTCGTGGAGAGGCCATTCGGGGAGCCTGAGGTCCAGTACCTCCGATAGCGAATACCTCCACTGGCTTAAGACCGGTCTCTCTTGCCCTGATTCCATTTCGCGGGCGAACCCCGGGAGCCGCGTGGTTCGGAGGCCGGCGTAGGCACAGCAGCCCGAACGGCCGTGCCTGCCCCTGCCGAACGTCCCCGAGGCTTCCCGCCACTCGTCCAGCAGGCAGCGCTCGACGAGCCCCTTCAGAGGTCAGGGAACGCCCCGGGTTCTCCACCGTCCGCCCGGGGAGCACAGCTCCAGGGGCCAAGACCACGTGGCGGGCCGCAAGCAGCGCGGCCCGCATGTACTGGTGCTGCGTTATCGCGCGTCGAACCCGGTACTTACTGTCGTGCAGCCAGCCGTTTCGTTTGGTCCTCCACCACTGATTGAGGACGATGTCTGCCCCGATACGCATCTTGTCGAAGAAGGGCAGCTCGGTGGCTGCAACCTCACCCACCATGATGCGGCACATCGGCCACGGTTTCGGCGAGTGGAGGTATCCCTCAGTAGCTCCCGTCCACTTGCGCGGAACGAGTCGGCCGTCCGACTCGACAGCCTCGTACCCGATGAGGGGTTGGGTCTCTCAGCAACTCGTCGGCGAATGCGATCCGTCCACGAACTAGGAGCTGAAACACGATGGCGCGGTCTGGGCCGTAGATGGGAAGGTCGACCTTCACCGCCCGCAGTTCATCAGTGCGGAACAACGCATAGATCGCATTTGGCCCTTCAGCTGTGACGGCCAGAAGGCGTGTGCGCAGATCGGGACTTGCGTGGTCGGGGAGCCGGACCACCCCTCGGAAGGTGTTGCCGTCAGGGAGGACCTCGGTGACCTCGATCGCCGTGATGGCTCCGATCGCTGATGGGTCCGCATCGAGCAGCGCCTTGGTGGTCTCGATGAATCTCGGGTGCCACAAGTCGTCCTGAGCTGCCCACATGAACAGAGGCGAGCTCGCTTCGTCGAGCACGTACTGGAAGTTCGCCATCATTCCGAGGTGCGGACCGTGATGCACGATCCGCAGTCGGGGGTCCTGTTGAACGAGGCGCTCACAGATGGCCGGCGTCTCATCGCTCGAGCCATCGTCGGAGATCAGCAGTTCGAAGTCGCCGAAGGTCTGGGCCAGCAGTGACCGCACCGCCCCCTCGATGTAGGGCTCACCGTTGTAGACAGGCATCCCAATCGTGACGCTCGGCATCCCGCTCCTCCCACCGCCGGCGATGCGCCCATTTCATCTGAGGTTGTCTCAGGAATCCGCATACCAAGGTGCCGCAGTCTACGCGTCACGTCAGGCGGCGACGAGTTGGGTGATCGAACGTTCAAGCCAATCGTGAAGTGGCTCCGGACGTCCGGCGAAGTAAGTGACGAGCAAGGGGATCTGGCGTTCCGCGTCTAGCGGATGCTCACCGCATCCAACTTCGGTACCTTTGAGAGGGCGATCTTCCGATTGGCCTAAGTGCGGGAGTCGTGATCGAAGGGGTGCCGGATCGGCTGGGGCTCCAAACACGGCGCGGATACGAGTAGCGGGGAACCAGGTGACAGATTCGGCTACGTGGCGCGTAATCCGCCGGATCGACGATCGAATGTTCCGCAACCTCCAGATCAGCACCGCGACGCTACCTCCGCCCGAGATCAATCCCGGAGCGAGCGTGCCGACCTTGGCTGCGGTTCGAATTCGCCACTCGCTCACCTCAGCCATCGACCACGATTCTCGGTCGGAGTCGACGCGCATGCCGCATCCCTTAGTAAGAGCGCAGCGACGCGGATCCACGATGCACACGTGCGTGCGAGTGTCACGGCTGTTACTGACGTCTTTAAGCCCAAGAGCTTCGACATTGTCGTCGCCCTCGACGTGATCGAGCATCTCGCAAAAGACGACGGCTTCATGCTCCTGCGGCACATGGAGCAATTGGCCCGGCAGAAGGTCATCATCTTCACACCAACGGGCTTCCTTCATCAGCCGCCAAGTGAGGACAACCCCTACCAAGAACACCTCTCGGGGTGGACTCCTCGGGAGATGCGCCGCGAGGGTTTCAGCGTGATCGGTGTGAGCGGGTGGAAGCCTCTTCGGAAGGAGTATGCGGCGATCGCATTTGGTCCATATCCCGTGACGTGGAGAGTGTCTCTCCTGTCACAGCCGCTGGTACGGAGAGTGCCCAAGCTGGCATTTGAGCTGTTCTGCGTTAAGCAGCTCGCGTGACGAACCCAGTGCGGCGTTCCTCCAGGACACTCCTTCGAGCATCGCTGGAATCCGCCTACCAGTCCGGCGGGGCTGACCACGGCCGCCTGCATATAGGGTCAAACGAGTGGAGCGCCGGGACGTAGCTGAGGGAGGGGCGAGGAGTACCCGATCCGTTGCGTTCGTGCTTCCGTACGGCATATTGGGGGCTGCCGAGGACTACGTACTGTTACTAGCGGACGGGCTGGAAGATCGGGGCTGGCGTGTAATCGTCGCCCACCCCCAATCGATGCCGATCGATGAGTCGCGCCCGCACTCCGGTTGGGAGCCGATCGGGATCCCGGATGACGCCATGGCTCGGCCGCGCGCCCTGAAGAAGCACCTGCAAGCGCTTCGGCCGGACATCATCCACATCAATCAGGTCGTGCTGCCATCGATCGCGGCCGGAGCGCTGACCCGTCGCTCCGTCCTGATCGTGACCGCGCACAACCCGGCCCTGCCGCATCACTACAACCTGAAGGGGCGACTTCTCGCCTCGATCGTTAGGGGCCGGCCCGACGCTTGGATCGTGCTGTCGGAGCGCAATCGGTCGCTGCTGATCAACGAACGCGTTCGCCCTCGCTCGATCTATGTCGTGCCGCCAGGGCTTCCGCCTTCAAGGTTCGAAGCTCCGCTGGAGCGTGACGCCGCACGTCGAGCCTTGGGCGTTCCGCCTGGGGCCTACATCGTGGGGACGGTCGGTCGGCTTGCACCACAGAAGCGACACGACGTGCTGATCCGGGCTCTCTCGACCCTGACGAACACCATCCCCGACCTGCACCTGGCGATCCTCGGCGACGGCGAGCCAGAGATGAGACCCAACGGTTGGCGGACCAACTGATGCCTGGGCGAATGACCCTGTCGGGACACCGAACCGACGTCCCGCGACTGCTGGCCGCGTTCGACATCTTCGCTCTGTCGTCGGACTTCGAGGGTCTCCCTTTCGCGTTGCTCGAGGCGAGCAATACGCGCCCGGACAT
>CAWGFO010000006.1:0-116480 GCA_963821925.1 uncultured Actinomycetes bacterium | reverse complement strand
GATCAGCCGCGGCCCTTCGTCGGGCTCGGTTCGACGGTTCGGATCACGTCGGCGGCTGCGTCGACCCGGCGTCGTACTCCGCAGCCACCCGTTTCGGCACGCACATCCGCCACGCGTCGAGGACCAGCTCCCGCATCTCCTCGGCATCGAGCCGGAACAGCCGTGCCTCGACCCAGTGGTACCGGAGGTCGCCTCGGCTCGGCATCATGAACGTCGCCGGATCCGACGCGACCAGGGCCTCGCGCTCCTCCTTCGGGAATCCGAAGCCCATCACCTGTTCGTCCTGCGAGAACGCCAGGTAGACGAGCCGGCCGACGCGGAACTTGACTCGGTCCCGGACGAGCGCCTCGGTCGTGCGAGGCAGCGTCGTCGCCAGCGCACGGACGTCCTCGATCGTCACCATCTCGAACGGAGTCCATCACCCCCTAGTGACATCGTCGGGCTAGGCTCGACAGGTATGTCGGTCGAACTGGTCTTCGAGACGCACGCTACCTCCGAGGACAACGAACGCGGCCTCGCGACCGGGTGGAAGCCGGGCCACCTCTCGGCGACGGGCCGTGAGCAGGCTCGTGAGCTCGGCCTACGACGCGCGGACGACGGGATCTCCGCGATCTTCACGTCCGACCTCTCCCGCGCCCTCGAGACCGTCGGGATCGCGTTCGGCGAGTCGCGGATCCCCGTGCTCCACGATTGGCGCCTGCGCGAATGCAACTACGGCGCGATGAACGGCGCACCCGCGGCCGAGCTCCAGCGCGGAGACCATCTCGACGTTCCGTATCCTTCGGGCGAGAGCTGGCGAGGTGCCGTCACGAGGGTCGCCCGATCCCTGGACGATCTCGCGACGACGTGGTTCGGCGATCGGGTACTCGTCATCGGCCACACGGCGACCTGGTTCGCGCTCGAAACCCACCTCAAGGGCGTACCGCTCGCCGATCTCCTCGACGCGCCGTTCCCGTGGCAGCCGGGTTGGGAGTACCGGGTCACGCTCCGCTGAAGCGGGTATCCGCCCGTCAGAGCCCTCGCAGCATCGTATCGCGCAGCAGCCAGCCGACCCCGAACGCCCACACCGCGACCGCGATCACGGTGCGGGCTGCGAGCCACCGCTGCATCCAGATCATCGCCGTACCTCCCGCCACGCCGACGACCGCCACGGCCCACTTCACCCACGTCTGATCCGCGGCCGCGAGCCGGGTCGTCCCTTGGATGCAGAGGCGGAAGATCCGGTCGAGGTGGTAGCCCTCGGGGCAGCGCGCCACGGGGATCAGCAGGGCGATCGAGATCGCACCGGCCACGAACAGGATCCCGAGCCCCCAGGCCGGGCCGTCGGGCAGCTCGTCGGTCGGCATCCTGACGATCCGCCAGAACCGCCACAGGCTCCAGCCCACCGCGATCAGGCAGCTGATCGAGATGAGCGCGGCCACGGCGGCCTTGTTCGCGCAGATCGAATCGCCGACGCACGTGAGTTCGTCCCACGACGCGAGGAGGAACGCCACGCCGGCGACGAGCAGGCACACGGGCGTCGCGAGCCTCGCGGCTCGGACCTCGGCCCCTCCGTGCCCCCACATCGGGCCATCGTTCCACAGGCACGCGTCTCTTCCACGTCGTTGCGCCGGTGCGCGCCGGCGGGGAGGATGGTCTCCTCGATACCGAAAGAGGGGCACATGAACTCCGGCCACATCTCGTACAGCAGCGTCGCCGTCGCCACCGGAGGGCTCTTCGGGGCCCTGGGCACGATCGCCGACTGGTTCGGCTACACGACGGCTCTCTCCGGGGGTGGGTCGGGCACGATCGGCATCCAGGGGTTGAGCTCGCCCGGCGGGAAGCTCACGGCGATCTCGGGCCTCCTCTGCGTCCTGTTCGGCGGGCTGGGGATCCTGATGCCCGAGAAGCGGGGTGGCGCGCTCACGGCGCTGATGTGGCTCGGGGCACTCGGCGTGGTCACCGGCGTCGTGATCGGGGCGGTCGCGGGCACGAACACCGTGGCCGACGCCGCCAAGGAGGCCGGCGTGGCCTCCTACAACTACGTGCGGCGCGGCGGCCTCGTGATCTCGTTCATGGGCGGGATCATCGCCATGGCGGGCGCGTTCCTCCAGGCGACCGACAAGCCGGGCGAGACGGTCCTCGACCAGATGGAGGGCCGCTGACCGAGTCCGGACCCGATCCCGCCCGCGACGCGAAGGTCTCGCCCTGGCGCGAGTTCCGGCACGCGCTGCGGAGCGGCCGGCTCTCCCTCTCGGCGGTGCTGGTGATCGGTGGCGGCGTGCTCGCGTGTCTCTCGACCCTCCTTCCTTGGTACTCGATCGGGTGGAGCGGCGGCACGACACCGCCCGCGTCGACGGCGTGGGCGGGGATCCGCGGCACCACCGGTCTCGTCGCCCTGGTCGCGGGGATGGTGCTGATCGTGGTGGGGGTCCGGTACGCGACCCTCCCGGTCACGGAGCGCCCAGCGCCGCTCCGCTGGGCGATGATGGGCGGCGCGTGGCTGCTGATCCTCTCGGCGATCCTCGGGCCGGGCGAGATCGTCGACGTGACCTCCGACGCGCTCGAGGCGGCTGCGAGCACGGGCGCCGCGCTCCACCGAGGCGGCGCCTTCGGTTCGATCGTCGCGCTCGTCGCGGGTCTGATCGCGATGGCCGGCGCGTGGCTCACGATCGTCGAGAACACGAGCCGCCACACGGTGCACGAGTCGATGACCGGGGGGCCTGCCCGCCGCCGCCGCGACCGCTAGCCTTGTCGCCGATGCGGACGACCACGATCGAGGAACGGACCTGGTGGGCCCGGCCGGGGCTCGAGGTCCGCGACGGCCGGCTGACGATCGCCGGCCGCGACGCCGAGACGCTCGCGCGCGAACAGGGCACACCGCTGTACGCGTACGACCTGGTCCGCGTGGAGGAACAGGCCCGCGCGCTCGAGGACGCGTTCGCGGGCGCCGGCCTGCGGGGACTCGTGCGGCTGGCGCTGAAGGCCCAGCGCGAGCCGGCGCTGCTCCGGTTCCTGCGTGAGCGCGTCCCGAGCGTCGGGATCGACGCGTGTTCCCCCGGCGAGATCGCCTGGGCGCTCGACCACGGGTGGGTGGCCTCCGAGGTCAGCTACACCGGGACGAACGTGAGCGACCGCGATCTGGGCCGGATCCTCGGCGCGGGCGTGCACCTGAACGTGGACCTCCTGAGCCAGCTCGACCGCGTCGGCCGCTCGGCGCCCGGCTCCTCGGTCGGGATCCGCGTGAACCCCCGGATCGGGGCCAGCCGGGAGGGCGGCGGTGAGACGCTCTACACGGGGCCGCGCCCCACGAAGTTCGGGATCTTCGCCGAGCAGCTGCCCGACGCGCTCGCGGTCGCCGCCCGCCACGGGCTCACGATCGACACCGTGCACTTCCACGTGGGCGACGGCTACCTCGACGAGGGCCTGCCCGACTTCGATGAGACGGTGCGTCGGGGCAGCGAGATGGTGGCGTTCCTGCAGGCCGAGGGCTGCCCGATCGGCGAGGTGAACACCGGCGGTGGGCTCGGGGTGCCGCAGCGCGCCGGCGACCGGCCGCTCGACCTGATCGCATGGGCCGACGTCCTGGCACGGCACCTCGCGCCGCTCGACGTCGTCGTGGCCACCGAGCCCGGCGACTTCCTCGTGAAGGAGTGCGCGATCCACCTCGCCGAGGTCGTCACGGTCGAGGCTCGCGAGGGTCACACGTTCGTCGGGCTCGACACCGGTTGGAACGTGATGTGCGAGCACTTCGTCTACGGGTCGCTGCTGGACCTGGTGCTCTGCCGGGCCGCCGACGCCGACCCGGTGCGCGAGGTCACGGTGAGCGGCCACATCAACGAGGGCGACGACCTGTTCGCGGTCGACCTGCCGCTCCCGGAGGTCGTCGAGGGCGACATCCTGGCGGCGATCGCGGTGGGCAGCTACAACGCCTCGATGACGAGCGAGCACTGCCTGAGGGAGCCCGCCGGCGTCGCCTGTTTCGAGGACCGGCGATGACCGGCTCGGACCTGCCCGTCGCCGCGGCCTGGTTCCGGTCCGAGGAGGTCGCCGAGGGCATCACCCGGCTGGTCGAGCCGTTCATCGACACCCTCCTCGAATCGAACGTCTGGCACGTTCGCGGGCGCGACGCCGATCTGGTGGTCGACGCCGCGAACGGGGTCGGGTCGCTGCTGCCCTTCGTGGCGCCGCTCGCGGGCGGGCGGCCGATCATCGCGGTGGCGACGCACGGGCACTTCGATCACACGGGCGGCCTGCACGAGTTCGACGACCGCCGGTGCCACGACGACGATGCCGACGACGTTCGGGTCCCCTTCCAGCTGCGGCTCCTGCGCGAGCGGTTCGCGGAGGGCACGGCCGAGATCTTCGAGCACTACGGCTACCCGGTGCCCGACGTCGCGGTTCGCGCCGTCCCCTCGGAGGGGTTCGACCTGGAGGGGTGGGTCACGCCCGGTGCGGAGCCGACCGCGTTCCTGGGCGAGGGCGACGTCGTCGACCTGGGTGACCGCTCGTTCGAGGTGCTGCACGTGCCGGGACACACCGCGGGCTCGATCGCGCTCTGGGAGCCCGCCACGGGCACACTCTTCACGGGGGATGCCGCCTACGTCGACGACCTGCTGTCGTGGGACGACGAGCGCACGTTCCGGGCCTCGATCGCGCGGCTCGCCGACGTCTCGGCATCGCGGGTGTGCGCGGGTCACGGCCGGGTCTTCGACGGCGAGGAGCTCCGGGCGCTCGCGGCGACGTTCGCGCCCGGCTGACCGACGCTCCTACCGACGCTATCCTCCGGCGATGAGCGCCGAACGCACCCTCATCCGAGCCGGGCACCTCCTCGACGTCGTAGGCGAACGTGTGCTGGCCGACCAGGCCATCACGATCGAGGGCGACCGCATCGTCGCCGTCGGCCCCGACGACGGGACCGCCACCGCCGGTTCCGTGATCGATCTCACCGGGCAGACCGTCGTCCCCGGGCTGATGGACATGCATGCCCACATGGTCGGAAGCGTCGAGGGGAACGAGACGTACGCCGCGCTCGTCGTGCGCAGCGCCGCCCAGGAGGCGATGGAAGGCGTCCGCAACGCCCGCGACACCGTGATGGCCGGGTTCACGACGGTCCGCGACGTCGGGACCTTCCGGGCGTTCGTCGACATCGCGTTGCGCGACGCGATCGACGCCGGGTGGACGCCGGGCCCGCGGATGTTCTGCGCGGGCGCCTACGTGACCTCGTCGACCGGCGGCGGGGACATCCCCGGTCTGGCGGTCGACGTCGACGAGCGGCTCCCCCGCGATCTGCGGTTCGGCGTCGCGAACTCGCCCGACGAGGTCCGCAAGGTGGTGCGCGAGATCCTCCACCGGGGCGCCGCGCAGATCAAGGTGATCGCGACCGGCGCCGTGCTGACCGAGGGCACGAACCCGGGCGCGCCCGAGTTCAGCGAGGAGGAGATCCGTGCCGCGGTCGAGGAGGCCGCGCTCTACGGCACCTACGTCGCCGCGCACGCGCACGGTCCCGAGGGCATCAAGCGCGCCGTCCGCGCGGGCGTCGGCTCGATCGAGCATGGATCGTTGATGGACGACGAGTGCATCGAGCTGATGGCCGAGCACGGCACGTACCTGGTCGCCGACATCTACTGCGGCGACTGGATCGAGGAGGAGGGGACGCGCGCCGGCTGGTCGCCGAACTCTCTCCGCAAGAACCGCGAGACGACCGACGCGCAGCGCGAGGGCTTCGAGAAGTGCGTGAAGGCCGGCGTGAAGATCGCGTACGGCACCGACAGCGGCGTCTACCCGCACAAGGACGTCGGGCGGCAGTTCGCCTACATGGTGCGCCACGGGATGACCCCGATGCAGGCGGTCCGCAGCGCCACGATCGTGAGCGCCGAGCTGCTCAGGGCGAGCGACGATCTGGGGTCGGTCGAGCCCGGGAAGTTCGCCGACCTCGTGGCCGTGGCCGGCGACCCGCTCGACGACATCTCCGTGCTCGAGGACGTCGCGTTCGTGATGAAGGGCGGCGAGGTCGTGAAGGACGCCAGGGGGTGAGCCGGCCCGCGCCGGCCCACCCTCGGACGACCGCCTACGTGCCCGGGAGGTAGACCAGCAGCAGCTGGCCGCGCTGGCCGACCGCCGAGTCCACCTTCAGGTCGATGCCCTGCTGGCGCACCTTCGTCTTGTGCGCCTGCACGTCGAGCAGCCAGTAGCCGGCGCCGAACATGTCGCTCACGTCGACCGCGCCGCTCGACTCCCAGACGCCGGGCCCGCCGCCTGCCTCGATCGCGCGGTCGGACGGATCGAGCCGCGCCACCGTCGTGAGGGTGCCCGACGAGAGGTCGTACGCGTGGATCCGGGCGTACCCGGACGACGTGTCATTGCGGTCCTCCTGGATCACGAGGGCCTGGTCGCTGATCCCGAGGTTGTCGGGGTTCACGATGTCGTCACCGGCGTCGCCGTCGAGCACGACCTCGAGCGATGCCCGCCGAGGGTGCGCAGGATCGTAGGTGAGCTTGTAGATGCGGCCGTGCTTCGTGTCGGCCTTGTTCGCGCCCGTGTCGGAGAGGTAGACGACACCGGGATCCGCGGGGTCGGGCGCGGCGTCCTCGATCCGCACGAAGTTGAACGAGCCGAGCCGCTCGGCGAGCCGGTTCAGCTCGAGGCCGTCGTAGCGCTCGGCGTGCGGGATCGTCACGAACCGCCCGTCGAGGACGTCGCCCTTGGCGATATCGTCCGCCGACGGGTCGCCGTCGCCCTGGTCCTTCGGCACCCACACCGTGAACGCCCCTCGGCCCCGGAGCGCCTTCGTGAACGTGTCGGCGAAGTAGCTGTACGCCTGTGACCGGAGCCGGAAGGAGTCCTCGGACAGGTACATCACGGCTTGGCTGAGCCCCTTCACGGGGACGTTGTTCTCGTGGTTCAGCGCGCCGAACTGCGGCGTCTCGATCACCCGGCCCGTGAGCCCGTTGATCGCGATCGACATCCCGCCCTTGGGCGAGCCGATCCACTCCTCGCCGGTGAAGTACCAGGGAACGCCGGCGATCGTGTCCATCGTGGAGGAGCAGAAGTACTCGTATCCCTCGGTGCCGTCGACCGCGTAGCTGGCGCCGACGATCTCGCCTTGCGGGTTCAGGGACAGATGCGAGACGCGGGCGTTCGACGGGTCGCCCCACTGATAGGCCATCTCGTGGTTCACGAACACCTCGAGCCGGTTCCCGGAGCTCTCGTACACGCCGATCCCGTCGGGCACGCCGGTGAACTGGAAGCCGCCGAGCCTGCCGCCGATCAGCTCGCCCGCGTTGATGATCGGCGTGAACGCGACGCCCGGCTGGAGCGCGACGAGCATCGGCGGCTCCGACGTGATGAACGGGGCGTCGGGGTGGACCGGCCGCGCCCCGGACGTTCCCGGGAGCACAGCCAGGAGTGCAAGGGCTGCAACGATCGACACGGCGGTGCGTCTCATCTCGTCCCTCCGAAGGCGCTGGGAGCGCGAGCGTAGGCGAGCCCGGTCGCCGGGAGCAAATCGAGGCGACCGCGTCCGCGCATCTGGGAACATCGGGATGACCGACGTCGAGCCACCGGAGGCGCACCGCCATGACCGAGCAGACCCCGCTCTCCGCCCAGGAGATCATCGACCTCTCGAAGCGCTACACGCTGTACGACTGGCAGGCGCAGGCCAAGGCGATGCCGCTCCCGGTCGAGCGTGCGGAAGGCGTGTACTTCTACACGACCGACGGCACGCGCTACCTCGACTTCAACTCGCAGCTGATGGGCGTGAACATCGGCCACGGCGACAAGCGCGTGATCGACGCGATCGCGAGGCAGGGCGAGACGCTCCCCTACATCTCGCCGTTCATGGCGTTCGAGACGCGGGCGCGGCTCGGCGAGAAGCTCGCCTCCCTGTGGCCCGGCGACCTCGAGAAGTCGTTCTTCACGCTCGGCGGCGCCGAGGCGAACGAGAACGCGATCCGCATCGCGAAGGCGTACACGGGCCGCCAGAAGATCCTCACGCGGTACCGGAGCTATCACGGAGCCACGTACGCCACGATCAACCTCACCGGCGACCCGCGGCGCTGGGCGAACGAGAACCCGCCGATGCCCGGTGTGGTGCGCGTGCTCGACCCGTACCACGGCACCGCCCAGGGCACCGAGGACGCCGGACCGGCGCTGGCCGCCCTCCGCGAGACGATCGAACTCGAGGGTCCCGAGACGATCGCGGCCTTCATCCTGGAGACGGTCACCGGTACGAACGGGATCCTGATCCCGCCCGACGGCTACCTGCAGGGGGTGCGCGAGCTGTGCACGGAGTTCGGCATCGTGATGATCGCCGACGAGGTGATGTGCGGGTTCGGCCGCACCGGCGAGTGGTTCGCGGTGAACCACTGGGACGTCGTGCCCGACCTGATGTCGACGGCGAAGGGCCTGACCTCTTCGTACCTGCCGCTCGGCGCGGTCGCGATCAGCCCGGCGATCGCCGCCCACTTCGAGGAGCACGTCTTCTGGGGCGGGCTCACCTACAACTCGCACCCGCTGAGCTGCGCGGCGGCGATCGCCGCGATCGACGTGATCGAGCAGGACGACCTCGTCGGGAACTCGAAGCGCATGGGGGAGGTCATGGCGCGGCACCACGCCGAGCTCGCGGCCAAGCATCCGAGCGTCGGCCGTGTCCGCAACCTGGGCCTGTTCGGCGTGCTCGAGCTCGTGAAGGACCGCGAGACGCTCGAGCCGCTGTCGCCCTTCAACGTCCTGAACGAGACGATGCAGCAGGTGAACCGCGCGCTCCTGGACCGCGGCCTGTTCACGATGGTGCGGTTCAACCACGTGATGACGAACCCGCCGCTCTGCATCACCGAAGAGCAGCTCGGCGAGGGGTTCGCGATCATCGACGAGGTGCTCTCGGTCGCCGACGCGGCGATGGGGTAGACGATGGACACGACGACCGCGCCTCGCCGCGGGGTCTGGCCCGCCGCCGCCGCTGCGGTCGTGGTGCTGTGCGTCTTCGGGCTCTACCTGGGCCTGATCGTCGGCCAGGGCGACGCCGACGTCGTGAAGGTGGCGGCCGTCGGCGTGCTGCTGTCCGCGGTGGCGGCGTGCTGCGTGACGACGGCCGCGGCGCATGACGCCCGCATCCGGACGATCGCCGCGTGGGCCGGGGTGGGCGCGCTTCTGTCGCTCGGGGTCCTGGCGATCTTCTCCATCGGGCTGCTCCTCCTCGTCGCGGGTGGCCTCCTGTTCGGAGCGGCGCTCAAGATGGGCGTACCGCGGGGGATGGGCGCCGTCGCGGCGGCGGCGTTCGCCGTAGGGGTGGTCGCGCCCTGGTCGCTGCTCCTGTTCTGAGCCGCTGCTTCGGCGCCTGAGCTAGCCGCCCGCGTGGCCGACGAACTCGAAGTGCATCGCGTCCGGGACCCGCCATCGCCCGCCCCACGTGAACCCGTGCCGGAGCATCGTCCTGCACGAGGACGGGGGGTTGCCGCGGGGGAGCGCCGTACGGGTTCGCGATCGAGTTGATGTCGACCGCCGCCCCCCAGGCGTGATGGGACGGCGGCCCCGTGGGCCGGCGCATCACCATCCGCGCGTTGTAGCAGCCGGCGAAGTTGTGGATCGCCCCCGATGCGCCGCGCGCCCGCAGGTCCCGCATCGCCGCGATCAGCGGCGGGAAGACCCGCCGGTTGCAGGTGAAGCGGCCGAGCAGCGGCACGGAGCGCGTCACGAGATGGTCGCGGACGAACGAGGGATGCATCCGGAGGTATCCCGGATGCGCGGGGTCGGGATACGCCTGGAACTCGCCGAACGTGCGCTTCATCAGCACGGGCGGCCAGACCGAGTCGCCCTGTCGGCGGAACGTCGCGTTCCCCGGCCGTCGCACCGTGGGGGGATAGCCCGGTCCGAGGAGCGGCGCGATCCTCCGGGCGAGGGCGCCCTCGGTCGGTGCCTTCTGCAGCTGCAGCAGGGCGAAGCGATCGTGCCGCACACCGAGCCGGCGACCGACCTCGCGAGCGACCAACACCTCGCTCCAGGCCACGACCTCGTCGGGCACGACGGCGCCGATCGTGAGCCGACCACCACCGAACACCATGCGATCCCCCACGCCGAGCCCGCGGAGGGAGGCGCTCGACGTGCCGAGGACCCCGCGGCCCCGCCGGAGCGCACCCACGACCGCGTCGCGCCAGGTCGCCGGCAGGAACGGCCGCAGGTCGTTGATCGACGTCGCCATCACCTCGATCGGGAAGCGGTACCGCCCCGACGCTCGGTCGACGAGGGTGCCGTCGGCCCGCGCCGACCGCTTCATCCACAGGGTGTCGCCGGCCACGACGACGACGTGTCGGGTGCCGGCCAGCGCATCGAGGCGAGGGGTGAGTCCGACGGGGAGGCCCCCGGTCCGCCACATCAGGTACGCGGGCGGCATCCAGGTGGGGGCGCTCGCGGTCTCGGCCGCGACCGACGCCGTCGGTGACGCGAACGTCGACCATACGAACGCCACCGCCGCGAGCACGCGGACGAGCCCGTACCGCCCGGTCAACCGGCGGTCGCGGTGGCGGTCGACCAACGCTCGGCCCACTTGCCGAGCTCGTCCATCACGGTGCCCAGGTCGCGTCCCCGGTCGGTCAGGTGGTACTCGATCAGCACCGGCGTGGACGGCGTGACATCGCGCGTGACGATCCCTTCGGTCTCCAGCTCCTTCAGGCGCTCGGAGAGCAGGGCGTCGGAGATGTTCGGGATCCCCGCCTTCAGGTCGGAGAAGCGCACCGCGCCCGACTGGAGCGCGCGCACGATCAGCGCGTTCCAGCGCTTGCCGATCAGGTCGGCGGCACGCTGGAAGTGCTGGCACATCGGGGACTCTTCGGGGGGCTGCTGCTGCCGCATGGTGGCCATCCTAATCGTGAAGTGAGGACTCGCATAGGTTTCGGTGAGTAACTTCGTGAACTTGAGCTACTCTGGAATATATAGTACCTTAGGTTCTGTTAGTGACAACGTAGGCCGCTCCACGAGGGTGAGTGGCCCGGAACGAAGGAGGCACCACATGGCACAGGAAGCGCGCGAGATCTCGACCCGCGAGATCGATGGCGTCTCGTTGCCGCCCGCCGGCACGTACGAGTTCGACATGACGCACACGCAGGTGGAGTTCGTCGCCCGCCACATGCTGAGCCGCATGCGCGGTCGCTTCACCGACTTCGACGGCTCGATCGTCGTCGGCGACTCGCCGGAGGACTCGTCCGTGACCGTCGAGATCAAGACGGCGAGCATCCAGACGAACACCGACCAGCGTGACGACCACCTCCGCAGCGGGGACTTCTTCGACTCCGAGGCGTATCCGGTGATGACCTTCACGAGCACCGGCATCCGCCACACCGGCGGCAACGACTTCGAGCTCACCGGCGACCTGACGATCAAGGACGTGACCAAGCCTGTCACGCTCCAGGGTGAGTTCGACGGCTGGGGCCCGGACATGCAGGGCAACACGATCTTCAGCGCGTCGGCCAAGACCGAGGTCAACCGCGAGGACTGGGACCTGACGTGGAACGTGGCCGTGGAGACCGGTGGCCTCTTGGTCGGCAAGAAGGTCGGCCTCGAGATCACGGTGGAGGCTCGCAAGGTCGGCTGATCCGGCTCGGAACGGCTGAGGGCTGCGCGCAGCGCGGCTCGGGGGCCGGTGCTCCTCAGGGAACCTGAACGCCCTGCTGAGCGCCGGCCCCTTCTTGCGTCCGGAGAGCGACCGCCACCAGCGTGAACACCGCGAGCACCGTGTCGATCGCGAAGGCCGCCTCGGCCAAGGGCAGCAACGACCGGTCATATCGCGAGAGCTCATCGATCGATGGGCCGAAGGCCCTGGCCTCGATCGACATGACGATCCCGATGCCCAGGGGCACGATCGAGATCGCCGCGATCGCGATGATCCAGCGCTGACCGGTCGAGGGTGCCGGGGCGCCGCGCGACGACACCCATCCGACAACGGCGGCGAGCGCCCATCCGAGACCACCGACCACCGCGACCGCCAGGATGATGCTCACGGTGAAATCGGGGGCCGATGCATCGAGGATCGCTGGCAGGAACCCCCCCATGAGGGCGCCCGCCAGGCCCCCCAGCATCGCCGCCCTGACGGTCCTCACGGACGCGTCTCGAGGCGGACGATCCTCGGAGGGGTCGAGCAGCGCCCCGATCACCGCTCCGAGGAGCGCGCCTCCCACGAGGCCGACCCCGAGGTTGGTGCCGAGCGCCTCGGCGTCTGAGCCGAGGGGCATCGTCACGGACACGAAGATGAGTCCCGCCATCGTGCCGACGATCGCGTAGCGGACCGCCTTGACCCTCCAGAACACGAGACTGAAGGCGACCGTCGGAGCGATCAGGACGATCCACCCGACGTAGTCCTGCCAATCGAGGAGTTCTTCGACCATGCACCCATTCCAGCACGCAGCCGGGTCGCGCAAGAAGGGCCGGGCCGTGACGTTTCCGTGACTCAGGCGACCGGCGGCACCCCGGAGGCCCCGGGTTCGTACTCCTCGAGGGTGAACAGCTGGTCGTACCTGACGACGGTGTCGCCCGCGATCCAGAGGTCGGCCGTCCAGCCCGACTCGAGCGCCGTGAAGGTCCATCTCGTCGCGTCGAAGGTGCCGACCGGGGTGGTCACGCGGTCCTCGCCGTGGAGCTCGTAGCGTTGGCGGACCATCGTCGGTTCGAGGGTGACGGGCTCGAGGTAGACGACCTCGATCTCGGTGGTCTCGCTGAGGCGGCGGCAGGTGATCGCGTTCGTGGCGGGCGTGAAGTAGTCGAGGTGCATCTGCGGGCCGTAGGGGATCTCGATCTCCCGGCGGTCGCGGTAGCCGGTGAGGGTGTCGCCGCGGGGCTCGAGGAGGATGTCGTGCTCGCCGGTGTCGATGCGGAGGCGGGCGATCCGCCAGTCGCGGTCGACGGCGATGTCGACGATCTCGTGGTGGTCGGTCCGGATGTCGCTGAAGTAGCGCCAGCCCATCGGGCCGGGAGCGCAGCGGAAGTCCTCGGTGCCGACGGGGGTGCCGTCGTCCCCGAGCACCGTGTAGCGGCCGGTCGGCATGCTCGAAGCCTACGCCGCCGCTATCGTGACGCCATGCGCGTGGCCGTCTGTCAGATGAACGCGGGCGCCGACGACGTCGAGGCGAACGTCGCGACCGCCGAGCGGCTCCTGCACGAGGCCGCCGACGGTGGCGCCGACCTCGCGGCGCTCCCCGAGGTCTTCCACTTCTACGGCGGCGCCGTCCGAGCCCGCGAGGTGGCCGAGCCGATCCCCGGCCCGATCACCGATCGGCTCGCCAGCGATCGCGCGCGAGCGCGGGATGTGGGTGCTCGGCGGCTCGATCGGCGAGCGCGAGGCCGACGAGGGTGGCCACATCTACAACACGAGCACGCTGTTCGACCGCGACGGCGAGCTCCGGGCGCAGCTACCGCAAGATCCACCTCTTCGACGTCGAGCTCGACGGGCAGCCGCCGCTCCGCGAGTCGGCGCTCTACGCGGCCGGCGACGACCTCGTCACGCAGCAGGTCGACGAGGCTCGGGTCGGCCTGTCGATCTGCTACGACCTGCGGTTCCCCGAGCTGTACCGGGGGCTGATGGTGCTCGGCGCCGAGGTGCTCACGGTGCCGTCGGCGTTCACGGCCGTCACCGGCGACGCGCACTGGGAGGTGCTCCTGCGCGCCCGCGCGATCGAGGACCAGTGCTTCGTGGTCGCGCCCGCGCAGTGGGGCCCGTGGGGTCCGCCCGAGGACGGCCGCCGGACCTACGGGAACTCGATGGTCGTGGATCCGTGGGGTCGCGTCCTGGTCCGCGCGCCCGGCGAGGGCGACGGCGTGTGGTTCGCCGACCTGGACCTGACCGAGCTCCGGCGGATCCGCGACACGCTGCCGGCGCTCCGCCACCGGCGGCTGGGCACGACCTGCTGATGCGGCGCGCGCTCCCGGGCGGGATCGAGCTCGACGACGACAAGGCGCGCGTGGACATCGACGTCGTCCACCGGTACCTCTGCGACGAGTCGTACTGGGCCGCGGGCCGCTCCCGCGAGACGGTCGTGCAGCTGCTCGACGGACGCCACCCGGGTCGTCGGCGTGTACGACGGCGACGCCACGATCGGGTTCTGCCGCATCGTGAGCGACGCCGCCACGTTCGCGTTCCTGTTCGACGTGTTCGTGCTACCCGCCTACCGGGGCCGAGGGCTGGGCGTCGAGCTGGTGCGCGAGGCCGTCGAGGGCGGGCCGCACGCCGACCTACCGTGGCACCTCGCGACGCGGGACGGACACGAGCTGTATAGGAAGTTCGGGTTCGGCCCGCCGGACGTGGAACGCCAGATGCTCCGCCCCGGACGCAAGCGAACCTGAAGGAGGCGCACGTGACCAACGATGAGATGCCCGTCGCCGACCTCCGCGTGCATCAAGTGGTGGTCGACTGCTCGGATCCGCGCACGCTGTCAGCGTTCTGGCGCCGGATCACCGGCTTCGAGGCAGGCTCGACCCTTGACGACTGGTGCTCGATCCGCTCGGCGGACGGCCGCACCCGGATAGGGTTCCAACAGGTGCCCGAGCTGAAGACCGTCAAGAACCGCGTCCACCTCGACCTGAGCTCGGCCGACGAGGAGGCGGCGGCGACCGCGCTCGAGGCGGTGGGCGCCACCCGGCTCTGGGTGAGCGAGGATCCCGAGGACCCGTTCGTCGTGCTCGCCGACCCCGAGGGCAACGAGTTCTGCGTCGTGCGTGCGCCGATGAGACCCGACTAGGGCTCGAGATCCTCGGGCGTGTCGATGTCGCGCGGCGCCGGGCGGTCGACCTCGACCTCCTCGACCCACTCGGGGTGGCTCGCGATCAGCACGCGCGCGCCGACGTCGCCGTGCAGGTGGCCGGCCTCGGCGTAGATCTCCCGGCTGAGCAGCGCCGGGCCGGGGCCGTCCGCGTATCGGAGCCGCACGATCTGCGCACGCGTCGCGCGGAAGCGTCCGATCAGCGCGCGCACCTCGTCGGCCGTCACCCCCGGCTGGTCAGCCATCAGCACGACCGCCGCCTCGCTGTCGTCGTCGATGTCGTGGAACGCCGCGGCGAGCGACGTCGACTGTCCCTTGCGGTGGTCCGGGTTCCGCACGAACCGACCGGCGTCGGGGAGCGTGAGCGCGGCCTCGACAGCCTCGGCGTCGTGCCCGGTGATCACGAGGAGCTCGTCGACGCCGGCGTCGGCCAGCGCGTCGATCGCGTGCTGGGCGAGGGGCTTCCCGTCGAGCGGCGCGAGCTGCTTGGTCCCGCCGAACCGCCGGCCCTCGCCCGCGGCCAGCACCACCCCGGTGATCACGCCGAGGTCTTGTTCTTCCCGCCCCCGAAGAGCTTGCGGAAGAAGTTCTTGATCAGACCCCAGATCGCGATGAGTCCCAGCTTGAACCCGCCGACCGGCTTGGCTACCGGCTTCGGAGCCGGCGCGGCGGGGGCCGGTGCAGCGGCCTCACCCGGGACGGCACCCTCGGCGACCGGCACACCTTCAGCAGCGGCCGCAGCCGGCGCACCCTCGGCGGCCATCGTCTCCTGCAGGCAATCGGCGAACTGCTGGGTCAGGTGCTTCGAGATCTCGGGGAGCAGACCACGGGAGAGCTGCGCGGCCGCGCCGGTGAGCGTGATGTCGGCCTGCATCTTCACGGTGGTCTGGTCGCCCTCGCCGGCCTCGAGCCAGGAGGTGACGGTCGCGTTCGCGGCGCCCTTGCCCTTGGCCTCCATGCCCTTGGCCTTCAGGACCACGCGGTGGGCCTGGTCGTCGCGCGACTCCATCGTCACCGAGCCAGCGAACGACATCGAAACCGGGCCGAACTTCGCGTTCAGCTTGCCCTTCCAGTTCGTGTCGTCGACGACCTCGGTGAGCTCGGCGCCGGGCATGCAGGGAGCGATCTTCTCGACGTCCAGGAGGGTCGCCCAGAGCACCTCGGGTGGGGTGGACACGGTGAATTCGTTCTCGATCAGCATGGTGGAGCCAGCCTACCCGCTCGTCGCGCCCAGGAAGGCGGCGGGGTCCGCGCTGAACCGCTCGAGGCATCCCGCGGAGCAGAAGTAGTACGTGCGCTCGTCGTGCGTGGTGACGTAGCGCGCGGTCGCGACCTCCACGGTCATGCCGCACACCGGGTCGATCTCCTCGTGCGGCGCCTCCGCCGCGATCGGCGTCGCGCCCTCCAGCTCGCCCGCGGCGCGGAGCTGCACGAGCTCGGCGAGGATCGCGACCGCGATGTCCTGGTTCGGCAGGTGCCCGAGATCCAGCCCGGCGGGTGCGCGCACGCGCGCGAGGTCCTCGTCGGCGACGCCGCGGTCCCGCAGGTACCCGAGCACCGCGTCGGCGCGCTTCCGCGAGGCCACGAGCCCGACGTAGGCCGCCGGGGTCTCGAGCGCGCGGCGCAGGGCGTCCTCGTCGTAGTGCCCCTGCGTCGCGACCACCACGAACGACCGGTCGCCGACCCCTGCCTCGGCGAGGTCGAGCGAGGTCACCACGCGCGCCACGCCGTCGTGCGCCTCGGCGTCGCCGTCGTCGTCGACCACGGCGGTGCGCCACCCGAGCGCGGCCGCGAGCTTCGCGAGCGTGTCCACGGCGGGGGAGCGGCCGATCACGACGAGGTGCGGCGACGGCAGGACGGGTTCCACGTAGACCTCCAGTGCGCCTTCGCTCTGGCACGCGATCGGCACGGTCACGACGCCGGCGCGCGCCTGGCCCTCGAGCTCCTCGGGCGTGCCCAGGAAGAGCACCTTCGGCTGCCCTTCCTCGAGCGCCTTCAGCCCCTCGCGGATCACGGTGGGCTCCGCGCACGCCCCGCCGAGCCAGCCGTGGATCTTGCGGTCGGCGGTGATCAGCGCCGTGGAGCCGGGCTTGCCCGACGAGGGCGCCCGGCTCCAGACGACCGTGGCCAGCACGAACGGCTCGCCCTCGCGGGCGAGCGCGGCCGCGCGCTCGAGCAGGTCGGGCCTCACGCGGGGGAGGCCGCCTTCGCCTCCTGGATCGCGGCCCACACCTTCGCGGACGTGAGCGGCATGTCGATGTTCGTCACGCCGAGCGGCCGCAGGGCGTCGATCACCGCGTTCACGTAGGCGGCGGGCGACCCGACCGTGGGCGACTCGCCCACGCCCTTCGCGCCGATCGGGTGGTGCGGCGACGGCGTCACCGTCTCGCCCAGCTCGAACTTCGGGGTCTCCCACGCCGTCGGCAGCAGGTAGTCCACGAAGTTCGACCCGATGCAGTTCCCCGCCTCGTCGAAGGTGATCAGCTGCATCTTCGCGATGCCGTAGCCCTCGGTGAGGCCGCCGTGGATCTGGCCCTCGACGATCATCGGGTTGATCCGCACGCCGCAGTCGTCGACCGCGACCATCCGCTTCACGTCCCACTCGCCGGTGTCGGGGTCGACCTCGACCGCGACCGCGTAGGTCCCGAACGGGTAGGTCAGGTTCGGCGGGTCGTAGTAGTACGTGCCCTCCAGGCCCGCTTCCATCCCGTCGGGGAAGTCGGTGTACGCGGCGAACGCCACCTCCTGGATCGTCTTCACCTTGTCGGGCGCGCCCTTGACCGAGAACTTGCCGGCCTCGTACTCGATGTCGTCCTCCGACACCTCGAGCAGGTGCGCCGCGAGCTTGCGGGCCTTCTCGCGCACGCGGCGCGCGACCATCGCGGTGGCCGCACCCGACACCGGGGTCGACCGCGAGGCGTACGTGCCCAGCCCGTACGGCGTGTTGTCCGTGTCGCCGTGCATCACCTTGACGTCCTCGGGCTGGATCCCGAGCTCCTCGGCCACGATCTGCGCGAACGTGGTCTCGTGGCCCTGGCCCTGGGTCTGCACGCTGATCTTCAGGATCGCCTTGCCGGTGGGGTGGATCCGCAGCTCGGCGCCGTCGTTCATCTTCAGGCCGAGGATGTCGTAGTCCTTGTGCGGGCCCGCGCCCACGATCTCGGTGAACGAGGCGAGCCCGATCCCGTGGAGCTTGCCCTCGGCGCGGGCGGACTCCTGCTCGGCGCGGAGGTCGGCGTAGCCGATCTTCTCGAGGGCCAGGTCCATCGCGCCCTGGTAGTCGCCCGAGTCGTAGACGAACCCGGTCGCCGACGTGTACGGGAACTGGTCCTTCTCGATGAAGTTCTGCTTGCGGAAGTCGGCCGGGTCCCTGCCGAGCTCGTAGGCCGCGTTCTGCACGAGCCGCTCGATCATGTACGACGCCTCGGTCACGCGGAACGAGCAGCGGTACGCGACGCCGCCGGGCGCCTTGTTCGTGTACGCGCCGTCGGCCACGACGTGGGCCGTGGGCAGGTCGTACGAGCCGCTCACGATCCCGAACAACCCCACCTTGAACTTCGAGGGCTGTGCGTCGGCGTGGAACGCCCCCTCGTCCGCGAGCAGCGAGACGCGGAGGCCGGTCATCGTGCCGTCCTCCTTCAGCGCGAGCTCGCCGTGCATGTGGAAGTCGCGCGCGAACCCGGTCGAGATCAGGTTCTCGCTGCGGTCCTCGATCCACTTCACGGGACGGCCGAGCAGCAGCGACGCCGCCGTGGCCACGACGTAGCCCGGGTAGACGGGCACCTTGTTGCCGAAGCCGCCGCCGAGGTCGGGGCTGATGATGCGGATCTTCTCCTCGGGGAGACCCGTCACGAGCGCGAAGACCGTGCGGATCGCGTGGGGCGCCTGCGAGGTCATCCAGATCGTGGCCTGGCCGGTGGCCGCGTTCACGTCGGCCACGCAGCCGCAGGTCTCGAGGGGCGCCGGATGGCACCGCGGGTAGAAGGTGTCGAGCGAGACCACCTTGTCGGCGGCGGCGAAGGCCGCGTCGGTGGCGTCCTTGTCGCCGGACTCCCAGTGGTAGATGTGGTTGTCCTTCTGGTCGTCCTTGTCGGTGCGGATCACGGGTGCGTCGGCCTCGAGCGACCGCTGCGGCGTGACGATCGGCTCGAGCGGGTCGTAGTCGACGTCGATCAGCTCGAGCGCGTCCTTCGCGATGTAGGCGGTCTCGGCGATCACCGCCGCGACCTCCTGCCCCTGGAACCGCACCTTGTCGGTCGCGAGCACCGCCTGGGTGTCGTACGACATCGTGGGCATCCACGCGAGGTTGTGCTGCGCCATGAGCTCGCCGGTCACGACGGCGATCACGCCGGGGACCGCCGCCGCGCGCGACGTGTCGATGCTGTTGAGCGTCGCGTGCGCGTAGGGGCTCCGCAGGATCGCCATGTGCAGCATCCTGGGCAGCACGACGTCGTCGATGTAGTTCCCCGCGCCTCGGATGAAGCGGTCGTCTTCGACCCGCTTCACGCTGTGGCCGATTCCGCGGATCTCTTCGCTATCGGTGGCCATCGGGTTCGCTCCTTGTCGATCGTCGGGCGGACGCTCAGGCGTTCGCGGGCTCGGCGGGTTCGGCGGCTGGGGCCGCGGCCGCGGTCTTGGCGGCCGCCGCGGTCTGGATCGCCTTGACGATGTTCATGTAGCCGGTGCAGCGGCAGATGTTCCCCGAGATCGCCCAGCGGACGTCGTCGTCGCTCGGGTCCGGGTTCTCCTCCAGCAGCGCGGCGCCCACGAGCATCATGCCCGGGGTGCAGAAGCCGCACTGCAGGCCGTGCTCCTCCTTGAAGGCGGCCTGGACCGGGTTGAGCGCGCCGCCTTCCATCAGACCCTCGACGGTGGTGACCTCGCGGCCGTCGGCCTGGACGCCGAACAGCGTGCAGGACTTCACGGGCACGCCGTCGAGCAGGACCGTGCAGGCGCCGCAGCTCGTGGTGTCGCAGCCGATATGCGTGCCGGTCATGCCGAGCTCTTCCCGGATCACGTGGGCGAGCAGCATCCGCGGCTCGACATCGACCGCGTGCTGGGTGCCGTTGACGCTGACCTTGATCTCCATGTCGTTCCCCCTCAGCCCGCGTTCGCCATCTCGAGCGCGCTCGCGAGACCGCGCCGCACGTAGACCTCGACCATGTGCCGCTTGTACTCGGCCGGTCCCCGGACGTCGCTCACGGGGTCGGCGGCCGCCGCGGCGAGCCGGCCGGCTTCGGCGAACAGCTCGTCGCTCGGCGGCTGACCGTTCAGGGCGGCCTCGGCGTCGGTCGCGTGGATGTTCGTGAAGCCCACGCCGGTGAGCGCGAGACCCGCGCGGCCGATCGAGCCGTTCGACAGGGTGAGCGCCACCGCGACGCCCACGGTCGCGAAGTCGCCGACCTTCCGTTCGAGCTTCAGGTAGGTGCCGCCGGAGCGGGGCTGCGCGGCCGGCACGCGGACCTGCGTGAGCAGCTCGGTCGGCTCGATCGAGGTGGTGAACGTGGCCACCATGAACTCGCCGATCGGGACGACGCGCTCGCCGCTCGCGCTCGTGAGCACGACGCTCGCGCCGAGCGACAGCATCACCGAGCCGAGGTCGCCGGCGGGGTCGGCGTGCGCGAGCGAGCCGCCGATCGTGCCGAGGTTCCGCACGAGCGGGTCGGCGATCTGCGGCGCCGCCGCCGCGATCGTCGGGTAGCGCTCCTTGATCAAGGGGTTCGCGGCCAGGTGGTTGTGCCGCACGAGCGCGCCGATCCGCAGCTCGCCGTCGACCTCCTCGATCGCGTCGAGCCCGTCGACGTGGTTCACGTCGATCAGGTGGCCGGGGTTCGCGAACCGGAGCTTCATCATGGGGATGAGGCTCTGGCCGCCGGCCAGCACCTTGCCGTCGTCACCGTGCTGGCCGAGGAGCGAGAGCGCCTCCTCCAGCGATCCAGCGCGGTGATAGTCGAAGCTCGATGGCAACATCGTCAGGACTCCTTCCGTGACGCGATGAGCCGGATGGCGGAGCTGGGGGGATTGGCCGGGAGCGGGCGCGACGAACCGTCGGAGCGAGCGTCATCCGCGGTGCGCAGTGGACCCTCCCGAAGCGCCTGCATCGCCTGCCAGTGACTACAACCGGCATCGTCCCTCAACGCACGGCATCCGGCAACCCGAGGGCGTTGCGCGCTAACGGGCCTCGGTGCCCGCATCGACGTGGCGCGAACCGTCTCGCCCGGCGGGATAGGCTGCGGGTATGGATGACGCCGGCACGCCGCCGCCTCCGCCGCTCGAGAGCTCGCCGTCCTTCGAGGTCGTGGATTCGAACCGGCACTTCATGCTCGGCCGGGACGAGGACGGCTACACGATCTGGCGGACGGGCGCCGACGACACCGAGCCGATCCGCACGTTCCCGGCGACCGACCAGGGATCCGAAGAGGCGTTCGCCGCCTACCAGCAGCTGACGAGGTCCGCCCGTTCCTGGGCGCTCACCCTGGCGAAGTGGATCGCGATCGTCGGGGCGGTGGCGTGGGCGCTCTCGGGGATCGCGCTCGCGGCCGTCTACCTCGGGTTCGACGAGAACGGGCCGGGCTCGTTCACCGGCTTGGTCAAGTGGGCGCAGGTCGGGCAGTCGGCCGCGTACCCGATCGCCGTAGGGGCGTCCTTCGTCTACATCGTGCTCTGGCTCGACCGCCGGAGGGCCTGACTACCGGGCCTCGGCGCCCGGCTTCGGACGGTCGTGGATCGGTCCGGGGCGCTGCTTCAGGAAGCCGCCGGCACGTCCGCGTTTGAACGCCACGATCTCGGCGATGATCGAGTGCGCGATCTCGTCGGGGCCCTCGCTCCCCAGGTCGAGGCCGGCCGGCCCGTGGATCCGCTCGCGGTCACGGTCGCCGATCTCGACGCCCTCGTCCGCGAGCTCCATCAGCAGGCGCTGCGTGCGCGCACCCGGCCCGAGCATCCCGAGGTAGGCGACCTCGGAGTCCAGCAGCGATCGCAGGTACTCCTTGTCCTTCAGGAAGTTGTGGGTCATCACGACCGCGAACGTCCGCTGATCGACGTTCGCCGCCTTCGCCGCGTGCTCGGGGGCGTCGACGCGCACGAACCCGGCCGCCTCGGGGAACCGCTCGGGGGTGAGGAACGCCGGCGCGGTCGTCGACCACGATCGGCGACCAGCCGATCCCGGCGGCGGCCCGCACGAGCGGGATCGCGTCGTGCCCGGCGCCGCAGATCAGCAGGCGGAGCGGCGGCTCCAGGATCTCGACGAACGCCCGTACCCCGTGGACGAACAGCCGCACCTCGGACCGGCCGGCGTCGAGCAGCTCGTTCGCGGCCGCGATCGCCTCGGCGTCGACCGCCGGGAGGCCGAGCGTGCCCTCCGGATCGGCGCCCGGCCGGATCAGGATCCGCGCGCCGGGCTCGACGGCCTCGTCCTCGGACTCGAGCGCGGTGACGACCGCGATCGGGCGTTCCTCCTCCAGGGCCATACGGAGCGGGCCGGCCACCCGGGCGGCGTCCTCGGCCGGCTCGATGAAGACCTCGATCGCGCCGTTGCAGCCCAGGCCGAGCCCCCAGACCGCGTCGTCGTCGGCGGTCAGGTCCCAGCCCGCGAGGCGGGCGGTGCCTTCCTGCATCACGAGCCGCGCCATGTCGGCGACGTCGCCCTCGAGGCAGCCGCCGGAGATGTTCCCGATCGGGGCGCCTTCCTCGGGGACGAGCAGGCGCGCACCGGGGCGGCGGTAGGTCGATCCGCGGACCGCGACGATCGTGGCCAGCGCCATGCGCTCACCCTTCGCGGAGAGCGACTCGATGGCGGCGAGCACGTCGGCGATCTCGCTCATACCTCGATGGTCGCACAGTGGGGAACGAGCGGCGAGTCGACTCGGTCGCGCCCCTAGGTCCCCTGGATCTCGATGATCCGTGTCTCGAGCAGGTAGACCTGTACGTCCAGGTCCGGGCGGGCCCGATGGATCCGGTCGGCCACCTCGCGCGCCGCCGTTTCCCCTTGGTCGACGGGGCCCTCCAGCGTGACCTTCACGAGGTCGCCGTCGGCGTCGACCTTCGACAGCTCGGTCGGACCGTCGCCCAGGACCTCGCCCGCCCGGCTCCTGATCGCGTACTCGATCGCGGTGTCCCGGGCGATCCGGAGGCCGGTGATCGCCAGGGGGATCGCGATCACGATCGTGGCGATCGCCACGACGATCCACGCCCGTCGGCGGTGGTGGCCTTCCAGCGCCAGGCCCTTCCGTCCGTATCCCATGATCGCGAGCAGCCCGCCGCCGGCCACGAGGATCGCCAGGAAGTTGGTCATGAACAACAGCATCGCCCCGGCCGACGCGCTCGGGTCGTCGTTGGCGAGCATCACGCCGACGACGCACAGCGGCGGCACGAGGGAGATCGCGATCGCCACCCCAGGGAGGGCGTCCGAGACGTTCCTGCGGCTCAGCGCGAAGGCACCGGCCGCGCCGCTCGCGAGCGCGATCAGGAGGTCGGTGAGGCTCGGGCTGATGCGGCCCGACACCTGGCTGTTCGTGGTGGCGTCGATCACGAGCGGCGACGCCCAGGCGAGCAGGAACGAGAGACCGACCGCCGCGGCGACGCCGATCACCACGAGCTCGAGCGACCGCACGAGCCGTCGCCCGTCGCCCGTCACGACGGCGAGCGCGCTCGCCATGATCGGCGTCATCAGCGGCGCGACGATCATCGCGCCGACCACCGTGGCGGTGGAGTCGGTCATGACGCCGCCGGTCGCGATCACGACCGAGAGCACGAGCAAGACGCCGAAGCGGACGTACGGGTCCCGTCCGCCCTCGCGGTCGAACCAGAGCTTGTCGGCGATATCGTCGAGGTCGCTCGACCCGACCCGGCCCCCATGGAGGAGGTCGCCGAAGGAATCGACCCGCCCTCCACGGGCCGGCGGGCGCTCGTCCATCTGCACGGTCCGCTCCTCGTTGTCGCTGGTGCGCAGAGGATATCTCCGCGTCCGCCGGTTCTCGCTACACCCCCGGGTCCGACGCGCCGATGGGGACGAGGGAGATGGATGACACCTTCGCGTTCCGATCGACGGGCCGGCCGCTGCGGCGGCGCGTGGACCCCGTCGCGCTGAAGGCCGCGCTCGCGGCCTTCGTCGTGGTGCTCGCCGTCGGGCTGTTCGCCCGCTGGGTGATCGCGAGCGAGCGTGCGAGCGAGTTGGAGAAGCCCGCATCCGAGCCCGTGGGCGTGCAGGTGCTGGAGGGCGTCGAGACGGTGGCCGCACAGTCGCCGGCCGGTCCGCTCCGCGACGACGTCGTCGCGCAGCGGGTCGCCGAGCGAGCCCTGCGGGCGGCGCAGAAGGCGTTCGCCAAGGGCGGCTCGTTCGCGGACGCCGGTCCGGGCCAGCTCACGCAGCTCGTGCCGGACGTCACCTTCACCGACGGGCCCTCGCAGGCGCCGTCGATCGTGAGCATCGCGACGACCGGCGACGCGTGGGCGGCCGCCGTGCTGTCCGACGTGGGCACGTGTTGGCAGATGCGGGTGAACGCGGGCGGGCGTGTCACGCTACGGGACCGGCGCGGACGTACGTGCACCGGTGCCGCGGCGCTTCGACGCTCGCCGATCCCCGCTGGCCGTAGATCCTCGGGAGAACCGCCCGTCACGCGGGCGTCACGGACTCCGTGATCCGGAAGCCACGCGCGCGGAGCTCGTCGATCATGACCTGAGGCGCGACCGCCAGCTCCGGAGAGTGCACCCCGGGCTCGATCATGCCGGCGGCCATCATCCGGGCCACGATCGCCGCGTGGAAGCCGGTCGTCCGCTCCATCGCCGTGAATCCCGTCTCCTCGTCGGGCTCGTCGCGGAGCTCGACCACCGCCCGGGCGAGCGCGCCCTCGTGGTGGCCGAAGACCTCGACCCGCGCGATCACGATGTCGCGCGCGTCCTCGCCGGTGGCGATCTGCGGTCCCCACAGGGCGAGGAGCAGATCGCGCGGCACCACGCTCGTGCCTCTCGACCTCCACCGGCTCGGTGCCGAAGAGCCCGAGGTCGCGGAACGCGTTCATCTGCGCGACGTGGCCGGGGTAGCGGAGCACGCGCGCCTCGTACGTGCGGAGCCCCGCGGCCAGCGTGCGCACGAGCGTGCCGCCGGCGTTGCTGGGGAACGCCTCCATCGTGCCGAGCGGCGGATCCAGCTCGATCGTCACGGTCTCGTCGGGATCGAGGTTCCGCACCGTGATCGGCTCGCCCTCGCGGATCCACGTCACCGGGTGCGCGTACTCGTTCAGCAGGCCGTCGACGTGGAACGTGAGCCGGTAGTTCCACGGGGGCTCGGGGTCCAGTGGGAGCCCGGCGTCGTAGAAGAGGAGGTCCGTGGGCTCGTCGAGCAGCGTGAGCGCGTAGGCCTGGAGGTTGCTGCCGAGGCCCGGCGCCTCGCCGCACGCCGGCACGATCGCCATGTGCCGCGCCCGAGCAGCCTCGTCGAGCGCGAACTGCGCCTCGAGCGTGTCGGGGTCGGCCGACAGGTCGCAGATCGGGACGCCCACGTCGAGTCGGGTCGGCCGACAGGTCGCAGATCGGGACGCCCACGTCGAGCGCCGCGCGCGTGACGACGCCGACGAGCCGGAGCGGCACGGCGTTCACCACCGCGTCGAGCGTCTCGAAGGTCAGCGCGACCTCGGAGCGGTCCGCGGCGTCGAGCGCCACGGGGATCGCGGCCTCCCACCCGGCCAGGACGTTCACCCGTTCGGCCGCCGACTTCGCGACCTCGGGATCGATGTCGGCGAGCAGGATCCCGGCGGCATCGCCTCGCACCGCGAGGTCGAACGCGGCGGCGGTGCCCTGACGTCCTGTGCCGATCACCGCATACCGGAAGGTGCCCACGACTGCCTCCTTCGGACGCTATCGCCAGCGTGGCAGGGGGATGTCACGTCGGCACGAGTGCCGCTGACCGGAGGGCAGCGTCATCGCTCGGTTCGCGCGTTCTCACGCCCAGGACTACACTCCGGCGTCACCTGGTCCCACTCCGCAGTGTCCTGCGAGCAAGGAGGGTTCCTGCCGTGACGCACGTCTCCGTCACCGTCAACGGGGAGCCGCGCGAGGCCGACGTCGAGGCCCGCACGCTCCTCGTCTACTTCCTCCGAGAGACCCTCGGACTGACCGGCACCAACGTGGGATGTGACACGTCCACCTGCGGCACGTGCACGGTCCTCGTCGACGGCGAGTCCGTGAAGTCCTGCACGCTGCTGGCCGCCCAGGCCGACGGCCGCGAGGTCACCACGATCGAGGGCCTCGCCGACGGCGACGAGATGCACCCGCTGCAGGATGCGTTCCACCGCAACCACGGTCTGCAGTGCGGCTACTGCACGCCGGGCATGATCCTGGCGGCGGCGAGCTTCCTGAAGGAGACGCCGAGTCCCACCGAGGCCGAGGTCCGCGAGGCGCTCGAGGGGAACCTCTGCCGCTGCACCGGCTACCAGAACATCGTGAAGTCGATCCTGGACGCGGCCGGCTCGATGTCCGGCGCGAAGGCCTGAGGGGAGGGACCGATGGTCGCCACCGAGAAGTACATCGGACAGCCGGTCCTGAGGAAGGAAGACCCCGACCTCCTGACCGGGCAGGCCCGCTACATCGACAACTTCAGCGTGCCGGGCATGGCGTGGATGGCGATGGTGCGTCCGCCGTACGTGCACGCGACGATCGGCTCGATCGACACGGCGGCCGCGGCCGCGATGCCGGGCGTGATCGGCGTCTTCACCGGCGAGGACCTCGGCATGGGCGCGCTGCCGTTCGTCTGGCCGGTCACCGAGGACATCAAGGTCCCGGTGCACTACCCGCTCGCCACCGACAAGGTCCGGTTCGCGGGCGACGCCGTGGCCGTGGTGCTCGCCGAGACGCGCGAGCAGGCGGAGGACGCGGCCGAGGCCGTGGTCGTGCAGGCCACCGCCCTGCCCGCCCTGACCGACATGCGCGAGGCGATGAAGGACGAGACCCTGATCCACGACGACCTCGGCACGAACGTCGTCGTGCACTGGGTCCACGGCGGCGGCGGCGACCAGTCGGTGTTCGATTCGGCGCCTGTGATCGTGGAGGAGACGTACGACCAGCCGCGCCTGATCCCGAACCCGATGGAGCCCCGCGGGCTGCCTCGCCTACGGCGTGCCCGCGATGGACGAGTGGACGCTCGTCACCGCGACCCAGATCCCGCACATCGCGAAGGTCACCCTCTGTGGCGTCGTGGGGATCGCCGAGTCGAAGTTCCGCGTGATCGCCCCCGACGTGGGCGGCGGGTTCGGCTCGAAGCTGAACGTCTACGCCGAGGAGGCCACCGCCCTCGCGCTCGCGAAGCGCTCCGGCCGCCCGGTGAAGTGGATCGAGAGCCGCGAGGAGAACTACGTGGCCACGATCCACGGCCGCGGCGTCTCGCACGACTGCACCCTGGCCGGCACCGAGGACGGCAAGATCCTGGGGATGAAGTTCGTCGAGATCGCCGACATGGGCGCGTACTACCAGCTGCTCACGCCCGGGATCCCCGAGCTCGGCGGCTGGGTCTACATGGGGCCGTACGACCCACAGGCCTACTGGTACGAGTTCCGCGGCATCGTCACGAACTGCACGCCGACCGACGCCTACCGCGGCGCCGGCCGGCCCGAGGCCACCTTCGTGGTGGAGCGGCTCGTCGACGCGTTCGCCCGCCGGATCGGGAAGGACCCGGCCGAGGTGCGCCGGATGAACTTCCACCCGCCGTTCGCGGAGGCCGTGACGTCGATCATGGGGCTGAACGTCGACAGCGGGAACTACGAGCCGCTGCTCGACAAGGCGCTCGAGCTGAGCGGGTACGACGAGCTCCGCAAGGAACAGCAGACGCGCCGCGACCGCGGCGACACGAAGCAGCTGGGCATCGGGCTCAGCACCTACATCGAGATGTGCGGCCTGGCGCCCTCGAACATCCTGGGCGCGCTCCGCTACGCGGCGGGCGGCTGGGACGGCGCGACGATCGAGT
This sequence comes from uncultured Actinomycetes bacterium, assembly GCA_963821925.1. Taxonomy (GTDB): domain Bacteria; phylum Actinomycetota; class UBA4738; order UBA4738; family HRBIN12; genus JAOUEA01. Next base: position 88,802 of record CAWGFO010000006.1, on the reverse strand, counting down.
GCCTGCCGAGCGGCGAGGTGATCCTGAAGACCGGGACCTCACCGCACGGACAGGGCCACGAGACCAGCTGGTCGCAGATCGTGGCCGACGGCCTGGGCGTGAACCCCGACGCGGTCGAGGTGCTGCACGGCGACACGATGATCACGCCGCTGGGCATGGACACGTACGGCTCGCGGTCGGTGAGCGTGGGCGGCACGGCGATCCACTTCGCGGTGGAGAAGGTCAAGGAGAAGGCGCGCACGATCGCGGCGCACGAGCTGGAGGTCAGCGAGGACGACCTCGAGTGGGCCGACAACGCGTACCGCGTGAAGGGCGCGCCCGACAAGGCGCGGACGATCCCCGACCTGGCGGTGAGCGCGTGGCACGCCCACGACCTGCCGGCCGGCACCGAGCCGCACCTGAACGCGACCGCGGTGTTCGACCCGCCGAACTTCACGTGGCCGGCGGGCGCGCACGTCTGCGTGGTCGAGGTCGACACCGAGACCGGCCGCACCGACATCGTGAAGTACGTCGCGGTCGACGACTGCGGCACGATCATCAACCCGGCGATCGTCGAGGGACAGGTGCACGGCGGCGTCGCGCAGGGCGTGGCCGAGGCGCTCTACGAGGAGGCGATCTACGACGACACGGGGAACCTGCTGACGTCGTCGATGACGCAGTACCTCGTGCCCACGGCCGTCGAGGTCCCGACGATCGTCTCCGACAACAGCCAGAAGACCCCGTCGACCACGAACCCGCTCGGCGTGAAGGGCATCGGCGAGGCCGGGACGATCGCGGCGCCGCCCGCCGTGGTGAACGCGGTGATCGACGCCGTGTCGCACCTGGGTGTCACGACGATCGGCAAGCCCGCGTCGCCCGAGCGCGTGTGGCGAGCTATCCAGGACGCGAAGGGGGGTACGGCATGATCCCCGCGGCGTTCGAGTACGCACGGGCGGAGTCGGTGGACCACGCGATCGAGCTGCTCGGCACGAGCCCCGACGCGAAGGTCCTGGCCGGGCGGGCACTCCCTGCTGCCGCTGATGAAGGTGCGGTTCGCCCAGCCGTCGCTGCTGGTCGACATCGGCCGGATCGGCGACCTGTCGTACGTGCGCGAGGACGGCGACGTGGTCGCGATCGGCGCGATGACGCGCCACCACGACGTCGCGAACAGCGAGCTGCTGCAGTCCGCGTGTCCGATCGTCCCCGACGCGGCGTCGCGGATCGGCGACCCGCAGGTCCGGCACATGGGCACGATCGGCGGCTCGATCGCGCACGCCGACCCGGCGAGCGACATGGGCACCGTGATGGTGGCGCTCGGAGCCGAGTTCGTGGTGACGAGCGCCGGCGGCGCCACGCGCACCGTGGCGGCGGGCGACTTCTTCAAGGGGTTGTTCACCCCGGATCTCGCCCCGACGGAGCTGCTCACCGAGATCCGCGTCCCGAAGACGACCGGCGGCTGGAGCTACCTGAAGTTCACCCGGCGGGCGATCGACTGGGCGATGGTGGGCGTGGCGGCGGTGCAGTCGAACGGCGGCGCGCGGGTCGCGCTCACGAACATGGCCGACCGGCCGCTGCGCGCGGCCGGCGTCGAGGAGGCGCTGAACGGCGGGTCGGACCCGGCGGCGGCGTCGGCGCGAGCCGACGAAGGTGCCGCACCTCCGTCGGACGCGTTCGGGAGCGCCGACTACCGGCGGGAACTCTCGAAGGTGCTCGTGCGCCGCGCGCTCGAGGAGGCGCTGGCCTAACCGACCAGCGAGTCGGTCATCATGAGCACATGACCGACCGCCCTGAGACCCGCCACGCGAAGGCGCCCGACGGAGCCGCCCCGATCCGTCAGGCCGGTTCGAAGCGCGCCGTGAAGTGCCGGAGCGCGGGCGGCTCGTCGACGATCCGGTAGCCGGGGAGCTCCGCGGCGCGCGCGGCCACCGACGTCACGACCTCGATCACGTAGTCGACGTGGCTCTGCGTGTAGGTGCGGCGCGGGATCGCGAGCCGGACGAGGTCCATCGCGGCGGGCGCCTCGGTGCCGTCGGGGTGCCGCCCGAACATCACGGTGCCGATCTCGCAGCCGCGGATCCCGCCCGCCTCGTACAGCGCGATCGCGAGCGCCTGGCCCGGGTACGAGAGCGGCGGCACGTGGGGGAGGAGCGCACGAGCGTCGAGGTACACCGCGTGGCCGCCGATCGGCTTCACGACCGGGACGCCCGCGGCGTCGAGCGCCTCGCCGAGGTAGGCGGTCGAGCGGATCCGGTAGCGGAGGTAGTCGTGGTTCGACGGCCTCGGTGAGGCCCTGCGCGACCGCCTCGAGGTCGCGGCCGGCGAGCCCGCCGTAGGTCACGAACCCCTCGGTCAGGATCAGCAGGTTCCGGCAGCGCTCGGCGAGCGCGTCGTCGCGCACGGCGAGCCAGCCGCCGATGTTGGCGAGCGGATCCTTCTTCGCGCTCATCGTCATGCCGTCGGCGAGGCCCGCGATCTCGCGCACGATGTCGGCGACGTCGCGGTCGCCCTGCCCGGGCTCGCGCGTCCGGATGAACCAGGCGTTCTCGGCGAACCGGCACGCGTCGAGGAACAGCGGCACGCCGAACCGGTCGCAGAGCGTCGCGCACGCCGTGGAGGTTCTCGAGCGAGACGGGCTGGCCCCCGCCCGAGTTGTTCGTGATCGTGACGAACACCGCGGGGACGTCGGCCGCGCGCTCGGCGAGCAGCGACTCGAGCGCGCCCAGGTCCATGTTCCCCTTGAAGGGATGCTCGTTCGCGGGCTCGCGGCCCTCGGGGATCACGAGGTCGACGCGCCTCGGCGCCGGTGAACTCGACGTTCGCGCGCGTCGTGTCGAAGTGCGTGTTGTTCGGGATCACCTTGCCGGGCCCGCCGATCGCGCTGAACAGGATCTTCTCGGCGGCGCGCCCCTGGTGCGTGGGGATCACGTGCGGGAACGGGAAGAGCGCCTGCACCGCCTCGAGGAACCGGTACCAGGAGGGCGAGCCCGCGTAGCTCTCGTCGCCGTGCTGGATCGCGGCCCACTGGTCGCGCGACATCGCGCCCGTCCCGGAGTCGGTGAGCAGGTCGATCAGGACGTCGTCGGCGTGCAGGTTGAACAGGTTGTAGCCGGCGGCGCGGATCGCGGCCTCGCGCTCCTCGCGGGTGGTGATCCGCAGCGGCTCGACCGAGTGGATCCGGAACGGCTCGATGATCGTGTGGAACTCGGACGCGGTCATGGCGCGAGGGTACCCCGTGAGACGGTCTGCCCGGGGCGCGCGAACGCCCACGAGGGAGCCTCGTTCCGGGGTTCTGCCAGACTGGGCTCGGCTCATGGAACGCGATCCCGGTAGCGATACGCGCGGCCCGGCCCCGTCCCGCGACACGGCCGTTCCGCCGATCGAGACGCTCGCCGCGATGCCCGCCGACGACGTGCTCGACGCGCTCGGGTCGCGGGCGACGGGGCTCGGTGCGGCCGAGGCCGAGGACCGGCTCGGGACCTTCGGTCCGAACGCGATCCGGACCCACCACGCGAGCTGGCCGTCGGTGCTGATCCGCCAGCTGCGGAGCGCGCTGCTCCTGCTGCTGATCGCCGCGGCCGTCGTGTCGTGGTTCGTCGGCCAGGGGACCGACGCGATCATCATCGGCATCATCATCTCGGCGTCGGTCGGGTTGGGGTTCGTGAACGAGTATCGGGCGGAGCGGGCCGCCGAGGCGCTGCATTCCGGCATCCGGCACATGGTCACGGTGTTCCGGGGGGGAGCGCCGGCCAGTCTCGAGGTGACGCACCTGGTCCCGGGCGACGTCGTGCACCTTGATGTGGGTGCGATCGTCCCGGCCGACCTGCGCCTCTTGTCGGTCAGCGGCCTCGAGTGCGACGAGTCGATCCTGACCGGGGAGTCGGTCCCCGCGGTGAAGTCTCCGGTTCCGGTCGCGGCCGGCACGGCGCTCGCCGACCTGTCGTCGTGCCTGTTCATGGGGACGGTCATCAGCGAAGGCTCCGCCGACGCGGTCGTGGTCGCGACCGGGGCACGGACGCAGTTCGGTGTCATCGCGATGGGCCTGGGCGAGCAGCAACCCCAGACCGAGTTCCAGGTGGGATTGAGCCGGTTCTCCCTGCTCCTCGCTCGCGTGGGGGGCGTGCTCAGCCTGACGATCTTCGTGGTGAACCTCGCCCTGGGCCGGCCCCTGATCGACGCGGTGCTGTTCTCCCTCGCGGTCGCGGTGGGCATCACCCCGCAGCTCCTGCCCGCCGTCGTCTCGACGAGCCTGGCCACCGGCTCGCGGCAACTGGCGCACAAGAAGGTCCTGGTCAAGCGGTTGGTCTGCATCGAGGACCTCGGTGACATCGACGTGCTGTTCACCGACAAGACCGGAACGCTCACCGATGGCCACATCGGCTTCCAGCGAGCGATCGACCCGACCGGACGGGACGATGACGACGTCTTCCTGCTCGGTCTCGTGTGCAACGAGGCGATGATCTCGAACGGCACGCCGGTGGGCGGCAACCCGCTCGATATCGCCCTGTGGGAAGACCCCCGTTCGGGCTCGCTTCCCTCCGGGAGCTTCGCGCGGGTGAGCCTGGCGCCATTCGATCACGATCGCCGGCTGGCCTCGGTGCTCGTGGATCACGATGGCCAGCGGCTGGTCGTCACGAAGGGAGCTCCCGAGGACGTCCTGGCTCGCTGCACCGACGTAGCCCCCGGTGCGCTGGCGGTCCTGGATCGGGAGTTCGCCGCGGGGAGCCGGGTCGTCGCCGTCGCTTCCCGCAACGGAGCCGGGCTCGCGAGCATCGCACCCTCGGACGAGCACGATCTGCACCTGGCCGGATTCCTGGTGTTCTCCGACAACCCGAAGCCCAGCGCCGCGGCTTCGATCGCCCGCCTCTCGGGCCTCGGGGTGGCCGTCAAGATCGTGACGGGCGACAACGCCGTGGTGGCCGAGTCTGTGTGCCGCACCCTCGGCGTGGTCTCCGAGGGGACGCTTACCGGCGCCGACCTGGACGCGATGACCGAAGGCGAGCTGCAGGAGAAGGTCCCGGGGACGACGATCTTCGCGCGGGTCAGCCCGGAGCAGAAGGCAGCGATCCTGCGGGCGCAGCGGGCCGCCGGGTCGGCGGTGGCCTTCCTCGGTGATGGCGTGAACGACGCCCTCGCGCTGCACCACGCCGACGTGGGCATCTCGGTGGACACCGCCACCGACGTCGCGAAGGACGCGGCCGACATCATCCTGCTCGAGCGCGACCTCGACGTGATCGCCGACGGCATCGGGGAGGGTCGGCGGATCTTCGCGAACACGATCAAGTACGTGCTGATGGGCACGTCCTCCAACTTCGGCAACATGTTCAGCGTGACGGTCGCGGCCGCGTTCCTGCCCTTCCTGCCGATGCTGCCGTCCCAGATCCTGCTGAACAACCTGCTCTACGACGCCGGCCAGATGGCGATCCCCACGGACAACGTGGATGAGGAGCAGCTCGCACGGCCCTCCCATTGGGATGTCGGCTTCATCCGCCGGTTCATGGTCCGGGTCGGTCCGATCAGCTCGATCTTCGACTTCGCGACCTTCGCCGTGATGCTCTGGGTGTTCGACGCCGGCCCGGCCCTGTTCCGGTCCGGTTGGTTCGTGGAGTCGCTCGCCACCCAGACCCTGGTCGTGTTCGTCATCCGAACCTGGCGGGTGCCGTTCTTCCGCAGCCATCCCTCGAGGCCGCTGCTCGCGGCGATGGTCGCGGTCGTCACGATCGGCGCCGTGCTGCCGGAGTCCCCGCTCGCGGCATCGCTCGGCTTCGCCCCGCTGCCGGTCTCGTTCTTCCTCGTCCTGGTCGTCTTCGTCGTCGGGTACCTGGCGGCCGTGGAGCTCGGGAAGGTCGTCTTCTTCAGGGCCTTCCGTGCGACGGCCCCCGCACCGCTGCAGCGACCTCGCACCCACCGGGTGCACCGCATCGCGGCGAGGTGGAGCCATCACGCACCCCTTCCGGGTGCCTGACGATCTCGGCGTGCGCGACCGATCGGTCACCGGGACGGTCTTTGACGCGACCCTGCCCGCCTAGTTGGATGGGGCGCGATGCTCGCCGCGCTGACAGTTGCCGTCCTCGCCCAGGACGCCGCCCGGTTCACCGCCGACTGGTGGCGTGACGCCGCCCTCGGCTTCGCGATCGTCCTGGTGGTGGCGCTCGTGCTGTCCATAGGGACGCGCCGGTACGTGCGGCGTCAGCAGCGGGCGGCCGACCGGGCGGAGGACGATGCCGACGGACGCCGAGCCCGGCGCCGCGCGACCGTGGTCGGGCTGATCGGTGGGACCCTCCAGATCGTCCTGTGGTTCGTCGTGCTGCTGATGCTCTTGTCGTGGCTCGGCGTGCCACTGGGTCCGGTGTTCGCGAGCGCCGGCGTCGTGGGCGTGGCGCTCGGCTTCGGCGCCCAGACGGTCGTGAAGGACACGCTCGCCGGGCTGTTCATCGCGCTCGAGGGGCAGTTCGACGTGGGGGACGTCCTGGACCTGCAGACCGAGGGCGGGCCACTCAGCGGCACGGTCGAGGGGCTGACGCTCCGCGTGACGTCGGTCCGCCAGTACGACGGCACGCTCTCCGTGGTACCGAACGGCTCGATCCAGGTGACGAGTAACAAGACCCGCGGCTGGGGACGGGCGATCGTCGACGTGCGCGTCGCGCTCTCCGAGGACTCCGAGAAGGTGCGTGCGGTGCTCGAGGAACTGTTCGCCGAGATCAGCGACGCCGACCCCTTGAAGCCGTGGCTCCGCGACACGCCGAAGGTGCTCGGCGTGATCCAGCTCACCGACGTGGCCCAGGTGATCCGCGCGGTGGCCGAGACCCTGCCGAACCACCGCCTCGACACCGAGCGATACCTTCGGGAGCGGATCTCGATGCGGATGACCGAGCGCGGCATACAGGTGCCGCCGATCTCGCAGGGGCGCATGCCCGACGCCGGGCTGTAGCCGCGCGGCTAAGCTAGCGACATGCCCGGATTCCCGTTCGGATCGGTCGACGAGCTGCAGGCCGCGCTCGGAGAGCACGCCTACCTGGCCGACCGCGGGCTCGCGACCGCGATCTACCTCTCGCTCTCGCTCGGCAAGCCGCTCCTGCTCGAGGGTGAGGCCGGCGTCGGCAAGACCGAGGTCGCGAAGGTGCTCTCGGAACTGCTCGGGCGCTCGCTGATCCGGCTGCAGTGCTACGAGGGGATCGACGCGAACCAGGCGCTCTACGAGTGGAACTACTCGCGCCAACTGATCGCGGTGCGCGCGATGGACGCCCAGGTGGCCGAGACCCACGTCGAGGACCTCTTCGGGCCCGAGTTCCTGGTGGAGCGGCCGCTGCTCGCGGCGATCCGCGCGGGGGACAAGGCCGTGCTGCTGGTCGACGAGCTCGACCGCGCCGACGACGAGTTCGAGGCGTTCCTGCTCGAGATCCTCAGCGAGTTCGCAGTAACGATCCCCGAGGTCGGCCGCGTGGCCGCGATGACCCCGCCCGCGGTGATCGTGACCTCGAACCGCACGCGCGAGCTGCACGACGCGCTGAAGCGCCGCTGCCTCTACCACTGGATCGACCACCCGGGCCTCGACCGAGAGATCGAGATCGTACGGACGCGGGCTCCGCACGTGGGCGCGGCGCTCGCTCGCGACGTGGCCGAGGCCGTGATGCGCCTGCGCGAGATGGACCTGGCGAAGCTCCCCGGCGTGGCCGAGACGATCGACTGGGCGAACGCGCTCGCGTTCCTGGGCACCGAGCGGCTCGATCCCGAGGCGGCCGCCGACACGCTCGGCACCGTCGTGAAGGACCACGAGGACCAGGAGCTGGTCGCCGCGCGCCTCGCCGACATCGTCGGCGGGACCGATGGTTGAGCCCGGCCTCGTACCCGAGGGACCGCTCGCGCCCCTGATCGCGTTCGCGCGCGACCTGCGCGCCCGGGGGCTCCCGGTGGGCACCGGCCGGATCCTGACCTTCTGCCGCGCGGTGGCGGCGCTCGGCCTCGTCGACCGAGAGGCGCTGTACTGGGCCGGCCGCGCGTCGATGATCGCGCGCAAGGAGGACATCGAGGCCTACGACGAGGCGTTCGACGCCTGGTACCGCTCGATGGGCGCCGGCGGCGAGCTCACGATCGAGCTCGCGATCCCCGGTGGTCCCGACGACGCCGAGCCCGAGCTCGGCGAGCAGCCGATGGACATAGAGGTCACGGTCGGGTCGGTCGCCGCCGAGTGGCACGGGATGGGCGACGACGACGAGGAGGACGAGGAGCCCGACGAGGAGGCCTCGATCCGGATCGTCGCGAGCGGCGCCGAGGTCCTGCGCGAGAAGTCGTTCGCGGAGCTCTCCGACGAGGAGCGCGCGCGCGTCGCCGCGTTGATCCGCAGGATCTCGGTGGCGGTGCCGGTGGAGCGGACCCGCCGGACGAAGCCCGCGGCGAGCGGGGCGGTGTTCGACATGCGGCGCACGCTCCGGCGGTCGTTGCGCACCCAAGGGGAGCCGTTCGACCGCGCCTGGCGCGCCCGGAAGTCCCGCACCCGGCCGCTCGTGCTGATCCTGGACGTCAGCGGCTCGATGTCGCCGTACGCCCGGGCGTTGATGCAGTTCGCGTACGCCGCGATGGCGGCGGGTCGTCGCGTCGAGACGTTCTGCTTCGGGACCCGGCTCACGCGGGTGACGCGCACGCTCCGCACGAAGGATCCCGATCGCGCGCTCCACGAGATCGGCACGCAGGTCGAGGACTGGGAGGGTGGTACCCGGATCGGCGAGTCGCTGAAGACCCTGCTCGACGGGTGGAGCCAGCGGGCGGCGCTCCGCGGTGCGGTCGTCGTGCTCTGTTCCGACGGTCTCGAGCGAGGCGACCCCGAGCTCCTCCGTGCCCAGATGGCGCGCTTGCGTCGGCTCGCCCACAGGGTGGTGTGGGTCAACCCCTTGAAGGGCTCGCCGCGGTACGAGCCGCTCGCGCGCGGCATGGCGGCGGCGCTCCCGAGCGTCGACGTGTTCCTGTCGGGGCACAACCTGGAAAGCCTCGAGGAGCTCAGCCGGGCGCTCGCATCCTGATCCCGCGTCGACCTGGCGTACCCTGGTGACGATGCGCAACGACGACGACGAGTTGATCCAGGCGTACGAGAGCGAGTTCGCCGACCGGACCCCCACCCGCCGTTCGAACCGCGGGTTCTGGCTCGTGCTGGGGATCCTGCTGGTGGCCTCGATCGTGATGCTCGTCGAGATCTTCGCGAATCGCCCGATCGCGAACACGATCGGTCACGCGCAGCACACCCTCCGCGTGGCGCAGGCCGGTGCCGAGCAGCGGTTCGCCGAGACCGGGACGTTCACGGAGGCCGACGCCGCCGGCCTCACGGCGAGCGGCATCGGCGACACGGACGGCCTGACCTTCGTGCCGGCCGACGAGGCCTCTTCGGGACTCGACTCCGTCAGCATCTTCGCGTCGGACACGGAGTGGGCGGCGGCGGTGGAGGCGACGCCGGGGGCCTGCTTCTACCTTCGGTTGCGCGCCGGCGAGGACGAACTGTACGGCGTGGGCACCGTGTGCACGGCCGAGCAGGCCCGCCAGGCCACCGACCCGCGCTGGTAGCGCGACCTCGTCAGCCCTCGATCGTGAAGCTGTCCCAGATCTGCTGACAGCCCGGCAGCACGTCCGGCTGATCGGCGGCCGCGTACTGGCACTGGATGTTCCACTGCCGCGTGCCGTCGAACACCAGCACCATGTCGGTGGTCAGGTCGGGGCCGCCGGTCGTCGACGTGAAGCTCACCTCGTACGCGGGGATCCCGTTGACCGTCGTCGGCGAGATCGGCCGGGTGAGCTCGCCGCCGGCCTGTGCCACCGTCGAGGCGAACAGCTGGTCGAGCTCGGCCTGCAGGGCCTCCTGGGAGACCGAGCTCACGTCCTTCTTCAAGGCGTACTCGGTCACGATCGCGCCGTTCGCGCCCGCCTCGAGACCGAACGACTCCGACCACTGGACGTCGCCCGAGTTCACCTCGAACGACGCCGGGCCGAGGTCCTGCCAGCCCGCCGGATAGTCGAACGCGACCCCGTGCGCCGAGAACCGCTGGCTGTCGCCGGTCGCCGAGGAGGTGCTGTCGCCGCCGCCGGTGAGCGACAGCACCCCGACGCCGGCCATGACCACGGCGACGATGGCGGCGGTGACCCAGATCCACGTGCGGGACGGCTCCTTCGCCTGGGGAGCCATCGGTTCCATCGACCCGTCGAGCGGTGGTGGGACGGGCATCCCGGGCAGGTCGTCGACGGCGTCGGCGCCGGGCTCGGGCGTGGTCGGTTCGTCGGTCATCGGGTCCCTTCCGGGTGATAGGCGCGGTCGAGCAGCTGGATCGGGTGCAGCACCTCGACGTCGTCGTCGAGGGCGCGCAGGCCCGCTCGAAGCTGCATGGTACAGCCGGGATTCGCGCTGGCCAGGACCTTCGCGCCGGTCGCGCGGACCGCCTCGGCCTTCTCGTCGCGGAGCCGTCCGGACAGCTCCGGTTCGGTGACGGCGTACAGCCCGGCGGCGCCGCAGCACCGGTCTCCGTTCGCGATCTCGACCACCTCGAGACCCGGGATCGCGCGGAGCACGCGGCGCGGCTCGTCGTGGATCTGCTGCGCCCGGAGGGCGTGGCACGCGTCGTGGTAGGCGACGCGAACCGCACCGATCCCGCGGACCGGCCGCTCGAACCCGTGCTCGTCGAGGAAGACCATCGGGTCGCGGACCGGGAGCGCGCGGCCCTCGGTGAGTTCGCCGTAGGCCTCCATGTGGGCGCCGCAGCCGGCGGCGTTCACGATCACGTGGTCCGCGTTCGCGAAGGCGTCCAGGTTGCGCGCGGCCAGCCGCCGGGCGGTGTCGAGTCGCCCGTTGTGGGCCTGCAGGGCGCCGCAGCAGCGCTGGTTCCGGGGGACCTCGACGCGCCAGCCGTTGCGGGCCAGCACGCGGATCGTGGCGCGATTCACCTCGCGGAACCACCGGTCCTGGACGCAGCCGCTGAGGAGCGCGACCGTCCCGCGGGTCTCGACGCCGGCGGGCGGCTCGGTCACGCGGGGCAGGCGTCGGAGCCGTTCGCTCGGCGGCGGCGTGATCGCTCGGATCCGGCGGGGGAGGAACGGGCGCACGATCGGCTGCAGGACCGCCGCGGTCCACAGGAGCTTGGGGCTCGAGAGGAGGACGTCGAGGCCGAGCCGCCGTGCCGCTCGTTCCCCGCGGCTCCGCCGAGGCTCGATCTGGACGCGGGCGGCCTCCATCATCCGGCCGAAGGGCGCGTGCGACGGACAGACGTCCTCGCACGCCCGGCAGACGAGACACAGATCCATCGCCGAGGCGAACGAGTCGTCGACCTGCGCGCGGCCCTCCGAGACCGCGCGCATCGCGGCGATCCGCCCGCGCGGCGAGGCCGACTCCTCGCCCGTGAGGCGATAGGTCGGGCAGTGGGGGAGGCACAGCCCGCACGCCACGCAGGCATCGAGGTCGACGGGCTCGGGGGCGTCGCCGAGACGCCAGCCCGGCACCGCGCCGTCGAGCGGACCGGCGAAGCGCGTGCCCGCGGGCAGGTCCGTGCCCAGGACGTCGGGGAGGTGGGGGTCGGGCGCCATCGGATCGATTGTCACACGTGCATCGACGCGGCCGTGGCTCTAGGCTGCTCGTTGCCACGACGACGCAACCCCCGGATCGAGAGAGGAGCCCCACGCCGGATGGAGATCCCTCCGCCGCCGCCGATCCCGATCGGCGAGCCCACGCCGGCACCCCGGGGACGGCGCACGAAGGTCGCCGTGATCGCGCTCCTCGTCGTGCTCGCGATCGTGGCCGTCGCGATCGTCGTGTCGCAGGCCTCGGACGGACGTGAGGGTGCCGGCGACGCGCCGTCGGCCCCGGCATCGACGACGGTCGCGCCGCCGAGCGCGCCGGGGTCCGTGAAGGCTTCGCCGACCGCCTTCAAGGTGGTCGTGTCGTGGACGCCGTCGTCCGGGGCGCCCGCCGGGTATCGGATCTACCGCGACGGCACGGTGCTCGACGAGGTCGACGCCGGCGTGCACACGTACGTGGACGACACCGTGGCGCCCAACTCGAGGTACCGCTATCAGGTGGCGGCGTTCACCGAGACGGGGGTGCCATCCGACCGGACGGACGTGTCGGTCAAGACCCCGCCCGCCTCGCTCGCGCTCGCCCGGGTGCAGGGGACCTTCAACGCGAAGCTGCACATGACGTCGTCGTACGGGGTGAACTTCTCGGGGAACGGCGGGCCGGGCACGCTCGGGCTCCGCCTCACGCCCACGTGCGCCCAGGGACCGTGCAACGTCACGCTGGGCGTGGTCGGCGCGAAGATCGAGCGCTTCACGCTGAAACAGGCTGCCGCGAGGTACACCGGGACCGGCACGGACCGTGCCGCGTTCACGTGCAGCGGCACCCCGACGAGCGCCTCGTTCGCCGTGACGTTCACGGTGGCGGCGGCCAAGCCCTTGAAGGACGAGTGGCGCGCGAGCAAGCTCGAGGGCACGATCGTGGTGCGCTCGGCGTCCCAGCTCGGCTGCGTCGCGTCGGGCATCGACTACTCGTTCACCGCGACGCTCTACCCGTCCTGACCCGCGCTTCGCCAGAGGAGGAAGCCATGCTCTACCACCTGTCGATCCACCGCCCCAAGCCCGAGCACGAGCAGGACCTGATCGACTCGATGCACCGCTTCGGGGCGGCGGCGCGGGCACAGGGTGCGATCGAGGCGCACACGTTCAAGGACGCGCGGTCCGACGCGCTCGTCGGCCTCGCGATCTGGGGGTCGGACGACGACCTCGCCGCGGCGCGGCCGGCCCTGTCGGCGGCGGTCGAGGGCGACGACTTCGACGCGTGGGAGTCGGGTCCCGTCGAGCTGTTCCTGCTCCACGACGTGTAGGCGCGACGCCCGCGGCGCCCGTTAGGCTCCCGGGCATGTCGACGTTGCGTCCCTCGATCAAGGCCTCGTCGTTCACGGAGTCGGTGATCCGCGACATGACGCGGCTCGCGAACCTGCACGGCGCGATCAACCTGGGCCAGGGCTTCCCCGACTTCGCGGCGCCCGCGGCCCTGAAGGGGGCGGCCGCGCGGGCGATCGCCGAGGACCACAACCAGTACCCGATCACGTGGGGGGTGCCGGCGTTCCGCGAGGCGATCGCCGCGAAGTACGCGCGCGACTATGGGATGTCGGTGGACCCCGAGACCGAGCTCTGCGTCACGTGCGGGTCGACCGAGGCGATGATCGCGACGATGCTCGGCGTGCTCGACCCGGGCGACGAGGTCGTCGTCTTCGAGCCGTTCTACGAGAACTACGGGCCGGACGCGATCCTGAGCGACGCGGTGCCGCGGCTCGTGACGCTCCGGCCCCCGGACTGGACCCTCGACGGGGCCGAGCTGCGAGCGGCGTTCTCCGACCGGACCCGGGCCGTGGTGATCAACACGCCGAACAATCCGACCGGCAAGGTGTTCTCACGAGGAGAGCTGGAGGCGATCGCGGCGCTCTGCGTGCGCCACGACGCGATCGCGATCACCGACGAGATCTACGAGCACATCGTGTACGACGGCGCCGAGCACGTCCCGATGGCCACGATCCCCGGCATGGAGGATCGCACCGTCACGATCAGCGCCCTCTCGAAGACGTACTCGGTGACCGGCTGGCGGGTCGGGTGGGCGATCGCGCCGACGCCGCTGATGGCCGGGATCCGCCCGGTGCACGACTTCCTGACGGTGGCCGCCGCGGCGCCGCTGCAGGTCGCCGGCATCACGGCGCTCGAGCTGCCGGCCTCCTACTACGAGGAGATGGTGGCCGGCTATGCGGCGCGCCGCGAGACGATCATGCGGATCCTCGCGGATGCCGGTTTCGAGGCGCGGCCGCCGTCGGGGGCCTACTACGTGATGGCGGACTGCTCGCACCTGGGCCTCGACGACGACGTCGCGACCGCCCGGCACCTCGTCGAGCACGTGGGGGTCGCGGCCGTCCCGGGCTCGTCGTTCTTCAGCGACCCGGCGGATGGTGCCCACCTGTTGCGGTTCGCGTTCTGCAAGGAGCTCGCGACCCTGGAGGCCGCCGGGGAGCGCCTCGCCTCGCTCGGCCGACGCTGACACGTCAGTGATGTTCCAGCGGAGGAGACGCGGTTATTCACGTCGTCGATTGACCGTCCGGCGGCCCTCGCGTACCGTCCGGTCGCGAACCCGGGAGCGCGCACGCACGGTGCATCGGCGCTCGTCAGGAGGCGGGATGCAAGCGCGATTCTCCGAGTCCGATCTTTCGATCGCCGACGCGATCCCCAAGGTGGAGTTGCACTGTCACGTCGAGGGCGCCCTGCGACCCTCGACCGCGATCGAGCTCGCGACGCGGCACGGGCTCCCGCTCCCCGAACGGATGGCATCGCGCGACGAGCGGCGCGGCGCCCTCACCGACTACGGCAGCCTGAACGACTTCCTGGATGACTACTGGAAGGGGCAGATGCTGCTGCAGACGCCCGACGACTGGTACCGGCTGGCGTACGAATCGATCCTCGACGGGTCCGCGCGCGGTCTCCGCTACCGTGAGTCGTTCTTCACCCCGGCGCGCCTCCTCGCGGCCGGCCAGACGCTCGACTCGATCGTGTCGGGGCTGAGCCGGGGCCTGGCCGACGCCGAGGCGGACACGGGAGCCGCCGGGGTGCTGATCTGCGACATGGATCGGGCATACGGCGGCGCCGCCGGGCTGCAGCTGGTCCAGGAGCTGGTCGCGCTCCGGCCGCGCACGGTGATCGGTGTCGGCATGGATTCGACCGAGCTCGGGGTAGATCTTCGCGAGTACGCGGAGGCGTTGCGACTCGCGAAACGCAGCGGCTTCCGCATCACGACGCACGCGGGCGAGGACACCGGCCCCGAGAACATCCGGATCGCCCTGTCGATGGGGGTGGAGCGGATCGATCACGGCCTCTCCGTGTTGGATGACCCCGAGCTGGTCCGGGAGGTTGGCGATCGGGTGATCCCGTTCACCGTCTGCCCGTCCTCCAACGAGCTCATCGCGAAGAAGGCGACGATCCAGACGCACCCGCTACGCCGGATGTTCGATCAGGGGGTGCTGGTGTCGGTGAACACGGACGACCCCGGCTTCACGGGGGTCGACCCGGGCATGGAGTATGCGCTGCTCCTGGAGAACGGCTGGACGCTCGACGGCGTGCAGCAGCTCGCAACGGACGCCGTCACGAGCAGTTTCCTCGAGCCCGCGGCGAAGTTCGGCCTCTACCAGGAGATCGAGCAGCACTTCGCGGCGCTCGGTTCCTAGGCAGGCCTCCGCGCGCGGTGCGGAGCCCCGATCCTCAGCGACCTCCCATCGGCGCGAGTGCTCGGCGCCCGGGCCCCCGATCGCCTCAGTCGCGGTCCGGCCAGGGGGCGACGTCGACCTCGTTGCCCTCGGCGTCGGCCAGTGTCCACCACTCCGGCGCGTGCTCGTCGCTGACGACGTGGCCACCGGCGGCAAGCGCCGCCGCGACGCGGGCTTCCGCCTGGTCGTGCGGGACATAGACGTCGATGTGGATCCGGTTGCGTTGGGGGCGCGGCGCATCCATCTGCTGGAACCAGACCGGCGGCCCCTGGAAGCGGGGATCGACCAGATCCGCCTGATCCACCTGCCGGTAGCCGAGCACGGCGCGCCAGAACGGCAGCACGTCGGGGATGACCAGTGCGTCGATCGCGATCTGGACGATCTGCAGGGAGGTCGGATCGGCGGGGATACCCAGCTCGCGCGCTGCCGCCGAGATCTGCTGGGCCAGCCCCACCTCGCGCTCGGTCATCCCCTGACGGCCACGGTCCGTCGTCAGTCGAACCGTCACGCTGTCCCTGCGAAGGTCGACGTCAGGATGAAGCTTCGCGGCATCGGCCAGCCTTCCGATCGCGTCCACCAGGGCGACACCTGCCGCGAACGACCCGGTGCGGAAGTGCCCGCACGCGTCCTCCCTCACGACCCGCCAATCGAACTCGTGGAACCATCGCGGTGAGAACGTCTCGCTCATCCACCCTCCTCGTCACGGGACTGATGAGCGTATCCCGGCGTCACCGCGAGCAGCGCGGGCGACGTCGTCGCCTGCTTGCAGCGACGCGATCAGCGACCGTAACGGACCACTCTCCTCCGCAGGATCAGCGCGATCGCCGCGCCCGTGCCGATGAGGCCGACGGCGAGTGAGGCCCGGGTCGTCGTCGACAGCGGTGTCGTACGCAGTGCGAGTGGGGCCAGCACCGGACGGGCGAACGTGCCGACGGCCATGAGGAGGTTGCCGCCGGGGAAGCCCAGTTCCAGGTCGATCAGGGCCTGCCGCCCGCCCCGCTGGGGGCCTCCGCGGCCGGCCACGATGGCGGCGGCCAGGTGCGGTCTGCGGTCGGTGCCCT
Organism: uncultured Actinomycetes bacterium; assembly: GCA_963821925.1. Taxonomy (GTDB): domain Bacteria; phylum Actinomycetota; class UBA4738; order UBA4738; family HRBIN12; genus JAOUEA01. Next base: position 72,499 of record CAWGFO010000006.1, on the reverse strand, counting down.
TCCCGGCCGGGGCCCCGGTTCCACCGCGGGCCAAGAGATCGTCGATCGCCTGTCGAAGCGCCGGCGACTGGCCCCATGTCCCGCAGAAGGCGACGCTCCCGCGGCGATCGATCAGGTAGACGGCGGCGGCGAGCCCCCCGTAGGCGCGCTGCACCGTCCCCGCGAGATCGTCGCTCAGCACCGGCCACGGGATGCGTTCCTCTCGCTCGTACGCTCGCGCCTCCTCTACCTTGCCCTCGTACGATCGGTAGGGGCCATGCCGCTCACCTGGGTGCGCCTGTCGGACGAGGACCTCCACGAAGCGCACCCGCTCGCCGTACAGGCGATGGAGCTCTCGCATCGTGTACACGCCGCCGCGGGTGACCGGGCACGTGTAGCTGACGAGATGCAGGAGCACGGGCTGCCCGCGAAGATCGGTGAGCCGCACCTGCGTGCCGTCGGTGGACGTCAGTTCGAAGTCCGGCGCCTCGGTGCCGGGCGCCAAGCCATCACGGAGCAGCTCTGCCGCCATGTGACGCATCCGGAAGTGGCGGTAGTTGAAGTCCTCGATCGGATCGAGCCGATCCACGAGTTGTGCCGCCGGGCCGTGTCCGCCCTCGGGGGTCGAGGAGGGAGTGTCCGCGGACCCCTCGAGCGTGGCTGCGACACGCTTCGTGAGCGAGTCCGGACTCCCCATCGTCATCATGAACGGACCTGATCGCGTCCCGCACCCTCCACACGGCACGCTAGCGGCCTCAGGTGCACGGAGCATGGGCCGCCCTGCCCTGACCCGGGAGGACCCGCGACGTGAGAGGGCGACGAGCGCGCGCTCCCGATCCGGGGTGAGCCCGACCCTGCTAGATGCCGCCCCAGAACCGTCCGGGCGCAAGGATCCCCGCCGGGTCGAAGGACGCCTTGAGCCGGCGCTGGACCTCGGGCGCCGCGGATCGGTGGGTCGCCGAGCCCGCCGGGCCCGCGCACCGCGGGAGCGATCCCACCGAGCGCCGTCGCCGTCTCGCGGATCGTCGCGAGTCCGTCCCCGTCGACCGCGCCGATCCAGGCGAGGCCGACGCCCGCGAGCGCGGTCCATGCCGACGCGACGGTGACCAACTCCCCGAGCCGGGACGGCGGCACCGCGGTCTCCGCGACGATCGGCGCATCGGGCCACTCGACCTCGAACGTCGGCGCAGGCGTCACGTCGACGACCGCCCGCGCCGCCTCCGTCTGTTCGTCGATCTCGTCGGGCCACCCCTCGAGGCGGAGCGTCACGGAGTCCGCCGACGCGACGACGGCCGCCGGGAGCGGCACCGCGGCGAGCAGTGCCTCGGCGGCCTCGACCCCGCCGTCCGCCGACACGAGGGTCGCGGTCGCGGCCGGCAGCGGCCGCACCTTCAGCGCCACCTGCACGATCACCCCGAGCGTGCCGAGCGATCCCGTCGCGAGTCGGTGCACGTCGTAGCCGGTCACGTTCTTCACCGTCCGGGCGCCCGAGCGAACGAGCCGCCCGTCCCCGGTCGCGAGCTCCAGCTCGGCCACCGTGTCGCGCATCAGGCCGACCTTCAGCCGACGCGGCGACGACACGCCCGCGGCGATCACGCCGCCGACGGTCGCGTCGGGCGGAGCGTCGACCGGCCACTCCTGCTGGTGTTCGGCGAGCAGCGCCGCGAGATCCCCGACCCGCATCCCGGCCTCGACCACGACGAGCATCTCGGCGGGGTCGTACGCCACGACCTGGTCGAGCATCGTGGTCCAGAGCTCGGCGTCGACCTCGGTCGGGTTCCCGCGGTCCATGTGACGGCGGCCGCCGACCGGCAGCACGCGGGTCCCGCCCGCGCTCGCCTCGCGCAGCGCGTCGGCCACCGCGGCCTTCGTGTGGGGGTGGATCAGATCCACGTGCCCTCCGGTAGGGCATCGGCCGCGGCCGCGGCGTCGTCGGTGCCGGCGGCCGCCAGGGCGAACTCGCCGCACCGCGCGCCGTCGGGCAGCACCTTCTTCGGATTCATGCGGCCCTCGGGATCGAACGCGGCCCGGACGCACGCCTGCGCGTCGAGGTCGTCCTTCCCGAACATCAGCGGCATGAAGTCGCGCTTCTCGAGGCCGATCCCGTGCTCGCCGCTGAGCGCGCCGCCGGCCTCGACGCACATGCGCACCAGGTCGTCGCTCGCGCGCAGGACGCGCTCGAGCGTTCCCGGGACGCTCCGGTCGAACGAGAACAAGGGGTGCAGGTTCCCGTCCCCGGCGTGGAAGACGTTCGTGACGATCAGGTCGTGACGGTCCGCGATCCGGTAGACGCCCGCGAGGATGTCGACGAGCTTGGCCCGCGGAACCACGCAGTCGTGCAGGTGGTAGTGGGGCGCGATCCGGGCGATCGCGCCGAAGGCGGACTTACGGCCCTTCCACAGGAGGGCACGCTCCCCGGCGTCGGCCGCCACACGGATCGTGCCGACGCGGTTCGCGTTCGCCGCGGCTTCCACCTCGCGGGCCTGCGCCTCGACGCCGGCCACGAGCCCGTCGAGCTCGACGAGGAGCACGGCGGCCGCGTCGGTCGGGTACCCGGCGTGCACGAACGCCTCCACCGCTCGGACGATGCCTTGATCCATCATCTCGAGCGCCGCCGGGATCACGCCACGCGCGATGATGTCGGAGACGGTCGCCGCGCAGTCCTCGACCGCCGCGAAGTCGAGCAGCATCGTGCGGACGGCGGGCGCGATCGGCGTGAGGCGCACGCAGACGCGGGCCACCACACCGAGTGTGCCCTCGCTCCCGACCACCGCGCCGCGGAGGTCGTAGCCCGCGGTCTCGGGCGCCTCGGAGCCGAGCCGGACGAGGTCCCCGTCGGGGAGCACGATGTCGACCGCCAGGACGTGCGCGCTCGTGACCCCGTACGCGAGGCAGTGCGGGCCGCCCGCGTTCGTGTTCACGTTCCCGCCGATCGACGAGACCTGCTGGGACGACGGGTCGGGGGCGTAGGTCCAGCCGAGCGGGGCGAGCTCGGTCGAGAGGTCGAGGTTGAACAGCCCCGGCTCCACCCATGCGAGGCGATCCTCGGTGCGGACCTCGAGGATCCGGTTCATCTTCGCGGTCACGACGACGACGGCATCGTCGATCGGGGTGGCCGCGCCCGCGAGGCCCGTGCCGGAGCCGCGCGGGACGACCGGGAGGCCGTGCGCGGCCGCGATCCGGACGGCGTCCTGGATCTGCTCGACGGATGTGGGCAGCACGACGACGGAGGCGTTCCCCTCGACGAGCGACGCGTCACGCGCGTAGAGGCGGAGCGAGAGCGGGTCGGCCAGAACCGCGTCGGCGCCGAGCGCGTCGGTGAGCGCCCGGCGGGCGGCATCGAGGTCGGCCATGACCTAAGGCTACGCCCGCGGCGGACCGTGACGGCGGTGCGGTGGGGCGGGCTGGTCAGGCGACGCGGCCGGGCTGACCGTCGACGGCCTCGAACGGCAGGCCCTCGGCCGCCCAGGCCTCCATGCCACCCTCGACGTTGTAGGCCTCGAACCCGCGAGCTTGGAACATCATCGTGGCGAGCTCGCTGCGGTTGCCCGTGCGGCAGATCACCGCGACCGGGCGCTCCTTGTCGAGGTCGGTTCCGGCCCCGGCCATGATCGCGTTGAGCGGCAGGTAGACGGCGCCGTCGACGTGCCCGGCGTTCCATTCGTACTGCTCGCGGCAGTCGACCAGCTGGATCTCGCCGAGCTTGTCGTACACGCCCTTCACGGAGGTCAGGTGCTCGCTCATGAGGGTGCGAATGCTACCAGCGGGGTCGGATATTCCGAGAGCCACCGGCCGTGGCGGTTCACGCGTCCAGGGCCGCCGTGAAGACCTCCAGGTCCGCGGGGCGAAAGAGGACGAACCGGACGAGCTCGACCTTCGTGTCGGCCCCCCTGACGGCTCCGATCGCGATGGGGGCGGCCTGGGCGACCGGATAGCCGTAGATCCCCGTCGAGATCGCCGGGAAGGCGATCGACGAGGCACCGAGCTCGTCGGCCACCCGCAAGCACGAAGTGTGGCACGAGGCCAGGAGTTCGGGATCGCGGTCGCTGCCCGAGTAGATCGGTCCGGCGGTGTGGATGATCCAGCGGGCGGAGAGATCGCCGCCGGTCGTGGCGACGGCGTCGCCGGTCGGCAGCGGGGGGTCGCCCCGCTCCGCGACCACGCGCTCCCGCTCGGCGAGGGCCTTCTTGCCGGCGGCACGCGTGATCGCCCCATCGACCCCTCCGCCGGGCCGCAGCGCCGTGTTCGCGGCGTTCACGATCGCGTCGACGGGCTGGGTCGTGATGTCGCCGATCTCGAGCTCGATGCGGGGCGTCACGCGTCCATCGTAGCGACGCCCGCTTCCCCTAGAGTTGGAGCCATGGCGGACTTCGACCTGCTGGTGCTCGGCGATGCGAACCCCGACCTGATCCTGCATGGCGGCGAGGTGGAGCCGGCCTTCGGGCAGGCCGAGCGGCTCGTCGAGCACGCGAGCCTCACGATCGGCGGGTCCGGCGCGATCCTCGCGTGTGGGGCCGCCCGGCTGGGGCTCCGCGTGGCGTTCGCCGGCGTCGTCGGTGACGACCTGTTCGGGACGTTCATGCGCGAGCAGCTCGCGGCGCGGGGGATCGACACCACCGGCATCGCCGTGGATCCCCGCCGGCCCACCGGCGTCACGGTCGTGCTCTCGAAGCCCGACGATCGCGCGATCCTCACCTCGCTCGGCACGATCGGCGACCTGCGCTCGGCGCTGATCGACCCCGACGTGCTGGCGTCGAGCCGCCACGTGCACGTCAGTTCGTACTTCCTGCAACGCGGCCTGGCCGAGGACCTTCCGTCGATCTTCGAGGAAGCCCACACGGCCGGTGTGACCACCTCGGTGGATCCGAACTGGGATCCGACCGAGGGCTGGGACGGCGGCCTGATAGAGCTCCTGCCGCAGATCGACGTCTTCCTGCCGAACGAGATGGAAGCCCTGCGGCTCGCGCACATCTCGGACGTCGGCGAGGCGGTCCGGCGCCTCCGCGCACGAGCCCCCTTCCTGGTGATCAAGCGAGGGGATCGGGGTGCCCTGGCGGCGTTGGGCGGCGAGGTGATCGAAGCTCCCGCGCTCCCCGCGAGGGTCGTCGACGCGACGGGCGCCGGCGACTCCTTCGATGCGGGTTTCCTCGCCGCGTTCCTGTCGAACGAATCTCTCGAGACCTCGCTGCAGATCGCCACGGCGTGCGGCGCGCTGTCCACGCTCGTGCTGGGCGGCACCGAGGGACAGCCGACCATGGACGAGGTGCACGCCGCGATCGAACGCGGGAGCGCCGCGTGATCGTCTGCCTGGCGGCGAACCCGTCGATCGACAAGCTGTTCGAGGTCGACCGACTCGTGAAGGGCGACATCCACCGGCCCGACGGCTTCATCGAGGTCGCGGGAGGCAAGGGCCTGAACGTGGCGCGTGCAGCGCAGGCCCTCGGCGCCGACGTGCGAGCGGTCGCGCTCCTGCGGGGTCACACGGGCAAGTGGCTCGCCGAGATGCTCTCCGCCGAAGGGGTTCCCTCGGTCTTCGTCTGGACCCACGGCGAGAATCGCGCGTCGCTGAGCGTCGCCGACCGCGAGACGGGCGCCCTGACCGAGTTCTACGAACGCGGTTCCGAGGTGCCCGCCGCCGCGTGGATCGAGCTGATGGAGACGGCGTCGACGGCCTGGACGCCGGGCGGCTGGCTGACGATCAGCGGTTCGCTCCCGCAGGGTCTGCCCGACGACGGCTATCACGACCTCGTGGCCGAGGCGCGCGCCGCGGGCGTGCACGTGGCGCTCGACGCCGAGGGCGAGCGGCTCCGCCTCGCGCTCGGCGCCGGTCCCGACATCGTGAAGGTGAACGCCACGGAGGCCGGCGAGCTGCTCGGGATCCCGACCGCTCGGCGGGACGAAGCGCTGGCCGCCGCGCAGAAGCTCCGCGCGCTCGCCGGTGGCGACGGTCACGCCGGGCTCGTCACGCGGGGCGCCGACGGCGTCGTCCTGGCTGCGCCCGACGGCTCGCTGTACGAGGGCCGGCTCTACGTCCGCGGCCGGTTCCCGGTGGGGAGTGGCGACGCGTTCCTCGCGGGGCTCGTCACCGCGCTCGACCGTGGCGACGCCTGGGACGCGGCCCTGCGGCTCGCCCTCGGGGCCGGCACGGCCAACTCCGAGATCCCGGGAGCCGGACGGCTCGACCCGTCCCGGGCCGCGGCGCTCGCCGCCCGGGCCGACGCGTCGCTCGTCTGACCGCCCTCAGGCCAGCCGCCACTCCGGGTGCTCGGCGATCGGATGCCGCGCCGTCTCCACGGTGGCCACGATCTTGGCGTCGGGATGTCGCTGGAGCAGCGTGATCGGGTACTCGGGCGTCGGCTCCGAGAACAGGGCCACGCGGAACGCCGTCTGCTTCCAGGCGCCGGTGTCGCTGTACAGGCGCACGCGGCGCGCCGACAGGCACTCGCGCATCCCGAGCGTGATCGACATCGGCGGGACGAACTGATAGCCGGCGCCGAAGGTCCGGTGCGCGAGCGCGATGATCGTGTCGAGGTTGTTGTCCTGGATCCGGATCGTGGAGTCCGCGAGCTCCTCGAGCGTGAAGGCGCTGAACGGGTGGCGCCGAGCCTGGTTGTACGCCACGTGGCCGTCCTGTCCCCATCCGCCGAGCGTGAGGTCGATCGGCGCCTCGGCGATCGCCTCGGCGACCCGCTCGGCGGTCGCGGGCAGGAGCCAGAAGCGCTGTTCCTCGGGAACGGTCAGCTCGGGACGGATCGCCCCGTAGAAGTGCCGCTCCATGAACGAGCGGAAGTTGTACGGATGCTCGTCGGGGAGGAGCCGGCCCTGCGCGTCGAGGCACTCGTCCATGTGGAACACGGTGAGGTCTGCCAGGGACAGGCCGCGTGCGTTCACTTCCTCGGTCCACGCCGCGTACCACGACGACGGCCCGCAGGGGACGATCGCGCGCGTCGGCCGGCCCTCGGCGTTGTTCGCCTGCACGAGCTCGATCAGCTCGAGCGCCATCGCGCGCCCCATCTCGGCGGCATCGGCCACGATCTCGAACGGCACCTTCGTCTCGCGCTGCGGGAGCGCTTCGACGGGGATCCGGCACCACTCGTACAGGTCCTTCGGGTCGACGCTCGTCATCTCAGGCGTCCTGTCCATAGGTGGAGTGATAGCGATCCCACCACCGGTCGATCTCTTCTTGGGGCAGCAGCGAGACCTCGTCGAGCTGTTCCGCGAGCCACATCGTCTTCGCGGCGTCCTCGACCATCACGGCCGCCTTCAGGGCCTTCTGCGGCGTGTCGTCGAACGTGAACACGCCGTGGTTCGCCAGCAGGATCGCCGGCGCGCGCGTGCGGTGCGCGAGCATCGCGTCGCCGATCGCGTTGCCCTCGTTCGGCGCGTAGGGGGCGCAGGGCACCTCGCCGCCGAACTCGTCGGCGAGCGCCGTCAGGCCGCACGGGATCGCCCGCCCGGCGGCGGCCCACGCGGTGGCGTAGTTCGAGTGGGTGTGGATCACCGAGCCGATCGACGGATCGCCCCGGTACAGCGCGAGGTGATGGGGCGTGTCCACGCTGGGGCGGAGATGGCTGATGATGCGGTCGGGCACGTCGGCGACCGTGACGGCCTCGCCGTCGAGCGGGACGACCACGAGGTCCTCGGGGCGGAGCGACTCGTAGTCGACCCCGCTCGGCTTGATCACGACGAGCCCGTGTTCGCGGTCGACGCCGCTCGCGTTCCCGCTGTGCATCACGACGAGACCGGTGGCGGGGAGCTGGGTGTTCGCCCACCACACCTCGTGGCGGAGGGTTGCGAAGTCCATATCGGGTCCTTCCTCTCAGAGCACGTCGGCGAGCGGCGGCCCGAACGTGCGGCCCGTTCCGCTGGCGAGGTCGACCAGCGCGGGCAGGTCGGCGTGCGGATGGATCGTGTGGGGCGAGGTGACCGAGACGGCCGCGAGCAGCACGCCCAGGTCGAGCGCGCACGTGAGCGACGAGGCGGAGGCGCCCACCTCCGGAAGCAGTGGGACGCCCGCCGCGAGCCCCGCCAGGACGCCGCCGAGCAGCGCATCGCCCGCACCGGCGGTGCCCGCGACCTCGGCGGGGATCGCCGCCCGGTGGTGCCACCGCCCGTCGTCGAAGGCGAACGCACCGGCCGCGCCGGCCGTGACCACGAGACGGAGGCGTCGGCGATCGGCCCCCGTGGCCGCGACGAGCGCGGCGAGGACGGCGCCAGGGTCCGCGCGGTCGAACGCGTGGCCCGCGAGCGAGCCCGCCTCGTCGGCGTTCAGCGCCACCAGGTCCGCCAGCTCGAAGAGCCCGTCGTCACGCGCCCGCTCGACCTCGCCCGAGACGAACGACGCCACGCGGAACGCCCCGTGCTCGGCCGCGAGCTCCAGGAGGCGACGCCGGGGCGCGAGGTCCACTTCCGGGGCGGCGAGGGCGATCGTTCGCGGCCCGTCGGTGGCCAGGACCGGCTCGAGCGCGTCGACGTCGGATCCGGTCAGGGCGGCGGCCGCCGAATCGAGCGTCGTGAGGTTCCCTCCGGTGCCGTCCGGATACTGGACGCAGACGCTGAACAGCGTCGGCCGGTCCGCAAGCGTCCCGACGTGGGTCGTGTCGATGCCCGCGGCCCGCATCTCGGCGAGCGCCCACCTCCCGGTGTCGTCGTCGCCCACGAACCCGAGTGGCAGCACGCGGAACGGTGCGCCCGCCGGGCTCGCGCCAAGGAGCACGGCGACGTGGTGCGCGACGATGTGCAGCTTGCAGGCGTCGCGGGCGTCCAGGAGATGCGCCCCCCGGCTCTCCTCCCGCCCGAGCGTCGCCTCCCCTTCGAGCGACAGGACGATCCCGCCGCCGATCCCGCCGACGCCGACCAGCGTCCGGAACGGCGCGTCGGCGGGCATCCGAAGGTAGGTCACGTCGACGCGCGCTCCGTCCGGACCGGGTTCGTGAGCGTGCCGATCCCCTCGATCTCGACCTCGACGACGTCGCCGTCGGCGAGCCACACGGGAGGCGTGCGGGCGAACCCGACCCCTGGGGGCGTGCCGGTCGCGATCAGGTCGCCGGGCTCGAGCGTCATCGTGCGGCTGATCGAGGCCACGAGCTCGGCGACCCCGAACACCATCTGGGCGGTGCTCGAGGACTGGAGCTCGCGCCCGTTCAGGCGCAGCCCGATCGCGAGCGCCTGCGGGTCGGGGAGCTCGTCGGCGGTCACGAGCCACGGACCGCACGGCAGGAAGGTGTCGATCGCCTTGCCGAGCATCCACTGGGAGGTGCGGTTCTGCAGGTCCCGCGCCGACACGTCGTTCATGCACGTGTAGCCGGCGACGTACGACAAGGCGTCCGCCTCCTCGACCCGACGCGCCGTGCGGCCGATCACGACGCCGAGCTCTGCCTCGTAGTCGGGCTCGGCCGTCTCGGGCGGCAGCACGATCGGCGCGCCGGGACCGATCACGCTGTTCGCGAACTTCGGGAACAGGATCGGCACCTCGGGCAGCGGCAGGCCCGCCTCCTCGGCGTGGTCGCGGTAGTTGAGCCCGATGCAGATCACCTTGCCGGGACGCGGCACCGGCGCCAGCAGCCGGCACAGACCCGAGCGGCACGGGCGGCGCATCGGTCGCCTCGCCGGTGGCGAGGTACGCGACCAGGTCCGGTCCCATCGGGACGACCTCGTCGCCCTCGACGCGCCCGAACCCGCCCTCGAACGAGACGAGCCTCACGGCGTCAGCACCACCTTGAACCGGTCCGTCGTGTCCACGAGCTCCTCGAACGCGCGCTGTCCCTCGGCGAGCGGCACCGACGTGAACCAACCGGACGTGTCGATCGCGCCCGCCTCGATCAGGGCCAGCGCACGAGCGAAATCCTCGTCCGTCCAGGCGAACGACCCGGTCACCTGGATCTCCTTGCCCGCGATCGCGAAGAAGTCGACCGTCCCGGCGGGCATGCCGAGCCCGACCGCCTCGACCCGGCCGCCCGGCCGGACCACCCGGAGCCCCAGCGCCCACGTCGCCTCGAACCCGGCCGCGTCGATCACCACGTCCACGCCGCGGCCGTCGGTCGCCTCGCGGAGCGCCGCCTCGGGATCGTCGCCCTCGAGCGGCGTGGCGCCCTGCGCGCGCGCGTACGCGAGGCGGTTCGGGACCGGGTCGGTCGAGTACAGGGTGCGGGCGCCCTGTTCGAGCGCCATCCGCGCCATCAGCACGCCGATCGGTCCCGCGCCGATCACCAGGACGTCGTCACCGGACCGGACGGACCTCGTGGTCACGTGCACGGCGTTCGCGAGCGGTTCGGTGAGCGTCGCGAGATCGTCGGGGACCGACGCCGCGATCGGGACGGCGGCCGACGCCGGGACCGCGAAGCGGCTCGCGAACCCGCCGGTCAGCTCCCGTCCCACGAGGCGCCCGTCCGGGCACACGTTCGTGCGGCCGTCGCGGCACGCCTCGCAGGTCCCGCACGGCAGGATCGGGCTCAGCACGACGCGCTCGCCGACCCGACCCGGATCGACCCCGTCGCCGGTCTCGTCGATCGCCCCCACGGCCTCGTGGCCCATGATCAGCGGCGGGATCCGCCGCGGGCTCGCCTCGCGGAAGCCGTGCAGGTCGGATCCGCAGACGGCGGCGGCCGACATCGCGATCACGACCTCCCCGGGTCCCGGCGTGGGGTCGGGTGCGTCCTGCAGCTCCATCACGCGTGGGCCCAGGTACACGAGCGCCTTCATCGCTGCCGCCCGCTGCTCCAGACGAACGGCCGTTCGCGCTCGGGGACGAGGACCGAGACGCCGGGGTGGTCGCGCTCGACGCTCTCGACCAGGTGGGCCGGATAGCCACGGTTCCGCGCGAACAGGTCGTGGTGCATCGGGACGACCGCGGCCGCCCCGATCTCGGTCGCGAGCCAGGCGGCCTCCCGCGCCGACAGGTTCCCGACGATCCCGCGCGCCTCGCGCTCGTGGTCGCGCCCGTTGATCGGCAGGAGCGCCAGGTCGATCGCGAGCTCGCGCAGCCGGCGCTCCATCCCGTCGTAGTGGATCGTGTCGCCGGCGTGATAGAGGCGCACGGCGCCGGCGTCCACCACGTACCCCAGGAACCGGACGAGCCCGTCCGACATCGCCTCGCCGAACGTGTAGGCGTCCTCCATCGTGACGCCGTGCAACGCTGGCACCGCGCCGATCGTGACCCCCGCGAGGTCGAGCGTCTCGCCCGGCTGCAGCCCCACGACGCGATCGGCGGCGATCCCGGCCTCGGTCACCATGTCGACGATCGGCGTCGGCACGACGAACACGGCGCCCGGCGAGGCCGCCGCGATCGCCGGTGCGCTCGCCGCGTCGAAGTGGTCGACGTGCTCGTGGGTGCACAGGACGAGATCCACGTCGCGGACCCCGTCGGGCGGCAGCGCGCTCTCGTACTCCCGGCCTCGGTAGGGCGCGAGGAACGGATCGATGAGGGCCGTGGCGCTTCCGGCGCGCAGGATGAACCCCGCCTGACCCAGCCACGACAGCCCGATCGCCCCCTCGGGAACGTCGAGCGCGCGGAGCCGGTCCAGGGGTGAGCCGTCGGTCGTCATCTGCGCCTCCTCACATCGCGAGCTGGCCGCCGTCGATCACGAGCAGTTCACCGGTGATGAACGTGGCCTCGTCCGAGGCGAGGAACGCGTACGCCGCGGCGACCTCCTCGACCGTGCCCGATCGCCCGAGCGGGATCTTCTCGCGCTCGTAGTTCGCCGTGTACTCAGGGTCCTCGGCCTCGCCCTGCAGCGGCGTGTAGATCTTCCCGGGGCACAGGGCGTTCACGCGGATCCCGTGCGGGCCGAGCTCGGTGGCCATCGTCCGCGTGAGCATCGAGATCGCCCCTTTCGAGGCGTTGTAGTGCGTGTAGCCGGCCTCGCCCTCGAAGGCGTTCGTCGACGACATGTTCACGATCGCGCCGCCGCGACCGCGCGCGACCATCCGCTGCGCCACGGCCTGCGCCACGAGGAACATGCCTCGAAGGTTGATGTCGAGAACCTGATCCCAGTGCTCGAGCGTGATCTCGAGGAACGGCTCCTGCCAGGCGACCCCGGCGTTGTTCGCCAGCACGTCGATGCCGCCGAGGAAGCCCTCCGCCGTCTCGACGAGGCGCTCGACGTCATCGGGGACGCTCACGTCGCAGGCCATGCCCCCCACCTCGCCGAGCGGCCGCAGCTCCTCGAGCGCCGCCTCGACCCCATCGGCGCCGCGCGCGCACAGGAACACGTGGCATCCCTCCTCCAGGAACCGCCGGACGGCGGCCTCGCCGATCCCGCGGCTCGCGCCGCTCACCAGCACGCCCTTGCCGGACAGGCCGCGCATCACCGCATCCGTCCCCTCGCCTCGATCGCGATCTCGCGCTCGACGACGCCCTCGCGCACGCCGTACGCCACGTCGAACATGTTCACGCACGAGCACGCGTGCAGGGGGACCACCTGGAGGCGGTCGCCGATCCGCACGTCGTCGTCGCCCGTGCGGGAGCCGACGGTGTGCTCCTCGTTCATGAAGTCGAGACGGAGCTCGGGCCGCCCGGCGATCACGCCGCGCCCCGGGTACGGCGGTCCGTCGCCGCCGTCGGAGGTGAACGCCTTCGTCCCGGCGTCCAGCACGAAGCGGTCCGGGGCGGGGTGCGCGACGACCGTCGCCAGCACCCGGATCGCGCACGTGGCGAGCGTCGCGACGCCCAGCCGCATCTGCTGCACGTCGTTGAAGACGTAGGTCCCTGGCCGGATCTCGGTCACGCCGGGGACCCGGGCACCGATCCGGGCGGTCGGGGTCGATCCGACGCTGATCTCCCGCAGCTCGATCCCAGCCGCGGCGCACATCGCCGCGGTCTCCACCAGGTCCAGGGCCTCGCGCTCCGCGACGGCGCGCAACTCGTCGGCGTCCGCGCTCCGATAGGCGTGGCCGGCGTGCGTGAGCAGCCCGATCACCTCGACGCCCGGCACGCGCGTCACCTGCTGCACGAGCTCGACCGTCGGTGCGCCCGGCACCCGGCCCACCCGGTGCAGGCCCGTGTCGACCTCGACCAGGACCTCGACGTCGCGTCCGAGATCGCGACCGACCTGGCCCAGGCCCTCGGCCACCTCCACCGAGTCGGTCGTCGTGCGGATCTGCGCGCGCTCCATGAGGGCACGCAGCCGCGCGAGCTTCGACCCGCCGACGAGCGGATAGGCGATCAGCACGTCGTCGATCCCGGCGTCCACCATGACCTCGGCCTCGCCGAGCTTGGCGACCGTGATGCCGCTCGCGCCGGCATCCAGCTGCATCCGCGCGATCAGGGGCGACTTGTGGGTCTTCGTGTGGGGACGGAGCCGGACCCCGGCCGCCCGGGCGACCTCGGCCATCTCGGCGAGGTTCCGCTCGACGACGTCGAGGTCGAACACGAGCGACGGGGTGTCGAGGTCGGGGAGCGTGCTCACCGCGGGAGGTGGAGCACGGCGTCGATCTCCACCAGGATGCCGCGCAGCTCCGCGCCCGTCGTCGTGCGCGCGGGCCGGGGGAGCGTGTCGAAGATCCGCGCGTACGTCGCGTCGAAGCCGGGGAACAGGTCGATCGACGACAGGAACGCGGAGACCTTCACGACGTCCGCGAGCGACCCGCCCGCGGCGGCGGCGATCGCCGCGAGGTTTCGGAGCGTGACCTCGGTCTGCTCCTCGATCGTCGTGCCGACGACCTCGAGCGTGGCCGGATCCAGCGGTCCCTGCCCGGAGATGAAGACGAAGTCGCCGGCCCGGATCGCCTGGGAGTAGGCGCCGGACCCGGACGGCGCGGCGTCGGTCGTGATCTCGATGCGTTCGGCCACGGGCTCCCTCCGGTCTCGGACGACGCCGTCGGGGGTCGGCGTTCCATGTCGCGAGTCTAGTACGGCGGGCGACGCTGCACACATCTGGTGCTTCTCGCCCCCAATCGTTCACGAACGTGCAGGGCGCGAACGGGCTGCAGTACGATGCCGAACGGACCACGAGCAGGACGCGCAGCCCTCGAGAGGAGCCCGACATGGCGGCCGATGGACCCAGGATCGTGATCGTCGGCGCGGGGGGCTGGGTCTTCCCGCTCGAGCTCTCCCGCGACGTGCTCGCCTTCCCCGCGCTCGACGGGTCCACGCTCGTGCTCTACGACATCGACCCCGCGGGCTCCGAGCGCACGCGAGGCTTCGTCCAGCGCATGATCGACGACGCCCAGCTCTCCACGACGGTCGAGGTCGCTCCCGACCTTCGGACCTCGCTCCGCGGCGCCGACGTGGTGATCACGGTGTTCCAGGTCGGCGGCGTCGAGGCCTACGCGCACGACGTTCTGATCCCGCGCGGGTACGGCATCGACCAGACGGTCGGGGACACGCTCGGGCCCGGCGGGATCTTCCGGGGGCTCCGGAGCGTCGACGCGTTGCGCGAGGTCGCCGAGGCGATGCTCGAGATCTGCCCCGACGCCTGGCTCCTGAACTACGCGAACCCGATGGCGGTCAACGTCTGGGCGACGGACCTGCTCGGCGCGAAGATCGTCGGGCTCTGCCACAGCGTGCAGGGGACCTCAGAGCTCCTCGCCCGCGAGCTCGAGGTCCCGTACGACGAGGTGACCTTCGAGTGCGCCGGCGTGAACCACACCGCGTGGTTCACGACGTTCCGCCGCGGCGACGAGGACCTGATCCCGAAGATCCGCGAGGTGATGAAGGCCCGCCACGTGGAACGGACGATCCCGCTGCTCCCGCGCTCCGACGACCCGTACGAGAGCATCGAGCGGGTGCGGGCCGAGCTGATGATGCTCACCGGCTACTTCCACACCGAGTCGAGCCATCACGCCAGCGAGTACTGGGCGTGGTTCCGCAAGACCCCCGAGCTCACCGCGTCCTACATCGACCGCCACTGGGACTACCTCGAGATCTGCCGAAGCGCCGACGCCGACTACACGAACGAGGACGTCGTCGAGGAGGCGCGGCGCGAGGGTCCGAGGCACGGCGGGGAGTTCGCCGCGCCGATCATCGACAGCCTCGTCACGGGCGTGCCTCGCGTCGTGTACGGCAACGTCCGCAACGGCTCGTCGATCGAGAACCTGCCGGCGGAAGCGTGCGTCGAGGTCGCGTGCATCGTCGACGCGAACGGCGTCCGTCCCACCCGCTACGGTCGGCTGCCGGCGGCCTGCGCGGCCCTGAACCAGACGCAGATCACGGTGCAGCGACTCGCGGTCGAGGCGGGGATGACCGGCGACCGCGATCTCGTGCACGCGGCGGTGGCGCTCGACCCGCTGACGAGCGCGGTCCTCACGCTCCCGCAGATCCACGAGATGACCGACCGGATGCTCGAGGCCCAGGCCCCGTGGCTGCCGCAGTTCGCGCCGGCCGCGACCGTCGTCCCGTGACCGGCGACGACCTCGGCGGGCTCCGCCTGCGCGACTGGCGGCCCGCGTCGAAGCTCGTGGTCCCGGCGCACCCGGTCGAGCGCGCGCGGTTCCCCGCCGTGGACGCGCACAACCACCTCGGACGATGGCTGTCGGAGTGGATCGGCCGGCCCGGGGAGTGGACCGTGCCCGACGGCGACGACCTGCTCGCCCTGATGGACGCGTGCAACCTCCGCGCGATCGTGAACCTCGACGGCCGCTGGGGCGACGAGCTCGAGGCGAACCTCGCCCGGTACGACCGCGCGCACCCCGGCCGGTTCGCGACCTTCTGCCACGTCGACTGGGAGGGTGCGGTCGCGGCCGGAGACGTCGGGGCCGCCACGGCCGCCTCGCTCCGCGCGAGCGTGGCCGCCGGTGCCAAGGGCATCAAGGTCTGGAAGGACCTCGGGCTGCACGTGCGCGACGCCGCCGGTGCGCTGATCCTCCCCGACGACCCGCGGCTCGCGCCGCTGTGGGCCGCGGCGGGCGAGCTCGGGGTGCCCGTCTTCATCCACACCGCCGACCCGGTCGCGTTCTTCGATCCGATCGATGAGCGGAACGAGCGCTACGAGCAGCTCCATGCGCACCCCGAATGGTCGTTCGCCGATCCCAGGTTCCCGCGGTTCGTCCGGCTGATCGAGGCGCTCGAGGGGCTGGTCGCGGCGAACCCGAGCACCACCTTCGTCGGCGTGCACGTCGGTGGGTACGCCGAGGACCTCGCGTGGGTCGGGCGGATGCTGGACGCCTATGCGAACTTCCACGTCGACATCGCCGCGCGGGTGGCCGAGCTCGGCCGCCAGCCGCGCGCGGCGCGCGCGCTGATCGAGGCACACCCCGACCGCGTGCTCTTCGGCATCGACGAGTTCCCCCCGGCGCCCGAGAACTACGGGATCTACTTCCGGTTCCTCGAGACGGCCGACGAGGGGTTCCCGCACTCGACCGAGGAGGTTCCGCTGATGGGACGCTGGGCGATCGGCGGCCTCGATCTCCCCGACGACGTCCTGCGCAAGGTCTACGCGGAGAACGCCCTGCGGATCGTGCCCGGCCTCGCGGGCTGAACGCGCGGCGTCGCCCGGCTCAGCGGATCGCGGCGCCGGTCCGCAGGTCGAACAGGTGCAGGCGGTCGGGCCGCACCCCGAGCCGCAGGCGGTCGCCCGGATGGAACCGCACGCCCGGGTCGAACCGGGCCGTGATCGGCGCGCGCGAGCCCTCGAGCATCGTCGGGAGCTCCTCTTCCTCGGCGCCGGTCTCGACGGTCGTGCCCGCGGTCGAGCCGTGGACCACCACCTCGTCGCCGAGCGGCTCCACCACGTCGACGAGGAACTCGAAGGACGGCAGGCCGTCGCTCTGCTGCACGACCGTCTCGGGGCGGATCCCGACCGCGACGTCGCCGTCGGCGACCCCGCCGCGCTCGAACGTGAGGTCGCCCGCCGTCACGCGTCCGCCGTCCGCCCGGCCGCGGATCAGGTTCATCGGCGGGCTCCCGATGAACCCGGCGACGAACAGGTTCGTCGGCTCGTCGTACAGCTCCTGCGGCGGACCGAGCTGCTGGAGCTTGCCGTTCGACATCACCGCGATGCGGTCGCCGAGCGTCATCGCCTCGATCTGGTCGTGCGTGACGTAGACCGTCGTGATGCCGAGGCGCGTGTGCAGGCGCTTCAGCTCGGCGCGCATCTGGACGCGGAGCTTCGCGTCGAGGTTCGAGAGCGGCTCGTCGAGCAGGAACGCGCTCGGCTCGCGCACGAGCGCCCGGCCCATCGCGACCCGCTGTCGCTGCCCGCCGGAGAGCTGCGCCGGCCGGCGCTTCAGCAGGTCGTCGAGGCCGAGCATCGTGCTCACGGAACTGACGCGCCGCTCGATCTCCGCCTTCTCGGTCTTGCGCTGCCGCAGTCCGAACGCGAGGTTCTTGTAGACGGTCATGTGGGGGTAGAGCGCGTAGTTCTGGAAGACCATCGCGATGTCCCGGTCACGCGGCGTGACCTCGTTCACGACGCGGTCGCCGACGCGGATCGTCCCGCTCGTCGGCTTCTCCAGGCCGGCCACGCACCGCAGGGCCGTCGTCTTCCCGCAGCCTGAGGGACCGACCAGGATCATGAACTGGCCGTCGGGGACCTCGAGCGAGAGGTCGTCGATCGCGACCGTCCCGCCCGGGAAGACCTTGTTCACGTGTTCGAAGACGACCTGCCCCACGCCGCTACCCTTTCAGTCCGGTCGTCGCGATCCCGCGGATGAACCACCGCTGTGCCACGAAGAACAGCAGGAGCAGCGGGAGCATGCTCATCATCGTCGCCGCCATCAACAGGTGCGTGTTCGACTGGTGCGCGCCCTGGAACGTGGTGAGCCCGAGCTGCAGCGTCATGTTGTTCGAGCTGTAGATCGTCACGAGCGGCCACAGGAAGTCGTTCCACGTCCACATGAACGTGATCACGGCGAGCGTGGCGAGCGCCGGCCCCGAGAGCGGCAGCACGATCTTGAACAGGACCCCGAGCCGGGACGCGCCGTCGATCCGCGCGGCCTCCTCGAGCTCGATCGGGAGGGTCCGGAAGAACTGACGGAGCAGGAAGATGCCGAACGCGCCCGCGAGGTTCGGCACGATGAGGGCGCCGAGGGTGTCGATCAGCCCGAGCTGGCGCACGATCAGGAAGGTCGGGATCATGATGACCTGGAACGGGATCATCAACGTGGCGAGCACCAGCAGGAAGACCACGTCGCGCCCGAAGAACTTCAGCCGAGCGAACGCGTACCCGGCCAGGCTGCAGAAGATGAGGTTCCCGATCACCACGACCACGGTCACGAGCAGCGTGTTCAGGAACCACCGGGCGAACGGCGCCTGCTCGAGCACGTCCCGGTAGTTCTGCCACCGGACGCTGCCCGGGACGAGCACCGGCGGGAACTGGCGCGTCTCGTTCAGGGTCTCGAACGACGTCACGACCATCCAGACGAGCGGGATGATCATGACGAGCGCGAGGGGCAGCAGCACGAGGTGCCACGCGCTGAACACCGTCCGCCCCTGGCCGGGGTCGACGTCGTCGGGCAACGGCTCCAGGAGCGCTTCGCCCGTGACCTCTTCGATCGTCTGCTCACTCATGACGCGTAATAGACCATCCGCTTGCCGACCCAGAGCTGGATCGCGGTGAGGATCATGATCACGATCAGCAGCACGTACGCGATCGCCGCCGCATAGCCGGCGATCCCCTGTTGGAACGCGAGCTGGAACAGGTAGAAGACCGGGACGTAGGTCGCGGTGCCGGGCCCGCCCTTCGTGAGGAAGTACACCTCGTCGAAGAGCTGGATCGCGTTGATCGAGGTGAAGACCACGAGGAACAGCGTGGCCGGTCCCAGCAGGGGCAAGGTGACGTTGCGGAAGATGCTCCATGACTTCGCGCCGTCGATCGAGGCCGCCTCGAGCAACTCCTGCGGCACGCCCTGGAGCGCGGCCAGGTAGATGATCGCGTTGAAGCCGATCCACCCCCACACGGTCATCACGACGATCGAGTACAGCGCGCCGTTCGGGCTCGTGAAGAAGCCGAACGGCCCCAACCCCACCTTGTCGAGCGCCCAGTTCGCCAGGCCGAAGTAGGGGTCGAACAGCCAGAGGAACATGATCGCGGTCGCGATCGTCGACGCGACGACCGGGACGAACACCGCGATCCGGTAGAAGCGGATCCCCACGACGCGGCGATTCAGGGCGATCGCCGCGAAGAGGCCGCCGCCGACCGACAGCGGCACGAACAGAGCATGCGTAGATCACCGCGTGGATCGCGGAGGTCTTGAAGAGCGGATCCTTCGCGAGCGCCCGGTAGTTGTCGAGCCCGATCCACTCGGGGGTGGAGAGCAGGTTCGTCCGCTGGAACGACATCAGCGCCGACCAGACGATCGGCACGATGCCGAAGACGACGATCAGCAGGACCGCGGGGAACGCGAACGCCCAGCCGACCACGTGCTCGGACTGGAGGATCCGCCGGGCGTTCACGTCCTCGCGCTCGTCATCGTCGGGTCAGGAGGGTACCGCCAGGAATCCGTTCGCCTGGTCCGCTGCCTGGTTCAGTGCGTCCTGCGGGCTCTCCTGCCCTTGGATCGCCGCGATCAGCGCCTGGCCCAGCGCGCTCGAGATCCGCGGGTACTGCGGCACCTGCGGGCGGGCCTTCAGCACGTTGTCCAGGTTCTGGACGAAGACCTCCGTCCCCGGGTACTTCGTGAAGAACTCGTCGAACTCAGGCATCTCGGCCACCGACGCGCGCGTCGGCAGGTGGCTCGTGTCGAGCGAGTCCTGCAGTACCTGATCCGGCGAGGCCATGAAGCTCAGGAACTTCCAGGCCGCGTCGACACGCTCGGGTCCGTTGTCGAAGATCACCCAGTTGTCGGGACCCGCGATCGTCTCGTGGCTGCCCCCCGCCTCGAACGCCGGCATGAACTGCACGTCGTAGTCCACGTCAGGGAAGCCCGATAGGTCCCACGGGCCGGTGATGATCATCCCGACCTTGCCCGAGTTGAAGAGCTGCCCTGACTTGCCCGAGTCCGGGTTGAAGTCCAGGTACATCGAGCCGTCCTGGTTGATCGCCGTGAGCGTGTCGAGGGCCTGCACGCCCGGCGCCTGGTTGAAGATCGCCTCCGTGTTGTCGGCGTTCAGGATGTCGCCGCCGGCGGCCCACAGCATCGCGATGTACTGCCACACCATCGTCTCGCTGCCGTCGGCCGGGAACACCATGCCGAACACGTTGTTCGCCGGGTCGGTGATGGCCTTCGCGTCGGCCCGCAGCTCGTCCCATGTCCAGTCCTCGCCCGGAGGCTCGAGTCCCGCCTTCTTGAACAGGTCCTTGTTGTAGACGACCGCCAGGTTGTCGACGAGGGCCGGGACGCCCAGCACCCGACCGTCCACGGTGGCCACCGCCTGCTCGCCCTGGAAGAAGTCGTCCCAGTTGAAGTCGCCCTCGTTGACGCGGTCGGACAGGTCGACGAGCTTCGGTGACGATGCGAGCTGCGGCATGTTCGTGCCGTACTGGTACGAGATGTCGGGCTGCTTGTTCCCCTGGATCGCGACGGTCGCCTTCTGCAGCGCGAAGTCGCTGTTCACGTACTGGAGCTCGATCGAGATGTTGGGGTTCTCCGCCTCGAACTCCTTCACCATGCGCTCGATCGACAGGTACTCGAACGACTGGTTCTCCGGCGGCGGGGGCGTGTAGCCCATCCACATCACGAGATCGATCTGCTCGCCCGAACCACCCGTGCTCCCCGTGTTGCTCGTGCTGCTGCTGTCATCGCCGCCCGTGCAGGCCATCGCGACGAGCGCGAAGACCAGGGGCAGTGCCAGCTTCCACGTGCGCCTCATCAGACTCCCTCCGATCCGATCCGTCACGACAACACCACCGAACGTGTGAGGTGCCGCGGCCGGTCCGGGTCCAACCCCCGGGCCTCGGCCAACGCCACCGCCATCCGCTGTATCACGATCAGCTCGGCCATCGGGTCGAGCTCTCCTCCCACGACGGTCGCCCCGGTGGCGGCCGCCGCCTCGAGCACGCCGCCGTCGACCCTACCGAGCGCCCAGACGACGCTCCTCGGCCCGGCGACGCTGATCGGCCCGTGCCGATACTCCATCGCCGGGTACGACTCGGTCCACGCCTGGGCCGCCTCCCGCAGCTTGAGCGCTGCCTCGTTCGCCAGGCCGATGCTCCATCCCACGCCCAGGAATACGAAGTGGTCGACCGCCGCGGCCTCGACCGGCAGCGGCAACCCGAGGGCGCGTTCCGCGTCGGCGATCGCGGGTCCCAGGTCCTGGCCGAGGCTCGCGCGCAGGAAGGTCAGCGCGCTCGTCGCGAACCGCGTCTGTACCACCGAGCGCTCGTCGGCGAACGCGAGCGCGACGACCTCGTCGGCCGCCTCGGTGACCGGCGTCTCCTCGACGCCCACGATCGCGACGCGGCGCGGACCCCGCAGTCGCTCGAGGTAGCGCGCGACCTCGGTCGTGGTGCCGCTGCGGGAGATCGCGACCACGGTCGGATACGGGCGATCGAGCGGCGCTTCGGAGGCCGTGAACGCGTCCGTCTCGCCCTGCCCGAGCGATCCGCGGAGCGCGGCGTAGGCCTGCGCGATGAACCACGAGGTGCCGCACCCGACGGCCGCGGCGCGCGAACCGGGAGCGGGGAGCGTCGCGCCTTCCCGCGCGCCGATCTCGGCGGCGCGGCGCCAGCACGCGGGCTGCGAGGCGATCTCGCGCGCGATTTCGCTCATTTGACCGCATGTTAGGCCAGAACCGATCATCGCTGCAAGGCGGGGTCCTATACTCGGCGCCATGCATCAGGCAGAGCGTCTCGGCGTCATCCTGGAGGAGCTCTCGTCGAACGGCTCGGTCGCCGTCGTCGACCTGTGTGAGCGCCTCGGGGTATCGGCCGCCACGGTTCGTCGCGACCTCGAGCAGCTCGAGGCGCAGCGGCTCCTCACCCGCACGCACGGGGGCGCCGTCGCCCAGATGGTCTCCTACGAGCTGCCGCTCCGCTACAAGTCGGCGCGCCGGCAAGAGGAGAAGCGGAGGATCGGGATCGCGGCCGCCACCCGGGTGCACGACGGCGCCGCGATCGGGCTCACGGGCGGCACGACCACGACCGAGGTCGCCCGCGCGATCGCCGACCGGAGCGTCACGATCGTCACGAACGCCGTCAACATCGCGAGCGAGCTCGCGATCCGTCCGAACATCAAGCTGGTGGTCACGGGCGGCGTCGCGCGGTCCGAGTCGTACGAGCTCGTCGGGCCGATCGCCGACGAGATGCTCACCGGCCTGCACCTGGATCTCGTGTTCATCGGCACCGACGGGCTGACCGCGGCGACCGGGCTCACCACGCACCACGAGATCGAGGCCCACACCGACCGGGCGCTGATGCAGCGCGCCGCGAAGGTGGTCGTGGTCGCCGACGGGTCGAAGCTCGGCCGCGTCGCGTTCGCGCGGATCTGCGGGATCGACGAGGTGCACGAGCTGATCACCGACGCCGACGCCGATCCGGGCGAGCTCGCCGCGATCCGGGACGCCGGCCTGGACACCTCGGTCGTCTGACGTCGTGAGCGTGTTCGAGGACCGCCTGAAGCACGACACCGCGGTGCGCGGGATGTTCTTGACGTCGGGGCTCGTGATCTCGGCGTTCTTCCCCTTCCTCGCGCTGTACCTGGACGACAAGGGCCTGTCCGGGAGCGAGATCGGCGTCGTGATCGCCACGATGGCCGTCGCGCGGATCGTGCTGAACCCGATCTGGGGACACCTCGCGGACTCGGTGCTCGGCCGACGGACGTCGTTGCAGATCGGGCTGCTGGCGTCGGCGGCGTTCGCCCTGACGCTCGCCAGCGCGGACGCGCTCGTGTGGATCGCGGCGGCCGGGTTCCTCTTGGCCGGCTCGATGGTGACCTTCGGCCCCAACGTCGACGCGATCGCGCTCGAGCACCTCGGCGCGAGCCGGATGTCGGAGTACGGCCGGATCCGCTCGTGGGAGAGCTTCACGTACGCGATCGGGTGCCTGCTGTTCGGCGCGACCTTCCAATCGTTCGGGATCGAATGGGCGATGCCGATCTTCGCGATCGCCAGCGTCGTGGTGTTCTTCTGGTCCTTCACGGTGCCGCGCGACGCGCCGCGGCACACCGCGTCGGGCGACGGCCGCCTGGGTGCGGTCGGCGCGGTCTTCCGCGAGGCGCCGCGGTTCTGGGGCTTCCTCCTCGCGCTCTTCCTGGTCTGGACGGGGTTCAATGCGGCATGGAACTTCATCTCCCTGAAGATCGCGAGCGAGGGCGGGGGTCCCTTGCTGGTCGGGATCGGCACGGCGGCCGGCGGGCTGATCGAGGTGCCGATGATGCGGTCGTCCTCGCGCCTGCAGTCCCGGTTCGGCCTGCGGAAGGTCTACGCGCTCGGGTGCGCGATCTACGCGCTCGGGTTCCTGCTCTGGGGGTCGATCTCGAACCCCACGATCGTGTCGCTGCTCACGATGCTCGAAGGGGTGGCGTTCAGCCTGCTGTTCACGACGGGCGTCGTGGTGGTCGGCCGGCTCTTGCCGTCGTCGCTGTACTCCACCGGGAACTCGGTCGCGCAGATGGTGGGCTTCGGGCTCGGCCCGATCCTGGGCGCCGGGATCGGCGGCTACGTGTACCAGCACCTGGGACCCGGCGTGCTCTACGCGGGGGCGTCGGCGCTCGCGCTCTCCGGTGCCGTGGTGGCGTGGTTCGCGTTGAAGATCCCCGAGCTCGACCGGCCGCTGGCGGTCGGCGAGGATCCACCGGCCGACGTCTCGACCGCGCCGGTCGAACCGCTGGGGTGAAGGGATGACCGCGAACGACCCCGCGCGGCTCGACCTCGATCGCGCGGTCGTCGCGCGCGCCTTCCCGCGACTGGCGCTCGAGACGTTCGAGCCGGTCGGGGGCGGATGGACGTCGGCCACGTACCTCGTCGACGGCGAGTGGATCGTGCAGGTGCCGGTCAGCGACCGCGCGGAGGAGCGGCTCCTGCTGCAGATGGAGATCCTCCCCGAGCTCGCCCACGACGTGTCGGGCGCGGTGCCGGTGCCCGAGCTCGCGTCGACCGACCCGGTGGCGATGGGCTACCGCCGGATCGACGGCGTGTCGTTCACCGAGGTGGGCGAGGAAGGGGTGTGGCCAGAGCGCCTCGGGCGGTTCCTGTACGACCTCCACATGGTGCCGCCGGAGTTCGTGGGGATGCGGGCCGTCACGCCCGAGCAGGTGCGCGAGGAGCAGCGGATCGAGTTCGCGCGGCTCGAGGCGAAGGTGTTCCCGCTGCTCGACGAGGGTGAGCGCGCGCACTTCGCGGCGCGGTTCGACGGCTACCTCGCGGACGACCGCAACTGGCGGTTCGCCCCCTGCGTGACGCACGGCGACCTCGGTCCCGACCACATCCTCGTCACGCCCACCGGGAACCTCGCAGGCGTGATCGACTGGGAGGAGGTCGGGATGGGCGACCCGGTCGCCGACTTCGCCTGGATGCTGCACGCGGCGCCGGGACCGGGTGAGCGGGCGCTCGCGGCGTATGGCGGCGCCCCCGACCCGCGGTTCCGCGATCGCGCGCGGGTGCGGTTCGTCCTGATGCCGTGGCACGAGGTCGAGTACGGCCTCGACACCGGCAAGGACGGGTTCGTCGCGTCGGGGCTCGCGGGCGTGCGCGAGCGCGCGGACGCATGAACCTCGAGATCCGCCCGATCGCCGCGCACGAGCTCGACGCGGTCAGCGCGGGACTCGCGAGTCGCCCGCGGGCGACCCACGAACGCCGGATCGAGTTCCAGTTGCAGGGCGGATTCGTCTACCTGATCGCGTGGCTCGAGGGTGCGGCGGTCGGTCACGTGGGGCTCGGGTTCGTCGACGGCCGGCGGATCGAGGATCTGTGTGAGTTCCGCGGCTACCCGTTGGTGAGCGACCTCCTCGTCGAGCCCGGCCACCGCGGGAAGGGGATCGGCCGGGCACTGATGGAGGCGCTCGAGTCGCTGGCGCGCGAGTCGGGGGAGCGCGGCGTGGCGCTCGACACCGGCACCGACGAGACGTTCGCCGTGTCGCGCGCGCTCTACCGTTCGATGGGCTACCGCGACCAGGGCGGCGTGTTCCTCGGCGGCTGGAGCGACCCCGAACAGCCCGGAGTGCACTTCGTCGACCCGCTCACGATCTGGCTGAAGGAGCTGTAGGCCCTAGCCCTTCCGGATCCCTTCGGGGATCAGGTCGCCGTGGGCGTCGATCAGGTCGTCGCACATCGACACGATCTGCTCGGTCGTGAGGGTCGCCGCGGTGTGCGGATCCATCAGTCGCCGCCTGATACACGCGCTCGCGTGACTGCTCGAGCGCGGCGTGCACGGTCAGCTCCACCACGTTCACGAAGGTTCGGTTCAGCGCGAGCGTCTGGGGAGGCAGCTCGCCGACCCTCGTCGGGAGGACGCCGTTCTTGCCGGCCACGCACGGGACCTCGACGCACGCGTCCTCGGGCAGGCCGTCGATCAGACCGGCGTTCCGGACGTTCCCGTAGATCTCGCGGTCGACGCCGGTCTCGACCGCGCGCACGATCTCGGACGCGAGCTCGCTGTTCAGCTCGATCTCGAGGTCCTCGCCGGCGTCGAGCTTGCGCTGCAGCTCCGCGAACTCCACGAGGTTGTCGTCGCTCCGCCGGATGTACTCGTCGATCTCACTCCGGAACCGCTTCACCTGATCGTCGTGGTGCAGGAACCACGGCACGTACTCGGCGGAGTGCTCGCTCGACTCGGTGGGGAAGTATCCGAACCGCTTGAAGATCTCGACGCGCACGCGCCGCCCCAGCCCCTCTGGGTCGGCGTCGACGATCGAGCGCAGCCGGGGATAGAGGTCCTCGCCGGTGTGCCGTTCCTCGAACCGGTAGACGAAGCATTGGTGGTTGAACCCGGCGGTGATGAACGAGACGTCGTCCTCGGGCACGCCGACCATCTCGGCGAGGAAGTGGTGCGTGTCGCGCACGCTGTGACAGACGCCGATCGTGCGCGACGCCGGGAACGCCGAGCCCGCCCAGATCCCCCACGGCACCATCGCCATCGGGTTCGTGTAGTTGAGGAGCAGCGCGTGCGGGCAGAGCTCGGCCGCGTCGTCCCCCATCTCGACCATCACGGGGATCGTGCGGAGCCCGCGGAAGATCCCGCCGATCCCGATCGTGTCGGCGATCGTCTGGCGCAGCCCGTACTTCTTGGGGACCTCGAAGTCGGTGAGCGTGGCCTGATACCCGCCGACTTGGATCTCGTTGATCAGGTAGTCGGCGCCGTCGAAGGCCGCGCGCCGGTCGGGGAACGCGGCGACCGCGTAGCCCGCGCCCGTCTGCTCGATCAGCCGCGCGGCCGCGCCTTCCGAGGTCGCGAGCCGCTCGGCGTCGATGTCGTGGAGCGCGACCTCGAGGGTCCCGTGGAGCTCCTCGTACGAGCACAGGTCGGCCAGGATGTTCCTCGTGAACTCGACGCTCCCGGCCCCGATGATCGTCACCTTCGCCATGATCGGAAGTGTTGCAGGCGGGCCGGAGACGGACAACATCGCGCAGCGGCCGGAGACGTCACCTCGGGCCCGACGTGGTCGCCGGACGGAAGGACGATCTGGTTCGGGGCCCGCGGGGGTTCGATCTACGCCGTCGACGCCCGCACGGGCGAACGCTCGCTGCTTTTCCGGTTGCCCGGCACGGACCTCGATGAACGCCCCCAGCAACCCCGTGTGGTCCCCTGACGGATCGCGGATCGCGCTCGGGCACGAGAACGCCTTCTCGACCGACGGCGCACCGAACCTCGTGATCGACGCCGACGGATCCGGCGAGGCGGTGCCGCTCGATGACCTCACGTACGAGAGCGGGCGCGGCGGCGTGTTCGACTGCGACTGCGACCTCTTCGGCTGATCCTCGCGAGATCGCAGCGTGCCGATGACACGCCCGCTCGCCTCGCCCTACATCAGGTCGTTCGCGACCAGGAACCCCCTGGCTACGCTCGCGATGTCCTCACCCTGGATCGTGACCCTTCCCACGAGCGCGGTGACATCGTCCGATGACAATCGCGCACTGACCTCGTCGAGCGCCTGCCGGACCTCAGGGTTCAGCTTCTCCGAGCGGATCACCGGCGTGAGGTTCTCCGCGTTCTGCAGATGCTTGTCGTCGACGAGCGGCACGAACCCGTTCGCCTCGATGCTCGGATCGGTCGAGAACAGCAGCCCGATCTGCACCTCATCGCCCTTGAGTGCCGCGACCGTCTGGGGGCCCCCGACGTCGAGCGGCTCGAAGTCGTCGAAGAGGATGCCGTAGGCACTGTTCAGTCCGGCGAGGCAATAGGGCCGTTGCGGGCACTCCGGGGGAGCGCCGAGCGTCAGTTGGCTCGCGACGCGCGCGAGGGACGTCATCGTCGTCAGATCGAAGCGCTCAGCCGTCTGCGCGTTCGCCACGAACTGGTTCGTGTCCTGGGCCGGGGAGGGCGTCAGCAGCGTGAGCCCGCGCGGCCCCAAGAGACCTTGGAGCCGATGGACCACGTCGTCGGGATCGTTCGATGCCTCGGCGTTGGGGTCGACGAAGCGGAGCAGCGACGAGAGGTACTCGGGCTTGAGATCGATCTGCCCGGACTCCAGCGCGTTCTGCGAGACCTCTCGCGAACGCAGATCCAGCTGTCGCTCGACCGTGTACCCGGCGTGCTCGAGCACCTGGGCGTACATCTCGGCCACGATCTGATTCTCGGTGAACGCGCCCGACACGCCGACGACGATCGTGCCTTCCTGCTGCGTGCCTTGCGGTCGCTCGTCACTTCTTGGCCCCCCGGTGCAGCCCAGGGCAGCGAGGCACAGCACGACGGCGAGGCCGAGGGTGACCGAGCGCGTCCGGTCGGGTGCCCCTCTCACGCCCGCTCCGCCTCGCGTGTGGGCTCACGTTCCTCGGGCGACACCCCGGGGCCGAGCAAGGCACGGGCCGGTGTTTGCCCCTTGCCCTTGATGTCCAGGATGCGGACCGGCCCGAACGCGAACCGATCCATGGCCGCGGTCGCCGTCGGCTCGGAGACCAGGATCTCTCCGGGCGCGGCGTGCTCCTCGAGCCGGCTCGCGAGGTTCACGGTGTCGCCCCACACGTCGTACGCGAACTTCCGCTCCCCGATGACCCCGGCGACGGCGGGCCCCGTGGCGACCCCGCCCCGCACGACGATCGGGTCTCCTGACGGCCACTGGTCCGTCTCGCAATCGGCCAGGATCTCGAGGACCATGGCGACCGCAGAAGCCGCGTGGTCAGGCGCGGGCACGGGTGCGCCCGCGACGGCCATGTACGCGTCCCCGATCGTCTTGATCTTCTCGAGGCCGAGCCGATCGGCTTTCTCGTCGAACCGGCGGAAGAGGGCGTCGAGCGCTCCCGCGAACTCCGAGGGTGAGGAGCGAGCGGCCTGTGCCGTGGATCCGACCGCGTCGACGAAGACGACGCTGACCTCTTCGAACGCCTCAGCGACACGCTCTCCCGACGAGGCCTTCAACTGCTCGATCACGGCGGGCGGCAGGATGTTCAACAAGAGGACGTCGGATCGTTCGCGCTCCCGATCGAGCTGGCGCTCACGGATGAACAACTGCCTCGTGAACCGCTCCATCCGATAGGCGGCCAGACCGCCCAGGATGCCGAACGAGATCAGGTAGAGCGAAGCGAGCACCCGACTCACGTCGACGATGTAGCGCGCCGTGAAGGCGTACGGGAGGTACGCGGCGATGCCGACCATCGTGATCAGCACCACGAGGATGAACCGCAGTCGCAACAGGGTGTAGGTGAACGCCGTGATCAAGATGACGCCGATGTACCCGTACTCGGCCGGCAGCGTGAGCACGTTCGACGTGTAGTACACCCAGACCACGATCGTGACGATGGCGATCGCCACGGAGACCCACTCCCAGATCCGGCGGAAGAGCGACGTGAACGACACGGCGAAGCCGCCGACGAGCATCGGGATGAAGACGCCGTACCGGATCGCCATATCGAGCCGCTGGTCGGAGAGGGCCAGCATGTGGGGGCGCAGGAGGATCCCCCACGCGACCCACAGGGCGATCCCCGCCAGGAAGGCGAAGCGGATGTTGCCGAGGTTGAGGGTGTAGCGGTCGGCCCGGTAGGCCGACTCCAGCTCCGGATCGGGGAAGCGTAGCCGCAGGCTCGCGAGGCGACGCCTCACGGGTCGATCGTCGTGTGGTGAGCTTGAGATGTCGTCCATGGTCGTGACGTCAGAGCGGATGCTCGAACGATGATGACCTTCAGGGGCGCCCTTGTCAGCCGTTCGAAGAAGGCGCAGTCACTTCCTGGCGACCTCATCCCTGATAGAGCGGGCGCGCCGCGCTGAGAGCACCGACACGCGAAGCAGCCGACGCCGAGGCCGCACCGCACGTGACCTGCGAGTTTGCGTAGGATGACCGGGATGGAACGATGGTTATCCACAGCGACGGGAGGCACGACGTGAGCGAGACCGAAGACGCGAAGGGCGCTGCGGAAGGGGCGACCGACGCGGCCGCCGATGCGGCCAAGGCCGCCGTCGAGGGAGCTGCCGACACCGCCAGCACGGCGGCCGACGCCGCAGCTGACGCGGAAAGCACGGCCGCCGACGCGGCCTCTGGCGCCGCCGACGCGACGGGTTCGGTCGCGGACACCGCGGCCGGTGCAGGCGGCAACCTGATCGACAAGGCGAAGGGCACCGCGGGGGATCTCGCCGGCAAGGCCGCGCCGGTCGTGGACAAAGCGAAGGAGTCGGCCGGGAACCTCGCGAGCAAGGCGAGCCCGGTGGCCGAGAAGGCCGTCGGCACGGCCGGCGATATCGCCGGCAAGGCGATCGACACCGCGGGGGACCTCGCCGGGAAGGCGAAGGACGCGGCGGGACCGGTCGTGGGCAAGACGAAGGACACCGCGGGTGGACTGTTCGACAAGCTGAAGGGGTTGTTCGGGGGCACGAAGAGCTGAGGAGGGGGACCCGACATGGTGCACGCGTACATCCTGATCCAGACCGAGGTCGGCAAGGCCGCGCAAGTGACCGAGCAGGTACGGGGCATCGAGGGCGTCGTCGTCGTGGACCCGGTGACGGGCCCCTACGACGTGGTCGCGCGCGCCGAGGCGATCGATCTCGACCAGCTCGCCAAGGGCACGGTCATGCCGATGCAGGAGCTCGAGGGCATCACGCGGACGCTGACCTGCCCGGTGCTCCAGCTCTGAGCACCGCGGGCCGGGCCTCGGGCGCCGAGGTCAGCCGATGACGATCGCGATCCGCACCGACGACCAGATCAGCGACGTCGACGGCGGGTGGTTCCGGGCACGCTGGCACTACTCGTTCGACTCGTACCGCGATCCCGAGTACGTGAGCTTCGGCACGCTCCGCGTCTTCAACGACGACCGGCTCGTGCCGGGCGCGATCTGGCCGATGCATCCGCACCGCGACATCGAGGGCCTGACCTACGTGGTCGAGGGGACGTTCCGGCATCAGGACGACGTGGGCGGCGCGCCGGGACCGTTACCCGCCGGGTCGGTCCAGCGGATGACGCTCGGCAGCGGCGCCCTGCACAGCGAGCAGAACGGCAGCGAGACCGAGCCGATGCGGTTCATCCAGATGTGGATCATCCCGAGCGAGCAAGGGCTCACGCCCGGCGTCGAGCAGAAGGTGTTCACGACCGAGGACCGCACCGACACCCTGCTCGAGGTGATCAGCGGTGACGGAGGCGACGCGGTGCTCGTCCACGAGGACGCGCACGTGTTCGTCTCACGGCTCACGGCCGGTCGGTCGCTGGACCATCCGCTGCCGGCAGGGCGCGGCATCTACCTCTACGTGATCGAGGGCGACGTCGCCGTGAACGGCGAACGCATGGAGACGGGCGCCGCCGCGCAGATCACCGACGAGCCCGAGATCGAGATCGTGGCGTCCGCCGACAGCGAACTGATCCTCGTCGACGTCGCGGTCTAGCTACTCGTCGACGAGGACCGGGAACGGCAGCGCCACCGGGTCCACGAACGGCGAGTTCCCATGCTCGTCGAAGCGGTCCATCCGGAAGTCGTCGGGGCGCTCGACCAGGTCCGTGGCGCCGGTGAGCGACAGGTCGCTGGCGATCTTCGACACGGCCGGGCCCCACATCATCCCGTGGCCGCATGCGCTCGCGATCGTCGCGCCGCGGATCTCCGCGCCCTCGTCCGTGACGAACGGCCCGAGCAGCGGCTGGTGGTCGGGCGTGTACTCGATCGTGGCCGCCCACACCTTCCGCATGCCGAGGTCCTTCGTGATCGGCACGAGCGTGTTCAGCCGCTTCTCCATCTTCCTGATGTAGGGCCAGTCGATCGAGCGGGCGGCGCCGGGCGCCTCGTGCGGGTTCGACATCCCCCAAAGGATCCCGCCCTCCTCGGGGCGCCAGTAGATCCCGGCGCGCATGTCGAAGATCATCGCGCCGAACCGTTCGGGCGCCAGGTCGGGATGCGGCTGGGTCACGACGACCTGGTGCCGCGCGTATCCGACCCAGGCGCGCCCGCCCGCGAGCTTCGCAACGGCCTGCATCCCCGGCCCCGCGGCCAGGATCATGCGGCCGGTCGAGATCGTGCCCGCGCTCGTCTCGACGCCGGTCACGATGCGCGAGCCACCTCGGCCGGCCTTCGTGCGGAGCCCGAGGAACTCGGTGCGTTCGAGCAGCTCCACGCCGGTCTCTCGCATCGCGTGCAGGTAGGCCTGGACGTTCGTCGGGGGATCGAGCCACCCGTCGGTCGAGACGTACGACCCGCCGCGGTAGCCTCGCTCGGCGAGCGTCGGACTCAGCCGGCGGGCCTCGTCCGCGTCGACCCACCGCACATCGAGCCCATGCTCCTGCTGCATCGCGATCCGTTCGGCGGCCGCCTTCTGGTCCCCGCGCGTCGCGGCGAGGATCACGTATCCCTGCCCGCTGAACCCCGAGTCGAACCCGTAGGTCTCGCGCTGCCCTCCGTAGAAGTCGATGCTCCACGTCCCGAGCCGGACCGTGTCGGGCGAGCCGCCCTGCGACCGAACCATGCCGGCCGCCCGGGTCGAGGCGCCCTTGCCCGCGACGTCGCGGTCGATCACGAGCACGCGCCCGGCGCCGGCCTCCTTCGCGAACACCGACGCCCAACCGCCGATCGCGCCCGCGCCGACCACCACCAGGTCGGCCGTCTCACGTTTCGCCACGGATCGAACTCCTCGTCCCGGAGGGGCGAAGTCTAGAGGACCGCCCATGCGTACAGTGACCGCGATGGACCCCGACCTGCTCCCGCCGACCCCGGCCGCGCCGGCCGACCGCCGGACGCTGTGGGAGGAGATCGGCGTCGTCCTGATGCTGTCGCTCCTGGCGAGCGCGGTCTATGCGGTGATCGACCTCGCGTCGGCA
Source organism: uncultured Actinomycetes bacterium (assembly GCA_963821925.1). Classification (GTDB taxonomy): domain Bacteria; phylum Actinomycetota; class UBA4738; order UBA4738; family HRBIN12; genus JAOUEA01. The sequence continues at coordinate 40,327 of CAWGFO010000006.1, read as the reverse complement.
CCGGTCAGCGGCGTGTACGTCGCGGCCGGGAACCAGAGCGCGCAGTTCGCCAAGCAGGTGGCCGGGTTCGTGTTCGGGCTCGCGCCCGTGTACCTGGTGTTCCACCTGGTGCGGCGCGACGGCGAGGGGCTCGCCGGGATCGGGATGGCGTGGGACCGGCCACGCTCCGACATCACGCGGGGCCTCGCCCTCTTCGCGGTCGTGGCGGCCGGCGGGATCGGGATCTACCTGGGGGCGGTCGCGCTCGGCGTGAACCGGTTCGTCGTGCCGGTGCCGCCGATGGGGCACTGGTGGACCGTGCCCGCGCTGTTCCTGAACTCGGCCGAGGCGGCGCTCCTCGAGGAGGTGATCGTCGTCGGGTTCCTGATCACCCGACTGCGCCAGCTCGACTGGACGCCCTTCGCGGCGATCGCGGCGAGCTCCCTGCTCCGCGCCTCGTACCACCTGTATCAGGGGTGGGGCGGGTTCCTCGGGAACCTCGCGATGGGCGTGTTGTTCGCCACGCTGTTCCTGCGGTGGCGCCGGACCTGGCCGTTCGTGATCGCGCACTTCCTGCTGGACGTCGGCGCAGGCATCGGCTTCCTGCTGTTCCGCGATCGTTTGCCGGGGTTCTGACGGCAGGGTCTTGCCGATAGGCACCCGTCCGCGTACTCTGTAGTCGCGATATCGCACAAAGACCGGACCCGGGCAGACGCCCGGGTTTCGTGTTTCTCGGGTCAGATCGCCTGCGGCGCAGCCCTACAGGTGGCGCCGGATCAGGTCTTCGATGAACGGGTTCAGCACCTCGTGCGTGTGGCCGTAGATCGAGCCGTGGCCCATCCCCTCGAACAGGTGGTACTCGGCGTTCGGCGCGAGGTCGGCCACCTCCTTGCCGTCCTGCGGGGGCGCCTGCACGTCCTCGGTGAACGCGATCACGTGGATCGGCACCTCGCACGCCGGGAGCGTCTCGCGCTGGTCGACGCGGAGCGAGGCCTCCCACTGCGGGATCAGCGAGGCCTCGTTGTCCTCGGTCTCGTACCACGCGAGCAGCTGCGCACGGATCCGTGGCCAGAGCTCGGGATCGCCCAGCACGCGCGCCGGATACAGCATCGGCGCGTAGTGCGCGACGGCCATCATCCCGTCGAGCCGGCCGCCGGCCCTCCGGAACTCGATCTCGGCCTCCTGGTAGTCCCAGGTCCAGCCCGGGGCTGCGCGCGCCCGTGCCCATCACGATCGCGCACCGCACGAGGTCGGGCCGGCGGATCGCGCACTCCTGCACGATCGACGAGCCGAGCGAGAGCCCGACGAGCGCGACGGGCGGGCGTGCACGTCGCCTCGATCAGCTCCTCGAGGTCGAGCGAGAACGACGACACGGGCCACGGCAGCGGCCGGTCGCACACGGTCTCGCCCACGCCGCGGCAGTCGTACGTCGTGCATCGGAACGATCGCGAGAAGTGGGGGACCTGGTACGGGTGCCAGTCGCTGCCGCGCGAGCCGCCGCCCGAGACGAACACGACGTCGGGCCCGTCGCCGAACGTCTCGTAGAAGGTCCGCGCCTCGGTCCCGTCCACGAACGGCACGTGCGGCTCCTCCTTATTGGTGGTCGCGCGGGATCTCGCGATCCCAGCGCCGGACCCACAGGACGTCGTCGTCCTCGGACACCGTCAGTTCGATCGCGAGGCGATAGGTGTCGCGGTCGCTGTCGAGCTTGACGGTGGCGTACGACTCGCACGTCGCCTCGGGGAACCGCATCGTGAACCGCGCCTCGCCGTGCGCCCGCGCGATGCCCGGGTCGTCGGTCGACACGGCGACGACCCCGTCGTACAGCTCGGCGAACGGCGGGATGTCGTCCCGCGCGTCGTAGTCCCCGAAGCTCCCGGCGTACGCGCGTGTCTCGTGCTTCAGCTGCTCGTGCGAGACCTCCCACCGGACCCAGCCCTTCGACTCGTCCTCGGACTTGTCGCGCTCCTTCGGCGACTGGTTCGCGGTCTCGGGCTTCGGCGGCGGCAGGACCGGGCGTTCCTCGATCGGCGACGGCCCGTCGAGCACGGGGAGCGTCAGCACGGCGCTCGCTCGGTCGACCGTGAGCGTGACCGGCGCGGGCGGCGCCCACGCGTTCGGCCAGTCGGTGCCGGCCAGGTCGAGCCGGATCCGGTGCCCGGCCTCGAACGTCCAGGAAGCGACCTCCAGGTCGAACTCGATCTCGTACGGCCGGCCGGGCTCCAGCGGTGAGGGCTCCGCGCGCGACCCGCGGTGCGCGAGGTTCAGCATGCCGCGCGCGACGAGCGAGGACTCCCCGGTCGGGAAGACGTCGCAGAGCTTCGCGTTCAGGTAGGCGATCGGCGCGCTCGAGGTGACGGTCACGCGGAGCCGCGCGTGCCCCAGGATCTCGAGGTCGTCCTCGAGCGGCGCCCACGTGTAGGTGAGCGAGTGGATCTCGTCGGGGCGCTGATCGTCGGGCTGGCCCCAGGGCATCGCGCCGGCGCAGCTGATCCACGCGGTCCAGCCGACGTCGCCGCGCACGTCGAGCTCGTCGGGTCCGTCGCCCTCGCGGTTCGCCTCGGCGGTCGCGAGCTCGACGGGCGTCGGGACGAGCCGGCCCGGCGGCCACGTCGGCTCCCAGCGCCACTCACCGTTCATCGTCGTCCGGTCGGGGCCGGGGAGCGTCGAGCGCTGCGCGAACAGCACGATCGGCGGCTCGCGGTCGACGCCGTTGTCGATCGCCCTTCAGCCAGTGGTCCCACCACTTCAGATGCTCGGGGATCAGGTCGTGGTTCGGGCCGGGCAGCGACGTGTCGGTCGCGGCGTGCGCCCACGGCCCGAAGATCAACCGCTTCGGGCACGTCAGTGCCTCGAACGTGCGGAACGAGTTGTTCCGGTAGCCGTCGGCCCAGCCGGCGATGATCATCGTCGGGCACTCGATCGCGCCGTAATCGGTGTTCAGCGAGCCGAACCGCCAGTAGTCGTCCCACCGCTGGTGCTCGAGCCACCGGACGATCCAGGGCTCGGCGGCGTCGACGCGGCGCTCCCACTCCTCGCGCCAGCCGTCGCCGTAGATCGAGGGGACCGGCGGCAGGCCGTTCATCGCGACCATGTAGGTCGGGTAGTCGATCTGGTCGAGCTGCTTCAGCGCGCCGCCGAAGTAGTGGACGTCGTCGGCGTAGCGGTCGTCGGTCGCGTAGATCGGGATGATCGCCTTCAGCGCGGGCGGCCGTTCCATCGCGATCTGGATCGAGTTGAAGCCGCTGTAGCTCGTCCCGTACATCCCGACGTTCCCGGTGGACCAGTCCCGGGTCGCGAGCCAGTCGATCACGGTCACCATGTCGGTGCGCTCGACCGCGGGGTACTCGTCCTCGGGGACGCCCTCGCTCGACCCGGTGCCCCGCACGTCGACGCGGCAGAGCACGTAGCCGGCCTCGCGCGAGGCGGATGTACTCGGGTCGGTACGACGCGGTGATGTCGTCCTTGCGGTAGGGGAGCGCCTCGAGGATCGCGGGCCACGGCCCGGGCTCGTCGGGGAGGAAGAGCGTCGCGGCCAGGCGGACGCCGTCCGACATCGGGATGAAGACGTGCTCCTTGGTCACCATATGGAGCCGAATCGTAGTCGGCGTCCGGTCTGCCCCGCGCTCCTCGCCGCGAGGCACGGATGTCCCCGGGTCACATCTAGATCCAGCCGCGGAACCAGACCCGCGCGCGCCACATCGTGTCGGAGAGCCGGCCGCCGACCAGGACGGGCCAGAACCACGCGAACAGGCCGACGGCCAGGATCAGGTAGGCCCAGACGATCGGACGGTACGGATGGCGCGACGACTCCACGACCTCGCCGGTCTCCCCGTCGCGGAGCACGATCTTCGCGTCGGAGATGTCGCGGAGCGCGTAGACCGCGGCGAGGATCATGAACGGGGTGAGCGGCAGGGCATAGAAGAAGAACTGCGGGCGGCTCACGAGCATCCACGGCACCCACTGCATCAGGAACGGCACGACCATGTACCCCGCGCGCCAGTCGCGCTTGCGCCACCAGGAGAACGCCGCGTACGGGATCGTCCACGCCGTGAACCAGAAGACCATCGGGTTCCCGATCGAGAGGATCTGCCGGATGTCGGGCCCCAGGTCGCGCACGTAGAAGGAGACCGGCCGCAGCATCGGGATCCACTCCCAGGCCTTCGAGTAGTAGGGGTGGGTCGGCGTGTACGTGTCCGTCTTCGAGTCGAGGGCGAACTCGGTGAGGTGCCGGTGGTAGTCCCACGACGCCGTCTGGTTCTCCCACCACGCCTTCAGGCTCCAGCCGAAGTGGTTGAACCACGGGAGCCACGTGATCATGTACACCGCGAACGGCACGATCGCGAAGGCGAGCGCCAGGCCGAAGGTCTCCACCGCGATCGTCCTGCCGAACGCGCGCCACCGGCCGAGGTCGCCCCGTGTGCGCCGGCTCGTCTCCCAGATGTAGGAGAGCACCACGGCGGCGCCCAGCGCGGTGATGCCCGACCATTTGACGGCGACCGCCGCGCCCAACGCGGCTCCCGCGGCGAACCGCCACGGCCGCCAGATCGGGCTCGGCACCCGGCGGGCGGCGCGCCGCGCGATCACGATCTCCCCGGCGGCGGGAGCGTCCGGCGCGAGGTCCGGGTCCGCCGAGCCGAACCCGAGCGCGTCCAGCTCGTCGATGGCTCGGCGGGTTCGGGTGGCTCCGCGTCCTCGGGTCCCGGCACCCACTCGGGGGTCCGCCGGTCGATCCACCGCCGGTCCAGCAGCAGGAACAGGAACCCGACCACGATCCAGAACTCGAGGTGCACGTCGAGCAGGGCGACCCGCGCCTGGACGTGGTTCAGGTGTTCGACCGCCACGAGCAGCCCGGCCACGTACGTCCACACGACGCTCCCGAAGAGCAGATAGGCGATCAGCGCCACGAAGGTCGCGATCAGGGTGCCGGCCACGGCCGAGGCGAACCGCCACCCGAAGGCGTCCATCCCGAAGGCCTTGATGCCCATGCCGGTCATCCACTTGCCGAGGGGTGGGTGCACCCACGAGCCGACGTCCCACTTGTGCTCGACCCAGTAGTGCTCGTCGCTCGAATCGATCTTGCAGGTCGCGTCCGACCCTCCGATGAAGATGCAACCGGCCTTCGCGTAGTAGACCTCGTCGAAGACGAAGCCCGTGGGGTGTCCCAGGTCCCAGAATCGGAGGATGCCCGTGACGGCCGTGATCACGAGGATCGCGACGACGGGCCGGTTGAACCGCTCCAGCAGGGAGGACACGGCGTGATGGTATCCGCGGACGGGGGCGACGGAGGGGCCGCCGCGCGCGCCGATGCCCGCCGGATCGTGCGCGAGGGCTACGACCGGATCGCCGACCGGTACACGACGTGGTCGATCCCGCCACCGGGCGGCCAGACCGAGCGGTTCCTCGCGGAGGTCGTGGCGGCCGTGCCGGACGGCGCCGAGGTGCTCGACCTCGGCTGCGGCCAGGGGACGCCCGTGGCCGCGGCGCTCGCCGGGCGCTGCCGGGTCACCGGGGTCGATGCCTCGCGGGCTCAGCTCGATCGCGCCCGGGCGGCGGTCCCCGATGCATCGTTCGTCGAGGCCGACATCGCCACGTACGAGCGAGCGCCGTCATCCGTCGACGCGGTCACGGCCTTCTACTCGCTCACCCACCTCCCGCGGGACGACCAGGCCGCCGTGATCGCGCGGATCGGGACCTGGCTCCGTCCCGGCGGCGTCTTCTGCGCGACGCTCGGCGGCGGCGACACGCTCGACGAGGTCGAGCCGGCGTGGCTCGGCGTCCCGATGTTCTTCGCCGGGTTCGCGCCCGAGACGAACCGCCGGCTGCTCGTCGAGGCCGGGCTCACGCTGGTCCTCGACGAGGTCGTCGACCTTCTGGAGCCCGACGGGATCGCGACGTTCCACTACGTGATCGCGCGGAAGCTCACATGAGCCGCCCTCGTGAGCCCGCGCTCAGCGGTCGGCGCGCCGGACCACGAACTGCAGGCCGGTGAAATCGGCGTCGACCGCGGCGGTCTTGTTGTCCACGAGCCCGCAGGCGAGCCCGTGCCCCTGCACCACCTCGAAATCTAGGTCGGTCAGGATCGCCGACGCCCCCTTCGGCCAGGCCACCCAGAGCCGTCCGTCCCTCGCGATCGCCGCCGCGAGCGCGGCGAACCGGCGCTCGAGCACCCGGCGCTCGGTCGCGAAGAGCACGACCACGTCCAGGTCGCGGCCGGCGCGCGTCAGCCGCTCGACCGGCGGCATCGGCGCGATCGCCTCGAGCGTCCGGTCGAACCCGTCCGGCGCCCCGACGACGAGCAGACGCGAGCCCTCCCGCACGCCGAGCTTCTTCCACAGCGGGGTGCCCGAGTAGTCCTTGTGTCCGTCGGCCATCGCGCGCTCGATCGGTCCCTTCCGTCCCTGGTCGGGGCGCGGACATCCTGCCACCATCGGGCCATGTCCGGGACGTTGTGGATCGTCGGCACCCCGATCGGGAACCTCGGTGACCTCGGGCCGCGCGCCGCCGAGGTCATGGGCGCGGTCGACGTGGTCGCCGCCGAGGACACCCGGCGAACGGGCCGTCTGCTGCACGGGCTCGGGCTCAAGCGATCGATGGTCTCGCTGTTCGAAGGGAACGAGCGCGAGCGCACCGAGGAGCTCCTGGCACGGCTGCGTCAGGGCGACGACGTCGCGGTCGTCACCGACGGCGGCATGCCCTCGGTGTCCGATCCAGGGTTCCGGATCGTGCGCGCATGCGCCGACGAGGGGATCGACGTGCGGGTCGTGCCCGGTCCGTCGGCCGCGATCGCGGCGCTCGTGGTCTCGGGCCTTCCCACCGACCGCTTCGCGTTCGAGGGCTTCCTGCCGCGGAAGTCCGGCGACCGGATCACGCGGCTCGACGAGCTGCGGGGCGACCCGCGGACGCTCGTCGTGTTCGAGTCGCCGCTGCGGGTCAAGACCCTCCTGCGCGACGTGTTGGTCTCCTTCGGCGACCGGCGGGTGGCCGTGGCCCGGGAGCTGACCAAGCTCCACGAGGAGGTCCGCCGGGGGCGCGTCTCTGAGGTGCTCGCGGAGCTCGACGACGCCGGCCTGAAGGGTGAGGTCGTGGTGGTGATCGCCGGGGCGCCGGAGGCAGAGGCGATCGACATCGACACGTGCGTGGCCGAGGCACGTGAGCTGATCGCCGGCGGGATGCGCAAGCGCGACGCGGCGCGCGCGATCGCGGAACGCCACCGCGTCTCAGCGAACGAGGTGTACCGGGCGTTGCTGGAGCTGCCTGCGTGACGCCGGTCGTTCCGCCGCGCCCCGACCTGCAGGAGGCGCTGCCGCCGCCACCACCGGTCGGTCCGCCACCCGTCGGGACCTCGCGGGGACGGCGCCGCTCGTGGGGCATGATCGCGCTCGCCCTCGCGGCGCTGCTCACCGTCGTCGCGATCGGACTGGCGAACCTGGGGCCCGAGCACGGCCCGCACGCGTTCCTCCAGGTCGACAGCGACGGTGTTCCCTACCGCTGGGATCCCTGCCAGCCGATCGAGTACGTCGTGAATCCCGAGCGTGCCCCCGACGGCGCGATCGACGACGTGCACGAGGCCGTCGCGCGCGTCTCGGCGGCGACCGGGATCGAGTTCGTCGACGACGGCACCGTCGCCACCGACGCCCAGCAGCAGATCGGCAGCGCGTTCATGGACTCCACGACGGACACCGGGTACCGGCCGCTCCTGTTCACGTGGGAGTCGGACTTCTACATGCGCACGCTCGACGACCGCGACAACCTGCTCGGGTTCGGGATCCCGTGGCGTGGGCAGGGCGACCGGGCCCACATCTACGTCAGCGGCGCCGTCGTGCTGAACCGGCAGGCCGGGATGTCGACCGGGTTCGACGGCCGCTACAGCGAGGGCGCCGTCCTGCTCCACGAGCTGGGCCACGTGATCGGGCTCGCCCACGTGCGCCAGGGGGCGGACGAGATCATGGCGATCCAGCGGGACGTGGACTACTCGGTGAGCGACTACGGTCCGGGCGACCTGGAGGGCCTCGCGGCGCTCGGCCGCGAGGCCGGGTGCCTCCCCGCCTGATGTCGGTGCGCCGGATCCTGATGCGCCGCCCGCTCGGCGCCGACGCGGCGATCGACGTCCCGCCCGCCCCCGACGGTGTCACGTTCCGCCATCCGCTCGCGGCCGACGCCGAGGCGATCGCGGTCCTGATGTTCGAGGCGTACCGGGGCACGATCGACGCCGAGCCGACCGACACGGTCGACACCGCCCGGGGCGAGGTAGCCACCACCTTCGAGGGCGGCTACGGAGACCTCATCCCCGAGGCCTCGTTCCTCGCGGAGGAGGGCGGCGAGCTCGTGAGCGCCTCGCTCGTCACGCGGTGGCGCGACCACCCGCTGATCGCGTTCACGATGACGACGCCCGGCCGGAAGGGCCGCGGACTCTCCCGCGCCGCGCTGGTCCGGAGCCTCGCGGCGCTGGTCGACGCGGGGGAGGACCACGTCGACCTCGCCGTCACCGACGGGAACGAGCCGGCGCAGCACCTCTACCGGACGCTCGGGTTCGTCGAGGTCGAGTCGGGGTAGGCTCGCGGCCCATGGATGACGCCTTCCTGCAGGAGATGGCCGGGGGCTACGCGTTCGACGAGCCGGCGGTGGTCTTCGGTGGGGCGATGCTCGGCGACGAGGTCGACACCGCCACGCGGATCCGGCTCCCGCTGTCGATGGTGAACCGCCACGGGCTCGTCGCCGGCGCGACCGGCACCGGCAAGACGAAGACCCTCCAGCTGATGGCGGGCCAGCTGTCCGATCTCGGGGTGCCGGTGTTCGTGGCCGACGTGAAGGGCGACCTCACCGGCGTCTCGCAGCCCGGCTCGGCCGACGCGCCGCACGTGCCCGACCGCTGCGCGTCGCTCGGGTGGACGTTCGAGGGCCACGGCCACCCGGTCGAGCTGCTCTCGTTGAGCGGGGAGCTCGGCGCCCGTGTACGTGCGACGGTCCACTCCTTCGGGCCGATCCTGCTCGCGAAGGTGCTCGACCTGAACAAGACGCAGACCTCGGTGCTCTCGATGGTCTTCAAGTACTGCGACGATCAGTCGCTGCCGCTGCTGGACCTCGACGACCTGCGCACGACGCTCCGGTTCCTCGGCTCCGATGAGGGCAAGCCCGTCCTCGAGGAGTACGGCGGGATGTCGCCGTCGACGGTGGGCGTGCTCCTGCGGTCGCTCGTCGACCTCGAACAGCAGGGCGCGGCCGACTTCTTCGGGGAGCCCGAGTTCGACGTGGCCGACCTGCTGCGCGTGACACCCGACGGCAAGGGCGTGATCTCGCTGCTCGAGCTGAGCGACGTGATGGACCGCCCGCGCCTGTTCTCCACCTTCATGCTGTGGATGCTCGCGCAGGTCTACGCAGAGCTCCCCGAGGAGGGCGACCTGCCGAAGCCGAAGCTCGCCTTCTTCTTCGACGAGGCACACCTGCTGTTCGACGACGCGAGCGACGCGTTGATGGACCAGATCGAGCTGACGGCGCGTCTGATCCGCTCGAAGGGCGTGGGCGTGTACTTCGTGACGCAGGCGCCGACAGACGTGCCATCGAGCGTGCTCTCGCAGCTCGGCAACCGGGTTCAGCACGCGCTCCGCGCCTTCACGCCCGAGGACGAGACGAACCTGAAGAAGACCGTCCGCACGATGCCGAAGACCGATCACTACGACGTGGCCGAGGTGCTGACCTCCCTCGGGATCGGCGAGGCGTTCGTCTCCGTGCTCTCGCCGAAGGGCGTGCCCACACCGCTCGCCGCGACGCGCCTGATCCCGCCCGACTCGCTGATGGACGCGGTCGACGAGGCGACCCGGCAGCAGCTGCTCGCGGCCGGCGCGCTCGGGGCCAAGTACGCGCAGGACGTCGACCGCGAGAGCGCCCACGAGATCATCAACGCGCGACTCGGCATCGCGAAGGAGTCGGTGGGGATCCCCGCGTCGCCGTCGGGCGGCGTGCCGCTGCCGCCCCCACCCTCGGGTGCCACCGCGCCGCCCGTGCCCACCGCGACGCCCGCGCCTAAGCCGAGGCCGAAGGCGCCCAGGAAGGCCGCGACCGCCCCGAAGAAGGCCGAGCCGAGCTCCGGCGATCAGGTGAAGGACATCGCCACCGGCTTCGCGAAGGACATGCTCACCACCGCGGACGGCCGCCGCACCCTCCGCTCGGTCTTCGGCACGCTGTTCGGCAAGAAGTAGACGCGCGGGCGGCGACGGAGGAACTAGTCTGTCACAGACTAGTCTTTGCCCACGGCGGAGACGGCGCCCACCCGGCTCCCGGTAGCATGGACCGATGGGCCGCGACGTCTTCTACATCACCACCCCGATCTACTACCCGAACGACGTGCCGCACATCGGGCACGCGTACAACGCCGTGGCCACCGACTTCATCGCGCGCTACCACCGGCTGCGCGGCGAGGAGGTCTTCCACCTCACCGGCACCGACGAGCACGGGCTGAAGCTCCAGCGTGCGGCCGAGGCCGCCGGGCTCGATCCGCAGCAGTGGGTCGACGACATGGAGCCGAAGTGGCGCGAGGTCTGGGCCCGGCTCGACATCGCCTACGACGACTACATCCGAACCACGCAGGAGCGGCACCAGCGGGTGGTGCAGAAGCTCCTCACCGCGGTCCACGAGAACGGGCGCGACGACATCTACAAGGGGTCGTACGAGGGCCTCTACTGCGTGCCCTGCGAGGCCTACTACGTCGAGGACGACCTCCTCGAGGGCGGGCTCTGCCCCGTGCACGAGCGCCCGGTCGAGCACGTCGTCGAGGAGAACTACTTCTTCCGGCTCTCGGCCTACGCGGACCGACTGCTCACCCACTACGAGGAGGACCCCTCGAGGATCGAGCCCGAGACGCGACGCAACGAGGTCCTCAGCCTGATCCGCGGCGGCCTCCAGGACTTCTCGATCAGCCGCACCTCGTTCTCGTGGGGCGTGCCGATCCCGTGGGACCCCGAGCACATCTGCTACGTCTGGTTCGACGCGCTCTCGAACTACATCACCGCGGCCGGCTACGCCGACGATCCCGAGCGGTTCGCCCGCGTGTGGCCCGCGAACATCCACCTGATCGGCAAGGACATCCTCCGGTTCCACGCCGTCTACTGGCCCGCGATGCTGATGGCCGCCGGTGTCCCGACGCCGACCCAGGTCTGGGCGCACGGGTTCCTCACCGTGGGCGGCAAGAAGATGTCGAAGACGAACGCGACGGGGATCCACCCGTTCGAGCTCGTCGACCAGTTCGGCACCGACTCGTACCGCTACTACTTCATGCGCGAGATGCGCTTCGGCGAGGACGGCTCGTTCTCGTGGGAGTCGATGGTGGATCGCCACAACGCCGACCTCGCGAACGGCCTGGGGAACCTCGCGGCCCGCGTGCTCGCGATGCTCGCCTCGAACTACGACGGCGCCGTCCCCGAGCCCGGCTTCGACGGGGCCGCGTCGGACCTGCCCGCCGTGATCTCCGACGCGATCGCTCGGTATGACGAGCACATGCTGGCCGTGCGCCTCCAGGCGGCCCTGGGCGCGGTCTGGGACATCGTCGCCCGCGCGAACCAGTACCTCGTCGAGAAGGAACCGTGGAAGCTCTCCAAGGATCCCGCCAACGCCGACCAGCTCGCCGGCGTCCTCTACGCGAGCGCCGAGACCCTCCGCATCCTGGCGATCGCGATCGCCCCCATCATGCCCGGCGCCGCCGAACGCCTCTGGGAACAACTAGGGATCCAAGAGCCCCTGGGCCACCAGCACCTCCCCGCCGCAGCAGAGTGGGGCCAACTCCAACCCGGCACGAAGACCACGAAAGCCGGCAGCCTCTTCCCCAGGGTCGACCCAGCCGAGGAATAACGAGACGGGCGTCAGGACCGTAGGGTCCCGCGAGGCGCCGCAGCGTCGACGAAGCCGGAGCCCGAGCGAAGCGAGGCGCAGGCGAGCAGCGAGGACGCGTCGCGGGACCACCCACCCGACCCCGATCCGGTCTTCCCGCCGCGTCCACTTCGGAGTGAGACTTCCCAAGATCGTGTTTCACGTGAAGCTCCCCCCCTCGACCGCATATGGAGAGCCGAGTAGAGTCGCCGCTCGTGAGCGACCGGAACCCTGAACTGACGGTGCAGCCAGGCGCGGTGGACACCCACTGCCACCTCTTCCTCCTCGACCGCGAACCTTCAGATGTGGTCGAGACTGCGAAGGCCGTCGGCGTCGACCGGCTCCTGTGCGTCGGCGTGGACGTGGGAACGAGCCTCCGTTCGCTCGAGATCGCCGAGACACTCGAGGGTGTGTTCGCCACGGCCGGCATGCATCCGCACGACGCGAACGCCTTCGACTCGGCGGCCGCCGCTCGCATCGAGGAGCTGGTGAATGACCGGCTCGTCGTGGGGATCGGGGAGTGCGGTCTCGACTACTTCCGCATGCACTCGCCACGCGAGGATCAGATCCGCGCGTTCGAGACACATATCGCGCTGTCGAACGAGTCGGCCAAGCCGCTGGTGGTCCACGTCCGCGACGCATGGGAGGACGTGCTTCGAGTCCTGGATGAGGGTTCGGCGGAGCACGTCGTGATCCACTGCTTCAGCGGCGACGCCGAGATCGCGCGCGAGTGTCAGGCGCGTGGCTACTGGGTGAGCTTCGCGGGCAACGTCACGTATCCGAAGAACGAACACCTGCGACAGGCGGCCGTGGCGCTCGATCTCGATCGCATCCTCGTCGAGACCGACTCGCCGTTCCTCGCGCCGCAGAAGCTGCGCGGCTCCGACAACGAGCCCGCGAACGTGATGCTCACGCTCGACGCGATCGCACGCGCGCGCGACGAAGACGTCGACGCGTTCGTCGCGGCGACCGCGGAGAACGCGCGCGCCGCCTTCCCCGGCCTCCGCTGATCCTCGGGTTTTCCACCGAACGTACGTTCGGTCTCAAGGTTGCAGTAAGAGTTGAGGGTTTGTTAGGGTCGCTTCGCGAGATCGAAGGTTCCGGTTCGGCTCTGATCCAGATCCGCTTTCCCCCTGGAGCCTTCCTCAGATGCTTGGAGGAAGGTTGACCAGATCCACCCGCGTTCGTCGGCGACGGATGCAGCGCGCGTACCAGGGGGCCACCCTCGTGGTCGGCCTCGCTCTGGTCGCCGGCGTCGCCTACACCGCCTTCACCAAGCACGTGACCCTCGTCGTCGACGGACGCCCGCAGGGGATCCGCACGACGTCGGGCAACGTCCAGGACCTGCTCGGCAGCGAGGGCATCTCGCTGACGTCCGGGGTCCTGGTGGCGCCGCCGCCGGGGACCGCCCTGGCCGACGGCATGACCGTGGTCGTGAGCCCCGCACCGGAGCTCCCCGAGGGCGCCTTCGCGACGCCGCTCGGCACGGTCTACCAGAGCCCTACCGATGTGGGGGTCTGGGCGGTGATCGGGACGGGTGGGCTCGCTGATGCGCGCCGCCTCGTCGAGTCTTCGGGTTCCGCATCGAGCGCCGGTTCGTCCCCGGCCGTGACCGTGCAGACCGTCGTGTCGGGGAAGGTACACGACGTGCTGACCAACGCGGACACGGCCGGGGATCTCCTCTCGGCCATGGGGATCGAACCGGATGCCAACGACCGCGTCCGACCATCGCTCAGCACCCCCCTTCACCCCGGCCTCGTCCTCCGGTACGACCGCGTCAGCGTCGTCACCCGGATCGAGGCCGTGACGATCCCGCACGGCATCCAGACGCGGTTCGTCGCGTCGATGGTCCCGGGCACCGTGAAGGTGATGCAGAAGGGTCGCGACGGCGCGGGCCGGGCGACCTTCCGCGTCACGATGATCAACGGGAAGCCCGCCGAGCGGATCTTGATCGGCCGCTGGATCGAGCGGGCTCCCGTCCCCGAGATCCGTCGCTCGGGCCCCGCGTCGATGTACGGCGGCTCCACCGAGGTGCCCGGCACGTTCGAGCACAGGCAGACCGGTGAAGCCTCGTGGTACGACCCGCCGTGGTCGGGGCTGACGGCCGCGCACCCGAGCCTGCCGTTCGGCACCCACGTCACCGTGACCGATCTCGCGACCGGGCGTAGCGTGGTCGTCGTGATCAACGACCGGGGACCCTTCGGGGCGGGCCGCGTGATCGACCTCTCGCCCGAGGCGTTCCAGGCGCTGCGCCCGCTCGGCGCCGGCATCCTGCGCGTGCAGCTCAGCTGGTGAGGTGAGCGCGCCCGGCGACGGCGGCACCTCGCCCGGCGGCCTGGGCGCCGGCGCGATCAGGGATCTTGCCGCCCGTCACGGGATCCGTCCCACCAAATCCCTCGGTCAGAACTTCCTGATCGACCCGAACTTGGCGCGCGCGATCGCGGCCGACGCCGAGGTGGGCCCCGGTGACGCGGTGGTCGAGATCGGGGCGGGCCTCGGGTCCCTCACGGTCGCGCTCGCTGCCGCCGGGGCGACGGTCCGCGCGATCGAGTTCGACCGGACGTTGCTGCCCGCGCTCGAGGAGGCGACGGCGGGCCTGGACGGGGTCCAGATCGTCCACGCCGACGCGATGAAGGTGGACTGGGCGACCGAGCTCGCGAGCGGGAGGTGGACCGTCTGTGCGAACCTGCCGTACAACGTGGCGGTGCCGTTGGTGCTCACGATCCTCGAGCAGGCGCCGACGGTGGTGCGGACCGTCGTGATGGTGCAGCGCGAGGTCGGCGAGCGGTTCGCGGCGACGCCGGGACAGGAGGGGTACGGCGCGGTGAGTGTTCGGGTGGCGTATCGGGCGACGGCGACGATCGTTCGCCGGGTACCGGCGTCGGTGTTCTGGCCGCGTCCGACGGTGGCGTCGGTCGTCGTGCGGTTCGACCGCCTCGACGCGCCGCCGGTCGACGCCGAGCCCGAGCGCCTGTGGCGCGTCGTCGACGCCGGGTTCGCCGAGCGGCGCAAGACGATGCGGAACGCCCTCCGTCGACTCGGGCTGGATCTCGCAGGGGCCGACGCCGTGCTGGCCTCGTGCGGGGTGGCAGCGACGGCGCGCGCCGAGGAGCTCGACCTCGCCACGTTCGCCGCGATCGGGGAGGCGCTCCCGAGGTGAGCGACCGCGAGATCACGCGCCGGGCCTACGCGAAGCTGAACGTATCCCTCCGTGTGATCGGGGCGCGCGACGACGGCTTCCACGAGATCGAGAGCCTGGTGCTGCCCGTCTCGCTCTACGACCTCGTGACCGTGCATTCGTCCGACCGCCTCACGCTGTCGGTGTCGGGGGAGACCGCCGCGCCCGTGCCGGCCGACGAGACGAACCTCGCGCTGGTCGCCGCTCGAGCGCTCGCCGATGCCCTCGACCACGAGCCGACCGGCGCGATCTCGATCGACAAGCGGATCCCGGTGGCCGCCGGGCTGGGGGGCGGCAGCGCCGACGCGGCCGCCACGCTCCTGGCCCTCCGCGAGCTGTGGGACCTCGAGATCGGCGACGAGACGATGGTGGCCGTCGCCGCGTCGGTCGGCTCCGACGTTCCGGCGCTCCTCAGCGGCTCGGCCGTGATGATGACCGGCCGTGGCGAGCGGATCGAGCTCCTGCCGGCCGCGCCGACGTGGTGGACCGTGCTGCCGTTCGCCTTCCCGATCGGGGTGGCCGACGCCTACGCGTGGTGGGACGTCGACGGTATCACCGGGCCAGAGCCGGAGGGTCTGCCGGAGGCCGTGGCGTCGGGCGCGCCCGAGTCGCTCGCGACCGTGCTCTCGAACGACCTCCAGGCGCCGGTCGTCGCGCGGCATCCCGAGATCGGCGAGGCGATCGATGCCTTCGTCGCGGCGGGCGCGGTCGCGGCTCAGATGAGCGGGAGCGGACCGACCGTGGTCGCGCTCGCCTGGAACGAGGCCCACGCCGAGCGACTGGTCGACGCGGTCCACGGCGCGGTCGTGGTCACGGGCCCGCCCGAGCCGGGCGTGGCCTGATCGCGTCCGCGCACGGGATAATCCGAGGGCGGCCGTTCCGTCAAGGCGGCGCGCGATCCGGGGTCGTCTAACGGCAAGACACGGGCCTTTGGAGCCTGGAATGGAGGTTCGACTCCTCCCCCCGGAACCGAGCGGCCACCGCGGGCGCTTTGCGGCGGCCGCCGTTGTGTTCGACACTCCCACCCGTGCAGACCTGCGAGTCGTGTGGCACCTCGAACCGAGACGGAGCGGGGTTCTGCGATGCGTGTGGCGCACGCCTCGCGGCGCACGGAACATCGGGCCGTCGGCGCATCGTGGCAGCCCTCTTCTGCGATCTGGTCGGCTCCACGGAGATCGCCGAGCGCACGGACCCAGAGGTCCTGAGAGGCATCATGGCCCGCTACTTCGAGGCGATGCGCGTGTCGATCGAGCGGCACGGCGGCACGGTCGAGAAGTTCATCGGCGATGCGGTCGTCGGGACGTTCGGGATCCCCACCTCGCACGAGGATGACACGCTCCGGGCCGTCCGAGCGGCGCTGGAGATGCGGCGTGCCGCCGCTGACCTCGACCGAGAGATCGGTGGTCCCGATGTGCGGATCCAGGTCCGCATCGCCATCGATGCGGGCGAGACGTTCGCGGACGATGCTGCCGCCATCGAGGGCCGGATCGCCGGCGACGTGTTCAACACCGCGGCGCGCATCCAGTCGACGGCCGGCGTCGGCGACGTGTTGGTCTCTGCCGCGGCCGAGCGGCTGGGTCGGAGGTACCTACGAACCGAGCCGGTGGGGCCACGGCGCTTGAAGGGCAAAGCCGAACCGGTCGATGTGTTCCGTGTCCTCGGCGTTCGTGAGACGCCGCCGCCGGCGCAGACGCCGTTCGTCGGCCGGGCGCGCGCGATGTCGATGCTCGAGCACGCGCTGGAGGACGCTGTCGAAGATGGCTCGTGATCCCGTGATCCGACGATCGGGCTGATCGGGCCGTGTCGTCGCGCCTCCATCGCCTCCCGTCGTCGGCGCTGGGCCGCCATCTCCTCGCCGCTCGCGAGCCCCCGCGCCGAGATCCCGCCGTCGCGCGTGTCTCCGGTCATCGAGGCTGGCGGCCCAGGGAACGGATGGTCCCGATTTCTCGCTCGGGACGCGACTCGTCTACGTCTTCCCGAGCGACGGTGGGTCAGCGTGCATCGCCGTGTCGCTGAACCTCGTGACACGACTGCGTTAGCCGCTCTGGCGTCCGGTCGACGTTCGCCAGCTCTTCCGGCGATGTGGGACCATGTGGCTCCCTCGACCCTGGACACGTGTTGGCCCAGACGAAGACGACCTCCCGTTCCCTCGCCCTGGTGGTGCTCGCCGCGGGCAAGGGGAAACGGCTGAAGTCGGCGACCCCGAAGGTGCTGCATCCCCTCTGCGGGAAGCCGACGTTGTGGCACGTGCTGCAGTCGGGTCTCGCGGCCAAGCCCTCGAAGGTCGTCGTGGTCGTCGGTCACGGCGCCGACGACGTCCGCGCCGCCGTCCGCTCCTGGGGGATCACGCCGGCGCCGGTTTTCGTCGAGCAGGGCGAGCAGCTGGGCACCGGCCACGCGGTCCTGGTGGCCCGTACGAAGGTAGGCCGCGTCGATGACGTGCTCGTGATGGGCGGGGACTACGACCCGGTGACCGGCGCCGACGTGAAGGGGCTCGTGACCGCGCACCGCCGTTCCCGCGCCGCGGCGACGATCGCCTCGACCGAGCTCGACGACCCCGGCGGCTACGGGCGGGTCGTGCGCGACGACGGGCGGCTGATCGAGATCGTCGAGGACGTCGACGCGTCGCCGACGCTCCGCGCGATCCGCGAGGTCTCGATCATGCTCTTCGCCTTCCGCCGCGACGCCCTCTTCGGCGCGCTCCCCAGGCTCGACCGCAGGAACCGACAGCGCGAGTACTACCTGAACCGGGTGATCCCGTTGCTCCTGGCCGACGGCGAGAAGGTGTCGGCCGTGCAGGTCGACACCGGCGGCGTGATGGGCCTGAACTCGCGCGGCGGGCTCGCCGCGGTCGAGCGTGTCGTGCGTGGCCGGATCAACGCCGCGCACATGGCGAACGGCGTGACCCTCGTCGACCCGGCCACGACCTACATCGACGCCGACGTCACGATCGGCCGCGACTCGGTGGTCCGTCCGATGAGCTTCCTCGAGGGCTCGACGAGCGTCGGCGAGGGCTGCGCGATCGGTCCGTCGGCGCGCGTCGTCGACTCCACGGTGGGCGACGGCAGCGAGGTGACGTTCGCCGTCGTGATCGGGTCGACGCTCGGGCGCGACGTGACGATCGGACCCTTCGCGCGGCTTCGCCCCGGCTGCGAGTTCGCCGACGGCGCTGCCGCCGGTGCGTTCACGGATCTCAAGAAGGCGAAGGTCGGCAGGGGTTCGAAGGTCCCGCACCTCGCGTACGTGGGCGACGCGGTGCTCGGCGAGGACGTGAACATCGGCGCCGGCACGATCACCGTGAACTACGACGGCTACGCGAAGCACACGACGGTGGTGGAAGACGGGGCCCGGGTCGGCTCCGATACGATGCTGGTGGCGCCCGTCCGCGTGGGCAGGGATGCGAACACGGGGGCCGGCTCGGTGATCACGAAAGACGTCCCGGCGGGCGCGCTCGCCGTGGAACGCGGGGAACAGCGGAACATCCCCGGCTACCGGAAGCGGAAGGACGCGGAGCGCCGAGGCAGGGGGAAGGGCGAAGGGGGCCACTGACCGTGGAGATCATCACCAAGAAGCGGATGATGCTGTTCACCGGCACGATCCATCCGGCGCTCGGGCACGAGATCGCCGACTGCCTCGGGATCCCGGTGAGCCCGTCGCAGCTGCGCCGGTTCGCCTCGGGCGAGATCTACTTCCGCTCCGAGGAGAGCGTGCGCGGCGCCGACGTGTTCGTGGTGCAGACCCACTACGAGCCCGTGAACGAGGCGCTGATGGAGCAGCTGCTCATGATCGACGCGATGAAGCGCGCGTCGGCCAAGCGCATCACCGCGGTGGTCCCGTACTACGGCTACTCCCGACAGGACCACAAGGCGCTCTCGCGCGAGCCGATCAGCGCGAAGCTCGTCGCCGACCTGCTCACCACCGCCGGCGCCGACCGCGTGGTCTCGGTCGACCTGCACTCCGGCCAGATCCAGGGCTACTTCGACTGCCCGTTCGATCACCTGACCGCGCTCCCGATCCTCTCGCATCACTTCGAGAGCCAGCTGGGCCTTCAGGGCGACGACCTGGTCGTCGTGGCGCCCGACGCCGGCCGCATCAAGACCTCGGAGAAGCTCCGCGAGTACCTGCACGCCGACCTGGCGTTCCTCTACAAGCGGCGCAGCCGGCACGAGGCGCACAAGATCGAGGAGATGGCGGTCGTCGGCGAGGTCGAGGGCCGTCCCTGCGTGATCGTCGACGACATGATCGACACCGCGTCGACGATCTCGGCCGGCGTGCACGTGCTCGCCGAGATGGGCGCCGGTCCGATCTTCGTCGGGGCGACGCACGGCATCTTCAGCGGGAAGGCGCGCCAGCTCCTGGAGGAGGCGCCGATCGAGCAGGTCGTCGTGACGAACACACTGCCGATCCCCGAGGAGCGCCAGTTCGACAAGCTCCGGGTGCTCTCGATCGCTCCGTTGATCGCGAGCGGCCTGCGGGCGGTCTTCGAGGACGCGAGCGTCAGCGAGATCTTCGGCGGCGCGAACCAGGTCTGAGCGGTACCCAGAGCTACCGGCTCCGCCACGGTCCCTCGATACACTCCGCGGCTCTCGCTGCCGCGGGCATATCAGCTCCTTCCGGTTGCAGAGCCAGGCTTCCGCGTGCAACCGGATGGCACGTAGCGTCGAAGGCAACGACCGTCGCGGTGACCGGCCCCGGGGGCAGCTCCGCCCACCACACGCCGGCGTCGACGTTCGGGTTCGCCCCGAAGATGTGGATGCTCGGGGTCGCGTCCCGACGCCCGCTTGAGTGTGATGACCTGATCGGCGCCGATCACGATCGAGAGTTGATCCACCTCGTGGTGGGTCACCCCGTACAGGTAGTAGTGGGGCTGCGCCGACGTGCCGAAGTCGTGGACCCCGATCAGCATCGGGTTGGCCCTGGAGAGCGACGCCATGTGGTTCGGCTCGATCCGATCGAACAGGACGTCATCGAACCGCCCCACGAGGGCTAGCTGACGGCCTTCCTGGTAGTCGAGCGCCCAAGCCGTGCCCTCCGTCGTGCCTTCTACGACTCGCCTGATCTCGGCTGGCGGCGGTTCGTCGTCTCCGCCGAGCGCTTCACCATCGGGGCCGATCGCAACCGCGGTGGCTTGCACGTCGGCATCGTTCGAGGCGAAGAACAGGTCGAAGTCGAACGGCATGCTCGGTGGGAGCGGAACCACCTGGGCCGAGATCGGGGGGGTTCCCTCCTCGAGGCGAAGCTCGACGCCGTCGGCCTCCTTCACGACCGCGCCGAACACGGGATCACCGCCGGCCTGCTCGATCGGCACATCGGGCACGGCGATCCCCTCGATCACGCTGCCTCCCGTCGGGGTCACGAGTTGCAGGTCGACATCGCCGGCCGACGTCGTCCCCGGCGCCCGGTGCCACCTCGAGCCGCCACGCACCCGCGGCGCTTTCCCCGCCGGCGATCACGTAGGCCGACCGCTTCGGGTCGCCCGCCAACCCGTCGCCGACGAACGTCATCGCCTCGAGGGACCGCATGAGCTCGTGGACCTGTTCGTCCGTCGCTCCGGCGCCCGGCCCCGATCCACGCCTCGTAGGGAACGGCGTTCGAGGGGTCATCGAACGCCAGGTACCGACCCGGCCCGCACGGACCGTCCGTGACGGGCATGTCGGGGTCGACCTGGATCGGCCAGGCGGGCTCGACGCCGGCTCGCCTCGAGAACACGGCCGTGAGGACCATCGCCGCCTCGCCGTCGGGGAGGCTCGGCACCTCCCCAGGCACGCCCGACCCGCAGACGGGTTCGTTGAGCCCTGGGTCGTAGGTCGTGAGCTGCAGGAGCGGTCGTCGATCCCCGCCGGCGACCGCCGGGCGTGTCAGGTACAGGTCGCTCGGGCTCGAGATCGTCACGTTCCAGATCGTGGCCGTACGTTCGTAGACCGTGTACCCGGCCCACGGGTCGTTCGCCGGAGCGCCGTCCGGGGCACCCCGGTCGATCGCGCGGATCCCGGCGAACCCGGCGAGGACGACCGCGAACACCGTCACCGAGGCGACCGCGGCCGTGCCCAGCTGGCGTCCGCGCACCCGGCGACGGAGCCGCGGCGGCGGTGCCGTCACGCGGGGCGCCTCCGACGCGTCGTGCTCGAGCAGTTCCGTCACTCGGCGTTCCAGGTCGTTCACGTCTCGTCACCTCCGATCGTGGTCCGCAGCGTCTCCATCGCCCGGAACACGAGGGATCGGGCCGCCGGCACCGAGCAGCCGAGGATCTCGGCCACGCGTTGCTCCGGCAGGTCCTCGTAGTAGCGGAGGACCACCGCGGCGCGCTGTCGCGGTGGAAGCGAGGCGAGGGCCTGCCAGAGATCCTCGCGGACACCCACGTCGCGCATCGTGGATACCCGAGACGCCTCTGCGGCCCCCTCGCGCTGGAGCCAGGCGCGCTCGAGGCGGCGGCGGCGATCCCCGACGTGTGCAGGTTCACGATGGTGCGGCGCAGGTAGGCATCGAACGCATCGATCGCCCGCAGGTACTGGAAACGGCCCACGCAGCGGACGAACGCCTCCTGGACGAGGTCCTCGGCCTGTTGCGGGTCGCCCGTCAAGAGGTAGGCCAACCGCATGGCCGCAGGCGCGTGCCGGGCGTAGAGCTCCTCGAGGCGCCCCTCGGGCGCGTCGCTGGTGCGGTCGGCGGTCAGTTGCGTTCCTTCCGGCATCTCACCCGTTCAGACGCACGAGCCGCCCGAAAGGTATCGCGGTTGTGACCTCCCGGGTCGGGGTCCGCCCGCATTCCGTACAATCTCCGGCTGTACCCCTGACCTCGAGGATCTGTTCACCATGGAAACGAAACTGCAGGCAGAGAAGCGCGACGAGACCGGCAAGGGCGTCGCCCGGAGGCTCCGAGCCGACGGCCGCGTCCCGGGCGTGCTCTACGGACAGGGCGTCGAGCCCGTGGCCCTCTCCGTCGACGCGCGGGAGATGTTCCACATCCTCCACGGCGCCGCCGGCGCGAACGCCCTCGTCGACCTCGTGGTCGACGGGTCCGAGCACCTGGTGCTGGCCCGTGAGATCCAGCGCGACTACATCCACAACTCGCTGATCCACATCGACTTCCTGGCCGTGAGCCGCACCCAGATGATCACCGTGAACGTGCCGGTGGTCGAGACCGGCGAGGCCGCCGGCGTCAAGGAGGGCGGCGTGGTCGAGCACCATCTCCGCGAGGTCGCGGTCGAGTGCTTCCCGCAGGACGTGCCGGACCAGATCGAGATCGACATCACCGAGATCGAACTCGGCGACATGGTGCACGTGAGCGACCTCGTCGCGCCCGAGGGCGTCACGATCCTCACGAACCTCGAGGACGCCGTGCTCTCGATCATCACGCCGGCCGTGCTCCGCACCGAGGCCGACCTGTCGGTCCCCGGCGAGGAGGGTGTCGAGGTCCCCGTGGCCGAAGGCGAGGAGGGCGCCGAGGAGGGTGCCGCCGCCGAGGGCGAGGCCCCGGCCGCCGAGGCGCCCGCCCCCGAGGAGGGCGGCGAGAGCTAGCCGATGGCCTGGCTCGTCGCCGGACTCGGCAACCCCGGCGACCGCTATTCCAGCACCCGCCACAACCTCGGCGCGATGGCCGCCGCGGAGCTCGCCGGCGCGACCGGCGCCCGGTTCCGCAAGGCGCGGTTCGTGCCGGTCGACCTCGCCGAGATCCACGAGGCGGGGGAGCGGGTGGTGGTCGCGCGTTCGCATCGCTACATGAACGAGGCGGGCTCCTCGTACGCCTCGATCGCGAAGAAGCAAGACATCGACGCCGACCACGTGATCGCGGTCCACGACGAGCTCGACCTTCCCGCCGGCGCGATCCGCTTGAAGTTCGGCGGCGCCACCGGCGGCCACAACGGGCTGAAGTCGCTCCAACAGGGGTTCGGTACGCAGGACTTCTACCGCGTGCGGGTCGGGATCGGGCGGCCCCCGGGCCGGCAGGACCCGGCCGACTTCGTGCTGGAACCGATCCCGAAACGCCTCGAGGCCGACGTCGCGATCTGGGCCGACCGGGCGGCCGACGCCGTCCGCGCGCTGATCGCCGACGGGCTCGAGTCAGCGCAGAACCGCTTCCACGGCGCCGACTGAGGTCGGCCGGCTCGCTCCGCCGTGGCCCCCGCTAGACTGACGTCGACGCCCCGCCGCATCCGCGGCCGGGGCTGTTCGCGTTGTCCGGCGCATGCCGGGGGGAGGTCGCGTTGAGCCTGCGGGACGCCGTCGAGACGCTGGTCGGTTCCGAGCCGTTCGAGCGGCTCCTGCTCGCCCGCGAACGGCCCATCGTCGCGCGGGCCGAGGCCGGTGAGGACCTCGTGGTCGCCGCGGTCGCGACGGCCCTCGAGACTCCCGTGCTGGCGGTCGCCGCCGGTCCGCGCGAGGCCGAGGCGCTGGCCGCCGACCTCGAGTCCTACCTGGGCGCCGACGCGGTCGTGCTGCTCCCGTCGTGGGAGGCCCTGCCCTACGAGGGGCTGTCGCCGGCGCCCGACGTGGCCGCGCGTCGCGCGGAGGCCGTGCGCCGGCTGCGCGCGGCGTCGGGTGCGTTCGTGGTGGTCGCGCCGGCGATGGCGGCGATGCAGCGGCTGATCCCCACGCTCGGCACCGAGACCCCCACCGAGCTCGTGACCGGTCTCGAGCTCGCCCCCGACGCGCTCGCGGAGCGGCTCGTCGACCTCGGGTACCGGCGGGCCGACGTGGTCGAGCACCGTGGGGAGTTCGCGGTCCGCGGCGGGGTCGTCGACGTGTTCCCGGGCACGGCACGACGGCCCGTCCGCCTCGAGTACTGGGGCGACGAGATCGAGTCGATGCGCGAGTTCGTCCCGTCCACGCAGCTCTCGTCGGCTCCGGTCGCCTCCGCCTTCGTGCCGCCGGTGCGCGAGCTGATCCCCGACGACGCGGTGCGCGCCCGGGCGGCCGAGCTCGCGCCGGCGATGACCGACCGCGTGCGCGACGGGCTGCAGCGGATCGCCGACGGGCTCCACGCGGAGGGCGCCGAGTCCTTCGCACCGCTCCTGTTCGACGAGATGCCGACCCCCGCCGACCTGCTGCCGGCCGGCGCGTGGGTGGTCGTCGTGGAGGCCGAGCGCACGCTCGACCGCGCGCGACAGGCGCGCGACGAGGCGGTCGCGCTCGCAGAGGCGCTCGGCTGGCCCGGGCCCGACGCGATGCCGGCGCTCGACGACGCGCTTTCGGGCCGCGTGCAGCTGCGGCTCACCGAGTTCACGCAGGGTGTGGACCTGGGCCTCGAGCACTGGGGAACCGCCCAGGGGAACGCGCCGGAGTTGGCGAACCGCCTCGGGAGCCTGCACGAGCTCGGCTACCGCTTGATCGTGACGGCCCGTGGGCACGGCTCGCTCGCGCGGATCGGCGAGGTGATCGGCGAGGTGCCGGTCGAGACGGCCGAGGCGCCGCTCACGAACGGCTTCGTGTTCAAGGCCGGCACGCTCGCGATCGCCACCGAGGAGGACCTGTTCGGCTCGCGGCGGCACACGCGCGCCGCGCCGCGGTTCACCCGGCGGAGCGTCGAGTCGGTCGCCGACGAGCTGGAGCCCGGCGACCACGCCGTGCACCGGATCCACGGGGTGGGGACCTACGTCGGGATCACGCACCGGGAGCTCGCCGGTGCCGAGCGCGACTACCTGGTGCTCGAGTACGCCCAGGGCGACAAGCTCTTCGTCCCGAGCGATCAGGTGGGGATGGTCGCGAAGTACCTGGGCGGCGACGCACCGCGCCTGCACCGGATGGGGGGCAGCGACTGGGCGCGCGCCACCTCCCGCGTCAAGAAGGCCGTCAAGGACATGGCGGGCGAGCTGGTCCGCCTCTACACCGTGCGGATGTCGGTGCCCGGCCATGCGTTCGGGCCGGATACCCCCTGGCAGGCCGAGCTCGAGGACGCGTTCCCGCACGAGGAGACCGGCGACCAGCTCGTCGCGATCGACGACGTCAAGAAGGACATGGAGCAGCCCAAGCCGATGGACCGCCTGGTCTGCGGCGACGTCGGGTTCGGCAAGACCGAGATCGCGATCCGCGCGGCGTTCAAGGCCGTGATGGAGGGCAAGCAGGTCGCGGTGCTCGTGCCGACGACGCTCCTGGCCGAGCAGCACTTCATCACCTTCGGCGAGCGGTTCTCGGCGTTCCCGGTGAGCGTGAAGATGCTGAGCCGGTTCGTCAGCAACGCCGAACAGAAGCAGATCGTGCAGGACGCGAAGGACGGCAAGGTCGACGTCGTGATCGGCACGCATCGGCTCCTGGGCAAGGACGTCGCCTTCAAGGACCTGGGCTTGCTCGTCGTCGACGAGGAGCAGCGGTTCGGCGTCGCGCACAAGGAGCGGTTGAAGCAGTTCCGCGCGAGCGTGGACGTGCTCACGATGACGGCGACGCCGATCCCGCGCACGCTCGAGATGGCGCTCACCGGGATCCGCGAGATGTCGACGATCGACACGCCGCCGGAGGATCGGCAGCCGGTGCTCACCTACGTCGGCTCGTACGACGAGGGCCTGGCGCTCGGCGCGGTCCGGCGCGAGCTCCTCCGCGAAGGTCAGGTCTTCTGGGTGCACAACCGCGTGGCGACGATCGACCGGCAGGCCGCCTGGATCCAGGAGCAGCTCCCCGAGGCTCGCGTGTCGATCGCGCACGGCCAGATGGACGAGGACCAGCTCGAGCGCCAGATGATGCGGTTCTGGGACCGCGAGGCCGACATCCTCGTCTGCTCGACGATCATCGAGAGCGGTCTCGACGTCCCGAACGCGAACACGCTGATCGTCGACCGCGCCGACCTGCTGGGGCTCGCGCAGATGTACCAGCTGCGGGGCCGGGTGGGGCGCTCCACCGAGCGGGCGTTCGCCTACCTCTTCTTCCCGCCGGTCCGCGAGCTCACCGACGAGGCCCGCGAGCGGCTCGCGACGATCGGCAAGCACCAGGCGCTCGGGAGCGGGTTCCGGATCGCGCTCCGGGACCTCGAGATCCGTGGCGCGGGGAACCTGCTGGGCGGCGAGCAGAGCGGACACATCGCGGCGGTCGGGTTCGACGCGTACGCGCGGATCCTGCAGGAGTCGATGGCCGAGATGAAGGGCGAGGTCATCCCCGAGGAGAAGGAGCTCCGGATCGACCTGCCGGTGAAGGCGTTCGTGCCGCCGGGCTGGGTGGCCCAGGAGGCGCTCCGCCTGGAGCTCTACCGGCGGATCTCGCTCGCGGCGAGCCACGAGGTCCTCGAGCAGATCCGCACCGAGACCGTCGATCGCTACGGTGCGCTGCCGGACCAGGTCGAGACGCTCTTCGCGGTGGCGTCGCTGCGCGTGACCTGCCGCGCTCTCGGCGTGGAGGAGATCTCGACGTATCGCGACCAGATCAGGATCAAGCCGGTCGCGATCCCGGACGCGCTCCAGGCGGACCTGGAGGACCGGATCTGGAAGGGCACGTACCACGACACGACGAAGACCCTGAACCTCGTGCCCGAGAAGGTCTTCGGGACCGACCTCGTGCGCTTCGTCGAGCGGAACCTGGTGGAGGCGACCACGAACGAGATCTCGCTGGCCGACGCGGTGGCCGCGGGCGCCGTCCCGGGCGGCTCGCCGCCGGTCTCAGGGCCCTCTCAGGAGCCCGCCGGGGGCGTACCGACGCCCGCCCCGTAGACTGGTCGCTCGTGAAACCTTCTCCGATCCGTCTCATCGCGCTGTCCGTGGTCGCCGTGCTCGCGCTCGCCGCCTGTGCCGACTCGCCCGCCGCGCCGTCGGCGGCCGCCGTCGTGAACGGGGCCGACATCACCGACGCCCAGCTCCAGCAGGAGGCGGATCTGTTCCGGTTCCTCGGCGCGATCAACCAGTCGCCATGCGGGCAGCAGGAGTCCGGTGAGACGGCCGAGGCCGCCTGCAACCGCTTCGCGCTCACGAACCTGATCCAGGAGCGGCTGATCGAGACCTACGCCGATGCGAACGGCATCGAGGTCACCGACAAGCAGGTCACCGACATCATCGGCCAGCTCGACCAGTCGCTCGGCGCCGACGCCGTGGACAAGGCGCTCACGAAGGAGGGCCTCGACCGCGAGGACCTCAAGGTGCTCGCGCGCACGGTGCTCCTGTTCCAGGCGGCGCAGCAGAAGATCACCGAGAGCCAGCTCGGTGAGGACAAGCTGAAGCAGATGTACCAGGACCAGATCGCGGACTTCACCACGGTGCAGGCCGATCACATCCTGGTGAAGACCGAGGCCGAGGCGCAGGACGTCTACCAGCAGGTCACCGCCCCCGGCGCGACCCGCGACGACTTCCTCGCGCTCGCCAAGCAGGTCTCGATCGACCCCTCGGCCAAGGACAACTCGGGCAGCCTCGGGTCGGCCGTCGCCTCGACCTACGTACCCGAGTTCGCCGCCGCGGTGGTCGGCCTCGAGCCCGGCGAGATCTCCCAGCCGGTGAAGACCGACTTCGGGTGGCACGTGATCCGCCTCGAGGACAAGCAGGTCACGCCCTACGCACAGGCGAAGCAGCAGCTGGTCCAGAGCCAGGCGATCGTCGTGTTCAACGAGTGGCTGCGCGGTCAGGCCGACGAGCAGGGCGTCGACGTGAACCCCACGTTCGGCCGCTGGGACAACGAGAACCTGCAGGTCGTCTCGGTGCACAGCACCGACCCCAGCGCCACCGAGAGCCCGACCGCCGCCACGCCGGTGAACGAGACGCCGACCGGGGCGGCCTCCGCCACGCCGTGACCGAACGGCCCTCGCGCGCGGACGACCTGCTCGCCCACGTCCCCGAGGGCCCCGTCCCGTCGTCGCAGGGCGGGCAGCGTCTGCTCGACCTCGTGAAGGTGATGGCGCGGCTGCGCGGGCCCGGCGGCTGCCCGTGGGACGCCGAGCAGACGCATCGGACGCTCGCGCGCCACCTGCTCGAGGAGACGCACGAGCTGCTCGAGGCGATCGACGCGGACGACGCCGACGCGATCCGCGACGAGCTGGGCGACGTGCTGCTGCAGGTCGTGTTCCACGCGCAGATGGCGGCCGACGACGGCGCCTGGGACGTCGACGACGTCGCCGAGGGCCTGGTGAAGAAACTCGTCTACCGCCACCCGCACGTCTTCGGTGAGGTCGAGGTGACGGGCGCCGACGAGGTGCTCGTGAACTGGGAGAAGCTGAAGGCCGCCGAGAAGGGCGAGCGCTCCGAGGTCGCCGACGACATCCCCGCGTCGCTGCCGTCGCTCGCGCGGGCCGCCAAGGTCCAGCGGCGCGCCGCCGGGTGGGGGTTCGAGTGGCGGAGCGTCGACGGCGCGATCGAGGCGCTGCGCGAAGAGGTCGACGAGCTCGCCGCGGCCGACGACCCCGCGCACGTCGAGGAGGAGATCGGCGACGTCCTGTTCGCCGCCGTCGCCGTGGCGCGCAAGCACGGGATCGACGCCGAGAGCGCGCTGCGGCGGACCGTGCGCACCTTCTCGGGGCGGTACGAGCGCTTCGTCGCCCTGGCGGCGGACCGCGGTCTCGACGTCGAGACGGCCGACGAGGCCGAGCTCCGGGCGCTCTTCCGCGAGACGAAGGCGTGAGCGACACCACGCCGGTGCCCTCGCGCGGCGACATCCTCGCCGCCCGAGATCGCATCCGCCCCTACGTGCGCCGGACGCCCGTGCTCGACCCGGGTGCGGGCGCGTTCGGGATCGACGGGCCGCTCACCCTGAAGCTCGAGCTCCTGCAGCACGTCGGCTCGTTCAAGCCGCGCGGCGCCTTCAGCAAGATGCTCGCCTCGGAGGTTCCCGACGCCGGGGTGATCGCCGCGAGCGGCGGGAACTTCGGGCTGGCGGTGGCGTACGCGGCGCGGACCCTCGGGCATCGCGCCGAGATCTTCGTGCCGTCGACCTCCCCCGAGGCCAAGATCGCGCGCGTGCGCGAGCAGGGCGCCGACGTGTGCGTGGTCGACGGCTACTACGACGACGCCTCTGCGGCAGCCCATGAGCGCGCGGCCGAGACCGGCGCCTGCTGGATGCACCCGTTCGACCAGCCCGAGGTCGTGGCCGGACAGGGCACGATCGGGATCGAGCTCTCGGAGCAGGCGCCCGACGCCGACACGGTGCTCGTGGCGGTGGGCGGCGGCGGCCTGATCGGCGGCATCGCCGCCTGGTACGCGGGCGATGTGCGGGTGGTGGGGGTCGAGCCCGTCTCGTCGCGGTGCCTGGATGCCGCCCTCGAGGCGGGCGAGCCCGTCGACGTGCCGGTCGGCGGCATCGCGGCCGACTCTCTGGGCACCCGACGTGCGGGCGACATCGCCTTCGCGGTCGCGCGGGCCTATGTCGACCGCGTGGTGCTCGTCGAGGACGACGCGATCCGTGACGCGCAGCGCGCGATCTGGCGGGACCTCCGGATGGTGGCCGAGCCCGGTGGGGCGGCCGCGCTGGCCGCGCTGCGGACCGGCGCGTACGTGCCCGAGCCCGGCGAGCGGGTCGTCGTGCTGGTGTGCGGCGCGAACGCCGACCCCGCGACGGTCACCGGCTGAACGCCGCGGTCCGGCTAGCATCGGACGATGATCGACCCCGAGCTCGCGCGCGCCGACGCGTTCGCCCGCCGCATCGATGAACGGATGGCCACGCGGGTCGTGCCGTTCCCCGGCGGCGTCGCGTACCTTGACGACGACTACCCGATCCGCTTCACGGCGAACTACCTGTGGGTCGAGGAGGCGGGCGCGGCGCCCGCCGAGCATTGGATCCTCGAGACCGACCGGATCCTGGGCGGGGCCGGCCGCACCCACCGCCGGGTGATGTTCGCGGACCCGGCCGACTGCGACCGTCTCGCGATGGGCTTCATCGAGCACGGGTTCGTCCACGACAAGGGCGTGCTCCTCGTGCAGCGAGAGATGCCCGAGCGAGATCACGAGATCGATGCGATCGAGGAGGTGTCGTTCTCGGAGGTGCGCCCGCTCGTGCTCGAGATCCAGCGCCGGTACACGTCGACGGCGACCGAGCATGAGAACGAGCAGCTGGTCGACTTCCACAGCAAGTTGGAGCGCGTGGTCGGGGCGCGTTTCTTCCTCGCGCGTGTCGACGGCGAGCCCGCGGGGTGCTGCGAGCTCTACGTGGACGGCGACCTCGCGCAGGTCGAGTCGGTCGACACGCTCGTGGAGTTCCGCGGCCGGGGGCTCGCCAGCGCGTTCGTGCTCCGGGCCGCCGCCGAAGGCCGTGCCGCCGGGGCCGAGCAGGTGTTCCTGTGGGCCGACGCCGAGGACTGGCCGCAGCACTGGTACGCGCGACTCGGGTTCCGCGAGGCCTCGCGGTCCTCCGACTTCACGAGGTGGCCCCCGGGGCACGGTCCGCCGACTGCGTCCGCTGCCGGGAAATCCCCGGGCGCCTGAGAGCGTCCGGTACCATCGGGACCCCATGTCGCCGATCGAGTCCGTCCGCGCGCGCCAGATCCTGGATTCCCGGGGCAACCCGACCGTCGAGGTCGACGTCTGGCTCGACGACGGCGCGTTCGGCCGGGCCGCGGTGCCGAGCGGTGCCTCGACCGGTGAGCACGAGGCGCTCGAGCTCCGTGACGGCGACGTCGAGTACGGCGGCAAGGGTGTGCTGACGGCCGTCGCGAACGTGCGCGGGCCGATCGCCGAGGCGATCACCGGGCTCGACGCGTTCGACCAGCGGGGCGTGGATCGCGCGCTCCTCGACCTGGACGGGACCGCCGACAAGTCGGCCCTCGGAGCGAACGCGATCCTCGGGGCGTCGCTCGCCACCGCGCGCGCGGCCTCCGATTCCAGCGGCCAGCCCCTGTGGCGGTACCTGGGCGGACCGAACGCCCACGTCCTGCCGACGCCGATGATGAACGTGATCAACGGCGGCGCGCACGCCGACAACCAGCTCGAGCTCCAGGAGTTCATGCTGATGCCGGTCGGAGCTGCGTCGTTCTCAGAGGGGCTGCGGTGGGGCGCCGAGTGCTTCCACGCGCTGAAGTCGATCCTGCACGAACGCGGCCTCGCGACCGGCGTCGGCGACGAGGGCGGCTTCGCCCCCGAGCTCGGGACGGCCGCCGAGGCGCTCGATCTGCTGCTCGAGGCGATCGCGAAGGCCGGCCTGACCCCCGGCGACGAGGTCGCGCTCGCGATGGACCCCGCGACCTCCGAGATCTACCGCGACGGCGCCTACCAGCTCGAGGGCGCAGCGCGCTCCTCCGAGGATATGGTCGCCTTCTGGTCCGACCTCCTCGACCGTTTCCCCATCGTCTCGCTCGAGGACGGCATGGCCGAGGACGACTGGGAGGGATGGGCCGCGCTCACCGCCACCGTCGGGTCGCGGGTGCAGCTCGTCGGCGACGACAACTTCGTGACGAACGCGGAGCGTCTGGAGCGAGGCCTCCGCGAGGGCGTCGCGAACGCGATCCTGATCAAGGTGAACCAGGTGGGCTCGCTCACCGAGACGCTCGACACGATCGCCCTGGCTACGCGTCACGGCTACGCGAACGTGATCAGCCACCGCAGCGGCGAGACCGAGGACTCGACGATCGCCGACCTCGCCGTCGCGACGAACGCCGGTCAGATCAAGACCGGCGCGCCGAGCCGCGGCGAGCGCACGGCCAAGTACAACCAGCTCCTCCGGATCGAGGAGGAGCTCGGCGAGAACGCCCGCTTCGCGGGCTCGAGCCTGCTTTCGGGGTCGGGATAGGCCGATGAGCTCAGCGGCCACTTCCCCTGCCGCCGTTCGCGGGACCACTCGCACAGGCGCCCACCGGGCCAGACGAACCTGGCGTCTGTCCGCGCGCGCCGGCGGCCTCGCGGTCGTCGTGGTGCTGCTGCTCACGCTCGCGGTCGCGCCCTTCCGCACGCTGATGGACCAGCGGAGCCAGCTCGGCCAGCTCCAGCGCCAGACCGAGGAGCTCCAGCGGGAGAACGCCGATCTTCAGGCGAAGATCCAGCGGTTCGATGACCCCGCCTACATGGAGCAGCTGGCCCGCACGTGCCTCGGGATGGTGCTGCCCGGCGAGATCGCGTTCGTGACGGTGCCCGAGCGCGGGGCGCCGTTCCCGCTGGACTGCTAGACGCCGAGGATCACGGCCGCGGCTCGAACACGATGTTCGCCGACTCGCAGACCTGCCGGTAGCCGATCCGTCGGTAGATCGCGTTCGACGTCGGGTTCGCGAGGTCGGTGTAGAGGAAGCAGAAGCGGCGGCCGTTCGCGATCAGCCAGGCGCTGAGCTCGGCGACGAGCGAGGTCGCGTACCCGTGACCGCGGTGCTCGGGGGGCGTGTACACCGGGCCGATCCGGATCCCGTTCGGGGTGGGACCGCCGTAGCCGGCCACCGAGACGGCCCGCCCGTCGATCTCCCAGAGCCAGAGACCTGCGCTGTCGCTGAGCAGCCGGCTGTCCACGATCTCGCGGCCGTCGTCGTCGGCGGGCGGGTCGTCCGGCAGCGCCTCGGCGACGAAGGCCACCATCCACCGCGCGAGCAGCTCGCGGTCCACCTCGGTCGCCGGTCGCGCCGTGCCCGCGGCTATCGGGACCGGTGCCACCTCCTCGAGCGCGAACGCTCCCTCAGCCCGACGGGTCGTGGCGTTCATCCCCGTGACGGCGGTCCATCGCGACGCGAATCCGTACACCTCCGGTACGGCGCCGACGACGCCGGGTACCGGGAGATCGCCCGCGCTCGCGGCCGCCACGAGCGCCTCGATCGCGCGCTCGTCCGTAGGCCGGGCGACCGCGATCGGCCATGGGGCCGTCATCGACGCGGCCCCCACGACGTCGCCGCTCGGGTCCTGGGCGAGCCAGAGCCGGAAGACGGGGTAGCTGTGTGGCTCGGTGGCGATCCTGCCGACGACGCCGAGCATCAGGTTGTGACGGGCCTCGTCGAGCATCAGGAGGGGGCGGGCGTCCGCGAGGAATGCGGCCGGATCGTCGACCGTGCGGACCTGGATGTTGGCCTGCGGCAAACGGGTGCTCCTTCCGATCCGGGGAACCGATCGCGCCCATGCTCCCGTAGATCGCTCGACGCCTCAACGGGCTCTCATCCCGTCGTCGAGCGGATCGGCTCGCATTGACGCCCCTTGGCGATTCCCGCACACTGGCCGTCCGACGTGCGGGAACGGCCCGCGCGACAGCATGGAAGGAGTCATCCCGATCGCAGAGATCGAGATCGGAGCGGTGGTCGACGGCACCGTCGAACGCATCACTCCCTACGGCGCGTTCCTCAAGTTGGAGGACGGCAGGCTCGGACTGGTCCACATCTCCGAGATCGACCGCAACTACGTGAAGGACGTGCACGAGCACCTGCGCGAGCAGGACGTGGTCCAGGCGAAGGTCCTGGCCATCAAGGAAGACGGCAAGATCGATCTCTCGATCAAGGCGCTCCAGGACCCGCCGCCCGAGCGGCGCCCCCGCCGCGGTTCCGACCCCGGATTCGAGCAGATGCTGAAGAAGTTCATGCGGCAGAGCGAAGAGAACCTGGTCGACTACAAGCGGGCCGTCGAGCACAAGCGCAAGTAGCGCCGGGCCTCAGCCGGGCGTCGCGGGATCCCGCCGCAGTTCGTAGGTCTCCTCCACGCACCGCTCGCCCTTGAACGTCGTGTGCACGCGGGCGACCGCCTCGAACCCCAGCCGTTCGACCACGCGGATCGACGGCGCGTTGCGTTCGTCCGCCGTGGCCTGGATCCGTTCGACGCCGAGCGTGCCGAACGCATAGCCGACGAGGGCGTCGACGGCCTCGGTCGCGAAGCCCCGGCCCTGATGCGCCGGGGCCAGCGTGTAGCCGATCTCCGCGCGGCTCGGGTCGCTACCGTCGACATGCAGGCCGCAGTCGCCGACGAGCACGTCGGTGTCGCGGTCCGCTACCGCGAACTGGAACCACTCGCCTGGTTCGCCCGGGTGGATCTCGGCGATCGAGGCGATCATCCGCTCGGCGTCGGCGACCGAGTAGGTCTCGTCCCACGACTGGTAACGGGCCACCATGGGGTCGCTCCGATACGAGGCGAAGGCCGAAGCATCGCCGGGCGTGAACCGTCGCAGCGCGAGCCGCTCGGTCTCGATCCTCGTGAAGGTCGCGTCGATCACGGGCGCCAGTATCTCGCGGTCTGCGACGATGGGCCGGTGGAACCCGCCCCCGGATCCGTCGCTCATCGCGAGCTCCGCGCGTCCGACCTCACGCTGGTGCGCGAGCAGCTCGGTCGCGAGCCGACGACCGCGTTCGCCGTCGTCGCCCGGTGCACCGGCGGCCATCCGCTCGTGATCCGCAACGCTCCCCTCGACGTGAACGGCGATCCGTTCCCCACGACGTACTGGCTCACGTGCCCGGACGCGGTGAAGGCCGTGGCGCGCGTCGAGTCCGAGGGCTGGATCGCGCGGCTGAACGACCGGGTGCAGGACGACGAGGTGTTCGACGATGCGCTCGAGACCGCCCACCGCGCCTACGCCGAGGAGCGGGGCGCCGACCTCCACGAGGCTCGGGGCTGGGGCGGCGTGGCGGGGACCCGCACCGGCGTGAAGTGCCTACACGCGCACTACGCGTATCACCTGGCGGGCGGCGACGACCCCGTGGGCGCGTGGACCGCCGAGCGCGTCGAGCTGGTGCACGCCGGGCAGCGCGCGGGACGCGTGGCCGCGATCGACCAGGGCACGAACTCGATCCGGCTGCTCGTGGTCGAGCCGGGCGTGGACGGTGGGCTCCCGACCGAGCTCGTGCGTGACATGGTGATCACGCGGCTCGGCAAGGGCGTCGACGAGACCGGACGATTGGATCCCGACGCGCTCGAGCGGACGGTCGAGGTCCTGGAGCGGTACTGCCGCCAGGCGCGGCACCTGGGCGCCGAGCGGATCCGGGTCGCGGCCACGAGCGCCGTGCGCGATGCGGAGAACCGCGAGGAGTTCGCCGGCGCGGTCCGGCGACTCGCGGGGAGTGAGCTCGAGGTGATCAGCGGCGAGCGCGAAGCCGGCCTCTCGTTCCTCGGCGGGACGCTCGGGCTCGATCCTGCCGAGGCGCCGTCGCCGTACCTGCTCTTCGACATCGGTGGGGGATCGACCGAGTTCGTGACGGGCGATGCGCCGGGTCGCGTGACCGGGGCGCTCTCGACGCAGATGGGGAGCGTCCGCCTGACCGAGCGGCTCGTGACGCACGACCCGCCGACGCCCGGCGACCTGGCCGCCCTCGAGGCCGAGGTCGCCGCGAGGCTCGACGAGGCCGAGGCCGCGGTTCCTGGCGCCCACGACGCCCGCACGCTCGTGGCGGTCGCCGGCACGGCGACGACGCTCCAAGCGATCGCTCTGGGGCTGGAACGATATGACCCGGAGGCGATCCACCGGTCGTGGCTCTCCCTCGCTGACGCCGAGCGGATCCTTCTCGACCTCGCGCGCATGACGAACGTGGAGCGGGCCGCCCTGCCGGTGATGGCGCCCGGCCGCGGCGACGTGATGGTTGCCGGAACCGTGATCTTCGTGGAGACCCTCCGGCGGTTCGGGTTCGAGCGTGCCCTCGTGAGCGAGACCGACATCCTCGACGGGCTCGCGTTCGAGCTGCTCGGCATCCGGTAACCTCGGTCGCCGTATGCCCAGTCGCGCCAGGGAACGTCAGCTCGCGAAGCTCGCCGCACGCCGGCAGGCCGAACGTCAGGCCGCGCGCCGGCGGCGGAACCTGATCTACGGCGGGATCGCCGCGGTGGTCGCGATCGTCGCGCTGATCGTCGCGTGGACGATCGCCTTCGGCGGCGGGGACGAGAGCACGGCCGCGTCCGGCACGCCGAGCGCGAGCGTGCAGGCCGGGCCGTGCCCCCAGACCGAGGCGCCGCCGGCCGCAAACAAGCCCAAGCACACGTTCGACCAGGCGCCGAAGGTCACGATCGACCCGTCGAAGACCTACGTGGCGACCTTCGAGACCTCGTGCGGCACGTTCAGCGCGGAGCTCCTCGCGAAGACGGCGACCGACGCGACGAACAGCTTCGCCTTCCTCGCGGATCAGGGGTACTACGACGGGCTCACGTTCCATCGGATCGTGAAGGACTTCGTGATCCAGGGCGGGGACCCGAAGGGCGACGGCACGGGCGGACCCGGGTACGAGATCCCGGTCACGGTCACGAAGGGCGCCTCGTTCGACGCCGCCGGCGTCTTGGCGTTCGCGCACGCGCAGACGGGCGGGAACGGGAGCCAGTTCTTCGTGACGCTGGCGCCCGCCGCGAGCCTCGACCCGCCGAGCGGGAAGTACACGATCTTCGGGAACGTCACCGACGGGCTGAAGGTCGTCGAGAAGATCGGGCAGACGCCAACCGTCGCGTCGGCCGCCGGCGGCGAGCCGAGCACGCCGACGTACCCGATCTACATCCTGAAGGTCACGGTCGCCGAATCGTAGCGACCGCAGTGGCCTCCGGCGTCACTCCGGCGTCCCGAGCCATCCGTCGATCCCGCGGATGATCTCGCCTTTGAGCTCGTCGTCGGCGAAGCTCGCCCGCACCCCGGTCCGCGCGATCTCGGCGAGCTGTTCGTCCGTGTACTCCCACGTCGCCCGGGCCGACTCGTACACGTCGGCGAGCCACGCCCCGAACATCGGCGGGTCGTCGGAGTTGAGCGTGACCACGATGCCCGCCGCGCGGAGCCGCTCGAACGGGTGCTCCTCGAGCGACGCGAAGACACCCGTCTCGACGTTCGACACCGGCGACACCTCGAGCGGGATCGCCAGGTCGCGGAGCCGTTCGATCAGCTCGGGATCGCGCGCGGCCGCGACGCCGTGGCCGATCCGGTCGGGTTCGTACGCCTCGAGGGTCGCCCAGATATTCTCGGGGCCGGCCCACTCGCCCGCGTGCGGCACCGACTTCAGGCCCGCCTCCTTCGCGGTGCAGAAGTGATGCGCGAAGGCGCCGACGTCGGTCCGCTCGCTGCCCGCGGCGTTCAGGGCCACCACGCCACGGCCGGCGTACTTCAGCGCGACCTCCAGCACCTTGTCGGCCTGGTCCATGCCGAGGTCCCGCACGATGTCCGGGTCGAGCCGGACGACGACGCCGGTATCCCGCTCGCCCGCGGCGAGCCCGTCCAGGATCGCCTCGATCGGCCCGAACCAGTCACCGCCGAGCCGGTCGGCGTGGTTCGAGGGTGAGAAGACCGCCTCGGCGTAGTGCACGCCGTTCGCGGCGAGGTCCACGCACACCTCCTCCGCGAGCCGCCGGAAGTCATCCAGGTCGTTCAGCAGCGAGCACATCGCGACGTATTGGTCGATGAAGTCGAGGTGGTCGGCGAACCGCCAGCCGTCGGCGCCGAGCCCCGAGGGGATCGGGAGTCCCTGCCGGTCTGCGAGGTCGCGGACCGTCTCGACGCGCATCGCCCCCTCGAGGTGCAGGTGGAGCTCGGCCTTCGGGAGCGCGGACAGGTCTCGCATCCGTCGATGGTAGCGTCGCCGCCGATGAGCGAGCGGTACACCTACGGCGATACCGAACTCGCGGCCGAGCGCCTCGGGCTCGTCGCGCGGGTCTTCGAGCCGACAACGCGGGCCTTCCTCGAGCGTACGGTCACCTCGGGGCCCTCGCTCGCGTACGACCTGGGGTGCGGGCCCGGGCTCACCACGCGTCTCGTGCACGCGGTCACCGGCGCCGGGCGGACCGTC
The DNA here is from genome assembly GCA_963821925.1 of uncultured Actinomycetes bacterium. Classification (GTDB taxonomy): domain Bacteria; phylum Actinomycetota; class UBA4738; order UBA4738; family HRBIN12; genus JAOUEA01. Next base: position 2,784 of record CAWGFO010000006.1, on the reverse strand, counting down.
GGGCTCGACCGGTCCGGGCCGTTCCTCGAGCGCGCGGCGCTCGACGCACCGGCCGGCGTCTCGTTCCTGGCGCACGATGTCCGGGAGATGCCGTTCCCTGACGGCCCGGCGGACCTGATCTACTGCCGGCTGTTGCTCGCCCATCTGGTCGATCCGCCGGGTGTCGTGACCCGCTGGACGATGCAGCTCGCACCCGACGGGCTCGTGCTCCTCGACGAGCTCGAGGCCATCGATGTGTCCGATCCTGTGTTCGCCGCCTACCTCGGCGAGGTCGCGATCCCGGTCGTCGAGGCCCAGGGCGCGCGATTGCTCGCAGGTCCGGTGCTCGCCGCGATGTCGGACCCGCCCGGGACCGAGCGGGTCGCCGACGACGTCGTGTCGTTCACGCCGTCGTCGGCAGAGAGCGCGCTGATCTTCGGGATGAACCTCGCGGTGCTCGTCGATCGGGGCGAGGTGCCGCCGCAGCCCGCGCTGGCCGCGGATCTACGAGGGATCGCCGACGGTGTGCGGGATGCCGAGCCGGTCGTGTGGCGGATGCGCCAGCTGGCCCTCCGCCGGACGGCGGTATCGGAAGGGGCCGCCAGCGGCTAGCATCGCCGGGCGGCCCGGGTGTCGGAATTGGCAGACGACGGCGCCTTAAAAGCGCCTGCCTCGAGAGAGGCGTGTGGGTTCGAATCCCACCCCGGGCATTACTGCTCGCCCATCTCGTCGACCCGCCGGGTGTGGTCGAGCGGTGGACGACGCAGCTCGCGCTCTGCGGGCTGGTGCTCCTGGACGAGCTCGAGGCCATCGACGTGTCCGATCCCGTTTTCGCCGCCTACCTCGACCAGGTCGCGATCCCGGTCGTCGAGGCGCAGGGCGCCCGACTGCTCGCAGGTCCGGTGCTCGCCGCGATGCCTGACCAGCCCGGGACCGAGCGCGTCGCCGACGACGTCGTGTCGTTCACGCCGTCGCCGGCCGAGAGCGCGCTGATCTTCGCGATGAACCTCGCGGTGCTCGCCGATCGGGGCGAGGTGCCGCCGCAGGCCGCCCTGGCCGCCGATCTCGCGGCGATCGCCACGGTGCCCGCGACGCGGAGCCGGTCGTGTGGCGGGTGCGCCAGCTGGCCTTCCGTCGGACGGCGGTATCGGACGGGGCCGCCAGCGGCTAGCATCGCCGGGCGGCCCGGGTGTCGGAACTGGCAGACGACGGCGCCTTAAAAGCGCCTGCCTCGAGAGAGGCGTGTGGGTTCGAATCCCACCCCGGGCACGAGAGATGTAGACCCATCGCCGCAGGTTGAAGGTCTACTTGGGCTCTGACTTCATGTGAGTCCCGGCTCACTCCCATCCATTCCCCATCCAGAACCGTCGGTGCCCGGTCACGTGCCGCGATCTGGCGCGCCCGCTCACGGGTGACGCCGAGGTGCCTCGCGATCTCCGCGGCTCGCAGCTCGTCCATCGGCGGCGCCCACGTTAGCGAACTGGCTTCTCGTTGCGACCCGCGAACGCCGGGACCCGTGGCCCGTGTCGGCTGACGCTCACCCTGCACAGTAGGAGGACCTGCACGAGAGAGGCGTGTTCTCCAATGAAGCGGAAGAACGTTCGTCGGACGGCAGGGGGAGCGGTGCTCTTCTTGGTGCTTGCCACGTTGCTCGTCGCCTCGGCGACCACCCGGTCGCCGCGATGCCAGGTCGCCACCATCTTGGGGCACGGCTCGACGGAACGTCGCACTACTCATACGCACGCGGCCACGCGTACTACGAAGAGCGAAGCGGGCACCGAGAGTTCGACGTCGACATGTGGGGCATGGGCAGGCTCGGGGGCCAGACGCTCGTGGTCTTCGCCGGTGGCCACAAGGTCGGCTCGCTTACGGTTCGGAGCAACGGGGGTTGCCACATGCATCGTGACACGGGTTCGAGACAGTCCGCCCCCACGCTGTCTGCGGGAGACCCGATCGCGGTGCGGACCCAGAGTGGCGCGCTCGTCGCCTCCGGCACGCTGCGACGGATCATGATGTAGCGGCCGGCTCGCAGCCTGTCCATGGCGAGGGTTACGGTAGCGCGGTGGCCAGCGAAGACCAGCGCCCCTGCTCGTGAGCGCTCGACCGTCATGAGAGCCGAGCAGGTTGTCGCGCTCGTCCGCGACCTAGAAGACCACGGGATCACGCTGTGGCTCGTGGGCGGATGGGGCGTCGATGCCCTGCTCGGCGAGCAGACCCGCGAACACCATGACGTGGACGTGCTCGTCGATGTCGCCGACCTCGAGCGGTTCGTCGAGCGACTTCATGCTCTCGGGTTCGAGTTCGCCTACGCCTGGGATGGCGAAACTCGGAAGGTGAGTCACGAGTCGTGGCTCGCGAACCAACAACTACCTAGCGCGTTCGTCTACGTGCACCCAGACGGACGCGAGATCGATACGCACGTCCTCGATGACGCGGACGGTGCCGAACCCGTGCCGCTGTGGAACACGACCCATGTCGTCCCTGGGGGTGGCCTGCAGGCGTTCGGGGTCGTCGCCGGCAAGCGAGTGCGATGCATCAGCGCGGAGATGCAACGCCTCGCCCATGAGGGTTACGAGCTTCCACCGAAGCACCTCGAGGACATGCGGCGCCTCGCCGAGCACCGGTGATTGAGTACCGTAGCGAAGTGGCAGTGGCCATGCTCCCGACATGTTCCGTCGCAATCGTGAGCGGTGGGGCTTGACCGTGGGCGAGCCCGGCTGGCGGATCGGGATTACGCGCCGGTCGTACGTCGCCCCTCAGAACGTCGGCTAGTTCACGACAGCCAATGCGATATAGATAGCGAAG
>CAWGFO010000005.1:0-39510 GCA_963821925.1 uncultured Actinomycetes bacterium | reverse complement strand
GGCCACGAGCGCGTAGAGGGAGTCGAGCGAGTACTCGGCCAGGTCGTCGTCGGTGAGGCGCCGCAGGTAGGCCTTCGCGAACGCGGTCAGCGCATCACGGCGCTCGGGGGCGGCTCGCTCGGCGATCAGCTCGTACAGGGCGGGGAGGACGGGAGTCGGCTCGGCGGCCGCGGTGGCGGGGTGCGCGGTTGTCTGGTCCACGAAGAGCCATTCTTGCAGGTCCGCTGGGGCGCGGGACCCGGCGGAGCGGTGAAGTTGCGACGATCTCGTAGGCCGCGGCGGCCTACGCCGTCGTGGTCGAGATCAGCCGTTGGGCGTGGTCCGCGTAGGCGTCGCGCACCAGCGGCAAGAGCCCGGTGAGGTACAGCCCGTCGGTGCAGCCGCGACACCATGCCGACGCGTTGATCGCGGCCGCGGTCGTCTCCGCCGGCGCGCAGGCCCGGAGGTCGTCGACGATCGCGCCGTACCCGTACGACTCGGCGCCGCCTGTGAGGGTGTCGCGCGCCGCGTCGAGCCCCTGATCGAGCGAGACGTAGTTCTTCACGCCCACCGAGTTCATGTCCGAGGCGCCCTCCATCACATGGGTGGTCGCCAAAGGATTGAACGCCGCCGCTGTCGACTCGCTCGTCTCCCACGCGACCACGATCAGCAGGTTCTCGTCGCACCGCGGCGCTCCGAGCCGGTCGAGGAACCCGTTCGCCCAGGCCTCGTAGGTCACCGGCTCCCCAGGAACGAACGAGAACCCGCGCTTGGCCTTGCGGATCATCGTGTCGCGGGCGGCGAGCAGTTCGTTCACGTAGGCCGTCCAGGCCGCGACCTGCTGCTCGGCGTTGCGGCCCTCGGGATCGTGCAGCACGCGCCGCAGGTCCCGATGAGCCTGCGCGAGCCGGTATTCCAGCAGGTCGGTGCGCAGGAGCCCCCGCCGAACCACGTCGAACGACCGCGCGACGTGGGCGTCGGAGTTCGCGACGTACGTCAGGCGCTGAACGACCGCCGACGCCTTCGCGATCCGCCGTTGCCAGGCGGTGAGCTGATGGTTCCAGCGTTCGACCTCGTCGATCGCCCCGGAGATCCGGCCGTCCATCGCGCGGATCTCCGGCGAGTCGAGGACGTCGTAGGCGGACGCCGGCGCGAACCCCGCCGCGGCGGGCAGCAGGGCGATGAGCACGGCGAGGAGGGCGGCGAGACGTCGCATCGTCCCGGCAGGTATCGACCGCGAGCCGCCGCGTCTTGACGCGGGCATCTGACCCGGGGTCCCGGGGGCCTTCGCGGTCACAGCACGCGTTCTGTCGGCGAGCGGGCAAGGAGGTCGGCGGCGTCCATCGGTGGCCGATTGTCCCAGGCCGGACGACTCACTAGGCTCGCGCCCATGCGCCTCCCCCCGCGCATCACCCGGTTCGTACTGGGCTGCACGCTGGCCGCTGCGTGCCTCGCCGCGTGCGACCCGCAGCCCACCGGCCCGTCGCCCAGCCCGCCGGCACCCCCCGAGATCACCGCTGCGGACGCGAGCACGTGCGCTCCGCCCACCTGCGCTCGGATCGTGGCGACCGTCACCCTGACCTGGCGTCCCAGTACCTCGCCGATCACTGGATACCGGGTGCTGCGGGACGGTGACGAGATCGCCTCCCTGCCGCCGGTCGGCCCGGCGTCCACGTCGGTCAGGGATCGGTCGGCGGTGATCGGCACCACCTACCGGTACGAAGTGGTGGCGGTCGGCGACGGCGGCATCCGAGGCAGGTCGACACCCACCGACGTGGTCGTGCCGTTGCCGCCGCTCGAGGCCGCCCAGGTGGAGGGGACGTTCCGGGTCAGGCGCAGGGTGACGCGCGCCAAGAACCTCGTAGAGCTCGAGGGGATCTCGGATCCACACCCGGGGGTGGAGGCCACGACCCAGTGGACGTTCGTCGCGACGTGCCCGCCCGCCGTCGGCGCCTGCCCGATCCGATGGAACGGCCATCCGGGCCTGCTGCTGCCGGACGGCGACGCCCTCTACCGCGGGGACTCCGCGGCAGGGTTCGCGCGGTGTTCCGGTGGCGGGCGCGTCCGAGCGCCGCTCCAGTTCCGGATCCGTGTGACGGAGGCCCGCGTCGTGGGCGGCGCGTGGGTGGCCTCCGAGATCCGCGGACGGCTGGCCTCGTCCTTCGCGTGCCCGGGATTCGCCCCCTCGTCGGGCGCGGCCCGGTTCGTCGGCGTGCGTCGGTAGTCCGTTACGGACCAGCCGTGGCGGGACGGATGTCGAACGAGTGCGTCAGGGCGACCGTCGGACGGACCGTCGCGGCGACCGAGCAGTACTTCTCCTCCGAGAGAGCGATCGCTCGGTCGGCCTTGCGCTCCTCGATCGTCCCCGTCAGCACGAAATGCATGTGGATCGAGGTGAAGGCGAACGGCGCGTCGGGTTCCTGCTCCGTCGTGAGCTCGATCTCGAGCGCCCGCAGGTCTTGCCGCTGCTTGTTCAGGATCACGACGACGTCGTACGCCGTGCACGCCGCGAGCCCCAGCGGGAGCAGGTCCGAGGGCTTGGCCCCCGGCCCCTCCGCGTCGCCGCCGACCGCGAACGCGTCTCCGTAGCCCGCCTGTGCGACGAACTGAAGGCGGTCGCCCGTCCAGGTCAGACGCTGGGTGCCCATGGGGGCCGAGTCTACGGACCACGTCCCGAACGCGGCTCCCGTCCGAAGGTGGCGGTAACGGAGCCTTCCGTCGGACCGCATCCATGGGCTAGGCTCCGTTCCACCACATGCTGCAGGTCGAACGAGGGACAGAGAACGCGTGAGTGATCCCGTCCGCGTCGTGGTGGCCGAGGGCCCGTCCACCCGCAAAGGCTTGCTGCGTTTCGTCCTCGAGGGCGAGGGCTACGACGTCGTCGGCGATGCCGCGACGTCGGCCGAGCTGGCACGTGTGGTCGCCGTCCGACCGGCCCGACGTCGTGGTCATGGACGACGGCATCGGCGCGATGGCCGTCGCCATGATCCGCACGATCGCGCCCTCGACCCGCGTGGTCCTGGTGTGGCCCGGCGCCGTCGTCCCGATCGGTGGTGACGCCCGCGTAGAGCCGTCCGACGTGCTCCGGGAGCTGGGCCGGACGATGGAACGCCTCACCGGCCAGCCGAGCACCACGAGCGCCGGAGCGGCGCTCCATGGCGCCGGGACCTCGGCACGCCCGCGCCAGGACCCCGCAGCACTTCGAGCGATCCTGGCGCGCGGCGAGGCGGCGCGGCTCCAACGCCGTCCGAGCCCTGCCCGTGAGGTGACGGTCGGCCCGGGCGAAGCGATCATCGGGGACCGTGCCCCGGCATCCGTCGTGATCCTGCCGCTGACGGCCTCGGTGGATCCGGCCGCCGCCGGCGTACTCCGAACGGCCGGGACCGACGAGATCGTCATCGTGCCCGAGGCGGATCCCCCCGAAGGCCTGGAGGGAGCGGCCGACCTCGGCCGGGTCACTCCCCGGTCCGCCGCCGACGCCGAGACATCCGAGCCGGATCGGCACGCCCACAAGCGGTAACCGCCGGGACGTGGCTCCGCTACCCTCTCGTCCGATGGCGATCCAGAACGGCTACGCACCGATCCGCCGGGTCTACGTGCGCCCCCCGGTCGACGACGACGCCCGGGCATGGCGTGATCACGGGTGGCGCGACGCGCCCGACCCGGCCCTCGCCCGAGACCAGCATGCCGCGTTCCGTGCGCACCTCGCTGACGCCGGCGCCGAGGTCGTCGTCGGTACAACGCGCGTGCAGGGCGACCCCGATGCGATCTATGCCTACGACCCCGTCCTGATGACCGACGCCGGCGTGATCGTGCTCCGCCCGGGCAAGCCGGGACGCCTCGCCGAACCCGACGCGTGCGCGCAGGATCTCGCGGCGGCCGGCGTCCCGGTCGTCGGCGCGCTCTCCGGCACGGCCACCGCCGAGGGCGGCGACATGTTCTGGCTCGACGGCCGCACGCTGCTCGTCGGCCGCGGCTACCGGACGAACGAGGAGGGGATCCGGCAGCTGCGCGCCCTGTTGGAACCCGGCGGCGCCACGATCGAGGTCTTCGACCTGCCGCACTTCCACGGGCCGGCCGAATGCCTGCACCTGATGTCGTTCATCTCGCCACTCGACGTCGACCTCGCGGTGGTCTACCTGCCGATGGTGCCCGTCCGCCTGGTGGAGCTGCTCCGCGAACGCGGCGTCGGGATGATCGAGGTCCCCGACGACGAGTTCGACTCGATGGGTCCGAACGTGCTGGCGCTCGCCCCCCGCGTCGCCCTGGCCGTCGACGGGAACCCCGAGACGCGGCATCGCATGGAGGCCATGGGCGTCGACGTTCGCGTGTTCGAAGGCTCGGAGATCTCCCGCAAGGGCGACGGCGGCCCCACCTGCCTGACCCGACCGCTCGACCGGGGCTGAGCGCCCGGAGGCCGAGGTCCCCTCCGGCCCGGGCCGTCCGACCGGCTGGGGGCTCCGGCCCGCGCCGTACGGTGGAGTCGAGGAGGAGGCTGCCATGCGGCTGACGTCGAAGATGCCCGTGCACGAGTCGAGCCACCGCCGTGCCCCGCGTGCACCCCGCGGGACGGCGCCCTCCCGCGTGCATCTGGGCCGTGGGTTCCGGTTGAAGGGGCGCATCACCCGCCCTCGGCGCGAGCACTGAACCCGGTGCCGGGCCCGTCGTAGGGGCTCGGGCTATGCTCCGGGCCGTGTACGAGCTCTGGGTGTTCATCCACATCCTCGGCGTGGCCGGGTTCTTGGCCACGCACGGCGTGTCGATGTACACGATGTTCGCCGCCCGGGGAGGCGACCGCGACCGTGAGCGGATCCTTGCCCTCTGCGAGCTGTCGAAGCGCACGATCGGCCCGATGTACGTCTCGATGGGGCTGCTGGTGCTCGGCGGCGTCGCCGCCGGGATCCAGAACACGCTCTTCGCACAGACGTGGCTCTGGGGCTCGATCGTCGTGCTGCTCGTGATCATGGCCGCGATGTCGGTCACGGGCACCCCCTGGATGAAGAAGCTCCGCGAGGGATGCACGCGCTGGCATGACGGCACGTTCACGATGACCGACGAGGAGCTCGCGGCACATCTCGACGGCCCGATGGTGCCGATCGTGGCGGGGACCGGCGCGGCGGCGCTCGTGCTGATCCTGTACCTGATGGTCTACAAGCCCGGCGCCTGACCGGCCCGGGCGTCGACCGGTCGCCCGGCGGAGGTTCGATAGCCTGGACGCCATGACCGACCGCACCTTCAACTTCTCCGCCGGCCCCGCGACCCTCCCCCTCCCGGTGCTCGAGGAGGCCCAGCGCGACCTGCACGCGCTCCCGGGTGTCGGCGCCAGCCCGCTCGAGGTCTCGCACCGGAGCCCGTGGTTCCGCGGCGTGATCGAGGAGGCAGAGTCGAACCTGCGGCAGCTGCTCGCGATCCCCGAGACCCACCACGTCGCGTTCTGTCAGGGCGGTGCGTCCCTGCAGTTCTCGATGGTCGCGATGAACCTCCTGCGTGGGACCGGGCGCCCGGCCGAGTACGTGATCACGGGCGCCTGGGGGACGAAGGCCCTCGCCGAGGCCGCGAAGGAGGGCGACGCGCACGCGGTCTGGACCGGCGCCGACGGAGCCTTCGTGACGGTGCCCTCGGCCGGTGAGCTCGCGTCGGCGGTCAGCGCCGGCGCCGCGTACGCGCACGTCACCACGAACGAGACGATCCAGGGGGTCGAGTTCCCCGACGACCCGCCGACACCCGAGGGCGTGCCGCTGGTCGCCGACATGTCGTCGGACTTCTGCTCACGGCCCGTGGACGTGGGCCGCTACGGGCTGATCTACGCGGGCGCCCAGAAGAACGCCGGCCCGGCCGGCGTGACCGTCGCGATCGTGCGCGACGACGTGCTCGCCGGGGTGCCCGACGGCCTCCCCACGATGCTCGACTACCGGACCTACGCCCGGCACGGGTCGCTCTACAACACGCCGCCGGTGTTCTCGATCTACGTGCTGATGCTCGTCACCCGGTGGCTCCGCGACGAGGTCGGGGGTCTCGAGGCCCAGCGGACCACCAATCGCATGAAGGCCGCGTTGGTGTACGACACGATCGATGCCAGTGGCGGCTTCTACCGTGGTCACGCCCGTCCCGAGGCGCGCTCGCTGATGAACGTCACCTGGCGGCTCCCCGACGAGGACCTCGAGCGGTCGTTCGTGGCCGAGGCCGCCGACGCAGGGATGACCGACCTGCGGGGCCACCGAAGCGTGGGCGGTATCCGCGCGAGCCTCTACAACGCGATGCCGCTCGAGGGGGCCCGGGCGCTCGCCGACTTCATGGCCTCGTTCGCGACACGGCACGCCTGAGGCGGCCGGCGCCGATCCCCACGATCATCCGGTCGAGACGTCGAACACGTTCCCCTCGGGATCGGCGAGGGTGCGCCAGGCGAAATCCTCGAGCCGATGCTCCACACCGCCGGGCCACGACCCGCCGAGGGCGAGCACACGCTCCGTGGCGACGTCGAGGTCGTCCACCGAGACGTCGAGATGGATCCGGTTCTTCTCCCCCGCCGCCTCGGGCACCCGCTGGAAACAGAGCTCCGGCAGCCCCTCGCCGCCCTTCAGGAACACGTAGCGGCCGTCGTCCATCGTGTTGCCGATCTCGGTGCCGAGCACCTCGGCCCAGAAGGCGGCGAGACGCGCAGGATCGAGCGCGTCGATCGTCGCGAACATGAAGCTCCCGACGCCCACGCCGCTACCCCCCGATCAGCTCGTCCGCGGCCTGCGCGAAGACCTCCGTGTGGCGGTCGACGTCCTCGGCGGACGTGGCCGGCGACATCAGGGCCATGTTGTGGAACGGCGTCATCAGGATCCCGCGGTTCAGCAGGTACAGGTGGATGAACGGATCGAGCTCGTCGTCCTGCGCGGCGGCGGCCTCGCTGCCGTTGCGGGCACGGTCGGGGCGGAACAGGTACTCGACCCGGCAGCCCAGTCGCGTCACGTGGAACGGGAGCTCCCGCGTGTCGATCACCTGCTGCACGCCCTGCTCGAACCGCTCACCGAGCGCGATCATGCGCTCGAACGCCTCGTCCGTCAGGACCTCCCCGAGGGTGGCACGCATCGCCGCGAGCGACAGCGCGTTGCCGGCGAGGGTGCCGCCGGTGCCCCCCACGTCGGCGTTCAACCAGTCGACCTCCGCGTAGATCCGGTCGGCCATCCCCTGGCTCACGCCGTACGCGGCGCTCGGGATCCCGGCGCCGAGCGTCTTGCCGATCGTCACGAAGTCCGGCTCGAGGCCCCACGCCTTCGTGCAACCGCCGGGCCCGGCGCTGATCGTGTGGGTCTCGTCGATGATCAGAAGCGTCCCGTACGTCGTGCAGAGCTCGCGGACCTTGCGGTGGTAGTCCTCGTCGGGGAGCACGATGCCGATGTTCGTGAGCGCCGGCTCGAAGAGACAGGCCGCGACGTCGCCGTGCGCGAGGGCCTCCTCGAGGCCCTCGAGGTCGTTGATCTCCACGACCCGGGTCGTCAGCTCGAGCGGCACGGGCTTGCCGGTGTTCCCCTCGCGCTCGATCACGAGACCCCGCTCGTCCAGCGTGGCGATCGTCTCGTCGACCGACCCGTGGTAGCACCAGTTGTGCACGACGATCTTGCTGCGGCCCGTGATCTCGCGAGCCCACCGGATCACGAACCGGTTCGCGTCGGTCGCGGTGAGCGTGAACGACCAGTACGGGACCCCGAAGCGGCGGGTCATCTCCGCGCCCACCCATGCGGCGTCCTCGGTCGGGAGCATCAGCGTGATCCCCTTGGCGGCCTGTTGTGCGATGGCGTCGACCGAAACCTTCGGGGCGTGGCCCGCCATGCCGCCCGTATCGCCGAGGCACAGATCGACGTACTCGTTGCCGTCGACGTCCCAGAAGTGGGCACCGTCCGCACGCTCGACGAACACAGGATGGTCGCCCGACCACCGCGTCATCCAGTTCATCGGGACGCCGAAGAGCAGCGAGGACTTCGCCGCCTCGGCGAGCTCACGCGATCCTGGGTGTCGCTCACGGAACGTCTGGCGCTCGCGCTCGTTGAGGTCGTGCAGCCGAGACCGGTCGATCGTGTTCATCGGGAGTCCTCCGAGGGTCGGGACGGCAGCGTCGTGGCCGTATCCTAGCCGCCGCCGCTAGGCTGCCGCCCATGGGATGGCCGGTCGTCCACGCCACCGGCGGGCCCCGCGAGCGCGGGCGCGCGTACGGCGCTGCGGCGCGCGAGCGCGTGCATCGATCGATCGAGCTCTACGAGGCCGTCTTCCGTTCGTACACGGGCCGGGCGTGGGCCGACGTGCGGAGCCGGACGGGTCCGTTCGCCGAGCCGATCGATCGCTACGACGCGCAGCTCCTGCCCGAGCTCGAGGGGATCGCCGAGGGCGCCGGGGTCGAGGCGGAGGACGTCCTCGCGCTCAACCTGCGCACCGAGATCATGTTCGGCCTCGATGCCCGGGCCGCCCGCCGCGCCACACGGGAGTGCACCGCGCTCTGCGCGGCGCCGAGCGCCTCGGTCGACGGCCACCTCCTGCACGCCCAGAACTGGGACTGGAAGCCGGGCGCCCGTGACACGTGCGTGCTGCTGGTCGCGGCGCCGCACGATCGCCCGGCGTTCGTCACGTTGGTCGAGGCGGGACTGCTCGCGAAGTGCGGCATGAACGAGGCGAGGATCGCGCTCACCGCGAACGCCCTGACCTCGAGCCGTGACCGCGGCGAGCCGGGCGTGCCGTTCCACGCGATCCTGCGCGCGATCCTCACGAGCGCGACCCACGGTGAGGCGACCGCGGCGGTCAGCCGCGCCTGGCGGGCCAGTTCCGCGAACTACCTGATCTCCTCGGGCGACGGCGCCGCCGTCAACCTGGAGGTCGGCCCCGGCGGTCCCGAGACGGTGTTCGCCACCACCGAGCCGGCCCTGGCCCACGCGAACCACTTCCTGTGGCCCGATCGACCCTTCAAGGACCTCGGGAGGATCGACGGGGAGGACAGCCTGCGCCGGCAGTCGACCGCGGAGGCCGCCCTCAGGGAACGGGCCGACGTCGAGACGCTCGCGGGCGTCCTCCGCGACCACGAGGGCCACCCGTCATCCGTGTGCGCGCACGAGGAAGACGGCGTGGCGCCCGAGGACGACTACGTGACGGTGGCCTCCCTGATCATGCGGCCCGACGACGGTGAGCTGCTGCTCACGCGTGGGAACCCCTGCGAGGCAGACTACGAGCGCCTCCGTGTCGACGAGCTCGTCGCCCAGGCCCGTGCGGGGTCGTCGCCCGCCGATGCCTCGCCGCGCCCTGGAGAGAGGTAAACCTCCGGCCGTCGACGCCGACAACCGTGGGGATGCGGTGGTTCAGGTTCGGTCCGATGTCCTCGTGGCGAGGCGCGCTCGGTGTCGCCTTCCTGGTCGTGCTCGCCTCGTGCGCGGGCGACCCCGATCTGATCCACGGGCCGGACCCCCTGGCGAACGCCTCGAGGATCTCGACGGTACCCCCCACCCTGGGACCTGCGGACTGCGCGCCCCCGTCGCCGACGGGACCGCTGCGATCGGCCACCGAGGTGCGGGCGGCGACCTCGGACGGGACGACGATCTGGGCCCGGTTCGCCGGGGAGCCCCCCTTCCCGTCCGGCGAGCCGATCGAGGTGACGTGGCGCATCGACGCCCGGCAGGCCCCGGACCTCGTGGTCGTGGACCCAGAGGGCGCCGAAACGCGGGTCGAACGCGTCGAGCGCGATCGCTCGGTCCACTGGGAACGTCCCGGCAACGCCTGGCGCTCGACGATCGGATTCGACCATCCGGGGTGCTGGCGCATCAGCGTGAGCCGCGGGACCGACCGACGCGGCGACGTCTGGATCCAGGTCGCCTGAGCCGACGTCCGACGGGTCGGCCCGCCCGGGTGTCGGCACCGTGGCCGAGGGTCCGGAGTCCTAGCTCGATATGACTACTCGAGGCGAACGATCGAGGTGGGAGCGCAGCCCCTGGAGCGGCAAGGATGCCCTGTGTACGAAGGTAAAGGTCGCCGACGGATGGACCGATGGGGAAGAGCCATGGACTTCGAGCATCCGGACTCCCCCCGTCGGCGTACGACCGACCGCGTCAGCCGCCGCGTGGGCGACGTCCCCGTCGAGCCGTCGCCGAACGGCAAGCCTCGTCGACGCCAGATCGACGGATGGCTGGATCGGTGGGTCGCCACGGTGTCCGACCTCACGAGACTCACGACCACCCACCCGATGATGGACGCCGTGATCGACGAGCAGATCGGGCGCAAGATCAGGATCGGCGATCGGTGGCTCACGGACTGGGCGAGCTGCAACTACCTCGGCTTCGACCTCGACGAGGAGATCATCGCCGCGGTTCCCGAGTACCTCGCGAACTGGGGCACGCACCCCTCCTGGTCGAGGCTCCTCGGCAACCCACGCCTCTATCCGGAGATCGAGGAGCAGCTCACCGAGCTACTCGGCACCGAAGACTCGCTCGTGCTCCCGACGATCACGCACATCCACATGTCGGTGATCCCGGTCCTGGTGGGCGACGGCACCATCTTCCTCGACGGGCGGGCGCACAAGACGATCTACGACGGGGCGATGGTGGCCGCCGGCCACGGCGCGACCGTCGTGCGGTTCCGTCACAACGACCACGCTCACCTCGAGGAGATGCTCGCGGCGAGCGACCCTGGCGCGCCGCGCATCATCGCGATGGACGGCGTCAACTCGATGACCGGCAACGCGCCCGACGTGGCCGAGTTCGCCCGGGTGGCACGCGAGCACGACGCCCTCCTGTACGTCGATGATGCCCACGGGTTCGGCGTGATCGGCGAGCGCTCGGTCGACGAGCTCTGCGACTACGGCACCAAGGGGAACAGCGTGATCGCCCACCTCGGCGTCGACTACGAGAACGTGGTGCTCGTGGCCGGCTTCTCGAAGTCGTACTCGTCGCTCCTCGCCTTCATCGCCCTGCCGACGCGTCTGAAGGAAGCCTTGAAGGTGCTGGCCCCGCCGTACCTCTACTCTGGCCCTTCGCCCGTGGCCTCCCTCGCCACGACCCTCGCCGGCCTCGAGGCGAACCGGACACGGGGCGATCGCCACCGCGCCGACCTGCACCGGATGACCCACCGGTTGCTGGAGGCCTTGCACGAGATGGGCATCCACACGCCCAACACGTCGGGATTCCCGATCGTCGAGATCCCGCTCGCGAACCACGAGGAGATCGACGAGGTGGGCCGCTACCTCTTCGAGCACGGGCAGTACGCGACGATGGCCGCCTACCCCCTCGTGCCCAAGAACGAGGTCGGCTTCCGGATCCAGACCACCGCCGCGAACACCGACGAAGAGGTCGAAGCGTTGATCGCGGTGCTCGGGAACCTGCAGGAACGGTTCCAGCTCGAGCAACACGAGACCGTGTCCGCTCGCTGAGGGCTACTCGCCCAGGAGCCGCTCGGCCTCACGGTACGTGATCCCGTCGAGCCACCCACCGTCGACGCGCAGGTCGGTCCCGGTCACGTAGCGGCTATCGTCGCCGGCCAGGAACACGTACGCGCCGGCGACGTCGTCGGGCGTGCCAACCCGGCCGAGACAGGTCACGATCGGGCAGATCGTCGCCTCCGGGTCGTCGTCGGGCTGCATCCCGGTGAGGATCGTCCCGGGGCTCACGGTGTTCACGCGGATCCCGCGGGCACCGAGCTTCATCGCGGCGTGCACGCACATCGAGCGGAGCGGCGCCTTCGACATCGTGTACCCGAGATAGTCGGGGAACGCCCAGTGCAGCGCGGCCGTCGCCGTGATGATCACGCTGCCTCCGTCGCGCATGTGCGTGGCCGCCTGGCCGAGCCCGTGGAAGACGCCCATCGTGTTCACGGCCAGCATCCGCTCCACCTGGCCCGCGTCCATCGCGTCCAGCCCGCCGCCGTCGAGCTCGCTGATCCCGGCGTTCAGCACGACGACGTCGAGCGGCCCGACGAGCTCGACCGCCTCGGAGAACGCGTCCGCCACCCGTCCCGCGTCGGCGACGTCGCACTCGATCATGCGGGCCCCCGCCGCCTCGACCTCGGGGCGGGCGCGCCGAGCGACGGCGACGACCTCGGCCCCGGCCGCCACGAACCGATCGACGACGGCGAGGCCGATGCCCGACGTCCCGCCCGTGACCAGTGCAGCCTTGCCCACCAGGGGGCGCGCAGGATCGGGCCGGCCCTCGGTCATGGCGGAACCCTCGCATACGCGATCGGCCGACGCCACGACCCGGCGGAAGACGCGACGAAGGGTCGCACCGCAGGTCAGCCCCGGTTGGCCGATCCGGGCTACCCGAAATCAGGTATCACGCGGTACGCTGCTCAGCCCGATACCGCATGGGTGAAGAACCGGGCTTGGTACCTCTACCCCGTGCTCGCGGTCGCCGCGACGGCCCTCTACTACGGCCTGGGTCAGAGCAGCGTCCTCTTCAACCTGATCGGACTGAGCTCGCCGATCCTCATCCTCGTGGCGGTGCGGATCCACCAACCCGAGAAGCGCTGGCCCTGGTACCTGATCGCGATCGGGCAGTTGATCTTCATCGCGGGCGACGTTGTCTCCTACAACTACGAGCAGTTCCACGAGCTCCTGCCCAGCGTGTTCCGGCTCGACTACACCTTCAACCCAGCCGGCGACGTCCCGTTCCCCGGGATCGCCGACATGCTGTACCTCGCCGTCTACCCCTGCCTGATCGCCGGCATGATGATGATGATCCGCGCGCGGACCCCGGGGCGCGACCGATCGAGCCTGCTCGACTCGCTGATGATCGCGGTGGGCGTCGGGACCGTCTCGTGGGTGCTGCTGATCTCGCCGTACATCCACCTGGCCGACCTCGACCTGAAGACCAAGCTGACGGCGATGGCCTACCCGATGATGGACCTGCTGCTGGCCGCCGTGTCGATCCGCCTGGCCTTCGGCGCGGGACGCAAGCCGGTGGCGTTCTTCCTGATGACCGCGGCGATCGGCGCGCTCTTCGTGACCGATGCGATCTACGCCTGGTTCGGGCTGTACACCGCGAGCGGCTATCAGCCGGGCTCCGGCTGGCTCGAGGTGGGATGGATGGCGTTCTACGTGCTGCTCGGCACCGCCGCCCTGCACCCGTCGATGCGTCAGCTGACGGAGCAGAGCCCCGAGTGGGACGACCGGCTGACCTTCGGGCGCCTCGCGCTGCTGACGTCGGCCGCCCTCGCGCCGCCGGTGCTGCGGCTCGTGCAGAACTTCCGCGGCGAGCCCGTCGATACCAGCGTGCTCAGCATCGCCTCGATCGTGCTGTTCCTCCTCGTCGTGGGGAGGATGTCGGGGCTGATCCGTCAGCAGGAGCGATCCGCCCGACGCGAGCGCGCCCTGCGCGAGTCCGGGTCGGCGCTCGTGACGGCCACGAACCGGGACGGGATCCACTCGGCCGCGATCGACGCGGCCCAGTCACTCGCCGGCATCGACGCCGCGATCCGGATGTGCGAGGAGCGCGGCGAAGCGACAGGCCTCGAAGTGGTGGCCGCCGCGGGCGGGCGTGCCGACGTCGTGGGCTCGCGGTTCTCACTCGAGATCCTCCAGGAGTGGAAGCGCGAGCGGCTGCTCGAGAACGACGCCTACCTGGTCGCCGCCTACGAGAGCACGCTCCGCGACCCGCTGGCGCTCCCCGCTGAGGACGACGGCTCCGTCTTCGTGGCCCCGCTGTTCATCCGCGACGAGCTGCACGGGCTCATGATCGTATCCACGCCCGAGGAGATGCTACGGACGACCGCGGACTCGCTTCGCGCCCTCTCCTCGCAGGTGGCGCTCGCCCTCGAGAGCGCCGCCCTGACCGAGGATCTCCTGCGGCAGGAGAGCGAGGCGCGGTTCGCCTCGCTCGTGCAGAACTCGTCGGACATCGTCACGGTGGTCGAGCTCGACACGACGGTGCACTACGCGAGCCCGTCGGCGCACCGCGTCCTGGGCTTCGCCCCCGAGCAGCTCGAGGGCACGAAGTTCGCCGACCTGATCCACCCCGACGACAAGACGCGGGTGCTCTCGTTCCTCTCGTCGGTGGGCGAGGGCGAGGGGCACATGGGCATCATCGAGTTCCGGATGCGCTGCATGGACGGCTCCTTCGTCGTGGTGGAGACCCTCCGCACGAACCTGCTGCACGATCCGAACGTCCGCGGCATCGTCCTCAATACCCGCGACATCTCCGAGCGCAAGACGTTCGAGGAGCAACTCTCGCACCAGGCGTTCCACGATTCGGTGACGAACCTCGCGAACCGGGCGCTGTTCCGGGACCGCGTCACGCACGCGATCGAGCGTCAGGGCCGCGACCGCAAGCCCGTCGCCGTCCTCTTCATAGACCTGGACGACTTCAAGACGATCAACGACTCACTCGGGCACGCGGCCGGCGACCAGCTGCTGCGCGAGGTCGGCGACCGGATCAAGGAGTGCCTGCGTGCGGCCGACACGGCCGCACGGCTCGGCGGGGACGAGTTCGCGATCCTCCTCGAGGACGGCGGCGACGGCATCCAGGCCGTCGACGTCGCCGATCGGGTGATGGAGGTGCTCGAGGCGCCGTTCGCGCTCGAGGGCAAGGAGGTCTTCGTCCGGGCCTCGGTCGGCATCGCGGTCGCCGAAGGAGCAGAGATCCGCGAGGCCGAGGAGCTGCTCCGCAACGCCGACGTCGCGATGTACATGGCCAAGGAACGCGGCAAGGGCCGCTACCAGGTCTTCGAGCCCGCGATGCACGACACCGCGCTGAAGCGCCTGGAGCTGAAGGCCGACCTGCAGCGCGCCCTCGAGCACGAGGAGTTCCAGCTCTACTACCAGCCGGTGATCGAGCTCGCATCGGGGCACATCTCCGGCGTCGAGGCCCTGATCCGCTGGATCCACCCGGTGCGTGGCATGGTGCCGCCGCTCGACTTCATCCCCCTCGCCGAGGAGACCGGGCTGATCGTGCCGATCGGGCGATGGGTGCTGCGCGAGGCCACCCGGTACGCGGTCGAGCTCCAGGAGCGCTACCCGATGGATCCTCCCTTCCACATGGCGGTGAACCTGTCCGCGCGCCAGCTGTCCCGCCCCGAGATCGTGGATGAGGTCCGCGAGAGCCTGGTGGAGAACGGCCTCACCCCCAGCTCGCTGATCCTCGAGATCACCGAGTCCGTGATGATGCAGGACATGGAGCTCTCGATCGAACGGCTGACCGAGCTCAAGGGGCTCGGCGTGCAGCTCGCGGTCGACGACTTCGGGACCGGCTACTCGAGCCTGAACTACATCCGGCGGTTCCCCGTCGACATCCTGAAGGTGGACAAGTCCTTCGTGGACGGGGTGAGCGAAGGCGGTGAGGCCTCGGCGCTGACCGCCGCGGTGATCGAGCTCGCCGGCATCCTCAACCTGAAGCCCGTCGCCGAGGGGATCGAGCGCGCCGACCAACTCCAGCGGCTCCTCGAGCTCAGATGCGACCTCGGGCAGGGGTTCTTCTTCGCCCGGCCGCTGCCCGGCGACGAGCTCCAGACCCTGCTCACGGAGCGCACCTCGATGCAGGCCGAGGCCGAGGCGCTCGCCCACGGTGCCGTCCACCCGTAAGGCGGGCTTCTCGCGGGGGTTCCGAGGCATCGCGCGCCTGACGTCCTACCATCGGTCACCCATGCGACGTCATCGCCTGATCGCCGTGCTCGCCGCCGTGCTGTCGGTGGCCCTCGCGTCACCGCAGCGCGCGAGCGCCGCTCCCGAGCCGGGCGCCCCACCCAAGTGGGTCCAGCGGATCGACGACGTCGTGAAGGGCGAGCCCGTATCGGTCGAGATCGCCTACGGCGGTCAGGTGTTGTACCGGCACAAGGACTGGGTCGCGCGGCCGCCGGCCTCGAACGAGAAGCTGCTCCTGTCGCTCGCTCTGATGGACCGGCTCTCCCCGTCGACGACGGTGCCGCTGCGGGCCCTGACCACGCGCACGCCGATCGACGGGGTGATCGAGGGGGACGTCTGGATCGTCGGCCACGGGGATCCGGAGACGGGCCGCGATGACATGCGCGCGCTGGCCGCGGCGATCGCCGCGAAGGGCGTTCGTCGGATCCGGGGGCACGTGTACGGGGCCACGGGCCCCTTCGCCAGGGACTGGTTCGCGCCCGGGTGGAAGGACTACTTCCCGACCTACTACATCGCCCTGCCGACCGCGCTCACGTTCGACGGGAACGTGGGGCCGACCGGGCGCCACATCAGCGATCCCGAGCGGCGCGCGGCGTCCTCGCTCACCGCGCAGCTCGAGCACGCGGGGATCTCCGTCACGAAGCAGCCCGGGCTGGGACCGCCGCCCGCGAAGCTGAAGGGACTGGCGACGGTCGTCTCGGACCCCCTCGTCGCGATGATGAAGCGTATGAACACCCGCTCGCGGAACTTCTACGCCGAGGTGTTCGGCAAGCTGCTGGGTGCGCGGCGCTCGGGCTCGCCCGGGACGATCGCGAAGGGCGCTCGGGCGATCGAAGCCTTCGCCGCGGCGCACGGCGTCAACGTGGTGGCGAACGACGCGTCGGGCCTGTCGTACGCGAACCGCGTGACGGTGACGGGGATCGTCGACCTCCTCGAGTACGCGCAGACCCGGCCCTGGGGAGGGACCCTGCGCGGGACCCTGCCGAAAGGTGGACAGGGGACGCTCGAGGGCCGGTTCACCGACGTGCGAATGCGGGCCAAGACCGGCACCCTCGACGAGATCTCGGCGTTGTCGGGCTGGGTCTGGCTCGAGCGCGTCGGCGACTGGGCCGAGTTCTCGATCCTATCGAAGGGCATCACGAAGACACACTCGATGCAGATCGAGAACGCGATCGTCCGCGTGGTGAACGCGAACGCCACGCCACCCGCCTAGCGTTCCTCCCGGCGGGTGCGTCGACCCTGCGCGGCTACAGCTGCGCCCCGTAACGCACGATCGGCTGGCGGTCGCACTGGATCTGGTGGTCGCTCAGGGAGCCATCCCACCGCCATCCCTCTCGTTCGTAGAAGCGTCGGGCCCGGGCGTTCGTCTCGAGTACCCAGAGCGTCGCGCGGGTGAAGCCACGGCTCCGGAGCTCCTCCTGGATCCGCGAGAACAGGTCACGCCCCAGGCCGGTACCCGCTTCCGCCTCGGCCAGGTAGATCGCGGCGACCTCGCCCGTCCCGGGCGTGGCGTCGTCGTCGCCCGAGGGGGCGGCGCTGGCGAACCCGGCGAGTAGGCCGTCGCGCTCGGCCACCAGCACGGCGACGCCGTCGTCGGCCAGTAGCTCGCTCCACATCGCGGCCCGCTCGTCGACGCTCAGGGCGTCCAACACGCCGTCGGCCAGGAGCCCACGGTAGGCCCACCGCCAGGACGCCACGTGGAGCGCCGCGATCCCGTCGGCGTCAACGGGACGCGCCGTCCGGATCGTCCAGGCCTCGGCCGATCGAACGGGCTCGAACCCGCCCGGTCCACCCGCGTCGGGGCTGGCTCCCGCGAGATCCGGCATCGGTCAGGCGTCCCGCGGCGACCTCGGGTGCAGGAGCCCGAACTCGTAGCCGGCCACGAGCGCCTCCCACGAAGCCTCGAGGATGTTCTCGCTCACGCCGACCGTGGTCCATTCACGCTCGCCGTTCGACATGTCGATCAGCACGCGCACGACCGCACCGGTGCCGACCGTCTCTTCCAGCACGCGCACTCGGTAGTCCTCGAGCTCCATGTCGTCGAGCTGCGGGTACTCGTTCGAGAGCGCCTTGCGGAGCGCGTTGTCGAGCGCGCCGACGGGCCCGTGCCCCTCCGCCGCCTCGATGTGGCGCTCGCCCTTCGTGACCACCCTGACGGTGGCCTCGGCCACGGCGCCCTCGTCCCACCGTTCCGTGACCAGCGCCATGTAGCTCTCCACCTGGAAGAAGTCCTGGCGCCAGCCGTGGGCCTGGCGCATCAGCAGCTCCAGCGAGGCGTCGGCGACCTCGAACGTGTAGCCCTGCGCCTCGCGCTCCTTCAGGTCGGTGAGGAGCGCCGGGATGTCGCTGTCCGCGAGCTCCACGCCGAACTCGGCCGCCTTCATGCGGAGCGTCGCGGCCCCGCCCAGGTCGGAGGCCACCACGCCGCGGTGGTTGCCCACGGTCTCGGGATCCACGTGCTCGTACGCCTTCGTGATGCGGGCCACGCCGCTCGCGTGGAGGCCGGCCTTGTGGGTGAAGGCGTACCGGCCCGCGTACGGCTGCCGCGCGTCGGGGGCCACGTTCGCGACCTCGGCGACGTAGTGCGCGACCTCGGTCAGCCGCTCGATCGCCCCGTCGGGCAGCACCGGCACGCCCATCTTCAGCGTGAGGTTCGCCGCGATCGGGATCAGGTCGGCGTTCCCGGTGCGTTCGCCGTAGCCGTTCACGACCCCCTGCACCTGGAACGCGCCGTGCTCCACCGCGATCAGCGAGTTCGCGACCGCACAGCCGGCATCGTTGTGCACGTGGATCCCGAGCGGGGTCTCGACCCGGCCGCGCACCTCGTCGACGACCCCGGCGACGTCGAACGGCAGCATGCCGCCGTTCGTGTCGCAGAGCACGAGCCGCTCGGCACCGGCCTCCTCGGCGGCCTCGAGCACGCGCATCGCGAACACCGGATCGCTCCGGTAGCCGTCGAAGAAATGCTCGGCGTCGAAGAACACGCGGCGGCCCTGGTTCCGCAGGAACGCGATCGAGTCGCGCACCATCGCGACCCCTTCGTCCAGGTCCGTGCGGAGCGCCTCGGTCACGTGGAGGTCCCACGACTTGCCCACCAGACACACGTACTCGGTGCCGGCGTCCAGGAGGTCGCGCAGCACGGCGGAGTCCTCGACGCGCTCACCCGCCTTCCGGGTCATCCCGAACGCGGTGAGCGTGCTCGTGCGCAGGTCCTCCTTCGTGGCGAGCTTGAAGAACTCGGTGTCGCGGGGGTTGGCGCCCGGCCAGCCCCCTTCGATGAAGGGCACGCCGAGCTGATCGAGCTTGTGCAGGATCCGCAGCCGGTCCTCGATCGAGTAGGAGAACCCGGTCCCCTGCGCGCCGTCGCGCAGGGTCGTGTCGTAGAGCTCGACCCGGGGCGCCGTGCCGGGGGCCCCGGCGGTCATGCCCGTGCCCCTTCGACGACGAGATCGCCGACCTCGGTGGTGCTCATGCCCATCTCGCCGGCCCGCATGCTCTTCATCTGCGCCGTGGCGGCGCGGATCCCCCGGTCGACCTTCTCGGCCGCGTCGTCCTCGCCGAGCTGGCGGAGCAGCATCTCGATCGCGCCGATCGCGGCGAGCGGGTTGATCGTGCCCTTGCCGGTGTGGTCGGGCGCGGTCCCGCCGATCGGCTCGAACATCGACACGCCGGTCGGGTTGATGTTCCCTCCGGCGGCGATGCCCATACCGCCCTGGATCATCGCGCCGAGGTCCGTGATGATGTCGCCGAACATGTTGTCGGTGACGATCACGTCGAACCGCGCGGGCCAGTCCAGGAAATAGATGCACGCCGCGTCGACGTGCACGTAGTCGGTCTGCACGTCCGGGAACTCCGCCGCCACCTCGTCGACCACCCGTTGGTACAGGTCGCCCGCGAAGGTCAGCACGTTCGTCTTGTGCACGAGCGTGAGCTTCCGACGGCGGTGCGGCTGCATCGCCAGATCGAACGCGTAGCGCACGATCCGCTCGACCCCGTGCCGCGTGTTGATCGATTCCTGCACGGCGACCTCGAACTCGGTGCCCCTGCGGTGGAAGCCGCCGGCGCCCGAGTAGAGCCCCTCCGAGTTCTCGCGAACCACGACGAAGTTCACGTCGTCCTCGGTGTGGCTCGGCACGAGCGTCTCGACGCCCGGATACCGCACGACCGGCCGCAGGTTCACCCACTGGTCCAGCCCGAACCGCGCCTTGAGCAGCAGGTCGCGCTCGAGGATGCCCGGCTTCACCCGCGGGTCGCCGACCGCCCCCAGGAAGATCGCGTCGAGCGCGCGGAGCTGTTCGAGCTCCTCGTCGGGCAGCACCTCGCCGGTCCGCAGGAACCGGTCGGCGCCCAGGTCGAACCCGACGAGCTCCGTCGCGAACCCGTCGCGGACGGCGTCGAGGACCTTCAGGCCCTCGCGCACGACCTCGGGGCCGGTGCCGTCGCCCGGGATCACGCCGACGCGGTAGCTGCGCTCCGTCACGGCGTCTCCTCGTTCGAGGCGGCGGCCCCGGTCACCTGGAGCGCGCGGTTCACCGCCGCGAGGTAGGCGCGCGCGCTGGCCTCGACGACGTCGGTGGCCACCCCGCGCCCGGTGACGCGCCGTCCATCGATCTCGAGCTGCACGACGACGTCACCTAACGCGTCGGAGCCACCCGTCACCGAGGACACGTGGAAGCTGATGAGTCGCGCCTCCACGCCGGCGGCGCGCGCGATCGCGCCCATCGCGGCGTCGATCAGGCCGTCGCCGATCGCCGACTCTTCGATCGTCTCGTCACCCTTCTTCAGGTGGACGGTGGCACGCGGCTGGAGGTGGGTGCCGCCGCCCACGACCACGGATTCGAGCAGGAGAAGGTCTTCGTCGGCGGCCCCCAGCTCCTCGGCCACGATCGCCGTGAGGTCCTGGTCGGTGATCTGCACCTTGCGATCGGCGAGGTCCTTGAACCGGCCGAACGCCCGGTTCATCGCGCCCTCGTCCAGCGTGATGCCGATCTTGTCCAGCGCGTCGATGAATGCGTGGCGGCCGGAGTGCTTGCCCAACACGAGGGCGTTGCCTTCCAGCCCGATCTCGACCGGGTCCATGATCTCGTAGGTGGCGCGGTTGCTGAGGACCCCGTGCTGGTGGATCCCGCTCTCGTGCGCGAACGCACTGGACCCGACCACCGCCTTGTTCGGCTGGACGCTGTAGCCAGTCGTCATCGCGACCAGGCGCGACGTCCGCACGATCTCCTTGATGTTGAGGTGGTGCTGCTTCTCGAGTGCCTGACCGCGCGTGCGCACGATCATCGCGATCTCCTCCAGCGAGCAGTTGCCGGCACGCTCGCCGATCCCGTTCACGGCGACCTCCACCTGGCCGGCGCCGTTCTCGATGCCCGCCAGCGAGTTCGCGACCGCCAGACCCAGGTCGTTGTGGCAGTGCGTCGAGATGACCACCTCGTCGGGCGTCGCGTCGCGCACCGTGCGGATCAGCTCGCCGAACTCCGTCGGCGTGGCGTACCCCACCGTGTCGGGGACGTTGATCGTCGTGGCGCCGCACTCCACGGCCACGCGGTAGCACTCCATCAGGAACTCGAGCGGGGTGCGCGTCGCGTCCTGGGCGCTGAACTCCACGTCGTCCGTGTAGCTCTTCGCGAGCGTCACGTTCTCGCGGATCGCGTCCAATACCTGCTGGTAGCTCATCTTCAGCATCGACTCGCGCTGGACGTCGCTCGTGCTGATGAACGTGTGGATCCGCCAGCGGTCGGCGCCCTTCAGCGCCTCGGCCGCGCGCTCGATGTCGCCGGTCGCCGTGCGCGCGAGCGCCGCGATCACGGGGCCCGACACGCTGGAGGCGATCTCGCTCACCGCGTCGAACTCTCCGGGCGAGGAGATCGGGAACCCGGCCTCCAGGATGTCGACGTTCAGCCGGGCGAGCTGCTCGGCGATCTCGACCTTCTCCGCCTTCGTCAGCGCGATGCCGGGCGCCTGCTCGCCGTCGCGCAGGGTGGTGTCGAAGATCCGTACGTTGCCTACGTTGTCGTCCGTGCTCATTCCGGGGCCACCTTCGTCTCGCTCTCCAGCCAGGGCATCATCTGGCGCAGCTCGCGCCCCACGCTCTCGAGCTGGGACGACCGCGCCTCGTCCCGAAGTCGGCGGTACTCCGGGAAGCCGGCATCGGCCTCGGCGATCCAGCTGCGCGCGAAGGTCCCGTCCTGGATCTCGGACAGCACCTGCTCCATCTGGGCACGGGCGTGGTCGTCGACGACGCGCGGGCCGCTCACGTAGTCGCCCCACTCGGCGGTGGTCGAGACCGAGTGGCGCATCCACGACAGGCCGCCCTCGTAGATCAGGTCCACGATCAGCTTCACCTCGTGCAGGCACTCGAAGTACGCGATCTCGGGCTGGTAGCCGGCGTTCACGAGGGTCTCGAACCCGTTCTTGATCAGGCTGCTCAGGCCGCCGCACAGGACGGTCTGCTCGCCGAACAGGTCGGTCTCGGTCTCTTCCTTGAACGTGGTCTGGATGATGCCGGGACGTGCGCACCCGATCCCGTTGCCGTAGGCGAGGGCGCGCTGCAGCGCCTTGCCGGTCGCGTCCTGCTGCACCGCGACGAGGCCTGGCGTGCCGTTGCCCTCCTCGTACGTGCGGCGCACGAGATGGCCGGGGCCTTTCGGCGCGATCATCGTCACGTCGACGCCCTCGGGCGGCACGACGGTCTGGAAGTGGATCGAGAACCCGTGGGCGAACATCAGCATGTCGCCGTCCTTCAGGTTCGGCGCGATGTCCTCCCCGTAGACCTTCGCGTGGCTCGTGTCGGGCAGGAGGCACATCACGATGTCGGCCTCGGCGACGGCCTCGGCGGTGTCGAGCACGCGGAGCCCCGCGGCCTGCGCCTGGACGCGGCTCGCCGAACCGGGACGCAGGCCGACCCGGACGTCGTACCCGGAGTCCTGCAGGTTCAGCGCGTGCGCGTGGCCCTGCGAGCCGTACCCGAGGATCGCGATCTTCTGATCGGCCAGTACGCCGGTGTCCGTGTCCTTCTCGTAGTAGATCGTCGCCATCTCGGTGTCCCTTCCCGTGCCGGTAGTCTGGTTTGGACTAGTTCGCCGCTCGCAGCGCCGACCGCTCGCGGATCCCCCGTTCTCCCCGCGAGAGCGCGATCCGCCCGGTGCGCGAGAGCTCGACGATCCCGAACTCATCGAGGAGCTGACGGAGCGCCTCGAGCTTGTCGGGTTTGCCGCTCGCCTCGACCGTGAGCGTGCTCGCGGTCACGTCGACGACGTTCACGCGGAACACCTCCGCGATCTCCATGATCCGGGCGCGGGCGTCGCCCTGCGCATGGACCTTCACGAGCATCAGCTCACGCTCGACGGCGGTGCCCGGGTCGTGCTCGAGGATCTTGATCACGTTGACCAGCTTGTTCAGCTGCTTCGTGACCTGCTCGAGCGGGCTCTCGTCGACGTTGACGACGATCGTCATCCTCGAGATGCCCTCGGCGTCGGTGGGACCGACCGCCAGGGAGTCGATGTTGTAGCCGCGCGCGGCGAACAGGCCGGCCACGCGCGTGAGCACGCCGGGCCGGTCCTCGACGAGCACGGAGATCGTGTGAAGGGTGCTCATGCGATCGGTGCCTCCCCGGGATCGGTCGTGGGCTGGATGCTCTCCGGGCCGAGGATGATGTCGTCGTTCGAGGCGCCCGACGGCACCATCGGGAACACCATCTCACCCGGGTCGACCCGGAAGTCCATCACGACGCTCCGGTCGGTGATCGAGAACGCCTTCTCGATCGCGGCATCGACCTCGTCGGGTGACTCCACACGGATCCCCTCGGCGCCGTAGGCCTCGGCGAGCTTCACGTAGTCGGGCACGTTCGGGTCGAGCCACACGCCCGAGTAGCGCTCGTCGAAGAACAGCTCCTGCCATTGGCGCACCATGCCGAGGTAGCCGTTGTTCAGGATCGCCGTGATGAACGGGATCTTCTCGGTGGTGCTCGTGGCGAGCTCCTGCGCGGTCATCTGGAAGCAACCGTCGCCGTCGATCGCGACCACGCGCTTGCCGGGCTGGCCGACCTTCGCCCCCATCGCGGCCGGCACGGCGAAGCCCATCGTGCCGAGCCCGCCGGAGTTCACCCAGTGACGCGGGCGCTCGAACCGCCAGTACTGCGAGGCGTACATCTGGTGCTGGCCCACGCCCGAGACGAGGATCGTGTCGTCGTCGGCGAAGTGGTTCAGGCGCTCGACACAGTACTGCGGCTTCAGATCGCCGGAGTCGCGGTCGTAGCGGTACGGGTAGGTCTCCTTCCACTCCGCGAGCTGGCGCAGCCACGGACCCCGGTCGGGCACGCCGCCGGCCTCTTCCTGGCGCTTCACCAGCTCGGCGGCGAGCTTGCCGATCACGTCTTTGCAGTCGCCCACGATCGGCACGTCGACCACGCGGTTCTTGCCGATCTCGGCGGGGTCGATGTCGACGTGGACGATCTTCGCGTGGGGGGCGAACCCCGCGAGCTTGCCGGTCACGCGGTCGTCGAACCGCGAACCCAGGGCCACGAGCAGATCGGCCTTCTGCATCGAGGTGACCGCCGTGTAGTTGCCGTGCATCCCGGGCATCCCGAGGCACAGCTCGTGGGAGTCGGGGAACGCGCCGCGCGCCATCAGGGTCGTGACGACCGGCAGCTCCCCGGTGGTCGCGAGCTTGAACAGCTCCTTGTGCGCGTCGGCCTTGATCACGCCGCCGCCCACGTAGAGGACCGGCCTCTTCGCGCGCATGATCAGCTTCACCGCCTCGACCACCTGGCGTGTGTTGCCCTTCGTCGTGGGCTTGTAGCCGGGAAGGTTGATCCGTTCCGGCCACTTGTACGTGGTCTCGGCGAGCAGCACGTCCTTCGGGAGGTCGATGAGCACGGGGCCGGGGCGGCCGGTCGACGCGATGTGGAACGCCTCGCGCACGGTCTCGACGATCTCGGCCGGGTCCTTCACCAGGAAGTTGTGCTTCGTGACCGGCATCGTGATGCCGGTGATGTCGGCCTCCTGGAAGGCGTCGTTGCCGACCACCGGGGTCGGCACCTGTCCCGTGATCGCGACGATCGGGACCGAATCCATCTTCGCGTCGGCGAGGGGCGTGACGAGGTTCGTCGCCCCGGGGCCGGAGGTCGCCATGCAGACGCCGACCTTGCCGGTCACCCAGGCGTAGCCCTCGGCGGCGTGGCCCGCACCCTGCTCGTGACGGCAGAGGATGTGCCGGATCGACGAACGGTCCACCAACGGGTCGTAGATCGGCATGCTGGCGCCGCCGGGGATGCCGAAGATCGCCTCGACCCCCTCCTGCTCGAGCGCCTTCAGCAGCGCGTCGGCGCCGGACATCTTCATCGGGCGACCGCCTCCCGGGCTTCGACCGGGCCGGTCTCGACCCGCTTGACGTGCGCCTGCAAGCGGTGACCCAGGTTCCGGCACGCCCGCTCGAACTCCCACGGGGTCCAGTCGCGGCGTCGCGTCTGCAGGACGTCTTGCTCCAGCTCGGCGCCGAAGTCGAAGCCCGACCCCAGGTAGACGACCTCGGAACTCAGGTACCGGTCGACGACGGCGCGGGTGGAGGAGTCGGCGGCCTCGACGCTGACCTGGGCGGGACCCTCCCAGGACACGCTCGCGACGACGACGCCGTCTCGCTCGAACTCGTACCTCATGGTGGTCTCCTTGTCTCCGGGCGCGGGCCCGGCGGTCACGGTGCGTTCACACGGTCTCGGGGTACAAAAAACCCCGCGGGGTGCGCGGGGTCGTCGGCGCGGCGAGCAGGCCCTGGGGCCCGGCCGCGCCTAGCGAATAAGTACGAGGACGCTGCGCTCGAACAGCTCTGTGGTCGACATGGTCATGACAGTGTAGAGGCCGGGGAGAGGCTGTCAACCGGAGCTGCGGCCGGGAGACCGGGGCCTGGCTGGCGAGACAGTGGGCTCAGCCGACGAGCAGGGCGTCGATCTGTCCGAACGTCTGCGTCATCTGTTGCGCGATGTCCATGTCCAGGAGGTACCACTGCATGGACTCGGCGTCGACGAAGCCGACCACGACCGTCATGACCGTGCCGCCGCCGGCGCGCTCGGACAGCGCCAGCTGCATCGACGTCGGCGTGAAGTCAGGGTTGGGTTCGCCCTGGTCGTCGAGGAAGCCGTCCTCCCACGCCATGCTGCGCGGGGCGTCCACGGCGGTGATCCGCCAGTACGCGTTGACCTTCCCGCCCTCGGGAGGAATCACGAAGGCGCGGACGAAGCCGCCCACGGACAGGTCGTGGTCGACGATGGTGAGCGGATAGCCCGGCGGGTTCCACCACTTCTCCAGCTGACGCGGGTCGGCGTAGAGCTGCCAGACGCGGGAGAGTGGGGCGTCGAACTCGGCGGTCAGCGTCATCGTCAGCGCTTCGGCGTCATTGGTCACGTCGGTCACGGGCATGTCGGGATTCCTTCCGTCAGGGGAGTCGAGTCGAGGTCGGCGGCGAGCAGGTCGTCCATGCGGGCGACGCGGTCGCGCCACAGCAGTTCGAGCCGGTCCAGGGCGTCGTGGGCGGCACGCAGGGCAGCGACGTTTCCTGCCACCAGGTGCTCCCGGCCCTGGCGTTGCTTGGTCACCAGTCCCGCCCTCTCCAGGACCGCGACGTGCTTCTGCACGGCGGCGAAGCTCATCGGGTAGTCGCGGGCCAGGGTGGAGACCGAGAAGGAGCCGTCCATCGTGCGCCGCACGATGTCCCGCCGGGTGGCGTCGGCGAGGGCGTGGAAGAGCCGATCCACCTCGATCTGATCTACAACCATACGGTTGTATATAGTCCAAGACCTGCGCGGACGCAAGGGCAAGCGCCGAGATAACGTGGGCTCCCGTGTGTCCAGGAGCTCAACCACAGTGGGGTCCGGGTTGTGAAGTGCTTCCTTCCTAGGACTAGGAGGCCACGCGCGCGAGCGAGCGATGCGATCCCCGCAGTGTGCCATGCGTGCGGTCGCCGTTCGACCCTCGACGGGCATCATGAATCCGGCCCGTGACAAGCGACCGCGTCAGATCCCGCTCGTCGCGTCGGAGGTGGGCGGCCCCGACGGTAGACTCGCCTCTCATGGAGTACGTACCCGTCGCGGGCGACGAGACCGCCACGCTCCTGGGCTCCCTGGAGCGCCAGCGCGCGACCCTGGCGTGGAAGTGCGGGGGCCTCGACGACGGTCGGCCTTCAGGCGACGGTCGGGGCCTCGTCGATCACCCTGGGCGGGCTGCTCAAGCACCTGGCCCTGGTCGAGGACGACTACTTCACCGGGAAGCTGCTCGGGCGGAACCTGGGATCCCCGTGGGACACGGTGGACTGGGACGCCGACCCCGACTGGGAATGGCACTCGGCCGTCGAGGACAGCCCCGAGGAGCTCATGACGATCTGGCGCGAGGCCGTGGACCGTTCCCGGGCCGCGGTCGCCGAGGCGCTGGCCGACGACGGCGATCTGGGGCAGCCCACCCGGTTCACCTGGCCTGACGGACGGACGCCCAGCATGCGGCGCATCCTGATCGACATGATCGAGGAGTACGCGCGGCACACCGGCCACGCCGACCTCATCCGGGAGTCGGTGGACGGGCTCGTGGGTGAGGACCCGCCGAACTGACGGGGCCGCATCCCCACGGACCCCGTCGGCGGGCGAGCGGACACAAGCCCGAGGAGGGAGCGGCATGCGGAAGCTGAGCGTTTTCAACAACGTGTCCCTCGACGGCTACTTCACCGACGAGCACGGCGACATGAGTTGGGCCCACCGGCAGGACGACGAATGGAACGCGTTCGCGTCGGAGAACGCCGGCGGCGGCGGGGTGCTCCTCTTCGGTCGGATCACGTACGAGCTCATGGCGGACTTCTGGCCGACGCCCGCGGCCTTCGAGACGGTGCCGGCGGTGGCCGAGCAGATGACCGCCCTGCGGAAGGTCGTGTTCTCGAAGACCATCGAGCAGCCGTCGTGGGCGAACACCGAGGTGGTGCACGGTGACGTCGAGGCTGCGGTCGAGCGCCTGAAACAGGAACCCGGCCCCGACATGGTGATCCTGGGGAGCGGCACGATCGTGTCGCAGCTGACCGACGCTCGATTGATCGATGGGTACCAGGTCGTCGTGACGCCGATCGTGCTCGGACGCGGGAGGACGATGTTCGACGGGGTCCGAGAGAAGCTCGAGCTGACGCTGACCGGCACGCGAGCGTTCGAGAACGGCAACGTCGTGCTCTGGTACGAGCTGGCGCCGTGAACGTTCTCGGAGGAGCTGTCGATCCAGGCACCGCTCGTTCGTCTTATGCGCGACCCGATCCCAGAAGGGGGACGCGATGAAGTACATGCTGCTGATCTACCAGGGCACCACCCCGACCCCGCCGTCGGAGGCGTGGGACGCCCTGTCGGATGAGGAGAAGGGCGCCGTCTACGCCGCGTACCAGGGCATCAACGAGACCACGGGCGTGACGCCCGGCCAACAGATGCAGGGTCCCGAGATGGCCACCACCGTGCGCGTGCAGGAGGGGACGACCCTGACGACCGACGGCCCGTTCGTGGAGATCAAGGAGGCCGTCGGGGGCTACCTCTTCCTCGAGGCCGACGACCTAGACGCAGCGATCGAGGTCGCCTCACGGATCCCCGCCGCGAGCATGGGAGGCGCGATCGAGGTGCGCCCGCTCGTCGAGTGGTGACGACCGACCTCGACCGGGTCTTCCGCGATCAGTGGGGACGCGTGCTCGCCGCCCTGATCGGCTTCCTCGGCGACTTCGACCTCGCCGAGGAAGCCGCACAGGAGGCCTTCGCGATCGCGGCGGATCGCTGGCCGCGCGACGGCTACCCGAACAACCCCGGCGTGTGGCTGGTGACGACGGCGCGCAACCGCGCGATCGACCGGATACGCCGCGATCGGACGCTGGCGGCGAAGACCCGCCTGCTCCAGGTTCCGGAGGCGGTGGAGGACCCCTTGGACGCGACCGGCTTCCCCGACGAGCGGCTCGAGCTCATCTTCACCTGCTGCCATCCCGCCCTCGCCACGGACGCGCAGGTCGCGCTCACCCTGCGGACGCTCGGTGGCCTGACGACGAGCGAGATCGCGCGCGCGTTCCTGGTGCCCGAGCCGACGATGGCACAGCGGCTGGTCCGGGCGAAACGCAAGATCAAGGGCGCCGGGATCCCGTTCCGGGTACCGCCGGCGCACCAGCTGCCGGACCGACTCGCGGCCGTGCTGGCCGTCGTCTACCTGATCTTCAACGAGGGCTACGCGGGCCGCGGCGACCTGGCGGCCGAGGCGCTCCATCTGGGGCGCGCACTCGCCGAGCTGATGCCCGATGAACCCGAGGTCAACGGGCTGCTGGCGCTGATGCTGCTGCTCGACGCCCGCCGCGAGGCGCGGTTCAAGGACGGCGAACTCGTGCTGCTCGCCGACCAGGACCGCGCGCTCCTGGACGTCGCGGAGATCGCGCAGGGCCGTGCGGCCCTCGACCGGGCCTTCGCGCTGCTGGGCCGCGGGCCCTACGTCGTGCAGGCGGCGATCGCGTCGCTGCATGCCGAGGAACCGCGCGACTGGCCCCAGATCGCTGCCCTCTACGGGGAGCTCGCCCGCCTGACCGATTCCCCGGTCGTCGAGCTGAACCGGGCCGTCGCGGTCGCCGAGGCTGAGGGCGCCGAGGCGGGGCTCGCGATCGTCGAACGACTCGACCTGGACGACTACCGCTACCTGCATGCGACGCGTGGCGAGTTGCTGCGCCGCCTCGGCCGCACCGACGAGTCCCGCGACGCCTACCGTCGGGCGCTGGCGCTGGCCCACGACGACGCCGAACGGCGGGTGCTCGAGCGACGACTGGCAGAGCTCGGCCCGGGCTCGCGGGACCCGCGATCCTCCGCCTGACACACGACCGGATCGACCTGACGAGGACGCATGCTCACCGTGCACCCTCCAGGAGGCGGAGTCGACGGGTGAGGACACCACTCCTCGGCGAGGTGGGTACACCCGGGCGTGCGCTCAGGCCTGCTGCGGGTCGACCCAGTCGGGATGGATCGCGTCCACGAAGATGCACCCGTCCCAATAGGCTTCGACGCGCTTGCTCTGCCAACCCTTCAACTCGAAGTGGAGCTCCTTCGGCGGCTCGAAGTCGGCGTGGTCGAGGTGCACCGTGAAGCCATCGGCCGGCACCTCGTAGAACGCGTGGGGGCGGCGCGAGCTCCGCGAGAACTTCGTCTCGCGACTGGTCCTCGGCGGCTCCGTGTGCGCCTCGAGATAGGTGTGCGCGCCGACGATGCTGCGATGGGGATCGAGCCACACCCAGACGTGGCCGCCTCGCCCGGCGATCCACCGGGTGACCTTCTCGCCGGCGATGATCTCGATCACGTGTGCTCCTTCGTGGGGCGGCGGGAGCGGCTCGAGGCCGCCCCCGCCCCCGCACGCCTAGACGAGCGGCTGCTCCACGAGTTCCTCGGGCATCGTGATCGCCGCGAACTCCTTCGACTTTCCGACCGTGAAGTAGTAGATCGCCCCCACGATCAGGACCGCCCCGATGATCAACTCCATCAGCGGGATCTTGTTCAAGAAGTCGATCGGGAAGTCCACGAGCGGCCCCGTCAGGTAGTAGTCGGTCTGCGTGGCCTTCGGGTTCGTGAGGGTTCGCAGCGACAGGGGATCATTCGTCCACCACAGGAGGTTGAACAGCATCGCGCCGCCCCACAGCAGAGCCAGGACGTTGATCGGCTTGCCCCATGCCCCGAGCTTGAAGGGAGCGTCGGCCTTGGGCCATCCCCTCGTCCGCGCCCGCATCACGGCCAGGTTCCCGAGGAAGTAGCTGAGGTAGATCATCGCCGTCGCCGCGACCGCGATCACCGTGGCGCCCGTGAACTGCAGGAACGGGATCGCCGCCAGGATCGCGACGCCGACGCAGGCGCCGATCGGCGTGTGCAGCCGTGGGTTGACCTTCGCGAGCGGCTTCGAGAACGGCAGCTGGTTGTCGCGCGCCATCCCGAACATCAACCGCACGGTCGACGTCATGATCGACAGGCAGCAGACGAAGATCGCGAAGACCACGACCAGCAGGTAGAGGTTCGCGGCCCACGACGAGAACACCGATTCGATGACCGCTTGGGGGCCGAAGAAGTTCGCCTGCGCCTCCGCCAGATCCGGGATCGCCATCAGCGTGCCGATCAGGAAGATCGCGCCGATCACGAACGCGCCTGCGATCGACCCGAGGATCGCCTTCGGCGACTCGGCCCGCGGGTTCTTCGTCTCCTCGGCGAGCGTGCCCGCCGTGTCGAACCCGTAGACCACGAACAGCGACATGAACATGCCGATCAGGAACGTGCTCCCGGTGAGGGTCGCATCGCCGGAGTCGAAGAGCACCCCGATCCCCTGGTTGTTGTGCACGATCGCCATGATCAGGGCGAACACCACCATGCCGAGGATCTCGAAGACCACGCCGGTGTTGTTGATGACCGCGACGAGCTTCACGCCGTAGATGTTCAGGATCGTGATCAGCACGAGCGTGACGATCGCCGCCACGAGCTGGTCAGTGCTGCCCAGCGCGGTGTTGAAGGTCCAGCCGAACATGTTGTTCAGCATCGGCAGCAGGGCGATCGGCAGGGTCGCGACGACCGCGGCCACCGTGATCACGCCGGCGAACAGGTAGATCCAGCCGGTGAACCACGAGTAGGTCCGGCCCGACAGGTACTTCGTCCACTGGAACACCGAGCCCGCGATCGGGAAGTGGCTCGAGAGCTCCGCGAAGTTCAGCGCCACGAACATCTGGCCCAGCACGACGACGGGCCACGCCCAGAACAGGTACCCGCCGACCGCGATCAGGCCCAGGTAGAAGAGCGTGAAGATCCCGGTGGACGGCGAGATGTAGCTGAACGCCACCGCGAAGGAGCTGAAGGTGCTGAGCTCGCGCTGCAGCTCCTGCTGGTATCCGAACGCCATCAGGTCCTTGGTGTCCTGATCGTGTTGTTGGACCGGTGGTTCGGTGCTGGACATGGTCCCCCCTCTCCATGTGCTGCCGACCACGGGCGGGCGCCGTGATCCGTCCCCCTCGACGGACCCGCGGAGTGTGCGCCTCGCGAGGCGGCCGCGCAAGTCCCGGACGGGTTGCACCGAAGGGAGCCACGCCGCTCTGCAGCTCTGAGACGGAAGGCGTAGCGTCCGGCATGGACCTGAGCGAAGGGAGGGCTCCATGCGCAAGACGCTCGCGATCCTCGCGACGGCGGCGCTCGCGACGATCGCCATCGCATCGATCGTGTCGGCATCGTCGAAGCACGAGCTCGTGACGCAGCCGGTGACCATCAAGGTCATCGAGCACGCCACCACCGACGTCGTGGCCGATGTCGGCAAGAAGGGTGACTCGCCCGGTGACATCCTCACCTGGCACAACAAGCTGTTCGACGCCGACAACAAGAAGCAGGTCGGGCGCGACCAAGGCGAGTGCATCCGCATCAACCCGGCTGAAGGGTCGTGGGAGTGCCGCTGGATCGCCTGGGTGCCCGGGGGTGCGATCACGGTCGAGGGGCCGTTCTACGACGGCAAGGACAACACGATCGCGATCACCGGCGGCAAGGGCAACTTCGCCAACGCCCGGGGCACGATGGACATCAAGGCGCGCCACGGAGGCACGGAGTACGCGTTCATCTACCACGTGCTGCCGTAGACCGGTACCGCTCGAGCGACACAGAGCCCGTGCCCGTGCGCGGGCTCTCGCTCGTCGGTCAGCCGTTCAGAACGGCGAGGAACTCGTCGAGGTCGGGCGCCACGTTGTACGTCGGCTCGAGGAACCCCTCGAGCGCCTCGATCGTCTTGTACCCGTTCCCGGTGACGTAGGCGACCACCTCTTCCTCGGGGCGGATGATGCCCTGCTCGGCCATCCGTTTGAGGTTCGCGATCGTGACCCCGCCGGCCGTCTCGGTGAACACGCCCTCGGTGCTCGCCAGGAGACGGATGCCCTCGCGGATCTCCTGCTCGGTGCACCACTCGATGTGCCCCCCGGTCTGGCGCGCCACCTTCAGCGCGAAGAACCCGTCGGCGGGCGCGCCGATCGCGAGCGATCGAGCGATCGTGTCGGGCTTGACCGGCGTCACCTCTTCCTCGCCGTCGAGGAACGCCTGGGCGACGGGACGGCAGCCCTCGGGCTGCGCCCCTGAGACACGGTAGGGCTTCTCCTCGACCGCGCCGATCGCGATCAACTCGCTGAACGCCCGGTGGATCTTCGTGAGCAGGGCGCCGCTCGCGATCGGGACCACGACGTGATCAGGCAGGCGCCAGCCCAGCTGTTCGGCCGTCTCGAACCCGAGGGACTTCGAGCCCTCCGCGTAGTAGGGCCGCATGTTCACGTTCACGAACGCCCACGGGAGCGCCTCGGCCACCTCGCTGCAGAGACGGTTCACCTCGTCGTAGTTCCCCTTCACCGCGACGACCTTCGCGCCGTAGGCCTCGGTCGCGAGGATCTTCGCCCGCTCGAGGTCCTCGGGGACGAACACGTAGCAGTCCATACCCGCCTTCGCCGCATGCGCGGCGGTCGCGTTGGCGAGGTTGCCGGTCGACGCGCACGAGATCGCCTCGTACCCGAACGCCCGCGCCATCGTGATCGCGACGGTCACGACCCGGTCCTTGAAGGAGTTCGACGGGTTGACCGAGTCGTCCTTGATCCACACGTCGCGCAGGCCGAGCGCCGCGGCCAGGTTGTCGGCGCGGCGGAGCGGGGTGAAGCCCGCCCCCAGGTCGACCCGGTCGATCGCCGGGCCGCCGGGCAGGAGCGACTCGTAGCGCCACAGCGACTGCGGTCCCTGCTCGGCGTGCTTCTGGAAGACCTCGCCGTCGATCGACTGCAGGTCGTAGGCGGGCTCGAGCGGTCCGAAGCACTCCTCGCAGATCGTGAGGGGCTCGACCGGGTACTGCTGGCCACAGATCCGGCACTGCAGCGCCGCGGGCGAGGTGATCGTGGGGTGCGCACTCACCAGGTCACCGCGCCGTGGTCGGCCGAGCCCACCGTCCGTGCGTACTTCGCGAGCGCGCCCTGCGTGTAGCGGTACTCGGGCTGGGTCCACGTCGCGCGGCGCGCCTCGAGCGTGGCGTCGTCGACCTTCATCTCGACGGTGCGCGCGTCGACGTCGATCCGGATCGTGTCACCGGTCTCCACGAGCGCGATCGGTCCGCCGACGAACGCCTCGGGTGCGACGTGCCCCACGCTGAAGCCCTTCGTGGCACCGCTGAAACGGCCGTCGGTGATCAGCCCCACGTCCTTGCCGAGCCCGGCGCCCGCGACCGCCGCCGTCACGGCCAGCATCTCGGGCATCCCGGGCGAGCCCTTGGGCCCCTCGTAGCGGATCACGATCACGTCGCCGGGCACGATCTGGCCCGAGGTCAGCGCGTCGAACGCCGCCTGCTCGGAGTCGAACGGCTTCGCGGTGCCCTCGAACACGAGCCCCTCGGCGCCGGCGGCCTTCACGACCGCGCCGTCGGGGGCGAGGTTGCCACGCAGGATCGCGAGGCCGCCCCACGGGTGGATCGGGTCGCTCGGCGGGTGCACGACCTCGCCGTCGGGCCGAGCGATCTCCATCGCGGCCAGATTCTCGGCGAGCGTCTTGCCGGTGACCGTCAGCGCGTCGCCGTGCAGGTGGCCCGCCTCGAGCAGCTCCTTCAGCACGACCTGGATCCCGCCCACGCGATCGATGTCGCTCATCACGAACCGGCCCGCGGGGCGGACGTCCACGAGGTGCGGCACGGTGCGGCCGATCCGGTCGAAGTCGTCGAGCTGCAGGTCGACGTGGGCCTCGCGCGCGATCGCGAGCAGGTGCAGCACGGCGTTCGTGGAGCCGGCCACCGCCATCACGACGGCGATCGCGTTCTCGAACGCCTGCTTCGTGAGGATGTCGCGCGGGAGCGGACCCTCCTCCGCCACGAGTTGCGCGGCGCGCGTGCCGGACTCCCGGGCGAACACCTCCCGGCGGTAGTCGACAGCGGGCGGCGAGGCCGAGCCCGGCAGCGACATCCCGAGCGCCTCGCCGACGGCGGCCATCGTGTTCGCCGTGTACATGCCGGCGCACGACCCGGTCCCGGGACAGGCGCTCCGTTCGATCGCGAGCAGCTCGTCGTCGTCGATCGTGCCCTTCGCGTGGGCGCCCACCGCCTCGAACACGTCCTGCACCGTGATGTCACGGCCCTGATAGGTGCCCGGCAGGATGGTGCCGCCGTAGAGGTAGACCGACGGCAGGTTCATGCGCGCCATCGCCATGAGCATCCCGGGCTCGGACTTGTCGCAGCCCGCGATGCCGACCAGGGCGTCCATGCGCTCGGCGTGCAGCACGAGCTCCACCGAATCGGCGATCAGGTCGCGGCTCATCAGCGACGCCTTCATCCCGTCGTGACCCATCGCGATGCCGTCGCTCACGGCGATCGTCGTGAACTCGATCGGGACGGCCCCACCGGCCCGCACGCCCTCTTTCGAGAGCGCGGCGAGCTTGTCGAGGTGGTAGTTGCAGGGGGTGACCTCGTTCCAGGAAGAGGCGACCGCGACCTGGGCCTTGCCGAAGTCGTCCTCGGAGAACCCGACGGCCCGGAGCATCGCCCGCGCGGGGGCGCGCTCGGGCCCCTCGGTGACCTGGGTGCTGCGGGGACGCTTCGACCCGCCTGTCATGGGGATGCCCTCCTCGACGTCGTCCTGCGGAAGCCTTCACGGTAACAACCGGTGCAGGCGGGCGACTTCGGCAGGCTGGCGACGGCTACGATGTCGCAACGATGGAGGGCCTCGGGTCGGTGAACGGACTGGTGATCGACGGCGCGGATACGCATGCGCTCGCGGCGTTCTGGTGCGCCGTCCTGGGCACATCGGTCGACACCGTGGCGGGCGACGGCCACTACATCGACCTCGCCCCTACGGAAGGGTTCCCGATCCTCCGGCTCCAGCGGGTGCCCGAGTCGAAGTCGGTGAAGAACCGTCTCCACCTGGACATCGAGGTCGACGATGTCGAGGAGGCGATCGAGATCGTCCAGGCCCTCGGGGGAACGCTGGTCGACCCTTCCAGGATCGAGTACGGCTGGCGGTACGCCGTCCTCGCCGACCTCGAAGGCAACGAGTTCTGTGCGATCCGGCGGAGCGAGCCCTGACGCCTGCGGGGGCGAACGGCGCCGCCCCGCCGAACCTCGGCCGCAGCTGGTGGCTCCGAGAGGCGCTCGCCCGTCCCGAGTTCGAAGGGGAGCCCGCCCCGCCGCTCGTGGGCGACACGAAAGCCGACGTCGTGATCCTGGGCGGCGGGTACACCGGGATGTGGACCGCCTGGTTCCTGACGGAGCGCGAGCCGGGGATCGACGTCGTGCTGCTGGAACAGGACATCTGCGGCGGGGGACCGAGCGGACGGAACGGCGGCTTCGTCGACGGGTGGCTCGGCAACGCGGCCGACCTGATCGCGACCTACGGCGAGGCCGACGCGAAGGTGCTGATCGACGCCGTCGCGCCGAGCGTCGACGAGATCGCGGCGTGGTGCGGATCGAACGACGTCGACGCGTGGTTCCGCAAGGGCGGCGACCTCGCCGTCGCGACGAACCCCGCGCAGGACGGCCGCTGGCGCTCCTCGATCGATGCCGCCGACCGGCTGGGGCTCGCCGACGGGATCGAGGAACTCTCGGCCGACGAGGTCCGGGCCCGGTGCGCCGGCGCCTCGTTCGCCGGCGGGATGTTCATCCCCCACGCGGCCACCGTGCAGCCCGCTCGCCTCGCGCGGGGCCTCCGCGGCGCGCTGCGCGCCCGAGGGGTCCGGATCCACGAGGGCACGCCGGTGACGCGGTTCGGGGCCGCGACGCCCGCGATCGCCGAGACCCCCGGCGGCGCCGTGCGCGCGGGCGAGGCCGTGATCGCGCTGGGCGCATGGGCCGCCTCGTGGCGCCGGTTCCGCCCGTACCTGACGATCCGCGGTTCGTACATGGTGGTGACCGAGCCGGCGCCGGAGCGGCTCGCCGAGCTCAACTGGACCGGCGGCGAGGCGGTCCGGGATCAGCGGGCCTCGATCCATTACCTGCGCACGACGCCCGACGGGCGCATCGCGATCGGCCTCGGCGGCGTCCAGCGCGGGCTCGCGCGCGACGTGGGCCCGTCCTTCGCGTTCGACGAGGGCTTCGTGCGCAAGGTCGCCGGCGATCTCCACGAGCTGTTCCCCTCGTTCGTCGACGTGCCGATCGCGGCCGGGTGGGGCGGCCCGATCAACGTCTCGGGACTGAACCTGCCGTTCTTCGGATCCGCGACGCCCGGGAACGTCCATCATGGCCTGGGCTACACGGGCAACGGCGTCGCGCCGTCGCACCTCGGCGGGAAGATCCTCGCCTCGCTCGCCACCCACGCCGACGACGAGCTCGCCCGGCTGCCGATCGTCGGGCGGACACCGAAGCGCTTCCCGCCCGAGCCGATCCGTTCGCCCGGGATGCTCGTGGCGAACACGGCGATCTGGCACAAGGACGACGCGGAGGCCGGCGGCGGCTCCGCGGACCGCCTCACGCGCCTCGTCGCCACCGCGCCGAGGCGCCTGGGCTATAACCTGGGCCCGCGACGATGACCGATCCCGATCTCCCCGTGCCCGCCGACGCCGGGCGGAGCTGGTGGCTCCTCGAGGCGCTCGCGCGCCCCGAGTTCGAGGGCGAGCCGGCGCCGCCGCTCGAGGGCGACACGACCGCCGACATCGTGATCCTCGGCGGCGGCTACACCGGCCTGTGGACGGCCCTCCACCTGAAGGAGCTCGATCCGGGCGCCGACGTCGTGATCCTCGAGCAGGACATCTGCGGCGGCGGGCCCAGCGGACGCAACGGCGGGTTCGTCAGCAGCTTCTGGGAGGACCTGCCGCACCTCGCGGAGGCGTACGGCGACGAGATGGCGCTCCGCATCTGCCGTGTCGGCGACGAGAGCGTGACCGCGATCGGGACCTTCTGCGAGGCGAGCGGGATCGACGCCTGGTTCCATGCGGACGGTGCCCTGGGGGTCGCCACGAGCGAGACCCAGGTCGGCGCGTGGGCCGACCTGGTGATCACCGCGGACCGGCTCGGCGTCGGCGGCGAGCTCGAGGTGCTCGACGCCACGGCCGCCCGC
This sequence comes from uncultured Actinomycetes bacterium, assembly GCA_963821925.1. Classification (GTDB taxonomy): domain Bacteria; phylum Actinomycetota; class UBA4738; order UBA4738; family HRBIN12; genus JAOUEA01. The sequence goes on along the minus strand of CAWGFO010000005.1, from coordinate 1,901 downwards.
GCGCGGATCGATTCCCCGGTGGTGTTCGGAGGCGTGTTCATGCCGCACGGCGCGATCGCTCAGCCCGCGCGCCTCGCTCGCGGCATGCGCCGCGTCGCGATGGAACGCGGGGTTCGGATCTTCGAGGGATCGCCCGTCACGCGGTTCGGCGCCGGCGCCCCGTCCGTGGCCGAGACGCCCGGCGGATCCGTTCGGGCCGGTGCCGCCGTGCTGGCGCTGAACGCCTGGGCCGCGCGGATGAAGCGGTTCCGCCGGGCGATCACGGTGCGCGGGAGCTATATCGTGATGACGGCGCCGGCGCCCGAGAAGCTCGAGGCGCTGGGTTGGACCGACGGCCTGGGCATCTCCGACTACCGGGCCGCGCTGCACTACCTGCGCACCACGCCGGATGGGCGCATCGCCTTCGGCATCGGGGGCATGCAGCCGAACCTGGCGCGCACGATCGGGCCCCGGTTCGCCTACGACGAGCACGCGATCCGCGTGGCGATCGACGACCTCCACCGGATGTTCCCGTCGTTCCGGGACGTGCCGATCGAGGCGGGCTGGGGCGGCCCGATCGACGTCTCGGGCGCGCACCTCCCGTTCTTCGGCACGTTCGAGAACGGCGCCGTGCACTACGGGCTCGGCTACACGGGGAACGGGGTGGGCCCCGCGCACTTCGGCGGGAGGATCCTGGCCCTGCGCGCGCTCGGCCGCTACGAGGACGTGCTCGACCTGCCCTTCGTCGACGCCGACCCGCTGCGTTTCCCTCCCGAGCCGATCAAGTCCCCGGGGGCGCTGATCGCCAACAGCGCGATCCGCCGCAAGGACGAGTTCGAGGATCGCGGCCAGGCCCCCAACCCCCTCGTCGACTTCGTGGCGCGGTTGCCCCGGCGCCTCGGCTACCACCTCGGGCCGTAGCCGACGGTCCCCGCGGCGCCGGGTCGGATGCCGTCGGCGTCCGGCGCCCGGCTGCGGCAGGATGGAGGCATGGCCACCGACGACGGCATCATCAGCGCGGAACGCCTGACGAAGTTCTACGGGCACGACCGCGGCGTCGAGGACCTGAGCTTCTCGGTCGGCGCCGGCGAGGTCTTCGGGTTCCTCGGGCCGAACGGCGCCGGCAAGACGACCACGATCCGCACGATGCTCGACTTCCTCCGGCCGACCTCGGGTTCGGTGCGGCTGTTCGGGCTCGATGCGCACCACCGCGGACCCGAGATCCACACCAGGGTGGGCTACCTGCCGGGCGAGCTCGCGCTGTACGAGCGCCTGACCGGCGAGCGCTACCTCCGCGACTTCGCGTCCTTCCGCGGCGGCATCGACCTCGGGTACGCCCAGGACCTGGCCGCGCGGCTCGGACTGGATCTCTCGAAACGGATCAAGGACCTGTCGCACGGCAACAAGCAGAAGGTCGGCCTCGTCCAGGCGTTCATGCACCGGCCCGACCTGCTGGTGATGGACGAGCCCACGCAGGGGCTCGACCCGCTCGTGCAACAGACGTTCTACGCGATGCTCGACGAGGAGCGCGAACGAGGGACGACGGTCTTCCTCAGCTCCCACGTGATGCCCGAGGTCGAACGCGTCTGCGACCGGGTGGGCATCATCCGCGAGGGCCGGCTCGCGACCGTCTCCGACATCGGCGACCTGAAGTCCCGGGTGCGCCGGCGGATCGAGCTCCACTTCGAGGGCCCCGCGCCCAAGGACGCCTTCGCCCGGATCCCGGGTGTCCGGGGGCTCCGCTCGCACGGCGACGAGCTCTCGCTCGAGATCGAGGGCTCGGTGGATCCCGTGATCAAGGAGGCGGCACGACATACGGTGGTCAACGTCGCGACGCACGAGCCGAGCCTGGAGGACCTGTTCCTCGCGTACTTCGGCCCGAACGGCGAGGCGCCGGCCGATGTGGACCCTCCGGACGATCG
>CAWGFO010000004.1:0-34027 GCA_963821925.1 uncultured Actinomycetes bacterium | reverse complement strand
TTCGGGCGAGGTGCCGGATCTCCGTCGCGATCTTGTCGAGCGTGGAGGCCGTCAACGCCAGGGTCCCCATGTACTCGGCGTGCCGGTCACGTTGGATCACCTGCGTGCTCGCTTCCGCCGGGCGCAGCCCGAGCCGCGTGCACACGAGCTCCTCCACGCGCGGGTCCAGCTGGGCGTACGTGCCCACCACCCCGCTGATCGCGCCGACGGTCACGGCCTCGCGCGCGCGCCGCAAGCGCTCGCGATCGCGATCGAGCTCGAACGCCCACACCGCGAGCTTGTGGCCGAACGAGATCGGTTCGGCGTGGATCCCGTGCGAACGGCCCATCATCACCGTGTCGCGGTGGGCGAGCGCCTGGCGCTTCACGACGGCGAGGAGCGCCTCGAGCCGGGCGAGCAGCAGGTCGGCCGCCGCACGCAGCTGGAGCGCGAAGGCGGTGTCGAGGACGTCGCTCGAGGTCATCCCGAAGTGGATCCAGCGGCCTTCGGGGCCGACCGAGGCCGCCACGACGTCGACGAAGGCGGCGATGTCGTGGCGCGTGACCTGCTCACGTTCGAGGACGGCCTCGACCGTGAAGGATGCGCGTTCCCGACAGGCCGCGGCGTCGGCCGTGGGGATCCTCCCGAGCTCCGCCCAGGCCTCGACCGCCTGCAGCTCGATCTCGAGCCAGTGCCCGAGCCGGGCCTGGTCGGACCAGACCGCCGAGAGCTCCGGCACGTCGTACCGCGGGATCACAGCTTGAGGCCCTCCGCCAGGTCGTCCTTGAACCGCCAGAGCGCCTGCTGCACGTCCGGGTCGCCGGTCCCCACGATCTGCGCGGCGAGGACCGCCGCGTTCACGGCCGCGTCGACCCCGACCGTGGCGACGGGCACCCCCGTGGGCATCTGCGCCGTGATCGCGAGCGCCTCGGTACCGACCATCTGCGGCGCGCTCGCGATCGGGACGCCGATCACCGGGATGATCGTGCGCGCGGCGACCGCGGCCGCGAGGTGCCCCGACATCCCGGTCGAGCAGATGATCACCTTCAGGCCACGTTCGAAGGCGGTGCGGGCGTACTCGTCGACGAGATCCGGGTTCCTCGACGACGACATGATCCGGATCTCGTGGGCGATGCCGAACTTCTCGATGATCAGGCCGGCCTGCCGCATGATCCCCAGCTCCGACGGCGAGGCGGCGAGGACCCCCACGCGTGGCGTCTCGTCGCTCATCTACTCCCCCTCCGCAGCCCGGGCCGCGATGTCGGTCCGATGGAACGAGCCCTCGAAGCGGATCCGCGAGGCCGCGTCGTAGGCCGTGGCCCGCGCGTCGCCGATCGTGGCGCCGAGCCCGGTGACGCTGAGGACCCGGCCGCCGGACGTGACCACTCTACCGTCAGCCTCCGCGGTGCCCGCATGGAACACGACGGCGCCCTCGACCCGGTCGGCCGCGTCGAGGCCGTCGATCGGCACGCCGGTCTCGTACGCGCCCGGGTAGCCGCCCGAGGCGACGATCACCGTCACCGCGGCGTCGGGGATCCAGTCGACCTTCACGTCGGCGAGCCCTTCCGTGGCGGCGGCGAGCAGCAGGTCCGCCAGGTCGGTGCCGAGACGCGGGATCACGACCTCGGTCTCGGGGTCGCCGAACCGGCAGTTGTACTCGAGGACCTTCGGGCCGTCGGAGGTGAGCATCAGCCCCGTGTACAGCAGCCCGCGGTACGTCAGGCCGTCCGCGGCCATCGTCTCGACCGTGCGCCGGCAGAGGTCCCAGATCTGCCGCTCCACGGCGTCGTCGATCCACGGGAGCGGCGAGTACGCACCCATCCCGCCGGTGTTCGGACCGGCGTCGCCGTCGCCCACCCGCTTGAAGTCCTGGCTGAGCACGAGGGGCACGACGGCCTTCCCGTCCGAGAGCGCGAACGCGCTCACCTCCGGCCCCTCCAGGATCTCCTCGACCACCACGGTGGCGCCGGCCTCGCCGAAGGCGCCGCCCTGGAGGCAGTCGCGGAGCGCCGCCACCGCGGTCTCGCGATCGTGCGCCACCGTGACACCCTTCCCGGCGGCCAGCCCGTCGGCCTTCACCACGGCACGACCGCCCAGCCCGTCCACGAACGCCGCGGCGGCGTCGAACGAGGTGAACGTGCCGCTCGCCGCGGTCGGGATGCCGCCGCGGGCCATGACATCCTTCGCGAACGCCTTGGAGCCCTCGAGCCGGGCGGCGGCGGCGTCGGGGCCGAAGGCCACGATGCCGCGGTCACGCAGGGCATCGGCCAGGCCGGCGACCAGCGGGGCCTCGGGACCTATCACGACCAGATCGGGGGTCAGCCGTTCCGCGAGGGCCACGAGTCCCGCGAGATCCTCGGCCTTGAGCGGGTGGCACGTGGCGAGCCGCGCGATCCCGGCGTTCCCGGGGGCGGCGTGCAGCTCCGTGACGCGAGGGCTGCGCGACAGGCCCCAGGTGAGCGCGTGCTCGCGGCCGCCGCCACCGACGACGAGCACCCTCATCGGGCGGTCCCGACGGTGATGCGGCCGCTCTTCACGGCGAGAGTGTATCGACCCGCGTCCAGGCCTCGGGGTGGCCGTGGCCCGCCTTACTCGACGAGCAGGCTCTGGTCCCGGGCCGGACCGACGCTTACGACGCTCACCGGCACGCCCACGAGCTCCTCGATCCGGCGCACGTACGCCTGGGCCTGTTTCGGCAGGTCGGCGAAGCTCCGGCACTCGTCGATCTCCTCGTGCCAGCCCTCGAGCTCCTCGTAGATCGGACTGGCGTCGTGGAACACCGACTGGTGGGGCGGCATGTCGTCGAACGTCTGGCCGTACGCCCGGTAGCCCGTGCAGATCTTCAGCGTGTCCAGGCCGGAGAGGACGTCGAGCTTCGTGATCAGGAGCTCGGTGAGGCCGTTCAGCCGCGCGGCGTACCGACCCAGGCAGGCGTCGTACCAGCCGCAGCGCCGCTGGCGACCCGTGACGGTGCCGAACTCCTTGCCGCGCGTGCCGAGTCGCTCGCCGACGTCGTCGAGCAGCTCCGTCGGGAACGGGCCGGCGCCGACGCGGGTGACGTACGCCTTCATGATCCCGATCACGCGATCGACCCAGTGCGGCCCCACGCCGGCGCTCGCGAGGGCGCTCCCCGCGACCGGGTTCGACGAGGTCACGAACGGGTAGGTCCCGTGGTCGAGGTCGAGCAGCACCCCTTGCGCGCCTTCGAACATCACGTGCTTGCCGTCCGTCAGCGCCTGGTAGAGGAGCGCGCCCGTATCCGTGACGTGGGGCTGGATCCGCTCGGCGAGCGCCAGGTACTCCTCGACGATGCGCTCGGCATCGAGCGGCAGCCGGTTGTAGATCTTCGTGAGGATCAGGTTCTTCTCGCGGAGCACGACCTCGAGCTTCTCGCGGAAGATCTTCTCGTCGAACAGGTCCTGGACCCGCAGGCCGATCCGGGCCGCCTTGTCGGCGTACGCCGGGCCGATCCCGCGCTTCGTGGTGCCCAGCGCGTTCTTGCCCAGGAACCGCTCGGTCACCTTCTCGAGCTCCAGGTGGTACGGCATGATCAGGTGCGCGTTGCCGCTGACCACGAGCCGGGAGACGTCGACGCCGGTCTCGCGGAGCGAGTCCATCTCCTTCATCAGGTGACGCGGGTCGACGACGACGCCGTCGGCGATCACCGAGGTGATGTGGGGGTAGAGGATGCCCGAGGGGATCAGCTGGAGCTTCAACAGGCGGCCCTCGGCGATCACGGTGTGACCGGCGTTGTTCCCGCCCTGGTACCGGACCACGTAGTCCATCCGGTCGGCGAGGTAGTCGACCGCCTTGCCCTTGCCCTCGTCTCCCCACTGGGTCCCGAGCACGATGGAGGCAGGCATGAGGCGCCCAGTCTACCGGGCTACACTCCGGGCTCGACGCCCGACGAAGGAGCCGGTCACGCCATGGCATCCCAGATCCTGAACGAGAAGTCGTTCGCCCCGGCCGCGGTACAGCAGGCCACCGGCGGACGCGAGACCACCGGCACGATGACGTACGGCGGGGTCGCGATCCGCGCCGTGTTCTTCCTGGTGCTCACCGCGATCTCGGCAGGGTTCGGGTGGCAGGCCGCCGCGAACAAGCAGCCGAGCTCGGGGATGTGGTTCTTCCTGGGCTACATCCTGCTGATCTCGCTCTCGCTCGCGGCGGCGCGGAACCCGCGGATGGCGGCGGTGGCCGGCATCTTCTACGCGCTGTTCATGGGCTTCTGGATGGGGTCGATCTCCCATCTCTACGAGACCTACTACGACGGGATCGTCGGGCAGGCACTGCTCGCCTCCGTGGCGACGTTCCTCGCGGCGCTCGCGCTGTACGCGAGCCGGGCGGTCCGCGTGACCCGGCGATTCGTGCAGGTCGTCATGGTGGCGATGGTCGGCCTACTCATCACGTACATGATCGGCTGGATCATGAGCCTGTTCGGCGCCGACCTGCTGTTCTGGAGCCAGCCGAACACGGTCGGCATCGCGATCAGCGTCGGGATCTGCCTGTTGGCCGCCGCGAACCTGCTGATCGACTTCGCCGTGATCGAGGCGGGGGTGGAGTCGGGCGCGCCCTCGGTGATGGCGTGGTTCGGGGCCTTCGGCCTCCTCACCACCCTCGTGTGGCTGTACCTGGAGCTGCTCCGGCTGCTCGCGCTGCTCCGCCGCGCCTAGGAGCGAGCCGGGGCGGCGCCGAACCGGCGCCGCCCCGACCCTCAGATCGAGCCCGTTCCGTCGAAGGTCAGCCCTTGATGCGGCCGCAGGTCTTGTGGGCGTTGAGGCAGTCCTGGATGAGCTGCTCCAGGTGCCCACTCTCGAAGGCGGGGAACATGTCGCCGTGGCGCGGGTCGCCCATCATGTCCGACGACGCCGTCGCGCCGACCAGGCTGCGCACGTTGAACTTGAACATCATGTGCACCTCGGGGTACTGGTCGCTGAAGAACGTGACGTTGAACTGCGCCGTCCCACCGCTGGGACAGCGGTACGGGACCTTCTTGCCTCCCGAGTCGTTGCTGCAGGCGTACCGGACGTCGGACGACTTCACCACGTACCCGTCGGGGAAGGCGACGCGGTTCACGCCGCGCCCGACGTAGTAGGCGTTCACCAGGTACGGCTGGAGCTTCGTGCCGTTCTTCGTGAACGTGGGGATCCAGTAGGCGGTGTGGTCCCTGGAGTCGGAGCAGTTCGTCGACTGGCCGAGGAGCTGCTGCTTCGTGCTGTTCATCTGCACGCCCAGGTTCCCTGCGAACGTGTGCTCGTGCGACGCCATGCCCGTCAGCGGGTCGAACGTGCCGAACGTGACGAACTTGCAGGTGATCAGGAACGACCCGCCGGGGAACGCGCTGGCGGGCTGCGGCACCGCCACGAGCAACGTGGCGAGCGTCATGGCTGCGATCAAGAGCTTCTTCACGGTCTACTCCTCTGTCGGCTGTGCGGGGGGTTGGGGGCCGAACGACCCGAGGGTCAGCCGTTGATGCGGCCGCACGTCCTCCCGGCGTTGAGGCAGTTCCGGACGAGGTCCTGGAGGTGGCCCTTCGCGAAGGCGGGGAACATGTCGCCGTGACGGGCCATGTGCATGTGATCCGACGACGCCTCCGCGCCGATCAAGGTGTTGGTCGAGAACTTGAACATCATGTGCACCTCGGGGAACCGCTTCGAGAAGAACGTGACGTTGTACTGGGCGGTGCCGGAGCCGCAGTTGACCGGGTTCCAGGAGCCCGATGAGTCGTTGCTGCACGCGTAGCGCACGTCCTTGCTCTTGACGACGTACCCCGGTGGGAACGCGACGCGGTTCACACCACGGCCGACGTAGTAGATGTTCACCTGGTACGGCTTCAGGCTCTGGCCGTTCCTCGTGAACGTCGGGATCCAGTAGGCCGTGTGGTCCTTCGGGTCCGAGCAGTTCGTCCGCTGGTTGAGCAGCTGCTGCTTCGTGCTCTTCATCTTCACGCCGAGGTTGCCGGCGAACGTGTGGTGTGCGACATCATCCCGGTCAGCGGATCGAACTCGCCGAACTTGGCGAATCGACAGGTAATCAGGAACGACCCGCCAGGGAACGCGCTAGGCGGGCTGCGGCGCCACCACGAACAACGTGGTGAGTGTCATGAATGCGATCAGGAGCTTCTTCAACGGTGTCTCCCTCGGTGTCGACGATTTCGACTCGGTTCGCCGCCGGAACGGCGGAGGGGCGTGACGTGCGAGCACGTCGCCCCCCGATCCCTCAGGTGCGCTTTCCGATCTTCCCGCAGGTCCTGCCGGTGTTGAGGCAGTTCCTGACCAGGTCGGCGAGTTTGCCGTTGGCCCACGCCGGGAAGAAGTCCCCGTGGGCGCCTCCGAGGCGCCCCGAGGAAAGGCGGGTGCCGACCAATGAGTGCTGGCGGTATTTGAAGTGCACGTGCACGTCCGGGTACTTGGCGTGGAAGAAGCGGAGGTTGATCTGGGCCTGCCCGCGCCCACAGTCGCGCGGCCTCTTGGTGGTGTCACCTCCGCACGAGAAGCGCACGTCCGCCGACCGCTCCATGAACCCCGTGGGGAATGGCTTACGGTCGCGGAAATCTGCCACGTAGTAGACGGTTACCTGGTAGGGCTTCAGGATCCGTCCGTTCTTGTAGACGACCGGTGCCCAGTAGGCGGTCCGGTCGGCCGAGGTCGAGCACGTCGTGCGACCCCGGATCAAGCTGTTGTAGGTGCTGTCCTTCGAGATGCCCTTGTTGCCGAAGAACATGTGCAGGTGCTCGGTCGGATACATGCCCGGATCCATGATCGGGTCGATCCGCTTGAACTTCACGAAGTCGCAGACGACGAGGAAGGATCCGCCGGGGAAGGCACGGGCGGGTGTCGCCTGGATCAGGGCCGTCGCCATGACGGCCAGCGAGATGATGCCGATGGTGCTGCGTCGCAAGGTGGTGCCCAAGGTGGTTCTCGAGAGCATTACGCCCCCCTTTTGAGCTCGTGGCCGGTCGGAGGTTCCTGTGACGCCCCGGTTCGACGTCCAAGGACCGGCTCGATGTCATCCGGGTAGGTCTTTGCTGGATACCACCCCCTCGTCCGTATAACGAAGGTCCTGGACCCTCCGTGGGGACCAGGACCGCGTAGCCCCACCATGGTCCCGGGCGAACGCGCCCATGTCAAACCTCCCGGTCACATGGGGCGTGACGTCCCTCGTTCAGAGTCTTCGGTCGTATTGACCGTTCGCCTTAGGGATTCCTAGAGTGCAGCTATGCGACGTCGGACCCACTCCCCCCGGACGGCCGCCTTCGTGGCGGCAGCGATCGTGTTCGCGGCAGCGCTGGGTCCGGGGACGGCCCATCGCAGCGGCGCCGATCGTCACGGCCAACGTCACGCCCGCGTCACCGAACGGGTCGAACGGCTGGTACGACAGCGACGTGATCGACGTCACATTCACCGTGGTCGATCTCCGAGGGAGAGACCGAGACCCTGCCGCGGAGATGCCGACTGCAACGCCCGAACCTCGACGTCACGACCGACACCGCCGACGTACGACCGTGATCCTGCACGGTCACGACGGACGCGGCGTCGACGACGGGAGACGTCTGTCCGTACGATCAAGCGCGACGCGACCGACCCGACGCTCAATCCACAGATCACGCCCGCGACGCTCGTAGTGAACGGACCCGGCACCGCGACGCCGACGCGACCGACGCCCGTCGGGCGTGGCCAGCGAACACGAGCTGCGGGGCGGTCAATACGAACGCGGCCGGCGCCCACAGCTTGCAGTGCACGGCGACGGACAATGCGGGGAACCAAGTCACCGAGATGGTCCCCTACACGGTCCAGCCGCACGGACCTGCGGCCCAGGTCGTCGCCACGAAGGGCGACGGCCAGGTCGCGTACGTCACCCGGCAGTTCGCCTCGTCGCTCGTCGTGACCGTCACCGACGCGCAGGGCAACCCGGTCCCGGGCGAGACCGTGACGTTCCGCGCGCCGCTCTCCGGGCCCTCGGCCGACCTCTCGCGACTCACCGACGTGACGAACGGCAACGGCGTCACCTCGATCCGTGCCTTCGCGAACAACAAGGTCGGCGGCTACGTGGTCACGGGGAAGATCAATGGCATCGGGACCGCGCGGTTCAACCTCCGCAACGCCGCGGCTCCCTACTTCGCCGACGGCTTCTCGAAGGGGCTTCGCAAGTGGAAGCGCACCGGCGACATCTCGATCGCGCGCGGGGCGGGGAGGCCGGCGCCGAGCATGCTGCTGCGGGCGAGCGGCGGCAAGACGTTCGCGACCCACCGGTTCGGCGACGCGTACGCCACGGCCTGCGCGAGCGCGTCCGTTCGGCTGAACTCGCTCGGTGGAGAGGCCGTCGCGCTGCTGCGGTTCCGCGGAGCCGGTGACAGCGGGATCTCGAGGGTGAGCGTGGAGTCGGACCGCGAGCTCTTCGTGCGCAACGACCGCAAGGGCGGCGTGAAGCTCTCGGGTACGAAACTTCCCCTCGGCGAGTGGCATGAGATCGAGCTGTGCACCCACATCGGTGCGAAGGGCACGATCTCCCTCTACCTCGACGGCACGAAGATCCTGGGCTGGCAGCAGGGACTCGGCGATCGGCGGATCGCCGCGATCCACCTGATCGAGAACGACGTGAAGACGTTCTCGCTGAACGTCGACGACGTGCTGGTCGACCGCCGGCCCGGGGTCCCGGTGTGACCCAACGCAGCCTGCTGATGATCATGGCGCGCGACTTCGCGTCGCGGCTGGCGACGGCCGCCTTCCTCGTGGACCCGGACGGGACGCTCGTCTACTTCAACGAGGCCGCCGAGCGGGTACTCGGCCAGGGGTTCGTCGAGGGACGCTCCGTGCCCGCCAGGGAATGGTCGACCACGTTCTCGCCCGAGGACGAGAACGGAAAGCCGGTCCCCCTCGCGTCCCTGCCGCTCGGGGTCGCGCTGACGCAGCGCGTTCCCGCGCACCGTGCGATCCGGATCGTCGGCGCCGACGGTGTCAGCCGAGGCATCGAGGTGACCGCTTTCCCACTCTTCGCGCACGCCGACGAATGCGTCGGCGCGGTCGCGATCTTCTGGGAGCGCGCGGGGCAGTAGTGCGGGTCCGCGTCTGGGGCGCCCGCGGATCCATCGCCTCGCCCGGTCCCGACACGGCGCGATACGGCGGCAACACGTCGTGCGTCGAGGTGCAGGGCGCCGACGGCACGCTCGTGATCCTCGACGCCGGCACCGGGATCCGACCCCTGGGGGTCCGGCTCCGCGACGAGCCCCACGGTCCGGTCAACCTGATGCTCACGCATCTGCACGTCGACCATATCGAGGGCCTCGGGATCTTCGCGCCGATCTGGGAGCCGGACACGGAGCTCCATCTCTGGGGACCGTCGTCGACCGTCAGCTCGCTCGAGGATCGGATCACGCGCTACTTCTCGCCGCCCCTGTTCCCGGTCCACCTGTCGGACGTGCCGGCGACGGTCACGCTGCACGACGCCCCCGAGGGGTCGTGGGAGGTAGGTGGGCTCACCGTCACGTCGGCACCGATCCTGCACGCCGGGCCGACGGTGGGGTATCGGATCGAGGAGGGCGACCGCTCGGTCGCCTACGTCACCGATCACGAGCCCGCGCTCGGCGCCGACCTCGAAACGGCTGCCGAGGAGTGGATCTCCGGTCACGCGCTCTCGTTCGGCGCCGACCTCCTGATCCACGACACCCAGTACACCGACGAGGAGTATCCGGACCACATCGGATGGGGGCATTCGAGCGCGTCGCACGTCGCGACCTTCGCCGAGCGCGCCAAGGTGGACCGTCTCTGGCTCTTCCATCACGACCCACTGCACACGGACGCCGACGTGGACCGCATGGCCCGGCACGTGCGCGATCGGTGGGGCGTCGGCGAGGATCGCTGCGTGGCGGCCGCCGAAGGCCTCGAGACCGAGGTGTGAGCCGACCTCGGGGCTACGCCACGTCGAGCGGTCCGAACTCGAGCGCGCGATCCGGTGCCGGGACGGCGACCCCGAGCCGGAGCAACAGCCAGCACGACAGTTCGATCGAGGGGCCGATCAGGAACACGAACGCGATCGTCCCCACGCCCACGACCCCGCCGAGCAGGAGTCCGGCGACGAGCACCACGGTCTCGATCGCGCCCCGGACCAAGGCGATCCGGCGCCCGGTCCGGCGCGAGATCGCCAGCATCAGCGAGTCGCGAGGCCCGGCCCCGAACCCTCCTCCGATGTAGAGGGCGGATCCCAACCCGAACAGGAGGATCCCACCGGCGACGAGACTCAGCCGGCCTCCGATCGGCAGCGTCGACCAGGCATCGACGGACGGGACCTGAAGGAGCCGGTCGATCGTGAGCCCGATCACGATCGCGTTCGCGAAGGTCCCGAACCCCGGCGGCGCGCCGGCAGCCCAGCCGACCCCGAGGACGACCAGGCTGACGATCACGCTCGCGACGCCGATCGACAGGCCCGTGTGGTCGGCGACCCCGAGGTGGAACACGTCCCACGGCGGGAGCCCGAGCTCAGACTCGAGCATCGCGACGATCCCGATCGCGACCAGCACGAGACCCGCGAAGAGGGCGACCACACGCGGTACGAGCGGTCCCTTCAGGAGCGGCGCGTCCTTCACGGGCGGGAGGCTACCCGGGAGCTCAAGCGTCGAGCGGTTCGATCGCCTCGAGCGTGTAGTCCTCGCCGTCGGGGTCCCACTCGAGCCTGACGAACCCGAGCGTCTCGGCCGCCTTGCAGAACTGGAGGAACCCACGGAAACCGAACTGCTTCTCGCTGAACCCCGGTCGGACCTTGCGGACGGCGTTCTTCATCCCCGACAGGTGCGGGGGACCGCCGCGTTCCTCGAGGTCGGACACCACCGAGCGGAGCAGCTCGAAGGCCTCGGCTTCTCCCCCGTGCGTGGGGAGCGACACCTCGGGGTCGCCCTTGGCCGAGCCCTCGCTCAGCTCCACGACGTTGCGCTCGGCCAGATGCCGCAGGAGCTCACCGAAGGCGCGGAACCCGTAATCGGCCTCGCTGAAGGTGGGGTCCTTGCGGAGGAGGGCGCGCTTGATCGACGAGGCGAGGACCGGTCCGCTCGACGTGCCCTCGAGCCCGGCTACGGTCTGGGCGACCCAACTCGCGAGCTGATCGACGTCGCGCGGAGCGCTCTCGGACGCCGGCTCCTCGTCCTCGTCCTCGGGCTCGGCAACGACCGGCGTCTCGGCCTCCGCGGGCTCGAGACCCCCACCCCCACCCGACCCGCGGCGCCGGCGCCGGCGCCCCGCGGGAACCGCCTCGACCCCTTCGAGCGCGTCGTAGAAGAGGAACTCGTCGCATGCCGGCGGCAACAGCGCGGAGGTCGAGTCCTTGATGCCCACCCCGATCACGCGCTTGTTCAGCTCGCGGAGCTTGTGGACGAGCGGCGTGAGGTCGCTGTCGCCGGTGCAGATCACGAACGTCGTGACGTAGCCGCGTTCGAACGCCATCTCGAGCGCGTCGACGGCGAGTTTGATGTCGGCGGCGTTCTTGCGGGACGTGCGCATCCGCTGCGGGATCTCGATGAGTTCGACCTGGCTGCGCGTGAGCATGCGGCGGTCCTCGTCGAAGTACGACCAGTCCGCGTAGGCCTTCCGGGCGATCACCCGGCCGCGCTCCGCGAGCGCGTCGAGCACCGGGCGGAGGTCGAACTGGTGCCCGAGATTGTCCCGAGAGCCGATCGCCAGGTTCTCGTAATCGAGGAACAGTGCGATGCGTTCTTCGTCGGTATCCACGGGGCCACCCTACCCGTGCGGCCCGACCCTCGCGGGCCGCTCGCCCCCCGGTCGGCCCGCGCATGGGTCCAACGGCCCCCCCGGGCCCGGGCAAAGTCCCTCAGGAGAGGCCCCCATCGTCCGCTACACGGGACCCCGGGCACCGCCATGCTGTGTCCATCGGAACTAGGAAGCCACCCGAGTCAAGGGGGTACGTCATGAACAGGAAGGCATGGGACCAGCTGGTGAGCACCGCAGCACTGGTGATCGCCGTCGTCCTCGTCCTCATGGGCGCGGCCGCGATCTACGGCGGCAACTTCGGCCGTGACAACGTGAAGGACCGGCTGACGCCGGAGAAGATCCAGTTCCCGCCCCTCGAGGCGATGACCGACGAGGAGAAGGCCGAGATCGGCGACTTCGCCGGACAGCAGGTCGTGAACGGCACGCAGGCCGAGGCGTTCTCCCGCTACATCCAGGGTCACCTCGCGTTCATCAACGAGGGGCAGACCTACTCGGAGACCAGCGCCGCCGCACGTGAAGAGGGGCTCGACCCCGACGTCGCCGCCGAGCTCCAGGGCAAGGCCGACACCCTGTTCAAGGGTGAGACGCTGCGGGCGATCCTCCTGAACGCCTACGGCTGGTGGACCGTCGCGACGATCGCCCTGCTCGCCGGGTTCGTGATGGTGGCCGCGGGCATCGCGCTCTTCATCCTCGCGATGTTCGGATACCGTCACGCGAAGCGGGCCGAGGCGGAGCGAGTCGCCGCGGCACCGGTGACCACGAAGGACTACGCGCCGACGAACGCCTGAAACCGCGATCGGCGCAGCACCACTCGGACGGCCGTCCCGGAAGGGACGGCCGTTCCGCTCGCCCGGTCCGGCCGGTGCCCGTGTCCGACGGTCGACCTAGACTCGCTCGATGGCGGTTCGGACCCTCACCGAACGCGAGCTGAACCGGGCACTGCTGGCGCGGCAGTGCCTGCTCACGCGGTCACGCGCGCCGCTCGCCCGCACGATCGAACGGGTCGGCGGCCTCCAGACCCAGTACTCGCCGTCGGGCTACATCGGCCTCTGGTCACGGCTCGACGGCTTCGAGCGGTCGGTGCTGACCCGCGCCCTCGAACGCAAGGCCGTGATCCAGGGCACCGTGCTGCGGGTGACGATCCACATGGTCACGAGGGCCGACTTCGCGCCCTGGACCGCCGCGGTGCGCGATGAGCGCCGGGCCTGGTGGCTGCGCGCCACGCGTCGTCACAGGGACGAGGCCGAGATGCGAGCGATCGCGGCGCGCGTCCGGAGGCTGCTCCACGACGGACCGCTGCGGCGCGCCGAGATCGCGGAACGGCTCGGCCTCGACAGCACCACGTTCAACGGGGTCGGCCTCTGGGTCGATCTCGTGCGGGTCCCCCCGTCGGGCACGTGGGAACGGCCGCGCGCCGACCGCTATGCGCTCGCCGAGAGATGGCTCGGTGGCCCCGTGCGGGCCGACGCCGGGGCAGGCCGGGACCTCCTGGTGCGCCGCTACCTCGGGGCGTTCGGTCCGGCGCCGCGCAAGGACGTCGCGAGCTGGGCGGGCCTGTCGGTCTCGGCGCTCGAGCCCTCGTTCGCGAGGCTCCCTCTGCGCGCGTTCCGGGACGAGGCCGGGCGCGAGCTGCTCGACCTTCCCCGGGCCCCGCTCCCACCCGGCGACACACCCGCGCCCGTGCGGTTCATCCCGGTCTGGGACGCGTCCCTCCTGGTGCACGCGCGGCGCACCGGCATCGTGCCCGAGGAGCACAGGCCCTCGATCTTCAGCACCAAGACCCCGCAGTCGGTCTCCACGTTCCTCGTCGACGGGAAGGTCGCCGGAACCTGGCGGTTCGAGGCCGGGACGGTGCGGACGGAACCGTTCGAGCCGCTCGGTCGCTCGGTCGCGCGCGAGCTCGCGGACGAGGGCGCGCGGCTGGCGGCGTTCATGGCGTGAGCGAATGCGCGACGCCGGCGGTGGTGCCCGGGGGTCAGTCGATACGCTCGAGCACCACGACCGGGATCAGCCGAGGGTTGTCCGCCTGGTACTCGGCGAACTGCGGGTAGAGCTCGGCCTGCCGCCCGTACAGGTCGTCGCGCTCGTCGCCGGTGACCTCGATCGCGGTCGCCCGATACGTCTCGTCGCCGACCTCGACCGTGACATCGGGGTTCGCCTTGACGTTGTGGAACCAGTCCGGGTGGGTCGGCGCGCCCCCCTTCGAGGCGAAGATCGCCATGCGACCGTCGTCGAGCGGCAGGTACATCAAGGGGTTCACGCGCTCTGCGCCGGTCTTCGCGCCGGTGGTGGTGAGCAGCAGGAGCGGCGCCCCCACGAACATCCCGCCCACCTTGCCGTGGTTCGCGCGGAACTCCTCGATCACGTTCGTGTTCCAGTCGGACATGCGGCCCTCTCTTGTCGACGTTCCACGTACAACCCGAGGCGATCGCGATCCCTTCCCGTGGCCGTCCTGAGGGCCCAGTACCTTAATCGGCGGCCGCGATGCGCCGGATCTCGTCGACGGCGGCAGGGTCCTCGAGGCTCGAAAGGTCACCGGCGTCGTCGCCGGTCACGGCGGCGCGCACGGCACGCCGCACGATCTTCGCGCTGCGGGTCTTGGGGAGCGACGTGGCGAACAGGACCCGTGCCGGCGTGAACGAGCTCCCGAGATGGCTCCGCACGGTCTGCCGGAGCTCGGTCGCGAGCGAGGCGGACCCGGCGACACCGGGGCGCAAGACCACCACGCACCAGAGCACCTCGCCCTTGATCGGGTGGGGCACGCCGACGGCCGCGGACTCCTGCACCGCGGGGTGGGCGGCGAGCGCGGACTCGACCTCCGCCGGACCGAGGCGTTTGCCCGCCACGCTCAGGGTGTCGTCGCTCCTCCCGTGCAGGAACCATGAGCCGTCCGCGTCGCGGCTCGCCCAGTCGCCGTGCACCCAGACACCCGGGAAGCGCCGCCAGTAGCTGTCGAGATACCGCTCCGGGTCGCCCCAGATGCCGCGCGTCATCGAAGGCCACGGGCTGCGGCAGACGAGCTCGCCCACCTCACCCGGCCCCACCGGGACCCCGGTCGCATCGACGATGTCCACGTCCATCCCGAGTGCGGGTCCACCGAGCGAGTCCACCTTCAGCGGAACCACCGGATGCGGAGACAGGAAGCAGGCCCCCACCTCGGTGCCACCCGACAGGTTCACGATCGGCAGCCGCCCGTCGGCCACCTCGCGGTGGAGCCAGAGATAGGCGTCGGGGTTCCAGGGCTCCCCGGTGGACGCCAGGATCCGGAGCGACGAGCGGTCGTGCGCCCGGACGTGCTGCGTGCCGGCCGGGATCAGCGCGCGCACGAGCGTCGGCGACACCCCGAGCGTCGTGATCCGGTGGCGCTCGACCTGCTCCCAGAGCCGCCCCGCATCCGGATGGACCGGCGAGCCCTCGGTGAGCACAACGGTCGCCCCGAGCGCGAGGGCGCCCACGATCTCCCATGGACCCATGATCCAGCCGAGGTCGGTCACCCAGTGGAGGCGCTCGCCGCGATGCAGGTCGACCTGGTACGCGACCTCCTCCGCGATCTTAACGAGGAACCCGCCGTGCACGTGGACGGCCCCTTTCGGACGCCCCGTCGTGCCGCTCGTGTATCCGATGAACAGGGGGTGCTCGCTGTCGAGCGCGGCGGCCTCGACCGGCGGCCCCGCAGGGTCGACCTCGTCCTCCCAGCGGTGGTCCCGGCCCGCCGTCATCGGCGTCTCGAGATCGGGCAGCCGGTGCCACACGAGCATCGTGCGGACCGATCCGGCGGTCTCGGCCGCCAGGTCGGCGATCGGCTTCATGGGGATCGGCACGCCGCGCCGTCGGGAGCCGTTCGCGGCGATGACGACCTCGCAGCCGGCGTCGGCGATGCGCGCCGCCACGGCATCGGGCCCGAACCCGCTGAAGATCGGCACGAAGACGGCACCGAGCTTCGCACACCCCATCACCGCGGCCACCGTCTCGATCGCCATCGGCATGAAGATCGCGACCCGGTCACCGGAGCCAACGTCGAGACGCGAGAGCGTGCTCGCGACCGCGTCCGTGAGCCGGCGCAGTTCGGCATAGGTCGCGGTCCGCACCTCGCCGTCCTCGGCCTCCCAGATCACCGCCGGCGCCTCCGGACCTCGCTCGGCCCAGCGATCGACGCATTGGCGTGCGAGGTTCGTGCGTCCACCGACGAACCAGGTCGCCCACTCGGGACCGCGCGACACGTCCACGACCCGCTCGTACGGCGTCGAGAATTCCAGGTCGAGGTCACGCACGACGGCATCCCAGAACCAGGAGGGCTCCGCCACCGAGCGCGCCGTGAGCTCCGCCAGCGTATCGACGCCGTGCGCGCGCATCAGTCGCGTGACGTTCGCGTGCTCGACGGTTCCTCGATCGGGACGCCAGACGAACGCGTCGCCGGGGCTCGGTCATCCCGTGAGCTTCCCCGTCAACGCGCGCCCGATCAGCATCCGTCGGATCTCGTTGGTGCCGGCGCCGATCGAGTAGAGCTTCGCGTCACGCAGGAGCCGGCCGGCCGGGCTCTCGGAGACGTAGCCGGCCCCGCCGAGCGCCTGGATCGCCTCGAGCGCCACCTCGACGGCGCGCTCGGAGACGAATAGCAAGCACCCCGCCGCGGCGGCGGCCGATCGGTGCCGGTCGCTCGGATCGAAGCCCTCGGCCACCCGATAGGCGAACCCCCTCGAGGCCTCGAGCGCCACGAACATGTCGGCGATCTTGCCCTGCATCAGCTGGAAGGACCCGATCGGGTGCCCGAACTGGCGACGCTCACGCACGTAGGGCAACGTCAGGTCGAGCGCGGCTTGCATGATGCCGATCGGTCCGCCCGAGAGCACCAGCCGCTCGGAATCGAGGCCACCCATGAGGACCCGCACGCCCCGGTCGGGTTCACCCAGCACGTGGTCATCGGGGATCAGGCAGTCGTCGAAGACCAGTTCGCACGTGCTCGATCCTCGCATCCCGAGCTTCTCGAGCTTGGGCGACGTCGAGAACCCCTCCATACCGCGCTCCACGACGAACACCGTGATGCCCGGCGTGCGTCCCTCGACGGGGTCGGAGGTCCGCAGGTAGACGAGCAGCACGTCCGCGTCCGGTCCGTTCGTGATCCACATCTTCGTGCCGTTCGCACGCCAGCCGCCGTCGACGCGCTCGGCACGACAGCGCATCGACCCGAGCACGTCCGAGCCGGCGTCGGCCTCGCTCATCGCGAGCGCCCCGACCTGCTCGCCCGAGATCAGTCGAGGGAGCCATCGCGCGCGCTGCTCGGCGGTGGCGTGCAGCCACAGGTTGTGCACGCACAGGTTGGAGTGCGCGGCGTAGGACAGGCCGACGGACGCGGAACCGCGCGAGAGCTCCTCGACGCACACGAGATGCTCGAGGAACGTCAGGCCGCCGCCGCCGTCGGACTCGGGAACGGTCGGCGCGAGGACACCCAGGGCTCCCAGCTTCGGCCAGAGCCATCGGGGGAACGTATCGTCACGATCGATCGCCTCGGCGTGCGGCGCGATCTCTCGGTCCACGAATCCCCGGACCGTCCGTCGGAGCTCCTCGATCGGGATGCGCTCGGTACCCACTCGACCCCCTGTTCGCCGACGCTCCATACCTATCACGGGCATCGGCTACGCATGCGAGGACCTGACGGTAAGGTTGCACGGACCCGATGAACCCGGTCGGATCGCCGCCGGATCAGGAGCGCCGTTGCCCAGACTTCGCACCCACGTGGATCGCGGCTCCGAGGCGTTCGCCGCGAACGCCGAGGCGATGCGCGAGCTCGTCGAGGACCTCCGCGGGCGGCTCGAAGTGGCGCGGACCGGCGGTGGCGAGTCCGCGACCGCGCGTCACCGTGAGCGCGGCAAGCTGCTCGTGCGCGAACGGATCGACGCCCTCCTCGACCCCGGTGCCGCGTTCCTCGAGTGTTCCCCGCTCGCCGCGACGGGTCTGTACGACGACGAGGCGCCGTCGGCGGGCGTCGTCACCGGTATCGGTCCGATCCACGGCCAACCCTGTGTGATCGTGGCGAACGACGCGACGGTCAAGGGCGGCACGTACTTCCCGGCCACCGTGAAGAAGCACCTGCGCGCGCAGGAGATCGCGATGGAGAATCATCTTCCGTGCGTATACCTGGTGGATTCGGGTGGCGCCTATCTGCCGCGACAGGCGGACGTCTTCCCCGACCGCGACCACTTCGGGCGCATCTTCTACAACCAGGCCAGGATGTCCGCCGCCGGCATCCCCCAGGTGGCCGCGGTGATGGGCTCGTGCACCGCCGGCGGCGCGTACGTCCCGGCGATGTCCGACGAGACGGTCATCGTCCGCGGCACCGGCACGATCTTCCTCGGCGGGCCCCCGCTCGTGAAGGCGGCGACCGGCGAGGACGTCACGGCCGAAGAGCTCGGCGGCGCGGACGTGCACACGCGGCGCAGCGGCGTGGCCGACCACGAAGCCACCGACGACGCGCACGCCCTGCGGCTCGTGCGTGAGATCGTGGCGAACCTCAACCGCCCCTCGGCGCGCGCCTGGGAGGCCGCCCCGCCCGAGGAGCCCGCGATGCCCGTCGACGATCTCTACGGCGTGGTCTCGCGCGATCTGTCCGTGACGTACGACGTCCGAGAGGTGATCGGGCGGATCGTCGATGGCTCGGTGCTCCACGAGTTCAAGGCGCTCTACGGCGACACGCTCATCTGCGGCTTCGCGCGGATCTCGGACACCCCGTCGCGCTCCTCGCGAACCAGGGCATCCTCTTCTCCGAGTCCGCGCTGAAGGGCGCGCACTTCATCGAGCTGGCCTGCGCTCGCGGGGTGCCGCTCGTGTTCCTGCAGAACATCACGGGGTTCATGGTCGGCCGCGAGTACGAGGCCGGTGGTATCGCCAAGGACGGGGCCAAGCTCGTCACGGCGGTCGCGTGCGCGAACGTTCCGAAGTTCACGGTGATCATCGGCGGCTCGTTCGGCGCGGGGAACTACGCGATGTGCGGACGGGCGTACGGACCCAGGCAGCTGTGGATGTGGCCGAACGCGCGCATCTCCGTGATGGGCGGGCGCCAGGCGGCCGCGGTGCTCACGACCGTGGGCGGCGACCCGGCCGACGAACCGGCCACGATCGCGCGCTACGAGGACGAGGGCAGTCCCTATCACTCGACCGCGCGCCTGTGGGACGACGGAGTGATCGACCCGCTGGATACACGGAAGGTGCTCGCCCTCGGGCTCGACGCGGCCTCCCGAGCGCCGATCGAGCCGACCACCTTCGGGGTGTTCCGGATGTGAGCGGCGTGCTCGTGACCCGTGAGGGGCCGATAACGACCCTGACCCTCGAACGCCCGGATCGCCGCAACGCCCTGTCCCCCGAGCTGATCTCGGAGCTCGCCGACGCCGTGCGGCGGGCCGGCGACGACGCCGATGTACGGGTCGTGGTGCTCGCAGGATCCGGCTCGTCGTTCTCCGCCGGCGCCGACATCCATTGGATGCGCGCGGGACGCGACGCTGACGAGTCCCGGAACCTCGCCGAGGCCGAGGCGCTCCGGGACGGGTTCGAGGCCCTCGACACGTGCCCGAAGGCCGTGATCGCCCGCGTGCATGGTGCCGCGATCGGTGGCGGCGCCGGGCTCGTGGCGTGCGCCGACGTAGCCGTCGCGAGCGACGAGGCGCGGTTCGCATTCTCGGAGGTCCGGCTGGGGCTCCTGCCGGCCACGATCGCACCGTACGTCGTGAGGGCGATCGGTCCCGGCGCGACGCGAGCCCTGTTCACGACGGGCCGGCGGATCGACGCCGAGGAGGCGCTGCGGCTCGGGCTCGTGCACCGGGTGGTGCCCGCCGGGGAGCTCGACGACGCCGTCGGCGTCCTGGCGGAAGCGTTCCTGGCCGGTGGCCCGGAGGCGATCGCCGCGAGCAAGCGTCTGCTCCGCGACGTCACCGCCGCGCTGGACCTCCCCGACCTGGCCCACCGGATCACGACGGCCCGCATGTCCGATGAAGGCCGCGAGGGCCTCGATGCGTTCCTGGAGAAACGACCCCCTTCATGGGCGCCGTCCAACGACTCCTGATCGCGAACCGTGGCGAGATCGCCGTGCGGATCGCACGGGCGTGTCGGGAAGCGGGGATCGGCGTCGTGGCGCTCGTCGGGCCCGGTGACGCAGACGCCCTCCATGTCGCGATGGCCGACGAGGCGCGCCCGGTGCCCTCCTACCTCGACGGGGACGCGATCGTTGCCGCCGCGATCGATGCCGGCGCGGACGCGGTCCACCCCGGGTACGGCTTCCTGTCCGAGCGGGCCGGGTTCGCCGAGGCGGTGTTGGCGGCCGGGCTCACGTGGGTCGGTCCGCCGCCGCAAGCGATGCGCACCCTCGGCGACAAGGTGGGCGCACGAGCGCTCGCCGAGAAGGCGGCCGTGCCGATCGTCCCCGGGTTCGCGGGTCCCGACCTCACCGACGCAGCGCTCCTCCGCGCGGCGGAGCAGCTCGGTCCCCCACTCCTCGTGAAGGCCGCGGGTGGGGGCGGCGGCCGCGGGATGCGAGCCGTCGACGCGCTCGCCGATCTCCCGGGGGCGCTCGAGTCGGCCCGCGCCGAGGCCGCGGCGGCCTTCGGAGACGATCGGGTCTTCCTCGAACGGCGGTTGGTGGGGGTCCGACACGTCGAGGTGCAGGTGCTCCTCGACGCCCACGGGGCCGGCGTGCACCTGGGCGAGCGCGACTGCTCCCTCCAGCGCCGGCACCAGAAGATCGTGGAGGAGGCGCCCGCACCGGGCGTGGAGGCCCCCCTGCGTGCGACCCTCGGCGGGGCGGCCCTCGCGATCGCGCGCGAGGCCGGGTATCAGGGGGTCGGCACGGCGGAGTTCCTCCTCGATGCCGACGAGGGGTGGTGCTTCCTCGAGATGAACGCGCGGCTCCAGGTGGAACACCCCGTCACCGAAGCCGTGACCGGGATCGACCTCGTGCGGGCGCAGCTACGGGTGGCCGGGGGCGAGCCCCTCTGGATCACCCAGGACGACGTTCGCCCCTCGGGCCATGCGATCGAGGCACGCGTCTACGCGGAAGACCCGGCGGCAGGGTTCCTGCCGGCGACCGGACGCGTCGACCTATTGTCGCTCCCCCACTGGCCCGGCGTACGGATCGACACCGCGCTCCGCGAGGGCGACGTCGTCGAGCTGGGCTTCGACCCCTTGCTCGCGAAGGTGATCGCCTTCGCGGCCGATCGGGATGCCTGCATCGACCGGCTCCGCGCGGCGCTCGATGAGGTGCGCATCGTCGGGGTCACGACGAACCTCGGGTTCCTGCTCGACGCCTTCGACCGGGCGGAGGTGCGCGCCGGGCGAGCGGGCACGGACTGGGTGACCGACTCCTGGTCGCCCGAGGTGCCGCCGCTCCCCGCGGGCGTGCATCCCGGGAGCGGCACGGCCGACCCGTGGCGGTCGTTCGGCGACGTCGCGGCCCCGGCCGGGGTCACGGTCGCCGGGCATCGCGCGCAGTTCCGGGGATGGGCCTACGAGCTCGCGCCCGACGAGCTCGAGCCCGTGACGATCGCGCCCCCGGGCGGATCCCTGACGGCGCCGATGCCGGCGTCGGTGGGCCGGGTAGCCGTCGCCGTCGGCGACGAGGTCGAGGCCGGCCAGGTTGCCGTCGTGCTCGAGGCGATGAAGATGCAGATGCGCGTCGACGTCCCCGCGGCCGGGGTCGTGCGGGCGGTGCATGTCGCGGTGGGCGACGTGGTCGTGGCCGGCCAGAGCCTCGTGGACGTGGAGGAGCGATGACGATGCCCCCGTCCGTGACGATCGTCGAGGTCGGGCCGCGCGACGGTCTCCAGAACGAACCCGTGGCCGTCTCCGCCGACGCGAAGGTGGCGTTCGTCGAGGCGCTCGTCGACGCAGGGCTCCGGATCGTCGAGGCGACCTCGTTCGTGGCGCCGTCCGCCGTGCCGCAGCTCGCCGACGCCGACGAGGTCTTCCCGCGGATCCGACGGCGGGCAGGGGTCCGCTATCCGGTGCTCGTGCCCAACATGAGGGGGATGGAGCGCGCCGAGGGCGCGGGCGCCGAAGCGGTCGCGGTCTTCACGGCGGCCTCAGAGACGTTCACCCGGCGCAACATCGGGATGTCGATCGCCGGCTCGCTCGAGGCGTTCCAGCCGGTCATCGAGCGCGCGACCGCGCTCGGCTGGTGGCGCCGGGGCTACGTGTCGACGGCCTTCGGGTGCCCCTACGAGGGCGACGTCGACACGGATGTCGTGGTGGAGGTCACGGAGGCCCTCCTGGCGCTCGGATGCGACGAGGTATCGATCGGCGACACGATCGGGGTGGCCGAACCCCACGACGTGCAGGTGCTCGTCGGGGCGCTCCTCGAGCGGGTGCCCGTCGACCGGCTGGCGCTGCACCTGCACGACACCTACGGACGGGCCCTCGCGAACGTCGAGGCCGGGCTCGGGCTCGGCATCAGGACCTTCGACGCCTCCGCCGGCGGCACGGGTGGCTGCCCGTTCGCCCCGGGCGCCCCGGGGAACCTCGCCACCGAAGCGCTCTGCGGGCTGCTCGACCGGCTCGGGATCGACCACGGGGTGGATGCGGCGGCGGTCGAGGCGGCGGGGTTGACCCTGCGGACCCGGCTCACCGCCGGCTAGCTAGTCGCCGGCTGCATCGTCCCGAACCAGCTCGTAGCGGACGCCCTGCCAGGTCTCGCCCTCGTAGGTGCGCTCGAACCGCTCCACCAGCTCGAGCCCCGCCTTCTCCGCGACCCGGATCGACGGGACGTTCTCGGCGCTCGCATAGGCCCGGACGACCTCGGCCTCCAGCACGTCGAAGGCGTACCGCACGAGGGCCTGCACCGCCTCGGTGGCGTACCCGCGGCCCTGGGCCGACGGCGCCATCGTGTACCCGACCTTGATCACCCCGTGCTCGTCGTCGGCCGGACTCAGGCCGACGTCACCGACGAGACTGCCGCTCTCGAGCTCCTCCACCGAGTACTGCACCCAGCCCGGCTCTCCGGGCCGGCGCTCGGCCATGTCGAGGATCTCCTCGCGCACGCCGTCAGGGTCGGTCCGCTCCCAGCCCTGGTACCGGTGGACCTCGGGGTCGCTGCGGTACGCCGAGATCGTCTCGGCATCGTCGGCGATCGAGCGCCGCAGGCGCAGACGCTCGGTGAGGATCGGTCGGGGGTCGTCGTCGAAACGCATCGGCCGGGAAGCGTACCGGGTGCGGTGCTCGGGCACGCGGGTGGACGGTCGACCCACGGGGAACGGGCCACCTTTCCCGTGTCGAGGGCGTGACCTGGCGTGAGCATGACGATATACCCCGCACGGGAAGAGGTGATGCGTCGATGACCGGCAGGACGACCGTCGAGCCGCGGGTGACCTCGTACGAGCCACCGTCGCGGTTCCGCACGATGATGAAGATCGGGAACGCGGTGATGGTGCCGATGCTGCGCTCACGGATCGGCGCGCGGATGCACGACCTGGCCCTGCTGAACGTGACCGGCCGGCGCACCGGGAAGCGCTACACGATCCCGGTCGGCTACCACGAGCTGGAGGGCGAGGCGATCGTGCTCACGTCGAGCGCCTGGCGCAAGAATCTGCGTGGCGGCGCCGACGTGGCCGTGACCCACGAGGGTCGTACCCGCAGGATGCACGCCGAGGTTCTCGAGGAGCCCGGGGCCGTCGCCGACATCTACGGCACGATGCTCGAGCGGGTCGGGGTGCGCCATTCGGTCCGTGTGGGGCTGCGGGTGGCCGGCGACGAGATGCCCACGCACGACGAGCTCATGGACGCGATCGGCGGCCGCCGGGCGGTCGTGCGCCTCACCGCCGCGTAGTCTCCACCACCGTCAACCGTCGAGCAGCTCTCCCACCGCGCGGTGGGCCTGGTCGATCGCCGCGTGCGCGAAGGGCGTCCACCCGGCGTCCGAGTTCGCGAACGTCACGTTGCCGGCGCGCGTTCTCGCCGCCAGGTACGGCGGCGGGTCCTCGGTGCCGGGCCCGAGCAGTGGGTCCCCGCCGTAGGAGTACCCGTGCCCCCAGCGGTTCACGATGATGCCCGCGATGTCGCGGTCGGCGTCGAACCCACCGGGGCCGAGCATCCGCGTGAGCTCGTCGCGGATCCGCGCCTCGAAGTCCTCGAACGTCATGGCGAAGAGCTGGGCGCGGCCCTTCCTGAACCGTTGGCGGGCCGTGCCGCCGTCAGGCTGCGCGGGAACGTGCACGAGATGCAGCATCATCGGCTCGTCCGGCGAGGCCGAGCACCGGTAATCGCCCAGGCTCACCGGATAGTCGAGCTTCACCCGCGAGAACGTCCCCATCGGGTTCGTGATCTCGTGCACCCCGAGCCGAACCCACGGGTGCCAGTCACGCACGGCGACCTTCACGTACACGAGTGGCGCTTTCGTATTCTGCCAAAGGGCCTGACGCTGGGGCTTCGGCAGCTCCGGCATGATCGCGGGGATCATCATGTGATAGCCGGCGAGCACGCAACGGGCTGCGCGTGCCACCCGGAGCTCGCCACCGTGCACGTAGCCCACGTCGACCCCGCCGTCGCGGTTCCGCACGCGCACGGCCGTGCTCTCCAGCCGCAGCCGCGTCGGCGAGCCGGCATCGTCGAGACGCCCGTAATCGAAGGGTGCGGTCACGATGTCGTCCATCGTCGACCCCGGTGCGACCGTGGGGATCAGCGACCGGACCATCAGCCGCGCGAGCGACGCGTTCCCGTCGGGGAAGTGGTAGATGTACGGCTCATCCATCTCGGCGGCCGCGACGGGGTCGATCGGCAGCCCCATGCCCGCGAAGCCCGGGTAGCCCGTCTCGTACGCGTCGTACGCCGAGACGCGGTCGATCCCCATCGCGAAGAAGTCGTGGGACCGGCCCTGGAACGTGTCGGCCGCTTCGTCGTTCAACCCCCAGTATCGCTGGACGTAATCCCGGTAGCTCGTGGTCGCGAGCAGCGCGACCGCCTCGTCCTGCGACACACCCTCGAGCGGGTTCCGCGCCGAGGTGAAGAGGTCGACCAGGGCCGACTTCGCGGCGTCGGACACGGGGAAGTCGGCGATGAACGCAGCCGGCGACCGCTCGTTCATGCGATCGATCGGGATGTCGTCGGCGACCATCCGCATCGGATCGCCGGTGACGAGCGCGTCGCGCCCGAACGCCTCGCGTGAGAAGAACACCCCTCGCGAGAGTTCGAGCCCCGGATACAGGTTGCGGTCGAAGGCCGTGTGGAACCGCCCGAGATCGACGCCGAGCGCGGCGATCAGCCCCTTCGCGACGTCGCTGTAGAGCCCCGCAGGCGACTGCATCGCCTCACTGCCCCCGTAGCCGATCAAGAGCCGGTCGCCGACCCACAGTTCGTTCCGTTTCGCGTGCCCACCGAAATCGTCGTGGTTGTCGAGCAGCAAGATCGACGCCTTGGGCTCGCGCTGCCGGTAGAACCAGGCGGTCGCGAGCCCGCTGATACCCGCGCCCACGACGACGAGGTCGACCTCGTCGGCAGGCTCGATGCCGTCGAACTCGAAGACCTGGCCGTCCCTGAGCGCGTGCGCCACGTCGAACGACCCGGGGTGGCTCCCGCGCATGCCCGTCCGGGCAGGCGGGTACGCGGATCCGTCCCGATACTCGATCCGTGTGACGTCGTCGTACACCGGCCCCCCGTCGAGCCCGGCCGCCCGGCCGAGGTCGCCGCGAGCTTAGTCCCGCACGGCTGTGGGTGAGATCACCGTGGAACGCCCGGTTCTCACAGCCGAGCTCACCCGGCCAGAGCCCGACGACCGCGGTAGGAGGCGGGGCCACGGCCGCCGCCGAGACATGGCATGCTCTCGCAGCATGCGCGGCGAGGGCTGGCTCAGATCCTCCTCGGTGGCGCTCGTCGAGGCGTTCCGGGTGCCAGACCTGCGCCGCGTGGAGTTCGCATGGGCGCTCTCGGTCACGGCGGACTGGGTCTCGACGATCGTGCTCGCCGTCTACGCGTTCGACGTCGGCGGGCCGCTGGGCGTGGGGATCCTCGGCCTGATCCGGATGGTGCCCGCCGCGCTCGCCGCGCCGTTCCTGGCGATGCCGGCAGACCACTACCCGCGCCAGCGCGTCATGGCGGTCGTCGAGGGAGCCCGAGGTGCGCTGATCGGCGCCGCGGCGTTGGCGGTGTGGCTCGATCTGCCGATCGCGGTCGTGTACTCGCTGGTCACGGGGGCGGCCATCGTGTCGAGCGCCCTGCGATCCACCCAGTACGCGCTGCTCCCCTCGCTCGCGCGTTCCCCCCACGAGCTCGTCGCCGCCAACGTCGGGCTCGCCACGATCGAAGGCCTCGGGACGCTCGCCGGCCCCGCCCTCGCCGGGATCTTCCTGGCCCTCACGGGCCCGGGACCGCTCCTCCTGGGCGCCGGGGTGGCGTTCGGGGCGGCGGGGATCGTGCTGCTCCGGATCGAGGGCGGCGGCTTCGCGCTCCCCGAGGTCGTCTCGCGTCGTCGTCCGCTCCACGAGGCGCTCGCGGGATTCCGGGCGCTGGCCACGATGCCCAAGCCCAGGCTGATCGTCGAGCTCTTCACGGCGCAGACGATCGTCCGCGGTCTGCTCGGCGTGCTCCTCGTGGTCGCCTCGTTCGACCTGCTGGGCATGGGGGCGTCGGGTCTCGGCTACCTCTCCGCCGCGATCGGCGCGGGCGGCCTGATCGGGGTGTTCGTCACGTTGGCGCTCGTGGGTCGGCCGCACCTCGCGGCGCCGTTCGGGCTCGCCCTGCTCGCTTGGGGGGTCCCGATCGCGTTGATCCCCGTGCTGCCGTTCCCGGCGGTGGCGCTCCTGTTGATGGCGGTGGTCGGGGTCGGCAACAGCGTCGGCGACGTCGCGGGCATGACGACGCTCCAGCGGATCGTGCCCGACGCCGTGCTCGCACGGGTGCTCGGCGTGCTCGACGGCCTGGTCCTGGCGGCGATCGGGCTCGGCGGGATCCTCGCCCCAGCGCTCGTGGCCCTCCTCGGCAACCGCTGGTCGTTCATCGCGACCGGCGCGTTGCTCCCCGTGCTGGTGGCCGTGGCGTGGCCGGCGCTGCGGCGCCTCGACCAGGAGACGATCGTGCCCGAGCGCGAGCTGGCGCTCCTGCGCGCGATCCCGATCTTCACGCCGCTCGACATCCCGACGGTCGATCACCTGGCGCAGCAGCTGAGCGCCCGGATGGTCCAGCCCGGCACCGTCGTGATCAGCCAGGGGGAGGTCGGCGACCGGTTCTACCTGATCGACCGCGGGCGGGTGGCGGTCAGCGCCGACGGACGTCACGTCGCCGACCTCGGGGCGGGTGAGTTCTTCGGCGAGATCGCACTGCTCCGCGACGTCCCCCGCACCGCCACGGTGACCGCGACCGAGGAGACCCGCCTCCTGACGCTCGAGCGGGACCAGTTCCTGGCGGCGGTCACCGGCTTCGCGTTGAGTCACCTCGAGGTGGACCGGGTCGCCATCGAACGACTGAACGAGCTCGACCGCGACACGAGGTAGGTGCAGGCGCGCGGCAGCGAACGCTCGAGGCTCGCCTCGCCCGCGCTCAGACCGAGCGCGCGTTCCTCGAGCCTCAGCCCGGTTTGAAGCCCGGGAGACCGTCGTCGGGGGTCGAGACCGGCACCGGCTCGGCGCCCACCGATCGCGCGATCGCCGCCGCCACCCGGTTGAACCCGTCGCGGTCCCAGGCGCCGACGACGTCGACGACCGCCCCCTCGTCGACCAGGTAGAGGGTGGGGACCGAGACGATCCCGTAGGCGTCGGAGGTCACGTACGGCGGCGGGTCCTCGACCGAGCGGATCCCGATCGAGTAGGTCTCCGAGAACCGGCCGAGCTCGGGGAGCGGGTCCTGGCCCACGCCGATCGCCCGGCCCGGCGCGACCCGCTCGAAGGCCGCCATCGTGGGGGCGGCCACCTGACACGTCGGGCAGGTCACCTTGTAGAAGAAGAGCGCGACCGGCCCGGCGTCGAACGACACGCCGGGGATCTCGGGAGCTGCGTCGCCGACGGCCAGCGGACTCATGGGATCAGCCTACGACCGGGAGGCGTGGGTTCGTTCGTGCGGTCGATCAGGCCGCGGGGGCGCCGGACGGAGGATCCGAGGGCACCGTCGGGTCGGCGAGGGTGGTCGTCGACTGCGGCTCGGACGGCGCGGATTCGCCGGCGGCGTTGATCGCGATCACGCGGTACCAGTAGGTGGTCCCGGGGGCGAGCCACTTGTCATTGAACGTCGTCACGTCGGCGCCCTGGGTGCCGGCCACGTTCCACGTGCCGCCGGCGTCGAGGGAGACCTCGATGCGGTAACCGGTCTCCGTGCCCACGTCGGTCCAGTTGAGGCCGATCTCCGTCGACGATACCGGCACCGCGATCATGGTCGGAGCGGCCGGCGGGTCGAGCAGGGTCGTCGTCGAGATCACGTCGGAGACCGAGGCGTCGCCTGCCTTCGTCGTGGCGATCACGCGGTAGTAGTACGTCGTGGTCGCGGCGAGCCCGTTGTCGGTCGCGGTCGTCGCGTTCTCCGGCAGCGACGCGGCCGTCGTCCATCCGCTCGCTCCGTCGGCCGAACGTTCGACCCGATACCCGGACTCGCCCGCGATGTCCGTCCACACGAGGTTCACCGTGGACGAGGTGGCAGGCGACGCCGTCACGGTCGTCGAAGCCAGGGGTGCGACACCCGGATCGGTGATCGTCGATCCGACCGCGTTCGCCCCCGCGGCGCTCGCGGATGACGACGAGGAGGACGAGGAGGAGGAGCCGCCCGAACGGCCTCCCGTGCCGGCCGTCGACGAACGGAGATCGCGCGGCACGGGTTCCGAGGCGATCGCGTCGGGCGACGTGCCGCCGCCGGCCGCCCTATCCTCCGGCTCCTCGCTCAGGCCCAAACCGCTCGTGACGCTCGTGAACACGTCCCCAACCACGTCGCGAGCATGGGGACTCGCCGAAGCCGTGCCCGCGACCGCGAGGGCGGCGACGAGCGTCACGCCGACCAGTCGGCGGCTCCCCGACGATCGCGACGGATGCAGGGCGGTCGCGGTCCGAGGATGACCCGAGGCGGTGGACGGGCGGGGCCCCTGGCTCCCGGCATGGCCCGCGGCGGAGGGCCGGCGGGGCGCCTCCATCCGGACGCGACCGGCGGCGACGGGCCAGCGCGACGACAGCTGCCAGATCTGTTCGAGGTCCCGGATGTCCCGCCTCCGGCGGCGCCGGTCGAGCACAGCCACGAGCGCCGCCCCCGCCAGCAGAGCGACGTTCAGGGCCACGATGCCCGCGATGACGAGCAGGATCACCTTCGTCACGACCCCTCCAGCCTACGGCAGGATCGGGCGCCTGTGCATAACCTCCGATGAACGGAAGAGCAACATCCGGTCAAGATCACCGACTCACGCGCTGGTGGCGCGGAGCATCCAGGCGGTCTTCTCGTGCACCTCGATCCTCGCGGTGACCAGGTCGGCCGTGGCCACGTCGCCCGCCTCTTCGGCCTGCGCGACCACTTGCCGCGCAGTGCGGATCACGGCCTCGTTCCCTTCCACGAGATGCCGGACCATGGCCATCGCCTCGGGGACACCCTCCTCGTCGGGGACCGACGAGAGCCGGGAGAACTCCGCGTAACTCGCGGGTGCGGCGTGGCCCAGCGCGAGGATCCGCTCGGCGAGCAGATCCGCGGCGTCGCGCAGGTCGATGTACTCCTCCTCGAACATCAGGTGGAGGTTCCGGAACATCGGCCCGGTGACGTTCCAGTGGTAGCCCTGGGTCTTCAGGTACAGGGTGTAGGTGTCCGCGAGCAGCGCGGAGAGCCCCTCGCTGAGCTCCTTCCTCGCCTGCTCCGGGATGCCGGTGTTCACGTCCATGGGTGCCTCCTGTCGATCGATGACCACATCGCCACCCTAGCGCGGCGGCCCGCTCGGGCGAGGGGCAGGACGGACCCCGCGAACCGGGCCGGTAGGCTTCGGAGCGTGCCGCGCCTCGACAAGATCCCACCCGACGTCCGCACCACCTACCTCGGCGAGTTCACGCACGAGCACGCCGACAAGATCGCGGCCGAGCTCGAGGCCCGAGGGATCGTCTGGTGGTTCAAGCAGCCGGGGTTCATCAGCCGGGTCTGGGAGCACGGGGTCCGCCTCTTCGTGGATCGCACGCGTCTCGAGGAATGCGAACGGATCGCCGCCGAGGTGATCAGGGGCTGATCGGGCATGGCGCGGGGCCGGCAGGAGGTATCTCCCGCCGGCCCCGATGTCGGTACCGTGTCCGTGATCGCCGGTTACTGCGCGGGTGGCAACAGCACCGCGTCGATCACGTGGATCACGCCGTTGGTGGCCGAGATATCGGTCTGCGTCACCATGGCCCGGTTGCCCTGACCGTCGGTGATCAGCACGTCGCCGTTCTCGACCGAGATCGTGAAGTCCGCTCCGTTCACCGTGGTCACGTCGCCGGGCATCACGTCGGCGGCCATCACCTCGCCGGCTACGACGTGGTACGTCAGGATCGATGCCAGCTGGTCCTGGTTCGCCGGCTTCAGGAGCTTGGCGAGCGTCGCAGCCGGCACGGCGGCGAACGCGTCGTTCGTGGGTGCGAACACCGTGTACGGGCCTTCGCCGGCCAACGTGTCGCCCAGGTCGGCCGCCTGAACAGCGGCGAGCAGGGTCGAGAAGTCGGGGTTGGCGGCGACGATCTCGGTGACGGTCATGCCCATGTCGTCCATCGCGGACGACGCTGACGCCGCGGCCTCGACCGGCATAGGCGATGTGGAGGTGCTCTCGTCGTCGCCGCTGCAGGCGGCGAGGGCCCCGACGAGCGCGACCGCGGCGAGCCCTGCGATCAGTCTGGTGCGCATGTGGATCTCCTCTCGGTTCGATCGGTCCTGTCGATCCAAGGTTCGGAGTGGATCGACGACCGGACCTGCGGGAAGGGAGTCCTGCATAGTTTCCGGGTCGGCCTCAGCGCTGGACGGGACCCGCGCATCCATGCATCGTGCGAGCGGAGGGTGAGGTGCTCAGGTTTCCAGCGGAACGCGTCGAGGCACGGGCCCCCTTCGACGTGTGACGCGTTCCTGAAGCTCTGGGAACGGTGGGACCGGATCGAGACGATCGACGATCCCACCGGCTACCTGTTCCGGGTCGCGCTGAACGGGTTCCGATGCGGCGCCGCCGTGCGGCGGTCGCGGTTCGGAAGGTCACGCCGTACAACCTGGACGAGATCGACCGCCTTGGCTTCACCCCGTCCGTCGGTCCCGCCACCGCGACATTCGTGGCGTGGACGCTGATCGCCGGCGGGATCGCGCCCTTCGTGATCGGGGTCGTCGCCGCCTCCGCGACGCCTGAGGTCCTGTCGATCGCCGGCACCGCGTCCGCGACCCCGGCGTCCGCGACGTGGACGCCCACGCACCGCGTGCCCGCCGAGGCGCTGCCCGCGTACCAGGCTCCGATGCCCGGCACGCCGGTCGCGATGCTCGATCCGGACCTGCCCGTCATGGTGCTCGAGCACCGGGGCGACTGGGCGCACGTCCGCGCCGTGAACGGCTGGGAAGGCTGGGTGGACGGCCGCAGGCTCGTCTCGGAGGCGCCCGCGCCCTCCGTACCGACGCTCCCACCGATGCCGGTGGGGTGATGCGGTCGTACGGCGACGATCCGGGCGGCCCTCGAAGCGAGGGCCGCCCGTCCCGTGCCACGCCTCGGCGGGCGGACGACGATGGCTACGAGCTGATCGGGGGGTGATGGCGCCATGACGACGCTGACCGACTACCTGGACGCACGAGACGTCGAGTACGAGGTGCTCGAGCACGACCGGGCGGTCACCGGGATCGAGGAGGCACATGCGCTCGGCCTGAAGGCCGACGAGGTGCTGAAGACCGTGATCTGCGACACGAAGGGCGATCACGTGGCGATCGTCGTGCCGAGCGGCGAGCGGCTCGACATGGAGCTCGTGCATGACGTGCTCGAAGATCCCGATGCCACGCTCGCGAAGGAGGGCGAGATCTCCCGTGACTTCGGCGAGTTCGAACTGGGTGCACTACCGCCCGTCGCGCCGCTCCTCGGTGTCGACGTGATCGTCGACACCACCGTCCGGGACCACGGCCCGGTGATCTTCGCCGCGGGCTCGCAGACCGAATCGGTCAAGGTCGACGCGATGGAGTTCTTCGGGTCCCAGCCGGTCCGGTTCGCCGAGGTCACCGAGATCTGGAACGAGGGCCGCTCCTAGCCCTCGACCTCGCAGCGCGAACGAGACCCGTCCGGTCGTGGAAGATAGGCCCATGAAGACGATCGGGAACATCCTTTGGTTCGTGCTGGCCGGGATCTGGCTGGCGATCGGCTACACGGTCGCCGCGCTCCTGATGTGCATCACGATCATCGGCATCCCGTTCGGGATCCAGGCGTTCAAGCTCGCCGGGTTCGTCTTGTGGCCCTTCGGTCGGACGGTCGTCGCCAAGAGCGAGGCGCTCACCGTCCTCGATATCGTCTTCAACCTGCTGTGGCTCTTCTTCGTGGGGTGGGAGCTCTTCCTGCTCAGCATCGCGGCGGGGATCCTGCTGTGCATCACGATCATCGGGATCCCGTTCGGGGTTCAGGCGTTCAAGCTGAGCGTGCTCGCGCTCTGGCCGTTCGGGCGGACCGTCGTGCCCGAGGATCAGCTGTCGGTCGCGGGCTAGCTCGGCACGGCCGCGAGCTCGGCCGCGGAGAGCCGCCACTCCCCCGCCGCAACATTCGCCCGCACCTGCTCGGCCGAGGTCGCACCCGCGATCACCGACGCCACGGGTGCCGGCGCGAGCAGCCACCCGAACGCGAGCTCCAGGATCGTGTGCCCACCCTCCTCCGCGAACCGCTCGAGCGCCTCGAGGCGGTCGAAGGTTGCATCGGTGAGGGTCTCGTCACGCCGATCGGCCGGCCATCCGGCGATTCTGGTGCCGTCGGGAGCCGGCTCGCCGCGCCGGATCTTCCCCGTGAGGAGGCCGCTGGCGAGGGGAAAGTACGGGAGGTAGGCGAGCCCGAGCCGCGCGGCCTCCGCGAGCCCATCGCCGAGGTCGTCGCGCGTTAAGAGGCTCAGCTCGTTCTGCAGGCTGACGAACCTGGCGGCGCCAGCCGGCACCGCGGCATCGGCCTCGCGGAGCTGCGCCGCCGTGAGGTTGGAGCAGCCGATCTCGCGAACCTTGCCTTCGCGGACGAGTTCGTCGAGCGCGCCGAGCGTCTCGGCGATCGGCGTGCTGGCATCGGGGCTGTGCAACTGGAACAGGTCGATCCGGTCGGTTGCGAGTCTGCGAAGGCTCGCCTCCACCGAAGCGCGGACGTTCGCCGCCGAGCCGCCGGTCTCCCGGCCCAGTTCCTGGTTCCATCCGCCGAACTTCGTCGCGAGTACGACCCGGTCCCACCGGCCAGCGAGGACACGCCCGATGAAGGTTTCGCTCCGCGATGTGCCGTAGTTGTCGGCAGTGTCGAACAGCGTGATGCCTTCATCGAGCGCCGCTTCGATCACCTCGCGGGTGCGCGCCTCGTCGATCCGCCCCCCGAAGTTGTTGCACCCCAGCCCCACGACCGAGACCTGGAGCGCACCGATCCTGCGCGTCTCCATGGCCCGGCATCCTAGCCCGACTGGATCAGACGAGGTCCTCCGCCGTCTGCGCCTGCTCGGCCGCAGCGATCTGACGGCGGACGTCGTCCATGTCGAGCTCGCGGACCGCGCCGATCAGCTGGGCGAGCGCGGGCTCGGGCAACGCGCCGGGCTGCGCGAACACGACGATGCCCTCGCGGAACGCCATCAGCGTAGGGATCGACCGGATCCCGAACTGGGCCGCGAGCTGCTGCTCGGCCTCGGTGTCCACTTTGCCGAACGTGACGTCGCCGTGCGTCTCTGACGCCTGCTCGTAGATCGGGGCGAACATCTGGCATGGGCCGCACCAGTCGGCCCAGAAGTCGACGAGCACGATGCCGTCACCGGTGACGGCCTGCTCGAAGGTCTCGGTGGTCAGATCGATCGTTGCCATGTGCTTCCTCCAGTCTTCGTGGCGGGGTCGTCAGGATACCCCTGGGGGTATGTAACCAACGCGCCCGTCGCGGCATTCCCGTCGGCGAGGCTCGCGACCCGCGGGGCGAGCGACCGGGGTGGGCGCCAGCATACGGTCGCACGCTGGTATCGGGAGGGGGCGATACGCATCCTCATCAGGGTGGTCGTGCTCCTGACCGTGTTCGCGCTCGCGATGCCGGCCTCGGCGGACATCCCGGGTACCTGGACGATCGACGGTCGGATGCCCGCGTGGATCGACGACTTCGACGGGAAGGCGAGCGCCCACGAGCACGCCGACGACGTCGGGTGTTCGTCGCGGGAACGCGCTACGTGCGGTTGCCCGACGCGACGCTGGCCTACGACACAGCGTGACCGATGTGG
>CAWGFO010000003.1:0-35415 GCA_963821925.1 uncultured Actinomycetes bacterium | reverse complement strand
AAGGCAGCGATGTCGTGGCGCGTGACCTGCTCACGCTCGAGCACGGCCTCGACCGTGAAGGTCGCTCGCTCGCGACACGCGGCCGCATCGGCGGGAGGCACGACCCGAGCTCCGCCCAGGCTTCCACGGCGAGCAGCTCGATCTCGAGCCAGTGCCCGAGCCTGGCCTCTCGGACCAGACCGCCGCGACCTCAGGCACGTCGTATCGTGGGATCACAGCTTGAGACCCTCCGCGAGGTCGTCCTTGAACCGCCAGAGCGCGGCCTGGACCTCGGCGTCGCCGATCCCCACGATCTGGGCCGCCAGGACGGCCGCGTTGACGGCGGCATCGACGCCCACCGTCGCGACGGGCACCCCGGTCGGCATCTGAGCGGTGATCGCGAGTGCCTCGTACCCGAGCATCTGGGGGGAGGTCGCGATCGGCACGCCGATCACGGGCAGGATCGTGCGGGCCGCCACGGCCGCGGCGAGGTGGCCGGACATGCCTGTGGAGCAGATGATCACCTTCAGCCCACGCTCGAACGCGGTGCGGGCGTACTCGTCGACCAGATCAGGGTTGCGCGACGACGACATGATGCGGATCTCGTGGCCGACCCCGAACTTCTCGAGGATCAGTCCCGCCTGACGCATCGTGCCCAACTCGCTGGGCGAGGCCGCCAGCACCCCCGCCCGTGTGGTCTCATCGGTCACGGCTACTCCTCCCCCGCGAGCCGGCGTGGGCGCCGATGTCTCGCCTGTACGTCCCCTCGAACGTGATGCGGGGGCCGCCTCGTACGCGACGGCTCGGGCGTCGTCGATCGTGGCGGCGGGCCCGTGACGCCAGCACCCGGCCCCCCGCGGTCACCACTGTATCGCCGGACCGTGCGGTGCCCGCGTGGTAGACGACGGCGCCCTCGATCACCGACGCGTCCTCGAGCCGTCGATCGGCTCCCCCGTCTCGTAGTCGCCCGGGTAGCCGCCCGACGCGAGCACCACGGAGACCGCGGCATCGGGCGTCCACAGCAGCGGCACCTCGGCGAGCCGGTCCTCGGTCACGGCGATCATGATCTCGAGCAGGTCGGATTGCAGCCGGGGAAGGATGACCTGGGTCTCGGGGTCGCCGAACCTCGCGTTGTACTCGAGCACCTGCGGGCCGTCATCCGTGAGGATGAACCCGCCGTAGAGCACGCCCCGGAACCGGATGCCCTCACTGCGCAGGCCCGCCACGGTCTGCTCGAGCAGAGCGACCATCCTTGCCCTCTGTCGCGCGGTCGACCGAGGGCACCGGCGAGTAGACGCCCATGCCGCCCGTGTTGGGACCGGTGTCGCCGTCGAAGGCCCGTTTGTGGTCCTGCGCGGGCACCATCGGCGTGACCGTCTCGCCGTCGGTGAAGGCCAGCAGCGAGCACTCCGGCCCGGTGAGGTAGTCCTCGACGATCACCACGGAACCGGCCTCTCCGAACCGGCCCGAGAAGCACTCCTCTATCGCCGCGACGGCCTCATCCACGGTCGTGGCGACCGTGACGCCCTTGCCCGCCGCGAGCCCGTCGGCCTTGATCACGATGGGCACGCCTCTGGTCCGTACGTAGTCCCGCGCCTCGTGCCCGCGGTGGAAGGCGCGCGACTCCGCGGTGGGGATGCGGTGGCGGCGCATGAGGCCCTTCGAGTAGGCCTTGCTGCCCTCCAGGCGCGCCGCAGCCGCCACGGGGCCGAACGCTGCGATCCCGGCGGACTTGCACGAGTCCGCCACGCCGGCGACCAGCGGGGCCTCGGGCCGATGACGACGAGATCGGGCAGCGGCTGCCCCGCGAGGCCCACGAGCCCCGTGATGTCCTCTGCCCGTACCCGGTGGCAGGTGGCGTAGCTCTGCCATCCCGGCGTTCCCGGGGGTGGTGTGCAGATCCGTGCACGTGGACCGCGCGCCAGCCCCCACGCCAGCGTGCGTTCACGGCCGCCGCCCCCGACGACGAGCACCTTCATCGGGCGTTCCCGATGATGGCGCGGCCGTCCTTCACGGGCAGAGTGTATCGGTCGGCGTGCGGGCCCCGATGAGCGTGGCCCCGCGGTGGTGGTATCTCCCAATCGACGAGTAGTACTCCCGTCCCGTGCCGGCACCGATGCTCACCACGCTCACCTGGTACCGCCACGAGTTCCTCGATCCCGGCGCACGTAGGCCTGAGCCTGCTTCGGCAGGTCGCGAAGCTCCGGCTCTCGTCGATCTCCTCGGTGCCAGCCCTCGAGCTCCTCGTAGATCGGACTCGCGCTGCGGTATATCGTCGGGGTGGGGTGGCATGTCGTCGAGTCGGCTGGCCGTACGCCCAGTAGCCGGTGAACAGTTCCAGCGTGTCCAGGCCGGAGAGGACGTCGAGCTTCGTGATCAGGAGCTCGGTGAGGCCGTTCAGCCGCGCGGCGTAGCGGCCCAGGAGGGCGTCGTACCAGCCGCAGCGCCGCTGGCGACCCGTGACGGTGCCGAACTCCTTGCCGCGCGCGCCCAGTTCGCTCGCCGACGTCGTCGAGCAACTGCTCGGGAACGGGCCGGCGCCGACGGGGCCGTGACGTAGGCCTTCATGATCCCGATCACGCGATCGACCCAATGCGCCCCATGCCGGCGCTCGCGAGGGCGCTCCCCGCGACCGGGTTCGAGGAGGTCACGAACGGGTAGGTCCCTGTGGTCAAGATCCATACCTCGCGCGCCTTCGAACATCACGTACTTGCCGTCCGTCAGTGCCGATAGAGGAGCGCCCCCGTATCCGTGACGTGGGGCTGGATCCGCTTGGTGAGTGCCAGGTACTCCTCGACGATACGCTCGGCGTCGAGCGGGAGCCTGATTGAACACTTTCTTAAGGATCGAGGTTGCCCACCCCAGCACGACCTCGAGCTTCTCGCGGAAGATCTTCTCGTCGAACAGGTCCTGGATCCGCAGGCCCGACTGCGCGGCGCCTTGTCCCCGTACGCAGGGCCGATGCCGCGCTTCGTGGTGCCCGAGCGCGTTCTTGCCGAGGAACCGCTCGGTCACCTTCTCGAGCTCCAGGTGGTACGGCATGATCATGTGCGCGTTGCCCGCTGACCGCCGAGCCGCGCGACGCCGACGCCGAGTCTCAGCGGACCGAGTCCATCTCCTTCGAGCAGGCGACCCGCGGATCCACCACCACCCCGTCCGCGATCACCGGGGTGGTGTCCGGATACAGGATCCCGAGGGGACCAGCTGGAGCTTCAGCAGTCGGCCTTCGGCGATCACGGTATGACCGGCGTTGTTGCCGCCCTGGTACCGGACCACGTAGTCCATCCGGTCGGCGAGGTAGTCGACCGCCTTGCCCTTGCCCTCGTCTCCCCACTGGGTCCCGAGCACGATGGAGGCAGGCATGAGGCGCCGAGTCTAGCGGGCTACAATCCGGACTCGCCGCCCGACAAGGAGCCCCTTACGCCATGGCATCGAGCGACTGAACGAGAAGTCGTTCGCTCCGGCCGCCGTCCAGCAGGCCACCGGTGGCCGCCAGACCGCCGGCACGATGACGTACGGCGGCGTCGCGAGATCCGCGCCGTGTTCTTCCTCGTGCTCACCGCGATCTCAGCCGGGTTCGGCTGGCAGGCCGCCGCGAACAAGAGCCGAGCTCGGGGATGTGGTTCTTCTTGGGCTACATCCTGCTGATCTCGCTCTCGCTCGCGGCGGCACGGAACCCGCGGATGGCGGCCGTCGCCGGCATCTTCTGGACCTCCATGGGCTTCTGGATGGGGTCGATCTTCCATCTCTACGAGACCTACTACGACGGGATCGTGGGACAGGCGCTCATCGCCTCGGTGGCGACGTTCCTGGCGGCGCTCGCGCTGTACGCGAGCCGGGCGGTCCGCGTGACCCGGCGGTTCGTCCAGGTCGTGATGATCGCGATGGTCGGCCTGCTGTTCACCTACATGGTCGGCTCGAGTTGATCGACCCTGTTCGGCGCCGACCTACTCTTCTGGACCCAGCCGAACACGCTCGGCATCGCGATCAGCGTCGGGATCTACCTGCTGGCCGCCGCGAACCTGCTGATCGACTTCGCGGTGATCGAGGGCGGCGTGGCGTCGGGTGCGCCGAAGGTGATGGCGTGGTTCGGGGCGTTCGGTCTGCTCACCACGCTGGTGTGGCTGTACCTGGAGCTGCTGCGGCTGCTCGCACTGCTCCGCCGCGCCTAGGAGCGAGACGGGCGGCGCCGCGTCACGCGGCGCCGCCCTGTTCCCTTCGGACCCTTGCCCGTGGACGTCAGCCCTTGATGCGGCCGCAGGTCTTGTGGGCGTTGAGGCAGTCTCGGATGAGCTGCTCCAGGTGCCCACTCTCGAAGGCGGGGAACATGTCACCGTGGCGCGGGTCGTTCATCATGTCCGACGACGCGGTCGCCCCGACGAGGCTGTTCACGTTGAACTTGAACATCATGTGCACCTCGGGGTACTGGTCGCTGAAGAACGTCACGTTGAACTGCGCCGTCCCTCCGCGGGGGCACTTGTACGGGACCTTCTTCCCGCTCGCGTCGTTGCTGCAGGCGTATCGGACGTCTGACGACTTCACCACGTACCCGTCAGGGAAGGCGACGCGGTTCACGCCACGCCCGACGTAGTAGGCGTTCACCTGATACGGCTGGAGCTTCGTGCCGTTCTTCGTGAACGTCGGGATTCCAGTACGCGGTGTGGTCCCTGGAGTCGGAACAGTTCGTCGACTGGGTGAGCAGTTGCTGCTTCGTGCTGTTCATCTGCACGCCCAGGTTGCCCGCGAACGTGTGCTCGTGCGACGCCATGCCCGTCAACGGGTCGAACGTGCCGAACGTGACGAACTTGCAGGTGATCAGGAACGACCCGCCGGGGAACGCGCTAGCGGGCTGGGGCGCCGCCACGAGCAACGTGGCGAGCGTCATGGCTGCGATCAAGAGCTTCTTCACGGTCTACTCCTCTGTCGGCTGTGCGGGGGTGGGGGCCGAACGACCCGAGGGTCAGCCGTTGATGCGGCCGCACGTCCTCCCGGCGTTGAGGCAGTTCCGGATGAAGTCCTGGAGGTGGCCCTTCGCGAAGGCGGGGAACATGTCGCCGTGACGGGCCATGTGCATGTGGTCCGACGACGCCTCCGCGCCGATCAAGGTGTTGGTCGAGAACTTGAACATCATGTGCACCTCGGGGAACCGCTTCGAGAAGAACGTGACGTTGTACTGGGCGGTGCCGGAGCCGCAGTTGACCGGGTTCCAGGAGCCCGATGAGTCGTTGCTGCACGCGTAGCGCACGTCCTTGCTCTTGACGACGTACCCCGGTGGGAACGCGACACGGTTCACACCACGGCCGACGTAGTAGATGTTCACCTGGTACGGCTTCAGCGTCTGGCCGTTCCTCGTGAACGTCGGGATCCAGTAGGCCGTGTGGTCCTTCGGGTCCGAGCAGTTCGTCCGCTGGTTGAGCAGCTGCTGCTTGGTGCTCTTCATCTTCACGCCGAGGTTCCCGGCGAACGTGTGGTTGTGCGACATCATCCCGGTCAGCGGATCGAACTCGCCGAACTTGGCGAATCGACAGGTGATCAGGAACGACCCGCCGGGGAACGCGCTGGCGGGCTGCGGCGCCACCACGAGCAACGTGGTGAGTGTCATGAATGCGATCAGGAGCTTCTTCAACGGTGTCTCCCTCGGTATCGACGATTTCGACTCGGTTCGCCGCCGGAACGGCGGAGGGGCGTGACGTGCGAGCACGTCGCCCCCAGATCCCTCAGGTGCGCTTTCCGATCTTCCCGCAGGTCCTGCCGGTGTTGAGGCAGTTCCTGACCAGGTCGGCGAGTTTGCCGTTGGCCCACGCCGGGAAGAAGTCGCCGTGGGCGCCTCCGAGGCGCCCCGAGGAAAGGCGGGTGCCGACCAATGAGTGCTGGCGGTATTTGAAGTGCACGTGCACGTCCGGGTACTTGGCGTGGAAGAAGCGGAGGTTGATCTGGGCCTGCCCACGCCCACAGTCGCGCGGCCTCTTGGTGGTGTCACCTCCGCACGAGAAGCGCACGTCCGCCGACCGCTCCATGAACCCCGTGGGGAATGGCTTACGGTCGCGGAAATCTGCCACGTAGTAGACGGTTACCTGGTAGGGCTTCAGGATCCGTCCGTTCTTGTAGACGACCGGCGCCCAGTAGGCGGTCCGGTCGGCCGAGGTCGAGCACGTCGTGCGACCCCGGATCGAGCTTGCTGTAGGTGCTGTCCTTCGAGATGCCCTTGTTGCCGAAGAACATGTGCAGGTGCTCGGTCGGATACATGCCCGGATCCATGATCGGGTCGATCCGCTTGAACTTCACGAAGTCGCAGACGACGAGGAAGGAGCCGCCGGGGAACGCACGGGCGGGTGTCGCCTGG
The DNA here is from genome assembly GCA_963821925.1 of uncultured Actinomycetes bacterium. Taxonomy (GTDB): domain Bacteria; phylum Actinomycetota; class UBA4738; order UBA4738; family HRBIN12; genus JAOUEA01. Next base: position 29,093 of record CAWGFO010000003.1, on the reverse strand, counting down.
ATCAGGGCCGTCGCCATGACGGCCAGCGAGATGATGCCGATGGTGCTGCGTCGCAAGGTGGTGCCCAAGGTGGTTCTCGAGAGCATTACGCCCCCCTTTTGAGCTCGTGGCCGGTCGGAGGTTCCTGTGACGCCCCGGTTCGACGTCCAAGGACCGGCTCGATGTCATCCGGGTAGGTCTTTGCTGGATACCACCCCCTCGTCTGTATAACGAAGGTCCTGGACCCTCCGTGGGGACCAGGACCGCGTAGCCCCACCATGGTCCCGGGCGAACGTGCCCATGTCAAACCTCCCGGTCACATGGGGCGTGACGCCCTCGTTCAGAGTTTTCGGTCGGATTGACCGTTCGCCTTAGGGATTCCTAGAGTGCAAGCATGGGACGTCGAACCCACCCCCCCCGGGCGGCCGCCTTCGTGGCGGCGGCGATCGTGTTCTCTGTGACGGTGCTCGGTACTACGAGCGCATCAGCAGCCGTTCCGACCGTCACGCGCACGGTCACCCCCACCGATCCCAACGGTTCGAATGGCTGGTACAACAGCGGCACGATCGACGTCACCTCGCGGTCGACCTCGTAGGAGGGCCGGATTCGCGAAGTGGCGACTGCGACACCACGATCAGGTCACCACCGGACACTGCAGGTCGACGTCGTCACGTGCTCGATCGAAACCGATGGCGGCACAGCCGCAGCGACACCGTGACGATCAAGCGTGACGTCACCAACCCCGCCTGACCCCCCAGTACACGCCGGCGACGCTCGTGGTAACGGGCCTGGCACCGCCACACCCAACGCGACCGACGCCACATCGGGAGTCGCCACCAAGAGCTGCGGGGCGGTCAACACGAGCACCGTCGGCGCCCACAGTCTTGCAGTGCACGGCCACCGACAACGCGGGGAACCAAGTCACCGAGATGGTCCCCTACACGGTGCAGCCGCACGGACCGGCGGCCCAGCGTCGCGGCGCACGAAGGGTGACGGCCAGGTCGCGTACGTCACCCGGCAGTTCGCCTCGTCGCTCGTCGTGACCGTCACCGACGCGCAGGGCAACCCGGTCCCGGGCGAGACCGTGACGTTCCGCGCGCCGCTCTCCGGGCCCTCGGCCGACCTCTCGCGACTCACCGACGTGACGAACGGCAACGGGGTCACCTCGATCCGCGCCTTCGCGAACAACAAGGTCGGCGGCTACGTGGTCACGGGGAAGATCAACGGCATCGGGACCGCGCGGTTCAACCTCCGCAACGCCGCGGCCCCCTACTTCGCCGACGGGTTCTCGAAGGGGCTTCGCAAGTGGAAGCGCACCGGCGACATCTCGATCGCGCGCGGGGCGGGGAGGCCGGCGCCGAGCATGCTGCTGCGGGCGAGCGGCGGCAAGACGTTTCGCGACCCACCGGTTCGGCGACGCGTACGCGACGGCCTGCGCGAGCGCGTCCGTTCGGCTGAACTCGCTCGGCGGAGAGGCCGTCGCGCTGCTGCGGTTCCGCGGAGCCGGTGACAGCGGGATCTCGAGGGTGAGCGTGGAGCGGACCGCGAGCTCTTCGTGCGCAACGACCGCAAGGGCGGGGTGAAGCTCTCGGGCACGAGGCTTCCCCTCGGCGAGTGGCACGAGATCGAGCTGTGCACCCACATCGGCGCGAAGGGCACGATCTCGCTCTACCTCGACGGCACGAAGATCCTGGGCTGGCGGCAGGGACTCGGCGATCGGCGGCATCGCCGCGATCCACCTGATCGAGAACGACGTGAAGACGTTCTCGCTGAACGTCGACGACGTGCTGGTCGACCGCCGGCCCGGGGTCCCGGTGTGACCCAACGCAGCCTCCTGATGATCATGGCGCGCGACTTCGCGTCGCGGCTGGCGACGGCCGTCTTCCTCGTGGACCCGGACGGGACGCTCGTCTACTTCAACGAGGCCGCCGAGCGGGTCCTCGGCCAGGCGTTCGTCGAGGGACGATCCGTGCCCGCCAGGGAATGGTCGACGACGTTCTCGCCCGAGGACGAGAACGGGAAGCCGGTCCCCCTCGCGTCGCTGCCGCTCGGGGTCGCGCTCACCGAGCGCGTGCCGGCGCACCGGCGATCCGGATCGTCGGCGACGACGGCGTCCGCCGTGCCATCGAGGTGACGGCCTTCCCACTGTTCGCGCACGCCGACGAATGCGTCGGGGCGGTCGCGATCTTCTGGGAGCGCGCGGGGATCTAGTGCGGGTCCGCATCTGGGGCGCCCGCGGGTCGATCGCCTCGCCGGGGCCCGACACGGTGCGCTACGGCGGCAACACGTCGTGCGTCGAGGTGCAGGGCGCCGACGGCACCCTCGTGATCCTCGACGCCGGCACCGGGATCCGACCCTCTCGGGGTGCGGCTCCGCGACGAGCCGCACGGGCCGATCCACCTCCTGCTCACGCACCTGCACGTCGACCACCTCGAGGGCCTCGGGATCTTCGCGCCGATCTGGTCGCCCGACACCGAGCTCCACCTCTGGGGACCGTCATCGCCGGTCAGTTCGCTCGAGGAGCGGATCACGCGCTACTTCTCGCCGCCCCTGTTCCCGGTCCACCTGGCGGACGTGCCGGCGACGGTCACGTTGCACGACGCCCCCGAGGGGTCGTGGGAGGTGGGTGGGCTCACCGTCACCTCGGCGCCGATCCTGCACCCGGGGCCGACGGTCGGCTACCGGATCGAGGAGGGCGACCGCTCGGTCGCCTACCTCACCGACCACGAGCCGGCGCTCGGCGCCGACCTCGAACGGCTGCCGAGGAGTGGATCTCGGGTCACGCGCTCGCGTTCGGCGCCGACGTCCTGATCCACGACACCCAGTACACCGACGAGGAGTACCCGGACCACATCGGCTGGGGGCACTCGAGCGCGTCACACGTCGCCACCTTCGCCGAGCGCGCCAAGGTGGACCGTCTCTGGCTCTTCCACCACGACCCGCTGCACACCGACGCCGACGTGGACCGGATGGCGCGGCACGTGCGCGATCGGTGGGGCGTCGGCGAGGATCGGTGCGTGGCGGCCGCCGAGGGCGCTCGAGACCGAGGTGTGAGGCCGACCCGGCTACGCCACGTCGAGCGGACCGAACTCCGGCGCGCGACCCGGCGCCGGCACGGCCACCCCGAGCCGGATCAGCAGCCAACACGAGAGCTCGATCGAGGGGCCGATCAGGAACACGAACGCGATCGTCCCCACGCCCACGACCCCGCCGAGCAGGAGTCCGGCGACGAGCACCACGGTCTCGATCGCGCCGCGGACCAGCGCGATCCGGCGCCCGGTCCGGCGCGAGATCGCCAGCATCAGCGAGTCGCGAGGCCCGGCCCCGAATCCGCCTCCGATGTAGAGGGCGGATCCCAACCCGAACAAGAGGATCCCACCGGCGACGAGTCCCAGCCGGCCTCCGATCGGCAGCGTCGACCAGGCATCGACGGACGGGATCTGAAGGAGCCGGTCGATCACGAGTCCGATCACGATCGCGTTCGCGAAGGTCCCGAACCCGGGCGGCGCGCCCGCGGCCCAGCCGACCCCGAGGACGACCAGGCTGACGATCACGCTCGCGACGCCGATCGACAGGCCGGTGTGGTCGGCCACGCCGAGGTGGAACACGTCCCACGGCGGGAGCCCGAGCTCGGACTCGAGCATCGCGACGATCCCGATCGCGACCAGCACGAGACCCGCGAACAGGGCGACCACACGCGGCGCGAGCGGTCCCTTCAGGAGCGGTGCGTCCTTCACGCGAGGGAGGCTACCGGGCGATCAGGCGTCGAGCGGTTCGATCGCCTCGAGCGTGTAGTCCTCGCCGTCGGGATCCCACTCGAGCCTGACGAACCCGAGCGTCTCGGCCGCCTTGCAGAACTGCAGGAAGCCGCGGTAGCCGAACTTCTTCTCGCTGAAGCCGGGCTGGACCTTGCGGACGTTGTTCTTCAGGCCCGACAGGTGCGGCGGACCGCCGCGCTCCTCGAGGTCGGCCACCACCGAGCGGAGCAGCTCGAAGGCCTCGGCCTCTCCCCCGTGCGTCGGGAGCGACACCTCGGGGTCGCCCTTGGCCGAGCCCTCGCTCAGCTCGACGACGTTGCGCTCGGCCAGGTGCCGCAGCAGCTCGCCGAACGCGCGGAACCCGTAGTCGGCCTCGCTGAAGGTGGGGTCCTTGCGCAGGAGCGCGCGCTTGATCGACGAGGCGAGCACCGGTCCGCTCGACGTGCCGCTGGAGCCCGGCGACGGTCTGGGCGACCCAGCTCGCGAGCTCGTCGACGTCGCGCGGAGCGCTCTCGGACGCCGGCTCCTCGTCCTCGTCCTCGGGCTCGGCGCGACCGGCGTCTCGGCCTCCGCGGGCTCGAGCCCGCCGCCCCCACCCGACCCGCGGCGCCGGCGCCGGCGCCCGGCGGGAACCGTCGACCCCTTCGAGCGTGTCGTAGAACAGGAACTCGTCGCACGCGGGCGGCAGCAGCGCCGAGGTCGAGTCCTTGATGCCGACGCCGATCACGCGCTTGTTCAGCTCGCGGAGCTTGTGGACGAGCGGCGTGAAGTCGCTGTCGCCGGTGCAGATCACGAACGTCGTGATGTAGTCGCGCTCGAACGCCATCTCGAGCGCGTCGACCGCCATCTTGATGTCGGCGGCGTTCTTGCGCGACGCGCCCATCCGCTGCGGGATCTCGATCAGCTCGACGTGGCTGCGCGTGAGCATGCGGCGGTCCTCGTCGAAGTACGACCAGTCCGCGTAGGCCTTGCGGGCGATCACCCGGCCGCGCTCGGCGAGCGCGTCGAGCACCGGCCGGAGGTCGAACTGATGCCCCGAGATTGTCGCGCGCGCCGATCGCCAGGTTCTCGTAGTCCAGGAACAGCGCGATGCGTTCTTCGTCGGTATCCACGGGGCAACCCTACCCGCGTGGCCCTGCTCGCGCGGGCCGCAGGTCCCCCCGCTGACCTGGGCATGGGTCCAACGGCCCCCCCGGACCCGGGCAAAGTCCCCCAGGAGTGGCCCCTATCGTCCGCTACACGGGACCACGGGCGACGCCATGCTGTGCACATCGGAAATCGAAAGCCACCCGAGCAAGGGGGTACGTCATGAGTAGGAAGGCATGGGACCAGCTGGTGAGCGCCGCGGCACTGGTGATCGCCGTCGTCCTCGTCCTGATGGGCGCGGCCGCGATCTACGGCGGCAACTTCGGCCGCGACAACGTCACGGATCGCCTGCAGCCGCAGAACGTGGTGTTCCCGCCTTACGAGGCGATGACTCCTGAGGAGCAGGCCGCGATCGGCGACTACGCCGGACAGCAGGTCGTGAACGGCAACCAGGCGGAGGCGTTCGCCACGTACATCCAGGGTCACCTCGCCGAGGTCAACGAAGGCGCGACCTACGCGGAGACCAGCGCCGCCGCACGTGAGGAAGGGCTCGACCCCGACACCGCCGCGGAGCTGCAGGGCATGGCCGACACCCTGTTCAAGGGTGAGACCCTCCGCTCGATCCTCTTGAACGCCTACGGCTGGTGGACGGTCGCCACGATCGCCCTGCTCGCCGGGTGGGTCATGGTCGCCGCGGGCATCGCGCTCTTGATCCTCGCGATCCTCGGCTTCCGTCACGCGAAGAAGGCCGAGGCAGAGCGTGTGGCCGACGCCCCGGTCGTCACGAAGGATTACGCCCCCACGGGCGCCTGATCCTCGAGCGACACCGCATCATCGGACGGCCGTCCCGGAAGGGGCGGCCGTTCCGCATGCTCGGCCCGCTCCGGCCGGTGCCCGTGTCCGACGGTCGACCTAGACTCGCTCGATGGCGGTTCGGACCCTCACCGAACGCGAGCTGAACCGGGCACTGCTGGCGCGGCAGTGCCTGCTCACGCGGTCACGCGCGCCGCTCGCCCGCACGATCGAACGGGTCGGCGGCCTCCAGACCCAGTACTCGCCGTCGGGCTACATCGGCCTCTGGTCACGGCTCGACGGCTTCGAGCGGTCGGTGCTGACCCGCGCCCTCGAACGCAAGGCCGTGATCCAGGGCACCGTGCTGCGGGTGACGATCCACATGGTCACGAGGGCCGACTACGGTCCGTGGACCGCCGCGGTCCGCGATGAGCGCCGGGCCTGGTGGCTGCGCGCCACGCGTCGTCACAGGGACGAGGCCGAGATGCGAGCGATCGCGGCGCGCGTCCGGAGGCTGCTCCACGACGGACCGCTGCGGCGCGCCGAGATCGCGGAACGGCTCGGCCTCGACAGCACCACGTTCAACGGGGTCGGCCTCTGGGTCGATCTCGTGCGGGTCCCCCCGTCGGGCACGTGGGAACGGCCGCGCGCCGACCGCTATGCGCTCGCCGAGAGATGGCTCGGTGGCCCCGTGCGGGCCGACGCCGGGGCCGGCCGGGACCTCCTGGTGCGCCGCTACCTCGGGGCGTTCGGTCCGGCGCCGCGCAAGGACATCGCGAGCTGGGCGGGCCTGTCGGTCTCGGCGCTCGAGCCCTCGTTCGCGAGGCTCCCTCTGCGCGCGTTCCGGGACGAGGCCGGGCGCGAGCTGCTCGACCTTCCCCGGGCGCCGCTCCCACCCGGCGACACACCCGCGCCCGTGCGGTTCATCCCGGTCTGGGACGCGTCCCTCCTGGTGCACGCGCGGCGCACCGGCATCGTGCCCGAGGAGCACAGGCCCTCGATCTTCAGCACCAAGACCCCGCAGTCGGTCTCCACGTTCCTCGTCGACGGGAAGGTCGCCGGAACCTGGCGGTTCGAGGCCGGGACGGTGCGGACGGAACCGTTCGAGCCGCTCGGTCGCTCGGTCGCGCGCGAGCTCGCGGACGAGGGCGCGCGGCTGGCGGCGTTCATGGCATAGGGCACGATCCGCCGCGGGCGCCGGCATGGCGCCGCCCGTCAGTCGATGCGCTCGAGCACCACGACCGGGATCAGCCGAGGGTTGTCCGCCTGGTACTCGGCGAACTGCGGGTAGAGCTCGGCCTGCCGCCCGTACAGGTCGTCGCGATCGTCCCCGGTGACCTCGATCGCGGTCGCCCGATACGTCTCGTCGCCGACCTCGACCGTGACATCGGGGTTCGCCTTGACGTTGTGGAACCAGTCCGGGTGGGTCGGCGCGCCCCCCTTCGAGGCGAAGATCGCCATGCGACCGTCGTCGAGCGGCAGGTACATCAGGGGTTCACGCGCTCTGCGCCGGTCTTCGCGCCGGTGGTGGTGAGCAGCAGGAGCGGCGCCCCCACGAACATCCCGCCCACCTTGCCGTGGTTCGCGCGGAACTCCTCGATCACGTTCGTGTTCCAGTCGGACATGCGGCCCTCTCTTGTCGACGTTCCACGTACAACCCGAGGCGATCGCGATCCCTTCCCGTGGCCGTCCTGGAGGCCCCGTGCCCTAATCGGCGGCCGCGATGCGCCGGATCTCGTCGACGGCGGCAGGGTCCTCGAGGCTCGAAAGGTCCCCGGCGTCGTCGCCGGTCACGGCGGCGCGCACCGCACGCCGCACGATCTTCGCGCTGCGGGTCTTGGGGAGCGACGTGGCGAACAGGACCCGTGCCGGCGTGAACGAGCTCCCGAGATGGCTCCGCACGGTCTGCCGGAGCTCGGTCGCGAGCGAGGCGGACCCGGCGACACCGGGGCGCAAGACCACCACGCACCAGAGCACCTCGCCCTTGATCGGGTGGGGCACGCCGACGGCCGCGGACTCCTGCACCGCGGGGTGGGCGGCGAGCGCGGACTCGACCTCCGCCGGACCGAGGCGTTTGCCCGCCACGCTCAGGGTGTCGTCGCTCCTCCCGTGCAGGAACCATGAGCCGTCCGCGTCGCGGCTCGCCCAGTCGCCGTGCACCCAGACACCCGGGAAGCGCCGCCAGTAGCTGTCGAGGTACCGCTCCGGGTCGCCCCAGATGCCGCGCGTCATCGAAGGCCAGGGGCTGCGGCAGACGAGCTCGCCCACCTCACCCGGCCCCACCGGGACCCCGGTCGCATCGACGATGTCCACGTCCATCCCGAGTGCGGGTCCACCGAGCGAGTCCACCTTCAGCGGAACCACCGGATGCGGAGACAGGAAGCAGGCCCCCACCTCGGTGCCACCCGACAGGTTCACGATCGGCAGCCGCCCGTCGGCCACCTCGCGGTGGAGCCAGAGATAGGCGTCGGGGTTCCAGGGCTCCCCGGTGGACGCCAGGATCCGGAGCGACGAGCGGTCGTGCGCCCGGACGTGCTGCGTGCCGGCCGGGATCAGCGCGCGCACGAGCGTCGGCGACACCCCGAGCGTCGTGATCCGGTGGCGCTCGACCTGCTCCCAGAGCCGCCCCGCATCCGGATGGACCGGCGAGCCCTCGGTGAGCACAACGGTCGCCCCGAGCGCGAGGGCGCCCACGATCTCCCATGGACCCATGATCCAGCCGAGGTCGGTCACCCAGTGGAGGCGCTCGCCGCGATGCAGGTCGACCTGGTACGCGACCTCCTCCGCGATCTTCACGAGGAACCCGCCGTGCACGTGGACGGCCCCTTTCGGACGCCCCGTCGTGCCGCTCGTGTATCCGATGAACAGGGGGTGCTCGCTGTCGAGCGCGGCGGCCTCGACCGGCGGCCCCGCAGGGTCGACCTCGTCCTCCCAGCGGTGGTCCCGGCCCGCCGTCATCGGCGTCTCGAGATCGGGCAGCCGGTGCCACACGAGCATCGTGCGGACCGATCCGGCGGTCTCGGCCGCCAGGTCGGCGATCGGCTTCATGGGGATCGGCACGCCGCGCCGTCGGGAGCCGTTCGCGGCGATGACGACCTCGCAGCCGGCGTCGGCGATGCGCGCCGCCACGGCATCGGGCCCGAACCCGCTGAAGATCGGCACGAAGACGGCACCGAGCTTCGCACACGCCATCACCGCGGCCACCGTCTCGATCGCCATCGGCATGAAGATCGCGACCCGGTCACCGGAGGCGACGTCGAGGCGCGAGAGCGTGCTCGCGACCGCGTCCGTGAGCCGGCGCAGTTCGGCATAGGTCGCGGTCCGCACCTCGCCGTCCTCGGCCTCCCAGATCACCGCCGGCGCCTCCGGACCTCGCTCGGCCCAGCGATCGACGCATTGGCGTGCGAGGTTCGTGCGTCCACCGACGAACCAGGTCGCCCACTCGGGACCGCGCGACACGTCCACGACCCGCTCGTACGGCGTCGAGAATTCCAGGTCGAGGTCACGCACGACGGCATCCCAGAACCAGGAGGGCTCCGCCACCGAGCGCGCCGTGAGCTCCGCCAGCGTATCGACGCCGTGCGCGCGCATCAGTCGCGTGACGTTCGCGTGCTCGACGGTTCCTCGATCGGGACGCCAGACGAACGCGTCGCCGGGCTCGGTCATCCCGTGAGCTTCCCCGTCAACGCGCGCCCGATCAGCATCCGTCGGATCTCGTTGGTGCCGGCGCCGATCGAGTAGAGCTTCGCGTCACGCAGGAGCCGGCCGGCCGGGCTCTCGGAGACGTAGCCGGCCCCGCCGAGCGCCTGGATCGCCTCGAGCGCCACCTCGACGGCGCGCTCGGAGACGAACAGCAAGCACCCCGCCGCGGCGGCGGCCGATCGGTGCCGGTCGCTCGGATCGAAGCCCTCGGCCACCCGATAGGCGAACCCCCTCGAGGCCTCGAGCGCCACGAACATGTCGGCGATCTTGCCCTGCATCAGCTGGAAGGACCCGATCGGGTGCCCGAACTGGCGACGCTCACGCACGTAGGGCAACGTCAGGTCGAGCGCGGCCTGCATGATGCCGATCGGTCCGCCCGAGAGCACCAGCCGCTCGGAATCGAGGCCACCCATGAGGACCCGCACGCCCCGGTCGGGTTCACCCAGCACGTGGTCATCGGGGATCAGGCAGTCGTCGAAGACCAGTTCGCACGTGCTCGATCCTCGCATCCCGAGCTTCTCGAGCTTGGGCGACGTCGAGAACCCCTCCATCCCGCGCTCCACGACGAACGCCGTGATGCCCGGCGTGCGTCCCTCGACGGGGTCGGAGGTCCGCAGGTAGACGAGCAGCACGTCCGCGTCCGGCCCGTTCGTGATCCACATCTTCGTGCCGTTCGCACGCCAGCCGCCGTCGACGCGCTCGGCACGGCAGCGCATCGACCCGAGCACGTCCGAGCCGGCGTCGGCCTCGCTCATCGCGAGCGCCCCGACCTGCTCGCCCGAGATCAGCCGAGGGAGCCATCGCGCGCGCTGCTCGGCGGTGGCGTGCAGCCACAGGTTGTGCACGCACAGGTTGGAGTGCGCGGCGTACGACAGGCCGACCGACGCGGAACCGCGCGAGAGCTCCTCGACGCACACGAGATGCTCGAGGAACGTCAGGCCGCCGCCGCCGTCGGACTCGGGAACGGTCGGCGCGAGGACACCCAGGTCCCCCAGCTTCGGCCAGAGCCATCGGGGGAACGTATCGTCACGATCGATCGCCTCGGCGTGCGGCGCGATCTCTCGGTCCACGAATCCCCGGACCGTCCGTCGGAGCTCCTCGATCGGGATGCGCTCGGTACCCACTCGACCCCCTGTTCGCCGACGCTCCATACCTATCACGGGCATCGGCTACGTAGGCGTGGACCTGACGGTAAGGTTGCACGGACCCGATGAACCCGGTCGGAATCGCCGCCGGATCAGGAGCGCCGTTGCCCAGACTTCGCACCCACGTGGATCGCGGCTCCGAAGCGTTCGCCGCGAACGCCGAGGCGATGCGCGGGCTCGTCGAGGACCTCCGCGTACGGCTCGAAGTGGCGCGGGCCGGCGGTGGCGAGTCCGCGACCGCCCGTCATCGTGAGCGCGGCAAGCTGCTCGTGCGCGAGCGGATCGACGCGCTCCTCGACCCCGGTGCCGCGTTCCTCGAGTGTTCCCCGCTCGCCGCGACGGGGCTGTACGACGACGAGGCGCCGTCGGCGGGCGTCGTCACCGGTATCGGTCCGATCCACGGCCAACCCTGTGTGATCGTGGCGAACGACGCGACGGTCAAGGGCGGCACGTACTTCCCGGCCACCGTGAAGAAGCACCTGCGCGCGCAGGAGATCGCGATGGAGAATCATCTTCCGTGCGTATACCTGGTGGATTCGGGTGGCGCCTATCTGCCGCGACAGGCGGACGTCTTCCCCGACCGCGACCACTTCGGGCGCATCTTCTACAACCAGGCCAGGATGTCCGCCGCCGGCATCCCCCAGGTGGCCGCGGTGATGGGCTCGTGCACCGCCGGCGGCGCGTACGTCCCGGCGATGTCCGACGAGACGGTCATCGTCCGCGGCACCGGCACGATCTTCCTCGGCGGGCCCCCGCTCGTGAAGGCGGCGACCGGCGAGGACGTCACGGCCGAAGAGCTCGGCGGCGCGGACGTGCACACGCGGCGCAGCGGCGTGGCCGACCACGAAGCCACCGACGACGCGCACGCCCTGCGGCTCGTGCGTGAGATCGTGGCGAACCTCAACCGCCCCTCGGCGCGCGCCTGGGAGGCCGCCCCGCCCGAGGAGCCCGCGATGCCCGTCGACGATCTCTACGGCGTGGTCTCGCGCGATCTGTCCGTGACGTACGACGTCCGAGAGGTGATCGGGCGGATCGTCGATGGCTCGGTGCTCCACGAGTTCAAGGCGCTCTACGGCGACACGCTCATCTGCGGCTTCGCGCGGATCTTCGGACACCCCGTCGCGCTCCTCGCGAACCAGGGCATCCTCTTCTCCGAGTCCGCGCTGAAGGGCGCGCACTTCATCGAGCTGGCCTGCGCTCGCGGGGTGCCGCTCGTGTTCCTGCAGAACATCACGGGGTTCATGGTCGGCCGCGAGTACGAGGCCGGTGGTATCGCCAAGGACGGGGCCAAGCTCGTCACGGCGGTCGCGTGCGCGAACGTTCCGAAGTTCACGGTGATCATCGGCGGCTCGTTCGGCGCGGGGAACTACGCGATGTGCGGACGGGCGTACGGACCCAGGCAGCTGTGGATGTGGCCGAACGCGCGCATCTCCGTGATGGGCGGGCGCCAGGCGGCCGCGGTGCTCACGACCGTGGGCGGCGACCCGGCCGACGAACCGGCCACGATCGCGCGCTACGAGGACGAGGGCAGTCCCTATCACTCGACCGCGCGCCTGTGGGACGACGGAGTGATCGACCCGCTGGATACCCGGAAGGTGCTCGCCCTCGGGCTCGACGCGGCCTCCCGAGCGCCGATCGAGCCGACCACCTTCGGGGTGTTCCGGATGTGAGCGGCGTACTCGTGACCCGTGAGGGGCCGATAACGACCCTGACCCTCGATCGCCCGGATCGCCGCAACGCCCTGTCCCCCGAGCTGATCTCGGAGCTCGCCGACGCCGTGCGGCGGGCCGGCGACGACGCCGATGTGCGGGTCGTGGTGCTCGCAGGATCCGGCTCGTCGTTCTCCGCCGGCGCCGACATCCATTGGATGCGCGCGGGACGCGACGCTGACGAGTCCCGGAACCTCGCCGAGGCCGAGGCGCTCCGGGACGGGTTCGAGGCCCTCGACACGTGCCCGAAGGCCGTGATCGCCCGCGTGCATGGTGCCGCGATCGGTGGCGGCGCCGGGCTCGTGGCGTGCGCCGACGTAGCCGTCGCGAGCGACGAGGCGCGGTTCGCATTCTCGGAGGTCCGGCTGGGGCTCCTGCCGGCCACGATCGCACCGTACGTCGTGAGGGCGATCGGTCCCGGCGCGACGCGAGCCCTGTTCACGACGGGCCGGCGGATCGACGCCGAGGAGGCGCTGCGGCTCGGGCTCGTGCACCGGGTGGTGCCCGCCGAGGAGCTCGACGACGCCGTCGGCGTCCTGGCGGAAGCGTTCCTGGCCGGTGGCCCGGAGGCGATCGCCGCGAGCAAGCGTCTGCTCCGCGACGTCACCGCCGCGCTGCACCTCCCCGACCTGGCCCACCGGATCACGACGGCCCGCATGTCCGATGAAGGCCGCGAGGGCCTCGATGCGTTCCTGGAGAAACGACCCCCTTCATGGGCCCCGTCCGACGACTCCTGATCGCGAACCGTGGCGAGATCGCCGTGCGGATCGCACGGGCGTGTCGGGAAGCGGGGATCGGCGTCGTGGCGCTCGTCGGGCCCGGTGACGCAGACGCCCTCCATGTCGCGCTGGCCGACGAGGCGCGCCCGGTGCCCTCCTACCTCGACGGGGACGCGATCGTTGCCGCCGCGATCGATGCCGGCGCGGACGCGGTCCACCCCGGGTACGGCTTCCTGTCCGAGCGGGCCGGGTTCGCCGAGGCGGTGGTGGCGGCCGGGCTCACGTGGGTCGGTCCGCCGCCGCAAGCGATGCGCACCCTCGGCGACAAGGTGGGCGCACGAGCGCTCGCCGAGAAGGCGGCCGTGCCGATCGTCCCCGGGTTCACGGGTCCCGACCTCACCGACGCAGCGCTCCTCCGCGCGGCGGAGCAGCTCGGTCCCCCGCTCCTCGTGAAGGCCGCGGGTGGGGGCGGCGGCCGCGGGATGCGAGCCGTCGACGCGCTCGCCGATCTCCCGGGGGCGCTCGAGTCGGCCCGCGCCGAGGCCGCGGCGGCCTTCGGAGACGATCGGGTCTTCCTCGAACGGCGGTTGGTGGGGGTCCGACACGTCGAGGTGCAGGTGCTCCTCGACGCCCACGGGGCCGGCGTGCACCTGGGCGAACGCGACTGCTCCCTCCAGCGCCGGCACCAGAAGATCGTGGAGGAGGCGCCCGCACCGGGCGTGGAGGCCTCCCTGCGTGCGACCCTCGGCGGGGCGGCCCTCGCGATCGCGCGCGAGGCCGGGTATCAGGGGGTCGGCACGGCGGAGTTCCTCCTCGATGCCGACGAGGGGTGGTGCTTCCTCGAGATGAACGCGCGGCTCCAGGTGGAACACCCCGTCACCGAAGCCGTGACCGGGATCGACCTCGTGCGGGCGCAGCTACGGGTGGCCGGTGGCGAGCCCCTCTGGATCACCCAGGACGACGTTCGCCCCTCGGGCCATGCGATCGAGGCACGCGTCTACGCGGAAGACCCGGCGGCAGGGTTCCTGCCGGCGACCGGACGCGTCGACCTGTTGTCGCTCCCCCACTGGCCCGGCGTACGGATCGACACCGCGCTCCGCGAGGGCGACGTCGTCGAGCTGGGCTTCGACCCCTTGCTCGCGAAGGTGATCGCCTTCGCGGCCGATCGGGATGCCTGCATCGACCGGCTCCGCGCGGCGCTCGATGAGGTGCGCATCGTCGGGGTCACGACGAACCTCGGGTTCCTGCTCGACGCCTTCGACCGGGCGGAGGTGCGCGCCGGGCGAGCGGGCACGGACTGGGTGACCGACTCCTGGTCGCCCGAGGTGCCGCCGCTCCCCGCGGGCGTGCATCCCGGGGGCGGCACGGCCGACCCGTGGCGGTCGTTCGGCGACGTCGCGGCCCCGGCCGGGGTCACGGTCGCCGGGCATCGCGCGCAGTTCCGGGGATGGGCCTACGAGCTCGCGCCCGACGAGCTCGAGCCCGTGACGATCGCGCCCCCGGGCGGATCCCTGACGGCGCCGATGCCGGCGTCGGTGGGCCGGGTAGCCGTCGCCGTCGGCGACGAGGTCGAGGCCGGCCAGGTTGCCGTCGTGCTCGAGGCGATGAAGATGCAGATGCGCGTCGACGTCCCCGCGGCCGGGGTCGTGCGGGCCGTGCACGTGGCGGTGGGCGACGTGGTCGTGGCCGGCCAGAGCCTCGTGGACGTGGAGGAGCGATGACGATGCCCCCGTCCGTGACGATCGTCGAGGTCGGGCCGCGCGACGGCCTCCAGAACGAACCCGTGGCCGTCTCCGCCGACGCGAAGGTGGCCTTCGTCGAGGCGCTCGCCGACGCTGGTCTCCGGATCGTCGAGGCGACCTCGTTCGTGGCGCCGTCCGCCGTGCCGCAGCTCGCCGACGCCGACGAGGTCTTCCCGCGGATCCGACGTCGGGAAGGGGTCCGCTACCCGGTGCTCGTGCCCAACATGCGGGGGATGGAGCGCGCCGAGGCCGCGGGCGCCGAAGCGGTCGCGGTCTTCACGGCGGCCTCCGAGACGTTCACCCGCCGCAACATCGGGATGTCGATCGCCGGCTCGCTCGAGGCATTCCACCCGGTCATCGAGCGCGCGACCGCGCTCGGCTGGTGGCGCCGGGGCTACGTGTCGACGGCCTTCGGGTGCCCCTACGAGGGCGACGTCGACACGGGTGTCGTGGTGGAGGTCACGGAGGCTCTCCTGGCGCTCGGATGCGACGAGGTATCGATCGGCGACACGATCGGGGTGGCCGAGCCCCACGACGTGCAGGCGCTCGTCGAGGCGCTCCTGGAGCGGGTGCCCGTCGACCGGCTGGCGCTGCACCTGCACGACACCTTCGGGCGGGCCCTCGCGAACGTCGAGGCCGGGCTCGGGCTCGGCATCAGGACCTTCGATGCCTCCGCCGGCGGCACGGGCGGCTGCCCGTTCGCCCCGGGCGCCCCGGGGAATCTCGCCACGGAGTCGCTCTGCGGGCTGCTCGACCGGCTCGGGATCGACCACGGGGTGGATGGGGCGGCGGTCGAGGCGGCGGGGTTGACCCTGCGGACCCGGCTCACCGCCGGCTAGCTAGTCGCCCGCTGCGTCACCCCGAACCAGCTCGTAGCGGACGCCCTGCCAGGTCTCGCCCTCGTAGGTGCGCTCGAACCGCTCCACCAGCTCGAGCCCCGCCTTCTCCGCGACCCGGATCGACGGGACGTTCTCGGCGCTCGCATAGGCCCGGACGACCTCGGCCTCCAGCACGTCGAAGGCGTACCGCACGAGGGCCTGCACCGCCTCGGTGGCGTACCCGCGCCCCTGGGCCGACGGCGCCATCGTGTACCCGACCTTGATCACCCCGTGCTCGTCGTCGGCCGGACTCAGGCCGACGTCACCGACGAGACGGCCACTCTCGAGCTCCTCCACCGAGTACTGCACCCAGCCCGGCTCTCCGGGCCGGCGCTCGGCCATGTCGAGGATCTCCTCGCGCACGCCGTCGGGGTCGGTCCGCTCCCAGCCCTGGTACCGGTGGACCTCGGGGTCGCTGCGGTACGCCGAGATCGTCTCGGCATCGTCGGCGATCGAGCGCCGCAGGCGCAGACGCTCGGTGAGGATCGGTCGGGGGTCGTCGTCGAAACGCATCGGCCGGGAAGCGTACCGGGTGCGGTGCTCGCGCACGCGGGTGGACGGTCGACCCGCGGGGAACGGGCCACCCTTCCCGTGTCGAGGGCGTGGCCCGGCGTGAGCATGACGATGTACCCGGCACGGGATGAGGTGATGCGTCGATGACCGGCAGGACGACCGTCGAGCCGCGGGTGACCTCGTACGAGCCACCGTCGCGGTTCCGCACGATGATGAAGATCGGGAACGCGGTGATGGTGCCGATGCTGCGCTCGCGGATCGGTGCGCGGATGCACGACCTGGCCCTGCTGAACGTGACCGGCCGGCGCACCGGTATGCGCTACACGATACCGGTCGGCTACCACGAGCTGGAGGGCGAGGGGATCGTGCTCACGTCGAGCGCCTGGCGGAAGAATCTGCGTGGCGGCGCCGACGTGGCCGTGACCCACGAGGGCCGTACCCGCAGGATGCACGCCGAGGTCATCGAGGAGCCCGGCGCCGTCGCCGACATCTACGGCACGATGCTCGAGCGGGTCGGGGTGCGCCATTCGGTTCGTGTGGGGCTGCGGGTGGCTGGCGACGATATGCCCACGCACGACGAGCTCATGGACGCGATCGGCGGCCGCCGGGCGGTCGTGCGCCTCACCGCCGCGTAGTCTCCACCACCGTCAACCGTCGAGCAGCTCTCCCACCGCGCGGTGGGCCTGGTCGATCGCCGCGTGCGCGAAGGGCGTCCACCCGGCGTCCGAGTTCGCGAACGTCACGTTGCCGGCGCGCGTTCGCGCCGCCAGGTACGGCGGCGGCTCCTCGGTGCCGGGCCCGAGCAGTGGGTCCCCGCCGTACGAGTACCCGTGCCCCCAGCGGTTCACGATGATGCCCGCGATGTCGCGGTCGGCGTCGAACCCACCGGGGCCGAGCATCCGCGTGAGCTCGTCGCGGATCCGCGCCTCGAAGTCCTCGAACGTCGTGGCGAAGAGCTGGGCGCGGCCCTTCCTGAACCGTTGGCGGGCCGTGCCGCCGTCAGGCTGCGCGGGCACGTGCACGAGATGCAGCATCATCGGCTCGTCCGGCGAGGCCGAGCACCGGTAGTCGCCCAGGCTCACCGGATAGTCGAGCTTCACCCGCGAGAACGTCCCCATCGGGTTCGTGATCTCGTGCACCCCGAGCCGAACCCACGGGTGCCAGTCACGCACGGCGACCTTCACGTACACGAGTGGCGCTTTCGTATTCTGCCAAAGGGCCTGACGCTGGGGCTTCGGCAGCTCCGGCATGATCGCGGGGATCATCATGTGATAGCCGGCGAGCACGCAACGGGCTGCGCGTGCCACCCGGAGCTCGCCACCGTGCACGTAGCCCACGTCGACCCCGCCGTCGCGGTTCCGCACGCGCACGGCCGTGCTCTCCAGCCGCAGCCGCGTCGGCGAGCCGGCATCGTCGAGACGCCCGTAATCGAAGGGTGCGGTCACGATGTCGTCCATCGTCGACCCCGGTGCGACCGTGGGGATCAGCGACCGGACCATCAGCCGCGCGAGCGACGCGTTCCCGTCGGGGAAGTGGTAGATGTACGGCTCATCCATCTCGGCGGCCGCGACGGGGTCGATCGGCAGCCCCATGCCCGCGAAGCCCGGGTAGCCCGTCTCGTACGCGTCGTACGCCGAGACGCGGTCGATCCCCATCGCGAAGAAGTCGTGGGACCGGCCCTGGAACGTGTCGGCCGCTTCGTCGTTCAACCCCCAGTATCGCTGGACGTAATCCCGGTAGCTCGTGGTCGCGAGCAGCGCGACCGCCTCGTCCTGCGACACACCCTCGAGCGGGTTCCGCGCCGAGGTGAAGAGGTCGACCAGGGCCGACTTCGCGGCGTCGGACACGGGGAAGTCGGCGATGAACGCAGCCGGCGACCGCTCGTTCATGCGATCGATCGGGATGTCGTCGGCGACCATCCGCATCGGATCGCCGGTGACGAGCGCGTCGCGCCCGAACGCCTCGCGTGAGAAGAACACCCCTCGCGAGAGTTCGAGCCCCGGATACAGGTTGCGGTCGAAGGCCGTGTGGAACCGCCCGAGATCGACGCCGAGCGCGGCGATCAGCCCCTTCGCGACGTCGCTGTAGAGCCCCGCAGGCGACTGCATCGCCTCACTGCCCCCGTAGCCGATCAAGAGCCGGTCGCCGACCCACAGTTCGTTCCGTTTCGCGTGCCCACCGAAATCGTCGTGGTTGTCGAGCAGCAGGATCGACGCCTTGGGCTCGCGCTGCCGGTAGAACCAGGCGGTCGCGAGCCCGCTGATACCCGCGCCCACGACGACGAGGTCGACCTCGTCGGCAGGCTCGATGCCGTCGAACTCGAAGACCTGGCCGTCCCTGAGCGCGTGCGCCACGTCGAACGACCCGGGGTGGCTCCCGCGCATGCCCGTCCGGGCAGGCGGGTACGCGGATCCGTCCCGATACTCGATCCGTGTGACGTCGTCGTACACCGGCCCCCCGTCGAGCCCGGCCGCCCGGCCGAGGTCGCCGCGAGCTTAGTCCCGCACGGCTGTGGGTGAGATCACCGGTGGAACGCCCGGTTCTCACAGCCGAGCTCACCCGGCCAGAGCCCGACGACCGCGGTAGGAGGCGGGGCCACGGCCGCCGCCGAGACATGGCATGCTCTCGCAGCATGCGCGGCGAGGGCTGGCTCAGATCCTCCTCGGTGGCGCTCGTCGAGGCGTTCCGGGTGCCAGACCTGCGCCGCGTGGAGTTCGCATGGGCGCTCTCGGTCACGGCGGACTGGGTCTCGACGATCGTGCTCGCCGTCTACGCGTTCGACGTCGGCGGGCCGCTGGGCGTGGGGATCCTCGGCCTGATCCGGATGGTGCCCGCCGCGCTCGCCGCGCCGTTCCTGGCGATGCCGGCAGACCACTACCCGCGCCAGCGCGTCATGGCGGTCGTCGAGGGAGCCCGAGGTGCGCTGATCGGCGCCGCGGCGTTGGCGGTGTGGCTCGATCTGCCGATCGCGGTCGTGTACTCGCTGGTCACGGGGGCCGCCATCGTGTCGAGCGCCCTGCGATCCACCCAGTACGCGCTGCTCCCCTCGCTCGCGCGTTCCCCCCACGAGCTCGTCGCCGCCAACGTCGGGCTCGCCACGATCGAAGGCCTCGGGACGCTCGCCGGCCCCGCCCTCGCCGGGATCTTCCTGGCTCTCACGGGACCGGGACCGCTCCTCCTGGGCGCCGGGGTGGCGTTCGGGGCGGCGGGGATCGTGCTGCTCCGGATCGAGGGCGGCGGCTTCGCGCTCCCCGAGGTCGTCTCGCGTCGTCGTCCGCTCCACGAGGCGCTCGCGGGATTCCGGGCGCTGGCCACGATGCCCAAGCCCAGGCTGATCGTCGAGCTCTTCACGGCGCAGACGATCGTCCGCGGTCTGCTCGGCGTGCTCCTCGTGGTCGCCTCGTTCGACCTGCTGGGCATGGGGGCGTCGGGCCTCGGCTACCTCTCCGCCGCGATCGGCGCGGGCGGCCTGATCGGGGTCTTCGTCACGCTGGCGCTCGTGGGTCGGCCGCACCTCGCGGCGCCGTTCGGGCTCGCCCTGCTCGCCTGGGGGATCCCGATCGCGTTGATCCCCGTGCTGCCGTTCCCGGCGGTGGCGCTCCTGTTGATGGCAGTGGTCGGGGTCGGCAACAGCGTCGGCGACGTCGCGGGCATGACGACGCTCCAGCGGATCGTGCCCGACGCCGTGCTCGCACGGGTGCTCGGCGTGCTCGACGGCCTGGTCCTGGCGGCGATCGGGCTCGGCGGGATCCTCGCCCCAGCGCTCGTGGCCCTCCTCGGCAACCGCTGGTCGTTCATCGCGACCGGCGCGTTGCTCCCCGTGCTGGTGGCCGTGGCGTGGCCGGCGCTGCGGCGCCTCGACCAGGAGACGATCGTGCCCGAGCGCGAGCTGGCGCTCCTGCGCGCGATCCCGATCTTCACGCCGCTCGACATCCCGACGGTCGATCACCTGGCGCAGCAGCTGAGCGCCCGGATGGTCCAGCCCGGCACCGTCGTGATCAGCCAGGGGGAGGTCGGCGACCGGTTCTACCTGATCGACCGCGGGCGGGTGGCGGTCAGCGCCGACGGACGTCACGTCGCCGACCTCGGGGCGGGTGAGTTCTTCGGCGAGATCGCACTGCTCCGCGACGTCCCCCGCACCGCCACGGTGACCGCGACCGAGGAGACCCGCCTCCTGACGCTCGAGCGGGACCAGTTCCTGGCGGCGGTCACCGGCTTCGCGTTGAGTCACCTCGAGGTGGACCGGGTCGCCATCGAACGACTGAACGAGCTCGACCGCGACACGAGGTAGGTGCAGGCGCGCGGCAGCGAACGCTCGAGGCTCGCCTCGCCCGCGCTCAGACCGAGCGCGCGTTCCTCGAGCCTCAGCCCGGTTTGAAGCCCGGGAGACCGTCGTCGGGCGTCGAGACCGGCACCGGCTCGGCGCCCACCGATCGCGCGATCGCCGCCGCCACCCGGTTGAACCCGTCGCGGTCCCAGGCGCCGACGACGTCGACGACCGCCCCCTCGTCGACCAGGTAGAGGGTGGGGACCGAGACGATCCCGTAGGCGTCGGAGGTCACGTACGGCGGCGGGTCCTCGACCGAGCGGATCCCGATCGAGTAGGTCTCCGAGAACCGGCCGAGCTCGGGGAGCGGGTCCTGGCCCACGCCGATCGCCCGGCCCGGCGCGACCCGCTCGAAGGCCGCCATCGTGGGGGCGGCCACCTGACACGTCGGGCAGGTCACCTTGTAGAAGAAGAGCGCGACCGGCCCGGCGTCGAACGACACGCCGGGGATCTCGGGAGCTGCGTCGCCGACGGCCAGCGGACTCATGGGATCAGCCTACGACCGGGAGGCGTGGGTTCGTTCGTGCGGTCGATCAGGCCGCGGGGGCGCCGGACGGAGGATCCGAGGGCACCGTCGGGTCGGCGAGGGTGGTCGTCGACTGCGGCTCGGACGGCGCGGATTCGCCGGCGGCGTTGATCGCGATCACGCGGTACCAGTAGGTGGTGCCGGGGGCGAGCGCCTTGTCGCTGAACGTCGTCACGTCGGCGCCCTGGGTGCCGGCCTCGTTCCACGTGGCGCCACCGTCCAGGGAGACCTCGATGCGGTAGCCGGACTCCGTGCCCACGTCGGTCCAGCTGAGGTCGATCTGCGTCGACGATACCGGCACCGCGATCATGGTCGGAGCGGCCGGCGGGTCGAGCAGGGTCGTCGTCGAGATCACGTCGGAGAACGAGGCGTCGCCTGCCTTCGTCGTGGCGATCACGCGGTAGTAGTACGTCGTGTTCGCGGCGAGCCCGTTGTCGGTCGCGGTCGTCGCGTTCTCCGGCAGCGACGCGGCCGTCGTCCATCCGCTCGCTCCGTCGGCCGAACGTTCGACCCGATACCCGGACTCGCCCGCGATGTCCGTCCACACGAGGTTCACCGTGGACGAGGTGGCAGGCGACGCCGTCACGGTCGTCGAGGCCAAGGGTGCGACACCCGGATCGGTGATCGTCGATCCGCCCGCGTCCACAGCCGCGCCGCTCGCGGATGACGACGAGGAGGACGAGGAGGAGGAGGAGGCGCCCGAACGGCCGCCCGTGCCGGCCGTCGACGATCGGAGATCGCGCGGCACGGGTTCCGAGGCGATCGCGTCGGGCGACGTGCCGCCGCCGGCCGCCCTATCCTCCGGCTCCTCGCTCAGGCCCAAACCGCTCGTGACGCTCGTGAACACGTCCCCAACCACGTCGCGAGCATGGGGACTCGCCGAAGCCGTGCCCGCGACCGCGAGGGCGGCGACGAGCGTCACGCCGACCAGTCGGCGGCTCCCCGACGATCGCGACGGATGCAGGGCGGTCGCGATCCGAGGGTGACCCGAGGCGGTGGACGGGCGGGGCCCCTGGCTCCGGGCGTGGCCCGCGGCGGAGGGCCGGCGGGGCGCCTCCATCCGGACGCGACCGGCGGCGACGGGCCAGCGCGACGAGAGCTGCCAGATCTGCTCGAGGTCCCGGATGTCCCGCTTCCGGCGGCGCCGATCGAGCACAGCCACGAGCGCCGCCCCCGCCAGCAGAGCGACGTTCAGGGCCACGATGCCCGCGATGACGAGCAGGATCACCTTCGCCACGACCCCTCCAGCCTACGGCAGGATCGGGCGCCTGTGCATAACCTCCGATGAACGGAAGAGCAACATCCGGTCAAGATCACCGACTCACGCGCTGGTGGCGCGGAGCATCCAGGCGGTCTTCTCGTGCACCTCGATCCTCGCGGTGACCAGGTCGGCCGTGGCCACGTCGCCCGCCTCTTCGGCCTGCGCGACCACTTGCCGCGCAGTGCGGATCACGGCCTCGTTGCCTTCCACGAGATGCCGGACCATGGCCATCGCCTCGGGGACACCCTCCTCGTCGGGGACCGACGAGAGCCGGGAGAACTCCGCGTAACTCGCGGGCGCGGCGTGGCCCAGCGCGAGGATGCGCTCGGCGAGCAGATCCGCGGCGTCGCGCAGGTCGATGTACTCCTCCTCGAACATCAGGTGGAGGTTCCGGAACATCGGCCCGGTGACGTTCCAGTGGTAGCCCTGGGTCTTCAGGTACAGGGTGTAGGTGTCCGCGAGCAGCGCGGAGAGCCCCTCGCTGAGCTCCTTCCTCGCCTGCTCCGGGATGCCGGTGTTCACGTCCATGGGTGCCTCCTGTCGATCGATGACCACATCGCCACCCTAGCGCGGCGGCCCGCTCGGGCGAGGGGCAGGACGGACCCCGCGAACCGGGCCGGTAGGCTTCGGAACGTGCCGCGCCTCGACAAGATCCCGCCCGACGTCCGCACCACCTACCTCGGCGAGTTCACGCACGAGCACGCCGACACGATCGCGGCCGAGCTCGAGGCCCGCAGGATCGTCTGGTGGTTCAAGCAGCCGGGGTTCATCAGCCGGGTCTGGGAGCACGGGGTGCGCCTCTTCGTGGATCGCACGCGTCTCGAGGAATGCGAACGGATCGCCGCCGAGGTGATCGGGGGCTGAGCGGGCATGGCGCGGGGCCGGCAGGAGGTATCTCCCGCCGGCCCCGACGTCAGGTGCCGTGTCCGTGATCGCCGGTTACTGCGTGGGTGGCAACAGCACCGCGTCGATCACGTGGATCACGCCGTTGGTGGCCGCGATGTCGGTCTTCGTGACCATCGCCCGGTTGCCCTGGCCGTCGGTGATCAGCACGTCGCCGTCCTCGACCGAGATCGTGAAGTCCGCTCCGTTGACCGTGGTCACGTCGCCGGGCATCACGTCGGCGGCCATCACCTCGCCGGCCACGACGTGGTACGTGAGGATCGATGCCAGCTGGTCCTGGTTCGCCGGCTTCAGGAGCTTGGCGAGCGTCTCAGCCGGCACGGCGGCGAACGCGTCGTTCGTGGGTGCGAACACCGTGTACGGGCCTTCGCCGGCCAACGTGTCGCCCAGATCGGCCGCCTGAACAGCGGCGAGCAGGGTCGAGAAGTCGGGGTTGGCGGCGACGATGTCGGTGACGGTCATGCCCATGTCGTCCATCGCGGACGACGCTGACGCCGCGGCCTCGACCGGCATGGGCGATGTGGAGGTGCTCTCGTCGTCGCCGCTGCAGGCGGCGAGGGCTCCGACGAGCGCCACCGCGGCGAGCCCTGCGATCAGTCTGGTGCGCATGTGGATCTCCTCTCGGTTCGATCGGTCCTGTCGATCCAAGGTTCGGAGCGGGTCGACGACCGGACCTGCGGGAAGGGGATCCTGCATAGTTTCCGGATCGGCCTCAGCGCTGGACGGGACCTGCGCATCCATGCATCGTGCGAGCGGAGGGTGAGGTGCTTCAGGTTTCCCACGGAACGCGTCGAGGCACGGGCCCGCTTCGACGTGTTCTTCGCGGAGGAACACGAACGCCTCTTCAAGGCCCTCTACTTCGTCACCGGCGATCGGCACGACGCGGAAGAGCTGATGCAGGACGCGTTCCTGAAGCTCTGGGAACGGTGGGACCGGATCGAGAGATCGACGATCCCACCGGCTACCTGTTCCGGGTCGCGCTGAACGGGTTCCGGATGCGGCGCCGCCGTGCGGCCGTCGCGGTCCGGAAGGTCGCGCCGGTGCCGGAGGATCGGGATCTGTTCGCGGACGCGGACATGCGAGCCGACGTGCGGCAACTGCTGCTCGGGCTCGCGCCGCGCCAGCGGGCGGCCCTCCTGCTCGTGGACCTGCTCGGCTACTCGTCCGAGCAGGCGGCGCGCATCCTGCGCGTCCGACCGTCGACCGTGAGGGCCCTCGCCACACAAGGTCGTAGAGCCCTGCGAGCGGAGGAAGGAGCGCGGGATGCCTGACGTGCAGGAGGTGTTCCGCATGGCGAACACAGAAGGTGGGCCCCGAGCCGGGCGCGCTCGATCGACAGCTGACCGTCAGCGTCGCTCCGGCGGCGCGCGCAAGGTCGGCGCGTTCGCGGTGGCGGCCTCGTTCATCGCGATCGCGGTGGCGGTGTTCGCGCTCACGAGGAACTCGTCGGGCGACTCGACGCAGGTGGCGACCCAACCGCCGGCCGTCCCCGTGCCGACGAAGCCGGGGCTCTACACGGTGAAAGTGTGCGACTGGGACGCTCCAGTCGTTCCCCGACCCGGGCGGCAACGGGTTCACGACGTCGCCCGACGGGTCGCAGATCGCGTTCCAGAACGATCTCGACGGCGCCTCACAGGTCTTCCTGATGAACGCCGACGGCACCGACGTCCGCCAGGTTACCGACGACCCGTACGGCGCGGACAGCCCGGCGTGGTCGCCCGATGGCTCGGAGCTCGTCTACCTCGGCTTCGGTCACGGGGCCCCGGCGCAACATCTTCGTGCTCGACCCCGCGACCGGTACGGCGACGCGAGTCACGCACCTGACGACCGAGCCCTCAGCCGTCCTGGTCGTCCGACGGGCGATCGCGTACACGCTGCTCGGCGAGCCACGCATCAGGCTGGTCGACCCCGCCACGGGCAAGGACTCGACGCTGCTCACGGCCCCCGACCAGGTCTGGGACGCGCAGTGGTCGCCTGACGGGATGCAGGTCGCCTACGTCGCCGTGACCGACGATCCGCAGGTGAACGAGATCTGGGTCATGAACGCCGACGGCTCCGCGAAGCGGCCACTCGTGCAGAGTCATGTCGCCGCAATCTCTCCGGTCTGGTCGGCCGACGGCTCGTCGATCGTGTACGTGGACGACGCGGACGGTGGCGTCCATACGCTCTCGGTCGATCCCGCGACCGGGGTGCGACGACCGCGGTGACGTACGGCTGGGCCGAGACCTGGATCGGACCCGACACGCTCCTCGTGGGCTTCTCGCCCCAGGACATCGCGGCCGCGTCGGATCCTAGATCGACGCGGTCCCCTCGGACCGGCCCGGACGCCGCGAGGCATCCGGGCCGGTCCGTCCCCGGATGGCGGCCGGCGGCTCGGGGCGGTCGGCCCCCCCGGGTCGGGACCATGCACCGTGCGGGCGCTGGGTCAACCGGCCTACGGTGACAGCAGGAAAGGGGTGGTTCGTATGTCGACCACCACGTTGCCCAAGCCCCCGACGGGCACCCTGGTACCCCCGCCTGCGCGCACCGGCGGCGGTCCCTCCCCACCGCCACTCGCCCCTCGTCCTCCGCAACAGCCTCCGGTGCCTCCGCCGTCCGGGAGTGGTCGCTGGCGGCAGGTGCTGGTCGCGCTGGCGGCGGTCGTGATCGCGATCGGCGCCGCGGTCTGGCTCCAGTCGGGGAGGACGACGCAGGATCACCCGTCGCAGCCCGCGGCCCACACCGACGCCCCGCCGGTCTCCGAGGCGGTCCTGGCCGGCAGCTATCAGATCAAGCTGGTCACGACCGCCGCCAAGGGGTGGGAGTCGCTCGAGATCGGCGATCGCGCCACGGAGACGTGGTCCTTCTCGCCGAACGGCACCCGCCTGAACGGTCACATGATGGGCGGCAGTTGGGTGATCGTGCTCGACCGCACGGGTGCGAGCGCCCACGGATCGACCAAGGCCCAGCTGTCCGAGTGCCAGTTCACGCCGGTGACGGACTCGCTCCGGGTCCGGATGAAGGTCGAGGCCGGTCACTACGTCGGCGACCGATGGGTGGCGAGGCGCTTCGTCGGGACGTTCCACATGTACTCGCCGCCGGCGACGTCGGGCCTGTGGTCCTGCCAGGGCTCGTCGCTCACCGCGCGGCTCGTGGGCACCCAGCGTTGAGGGTTCCCCGGAGGGAGGAGTCATGACACAGGTACCGCAGACCATCGAGAGCCCCCCGAGGGGCATCCGCGTCGCGGCCACCGCCGCGGGGGTGGTGACCGTGCTGGCGGGGTGCCTCGCGTTCTTCACGATCCCGATGCCGTGGGTCGAGGAGTCGTACGTGATCTCGCACGGTCCGCTGCTCAACCTGATCGTCTTCATCCTCGCCCTCGTGGCGGGGACGCTGATGCAGAACCACGGGCCCCGGGTCCGATGGGGCGAGAGGGCGGCCATCCGGCAGCGTGTCGACGCGTTGAAGCGCGAGGGCTACTCGCTCCGTGAGGCGACCCGGCTCGGTCGCCCGATGTACACGCTCCGGCGGCGTGCCGGTCGCCTCTTCGGCGGCGGCGTGCTCGCCGTGGCGCTGGGCGTGATCGAGCTCGCGATCGTGAGCTACAACCTGGACGAGATCGACCGCCTTGGCGTCACCCCGTCCGTCGGTCCCGCCACCGCGACCTTCGTGGCGTGGACGCTGATCGCCGGCGGGATCGCGGCCTTCGTGATCGGGGTCGTCGCCGCCTCCGCGACGCCCGAGGTCCTGTCGATCGCCGGCACCGCGTACGCGACCCCGGCGCCCGCGGCGTGGGCGCCCACGCACCACGTCCCCGTCGAGGCGCTGCCCGCGTACCAGGCGCCGATGCCCGGCACGCCGGTCGCGATGCTCGATCCGGACCTGCCCGTCATGGTGCTCGAGCACCGGGGCGACTGGGCGCACGTCCGCGCCGTGAACGGCTGGGAAGGCTGGGTGGACGGCCGCAGGCTCGTCTCGGAGGCGCCCGCGCCCACCGCACCGACGCTCCCACCGATGCCGGTGGGGTGAAGCCGTCGCACGGCGACGATCCGGGCGGCCCTCGAAGCGAGGGCCGCCCGTCCCGTGCCACGGCTCGGCGGGCGGACGACGATGGCTGCGAGCTGATCGGGGGGTGATGGCGCCATGACGACGCTGACCGACTACCTGGACGCCAAGGACGTCGAGTACGAGGTGCTCGAGCACGACCGGGCGGTCACCGGGATCGAAGAGGCACGTGCGCTCGGCCTGAAGGCCGACGAGGTGCTGAAGACCGTGATCTGCGACACGAAGGGAGACCACGTGGCGCTCGTCGTGCCGAGCGGCGAGCGGCTCGACATGGAGCTCGTGCACGACGTGCTCGAGGATCCCGACGCCACGCTCGCGAACGAGGGCGAGATCTCTCGCGACTTCGGCGAGTTCGAGCTGGGTGCGCTCCCGCCCGTCGCGCCGCTCCTCGGTGTCGACGTGATCGTCGACACCACCGTCCGGGACCACGGCCCGGTGATCTTCGCCGCGGGCTCCCAGACCGAATCGGTCAAGGTCGACGCGATGGAGTTCTTCGGGTCCCAGCCGGTGCGGTTCGCCGAGGTCACCGAGATCTGGAACGAGGGCCGCTCCTAGCCGTCGACCGAGCAGCGCGAACGAGACCCGTCCCGTCGTGGAAGATGGACCCATGAAGACGATCGGGAACATCCTTTGGTTCGTGCTGGCCGGGATCTGGCTGGCGATCGGCTACACGATCGCCGGGCTCCTGATGTGCATCACGATCATCGGCATCCCGTTCGGGATCCAGGCGTTCAAGCTCGCCGGGTTCGTCCTGTGGCCCTTCGGTCGGACGGTCGTGGCCAAGAGCGAGGCGCTCACCGTCCTCGACATCGTCTTCAACCTGCTGTGGCTCTTCTTCGTGGGGTGGGAGCTCTTCCTGCTCAGCATCGCGGCGGGGATCCTGCTGTGCATCACGATCATCGGGATCCCGTTCGGGATCCAGGCGTTCAAGCTGAGCGTGCTCGCGCTCTGGCCGTTCGGGCGGACCGTCGTGCCCGAGGATCAGGTCGGGTCGCGGGCTAGCTCGGCACGGCGGCGAGCTCGTCCGCGGAGAGCCGCCACTCCCCCGCCACGACGATCCCGAACCTGCTCGCCCGTCGCCCGGCGATCACCGACGCCACGGGCGACTGCGCGAGCAGCCACGCGAACGCGAGCTCCCAGAACGTGTGCCCGCGGTCGCGTGCGAACGCGTCGAGCGCCTCGAGACGATCGAACGTCGCATCCGTGAGGCTCGCGTCGCGCCGATCGGCCGCCCATCCGGCGATGCGCGTGCCTTCCGGCACCGGCTCGCCGCGCCGGACCTTGCCCGTGAGGAGGCCGCTCGCGAGTGGGAAGTACGGGAGGTAGGCGAGCCCGAGCCGGTCCGCCTCCGGGATGCCGTCGTCCACGTCGCCGGGTTCGAGCAGGCTCAACTCGTTCTGCACGCTCGCGAACCGGGCGCAGCCGTCTGACACCGCGGCGTCGGCCTCGCCGAGCTGCGCCGACGTGAGGTTCGAGCACCCGATCTCGCGGACCTTGCCCTCGCGGACGAGCTGATCGAGCGCGCCCAGCGTCTCGGCGATCGGGGTCTCGGCGTCGGGCGTGTGCATCTGGAAGAGGTCGATCCGGTCGGTGTCGAGCCGGCGGAGGCTCGCCTCAACGGAGGCTCGGACGTTGGCCGCCGAGCCTCCGGTCTCCCGGCCGGCCTCCGCGCTCCACCCGCCGAACTTCGTGGCGAGCGCGACCCGGTCCCGTCGGCCCGCGAGGGCTCGGCCGATGAAGGTCTCGCTCAACGTTCCGCCGTAGTTGTCGGCCGTGTCGAACAGGGTGATGCCCGCCTCGAGCGCCGCGTCGATCACCTCGCGCGTGCGGGGCTCGCCGATCCGCCCCCCGAAGTTGTTGCATCCCAGTCGACGACCGAGACGTCGAGCGTGCCGAACGGCGTGTCTCCAGGCCGGCATCCTAGACGGGGACGGTCACGCGCGGTCTGTCACGGCGCCTCCGTCCGTTCCGCCTCGTCGATCTGGCGACGGACGTCGTCCATGTCGAGA
>CAWGFO010000002.1:0-678447 GCA_963821925.1 uncultured Actinomycetes bacterium | reverse complement strand
GGATCTCGCGCTCGAGGTCGTTCATCGGGCTTCCTCTCCGATGCGGTCGCGGAGGCTCGCCGTGGCCCTCACGACCAGCTGGTTCAGGGCCCCGACCGAGCAGCGAAGGACCTCGGCGGCTTGCCGCTCGCTCAGGTCCTCGTAGTAGCGCAGGACGATCGCCGCACGCTGGCGTGGCGGGAGGCCGAGGATCGCGTGCCACATCTCGTCGCGCGACCGCGTGGTCCTCCTCGAGCGCGGCCGACACCGGGAGGGCGGCCTCGCGGGCCAGGGACGAGCGCTCCACCTTGAGCCGTCGCAGCTTCGAGGCGTGCAGGTTCACGATCGTGCGACGCAGGTACGCGTCGAACTCGTCGGGTTGGCGCAGGTATCGGAACCGGCCGGCCACCCGCACGAACGCGTCCTGGACGAGGTCCCGAGCCTCTTCACGATCACCGCTCAAGAAGTACGCGAGGCGCAACGCCGCCGGAGCATGCCGGACGTAGAGGTCCTCGAGCCTCGGTGTGATCGTGTCGTCAGAGGTCACGGTTGCTCGCATCTATAACTCAAGACGCACCGGACGCACGAACGACTACGGCGCGGCTGGGAGATTCTCCGGTGGAGGTATGCCGTCGAGCTCAAGGAAGGACTCAGCGGGACGATCAAGGACGTCCTGGACGCGGCAACCTGGGACTCGGAGCCGCGAACGATGGGGGGGTGCCTAGCGGGCAATCTGTCGCGGTGGCTCAGTCGATGCGGATGGAGTCCAGCATCGACTGGAGCTCCCGGAGGTCCTCGTCGGAGGCTGCTGGCCCGTGCTGCGTCAGGAACACCTGGCGCTCGCCGTCCACGTCCACGACGTAGACACCGGCGGTGTAACCGGGCATGAGCACGAAGTACTTGTCCGAGGGATCGCTGAACCAGATCTGGAGCCCCGGGGGCCCGTAGTCGGCCAAGAAGCAGGATCTGAGGTCGGCGCCCTTCCGGACCTCGAGGTCGACCCGCGTCGCCGGACGGCCCCCGATGGTCGTCTGCACCGGTTCGGTGGCGACGGTACCTGGTTGCGCGAGCAGGGCGTCGACGAGGTCGTTGACCTCCGGTCCCACTGCCACCGTTCGGCCACGTTCACCCTCGCACGGATCGGCGTAGATCTCGTCGACCAGCACTGGGTAGATGCTGAGCCCACGGATCTCGTCGACGTCCTCGTACTTGGACAGGTAGTGGCCGCTGTGGCCCTTCCACCCCTCGGGGATCGTGATCGTGTAGTCGACGATCGACCACAGCAGCGGAGGCGCATCTGGACCGTCGTATTGTCCTTCGCTCGAGACCCGATAGGTGCCGGGGTCGAGGCGCGGCCCATCGTCCAGCGGTATCTCCGGGGGCGTGGAGGACGTCGTCGTCGACGGGGAGGAGGTTGTCGCCGGCGACGTCGAGCCTTCGGGGTCACTGGTCACGTCACCACCGCATCCCGTTAGGACCGCCAGCAGCACGACCAGCGCGAGCGCACGTCCACGGCCTTCCCTCATGTCTGTCCTCCATCCTCCTCCGGCCATCGCCGGCATGGTCCGATCAACGATGCGGTCGCGCGGGCTAGCCGGAGTCCATGTGTTCGTCTATATCTCAAGACGCACCGGAGGCAAGATTGACTACGGAGGGGTGCGAGGTTCTTCTCGAGCGGTACTCAGTTCGATGTGGTGTTCTGGGATCACGCGTCGCGCGAGCTACGCGACGCGGCCACCAGGTTCATCCCCCTGAATGAATGGCTACCTCGAGCATCTGCGCCTAAGTCGGTAGCGCAACGCCGACGCGTCGAAGGTCAGCGGGTCGGTTTGCTCACGCCTTGCTCACAGGGGAGAGACCCTCACGGGCACCTGAGGACATCTGAGGACACCAGACGACCCGTGAGAACGGGATCCGTGCGTGGGGTACCGCCTTTAGGACCCGGTGCCCGCAAGGGCTTGGGGGTTCGACTCCCCCCTCTCGCACCACCTCTGACCTGCGGATCTTCGTTCTGAGCGCTTCTCGAGCCGGTCCCTCGGAGGCCGTCTTGCTCACGCTTGCCCACAGTCCGGAGCCGGGGGGCGCCGGGCGCATGCTCGAGGTCCTCATGTCCTTCCATACTCGGGCGCGAGCCTTGGCCGATTGACCAGGAAGCACCCGCGCTGACGCTCCGCTTGCCGACAATCCTGCCAACTCAGCCGATTGGCAGATCCTCGTCGGGATGATCTTCAAGCAACAGCTGACAGCGCCGCAAGGCGTACTGAGCCCGCCGCAGATCCTCCTCGGCGGCCGGCATCTGGTCGTCTTTGATGCGCTCGATCGCCGCAACGATCGCCGCCTTCTGCTGAGGCGTGGCACTGCCGAGCATCTCTTGCAGATGACGGACCTGCAGTTGCAGCGACCTGATCGCCTGCTCGGCGGCGGCGACACCGTCGATCTGGGCCTGACAGGGATCGATCTCGATATCGGTGACGTTCAGGACGCCGTCGATCTCCCAGTGGTTCCCAGGGACCCCCTCGATCTCGAGCGTGAACGGTCCAGATGATCCCAGGTTGAGGTTCTCCCACAGTCCCCAGCCAGCTCCGTAGTAGACATCCGGGTCCCTGAAGGTCTTCAGCGCGGCCGCCTCCCAGATCGAGAGTGTCCCCCTGACCGCGTCATAGACCTTCTTCTTTACGGCCTCCTTGATCTCCTCGATCGTTGCCTCCCGCTCGGCGGGTGACGCGTTCTTCAAGGGCAGCATCTTGTGGCCCAATTGGACGCGAAGCTCATCGAGGTAGGCCTGGTATCCAGCCTGCATCGAGACGAGCCGATTGTCGTCCGCCTCCATCAGTCCGACGATGAGAAGCGCCGTGCAATCGGTCTGGCCGTCGAGGAACGAGTGGCCGACCTCGTTGCCGGGGAAGATCAGGGGTGCCGACGAGCCGGCCTTCATGCTGGTGCCGATGATCTTGCGGGAATCCGCCAGGATCGCAGCGGTGGGGAAGGTGTCGAAGGTCCCCGGCACCGTCGCCATCGTGGCGAGGAAGGGCCAGATGTACGGCTCCGAGCCCGAGCTCTCACTCTGCTTGATGCAACGGATCGTCTGCAGCGTGATGTTCGCTTGTACCGACATTGTGCACGCCCCCTGTCCCCGATTAGGTGTCGTCAACCGCCCGCTGCTCTACTGCGGCATCACCTCCCGATCCGACGCCACTGCGCCCTCGGGATCTTGCAGGACGAGTTGCTCACCCCACCCCCGAAACTGCCGAAGTTGGCTACCCCATAGTGGTGTTCGTAGTCCCGGCTGTACATCGGCCCGATGAGTGACACCGAACGGCCGACAACCGCAACGTGAGGGCCGGACTCCCCGGCGAGTTTCTGCTCACGCTTCGCTCACAAGGAATCGACACCGACGGGCACGAGACGACACAAGGGGACACCAGACGACCCGTGAGAACAGGATCCGTGCGTGGCGGCACCGCCTTTGGGTCCCGGTGCCCGCAAGGGCTTGGGGGTTCGACTCCCCCCTCTCGCACCACCTCTGACCTGCGGATGCATGGTCTCATACCCCACCACCCGCGATCCCGACGGAGCATCTCGGGGAACGTGGCCGTGTCGGAGTACCACCCGACCTCTGACGACGAGCGGCCGCTCACCGTGGCCTGGGGAGTCGCGAATTTCTCGGACGAAGCAGGGGAGGCCCACCTGGGCCTCCCCTGCTTGCGTGCGGAGCTGCGGATCGTGAGCCGCTAGTCCTCTTCCCCGCCGGAGTGATCCTCGGCGTCGCCCTGGTCGCCCTCGCTCACGTCGTCGCCCTGGTCGCCCTCGCTCACGTCGCCCTGGTCGTCGTCGCCGCCCTCGTCGACTTCGCTGACGTCGCCCTGGTCGTCGTCACCCTGGTCGCCTTCGCTCTGGTCGCCCTGGTCGTCGCTCACGTCTCCTTGGTCATCCTCGGCGACGTCGCTCTCGTCGTCGCCCTGGTCGTCCGCCTCATCGGCGGAGTCGGACTCGTCCGCAGCGTCACTCTCGGCGACATCGTCATCGCCCTTCGTGTCGTCCGCGGACGAGGTCTCATCGGTGGGATCGTCCGAGGATGCCGTGGTGGCATCGCTCGCCGAGGTGTCGGCCGTTCGGTGCCCTCCGAACAATCCTCGCATCGAGTGTCGGACGCTCGCGTTGGCCATACCGACGCTGAGTAGCGCCGCCATCACGACGGCGACGACGATCGCCACTCGCTTCCGTGGGTTCATCAGTTCCACTCCTTCCCTGGCAGCCCGGCCGCCCACTGTGAGCCCGAGGCTTTGCGTCCCCGCCTTCCGACGGGTTTGCCCTTGTCGCCTTCCCATCGCAGGAGGCAGGGAAGATGTACGCGGAGGGAGGGAATCTCTTCGTGGATCGGGAGCGCAGGGTGGCTTAGCCCTGGCTGTCGGTATCGGACGAGCTGCCGTCACCTGGCCCTGAGTGGTCGCCTCCCGAACCGCTGCCTTCGGGATCGCCGCCGCCGTCCTGAGAGCCGCTGCCCTGGTCTCCAGGGCCTTGCTCATCGCCCTCGCCGCTCTGGGCATCGCTGCCCTGGGAGTCGCCGTCCTGGTCTTCGACCTCGTCGTTGCCGGTGGACGTGGTTCCACCCTGGTCGTCGGCGTCGCCGTCCCCCGCGGTTTGGCCGTCACCTCCGGCAGCGGTCCCGCTCCCTCCCACGCCCTGGCCCTCGGTCCCGGTTCCGGCTTCATCGTCGACCCCTCCACCGACGCCGGACCGATCGTGACCCGTCGTCGGGCCGGAGACCGGCACATCGTGCCGGGCGCCCTGAGGCGCTCCGCCGAGGTGACGGCGGATCTCGTCGAACAGCCCCGTTCGCGAGGCGGCGAAGGCCGAGCCGGCAATCAGGAGGAGGGCGGCCGCCAACGCGAGAGCCCGTCGCACCGTCCGGCGATGGCGACGCGCTGCGCGCACGCTGGCGAGCTCCACAGGTCGATTCGGCACGGCGTCGCGGTCCGGCAGGCTCGCTCGGAGCGCCTGCCACGGCGCTTCGGCATCGGGAACAGGAAGGCTCGCAAGCTCCTCGAGTCGATGGTGGATCGCGCCCGTTGCCGGGGTGTGCTCAGGCATCGACCTCACCGCCATCCACCAGAGCTCTCAGCGCTTCGTGGGCGCGGTGCTGGAGCGCGTTGATCGCGCCGGGCGAGCGATCCATCAGTGCCGCCACCTCGTCGTTGGTGAGTCCCACGAAGTACTTCATCTCGATCACGGTGCGCTGGTCTTCTGGGAGTTTGGCGATGGCTTCGGCGAGTTCGAGGCGGTCATCGACGCCGGACTCGACCCCTCGATCGGGCAGCTCGGCCCTCGGTTCGTCGCGTACCCGGCGGCGGACCGCGTCGATGGCCACGTGCCGGGCGATCGCGTACAACCACGCGGAGAACGGCGAGCCCACGTCCTGATACCGAGGGAGCGACGACCACGCTCGCGTGAAGGTCTCGGCCACCACGTCCTCGGCGCTCGCCTCGCCCGCGCGGAACCAGGCGAGCCGGTACACGGACGGCCGATACGACCGGTAGAGGTCGCCGAAGGCTTCGCGATCGCCTGCCTTCGCGCGCTCGATGAGCGCTCGCTCCTGCAGGCGTGCCTCGGGATCACTGGTGCGCACATCACCTTTCCCATCGCGTGGGAGCGCCGAGATGTACGGCAGGCCCTCGTCGTCAGAGAGCGCTCGAGGTGAGGTGGGAGAGGCCATCAAGGAGCGTTATCGGCATCGTGGTCTCGTCGGCACAGGATCTAGCCCCGAGAATCTCCGATCCGTCGGCGGCCACGGCGAGTAGCGCGGCGATCGGCGGGTCGACGGGGTGCTGCTGCACGGCGAGACGATCGCCACTCGGGGTCATTCCAGGGCGTAGATCTCGAACAGCATCCCGGGATCGAGGAGGTGCAACTCCTAGCGTGTGTGGTTCGCTTACCATCCGTTGCCAGGGATCGGGTAGCACCCGCTGAACCCGGCGATGTCCCAGCCACCCGCCGGGTAACTGTGCAGCGACACGCTTTGAACGACGACCCCATCCTTCCAGATGTCGTACGCGCGCCCTCCGTATCCGTAACGGCGGTGCTTCCCAGGGTGGAGCGTGGCTCCGAACTCTGGCGACTCCTCTTCGGTCGGCACGAGCGACTCGGGCGGAAGATCCCCAGCCACCCGAGAGCGCAGGCCCACGAGCGCGTCCTCAACGGTTGCGTAGCCGCCCTTGTGGCCCTTGTTGGGGCGCGCGCCATCGAAGACGACCGCCTGGGATCGTTCGCATGCCTGGCCCTGGGTCGCGGATTGCCAGGCCCAGACACCTACCGCGATCGCGAGGACTCCACCGAGAACGACAACCGCTCGTTTCACGATCGGAGCTCGCTCCCCGCGAAGGTGGGGCGATCCGTCCCGAGAGCCATGAGAGGGTTATCGGTGGGGGAAACCCGACCCTTGACCCGTGTGGCTTGTTGCTCCTAGCGCACTCGCTCTCGATGTGGGCGATCGGCCGGGACACGCGAGACAGGATCGCGATGGGGATCCCGGTAGGGCCCCCGACGCTGCACCAGAGGAGCGACGCCCGTCCGCGTGGTTCAAGCACTACGGCGTCGGTCCAGCGCACCCCACCACCCAGGTTCGCTCCAGCCCGTCGATCAGCCGCAGCCGCGTGATGTCCTCGGGGTCAGTCGCAGCCGATTCGCTTTCTGGGTGAGTCATTGCGGACGAAGTAGATCGACGCCTCGTTGCCGTGGCTTCGGTAGCGGAACACCGCGACCTCGTCGGTTAGCAAGGTCATGGTGCCCCGCTGAATCGGATTGTCGACTGGTGGCCTTCACATCGAGATACGGACTGCCAGAAGCTCTCATCGAAGTCGACCCTGAAGTCGATGCCGCAGTGCGTGTACAGCGTGAACGACCGCACCTGACCGATGGCCACATCGGGAGATGATGCGTGGTCCTGTTTGTCGCCAGGCTGGATCGCGGGCCACGGCGAAGCATCTGGCACCGGGAGCGCCTCAGCCGGGAGGACGACCGAAGGTGGTCTCGGCGTTCCGTCGATCGCGGGGAACGGCGATCCGGTCGGATCGGTGGGTCCGGTGCATGCCGCGAGGAGCACCGCAACGACGAAGGCGAACGACCGCATGACTCATCATGCAGCAGACCGATCAGTTGGTGACACCCGGTGTGGCTCCTCCAGGTCAGAGAAGCCTCGCCGAGGCCTGCCCCACGGCTCACGACCCCTGACGAGGGCCGCTACGGCGACCTTCGCATCAGCCAGTTCCGCGTTGCCCGCGTCATCGAGGCGACCACGAGTAGGCACCCCGCGATGACGAATGGCACGCCGTACGCCGCGTAGGACACACGGTGCGCGGGATCGGCGTCGGAGTGCGCTTGCAGGAGCAGCACGCCCAGGTAGAACATCGAGATGGCGGCAAGGATCACGAACGGCCACGCCCAGCGTTGAACAAGAACGAGCCCGATCCCTCCGACCACCAACGCCGCGCCCGCCGCTCGTGCGGCCCCCGGGTGTCCCGCGTACAACAGTAGGACGAAGATCGAGACACCGAGCGCGACCGTAAGCCCCCCAGCGAGCCTCAGGTAGGTCGGAGCGGTCGGAGGATCGGTCGAACTCATCTCCCCGCTTCCTGCGTCTCGGTGGCTTGCTGACGAGGCTGACCAGAGGGACCCCGCAACGATGATCGCGAGCAGCACGACAAGCCAGGAACCCTCCTCTTCCGTCATGGCCCGTCCTTCTCCTCGACGCTGTCCGCGAGCCAATCTCGCGTTGCCCGTGTCATCGAAGCGGCCACGAGCAGACATCCCAGCATGAAGAACAGCACGCCGAACGGATGGTCCAACTCGAACGGGTCGGTGTCGCTCGACGGGAGGAAGAACACGAAGGCGGCATAGAACATCGGGATCGCGCTCAGGAGCAAGAACGGCCAGGCCCAACGCTGACCGAAGACGAGTGCGATCCCTCCGGCCGCCACCACCGCACCTGCGGCTCGTGCGATCCACGGGTGTCCCAGGTACGGCAGCCAGATGAAGATCGCGAGGCCGAGCACAACCGTCAGACCCCCAGCGAGCCTTAGGTGTATCGGGGCCGGGGCGCGGGATGAAGTCATGGCCCTAGTCGGTCGCATATCGTGCTGCCCCTGCTGCGAATGCGGCCCAGAGCAGGCCCATGAACCCGATGGCCAGGAATACGGCCATCCCCATGATGGCCGGGAGTGCGAGGTAGAAGAGCCGAAGCCAGGCGCGTCCGCTCTCTGTCACGGCCCGCCCTTCTCCTCGACGCGGTATCGCGTTGGCGTGAGGCAGGCCAACACGAGAAGCGCGATCAGGAACCAGATGGCGATGCGTGCCCCATCTGCGCCCTCCGTGCATTGGAAGTCCGGAAGACCCCCGTACATCGCGATGTACAGGACGGGCGCGAGGATCAGGAGCAGGAGCGACCCTGACGACCCACACCCACCAAACGATCCGCTGCTTCATCCCGCCTCCATCCCGCTGGGACCGACAATCGCCACGTGCGACTGCGCGAGCAAGGCAAGAAGCTGACTCGTCTCAGGATCGCCACCGCTTCGCAACCGTGTTGGCACAGGGAGCGCGAGACTCAGCCAAGCCCCCGCTCCAGCCCTCAGCCTGCCGATCAGCCCGCAGCCGCGTGCTGTCAACGGACTCGATCAGCAGCTTGTTGAGCTACCCGGCGTCGTCGCGCAGCCACAGCCGAATCGACGATCCCCCACACGACGACGCCGGCTCCCGCGAGCGCGATGGATGTCGTGGGGGGCCGGACACAACCCTTTCTGCGCGTATCGCTTCGATGCGCCGTGCCCGTGCTGACCCGGCGGCGAGAAACGTGTCGCACTGCCGCTCATGCCATCTGGGCGAAGGGCCTACGTCATGCGGCGGCTCCGTTCACGACGATTGCCCGACACGACGGCACCGTGTGGCCGTAGCGTGTCCGGCCGACCCAGACCTAGCATCGGGACGAGATGCAAGAGCGACGGCCGATACCCGTGTCACCCGGGAAGACCACTCCTCCGACCGGCCGTTCGAGGACAACAACAAGGAGACGTTCGATGAGACTCCCCCGCTCCCTACGTAGAGAAGACGGTGCGTCGGCGGTGGAGTTCGCGCTCCTCGCCCCGGTGTTCTTCGTGGTCGTCTTCGGCATCATCGGGTTCGGCATCGCGTTCATGCAGCTCCAGACGGCGCGCGGCGCCGTCCGTGAGGGCGCTCGCGCGGCCGCCGTGGTCGATGCCGACGGCGTCGGTCGTACCGCCGCGCAGGTGCAGGCGATCACGGTCAACGCGTCGACGGGCCTCATCACCAGCGGGGGGCAGGTCTCGGTGACCTCCTGCCCCAACGGCGGCGGTCAAGCGATCGTGAGCTACAACACGGCACAGGCCAACGGCGGATCGGGCATCGAAGTCAACATCCCCTTCCTGCCGCCCATCTCCATGGACTCGACCGTCTCGGCACGGTTCATGTGCGAGGGGTGATCGGGATGAAGCGACTCGAGGACGAGCGAGGCGCCGTCGCGATCTTGGCGGCGCTCCTGATGGTGGTGCTGCTGACGATGGTCGCCCTGACGGTGGATGTGGGCGGGATGATGCTCCGCCGCCGCGAGATGGTGAACGGCGCGGATGCCTCGGCGCTGGCGGCTGCCCTCACCTACATCAAGAACGGGAGCATGTCCGGCGTCAAGGATGCTGCGGACCAGCAGTACCGTGCCAACTCTCCCGGGTCGGTCAACGACAACCCCGGCGGCATCGTGAGCACGGTGGTGCTGGAACCGGGCTCCACGAGGTTCGAAGGCTCGATCACGGTGCGCTACCAGACGCTGCAACCGATGCGCTTCGCCCCCGTCTTCGGCTTCGACGACACGACACCGGTCGTGACGACCGCGACGGCCTCGTGGACGGGCGGCGAGTTGACGTTCCCCGAGGTCGTGATCCCCGAGGGCTACGGGTCCTCAGCGCACGACAAGGTCTACGTCTGCAAGTACGTGGGGCAGCCGGGCACGGGCGAGCACCTCCAGACCGGCCAGAACCCCGTGCTCGTGAACTACAACGAGAACTGGGACGGGCAGACGCTGTTCCTCGACGCCCAGGGCTACTCGGTCGTGATCGCGCTCAAGAGCACGCCCGGCCCCGGTCCCGAGCCCGAGCCGGTGTGCCCCGAGTCCCCACCGCACGTGTGGCTCTCGAACTGAGGCGATCCCTCGGCGAACCAGCGGTCGGTCAAGTCAGTCAGGTCAGATCCTTCTCCCACAGCGTCACCATCTCGACGTACACGTCGGCGCCGCCGTCGTCGCGCGGGAGCGTGGCCGATTCGATGAACGGCTCCGACCGCCGTTCGCGCCACCCCATCCATCGGTAGATCGCGCGCGCCGCCGCGTAGCCGCGGTCGATCCCGACGAAGAAGACGATGCGCGGCGCGCCCGCACGACGTGCCTCCGCTTCGAGCGCGCGCATCAGGACCGGGCCGATCCAGCGGCCGCGCGCGTCGGGCCGCACCCACAGGTCCTCGCCCCACGCGGCTCCGCGACCCTCCAGCATCGAATCGAGATCGCGCTCGTCCGGTAGCTGCAACTGGATGTGACCGACGGGCGCGCCCCGGAGCCACGCGATCAGGTACGGGCCGTGCCCCTGTTCCTGATGGACGAGCCGTTCCTCGTGCAGCAGGCGGGGCCGTTCGGGGAACGCGGCGCAGAGCGTTTCCAGCTCCGACGTGGCCGCGGGACGGACCTCGATGCCGACATCGCTCGCCATGCCCGATGCGGGGTCGCGTGAGGAGGACTCAGACATCGCCGGAGCGTAGCCGTCTCGGGGCCTCGCCGCGGGCGTCGCACGCCGCGCCGGGGTTGGAGGATGATGCGGGGGTTGCGCTCGATGACACCTACCCGTCCACGATCGGGGGATGAAGGCCGATGACCCGTCCGCATCGAATCGTCGCCGCCGCGATCTGTTCGATCCTCACGCTCTGGTTGGCGGCACCGGCGAACGCGACCTACCCGGGCGCCAACGGCGAGATCGCGTACGCGCGGTACGGCGGCAGGTCGGTGCCGTCGACGCTCCGCACGATCGAACCCGACGGCACGCCGGGGCGCGTGCTCGCTCGTCCGGGCGTCGGCCTTCCGGACGCGGAGTGGTCGCCCGACGGCACCGAGGTGGCGATGATCCTCGGCAAGGAGCCGAACCGGATCGTGATGCTCGACGTGCTCACCGACGCGCGCTCGCTCGTGATCCGATCGGACGACGTGCCGGACACCCGCTTCATCGACTCGCTGGGCATCTCGCCGACGGGCGACGAGATCGTCTTCTGCGCGGTCCCCAGGGGCGCCGGCAACATCTCCCTCTACACGGTCGGCGTCGACGGGTCGGCGCTCACCCGGATCTCCGGACACCGGCAGGAGTGCTCACCCGATTGGGGCCCGACGGATCGCATCGCCGCCGAACGCTTCGGGTTCGGCGAGAAGATCGTGACGATGGACCCCGACGGCTCGAACGCCGTCGTGGTGATCAGGGGTCGCGATGCCGATCGGGCCGGGATCTTCTCGTCGCCCAGCTGGTCCCCGGACGGAGCGCGCATCGTGGTGGGCTCCACGAGCATGAACGAGATCCGCCCCGACCTCTGGATCGTCGATGCCGACGGCTCGAACCTCACCGCGCTCAGCGACACCGTGCGCAGGACCGAGTATGCGCCGATCTTCTCTCCCGACGGCTCGCGGATCGCGTTCCTGCGCACGAACGCCCGCGAGGGCTACCCGCAGAGCGACATCTTCACGATCGCGGTGGACGGCTCAGATCTCCAGCGATTGACCGACACGCCGAACCGCCACGAGTACCCGCGCTCCTGGCAGGCCTTGACGCCCTAGCCAGGGAGACGCGCGCGGTAGCGGGCGTACAAGCGGGGAAG
Source organism: uncultured Actinomycetes bacterium (assembly GCA_963821925.1). Taxonomy (GTDB): domain Bacteria; phylum Actinomycetota; class UBA4738; order UBA4738; family HRBIN12; genus JAOUEA01. The sequence continues at coordinate 666,558 of CAWGFO010000002.1, read as the reverse complement.
CTCGACGCCCGGCCGTTCCCAGAACCGCTCGCGATCGATGTCGATCCAGGCGTCGGCTGGCGGCGCCACGCGAGCTCGGCCGGCCGCGGCCGTGACGATCGGCACAGCCGGTTTCGCCGAGCCGTCGGCCCGCCAGAGCCCGAACGACCGCTCGTGCGGCGCTTCGTCCAGCGGCGGGTCGGCCCACCGCTCGGGTGCGTAGTCGGCGTAGCACCAGAGCATCGCCCCCGAGGCTCCGGCGTCGCGTAGCCCGTCCAACACCCGCCCGGTGTACGAGGCGGCGGCCTCCTCGTCGACCGAGCTCTCGGGACGCGGAGCATCGTCCGCCCGGTCGCTCGCGCGGAACGTGGGCAGCCCGAACTCCGAGAAGAACACGTCCTTCCCGTCCCCGAGCCAGCTCGCGATGCGGGCGAGGAACGGCACCAGCGCGTGATCGAGGGGACCCTCGGCCCACCGTGCGTAGATCGGGTAGCCGTGCATCGTGAGGAAGTCGCAGGCCTCGGCGGCCTCGCGCGGGCCGAGGTGGCGGTCTTCCTCCAGGTCCTCCATGTGGAGGCCGATCGTGATCCGCGCATCGGGGTCCGCGCGTCGGATCGCGCCGGTCATCTCGCCCAGCCATCGGCGGCCGAGCTCACGATCCGGCGGCACGCTGCAGTTGGAGTTCTCGTTCCCCAGATCCCAGGCCCACAAGGCGTCGTGACCGGCGAGGGCGGCGGCGGCCTCGGTGGCCAGGAACGCCTGCGCGCGCATCAGGTCGGCGTCGGCGAACCAGTTGCGGAGCCCACCGGTGGCGATGCGGCCACCCGAGACGACCCGGAACCGTGGGTCGCGTTCACGGCCACCGAGCGCCCAGCCGGGGATCCAGTTCACGCCGCTCATATGGCCCGTGAACAGGGTGGGCATCAGCTGCAGCTCGGCGCTCGCCGCGGCGTCGGCAACCGCCACGAGGCGCCCGAGCATGGCGTGATCGATCCGATCCGGCTCGGGCTGGAAGTCCTCCCATCGCAGGAAGCAGCGCACCGAATCCATCCCGGCGGCGGCGATCCGGGCGAAGTCGGTGGCGACCTCCGCAGGCTCGAACGTCGGCCACCAGCCCATGGCCGTGCGCGCCGGCCAGTAATTCACCCCGAGCCGGAACCCCCGCGGGTCAGCCGGCACGCGCGACCAGGGGCCGGTCGACCACCCGGGCGTAGACCTCGAGGTAGTCGTCGACCATCCGCGCCACCTCGAATCGACCCTGGACCGACGCGCGAACGGTCGCCCGATCCAACCCGGCCGCCGCGGGCACCGCGAGCGCTGCTTCGTCCGGCGCACCGACCAGGAACCCGCTCTCGCCGTGACGGATCAACTCGGACATCGAGCCGCGATCGTGCGCGATGACCGGGGTGCCGCACGCCATCGACTCCACGACGCTGAATCCGAACGGTTCGTCGAAGCTGATCAGGTGGAGCAGCGCGATCGCCCCACCGAGGAGCTTCCCCCGCTCCTCGGGACCGACCGGTCCCACGTACCGCACCCGCTCCCCGTCGATGCGTGGTTCCACCTGCTCGGCGAAGTACGCCTGGTCCTGGACGATGCCGGCGATCACGAGCGGCATCCCCACACGCTCGGCGACGTCGATCGCCTCCACCACGCCCTTGTGGGGGTGGATCCTCCCGAAGAACAGGAGATAGTCATCGGGCGTCGAGCGGTACGGGAACTGCTCCAGATCGATGCCGTGGTGGATCGTTGCGACGTAGTCGAGCGCCGGGTGTCGGTCGGCATCGCTGATCGCGACGTAGGACCCTCGATCGTTGTAGCGCTGGTAGACGGGCAGGCTCCGATCCGACGAGAACCCGTGGATCGTGGTGATCACCGGGGTGTCGACGAGCCGGCTGAACGCGAGCGGGAGGTAGTCGAAGTTGTTGTGGATCAGGTCGAACTCGGCTGCCCGCTCGAACACCGTGGCGATGTGCATCGCCTCCCAGACCTTCGCGTCCAGCCGCTCGTCCTCTGAGTAGCCGGTCGGGGCGGTCCCCACCAACCGTGCGGACGTCAGCGAATCGGCGGTGGCGAACAGCGTGACGTCGACCCCGCGGTCGACGAGGCCCTCCGTGAGCAGGGAGGTGAAGAGCTCCCACGGACCGTATCGGCGGGGTGGAACGCGCCAGGAGATGGGCGCCAGCATCGCGACCCTCAGGGGCGCCTGACGCAGGTGAGCCATGCCCCGAGGATAGCCGAGGTTCGTGTGGGCTCCCCGCCTCGATCGTCACGGAGGCGTCACACCCAGCTAAGCATCGCGAGCCCATCCCTTAGCGGGCGGTTATCGCGTCCGGTCGTCAACTGGAGGGGCACCGATCCCATCGGGATCGACGAGAGGAAGGACCGGACATGAACCGCAGATCATCGATCATCATCGCCGCGGGGCTCGTCTTCGCGCTCATGGCAGGGACGGTCTCTCGTGCGGTCACGCTCCACCCGTCGAGCGCGGCCGCGCCGGTCCGGATCGTGGTGCAGACCGCCCCGCCCACCACGAGCGCCCCAAGCCTCGCCTCCGCCGAACCCGAGAGTGAGTGATCTCCATGGATGCCAAGAAGAAGCGGTTCAGCAAGTCGACCGTGCGCGCCCTGGCGTGGGCGGCCGGCGGCGTGGCGTTCGCGGTGCCCTGGGTGGCCTTCGAGTTCGTTCCCCCTGCCGCCGCCAGCGCCCAGGCCACGAGCCCACAGGTGATCGTGGTGCCGGCGGGAAGCAAGGTCACGGTGCTCAGCGCGCCGTCGGGCGGTGCCGGGGTCAAGGTGATCCATTCGACCTCCTCGGCCCCCACCACGGCGACCACGCCCACCGTCAAGAGCGCTCCCGTCACGACGACCGGCGCCTCGGCGCCCCCTCCGTAAGGAGCCGACGATGCAGACGCAGACACCGACCCGCGTGCAGCGGCGCGCGTTCCACGCGATGGGAACCTCCGTCGTGCTGATCGCACCCGGCGATGCGCCCACGCCGAAGCTCGACCTCGCCCTGCACGTGGTCGAGCGTGAGTTCGCCGAGCAGGAGCAGCGCTTCTCGCGGTTCCGCGACGACAGCGAGCTCTCGAAGGTGAACCGATCCGAGGGGCGTCCCACCCGCGTGTCCGGCCCGTTCGGGGCACTCGTCGCAGCGCGCCCTGCGGGCGGCGGCCGCCACCGACGGCCTCTTCGATCCCACGGTGCTGCCCGCCATGGTGGCGGCCGGCTACGACCGGACCTTCGAGGACGTGATCGTGACCGCTCGCGAGGTGCTGCGGCCCGCGGCGCCCACGGGGCGGTGGCGGGAGATCGTGTTCGACCTCGACGTACTGACCCTTCCCGAGGGCGTCGGCTTGGACCTCGGCGGCATCGCCAAGGGGTGGACCGCCGACATCGCGGCTCGGCGTGCATCCGAGATCCTCCCCTGGGGGATCGTGGACGCCGGCGGCGATATGCGGGCGTTCGGCGACGTGCCGCCCGAGGGGCTCGAGATCGGCGTGGAGCACCCGTTCGACGCGCAGGTCGAGGTGCTCCGCCTGGCGCTCACGCACGGCGCGCTCGCGAGCTCGTCGATCGTGCGGCGGTCCTGGGGTCCGAACCTGCACCACCTGATCGACCCCCGCACGGGTCGCCCGGCCTCGACCGACGTCGTGCAGGCGAGCGTCTGGGCGGACACGTGTGTCGAGGCCGAGGTCGAGGCGAAGGTCGCGCTCCTGCGTGGCGTGCCGGCGCTTCGGGAGCTCGCCGCGACGCTCGTGCTCGAGGACGGTTCGGTGGTGACCAGCATGCCGGCCGCGGCCTGACCGGGCTCGTCCGGCCAGCGGGGTGCGTTGGTCAGGGACTCCGACCCGTGCGACGATGCCGTGCACACGGAACGGGCTGGGAGGGGGAACGGTGGATCCGAAGGGCTTGGGCGGTATCCCGCTGTTCGCGAACCTGTCGAAGAAGGAACGGGAACAGGTCGCGCGGTGGGCCGATGAGATCGATGAGCCCGCCGGGGCCCACCTCCTCGATCAGGGCCGGCTGGCCCACGAGTTCTTCGTGCTGACCGACGGTACCGTCGAGGTCTGCAAGGACGGCGAGCACCTGACGGACCTGCAGCCCGGTGACTTCTTCGGGGAGATCGCACTCGTCGAGCACGAGCGCCGCACCGCGAGCGTCGTGGCGACCACCCCCGTGCGCGCGATCGTGATGCATTCGCGCGAGTTCGGCGCGATGCGCCGGGAGATGCCGACCGTCTGCTCACAGATCGAGGACGCGATCAAGGCCCGACTCGCCCGCTAACGGCGGTCGAGGCACTCGCACGGCGTGACCTCGGCGCGACGATGCCACCGTTCCGCCGTCACGGCGTGGATCACGGCGTGGAACCGCTCCCCGTCCTCCTCGATCTCGGCCTCGTGGTCGTAGACCATGCCGAGCCGGTGCATCACCGCGAGGCTCCGGACGTTCGGCGGATCCGTCACCGAGATCACGCGCGGCAGACCCATCGATCCGAAGGCGTGCTCGAGCCAGGCGGTCGCCGCCTCGGTCGCGTACCCCTTGCCCCAGTGCTCGCGCGCCAGCCGCCAGCCGACCTCGACGTCGTCCGGGTAGGACTCGAGGTGATGCATCCCGCACATCCCGAGGAACGCGCCGTCGTCGCGCCGCTCGACGGCCAGCAGACCGATCCCCTCCGCGTCGTGAACGCCGTTCGCCCAGGCAGCGATCTCATCCGAGTACTCGCGGGTGAGCGGCTCCCCACCGAGGAACTCGACCACCGCGGGATCCGCGTTCAGGGCCGCGTAGCCGGGCAGGTCGTCCTCGCGGAACGTGCGGAGCAGGAGCCGGGGCGTCGTGATCACCACGGTGCCGTTCCACTCGGTCATCGACGGACCCCGGACGTGCCACGACGGGCGGTCATGAGGGGTTCCTATCACGCAGGGTCGGGAAGCGACGCTAGACGACGTGGAGCTTCGGCTCGTCCTCGTCGGCGCCCGCGCGCTCGGGCACGAATACCTCGCCCGGGAGCGTCACGACGAAGCGGGCACCGCCGCCGGGAGTGTCTTCGATGTGCGCCGTCCCGCCGTGAAGCTCGGCGAACCGCTGTACGAGCGAGAGCCCGATCCCCACGCCGCGTCCGGCCGGGGAGTTCCCCTGGCGGAACGGCTCGAAGAGCGTCTCCTTGAGCTCGTCGGGCACGCCGGGGCCTTCGTCCTCGACCTCGAGCACGACGCCGTTCGTCCGGCCGTGGACCCGCACGTGAACCGGGGTCCCGGGCGGGGTGTGACGTGACGCATTCACCAGCAGGTTCTCGATCACCCGCTCGACCTTCCCGGCGTCGACGTTCACGAGGATCGCGTCCGCCTCGATCCGGATCGGATGGGCGTCGAGGCCGACACAGTCGTGGGCCACCCGCCGAGCGAGCTCGCCGACGTCGGTCGGCTCCCGCTTGGGCGTCAGCTTTCCCCGGTCGATCCGATCGAGGTCGAGGAGGTCGTCGATCAGGCGGTTCATCTTGCGTCCGCTCTGCTCGATCACCTCGTACAGGCTCTCCCGCTCCTCGGCCGACAGGTGCAGCACGTCGTCACGGCGGATCGTCTGCATCGCGCCCAGGATCCCCGCGAGCGGGCTCTTGAGGTCGTGCGAGACCGCGTGCAGGAGGGTGTCCTTCACGTCGTTCAACGCGCGGAGGTTGGTGGAGAGCCCCTCCTGCTGCTCGACCTGCTCCCACTGGAAGTCGATGATCTCCTTCAACGTGTCGAGCAGCACCGCGAACGCGAGGAAGACCGAGAACCGGATCAGCGCGTCCCAGTACGGGGTGGGATCGCTCATGCCGAGCGACTGGTTCGCCAGCACGTCGGGGAGGATCCCGGCGATCGAAGCCACCACGACCGAGGTCGCCCCCCAGCGACGACCGAGGTTCCAGGTCACGAGCCCGATCGGCATCAGGTAGAGCGGGGCGAGCGTCACGTCCGGCCCGGTCAGGTAGTCGAGGACCGCCACCACCGAGATGAACGCCAGACCCATCACGATGACGAGGAACGTCGAACCCGAGTCGAAGAACAGGCGCGTCTCGCGCAGCCGCCGGTCGCGCCCGGCTCTCGTGTTCGTCACGTGGCTCACCGAGGAAAGGTCGGCACCCTGGGTGGCTACCTTGAGTCAGGTACGTACGTATCCCGCATGTCGCCCCGTGCCCGGGCCGACCTACGTATCGGCCAGGGTGGCCGCGAGGGCCCGGAACGCCCGGCCCCGGTGGCTGATCCGGTCCTTCTGCTCGTCCGTGAGCTCGGCCATCGTCTCGTCCCATCCGGCCGGCACGAAGATCGGGTCGTACCCGAAGCCTCGCACCCCCCGCCGCTTGGTGACGAGGGTTCCCTCGCACGTCGCCTCCGTGTGGACGACCTCGCCGCCCGGATACGCGAGCGCGGCCACGCAGCGGTACCGCGCCACGCGCCCGCCCGCGGGGATCCCGCGGAGCGCCTGCATCATGGCGTCGAGGTTCTGCTCGTCGGTGGCGTCGTCCCCCGCGTAGCGGGCGCTCCGGGGCCCGGGCTTCCCGCCGAGCGCGTCGACCTCGATCCCGGAGTCGTCGGCGATCGCGGGCACGCGGAGCGCCCGCGCGACGGCGCGCGCCTTCAGGAGAGCGTTCCCGAGGTAGGTGTCCTCGGTCTCTTCGACGTCGGGGAAGCCGGCGGGGTCGTGCGTCTCCACGGTGACCCACTCGACAGGCCAGTCCCGGCAGATCCGCCCGAGCTCGCGGAGCTTATGCGCGTTCCGTGACGCGATCGCGACGCGGTCCGGGAAGGCCATCGCGCCGAGCCTCAGGCGCCCAGAGCCTTGCGCTGGATCTCGGTCAGGTCGGCGATCCCGTCGCGGGCCAGGTCGAGCAGCGCGTCGAGCTGGGCGCGGCTGAACGGGGTGCCCTCGGCGGTCCCCTGCACCTCCACGAAGTCCCCCGACCCCGTCATCACGACGTTGAAGTCGACCTCGGCGCCGGCATCCTCGTCGTAGCAGAGGTCGAGACGGGCCTCCTCGTCGACGATCCCCACGCTGACCGCAGCGACCGAGTCGACGAGGAGGTCGTCGGGCACCAGTCCCTGCTGGGCGAGCCCGCGGAGCGCGATCGCGAGGGCGACGTAGCCGCCCGTGATCGATGCGGTTCGCGTGCCGGCGTCGGCCTGCAGGACGTCGCAGTCGACCGTGATCGTGCGCTCACCCAGCCGTGACAGGTCGGTGACGCTCCGCAGCGACCGGCCGATCAGGCGCTGGATCTCCTGGGTGCGCCCGCCGGGCCGACCCTTGTTCACCTCACGGGGGGACCGCTCGTTCGTGGCGGCGGGGAGCATCGAGTACTCGCCGGTCACCCACCCCTTTCCGGTTCCCTTCAGCCATCGGGGCGCGTCTTCGCTGACGCTGGCCGCGCAGAGCACGCGCGTGCGCCCCATCGAGAACAGCACCGAGCCGGCCGCCCACTCCTGGAAGCCGAGCTCCCACGTGACGGGGCGAAGCTCGTCGGCGGCGCGATCGTCGGGGCGCGTCACGCTCCCACCTCGACCGTCAGGTCCTGCACGGCGATGTCGACCGGTGCGTCGAACGCGGCCTTCGCCTCGGCACGGGAGACCTCGGCGTCCAGGTCGGGCGTGATGTGGGTGAGCATCAGCCGCTTCGCGCCGGCGGCCTTGGCGGCCTCGCCGGCCTGCGTCGCGCTCAGGTGGAAGGGCATCAGGTTCGAGGCATCCTGGTAGGTGGCCTCGGCGAGGTAGAGGTCGGCATCGCGGGCGATGTCGACCGCCGCGTCGCACGGGCCCGTGTCGCCCGTGTAGGCCAGGATCCTCCCGCCCGCCTCGATCCGGTATCCGAGCGCCCGCACGCCGATGTGCGTCATCTCGTACGCCTCGATGTGGAACGGCCCGACGTCGAAGGTCTCGCCGCCTCGCAAGGTCCGGAAGTCGAACGCCTCGGCCATCACGTTGCGGCCGCCCTCGCTGACGAGCAGGCTCGCGAGCTCCATGAAGCCCTCGGGCGAGTAGAAGGGGAGCCCGGGAGCCCCGAGCCGGCCATAGTGACGCGCGTAGAAGGCCGGCACGACGTCGACGAAGTGGTCGGGGTGGCCGTGGCTCACGATGATCGCGTCGATGTCGCCGGCGGTGATGTACTCCTGGAGCTTGGCGAAGGTGCCGGTGCCCGCGTCGAGCCACAGGTTGGTGCCGTCGTGGCGCACGAGGTAGCCGCACGTCGCGCCGCCGGGGGCCGGCCAGGTCCCCGACGCTCCCAGCACCGTCAGTTCCACGCGCCACCTCCCACCGGGTGCGCCTTCGCGGCACCGACCTCGGTCAGCTCGGGTCCGAGGAAGACGCCCGCCACGCGCTCGAACGCGGCGGGGTCGCCCGTGGCGAGGAACTCGTGCTGCGGCGCGGTCGTCGCATCGCGCTGGAGCCCATGGCGCACCAGCGTCGCGTAGACGTCCTTGGCCGTCTCCTCGGCCGACGACACCAGCACCACGTCGGGGCCGAGCTCCATCTGGAGGAGCCCCGACAGCAGCGGGTAGTGCGTGCAGCCGAGGATCAGCGTGTCGATCCCCTCACTCACTAGCCGCCCAAGATACCCGCGCGCGGCCTCCCGCAACTCGTCGCTCGTCGTATCCCCGCGCTCCACGTGCTCCACGAAGCGCGGACAGGCCTGGCTGTGCAGCACCACGCCAGGCCCCGCGATCGCCATCGCGCGGTCGTAGGCGCCGCTCGCGACCGTGGCCTCGGTGCCGATCATCCCGACGATCCCGTTCCGCGTCGCGTGCACGGCCGCGCGCGTGCCGGGGTCGACCACGCCCACGACCGGGGTGCCTGCGCGATCGGCCACGTCGCCGATCGCGTTCGTCTCGACGGAGTTGCACGCCACGACGAGCATCTTGACGTCGCGGTGGATCAGGTAGTCGGCGACCTCGATCGCGTAGCGGCGGATGTCGTCGACCGGCTTCGGTCCGTACGGGGAGCGTGCGGTGTCCCCGACGTAGATCAGCGGCTCGTGGGGCAACAGATCGAGGATCGCGCGGGCCACGGTGAGACCGCCCACCCCGGAGTCGAAGACCCCGATCGGCCGCGCGTCGGCCATCAGCGCGTCACCACCACAGCGATCCGGCCACGCCCTTCTCGGCGGTGGCGAGGTCCTCGGCCCAGGCCTCCGTCGACAGGTACTTCCAGCCGCCGTCGGGCAGGAGGCACACGATGTCGCCCTCCTCGATCTCCTGGGCGATCCGCTGCGCGACGTAGACGACGGCGCCGCTCGAGATGCCCGCGAAGATGCCCTCCCTCGAGGTGAGCTCGCGGTTCGTGCGGAGCGAGGCGGTCGAGTCCACGAGGAACTTCCGGTTCACTTCCCCCGGGTCGAAGATCGGCGGGACGAAGCCGGCGTCGAGCGACCGCAGGCCGTAGACGAGGTCCCCCAGCTCAGGCTCGGCCGCGATCACCTTGATCTCGGGGTTGTGGGCGTGCAGCCCGCGGCCGTTCCCGGTGAGCGTGCCGCCCGTGCCCATCCCGGCCACGAAGTGCGTGACCTCCGGGAGGTCGCGGATGATCTCCTGCGCCGTGCCCTCCTGGTGCGCGAGGGGGTTCGCCGGGTTCCCGTACTGGAACGGCATGAAGTATTTGTCGTCGGCGGCGAGCGCGCGAGCCACCTCGATCGAGCCGTTCGTGCCCTTGTCGCCGTCGCTGAACACGATCTCGGCGCCGAAGAGCCGCAGGAGCCCGATCCGCTCCTCGCTCGCGTTGTCGGGGATCACGACGGTGAGCCGGTAGCCCTTGCGCGCGGCCACCATCGCGAGCGCGATCCCGGTGTTGCCCGACGTGGGCTCGAGGATCGTCTTGTCGGGCGTGAGCGACCCGTCGGCCTCGGCGACCTCGATCATCTTCTTGGCGATCCGGTCCTTCGTGGACCCGGTCGGGTTCGTGCCCTCGAGCTTGGCCCACAGGCGCACGCCCGGCTTGGGCGACATACGGTGCATGCCGACGAGCGGCGTGTTGCCGATCGCGTCCAGGATGTCGTCGTAGCGCACGCCGCGATTATCCCAGCCTGCGGCGATGGGCCCGCGAGCGGTCGATCCGATCAGCTGTAGACGAAGAACGCGTTCGACGACCAGTCGGTGCCGTCGACGTTCGGTCCGCCGATCGTGGAGACGCTGCCGGTCGGGTGTCCCTGACCGTAGGCCGCGCCGTTCCAGTTCACGACGTTCAGCGTGCCGTCCGAGAGCGAGAAGTACATCTTCCCGCTCGCGATCGTCATGCCCCGAACCTGGCCCCAGTTCACCCCGTCGCCGGTGCTCGGCACCAGGAGCGGCGCGCCCAGGACCTGGCTCTGCTGGGTGAACGCCCTCGCGTAGAGACGAGGATCGCCCTGCACCGTGTAGTAGATGAAGCCCTTGTCGATCGCCATGCCCGTCAGCTGCGGCAGGGTGGTCGACAGGCCGGGGATCGGGACGTTCGTGCCCGGGATCGTGAACTGCGGCCCCGGGGCGTTCTCCAAGCCGAACAGGTTGAGCGGGCTCACGCTACCCGCGGTGGCGCCATTGAAGCTGCGGACCGTGAGCGTGCCGTTCGACTGGCCCGTATAGAGCCGACCGTTCAGGGCGAAGGCCCCGTGCACGTTGTTCCATCCGGTGCTCAGGCTGGTCGCCGCGCCGAACGTCGAGCCGTCGAAGGAACGACGGAGCAGCGCGTCGGGCGATCCGATCTGCCCCACCGTGTAGAAGTTGCCCGGCAGGGTGTACGGGTTCTCCGGCGCCTGCGTGACGCCACCGGCCAGCGGCATGAAGGCGAGCTTCTGACGCACCATGCCGTGGATGTTGTTCGTGTCGCTCCCGAAGTAGAAACCCGTCGCGGTGGACGTCATCGCGAGCACGCCCTTGCCACGGGGGTTGCGCACCGGGTTCCACGTGAACGGCATCCCGTTGCGGGGGTCGTGGGCCGAGAAGCCGGTCCGCGCGACGCCACCAGCGAAGGGGTTGGTGCAGAACCCGCAGCGGTTCGGGTTGTAGGGATTGTTCACGTACTGCTGGTGGCCGCCGCCGTAGATCGCGGCGCCGGTGACGAGCACGCTGTGGAACGAGTCCCCGCCGGTCTGCGTGACCCACTCGGGCTGCTGGTTCGGCGTGTAGTCACCGAGGTCGAAGCGGCTCATCGAGTCGCACGACGGGTGCAGCCAGTTCGCGCCCGTGGTGACCGCGGCGAAGTAGGAGCCGTCGGGCGAGATGTCGATCCCGCGGATGTAGTGGGCGAACGCCGGGATGCACCACGCGGCCGCGATCGAGGTCTGGTCGGCCACGGCCGGGTCGGTCTGCCGGAAGAAGGTCGTGCTCCAGGACGTGAGGCCCACCGGGTTCGAGCTCAGGTCGAGGATCGCGATCTGCTGGCGCGGCGCACCGTCCACCTGACGGAAGTTGCCGGTGGCGACGAGCTTCGAGTTGTCCGGCGTGATGTCGAACTTCCACACCCGAAGGACCGGCGTCGACGGGTCGCGCGCCGGGGAACGTCGGAGGCACGTACGGGTCGCTGAACTGGACGTTGAACGACGGATCGGCGGTGCCGTTCTCCGTGTTCAGGCGCGCCATCCCCGAATGCGTGGCGCCCCCGATCCGCGAGAACTCACCACCCACGTAGAGCTGCCCGTTGCGGAGCTTCAGGTCGAGCACCAGGTCGTTCGGGTTCGGCGAGAACGAGGTGATCGTCGACCCGTTCGAGGCGTTCAGCCGCACCAGCCGGCGGTAGGGCGTGCCCACGTTGTTCGTGGTGGTGAACTTGCCGCCCACGAAGATCGAGTTGCCGTCGGGGCCCGGAGCGAGGGTCTCCACGGCCCTGTTGAGGTTCGGCGTGAATGCCGTGTCGACGACCCCGGACGCGGCGTTGAACGAGAAGAGGTAGTTCCGGGCGATGTTGGTGCTGCTGCCGGCGTTGCGCACGGTGGTGAACGTGCCGCCGACGAACACGCGGCTGCCCATCACCAGCAGCGCGTTCACCCGCCCGTCCTGGATGTTGGGGGTGCCGCTCGCGGGCGTCTCGCTCGCGATCGACCCGTGGGCCACGTTCACGGCGCCCGCGGGGAGCATCGAGGTGGTGACCAGGGCGCCGGCCACCACGGTGGCGGCGGCCAACCTCAGGCTCGCTCGAAGGTTCCTGCGCATGGGGGGTCCTTTCCATCCGGGAAATCGGGGGGGCCCGAACGTTGCCGGACGAGCCTATCCCCCGAGCACCTCGGATGCTACGTCCCGAAACCCTAGGTCCTTCGCGGAGGGTATAGGACCTCCGGCGCGTGGGCTCCGGGCCGCCGATATCAGGGGTACCGCTGTTCGCGGAGCGCCGTCACGCGACCGCCTTCGACGGTGACCCAGAAGGGGTCGTGCCGGATCCGCTCGGCCCACGAGCGCGTCGAGCGCATCGCCTGCTGGAGCTCCTCGACCGAGATCAGCGAGACCCCGGCCCGGCGGTGCCAGCCGCGGACGGTGACGAGCGCGGTCGGGTCGAGCGGCACGGTGCGCCAGCCGGGCCTCGCGTTGCGCAGGTATCGGCCGTGCGGCAGGACGTCGCCGGGGTCGAGCGCGCCGTCGGCGATCGCAGCCTGCCGCGCGCGCTGCCCCGTGAACCACCGGCCGAGATCGAGCACGATCACGGGCGGATCCTGCGTCGAGCCCACCGCTTCGATCTTCGCGATGTACCGGCCGTCACCGGTAGGGGTCTCGGCGGTGGCGGCGATCTGGGCCCTCGCCCGGTCGAGGTCTCGCCGTGCGCGGGCGAGCTGGCGACGGAGTTCGACGCGGCTCGCACCCACGACCACCGTGCGGGCACGGCTCCGGTCGAGCACCGTTCGCAGGTCGGCCACGCGCGACTCCAGGACCCCGATCTGCACCGCCGCCTCGTGGGCGTCCGCTTCCGCGGCGACCGCCCGGTCGGTGGCCGCGACGATCGCGGCATCGCGGGCATCGAGGTGGTTCCGCAGGGTCGTGTACGTCGTGACCGCTCCGACGACCAGCCCGATCGCCGCGGCTCCCGCGATCACGAGCACCACCCAGCCGGGCAGAGGCGCGCGTGCCTCCGGGATGACGATCAGGTCGCGTTCGCCGGTGGACGGATCTTTCGGGGGTGCCTGCATGGGCACGCCTTCCGACGCTCTGCCAGGTCACGACCGTAGTCCGAGGTATCGCTACCGGTCAATCGGCCCTTCGGCCGTTCCGCGTGCAGGAGCGGGGCATCGAGCGCCCCGCGTTCACATCCCCTTCGCGTGGTTGCCGGCCGAGACCGAGGTCGGCAGCCGCCGGCGACCGCGGGGAGGATGCTCACGGTATCGCCGTCCTTGACCTCGGTCTCGAGCGAGCCCAGGTAGCGCACGTCCTCGTCGTTCACGTAGACGTTGATGAAGCGATGGAGGCCCGCCGTCCTCGGCCAGGACGTTCTTCGTGATGCCAGGGTAGTGACCCTCGAGATCGACCAGCACGTCGCGGAGGGTGGCGCCGTCGGCGCCGACCCTCGGCTCGTTGCCGGCGTGCTTGCGGAGGATCGTCGGGAGCTTCACGGTCACGGACATCGCAGGTCTCTCCTATCGGTGGGTCACTGGGCGGCGGGCACGCCGCAGAACAGCTCGTAGTCGATCAGCTCGGTGATCGAGGGGTCCTTGCCGCACACGGGACAGTCGGCGTCCCAGCGGATCTTCACTTCCTGGAAGTCCATGTGCAGGGCGTCGTACAGGAGCAGCCGGCCGATCAGGGGCTCGCCCTCCCCGGTGATGATCTTGATCGCCTCGGTGGCCTGGATCGCGCCGATCACGCCGGGCAGCACGCCGAACACGCCCCCCTCGGCGCAGCTGGGCACCGTGCCGGGCGGCGGCGGCGAGGGGAACAGGCACCGGTAGCACGGCGCCTCCTTGCCCGGCATGAAGACGGTGGCCTGCCCCTCGAACTGGTAGATCGAGCCGTACACGAGCGGCTTGCCGAGGAACTGTGTCGCGTCGTTCACGAGGTACCGCACCGGGAAGTTGTCGGTGCCGTCGATCACGACGTCGTAGGGCTCCATGATCTCCATCACGTTGTCGGAGGAGAGCAGGGTGTCGTGGCCGACGAGCTCGATCGTCGGGTTCAGCGCTCGCAGGTGGTCGAGCGCCGACGCGACCTTCGGACGGTCGACGTCGGCATCGGTGTGCAGGATCTGGCGCTGCAGGTTCGAGGTGTCGACCTTGTCGAAGTCCACGATGCCGATCGTGCCGATCCCGGCCGCCGCGAGGTACAGGAGGATCGGCGAGCCGAGCCCGCCGGCGCCGATCACGAGCACCTTCGAGTCGAGGAGCTTGCGCTGCCCGGCGCCGCCGATGTTCGGCAGGATGATGTGCCGCGAGTACCGCTGGACCTGGTCCTCGGTGAATCCCAAGCTCATGTGATCGTCAGCTCCTCTTCGGTGACCTCGCCGTCGGTGATGTGGAACGAGCGGATCACGGGCTGCTCCCGGTCCTCCAGGGATAGCAGGATGTAGCGGGCGTCGGGATAGAAGGCGAGCCGCCGGTCGGTCTCTGACGGGTACGCCTCGGAGTGCGTGTGGGAATGGTAGATCGCCCACAGCTCCCATCCCTGCTCGTCGATCTCGTCGAAGACCCGGAGCTGTTCCATGCCGTCGAGCCGGTAGGTCACGGGGCTCGCGTCGGCGTTCGTCATCGCGAACACCTTGACCGGCACGCCGTCGGCGGCCGCGATGACGCCGCAGCACTCGTTCGGGAACTCGCGGAGACCCTGCTCCACGATCTCCTTGAAGAAGACGCCGTCCAGCTCGCTCATCGCTCCATCCGGGGTCGCCGCAGCCACGCACGGACGCCCGCGGCTGTTGCAGGTGCAAATGCTACCAGGGGGGTCGGGTATTCCCGAACGGGCCGGTCAGGCGCGCCAGTCCTCCACGGAGACGCTCGCGTTCGGATCGATCCCCATCGCCCCCAGCTGCTCCTCGGTGAAGAGGAGTTGGACGCCGGAACCGTCGGCGTTCATCACGTACGGGAGGCCGCTCTGGTCCTCGCCTTTCGTGTCGGGGCCGCGGAAGCGGTCGCTCGTGAAGGCGAGCATCGTCCCGTCGGGCGACCAGAGGGGTCCCATGTCGTACCCGGGGTGGTCGGTGATCCGCCGCTGATCGGATCCGTCGGCGTTCATCGTGAAGATCTCCCACGCGTAGTCGCTCTGGTCGCTCACCGCGAAGGCGATCCGAGAGCCGTCGGGCGACCACGTCGGCGACTGGTCGTACCACTCGTCGTCGGTGAGCGGCGTGAAGACGCCCGGTGGGCTAAGCAGGTTGATCTCGTTGTCGCTGCAGCCTGTGGGCTGGTTCCGCTCGTCGGCACCTGAGAACACGAGCGAGCCGTCGTATGAGGACCAGTCGTGGGCATCCGCGATCCAGGTGTCGGGCGTGAGCTGCTGCACGTTCGAGCCGTCGGGACGCATCGTGTATAGGGACAGGCTCTTACCACGGTTGGAGCGGAACGAGATGAGGGTCCCGTCGGGTGTCCAGTGCACGAGGTCGTCCGACCGCTGGTTGTCCGTGAGGCGGGTGAGCCCCGACCCGTCGGCGTTCGCCACGTAGATCTCCGAGTCCTCCAGCGCGGCGTACGTCACGGTGGGGTCGCCGTCCGAATCGGAGATCACGAGGGCGACCTGCGATCCGTCGGGAGAGAACGTCGCTTCATCGACGGCGAGGTCGGGGAACAGCCGCTGGGCGTCGCTCCCGTCGGCGTTCACCGAGACGAACGAGGTCGCTCCCGTGCGGTCGTCACGCGCCGAAAGGAGTATCCGCCCCGACAGCGGGCCGGCCAGCTACGCGTCCTCGCCCGCTGTCTCGGTGGGCGGCAGCAGCTGCTCGCCGCAGGTGTTCGCCTCCTGGATGCCCGCCCAGTTCCCGTCGGGATCGACGACCTCGAACGCTGCCGGGTACGCCGACACGGGGACCTCGGCGCTCGTGAAGGTCTGGATCGAGAAGCACCCGACGATCCATCGGCCGGGCCGCATCGCGATCACGGATCGGTCGCTGCGGGCGTCGACGATCTCGAGCCCGATGCTTCGTCCCGCTTCCTTGGGGTCGCGCATGGCGACGAAGCTCTCTCCGGCCGGGTTCTCGATCGTGAAGACGACACCCTCCCGTCCCAACGCCACGGTGGGCGCGGAGACCTTCGCGCCGCCGTCGTCACACGTGATCGTGAGCGTCGTGGCGGCGTCAGTCTGGCCCGGTGCGGGTGAGCCGACGACCGGCGCCGGCGCGTCGTCGCCCCACGTGAAGAGGAACACCCCGACGCTCGCCGCGAACAGCCCGAACGCCACCGCGATCACGACCGCACGGCGGCCCCGCGACGGAGCGCGGGACGGTGCCTCGGCGTCGGTCGGTTCGGTCGCCCGGACCGCGTCCCACGACGTCGAGACGGGAACCTGGTCGAGGTCGCGGAGCCTACGGATTCGCTTCATCGGGGTCCTCCAGGAGTCGCCGCAGCCGGCGACGGCCGGCCGAGAGATGGACCTTCACGGCGGGGGTGGTCGAGCCGATCGTCGAGGCGATCTCTCGGATCGGGCGGTCCGCGTAGTGGAAGAGCAGCACGCAGGCGCGCTGCGACGGCGAGAGCTTCCCGATCGCCTCGAAGACCTCGAGCGCCGGCGGGGGCATCTCGTAGACGGGCTCGGGCTCGAGGTCGAGGGGCCGACCGGCCTCGCGCAGCTCGTTCGCGGCCACCCGGTACGCCACGCGCCAGACCCACGCCGTCGGGTCGTCGATACGGTCTACGTCGCGGACCGCGCGCGCGAACGCCTCGAGCACGGCATCCTCGGCGATCTGACGGCTGCGCGAGAACGCGAACAGCGCACGGATCATCTTCGCGCTCTCGGCGCGGAAGACGTCCTCGAGTCCGCCGTGCACCGCCCGATCGTCTTCGACCATGGTCACGCCCTATAGAGCCTGCTGGTGCGCGAAAGGTAAAGGGAACTACCGGAAGAGCGTCCGGGGGTAGGTCTTCTTCGCACGGTCGGCGGCGCGCAGATCGACCTCGACGGTGGCGAACGGGCGGCGCGCGCTCGTCGTAGCGAGCGTCTCCCCCGCCGGGTCGATCACCCACCCGACGCCACCGAACTCCCCGCCGCGCGCCCACCGGTTCGAGCTGAGCGAGTAGGCGCCGGCCAGGAGGGCGGTCGCCTTCCCGGCGGCGAGCCACTGCTCGACCGACTCCTTCTCCGTCGCCCGTGGCGAGAGGAGCAGCTGCACGCCGCGATCCGCGTACTCGGTCGCCCGTTCCATCGCCCAGATCTCGGAGCAGATCATGAACCCGACCGTGGCCCGGCCGGCCCGCTCGGGGACGAACCTGGCGGGGCCCGGGTGGTACCAGGAGGTCTCACGGAAGCCGGGCTCGTCGGGCAGATGAACCTTGCGGTGCACCGGCACCACGCCGTCCTTCGAGGTCCACACGAATCCCTCGTTGAGCCGTCGGCCGCGGGACTCGGTCGCCTGGGTGCTCGCCACGGTTTGAGCGCCGAGCTCGCCGAGCCGTGCCACCCAGACCTCGTGTGCCTCGACGACGGCGCGCCAGACCTCGGGATCGAAGCGGCGCTCCTTCGCGAACCACGGGTGGAACGGAAGCTCGGGCAGCAGCACGAGGTCGCTCCCCTCGTCGCGGACGTGCGTCGCGAGGTTGGCCCACGCGCGCTCGAAGGCGGCGGCGTCGTCGGGCATCTGACAGACCGTGGCGCGCATCAGCTCGCGAGCCTCCCCTCGACGCGGATCGAGCCAGCCGGCCCCTGGACGACCTCGCCGATCGACGCCACGAGGACGCCCCGGGCCGTCAGGGCGGCCTCGAGCGCCTCGGGGTCGGGCGTCGCGATCAACAGGCCGCCGCTCGTCTGAGCGTCGGCCAGCACGAGCTGCTCCTCGCGGTCGAGCCCGGCCCAGTCGGTCGCGGCGTCCACGAAGTCGTGGTTCCGCTGGGTGCCGCCGGGCACCACGCCATCGCGCGCGAGGCCGCGCACGCCGTCGATCAGCGGGACATCGCCGGCGCCCACCGTCGCGCCGCATCCCGATGCGAGCAGCATCTTGTGGAGATGACCGAGCAGCCCGAACCCGGTGATGTCGGTTGCGGCGCTCGCATCGGCCTCCACCATCGCTGCCGAAGCCGCGGCGTTCGTGGTCGTCATCAGGTCCACGGCGATCGCGATCAGGTGATCGGGCGCCACCCCGCGCTTCACGGCGGTCGAGATGATCCCGAGGCCGAGCGGTTTCGTGAGGTACAGATGATCGCCGGGACGCGCGGTCGCGTTCGTGAACATCCGGTCGGGGTCGATCGAGCCCACGACCACCATCCCGTATTTCGGCTCCGGGTCGGTGATCGAGTGGCCGCCGACCACGGCGACTCCGGCGCCGGTCGCGGCGTCGACGCCCCCCTGCAGCACGCGTCCGAGCATCTCGGTGGGCAGGTCGTCGACCGGCCAGTTCACGATGTTCAGCCCGAGGAACGGTGTGCCGCCCATCGCGTAGACATCGGACATCGCGTTCGTGGCCGCGATCCGTCCCCAGTCGTAGGGATCGTCGACGATCGGCGTGAAGTAGTCGAGGGTCGCGACCAACGCATGCCCGTCGGAGGTCCGCCAGACCGCGGCGTCATCGCCCGTCTCGCTCCCCACCAGCAGTTCGGGCGGCGCCGGGGGCAGCGACACACCGCGCAGCACCTCGGCGAGCTGATCGGGGCCGAGCTTGCAGCCGCAGCCCGCGCCGTGGCTGAAGCTCGTGAGCCGTCGTCCACCCTCCATCAGAACACCCCGAAGTTCGTCTCCCAGACGACCGGCTCGCCGCCCGACGGCGAGTCGACCGTGATGTAGACGACCCGGTTCCCGCCGTACAGCTGGAACAGGAGCACCCCGTCGACGGACGCGCCGGCCGGGATCGAGGTCGGCTTCGCCAGGTTCCGGTTCGAGAACCCGAGCCGCTCGGCGGCGGTGCTGAAGTCGCCGGGGGCCGGCGAGACATCGGCCGCCACGTTGCCGCCGATGTCGTCGTCGACGTGCGCGAGCGGTCCCAGGTCCCCCTTCCAGGCGATGTCGTTCGGGTTCTCGACCGTGAGCCAGACGCTGAACTGCCGGGGCTGGTTCTCGATCGCGGCCACCGCGCTCATCGCGGTGCTGTGGAACGTGAGCCGCAGGCGCTGCCCGTCCCCCACGTCGAGCGTGAGCGTCGACCCGAGGTAGCCGGAGGTGATCGGGCCGCTCGGCGGGGGCGGCGGCGAATACACGAGGTACGGGCTGGCGGCGTCGGTCGGCGCGGTGGACGTGCCGGGCGCCGACGACGGTGTCGCGCTCGTCGGGGTCGGCGTCGACGTGCCGTCGCCGTCGCAGGCGGCCAGGGTCAACGCGACCGCGGCGGCGCCGAGGGCGAGCAGGGTGCGGGGCGACCGGGTCATCGCCGGGGAGTCTACCGACGCGCCATACTCCGCAGCGTGGACATCGCCGGATTCCTGCGTCGGTACCCCCCGTTCGACGAGCTGAGCGACGAACGGCTCGCGACGGTGGCCGGAGCGGTCGAGATCGAGCACGTGGCGGCCGGGGCGACGATCCTGCAGCAGCGCGGTGAACCGGCCAGCGGGCTCTACCTCGTCCGCAAGGGGGCCGTCGAGCTGCTCGACGACGGCCGGGTGCTCGACCTGCTCGGCGAGGGCGAGCTGTTCGGACAGTTCTCGCTGCTCGCGCACGAAGGGCCGACCGTGACCGTCCGCGCCGACGAGGACACCCTCCTCTACGTGATCCCGGAGGCGGTCGCCGACGAGGTGCTCGAGACGCCCGCCGGACGCCACTTCATGGTGGGGAGCATGCGCCGCCGCGTGCTGGCCGCCGCCGAACGGGCCGAGCCACCGGCGCCCGATGCCCGACTTTCGACGGTCGGGTCGCTCGTGCGCCGCCCGCCCGTGACGGTGGCGCCGTCGGCGACCGTGACCGAGGCCGCCGCCACGATGGCCGCCGAGCGGGTCTCGTCGCTGCTGATCCCCACGCCGGCAGGGCTCGGGATCCTGACCGACCGCGACCTGCGGACGCGGGTCGTGGCCGCCCGGGGGGCGTTCGACACCCCCGTCGCCGACGTCGCGACGTTCCCCGCCCGTTGCCTGGCGGCCGACACGCTGGCCGGCGACGCCCTGCTCACGATGTTCGCCGAGGGTGTCCACCACTTCCCGGTCCAGGGGCCGGGCGGCGAGCTCCTCGGGGTCGTGACCGACACCGACCTGATGGGGCTCGGACGCCATACGCCGTTCGCCCTGAAGAGCGCGATCGAGCGTGCCCCGACGCCGGAGGCCGTCGCCGCGGCCGGGCGCGACCTCCCCGCGGTCGTCGTCGCGATGGTGGAGGCGCACGCCGACCCCGTGGACGTCGGACGGGTGGCGGCCCTCGCGGTCGACGCGATGACCGAACGGCTGCTGCAGCTCGGGGTCGGATCGCTCGGCGACCCGCCGGCCTCGTGGGCGTGGCTCGCGCTCGGCAGCGCTGCCCGGCACGAGCAGTCGCTCCGCACCGACCAGGACCACGCGATCGCCTACGACGTGGCGCCCGAGGACGTGGAGGCGATCGACCCCTACTTCGCGACGCTGGCCGGCATCGTGACCGACGGGCTCGAGGCCGCGGGCATCCCACGCTGCAACGGAGACGCCATGGCGGTCCACAGCGCGATGCGCGCCCCGATCGCCCGGTGGGTCGAACGGTTCGAGGAGTGGATGGCCGACGCGACCGGGTCCTCGATCGTGCTCTCGTCGATCGGCTACGACTTCCGGCGGGTGGCCGGACCGCTCGTGGCCGAGCCACCGCTGGACGAGGCGGTGCGCAAGGCCGCCGGCAAGCCGGGGTTCGTGCGGTCGATGTCCCGGCGAGCGCTCGACCTGCACCCGCCGACCGGGTTCCTGCGGGACCTGGTGGTGGAGCGCTCGGGCGAACACGCCGGCC
Source organism: uncultured Actinomycetes bacterium (assembly GCA_963821925.1). GTDB lineage: Bacteria > Actinomycetota > UBA4738 > UBA4738 > HRBIN12 > JAOUEA01. The sequence goes on along the minus strand of CAWGFO010000002.1, from coordinate 645,639 downwards.
GGCTCGACGTGAAGCACGGCGGGCTCACGATCGTGACGAACCTGGCCCGCGTGTATGCGGTGCAATCCGGTGTGGCGGCCAAGCCCACGATCCTCCGCCTGGAGGCCGCGGGCGCGGCCGGCGTGCTCGACCGACACGTGGCCGGCGAGCTCACCGAGGCGTTCCGGTTCCTGTGGGGGATCCGGCTGCGGCACCAAGCCTCGCAGGTCGAGGCGGGCGAGGCCCCCGACGACTACGTCGATCCCGGCGCGCTCGGTCCGCTCGCGCGAAGCGGGCTGAAGGAGGCGTTCCGGGCGATCGTGCGGGCGCAGCGTCAGCTCGCGAGCGAACAGGGCGTCGAGGCCCGCTAGGATCGGGCCGCGGCTCTGGTCCGCCGTCGCGGGCTCCGGTCCGCCGCCGCGCCCGACCTAGGCCGGCGGCGCGTCCAGATCCGTGCCCATCGCGTGGAAGCCGCCGTCGACGTGGATGATCTCGCCGGTGATCCCGTCGGACAGGTCCGACAACAGGAACGCCACCGCCCGTCCCACCGGCGCCGGATCGTGGATGTCCCATCCGAGCGGCGCCCGCTGCGCCCAGCCGTCGGTGATGCGCTCGAACCCCGGGATACCCTTGCCGGCGATCGTCTTGATCGGCCCCGCCGAGACCGAGTTCACCCGGACGCCCTTCGGACCGAGATCGCGTGCGAGGTAGCGCGTGACGGATTCGAGGCCGGCCTTCGCGACGCCCATCCAGTCGTAGATCGGCCAGGCGACGGTCGCGTCGAAGTCGAGCGAGACGATCGAGCCGCCGCGCTCCTCCATCAGCGGCAGCATGCCCACCGCGAGCTGCTTCAACGAGAAGGCGCTCGTCTGCAGCGCCGTCGCCACGCTCTCCCACTCGGTGTGCAGGAAGTTCCCGCCGAGCGCGTCGGTGGGCGCGAACGCGATCGCGTGCAGGAACCCGTCGATCGTTCCCCACCGGGACGCGAGCTCGTCACGGACGGCGTCGATCTGCTCGGGGATGTTCACGTCCATCTCGAGGACGTCGACCTCCTGCGGCAGACGCTTGGCCACCTTCTCGGTGAGGCTCACGCCCCGCCCGAAGTTCGTCAGGACGATCTCCGCGCCCAGATCCAGGCAGGACTCGGCCGCCGCGAACGCGATCGACTGGGGCGTCAGCACTCCCGTGATCAGGAGGCGCTTCTTCTCGAGTAGCACGGATCGGCTCCTTAGGTCGAGGCTCCGGTGACGCTCCATCGCACCTTGCCCTGGTCGTTCTCCTGGGTCACGGTGAGCACCATCGTGGCACCGGACGCGTCCGATGCCTCGCAGGTGAACGAGGTTCCCGCCTCGACCTTCACGTCGTCGGGGCAGGTCACGGTGAGGCCGTTCGTTCCGAGATCACGTTCGACCTGGCGCTTCAACTCGGCCTCCACCTGGTTCATGTCCAGGGTTCGCGAGCACGCGGCCGCCAGCACGCCGATCGCGAGGAGCGCGGCGGCACGGGCGGGTCGCGATCGGGACGGCACGTGGACGGGGCGCTCCTGGGTCCGGGACGGGCGAAGCCTAGTCGCGGCCGCCGAGAGGGGTCAATCATGCCCCGCCGAGCGGCGAGGATCACCCGGACGCCGCGGGCGCGTTCAGCCGCGCGAGCACGGTCCACTGATCCTCGGTGGTGTCCGGCCACGAATACCACCCGCCGCCCGTGACGCCGCGCGCCCGCAGGATCCGGACGAAGGCCCTCGTCTCGGGCTCGGCCGCGTCCGAGGCGAGGCCGCCGATCACGTCGATCGCGACCGCGTCGCTCCCCACGCCCGCGCGGATCTCGTCGATGCAGCCCGCCACGTACGCGGCCGTCTCGGCAGGCCCGTGCGCTCGGAACGTGAAGTAGGTCATCGGCAGGATCGCGTCGTAGGTCAGCGCCAGGTCGTGCCAGGGGAAGTCCGGCCAGTAGGCGAGGTCGTCGCGGAGCCTGACCGGGGAGGGCACGATCGCCCCCAGCGGGTACGTGGGCCCCGCGAGATCGCGGATCTCCGACGAGAGCCGAACGAGCCGCTCCGTGCGGCGGAACGGATCGCCGACGGCCTCGGATTCGATGTCGAGGCCGAACCCGTCGAACGCGTCGCCCCGGGCGGTCCGGAACGCGATCGCGTCCGCCACGCGCCGCCGGTCGGTCGCGAGGTCGCGGAACCCCGGCAGGTACCAGGCCACCACCTGGATCCCCGCGTCGTGGGCCGCGTCGACGAACGCGCTCGCGGCCACCGGGAACACGAACGATCCCGCGCGGTCGGCGTTCGAGGTCTGCAGGAAGAGGGTGCGGACGCCGTGAGCCTGCATGTCGGCCACGGCGGCCGCCGGATCGGCCCACGCCTCCTCGTCGTAGACGTCGACCCAGACGCCCAGCCCACGGAACGGCCCCAGGCTCGGGTTCGCGCGCACGAGCGGCCCGGGTGCGGCGTCCCCCTGCCCGCGCGGGATCGCGAGAGAGAGGACGAGGACGCCGGCGAGGACCGCGGCGAGGGCGACCCCGGCGGCGCGCAGGCGCGCGCGTCGGTCGGTCATGACCCCTCCAGGGTATCGTCGCCCGCATGGAACTCGGGGTCGAGGGGAAGGCAGCGCTGGTCACGGCGGCCTCGAAGGGCCTCGGACGTGGTGCGGCGTACGCCCTCGCGCGCGAGGGTGCGAACGTCCTGATCTGCGGGCGCGACGAAGCGCGGCTCCGCGCCGCGGTCGAGGGCGCCCCCGCCGGCGAGGGCGCCGGCCGGCTCGAAGGGATCGTCGCCGACGTGACCGACCCCGAGGCTCCGGCGCGCCTCGTCGAGGAGACCGTGGCGCGGTTCGGGTCGATCCACATCGTGGTGGCCAACGCCGGTGGGCCGCCCAAGGCGCGCGCGCTCGAGGTCGACGACACCGAGCTCGCCGCCGCCCTGAACGCGAACCTGCAGACCTCGATCCGCCTGGCCCTCGCGGCGCTCCCCCGCCTGCGCGCCGCGCGATGGGGCAGGATCTGCTTCATCACGTCGAACGCGCTCCAGCAGCCGATCCCCGACCTCGCCTACTCGAACGTCGCCCGTACGGGCCTGTGGGCGTGGGCGAAGTCGGCCGCGCCCGACCTGATCGACGACGGCATCACGGTGAACCTCGTCTGTCCCGGACTGCACGCCACGGACCGTGTGAAGGAGCTCGGCCACGAGGGCCGTCTCGGCGATCCCGACGACTTCGGGCGCGTCGTGGCATTCCTGTGCTCGGAGCCCGCCAACAACGTGAGCGGCACGGCCCTACGTATCGACGGCGCCGGTACCCTGGGGCTCCTGTAGGCCGATCCGGGGGAACCATGGACGAGACGACTCGCACCGACGCGCTGGTCGACCGCTACTGGGACGAACTGCTCGAACTCGAACCGACGCTCGGGACATCCGTGGGCGACGAGCGCTACGACGACCGGCTGCCCGACCCGAGCGAGGCCGGCCGCGTCGCCGGCGAGGCCGTGCACCGGGCGGCGCTGACCGAGGCGACCGCGATCGACCGCGACGCCCTCGACGGGACACGCCGCACGACGCTCGACGTGGTGGAGGCGATCGCCCGGCGGTTCCTGGCGGGGCTCGAGCACCGCACCGACCGGCTGAGCTTCGCGAACCACCTGTGGGGCCCGGGGCAGGCGCTCGGCGAGATCGCGTCGTACCAGCAGGCCGACACGCCCGAGCGGCTCGATCGCTACGAGGCGCGCCTGCGTGCCTTCCCCGCGTACCTCGAGGCGTGGGCCGAGGTCGGGCGGGACGGGATCGCGGCGGGCGTGACCGCGCCGCGCGTCGTGGCCGTGCGATCGATCGGACAGGTGGAGCGGCTCCTCGCGCTTGCGGCCGAGGACTCGCCGGCGATGATGCCGGCGGCCGACGACGCCGCCCGCGAGCGGATCGCCGCGGCCGTCCGCGACGTCGTGAATCCCGCGTACGAGGACTTCCTGGACGCGCTCCGCGACTACCTGCCGCACGCCACCGAGACGCTCGGTCTGTCGTCGCTCCCCGACGGCGAGGCGATGTACGAGGCCGAGGTCCTGTCGTGGACCTCGCTCCCGCTCGACCCTCGCGAGGTGCACGAGCTCGGGAACGCGCGGTTCGACGCGATCCAGGAAGAACGGCACCGGATCGCCGGGACGCTCGGCTACGCCTCGTCCTCAGAGGCCCTCGCGGCCTACAAGGCGAGCGGCGCCGACGCCGCCGACAGCCCCGAGGCGCTCGTCGCGATCGTCGAGGACCAGGTGCGGCGCAGCTGGGACTCGGCCGCCCCGTGGTTCGGACGGCTCCCGTCGTCGAACTGCGAGGTGCGCGCGGTCGAGGCCTTCCGCGAGGCGGACATGCCGATGGCCTTCTACAACCCGCCGACCGAGGACGGTTCGCGTCCGGGCGTCTACTACATCAACACGTACGACCTGCCGAGCCGCGAGCTGCACTCGATCGCGGGCGTGACGTTCCACGAGGCGAACCCGGGGCACCATTTCCAGATCGCGCTCGAACAGGAGGCCGACGGTCTCCCGAAGCTCCGGCGGTTCGGCGGGATCCTTGCGGGCGCCGCCTTCACGGAGGGCTGGGGCCTGTACGCGGAACGTCTCGCCGACGAGATGGGCCTGTACCTCGACGACTGGGAGCGGCTCGGGATGCTCGAGAACCAGGCCCTGCGCGCGGGTCGGCTGATCACCGACACCGGCCTGCACGCGCTGGGGTGGGATCGCGAGCGCGCGATCGCGAAGCTCCAGGACGGCGGGGTGCCCCGCACGGACGCCGAGATCGAGATCGACCGCTACATCGCGATGCCCGCGCAGGCACTCAGCTACATGACGGGCATGATCGAGATCGAGAAGGCCCGCACGGATGCGGAGGCACGCGAGGGCGACGCGTTCTCCCTGCGGGACTTCCACGACCGGCTGCTGGCACTGGGGACGGTGCCGCTCCCGACGCTCGCGCGCGAGTTCGGCTCCTAGAGCGAGGCCCCCGCGCGTCGGCCTATCCTGGCCGGAACCGATCCGAGGAGGCACCGATGCAGGTCGACATCCAGTCCGGTCCCGCGTTCGCGTTCGGCACGATCACGCTCCCGCCGGGTGGGTCGGTCGAGGTCGAGGCGGGCGCGATGGCCGCGATGAGCGGCGGCATCGAGATCGCGACGGCCTCCCGGGGCGGCATGCTCGGTGGCCTGAAGCGCTCGGTGCTCGGCGGCGAGAGCTTCTTCATCAACACGTTCACGTCGGCCGCCGGCGGCACGGTGAGCGTGGCCGCCAAGCTACCCGGCGACATGGTGCACCTGCCGCTCGACGGCACCCGGCCGATGATGGTCCAGTCGGGCTCGTGGATCGCGAGCGACCCGGCCGTCGACGTCGACACGAAGTGGGGCGGCGCGAAGACGTTCTTCAGCGGCGAGGGCCTGTTCCTGCTCCGATGCACGGGACAGGGCGACATGCTGGTCTCGAGCTACGGGGCGCTGATCGAGCGGGAGATCGAGGCGGGCGCGACCTACACGATCGACACCGGGCACATCGTGGCGTTCCCCGAGGGCATGAAGTACGAGGTGCACAAGGCCGGGAACTGGAAGTCGACGGTGTTGGGCGCCGAGGGACTCGTGACCGAGTTCACCGGCCCCGGGACGGTGTGGCTGCAGACACGGAGCCCGCAGGACCTGCTCGGCTGGCTGAAGGCGAACATGCCGGGGAACCGGAACTAGTCCGCCACCGACGACCGGCCGAGACCTTCAGGGCGCGGAGCGCCAGGCGTCGCGGAGCTTGACCCGCGACCCCGTGCGCAGCACGGCACCGGCATACAGGCGACCCGCCAACGGGATCAGCAGCAGCGTCGACCCGATCAGGAGCGCCACCGACAGCACGATCTGCGGGAGGGTGGCCGACCCGAGGACGATCCGGACCGGCATCGCCAGGGCCGCCGAGAACGGCAGCAGCGACGCCACGACGGCCAGCGTCGAGTCCGGGTCCTGCACGGCCCCGATCGAGATGAAGAACGACACCAGGATCACGAGGTTGAGCGGCACGATCACGTTCTGCAGCTCCTCCATGCGTGAGACGAGCGAGCCCGCCGCCGCGAAGAGCGACGCGTAGAACGCGAAGCCCAGCACGAACCACGCCAACACGAGGCTCGCCGCGCCCATCGCCGTCGCCGGGAGCTTCAGCGCGCCGGTGAGGGCCGCGAGCGACATCGCGAACGCCGCGATGAAGATCAGCTGGGCGATCCCGAGCAGGCCGATGCCCAGGATCTTGCCGGCCATCAGCTGCTTCGGGCGGATCGCCGACAGGAGGATCTCGACCACGCGCGAGGACTTCTCCTCGATCACGCCCGTGGCCACCCACACGCCGTACCCGAAGAGCTGCCCGTACAGGAGCAGCACGCCGATGAACGCGATCGCGCCGTTCTCCTCCCGGTTCGGGTCGCGCGGCTGCAGGGTCCGCAGGGCGACGACCGGAACGTTCAGCGCCGCGTCGATCTCCGCAGCGGTCGCGCCCTGCGCCTCCAGCGCCGCCACGATCCGATCGCGGACGAGCGCGGACTGCACGATCTGGCGGAGCTGGCTCGGGACGTCCGCATCGCCTTCGAGGGTGCCGTCCGCGGCGAGCACGCCGTCGAGGCTCCCGTCGCGGAGCTGGCTCCGCCCGGCGTCGGGCGGGTGGACCTCCACGACCCGCACCTCTGCCCTCGCGTTCGACGCGGCCGCCTCGACCTGCGCAGCCACCGCGGCGGCCTGCGCGGGCGCATACGCGGCGGCGGACACCTGCGCGCCGGCCGGGTCCACCACGATCCCGAGGTCGAACGAGGGGATGCCCCCGCCGCCGTACGCCCGCACGAGGATGAAGACCGAGAACACGGCCAGCGTGATACAGGTCGAGATCACGAACCCTTTGTCGCGCAGCCGGACCCAGAAGTCGCGCATCGCAACGACGCGCCAGACCCCCCGGTCGGTCGGTCGGATGTCGCTCACACCGACACCACCTCGCGGAACAGCTCCGCCAGGCTCGGCCGCACCCGCGTGAAGTGCAGGACGTCGCCCGAGGCGCGCGCGAGATCCAGCACCCGCTGCTCGTCGACGTCTTCGTCCAGCAGGAGCACGACCCCGCCGTCCGCCCCGGCCTCGAGCGTCACGCCGGGGAGGGCGTCGTACCACCCGTCGGCGGCGCCCACGACCTCGACGCGCAGCAACCGGCGCGCGCGCGAGGCGCGCAGCTCGTCGATCGTCCCCGACGCCACGATCCGGCCGTGGTCGATCAGCACCACCGCGTCGCAGATCCGCTCCACGAGGTCGAGCTGGTGGCTCGAGAACACGACCGGCACACCGTGGTTCTGGGCCTGCCGCCGGAGCACGCCTGCCAGCACGTCCACGCCGACCGGGTCCAGGCCCGAGAACGGCTCGTCCAGGACGAGCGCGTCGGGCTCGTGCACGAGCGCCGCGGCGAGCTGCACGCGTTGCTGGTTCCCGAGGGAGAGCGATTCCACACGGTCTCCCGCCCGCTCCTCGACGCCCATCGTGGCCACGATCTCGTCCGCGCGGCGGGCGGCATGGGCCGCCGGGAGCCCGTGGAGTCGGGCGAGGTACACGAGCTGCTCGCGGACGCGCATCTTCGGGTAGAGGCCGCGCTCCTCGGGCATGTAGCCGAACCGACGGCGGGCCAGCGCGTCGACCGGCTGACCACGCCAGCGAACCTCGCCCGCGTCGGGTTCGAGCACCCCGAGGGCGATCCGCATCGCGGTCGTCTTGCCCGCGCCGTTCGGACCGACGAACCCCACGATCGCCCCCTCCGGCACCGCGAACGAGACGTCGTCGAGCGCGACCACGTCGTCGAACGAGCGTCGAAGCCCGATCAGCTCGAGCACCAGGGTCCTTCCGGGAGGCGCATCCGGGGAAGGATAGTCCCGGCTCGGGATAGGCTCGGGTCGTGGTCTACCACCGCAAGCTCGAGCATCTCCCCGGGTTCGCGATCTCCGGCACCGAGCCCGCGCACCTGACCGTGATCGCGGTCGTGAGGGGTTCGCGGGCCGCCGATCTCGCGTCGGCCGTCGAAGGTCTGGACGGCCGGGCGCACGTCGACGACGACGCGCTCACCGCGGAGCTCCCCGAGGTGGTCGCGGCGATCGACCTCGTGCTCGACGCGATCGCCGAGCGGAACGACCGCCGAGGCGCCGTGCACATGGGGAAGGTCACCGCGAACGACGACGCCATGGGCGGCCACGCGGGGCGCGCGGCGGCGGCCCTCGCTGATCTCGCCGATCCGGGCCAGGCCCTGATCACCGGCGGCGTGATCGTGGAGATGGGCGACGACGGGTTCGAGCGATTCGCGACGGGCTCGATCGGGGCGGCCGAGTTGGACGGCACCTCGTACGCCGTGTACGCGATCCACCGTCGCGCCGACCACGCCCCCTAGGTCGTGACGTCGACCGCGTGCCCGATCCACGCTTCGTGCTCGAGCGCATCGACGACCGCGTGCGCGAAATCGTTGCGGTCGATGTCGCGGCCGTCGCCTTTTGCATCGATCGCCGCCTCATAGGTCCCGGCGGGCGCCTCGTCCGTGAGCATCGGGGTCGCGACGACCGTCCAGTCGAGCCCGCTCGCCCGCAACGTCACCAGCGCCCGGCGGTGCTCCTCCGAGACGCCCGCGTAGGGGCCGGCGAGCGGACGATCGTCGAACACGCGCGCGTTCGCCGTGATCACGAGCCGCCGTGGCCCCCCGGTCTCCATCGCGCCGACGAGCGACGCGATCGCCTCGGAGTAGACCGTGCCCGGGTCATCGCCCACGGGTCCCATCGCGGACAGGACGGCCTCCGCCCCCTCCAGCGCCGCAGCGACGGCGTCCGGGGCCCGAGCGTCGCCGGTGACGATACGCGCCGCCGGGTCCAGCGGCGGGTCGGGGGGACGCCGCACCACCGCGGTCACCGCATGGCCGCGGGCGATGGCCTCGGCCACCACCCCGCGGCCGGTCCGGCCGCCCGCCCCGAACACCGTCACGTTCACGCGGCGGACCCTACCGCCTCCTCGGCGGCGTCGTCCCGCAGCGCCACCGCGAGCACCTCACGGACGTCCTCGGCCACGTGGAACGTCATCTGCTCGCGCACCTGCTCGGGCACGTCGTCGAGGTCGCCCTCGTTCCGCTTGGGCAGGATCACCTCTCGCAGACCGGCGCGGTGCGCGGCGAGCACCTTCTGCTTCACCCCGCCGATCGGGAGCACGCGGCCCTGCAGCGTGACCTCGCCGGTCATGCCGACGATCGGCCGCACCGGCTGCCCGGTCAGCAGCGACACGAGCGCGGTCGTCATCGTGACGCCGGCGCTCGGGCCGTCCTTCGGCACGGCGCCCGCGGGCACGTGCACGTGGAACCGGCCCTTGAGACGCGCGGGGTCGACGCCGAGCGCGGGCGCGTGCGACCGCACGTAGCTGAGCGCGATCTGCGCCGACTCCTTCATCACGTCGCCGAGCTGGCCCGTGAGGGTCAAGCCCTCGCCCTCGTCCTCGCGGCTCGCCTCGATGAACAGCACGTCGCCGCCGGTGCCGGTGACCGCCAGGCCGGTGGCCACGCCGGGCACGGCCGTCCGCTCCGCCGCCTCGAAGAAGAACTTCTGACGGCCGAGGTACGTGCGCACGTCGTCGACGTCGATCGTGACGGGCGGCTCGACGTCGCCGGCCGCGATCTTCGTCGCGACCTTGCGCAGCGCCTTGCCGAGCTCGCGCTCGAGGTTCCGGACGCCGGCCTCGCGCGTGTAGTCGCCCACGATCGTGCGCAGGGCGTCGTCGGTGAACACGACCTCGTCGTCGCGGAGGCCGTTGCGCTCGACCTGCCGGCCGACCAGGTGGTGCGTCGCGATCGCGACCTTCTCGTCCTCCGTGTAGCCGTCGATCCTGATGACCTCCATCCGGTCGAACAGCGGCCCCGGGATCGTCTCGGCGACGTTCGCGGTCGTGATGAAGAGCACCTCGGACAGATCCAGGTCCACGTCGAGGTAGTGGTCGCGGAACGTGTGGTTCTGCGCCGGGTCGAGCACCTCGAGCAGCGCGCTCGACGGGTCGCCGCGCCAGTCGGCGCCGACCTTGTCGATCTCGTCGAGCATCATCACCGGGTTCTTCGTGCCGGCGTCCTTCAAAGCCCGCACGATGCGGCCGGGGAGCGCACCGACGTAGGTGCGCCGGTGCCCGCGGATCTCGGCCTCGTCGTGGATCCCGCCGAGCGAGACGCGCACGAACGTGCGTCCCAGCGCGCGCGCCACCGACTCGCCGAGCGAGGTCTTGCCGACGCCGGGAGGTCCGACGAGCGTGAGGATCGCGCCGGAGCCGCGGCCGGTCGCCTCGCCGAGCCCGCGCTCCTGGCGGAGCTTGCGCACGGCCAGGTACTCGAGGATGCGGTCCTTCACGTCCTCGAGGCCCTCGTGGTCGGCGTCGAGCACGGCCCGTGCCGCCGCGATGTCGAGGTTGTCCTCGGACCGCACCGACCACGGGAGCTCGGTCATCCAGTCGAGGTACGTGCGGATCCAGCCGTACTCGGGCGACTGCTCCGACGTGCGCTCGAGGCGGCCCAACTCGCGCTCGGCCTCCTTCAGCACGTCATCGGGCATGCCGGCGTCCTCGATCTTCTTCCGGTACTCGCCGACGACGTCTTCCTCGCCGTCCTCGCCGAGCTCCTTGCGGATCGCGCTCATCTGCTCGCGCAGCAGGAACTCGCGCTGGCGCTTCTCCATGCCCTCGCTGACCTCGGTGCGGATCTTGTCCTTCAGCTCCAGGTCGGCGAGGACGTCCTTCGCCCAGCCGAGCGCACGCTCGAGGCGCGCCTCGACGTCGAGCGTCTCGAGGATCTCGATCTTCTGCTCGAGGGAGAGGTCGGGCGAGTAGCCGGACGTATCGGCGATCTGACCGGGGTCGGCGATCCCGCGGAGGAACTCGGCGACCTGCGGTACGCCGCGCGCCTCCACGATGTTCTCGATCACGGCGCGGTATTCGCGCGCGAGCTCCTTGGCCCGGCCGGTCGGCGCGGTCTCCTCGACCGGCTCGACCTGGACCCACACCGCGTCGCCGGTGCCGGGCACGCCGACGCCGACCACCGCCCGGTGGAGGCCCCGGATCACGAGCGCCTCGGTGCCGTTGCGGAGCGCGCCGACGTCCTCGATCGTCGCGACCGTGCCCACGCGGGCGTACCGGCCGTCGGCGCGGGGCACGAGCAGGAGGCGGCGTTCGTCGTCGGCCGAGGCGGCCGCGGCGTCCACTGCGGCACGGGCCTCGTCGGACTCGATCGTCAGGGTCACCACCATGCCGGGCAGGACGACCCCGGTGGTCAGGGGCAGGAGCGGAAGGGCGTAGGTGTCGATCTCGGGCATCTCAGGTCTCCTCGGGACGGATCGCGGGTGTGCACCTGCAAGAACGGCATGCCCCGTCGCTCCTATTCCCGAGTTGTAATAGTGATTACCGCCACGCCCGAGCGGCCGAGTCGCTCACTCCCCCGGGGTCGTCGGGAGGCCCGCGGCCCGCCAGGCGTCCATGCCACCCACCACGCTCACGACCCGGGCCCGCCCCTCGGCCTTCAGCAGGCTCGATGCGACCACGGAGCGGAAACCGCTCCCGCACATCACGGCCACCGGACGGCCGTCGTCGGGCACCTCGTCGAGGCGGGACGGGAGCTGCCCGCCCGTCACGAACGTCGCGCCCTCGACGTGCCCTTCGGCCCACTCCGCCGGCTGTCGGACGTCCAGCAGGTCGACGGCGCCCTCATCGAGGAGCCGCCGGAGCTCGTGCACCGAGACCTGGTCGAGCCGACCCATCTCGCGGCCGGACGTGCGCCAGGCCGACATCCCGTCGGCGAGCCAGCCGACCGGCGGGCGGTACCCGATCCGGAGCAGGTCCCAGGTCGCCTCCATCAGGTCGTCCGCACGGTCCAGGACCAGCAGCACGTCGGCGCCCTCGGGCAGCACGGTCCCCGCCCACGTCGGGAACGAACCGCCCACCGCGACGCTCAGCGACCCCGGGACGTGCCCGCCCGCGAACGCCTCGGGCTCCCGCCCGTCGAGCACGACCGCCCCGCCGTCGCGGAGCTTCTCGAACGCCTCGACGGTGAGCGCGGACGGCTCGGCCACGGTGCCCACCCGCGCCGGGCCCGCCATGTTCTGTCCGCGCATCCGCGGCCAGTACGGCGGGACGGCCGGAAGGTTCGTCAGGTCCAGGCATCCCCGATCCACGATGTCCTCGGCCGTGATGCGCGCGAGCAGCGGGTTCGTGCGCCGCTCGTAGCCGACCGTCGTCGACAGCCGCTGGCCGATGTGGCCCCCGCAGAGCGATCCGGCCACGTGCGTCGGGAAGACCTCGACGTGGTCGGGCAACGTCAGGATCTTCGTCTTGAGGGTCTCGCAGATCGCGGCCGCGCCCTCACGCGTCTGCTCCGCACCGCCGAGCAGGTCGGGGCGCGCGACGTCACTGACGAGCAGCGCCCCTCCCGAGAGCAGGGCGGCCGGCTCCTCCCCCACCGACCGGTCATGGATCAGCAGGCTCACGTGCTCGGGGGTGTGCCCCGGGGTATGGAGGACCTCGAAGCCGACGTCGCCCATCTCCACGACCTCGCCGTCGCGCGCGGGGCGGTGGTCGTAGCCGTACTCGCCCGTCGAGGGCGCAAGCACCGTCACGTCGGGCACGTTCTCGACGATCTCGGAGATCCCCGAGAGGTAGTCGTTGTGGCCGTGCGTGTCGATCACGTACGCGATCCGCAGGCCGCGCGCCCGAGCGGCTTCGAGGTACCGGCGTACGTCACGCTGGGGATCCAGGATCAGCGCCTCCCCGGACGCCTCGTCGCCCACGAGGTACGAGGCGTGGCCGAGGTTCTCCAGGTGGAACTGCTCCAGGCGCATCAGGCCACCGTCCCGGGCCGGCCTCGGTCGGTCACGATCGGCAGCTGGTGCATCGACCATGCCACCATCCCGCCCGACACGTCGTGCGCGTCGACGCCGTTCGCCTTCAGGAAGCGCACGGCGGCCCGGCTGCGGTTCCCGCTGCGGCAGACGACGGCCACGGGACGCCCCCGGTCGATCGTGCCGACCGTGCCGGCGAGCGCCGACAGGGGCACGTGCACCGCGCCGTCGATGTGGCCCGCCTGCCACTCGTAGGGGTCCCGCACGTCGAGCACGACCATCTCCTTGCGGCGGTCGTCCAGGGTGACGGGATCGATCCCGCCTCTGTCACGTCCGAACATCGCACATCATCCCTTCATCAGCACGTCGAACAACGTGAACGAACCCACGGCCAGCACGAGCACGGCGAACGCACGGGAAAGCGTCCCGGGCGAAACGCGCGACCCCGCGCACTGGCCCACGAACGCCCCCACCGCGCCCCCGGCGGCGAAGGCCGCCGCGACGCCCAGATCCACCGATCCCATCCCGAGGTGCGCCACGAACCCGGCGAACGCGTTCACCGAGATCACGACCAGGGAGGTGCCGATCGCGGCGGGCGTCGGTACGTCCAACAGCAGCACCATCGTGGGCACGATCAGGAATCCGCCGCCGACCCCGAAGAGGCCGGTGAGCAGACCGAGACCGAGCCCGGCCGCGAGCACCTGAGGGAGCCGCGCGCCGATCGTTCGCTCGCGGACGTCGATCGCCACCCCGCCGGACGCCGGCTCGTCCGCGGCCACGATCACCGTTCCCCCGCGCCGCCACATCCCGACCGCGGCCACCACCATCAGGACCGCCAGCCCGCCGAGCACCACGCCTTCGTCCACGCGGTGGTTCAGCCAGGCGCCGGCGAACGAGCCGACCACGCCGACGCTCGCGAAGGCGAACGCCGTGCGAAGCCACACCGTCCCGGCGCGGACGTGCGCCCAGGCTGCGGTGGCCGCCGTCAGCCCGACGACGAGGAGCGAGGTCGGGATCGCCTCGCGCACGGGGAGGCCCAGCCCGTAGACGAGCGCCGGGACGGCCAGGATCGAGCCGCCGCCGCCGAGCGCGCCGAGGGACCCGCCGATCAGCAGACCGAAGAGGATCGCGAGGGGCAGGTCGGTCATGCGAGCTGTAGGAACAGGCGCTGGAGCTCGTCGGCGTCGAGGCCTTCGGCCTTGGCGGCGTCCTCATCGCGGAGGCACGCCGTGAGGTTCGCGACCAGGAACTGCACGCCTGCGCGTTCCAGTGCCCGCGTCGCGGCCGCCATCTGACGCGCCACATCGCGGCAGTCGCGGTCCTCGTCGAGCATCTTCTCGATGCCTTCGATCTGGCCCCGCACGCGGTGCAGTCGGTTCACCACGGAACGGATCTCGGTCTCGGCGATCTCCATCGGCCCTCCTGGTTCGGTCCTCGTACGGTCCGAACAGTATACCCCGGGGGGTATATTCCCACAGAGTGGGCTCACACCTCGGGGACCTCGATCGCCACGACCTGTGCGTCCTCGAACAGCGGCAGCCAGAGGAACCCGTCCGCCTCGACCACGAGGCGGTTGTCGCCGATCAGCCCCTGCTCCCCCACGACCACGATCGGCGAGAGCTCGCCCGTCGATGGATCGAGGCGCCGCAGCTCCGGGCCGAAGTCCGACACGACCCAGAGCACGCCGTCCAGCGCGAGCAGCCCGTCGGGCGCGTCACCCGCAGGGAACGTCTCGGCGACCTCGTTCGTGACGGGATCGATCCGGGACACGGTCTCGGCGTCCACCGAAGAGAGCCAGAGAGACCCGTCGAGCGGCGCCATGATCTGGCCGCCGAGGTCGGTCTCGATCGTCGCGACGACCTTGCCCGTGGCGGGGTCGATCCGGGAGACGCTCGCACCGAAGTAGTTCGAGACCCACAGGCTGCCGAACGCGGCGGTGACGAAGCGCGGCTCCTCCTCGACCGTGGTCGTGCCGGTCATCCGGTTCGTCGCGGGGTCGATACGGGCGACCTTCCCCGCCTGCTCGCAGGCCGCCCACACCGCGCCGGCGGCGGCGGCCATCCCCTCGGGCTTCGCGCACGTCGCCACCGTCGCGACGATCTCGTCCGTCGCCGGGTCGATCCGCGAGAGCGTGTCGTCGCCCGCGTTCGACACCCAGACCGAACCGAAGGCGGCCAGGGCCTGCAACGGGGTGTCGCCGACGGGGATCCGGGCCGCGACCTCCGCGTTCGCCGGATCGATCCGGTACACCGCCGGCTTTCCCCCCGATCCGAACTCGGAGCTCACGACCCAGACGCTGCCGAAGCCGGTCGTGATGCCGAGCGGCTCACCACCGACGTCGACCCGGGCACGCTCGACCACGGCGGGATCGCCCGGCGTCGCGCTCGCCGTCCCCGTGGCTTCGCTGGGCGTCGGATCGGTCGCGGTGCCCCCTTCCCCGCAGGCGGTCAGCGCGAGCATCGCCGCCACGAACACCGCTCCGCCGGCCCGCATGCCGCCGACCGTACCGTCAGCCGCACCCGGCCGGAAGGCTTCCGCAAGATGTCGCAACGCACGACATGGCCTTGTCGGAGCCGTTCCGTATGCTGTCTTGACCATCGAAGAGGGGTTCCCCACCGGTTCCCACCCGACCGAAGGAGCACGATGGCTGACCGACCCATCATCCTCACCGAGGGTCTCGTCCGAGACTTCGGGGAGGTCCACGCGCTGCGTGGCATCGATCTGCAGGTCGAGCGCGGTACCGTGCTCGGCATGCTCGGCCCGAACGGCGCCGGCAAGACGACCGCCGTGCGGATCCTGACCACCCTGCTCCTCCCGAGTGCCGGGCACGCCGAGGTCGACGGCCTCGACGTCGTGCGCGACGCCGAGGAACTGCGCTTCCGGATCGGCCTGGCCGGGCAGAGCGCCGCCGTCGACGAGAACCTGACCGGCCTCGAGAACCTGGAGCTGGTGGGACGCCTGTACCACCTGCCGCGCGCCGAGGCCCGGCGTCGCGGCTCCGAGGTGCTCGAACGCTTCGACCTCGCCGACGCCGCCGACCGCGCGACCAAGACCTACTCGGGGGGCATGCGGCGCCGGCTCGACCTGGCGGCCAGCCTCGTCGGGCGTCCGGACGTGCTCTTCCTCGACGAGCCCACGACGGGGCTCGACCCGCGGAGCCGGATCGACGTCTGGGCGTTCATCCGCGAGCTCCAGGCGGACGGCACCACCCTGCTGCTCACGACCCAGTACCTGGACGAGGCCGACCAGCTCGCCGACCGGATCGTCGTGATCGACCACGGCACCGTGATCGCCGAGGGAACGTCCGACGAGCTGAAGGACCGGATCGGCGGCGAGGTCCTGGAGCTCCACGTCGAGCAACGCAGTGAGACCGACCGGGCCGTGACGACGCTCGCGGGCGTGGGGACGGGCGAGCCGAACGTCGACCTCGACGGCGGCCGCGTCCGGATCCCGGTGGGCGACGCGGGACCGACCGTCCTGCTCGAGAGCGTCCGCCGCCTCGACGAGGCCAAGATCGTCCTCTCCGACATCGCCCTCCACCGGCCGACGCTCGACGACGTCTTCCTCTCGCTGACCGGACGCTCCGCGGAGGAAGAGGACGAGGGCACGGGTGGCGCGGGAGCGCCCACGAAGAAGCGCCGCGGTCGAAAGGGGAACGAGTCATGAGCGCCGTCGTCCAGCAGGTCCCGGTCCGCCGCGGACCGTCGAACACGCCGGCGCGGATCCGGCTCGCGATCCAGGACGGACTGGTCGTCGCGCGGCGCAACCTCGTCTCGCTCTGGCGCGTTCCGACGGTCCTCGTCTTCGAGCTCGTGCAGCCGATCATGTTCGTGCTGCTGTTCCGGTTCATCTACGCGAACCAGTTCAAGGGCCTGGGAGGGCTCGACTACGTGCAGTTCCTGATGCCGGGGATCTTCGTGCAGAACGCGATCTTCGGTGCGACGACCACGGCGATCGGCCTGGCCGACGACCTGAAGAAGGGCCTGATCGACCGGTTCCGGTCGCTCCCGATGGCGCGGTCGGCCGTGCTCGCGGGCCGGACGACCTCCGACCTCGCGAAGAACTTCCTGCTCGTGCTGATCGTGATGGTGATCGGCTACCTCGTCGGGTTCAGGTTCACGCGGGGGGTCGTGCCCGCGGTGGGCCTCGTGGTGCTGGTGCTCACCGTCGGGTTCGTGTTCTCGTGGATCTGCGCGTGCATCGGCCTGTGGCTGAAGGTGGTCGAGGCCGTGCAGGCCGCGGTGTTCACGATCGTGTTCCCGATCGTGTTCGTCAGCTCGGCGTTCGTGCCCGTGGTGGGCATGTCGTCGTGGCTGCAGCCGATCGCACGCGCGAACCCGGTCACGGTGTGGTGCAACCTCGCGCGGTACCTCGCGAACGGGAACCTCGGCATCATCGATGCCACCACGAAGCTGCCGGTCGACACGTTCGAGGGCCTCCTCTTCAAGTCGGCGGCGTGGATCGTCGGCCTGCTGATCATCTTCGTGCCGCTCGCGATCCGTCTGTACCGCAAGCTCGACTGAACCGATCCCCCGGATCGGGAACACATACGGCGTAAGCCCGGTTGCATCCGCGAGAGGGTCTGTCCTCGGAGCGCCACCCACGGAAGGAGCGAAGCCCGTGCTCGGGTTCGAAGGTGAGAACGCCCGCGAGAAGGTCATCGTCCTGCTGACGATGTGTTTCGCCCTCGCGATGGCGATGTTGGACAACACCGTCGTGAACGTCGCGATCCCCCGGATCCAGACCGAGCTCGGCGCGAGCGTCTCGGCGATCCAGTGGATCATCGACGGCTACGTCCTCGCGTTCGCCTCGCTGCTCCTGACCGGCGGCATCGCCGGCGACCGGTACGGCCGCAAGAAGATGTTCCTGATGGGGCTCGCGATCTTCACGGCGGCCTCGTTCCTGTGCGGGATCTCGTCGTCGCCGGGGCAGCTGATCGCGTTCCGCGCGCTCCAGGGCGTGGGGGCGGCGTTCCTGATGCCCGGGACCCTTTCGATCCTGACCGTGACCTTCCCACCGCAGGAGCGCGCGAAGGCGATCGGGCTGTGGGCCGGGGTCAGCGGGATCGCGCTCGCGCTCGGGCCGACGCTCGGCGGCTACATGGTCGAGCACATCGGGTGGGAGTCGGTGTTCTTCCTGAACGTGCCGATCGGGATCGTCGCGTTCTTCGTGGCGATGCGCACGGTCACCGAATCTCGTTCCGACGAGGCGCGCGAACTCGACATCCCCGGGCTGATCCTGGGGACGCTCGGCCTCCTGTTCCTCACGTACGGCCTGATCGAGGCGAATCAGAAGGGGTGGTCCGACCCGGTGATCGTCGGCTCGCTCACCGCCGCCGCCGTGCTCCTCGGCGCGTTCTTCTGGTGGGAGCACCGCAACCCGAAGGCGATGATGCCGCTGTCGTTCTTCCGGATCCCGGCGTTCTCGGCGGGCAACACGGTGGCGTTCTCGGTCTCGCTCGGGATGTTCTCGATCTTCCTGTTCATGAGCCTCTACCTGCAGCAGATCCGCGGGTACACGCCGTTCGAGGCGGGCGTGCGGTTCCTGCCGATGACCCTGATGATCATCGTGACCGCTCCCCTCGCCGGGAAGTATGCGCAACGGCACGGCTCGAAGATCCCCATGACGTACGGCCTGCTCCTGATGGGCTTCGGACTGATGGCGCTCACGCAGATCCAGGTCGACACGCCCTACGCGGTGATCGGGGTCCTGTTCGCGATCATGGGTCACGGCATGGGTTCGACGATGGCCCCGATGACCGCCGCGGTGATGAGCTCGGTCGGGCCGCAGCGTGCGGGCCTTGGCTCGGCGATGACGAACACGAGCCGCGAGGTCGGCGGCGTCCTCGGCATCGCGCTGCTCGGCACGATCCTGTTCTCGAAGCTCTCGGCCACGATCGCGCCGCTCCTCGCGGACATCGGGCTCTCGGCGCCGCAGCAGGCGGCGATCGCCGAGCAGTCGGGGCACGGCGCGGTCACGCC
This sequence comes from uncultured Actinomycetes bacterium, assembly GCA_963821925.1. Taxonomy (GTDB): domain Bacteria; phylum Actinomycetota; class UBA4738; order UBA4738; family HRBIN12; genus JAOUEA01. The sequence goes on along the minus strand of CAWGFO010000002.1, from coordinate 626,814 downwards.
CGAGTTCCTGACGGCCCTCGGGCTCACGCCCGAGCAGCAGGGCGGTGTGTACCAGGCGTTCCAGACCTCGTACATGTCGGGCTTCCACCGGGCGCTGTTCGTGGGGTCGCTGATCATGCTCGCCGCCGCCTTCGTGGCGAACCGCTTCATCCCGGGGCGTGAGTCCAACGTGCACCTGGGTGGGGCGCCCGAGGGCGAACGGGTCGCGATCGAGGTCTAGGGAGCGGACGGTCCGGCGGGAGCTCGTCAGCGAGCCGAAACCGCCGCCGGTGGGCAGACGGTCTGCGAGGATGGACCGCGATGGAACGGGCGCTGCACATCCTCACGATCGTGCTCGGGGTCGCGATCGTCGCGGCCACCGTCGCGTCCGCGATCCGTACGGTGATCCTGCCGCGGTCCCCGTCGGCCGTGCTCACCCGTGTCGTGTTCCGCGTGGTACGCCGGGTGTTCCTGATGATCGCGCCGCCCTCGGCCCCGTACGAGCGGCGGGACCGGGTCCTGGCCCTCTATGCGCCGGTCGGGCTGCTCGCGACGCTCACCACCTGGCTGACCCTCACCGCCCTCGGCTACACGCTGATCTACTGGGGCCTCGAGGACATGTCCTGGACGCGGGCGTTCGAGCTGTCGGGCTCATCGCTCCTGACGCTCGGCATCGCGGGTCCGATCGAGGTCGGGACGACCGCCCTGGTGTTCACCGAGGCGGCCCTGGGGCTCTTCCTGCTGGCCCTCCTGATCACGTACCTCCCGAGCATCTACGGCGCCTTCTCCCGCCGTGAGGTCGGCGTCACCGCCCTCGAGGTGCGCGCCGGCTCCCCGCCATCCGGCCGGGAGCTGATCTGGCGGTACCACCGCCTCGAGCGGATGGCCGAGCTCCACCAGGTCTGGGAGGAGTGGGAGCGTTGGTTCCTCGACATCGAGGAGACCCATACGTCCTTCCCGGCCGTGGTGTTCTTCCGGTCGCCGCAGGCGGATCACTCGTGGGCGACCGCGGCGGGCGCCGTGCTCGACGGTGCCGCCCTGACGCTGTCGAGCGTCGACGTCGAACGCGACGTGCAGGCGGAGTTCTGTCTGCGCGCGGGCTACCTGTGCCTGCGCCGGATCGCCGACTCGTTCCGCGTGCCCTACGACCCCGACCCGAGCCCCGACGATCCGATCTCGGTCGGCCGCGAAGAGTGGGAGGAGGCCCTCGTGACGCTCGAGGAGGCCGGCGTGCCGCTCAAGGCCGACCGGGACCAGGCATGGCGTGATTTCGCGGGCTGGCGTGTGAACTACGACACGGTGCTGCTCGCGGCCTGCGACCTGACCTCGGCGCCCGAGGCCCCGTGGTCCTCGGACCGCGCGGGTGACCGGTCGTTCAGTGGCCGGATCCTCGGTCGGGCACAGGGCAACGGCGCGGGCTAGCGACCCGGTTTGATCACCATGTCCGCGATCACGAGGGTCAGCACGACCTGGTCGATCCGCGAGATCGCGAAGATCCGCTTCCGCAGGGCCTGACTCGTCGCGCCCTCGGGGCCCTCAGTCTCCAACGCCTTGCTCAGCTTGCCCGCGGTCGGTCCGATGAAGAAGGCGCCCGTGACGAAGGTCGCCGCGTACCCGATCAGACCCAGCGCGATCCAGGTGTCGCTGAAGTTGTACACGGGGCTGTACACGACCATCGCGATCCCGAACAGCAGCACGAGGAGCGAGGCCGGCATGAAGTACTGCGTCCCGGCCTTCTCGATGTCCTTCGTGAACGCCGTGATCCGGCCGACGTCATCCGCTCGGGAGAGCTTCGTCGCGTAGTACTGAACGAAGAGCCCGCCGCCCACCCAGACGACGGCGAGCAGCACGTGGCCGAACTTGATGGTGTTGAAGACGCCTTCCGAGTACGCGAGCACGGAGCCCTCCCCTTCCACGGTCGCGGGGACGATAACGCGAGGCCCGCACCGACGGAAGCACCCTCCCGCCGGGACGCTACGGCTCGGGATGCTGCGCGTCGTACTTCACGAATCCGGGAAGTAGGAGCCGGAGCGCGCCCACGCCGAGGATCGTGAGGATCCCGCCCGACACGACCGAGATCGACGGGGTCGTGAGCGTCGCGACCACGCCCGACTCGATGTTCCCGACGGCCGGGCCGGTCGCCCACACGGCCATCGCGATCCCGTCGAGCCGCCCGCGGATCTTGTCCTCGACCGCGCTCTGGATGATCGACATCCGGAAGATGCCGCTCACCATGTCGCCGGCGCCGGCGACCGCGAGCATCACGAGCGAGAGCCACAGCGCGTCCGAGAGCCCGAACACCACGATCGCGGCGCCCCACACGGCGGTCGCTCCGAGGATCGCCCGACCCTGTCGCCGCACGTGCTTCGCGCGTCCCGACACCATCGTCGCGATGAACGCGCCCGCGGCTGGGGCCGCGTAGAACAGGCCGAGCACGCCCGGCTGGCCCGGCCGGATCGACTCGGCGATCGCCGGGAACAGCGCGATCGGGAACCCGAAGATCATCGCGTTCAGGTCCGCGAGGAACATCGACTGGAGGTTCTTCTTGCCCCGCAGGAACCGGAACCCGTCCTTGATCGCCTCCCAGCTGACCTCGTTCCCCTCGTCGCTGGGCGGCGACGGCCGCATCCGCACGATCATCGCGATCACGACGAGGAACGTGACGGCGTCGAACAGGAACGCGCCCGCCGGGGCCACCGTCGCCAGCAGGATGCCGGCCGCCACCGGGCCGAGCATCGAGTCGAGGGTCCCGAACCCGGCCTCCAGGGCGTTCGCGGAGGGCAGCAACTGCCTGTCGAGGAGGCGGGCCGGCCACGTGTCGAGGGCCGGCCGGTTGAAGGTCGCGAGGCCGGCCGACAGGAACGCGAACACGTAGAGCGGCCACAGCATCGGCGTGTCGAGCGAGGCGTTCCACGCCATCAGCAGCGACATCGCCGCGAGGATCGCGTGGGTCGCGATCGTGAGCCGGCGTCGCTCGAGCGCGTCCGCGAACGCGCCACCGAGGATCGGGAACACGAAGACCGGGATCAGCTCCGCCAGGCCGAGCAGGCCCACCGCGAGGGTCGACCGCGTGATGTCGTAGACCTGGAACGCGACGACCACCATCACGATCTCATCGCCGAAGTCCGAGACGGACCGACCGAGGAAGAGCCGCCGGAAGTCGCGATCGGTGCGCAGCGGGGTGATGTCGACGAGGTGCCCGCGGGCGCGCTCGAGGAGGCCGCGCGGCGGCGGCGGGTCGTGCCGAGGGGCGCCCAGGTGATCGGCCATGACGGCCGTTCACCCTAGCGGAGGATCAGCGCAGGAGGCGGCTCATCCGGCGGTCGGCCAGGATCTTCCCGCCGGTCTGGCACGTGGGGCAATAGACGACCTCGTGGGACTCGTAGCTCACCCGCCGCAGGTCGTCACCACAGTCGGGGCAGGGCTCCCCCGCCCGGTTGTGCACGATGAAGTGGTCGCCGAGCTTCGTCGGCAAGCCGCCGGCCCTCTGCCGCTCCACCTCGAGCGCGTCGTCGAGCACGGCGTGCAACGACTCGATCAGACGCTCACGCTGCTCGGCGTCGAGCTTGCCGAGCGAGGCGAACGGGGAGAGCTTCGCGCGGTGCAGCGCGTCGTCGCTGTAGCCGCGGCCGACGCCGGCGACGGTGCGCTGGTCCCGCAGGATCGTGTGGACGCGCCGCGTGTCGTCGCTCTCAAGGAACAGGGCGTCGGCCTCACGGCTGAGCACCTCGGGACCGAGCTTCGCGAGCGGACCGTCGTCGCCGGCGGCTAGGACCCACCACCCGGCCTTGCGTTGGGTGCCGAACTCCTTGACGAGCACGCTCGGACGGTCGGCGGCGCGGATCCGCAGCACGGAGCCTCGCGGCTTGGTCGCCTTCGGCGGCGACTCCACGTCGACGCGCCCGCCCTGCGACAGGTGCACGAGCACGCGGAACCCGCCGTCGAGCTCGAGCACCAGGAACTTCCCGCGGCGGCCGACGAGCTCGATCGTGTGACCGAGCGCCTCGTCGGGCCGGGGCGCGAACGTCTTCAGCGAGGAGAACTGCATCAGGTCGAGCTGCTCGAGCGTGGCACCCCGGAGGACCTCGTCGAGCCGTTCCGCGAGCGCCTGGACCTCCGGCATCTCGGGCATGACGTCCCCCTAGGCGAGCAGCTCGTCGGCGGCCCGGCCGACGATCTCGATGCACTCGTCGATCCGGTCCTTGTGCGTGCGGTGGCTCACGATGCAGACCCGCAGTACGTAGCGCCCGTGGATCATCGTGCTCGACAGGAACACCCGCTTCGACGCGTTGATCTTCGCGAGGAACGCCTTCTGAGTCTCGTCGTCGGCGCCGGCGAGCCGGAACGGGATCACCGTGAGCTGGGGCTGCCAGCAGAGGTCGATCCGCGGATCGTCCTCGAACGCGTCGGCCAGGTACCGGGCGAGGTCGAGCTTCTCGTCGAGCGCCTCCCGGAAGGCCGTCACGCCATGGAGCTTCAGCGGCATCCACACGCGGAGACCGCGCCAGTCGCGCGAGAGCTCGGCCGAGTGCTCGCTGTAGTTCGGCAGCTCGCCCGTGGGAGGCAGGTCCTGGAGGTAGGCCGCGCCTTCGTAGTGCGCATCGCGCATCGCGGCGCCGTCACGCACGACGAGCCCGCCGGTCCCGTACGGGAGGAACAGGCCCTTGTGCGGGTCGAGCGTCACCGAGTCGCTCCGCTCGACCCCGTGGAACCATCCGCGGCCCCGGTCGGTGAGCTGGAAGAAGCCTCCGTAGGCGCCGTCGACGTGGAGCCACAGGTCCTCGGCGTCCGCGATATCGGCGATCGCGTCGAGCGGATCGATCGCGCCCGTGTTCGTGGTGCCGGCGCTCGGCGCCACGAGGAACGGGCGCATCCCGGCCGCGCGGTCCTCGGCGATCATCCGCCGGAGCGCGTCGGGATCCATCCGGAGCTCGTCGTCGGTCGGCACGAGGCGAACGTTCCGCTTCGAGAAGCCGGCGATCGTCGCGGCCTTCGGCACGCTCGCGTGGGCCTGCTCGCTGACGTAATACGTGCCGTCGAGGAAGTCCTCTCCGAGCTTCGCGTGCCGCGCCGTGACCATCGCGGACAGGTTCGCCATCGAGCCGCCGGACAGCAGCAGTCCCTGCGAACCCTCGGGGTAGTCGAAGAGGTCACACAGCCACCGGGTGACGTTCTCCTCGATCTGGACCACCGCGGGGCTCGGCTGCCACAGCCCCACGTACCGGTTCACGCCCTGGGCGATGAAGTCGGCGAGCGCGGCCGTGTAGAGGCCGCCGCCCGGGATATAGGCGAGGTACCCCGGACCCGCGTACTCGAAGGTCTTCGCGATCGCGGCCTGCGCCTCGGCGAACAGCTCGTCGAAGTCGCCGCCCCGTTCGGGTGCGGCCGCGCGCAGCTCCCGGGCGAGCTCGATCGCTCCCTCGGTCGCGTCCGCGGGCGCATCGTCGAGCCCGTGGATGAAGCCGATCAGGTAGTCGAGGGCGGCCTCGCCCATCGCGCGCATGTCCTGCGGGGCCGGGTCGAGCGGATACATGGCGCCCATCGTAACGGGCTCTGACGCGAAGCTCGACGCGACCGGAGCGCGGTCAGGCCGGCGGCGGTGACACCGCGTCGAGCAGCGCGCGCGACGCGCCCGCGATCTCGTCCACGGCCCGTTCGAACGCCTCGGTGTTCTTCTTCGAGGGCTCGCGATAGCCGCTCACCTTGCGTACGTACTGGCGCGCGGCGGCACGGATCTCGTCCTCGGTCGCGGGCTCGTCGGGGCGGCGGAGGGTCTTGATGCTGCGGCACATGTGTCGAGCCTAAACGAGGTCCGCGACATGCGCGGCCGCCGCGCGCGCCCGCACCACGTCGGCGTGGCTCGGACGGGCGCCCTCGGGCGCGAACCGCGCCCGCTCGAAGGTGCGCACGACCAGCTCGGCGGCCTCGATGACGGCGACCGCCAACGCGGGGTCGGCCGCGACCGATGCGAGGTACTCGCTCGGGGTCTCGGCGGGATCGCGGTCGTGCCCCGCCCCGGCGAGCGCCGTGCGCAGCTCCTCGAAGGCGGCCTCGGCACCGGTCGGCGGTGGCCCCAGCGCGCGGACCCGTCGGCGGCGCCGAGCGATCGCGCCGGCGGCGGCCGCCAGCGCCGCCGCCACGAGCACGAACGGCCAGGCCGCCAGCGCCTCGCGCCCGGCGATCGCGATCGCATGTCCGATCCCGCGCGCGACGTCCTTGATCGGCTCGGGCGTCGCGCCGAGGAAGCGTCCGATCGCCGCGAAGACGGGCCCGGCCATGAAGCGGCTCGCTACTCCCGGGTCGGCCACCGGCACCCCGAAGGTGGGGTCGTACGCCACCCACCCGTGGCCGGCGTAGTAGACCTCGACCCATGCGTGCGCGTCGGACTGCTTGACCTCGAAGTACCCGGTGAAGGCGTTCCGCTCCCCCGGGCCATAGCCCGTGACGAGCCGGGCCGGGACGCCGATCGAACGGAGCATCACGGCCATCGAGCTCGCGATCTGCTCGCAGAACCCGCGCCGTGTCTCGAACAGGAAGTGGTCGACGGCGTCGACGCCCACCGGGTCGCGCGGGACGTTCAGGTCGTAGACCGCGTTCGCGCGGAGCCACGCCTCGATCGCGGCGGCGCGGTCGTAGTCGTTCGTCCGGCCCGCCGTGATCCGCAGCGCGAGCGTCCGCACGCGGGAGGGCAACGTGCCGGGGAGCTGGAGATAGCGGGCCGCCAGCGCGGGTGGCGCCGACCGATCCGCGAGTCGCAGGCTCCCCGCGTCGTTCACCGGCACGTCGGAGACGACCGAGTACACGAGCCCCTCGTCCAGCATGATCGGCGAGCGGATCGACCCCGACCGATCCACCCGCAGCCCGGCCGAGGGGAAGTAGACGGTGCGCGCGTTCGCCGCGGCGAAGAGCACGTTCGGCTGCGGTGTGTCGATGTAGAAGGTCTGCGTGATCTCGTCCGTCCCGAGCGTGGCCGCCTGGCCCGCATCGCGGCCCGGCTCGTACGCGCCGTCGTCGAACCCCTGCGCGACCGGCTCCGTGCGGTCGTCGGCGATCGTCCAGCGCGTCCCGTCGTAGGTGTCGAACGTCTCGGCACGCCACAGGGAGGCCTGCGGCGCGCGCACGCGGAACGCGATCTCGTCCGACAACCGGCCGCGAGCACGCAGGTCCACGACGTCGCTGAACCCGGGGTACGCGTCGGCCGCGAAGTCCACGACCCCGTCGCCCGACGACGACGCGAGCCCGGGGTTCTGCACGCTGCCGTCGAACCCCTGGAGCGGCGCGGCGTTCCGCAGCGAGAAGGGCGGGGTCTTCACGAAGGAGCCGGGGACGCGCGGCATCGCGAGGAACACGAGGGATGCCGCGAGCATCGCCGCGGTGGCGGGGATCAGCACCGCGCGGGCGGGCGCCGCGCGCCGACCGGGCCGCCCTTCGCGGCGGATCCGGTGCACCGATTCCGGGACCGTCACGCGGTCGGGCCGCGGCCTCGACGAGAGGTAGAGCCAGGTGCCGGCGAGCCCCGACCACGGGAGCAGGAACCAGACGAGCGAGGTCGTCAGTGACAGCGCCCCGGCCTCCGCGATCAGGATCAGGCTCGAGATCATCGAGAACGCCAGGTCCCGCCGGCGCGGGACGTCGAACGCGTGCAGCACCTGCACCCACAGGAAGAGCGTGGCGAGAGGGATCCGGGCGGCATCCACGTTCGCGGCCATGCGCACCGACGCGAAGAACTGGCCGGTCGCGGCGAGGAGCGCCGCGGTGAGCACCAGCTTCAGCGCCAGGTTCGCCCGGTGCCGCCGCCGGTACGAGTAGAGGTAGCCGAGCGGGGCCAGGACCAGGGCCGCGGCCGCGACCGCCGGCTGCACGGCGTGCTGGGCGACGACCGCCGCGATCGCGATCTCGACCGCGAGCGCCACGACCACCCGCATCGGGATCGAGTCCTCGGGCGGGCCGGCGGGTCGCTTCAGCTCGAGCCTCATACGGGCAGCGCCTCCTCACGGCCCGCGAGCCGCGCCGCCAGATCCTGGCCCTCGCCCCACGTCACGACGTCGGCGCCCGCCGCCCGGAGGGCGCCCGCGAGCGCGTCGGTCCCGGCATCGTCGAGCGCCGAACGCCCGGACTCCTCCGGGTCGGTGGTCACGAGGATCACGACGACCGTGGGGAACCGATCGGCGAGGTCCCCGATCGCGCCCGGCAGCGGGCCGGCCGCCCCGTTCGCCCGCCAGGTCGGGGCGACCAACACGAGCGTCTCGACGCCGCGGAGCTCCTGGTCGAGACCGGCGAGCAACTCGGCGAACGGGGCGCCCGCCGGCCCCACGCGCGCGAGGTAGCGCAGGAGCTCGTCCGCGTCGGCGCGGCTCAGCACCTCGGTGCCGTCATCGGTACCGGCCACCAGCCGCGCCCCGTGCCCCTGGGCGGTGGCGGCGAACGCAACCGACGCGGCGGCCGCGCACGACCGGTCGAGCGGCGTCCAGTCCTCGCCGGCGTCGGCCGAGGCGTCGAGCACGATCGCGAGTCGGCGCGTCTGCTCCTCTTCGAACTCACGCACCATCACGGCGCCGGTGCGCGCCGTCGAGGGCCAGTGCACGTGCCGCATCGAGTCGCCGGGCCGGTACTCACGGATCCCGAGGTAGTCGGGACCTTGCCCTCGGCGCGGCAGGGTGTGGATCGCATGCGCCTGGGTCGCGGCCGACCGCACGAACGGCAGCGCGCCGATCGGGAACACGGCCGGGAGCACGAGCGTCTCGGCGCCGGCGGCGGCCACCTTCCGGCGGCGATCGGCCATGCCGAACGGCGCCGAGGACCGCAGCTCGACGGGCGCGCTCCCCTGCGGTCCCCGTCGCGTCGGACGGCGGCGCGTGGCGATCTCCGCTCGCTCCCCGGGCGCCAACGAGGGCACCAGGACCCGGACCGGCGACAGGAACGGGTCGGACGCGACCAGTCCGAGCCGCATCCCGCGCCCACGGTTCGTGACGCTCAGTCCCACGAGGACCTCCTCGCCCTGGTGGACCTCGGCGGGCGCGTGGCGCTCGACCCCGAGGTTGCGCACCATCCGGGCGGGCAGCATCAGACCGGCTACCACGGCGCCCAGCAGCAGCGCGGCGATCACGAAGAGCCAACCCGCCTGGACGTTCGTCCCGAGGAAGAACAGGACGGCCGCGCCGATCGACATGCCGACGGCCCGCTTGCGCAGGCGCGGCACGGTCAGCCCCTTCCGACGGCCCGCAGCGGGACGGGGACCTCGTCGAGCAGCCGCCGGACCACGTCACGTGCCATCGCGGCGCCGCCGCGTGACTGCCGGGACACGAGCCGGTGCCCGAGCGCGGCGGGCGCGAGCGCCTTCACGTCGTCGGGCAGCACGTAGTCGCGTCCCTCGGCGACGGCCTTCGCCTGCGCGGCGCGCGTGAGTGAGACGGTTGACCGCGGTGAGGCGCCGAGCGCGAGCTCGGGAGCCTCGCGGGTCGCCTGGACGATCGCGACGACGTAGTCCAGGACCGTGTCGTCTACGTGCACGTTACGGACCGCCCGTTGGCAGGCGACCACGTCCTCGGGTGACAGCACCTGCTCGAGCGCGTGCAGGGGGTGGCTCGCGAGCTGGCGGCGCACGACGTCGGTCGCCGTCTCGCGCGTGGGATACCCGACCTGGACGGTCAGCGCGAACCGATCCAGCTGGCCCTCGGGGAGCGGGTAGGTGCCGTGCTGCTCGATCGGGTTCTCGGTCGCGATCACGAGGTACGGGACGGGCAGCGGATAGGTCGTGCCTTCCGCGGTGACCTGGCGCTCCTCCATCGGCTCGAGCAGCGCCGACTGGGTCCGGGGCGTGGTCCGGTTGATCTCGTCCACCAGCACGACGTTCGCGAAGACCGGCCCCGGCACGAACCGGAACTCGCCCTGCGACTGGTCGTACACGCTGATCCCGGTGAGGTCGCTCGGCAGCAGGTCGGGGGTGGCCTGCACGCGGCTGAACTCCCCGCCGATCGAGCGCGCCAGCGCTCGTGCGAGCGTCGTCTTCCCGACCCCGGGCACGCCCTCGAGCAGGAGGTTCCCGTCGGCGAACAGGCAGATCACGGCGGTCTCGACGGCGTCGCGGTTCCCGGCGATCACGCGCTCGACGTTGTCGACGAGCCGCCTGAACGCGTGCGTGGGCGCGCCCCCTGCGGGCGTGGGTTCGATCACGTGTGAGGCTTCGACCCCCGCGCGAGCGCGCTTGAGCGGTGCGGGGGTGCCTCGAGCCCGCCTCAGGCGTCCTTGCGGGCCCGCAGCGAGTACATCAACGGGATCGTGCCCGTCTGCCCCGGAGGGAACCCGTAGTGGCCCGCGTCGTCGAGCTCGCGCAGGAAGTTCGCCGGCCAGTCGAGCACGCGCTTCTCGTCGAGGAGCTCGATCCGCAGGCCGTTCGCCGCGAGCGCCGTCACGATCTCGCCGAGCGAGTGGTTCCAGCCGTGCTCGATCTCGGCGTCCACGTCGGCCTCGGGATCGGCGTACGACCCCTCCACGGGGAACGAGAGCGTTTCGCCGCCCCAGTAGTCGTAGGCGAGCGCGAGTCCGTTCGGCTCCGTCTGGTCGTCGTCGACCGCCCACATCACCGGATGCCCCTCGTGGAGGTAGAAGATCCCGCCGGGCACCAAGAAGGAGGCCGCGATCTCTGCCCACGGACCCAGATCGGGCAGCCAGCTCAGCACACCCCGGCCCGTGTAGACGACGTCGAAGGTCTCGCCCTCGAGCGGCCCGGGCAGGTCGTACACGTTCGACACGACGAACCGCGCCCGGTCGGCGAGCCCGGTCTCGGCGGCGAGCTCGTTCGCGAAGGCGATCGCGGGCTCGCTGAAGTCGACGCCCGTCACGCGCGCGGCCCCCAGGCGTGCCCACGACAGCGTGTCGAGCCCGAAGTGGCACTGGAGGTGGAGCAGGGTCTTGCCTGTCACGTCGCCGACCTCCGCCCGCTCCCAAGGCTCGATCCGCACGTCGTTCGGGTCGTCGCGGAACCGCTGGACGTCGTAGAAGGCGCCGGTCGTGTGGATCGCGGTCCAGGCGTCCCAGAGCTTCCTGTTGTCGGCGAGCTCCTGCTCGTGTCCCTCGGCGCCGCTCACGAGGCGTCGTTCCGCTGCTTGCCGAGGGCGCTGATCGCCTCCATCACCACGCGGTGCGCGAGGATCGCGGTGATCTCGGCGTGGTCGTACGGCGGGGCGACCTCGACGACGTCCATGCCGACGAGGTCGACCTGGCCGACGATCTGTCGCACCGCCCGCAGGAGCTCGCGCGCGAGCATCCCGCCGGCCTCGGGCGTGCCGGTCGCGGGCGCCATCCCGGGGTCGACGACGTCGATGTCCACGCTCAGGTAGATGCAGTCGGGGCCGTCGAGCGCCTCGGCTATCGCGTCCGTGATCACGGCCTCGGCCCCGCGGTCCTCGATCTCGACCATCGGGTGCCAGCGCATGCCCTGCTCGCGCATCCAGTCGAACGTCTCCTTCTCGGGCCAGTAACCACGGAGCCCCAGCTGCACGAAGTTCTTGCCGGCGACCCATCCCTCCTCGATCAGGCGACGCATCGGCTCGCCGTGGCCGTAGAGGTTCCCCCACTGGTCGGCGCCCGTATCGGCGTGCGCGTCGAAGTGCACGATCCCGACCTTCCGCGGCCACACATGCCGGGCGACCGCGGCCGCGCTCGGGAACGTGATCGAGTGGTCGCCGCCGAGCACGATCGGGATCGGACCGCACTCGGCCACACGGAAGACCTTCTCGTGGATCACGCGCAGCCCCCGCTGGAACCGGGTCGGGACGATCGGCGCGTCGCCGGCATCCACGACGGTGAGGTTCGCGTAGGGCTCGGTGTCGAGCTGGATCGACCACGCCGTCTCGGTGCCCCACGTGGTGGGCGCCATCCGGATCGCGCGCGGACCGAAGCGCGCGCCCGGACGTGACGACACACCCTCGTCGAGCGGCGCACCCACGATCGCGACGTCGGCGTCCGCCGCGCGGAGCGACTCGTCGTCGGTGGCCCACGGGAGCTTCTCGAAGGAGCCGCGCCAGTCCGAGTAGTAGGGCAGATCGGTGGAGGCGAACTCGGTGAACTCGTCCTCGCCGCGCAACTCGCTGCGCTCGAGTCGGAAGTCGGGTGCGTCGGTCATGCGGGCGAGTCTGCCATACCGCGACCGCCGTGAGCCGTCCGAGAAGTCACGGTTCGGACACACTCCGAGGGCCGTTGCGCCGGTAGGCTCCTCGGACGATGAGCTCCCTTCCCCCGGGCGCGCGGCGCCGGCATCGGATCACCGGGCTGGGCATCGCCGCGGTGGCCACCCCTTGGTTGTGGTTCGCCGTGCGCGCGGCCGGCGGCCCGGTCGACGCGGTCGGCGTGGCGCTCCCGGTCTTCGGCGTGGTGGGGGCGCTCACCCTGTTCGTGCTCTCGGTGATCCTCGTCCGTCCGATCCTCGCGGCGGTCGGGGTGTCGGTGGTCGCCGTGACCTTGATCGCGACGCTCGCGCCCAGGATGCCCCGGCCAACCGACTTCCCGAACTCCCCGCTCCGCGTCGCGTCCGCGAACGTCTACGAGTTCAACGAGGAGATTCCCGCCGCCGTCGACGTGCTCGTCCGGCGACAGCCCGACATCCTGGGCGTGGTCGAGATGCGCCGCGACGGGACCTTCTGGGCGGCGCTCTCGGAACAGCCCGAGTTCCCCTACGGGGTCACCCGGGGCGAGCTCGGCCTGCGTGCCCGTTTCCCCGTTATCGAGCTCGAGACCCCCGGGAACCTGAACAAGACCCGCGTGCTGCGCGTCGCGGTGGACGGGCCGTACGGCCGACTGATCGTGTACGTCGTCCACGGGCTGAACCCGCTCCACGACACGACGTTCCAGCAGCAGCGCGACTTCACCGAGCGGCTGATCGGCGACCTGCAGGCCGAGACCGATCCGGCGATCCTGATGGGCGACATGAACATGAGCGACCGGACGCTCAGCTACCGGATCCTCGACGGGTCGTTCCTCGACGCGATGCGCACGAGCGGATGGCCGCGCTCCACGTACCACGGCGAGATCTGGCCGATCTTCCAGCTGCGGATCGACCACCTGTTCATCCCACAGGATTGGTGCGGGGTGGGCGCCGACACCTATGAGGTCCCCGGCTCCGACCACGACGGGATCGAGGCGGTCATCGGCCCCTGCCCGGCGTGACCGAGGGCCGATGCGCTACCGCTTGTCGAGGTCGCTCAGGATCGCGCGGGCCGCGTTCGCACCGGGTCCGCCCGTGACGCCGCCGCCCGGGTGGGCGCCGGAACCGGCCAGGTAGAGGCCGTCGACGACGAGCTGGTAACGCGCCTCCCCCGCCAGCGGCCGCCACGCGAAGAACTGATCGAGGCCCGGCTCGGCGTGGTAGACGTGCCCGCCCGACAGGCCGTACTCGGTCTCGAAGTCCTCGGTCGTGATGACCTCGCGGGCCTCGACGAGCTCGCCCAGGCCGGGCGCGTACTGCTCGAGCGTCTTCACGGTGATATCGCCCAGGCGCTCGCGCTCCGCTTCCCAGGTCGAATCGCGCAGGTGCCGCGGCGCGCCCTCGACGAGCACGCTCATCACGTGCTTACCCTCGGGCGCGAGCGACGGGTCCACGAGCGTCGGGATCGTGGCCTCGAGCCACGGCTCCTCGGCGAGGTGCCCGTACTTCACCGCGTCCTTCGCCTTCTCGACGTGGTCGATCGAGGGGGCGATCACGATCCGGCCCTTCAGCCGCTCGGGGTCGTCGGCGCCGTGGAACGTCGGCAGGCCCGAGAGCGCGAGGTTCACCTTTGCCGTGGCGCCCGGTGTGCGGATGTTGTTCGCGCGCCACACCATGTGGGGACCCAACTCGACCGGATCGCACAGGTTCAACGTGCGCTTGGGGTCGGCCCCCGTCACGACGGCCGTCGTGTCGATCTCGGACCCGTCGGCGAGCGTCACGCCCGCGACGCGGCCGTTCTTCGTGCGGATCCGCGAGACCTCCGCGCCGGTGCGGATCGTGACACCGTAGGACTCGGCGGCCTTCGCCAGAGCGGCAGCGAGCGCGCCGGTGCCTCCCTTCGCGAACGTGGCTTCACCCGGCGCTCCCCCGTCGTTGCCGGCGGAGTCGTTCAGGAAGACGGACGCGGTGCCGGCCGCCCATGGTCCCGTGGCGGTGAACTTGATCCCGCGTGTCGAGAGCGGCCCGCGCAGGGCCTCGTCCTCGAAGGTCTCCTGCACGAGGTCGGCGACGGCCATCGGGAGGGAGCGGATCGTCTCGCGGCCGGCCACGGCGCCGATGTCCTTGAACGCCTTCCCGAGCTTCAGCCCCATGATCGCGTCCGACAGGGACGGGCTCTTCGCGTCGGGAGGCGTCGCGACGTTGATGTAGGCGAGGAAGCTCGCGATCACGCGCACCTTCTTGTCGAACGCGAGGTAGGCATCGGCGTCCTTCTGGTTCCGCTCGCGGATCTCGGCCGCGCTCTTCGCCGCATCGGCCCAGAACGTGACGGCCGACCCATCGGGTTGCGGGGCGAACACGCGAACGTCCGGCGTCAGCAGCTCGAGCCCGTGGCGCGTCAGGTTCAGGTCCTTGATCACGCTCTCGCGCATGCGCCCGACCGTGTGGCCGATCCCGGGCGCGATGAAGCCGGGCGCGATCTCGGTGTTCCGCAGGATCCCGCCGACCTCGGACGAGCGCTCGAGCACCGTGACCCGGTGCCCGGCCTTCGCGAGGTAGGCGGCGGCGACCAGGCCGTTGTGGCCCGCGCCGATGACGACGATCTCGGACTTCGCCATCAGGCCGCCCTCCGTCCCTTCTTCTTCTCCTTGAGGTACTCGAGCGCGGCCAGGCGGCCGTTCGCGCCCATGATGCCGCCGCCGGGGTGCGTGGCCGACCCGCACATCCACAGGTCGGGCACCGGCGTGCGGTAGCGCGCCCAGCCGGGCACGGGCCGGTTGAAGAACAGCTGCTCGAGCGAGAGCTCGCCCTGGAAGATGTTCCCCTCGGACAGCCCCGTCCAGTCCTCGATGTCCTTGGGCGAGAGCACGAGCTTGCCGACGATCTTGTCGCGGATCCCGGGGAACCGCTCCTCGAGCGTGTCGATCACGGTCTCGCCGAACGCGTCCCGCCGCTCGGGCGTCCACTCGTTGTCGTCGGCCAGGTGGTACGGCGCGTACTGCACGAAGCAGCTCATCGTGTGCTTGCCGGGGGGCGCCATCGTCGGGTCGACGAGCGTCGGGATGATGCAGTCGATGTAGGGGCGCTTCGAGTAGTTCCCGTACTTCGCGTCGTCGTACGCGCGCTCCATGTAGTCCAGGCTCGGGGAGAACGAGATCGCCCCGCGCAGCCACTCGCCCCGGCCGGGCTTGCACGCCAACTCGGGCAGCGAGTCGAGCGCCAGGTTCACCTTGCCGCTCGAGCCCCGGTACTTGTAGCGCATCACGTCGGACTCGAAGTCGGGATCGAGGATCCCCTTCTCGAGCAGGTGGATGAACGTCCACCGCGAGTCGAGCGAGGACATCACGACGTCGGCGTGAACCTCCTCGCCGCCCTCGAGCGCCACGCCGATCGCGCGGCCACCCCTCGTGATGATGTTCGTGACCTTGGTCTCGGTGCGGATCTCGGCACCCAGCGAGAGCGCGGCGTTCGCGATCGAGTAGCTGATCCCGCCGGTGCCGCCCTTGGGGATCCCCCAGGCACGGAAGGCGCCGTCGATCTCGCCCATGTAGTGGTGGAGCAGCACGTACGCCGTGCCGGGCGAGCGCGGGCCCTGGAACGTGCCGATGATGCCCGAGGCGCTCATCGTGGCCTTCAGCGGCTCGGTCTCGAACCACTGGTCCAGGAAGTCGGCGGCGCTCATCGTCATCAGCTGGATGAACGTGGTCTGCAGCTTCTGCGGCAGGTCCCGGAACGACTTCGCGAGCGGGCCGAGCGGCAGCCAGTGCGTGGGCGAGATCTTCCCCGGGTCCGGCGGGACGATCGAGAGGATCGGCTTGATGAACCGCGCCATCTCGGCCATCAGCTGGCCGTACTCCTCGTAGGCCTCCGCGTCGTTCTTCGACCAGCGGCGGAGCTCGCGCACCGTCTTGCCGTGGTCGTTCACGCGCCAGAGGTAGTCGTCATCCAGCGGCGTGATCGTGCCGTCGAGCGGGAGGATCTCGAGGCCGTGCTTCGGCAGCTCGAGCTCGCGGATGATCTCGGGGCGCAGGAGCGACACGACGTACGACATCGCGCTGAAGCGGAAGCCGGGCACGTGCTCCACCGTGGTGGCGGCGCCGCCCAGGATCGGGTTCTTCTCGAGCACGACGACCGACTTGCCGGCCTTGGCCAGGTAGGCCGCCGTGATCAGGCCGTTGTGACCCCCGCCGATCACGACCGCGTCGTATCGCTTGGCCATGCGGACCCTCCTTGGGGCGTGTTCGAAGTGGTGACTCGGGGTCAAGCGCACCCCGATAGGCGACGTGCGTCGCCGCCGTTCGCCCATGCTATCCGGGGGGGTGGGGGGCCACCAACGGGACCGTGACTTCAGGTCAACGAGCAGATGTCGGGCCTCGAGGGCGTGGGCTAGGCTTCCTGACCGGCGGTCCCGCGTGACCGCGTCCACCGTCAGAGGAGGTCCACCGTTGAGCGTCGGCACAGCGTTCTTCCCGCGTGAGCAGGAGCTGAACAAGAAGCTGGCCTGGGGCGAGTGGGCCGGCTACTACTCGGCCGCCGTGTACTCGGACTTCCACGACATCGAGTACAACGCGATCCGCGAGGCCGCGGCCGTGATCGACGTGAGCCCCCTGTACAAGTACGAGGTCTCCGGGAGGGACGCCGCGCGTCTGCTGGACCGCGTGATGACGCGCGACATCTCGAAGCTCCAGGTCGATCAGGTCTACTACACACCCTGGTGCGACGAGGAGGGCAAGGTCGTCGACGACGGCACGGTGACGCGCCTGTCGGACTCGACCTACCGGATCACCGCCGCCGATCCCTGCTACCGCTGGTTCCTGATGGCCGGCACCGATCTCGACGTCGAGGTGAACGACATCAGCGACGAGACCGCCGGCTTGGCGATCCAGGGCCAGCTCTCCCGCGAGGTGCTCGAGGCCGCTACCGGCCAGGACTGGGCCGACGTGAAGTACTTCCGCCGCCGGGTGTCCGAGATCGCCGGCACGCCCGTCGACGTGACGCGCACCGGCTACACGGGCGACCGCGGCTACGAGCTGTGGATGCCCGCCGACGGCGCGCTCGCCGTGTGGGACAAGGTCTTCGAGGTGGGCGTGGACTACGGGATCTACCCCGTCGGGATCACCGCGATGGACGTCGCGCGCGTCGAGGCCGGCCTGATCCTGATCGAGGCCGAGTACACGAGCGCCCGCCACGCGGTCTCGCCCGAGCAGCAGTACTCCCCCTTCGAGCTCGGCCTCGGACGCCTCGTGAACTTCAACAAGAACGCCGAGTTCATCGGGCGGAGCGCGCTGCTGGCCGAGCAGGCCGCGGGCGGCCCCGCACGTCGGCTCGTCGGTCTCGACATCGAGTGGGCCGGGATCGAGCGGATGTTCGCGAAGCACGGCCTCGCCCCGGGCGTCTCGCCGAAGGTCGAGCGCGCCGCGGTGCCCGTCTACAAGGAAGGCCGGCAGGTCGGCCGCGCCACCTCGGTCACCTGGGGCCCCACGATCAAGAAGATGATCGCGTTCGGCTCGGTGGACAAGGCGCTCGAGAAGCCCGGCACCGAGCTCTCGATCGAGTGGACCGTGGAGGGCGAGCGCGGGAAGGTCAAGGCGACCGTCTCCCCGATGCCTTTCCTGGACCTGCCCCGCAAGCGTTCGTAACGGTCAGGCCGATCCTGAGCAGCTGAGGCCGGTCGGCAGGAAGCCCTCACCAGCACGCCTGACGCCGACGACGAGCGGGTTCGCAGGATCCTCGTCCTCCCAGTGGACGACGTATCGCTCCGGGCCTGCCGCTCCGAGGGTGAAGTCTCCGAGGTCGCCGTCCAGCGTGCTCGAGACGGCGTTCTCCACGGCTTCCTCTCTCGTATCGAACGTCGTGGTCCCGGCTGCGTAGTCGAACGTGGTGTCGACGTTCGAGCACCGCACGGGCTCGGCCCGGCTGCGCCACGCGAAGATGGTCGCGCTCGCGACGACCAACAGGACCACCGTGAACCATCCCCGAGCCTTCATCTCCGAGGTATCGGTATGGCGCACCTCTCCTGGAGCGCTCGACCGAGCCGCCGACCGCCACCAGAACGCAACGTCCCGTTCGCTCGCCGGGTCGTCTCCCTCTGGGACGATATGAGCGACCCCATGACGACCCGTCGGTTCCCGCTCGCCCTGGTCCTGCTCGCCCTCGTGGGCGGGCTCGCCGGCTTCGCCGTGGCGCTCGCAGGCTCCCTGATCCTGGGCGTCCTCACCGGGCTGCTCGTGCTCGGGATCGGTCTATTCGCGATGGCGATCGCCACGAGGGATGCGAGCGAAGCCCCCCATGACCCCGCTCGACGCCGGTTCCTGGTCGGCGCCGGCGCCGCCGGACTCGTCTGGGCGTTCGTCGGGCCGAGCCTCGGGTGGTTCACGCGGAAGGCCGCGCGCCCCGATCCCCGCCCGGTCCAGGAGGCGATGGCCTCCGACATGGGCGCCGAGTACATGGAGCTCGTGAAGCGCGCGTACCACGAGGGCCGCTCGGGCGATCTCCAGCTGCTGCTCGCTCCCTTCAACAGCTCGAACTACACCTTCGAATCGCTGACGCTCGTGCCGCAGGATCCGCGGACGAGCCACGCGAGCAGCTGGATGTACCTCGAGCGGATCCCGCTCGTCGTGCACGCACCCGGCATCGTCGTGGCCTCCGACTCCGAGGAGCGCGTGACGCTCGCCGACCTCGCGCCCACCACCGCGGCCCTGATCGGCGCCGACTGGCCGGGCGACCGCCTCGGCACGCCGCTCCCGATCGCGACCTCACGGTCGGCGAGGAAGCCGAAGGTCGTGATGACATTCGTGATCGACGGCGGCGGCTGGAACGTCCTCGACAACTTCCCCGACCAGTGGCCGAACCTGAGGCGCCTGATGGGCGAGGGCGCGAACTTCCGCAACGCGATCGTGGGGTCGTTCCCGGCGGTCACGGCGTGCGCGCACGCGTCGATCGGCACGGGCACGTTCCCGAGCCAGCACGGGATCACCGGCCACAACATCCGCGACGGGAAGGCCCCGCGGAAGGCGTACGGCACGCCGGGGCAGGCGGACCCGGGCGACATCCTCGTCCCCACGCTCGCCGACCTGTGGAGCGACCAGACCGACAACCGTGCGTGGGTCGGCGAGATCGGTTACCAGGTTTGGCACATGGGGATGCTCGGCTACGGTGGCAGGAACCGTCCCACCGACGCGAGGCCCGTCGGCGTGTACTGGGCCGAGGACGGA
Source organism: uncultured Actinomycetes bacterium (assembly GCA_963821925.1). Classification (GTDB taxonomy): domain Bacteria; phylum Actinomycetota; class UBA4738; order UBA4738; family HRBIN12; genus JAOUEA01. The sequence goes on along the minus strand of CAWGFO010000002.1, from coordinate 607,479 downwards.
TCCCAGCGGTGGGAGCCGCACAACCCCGACTTCTTCCGGATGCCGGCGTCGGTGCCCGGTCTCGACGTGCTCGCGGGATACGACGACGCCTTCGTGGCGCCCGATTGGGACGCGGCGTTCGCGCCCAAGCCGGGCAGCCGCCAGTCGCCCTGCTGCAGCCCGCCGATCGTGCGTTATCAGGGCGACCTCCTCGAGGCGACCTTCGACTCCGAACCGATCGGCCACGGCGACGAGACGAGCCTCCTCTACACGACCTTCAAGTCGCCGGACTACACCGGCCACGTGTACGGGATGTTCTCGGACTGGACAGGCCTGCAGCTCGAGGCCGTCGACGCCGAGATCGGCCGCATGGTCGACCTCCTCGAGGCCCGCTTCCCGGGCGAGTACGTATTGATCGTCACGGCCGACCATGGGCAATGCCCGCTCCCCGATGCCGTCGGCGGCGTGCGCCTGGACCCGATCCAGCTCCGCCAGCACATCGAGGCCGAGTTCGGCGGCGGGGTCAACAGCGGGCTCGTGCAGGACGTCGTGCCGCACGAGATCTACCTCGATACGAAGCTCCTCTGGGACGAGGGCGGCGCTACGCGCGAGGACGTGGCGGCGTACCTGCGCGACTACACGTACCGACAGAACATCGGCCCGTACGTCCCGCGGAGCGCGATCGAGCAGGATCTGCTCGACGAGAAGGAGTTCGCGGCGGTGTTCGCGACGACCTACATGGCGACGCTCGCCGACCTCGATACCGCGACGTTCGGTGAGACGGCGTTCCCCGACGGCGACTACCCGATGCCTGCGCCGATCGTCTAGGCGAGCGCGGCCGACACCTCGGCCTCGACGTCGTCCCACGCGAACAGCCTGCCCAGCCGCACCAGCACCAGACCGTCGCCCGCGATCGCCTCGACCACACCCGGCACCTCGAACACGCGGATCAGCGTCGTGTCCCCCTGCTTCGCCGCCATCACCGGGCTCTCGGCCACGAGCCGGGGTCCGGTGTGGTCGACGCTGAACGCGCGGGGCCCCTCGTCGAGCGGGAGCGGCTCCTCGGCGCCCCACGCCGCCTCGAGCAGCCGTGCGGCCACCCGCGAGACGGCCGCTCGGCGGGCGCCGGGCTCCAGGTTCACCCGCACGCGGTGCCGGTGCAGGTCGAGCCCACGCACGCCCTCGATCTCGACCACCGCGTCGAACGGCGCGGGGGCATCCTCGGGCGGGCACACGACGATCGTGCGGTCGGTGAGCGCCTCGGTGACGTGGATCCGGAGGATCGTCGGGTTCAGCGCGCCCTCGATCGCCCAGGCGGGGGGCCGGTCAGTCACGCGGTCACCACCCACGTCGGATCCACGCGGGGAGGTGCGGCGCCTCGGCACCGATCGTCGTGCTCGGACCGTGGCCCGTATGCACCGCCGTCTCGCCCGGCAGCACGAGGAGCTGCTCACTGATCGAGCGGATGATCACCTCGAAGTCGCCGAACCGGATCGCGGTCGTGCCCGGGCCACCTTCGAACAGGGTGTCCCCCGAGAAGAGCGTGCCGGCCTGGTCGTAGAGGCAGACGCTCCCCGGCGTGTGGCCGGGCGTGTGCAGCACCTTCAGCTCGAGACCGCCGATCAGCAGCAGGTCGTCCGCCGCCAGGTCGAGGTCGGGCGGCAACGCGTGGAGCTCGTCCCAGAGCATCCGGTCGGCAGGGTGAAGCGCGACCGGCGCGTCGATGGCCCCCTGCAGCGCCAAGGCGCGGTTCACGTGGTCCCAGTGGCCGTGCGTGCACACGATCTGCCTGACGCGACGACCGTCGATCGTGGCGAGGATCGGCGTGATGTCATGGGAGGCGTCGACCACGAGCACCTCGTGGTCGTCCCCGATCACCCAGACGTTGTTCTCGATCGCCTCCGGGGGGTCGGTGTTCGCGTAGACGCCCGGGATCCGCACCGCGTCGATCCGCCGCATCGCGCCATCCTACGGACGCGGTGCGAAGATGCTTCGGTGCCAGTGGAGCTGACCCCCGAGGACCGCGCCGCGCTGGGCGGAACGCGCGGCGAGACCGCCGCCCTCGCGATGCGCATCGTCGTCGCGATGGCCGAGGTGATGGACGCGCCCCGCCTGATCGACGTCACGGCCGCGCACATCGACGGCTGCCTGTACCACGGGCGCGCCGGACTGGACTTCGCCCGACGGCTCGTGGACGGCGGCGGGCGCGTCGCGGTCCCTACGACCCTGAACGTCTCTTCGCTCGATCTGCTGCATCCCGAGCTCGTGCACCTCGACCGGGCCGCGGCCGCGGAAGCCCGCGAGCTGATGGATGCGTACGTCTCGATGGGCTGCCGGGCGACCTGGACGTGCGCCCCCTACCAGCTGCCCGGGCGGCCGGTGTTCGGCGAACAGATCGCCTGGGCCGAGTCCAACGCGATCGTCTTCGCGAACAGCGTGCTCGGCGCTCGCACGAACCGGTACGGCGACTTCATCGACATCTGCTGCGCGATCACCGGGCGGGCGCCGTTCGCCGGCCTGCACACGGACGAGGGGCGGCGCGCGACCGCGGTCTTCTCGCTCGAAGACGTGCCTGACACCCTCGCGTCCTCCGAGGCTGGGGCGGCCACCGTGGGCCACGTCGTCGGCCGACGGGCGGGCACCGAGGTGCCGGCGATCGTGGGGCTCGCCGCCGCAACGCCCGAGGATCACCTGCGGGCGCTCGGAGCCGGAGCGGCTTCCTCGGGCGCGGTCGCGATGTTCCATGCGGTGGGCGTGACCCCGGAGGCCCCGACCCTCGCGGTCGCGACCGGCGGTGGGGAGCTCGCGCGCACCGAGTCGATCACCACCGCGGATCTGCGCGCCGCCCGGGACGAGCTGAGCACGGTCGGCCCGGGGACGTCGATCGGCGCGGTGAGTGTCGGCACGCCGCATCTCTCGCTCGACGGGCTCGAACGGCTCGCGGCCCTCGTGGCGGACTCCAGGCCGAGCGTCCCGTTGTATGCGAACGTCGGCCGGGACACCCGCGCGAGGGCCGACGAACGGGGGCTGACCGACGAGCTCGAGCGCGCCGGCGTCACGCTCGTCTCCGACACCTGCACCTACATCACGCCGGTGATCCACGAGACGGACGCCCCGATCATGACCGACTCCGCGAAGTGGGCCTGGTATGCGCCCGGGAACCTGGGGTTCGACACCGCGTTCGGCAGCATGGAGGAATGCGTGCGGAGCGCCTCGGCCGGTGCGATCGTGCGCGACGAGGAGCTCTGGAGTGGCGATTGACCGTTCCCGGATCCTCGTACCCGGGATCGCGGCGGGTGAGCTCATCGTTCTCGACGAGCCGCTGAGCCTGTGGGGCGGGCTCGATCCGCTGACCGGCGAGCTCATCGACATCCACCATCCGCAGGTCGGCCAGCCGCTCGCCGGGAAGGTCGTCGTGATGCCCTCCGGCCGCGGGAGCAGCTCCAGCTCGTACGTGCTCACCGAGGCGGCCCGGACCGGCGTCGCGCCGTCCGCGTTCCTGCTTGGTGAGCCGGACGGGATCGTCGCGCTGGGCGCGCTCGTGGCCGCGGAGCTCTACGGGATCGAGGTGCCCGTGGTGGTCCTCGACCCCGAGACGTACGCGGCACTCGCCACGGGCGCGCGCATCGAGGTCGACGCGGCGCGCGGCCACGACGTCACGCTCACGGTCGTCGCCTGACTCCGGCCTTCTCGGCACCCTCGGATAGACTCGCGCCGTGGCGCTCTCCTGTCCCTCCTGCAGCGCCCCGAACGACGACGAGGCGCGGTTCTGCTCGTCGTGCGGCGCGCGTCTCGCGCGCACGTGCCCCGCGTGCGGCGCCTCCGTCCCGCTGCGCGCCCGCTTCTGCCAGGGATGCGGCACCCAGATCGGGGATGACGCCCCCGCGGTGCCCACCCCCGTCGAGGAACGCCGCATCGTCTCGATCCTGTTCGCCGACCTCGCCGGGTTCACCCAGCGCTCAGATCGCGCCGACCCCGAGGACGTGCGGCGGATCCTCGTGCCCTTCCACGAGCTCGCGAAGGAGGAGATCCAGCGCTTCGGGGGCACGCTCGACAAGTTCATCGGCGATGCCGCGATGGGGGTGTTCGGCGCGCCGATCGCGCACGAGGACGACGCCGAACGTGCCGTCCGGGCCGCGCTCGCGATCCGCGATCGCGTGAACGCGATGCAGATGCCGGTCCGCGTGGCCGTGACGACCGGCGAGGCGGTCGTCTCCTTCGGCGCGGGCCCACAGATCGGCGAGAGCGTCGCGGGGGACGTCGTGAACACGGCCTCCCGGATCCAGTCGGTGGCGCCGATCGGTGGGGTCGTCGTGGGCGAGGCCACCCAGCGCGCGACGCGCGGCGTGGTCACCTACGAGTCGCTCGGCGACGTCGAGCTGAAGGGCAAGGCCGAGCCCGTCGCGATCTGGCGCGCCGACGCCCTGCTGCCGTCGGCGCTCGACCGCGACGAGGACGACCCGCCGCCGTTCGTCGGCCGCTCCCGCGAGCGGCTCCTCCTCCGCGAGCTCCTCGAGCGCACCGAACGCGAGCGATGCCCGCACCTCGTGACGGTCGTAGGCGAGCCCGGCATCGGGAAGACACGCCTGCTGGCCGACCTCGGCGAGCACGTCCGCGCCCAGGAGAAGCAGACGGGGTGGTTCCGCGGGCGCTGCCTCCCCTACGGCGAGTCGATCACGTTCGCGTCGCTCGAGGAGGCCGTCCGCGCGATCGTCGGCGTGGCGCCCGGTGACGGACGCGACGCCGTCAGCACCAAGCTCGACGCGGCCGTCGCGGCCGTGGACGCCCGCCACGCCGACCGCCAGTGGCTGCGTGACCGGCTCGCCCCGCTCCTCGGCCTGCCGGGTGAGGACGACGCCGCCGGCGCGCCGCGTGAGGAACTCTTCGCGGCGTGGACGCGGTTCCTCGAGGCCGCGTCGAACCGTCGTCCCGCGATCCTCGTGATCGAGGATCTCCATTGGGCCGACGACGCCATGCTCGAGTTCCTGGACCACCTGGTCTCGGCCGCGGGCGACGTCCCCTTGTTCGTGCTCGTCACGGCCCGTCCGGAACTGTTCACGTCGCATCCAGCGTGGGGTGGCGGGAAGGCGAACGCCACCACGATCTCGCTCTCGCCGTTGGACGAGGCCGAGATGCGTGAGCTGCTCGGGGCACTGCTCCTGCGATCGGTGCTCCCCGCCGACACGCAGACCCCGCTGATGAGCCGCGCGGGCGGCAATCCGCTGTACGCGCTCGAGTTCGTGCACATGCTCGAGGACCAGGACATCGACCCCGGCGACCTCGACGGCGACGGCGCCCCCGTGATCAGCGTGCCCGAGTCGGTGCAGGCGCTGATCGCCGCCCGCCTCGATTCGCTCGGGCACGCCGAACGGTCCCTCCTGCAGGACGCCGCGGTGGTGGGCGACCGGTTCTGGACCGCCGCGCTCGAAGCGCTCGACCCCGCGGTGGCCGGCCTCGACCGGTCCCTGCGGGAGCTGCAGCGGCGCGGCCTGATCCGGCGCGAGGCCGCGGCCTCGGCCGACGACGGCGGCGGGTTCGCGTTCGCGCACGCGCTGATCCGGGACGTCGCCTATGGGCAGCTCCCCCGGGCCGAGCGGGCTCGCCGGCACCGCGTGGTGGCAGAGTGGCTCGAGGCCACGGCCGCCGACCAGGCCGCCGACCGCACCGACCTGCTGGCCTCGCACGCCGTCCGCGCGCTCGAGCTCGCGCGGTCGGCCGGGATGCTCGACGACCTGTCCACCCTCGAGGCGTCGGCCCGTCGAGCGCTGAAGCTCGCGGGCGACCGGCAGATGGCGCTCGACATGCCGCGGGCCGGCGAGCACTACCGGCAGGCCCTGGCGCTCACGCCCCCCGACGCCCTGGAGCGGCCCGAGCTGATCCGGCTCGCCACGAGCGTCGGGTGGCGCACCGGGGAGCTCGACTCCGACTCGGCGATCGCCGCCTACCGCGAGGGGATCGACCTCGCGCTCGCGCATGACGACAGAGAAGGCGCGGCGGGCCTGATGCGCCGGCTCTACTTCCAGCTCGGCCTGTCCGGTGAGACCGGTGAGGCGATCGAGGTGCTCGATCGGGCGATCGACCTGCTCACCGATCTTCCGCCCGGGCCGGTGCTCGCGGAGCTGTACGCGGCCCGGTCAGAGGCCGAGATGTTCGCGGGCCACTCGGAGGCCTCGCTGGACTGGGCCGCCCGGGCGCTCTCGGTGTCACGGGCGCCGGTGGTGAGGCTGATGGCGCTGCACCTGCGCGGGAACGCCCGGTGCGAGTTGGGTGACATGGAGGGCGTCGACGACCTGCGCGAGGCGCTCGCGCTCGCACGGACCGACGGGAGCGCGCTCGACATCGTGACCTCGTATTCCTACCTCAACGAGTGGATCGCGATGGAGGAGGGTCCGCGCGCCGCACTCGCGATGAACGCGGAGGCCGTGGCGCTCTGCGAGCAGCGTGGTCTGCCACACCAGGCCCTCTGGTCGCGCACCGAGAGCCTGTGGCTGCGCTTCGACGCCGGCGAGTGGGACGAGATCCTCGCGCTCGCCGACGAGCTCGAGGCATGGGCGAAGGAACATGGCGAGGTCCAGATCGAGGCGGCGGCCGCGAGCTACCGGGCCCGGGTGCTCGCGCACCGGGGCAACGTCACCGCGGCGCGGCCAGAGATCGAGCGACTGCTGCCGCTCGCGCGCACGATCGAGGACCTACAGATCCTCGCGCCGGCCTTGATCTCGGCGGCGCTCGTGGAGGTCGCATCCGGCGCTCATGACGAGGCGCTCGCCCGGCTCCGTGAGTTCGATGAGCTGACCGAGGGCGGTCCCGCCGAGTACCGCGAGATCCAGTCGCCCGAGGTCGCGCGGGTCGCGATCGCGGCGGGCGACCCGACGGTGGCCGCCCGCATCGTGGGCGAGCGTGCCGTGCACTCCCATCGGGTCCTGCTGGCGGTGGCGTCCGGGAGAGCTCTCCTCGCAGAGGCGGCCGGCGACGTCGGGCCCGCGGAGGTCGCGTTCGCCGAGGCCGCCGCGGGCTGGGAGGCGTTCGGGGTGCCGCTCGAGGTGGGCCACGCGCTCGCCGGAAGGGCTCGATGTCTGCGAGCCCTCGGCCGCGACGATGACGCCGGACCGATCGCCGAGGCCGCGACCGCTACGCTCGCGGGCCTCGGCACCGGATACGACGACGCCCGGCCGTAGACCGGGCGTCGCGTCATCGTGGAGGTGGGGGGAATCGAACCCCCGTGCCTAGCCGACCGTCTGGGACTTCTCCGGGCGCAGCCTGGTGGATAGATCTCGCCTCGGGGCTCCCACCGGCAGAGCACCCCTCGGCCAGCCCAGGTTCGGTGTCCTCCTCCGGCCCCCGGGCGGAACCGATGGAGTGAGCCTGCTGAGTGACGGGCGTCTCCCGGCCGCAGGCGATCCGGGAGGGCCCGGCTACCTAACTAGTTAGGCAGCGAGCGCGTAGTTGTCTTCGGCGCTTGTGTTTGGTCCGGCGTTTAACGTGACATCCGGGATCACGGCCCGCTTCTCCCAGGCGAATATCGTCCAGGTCGAAGCCAGTACACCCCCATATGCAGTTGTCTCTTGCGAGTATACGGCCGGCGACGACACCGCCTGAAGTCAGCGGCGCTGCTGGCCCATCGCGCGCTCGATCTCGCGCTGGCTCTCGCGCTTCGCGATCGACTGTCGCTTCTCGAACTCACGCTTGCCCCGCCCGACCCCGAGCTCGACCTTCGCGATCCCGTGCGTGAAGTAGACGCGCAGGGGCACGATCGCCAGGCGCTCCTCCTGTTGCTGCGAGGCGAGCTTCTCGATCTCGCGCCGATGCAGGAGGAGCTTGCGGGGCCGCGTCGGCAGATGGCGCTTCACGTCCCCCTGCTCGTACGGCGGGATGTGCATACCCTCGATCCACGCCTCCCCGTCGCGCACGCGGGCATAGCAGTCCGTGAGCGAAGCACGGCCGCCGCGCAGCGACTTCACCTCGTCGCCGGTGAGCTGGATCCCCGCCTCCAGCGTCTCTTGGATCGCGTAGTCGTGGCGGGCCCGCCGGTTCGAGGCGACCGTCTTCTCGTCCTCGGTGCGCCGTGTCATGGCGGAGAGCCTAGACGTCGAGGAAGCGGCGCATCCCGATCGTGCCGGCGATCACGGCCACCACGACGGCCGCGATCAGGATCCACGGGGCGACGGCCAGGACGTCGGAGTTCTTGATCAGCGGGAAGAACGAGATCTCGCCGCGCAGGCGATCGATGAAGATCACCTTGATCAGGAAGAGGGCGAAGATCGCGGCCAGGGCGCCGAGCAGCGCCTCGACCAGGCCCTCGATCAGGAACGGCACGCGGATCCGCCAGTTCGTGGCGCCCACCAGCCGCATGATGCCGATCTCCTTCCGGCGCGCGAACATGCCCATCCGCAGGGTGTTCGCGACGAGGGCGATCGCCGACGCGAGCATGATCATCGCGATCGAGAGGATCCCGATCGAGAGCACACGGGTGATCGCGACGAGCCGGTCGAGCAACGCGCGGTAGTCGGCCACGTCCCGGACGCCGGGCTGCGTGCAGACGATCTTGTCGTTCTGCGCCGGGTCGGGCTGGCACCCCATCGCCGCCGTGATCTGCCCGAACTGCGACGCGTCGGCCAGGTTCACCCGGAGCGAGGCCGGGATCACCTCCTCGCAGTTCACGTTCTCGAGGAACACCTTCTGGTTCGCGAACAGCTTGTTGAAGCGCTCGCAGGCCGCCGTCTTGTCCTCGTACGCGACCTCGGAGACCGCGTCGAGGTTCGTCAGCGTGGTCGTGAGCCGCGCGACGTTCTCGTCCTTCACGGGGTCGGTGAGGTACACGGCCACCTGGACGTTGCCGGTCCAGGCGTCGATCACCAGGTCGAACTGCCGCGCGATCAGCAGCGCGAGCCCGAACAGGAAGAGCGCGATGAACGCGGTCGACATCGCCGCGAACGCGACGATGCCGTTGCGCCGGAGCCCCGACGCCGTCTCCCGAAAGTAGTACTCGATCCGTCGCATCAGCTGTAGACGCCCCGGGACTGGTCGCGGATCACGTGGCCCTTGTCGAGCTCGATCACGCGCTTGCGCATCGCGTCGACGATCGCCTGGTCGTGGGTCGCCATCACCACGGTCGTGCCGATGCGGTTCACCTTGTCGAGGAGCCGCATGATGTCGACCGAGGTGTTGGGGTCGAGGTTCCCGGTGGGCTCGTCGGCGAGCAGGACCAGAGGGCGGTTCACGCACGCCCGCGCGATCGAGACGCGCTGCTGCTCACCACCCGACAACTCGTCGGGGTAGTTGTTGAGCTTGTCGCCGAGGCCGACGTACTCGAGGATCTCCGGCACCCGCTGGTCGATCTGCTGCTTGGGCTTGCCGATCACCTCGAGCGCGAACGCGACGTTCTCGAACACGGTCTTGTCGGTGAGGAGCTTGTAGTCCTGGAAGACCGTCCCGATGTTCCGGCGGAGCTTGGGGACGTTCCACGAAGAGACCTTCGCGAGGTTCTTGCCTGCCACGTAGACCTCGCCCTTCGTCGCCTCCTCCTCCTTGAGCAGGAGGCGGATCATCGTCGATTTGCCGGAGCCGGACTGGCCGACGATGAAGACGAACTCGCCCTTCTCGACGTCGACGTTGACGTCCTCGAGGGCGGTGACGCCGTTACGGTACGTCTTCGTGACGCGTTGAAGACTGATCATGGCTGGCCTTGAGGTCGGGGAAGTGGGACGCGCCCACCCTACCAGAGCCTCCCACGCCAACCCCGGAGGGTACGCTGGTCCGCCATGGTTGCCTCTCGACGCGTCGCCGCGTCCCTCGCCGGGCCGGCCCTGATCGTCGCCGGCACGCTGTTCGCGTTGCGGGGCTTCGTGTTCGGGGCGAACATCACTGACTCACATCCGGACATCCTGACCTTCTGGCTGCCTCGCTTCTCGTTCCTCGGACGGTCGCTCGCCGCCGGTCACATCCCGCTGTGGAACCCCTTCGAGATGCTCGGGTACCGCTACGCGGCGGACCCCCAGGGGGGGTGGACCTACCTCGCGCCGATGGCGCTGTTCTCCTGGTTCTCCCCCGGCGCGGCGATCCGCGCCTTCATCGTGTTCAACCCGCTGCTCGCGGGACTCGGCCTGTACGCGTTCCTGCGCAAGGAGACCCTGGGCGCGCTGGCTGCGACCGCCGCCGGGCTCTCGCTCGTGATGATGATGGGCGCCTCCGAGATCGCGGTTTCGCTGCCCTTCGCGGGGATGCTCGCTTGGACGCCGATCGTGCTGCTGGCCGCGGCCGGCTACCGGCGGACCGACCGGTGGTCGCGACGGGTCCTATGGCTCGGGCTCGGGGGGCTCGCGTGGTCCCAGGTCGCGAACGCCCATATGAGCCACGGCCTGATCATGTCCACCCTGCTCACCGTCGCCTACCTCGGGGTCGGGCTCGTCCTCGACGTGCGGGAGGGCCGGTGCGGCGCCGGCGCCGCCCTGGGACGGGGGATCCTGTTCTTCGCGTTCCTGCCGCTCGCGAGCCTTCCGGTCCTGATCCCCAGGCTGGCCTTCCTCGGCGCCTCGAGCCTGCAGGGGGGCTACGACGCCCTCGGCGAACCCCTGAAGCGCGGCGCGGAGGACGCCCCGATCATCCCGAACGGCGTCTGGGCGGGCTGGCCGCTCGCCCTCGGCGTCGCGCCCGGTGCGTACGCCGGAGCCGCGGTGCTGCTCGCCGTCCCGCTGGCCCTGCGGGCGAGCGCCCGACGAGGGCTGGTGGTCACCTTCGGGGGGGCGCTCGCCCTGACCTGGTTCATGATGCTCGACGCCGTGATCGGCGCGGGCTGGGTGCGCTCGGTGCTGTTGAAGGTGCCCTTCGGCGACGTCTACCTCCACAACCCGGGCCGGATGCGGTACGTGGCGATCCTGGCGATCCCGGTCCTGGCGGCCGCTGGGATCCAGGGGCTGCGGGATGTCCCGATGCCACGACGGAATGCCGCTCCGTGGGTCGCGGCCGGCGTCGTGCTCTGGCTGCTCCTGCCGCTCGCCGCCGGAGGGAACCCACTGCGCTTCGCGCCCCTGGCCGTCGCGATGCTCGCCGCCGCACCTCTGTTGGCGCTCGCGGCGGCGGACGAGGTGCGCTGGGCTCCCGCGGCGCTCGCCGCGGTGCTCGTGCTCGACCTGGGTGCCGCCGCCGTGTACGCGCAGCTCCAACACGGGCAGACGATCACCACGGGGCTCGAGGGCGATCAGCGCGGGAACCTGATCGCCCAGCCGCTCCCCTACCCCGACGTCGACCTCGAGGCGTTCCTCACGCCCCCGCCGTTCGTGACGACGATCGGCAGCGCCCCGTACCTGACATGGGCACCGCCGGCCGCCTACTACGAGAAGGGCTACCTGTTCGCTCAGACGCCCCAGGACTGGCCGGGGATCACGATGGGACGCGGCACGCTCTTCGGCGTGCGCGACGTCCTCGGGTACAACCCCGTGCAACTTCCCCGCTACTGGGACTACATCCGCGCGCGGAGCCCGCTGTCGATCTTCTACAACGCCTCGGTGATCGATCTGCCGAGCGAGTACGACGCACACCTGCTCGGGCTCCGATACCTCCTGGTGCCGACCGGCTTGACCCCCCCGGTTTCCGGTGACGTCGTCGAGCGCGCGGACGGTTGGGATCTGATCGAGCTGCGTTACCCGACCCCTCGCGTATCCGTCGAGGACCGCTGGACCGTCGCGGGCTCGGAGGCCGAAGCGATCGCGCACGTCACCAGCGGCGAGGTCGACCCGGCGAGCGGAGCCACGCTCGAGACCGACCCGGGACTCCAGATGCGTCTGTCCGGCCCGAGTGCCCGCATCGAAGGAGCGATCACGGAGGTCACGCCCGAGGATCTCCGCATCGAGGTGGACGCGGTCGACCCCTCGATCGTGCTGGTGCGCACCGCGTACGATCCCGGGTGGTCGGCCACCGTCGACGGCCGGCCCGCGGATGTGCTCCCCGCCGACGGCCTGTTGATGGGGATCCCGGTCGAGGCGGGACGGCACGAGATCCGGCTCACGTACCGGGATCCGGACGTGACGCGTGGCCTGCGGGCAGGTGCCGTCGTGTGGCTCGGTCTCGCGGTGGGATACCTCGTCGCGCTCACCCTCGAGCGGCGGCGGCGCCGGGCTCCGGAACGGCTGCTGTCGGCGCGTCCGCACGCGCCGCGGCGGACCCGGTGAGGTGCCGGCGCCCCAACAGGAACGCCAGCCCGTAGAGCAGCGCAACCACGATCAGCAGGTTCCGGTAGCCGGTCACGATCGCGAGGTACTCGAGCACCCCGCCGAGCATCGCGCCCAGCAGGTTCGCGCCGAACGCGATCGTCGAGGCGCCCACGTCCCGGAACCGCTGCGCGAAGATCAGGTTCGCCACGAAGACCGGCGCGAAGGCCACGCTCACCCCGGCGAGGAACCGCGGGACGAGCGAGAGCGACAGGAGCGACGAGGGCGGCACCACCCACGCGACGGCCAGACACGCGAGCAACGCGACGTACATCACACCCGGCGACGGAAGGCGCGCGCGCCGTGCGAGCTCCACCGCCGCGAGCACCGCGAGGAGGATCCCCGCGAACACGAGCGAGTTCACGAACCACGTGGTCCCGAAGAGCAGCGCGAACTGCACGACACTCTTCGTCTCGAGCAGCAGGAACGCGGCCCCCATACAGAACAGGTCGGCGTACGGGCGCATCCGTCCGATCGGACCGCCCGAGGCCCGGCGCACGACCACGAACGACGCCACCAGGATCCCCACGAGCCACCAGAGGTAGAACGACGGGATCCATCGCCCCATCACGTACGGGAACGGGTGGTCGTCGGTGGCGGGGGCCGGCGCGTCCTTCCCGGGCGACCAGAGCGTCGCGCAGGAGATGTCGCCGGCCTCCCGTCCGATCGTCAGCACCGATTGCGCGCGCGCCCCCGCTCCCGGCCGGCCCGCGTCGAAGCACGGCTCGTGGCCGAACACCTCGCGCATCGTGTTCGCGTAGCGCTCGAACACGTCGGGGCGGTAGTAGTTGTACATCGCGTACACCCCGCCCGGCGCGAGCCGGTCGCGGACCGCCTCCATCGCCTCGCGCGTGAACAGGTAGCTCTCGAGCCTGAGCGATCCTTGGCCGCTCACGAGCGTCAGAGAGTCGGGGAGCGCGAACAGGATCAGGTCGTACGTCTCGCCGGTCCGCTCGAGGAAGGCGCGTCCGTCGTCGATGTGCGGCGTCACACGCGGGTCCTGGTAGGGGCGCGCGGGATGCAGCTCGCTCCCAGCTCGCTGCAGACGGGGGTCGATCTCGACGGCGTCGACGCGGTCCGCGCCCTCGGCGAGCGCCAGCGCGACGTCGTTGCCGTTCCCCGCGCCGACGATCAGCACGTCACCCGGTGGGCGAACCAGATGCGAGTACGGCTTCGCGTAGAACGCGGCGCGGATCTCGTCGAGCGGGAGCATCGCCTGGTGCGGGAGCGAGTTCACGCGGATCGGGATCCGTCCGCCGGCGTCGGCGCCGTAGACGGTGACCCGATAGTACGGCGACCAGACGTCGTGTGGCGCAAGGGACCCAAGGGTCAGCACGACCGCGACCCCCGCCACCGCGGCCCAGCGGCCCACGAAGCCCCCGGCAGGCGTCAACGCGAGGAACGCGATCGCCAGCAGCACGCCCCAGACGATCGGACCGAGCCCCAGGAACGACAGCGCCGAGAACAGGACGATCCCCAGCAGGCTCCCCGTGATGTCCAGGCGATAGGCCTCGAGCGGCTCGAACCGCTCGAACAACCGAGCCACGCCCTCGGCGACGTTCGCCATCACCCAGACCGCCCCGAGGAACAGCACGGGCAGCGCGATCCAGATCGGCGGCGCGGGCAGCCCGAACGAGCTCTCGAGCCCGGGGGCGTCGCCGAGATCCTTCACGACCCGCACGACGAACACGAGCGCGGCGAAGATCGCGAACGAGGCCGGCGCCCACCGGAACCCGTTCCGCTCGCGGCCCGACCGCAGGAAGCCGACGCCGATCCCGAGGAAGCTCGCCAACAGTACGAAGTTCGTGAAGTACGCGACGTGCACCTGATACGCGGAGACCCAGCGGATCAGCGCCAGCTCGGCGAAGAGCATGACCCCACTCGCGAGCACCAGCCGTGGACGGTCACCGGTCCGGGGTCTCGCTACCGCGGGCGCTGAGGTCGCGTCGGTTGCCGGCACGGGTCGGAGTCTCTCAGCCGCGACGGATCGCGCGCAAACTCCCCGGCGTCCCTACGCCGATGCGCCCGCGGCCTCGCCGGCCCGGCGGCGGAGCTCGGCCTCGATGAAGCGGTCGATGTCACCGTCGAGCACGCGCTGCGGGTCGCCGACCTCTTCGTCGGTCCGGTGGTCCTTCACCATCTGGTACGGCGCGAGCACGTACGAGCGGATCTGCGAGCCGAAGTCCACGGCCTTGCGCTCGCCGCGGATCGCCGACATCTCCTCCTCGCGCTTCTGTCGCTCCATCTCGGCCAGCCGCGCCTTCAGGATCCGCATCGCGACCGCCTTGTTCTGGAGCTGGCTCCGCTCGTTCTGGCAGGCGGCCACGAGCCCGGACGGGATGTGCGTGATGCGCACGGCCGAGTCCGTCGTGTTCACCCCCTGCCCGCCGGGGCCGCTCGAGCGGTAGACATCGATCCGCAGGTCGTCGGGCGGGATCTCGATGTCTTCCTCGTCGGACGCCTCCAGCATCGGGATCACGTCGAGCGAAGCGAACGACGTATGCCGGCGCTTCTGCGAGTCGAAGGGACTGATGCGCACGAGCCGGTGCACGCCGCGCTCGGCGGAGAGCAGGCCGTACACGTTCGTGCCCCGCACGGTGAAGGTCGCGGACTTGATGCCCGCCTCCTCGCCGTGCTGGATGTCGTCGACCTCCAGGTCGAAGCCCTCGCGCTCGGCCCACCGCGTGTACATCCGCAGCAGCATCTCCGCCCAGTCCTGCGACTCGGTGCCGCCGGCACCGGCGTTCACCGTGGCGATCGCGTCGTTCGCGTCGTAGACGCCCGAGAGGAGCGCCGCCAGTTCGAGCTTCTCGAGGTCGGCATCGAGGGCGACGACCGAGGTCGCGAGCTCGGCCTGGAGCCCGGCGTCGGTCTCGTCCTCCAGCAGTTCGTCCATCGCGGCGGCGTCGTCGATCCGCCCCATCAGGGCGTCGACGCGCTGGACCTCCTGCTTCAGGCGAGCGAGCTTGGACGTGACCTGCTGGCCGCGCTCGTGGTCGTCCCAGAGCGACGGATCGGCCGCCTGCTGCTCCAGCTCAGCCGCCTGCGAACGTTTGCCCTCGACGTCAAAGGAACTCCTTGGCGGCAAGGACGCGTTCGCGCTGCTTCGCGATGCGTTCGGTGAACTCGCTCATGACGTCGTGGAGTCTACGCGCGCGTCAGATCGCCGCGCCGTGGCACTTCTTGTACTTCTTCCCGCTGCCGCAGGGGCAGGGCGCGTTCCGCGGGGTCTTGTCGCTGACGGCCTGGTTCGCGTTCGCGGTCTCGCGTCCCCCGCTCTCGACCTCGGCTCGGTTGTCCTGTACGCGGGTGGGCGCGGCCTGCTGCGCCTCCGGACGCACGAGCTCGACCCGGTAGATGTAGCGCACGAAATCGGCGCGGATCGACTCGGTGAGCTCCTGGTACATCTCGTAGGCCTCACGCCGGTACTCGGTGATCGGATCCTTCTGCGCGTACGAACGCAGGTGGATGCCCTCCTGGAGGTAGTCCATCTCGTAGAGGTGCTCTCGCCACTTCGTGTCGGTGATGTTCAGCAGCACCACGCGCTCGAGCTCGCGCATCACCTCGGGCGTGACGGTCACCTCCTTCGCCTCGTACGCGGCGAGCGCCTCCTCGATACAGACGGCCTGGAGCTCGGCGATGTCGCGGACGGCCTGGAGCTCGGCAGCGGTCTTCGTCGTCGGGTAGATCTCGGTCATCGCCACCACGAGTTGGTCGAGGTCCCAGTCCTCGGGGAAGACGTCGGCCGGGCAGTACGCGTCGACCGTGGCCTCGACGACCTCTTCGACGAACCCGACCGCCTGGTCCTTCAGGTCGCGTCCCTCGAGGATCTCGCGCCGCTGGCCGTAGATCGCCTCGCGCTGGGCGTTCATCACGTCGTCGTACTTCAGGACGTTCTTGCGCCGCTCGTAGTTCAACTCCTCGATCTGCTTCTGCGCGTTCTCGACGGCGCGGCTGACCATCTTCGCCTCGATCGGCTCATCGTCGGGCCACTTCAGCCGCTCCATGATCGCCGAGACCCGGTCGCTCGCGAACATGCGCATCAGGTCGTCCTCGAGCGAGAGGTAGAAGAGCGACTCGCCGGGGTCGCCCTGGCGGCCCGACCGGCCGCGGAGCTGGTTGTCGATGCGCCGGGACTCGTGCCGCTCGGTCCCCAGGACGTAGAGCCCGCCCAGCCCGACGACCTCTTCATGCTCGGCGTCGGTCTGGGTCTTGAATTTCGCGTAGATCGGCTCGTAGTCGGCCTCATAGGCGGCGCGCTGCTCGTCGTCCAGCTCGAACAGCAGGTACGCGTCGTTGTCCCAGTCGCGGGCCGCCATCTCCATGCGCGCGAGGTACTCGGCGTTCCCGCCGAGCAGGATGTCGACGCCGCGGCCGGCCATGTTCGTGGCGACCGTGACGGCGCCCTTGCGGCCCGCCTGGGCCACGACGATCGCCTCACGCTCGTGGTTCTTCGCGTTCAACACGTTGTGCGCCACGCCGCGCTTGTTCAGGACGTTCGAGAGGATCTCGGACTTCTCGATCGAGACGGTGCCCACCAGGACCGGCTGGCCGTTCGCGTTCCGCTCGATGATGTCGTCGGCGACCGCGTTCCACTTCGCCTCTTCGCTCTTGTAGATCAGGTCCTGCTCGTCCTTGCGGATGTTCGGGCGGTTCGTCGGGATCTCGACGACGCTGATCGAGTAGGTCTCCTCGAACTCGGTGAGCTGGGTCTTCGCCGTGCCCGTCATGCCCGAGAGCTTGTCGTACATCTTGAAGTAGTTCTGGATCGTGATCGTGGCGAGCGTCTGGTTCTCTTCCTTGATCCGGACGCCCTCCTTGGCCTCGATCGCCTGGTGCAGGCCCTCGGAGTACCGGCGGCCCTCGAGCACGCGCCCGGTGAACTCGTCGACGATCTTGACCTCGCCGTCGGTGACCACGTAGGCGACGTCCCGCTTGTACAACTCCTTGGCGCGCAACGAGTTCTGGAGATGGTGCACGAGCGGCGTGTTCACGTGCTCATAGAGGTTCTCGATCCCGAGGATCTCCTCGACCTTCGCGACGCCTTCCTCGGTGATCGCGACCTGGTACTTCGCCTCGTCGACCTCGTAGTCCTCGTCACGCTTCAGTCGCGGGGCGACCTTCGCGAACGTCACGTACCACTTGGCGGAGTCCTGCACCATGCCGCTGATGATCAGCGGGGTGCGCGCCTCGTCGATCAGGATCGAGTCCACCTCGTCCACGATCGCGAAGCTGTGCCCGCGCTGGACGCACTCCTCGATCCGCATCGCCATGTTGTCGCGCAGGTAGTCGAACCCGAACTCGTTGTTCGTGCCGTAGGTGATGTCCGCGGCGTACGCCGGCCGGCGCTCGGCCGGCGACATCGCGGACTGGATCAGGCCGACGTGCAGGCCCAGGAACCGGTAGATGCCGCCCATCCACTCGGAGTCGCGCTTGGCGAGGTAGTCGTTGACGGTCACGACGTGCACGCCGTCGCCGCTGAGGGCGTTCAGGTAGCCGGGGAGGGTCGAGACCAACGTCTTGCCCTCACCGGTCTTCATCTCGGCGATGTTGCCCTGGTGCAGGGCCGCGCCGCCCATCAGCTGCACGTCGAAATGCCGCTGGCCGATCGTGCGTCGCGCGCCCTCGCGCACGACCGCGAACGCCTCCGGCAGCAGGTCGTCGAGCGACTCGCCGTTGCCGGCACGCTCCTTGAACTCGACGGTCTTCCCGCGGAGCTCGTCGTCGCTGAGGTCCTCGATCTCGGGCTCGAAGGTGTTCACGAGCTGCGCGATCGACTCGAGGTTCTTGAGTTTGCGGCCTTCGCCGATGTTGCTGATCTTGTCGAGGATGGGCACGCGGGTTTCCTTCCGAGACGTGCGTGAGTTTCGATTCTACCGGCGGTTCGGGTCAGAACCCGGGACCGAGGGCCCGCTCTCGAGCCTCTCCGGGATCAGATCGGCTCGGTGAGGGCGCCCAGGCGTTCGATCAGGCGGGCATTCTCCCGGTAGTCGACCGGGCACGCGATCACGCTGACGGCCTCGTCGGCCAGGGTGGCCGCGAGGGTCGGCGCGAGCTGCTCGGCCGCCTCGATCGCGTACCCCTTCGCCCCGAAGCTCTCGGCGAGCATGACGAAGTCGGGGTTCGTGAACGACACGGCGGCCTGCCGCCCGAAGTGGATGTCCTGCTTCCAGCCGATCAGGCCGTACCCGCCGTCGACCCACACCAGGATCGTGATGTGCACGCCCTCGCGCACCGCGGTCTCGATCTCCGCCATGCTCATCGCGAACGCGCCGTCGCCCATCGCGGCGAGCACCTTCCGCTCCGGGAACGCCATCTTCGCGGCGATCGCCCCTGGGAGAGAGAAGGCCATCGTCGCGAGGCCGTTCGAGATCAGGCAGGTGTCGGGGTGGTACGTCGGATATAGCCGGGCCATCCACATCTTCACGGCGCCGGTGTCCGCGAGAACGATGTCGTCGCGACCCATCGCGGCGCGGACCTCGGCCACGATCCTCGCCGGCGCCATCGGGAACGCGTCGTCGGCTGAGCCGCGATCGAGCTCCTCGCGCACCAGGTCGCGCACCGGCGGGACCTCGCCGCGGATCTCGTGGATGTAGGAGGCCGCGCCGATCGCGTCGAGGGTCTCGCCGATGTTGCCCTGCACCCCCACCGCGAGCGTGTAATGGGCGTCGACCTCGGCGACGGTCCGGTGGATGTGCACGATCTGCTTGTCCCGGTCGGGGTTCCATCGCGCGGGCGAGTACTCGACCAGGTCGTACCCGACCGCCACGACGACATCGGCCTGGTCGAAGCCGAAGTTCGCGTAGTCCTTCACCATGAACCCGAGCGTGCCAAGCGCGTTCGGGTGATCGTCGGGGAACACGCCCTTGCCGAGGAACGTCGTGGCCACGGGGATGTTCAGCCGCTCGCTGAACCGGATGAGCGCCTCCGTGGCGTCATCGCGGGCAACCCCCGGTCCCGCGAGCACCACGGGATGGGTCGCCTCCGAGAGCACGAGCACGGCGCGGTGCACCTGGCGGTCGTCGGGCGCGGGGTCGACGGGCGTGTTCACCTTCAGCGGCTCGCCCTCGACCGTGCGCTCGGCGACGTCCTCGGGCACGATCAGGAACGTCGCGCCCGGCCGCTCGGTCGTGGCCTGCTTGAAGGCCTTGCGCACCATCTCCGGTGCGGCCGCGCGCACCGTGATCATGTCGCCCCACTTCGTGATCGGGCGGAACAGCGAGACGAGGTCGACGAACTGATGCGACTCCTTGTAGATCCGGTCGAGCCCCGCCTGCGCGGCGATCGCGACGAGCGGATGGGAGTCCAGCTGGGCGTTCGCGACGCCGAGCATCAGGTTGATCGCGCCGGGACCGAGGGTCGCCAGGCACACGCCCGGCTTCCCGGTGAGCGCCCCGTACGTGTCGGCCATGAACGCGGCCCCCCGCTCATCCCGCGTCGTGACGAACCGGATCGAGGAGTCGACGAGCGCGTCGATCATATGGAGGTTCTCCTCGCCGGGAAGGCCGAACACGAACTCGACGCCCTCGTGCTCGAGGCACTCGACGATCAGGGACGCGACGTTCTTCAGCGGGGACGGCCCGGCCATACCCTCAGGCTAGACGACCTGGCGCGTGAGCTGCGCGTGGCCGACGTGCTCGCGCAGGTGCGCGATCGCGTGCAGCAGCGCCCATGCGGCGGTGACCGGCTGCTCGGCCAGGTCGCCGGC
Source organism: uncultured Actinomycetes bacterium (assembly GCA_963821925.1). Taxonomy (GTDB): domain Bacteria; phylum Actinomycetota; class UBA4738; order UBA4738; family HRBIN12; genus JAOUEA01. The sequence goes on along the minus strand of CAWGFO010000002.1, from coordinate 587,589 downwards.
GCGCCAGGGCGCCGTGCCCACGCGGCCGGCGTCGAACGGCGCGTCGGTCTCGAGCAGCTTCCGGCAGTCGCTCGCGAAGGCATCGAAGGTCGCGAGGAACGCATCGGGATCGTCGACCACGGCGGCGAACTCGGCGGGTCGATCGCGTTCGGGGAGCGGCGCGCCGACCGCGAGGCTCAACCATGCGCGCGTGCTGTGCAGCGTGTGCGTCACGAGCACCGCGAGCCCGTTCGTGTCCTCCCCGGCCGGCCGGCGGTTCAGCTGGTCCACGGTGCAGCCCTCGATGGCCGTACGGAGCTCCGCGAGCGAGTCGACGACGATGTCGCGCGCGGCAGCGATCGTCGGGTCGGGCACGGTCAGCTGATCTCGATCATCTTCTCGCGCACGGCGTACACGACGGCCTCCATGCGCGAGTGCAGATGCAGCTTCTCGAGGATGTTGCGGATGTGGTTCTTCACCGTGTTCTCGCTGATGAAGAGCTGCTTGGCGATGTCGCGGTTGTTCAGGCCCTGCGCGACCAGGCGCAGCACCTCCATCTCGCGGTCGGTGAGCCGTGGCGCCGGCATCTGCGGGCGCTCCTCGGCCGACTTCGACATCGCCGCGAACTCGGTCAGCAGCTTCGACGCCATCGACGGCGAGATCCGGGACTGTCCGGCCCAGACGCTCCGGATCGCGTCGGCGACCTCCTCGATCGGGATCTCCTTCAGCAGGTAGCCGCTGGCACCCGCCTTGATCGCGTCGTAGAGGTCACCCTCCTCGTCGCTGATCGTGAGCATCAGGATCTTGCAGTGCGGCAGCAGGTCGCGGATCTCGCCCGCCGCCTCGATCCCCGACCGGCGAGGCATGCGCACGTCCATCAACACGACGTCGGGGACGAGCTCCTCGGCCTTCTCGACCGCCTCCTGGCCGTCGGACGCTTCCCCGACGAGCTCGAGGTCGGGCTCCTGCTGCAGCACCATCTCGAGGCCACGACGGAAGAGCGCGTGGTCGTCGACGACCATCACGCGGAGCCGTTCGGTGTCCTCGGTGCCCTTGGTGGCCACTCGTTCCCCCTCGGTCGTCCCGGGCGTTCGCGGCCCGGGAGGTGGTCATCCCTCCGAGGTATCGGCAGCTTCCGCGCTCGGGTGAGCGGATTCTAGCCCTCGATGGAAGCGGCTGCGCCGCTTCCCGTGATGATCGCGGAGCTGACGCTCGAGCTTGTCCACGACATCGTCGAGCGCGGAGGGCACGTCGCCGGCCTCCGCCCGCGCTCGGAACGTCTTGCGCGGGATGCTGAGCGCCGCTTCGACGCGCTTCATGCCGTCGGGCTTCGGGTGGTGCTCCGAGATGAACTCCAGATCGATCCGCGTGGTCCTGGGCTCCAACCGCTCGAGCGGCGCGAGCTTGCGCTGCGCCGTCTCGCGGATCTCGTCGGTGACCGAAAGGCCCCGGCCCGTGTACGTCAGCTCCATCGTGGCGTCCGTCTCCTCGTCGTCATCGTATCCGTCCGGTTGGGCGGGCCCCCGGCCGGCTGACCTGGTCTTTTCCCCCACACCCGCCTGCCGGGGTGCTCGCCTGCCGGGCGCGAGGCCCGCGACTCCCACCCTCTCCCGGTCACCCGGGGCAGGACTTACATCTAAACCGCGCCATGCTCAGCGACCAAGGGTCGCCTTACGTGGGTCGTTTCGCCCGCGACTGGCATCGACTACCGGGGAGGATCCCCGGGCAACCACAGACCCGGTCGGGTGCCCGGTCGAGTATAGGCACGGGTCGTCGACCCGGGCCCCGGCCGCGTCGCCGGCGCCGCCCCGCCTGCGCCCGGCGCCGCCCGCCCGGCGACGAGCAGGAACACCGATCTCGCGCCCGCCTCACGGAGCGCGACGGCGCACGAGGCCGCCGTCGCGCCGGTCGTGAGCACGTCGTCGACGAGCAGCACCCGGGCGGGACAGGGGCGCCCGTTGGGCTGGAACGCACCTCGCATCGCCGTGCGCCGTTCCACGGCCGACCGGCGCGCCTGCGGACCGGTGGCGACCGCACGCCGGATCGGCCGCGCCGTGGGCAGGCCCAGCTCCCTTGCGACCGCCACGGCGAGGACCTTGGCCTGGTCGTACCCGCGTTCGGCGAGCCGGCGGCGAGCCAGCGGCACCCAGGTCACGGCGTCGGCCGGCGGCGGTCCCGTCGCCGCCATCGCTCGCCCGAGGGCCTCCCCCACGCCGCGCCAGCCGCTGAACTTCAGCTTGTGGATCGCCCGCCGGGCCGGCCCCTCGTACAGGAAGGCCGCGCGGGCGCCGTCGAGCTCCTCGGGAGGACAGCCGGGGCAGGTCGGGCGCGCCTCGGGCCACGGCAGCCCGCACCGCGCGCACCACGGCGGCAGGAGCGGTGAGAGCGCCGCGGCACAGCCCGCGCAGAAGGGCCAGTCGCCGCTCGCGCAGCCCGCGCAGCGTCTCGGGAAGACGACGTCGAGGAACCCCGCCCGCATCGCCCGACCCTATGGCCGGGCGCCGACACGGCCTGACCTACGGGAGCTTCACGTCGAGCGAGCCGCCGCCGCGGGCCTCGATCGAGAGCAGGGATTGCGTCTTCAGCACCGGGTAGGCCGTGGTGAGGCCGTGACCCGCCCCCTCGTCGAAGTCTTGCGCGATCACCGCCACCGGCGCGCCGTCGGCCGTGAATCGGAGGGCCACGGCCTCGTCGGCCGCGTACTTCACCCGGATCGAGTCGCCGCCGCACTCGACCGCCTCGATCCGCACCTTCCCGGACCCGGCCGAGATCGCCTTGTCCACCGCCACCGTGCCGCGCCGCGTGGTCGCGCGCGGCCACGGCACCGGGAACGGAGCACCGGGGTGCACGACCTCGGGCACCCCGTCGATCTCGACATCGCACTCGAGGCCATACCAACCCGGCCCGAGGTCCGTGAGCGGGAACTCGAACGGCACGAACAGGTCCAGATGCGGAGCCACGTCGAGGGTGACCGGGGTGATCTCGAGCGGACGCGCCGTCCTCGAGGCCAGCTCGGCGACCCGGGCGGCCTGGATCTTGACCTGGTGGGGGTCACGGCCCTCGCCCCGGAGGACGAACGCGCCCTTGACCGTCGCCGGGAAGCGCTCGAAGTGCGCTCGGATCGAGATGCCATGCTCCATGTGCGCGATCCTAGGTCCCCTGCTCCCACGAGTGCAGGTAGTGCTCCTGCTCCGCGGTGAGCTCGTCGATCTCCACGCCCATCGCGCGGAGCTTCAGCCGGGCGACCTCCTTGTCGATCTCGGTCGGCACCGGGTACACGCGGGGCTGGAGCGAGCCCCGGTTCTTCACGACCCACTCGGCGGACAAGGCCTGGTTCGCGAACGACATGTCCATCACCGCGGCCGGATGGCCCTCGGCGGCCGAGAGGTTCACGAGCCGCCCCTCGCCGAGCAGATACAGATGCCGCCCGTCGGCGAGCGTGTACTCGTCGACGAACTCGCGCACCCGCCGGACTCCGCCCGTCCCCAGCTCGGCGAGCGCCGGCTTGTCGATCTCGACGTCGAAGTGGCCCGAGTTCGCGAGCATGGCGCCGTCCTTCATCACTTCCATGTGCTCGCGGCCGATCACGGTGGTGTCGCCCGTCACCGTGATGAAGATGTCACCGACGCGGGCGGCCTCGCGCAGGGGCATCACCCGGTAGCCCTCCATCACGGCCTCGATCGCCGCCGTGGGGTCGACCTCGGTCACGATCACGTGCGCGCCCATCCCCCGGGCCCGTGACGACACCCCGCGCCCGCACATCCCGTAGCCACAGACGACGATCGTGCGCCCGGCGAGCAGCCGGTTCGTGGCCCGCATGATCGCGTCGATCGTGGACTGGCCGGTCCCGAATCGGTTGTCGAACAGGTGCTTCGTGTCGGCGTCGTTCACGCTCACGATCGGGTACTTCAGCGCCTGGTCGGTGGCCATCGCCCGCAGGCGGATCACGCCGGTCGTGGTCTCCTCGGTGCCGCCGATGATCTCCGCGATCTGGTCGACGCGCTCCTTGTGCAGCACGCTGACCATGTCGGCGCCGTCGTCCATCGTGATGTTCGGGCGCACGTCGAGCACCGCGTTGATGTGCTTGAAGAACGTGTCGGTGTCCTCGCCCTTGATCGCGTACGTGTCGATCCCCGCCTCGACGAGCGCGGCCGCGACGTCATCCTGCGTCGACAGCGGGTTCGAGGCGCACAGCGCGACCTCCCCGCCGCCGGCGGCGAGCGTGAGCATCAGGTTCGCGGTCTCGGTCGTGACGTGCAGGCACGCCGCGATCCGCACGCCGTCGAGCGGCCGCTCCTTCTCGAAGCGCTCGCGGATCAGCGCGAGCACCGGCATCTCCGCGCCCGCCCAGGCGATGCGGTCGCGGCCCTCGGGCGCGAGGCTCATGTCTCGGACGTCGTTCGTCATCTCAGGTTCTCCTCTCAGATCCGTGGGAGCAGGTCCACGAGGAGCCTGCCCACGGCGATCGCGGTCTCGTTCGACACGCGCACGACCTCCTCGTGCTCGACGTGCTCGCCGAACGCGTTCGTGAGCGAGCACAGCCCCAGCACGCGCATCCCGAGCGCGACGGACGGGAGCGACTCGGGCACCATCGACATCCCCACGACGGTGGCGCCCGCCTGCTGCAGGAAGCGCACCTCGGTCGGGGTCTCGTAGGCGGGGCCGCTCATCGCCGCGTACACGCCGGCCGAGGCCCCGATCTCGAGGGCCGCGGCCCGTTCGAGCGCGAGATCGCCCAAGGCCTCGTCGTACACATGCTGGGTGTTGATGAAGGTGGGCATGCCGTCGGGGTACCGCCACCCGCGGAGCGGGGCCGCCCCCATCAGGTTCACGTGGTCGCGGAGCACGACCACGGTGCCGGCCGGCTCACCGGGCACCAGACCGCCCACGGCGGCCGTCAGCACCATCGTGTCGGCGCCGAGCGCGCCCGCGACGCGCGGCAGGAGCGCCGGTACGTCCATGCCGTGACCCTCGTAGTAGTGCACCCGGCCGAAGAAGGCCGCCACCGGCACGCCGGCGAGCCGCCCGAGGACGAGTCGTCCCGCGTGGCCGGGCACCCCCGGCGGCGGGAACCCGGGAAGGTCGGTGAACGCGAAGCTCGCCTCCTCTTCGAGGGCATCGCCGAGCGCCGGTCCGAGCCCCGAGCCGAGCACGACGCCGGCGCGGGGCACGAGGTCGGTGCGGGCACGCACGACGGCGGCCACGCGATCGGGCAGGTCGTCGCCGGGCCCCGGACGCCCCTCGAGGGTCACCTCACGACCCCGCCAGGGAGGCTTTCAGCCGTTCGATCACCACGACGGGCGTCGGGTCGACGCCCCGCCGGATGCCCACGTACGCGCTCGCGAAGTCACCCGCGACGACCAGCGCCATCAAGCGCGTGAGGGACGACGTGCCGGTGCCGTGCACCTCCTCGATCGCGACGCCCGCGTCGCGCGCGATGTCGTACGAGAGCGCGAACCGCGCGGCCAGCTCGGGGTGCTCCCCGTCGTGGCGCAGCGCGATCAGCGTGCAACGCTCCCCGTACGGGCGGGTCCAGCCCACCACCTCGTTGTGATCGAGCTCCGACATCGAGGCCGCGAACGCGGGCACCTTGCCGTTCTCGTTCATCTGGCACTTCCAGCGCATCGCGGCGACGGCGCCGATGCCCTCGGCGCCCCAGATCACGGGGATGCGCTCGCCGATCAGTCCGGCGAGCTGCTTGGCGGGGTTGCCGGCGAGTGGCGACGCCGGACCGAGCAGCCCGACGAGGCGGGTGAGCTCAGCGACGGTCTCGGCGACGTCGTCGGCCATCTTGGGAAGGAGGCCTATCGCCTCCAGCGCGCCGAGCGACGCGAAGCCCAGGTGACCGAGCGCGGCCCGGGGCTGGTACCCGCCGGGGACGGGGACGACGGGGATCCCGGCGGCGCCCGCTTCCTCGGCGAGCGTGCCGCCCGAGGTGATCGCGACGATCCGGCAGCCGCGCGCGACCGCCTCGCGGAACGCCGTGAGCGTCTCTGACGTGTTGCCGCTGTAGGACGAGGCCACCACCAGCGTGTGCGGCCCGCAGTAGGCGGGCAGCACGGGGCTCCGGTTGACGTCCACGGGGACCCCGAGACGCTCGCGGAAGACCGATCGGACGACGTCGCCGGCGACGGCGGATCCTCCCATCCCGAGGAAGGTCACGGCCGTCACGCCGTCGGCGGAGGGCAGCGTCAGGGCGCTCGCGTCGTCGTACGCCTCGCGGCAGTGCCGGGGCAGCTCCGCTATCGCCCCGAGCATGTCGGACGGGTCGGTGCCACGGAGCGCCGCGACGTCGTCCAGATCGATCACTTCGCCCCCGGCTTCTCGGCCTCGTCGATCAGCATCACCGGGATGTCGTCACGCACCGGGTAGCGGTAGCCGCACGTGCGGCAGACGATCACGGACTCGGCCTCCAGGTAGTCGATCTCGCCTCGGTCGTTCGGGCAGACCAGGATCTCGAGCAGCTCGGCGTCCACGCTCACGGTGCATCCCCTCTGATCAGCGCCAGCACCTCGGCGGTCTTCTCCTCGAGGAGCTCGGGCGTTCGGGCTTCCACGTTCAGGCGCAGGAGCGGCTCGGTGTTGGACGGCCGCACGTTGCACCACCAGTCGTCGAACTCTACCGTGAGGCCGTCGAGGCGATCCTGGCGCCCGGCCGAGAGTGCCGCCGCGATCTCGTCCATCCGGGCCCGCTGGTCGTCGACGCGCGAGTTGATCTCGCCGCTGTCCGAGTAGCGGCGGAGCGGCTGCAGCAACGCCGAGAGCGGGACGGTCGCCTTCGAGAGCTCACCCAGCGCGATCACCGCGGCGATCAGTCCGGAATCGGCGCGGTAGTTCTCGCGGAAGTAGTAGTGGCCGGAGTGCTCGCCCCCGAACACGGCGCCCGTCTCGGCCATCACCTGCTTGATGAAGGAGTGGCCGACCCGCGTGCGCACCGGCACCCCCCCGTGCTCTCGGATCACCTCGGGGACCGTCCACGAGCAGATCAGGTTGTGCACGACCTTGGCGCCCGGCTCCTTGTCGAGCATCGAGCCGGCGACGAGGGCCGTCAGGATCGACCCGCTCACGTCCTGGGCTCGCTCGTCGATCAGGAACACGCGATCGGCGTCGCCGTCGAAGGCGAGCCCAACGTCGGCCCCGTGTTCGAGCACCGCGGCCTTCAGGTCCCGCTGGTTCTCCGGGTCGATCGGGTCGGCGGGATGGTTCGGGAACGTCCCATCGAGCTCGGGGAACAGGTGATGGAGCGTGATCGGCAGGCGCGCCATCACGGCCGGCACCACGAGACCGCCCATCCCGTTCGCGGTGTCCGCCACCACGGTGAGCGGGCGCATCGCCTCGACATCGACGAACGAGAGGACGTGTTCCACGTAGGCGCCGAGCAGGTCGCGGGTCTCGACGTGGCCCGGTGCCGCCACCGCGGGCCGCGGCCCCGCCTCGACGATCGCCCGGATGTCGCGGAGTCCGGTCTCCTCACCGACGGGCTTCGCGCCGGCCAGGCAGAACTTCAGCCCGTTGTACTGCTTGGGGTTGTGACTCGCCGTGAGCATGATCCCGGGGAGATCCTGGGAGCCGGCCGCGAAGTACAACAGGTCGGTGGAGGCGAGCCCGAGATCGACGACGTCGACGCCCCGGGAGGTCGCCCCCTCCGCGATCGCCGCGGCGAGCTCGGGCGAGGACAGACGGCAGTCGCGTCCGAGCAGGATCGCCGGGGCTTGGGTCCACTCAGCGAAGGCCGCGCCGATGCGGCGCACGAGGTCGGCGTCGAGGTCGTCGGGGACCACGCCCCGCACGTCGTACGCCTTGAAGATTCGGTCGAGATCGGGCTGGCTGGGCATGCCCGCATCCTACGCAGGGGGGGTCGCGGGCGTCAGACGGGAGGCCGGGCCGCCGGTGCGACTACTTCTCGACGACGAGGCCGATCACCGACGCGAGCGGGACCTCTTCCCCGTCGCGGAACCACCACTTGGCCTCGCAGTGGTGGCAGGTGGCGAACGCAAGGTCGCGACCGCCCACGGTCATCGAGATCTTGATCAGATCGCCGACCTTGCAGTTCGGGCACGTGGGGGTGTTGTCTGGCATGGGTTCAGTCTCCGACGAGAACGGGGTCGCGACCATAGCACGACCCACCTATCCGACTGAGCCTTCCGGACGGCCATTTCCGTGGCCCCCGCGCGGCACGTATGCACCCCGCCCGGGGGATACGGACATCGGCCCTTCGTCGGGCGGTCGTCCGAGGGACCGGGGTCCTTCGGCGGGTGTCGATCCGGCTAGGTGAGCGCGGGGACCTGGGTCCGCTCGTCGCGGACGGTCCACCCGACCGGCGGCGTCATCCGGTCGACGTGCTCACGGCACAGATCCAGCAGGTTCCGGTCGCGTTCGGCGAGGAGCTCCACGATCACCACCTCCCGCTCGGCGTAGCCGAGGGAGACGGTGGCCACGGGCTCCGCGTCGCAACGCATCTTCGCGCAGGTTCGCATCGGGCGGAGCCTAGATCACACGCGTGTGATTTCCAAGCAGGCGACGCGGGAATCCGGCCGAGCGGCAGAAAAAGATGTGGCCCGCGGTGGCGCTCCGGGTTGCCCCTTCGCGTCGCCGCGGACCACGACCGCACTGTATCCGGGACCGGGCTCCGCGCGCAAGGGGTCGAGGACCGAAAGTGTGACAAAGAACCGCCGGGAAGGGACCCGGGGGATCAGATGTCCAGCGAGGCGGGCGTGTCCCACTCCTGCGCCCACGAGGGGCGGACGCCCATGATGATCACGTGGGTCCCGACCGGCACGAGCGGATACAGCGCCTCGACGTCGTAGTTGTGCATCCGGATGCAGCCGTGCGATGCGTAGCGACCGATCGAGTCGTCCGAAGGCGTGCCATGGATGCGGATCAAGCCGGGGGCGTCGTCGATGTAGATCGCCCGCGTGCCCATCGGGGCCGTGGGGCCGCCCGGCACGACCGCCGGCAGATCAGCCCCCCAGCTGTCCAGCGCCGGGTTGTACCAGGTGGGGTTGACCGCTTTACGGGTCACGATCCAGTCGCCGACCGGCGTGGTGTAGCCGGGCTTGGCCGTCGCGACGCTCCACGTGCGCTCGACGTGGAACCCGTCGTACAGGTACAGCACGTTCTGGTCGACCCGGACCACGACCGTCGGCCCGAGGTTCTTCGACGTGACTTTCGGCGCGACCTTCTGGGCCTGGAGATCGACGGTGGACGTCCCCTGCGAGAGCGCCGAGCGCAGGGCCGCGGATGCGGCCGCGGCATCGAGGGTGCGGCCGGGCTTCGACTTCTGCATCACGAGCTCGCCGTCGGCCAGCCCGATCGCGGCGTTGACGGGCTTGACCGTCACCGCCCTGGCGGCATCGACCACGAAGCCGTCGAGGCGGCTGGCCTTCGTGTACCGGAGCGCGAGCTGCGCGTCGACCGACTCACCCCGGAACCGATGCCAGAACCGCTCGAAGGTGCTCATCGAGGCGTTGATCGCGAGGGCGCGGTCGACCGCACCCTCCAGGTTCGCCTTCTGGCCGAGCTCGCGGGGCGTCACGGTCCAGGTCTTGCCTCCCACGGTCACCGTGATCGGACTGTCGAGGTGGGTGGCGGCGCCGGCCCGGACCGCGCGGAGCGCCTCGCCCCGCGTCATGCCGCCGACGTCGACGCCCTCCACGGTGACCCCGGGCAGGATCCGGTCCGCCCGCGACTGCTCGTAGCGGTACGCGGCGAAGGCCGCGCTCCCGGCTGCGAGCACGACGACGGCCGCCACGATCGCGATGATCGCGACGGCATGCGAGCGCCGGCGACGTGAGTGTTTGCCTTGGGCCATGGGGTTGTGTGCCCGCGGATGCGGACGCACGCATGATACGCGAACTCTCGGGCTGAGTCAGGCTCCGCGGTCGGTCAGCCCTCGGACGCGGGCCACGGCACGCCGGCCGCGAGGCCGTAGACCGAGCGTCCCTCCGTGCCGAGCGAGGTGGAGGCGCTCAGCGCGATCACGGGCGCCCCGTCCACCACGGTGATCGAGACGCCGGCGTCGAGGGCCTGCGAGAGGTAGTCGGCCGGCACGCTGGCCACCCCGTTCGCCGGTACGTCGATCGTGAGGGTCTCCCCCACCGCTCCGTCACGTCGCGGCAGACGCACGACCTGCACCTGCGAGGGCTCGTCGGACGGGTTGGCGATCACGATGCCGGGGCGCGCCGGTTCGCCGGCGACGGTCGGCAACACGACCCACCGGTCCGCCGGGGCCGTGGCGCCGCCCGTCGCGGCGGCGTCGTTGCCTGGACCGGCGGAGCGGAGCGCGGCCGCGAACGGGTTGCCGTCCTGCAGGCGGACACCCACGGCCGAGGGCCCGTTCACGATCACGGGGTACGCCGCCGACGTCGCCGGGTTCTGGTCCACGGCGGTGAGACCGCCGGCCGACTGCGGGGGATCCTTCGAGAAGAGCGTGGCGCCGAACCGCGCCCCCTGCTCCCCGGGGACGGCCAGGAGGAGCTGGGTCTGTCCCGCGCCGCCCGCGACCGGCAGGTACACGGCATCGGACAGGTCCGTGGCCCCGATGACGCTCCGGATCCCGGTGGACTCGGACAGATCCAGCGACGAGACGGCCACCCGCCCCGCCTTCACGTCGACCTCGGCGGCCACCGCGGCTTCGTCGGCGGCGAAGTCGTTCAGCCGCACGGCCATGCTCCGCCGGGGGCCGAGGGTCAGATCCGTCAACGCGGAGGCGCGGATCGGTGCCCGGTCGGCCGTATACAGGGCCACGTCGAACACGGCGTCGGTCCCGAACGGGTTCATCACGACGAGGTACGACTGCTCGCCGCGCCGCGTGCTCCCGTCGGAGACGTACCAGGTCGTCGAGGCGGCGGGCGCGCAGGGCTCGGCCCCGACACCGAGCTGTCCGCCCCCGCCCTGGGTGACCCAGCTCGCGGCGACCCATCCTCCGAAGTACTCCACGTACGTGGCGGCCTCTCGAGCCTCGAGGGAGAGCTCCAGGCGAACGGTGGCGCCCGGCGCGACGCTGAGCGTCCGGCCCGGGTCCGCCGGAGCCTTCGCGAGCGACCCGACCCGAACCGCGACGGGGTCCGCACCCGGGTTCGCGAGGTAGAGCCACCCCTTCCAGTCGGTGCCGCCTCCGTGCGGGCAGAGCCAGGCGCCCGACGTCGCACGCCCGGGCGTCGCCTCGGGCAGCGCCTTCGGGCCGAGGCGCGTGAACGCCACGCCGCCCGCCACGGCCACGATCGCGACCGCGACGGCCAGGAAGCCCTGCCCTCTGGCTCTCATCGCGCCACCGGCTTCCGCGTGATCCAGAGTGCGAGAGCCCAGACCGCGGCCAGCAGGACGATCGCGATCGTCCGCGGCAGCTGGGCTCCGTAGCGGATCTCGACCGGGCCCGGTCCGGCCTCGCGGAACGACGTCGACCACCCGAACGACCGCTCCGGCGGTGTGTCGCTCCCTTCGAGCGTCCATGCGCCGTCGAACTCGGTGGAGATCACGACCGGCCCGCCCGCGGCGTCCCCGTCCCATCCGCCCTCGGTGGCCTTCAGCGGCCGCACGGCGGCGTCCCCGACCCGCGCGATGTCGACGGGGAGCTCGGACGCGACCAGGTCCGCGAGATCCTTCGAGTCGAACGCGGCGGCCGGCGGCAGCGCCGCGGCGTTGCGGAAGATCACGAGCTCGGACGCCGGGATCCGGTCGAGGTCGAGCTGGGACTCCAGGCGAGCCTGCGCGCCCTCGGGGAGCTCGTCCTGGGCCGCCACGAGGAACCGCACCCCGAACGGCGCGAGCAGCGCCCCGCCGTGCGACGTCGTGCCGGACAGGATCTCGTTCAGCGCCTCGCGCAGGGCATCGTCACCGGCTCCGGTGAACGGTCGCCCGGTATCGAGGGCGGTCACGCCGCCCCGGCCCGTCAACGTGTAGCCGAGCGAATCCTCGCCTGCCGGCGCGAGGCCGGTGGGGTCGCCTCCGGGGGCGGGGAACGGCTCCCCGTCGTCGCGGCCGACCCAGAGCACGCGGTAGTCGCCCTTCGCACCGCTCGAGATCACGGCGAACGCGGCCGGGATCTCGTCGAGGCCGCCCACGGCCCATCCGCCGATCATCGAGGCGATCACCTGGAGGCCGATCCCGGCCGTGAGGACGACCGTGAGCAGCGCCGTGCCCACCTGCCGGAAACCGAACGCCTCCCGGCCGAGGCCGGTGAGGACCGACGACAGCCCGTAGGCGATCATCATCGCCATCGAGACCGCGGCGAGCGCGCCGTACGCGGTGGGGTTCGAGAGCGCCGAGGGCAGGTACCCGGCGGCGGCGAGCCACGCGAGCGCCAGACCGGCCAGCCCCGTCGCGACCGCCCGGATCGACCGAGCCCGGTACTCGCCTCCCGTCAACGCGAACGCCAGCAGCGCCGCGATCGGGAGGAAGGCCGAGACCTCCCAGGTCCCGGGGCCCGGTCCGAACGTCAGCCGCGCGAGGGCCCCGACGTCGGTGGTCCCGATCAGCGAGGTGAACGCCGCCCCCCCGTCGGCCACGAGGACCGGGACGAACGGGAAGAGGAGCACGGCGGCGCCCAGGGCCGAGGCCCCGGACGAGGAGCAGTCCGCGCCCGCGCGCCGTTCCCCCGATCGCCTGGATCGCGACGACGACGAGCGCCGCCAGCGCCACGCCCGGATCGAATGCCACCCCCACCGCGAGGGTAACGCCGAGGCCGACCGCGAACCGCCACCGTCCGTCGCCGGGCTCGACCGGTCCGAAGGCGACCTCGAGACGCTCGACGATCGGCGGCAGCACCACGAGGATCATCAGCAGTGAGAGCCGGCCCTGCGAGAACGCCCACAGCATGAGCGCGGAGAGGCCGTACGCCGCCGCCGCCACGACCGACGGGCCGGGCCGCCCGGTCAGCCGTGCGAACGCCCGGTAGGCGAGCACCGTCGCGAGCGCCGGCAGCCCCGCCAGGAGGACCTTCTGCGCGAGGGTCGTGCTGCCGAAGAGCAGGCTGGAGACGCCACCGAACAGGCCCAGTGCGGGGCTGGCGAGCAGATCCCCGCCGAGCCAGGTGGTGCGATACCCCGAGGCGAGCTCGGCGAAGAACCCCGAGGGCGTCGACGGGAACGAGGGCAGCACGCCGCCGGCGATCGCCTCCGGCCCCAGCAGTCCGCGGACGGCCACGGCACCGATCACGACGCCCAGGAACGACGCCACGATCACGGGATGCGTGCCGACGAGAGACGCCGTGCGGTCGCGGAGCCGCCGCGTCACGGGCTGGCCCTCGTCGCCCTCCTCGATCTCGCGCTGCTCCTCGAGGATCCGCTCGGCGGTCTGGAACCACCGCGGGATCCTGAGCCCGGCCGACTCCATGAACCGCCGGAGGGTCCGATCCTTGGCTCGCCGCTGCTTCTGGATCTTCCGGCGACGCGAGAGCGTGCCGGGCAGGTGAGCGATGTTCCACCCCCAGGCCGAGACGAGGTCGTACGCCTCCTCGAACCGACGCGCGAGCACGAGCATCAGGAGTCGCACGAGGCCGAGCAGGAAGAACAACGGGAGGAGCCACAGCAGGTTCAGCAACCCGTAGTTCTTCAGCATGGCCGACAGGGCCGCCCGGTCCTCCTCGTAGCGGGCGCTCTTGTGGCGGACGCGCGGGCCGCGCTCCCCCGCGGACGTGGCGCCCCGATGCCGGACCCGCGCGAGCGGTGTCATCAGCACCCGGAACCCGGCGATACGCACCCGCCAGCAGAAGTCGAGGTCGACGTGTTCGGAGTCCAGGCGCTCGTCGAACCCGCCGGCGCGCTTCCACGCGTCGCGCGCGATCAGCATCGCCGACGACGACACGCAGAGCACCTCGAGCACGCGGTCGAACTGCCCCTGGTCGATCTCGCCGGCCTGGAGCGGCGTGTACGGATGGCCGAACCGGTCGGCCGAGCGGCCCACGTCGCGCAGCATCCGGGGCTCGTCCCAGTCGACGACCTTCGCGCCGACGACGCCCACCCGCTCGACGCCGATGCCGACGGCGGTCTCGACGAGGCGCATCACCGCGTCGGGGTCGAGGGCGGCGTCGTCGTGCACGAGCAGCACGTAGTCGGCCTCGGCGGCGACGGGGAGCGCGAGCGCGGCGTCGAGCGCGCCCGCGAGCCCGACGCGCTCCGACAGCGCCACGACGCGCTGCTCTCCCAGGGCGGTCGTCAAGATCTCGCGGGAGTCGTCGTGGGAGGCGTCGTCGACGGCGATCACCCCCATGCGGGGGTAGGTCTGCGCGGCGAGCGCCGAAAGGCACTCGCGCAACCACCCGGCCGCGTCGCGAGCTATCAGGACGACGAGGACGGAGGGCGAACGCCCGGAGGCGGCGGTGGCGGTTGGGGATCCGGTCATGCGACGCGCTTCCTGCGCGGCGCGAAGGCTAGCACGCGGCGATCCCGGAACAGCGGAAGGGGGGCGTCGCCGCCCCCCTTCCGACGCTACGTCGTCGCGATCAGCGCTTCTTCGCGGCGCTCTTCCTCGCAGCGGGCTTGCGCGCCGCGGTCTTCTTGGCTGCCGGCTTGCGCGCGGCCGGCTTGCGGCGAGCCGCGGTCTTCTTGGCGGCCGGCTTGCGGCGAGCCGCGGTCTTCTTGGCGGCCGGCTTCCGCGCGGCCGTCTTCTTCGCGGCCGTCTTGCGCGCGGCCGGCTTGCGGCGGGCCGTGGTCTTCTTGGCCGCAGGCTTGCGCGCCGCGGTCTTCTTGGCTGCGGTCTTGCGCGCCGCCGGCTTACGAGCGGCCGTCTTCTTCGCGGCCGTCTTGCGCGCGGCCGGCTTCCTGGCTGCGGTCTTCTTGGCTGCTGCCATGCTGCCCCCTTTCGGTACGTTCGCTCAGTTCAGGACGCCATGCGCTTCAGGCGTCGGCGTTCCCGTTCGCTCATCCCGCCCCAGACGCCGTAGCGCTCATCGCGGCGGAGTGCGTAGTTCAGACATTCGATGCGCACGGGACACTCGCTGCAGATCCGCTTGGCCTCCCTCGATGAGCCTCCCTTCTCGGGGAAGAAAACCTCTGGGTCGTACTCGCGACACCGTGCTCGTTCTTGCCAAGGGATGTAGTGATGCACGCTTCGTCTCCCCCCGAAATCACATCCGTGTGATTCTGAGGGAAGAACACCCTCGGTGACAAGCCCAACTTTCCGAGGTGTCTCCTGCCTACTCCCTCATGGTTCCTCTCCATCTTTCAGGAGCGCGACGTCGGATGACAAGGGATTCCGATCGAAACTCGATGGTCAGCTCGATTGACGACAACCGTCAGCGAGGTTGACGGGAACGGTCTGTCCACCTGACGAACCGGCCTCGCTGGTGGCCGTCAGGAGGTCCGGGCGCCGACCCGGCCGTAGGTCGTGGTGCGCACGGCGGGCGTACGGCCGATCTCCACGATCGCCTCGTCGAAGCGATCCGGCGTCATCTCGATCCCCCACTCCGCCCCGGCCATCCGGCTGATCGTTTCCTCCATCAGCGTGCCGCCGAAGTCGTTGGCGCCCGCCTGCAGGATCGCCTGGCACGTGTCGACGCCGAGCTTGACCCAGGACACCTGGATGTTCGGGATCAGTCCGTCGAGGAGGATGCGGGCGACCGCGTGCATCCGGAGGCTCTCCTCGTACGTCGCGCCGGGGCGGGCCTTGCCCGCGAGGTAGATCGGCGCGTTCTGGTGCACGAACGGCAGCGGGACGAACTCCGTGAAGCCGCCGGTGTCGGCCTGGATCCGCGCGAGCCGCCGGAGATGGGCCACCCAGTGCGGGGGTGCGTCCACGTGGCCGAACATGATCGTGCTGCTGCTCCTGATCCCCAGACCGTGTGCGGTGCGGACGATCTCCTCCCACGCGTCGGCCGGCAGCTTTCCCTTCGTGAGGACCCACCGGACCTCGTCGTCGAGGATCTCGGCCGCGGTGCCGGGGATCGTGCCGAGCCCACGCGCCTTCGCCTCCGACAGGAACTCGGCGTAGCTCACGCCGAGCTTCGTCGCGCCGTTCAGGACCTCCATCGGACTGAAGGCGTGGACGTGCATGTCGGGGACGCGGGTCCTCACGGCCTCGACGAGGTCGAAGTAGAAGGTGCCCGGCAGCTCGGGATGGATCCCTCCCTGCATGCAGACCTCGGTGGCGCCGCGGGCCCAGGCATCCTCGGCGCGGTCGGCGACCTCGGTGAGGGTGAGGGTGTAGGACTCGGCATCGACCTCGCGCTGAGCGAACGCGCAGAAGCGGCACCCGACGTAGCAGACGTTCGAGAAGTTGATGTTGCGGTTGATCACGTAGGTGACGTCGTCGCCGACGGCCTCGGCGCGCAGGTCGTCGGCGACCCGGCAGAGCGCGTCGAGCGCGGCACCCTCGGCCCCGAAGAGCGCGAGCGCCGCGTCGTCGGTGATCGCGCGACGGGACGCGGCCTTCGCGAGCGCCGCCTTGATGTCGGCGTCGAGCCGCTCGGGCTGCACGTCGCGGGTCGCCCACGCCTTCGTGACCTCGAGCGCGTCGAGATCGCCGTAGACGATACCGGCGTCGTCCCGGAGCCCCGCATCGGCGCCCTTCGCGAACATGAGATCGATCGTGCGGGGCTTCCAGGTGACCTCGGGGTCCTGCCACGCGATCGGCTCGGGGCGCTGCCCCTGTACGGCCCGGCCGTCCGGGCCCATCAGCGCGGCGACGGGCGCCCGCATCTTTCCGGCGAGGTACGGATCGGGCCGCGTCGCGAACTCCGGATAGATCGTGAGGCGTTCGCGGAGCTCCTTGCCCCTGGATGCCGTGGTGGCCGTGAGCGCCTCGATCGTGGGCCAGGGCTTCTCGGGGTTCACATGGTCGGGGGTGAGCGGCGACACGCCGCCCCAGTCGTCGATCCCCGCATCCAGCAGCCGCGCCTGCTGGTCGGGATCGGACAGGTTCGGCGGCGCCTGCAGGTGCATCCGCGGTCCGAGGACGACGCGCGCCGTCGCGACGGCCGCGAGGAACTCCTCGTCGCCCGGCTCGGGCGCCGCGTGCATCGCGGTCCCGGGCTTGGCCCGGAAGTTCTGGACGATCACCTCCTGCACGTGGCGGTACCGGCGGTGCAGGTCGCGGATCTCGAAGAGGCTCTGGGCGCGCTCGCGGAGGGTCTCTCCGATCCCGACGAGGATGCCCGTCGTGAACGGGATCGCGAGCCTCCCCGCGTCCTCGATCGTGCGGAGGCGCACGGCCGGGAGCTTGTCCGGCGACCCGAAGTGCGGCCCGCCGCGCTCGGCTAGGCGCGCGCTCGCGGTCTCGAGCATCATGCCCATCGATGCCGCCACGTGACGCAGGCGCGCCTGCTCCTCGTACGACATCACCCCTGGGTTGAGGTGCGGGAGCAACCCCGTCTCCTCGATCACCCGGATCGCGACCGCCCGCACGTAGTCGAGCGTGGACCCGTAGCCACGCTCGTCGAGCCAGTCGCGGGCGGCGTCGTACCGGTCCTCGGGGCGGTCGCCCAGCGTGAAGAGCGCTTCCTTGCAGCCCATCGCTCGACCGGCATCGGCGATCGTCACGACCTCCTCGGGCGTGAGGAACGGTGACCCGAGGCGCGCCGGCGGCTTCGCGAACGTGCAGTAGTGACAGTGGTCCCGACAGAGCATCGTGAGCGGGATGAACACCTTGCGGGAGTAGGTGACGACCTCGCCGTGCCCCAGGTCCCGGAGATGGGCGGCGATCTCGGTCAGGCGGTCGAGATCGGGGCCCCGGGCGCCGAGGAGCGCCTCGGCCTCATCGAGCGAGATCGCCTTGCCGGACCCCGCGCGGGCGAGCGCCCGGCGCAGCTGGTGGCCGGTCCCCTCGGGCATGGAGCGGAGCCTACTACGCTGTACCACCTATGAAGGTCGTGGCGCTGGCCGGCGGGATCGGCGGAGGCAAGTTCCTGCGAGGACTCGTGCGCGCGGTCGCGCCCACCGATGTCACGGCCGTCGTGAACACGGGCGATGACATCGTCATGCACGGGCTCGCGATCTCCCCCGACCTCGACTCCGTGACGTACTGGCTCGGCGACGAGTTCGACCGCGACCGCGGCTGGGGACGCCGGGACGAATCGTTCCGCGCCACCGAGGAGCTCCGGCGGTTCGATGCCGAGGGCGCGTGGTTCGGACTCGGCGATCTCGACCTCGCCACCCACCTGTACCGCACGCGGCGGCTCGCCGAGGGCGCCACGCTGTCCGAGGCGACCGCCCGGATCGCCGCCCGGTTCGGGATCACGACGCGGATCCTCCCGATGAGTGACGACGTCGTGACGACCCGGATCGACGCGGTCTCGGACGGCGTCGAGCTCGATCTCCACTTCCAGGAGTACTGGGTACAGCGCCGGGCGGCCGACGACGTGAAGGGCGTGCGGTTCCTCGGGGCGGACACCGCCAGGCCCGCGCCGGGGGTGCTCGAGGCGATCGCGGCAGCCGACGCCGTCGTGATCGGTCCCTCGAACCCGGTCGTATCGATCTCGCCGATCCTCGCGGTGCCCGGGATCCGCGACGCGGTCGAGGCGCGCCGCGATCGCGTGGTGGGCGTGAGCGGGATCCTCGGTGGCGCGCCGCTCGCGGGGATGGCCGACCGGCTGATGCCGGCCGTCGGGCTCGAGGTGACCGCCGCGGGGGCGGCGGCCGCCTACGACGGGCTGCTCGCGGCCTGGGTGATCGACGAGCGAGACCGCGAGCTGGCGTCGAGGATCGAGCGCGATCACGGCGTGCGCGTCGCGATCACCGATTCCGTGATGGTCGACGACGGGGCCGCGGAGGCGCTCGCCCGCACGGCCCTCGCGCAGGTCACGGGGTGACGGTCGAGCTCGTCCCGATCGAGGGGCTCCCCGAGATCGCCCCCGGGGACGACCTCGCCGAGTTGCTCGCGCCGAGGCTCCGCGCGGCCGGCGCCACCGACGGCGACGTCGTGGTCGTCACCTCGAAGATCGTCTCGAAGGCGGAGGGCCGGCTCGTGCCCGGTACGGACCGAGCCGGGGCGGTGGCCGAGGAGACCGCGCGGGTCGTGGCCCGGCGAGGCGACCTCGTGATCGCCGAGACCCACCACGGGTTCGTCTGCGCGAACGCCGGGGTCGACGCGTCGAACCTCGACGACGGCGTGCTGGCGCTGCTCCCGGAAGACCCGGACCGGTCGGCGATGGGGCTGCGCACGGCGCTCGAACGCGCGCTCGGCCTCGCACGGCTCGGGGTCGTGATCACCGACACCTTCGGGCGCGCCTGGCGGACCGGGCTCGTGAACGTCGCGATCGGCTGCGCCGGGCTCCCGGCGGTCGTGGACCTCCGCGGACGGACCGACCACACCGGACGCGCGCTCGAGGTGACCGTCGTCGCCCACGCGGACGAGATCGCGGCCGCGAGCGGGCTCGTGATGGCCAAGGACGCGCGGGTGCCCGTCGCCATCGTGCGAGGGCTGCGGGCGCCCGACGCCCCGGACGGGCCCGCGACCGACCTGATCAGGCCCGCCGAGGAAGACCTCTTCCGGACGTCGCCGCTCGAGGCGCTCCGGACTTCCGGTTCGCCGGCCACGTTCGCTCCGGGCGAGGTGCCGCGTGCGTTCCTCGAGGAGGCGATCGAGGTCGCGGCCGGCCCGTGGTCGCTGCCCCGCGGCCTCCGGCTGACGGTGGTGACCACGGCGGACGGTCGGCGCGCCGTGCGCCCCCTCCTCCGGGCCGCCCGGACGATCCCGGCCGATGCGCCGGTCGTGATCGTCGCGACCGCTCCTTCCGACGTCGTCGGGCTCGAGGCCGGCGCCGTCGTAGAGCGACTCCGTCTGGCGCTCGGCGTTCAGGGGCTCGCGGTGGTGGCCGCGGGCCCCGACGACGCCTGGGCAACGGAACTCCGGCTCGTGGGCGGCGTGGACGAAGCCGACGTGGTGGTGGGCGTGATCGCGTGCGGCTTGATGCCGGAGGGTGGCGCCCCCGGGCAGGACCCCCCGCGCGGCGGCGGCGATGTGACGATCTGGCGGTAACACCCGCACGAACGGCCCCTCGCTGCCGGGCACACACCCGGTCCCTCGGTACAGTGGTCATCCCAGTCCGTGCCCGAAGGAGTCCCCGACGTGTCCAAGCAGAGTGGCGACCCCAACCGCCGCGTCACGAAGGCCGAGAAGAAAGAGCAGGCGAGGCTCGACCGCGAGCGCATCCAGCAGCAGATGCACGCGCGCCGGCGCAACCGCACGATCGGGATCGTGGTGGTCGCGGCGGCGCTCGCCGCGATCGTCGCCGTGGTCGTGATCCTGCAGCCTGGCGGTGGCTCGGCCTCGGCCCAGCCCACGACCGACGAGCTCCTGTCGCAGGCGCAGGGGGCGGCGGCGGCTGCCGGATGCGACGCTGTCCAGACCACGAAGCCCTACGACCCGGCCGACGCCGACGCGGTGCACCTCT
Source organism: uncultured Actinomycetes bacterium (assembly GCA_963821925.1). GTDB lineage: Bacteria > Actinomycetota > UBA4738 > UBA4738 > HRBIN12 > JAOUEA01. The sequence goes on along the minus strand of CAWGFO010000002.1, from coordinate 567,285 downwards.
TTGTCGACGACCGATTCCTTTCGATGCCGCCGTTGAGCACCTACGCCACGATCCCGCCCACGTCGGGCCCGCACAACCCCGTGCCGCTCGCGGCCGGCGTGTACGACACGGCACCGCCGATCGATCAGGCGATCCACTCGCTCGAGCACGGCGGCACGATCCTCTGGTACTCGCCCGACGCCCCCGACGCGCAGGTGCAGACGATCGCCGACTTCTACGGGCGACGGGTCTCCGACGCGGCGGTAGGGCAAGACCGGCTGATCGTGGCGCCGTACGACTACCCGGACCAGGGCGCCGCTGGCTCGCTCCCTCCGGGCACGCAGATGGCCCTCGTCGCGTGGCACCGCCTGCAGCTCTGCGACCAGGTGAATCTGGCGGTGGCCTTCGACTTCACGTCGCAGTTCAGCGCGCCGACCGCGGCCGACCGCAAGTACATCGGCGTGGCTCCCGAGGCCGGCGGCTCGATGTAGCGGTGGCCAACAAGAAGCGCAGGCCACGGAACCGGCCGGCCACCGGCGGGACCGCGGGATCGAAGCCCCCGGCGGCCGCTCCGCGCGCGTCCGGGCAAGGCTCATCGGGGCGGCGCGAGAAGAAAGAGCTCGCGCGCGCGGCCCGCGAAGCCGAGCGGAAGCGCCAGGCGCGGTCCGCGACGATCCGTCGCGCGGCCATCTTCTCGGTGGCGGGCCTCGCGGCGTTCGGCACGCTCTGGTGGCTCCAGCGTGCGGCGTCGCCGCGGCCGATCCCGGAGGCGGCCGTGCGGGCCGCCTCGGCGGCGGGCTGCACGACCCCGACCCGGCCGCTCCCCGACGCGCCGGGCGGACAGCACCTGGACTCCGGGCAAGCCCACACCTACGACCAACATCCGGCGACCTCGGGCCCGCACGACCCGGCGACGCTTCCCGACTCGCCGAACGTCTATACGCAGCCGGTCCCCGAGACCCAGGCGGTGCACACGATGGAGCACGCGGGGATCCTCGTCTACTACCGGTCCGACGGCGACGGGGCCTTGCCGACCGACGTCGTGGACTCGCTCGCCCAGGTCGTCGAGCGCGACAGGAACACGGTCCTCGCCCCCTACGACGGCCTCCCCGACGGGGTCTCGCTCGCGCTCGCCACCTGGAACGAACTGCAGACCTGCCCCGGCTCGATCACGGCAGCCCAGGCCGACAGCGTGACGCAGGGATTCATCGACGCCTTCGTGTGCACCGGGATCGCGCCGGAGCCCAAAGCCTCGGCCGAGTGCTGACCGACGACTAACTGACCGAGCAGGCGCCGGCGGCGGCGCAGGTGATCGTCCCGTGCTGGAAGTCGGCCGTGGCCTTGCCCCCGACCGGATGCACCCGCGTCGTGGGGAACCCGAGCCCGCCGGCCGCGGCGCCGCGGGAGAGGTACTCCGCGAGCACCGGGCCCCACAGTGCCCGGGCGCCGGTCGGCCCCGACCAGTAGATCCGTCCGGTCTCGAAGAGCGCCCGGCGCCCCGACGAGCCGGGCACGCCCCCGGCGGCGGAGGTCGGCAGCCCGAGCTTGCCTCCCGCGCCACCCACGTTCATGAACTCGGTGTAGATCGGTCCCTTGAGCCACACGGTCACGCCGGCGCCGTTGTTGCGGAAGATCCCGCCGGTCTGGAACTTCTGGCGGGCGCCCCCCGGCACGGTCACGACGGGGCTGGCCGGGAGTCCCGGCCTGCAGGCGAGCCCGTCGTACTTCGCGCGGATCTTCCCGGTGATGTTGCGGTTCTCGTTGACCCAGATCCGGTCGTCGGGCAAGCCGAGCGCGCCACGGAGCTCCCAGCCCGACACGACGGCGCTCCCGGCCGACCCCTTGACCGTCGCCCGGATCACGCGCCCCGACGACCCGCGCTTGACCGTCGGGAAGCCGGTCACGGTCCCGATCCCGCCGGTGTAGGGCGCGAGCCGACTCGAGAGGGTGGACGCCGAGAACGAGTAGCTCCAGTCGGTCCACGGGTTCGCGGCCGTCTCCTCGCCCTGGTCGCACACGCCGCGCAGGTACGGGATCGCATACGCGGGGTTACCGTCGTGCCATACGTTCTCGACGTCTTCGGAGTGGCCGCCGTCGGAGGCCGCGAAGAACGCCTGGATCGCCGCACCGTTGAAGGTGACGACCCGGCCCCGGGTGCGTCTGACAGCGGCCATCCAACGGTTGCCGTCGACGCCGGTCTCCTTGCTCCAGCCCACGTACACCTGATCGTCGGCGCCGTCGCTGAGGTGGCAGTTGCACCCTGACCGAAGTCCGTAGTGCCTCACCTGATACGTGGCGTAGGTCCGCGCGGCGACGGCCTGCGTCTCGAGGGCCGACATCGGCCAGCTGCTCGGCATCTCTCCGATCCCGAAGAGGTACTCCTCGAACCCGAGCGGGATGATCAGACGCTGCAGGCAGCCGCCCGCGCACCGGTACAGGTTGAACTCCAGGTGGCCGCGGCTGTACGTGAAGCCCTTGCCCCAGATCGCATCCGCCTCGGGCACGAACACCCGCGAGCCGGTGTCGGCGTAGGTCGCGAAGAGATCGAACCCCGTGCCGCCCCAGGTCTTGCCGCCGACCAGCCTGCCGGCCTCGTTGCGGATCGCGTACCCGCTGGCGGGCGACTTCACGGTCCAGTCCTGCCCGTTCGGGATCTTCGCGACGAAGGTGCCGCCGGGTTTGCCGATCCAGAGCCGCACGGCTCCGTGGCGCGCGCCCAGGTGGATCTTCGTGCGGTCGTACGTGAGGCCGATCCGGATGTTCTTCACCGGGCTCGCCGGCTTGCCGACCTTCGACTTCGAATAGAAGTGGGTCAGGATCTTCGTGGAGCTCCAGCCGCGGCGGGCGAGCCCGTAGGCCCCCCACTGGGACATCCCGATCCCGTGGCCGAAGCCCGACCCGTAGAAGGTGAACGAGCCACTGCCGGAGGGACCGGGGACGCGCAGGGATCCCGGCGCCAGCATCGTGCCGGGGGCACCATCGGGGCCGATCGACGTCCCGGGGCCGGCGGCCAGCGCGGGAGGGGCGACGACGAGCGCCGCAGCGATCGCGAAGCTGATGAACAGGGAGATTCGACGCATCGGGGAGGACCCTTCGGTCAGATCGACGACGCTACCACCATCGGCCGGGCACGGCCGGGCCTGAGCCCCTGCTCAGTCGGCCTCGGCCTCGGCGCCCGCAGGGACCCGCGCGCCGTGGAGGGAAGCCCCCGCCGGGACGCTCGCGCCCTCGCCGAGCACGGAGTCGGTCACGGTGGCGCCCTCCCCTACCTCGGCGCCCGGCGCCAGCACCGAGCCGAGCACCTTGGCGTCGTCGCCCACCCGCGCGTCGGCGTGGAGCACCGAGTCGTCGACCTCCGCGCCCGCCCCGACGTGCGCGCCCCGGCCCACGGCGACCCAGCGGCCCAGGTGCGCGCGCAGGTCGACGTCGGCGCCCTCCGCGACCCACGGCGAGGCGTACGTCACGTCGTGGACCTTGCCCTCGATCATGTCGAAGTGCGCCTGGAGGTACTTCTCGGGGGTCCCGAGATCGAGCCAGTAGGCCTCGTTCGCGAACCCGAAGACGGGGTGCCCGGCCTCGATCACGGCCGGGAAGATCTCGCGCTCGATCGAGATCGTGGCGCCGGGGGTCCACGGATGGAGCACCGCGGGGTCGAGCAGGTACGTGCCGGCGTTGATCTGCCCCGGGATCGGGTCGGCGGGCTTCTCACGGAACGCGATCACGCGGCCGTCGTTCTCGGTGTCGACGAGCCCGAAGGCCCGCGCGTCCTCGACGCGATGCAGGGCGATCGTGACGGCGGCACCGCGCACCTCGTGGAACGCCCGCATCGCGGTGAGGTCGAGGTCGGTGAGGATGTCGCCGTTCAGGGCGAAGAACGGCTCATCGCCCACGCGATCCATCGCGTTCACGATCGCGCCGCCCGTGCCGAGGGCCTCGGTCTCGGTGATCCACACGATCGACGGGTCACCCCGACGCGACTCGATGAACGGGTGGAACGTCTCCTCCAGGTAGGGCGAGGACAGCACGACCTCGTGGACGCCATGGCGGGCGAGGTGGTCCAGCACGTGGTCCAGCGAACGCCGGTCCATCAGCGGCAGGAGCGGCTTGGGCATGGTCTCGGTGAGGGGCCGCATGCGGGTCCCCTCGCCCCCGACGAGCACCACGGCCTTCATCCCAGGAACCTCCCTCGCAGCCACTCCAGTTCGGCGCGGAGCGTGAGCGCGGCCCACGCGACCGGCACCGTCATCTTCCGCCATCCGTTGGCCCGGTGCTTCCGGTAGTACCGCAGCATGCTCTGCGAGTGCATGCGGACGATCCGGCGCGAACGTCCGGTCGAGACCCCGATCTCGTGCACGATCTCGACCTCGGGCGTGAAGAGCACGGTGCGCCCGGCGACGCGGAGACGGGTCGCGAGATCCAGCTCCTCGCCGTACAGCAGGAAGCCCTCGTCGAGGAGCCCGACCTCCTCGAACGCCTCGCGCGGCACGAGCATGCAGCAGCCCGAGATCCAGTCGACCGCTCGCTCGGTCGTCCGGTCCCAGCCGTCCATGTGGTAGCGGCGCGTGAACGGGTTGTCGGGCCTGAGCGTCCCGAGGAACGCGTGGCCGACGGCGTCGGTCACGCTCGGGAAGACGCGGCCGCTCTCGTAGGTCGAGCCGTCGGAGTTCCGCACCATCGGACCGACCATGCCCGCCTGCGGGTTGGCCCTGGCGACCGCGACGTAGTCGGCGAGCGTGCCGTGCCACCACTCGACGTCGGGGTTCAGGAGCAGCACGTAGGGGGCCGACGACTCACGGATCCCCTGGTTCCATGCGGGCGACAGGTAGACGTTGCCGGGGTTCTCGATCAGCCGCACCCATGGGTGCGCCGCGACCGCAGCCGAGTGGCTGCCGTCGTGCGACGCGTTGTCGATCACCAGCACGTCGATCTCGATGTCGCCGCGGTGGCGCTCGAGCGAGGCGAGGCACCGCTCGAGGTAGGTGCCCGTGTCGTAGTTGACGATGACGACGGCAAGCTCGGCCGCCGCAGGATCGCTCACGCCGAGGTGTGCGGCGTCTGCGCCACCAGCACGATGCCGAGCATGATGAAGAAGACCCCTGCCCACCGCAGCGGCGGGATCGTCTCGTGCAACACGAACCGGTCGGCGAGCACGATCAGCAGGTAGGTGATCGACGCGAACGGATACGCGAACGACAGCGACGCCCGCGACAGAACCAGGAGCCAGACGAACGCCGAGATGCCGAAGATCGCGAGCCCGCCGATCACCGACGGGGTCGTGATGATCGCCTTCAGCGAAGCGGCGTTCAGCTGGGCGGTGCCGTTCGCGGCGGTCACCTGGTTCATCCCGTGCTTCAGGGTGAGCTGCGCGAGTGCGGCGAGGCACACCGACAGCAGGATCAGGCCGATCAGCATGGCGTTGCTCTTCCTCTCGTGATCGTGGTCGTGGACGCGGGCCTCGTGGGCCTCGTGGTCGCTGACGGGATACTGGGGATTCATAGGTCCTCCACGGCGGCGTCGGGCGTGACGCCGAGGGGTTTGGAGATGCGGGCTTCCTCCGGCACCTGCAGGAGGTAGCGCTGCGTCTGGATGTGGAACGGGCGGCCGTCGATCGACTCGAGACCGATCGTGACGAAGTACTTGCCGCCGACCCAATCGGCGGCGGGGACGCGGAAGCGGATCCGCTTCTTGCCGTCGACGGGGCCGATGCCGAGGCCCATCGCCGACGTCCGCCCCTCCACCACGGGGTGGTTCGTCGCAGCGGACACCACCTGGAACGACGCGTCGAGGTCGGGCACGGGGCGGTTCGCCTTCACGTCGACCGTGATCGTGAGCTCGGCGCCCGGCCACACCGTCCCGTTGCCGTCGCCGCCGGAATCGAACGAAACCGAGGAGATCTCGACGTCTTTGGAGCCCTCCTCGGCGACGAAGCCGGGGTCGCGGGAAAGCAGGCGATACCGGAGCTCGCGCACGACGTCGGCCGGGCTGCCGTCCATGTGGAGGTGGCCGTGGTCGAGCATCACGGCGCGGTCGCAGACGTCCACCACGGTGTCGAGCGCGTGCGTGACGAGCACGATCGTCCGCCCGTCGGCCTGGAACTGCCGCACGCGGTCGATGCAGCGCTGCTGGAACGACTCGTCGCCGACGGCCAGCACCTCGTCGATCAGGAGCACCTCGGGATCCACGTGCACGGCCACCGCGAAGCCCAGGCGCACGAGCATGCCCGAGCTGTAGAACTTCACCTGGTTGTCCATGAACTCCTCGAGCTCGGCGAAGCCCACGATGTCGTCGTACACGCGGTCCGTGTCGCGCTTCGAGAGACCGAGGAACGAGGCGTTCAGGTAGACGTTCTCGCGGCCGGTGAGCTCGGGGTGGAAGCCGGCGCCCAGCTCGAGCAGCGCCGCCATACGGCCGCGGAGCCGGATCGTGCCCGCCGTGGGCCGCAGGATCCCCGCGATGCACTTCAGCAGGGTCGTCTTGCCCGAGCCGTTGTGCCCGATCAGGCCGATCGAGGAGCCCTCCTCGATCGCGAACGAGACGTCGCGGAGCGCCCAGAAGTCCTCCGCCTTGGAGCGGGTGACGAGCAGCCGCTGCTTCACCGAGGTCGGCCGCTCCTTGAAGAGCTTGAACGATTTCGAGACGCCGTCGACCTCGATCGCCTGCGTCACAGCTCCTCCGCGAAATCGCCCGACATGCGGAAGAAGAGCCGCCAGGTGAAGAACAGCAGCACCGCGGAGACCACGAGCACGATCCCGAGCACGCCGGCGTTCCACGCCACGCTCACGTCGGGCAGCACCTGCTGACCGTCCTGGACCGGGTTGCCGTAGAGCGCGCGCTGGAAGCCGAGCACGATCGGTGTGAGCGGGTTGAGGAGGTAGACGTTCCACAGGCCCGGCGTGCCGCGGTCCGTGAAGTAGCTCTGGACGAGTCCCGCCTGGTACACGATCGGCGTCATCCAGAACCAGACCAGCAGCCCGAGGTTCAGCAGGTGGCCGACGTCGCGGTAGCGCACGTTCAGCGCCGCGACCCAGAACACGAGCGCGACCGTGAACACGAGCACCGTGAGGATCGAGAGCGGGTAGAGCACGAGCGCCACCGGTCCGAGCCCGTGCCCCGACACGAGGATGAAGAGCAGGAGCACGACCGACTGGAGCGCGAAGTCGACGAGCGCCACGCCGATCGAGGACAGGGGCAGGATCTCGCGCGGGAACGCGACCTTCTTCACGAGGTTCGCGTTGTCGATCACCGAGCGGGAGCCCTGCAGGAGCGCGGCGGAGAACAGGTTCCACGCGAGTAACCCCGAAAGCAGGAACACCGGGAAGTCGGGGATCCGGTTCTGCAGGACCTTCGTGACGAAGCTGAAGACGGCGAGGAAGACGATCGGGTTCAAGATCGACCACATGGCCCCGAGCACCGAGGCCGTGTACTTGACCTTCAGCTCTTTGCGGACCAGGTTCAGCAGGATCTCGCGGTAGGCCCAGAGCTCGCGCAGGCGCGTGCGCACCCGCAGGCTCGGGGCCTCCGAGGTCCGTTCGGTCAGGTCGATCGCGGCGATGGGTCCGGCTCCTGGATCGGTGTCGTGGTCGTCATGGTGCTCGCGTGGCGCGCCGAAACGCGCAGGTCAGCGCGGTGCGGATGAGTCTAGCAACGAGGTCATCCAGTCCCGTGACGTTCCGGTGGCGTTCCTCGGAAGGTCTCGAGGGCCCGGGCGTATTCCATGCCCGTCCCGGCGGCGAGGTCGTCCTCGGTCACGCCCATGTCGGCGAGGGCCTTCCCCCAGATCGCCATCGCCTTGTGGGCGGGGTCGCGTACCAGGGCGAGCGTGGACTCGATCGCCTGTTCGTACCCGTGAGCGGTGGCCTCGGACGTGCGCTGCGCCTCGATGTGGGCCTTCGCGGCGGCGCCCATGCGGGCGCGGAGCTCGTCGTCCTCGAGCAGCGTGCGCAGACGCGTCGCGAGCTCCCCGGGGCTCGTCGGACCCGCGGACACGCGTAGCACGGCCTCGTCGGGCGCGTCGAGGTAGGTGCCGGTCGCGCTCACGATCGAAGGGCGGCCCGCCTGCATCGCGCGCGCGAGCGACCCGCTGACCTCGCCCCGGTGCGGGAACCGGAGGTCGACGATCACGTCGGCCGCGAAGAGCCACCCGCGGAAGTCGTCGTCGCTCACGTCGGGCGCGAGCGTCACGCGGTCGCCCAGCCGTCGCTCCTCGACCACGCGGTCGATGTCGTAGCCGCTGATCCGCCGGCCCACGAGCGCCACGTGCACGTCGTCGGGGAGCTGCTGCGCGGCCTCGAGCAGGGCGTCGAGCCGCTTCGCCTCGTTCAGGTCGCCGGGGGCGACGATCACCTTGGCGGCGCCGCGCGACGCGAGCTGAGCCCGCAACTCGCGGCCGCGCGCCTCCCCCTTCGCCATCGCGGCGGGCGTCTCGACGACCGGGTGCGGCACCACGAAGACCGGCGTGCGGCACCCGAGCTCCTCCAGGTAGCGTTTGCCGAACTCGGCGTGCACGACGATCCCGCGGGCGCGGCGCGCGACGTGCGCGCACCAGGGATCGCGGAGCGGCTCGTTCCGCACGACGTCGGGCGAGGTCAGGTTCCGGCGCTGCGCCGCGGCCTCGCGCGCCGCCATGTACCCGAGCGGCTCGCCGAGTGTCTTCAGGCCGCGCACGAAGTCGTCGAGCGCGAGGTCGTGCAGCACGACGAGCGCCGGCGTCAGGAACGCGGCCCGGTAGATCTCGAGGTGGAACTCGACGTTGTTCCCGAGCTGGAAGATCCCGAGCCGGTAGCCGGGGAGCTTCGGGGTGTCCTTCGGCTCGATCGGCCACAGCACGTCCATGCGGTGGCGGTCCATGAAGCCGATCCGCTCGAGGCCGTCGAGGACCGCGCGGTCGTACGTCGCGATGCCCGTCGGCGCGGGCGGGAGCGGCCCCGCGAAGACCAGCTCGCCCGTGGCGCCGGGAGCCGCGGGCTTCGCGCCGGCGCCGCGGCCGGTCAGCCTCCGCACGACCGAGCGGACCATCAGTCGAGCAGCCGCGCGACGACGTCGGGCCAGCGCGGCACCTCTGCCCGGACGAACGCGTTGCCGGCCTTGCCCATGCGCGCCGCCAGGTCGTGATCGCCCTGCAGCCGGTCGAACGCCTCGGCGATGTCCTTGGGCTCGGGCGGGCGGACGAACCCGGTCTCGCCGTCGGCGACGAACTCGAGGGGGCCGCCGCTGTCGGTGAGCGTGACGACCGGGCGCTCGGCCGCGAACCCTTCGAGCGTGACGTAGCCGTAGTCCTCGTCGAACGGGCCGAAGTAGACGGCGAGGGCGCCCAGGTAGAGCTGGTGGAGACGGTCGTCGCTGACGCCGATCTCGAACCGGACCTTGTCCGTCAGGCGGAGGCGCTGCACGCGCTCGCGGAGCTGGGGCTCGTCCGGGCCGCGCCCCACCAGGACGAGCTTCACGTCGGAGCGCACGTGCGTCATCGCGTCGATCACGAGCGACTGGCGCTTCAGGCTCTCCATGCGGCTCGGGAAGAGGACGTAGTCGCCGTAGGGGCCGGGGGTCTGGTCCAGCAGGTGCTCGGTCACGCCCGACGGGTGGTACAGATGCTCGGACGGGATCCGCAGCGACGACCAGAGCCGCTCCTGCACGTTCTTCGAGTTCGTGAAGACGCGCTTGGCCTCGTTCAGCGCGAGCCGGTCGGCGTTCCACACCATGTCGCGGACGCCGGCGCCGTCGTCCTGGCGCGAGAGGTCGGCGAACTCGGGGTGGTCCCACAGCTCGTACGCGGTGCGGTGCTGGTGGATCAGCCAGACGATCTTGCGCTCGTGCTCGATCAGGTACGCGGGGAACTTCAGGGCGATCACGGCGTCGACCTTCAGGCCGTTCGACTCGGTGATGTCGAAGCTCCGCCAGACCGCCATCTGGTGCGCGAGCTGGCTCGCCGGGTACCACTTGCCGGCGATCTGGACGAGGTCGGCCTCGTGGCCGGCGGCCTTCAAGGCGCGGACGAGCGCCTCGGCGTGGGTCTCGGCACCGCCCCGGACGAACGCGGTCTGCGGATGGAGTACGGCGACCCTCACGAGCGGTCGGCTCCTGTGGGTCCCTCGTCGCCGTCGAGCTGGGCCCGGAGCCGGGCGATCTCGGCCTCCGCGGCCATCAGGCGTTCGGCGAGGCTCGTCGCGAGCTCGGCCTCGTCGGCCAGCAGCCGGTCGTAGCGCCACGAGATCGGCCGCATCAGCCGGAACAGACCGAACTTCAGCCGGCGGCGGAAGGGCGACGGCGAAGCGAGGTTCCCCTCGCCGTGCGGGATGATCACCTTCTCGTCGGCGCGGAGCTGCGCGGCGAGGTCGTGGAGCCGGTCGCGGATCTCGGGCGTCTCCATGCGGGCGCGCGAGGCGCGCTCCTCGGCCCAGTACAACTCGCGGGCCAGATCCCGGAAAGCGTCGCTCTCCTCGGTCTCGTCGGTCTCGGGGCTCATCGCGGGCGAGCGTAGCACCGGGCTATGGCGGTTCCGTGGCACATCGGGACAGGCCACGGACGCCGCGCCACACGGTTCACCACACGTCGCCCGGCCGCCAGTCGCAGCTGATCGGCGCCCGCAGGTCCAGCTCCGGCGTCCTCGGCGTCCTCCGCACCATCACCGCGCCGTCCTCCTCGGGCGTGCCGATCACGCCCCGCCCGGTGCGCACCATCGTCGGTCCCTCCCACGGGACCCAATCGAACCGCGTGTAGAAGTCGAGGTACCCGGTGTCGAGCGCGCCTAGCTCGTACCGAGCGTCGAGCGCCTCCCCCACCGCCCGCATCACCGTGCTCGCGTGACCCTGCAGCCGGAAGGCCGGCGCGGTCGCCACCGCCTCTACGTACCCCGTCGCGAGCTGGCGCCCGCCCGTCTCGAGCACCCGGTCGACGATCGACGCGTGCGAGACGATCGCGCCGTCGTCGTCCTCGAGGATCAGGTGGGTCCCGCCCGTCGCGCTCACCCAGTCGGTCTCGGTGAACACGTCGTGCTTGTCGGCCCACGCGTCCCACAACATCGCGCGCAACGCGGCCTCGCGGTCCGAGCCGAGCTCGTCGGTCCGCAGCGTCGCGAGCCGCATCACGGCTCCGGTTCGAAGAAGATCGGCCCCTCGCAGTCGTCGCGGAGCGGCAGCGGCTGCGGATCGCGAGGCGCCTGCGTGAAGTCGAACGCGCTCAGCATCGGGGTCGCGTCACGGTCGCGGTGCGTGAGCTTCGTGAGGCGCCAGTTGTCCTCGATGAAGCGCAGCACGCTCGAGAACTCGCCGAGCTCGTGCGAGACCTTCCCTTCGACGGCGTAGGGCGAGATCAGGAGCATCGGGACCCGGATCCCGAAGCCGAAGTCGTCGACCTGTGGCGGCGGCACGTGGTCGTAGAAGCCGCCGTAGTCGTCCCACGTCAGGAAGATCGCGGTGTCCTTCCACATCGGGCTCTGCATGATCGCGTCGATCACCTTGGTCGACCAGTTCTCGCCGTGGCAGAAGTTGTACTCGGGATGCTCGCTCAGCTCGAACCGCGGTGTGATCCACGTGACGGGCGGCAGCTTCCCGCCGCGGATGTCGTCGAACACGCGGTCGACCGGGAACATGTGCTTCTGCCAGGCCTTCGGGTGCTCGCGGTAGCGGCGGATCGCGCTGTACGCCGACCAGATGTAGCCCTTCTGATCCTCCTGCGCCGCGTAGTACGACCACGGGATGCCCGGCGCGGTTCAGCAGGTCGCCCTCGGTGAGGAAGTCGAAGCACGGCCGCACCATCTTCGCGACCCCTTCGGAGTCCACGACCTCGACGAGCTGCTCGGGCGGGGCGTCGCAGCCGAAGGTGAGCGACCCGAGGCCGGGCTTGCGCCGAGGGTTGTCGTGCGCCCCGCCCGACTGGGCGGCGATCGTGTACAGGTGGTTCGGGAACGACGGCCCCTGCGCGCTCGCGAACACGTTGTCGAACGAGCACGTTCGTGCGCGCCCACGACCAGTAGTTCGGGAGCTGGTCCTTGTGCAGCTGCGTGTACGCCCACCGATCGGCGGCGTCCGTCTGATTGAAGCCGTCCATCGCACCGCCGTTCCACGCGGCGAGCGCGCACTCGTAGCAGTGCGGGATGTCCTCGTGGGTCGCTTGATCGGTGCCTCGCGTGAGCGGCCGCTCGACGCCATGGTCCATCCCGGTGGTCGCGCCGTTCGCCCCGGGGAAGCGCCCGAACAGGTTGTCGAAGGTGCGGTTCTCCTTGATCAGGAAGACCACGTGCTTGATCGGCCAGCGCGTCGGGAACGCGGACGCGTCGACGACCTGCGCGTCCGACGGCGAGCTGACCGGCGTCGGAGCGACCGACGTCGGCACGGATCCGGATCCCTCGTCGGCCGGCGCCGTCGTGCACGCGGCCGCGACGAGCGCCGCCAGGAGCGCCACGCTCGCGGCGACGAGCGGGCCCCGGCGCGTCATTCGGGCGGCGGGGCTTCCCAGATCGGGCCCTTGCAGTCGGTCCGCAGGGGCTGCGGGGTGGGCTCGCGGGGCGCCTGCGTGAAGTCGAAGTTGTACGACATGTCGTTCGCGATGCGGTCGCGGCGCGTGAGCTGCGTGAGCCCCCAGTTGTTCTCGATGAACCGCAGGACGCTCGAGAACTCACCGAGGGTGCCGTCGATGTACCCCCGCTTCGCGTACGGGCTGATCGTCGATCATCGGGACGCGGATCCCGAGGCCGAACTTGTCGAGCCGCACCGGTGGCACGTGGTCGTAGAACCCGCCGAAGTCGTCCCACGTGAGGAAGATCGCGGTGTCCTCCCACATCGGGCTCTTCATGATCGCGTCGATCACCTGGATCGTCCAGTTCTGCCCGTAGCAGAAGTTGTACTCGGGGTGCTGCGAGAGCTGGAACCGCGGCGTGATCCACGTGACCGCCGGCAGCCGGTCGGCCTTGATGTCGCGCACGACGTCGTCGACCGGTCGCATGTATCGGGTCCACATCTGCTCGTTGTTCCGGTATCGACCGATCGCCGAGTAGGCCGACCAGATGTAGCCGAGCTGCGTGTTCGTGGCCGAGTAGTACGCCCACGGGATGTCCTTCTTGCGCAGCAGGTCGCCCTCGGTCGCGAAGTCGAAGCACGGGTCGACCTTCACGAGGTCGCCCTCGGGATCGACGATCTCGACGTAGCCGCCCGGCTGGGCGATGTCGCAGCCCCACGACTTCGCGAACCCCTGCTCCTGCTGGTCGCGGAGCGAGGAGAACGGCTGGGTCGGGTTGTCGAGCGCGCCGCCCGACTGCGCCGCGATCGTGTAGAGGTGGTTCGGGAACGAGGGCCCGGTCGCCGACGCGAAGAAGTTGTCCGAGATCGCGTACTGCTTCGCCCAGTTCCAGTAGGCGGTGATCTGGTCCTTGTGGAACTGCGTGTACGCGTACTTGTCGGCGTTCGCGGTCTGGTTGAACCCGTCCATCAGGCCGCCGTTGATCGACGCGACGTTGCAGTTGTAGCAGTGCGGGATGTCGGTGGCGCGCTGGAGCGGGCGCCTGCGTGAGCGGGCGCTCGACCCCCCGGTCCATGCCGGTGGTGGCGCCGTTCGCCCCGGGGAACCGCCCGAAGATGTTGTCGAAGCTGCGGTTCTCCATGATCAGGAAGACCACGTGCTTGATCGGGGTCCGCGTCTCGATCGTGGAGACGTCGACGGCATCCGGCAGCGGCTGGGTGACCACGGTCGGCGTCCCGGATACCTGCGGTGCCTGGCTCGCGGCACGCGTGGGCGACGACGGCTGCTCCGAGGTGTCGTCCCTCGTGCAGGCGACCGCTACCAGCGCGAACGCGGCGAGCACGGCGATCAGAGCGAGGACGCGCGGGCGGGCTGACCTCATGGGAGTGCGCCAAGGGTAGCAACGAAGGCGGCGAGCCCTTCGTCGAGCCCCGGCATCGGCGACACGCCCGGCAGGTGCGGCAGGTACACGCTCGTGAGGGCCGAGTACGTCGGCCTCGGCGCGGGTAGCGCAAGCTCGTCGGCGGTCTGCGCGCGGACCTCGCCGGGGAGCCCGGCCAGGGCTCTGACGCGAGTGAGCACGTCGAACCAGGAGGCCGGCTCGGGCGAGGCGAGGTGGTAGGTCCCCCATCGGCGGGTCAGCAGGAGCGGGAGCAGCCGCTCGGCGACGTGCCCGACGAACGTGGGCGTACCCATGCGGTCGGTCAGGCCGCCGGCCTCGCCGCCGCCGGTGAGCGTGCGGACGGCACGGGTCACGTAGTCGGCGCCACCACCGTAGACGTAGCCAACGCGCACGATCAGATGATCGGGGCAGAGCGCCGCGACGTGCCGCTCCCCTGCGAGCTTCGCCCGCCCGTAGACCGAGATCGGCGCGGGCTCGTCGAGCTCGTCGTAGGGCGTGCCCTTCGCCCCGTCGAAGACGTAGTCGGTCGAGACGTGCAGCAGGGCGGCGCCACAGGCGCGCGCGGCGAGCGCGAGGTGCTGCGGTCCCAGCGCGTTGTCCCGGGCCGCGCGCGCCGGGTCGGTCTCGTTCGCATCCACTCGCGTGAACGCCGCGCAGTTCACGATCGCATCGGGTGCGAGCGGCTCGATCAGCTGTCGCACCGCGTCGTGATCCCCGATGTCGAGCGCGGCGTGGTCGAACGCGAACACCTCGTGGTGGTCGGGGATCCGCGCGACGAACGCCTTGCCGAGGCCGCCGCCGGCCCCCGTGACGACGATCCTCACCGGGCGGCCCCCGACCGCATCGCCTCGACCCAGTCGCGATGGCCCCGGTACCACTCGACGGTGCGCCCGAGCCCCTCGTCGAACGGCACCTCCGGCGCCCATCCGAGGTCGCGCAGCCGGTCGCTCGACACCCCGTACCGCAGGTCGTGGCCTGGGCGGTCTTCGACGAAGGTCACGAGCGACTCGTCCGCGCCCACGAGCCGGCAGATCGCCCGCGCCAGCTCGAGGTTCGTGAGCTCATGCCCGTCGCCGATGTTGAAGATGTCGCCGGGCTCCCCGTGCCGGAGCGCGGCGATGCACGCGGCGGCCCAGTCGGTCACGAAGAGCCACTCCCGCGACTGCCGGCCCTCCGCATAGACGGGGATCGGCCGGCCGTCGAGCGCGGCCGTCGTGAAGACCGGGATCGCCTTCTCGGGGTTCTGGCGCGGGCCGTAGGCGTTCGTCCCTCGGACGATCCAGACCGGCAGGCCGTACGTGATCCCGTACGCGCGGGCGCAGCAGCTCGGCGCCGGCCTTGCTGGCGGCGTACGGGCTGCGCGGCCGGATCGGGTCGTCCTCGTCGAAGCGTCCGTCGGGCTCGTTCTGGCCGTAGACCTCGTCGGTCGAGACGTGCAGCATCGGCCGCCCGTGCGCGCGGCAGGCATCGAGCACGACCTGGGTCCCCACCACGTTCGTCATCACGAACTCGGCGGGCCCGGTGATCGAGCGATCGACATGGGTCTCGGCGGCGGCGTGCACGACGCGGTCGGCCGCGGCCACCAGCGGCTCGACCACGCTCGCGTCGACGACGTCGCCCTGCACGAATCGGAAGCGGTCGTCGCCCTCGTGCTCGGCGAGGTTCGCACGCGAGCCCGCGTACGTGAGCTTGTCGAGCACGGTCACGCGCGTGCCGGGGTCGGCGAGCAGCCCGTCCACGAGGTGGGAGCCGATGAAGCCGGCCCCGCCGGTGACGAGCACGTGCGTGTGGGTGGCCATGACGGAACCTCGCGCGGGTGCCGGGGACGGCCGCAGTCTACCCGGCCAGTTCGTGCGCCCGGTGGAGCGCGTTCGCGGTCGCGCGCGCGGTGGCCTCCCACGTGAACTTCGCCGCCCGCGTGACGCCCTTGGCGGCCAGCATCGCCCGCAGGTCGTCGTCGCCGAAGAGCTGCTCGAGGCCGTCGGCGATCGTCTTCGGCTCCGTCGGGTCGACCGTGAGCGCGGCCTCGCCGGCCACCTCGGGCAGCGACGAGACGTTCGAGGTGAGCACGGGGATCCCCGCCGCGAACGCCTCGAGCACCGGGAACCCGAACCCCTCGTAGAGGGACGGATACGCGAGGAGGGTCGCGCCGGTGAGGAGCGCGACCTTGTCTTTGTCGCTGACGTACCCGGTCCGGATGATCCGGGCCCGCGCGGCCGGCGGGAGCGCGGCGATCGTCGCGTCGAGGCGATCGCTCGCCTTCGGGTCCCAGCGAACCGGGCCGCCGGCGATCACCAGCCGTGTCCCGGGCTCGAGCATCGCGAAGGCCCGGATCAGGGTGTCGAGGTTCTTCCGCGGCTCGATCCCGCCGACGAAGAGCGCGTACGGGCCGTCGACGCCGAACTTGCGCCGCGTCGCCGCGACCACGTCGTCGGCGGCCGGCGCGAACCCGGCGGCGTCCACGCCGAGCGGGGTGACCCAGACCCGGTCGGGGTCGACCTCGTGCCGGTCGATCAGGTCCTGCTTCGTCGACGACGACGGGACGATCACGCCGGCGGCCTTGCCGAGCCATCGGTCGAAGGCGCGACGCCACCGGTCGTTCATGTGCGGGGCGGTCTCGGGCAGGTGCTCGTAGGCGAGGTCGTGCACGACCATCACGACGCCGGGCCGGTGCGTGGCCGGCGGCAGGAAGTTCGTGGCGAGCAGCACGTCGAACGAAACCGACCACTCGATCCGGGGAACCCCGATCCGCGACGACATCGGCCCGAACACGCGCGCCGGGAACCGCGCGGCCTTCTCCGTGAGGTTCGGCGCGGCCACGCCGGTGAAGAACGACTTCGGACGGAACAGGCCCTTGGCATGCAGGTACCAGGCCACGTACTCGCCGTGGGGGTCCTCGTGCGGTAGGTGGCGGATCAGCTGCTGCGTGTACACGCCGACGCCCGTCCGGCGCGGGTCGAGCGCGGGGCGCGCGTCGATGACGGCTCGCATGGCGCGACCCTACCCGAGAGGCGCTCCTCGGGCGTCCACCGTGGGCCGGGGTCCGCCGTATGCGGTTCGGGGCTCCGGGCTCAGTCCAGGTCGACGCGGCTCTGGTCGCCGACCGTCAGTCGCCGCTCGCCCCGGGCGCCCGAGTGTCCCACGACGACGTCGCGACCGAGGATCGACCCGGTGAGCCCTTGCACGCCCTCGATCCGGCATCGCTCCATCACGATCGAGTCCCGGATCGAGCTGCCGGCGATCACGCAGTCCTCCTCGACCGAGACGTCCGGGCCGATCGTCGACGAGGTCACGGTCGTGCCGGGACCGATCACGAGCGGACCGCGGAGGGTGCTGCCCGTGACGCGCGCGCCGCTCGCCACCACCACGACGCCCTCCACGGTGGTGGCGTCGTCCACCTCGCCGCGGATCGAGGGCTGGAGCGTCGCGAGCATCATCCGGTTCGCCTCGAGCAGATCCTCGGGCCGGCCGGTGTCCTTCCAGTAGCCGCCCACCATCTCGGCGCGCACGGTCCTGCCGTTGTCGATCAACCACTGGATCGCTTCCGTGATCTCGTACTCGCCGCGCCACGACGGCGTGAGCGTCGCGCACGCCTCGAGGATCGAGTCGTCGAACAGGTACACGCCGACGAGCGCGATGTCCGAGACGAACTCCTTCGGCTTCTCGACGAGGCGCACGACCCGGTCGCCCTCGAGGACCGCCACGCCGAAGTGCTCGGGCTCGGCGACCCGCGTGAGCAGGATCTGCGCATCGGGTCGAGCGCGGTCGAACTCCGCCACGAACCGCGTCACGCCCTCGAGGAGGACGTTGTCCCCGAGGTACATCAGGAACGGCTCGCCGCGCACGAAGTCGGCCGCCGTCATCACGGCGTGCGCGAGTCCGAGCGGCGCCTCCTGTTCGAGATAGGTCACCTCCAGGCTCCACCGGCGCCCGTCGCCCACGGCGGCACGCACCTCGTCGCCGGTGCTCCCCACCACGATGCCGACCTCGCGGATCCCGGCGGCCGCGATCGCCTCGAGCGCGTGGAACAGGATCGGCGTCCCCGCGATCGGGATCAGCTGCTTCGCGCTGGTGTGCGTGATCGGCCGGAGCCGCGATCCCTCTCCCCCGGCCAGGACCAGCGCGCGCATGTCAGGCGTTCGTGGGCACGCAGTCGGAGGGGGCTGCGCCGCCGCCGATCGGCGCCGGCTCGTAGGCCGAGGTGACGAAGACGGCCACGTGGTCGGGCAGGCCCTTGACCTCCTTGAGCTCGAGGGTCGGGAAGTACTTCTTCACGACCTCGGCCTCGACCTGATGGCCGGGCGCGTACGCGATCACGCTGCCGCTCACGGTGGCACCGTACGTCCCGTAGGTCACGATGCCGGGCGCCACGTCGAACCCGGCGTCGGCGAGGATCTGCTCGACGCCGTTCGCCGTGCCGCCCGACGCGTGGTCGACGACGGGCACCACGATGTTCGCCTCGGACGGGGGCGTGTTCACGAGCACCGTGCCGGCGTCACCGAGGGGCTCGCCCTGGCGGATCGCACGGAAGATCTGGTTCGCCGACTGGTCCATCTTGATGACGGCGAGACCGCCCTCGTAGGCGCCGTAGCCCGGCACCGCACGGAACTCGGCCGCCCCCGTGCTGATCCCGCGCAACTGCCCGACGAGGTACGCGAGGTCGGCCGGATTCAGGTCGGGGTCGCGCTTCATGTTCGAGAGGATCGGGCGGATCCGCCCGGGGAGCTGCAGCAGCTCGTCGGGCTGCAGCATCTTCGTGATCAGCGCGCGCATGAACTGCTGCTGACGACCGATCCGGTAGAAGTCGGGCGCCGCCGCGTCGCACTTCAGGTGGCGGGCACGGACGTACGCCAACGCCTGATCTGGCGGGAGGGTCTGGCAGCCGGGCTTGATGTGCAGCCCGGTGTAGGGGTCGGCGATGTAGCCGGGCTCGGGGTAGTAGACGGAACCCGACTCACCCTCGACATAGCCGGGCGTGTTCACGTTCTCACCCGAGATGCACATGTCCACGCCCCCGAGCGTCTTCACGACGCCCTGGAAGCCGGCGAGGTCGACGTAGAGGTAGTGGTTGACCTTCAGCCCGGTGAGCGCGTGGATCGTCTTGGCCACGAGGAGCGGCCCGCCGCCCTCGATCCCGCCCTCGAACGCGGCGTTGATCTTGTCGTAGCCGTGGCCCGGGATGTTCACCCAGAGGTCGCGGGGGAAGGAGACGATGATCGCCTTCTGCAGGTTCGGGTCGGTGTGGACCAGCATGATCGTGTCGGCCCGGTTCTCGCCGCCGATCGTCGTGTCGCTGCCGAACTGGTCGATCTCGGACTGCGTCAGGCCCTTGCGGGAGTCGCTCCCCAACAGCAGGTAGTTGCAGACGTCGTCGGCGCACGGGCCGACGGGGGCGCCGGCGCCGGTGGGTTGGGCGTTGGCGGTCTCCCCTGGCTTGCACCCCGCCCAGTCGCACTGGCCCTCGGTCTTCGCCGCCTGGTACTGGGTGAAGGCGTACGCGCTCCCGGCCGCGATCACGATCGAGAGGAGGGCCGACACCGCGACGAACCACCGGGTGGTAGCGCCGTGGGCGTGCGGGAGAGAGGACTCTGGTTCCGACATCGCATGACAGCCTACCGGCGGGCCTGGAGGCGAGGTCCCCTCGCGGCGTGGCGTTCCTGTGGCGGCTCAGAGATGCCGGGAGGATGCCCGCCACGGCAACCCGCGCCGTCCGGGTGGCATAATCCCGCCACCGACCGGGAGGACAGATGCTGCGAGACGAGGTAACGGTGCTGCTCGTGGGGCTCGAGGGCCCCCTGGGCGACGAGTTGGCGGGCGAGGAAGGGTTCCAGGTTGAGCGCGCCGACGCGCTCGGCGAGGTCCCGGCGGGCATCGACGCCGTGGTGATCGCGCTCGACGCCACGCCCCCGCTCGAGCTGCTCGGTCGGCTCCGCGTCGCCGCACCCGACGCGGCCGTCCTGGTCGTGACCGATGCCGACCACGCGGCCGAGGGGTCGATCGCGCTCCATGCGGGCGCGGACGATCACCTGGTGGTGGGCTCGATCCCCGACGGGCTCCTGCCGCGGGCGGTCAGCTACGCGGTCGCCCGCCGCCGGTTGCACCGCGAGTTGGCGACCACCGATCCCGTCACCGGCCTGCTGAACCTCCGGGGTTTCGCGCCGATCGCCGAGCACCACCTGAAGATGGCCGACCGCGCGAAGGCGCCGGTCGTGTTCCTCTTCGTGCGGCTCGAGGGCGTGGTGGCCGCGCTCACGACCGGTGCCCTCGACGAGGCCGAGGGCATGGCCCGCGACGCCGCCGACGTGCTCCTGGAGGCCGTGCGCGATGCGGACGTCCCCGCACGGATCTCCGCCGACACGTTCTGCGTGCTGCTCACCGGCGATGCGGCGGGCGCCGAGACCCTCGTGCTCTCCCGGCTCGTCGAGGCGATCGCCGTGCACGACGCGCAGCGCGAGACCCCGCGCCAGCTCTCCCTCGCCGTGGGGAGCGCCCTGTACGACCCCGAGCACCCGGACACCCTCGAGTCGATCCTGCAGACGGCCGGGCGCCGGCTCACGGCCGACCCGGAGTCATCCGGCGCCTGATGGCCCGCGAATACCTGCCGGATGACGCCCGCTCGGTAGGAGACCCACTCGTCCGTGTTGCTGGCCACGCTGGGACCCGCTCGGAGCGAGTCGTTGGGCTCGGTTGATCTGTCCGACGCTCGCGACCGCGAGCTCCTCGCGCGCCTGCGCGGCGGCGACGAGGACGCGTTCCGCGGTCTGTTCGACCGCTACGCGCCCACGGCGAAGGCGCTGGCCCTGCGGGTCGTCCGGCAGGCGCACCTCGCGGAGGAGATCGTGCAAGAGGCATTCATGGCCGTCTGGAAGAACCCGGACGGCTACGACGGGGACCGGGGCTCGGTCCGGTCCTGGCTGATGGGCACGGTGCACCACCGCGCCGTCGACCTCGTGCGCCGCGAGGAGGCCTACCGGCGCCGCGCCGAGGACGCGATCCCCGAGGCGTACGAGGAAGCGGCCGACCACGCCGACGAGGTCGTCGAGGCGATCGGGCGGCCCGAGGAGCGCCGGATCGTCCGCGCCGCCCTGGCCGAGCTCCCCGAGGAGCAGCGGCGGGTCCTGGAGATGATGTATTTCGACGGGCGGTCCCAGACGCAGATCGCCGAGGCCACCGGCCTCCCCCTGGGCACGGTCAAGTCACGCGCCCTGCTCGGCATGCGTCGCATGCGCGGCGCCCTCGAGGGGATCGAGCGATGAACCACGACCGCATCGAGGAACGTCTCGCCGTCCGGGTCCTGGGCGGGCTCGACGAGGCCGACGCGGCCGCGCTCGAGGCCGAGATGGCCACGCACGGCGACTGCTCGGAGTGCCGGCGCCTCGAACGGGAGCTTCACCGAGACCGCGGGCCGCCTCGCGTTCGCCCTCGACCCCGCGCCGGTCGAACCGGGCATGGCCGACCGGATCCTCGCGGCCCGCGCCGTCGCCCCGATCGCGCCCGCGGCGGTGGAGGCACCCCCACGAGGCACGGCGCGCGACCAGGTCGCCGAACGGCGTCGATCCCGCGGCACCTACACGTTCGTGGGCGTGGCCGCGGGGATCGCGCTCGTGGCCGTCATCGCGGCGACCGCCCTGTGGCCCGCGGGACGCGCCACGGACGTGACCGCGCGGCCCGCACAGGCGATCGTGCGGTTCCAGGGCGAGGAGGGACACCTGGCGATGGCGTACACGCCGGGCGAGTCCGGCGTGATCTTCTGGGGCTCGGACCTCCCCGATCCTGGCGTCGGCCACGTGTACGAGATCTGGATGATCCAGGGCGGGACGCCCGTGTCGGGGGGCTGCCTGACGCCGACACCGGGCGGCGATCTCGCCGCCTTCGTGGACGCGGACGTTGGCACGACCGACCTGATGGCGGTCACGGTGGAGCCCGCGGACTGTCCCGGCTCGCCGTCGGGCGATCCCGTGCTCACGGCGCCCCTCGACGTCGCCTGAGGGCCCGAACGCCGTTTCCGCCTGCCCGGCAACCTTTACCTCCCCTTGACCTGCCGTTTTCCGGCCCCTTGTGCCCTCCCACCTACCTTGTGCTCCAGGACGGGACGATTCCTCGGAAGGAGGAGGCACCATGAACAAGCGCTCCGCGATGTTGGTAGCGGCTGGACTCGTGCTCACCCTGGTGGTGGGCGGCGTCGCCGTTGCGGTCGGCATGACCGGCCCCGAGGCTAGCTCGGCCCAGCCGAAGCTGACCCAGCACAAGAAGAACAAGCCGATCGTCAAGACCACGAAGAAGACGGTCACGGTGCACAAGAAGGCCAAGGCCCAGGCCGGCGCCGTCGTGACCGTTCCCGCCACCTCGACCGGCGTTGCCTCGTCGAGCGCGGGATCCGGCAGCTCGTACGATGACAGCTCCTCGAGCGGCAGCTCCGGCACCACGTACGGCGACGACGACTCGCCGAGCGACGAACCCTCAGAGAGCGAGGACTCAGGCGGCTCCGATGACGAGCCCTCGGATGGTGGCTCTGGTGTCGAAGACGACTGACACTCCCCGGAAGACCCGCTGGTCCAAGGGCCGCGTGCGCGCGGTCGCCTGGATCACCGGCGGCGCGACCTTCCTCACGGTGATGGGCGTCTTGGGGGTCTCCCCCAAGCCCGCTCAGAGCACGGAGGCGGCCCGCCACCGCCGGAAGCCCCAGCGACAGAAGGTGATCATCCGGCACGTGATCCGCCGGGTCGTGATCGTGGACCCCGCCACGAGCGCGCCGGTCACCTACGTCTCGGGCGGGTCGACCTCGTCAGGCGGAACGGTCTCGAGCTCGGGAGGCAGCAGCAGTGGCGGCGGTGGCACCACCGCACCGCCTCCCGCTCCCCCGCCGCCACCCCCACCCCCGCCCACGAGTGGATCCTGAGTCGATGCGAACACGTCACGACTTCCGTGCCATGGGGAGCGAGGTGTCGCTCTACGCTCCGGACACCGACCGGACGCCGGCCGCGCTCGCGGCGGTCCGGTCGGTGTTCGAGCGGGAGGAGCAGCGCTTCTCGCGGTTCCGCGGCGACAGCGAGCTCACGCGGGTGAACGAGGCCGCGGGCCGCTGGACCCCGGTGTCATCCGGGTTCGCGGCCCTCGTGACCGAGGCGCTGCGACGGGCCGAGGCCACCGAGGGCCGGTTCGACCCCGCCGTGCTCGACGCGATCGTTGCGGCCGGCTACGACCGGGACTTCGACGAGGTGATCGCGGGGGCCCGCGGCGCGCTGCATCCGGCGCGCCCGTGCGGTCGGTGGCGGGAGATCGAGCTGCGTGACGGCGAGATCTTGCTCCCGGACGGCGTGGGCCTCGACCTGGGCGGCATCGCCAAGGGTTGGACGGCAGATCTGGCCGCGGACGCGGCCGTGGACGCAGGCCTGGCCTGGGCGCTCGTGTCGGCCGGCGGCGATCTCCGGATCGCGGGCGACGCACCCGAGCTGGACCTGACCGTGGAAGATCCCTACCGGGGTGGCGGACCGCTCGCCACGTTGCGGCTGGCCTCCGGTGCCCTCGCGACGTCGACGACGGTCCGGCGGGCCTGGGGCGACGGCCTGCACCACGTGATCGACCCGACGACCGGGGCGCCGGCCGACGCACCACTGGTCCAGGCGACCGTGTGGGCGCCGACCTGCGCTGAGGCCGAGGTTCTGGCGACCTGGGCACTCTTGACCGGGCCGGAGGCCGCCGCCTCCGTCCCCGGCGCCTTCCTCACACCGGAGGGCGACCTGCTGATGAGTTTCGACGAGGAGGTGGCGGCGTGACGACCTGGATCCTGCTCCGCGCCGCCGGCGTGGGTGCGTACGTGATGCTGTTCATGGCGGTGGCCTGGGGCCTCGTCGCCACGACCGCGGTCGTGACGAAACGCGTGTCCAAGCCGGCTGCGAACATGTTCCACCAGTTCGTGGCCACGACCGGGCTCGTGCTGCTCGGCGTGCACCTCGGGATCCTGCTGATCGACGCCTACATGCCGTTCCACATCCTGGATCTGCTCGTGCCGATGCGGTCGACCTTCCGGCCGATCGCGATCACCGCCGGCGTGCTCGCGATGTACGCCACGGTGGCGGTCATGGTCTCGTCGTGGGTGCGCAAGAAGCTCAGCACGAAGGTCTGGCGGTCGATCCACCTGCTGGCCGTGCCCGCCTTCACCCTCGCACTTGCCCACGGGGTCTTCTCCGGCACCGACACGCAACGGTGGTGGATGTGGGGGATGTACGCGCTCACCGGCCTGATCGTGGTGTTCCTGGTGATCGTCCGCGGACTCTCCTACGGGTACCGTCCGCCGCGGCCCGCCCCGCCGGAGCGTGCCACCCGCGCACCGAGGGCGGCCGCCGCGCCGGGAACGGCGCCCGAGCCGACGGCGGCTGCCGAGCCGCCGGCTCGCACGCCCGCCTGAGGCCGGGTCAGAACCCGACCCAGGGCACCGGCGAGACCGGTATGACCGTGTCGTCGAGCTGCCAGGTCAGCCGCTCGTCGATCCCGACGACCCCCTCGACGGACCGCACCCGGTCCCAGATCGAGGGCACCATCGTGCGGCGCTCGAGCTGGCCCTCGAGCCGTACGACGCCCTGGTCGACCGTCGCGGTCACCGCGTGCTCCTCGATCAGCAGCTCGCGATACAGGATCGTGCGGACGTCCTCGAGGATCTCGGCGTCGTCCCGGAGGTAGTCGGCCAGCAGATCGACCCGGGAGACCACGCCCGCGATGCGACCCAGCTCGTCCACGACGGGCAACCGCTTCACGTGGCGCTCGTGCATCATCTTCGCGGCCTCGGTCACCGGGGCATCCGGGCCGATCGTGATCGCGGGACGCGTCATCAGGTCGCGGGCGACCTTCCCCTCGGCCTTGCGGCGCTCCTCGCGGTGCACCTTCCCTTCGAAGACGTGTGGCGTGAGGACGTCGGGCGCCTCCTTCAGGAGCAGGTCCGCCTCGGACACCACCCCGACGATCGAGCCGTCCGCGCCCACGATCGGGAGCGCACTCACCCGGTACTCGCGCATCACCCGGACGAGCTCCTTGAACGGCGCCTCCTCCGGCGCCGTGACCACGGTCTTCGTCATGACCTCTCGAACGGTGCGCATGGCAGCCTCCTCGGTTCGGGGAGCGGGAGGACGTCCCCACTCCACCACCACCGTAGGCCGGCACCAGGCGGAGCTCAGGGGGCGGAGGTCCCGCCCCTGCGAGGTCGTTCCGCGGCCCGCGCGCGGGTGCCTGGCCAGCTCCCGCCGGTGGCCGCTACGCTTGCGCCCGTGCCTGCGACCGACCATCCCATCACCGACGCCGAGCGGAACCGGCTGCTGATCGAGGCGGGGCTCGCGCTCGCCTCGGAACTCGATCTGGACGCCGTCCTCACGCGGATCGTGTCGCTCGCGGTCGACCTCACGGGCGCCTCCTACGGCGCCCTCGGGATCCTCGACGAGCACATGCCACGCATCGAGCACTTCATCACGCAGGGGATCGACGAGGCGACCCGCGCGCGGATCGGGTCGCATCCCGTCGGCGACGGCATCCTCGGCCTGCTGATCCAGGAGCGGCGTCCGATGCGCATCCCGGACATCGAAACGGATCCGCGTTCGGCGGGGTTCCCGCCGAACCACCCGCCGATGCACTCGTTCCTGGGGGCGCCGGTGTTGGCCCTCGGCAAGGTGTTCGGGAACCTCTACCTCACCGAGAAGGTCGGGGCGCCCGAGTTCTCGGACGAGGACGAGGCGGCGCTCGTGGTGCTCGCCACGCAGGCGGGCGTCGCGATCGAGAACGCCCGCCTGATCGAGGAGACCCAGCTCGCCCAGGAGGAACTCGCGCGGCTGGAGCTGCTCGAGGAACGCGAGCGGATCGCGAAGGAGCTGCACGACGGGGTGATCCAGTCGCTGTTCGCGGTCGGCATGAGCCTGCAGGGGGCCGCGGGGATGGTGCGCGACGCCGAGGTCGCGCGGCGGATCGAGGGCTCGGTGGAAGACATCGACCGCGCGATCCGCGACCTGCGGAACTACATCTTCGGGCTGCGGCCGGGGATCCTGGCCGACCGGCAGCTCGGCCAGGCCCTCAACGAGCTCGCGACGGAGTTCGAGGAACGCACCGAGGTGCTCACGATCGTGAGCGTCGACGAGGAGGTCGCCAGCGAGCTCGCGGGGCGCGCGGCCGACGTCGTGCAGCTCACCCGCGAGGCGCTCTCGAACATCGGCCGCCACGCATCGGCCACCTCGTGCCGGATCAGCCTCCGGCGCACGGACGGCGGCGCGGAGCTCGAGATCGACGACGACGGGGTCGGCTTCGACGTCGACGGGCCGTCCCGGGGGATGGGGCTCGAGAACCTCCGTGCCCGCGTCGAGGGCCTCGGCGGCGCGCTCACGATCGTGAGCATCACGGGCGAGGGCACGACGGTTCGCGCCGCGCTCCCCCTCTGACCGACCCCGGACAGGGGTGAGGGGCCGGGAGCACGGCTCCCGACCCCTCGGGGTCCGTCCGCCCGGGGTGGGGCGGACAGGGGGTTCTGCGTCCTATTGCACGACCACGGCCGTGACCATCCCGAACATCCCGTCGGGCCCTTCGGCGTGCGGAAGGATGTGGCAGTGGAAGGCCCAGGCGCCCGGGAAGTCCGCCTTGAACAGGATGTCGAAGCGGGAGCCGGGCGCGACCACGAGCGTGTCGGCCATGTAGCGGTTCTGCTTCGCGAGCGGGAACCCGTCCTCGCCCACCACCATGAAGTGGAACCCGTGCAGGTGCATCGGGTGGAGCAGTGAGCCGTCGTTCGCCATGTGGATCAGGACCCACTGGCCCTTCTTCGCCACGATCGGCTGCGTGGCCGGGAACGACTTGCCGTTCAGGTTGTAGCCGAGCGGCCCGTCTCCGAGGAACATCGAGTACTCGACCTGCGGCTCGACCCCGTAGACGCTCTTCCAGCCGTCCTTTGGCACGATGTTCAGGGCGCCGTAGAGACCCTTGCCGACCTGCTCCGCCGAGTTGAAGTGGGAGTGGTACACGTACATCCCCGGCGGGTCCTTGATCGTGAAGTTGTAGGTCCAGTACTCACCGGGCATCACGGGGGGCTGCGTCACGTAAGGCACGCCGTCCTCGGAGTTGGGGACCGTGAGGCCGTGGAAGTGCAGCGTGAACGGCTGATCCATCTGGTTCTGGACCACGAACCGGACGCGGTCGCCCGGGTTCACGCGGATCTCGGGACCGGGCACCATCCCGTTGAACGCCATCGCGTCCTTGAACTCGCCTTTGGCGACCTCCCACTGGATCTGCGTCACCGAGAGGTTGAAGACCTTCACGTCGCCGTCCATCTCGGGCTCGAGCACCTGGTTGCCGTAGGTGTCGGTCTCCTTGCCCGCGAGGAAATCGAGGACGCCCTGCTCGTGGCCCGACGCCATCTCCTCCGCGGTCATGCCGGCGTGACTGCCGGTCGCGCCCGTGGCCCCGGTCGCCCCGGTCGCACCCGCGGCCGCCGTGCCGCCCTCGGTGGCCGTGACGGTGCCCACCATGCCGAGCTGGTCGTGCCCGGGCACCGTGCAGAGCGAGTCGTACGTCCCGGCCTCGAGCGCGGGCACCTCGAGCATCGCCGAGCTGCCGGCGTCGATCTGCGGCGTCTCGTACGTCTGGTCACCGACCTTCACGCCGAAGGTGTGCGGCGACTGGCCGTCGTTCGACACGTTGAACATCACGGCGACGCCCGCGGGCACCTCGACGTCGGCCGGCGTGATCTTGAAATCGGTGAGGGAGAGGTCGACGCTCGCCGGCGCAGCCGCCGCCTGGTCGCCCGTTCCCCCGCCCTCGGTGCTGTCGCCACCGCCCGTACAGGCGGCGGCCACCAGCGCCAACGTGGCGACGAACGCCACGGCACCCCTGCGGACCGGGATATGCATCCTTCGTACTCCTTCTCTCGTCGGACCCATGACGGAGGAGTCTCCGGAATCCGGGGGCGCCGTGCGGGTGCCGAAGGTCCCGGCTCGCGGGGGACCTGTGCCCCTCAGCCCCGGCCCTCGGCGCCGCGAGACTGTGCAGCTATGTTCGCCCGGTATTTCGTCGAGCTCCCGATGGACGCCGAGCGCGTTGAGGCCGCGCTGATGCGCAGCCCCGAGACCTGGGTGCCCGGGCTCGCGCGCGACGCCAACCATCACGGTGACGCCCTCCTCGCCGAGGTCGGCTTCGGCGACGACGTGCGCGTCGCCCGCAAGGTGGAGATCGAGTTCGGCGACCCGGTCCGGATGCCGTCGAAGACCGTGATCCCCCTGCACTGGGCGGCCGCGGGAGTGACGGGGCTCTTCCCGGCGCTCGATGCGGATCTCGAGATCGCTCCGCTCGGTCCGACGCGCACCCAGCTCGCGATGAGCGCGCGCTATGTGCCGCCGTTGGGCGCCGTCGGCCGCGCGATCGACCGGGCCGTGCTCTTCCGCGTGGCGGAGGCCACCTTGAAAGACTTCCTCGATCACGTGGCCGAGGCGCTGTCGGCGCAGGCGCGCGACGAGGATGTGACCGCCGGCCACGGCGGCGTGCCGATCGGGCACGACCCCGCCTGATCGAGCGTGGGCCGCGCCCGCGATGCCGCCACGAGCACCTCACGCCCACTAGGATGTGGCCCATGACGAAGAAGCCACCCCTTCGCGTCATGCTCGTCGACGATCACGAGATCGTGCGCGACGGCATCCGCGCGATGCTCGCGACCCAGGAGGACGTCGTCGTGACGGCGGAGGCCGGCACGGTGCGTGAGGCGGTCGACGAGGCGGGGCGCACGCGCCCCGACGTGGTCGTGATGGACGTCCGGCTCGCTGACGGCAGCGGGATCGAGGCCACCCGCGAGATCCGCGCGAACCACCCCGCCACGCGCGTGCTGATGCTCACCTCGTTCGCCGACGACGAGGCGCTGTTCGCGTCGATCATGGCCGGTGCGTCCGGGTACGTGTTGAAACAGGTGAAGTCGGGCGACCTGATGCGCGCGATCCGGGCGGTCGGGGCCGGCGACTCGCTCCTGGACCCGAGCGTCACGAACGCCGTCCTCGACCGGCTCCGCAAGGGCAAGCACCTGATGCGCGACGAGAAGCTCGCGCGACTCTCACCGCAGGAGGAGCGCATCCTCACGGCGGTCGCCGACGGGAAGACGAACCGCGAGATCGGCGACGACCTCCACCTCGCGGAGAAGACCGTGAAGAACTACGTCTCCTCGATCCTGTCGAAGCTCGAGGTCGCGCGGCGCGCCGAGGCGGCCGCCTACCTCGCCCGCCACACCACCACGCCCGGCTCGGTCGAGTAACGCTCCCGACCGACGCCGAGCGGCGCCTCAGGCCCCGAGCATCTGGCGGAGCACCATCCGCAGGATCCCGCCCGCCCGGAAGTAGTCGAGCTCGGCGGGCGCGTCGATCCGCACCGTCACGGTGAACGACGACGTCGATCCGTCTTCGCGCGTCACGTCCACGGTGGCCGGCTGACCCGGGGTGATGCCGCCCGCCAGCCCGTGCACCGAGAGCGTCTCGCGTCCCGTCAGCCCGAGCGAGGCCGCCGAGTCACCCGCGGCGTACTGGAGGGGGAGGACCCCCATCCCCACCAGGTTGGATCGGTGGATCCGCTCGTAGCTCTCGGCGATCACGAACCGCACCCCGAGGAGGTTCGGGCCCTTCGCCGCCCAGTCGCGGCTCGAGCCGCTCCCGTACTCCTTGCCGGCCAGCACGGCGAGGGACGTCCCGTCGGCGCGGTAGCGCTCCGAGGCCTCGAACACGCTCGTGACCTCGCCGGTCGGCAGGTGGGTGGTCCACGACCCCTCGGTCCCGGGCGCGAGCTCGTTCCGCAGGCGGATGTTCGCGAACGTCCCGCGCATCATCACCTCGTGGTTGCCGCGCCGGGCGCCGTAGGAGTTGAAGTCGACCGGCTCCACACCCCGGCCCCGCAGGTACACGCCGGCAGGCGCGTCGGCCTTGATCGACCCCGCCGGCGAGATGTGGTCGGTCGTGATCGAGTCGCCCACCTTCACCAGCACGCGGGCGCCCTCGATGTCCCCCGCGGGCGTGTCGTCCTCGAGCGCCGCGAAGAACGGCGGCTCGGCCACGTAGGTCGAGGCCGGATCCCACTCGTAGATCGGCCCTTCCGGCGTGGGCAGCGCCCGCCAGAGCTCGTCGCCGTCCCAGACGCGCGCGTACTGCTCGTCGAACTGCCCTCGGGTGATCGACGCGTCGACCGCCTCGCGCACCTCGTCGGCCGACGGCCACAGGTCCGCCAGGTACACGGGCCCGTCGGCGGCCTTCGCCGAGCGGATCCCGGGTCAGATCGAGGTCGATCCGTCCCGCGAGCGCGTAGGCCACGCAGAGCGGCGGCGACGCCAGGTAGGCGGCCCGCACCTGCGGATGCACCCGGCCCTCGAAGTTGCGGTTGCCCGAGAGGACCGCCGCCACGTTCAGGTCCCGCTCGTCGACCGCGCGGGCGACCTCCTCGATCAAGGGGCCCGAGTTCCCGATGCAGGTCGTGCAGCCGTACCCGACGAGCGCGAAGCCCAGCTCGTCGAGGTACGGCGTCAGCCCGGCGCGGTCGAGGTAGTCGGTCACGACGCGCGACCCCGGTGCCAGGGACGTCTTCACCCATGGCTTCGTCTCCAGGCCCGCCTCGACCGCCTTGCGGGCGAGCAGTCCGGCGGCGAGCATCACGCTCGGGTTCGAGGTGTTCGTGCACGACGTGATCGCCGCGATCACGACCGAGCCGTCCCCCACCTCGCGCTCGTCGGCGGGCTCGTCCACCCGGTCGTCGCCGGGGAGGCGCTCGACCCGGACGTTCCCGCCCTCGGCCACGTACCGGCCGATCTCGGAGGCCTTCGGGTCGGGCTCGGCATGGTCCCGGAAGGCCGCGACGAACGAGTCCCACACCTCGGGGAGGGCGACCCGGTCCTGCGGCCGCTTGGGGCCGGCGAGCGAGGGCACGACCGCCGAGAGGTCGAGCTCGAGAACCTCGCTGAAGGCGGGCTCGGGGTCGCCGTCGGCGCGGAACAGCCCCTGCTCCTTCGCGTAGCGCTCGACGAGGTCGACCCGGTCGTCGCGGCCCGTGAACGCGAGGTACCGGAGCGTCTCGGCATCCACCGGGAAGTACGCGGAGGTCGCCCCGTACTCGGGACACATGTTCGAGAGGGTCGCGCGGTCCGCGATCGAGAGCGAGGACAGCCCGTCGCCGAAGAACTCGACGAACGTGCCGACGACGCCGTGGGCTCGGAGCATCTGCGTGAGCGTCAGGACGAGGTCGGTCGCGGTCGTTCCCGCCGGCAAGGCGCCGACGGTCCGCACGCCGATCACCACCGGCCGGGGCAGGAACATCGGCTGGCCGAGCATCGCGGCCTCGGCCTCGATCCCGCCGACGCCCCATCCGAGCACGCCCAGCCCGTTGATCATCGTGGTGTGCGAGTCGGTGCCGACCACCGTGTCGGGGAAGGCCACGCCATCGCGCTCGCTCACGACCTGGCCGAGGTGCTCGAGGTTCACCTGGTGGCAGATCCCCGCGCCCGGCGGCACCACGCGGAGGCCGTCGAACGCCTGCTGCGCCCAGCGGAGCAGCGTGTACCGCTCGGCGTTGCGCCGGTACTCGAACTCGATGTTGCGCTCGTACGCCTCGGGGGTCCGGAACAGGTCGACCTGTACCGAGTGGTCGATCACGAGATCGACCGGGATCAACGGGTTCACCGACGACGGGTCTCCGCCGGAGCGCGCGGTGGCGCTCCGCATCGCGGCGAGGTCGACGACGGCCGGCACGCCCGTGAAGTCCTGCATCAGCACGCGGCCCGGCATGAAGGCCACGTCGCCGGCAGGTCCCGGCCAGGCCGCGAGCGCGCGCACGTCGTCGTCGGAGACGTCGCGCGTGCCCGCGCGACGGAGCAGGTTCTCGAGGAGGATGCGCACGGTGTGCGGGAGGCGGGCGATGTCGCCGACGCCGTGGTCGGCGAGCCACCCGAGTCGGTAGAGGTCGACGGCGCCGGAGGCGGTCTCGAGCCGGCCGCGCGCGCCCGCAAGGTCGCTGGTCAACGTGGTCCTTCCGTCGAAGTGTCTGGCTCCAATCCTCCCATGCCGTGACAACGGCCCTGGGGCCCGGCGCAGCTGAGGATCAGGAAGGGTCGCCGGCGGTGCCCGGGTTGGCCGGGTGCTCGGTGCCGGCCTCCTCCGCAGCTCGCGCGGCCTCGACGGCCTCCTTGTGCGCGAGGCGGGCCTCCCGGCGGAGCGACGACTCGAGCTGGCGGTGCCGCTCGACGTCGGTCTCCACCAGGAGCGGCGGCACGGGACGCGGGTGGCCGTCCTCGTCGACCGCCACGTACACGAGGTAGGCGCTGTTCACGTGCCGCATCCGGCCCGTGACGGGGTCGTGGCTCTCGACGCGGACCCCGACCTCCATCGACGTCGTCCCGACCGCGTTCACCGACGCCAGCAGGACGAGCATGTCGCCGATGTGCACCGGCTCGAGGAAGGTCATCTCGTCGATCGCGACCGTGACCGCGAGCCCGGCGGCGTGGCGGATCGCCGCCAGGCCGGCGGCCGTGTCGACGAGCCGCATCACGACGCCGCCGTGCACGTGGCCGGCGATGTTCGCATCGGTGACCTCCATCAGCTGGGTCAGGGTCACCTGCGAGTCGGCCACGCGCTTGGGGGTGAGGTCCCAGGTCATGGGGCGCATCCTACGCCGAGCATCGTGGGCGGACCGCTAGCATCGCGGCATGCGACGGATCGTGGTGCTCGCGGCGGTCGCCCTGGTCGTGGGCGCCTGCGACGGAGCCCCGAGCGACCGATCACCGTCGCCGGCCGGGGCGCCGACGTCGAGCGGTCCCTCCCCCAGCTCGCCGACCGTGGTGCCGAGCTCCTCGGTCTCCCAGGAGCCGACGACGGTCGCGCTCCCGCCCGGCACCGCCGATGCCCTGACCGACGACGTCGCGGCGGACGAGCTCGATCCCGCCAGGCTGATCCCTCGCCGCGCCGACGTCGAGGAGGCCTGGATCGTCGAAGAGCCCGAGGCGGTCGTGGTCGCCTACGTCGTGCTCGGCGACGACCCGTTCCGGGCCGACCGCGGCATCCTGGTCTGGCGGCGGTTCGGCGACCCCCCAGCGTGGCGGGCCGTCGCGTGGTTCCCGACGTCGGCCGAGTCGGGCGTGCTCGGCGTCGACGGGATCGTGGCCGACGTGACGGGTGATGGCCTCGAGGACGTGCTCCTCGGAGCGTTCACCGGTGGAAGCGGGGCCTGCGCCCGATGGAACGTCGTCGACGTCGACGCGGCCGACGAGGTCTTCGGCAAGGATCTCTGCGACGGACGGATCGACCCGTCCCTCGACCCGGACGGCCTCTCGATCGAGCAGGCCGTCTACCGGGTGGGCGATCCGCACTGCTGCCCGAGCGCGTTCAAGACGACCGTGCTCACCTACGACGGCGACGGGACGTGGACCGTGGCATCGAAGGACGTCCGCGACACGCCGTGACCGCCGTGCCAGAGGGTTCCAGGAGGCGTCGGGCGCCGTCGGTAGGATGGGCGCCATGTCGCGCATCTTCGTCGAGGGGTGGGACCCTGGGTACGGCACCCCCTTCGACCAGGACGACGCCCTCGCCCCGGCTGAGGGCTCGGTGGACCCCACGGTCGAGCACGACGACTGGGCGCCGATCGAGGGCGCGGACGACGAGGTCGAGCGGATCGCCTTCGTCGACGGGGTGCGCCGTGTCGATGCCCGGCTGACCCTCGACGATCCCGCGGCGGGCCCAACCCCCGGCCTCTGCGGCACCTTCGCCGTCGGGGCCACGATGTGGGACCGTTCGGCGCGCCGCTCCGAGGTGACGTCCGTGCGCATCGAGCGGTGGGCGGTCCTCGCCGGCGGGCGACCCGAGCAGATGCCGCCCGTCGACCTCGAACCCGGCGTCACCACCACCACGTGCGCGTCCGACGACCCCGCCCGTCTGATGATCGAGCTCCACACGAAGATGCGGCGCGCCGAGGGCGAGACGGCCACCGCGCTCGCCGCCGAGTGCTTCGTGGTCGCCGACGGCCCGCTGAACGAGCTCACGGCGCACCCCACGGTGGGGTACATCAAGAGCCACCGCGTCACGTACCTCGAACCGGAACGGAACGCGGTGGTGGCGCAGCTCGCTCCGGGCCAGCGCACACCGATGTTCTCGATCGCCGACTACAAGCGGTACTCGTGGTACGTGCGGCTCGCGATGCTCCGGCACGGCCATTCCTGGACCGGCATCGTGCGCTGCGAGGTCTCGGGCCAGCTCCCGAAGGACGAGGCGGCCCGGATCGCCGACCGAACGGCCGCCGTCCTCCCGCTCGTCGCATCGGAGCCGCACATCGATCCGCGTGCACCGCAGAACCTCGTGCCGATCGCGGCGCTCGAGCGCGACCTGAAGCACCGTATGGGCGACCGCGGGCTCGTGTACCGGGCCTTACGGGAGGCCGTGATGGACCGGGAGGCATCGTGAGCGAGGAACAGGTCGGCCGGGTCCTCGGGTCCGAGCACGCGTCCACGAGCGCGTTCCGCGTGGTCCTCGACGAGGACGACTACCTGCAGCTCGACGACCTCGTGGTCGTGCGCACCCAGGTGCCGAAGGCCGGCGAGGTCCGCACGTACGGCGTGATCACCGAGGCCGAGGCCGTGTACGAAGGCGCGTCCTTCGAGTCCGACACGCACCGGATCGCCGAGCTCGGGATCATGCCCGGGGCGAAGGTGCGCACCGCCCGGGTGGCGGTGACCCGGGTCGACCCCGAGGTCTGGGTCTCCCCCGACCCCGGCGAGCCGGTCGAGCGCGCGGTCGGCGACGAGCGTGCGAAGGCGCTCTACGTCGACGAGATGGGGCGGCCGCTCCCGGTCGGGATCGGCCGCGACGAGCTGCCGGTCCACGTCGACCTCGACTTCTTCGACGGGCGCAAGGGCGGCCACATGTCGATCAGCGGCATCAGCGGGGTCGCCACGAAGACCTCGTTCGCGCTGTTCTTCCTGCGGATGCTGACGTCGTCGCCGGGGATCGTCGGCGAGGGGGCGGCCAACCTGCGGGTGCTCGTGTTCAACGTGAAGGGCGAGGACCTGCTCTGGCTCGACACGCCGAACCGCTTCTTCGACGAAGCGGCGGCGGCCGGCTGGGCGGCGCTCGGCGTCGAGCCTGCGCCGTTCCCGAGCGTCTGCTTCTGGGCGCCGCCACGGCGGAGGTCCGGCGACGTCCTCCTCCCCGACACCGGCGGACGACAGCGGGGCGTCGAGGTCTTCACCTGGACGCCGCGCGAGTTCATCGACGAGGACCTGATGCAGTTCCTCCTCACCGACGCGAACGACCAGCGGAACCAGCTCCCGTTCATCCGTGAGCGCGTGCAGGCACAGCTGAAGCGCTTCGCCGTGGACGTCGTGGGGATGCCGGGCGCGGTGGTGCTCCGCGACCCGCGCGACGCGACGGGCGGCTCGTGGCGCGGCCAGGAGGTGCGGGTCGAGGCCGGCGAGCGGATCATCACCGACCTGCAGACGCTCGTCGACGCGATCGGCGAGTTCCTCGAGCCCGAGAGCGGTGACGACGCCGACCCCTCGTGGAGCGGACGGGTGATGCCCGGCACCGTCAGCGCGTTCATGCGCCGCATGCACGCGGGCGCCGCACGCATGGGCCAGCTCGTGCGCGCGGGCGAGTCCCACCGGATCGACCGGTCCCGCGCGAGCGTCAGCGTCGTGGCGATCCAGTCGCTGCACGACCAGGCGCAGCGCTTCGTGGTGGGCGCCCTCCTGAACGAGACCTTCGCCGAGAAGGAGGAGACCGGGCAGCGCCTGCCGCTCTCGGTGATCGTGCTCGACGAGTTGAACAAGTACGCGCCGCGCGAGGGCCATTCGCCCCTGAAGGAGATGCTGATCGACATCGCGCAACGCGGCCGGTCGCTGGGGGTCCTCTTGGTGGGCGCCCAACAGACCGCGAGCCGGGTCGCCTCGGAGGTGCTCGAGAACGCCGCGATCCGGGTGACCGGACGCCTCGACGCCGCCGAGGCCGAGCGCGCCGAGTACGGCTGGATGCTCCCGTCCACCCGGGCTCGCGCGCGGCTCCTGAAGCCGGGCACGATGGTGATCTCGCAGCCGGCGATCCCGGTGCCCCTCGTCGTGACCTTCCCGTTCCCGCCCTGGGCCACCCGGAAGGAGGAAGTGGCGGCGGACGCCGAGGGCGATCCGTTCGAGGGCCTCTGACCGCGGCCCGGCGCCTCCTCGCATGAAGATCCTCCACACCTCGGACTGGCACGTCGGCAGGAAGCTGGGGCGCCACGACCGGATGGCCGAGCACGCCGCAGTGCTGGCCGAGGTCGAGACGATCGCCGACGCGCACGGGGTCGACCTGGTGATCGTCTCGGGCGACGTCTGGGACCGGCCCGTCCCGCCGATGGACGCGCTCGCGCTCGGGCTGCAGACGCTCCTGCGGCTCGCCGAGCGACGCCCCGTCGTCGCGGTCGCGGGCAATCACGACTCCCCCGAGCTCTTCGAGGCGCTCGCGCCCTTGCTCCGCCCGCGCGGGGTGTTCCTGGTCGGATCGATCCGTCGGCCCGACGACGGCGGCGTCCTGGGACCCGACGAGCTCGGCGTGCCGGCCGCCGTTGCGTGCTTCCCGTTCCTGCGCGAGGGGCGCGTGGTCGACTTCATGAAGGACGCCGGGGAGTGGTACGGCGACTACGCCTCACGCGTCGCCCGGCTGACGGGCGCCTACAACGCCGCGCTGGTCGAGCGCGCCGGTACCGATCTCGTTCCCCTGCTCGCGGCGCACTTCATGGTGGGCGGGGTGAAGGTCGACCGCGCGGCGCCGCGGGGCGAGCGTGAGCTGCACATGGGCGACGCCTACGCGGCCACCGCGCACGCGATCCCCGCAGGACCGCAGTACGTCGCGATGGGCCACATCCACGCGCCCCAGCACGTGCCGGGGGCGCCGGTGCCCGCCGAGTACGCGGGCTCGCTCCTCTCGCTCGATTTCGGCGAGGCCGGCGAGTCGAAGCGCGTCGTGATCGTCGACGTCGAGCCCGGCTCGCTCGCCTCGATCACCTCCGTCGCGATCGAGCGCGGCCGCCCGCTGATCCGCGCGAGCGGGACGTTCGAGGAGCTCGAGGCGCGCGACGACCTCGCCGACGCGTACCTGGACCTCACGGTCGACGTCGGCGGCCTCGACCACGAGCTCGGGCGTCGCGCCGCGGAGGCATTCCCCTTCCTCGTGAACGTGCGTCCCCGTCGGCCGGAGGGCGCGAAGACCGAGCGCGTCGACGGCACGCTCCGCCCCGACGACGAGGCGCTCTACGCGGAGTTCTATCGGCGGGCCAACGGCGAGGATCCGCCGGAGGACCTGCTGGCGCTCTTCCGCGACGTGCTCGAGGAGGCCGCCGATGCGACCGCTTGAGCTCCGGCTGAAGGGCTTCCGCTCGTACCGCGGCGAGGTCACGTTCGACTGGCGGGGACGGCGCCTCGTGGGCGTGGTCGGGCCGATCGGGTCGGGGAAGTCCTCGATCCTCGACGCGGTGGCGTTCGCCCTCTACGGCAAGACCCCGACGATCGAAGGGAACACGAAGTCGCTGATCCACCAGCTGAGCGACGAGTGCCACGTCGAGCTGCGCTTCGAGGTCGACGGCCAGGTCTGGCGCGCGGTGCGCGCGCTCCGTCGGCGGGGCGCCTCGGGCCACCAGCTGTGGCGGCTCACGGCCGACGAGCCCGAGGCGTCGCCCCTCGAGGAGATCACCGGAGAGAAGCCGGTCCGCGAGCGCGTCGAGCAGCTGCTGGGCATGGAGTTCGACGCGTTCTGTCGCTCGGTGCTCCTGGCCCAGAACCGCTTCGCCGATTTCCTGAGGGCCACGCCGAAGGCGCGGAACGAGGTGCTGAAGGGTGTGTTCGGCTACGAGCGGTTCGACGCCGCCCACGAAGCCGCGAGAGGTCGCGTGGTCGTGGCGGCCGCGAGCTTGGAGGCCCTCGCCGGCGAAGGCGGACGGCTCGCCGAGGCGAGAGATCGGCTCGCCGACGCCGAGGCCCGGCTCGCGGAGGCGGCCACGCGTGCCGAGCGGTTGGAGCGCGGCCGTGGATCGGTGGACGCCGCGCTGCGTGCCCGGCGCGAGGCCGCCGAGCGAGCCACGTCCGCGGACTCGGCGATCGGCGCGATCACGACGGCGGGCGAACAGCTCGGGTCGATCGCGGCCGAGGAACGCCTCGAGGCCGCCGAGCGCGCGAGCGACGACGTGGAACGGGCCACGCAGGCCGTCACGGTGGCCGGTGCGATCCGCAAGGACGCGGAGGCCGCCTGTGCCGCGGTCGCCGAGCGCGTCGGGGATCAGGGCGCGTTCGCGGCGCTCGTCCAGGAACACGATCACAGGGCCGAGGCCGCTCGCGAGGCCGCCGACCGGCTCGGCGCCGCCACCGAGGCCGCGGCGGCGGGACACGAGGCCGTGCGCGAGGCGGCCGACGCCGCGTCCGAGGCGAACCGCGCCTTGACGGCGGCGACCGATGCGCTCGCGCTCACCGAGGGGGAGCTCGTCGAGGCCGAGGCCGCACGCCATGAGGCACATCGAGCGGACGCCGCCCGTTCGCTGCGCGCGGAGCTCGTCGCCGGCGAGCCGTGCCCCGTCTGCGCCCAGCCGGTGACCACGGTGCCGAGGGCGGGACGAGCGCCCGCGGTCGCCGCGGCCGAGAAGGCGGTGAAGTCGGCCCGCAACCGGGTCGCGGACGCACACGCGATCTTGCAGACGACGTCGGGCGC
Organism: uncultured Actinomycetes bacterium; assembly: GCA_963821925.1. Lineage (GTDB taxonomy): Bacteria > Actinomycetota > UBA4738 > UBA4738 > HRBIN12 > JAOUEA01. Next base: position 528,753 of record CAWGFO010000002.1, on the reverse strand, counting down.
GGTCGCCACGGCCGAGGCGCGGCACGCGGCCGCCGTCACGAGGTCCGCCGAGCTCGACGTCGACGCCACGGCCGAGGCTGAGCGACGTCGAAGGGCCGACGCGGCGCTGGCCGCGGTCGCGAGCGAGCTCGTCGACCGGCTCGGGGAAGGCGACCCCCGCGTGCTGCTCGACGAGCGGCAGGCCGAGCTCCGGACGGTGCAGACCGCACGGGACGAGGCGGTCGCGGCGGAGTCGGAGGCGCGCGAGGCCCTCGATGCGGCGCGCCTCGGGGGGGACGAAGCGGCCTCCGGGCTGGCCGACCTCGCCGCGAGGCTCGCGAGTGCCTGGGGCATGCTGGGCGAGCGTCACGGTGGGGATACCTCGCCCGCCTCGCTCCGGCGGAGCTTCATCGACCTCGGTGAGGCGCTCGTGGCCCGGCTGGCCGAGGCGCACGCCGCCCGGGAAGCCGCCCTGGCGGCGGTCGCGGAGGCAGGGGCCGCCCTCGCTGAGCTCCTGGGTGAGCTCGGGCTCGAGGCCGACGACGACGTCACGCTGGCGTTGGCGGAGGCCGCCGCGGCCCGGGGGGCCGCCGAGCAGGAGGTCGCGCAGCTCGCCGCGACGATCCAGGCCGGCGCCGACCTGGACGCGCGGCTGGCCGCCGCCGAGCGCGCCCGCGACCTCGCGACCCGCCTCGCGGCCGACCTGCAGCCGTCCCGGTTCCTCGCCTTCCTCCTCGAAGAGGAGCGCGCAGCACTCGCCAACCTCGGATCCACCCACTTCGAGGAGCTCTCGGGCGGGGGGTACCGGTTCACCGACGACGATCGGTTCGACGTGCTGGACCTGAACGCCGCCGCCACGGAGCGTCGAGCCGATTCGCTCTCGGGCGGCGAGACCTTCCTCGCATCGCTGGCCCTGGCGCTCGCGCTCGCCGAGATGGTGGCGCGCGGCGGTGGCCGGCTCGACGCCTTCTTCCTGGACGAAGGCTTCGGCTCTCTCGATCCCGAGCACCTCGATCGCGCGATGGCCGGGATCGAGCACCTCGTGGCCGAGGACGGCCAGCGGCTCGTCGTCCTCGTCAGTCATGTGGCCGAGATGCGCCAGGCGATCGAGGACCTGGTCGTGCTCGACAAGGACCCCCGCACCGGTGACACCGTCGTCGTGTCGGGGGCCAGCCCGAGCGCCTAGACCGCGGAACGGGCGCCACACGATCCCGCCCGGCATCCCGCCTCGGCCGTTGGACCTAGGGGCGGCCCGATCGGCCCAGAACCTCGAGTTGGCCGGGTGAGGAACTCTCCACCCGCCCGGACTGAATCTTCATGGTCATCGTGCCGATAACCCAGCGCAAGAGGTCCGCTACGGCCGCAGGGGGAATGCATGGCTGGCACCAGGCACGGATACGGGGTCGCGAGAAGCCTACTGATCGCGCTCGCGGTCCTGCTCGTCGCCGGGGCGGCCGGATCGCTCTTCATGGGTTCCCGCGAGCGCAACGATGCCCGCAGCGCGATCGCCGAACAGGCCGCCACGATCACCGACTCCTCCCTGACGCTCGTCTTCCGGCCGGAGGACACGATGGCCCAGGCCTCGGAGATCCGAGCCAGCGATCTGACGGACCGCATCGGACCGGTCGTCCTGGAGCCCAGCGACTTCGACATGGTCACGCTGTTCGACCCGAACGGCACGGTCCTCTACTCGGTCGATGAGAGCCGGATCGGGAACGAGCTCGCCGGCGAATCGGAGCGGATCCGGACCGCGCTGAAGGACGGGCCACAGGTGCGCACGTCCGACGGCACGGTGTCCGTCATGGTCCCGCTCGAGTTCCGCTCGGGCGTGGGACGCGACGCCGCGGTGGAGCTCACGCGCTCCGACGACCCGACGTCCTCGGCCGGGAGCGCGTGGCGAGTGATGGCGCTGATCCTGGCGATCGGCGCCGTGATCGTCGGGTTCGTGCTGTGGCGGACCGCCCGGCTCGCGAACTCGGTGGGAGCCCAGGCGAGCTTCGCCCAGCGGAGCCTCCAGGCCGCCGCCCTGGCGAGCGGTTCGCAGCCACGGCCGGAGGTCCAGGCGCCTCGCCCGATCACGGTCCCGACCCCTGGGCTCAGGGAAGAAGGAGATGCACGCCGGAAGGCGGAGGAACGCGCGTTCGCGGCCGAGGAACGGCTCTCGGTGCTCCAGGAGCAGTACCGCAAGACCCTCGAGGACCTCCAGGTCGCCCAGCGCCGGGCCACGGAGACGCGCCCCGACCCCGAGACCCAGGACCGGCTGCTCCGTGCCGAGGACCGAGCGCGGCTCCTCGAGGAAGAGGCGCGCAAGGCCGGGGAGCGGCTCGCAGCCGTGGCCGCCGAGCGCGACCAGCTCTCGAAGGTGGCGGCGGAGCTGCGCGAGACCTCCACGGAGCGCGACGCACTCGCTCGCGAACGCGACGCCGCCGCCGCGGAACGCGATGGCCTCAGGGAGGAGCTCGACGCGCTCGCCGCTGACCGCGCCCAACTCGCCGCCGAGCACGCGAAGACGGCGGCCGCGCTCGCCGCCAAACCCGATGCTCCCCAGGTCGACGCCAAGCTGATCGACCGGCTCGCCCGGACGGAGACCGAGGCGATCGGCCTCCGCGCGGAGCTCGAGGGCGCGCAGACGCAACTCGACGTCCTCCGCAAGGACCTCGAGACGGCCAGGGCGGATCTGTCGGGGACGACGACACAGGCCGACCGTGCGGAGGCCCTGCAGCGTGACCTGGACGGCGCCCACGCCGAGATGCTCCGATCTCGGGAGGCCAGCGAGGCCGTGAAGACCGAGCTGGAGGAGGCCAGGGCGGAACTCCTCGCCCTGCGGACCGAGGAGCAGCGCGCCGCGACGCTCGAGGACGAGCTGCGAGCGGCCCGCGCCGAGCTGGAGTCCGCGAACGCCTCGCATCAGGCGGAGCTGCTCGAGCGAGAGGCAAACCTCGAGAGCGCGCAGACGCAGCTCGAGGACCTCCGCAGGGACCTGGAGACGGCCAGGGCGGATCTGTCGGGGACGGCGACGCAGGCAGAACGCGCCGAAGGCCTGCAGCGCGATCTCGACGGGGCCCATGTCGAGGTGCTCAGGGCGCGGGAAGCCAGCGAATCCGTCAAGACCGAGCTCGCCGGCGCCCGCACCGAGCTGGAGGACGCCCGCGCGGAGCTCCGCGCCCTGAGGACCGAGGAGCAGCGCGCCGCGATGCTCGAGGACGAGCTGCGAGCGGCCCGCGCCGAGCTGGCGTCCGCGAACGCCTCGCACCGGGCGGAGCTGATCGAGCGAGAGGCGGATCTCGAGGAGAAGGTTCGGACGATCCGCGAGGAGTTCCAGGACCAGCTCGAGGCGAGCGAGGCGCGCCACCGCGATGAGCTGTCGGCGCAAGCCCACGAGACCGACCAGCGGGTCGCGAGCGTCGAGTCGTCCGCCGCAGCCGAACTTGAGGCGCTGCGTCGCGATCTCGCGGATCGCACCGACCGCTTCGCCGGGGCGGAGCAGGAGATCGCCACGGCCAGCGCCGCGGCCCAGCAGCTTGGCGACGAGCTCACCGAGGCTCGCCGTGCGCTCGACGAAGCCCGAACGGCCGTCGAGGGACACGAGTCCGAGATCGCTCGGCTCGCCGAGGCCTCGACGACCGCCGAGCGTCAGGCCGCCGAGGCCGCCGCCCGTGCCACGAAGCTCGCGGCCGACCTCGAGGACGCCACGCAAGGCAACGCCGACCTCAATCGCCGCCTCCAGGAGCTCGAGGCGCGCCGCGCGCTGGAGACCGCGGCCGCCGAGGGCCGGGCCGACCTCGACGACCTCCTCCGGATCACCCAGGAACGCCTCGCCGGCCAGACCGAGAAGCTGATCACCGCTGAGGAACGGGTCCACGAGCTGGAGCGTGACCTCTCGGCCAAGCTCGAGCGGATCGATGAGGTCGAGGGGGAGCTCCGCCAGCAGCAGATGGCCGAGGCGATGCGACAGATCCGCGGGGAGCACGAGACGTCCGCGCCCGCCGACGACGCGATCGCGGTCGGCGAGGCGGTGCCGTTCGACGACCGGCGCGCCACGTCGCCGTTCGTCAAGGAGCTGTCGCTCGACGCGAAGAAGTCCCTCTCACGGATCTTGGGACTCACGCAGATCCTCAAGCACAAGAAGGACGCGAAGGACCAGGCGCAGCTGATCCGACAGCTCACGACGTACGCGCGACGGCTCGACCATGTCGTGTCCGACATGACCGATGCCGAGGAGCTCGTTCGCGGCACCGTGCACTTGAGCCCCAAGCGGACCGACCTCGAGGCACTCGTCCAGCGCGTCGTCGAGGAATCCGGTCTCGAGGAGACGCACGAGGTTCGGGTCGATACCGAACGCATCGTCGTCGCGGTCGACCAGCTGCGCACCGAGCAGATCCTCGCCGGGCTCCTGCGGGGGGCCGGCGACCGCACGCCCGGCAAGAAGGTCGTCCGGGTCCGGCTCCGGAGCATGGACGGGGGGGCGCTGCTCTCGGTCGAGGACCCGGAGACCTCCTCCGACGCCTCGCTCAGCCCGGTCGTCCGCAGGTTCGCTGAGGTGCAGGGCGGCTGGGCCAAGGTGGAGAGCGTCGAGGAGGGTGGTTCGGCGTTCCGGGTCTTCCTGCCCGATGGGTCGGGCGACGGGCGGACCACCGACGAGGACGGCACGACGACCGGCGACGCCGCGACGAACCCCGACCTTCACATCGTGGTCGAGGGCGAGCCGGACACCTGGGACAAGACCGCCGAGCAGATCATGGTGCAGGAACTGCACCGCCTGTCTGAGCTCGCCGCCGACGACTGAACGTCAGCTGCTGGCCAGCACGAGCGCGTCGCCCTGGCCTCCGCCGCCGCAGATCGCCGCCGCACCGAGCCCCACGCCGCGCCGGCGCATCTCGAGCGCGAGCGTCAGGACGATCCGCGCCCCGCTGGCGCCGATCGGGTGGCCGAGCGCTACCGCACCGCCGTTCACGTTCACGATCTCGGGGTCGACGTCGAGCATGCGAGCGCTGTGGATCGGCACGGCGGCGAACGCCTCGTTGATCTCGAGGAGCCCCAGCTCCGACGGTGACCGGCCGGCCTTCTTCAGCGCACGCTCGGCCGCGACCGCCGGCACCGTCTGGAGCGACGGGAATCGGTCGGCCGACATCCCGTAGGCCTCGATCCGCGACAGCGGCTCCAGCCCCAGCTCCTCGGCCTTGCGTTCGCTCATCACGACGACAGCGCAGGCACCGTCGGAGATCTGCGACGCGTTCCCCGCGGTCACCGTGCCGTCTTCGGTGAACGCCGGTCGAAGGCGCGCGAGGGCCTCGACATCGGTGTTCTGGCGGATCCCCTCGTCGCGCGCGACAGACACCTGGTCCCCCTTGCGCTGGGGAACCCCCACGGGCACCACCTCGTCGTCGAACCGGCCCGCCCCCCAGGCGTCGGCCGCCAGCCGATGCGAGCGTGCGGCGAAGGCGTCCTGTTCCTCGCGCGTGATCCCCAGCTCGGCGTTGATCGCGTCGGTCCCCTCCCCCATGTGACGGTCGTCGAAGGCGCACCAGAGGCCGTCGTGGATCATCGAGTCGAGCATGGGTGTGTCGCCCAGCCGCGCGCCCTCACGGGCCTTCGGCAGCACGAACGGTGCCGCCGTCATCGACTCCATCCCGCCGGCGACCGCGATCTCGAGCTCGCCGGCGCGGATCATCTGATCCGCGGTCGCGATCGCCGCCATCCCCGAGGGGCACACCTTGTTGATCGTGATCGCGGGGATCTCCTTCGGGATGCCCGCGGCGATCGCCGCCTGGCGGGCCGTGATCTGGCCCTGCCCGGCCTGCAGGACGTGACCCATCAGCGTGTACTCGATCTGCTCAGGGCCGACGCCGGCTCGGTCGAGCGCCGCGCGGATCGCCACGGCGCCAAGGTCGACGGCCCGCAGGCTCGCGAACGATCCCTGGAAGCGCCCGATCGGTGTGCGGGCGCCGGCCACGATCACCGACCTCGTCATGGCAGCGAGTCTACGACGGGGTCTCGCGATGCCGGGAGGCCCGGCTAGGTGCGATCCGCGAGCGCCTTCTCGATGACCTCGATGATCTCCTCGCGCACGAGCTCGTCTCGGTCGAGGAGGGCGTCGCGGAGGGCGGCATGCAGATCGCGGTTCTCGGCCAGGACGGCCTGCACCCGCTCCTTCTGGGCCGCCAGGATGTCCTCCACCCGCTCCTTACCCTCCTTGTCGGAGAGCACCTTGGCGACGAGGTTCGCGCCGCCGATCGGCCCGTGGGTCACGGCGTCGTACGAGATCAGCGAGCCGGCCATGCCGAACGAGCCCACCATGTTCGCCGCCAGGGTCGTCGCGTGCGCCAGGTCGGCCGCCGGGCCCGTGCCGGATTCGCCCAGGCACTGCTCTTCGGCCACCAGCCCGCCGAGCGCGATCGCGATCCCGGCTTCGATCTCGGACCGGGTCCGCGTGAAGCGCTCCTCTTCCTCGCTATGCGCCAGCAGCCCGAGCGAGCCCCGACGCTTGATGATCGAGAGCACCTCGAGGCGACGGTTGTTCCCCAACAGGTAGGCAACGGTCGCGTGGCCCGCCTCGTGCGTCGCGACCGCCTCGCGGTCGGTGTCGGTGTACACCGAGGGCTGCTTCAGCCCGATCTCCTCGGCGAACTTCGCCTCCATCACGTCCTCGAAGTTCATCTCCCGGCGACCCGACCGCAACGTCACGAGCAGCGCCTCGTCGAACAGGTGCTCGATCATCACGGGGGTGTACCCGAAGGTCTCGTGCGCGATGCGCTCGCGGACCGAGGGATCGTCGAGCTGCTCGTGGTGCTTCTTGCGATCCAGGAAGAAGTCGATCAGGTCGCTGCGCTCGGCCTTGGTCGGTACGTCGAAGTACAGACGGCGATCGAACCGGCCGGGGCGCAGGAGCGCTGGGTCCAGAGAGTCCCCGCGGTTCGTCGCGGCGATCACGAGGATGTTGTTGTAGCTGGGCTTCGTCACGCGGACCTGGCGGTCCGTGGGCAGGTACCCGTTCACCCAGCCGAGGAACTTCGTCCGCATCCGTGTCCGGAACCGTGGCTGATCGAACGACTGGAGCTGGATCAGGAGCTCGTTCACCATCGCCCCCGAATCACCCGAGCCCATGAATCGGGAGACCGAGCGCGCGCCATCGGGAGCCGGCGTGCTCGGGGTTCCCCCGCCGCGCGTCATCGCGATCGCATCGATCTCCTCGATGAACCCGATCGCGCCCCCTTCCTTGCGCGCCTGCTTCCTGAGGGCCTTGAAGAACGACCGGATCCGGTAGGCCGTCATCCCCTGCCACATCGACTGGAACGACGGCGCAGAGATGAACAGGAACGGCACGCCCGCCTGCTTGGCCATCGCCTTGGCGAGGTAGGTCTTCCCGGTCCCCGGAGGGCCCTCGAACAGGATCCCGCGTCGCGGTGTGCCCCCGAGCTCGTCCCGGAACGTCGCGTAGCCCAGGAACACGTCGAGCGTGCGGACGACCTCGTCTACCTGGGTGTCGAGACCTTTGATCTCGGTGAGCCCGACCTCGACCTGCTCGGGGTGCACGACGATGTGCGGCGATTTCCCGTTCATGAGCGGCATCGCCACCATGAGCAGCACCGGGATGAGGATCAGCAAGGGGAACGCGAGGATGACCCAATCCTGCGGCAGCGACGGCAGCTGGAACCCGTTGCCGTTCACGAAGCGCGTGAACAGGTAGACGTCCAGCACCCCGATCATCACGATCGCGCGGAGGAGCCGCTTGCGCTTCGTCCGCTCCCGCTGGGCGAAGACGTCCGCCCGCCCCTTCTTGAGCAGGGTCGAGTCTTCGAGGAGGGCGGCGGTCGCGTGCTGCTTGTCCGTCACGGGCGAGTGCTCCCTGGTTCGGGGCCGAGGCCCAGGGTCCGTATGGGGGACACGCTATACCCGGCCGGATGGCGTCGGCTATGGGACCTTCGGCCCAGACTCCGTCGAACGGTCCGTGACCGCTCGATCGCCACGGATCGGCGGAGACCCGAGATAAGGTGCGCCCGTGGCCAGGAAGAAGCAGCCGCCCGTCAGCCCCGAGGACAAGGAGCTCATCGGCGCGCTGCTGCGCGCGCTGCGCCGGGCGGCGGGATTCCGGTCGGTCGACATGGCCGCCGCCCGGGACGACTGCCCCGCGGCGATGGCCACGATCTACTCGTACGAGCGCGGCGACCTCACCCCGTCCCTCGCCCAGTTCCTCGAGCTCGTGGAGTTCTACGTGCTCGGGGCACCGCCCCGCCCGAAGGGCGCCAAGCCCGAGACGGACCTCCGCGCCGGCGGTGTGGCGGCGGTGACGAGGGCGCTCACGCTCCGCGCGTACCACGTGGTCGACGCGAACGATCTCGTCGCGCGGATGCAACCCGACCCCGGACGGCGGACCTCGTGATCGGGCTCGCCGACATCGACCACGTGGGCATCGCCTGCGCGGACCTCGAGGCCTCGGTGGCCCACTACCGGCGCGTGCTGGGTGTCGAGCCGTCGCATCGCGAACGGGTCGTCGACCAGGGGGTCGAGGAGGTCCTCTTCCCGGCGGGGACGTCGTACGTGCAGCTCCTCGGAGCGCTCGGGCCTGAGACCCCGGTCGGCCGGTTCCTGGCCTCGCACGGTCCGGGCCTGCACCACGTCGCGTACCGCGTGCGCGACATCCAGGCAGCGCTCGCCGCGCTCCGCGACGACGGGGCCCGCCTGATCGACGCGGCGCCCCGGCCCGGGAGCCGCGGCACGCTGATCGCGTTCGTGCACCCGGCCTCGATGGGCGGTGTGCTCGTCGAGCTGGTCCAGGAACGCTGAGCGGCTACGGCAGGTCGGTCAACCCGTCTCTCGGGGCGTTCACGAGGACGCTGACGTTGCCCTCGGGAAGCGTGGCCTCGCCCATCGACTGGTGGACGGCGCCGGTCTCGGCGTACGGGTAGGTCGCGCCGAGCGTCGTCTGGATCTTCCCGTCGACCACGAGCTCGTTGAACGCCGCCGCCTGCTCGTCGTTGAAGAGATGCGAACCCTGGTACCGCTTCTGCATGTACCAGAGGTAGCGGACGTCCACCATCGTGTCGTAGCCGCTGGTGCCCGCGCAGATCACGACCATCCCGCCGCGGTCGGCCACGAAGATCGAGGTCGGGATCGTGTCCTGCCCCGGGTGCTCGAACACGATCCTCGGGCTCACCTTCTCGCCCAGCACGTCCCAGATCGCCTTGCCGAACGCCTTCGCACCGTTGAACCAGTCCTTCCACTCCGCGCTGTCCCACGCGGGGGGGACGCCCCAGTGGTCGAAGGCCTTGCGGTTGATGTAGCCGGCCGCGCCGAGCCGCGTCGCGTACTCGCCCTTCTCGTCGGACCCGACCACCGCGACCGCCCGGCCGCCGGCGTTCGCCACGAGCTGGACGGCGAGCGACCCGAGCCCGCCCGAGGCGCCCCAGACCAGGACCACGTCGCCCGGCTCCACGGTATGCGGCGGCCAGCCGAAGAGCATCCGGTACGCGGTGGACCCGGTCAGGGTCGGGGCGGCGGCCTCCTCCCATGTCAGGTGGGGCGCCTTGGGCAGGCACTGATGCGCCTGGACCTTCGAGAACTGGGCGAACGAGCCCCAGCAGCTGTCGTAACCCCAGACCCGGAAGCTCGCGGCCAGGCCGGGATCCTTGCCGGCCCGCACCCAGGGGTCGTCCTCGTTCCACTGGCCGGCGTGCACGACGACGGGGTCCCCGACCGCGACGTTCGTGACCTCGGAACCCACCGCGTACACGATCCCGGAGGCGTCGGAGCCCACGATGTGGAAGTCGGTCGGCTCCCCCCAGCGCGCCTGCCCCTTCGTGACGTCGATCGGGATCCCGCGCGCAGCCCAGACGTTGTTGAAGTTCACGCCCGCGGCCATCACCGCGACGAGGGCGTCGTGCGGCCCCAGCTCGGGCACGTCGATCACCTCGTCCTGGATCGCGGACGCCGGATCGCCGAAGCGCTCCGGGCGCACGAGTTGCGCGTGCATCTGCGCCGGCACCTCGCCGATCGGGGGAAGCTCGCCGATCTCGTACAGGTCCTTGCCCATCGTTCTCACCCTCTTCGAAGGACGCGCGACGCGCGTCGACCCCACGGTCGGCGGAACCCTAGCAAGCCACCCCCGGGGACGACGGAGGCCGGGCGAACCCGGCCTCCGAGTGCCGATGGGCGAGATGGGTCAGACGGGCATCGGCGGGAGTCCGCCCCCGCCGCCGCGCTTGGGGCGGAACGACGCCGCCATGTCCTCCTGCGTGAAGGCACCGGACGTCTCGCCGGTGGTCGCGTACCGGTAGAGCGCGGCGTTGAACACGCCGGTGGTGGCGGACCCGATCGCCATGAGGATGCCGATCGCGACGACCAGCAGGACGATCCCGAGTGCCGGCACCACGGTCGCGATCAGTCCGCCCACGATCAGCACCGGGATCGAGACGAGGAAGATCGCGATCCCGATGGTGCCGTTCCCGACGAAGGTCTCCCCCCACCGCTGGCGGAAGATCGATCCCGACCGCTTGATCGCGTCGCCGACCCCGACGGGCTCGAAGAGCAGGACGGGCACCACGAAGAACGTCAGCACGGTCCAGGCGATCCCCACGATGCCGAGCACGATGCGGCCGAGGATCCCGGCCCGCTCCTGCAGCGAGCGGAGGATCATCCCGACCGTCGCGGTGATCACGGCCCACACGAAGATCTTCCCGATGTGCTGGCGCGCCAGCGCGAGCCCGTCGTGGATCGACGCGTCTTCGCCCTGGAGCCGCTTCATGGCGGTGCCGATCACGGCGGCGTTGAAGTAGATCGAGACGAACGCGAGCGCCACGTACATCACGAAGCCGAGCACGTAGAGCGCCGGGCTGATCTGGGACGACTGGTTCTCCGGCAGCCCGATGCCGAGGGCACCCAGCGCGAACACGGCCATCACGATCATCGAGCAGAAGAACGAGATGACGGGCAGCCAGAGGAGCTCCCGGTCCTCCCGGACGACCTGCCAGCTGGCCTTGGCCAGCCGGAAGCCGCGTGAGATCGAGTTCATCGAACCTCCTGAGAAGGGAACGTCTGTGGGGCATTCGACACCCTGCCCCTCGCGGATGCCAGCCTTTCGGCTACATCGCGGGCAGGTCGACGGCCGGGCATACAGGCGCCCGCGGACACCAGCCGCAGTGGTTCCCGGGCGTGAGCGAGGGCTCGCGCCCGGCCCGCAGCGCCGCGGCCGATCGTGCCGCCGCGATCACACGGTCCGCCGCCCGTCCGAGCGAGGCCTCGGAGACGTCCTCGGCCTGCCACTCACCCGACTCGAGGAAGAGCGACGCGCCGCGGTACGGCGGCACGCCGAACCGCAGCGTGAGGAGCAGGGCGTAGAACCGCATGTCCTCGGCGAACTCCGGGTACGCGCTGCCGGTCTTCAGGTCGATCGCGAGCCGGGTGGCGCGCATCGGGTCGGTCCGATCCGGGGCGCCCAGCACGAGGTCGATCTGGCCGGTGAGGGTCAGATCCCCGCCCGCGAGCTCGGAGCGCACCCGGAGCTCGCTGATCGGCGCCAGCTCGCGGCGGAGCTCCTTCAGCGGCGGGAACGTGCCGCGGAACAGCTCGACCCGGCGCTGGACCTCCATCAGGACCTCGTCCTGGTCGGTGCGCCCCAGCTCGCGCCAGTACTCCTCGAAACGCTCCTCACGCTCGACCACGCGCTGGGCGGCCACCGAGGCGATGTCCCAGGCCTCGAGGTGGTCGCGGCTGCCGACCTCGACCTCGATCGCCTTGTGCAGCAGCACGCCGGCCGCCGACTTCGACGAGTGCATGAACGACGGAGCCTCGCCCTGGATCTTCGCGAGGTAGGACCCCTCGCATCGGTCGTGGTCGGTGAGGTGGGCCTTGCCCAGCCACAGCGGCTCGCGGAGCTCGAGCCCGCGGACGGCCTCCTCGATCCGGTCGCGCAGCCGCTGCGGCAGGTCGGCGGGGAACGAGGGCCGCGGCTCGGTCCCGATCAACTGGTCGAGCGTGCGACGCTGGGGACCCGTGAGCTCCATGGGAGCATGCTAGAGAGCTGAACCGACATGGCGGAGACTCCCGACGACATCCTGCGCGCGCTGGCCGACCCCGAGCGGCTCTCGATCGCGGGCGCCCTGGCCCGCCACGAGCGATCGGCCGCCGACCTCGCGACCGACCTGGACCTGCCGATCAAGCGCGTCCGCCAGCACCTGAACCGGCTCATGACGACCGGCGTCGCCCGCATGACGGACGACCGCACCACGTACCGGCTGGACCCCGAGACCCTGCGGTGGGCGGCCTCCCAGGTCGGCCCGCCCCGGGACGCCGGGCTCGCGCTCGGCGCCGCGAACGACGACGAGGAGGCCGTGCTCCGCACCTTCTTCCGGGCGGGCCGCCTCACCGAGATCCCGATGAAGGAGTCGAAACGCCGGATCGTGCTCGAGCGGATCGCGATCGAGTTCGAGCCCGGGCGCCGGTACGACGAGCAGGAGGTGAACGTGATCGTGGGGGCCTTCTTCAACGACTACGCGGCGATCCGTCGCTACCTCGTGGACGAGGGATTCCTGGACCGGGATCACGGCGTGTACTGGCGGAGCGGGGGGCGCGTGGACGTCTGATCCCACCGCCCGTTCCGTGATGACGCACCCACGGGTCGACGCCGTCGTGTCCCCGATGCTAGGTTCCCCGGGCCGGCGACCGCCGGCTCCTCCCTTCCCCTGCTTCGCTCCGCCATGTCGTCGACCGGGAGTCACGAACGGATGGACCGACCCGCACGAAAGCCCGCCCGAGCCGCGCTGCTGGCTTTCGTCGTCGCGCTCACGCTCGGCCTCGCTCCCGTCGCGAGCGCCCACCATCGGGCGGGCCCGTGCGACGTCCACCGACTGCCGGGCGAGACCGTCGTGCACCACTCGAAAGAGCTGATCCGGTGCGCCACGGCCAAGTGGCCGGTGCCCGGCGGCGCCGGGCGCGCGATCTGCATCGCCGATCGCGAGAGCGGGCTGGTCCCGACCGCGGCGTCGCCCGGCGGCGACTTCCTGGGGTTGTTCCAGCACATGGCCAGCGCCTGGCCCGATCGGTACACGGCCTGGGCGTGGCCCGGCTGGCAGCTGAAGGACGACGCGTTGAACGGCCGCACGAACACGATCGTCACGATCCGCATGGCGAACGACGGCGGCTGGGGGCCCTGGGGCGCGCTGGGCTGCTGACGGGAACCGCGGCCCAGGACCGGCGCGACCCGGCGCATCCGCGCCGGTAGACTCGCCGCATGGCTACCACGGACAACGACCCGGCCGTCGACCGCACGATCACCGTCGAGGAGCGCATCGAGGAGCTGCGCGCCCGGAAGAAGGCGGCGTTGACCCCGGGCGGCCGTGACGCCGCGAAGAAGCAGCACGACCGCGGCAAGCTCACCGCCCGCGAGCGGCTCGAGGTCCTGATGGACAAGGGGTCGTTCGTCGAGACCGATCCCTTCGCGATCCACCGCGCGCACGACTTCGGGATGGACCGCAAGCGCCCGCCGGGCGACGGCGTGATCACCGGCTACGGCACGATCGACGGTCGCAAGGTCTTCGTCTCGTCGCAGGACTTCACGGTGTTCGGCGGATCGATGGGCGAGGTGATGGCGCAGAAGGTCTGCAAGGTGATGGACCTCGCGATCAGCACCGGCGCCCCGTACATCTCGATCAACGACTCCGGCGGCGCGCGGATCCAGGAGGGCGCCGCGAGCCTCGCGGGCTACGGCTACATCTTCGAGCGGAACGTGCGCGCCTCCGGCGTGATCCCGCAGATCAGCGTGATCATGGGCCCGTGCGCGGGCGGCGCGGTCTACTCGCCGGCGATCACCGACTTCACCTTCATGGTGAAGGAGACCTCGCACATGTTCATCACCGGCCCGGACGTGATCAAGACCGTCACCGGCGAAGAGGTCACGATGGAGGAGCTCGGCGGCGCGATGACGCACGCCGGCAAGTCAGGCGTCGCGGCCTTCGTGGGTGAAGACGACGAGGACGTGCTGCAGCGGGTCCGCTACCTGCTGTCGTTCCTGCCCAGCAACAACCTCGAGGACCCGCCGGCGTACGCCACGACCGACGACCCCGATCGGATGGCCGAGGCGCTCACACACATCGTGCCCGACCGTGCCGCCGAGCCGTACGACATGCACGAGGTGATCCGCTACATCGTCGACGACGGCGAGTTCCTCGAGGTGTTCCCGCTCTGGGCGATGAACATCGTGATCGGGTTCTCGCGGCTCGACGGACGCTCCATCGGGATCATCGCGAACCAGCCCAAGGTGATCGCCGGGACCCTGGACATCGAGGCGAGCGAGAAGGCGTCGCGGTTCGTGCGCTTCTGCGACGCGTTCAACATCCCGATCCTCACGCTCGTGGACGTCCCGGGGTTCCTGCCGGGCGCCACACAGGAGTTCAACGGGATCATCCGTCACGGTGCGAAGCTGCTCTACGCGTTCGCCGAGGCGACCGTCCCGCGGATGACCGTGATCACCCGCAAGGCGTACGGCGGTGCCTACCTGGTGATGAACTCGAAGCACCTGCGCTCCGACGTCGCGTTCGCGTGGCCCACGGCCGAGATCGCGGTGATGGGCGCCGAGGGCGCGGTGAACGTGGTGTTCCGCCGCGAGATCGAGAAGGCGGCCGATCCCGAGAAGAAACGCGCCGAGATGATCGAGGAGTACCGCGCGAAGTTCTCGACGCCGTACGCGGCGGCCGAGCGGGGCTTCATCGACGACGTGATCGAGCCCGCGCAGACCCGAGCGCGGCTGATCCGCTCCCTCCGGATGCTCTCGACCAAGCGTGAGGCCGTCCCCGCCCGCAAGCACGGGAACATCCCGCTCTAGGAGGCGCCGTCCCGATGCCGATCCGCGATGAAGGGGAACGCCGGTTCGAACTCCCCGAGGGACTCACGCCCGAGGAGGAGCGCGCGATCCTGATGGCGCTCGAGCGATTCTTCCTGCAGGAGAGCCCGAAGCCGGCCCCGTGGGTGCTCCAGGGGCGGGTCGAGGCCACGGGGCAGGGCACGCTCCAGATCCGCCGGTACGCCCACGAGCCCTGGCACGGCCAGCAGGCGGCGTTCGCCCGGCGGGGCGTCGCGCCGATGCACGGCCGCTCCGACGTCCGCTGAGGGTCGGCGTGAGCGGCGACCGCGAGGAGCTGCCCGACGGGTTCTCCTTCGAGGACTTCCTGGACGCGGTGCGGGCCGCGGACGACGAGCGATCCGCCGAGGTCGGCGCCACCGACACGCTCGCGCCCGAGGATGCCGACCTGCCGACCGACGACGACGGCTGCGTGGAGCTCGCCACCGTGCGGGCGGCGGACCTGCCGACGTTCCTCGGGAGGCTCCGAGACGCGGGGTTCGCGCCGCACGTCGAGATGCCGGACGACGAACCGTTCGACACGGCGACCGCCACCGTCTTCGTTCCCTGGCCGCGGCTGGCCGAGGCCCGGCGCCTGATGGGGCTGGAGGCCTGACGATGGGCTGGACGGTCACCCCGGGAGACGCGACGCGCGGCGACGCCGAGCGGTCCTTCAGGGACGAGGGCTGCGGCGCACCCCGCGCTGGAGCAACGGCCCGGGCGACCGGTACGGCGTGCACACGCACGAGCGACCCAAGGTGCTCTTCTGCCTCGAGGGATCGATCGTGTTCCATGCCGACGACGGCGACGTCGCGCTCACCCCCGGTGACCGGCTGGACCTGGCGGCGGGGACCCCCCACGGCGCCACCGTGGGGCGCGACGGCTGCGCGTGCATCGAGGCGTGGGGCCCGTGAAGGCCGGGTTCCAGGTGGACCAGCTGTGGTTCTCGGCGCCCGGCGGGATCGGGACGTACGTGCGCGAGCTCGCCCGGGCGCTGGCCGACGACGACGGTGTCGACCTGACGCTGTTCCACTGTCGGTTCCCCGAGCCCGGGCCGGCGTGGCTCTCGGACTTCCCGACGTTGGAGATCCCGGGACCGATCCGCACCCTCTACCCGCAGTGGGACCTGGCCGGTCGGCCGAAGCTCCCGCCCGCGTTCGACGGGTTCGACGTCGTCCATGCCACGAACCCCGCCTCCGTGCCGCCCGTGCGTCGCCGCCAGGCCCTGGTAGTGACGGTGCACGACCTGGCGTTCGAGCATCACCCCGACCTGTTCCCCACCTCCTGGCGGTGGCTCTACCGCGCGGGCGTCCGCGCCGCCGTGAAGCGGGCGGCCGCGATCCTGGTCCCGACCCAGAGCACGGCCGACGACCTGCTGAGCCGGCATCACCTCGACGCCGAACGCGTGCACGTGACCCCGCTCGGGGCGTCGCTCCCTGCGACCGAGGCGGATCCCGGCCCGGTGGTGGACCGCCTGGGGATCACGCGCCCCTACGTGCTCAGCGTGGGGACCCAGGAACCGCGGAAGAACCTGGTGCGGCTGCTGCGCGCGTACCGACAGGTGGCCCCGGACGTGCCGCACACCCTCGTGCTCGCGGGCGCCGACGGCTGGGGCAACGACGACCTTCGCCTGGAGCTGGATCGGCCGGGCGCGGGGACGGTCGTGCGCACGGGCCACGTGTCGGATCGGGACCTCGACGCCCTGTATCGTGGGGCCGACGCGTTCGCCTACCTCTCGCTCTACGAGGGGTTCGGGCTTCCGGTGGTCGAGGCGCTCGCCCGGGGCGTGCCGTCGGTCGTGTCGGCTACGTCGTCCCTCCCCGAGGTGGTGGGCGACGCCGCCGTCCTCGTGGACCCGGAGGACGTGGGCGAGATCGCCGACGCGCTCGCGCGGGTGCTGACCGATCGCCGGGTGGCCGAGGACCTCCGGCGGCGCGGGCGCGAACGCGCAGCCGGCTTCACCTGGGCGACGACCGCCCGCGCTACCCTCGACGCCTACCG
The DNA here is from genome assembly GCA_963821925.1 of uncultured Actinomycetes bacterium. Lineage (GTDB taxonomy): Bacteria > Actinomycetota > UBA4738 > UBA4738 > HRBIN12 > JAOUEA01. The sequence goes on along the minus strand of CAWGFO010000002.1, from coordinate 511,943 downwards.
ACACGCGACGGGAGCCGCATGAAGGTGTCGTTGATCGCCACGGTGCTGAACGGCGCCGATCACATCGAGGACTTCCTCGGCTCGCTGGCCGCGCAGACGCGCGCGCCCGACGAGGTCGTGATCGTGGACGGCGGTTCGACGGACGGCACCGCCGACCTGCTCGCCCGGGCCGAGGGCGTGACCCTGATCGAGGAGCCGGGGGCGAACATCGCACGGGGCCGCAACGTCGCGATCGCGGGCGCCGCGCACGACGTGATCGCGGTCACCGACGCCGACTGCGTGCTCGAGCCCACGTGGCTCGAGGAGCTCCTCCGGCCGCTCGACGAGGGCGCCGACGTGGCGATGGGGTTCTACCTGCCGATCACCGATGGGTTCCTCTCGGAGTGCCTGGCCGCCGTGAACCTGCCGTTCGACGCGAGCGAGGTCGACCCGGCGACCTTCATGCCGAGCGCTCGGTCGGTGGCCTACCGTCGCGACGCGATCGAGTCGGTGGGCGGCTACCCGGAGTGGCTCGACATCGGCGAGGACATGTGGGTGAACCATCGGTGGCGCGAGCGCGGACTGGATCTGCGCTTCGCGCGCGAGGCGGTCGTGCGCTGGCGCCTGCGGCCCACGCTGACGGCCACGTGGCTCCAGTACTTCCGATACGCGCGGGGCGACGCTCGGGGCGGCCTCTACCCCGAGCGGCACGCGCTGCGCTTCGGGGTGTACGGAGGGCTCGCCGTGGCCCTCGCCTCGCGTCGGACCTGGCCGAAGGCGCTCGCGGCGGCGGGGGCGGTGGCCTACGCGCGCGGACCTGTGCGCCGCGCCCGGCGGCGCGAGCGCGACGCGCGCGAGCGGGGGTTCGCGGCGGTCGCCGTGCCCGCGCTGATGGCGTGGATCGACTCGGCCAAGATGGCCGGCTACGCAGCCGGGCTCGCCGAGCGCCTCCGTCGCTGACCACGGGTCACCCGTCGATTCGACCCGCGACGGGCGCCTGCCTAGGCTCCGACGACATGAGACGCACGCTGGTCGGCTCATCGCTCGTCCTGCTCCTCATCGCCGCCCTGCTCCTGCCCGCGGCCGGACCGGTCGGCGCCGCCGCCCCGTCTCCGATCCGGATCAAGGTGATGTCGTTCAACATCCAGTACGGGGCGTCCTACTCGACGATCCGGGCCGTCGTGAAGGCGATCCGCGTGGCCGACGCCGATGTCGTGGGGCTGCAGGAGCCCTTCGGGAAGACCCGGAAGATCGCGCGGCTGCTCGGCTGGTACGCCTCGCCACGGATGCACGTGGTCAGCCGGTTCCCGATCGTCCACCCCGACGGCAGCCGCGCGCCGGGCACCCCCGGCGGACGGATCCCCGAGGGCGCCTGGGCGTACGTGGTGCTCGCCGACGGCGCGGTCGCGGCGATCGCCCAGACCCACACCCCGTGGTGGCCGAGCGGGATGTACGCGATGCTCCAGGGCGGGTCCGAAGCCGAGGTGCTCGCGGACGAGCAGGGGAAGCTCGCGTGGCTGCAGCCGCACCTGGACGCCGTGGCCGGGCCGATCGCCGACGGGTTGCCGACGATCTTCGTGGGCGACCTGAACACGCCCTCGCACCTGGACTGGACCCCCGAGGCCGTGGACGCGCTCGGGTGGCAGCCGCCCTACCTGGACCCGCCGGGCGAGCGCTTCCCGGTCGCCTGGCCGGTCACCGTCGCGATGGAGGACGCCGGCTTCACCGACACGTACCGCGCGATCCATCCCGACCCCGTGGCGGATCCCGGCTTCACGTACTGCGCCGACCTCTACCCCGCCTGCGGTCGATGGGACACGTGGGACCGGATCGACTACGTGTACACGGCGGGCCCGATCACGCCGATCCACAGCCGCGTGGTCGGCGAGGGCGGCCCGTACACCGACATCGTGAGCCTGCCATGGCCGACGGACCATCGGGCCGTCGTCTCCACGGTCGACGTCACGCCGGTCGAGCCTCCGTCGTTCGTCGCGCCGACCGACGAGCGCGTCGTCGCACGATCGACGGTGGACGTGATCTTCCACGATCCCGCGTCGGGCGGACGCACGATCGGCATCTGGGCGCCGGGCGACGACCCCGCGTCCGACCCGGCCGCGGTCTCGGCGTCCGTCGACGCGGGCGCCGTCGACGGGACGGTCCGTCTCGACACCGACGGGCTCACGCCCGGGCCATCCACCGTGGCCCTCGTCGACGGCGGGTCCGTCGTGGCCAGCGCGCGTCTCGCGATCGTGGACGGCGGCGCGCCCGCGACGATCACGACCTCGGCTCGCCGGTACGCGCAGGGCGAGCCGATCGAGGTGACGTGGACCGGAGGACCCGGGAACCGCTACGACTGGCTCAGCCTGAACCGCAACTGCTTCGACCCGAGCGCCTGCGCGCTGCGCCAGTGGCGCTACATCGACGGACGGCCGTTCGGGAGCGCGCGCTTCACGAAGGGATCCGAGGGGGTCTGGCCGCTGAGGCCGGGTCGCTACGCCGTCTCGCTCTGCGTCGACGACGACTACGTCTGTGTTGCGACGAGCACGGTGTTCCGCGTCGTGGCCGCCTGAGGGACGACCCGAGGCTCGGAAGACCGGTCGCTAGCCGTAGTCGTAGAACCCCCGGCCGCTCTTGCGGCCGAGGTGGCCCGCGGAGACCATCCGCTGCAGCCGCGGCGGGGGCGCGAACATCGGATCGCGGAACTCCGCGAACAGCACCTCCGCGATCTGGAGCACCGTGTCGAGCCCGATGAAGTCCGCGAGCTTCAGCGGGCCCATCGGGTGGTTCATGCCGAGGGTCATCGCGGCGTCGATGTCCTCACGGCTCGCGAAGCCTTCGTCGCAGAGGCGGATCGCCGCGCACAGGTACGGGATCACGAGGCGGTTCACGATGAAGCCGGCGTGGTCCTTGGCCACCACGACGGTCTTGCCCAGCCGCTCGCCGAACCCGCGGGCGAACGCCACGGTCGCCTCGGACGTCGCGAGCGAGGGCGTCAGCTCGACCAACCCCATCACCGGCGGCGGGTTGAAGAAGTGCACGCCGATCACGCGGTCGGGACGCTCGGTCGCCGCCCCGAGCGTCGCGATCGGGATCGACGAGGTGTTGCTGCCGAGGATCACCTCGTCCCTGACGAGCCCGTCGAGCGCCGCGAAGGTCGCCAGCTTGATCGCGGGATCTTCGGTCGCCGCCTCGACCACGAGGTCGACCTCGGCGAACGCCTCGATGTCGGTGACGCCGTGAACCCGCCCCAGGATCGCCTCGCGATCGTCGGCCGTGAGCTTGCTCCGGTCGACGGCGCGGGCGGTCGATGCCTCGATCCGGGCGCGTCCGGCGGCCACGAGCTCGTTCGTGGGCTCGAGGAAGACGGCGTCGATGCCGACCCGCGCCACGACCTCGGCGATCCCCGAGCCCATCAGGCCGCAGCCCACCACGCCGACCTGCCGAACATCCTGCGGTTCCACGGCCTCGACCCCTCCGGTGCGGGCCCTCCGGCGGGCCACGTGTCGTTCGCAAGCCTACAATCGTCGCCATGTCCGGCTCCGGCACCACCTCGAGCGCGCCGCGGAGCGCCGCCTTCGGGGTCGCCGCGGGCGGCGTCCTCCTTGGCCACTGGGTCACCTACACCGTGGCCGGTCCCCGCGGCCAAGGGGCCCCAGAGGCCATGGCGCACACGGGACATGGCTATCTCACGCTCGCGAACGACGTCGCCCTGACGCTGGCGCTCGCGGGGGTCGCCCTGGTGTTCCTCGGGCGGCTGACGCGCGGCGACGACGACGCGCCGGGGTGGCGCATGACGGCATTCCGCCTCGCGGCCTTCCAGATCGCGGCGTTCGGCGCGATGGAGACGCTGGAACGGCTCACGGCGGGCGCGCCGATGCGCGACCTCGTCGGTCTGATCCCGGTGGGCGTCGCGGTGCAAGGTGTCCTGGCGGCCGCCGGGGCGCTCCTGATCGCGTGGCTCCTCCGCGCGGCCGCCTCGATCGAGGCGGCGCTCGGCACCGCGCCAGCGCTCCCCCTCCCCGCGGCGGTCTCGCTCGCGATCGCGTCGTGCCGGCCCCGCGCCCGGCTCGCCGTCGCCGCGGACGGCATCCGCGGTCCTCCCCCGGTCCGCTGACCCCCCGGCGCCCGGAGCGGCGCTCAGTCAACCGGAGAGGAGTTCCCTATGCGTTCCACGTTCCGCACGCGGACGGTCATCACCCTGGCCGTCGCCGCGTTCATCATGCTCATCCCGCTCACGGCCGCATCGGCCCACACGGGCGCGTCGGTCGGCAAGATCGAGATGGAGACGGGGTTCGTCAACGAGCCGGCCTACGTCGGGCAGCCCAACGGCGTCCTGCTGATCCTCAAGCACGAAGGCAAGCCCGTGAACGACCTCGGCGACGCCGTGACGGTCCAGGTCAGCTTCGGCGACGAGACCACGGAGCCCCAGACGCTCGAGCCCGCGTTCTTCTTCGAGGACGGCGCGCTCGAGTCCGGCACCCCGGGCGAGTACGAGTACTCCTTCATCCCGTCACAGCCCGGCCCGTACACGTTCCACTTCCAGGGCACGGTGGACGGACAGAAGATCGACGAATCCTTCACGTCGGGCCCCAAGACCTTCGACGAGGTCGTGGATCCCGTCACCGCGTCGTTCCCGGCCGTGACGGCGCCGACGAACGATGAGTTGGCGACCAGGCTGGACCAGGAGGCCACCCGCACCGACGACGCCGTGACCCAGGCGGAGGCCGCGGCGTCCGACGCCCAGTCGGCCGCCGACAGCGCGAAGACGATCGCGATGGTCGGGCTGCTCGTCGGCACGATCGGCGTCATCGCCGCGATCACGGCGCTCGTCACCCGGAAGCGCGCCTGACCGATGCTGGCTCACGCCGGATCCGTCGACGAGACGTGGTCCGTCGTGATGGTCTTCGCCGGCCTCTGGGCGGGGTGGGCGGGGTGGTCACGGCTGAAGGGCCGTGGCTTCCCGCGCCTGCCCCGCGCCGGGGCGTACGCCCTGATGGGCCTGGCCGGCCTGCTCGTCGTCGGTGCGGTCTTCCTGCCGCGGGCGATCCTCGGTCCGGCGGCGCCGGCGGCCGTCCGGCCCACGACGGCCGCGATACTCTCCATCGTGCAGCCGACCGAGGGCGCCACCGTCGAGGGCGATGAGCTCACCGTGGTGCTCCATCTCACCGGAGGACGCATCATCGAGGATGGCTCGACGACGAACGCCCCCGACGCGGGCCACCTCCACGTCATGATCGACGGAGGGATGCTGTCGATGAGCTACGGCCTCGAGCAGACGATCCCGATCGGCGATCTGGCCGAGGGGACGCACGAGATCGAGGCCGAATTCGTGGCCGCCGACCACGGATCGTTCGACCCTCCCGTGACGGCCACCGTCACCTTCGTGAAGGGGTCGCCGTGAGACGGGGCGTGCGGATCGGGGTCGTGGGGCTGCTGGCCGTGGCAGGCCTCGCCCTCGGGGCCGGTCCCGCCACTGGCGCATGCCGGCCTCGAGTCGAGCGACCCGGCAGACGGCGCCGTCCTCGACACCCCGCCCGCTCAGGTCCTCCTGACCTTCTCGGAGCCGCCGGATCTGACGCTGTCGACGCTCGGGATGCTGGACGCGACCGGGGCCGAGGTGCCGCTGCACGACCCCGAGGTCGTCCCGGGCGAGGGCAGCCGGCAGGTGGCGCTCACCCCGATGGCGGCGCTCGTCGACGGCGTCTACACCGCGACCTTCCGCGTGGTGTCGAGGACCGACGGGCACCTCACCGCGGGCAGCATCGCCTTCGGGGTGGGCCAGGTGACGGGCGAGGTCGTGCCGACGGCGAGCGCCCCGACCGAGGACCCGTGGCCCTCGGCGCTGTCGGTGATCGGCAAGACCCTCCTCTACGTCGGCCTCATCCTGATCTTCGGCGCCGCGGTCGTCGGCATGGGGGCGTTCGCCGGCGAGGTCCCGGGCCGGCGCGTGCTGCTGCCGCTCGCGGGCGTGACCGCGCTGGTCGGCGCGGGCCTGATGTTGGTGGCCGAGGCGCGCTCGGTCGGCGCCGGGATCGGGACGATCGCGAGGTCCGACGCGGGCGAGCCCTTCCTGCGCCTCATCATCGTGTGCGTCGTCGTGGCCGTCGTCGCCACGATCGCGGGGTTCCGCGGGGGCGGGCTCTGGCTGGCCGGGGCCGGTGAAGCGGCCGCCTTCGCGATGCTGGTGCGTGCGACGGGCGGCCACGCAGGCGGCCGCCCGCTCCAGGTGGTCCTCCAGTGGATCCACTTCATGGTGGTCGCCGTCTGGGTGGGCGGCTTCACGCTGCTCCTGCTGCTCCTCCGCGCACGACGCCGGTCGAGCCCGCCCGTGGCGGAGGCGCACGCGTACTCCAGGCTCGCCGGGTACGCCCTCATCGTCGTCGTGGTATCGGGTGTCGTGCGCGCGATCGACGAGCTGGAAGGTTGGTCGGGCATCACCAAGGCCCTCGACACCCCGTACGGCACGACCCTCGTGATCAAGGTGGCGATCGTGATCGCCCTGATCGGACTCGGGACGCTCAACCGGTTCCGCGCGATCCCTCACCTGTACGAGGGATCGCCGCTCCTGGGCCGCCTGGTCGGGGTCGAGGTGGTGACCGCCCTCGCGATCTTCGGCGCCACCGCCACCCTGACCGGGCTCCCACCGCATCCCCGGCCCGATCGGCCGGTCCAGCCCGCCGCGCCGGCGTCCCTCACCGTCGAGGGGTCCGACTTCGCCACCACCGTGCACGTGACGCTGACCGTCACGCCCGGCGCGCCCGGACCCAACGGGTACGAGGCGCACGTGGTCGACTTCGACTCCGGCGAGCCTGTGGCCGCCGACGCGGTGTCGCTCCGGTTCGAGGCCATCGGTCGCGCCGATCTCGAGGCGTCACAGGTGGACCTGATGCTCGACCCCGACGGCCACTGGATGGGCGAGGGCACCGAGCTCTCGGTCCCGGGACCGTGGACGGTCACCGCGCTGATCACGACCGGCGCGGAGGCCACGGAGGTGCCCATGTCGCTCTCCATCGAGCCGGTCGATCAACAGATGAACGTGGCCACCGACCCCGGACAACCGACGATCGTGACCTTCACGATGTCCGACGGCATGCAACTGCAGTACTACGCGGACCCCGGCGTGGCCGGGACGAACCAGCTGCACCTGACGGCCTTCGACGCCAACGGGCTGGAGCTCCCGCTCGAGACCGCGACGATCGTGGTGACGCCGACGGACGGCACGCCCGAGCTGCTGGACGCCACGCGATTCAGCCCCGGCCACTTCGTCGCGAACACCGCGCTCGAGGCCGGGGACTGGCACATCGACCTCGTCGCCACGACCAAGGACGGCGCATCCATCACCGGCGCGTACGACCAGACGATCGGATAGGAGAGCCATGCGACCCACGATCCGCAGCGCGCCCGCCGCCCTGGTCTCGATCGCCCTCGTCGCGAGCGCGTGCGGTGGATCCGGCGGCTCGGCGGACGGCTCGGCCACGCCGAGCGTGACCCACGCCTCGATGTCGATGACCGCGGGGCCGCGGCCGTCGACCGATGCCACCCTGGCGATCGTGAGCCCGGAGAACGGGGAGACGATCCACGGGAGCGACGTCACGCTGAAGCTCGAGCTCGACGGCGGCACGATCGCGGCGAGCGCGAGCACCGAGCTCGTGCCCGACGAGGGCCACCTCCACGTCGTGCTCGACGATCAGCTGATCTCGATGACCTCCGACCTCGAGTCCGTGATCTCCGACGTGGCGCCGGGCACGCACCTGATCAAGGTCGAATTCGTGGCGAACGACCACGCGCCCTTCGACCCGCGCGTGATCGCGGCCGTGTCGTTCGAGGTCGCGGGGTGAGCGTCGCCACACCGGCCGCCTCGCGCTCGCGCCGCATCGCACACGGGGCGGCCACACCCCTCATCCTGGCACTCGGGTGCGTGCTGTTGCTCGCGCGCCTGCGCGTGCTGGCCGTACCGGGTGATGCCCGCCCATTGCTCCTGGCGGCGATCCTCGGGTCGGTAGCGGTCGCCGGGGTGCTCGTGCCGGTGCCGTCGGATCGGCCACGGCTCCCGCGTCGGGTCGTCCTCGGGATCGGGCTCGCAGGGGTGGGCGCGGCGGCGCTCGCGGCCGGTCGGCCGGTCGCGTTCCCCTCGACCGCGTGGGCGATCCCCTTGGCGCTCCTCGCGGCGGTCGCCGAGGAGGCCCTGCTCCGGCGGGTGCTGTACGCCCGGCTCGAACCGGCGGGGATCGCGGTCGCGATCTGCGTCACCGCGGTGCTGTTCGCCCTGCTGCACGTGCCGCTCTACGGCTGGGCGGCCTTCCCCGTTGACCTCGGCGCCGGGCTGCTGCTCTCGTGGCAGCGCTGGGCGTCGGGCACCTGGACCGTTCCCGCGGCCACCCACGCCGCGGCCAACCTGCTCGCGACGGTGATGCGATGAAACGTGCCCTGGTCCTCGTGCTGGCCCTCGCCCTGTTGGGCTCGGCATGCTCCTCCGGCGCCGACGGCGATCCGATCCGTGTCGGGGCGATCTATCCCCTCTCGGGCTCCCAGGGCCAGGGAGGGATCGACGAGCACCGCGGGGTGGCGCTCGCGGCCGACCTGGTCAACGACGACGGCGGCGTCGACGGCCGTCCGATCGCGATCACCTCGCTCGACGTCGCGGGCGGCGACGCCGCGCCCGCCGCCGTCTCGCAGCTCGACGACGCCGGGATCGACCTCGTCCTCGGGAGCTACGGCAGCACGATCTCGGCGCCAGCGTCCGAGGCGGCCGCGAGCCGCGGCATGCTGTTCTGGGAGACCGGCGCGGTCGGGATGCTCACCGACGCCTCGGATCGAGGCGAGCGCACGTTCCGCGTGCCCCCGACCGGCGGGACCCTGGGCCGGGCGGCGATCGACTTCGTGAGCGAACGCTTCGCGCCCGCGCTCGGCCACACCGGGCGCGACCTCTCGTACGCCGTGGCCTACGTCGACGACGTGTACGGGCGCAGCGTCGCGCAGGGCGCCTTCGACCGGCTCGACGAGCAAGGGCTCCGCACGGTGGGGCGGTTCCCGTACGACTTCCGCACCGCCGACTACGACGCCCTGGCGAAGGACATCGGGGCCTCGGGCGCCGACGTGCTCTTCGTTTCGGCATACCTCGAGGACGGGATCGCCCTGCGGCGAGCGCTCGTTCGCAACCACGTGCACCTCGTCACGAGCATCGGTACGTCGTCGAGCTACTGCATGCCGGAGTTCGGCGAGACGCTCGGACGCGACGCCGTGGGGCTCTTCGCCTCCGACAAGCCGGCCGGCGGCACGATCGACCCCGAGGGGCTGCTCCCGGACGGCGCGGCGCTCCTCGACCGGGCGTCGCAGGCCTACCGCGACCGCTTCGGCGAGGACATGAGCCCCGCCGCGCTCGCCGGCTTCTCCGCCGGGTGGGCGCTCTTCGCCGACGTGCTGCCGCACGCGACGAGCCTCTCGCCCGCCGACGTGGCCGACGCGGCGCGGGCGGCCGACCTCCCGCTGGGCTCGCTCCCGAACGGCAGCGGGCTCAGGTTCGGTGCGCCGGACACCCTCTCGGCAGGCGACAACCTCGCCGCCGCGAGCGTTATCTGGGAGTGGGTCCGTCCGGGCCACGCCGCCGTCGTGTGGCCGCCCTCGCTCGCCACGCACGCGATCGAGCCGATGGACATCACGTGAGCCGCTCGACGCGGCGCGTGCTCGCGTCGGGCCTCGCGCTCGTCGTCGTGTGGGCGGCGCTCGCGGCATGGTCGGGCCGCCTCTCGCCGCTCGCGCGGCTGCCGCTCCTGGACGGGCTCGGGCCTGCGGCGCCGTACCGCTGGGTCGATCCGCCACCCGACCTCGCGGCCGGCAACCAGCCACCGAGCGCCGGCGAGTTCACCCTCGAGCTCGACGCCGGCGGGGTGCGCGGCCAGGTGGTGTTCACCTCGGACAACCAGGTGACCGTGGTCGTGGCCGACGGCGCGATCGGCCCTCGAACGGGTGAGAAGAGCGTCACGCTGTCGGTGGAGCCGCTGGACCCGGCGTCGCTGCCGGCGCCCGGCGGCGACCTCGTCACCTTCGGGAACGCGTACGCATTGAGCGTCGTGTACGAGCCCTCGGGCACCACCGTGAAGAAGCTCGAGGGCGAGATCGACCTGATCCTGCTGTATCCGGTCACGCCGAACGTGCATGCCGCGACCCACACGATGCTGCGGAGCGCCACGGGCGCGTCCTGGAAGGACCTCGAGACCACCGACTCCCCGGCCCAACAGCAGGTCCAGGCGACGATCCCGGGCCCGGGGACCTTCGTCGTGGCGGGGGTGCCGGCGCCGTCGCCGGTCGCGCCGGCCGAGAGCGGCGGTGGCTCGAACACGACCGCGATCGTGCTGCTGGTGCTCGCGGGGTGCGTGTTCCTGGTGGGGATCGGCTTCCTGCTGCGCAGCCGTCGCGAGGGCTAGCGGCGCGGGACAGGACCCGCCGGGCGCGGCGCGCTAGCCGCAGGCCGCGACGAGCAGCGGGTACGGGTTGATCGCGTCCTCGATGATCGAGTAGCCGTAGTAGCTCGCCGGCCAGCTCGCCGGCATCACGTTCGGGTGGAACTCGAAGTGGTTGTGCGGGATCCCGGTGGCGTCGCCCGTGTCCCCCACGTACCCGATGATGTCGCCGGCCGAGACCGCGCCGTTCGAGTTGGAGCTGTAGCTCGACAGGTGCGCGTTGTAGACCGTCCCGTACCTCCCGCTCACGAAGACCACGTTCCCGCCGAGCGAGTTGTAGTCCGAGTGCGCGACCCCGTCGAAAGGCGCGTAGATCGGTGTGCCGCTCGGCGCGAGCATGTCGACGCCCTTGTGCAGGTGATAGCCGCCCGCGTAGCGGGGAGCGCCGAAGCCGTCCCCGAAGCTTCGCGGCGATCCCGTGGGGCACACCTCGAGCACGTGCTCCCACCCCGGTGGCATCGGGACGCTGCTGTGGCCGCCGCCGTACCCCTGCGATGCGGCGGCCGCGATCGCGGCCTTGTACGCCTTCGACACCTTCTTCTCGTACCGCTGCGCCTCGGCGAGCTTCGCGTCGATCGAGGCGAGCAGGTCCTGCTGCAGCGTGAAGTCGGCGAGGATGTCCTGCTTGCGTTCCTCGGCCTTCTGGGCTTCCTTCCGGGCGGCGGCCTGGAGCGTCTGGAGCGAGGCCTCGTCGGTCTCGAGCTGGATCCGGAGGTTCTCGACCTCGGCGGCGAGGTCGGCGTCGCTCTGGGCCACGGCGTCCACGAACTCGAGACGGTCCGAAAGCTCGCTCAGCGAGGACGACCCGAGCAGGAACTCGACGTTGGAGGCGGGCCCGTTCATGAACGCCTGCGCGGCGCGGTCGTTCAGGCGCCCGGTGATCTCGTCGTAGCGGGCGCGCGCCTGGTCGAGACGGGCGCGGGTGTCCAGGAGCTGGGCCGTGAGCGCCTCGAGCCGCCCCTCAGCGGCGTCCACCTGCGCGGTGGCTATCGCGAGCCGCGCGTCGATCACCGCCATCTGGTCCCGGGCGTCACGGACCTCCCCGAGCAGCGCGTCGACCTTAGCGTTGGCACGCTCGACATCCTGCTTGGACGGAGCCGCCCCGGCGACGGAGGACGCCACGACGACCGCCGCGAGGGCCAAGGTGACCGCGAGCAGCCGGAACGCGATGGGGAAGGAAGGGTGCGTTCTCGTCATCTGGGGAGCATCCATGTAACCGGACGGGTCGCCGTGTTGGCAACCCGAGCCGATCCCAGGAAGCCTCTCCCGGGGGAGGGGCGATGCAACCATCCTCGTCCGGCGTCCGCCGATGCTTGAGCGAGGCGGCTCAGCGGGCGAGGTCGGCTGCCTGCTCCGGCTCGATCAACGCCTGCCGCCATCCGTTGCGTTCCAGACGCTGTCGGGCCTCGGCGAGCGCGGCGTCCCCGCCCACCTGCTCGGCGCCGAACCGCGAACCTGTCCACCACACCTGGGCGGCCAGGGCGTTCGGGGCGCCTCGCGGCCCGCGTTCGGCCTCGATCGAGGCCAGCGACTTCGCGAGCGCGGTCTCCGGATCGTCCTCGACCAGGGCCACGATCGCCTCGGCGATCAGCAGGGCGGTGGCGGAGCCGGGCTCGCCCTCGGCGGTGCGGGCGACGGGGTCGCTCAGCACCTGCCGCGCCGCCCCGGTGTCGCCCCGGAGCGCCTGCACCTTGGCGAGCTCGGCCGCCGTCCACGTGACGAGCGCACGCTCCTGCAGATCCCGGCAGAGGATGAAGGCCTCCCGGAGGTCGCGCTCGCCTTCCTCGAGCCGGCCCGCGAGCCGGTGGATCGCGCCGCGGTCGCCGAGCGCGCTCGCGAGCTCCCAGCGGGCGCCCAGCTCCCGGAGCGTCGAGACCGCCTGTTCGGCGTGCTCGAGGGCCTCGTCGAGCCGCATCATCCTCCGGTACGAGGCCGCCACCGTCTCGTGGGCGACCGCAGCCGTGAACGCCTGCTGGCCCTCCTCTCCGATCTGGAGCGCCTCGAGAGCGATCGCGAGGGCCTCCTGCTCGTCGGCCGTGGCCGACGTCACGTTCGCGAGGCCCACGAGCGCGCGGGACTCGGCCCACGCGTCGCGACGATCCTCGGAACGCGCCACCTCCAGCGCCTCACGGAACATCGCCTCGGCCTCCGGCAGTTCGTTCCGCCAGAAGGGGACCCAGCCCGCCATCAGGAGCGTGCGGGACAAGACGTAGGGGTCACCGAGCCGCCGGGCCGCCTCGAGCGACCGGCCGAACAGCTCCGCCGCGCGTTCGTCGTCGCCGCGGATCGTGAGCGTGATGTCGGCGAGGAACCGCGACGCGTGGGCGGTCACCCGGTCGCTCTCGCCGCCCGCGACGGCGAGCGCGCGGTTCAGGGCCGACTCGGCGGGGTCGAACTCGCCGAGCCAGTAGCGCGACTCACCCAGCATCGCGAGGGACCACGCCTCGCGCTCACCCCAGCCGTCCTCGGGGCCCGAGAGCGCGAGGGCGCGCTGGTAGAGGTCGGCCGCCGACCGCGACTCGATCCGGCGCCGGGCCAGGTCGCCGGCGTTCGCGAGCGCCTCCGCCGCGCGCTCGGCGAGCGTGCGGTCCCGCGGGTTCAGGTCGAGCGAGGCGAGCGCGGCCTGCTCGAGGTGGAACGCGATCGTTCGCGGGTAGCGGTCGGCGGTCTCGGGGGGCGAGAGCTTGTTCGCCACGCGCAGATGCAGGCGCTGGCGTTCCCGCTTCGCGAGCGAGTCGTAGGCGACGTCGCGCAGCACGTCCGAGCCGAAGCGCCACACGCCCGGGCGGTCCTCGTCGCGCACGAGCAGCTCGTCGTCCTCGGCCTCGGCGAGCAGTTCCTTGCGCGGCTCGACGATCAGCGACAGCTCCTCCAGGTCGAACCGGCCCCGGGGGAAGACCGACGCCCGGCGTACCAACTCGCGTGCGTCGGGATCGAGCTGGTCGATGCGGGCCGCGATCACCGCCTGCACGGTCGGCGGCAGCAGCCGGCCGCTGGGCGCCGGGCCCATCGGGGGCAGGTTCCGCTCCTCGCGACGGATCATCCCCGTGATCTCGACGATGAAGAACGGGTTGCCGCCCGCGTGGTGCGCCACGCGCTCGGCGTCGTCCCGCGAGAGGTCGCCCGTGATCATCGCGAGCTCGATCGCGTGCGGCGTGGCGAGCGGCTCCACCCACAGCGTCACCGCATCGGGGATGCCGCCGGCCCAGCTCGGCCGCGCCTCGAGGAACTCCCAGCGGGCCACGCAGACGACCATCAGCGGGACCGGCCGGGCCTCGCGCACGAGCTGCTCGATCAGGTCCAGGAGCAAGGGGTCGGCCTCCTGGAGGTCCTCGAACACGAGCACGACCGGGCCGTCGGCCGCGAGTCCGGAGAGCATCGAGAGGACGCCGCTGCGAACCTCGGCAGCGTGGTAGAGGTCGTCCCCGTCGCCGTCGCCCCCGAGGCCGAGGGCGAACCCCAGTCGTCGGGCGGCACGCTCCACCTCGTCGGCGTCGACCCATCCGCCGACCCGCTCGCGGAGGCGCCCGAGCACCTCCTCCTCGGGCGCGCCGCGCTCCTCGTCGATCTCGCGATACACCATCTGGGCGAGCGGCCAGAACGTAACCTCCTCCTCGAAGGCGCTCGAGCGGCCACTCAGGACCTTGACGCCGTCGGGCAGGTCCGCCAGGAACGCCTCGACCACGCGGCTCTTGCCGATCCCCGGCTCGCCGAGGAGCGTCACGAGGTGCGCACGCTGATGCTCCTGGACCCGCGCGAACGCGTCCTCGAGCAACGCCAACTCACGGCGGCGATCGACCATCGGGATCGAGGCTCGTGCGGTTCCGCCGGTCATCCGGACCACCGGCCACGCCTCCATGTCGCCGTCGAAGCCCTTCGCGGGCACCATGCGCACCTCGCCGTACTCGACGCCGTCGGCCGTGAGCTGATGGGTCGTGCGGCCGGCGAGGATCTCGCCCTCCGTGGCCGCCTGCTGCAGGCGCGCGCCGATGTTCACCTCGGCGCCGATCACGAGGTTGCGGTCGGTGGCGGTGCCGATCGCCACCTGGCCCGTGTTGACGCCGATCCGCACCCGGACGGGCATCGGCAGCCCGAGCCGCGCGCCCAGCCGTTCGGCCCGCTGGAGGACGTCGAGGGCCGCACGGATCCCGCGCAACGCGTCGTCGTCGTGGAGCGCCGGCATCCCGAACACCCCGAGCACGGCGTCGCCGATGAACCCTTCCGCACGGCCGCCGAGCCCCGTGATCGCGTCGGTGACCATCCCGTGGAACGCCGCCAGGACGTCGCGGAACCGCTCGGGGTCGAGCCGGGCCGCGAGCTCCGTCGAGCCCGCCAGGTCGACGAAGACGACGGTCACGACGCGCCGTTCCGAGGCGAGCGGCACCGCCACCGGGGCGCCGCAGTTGGGGCAGAACCTGGCGCCGGGCGGCAGCGGTTCACCGCAGCGAGGGCAGACGTCGGGAGTCACCCGGCCAGCATAGGGGGCCGAACCACCCGCCCCGGCCGCCCGGGCGGCGCGACCTCAGCGCCGGTATTCGATGATCTGGACCGGATTGCCATCGGGGTCGCGGAACGTCGCGAACCGCGCCAGGCCCTCGACCTCGCCCACGTACTCGTCGAAGGTGGCGCCGCGCTCCTCGAGGGTCCACCGGGCCCGGTCCAGGTCCTCGACGCGGAACACCGCCGTCCCGCTCGCGACGGCCGCCTCGCTCCCGTGGAGCGCCAGCCGGACCGGACCGGCCTCGAACTCCGCCCACTCGTTCCCGTCGCGGCGCACGAGCGAGAGCCCCACGACGTCCCGGTAGAAGGCGACGGCGGCGTCCATGTCGCGCGTCCAGTAGTAGACGTGGTCCAGCGGTCCGATCATCGCGCGATGCTAGCCTCTCGGCCGTGAGCGCGTCGCCGTCCGCCGACCTGCGCCGCCGGCTCCGCTGGGTGATCGCGGCGCTGATCGCGGTGGTGGCCTTCGGCGTGGTCGGGTACATGGTCCTCGAGGGATGGTCGGTCCTCGATGCGCTCTACATGACGGTCCTCACGCTGACGACCGTCGGGTTCCGCGAGATCCGGCCCCTCGACACGTCGGGCCGGGTCTTCACGATCGTCCTGATCCTGATGGGCGTCGGGCTCGCGCTCGTCGCCGTTTCGCTGATCGCGCGACTCGTCGCCGACCCCGACGCCGGCGCACGCACGAGGAGGAGGCGCATGCAACGCCAGATCGACGCTCTGCACGATCACACGATCATCTGCGCGTACGGCCGCGTCGGCCGCGCGGTCGCACGCGAGCTCCAGCGGTACGGGGCGCCGTTCCTCGTGATCGACCCGAAGGAAGAGCTCCGCGAGCGCATGGCCGAGGACGGCGTCCTCTTCCTGATCGACGATCCGTCCTCGGAGTCCGTGCTCAGGACCGCGGGCGTGGATCGCGCGCGGTCGCTCGTCTGCGCGGTCGACTCCGACGCGACGAACGTCTACATCACGCTGATCGCGCGGTCGCTGCGGCCCGACCTCACGATCGTGGCGCGCGCCTCGGAGCCCGGCTCCCCGGAGCGGTTGGAGCGGGCGGGGGCGAACCGCGTGGTCTCGCCCTTCGTGACGAGCGGCCAACACATGGCGACGATGGCGATGCGCCCCGAGGTGGTCGACGTCGTGCGAACCGAGAGCGATCCCGCCCATCCCACGATCGCGGTCGAGGAGCAGCTGGTCGAAACCGGGTCCGCGCTGGCCGGGGCGACCGTCGCCTCCGCGGGTACGTCCGTGCTCGCGATCCGCAGGTCCGACGGCGAGGTCGTGGCGGCGCCCGTCCCCGAGACCGTCGTGGAGCCCGGGGACACGGTGCTGCTGCTGGCCGCCGGCGACCCGACGGCGGGCTCGATCCCCCGCTAGGTCCCGCCGCCGAGGATCCGGGCCTTCTGGGCCTGGAACTCATCCTCGTTGAGGACGCCCTTGGCCCGAAGCTCGGCGAGGCGCTCCAGCTCGGTCGTCACGTTGGGCGCGGTCCCGCCGGGAGCGGGCGGCGCGGGGGCGCTGGTGGCCGCGGCGGACATCTGACCCACGTTCCGCTTGATCTGTCGATCCTGCTCCGTCTCGCTCGCGTGGTAGATCGTCTTCTGGACCTCTTCGGGGTGCCGGATGAACGTGAACTCGTTGCGCCCGGCCTCGCTCGCCGACTGGATCACGAGCGTGCCCGCCCCAACGATCCGGTCCCAGATCCCTTGCTCGAACCGGACGTCGTTGATCTTGTCGAGCGGGATCTCCATCGAGCGTTTCGCGATCAACCCCTCCCGGTGGATCACGCGGCTCGTCGTCACCACGAACATCGACGTCACCCACCACACGAGCCGGCGCAGCGGATAGGCGACCAGCACGACCAGGATCGCCACGACAAGGAGGGTCCGGCCCAGGCCGTCGGCCTTGACCGCGAGCCAACCGCCAACGGCGATCGCCGCGAGCGCGATCAGCGCCGGCACCGAGAGCGCGACCCAGTGCGGACGGAGTTCGAGAAGGA
Source organism: uncultured Actinomycetes bacterium (assembly GCA_963821925.1). Taxonomy (GTDB): domain Bacteria; phylum Actinomycetota; class UBA4738; order UBA4738; family HRBIN12; genus JAOUEA01. Next base: position 495,002 of record CAWGFO010000002.1, on the reverse strand, counting down.
CGTCTTCACCGGGGATCAAGAGCTTGCGTGGGAACGTCATGGGCGCACGGTAGCGCGACCCCCATGGCGCGGCAACACGCTCAGGTCAGATGCGCGACCTCGCCGAAGGCCACCACCGCGAGCCCGTCCCGCGTGTCGAGCACGAGCCCGCCACGCGCGTCGACGTCCACGGCCCGGCCTCGGATCGGGACCCCGTCGGTCCTCGCGGCCTCGACGTCGCGGCCGAGCGTCGCGGCGACCGCCCTCCAGCGCGCTCGCACCTCGTCGGACAGGCGCGGCGGGTCGACCTCGTAGCCAGCCCGGAATCGCTCGAGGAACCCCGTGAGCAGGGCCGACGGATCGACGTCGGCGCCGAGGCCGGCCACCGGCCCCTCGAGCGACGGCGGTACCAGGTTGATCCCCGAGCCGAGGATCACGACGTCCAGGCGACCCTCCGTCAGTCGACTCTCGGCCAGCACGCCGCCGGCCTTCGCCTCGCCCACAAGCAGGTCGTTCGGCCACTTCGCGGTGGCGTGCACCCCCGCGACCTCACGGGCCGTCTCCGCCCAGGCGGCGCCCGCCAGCAGGGTGAGGAGCCCGGCGTCCTCGGGTGAGAGCGAGGGCCGGAGCACGATCGAGCAGAGCAGGGCCCGCCCCGCGACGTCCTCCCAGGTGCGTCCGAGTCGTCCGCGGCCGGCCGTCTGATGGCCCGCGGCGACCAGGGTCCATTCCGGCGCACCGTCCACCGCCAGCGCATACGCCGTCGCGTTCGTCGAACCGGTAACCTCCTCCCAGCGCACGGGGGCTCGGAGGCCGGCGGCGGCCAGCGCCCGTTCGAGGTCCAGCTCCGACCGCACGAACGCTCCCTTCTGTCGACCGGATACCGCAAGATACGCCGATGGCCAAGAAACCGAAGGTCCTGATCGCGAACCGCGGTGAGATCGCCGTGCGCGTGATCCGTACCTGCCGCGAGCTCGGGATCCAGAGCGTCGCCGTCTACTCCGACGCCGACCGGGACGCGCTCCACGTGGAGATGGCCGACCAGGCCTTCCACATCGGGCCCGCTCCCGCCTCGGCGTCGTACCTGTCGATCGAGGCCGTGATCGAGACCGCGCTCCGCGCCCGGGCCACGATGATCCACCCGGGCTACGGGTTCCTGTCGGAGCGCGCGCACTTCGCCCAGGCGGTCGCGGACGCGGGGCTCACCTTCGTCGGTCCGTCGGCGCAGGCGATCGAGACGATGGGCGACAAGGCCGCCGCCCGGCGCGCCGCCGACGCCGCCGGCATGCCGATCGTGCCCGGCACGCCCGGGCCCGTCGACCTCAAGACCGCCAAGAAGCAGGCGGAGCGGATCGGGTTCCCGCTGCTCGTGAAGGCGGCGTTCGGCGGCGGCGGGAAGGGCATGCACGTCGTGCGCGACGCCGCCCACCTCGAGGAGTCGTTGAAGCGCGCGGCGCGCGAGGCCCAATCGTACTTCGGCCGCCCGGAGGTCTTCCTCGAGCGCTACGTCGACCGCGCGCACCACGTCGAGGCGCAGGTGATCGCCGACACGCACGGGAACGTGTCCTACCTGGGCGAACGCGACTGTTCGGTCCAGCGACGCCATCAGAAGCTGATCGAGGAGACGCCCTCACCCGTCATGACCGACGAGTTGCGGACGCGGTTCGCCGAGGCGGCGGTGGCCCTCACGCGCGAGACCGGGTACGTGAACGCGGGCACGATCGAGTGCATCGTCGACGAGGACGGCGACTTCTACTTCCTGGAGATGAACACCCGCCTGCAGGTCGAGCACACCGTCACCGAGATGGTCACCGGCCTCGACATGGTCGCCCTGCAGCTCCAGGTCGCGATGGGCGAGCGGCTCGAGGTCGACGCCCCGCCGCGCGGTCACGCGATCCAGTGCCGGATCAACGCCGAGGACCCCGGCCGCAACTTCCTGCCCGGGCCCGGGCGCATCACGCGTTACGACGCCCCGGGCGGCCCGTTCGTCCGCGTCGACGCCGGGGTCGCCGAGGGACGCGAGATCCCGGGCGACTACGACTCGATGTTCGCGAAGCTGATCGTGCTCGGCGAGGACCGGGAGTCGGCCCGGCGACGCATGCTGCGGGCCCTCGACGAGTTCCACGTCGAGGGCGTTCCCACCACGATCCCGGTCCACCGCTGGATCCTGGAGTCGAAGGCCTTCCGCGACGGCACGCATACCACGACGTGGCTCGAGCGCGCGCTCGCCGACGCCGAGCTCCCGGCGCAGGTCGACCTCCAGCCCGCCGCCGCCGTCCCGCGCGAAGGCCTGCCGGCCGACATCCTGGTCGAGGTCGACGGGCGCCGCGTGCCGGTGCGGATCTTCGATGAGCGCCGAGAGGTGGCGCCGCGCCCGCCGGCGCCCCACGGCGCCCACCACGGCGAGCACGTCCACGGCGAGATCCACGCGCCGATGCAGGGCACGATCCTGAAGGTGCTCGTGGAGAAGGGTCAGGAGATCCGGGCGGGCGAGGTCGTCTGCATCCTCGAGGCGATGAAGATGGAGAACCACATCGCCTCGACGCGCGACGGCGAGGTCACCGACCTCCCGATCCGCGTCGGCCAGGTCGTCGAGACCGGTCAGACCCTCGCGGTCATCGACTGATCGACCGCGCGAGCCGCGGTGACGCTCAGGCGTGCCGCTGCAGGAAGCTGCGGACCGCCGCCACGTACCGCTCCGGCTCCTCGACGAAGGTCATGTGACCGCTCCGCTCGAACACCACGAGCTCGCTGTCGGGGATGCCCGCCGCGGTCGCCTCCGCCGCCTGGACCACGCAGGTCCGGTCGTACCGGCCACCCAGGACGAGCGTGGGCGACGCGACCTCGTCGAGCCGGTCCTCGACCTCGATCCCGCCGTAGCCCTCCGCCGAGAAGTGCCGCAGCACGTCGGGCGCGTAGACCGTGTCGGCCGTCCGCGCGAGGTACTCCTCGATCCGCGGGTCGAGGGGGTCGGCGAAGTGGAACGGGAACTGCTCGCGCATCAGCTCCGCGAAGCCCTCCTGGGTCTCGACGTGCGGCTCCTTGGCCCACGAGGCGGTCACCTGCTCGCGGAGCGCCACGGGCTCGAAGGCCGCCAGGTTGCGCTCGACGGCCGCGATCCACCGCATCGACGGGATCCCACTGCTCACGATCGTCTGGGCCGCCATCCCGGGGAAGTCAACGGCGTTCTGCAGCGCGACGAACGCCCCGTACGAGTGCCCGAGCACCGCGTAGCGCTCGAGGCCGAGCGCCCGCGCGAGCATGATCACATCCTGGGCGTGTCGCTCCAGCGTCCAGGTGCGCGGCGGGCAGGGCTCCGACCGGCCGCAGGCGCGGAGGTCGACGAACAGCAACCGGCACCCGTCGGTCAGCGGATCGAGGTAGTCGGCGAACTCATGGTGGTCGAGACCCGGTCCGCCGTGCAGCAGGATCAGCGGGTAGCCGTCGCCGCGCGACTCGACGAACAGGGCGGTGTCGTCGATCCGGACCAGCTCGCCGCTCAGGGCCGCCCCCAGGCCTCGCGGCCCTCGATCCGGAAGCCGGACTCCTTCACCTTGTACTGCCGGTTCACCGAGATCAGGAGGGCCGTCAACGTCTCGGTGATCCTCGCCATCGAGAGCGCGCCGCAGTCGACCCAGCGCATCCCGGGGATCGCCTCGATCACGCCGCCCACGAGCGCCTTGGCCTCGGCGTCGTCGCCGCACACCATCACGTCGGAGTCGATCGGCGACGCCAGGTCGGTCAGCGCCTTGGCGGCGATCGTGTGGAACGCGGCCACGATCCGCGGTCCCGGCCCGAGGATCGCGGCGGCCTGCTCGGCCGCCGAGCCGTGCCACGGGCGGACGATCTGCCACGCCTTCCCGCCGACCGCCGTGGCCAACGGGCTGGTGGCGTCCAGCACCACGGCGCCGTCGTCGATCCGGCCCTTCAGCGGGCGGTAGATGTCGGCCTGCCCCGCGAAGGGCACCGTGACGGCGATGAGCTCCTTGCCCGGGACCGACTCCTCGTTGCTCGTGCCGTCGATCTGCCCGCGGCCGAGGGTCTCGACCGCCCGGGCGGCGGCCTCGGCCCCGCGGGTCGCGTCGCGCGACCCGATCGTGACGTGGTGCCCGGCGGCCGCCAGTCGCAGGGTCAATCCGAACCCCTCGGCGCCCGTCCCTCCGACCACGGCGATGTCCATGCGCAGAGCCTACCCGGAGGTGCGACCGGGGGCGTGGCGAGGCCCCGCCGGCGGAGCCGGCGGGGCCTCGGGGTCACGCGTCAGCCGGACCTAGAAGGACCTAGACGGTGCCGACCACCGTGGGGACGATCGCGAACGAGTAGCCCGCGTCGCCCGAACCCCAGGCGTACACCTGATACACGGTGCCCGCGTCCAGCGACACCCTCGCCGGGCCGATCACCGCGGTCTTCGAGCCGGGGAGGGTCACCTTGACCTTGTAGTCACCCTCGGGGACGTCGAACCGCGCGTGGGAGCTCCAGTCGAACCACTTGCCCTCGATCAGCCGCGCGCCGTTCGCCCAGACGTTCACGGCCGGGGCCGCGGCGGTGTGGCGGACCAGCAGGCGCGTCTCGCCCGCCGCCGTCGGGGACACGTTGTTCCCGAAGATCAACAGGTTCGGCGAGCCTCCGGCGTCGAGGTTCGCGACCACCGTGTTGTTCTTGCCTGCCCACAGGCCGACGTTGTCGGCGCCGAGGACCACGGCGGTGCAGGGCGTGCCCTTCGCGACGACCGCGAGGTCGTACCGCCCGGCGGGCAGCTCGATCCCGGCCACGACCTCGCCGGGGTTGAAGTTCTTGATCGCCTTCGCGCCGTTCACGCAGACGGCGACGTCGAGCCCGGGGATCCCGTGCACGACGTTCAGAGTGGTGGTCCCCGCGGCCGACGCCGTCCCGGCGCCGAACAGGGACAGTGCCATCGCGCTCACGAGCGCGAGGCCGATCACCCGCTTCCTCATCGTTGCCTCCCTTGCTGCACTGGGGCGGGCCGTCCCCGCCTCTCGACGGTCGTTCGGGTCCGACCGGGAGGTGGATCGAGACCTGGGCAGGCTGCATAGGTTTCAGGGTGATCCGGCTCCGCGGGTAGCCTGAGCGCGTGTCCGAGGCGCTGACGTACGCGATCGAGCTGGCCGTCGGGCTGGGATGCCTGGCCGCGGCCGTGGGGCTCTGGCGGCGCGCCTCGCTCCGCGCCCTCGCGGTGCTGTTCGCCGTCGGGGGCGTGGCCGCCGCGGTGCACGCCGTCTGGGCGCTGGCGACGGGCAACTAGTCCATAACGGACTAGTTCCCTAGTGGGTCGGCCGGTACTCGCCGAAGGCGCCGCGCAGCACGTCCGAGACCTCGCCGAGCGTGGCGCGCGCGCGCAGGGCCTCCCGCATCGACGGCAGCAGGTTCCCCGTGCCGGCGGCCGTGTCGGCGACGGCGGCCAGTCGGGCGTCCACGACGGCCTGGTCCCGCGCGGCGCGGAGCTCGCGCACGCGCTCGGACTGCGCGGCGGTCTCCTCGTCCGAGACGCGCTGGAGCTCGATCGCGCGCTCCCCAGCATCCGCGAACCGGTTCACGCCGACGACCACCCGCTCCCCCGACTCGATCCCCTGCTGGATCCGGTAGGCCGCGTCGTGGATCTCGTCCTGGAAGAACCCGGCCTCGATCGCCCGAACGGCTCCCCCCATCGCATCGATCCGCTCGAGATAGCCGACGGCGAGGCGTTCCAGCTCGTCGGTGAGCGTCTCCACGAGGTACGAGCCCGCGAGCGGGTCGGCGACGTCGGCCACGCCCGACTCGTACCCGATCACCTGCTGGGTGCGCAGCGCGATCGTGGCGCTGTGCTCGGTCGGCAGCGCGAGCGCCTCGTCGAAGGCGTTCGTATGCAGGGACTGGGTCCCGCCGAGCACCGCGGCCAGTGCCTCGAGCGCCGTCCGCACGATGTTGTTCTCGGGCTGCTGCGCCGTGAGCGTCGCGCCGCCGGTCTGCGTGTGGAACCGCAAGGCCTGGCTCCGCGGATCCGCCGCGTCGAACCGCTCGGTCATGATCCGCGCCCATAGCCGCCGCGCCGCCCGGAACTTCGCGACCTCCTCGAAGAAGTTCATATGGCAGGCGAAGAAGAAGCTGAGCCGCGGGGCGAAGTCGTCCACCGCGAGACCGGCGTCGACGGCCGCCTGCACGTACGCGATCCCGTCGGCGAGGGTGAACGCGATCTCCTGCGCCGCGGTCGAGCCCGCCTCGCGCATGTGGTAACCGCTGATCGAGATCGTGTTCCACTTCGGGATCCGCTCGCCGCAGTACGCGAAGAGGTCGGTGATCAGCCGCATCGAGGGCCGCGGCGGATAGATGTAGGTCCCCCGCGCCGCGTACTCCTTGAGGATGTCGTTCTGGACGGTGCCGCTGATCGCCTCCGGACCCACGCCCTGCTCCTCGGCGACCAGCTCGTACATCAGCAGGAGGATCGGGGCGGTGGCGTTGATCGTCATCGACGTCGACACGCGATCGAGGGGGATGCCGTCGAAGAGCCGGCGCATGTCGTCGACGGAGTCGATCGCGACCCCGGTCTTGCCGACCTCGCCCTCGGCCCGTGGGTGGTCCGAGTCCAGACCCATCTGCGTCGGCAGGTCGAACGCCACCGACAGCCCCGTCTGCCCCCGGTCGAGCAGGTAGCGGAACCGGGCGTTCGTCTCGGCGGCGGTCGCCATGCCCGCGTACTGCCGCATCGTCCACAGGCGACCGCGGTACATCGAGGGGTACGGCCCGCGCGTGAACGGGAACGAACCGGGGTCGCTCAGATCGCGTTCCGGGTCGAATCCCTGCGCCGCCAGGTCGGCGGCCCCGTACACGGGCCGGAGCTCGATCCCGGAGTCGGTGCGCCGCTCGTCGGTCATGCGCGTCAGCCTATCGTCGGCCCCGACGGCCCGGCTCTCAGTCCTCGAGGAGGAAGCCGCGCTCGGCGAGGTCCCGCCTGGCGGCCTCGAGCGCGTCGGGGCTCGGCGCGCGCACGTGGTGGACGTGGACGCCGTTCGTGAGCGACGAGAGTGGCTTCGCGCCGGTGCTCATGAGTGCGTCCATGTAGCGGTCCACGTCGGCCCGCGACGACACCATCATCGATGCCCGCACCTCGCCGTAGAGCTCGTGCTCGACGACGACGTCGAGCACCGTGATCCCACGGTCGACGAGGACCTCGAGCTCCTCCCGGGAGGCCTCACGATCGTGCACGCAGGCGAAGGTGGCGGTCGTGCCGTCGCTCGCGCCCTCGCCGAGGTAATAGCCACGCGGGCTCCCGTGGATCGGCTCGCCGCTCGCGCGGAGGATCGCGATGTCGTTCACGATCGCCTGCCGGCTGACGCCCAGGGCGGTGGAGAGCTCCGCGCCGGTCGTCGGGCCGCCGCCCTCGCGGAGGATCGCCACGATGTGCGTACGGCGCTCTTCGGACGGGGTGGTCATGGCAGCAGTCTAGGACCGGCCCGGCCGAAGCCGTGAGCGGGGTACGCTCCCCCGATGGACATCGTGGATCCCAGGATCGAGGCGTACACCCGCGGGTTGCATGACCGGTACGACGAACCCGTACTGCTCGAGATGGAGGCCGAGGGAGAGCGTCGCGGCTTCCCGATCGTCGGCCGGAACGTCGGCGTGGTGCTGGAGATGCTCGCCCGATCGATCGGCGCCCAGCGCGTGGTCGAGCTCGGATCGGGGTTCGGGTACTCCGCCTACTGGTTCGCGCGCGGCATGACGTCGGGTGGAGAACTGCATCTCACCGACGGCGACCCCGCGAACGCCCAGCAGGCGGAGGCCTTCCTGGCCCGCGCCGGCGTCGGGCCGGCCGTGACCTTTCACGTGGGGGACGCCGTGACCTCGCTCCGTGAGCTCGTGGGTGACTTCGACATCGTCTACGACGACATCGACAAGGACGGCTACCCGGAGGCCTGGCGCGCGGCCCGGGATCGCGTCCGCGTCGGTGGGCTCTACGTGTGCGACAACGTGCTGTGGTCGGGCCGCGTGCCCGCCGACGGCGAGCCGGCCGACGGCGTCACCGACGCGATCCGGGAGCACAACACGATGATCGCGGCCGACGACCGGTACGTGTCGTCGATCCTGCCGATCCGCGACGGCGTGATGGTTGCGCTGCGGATCGCGTAGCCGCGAACGGCCGCGCGCAGAGGGTCGGGGCTGGCCGTTCCGGAGTAGACTCCGCGCCGTCCGCTGGACGGTTCGGCCCACGGCGCCGGCGGCTGCCGAGATAACCTGGGAGCGATCCGACGTGGCGATCCGAGCGAGCAAGCGCAAGAGCGACTACGGCTCCGTGTACCGGGGCCATCCGGGGCAATGGTCCTGGCTCTTCCATCGTGTCACCGGCGTCGCGATCATCCTCTTCCTGTTCGCGCACGTCGTGGACACGGCGGTGATCGGCTGGGGGCCCGAGGCGTACAACCGGGTGCTCGAGGCGTACGAGAACCCGTTCGTCCGGCTCCTCGAGCTCGGCCTCGTGGCCGCCGTCCTGTACCACTCCCTGAACGGGATCAAGATCACCCTGATCGACTTCTTCCCACGGCTGGTGCGCCACATCAAGGCGATCAGCATCGCGACCCTGCTGCTCTTCCTCGGCTCGATGATCCCGATCACGTTGATCATGGGCAAGCAGGTCCTCGACCTCTGGAACGCATGATGGCGACGACGACCGATCCGACGAGCACGGCGTCCCGTGGCGGCGCACCCCCGAGCCGCGACCTCCGGATGGGTCGCGAGCGCCCCCTCGGCGGGTTCGAGCTTTGGGCCTGGCTCTTCATGCGGATCAGCGGCCTCCTGCTACTGATCCTCGCGGTGGGGCACGTCCTGATCATGCACCTGCCGGGTGGCGGGGTCTCCCGGATCGACTTCGGCTTCGTGGCCACGCGGTGGGAGAGCCCGTTCTGGCAGACCTGGGACTGGATGCTGCTCTCGCTCGCGCTGATCCACGGGATCAACGGCCTGCGCAACATCACGCTCGACCACGTCGAGCGCACCGGGGTGCGGTTCGCGGCGAACATGTTCTTCTACGTGCTGGGCTTCATGCTCTTCGTGCTCGGCACGATCATCGTGGTGACGTTCGACCCGTCGAAGTGGCCGGGGGCGGTCTGATGGTCACGACCCACACCTACGACGCCCTCGTGATCGGCGCCGGCGGCGCAGGGATGCGCGCCGCGATCGAGTCCTCCCAGCATTGCCGGACCGCGGTGATCTCGAAGCTCTACCCGACGCGCTCGCACACCGGCGCGGCGCAGGGCGGCGTGTGCGCGGCGCTCGGCAACATGGAGGAAGACTCGCCCGAGTGGCACGCCTTCGACACGGTCAAGGGCGGCGACTACCTCGTGGACCAGCCGGCCGCCCAGCTGATGACCGAGGAAGCGATCGACGCGATCTACGAGCTCGAGCATTGGGGCCTGCCGTTCAACCGAACGCCCGACGGGAAGATCGCGCAGCGCCGGTTCGGCGGGCACACCGCGAACCACGGTGAGCGCCCCGTGATGCGGGCCTGCTACGCGGCGGACCGCACGGGCCACATGATCCTGCAGACGCTGTACCAGCAGTGCGTGAAGCGCGACGTGAAGTTCTTCAACGAGTTCTACTGCCTGGATCTGCTGCTCGACGACGCGGGCGCCACGGCCGGCGTGGTCGCGTACGAGCTCGCCACCGGCGAGATCCACGTCTTCCGCGCGAAGGGCGTGCTCTTCGCGACCGGCGGGTACGGGCGGATGTTCCGCGTCACCTCGAACGCGCATGCGCTCACCGGCGACGGCCCCGCGGTCGTCTTCCGGCGGGGCCTGCCACTCGAGGACATGGAGATGTTCCAGTTCCACCCGACGGGCCTCGCGAAGCTCGGCGTGCTGCTGTCCGAGGCGGCGCGCGGCGAGGGTGGCATCGTGCTGAACAAGGACGGCGAGCGCTTCATGGAGCGCTACGCGCCCACGATCAAAGATCTGGCGCCCCGCGACATGGTGAGCCGGGCGATCTACCAGGAGATCAAGGAAGGCCGCGGCGCCGGGCCGAACGGCGACTGGGCCTTCCTCGACATCTCGCACCTCGATCCGAAGGTGATCGAGGAGAAGCTCCCCGACATCACCGAGTTCGCCCGGATCTACCTGAAGGTCGAGCCGACGAAGGAGCCGGTGCCGATCCAGCCCACGGCGCACTACGCGATGGGCGGCATCCCCACCGACGTCGACGGCCGGGTCGTGCTCGGGGCCGACGAGACCCCGGTGCCCGGCCTGTACGCGGCCGGCGAGTGCGCCTGCGTGAGCGTGCACGGCGCGAACCGCCTCGGCACGAACTCGCTGCTCGACATCGTGGTGTTCGGTCGGCGCGGCGGCGCCGACATGGCCCGGTACGTGAAGGGCGCCGACCTGCCGGCGCTGCCCGAGGCGCCCGCCGCGCAGACCCTCGGCATGCTGGATGCGATCCTCACGCGAGACGCGGGCGACAACGGCGCCGACATCCGCAAGGAACTCCAGGACAACATGTTCGACCTGGCCTTCGTCGTGCGGACCGAGGAGGGCCTGTCGAAGATGCAGGAGATCCTCGGGAACCTGCGCGAGCGCCACGACCGGGTCGCGATCACCGACAAGGGCAGCGTCTACAACACCGACCTGATGGAGGCCGTCGAGGTCGGGTTCCTGCTGGACTGCGCCGAGGCGCTCGTGGTCTCGGCCCGTGCCCGCACCGAGAGCCGCGGCGGTCACTACCGCGACGACCACCCGCTGCGCGACGATGCGAACTGGTTGAAGCACACGCTCGCGTACCGCAACGACGACGGCTCGATCCGGCTCGACTTCAAGCCGGTGAAGATGGGTCCCTACGTCCCGATGGAGAGGAAGTACTGATGGCGACGGCGGCCGACGTCCTCAGCGGCTCGGACCAGCGAGAGGTGGGCGCGGGCGCCGACCTGGTGCGCCTCACCGTGAAGATCCGCCGGTTCAACCCCGAGGTCTCGCAGGACTCCTGGTGGGACGAGTTCGTCGTGCGGGCCGATCCGCTCGAGCGGCTCGTCGAGGTCCTCCACGAGATCAAGTGGCACCAGGACGGCACGTTGAGCTTCCGCCGGTCGTGCGCGCACGGGATCTGCGGCTCCGACGCGATGATGATCAACGGGCGGAACGCGCTGGCCTGCAAAGTGCTCGTGGCCGACGTCGGCGACAAGGTCACGATCGAGCCGATCCGCGGCCTGGCCGTCCTGAAGGACCTGATCGTGGACATGGACCCGTTCCTTGACGGGTACAAGTCGATCCTCCCCTACCTCGTGAACGAGGGAGGCGAGCCCGACAAGGAGCGGTTCCAGTCGCCCGAGGAACGCGCGCGCTACGACGACACCACGAAGTGCATCCTGTGTGCGGCCTGCACGACGTCGTGCCCGGTGTTCTGGGGCGACGAGGGCTACGTCGGCCCCGCCGCGATCGTGAACGCGCACCGGTTCATCTTCGATTCGCGCGACGAGGCCGGCTCGACCCGCATGAAGATCCTCTCGGAGAAGACCGGGGTCTTCCGCTGCCGCACGACCTTCAACTGCACCGACGCCTGCCCACGTGGCATCCAGGTCACGCAGGCCGTGCAGGAGGTCAAGCGCGCGATCCTGTTCGAGCGCTTCTGAGCGCCGCGGGGCGCGCCCGGGTCGTTCGGTAAGGTTCCCGCGATGGCGCACCGAGTCACCCTCATCCCCGGCGACGGGATCGGCCCCGAGGTCGCCGCGGCCGCCCGTCTCGTGCTGGACGCCGCCGACGTCGGCATCGAGTGGATCGAACGCCCGGCCGGGACCGCCGCGCTCGACGACTACGGCCAGCTGATGCCCGAGGAGACGCTCGACGCGATCCGCGATGCCCGCGTGGCGATCAAGGGCCCGATCACGACGCCCGTGGGGACGGGGTTCCGCAGCGTGAACGTCGCCCTGCGCCAAGGGCTCGACCTCTTCGGAGCCGTGCGGCCGGCGCGGGCCCTGCCCGGCGTGCCGATCCGCCACCCGAGCGTCGACCTCGTCGTGATCCGCGAGAACACCGAGGACCTGTACGCGGGGATCGAGTTCGAGCGCGGCTCGGAGGGCGCGGCCGGTCTCCGCGCGGAGCTGAAGGAGCTCGGTGGCTACGACGTGCCCGAGGACGCGGGGATCACCGTGAAGCCGATCAGCGTCTCGGGCACGCAGCGCATCGTGCGGTTCGCGTTCGAGTACGCGAAGGCGAACGGCCGCAAGAAGGTCACGGTGGGCCACAAGGCGAACGTGATGCGGTACTCGGACGGGCTCTTCCTGAAGACGGCCGACGAGATCGCGGCGGAGGCCGGGGGCGGGCTCGAGTACGAGGCGATCCAGATCGACCACCTGTCGAACCGCCTCGCGCACGACCCCGACAAGTTCGACGTGCTGCTCCTGCCGAACCTGTACGGCGACATCCTCTCGGACGTCTGCGCGGGTCTGGTGGGCGGCCTCGGCCTGATCCCGGGCGCGAACATCGGCTGGGAGTACGCGGTGTTCGAGCCGGTGCACGGGAGCGCGCCCGACATCGCGGGGCAGGGCCTCGCGAACCCGATCGCGATGATCCTGTCCGGGGCGATGCTGCTCCGCCACGTCGGCGAGCCCGCCGCGGCCGAGAACGTCGGAGTGGGCGGTCGACGAGGTGCTCCGGCGCGGGGAGGTCCGCACCCCCGACCTCGGCGGCACCGCCACGACGATGGAGGTCGGCGAGGCGATCGCGTCGACCGTCAGCGCGTGGGAGCACGGCCCGAGCTGAGGTCTCGGTGGGGCTGTCGTGATCGAGGGCATGCCTTGAGAAACCTGGGTTCTGGCGTGACGGCGGTCACAGCCCTGATCGAGGTACCTCGGTATCGTCGAACGCATGTTCCAGGGAGACCTGATCGCGGCTGCGGACGCGGCCAACGCTCGAGCAGGGGCGGCGCAGGCTGACCTGCTGGGCCTGATCGCCGAGATCGATCGGACCGAGGCATGGCAGGGCGACGGAGCCCGCGACGTCGCCCACTGGGTCGGGATGCGCTACGGGATCTCCGCCTGGAAGGCCCATCGGTGGGTGGCGGCCGCGCACGCACTGGCCGAGCTGCCCGCCACGGCCGAAGCGCTCGGGTCGGGTCGGCTCGGCATCGACAAGGTGGTGGAACTCACCCGGTTCGCCACTCCCGAGACAGAACGTGGGCTCATCGGGTGGGCGGCGACCGTCTCGTGCGGCGCGATCCGTCGGCGAGCGGACCTCATGAGCCGCCTCGATCTCCACGAGGACCGTGACGCCGACCGGGATCGGTCCCTGTCCTGGTGGTACGCGGACGAGGGCCGGCGCTGGAACCTGCAGGCCGAGCTCCCCGCGGCATCCGGCGCCGTCGTGGCGCGGGCGATCGAGCGCATGGCCACCCAGGTGCCCGAGTTGCCCGATGAGGACGCAACCGCCGATGCCTCGGCACGACGAGCCGACGCCCTCGTGGCCCTCTGTTCCGCGCGGATCGCTTCGGATCCCGACCCCGATCGAGCGACGGTCGTGGTGCACGCGCAGCTCGACGGCCTGGTGACCGGCTCGGGAGGTGCCGAGCTGGAAGACGGCCCGGTGATCCACCCTGAGACCGTCAGGCGGCTGCTGTGCAACGCGCGGGTCCAGACCGTGGTCGAGAACGAGAGCGGCGACGTGATCGGCATGGGTCGCCTCACGCGCGAACCCTCGGCCTGGATGGTGCGGCAGATCCGCCACCGCGACCGAGAGTGCCGCTTCCCTGGATGCGGAGCCCGGGCCTTCACCGAGGCCCATCACGTCACGTTCTGGCGGCACGGCGGACGCACCGACCTCGACAACCTCGTCTTGATCTGCTCGTTCCACCACAAGCTGGTGCACGAGCTCGGCTGGCGACTCACCCGAGATCCGGATGGGACGGTCAGATGGTTCCGACCCGACGGGCGCCGGTATCGCGCCGGACCCTCTCCTGGAGCAACGGACGACCGGCGGTCTTCAGCTCGAGATCGCCTGAAGGTTAGTGGGCGTGCCCGTTCGGGTCGTCGTCCCCGTGGTCGTGGTGCTCGTGCGGGCCCCGACCGGAGCCCCGAGGGAGCTGTCAACAGCCGGGTTGGCCGTGGTTCCCGCAGCACCCCTGGAGCGTGACGAACGCGCGCGTGCGGTTCTTCAGCGTGAGGCCGACCTTGGTCCAGAACGCCCGCGTCGTACTCCTGCCAGTTCGTGAAGAACGCGCGCACGTGCTCGCGGAGCTGATCCGAGAAGGAGCCTCGGTCACCCATGGGTCCATCGTAGCCACGCGTCCGCACCTCCGAGCGTGCTTGGAGCGCGATGCATGGGATGCGAGACTCCGCGGCATGAGCGACGAACCGACCGACGACGCGACCGCTCCTGGCGCCGAGGCCGCGACCGACCCCGACACCGAGCTCGCCGGATCCGACGGCCTGCGGAGCGCCGCCTTCCTCTGCACGGTGCTCGGCGGGCCTCGCGGTCGGCGCTCGGGGCGCTCCTGACCTGGGTCGACGTTCGGCCTCGACGACCCGAACGCCCACGTGCTCGACCAGGTGTACAAGGGCGTCGACCTCACCGAGGGGCTCGTGGCGCTCGGGTGCGCCGTCGTCCTGCTCGTCGGCACGCTCGTGTTCCGGGGGCTCGCGCGCGCCGGGCGAACGGTCGTGGCCGTCCTGATGATCGTGGCGGGGGTCGTGGCCGTGGGAGCCGCCGGCGCCACGATCCTGACGGCGAACACACGCCTCGAAGGGCAGTTCATCGACGAGTGTTGACCTCGGAGGCGGGCACGCCGCCCACCGGGGCCATACGTCAGCAGCTCGAGGACAGGACCGACACGACGCTCGGCGCCGGCATCTGGCTCACGCTCGCCGGCGGGTTCCTCGGGTTCGTCGGCGGCACCCTGTCGCTCGCCTACGCCGTGCGTCTGGACGACGACGACGAGGGCGCCGTCGCCGCGATCTGAGAGCTGGAGCCTTACAGCTTCGCCAGGTCCTCGCACTTCGATCGGATACCCTCGGCGGCCCCGCGGAGCGCCGTGAGCTCGTCCTCGTTCAGCTCCAACTCGACGATCTCCTCGACGCCCTTGGCGCCGAGCCGTGCGGGCACGCCGACGTACACGTCGTCGATCCCGTACTGGCCGGTCGCCCACGCGCAGACCGGGAGAACCGTCTTCGAGTCCGTGGCGATCGCCTCGACCATCGCGACGACCGAGGCGCTCGGCGCGTAGTACGCCGAGCCGGTCTTGAGGAGGCCGACGATCTCGGCGCCACCGTCCCGCGTGCGCTGGAAGAGCGTCTCGAGCGTCCCCTCGTCGACGAGCTCCGGCAGCGGCCTGCCGTCGACCGTCGCGTGGCGCGGCAGGGCGATCATCGCGTCGCCGTGCGAGCCGAGCGTGATCGCGTCGATCTTCGTCGGGGAGACCCCGGTGAGCTCGCTGATGAAGTACCGCAGCCGCGCCGAGTCGAGCACACCCGCCATCCCGAACACGCGCTCCTTCGGGAAGCCGGACCTCTCGGCCGCGAGGAAGGTCATCTCGTCGAGGGGGTTCGAGACCACGATGATGATCGCGTTCGGCGATCCGGGCACCACCGCATCGACGACCGAGGTCATGATCGCGGCGTTCTTGCCGAGCAGGTCCATGCGGCTCATCCCGGGCTGGCGCGGGAACCCGGCGGTGATCACGACGATGTCGCTACCCGCCGTGTCGCCGTAGTCGTTCGTGCCGGTGATGACCGGCTCGTAGCCCTCGACGGGCGCGGCCTGCTTCAGGTCGAGCGCGAGGCCCTGGGGCTTCCCCTCGATGATGTCGATCAGGACGACCTCGCCGAGGCCCTTCTCGAGGATGCGCATCGCGGTGGTCTGGCCCACGAACCCGCTGCCGACGACGGTGACCTTCATGACGAGACTCCTTCGGTGAGGGTGATCTCCCCTCAGGCTACCGAACGGGCTCCGAGGGGTCCGGGGACGGCTCGCGGCCGTCCTCGTCGTCGTCGCCCTCGCCGCGCACGACCTCGACCGGAACCCGGCCGGGAGGCGGCGGCTCGACCTTGAGCGGGGCCCCGAGGGCCGCGGCCACCATCGCGAGCCCCATGAACAGCGCCCGGAAGGCGGGATGGCGAACCAGGCGCGCCGTGCGCGGCTCGTCCGGGTCCTCGATGGGTACGCGCGAGGCCATAGGGCCAGCCTAGCGTCGGATCCGGAGGAGCCCTACAACGCCACGATCACGGCGTCGGCGACCTGGAAGGTGCCCGCGCCGGGGCGGTCGTCGCCGGGCCCGCGGAGGTCGCGCGTGACGTGCACGCCTTCGGCGAGCACCGCCGCCACCGCGGCTTCGAGCCGGTCCCCCGCGTCGGTCTCGCCGAGGTGGCGGAGCAGCATCGCGCCGCTCAGCATCACGCCCATCGGGTTCGCCTGGTTCGTGCCGGCGAGGTCGTGGGCCGCGCCGTGCGTCGCCTCGAAGACCGCGAGCTCGAGGCCCCCCGCGCCGCCGAAGTGGCCGCCCGGCGCCATGCCGACGCCTCCCGTCAGCCCCGCGCCGAGCTCCGCCGCGACGTCGCCGTAGAGGTTCGCCATCACGAGCACGTCGAACCGCTCGGGTGCCTGGATCATCTGCATGCAGAGGGCGTCGATGATCCGGTCCTCGAACGCGATCTCGGGATAGCGGGCGGCGACCGTCCTGGCGACCTCCAGGAACAGCCCGTCGGAGAACTTCATGATGTTCGCCTTGTGGCTCGCGGTGACCTTCCGCCGGCCGAACCGCGTAGCCCACTCGAACGCGAACCGCACGATCCGCTCGCTGCCGTGCTCGGTGATCGTCTTGATCGAGATGCCCGAGTCCTCTCGGATCCGCCGGCCGGTGGACCCCTCGATGAACCGCATCAGGTGGCGCACCTCGTCGGTGCCCATCTCGAACTCCCACCCCGTGTACATGCCCTCGGTGTTCTCGCGGACCACGACGAGGTCGACCTGCTCGTACACGCTCGGCACGCCCGGGTACAGGCGGCACGGTCGGACGTTCGCGTACAGATCGAGGCTCTTGCGGAGCTCGAGGTTCGCGCTCCGGAGGCCGCTCGTGACGGGCGTCTCGATCGGCCCCTTCAGCGCCACGCGGCTCGCGCGGATCGCGTCGAGGGTCTGTGCCGGAAGCGATCTGCCGGTCCGCGAGAAGGCGGTGCCGCCCATCGGCTGGCGGTCCCACTCGATCGCGACGCCGGTGGCCTCGATCGTGCGGCGGGCGGCCTCGATCACCTCGGGGCCGATCCCGTCGCCCGGGATCAGGGTGACGCGGTACGGCAACTCGTTCCTCTCACCTGCGGGTCGTGGGCGGGTTGGGCCGTTCGCGGCCCGCGGGATATCCTGGCAGATACCGCCGGGGCCGCCCGGTGCCTCCGGGCACCGTGGTCCCGCCCGCATCCGACCGAACAGGACGTGCCAACGTGACCGAGAAGGGGCTCCGCGAGATCGTCGCCGCACAGACGAAGATCTCCGATATCGACGGTGAGCAGGGCAAGCTCTGGTACGTCGGCTACGACATCGTCGACCTCGCCGAGCACGCCACGTTCGAGGAGGTCGTGTACCTCCTGCATCACGGCGCGCTGCCGACCCAGGACGAGCTCGACGAGTTGAACGAGTTCCTCACGCCCGAGCGCGAGCTGAGCCCGTTCATGAGCGACCTGATGGCGACCCTCGCACAGCAGGCCTCACCGATGTCGATGCTGCGGACCTCGATCTCGGCAGCCTCGACGTACGACCCCGACGGCTGGGACGACTCCCCCGCGGCCGAGTACCGCAAGGCGATGCGCCTCGTGGCCGAGACGCCGACCTTCATCGCCACCTACCACCGGCTGCGCACCGGCCAGGAGATCGTCCCGCCGAACCCGAAGCTCCCGCACGCGGCGAACTTCCTGTGGATGCTCTCGGGCGAGGAGCCCGACGTCGAGGACGCGATGGCGCTGGACTCCACGTTCACGCTCTACGCCGATCACACGATGAACGCCTCGACGTTCACGGCGCGGATCATCGCCTCGACCCTCTCCGACATGTTCAGCGCGATCACGGGTGCGATCGGCGCGCTGAAGGGACCGCTCCACGGCGGCGCGAACGAGGAGTCGATGAAGATGGCCGAGGAGATCGGCTCGCCCGACCGGGCGGCTGAGTACGTCGCCGACCGCCTCGCCCGGCACGAGAAGGTGATGGGCTTCGGCCACGCCGTCTACCGCACGATGGACCCGCGCGCGACCGTGCTGAAGCGGCTGGCCCGCGAGGTCGGCGAGCGTCACGACGACATCGTGTGGGCCGACATCTTCGAGGCGCTCCAGGCGACGGTCTACGAACAGAAGCAGCTCTGGCCGAACGTCGACCTGTACGCGGCCGCCGTGTACCACGTGCTCGGGATCCCGACCGACCTGATGACGCCGTTGTTCGCCCTCGCCCGGATGGCCGGCTGGACCGCGCACGTGCGCGAGCAGTACGCCGACAACAAGGTGATCAGGCCGGGGAGCGAGTACGTGGGGCCACGCGACCAGGTCTGGGTGCCGATCGAGGACCGCGGCTGAGGGCGATCGCGCCCACGAGCGCGAGCAGGGCGCCGACGCCTTCGACCGCCGCCAACCGGAGCACGAAGGCCGTCCAGCCAGGAGACCCAGAGCGGCTCAGGGACACCACGGTCGCCACCACGATGCCGGCTGCGACCGTGCTAGTGACGACGAGGAACCATTGCGGGGCGCGACGCGAGCCCGGCGAGGCCAGCGCCCACAACGCCACTGTGGTGACCGCGACCCCCGGCAGGAGCGCCCCCAGGTGCACGAGCCGATGCTCCCAGAAGGTCCAGGCCACCTTCGTCATGTAGGGGCGCTGGCCGTTCCACTGCCACGCCTCTGCCCACAGAGCGAGCACCGCGAAGTCGGCCACGATGAGGATCACCCCCCCGATGAAGCCAAGCACGGCGCCGGACGGAGACCCGGGCGGGTCGGGTTCGGTGACGGGCGACCGGGGCCGAGCCACGATGACACCGGTGACGACGACCAGCACGCCAACCGCCAGGGCGACGAGCCCCCGAACGTAGGCCGACTTGACCGCGGGTTGGTCCAGCTGGAACGGCTGGAACTGGAACGGTTGGAAGGGTCGACCCGCGGTCAGGCTCAGTTGGAAGACGAACGCGGCCATCACGATCCACGCGGCGATGGCCACGATGCCCGCCGCGATGACGAACCGCCGAGCGGACCTCGACCCTGGGTGAGCCAATCCCGAGACGGCGGCGATTGCGATCCCGGATGAGAGCAGGATCGCTCCCGCGTACTGGACGGCGTCGTCGAACACGAAGTACTGGCGATGGACGTCCCTGAATAGGCTCTCAGGGCCGAACGTCACAGGGACGAACGCGGCGACGGCCATCGTCGCCGCCCCCGCGATCACGATCAGGAGGCCAACCGGGCGCATCCGCCGAGCGGGTTCCGATGCCATGGCGGGAACCCTACCGACCGGATCCCCGCATAGGGAACCACTCCGCGGGGTTCGACACACGAACGCGACGCGACGACTTAGGGCCCCGAAAGCGCCCCCGTCGGACGCGGAAAGAGACCCGCGCCCTCGACCACCGCGCGCACCGCGTCGTCGTGACCCATGCCCATCAGGTGGACCCCCGCCACACCCTCGATCCCCTTCAGGCCCTCGATCACGTCGATCGTGAGCCGCAGGCCCACCTCGGCCGCGTCGTCGCCCGCTTCCTCCAGCTCGGCGATCGTCTCCAGAGGCACGCGCACGCCCGGCAGCTTCTCGGCCATGAACCGCGCGCCCTTCGCCGTCCGAAGGGGCACGATGCCGATCAGCACGTTGGCCCGCTCGAGGATGCCGCGCCCACGGACCAGGTCCACCCATGCCGCCAACGCCTCCACGTCGTACGCGATCTGCGTCCAGATCACGTCGGCGCCGGCGTCGAGCTTCTGTTCCAGCCGCGTGGGATCGTAGGGATCCGCGAGGGGCATGTCGGCCACGCCGATCAGGTACCGGGGTGGGTCGGCGACCTCGCTGCCCCCGAGGTTCAGCCCCTCGTCGCGCAGGCGCTTGGCCAGCCGCACGGCGTCGAGCACGTCGAGGTCCTGCACGGCCGCGGCATCGGGATGATCGCCGAGCGAGATCGGGTCGCCGGAGAGGCAGAGCACGTTCCGCGCGCCCAGCGCCCACCCGCCCAGGAGCTCGGACGTGAACGCCAGCCGGTTCCGGTCGCGGACCGTGAGCTGCAGCGTCGGCTCGACCCCGGCGCGCGCGACGAACGCCGCGGCCGCCGCCGGCGACATGTGGGCGTTCGCCGTGGGGTTGTCGGTGACGTTCGCGGCGTCGATCGAGCCGACCAGGGCCCGGGCGTGGTCCGTCACGACGGCGCCGTCGCCTCCGCGCGGCGGCACGATCTCGCCCGTGACGCAGAACTCGCCCGCCGCGAGGAGGGAGGCGAGCCGCCCCTCGCCCGTCACCGGCCGAACGCCTGCTGCTCCGCGGCGGCGACCGTGTTCACGAGGAGCATCGCGACCGTCATCGGACCGACTCCGCCCGGGACGGGGGTGATCGCGCCCGCGACCGCGGCGGCCTCGTCGTACTTCACGTCGCCGACGAGCCCGTCGGCGGTGCGGTGCACCCCCACGTCCACGACCGTGGCACCGGGCTTGATCATGTCGCCGCCGATCAGCTGCGGAACGCCGGCAGCGGCCACGAGGATGTCGGCGTTCAGCGTGTGGGCCTTGAGATCCCTCGTCTTGATGTGGGTGCTCGTGACGGTGGCGTTCCCACGGATCGAGTCCTGCGTGAGCATGATCGAGAGCGGTGCTCCCACCAGGTCGCCGTAGCCCACGATGCAGACCTCGGCGCCCTCGAGCGGGATCCCCTCGCGGAGCAGGAGCTCGACGATGCCGTACGGCGTGGCCGGAAGGAACGTCGGCTCGCTGCGCAGCATCATCCCGATGTTCCACGGATGGAGCCCGTCGACGTCCTTCTCGGGGGCGACCGTCCGCTGGACCTCGAGCTCACGCAGGTGTGCGGGCAGCGGGAGCTGCACGATGACCCCGTGGATCTCGGGATCGCGGTTCAGGCGCCGAAGCGTGGCCATCAGCTCGCCCTCGGTCACGTAGGACGGCAGATCGACCTGCTCCGACCGGATCCCGACGTCGGCGCACGCCTTGTGCTTCGCACCCACGTAGATGCGAGAGGCCTGGTCGTCGCCCACGAGGACGGCGGCAAGGCCCGGGGTCACGCCGCGCTCGCTGAGCGCGCGCACCCGCTCGGCTACTTCCGAGCGGATCTGGGCTGCGACGGCTCTGCCATCGAGGGTCCGGGCGGTCACGCGGCGAATCCTACCCCGGGGGTCGGAGCGGCGACCAAGGTGTCCGTCAGTGCCGGAAGTGGCGACGCCCGGTGAGGACGACGGCCATCCCGCGGGCCTCGGCCGACGCGAGGACGTCCTCGTCGCCCTTCGAACCGCCGGGGTGGATCACGGCGGTGCAGCCGGCATCCGCGGCTACCTCGAGCGCGTCGGGGAACGGGAAGAACGCGTCGCTCGCGACCACGGCACCCTGTGCCCGCTCCCCCGCCTTGCGCGTCGCGATCCACGACGAGTCCACGCGCGACATCTGTCCGGCGCCCACGCCCACGGTCGCCCCGTTCCGCACGAGCACGATCGTGTTCGACTTCACGCGCCAGGCGATCGTCCAGGCGAGCTCCAGGTCGGCCCACTCCTGCGCGGACGGCTCGCGGCTCGAAGCGACCTTCCAGTCGGCGCGCGTCTCGGTCACGAGGTCCCGGTCCTGCACGAGGGCCCCGCCGGGCATCGGCCGCACGTCGAGTGCGCTCCCACCGGGCATCGGCGCGGCGACGACCCGCAGGTTCTGGCGCTCGCCGAAGGACGCGCTCGCCCCCGCGGTGTAGGACGGCGCGATCACGACCTCGGTGAAGACGTCGGCCATCGCCTGAGCGGCGTCGACGTCGACCTCGCCGTGGAAGGCGACGATCCCGCCGAACGCGCTCACCGTGTCGCACTCGAACGCCGCCCGGTACGAATCCGCGAGCGTCCCGCGGGCGGCCGCGCCGCACGGGTTGTTGTGCTTAACGATCACCGCCGAGCCTTCCGGCATCGCGGCCACGAGCTCGTAGGCCGCGTACGCGTCGAGCCAGTTGTTGAACGACATGTCCTTGCCCTGGAGCACGCTGGCGCCCCCGAACACGCCCGACGAGCCCGACTCCCGGTAGAGGGCGCCTCGCTGATGCGGGTTCTCGCCGTAGCGGAGCTCGCCGACCTTCTCGTAGGCGAGCCCGACGAACGCCGGGAGCGACTCGGGTTCGTCGCCCGACGCGGCCTCGGCGGCGGCCGCCTGCTGCGCGAACCAGCCCGCGACGGCCGCGTCGTAGGCGGCCGTGTGGGCGTAGGCCGCGGCCGCGAGCGCACGGCGGGTCCCCGCGGTCAGGCCACCCTCGGCGTCGAGCTCGGCCACGATCGCGTCGTACCGGCCGGGGTCGACCACGACCCCGACGTTCGCGTGGTTCTTCGCGGCCGCACGCACCATGGCCGGGCCCCCGATGTCGATCTGCTCGATCGTCTCCTCGAACGACGCGCCGCGCGCGACGGTCTCGCGGAACGGGTAGAGGTTCACCACGACCAGATCGAAGGGCTCGATCCCCTGCTCGACCAGCTGATCGACGTGGTCCTGCTTGCGGCGGTCGGCGAGGATCCCGCCGTGGATCGCCGGGTGGAGCGTCTTCACGCGGCCGCCGAGCATCTCGGGCGAGCCCGTGACCTCCTCCACGGGGGTGACGGGCAACCCGGCCTCGCGGAGCGTCGCGGCGGTGCCCCCGCTGGACACGAGCGCGACCCCGCGGGCAACGAGCTCGCCGGCGAACGCCACCACCCCCGTCTTGTCGTAGACGGCCAGCAGTGCCCGTCGGACGGGCGTCGTCGCGTCGCTCATCGTGATCGCTCCCCTTCGATGATCCGTACCTTCCGACCTTCCACGACCACGCGCCCATCCAGCAATGCCCGGACGGCGGCCGGCAACAGGCGGTGCTCCACGGCATGGATGCGCGGTTCCAACGTCTCCCACGTGTCGCCGTCGCGGACCTCGATGGCCTCCTGCTGCACGATCGGCCCGTGGTCGACCTGCTCGTCGACCAGATGCACGGTGACGCCGGTGACCCTCACGCCCCATGCGAGCGCGTCCGCCACCGCGTGCGCGCCCGGGAACGAGGGAAGCAGCGCCGGGTGCACGTTCAGCACGCGATCCGGGAACGCCTCGAAGAAGGATGCGCCCAGCACCCGCATGAAGCCCGCGAAGACCACCGTGTCGACCGACCGTTCGACGAGCACGTCGCGCACCGCGTCGGTGTAGATGTCGCGGTCGGGGTAGGCCGAGGGCTCCACCACGATCGCCTCGACGTCGTGGCGCGCGGCGCGGTCCAGGGCGGCCACGCCCGGGCGATCCGACAGCACCACCGCGATACGGGGAGCGATCGCCTCGTCGTCGAAGAGGGCCTGCAGGTTCGTGCCCGAGCCGGACACCAGCACCGCGATCCGCGCCCCCATGAGGGCGGCATGCTACCGCGACCGCTCGGCGGCACCCCGGCATCGCTTGCCGTAGGTGATTGACCCGAGGCCGAAGCCTGCTTCAATCAGTCGTCGCCTGTGCAACGTGTCAGGTGCGTGAGAAAGGGGCATCCGAATGGAGTCACAGGGCGGATCGAAGCCGAGCTTCGACATCGCCGCGATGTCGATGGCCACCAAGGGGATCCTGATCGTCGGCATCCTCCTGCTGATCGACAGCTTTCTTGCCTGGCAGCAGGTCTGCGTGGTGGGATTCTGCGTCTCGGCGAGCGCGTGGGGCGGGAACGGCAGCTGGGCAGGCTTGCTGATGGGCATCCTGCTGATCGTGCTCGTCCTCTTCGAGATCTCCAAGCTCGCGAACATGAGCATGCAGCTCCCGATCGCGCCGTCGAAGGCCACCGCCTATCTGGGGTTCGCGGTCGTGGCGTTCGGGTTGATCAAGTTCCTGCTCGTGGTCTCGAACGAGCCGGGCCTCGGAGCATGGATCGGCATCGTCCTCCTCGCGGCGCTCGGGTACTTCTCGTTCCTCTACCTGAAGGCGGAGGAGACGATGGCCGCGCCGCCACCACAGACCGAGCTGTAGCTCCACCGGATCGTCCACGAGGCCCGGCCTTCGGCCGGGCCTCGTGCGTGCCCGGGTTCCGCTAGCCTAGGGACGCACCGGAGCGGAAGGACGACCCGTGAAGACCTGCCCCTACTGCGCGGAAGAGATCCAGGACGCCGCGATCAAATGCCGCTACTGCCAGAGCGACCTCACCGTGCCGCCCCCCACGGCGTCGTCGCCGACACCCGCCGAGGACGCGACGACGAACGAGCCCGAGACGTCGACGCCGGAGCCGGAGCCATCGGACGAGCCCGCGGCCGAGGAGCCGGGTCCTGCCGCCGAGGAGCCGGCCGTTGCCGCTGCCGAGGAACCCTCCCCCGCCGAGACCGCCTCCATGACCGATGTCACGCCGACACCCGCGGCGGCCACGACGGCCCCCATGGCCGCTCCCGCCGGTACGTCCGAACCGACGAACGTCCGCTACACGCACTCGGGCTACCGCTACGTGCTGGGGTACGGGGCTGAATTCTTCGGGATCTGGGACCGTCAGGCGCCGACGGTCCCGATGGAGCGATTCGCGCGCACCGACGAAGGCTGGCGCATGGCCTGGACCCGGTTCGCCACGCTCGAGCCGAACCACGTCGCGGTACCCCAGGGCGGCGGCGACGCGGCCCCGGCGCCCACGAGCCCCCAGATGGATTCCGCCGTCGACAACGACGTGCTGCAGTACACGCACTCGGGCCAGCGGTACCTGCTCGGGTACGGCCGGACGTTCTTCGGGATCTGGGACCGACAGGCGCCGCAGACGCCGATCGAGAAGTTCGCCCGCGACGACGCCGGCTGGGCCGCGGCCTGGCGGCGCTACACGTCGATCGAGCAGCACTATGCCGAGGTGAGCCTGGGCAACCAGTCGGGCGGCGATCCCGCGCCGACCGCCTAGCGCTGGCGCGGCAGCAGGGCGGCCGCGGTCCCGCCGACGACGCCCCAGGCGAGGGCGAGCAACGCGGTCGAGGGCAGCGCGGGACCGAGCCGTCCCTGCCACTCCGTGGAGCCCGACACGACGATCGTGGCCATCGCCGTGCCCACGGCCACGAGTGCGGCGAACACGATCCCGGCGATCGCGCCCCGGATCGCACGCTCCCGGCGAGACACCGCATCCTCCGCTGCCCTGCGCCCACCCATCACCGTGGCGATCGCCGGCACCGCGAGGAAGAGGAGGTAGCCGGGGGGGAAGTCCACGCCTTCCGGACCCCAGTCCGCCAGCAGCCCGATGCCCTCGCCGGGGGAGATCCCGCCGACCGTCAGCCTGGTCACGCCTCCGTTGACCTCGAGCTCCGTGGCCCCACCCATCGAGGGCGCGAGGACGTCGATCGACTGGTTCGGGAGCAGCAGCAGGTGATGGCCGAACAGCACGTCGCCGCCCGATCCCATCCCCCGCAGGCCGCGCGCGTAGGCGCTCGTCACTCCCGGTTCGATCGCGGCCAGCACGAGCACGCCGGCGAACGCGAGCAGGAGGGCCGCCACGAACATCCGCCATCCTCCGGCGGTCGCCTCGGTCAGGCGCGTCGGCCGGCCGCGGACGGCCGCCGCCACGCCGCCCACCGCCCCCGCCGCGGCGACCAGGACGAGCGGGAGCAGGAAGGACTCCCAGGTCACCGGCCTCAGGCGTTCGATGCCGTTGTCGGGGAACCGCAGCGACACGAGCAGCGACCCGAGGCCCGCGAGCGCGGCGAACGACACGGCCGGCGCGGCGCCCCACACGGCGGCGGCGCCCACCCGTTCCGCCCGAGCCGACCGGACCACCGCGGCGCCCGCGCGGAAGGCCACCCACACGACCAGCCCCGTGCCCAGCATCAGCACGAGGCGGACACGGACCGGCGCCGAACCGAGCGCGGGGGCCGTCACGTCGACCGCCACACCGCAGAACGACAGCACGTAGAGCAGGCCGATCTTCACCCACGACCACGGCCGGTAGAGCCCGGAGACGGCATACACGGCGAACGCGATCGCCTGCCCCGCGAGCGCGACCCAGGCGAACGCGAGCGCGCCGCGCGCGAGCGCGGTCACGAGCGGGCCGCGCGCTCGACCCGCGTCGTCGGTCACGCCAGGGCGTCCTGCACGAGCTCGGCCACCTGGCTCGGGGTGCGCGCCACCCGGACGCCGTTCGCCTCGAGGGCCTCGGCCTTCGCGGCCGCGGTGCCCTGGGAGCCGGTCACGATCGCGCCGGCGTGGCCCATGCGCTTGCCCGGCGGCGCCTCGAACCCCGCGATGTAGGCCACGACGGGCTTCGAGACCTGCGCCGCGATGTAGGCGGCCGCCCGCTCCTCGTCGTCCCCGCCGATCTCGCCGGTCATGATCATCAGATCGGTCTCGGGATCGGCCTCGAACGCCGCGAGCGCCTCGATGAACCCGATCCCGTGCACGGGGTCGCCACCCATGCCGACGCAGGTCGACTGACCGATCCCTCGCTGCGTGAGCTCGTGCACGATCTGATACACGAGCGTCCCCGATCGGCTCACGAACCCGACCCGGCCCGGCAGGCACACCTCGGGCGGGATGATCCCGACGTTGGCCACGCCGGGGGAGATCGCGCCCGGGCAGTTCGGGCCGATCAGCGTCGTGTCGCGCCCCTTCAGGTAGCTGTGCACGTGCGCCATGTCCTTGACCGGGATGCCCTCGGTGATGCACACGACGAGGTCGATGCCCGCGTCGGCCGATTCCAGGATCGCCTCGGCCGCGAACCGCGGCGGCACGAAGATCATCGACGTGTTCGCGCCGGCCTCGCGCACGACGTCGGCGACCGTGTCATAGACCGGGATGCCCTCTACGTCCTGGCCCGCCTTGCCGGGGGTCACTCCCGCCACCACCTGCGTGCCGTACGCGCGGTTCCGCAGCGTGTGGAACGTTCCTTCCTTCCCGGTGAGGCCCTGGACCACGAGTCGGGTGTCGGCGCTGACCAGGATGCTCATGCCGCCGCTCCTTCATCGGGGCCGTTCGCGAAGGCGGCGGCTCGCTCCGCGGCCTCCAGCATCGTCGCCGCTGGCACGATCCGCGGGTGCGCGGCCTCGGCCAGGATCCGGCGCCCCTCCTCGGCGTTCGTGCCGTCGAGCCTGACGACCAGCGGAACCTGCGCGTCGACGCGCTCCAGCGCGCCCAGCACGCCTTCGGCGACCAGGTCGCACCTCGTGATCCCCCCGAAGATGTTGATGAACACGGCCCTGACCGCCGGATCACTCAGCACTACCTCGAGGGAGGTCGCCATCTGGTCGGCGCTCGCGCCGCCCCCGACGTCCAGGAAGTTCGCCGCATGAGCGCCGGCCTGCGCGACCACGTCGAGCGTCGACATCACGAGCCCGGCGCCGTTCCCGATGATGCCGACGTTCCCGTCGAGCTTCACGTACTGCAGGCCCTTCTCGTTCGCCCGTGCCTGCACGGGGTCGATCGGGAACGCGGCCTTCATCGCGTCGATGTCCTCGTGGCGGAAGAGCGCGTTGTCGTCGACGGTGACCTTGGCGTCGAGCGCGACCACGCGGCCGTCCTCGAGCAGCACGAGGGGGTTCACCTCGACGAGGGTCGCGTCCCGCTCCTGGAGCAGCACGTACATCCGGCGGAGCACGTCGCCGGCGCCCTCACGTGCCTCGACCGGCAGGCACCCGGTCAGCTCCCGCACGTGGAACGCCCGCATCCCGAGCATCGCGTCGACCTGGACCCGCCGGAGCGCCTCGGGGCGTGTGCGCGCGAGCTCCTCGATGTCCATGCCGCCCTCGGCGGTCATCATCGCGAGGTAGTCGCCGGTCGACCGGTCGAGCAGGATCGACGTGTAGAACTCCTGCGCGATCGGAAGCAGCTCCTCGCAGAGCACCTGCGTGACCTGGTGGCCCTTGAAGTCCGATCCGAGCATCCGCGCGGCTTCCTCGGCCGCTCGCTCGGGTGAGTCGACGAGCACGACCCCGCCGCCCTTGCCGCGGCCGCCGACCTGGACCTGCACCTTCACGACGGACTTCCCGCCGAGCTCGGCGGTCGCAGCCGACGCCTCGTCGGGCGTAGTGGCCACGATCCCGCGGGGGGTGGCGATCCCCTGCGCCCGGAAGAGCTCCTTGCCTTGGTGCTCGTAGAGATCCACGTGTGGATGCGTCCCTTCAGGAGAGCCGGTCGCTGAGCCACGCGGCGATGTCGCCGGTGGACGCGCCGGGGGTGAAGACCTTCTCGATGCCCGCCGCTTCCAGCGCCGGGATGTCGCCGGCCGGGATGATCCCGCCCGCGAAGACCAGGATGTCGTCCGCGCCGCGTTCGCGCAGGGCCGCCACGACCTTCGGGAACAACGTCATGTGCGCGCCCGAATGACTCGAGAGCCCGACCGCGTCGGCGTCCTCCTGGATCGCGGTCTCGGCGATCTGCTCGGGGGTCTGGTGCAGGCCCGTGTAGATCACCTCGAACCCGGCGTCGCGCAGGGCACGCGCGACCACCTTGGCCCCGCGGTCGTGCCCGTCGAGGCCCGGCTTCGCGACGATGACGCGATGCGTCCCGGCCATGGCCCGGGCAGTCTAGCGAAGCGGGCTCCGCGGGCCCGGGTTGCGGCTCCAATCGGTGCGGCGGAGGATGCCCACGTGGAGCTCCACGAGACCCGCTACGCGCGAACCACTGACGGCTGCTATATCGCCTATCAGGTGGTCGGCGATGGACCCGTCGACCTCGCGTGTCTGTTGGACGTCTTCGGGAACCTCGACGTGCTCTGGCAGGAACCCGCCTTCGGCCCCCTGTTCCGCGGGCTCGCCGAGTCGACCCGGCTGATCCTCCACGACCGCAGAGCGACCGGGTTGTCGAGCCGCAACGTCGACGCTCCCAACCTCGAGACGAGGGTGGACGACCTCCGCGCCGTGCTGGACGCGGTGGGATCCGATCGTCCGGCGATCCTCGGCATGCTCGAGGGCGGCGCTCCAGGAGCGATGCTCGCGGCCACGGATCCGAGCCGGGTCAGCTCCTTCATCTGGTACGGCCCGCAGGCACGGCAACTGTGGGCTCCTGACTACCCGTGGGGTGTCGGGCCGGTGCACCACGAGCGGAATCGACGCGCCCTCGAGCTGTGGGGCACGCCGGGATTCGGCCGCGCGTTCCTGGAAACGAACAACCCTGCCGGCGCCGAGGGCGAGGGCCTGGCCGTCGACCTCGTCTGGCTCGACCTGTTGAGTCGTCAGACCGCCACACCGGACGTCGCTGCCTCGATGGACCGGGTGTGGTACGAGACCGACGTCCGCGAGCTCCTGCCGGCGATCCAGGCGCCGTCGCTCCTGATCCAGCACGAAGGGGACGCCCGAGGGATCGAAGAGATGGAGTACATCGCGTCCCGGATCCCGAGCGCCCTGACAGCCGTGCTGCCCGGCGTGGTGCTGACTTCCGGGCTGGACCACGTGGTCCAGGCGGTCCGGACGTTCCTGGGGGCCGAGGTCCCCCACCCCGAGCTCGAGACGATCCTGTCCACCGTGCTCTTCACCGACATCGTCGACTCGACGAAGCTCCAAGCCGAGGCCGGCGATCGGGCGTGGAGGGATCTGGTGCTCAAGCACCACGCGTTGGTCCGAGGGGCCCTGTCACGGTGGCGCGGGGTCGAGAACGACACGGCGGGTGACGGGTTCTATGCGACCTTCGACGGACCCGCGCGAGCGATCCGATGCGCGCAAGACGTGCGTGACGGTGTTCGCGACCTCGGGATCGAGATCCGCGCCGGGATCCACACGGGCGAGTGCGAGGTCATCGATGCGAAGCTGGGTGGGCTCACCGTCTCGATCGGCGCCCGCGTGGCCGGCTACGCCGGGCCGTCGGAGGTCCTCGTCTCGCAGACCGTGAAGGACCTCGTCGCGGGGTCCGGGCTCTCCTTCGAGGACGTCGGCGAGCACGAGCTCAAAGGGCGTCCCCGACCGGTGGCGCCTCTACCGGGTGGTGAGCGAGTGAGCGTGACCACGCCCGAGACCCGCTACGCGACGACCCCCGATGGGGCCTACATCGCGTATCAGGTGGTGGGCGACGGTCCGGTCGACCTCGTCTGGCAGTTCGACTTCTTCGGCAACGTCGACATCGTCTGGGAGCAGCATCGCTATTCGTCCTGGTGGCGTGAACTGTCCTCCTTCACACGGCTGATCCTCCACGACCGACGCGGCACCGGGCTCTCCAGCAGGAACGTGCCGATCCCCGACCTGGAGACCCGCGTGCAGGATCTCCGGTGCGTCCTCGACACGATCGGGTCCGAACGCGTGGTGCTCGGAGGACACATCGAGGGCGGCGCGCCGAACGTGTTGTTCGCGAGCACGGATCCCGAGCGCGTCAGCTCGATCGTGTGGTGGGAGCCGAACGCACGCGCCACCGCGACGAGCGACTATCCCTGGGGAGCCCCCGACGAGTATCTGGAACGGTCCGAGGAAGCCACCCGGGCGGCATGGGGCACGCTCGACTACGCCCGCTTGTTCTTCGAGGCGGAAACGGAGGCGCACGCCGAGCACGAT
The DNA here is from genome assembly GCA_963821925.1 of uncultured Actinomycetes bacterium. GTDB lineage: Bacteria > Actinomycetota > UBA4738 > UBA4738 > HRBIN12 > JAOUEA01. The sequence continues at coordinate 464,444 of CAWGFO010000002.1, read as the reverse complement.
CTCGACCCGGCGATGCGGGCGTTCGTGGCGAAGATCAGCCGACACACGGGGACACCCGACGTCGGGCTCGCGCTCAACCGGGTATGGCGTGACACCGACGTGCGCGCGGTGCTGCCGGCGGTGACCGTGCCCGCGCTGCTGATGAGCCGCCGCGCGCACCCCGACGAGGCGCGGTACATCGCGTCGATGATGCCGAACGCGACCGTCGAGCTCTTCGCGGGAACGTCGATCGATCAATGGGAAGAGCAGGATGCCCTCGTCGATGCGATCCGCCGGTGGGTAGGCGTGGAGCCGTTGCGGGCGGGCATGGACACGATCCTGTCGACGGTCCTGTTCACCGACATCGTGGATTCCACCCGGACCCAGGCCGAGATCGGTGACCGGGCGTGGAAGGAGCTCGTGCTCGGTCACCACGCGGTGGTGCGCGAGTCGCTCGCACGCTGGCGCGGCATCGAGAACGACACGGCCGGTGACGGCTTCTACGCGACCTTCGACGGGCCCGCGCGCGCGATCCGGTGCGCCCTCGAGATCGGCAAGCGGGTCCGCGACCTGGGGATCGAGGTGCGCGCGGGGATCCACACCGGTGAGTGCGAGGTGATCGACTCGAAGTGCGGCGGCCTCACGGTGTCGATCGGCGCCCGGGTCGCTTCCCGAGCGGGGCCGTCGCAGGTCGTCGTCTCCCAGACCGTGAAGGATCTGGTCGCAGGGTCCGGCCTCACGTTCGACGATGCCGGCGAGCACGAGTTGAAGGGCGTCCCCGACCGGTGGCGCCTGTACCGGGTGGCGTCATGAAGTCCCCCGACACGAGGTTCGCCAAGACCGCCGACGGGGTGCACATCGCCTACCAGGTCGTCGGCGACGGACCGGTGGACCTCGTGTGGGTGATGGGCTGGACCAGCAACGTCGAGGCGATGTGGGAGGAGCCGGATCTGGCTCGGTTCCTCTCGAGGCTCTCATCCTTCAGCCGACTGATCCTGTTCGACAAGCGCGGCATGGGGCTCTCGGACCGGGTCCCCGAGTCCCAGCTGCCATCGATGGAGACGCGCATGGACGACGTGCGCGCCGTGATGGACGCGGCGGGGTCGGAGCGTGCGGTGGTGTTCGGGGTCTCGGAAGGCGGCCCGATGGCGATGCTGTTCGCCGCGACGTACCCCGAGAGGACGATCGCGTTGGTGCTCTACGGCACCGATCCGGATTACACGTCGTTGGAGACGGACGATCCGATGGTCGCCGAGGGTGACGAGTACCTCGAGTACATCGACGAGCACTGGGGAACGATCGAGCACGCGCGCCTCGAGATCGCCTCGTGGGGCGCGCCGAGCCACGCCGACGACGAGCGACTCGCGACGTGGCTCGCCTCGTACCTCCGGCGGGCGGCGAGCCCCGGAGCCGCGATCGCCCTGGCGAGGATGAACCGGGAGATCGACGTGAGCCACGCGCTCCCCGCGATCCACGTCCCGACCCTGGTGATCGCCAAGACCGAGGACGTGGAGTTCCCCGTCGCGCGGATGCGCGGGCTCGCCTCGCAGATCGCGGGCGCCCGGATCGTCGAGCTCCCCGGCGACGAGCACTTCTTCTGGGTCGCCGAGTACGACACGATGCTGGAGGAGATCGAACGGTTCGTCGGCGAGTTCCAGCATCAGGAGGCGGCGCTGGAGCGCTTCCTCGCGACCGTGCTGTTCACCGACATCGTCGGCTCGACCGAGGCCGGGGCTCGGATGGGAGATCGTGCGTGGAAGGACCTGGTCGAGGCGCATCACGCCCGCGTGCGTGGTCAGTTGGCGCGGTTCCGGGGACGCGAGATCGACACGGCCGGCGACGGATTCTTCGCGACGTTCGATGGTCCCGGGCGGGGGATCCGATGTGCACAGGCGATCATCGAAACGGTCCACGATCTCGGCATCGAGGTCCGAGCGGGCCTCCACACCGGCGAATGCGAACAGATCGGCGACAAGATCGGGGGCATCGCGGTCAACATCGGCGCCCGGGTAGCGGCCCGCGCCGGCGCGTCGGAGGTGCTCGTGTCACAAACGGTGAAGGACCTCACTGCTGGCTCGGGTCTCGAGTTCGAGGACGCCGGGGAGCACGACCTGAAGGGCGTCCCGGGGCGCTGGCGCCTCTATCGGGTGGTGAGCTGATCGTGGATCTGATGCGCTCGTTCGACGAGCCGGACGAGGTGATCGAGTTCGGCGGCGCCGTGGAAGAGCTCGTGACGATCGGAGGGCTCACGGTCTCCCGGGGGGTCCAGCCGCCCGGCTGGCGATGGTCCACGCACTTCAAACCGCTCGTGGGCGGCGAATGGTGTCAGGCGCATCACGTCGGGATGCAGCTGACGGGCCGCCAAGCGATCGAACTGGACGACGGGACGGTGTTCGAACTCGGGCCCGGGGATCTCTACGACATCCCTCCCGGCCACGACGGGTGGACCGTGGGAGACGAACCCTGCGTGATGATCGAATGGTCGGGGATGCGCCGCTGGGTGGGGGGCACGTCCGGCCAGCGAGTCCTCGCGACCTTGCTCTTCACCGACGTGGTCGACTCCACCGGCACCGCGGTCCGACTCGGCGACGCCGCGTGGCACGAGCTGCTCTCGATGCACCTCCATGCGAGTCGGGATGCGATCGAGCGGTTCGGCGGGCGCCAGGTCGCGACCACCGGTGACGGCGTGCTGGCCGTGTTCGATGCGGCCCGGGGGCGATCCGCTGCGCGGCCGCCATCCGCGAGAGCGCGGGGCGTCAGGGGCTCGCGGTTCGCGCGGGCGTGCACGTGGGCGAGGTCGAGCTCGCGGGCGACGACGTCCGCGGCGTCACGGTCCACGAGGCCGCTCGCATCATGTCGGCCGCCGACGCGAACGAGATCCTCGTCTCCGAGACGGTGGCGACCCTCTGCAGGGGCGCAGAGCTCCGCTTCGAGGACGCCGGCGAGCACGAGCTGAAGGGCGTGCCTGGTCGGTGGCGCTTGTACCGGGTCACCTAGACTTCCGGCATGATCGAGGCGTACTGCTGGCCCCAGTCCGTGGTGCCGGGCGAGCCCGTCGCGCTGCATCTGTCCACGTACGCGCCGACGGTGCAGATCGAGGTCGCCCGCGACGGCGCCGAGCGCGAGACGGTCTGGCGCGGTGAGGCGGAGGGCGCCTTCTACCCCACCCCCGACGATGCCTCCTCGCACGGGTGCGGCTGGCCCGCGGCGCTCGAGATCCCGGTCGGTGCCGACTGGCGATCCGGCTACTACGCCGTCACGGTGACCGCGGGTGACCAGCGGGCCGACGCGTTCCTCGTCGTGCGGTCGGCTCCCGGCGCCGAGCCCGCGCCGATCCTGATGGTGCTGAGCACCTCCACCTGGAACGCCTACAACGACTGGGGCGGGCCGTCGCTCTACACGGGCGGCACCCGGGTCTCGTTCGAGCGGCCGATGGCGCCGGGGTTCCTCGTGAAGCCCGAGCCGCACCGGCGCAAGTCGCAGCCGACGCCCGACCGCGAGGCCCTGTGGTTCTTCGAGTGGGCGGAGCCGCTCGGTCTCTCGGTGTGGAGCGGCGGGGCCGGGTGGTGGAACTGGGAGCGGCCGTTCTTCCGCTGGGCGGAGGCGAACGGCTTCCGGGTCGACCTGGCGGTCTCGCAGGACCTCGAGGCGCACCCCGACGATCCTCGACGGACGCCGGATGCTGCTCTCCGTGGGCCACGACGAGTACTGGTCGTGGGGTATGCGCGAGACCGTCGAACGGTTCACCGCCGCCGGTGGGAACGCCGCGTTCTTCAGCGGCAACACGTGCTATTGGCAGGTCCGGTTCGAGGACGACCGCCGGCACATGGTCGGGTACAAGTACGGCGCCGACCAGGACCCGGTGCTCGGCACCGCCGAGGAGCGGTTCGTCACGAGCGCCTGGGTCGACCGCCGGATCGGCTGGACGCGAGTTCTCGACGATCGGGCTCTCGTTCTCGCGGGGCGGGTACTCGCGCTACGGGCTCGGCGTCCCGAACGCGAGCGGCGCCTACACGGTCTGGCGACCCGACCACTGGGCGTTCGAGGGCTCCGACCTCGCGTACGGCGACGCGCTGGGCCTCGCGGACGCGATCGTCGCCTACGAGGTCGACGGGTGCGAGCTGACCCTGATCGATGGCCTCCCGGTGCCGACGCACGCCGACGGCGCGCCCGAGACCCTCGAGGTCCTGGCGACCGCGCCCGCGAAGCTCTGGACCCAGCAGGAGCAGCCGAGCCGGTACGCGCACGAACCGGGCGAGCTGGAATCGGTCGCGATGGCGATCCACGGCGAGGACTGGGAGTCGCACCTCGAGCACCTGCGCCACAACCACGCCGCCGTGGCCGTGTTCACCACGCCCGGACGGCGGCACGGTGTTCAACGCCGGGTGCACCGACTGGACCGACGGGCTGGGCGACCCGGCGGTCGAGCGCATCACGCGCAACGTGCTCGAACGCCTCTCCCGCTAGCCCCCGCGCGGCCGCTCCTATACTCGGGGGCGATGCCGAAGAAGGTTCAGATCCGCCCGCCGGGCCTCAAACCCACCACGAAGGTCGGGACCCTCGGTCCCTACCGCGGCCGGCTCGGCCTCGCGTGGGTGATCGCGCCGCTCGTGGCCGGGATCGTGATCCTCGTCGCGGGATACTTCGCGCTGTTCCGATAACCCCGGAGGTGCCATGCGCTGGAGCGAGTTCGTCGCCGCCTGCCCCGAGATCGCCGAGGTCGCCGAGGCGCGGTTCCGCGCCGACGAGCTCGTCTTCCTGGGCACGATCCGGCCCGACGGCACGGCGCGCGTGAGCCCGTGCGAGGTCGACGTCGCGGAGGGCGAGCTCCTGATGGGGATGATGTGGCGGAGCCACAAGGCGCTCGACCTACTGCGCGACCCGAGGATCACGGTGCACAGCGCGACCGCCGACCGCACGAACCCCGGCGGCGACGTGAAGCTCCGCGGGCGCGCGGTCGACGTGTCGCGACCCGACTCTCCGCCAGGCCTACCGCGACGCGATCCAGGCTCGGATCGACTGGGCGCCCGACGAGCCCGAGTTCCACCTGTTCTCGCCTCGACGTTGGGCCACGGCCGCCTACCTCCGGTTCGGCGACGACGGGGGCGCGAAGATCTGGGATCCGACGCGGGGGCTGCGCGAGCGCCCGCTGCACTGACGACGTGTCGTCGCTACTCAGCGACCCGCGTGAGCGGCGCGTAGGCGAGCAGCACGCGCTTCTCGCCCACCTCGCGGAACGCCACCGCGGCCACCGCGCCGTCGCCCTCGCCCGAGACGTCGAGCACGACGCCCTCGCCCCAGGTCTCGTGCAGCACCGTGTCGCCGGCCGAGATCGACGGCGCCTCGCGCTTCGGCACGCCGGCGGGCGGCGGCGGGGATCCAGTCGCGGGCCGGCACCATCTCGCGCTCGCGTCCGGGCAGCCCGATCACGGTGTGCCCGCCGCCCCGCCCGTCGCGCCGCCCCGATAGCCGCCGCCCGCCGAGCCGCCGCCGCGCGGCCGCCGACTCGCGGCCTCGCCCTCGCGGCGCTCCAGCAGGTGCTCCGGGATCTCCTTGAGGAACCGCGACTCGGGGTTGTACTGCGACTGGCCGAAGAGGGTCCGGCTCCAGGCGTTCGTGAGGTAGAGGCGCTCACGCGCCCGGGTCACCCCCACGTAGGCGAGCCGGCGCTCCTCCTCGAGCGCCGCGGCGTCGGTCATCGACCGGAAGTGCGGGAAGACCCCGTCCTCCATGCCCACCATGAACACCACGGGGAACTCGAGCCCCTTCGCGATGTGGAGGGTCATCAGCGTGACCTGGGAATCATCTTCCTCGTACTCGTCCTGCTCCCCGAGGAGCGAAAGCTGCTCGAGGAACCCCTCGAGCCCGGCGTCGGGCTCGCGCGCGAGCAGCTCGGCCGCCACCCCCGCCAACTCCTGGAGGTTCTCGATCCGTCCCTGCGCCTCGATCGATCGCTCCTCCTCGAGCTCGGCGAGGTACCCGGACTCCTGAGCGGCGAACTCCACCATGCGCGCCGGTCCGGCGCCGTCGTCGAGGTGGCCCTGGATCGCGGTCATGATGTGTACGAACCCCGCCACCGCGCCCTTCGCCCGGGCGGCGAGCACCGGGATCTCGTCGACGCGGCGGCAGGCATCCATGATCGTGATGCCCTCGTCGCGGGCGAACGACTCGAGCGCGGCCACGGTCGCGTCGCCGATCCCGCGCTTCGGGGTGTTCACGACCCGCCGGAAGCTGATCACGTCCTGCGGGTTCAGCAGCAGCCGCAGGTACCCGACGACGTCCTTGATCTCACGGCGCTGGTAGAACCGCACCCCGCCGAACACCCGGTACGGGGTGCCCGACCGCATGAAGATGTCCTCGAGCACCCGCGACTGGGCGTTCGTCCGGTAGAAGATCGCGACGTCACGGAACCGGTACCCCTCGCTCTCGCGCAGCCGCTCGATCTCGGACGCGACCCACATCGCCTCCTCGTGCTCGTCCTGCGCCCGGTAGTGGATCGAGAGCTCGCCGTTGCCCGCCTCGGTCCACAGGGTCTTCGGCTTGCGCATCTGGTTCTTCTCGATCAGCGCGTTCGCGACCGCCAGGATGTTCTGGGTGGAGCGGTAGTTCTGCTCCATCAGGAACACGTTCGCGTCGGGGTAGTCGCGCTCGAAGTCGAGGATGTTCTGGATCGTGGCGCCGCGCCACGAGTACACGCCCTGGTCGGCGTCGCCGACGACGCACACGTTGTGGTGGGCGGCCGACGAGCTGGTTCACGAGCTCGTACTGCGCGCGGTTCGTGTCCTGGTACTCGTCGACCATCACGTAGGTGAAGCGCTCCTGGTAGTGGTGGAGCACCTGCGGATGGTCCCGGAAGAGCCGGACGGTCTCCGAGATCAGGTCGTCGAAGTCGAGGGCGCCCGCCTCACGCTTGCGCCGCTCGTACGCCTCGAAGACGGAGGCGATCGTGTCCTCGTACGGGTTGCTCGCCATCGCCTTGAACTCGCCCGGTGAGAGCACCCGGTCCTTGGCCTTGCCGATCGCGCTCGCGATCGCGCGTGGGGCGAAGCGCTTCAGGTCGAGGTCGAACTCCTTGCAGATGCTCGAGATCAGCCGCTCGGTGTCGGCGTCGTCGTAGATCGTGAAGGCGCTGGGGATCCCCAGGTGCGTGTGCTCGCGGCGAAGGATCCGGGCGCACATCGAGTGGAACGTCAGGACCCACATCCCGTGCGCGACCCGGCCGCCCACGAGGCCCTCGACGCGCTCGGCCATCTCGCGCGCGGCCTTGTTCGTGAACGTGATCGCGAGGATCGCGCCGGGTGCGACGCCCTTCTCGCGGATCAGGTAGGCGATCCGGTGCGTGAGGGCCCGTGTCTTGCCCGAGCCGGCGCCGGCCACGATGAGGACGGGGCCCTCCGTGTGGAGGACGGCTTCACGCTGGATGTCGTTGAGCCCCTCGACCAGGGGGGAGACGTCGAACACCCCGGCATCATAGAGGTGGCCGGCGACCCGACGGCCGCTCGGCCGACGGAGCTGACCCGAGGGCCGGGCGGTCCGACGGTCCGCCCGGCCCGGGCTCGGATCAGATCAGGTGGGACGCCGAGTACTTCGCGATCATCTGCTGCTTGCTGCCGCCGATCCGCGTGAAGTAGCCCATGAAGGCCATCTGACCGTTCGGCCCGGCCTCGATCGCCCAGATCCCGTGGTTCGAGTTCGCGTTCGCGTCCCAGGGGAGGATGGCCCCGGTCGTCGCGTCGACGGCCGCCACGTGGTGGCGCGTGGTCGCGTTGTCGACCGTGCACTTCGTGGAGCCGCCTCCGGGGTTCTGCGAGCAGATCTTGCCGACGTAGTTGAAGTGCCCGCCGAAGTAGAGCACGTTGCCCCGCAACGCACACCCGGGGGTATCCCCGTCGTTCCCGGCCGAGTAGACGGGGTCGGGCTGGCCGGTGGTGAGGTTCGTGACCAGCACGTTGTAGGCGCGCCGGGTCCCGTGCCAGACCTTCCAGAAGCCCCCGCACATGTACGCCTTGTTCGCCGTGATGATGAGGTGGTACACGCGGGCGGTCTCGGCGGTCGTGCAGGTCGGGCAGTTGGCGTCGGCGTAGACGTCGGGATCCCACGGCAGCACGGTGGCGCCGTTCGTGATCGGCACGGCGGCGACCTCGTTGCGTGTGACGCCGTTCACGAGCCCGAAGTGACCGCCGAAGAACACGGTCTGGCCGTCGGTCGAGAAGCCGATCGTGTACACCGTGGGCTTGCACCGGGGCGGGCAGGCGAACCCCGAGACCTGGCCGACGTTGACCGACCACGGCGTGACCGTCCCGGCGGGCGTGACCTGGGCGAGCCGCTTGCGGGCCTGGCTGTTGACGGTGCCGAACCCACCGCCGATGAAGAAGTTCCCGTTCGGGCCTTTCACGATCACGCGGACCGGGCCACCGGCCTTCGGGTTCCACGACGTCACGGCGCCGGTCGTGGCGTCGACCGCGGCCAGGTTGGACCGGGCGACGTTGTTCACGCTCGTGAAGTCCCCGGCGAGGTACACCGTGTTGCCGTCGACCACGAGGCTGTACACCTGGCCGTTCACGTTCGGATTCCAGGGGAGGAGCGCGCCGGTCGCGGCGTCGATCGCGGCCGCGTGGTTCCGCGTGACCTCACCCACACCGAGGTCGTTGCCGGCGGGCCGCATGCTCGTGAAGTCGCCCGCCAGGTAGATCGCGCCCTTCGCGAACTTGGCATCGCGGACGATCGCGTTCGCCTGGTACGAGGGATCGGGCGAGTACGGGCCGGCGTGAGCCACCCCGGGGACGAGGGCAGCCGTAACCGCCAGGACGAGGGTGGCGACCCCTCTACGCATGCGTGTTCCTCCCGTTCCGGCCGGCATCCGGCCCTGGACCTTTGCGTTTCACATCGGCGCACCGCAGCCTACGAGCTTTGCCCTAGGACCGGCAAGGATGTCGGCCGATGTGGAGACCAACGACCTAGGCCGTTCGATCCGACCCGTAGCGGGTGACGCCGCCGTCCTCGGCTACCCTTGCAGCGATGCCGAGATGAGCGAGCCGACCCCCCGACCACGCCCTTCGAACCCCGGAGGAGACCCGGACACCCCGGCCACACCGCCGGGGATGGGCCGCGATCGTCCATTGGTTCGGCATGGGCTGCCTGATGCTGGCCTCGGGCATCGCGGGCTACGTGGGGTGGCTGCTCTGGGGCACCGGGATCGAGACCGCACAGGCGCAGGAACGGCTCCGCACCGGGTTCGTGGCGGGCGACACCCGCCCCCCCGCCGACGTGCAGGCCGTCACGATCGGTGACGCGTACGCGCAGATCCTGATCCCGGAGATCGGGCTGAACTTCATGGTCGTGCAGGGGACGGGCCACGAGGCGCTGAAGGAGGGACCGGGCCACTACCCCGACACCGCCGACCCGTGGGACGACCGGGGACGGGTGGGGATCGCCGGTCACCGCACGACCTACCTGCATCCCTTCTTCAAGCTCAGCCAGCTCACGCCGGGCGACGCGATCACCCTCCGCACCGAGTACGGGACCTACCGGTACGAGGTGAGCCGGGTCTTCGTGATCCCCGAGGAGGGTTCCGGCCGCGTGCTCGCTCAGACCGACGCGCCCTCGCTCGTCCTGACGACCTGCAACCCGGTCTACGCGAGCTACGAACGGCTGATCGTCACGGCCCGACGGATCTGACCCGCCGGTCCGCGACGGACGCCGCTACTCCCATTCGATCGTGCCGGGCGGCTTACTCGTGATGTCGTAGGCCACCCGGTTCACCCCGGGCACCTCGCGGATGATCCGGCTCGAGATCGTGTCGAGGACCTCGTACGGGAGCCGCGCCCAATCGGCCGTCATCGCGTCCTCGCTCGTGACGGCGCGGATCACGACGGGCGCCTCGTAGGTGCGCCCGTCGCCCATCACGCCGACGCTCTTCACGTCGGCGAGCAGCACGCAGAACGCCTGCCACGTCTCGCGGTCGAGCCCGGCACGCTTGATCTCCTGGCGCACGATGTGATCGGCGCCCCGCACCTTCGCGAGGTTGTCCGCGGTGACCTCCCCCACGATCCGCACCGCCAGCCCCGGCCCGGGGAACGGCTGGCGCTGCGTGATCTCCTCGGGGAGGCCGAGCTCGCCGCCCACCTGGCGCACCTCGTCCTTGAACAGATCGCGGAGGGGTTCCACGAGCTCGAAGTCCATGTCCTCGGGGAGGCCGCCCACGTTGTGGTGGCTCTTGATGTTGGCGGCGGTCTTCGAGCCGGACTCGATCACGTCGGGGTAGAGCGTGCCCTGCACCAGGAACCGCGCGCCCGTGTGCTCGCGCGCGACCTCCTCGAACACGCGGATGAACTCCTCGCCGATCGCCTTGCGCTTCGTCTCCGGATCGGTGACACCCGAGAGCTTCGCGAGGAACCGGTCGGCGGCCTTCACGTGGACGAGCGGGATGTGGAAGTGCCGCCCGAACGTCTCCTCGACCTGATCGGGCTCGCCCTCGCGGTTGAGGCCGTGGTCCACGAAGACGCACGTGAGCTGGTTCCCCACCGCCCGGTGCACCAGGAGCGCTGCGACGGCGGAGTCGACACCGCCCGAGAGCGCACAGAGAACCTCGGCGCCCCCGACCTGGGCCCGGATCCGCTCGACCGAGTCCTCGATGATGTTCGTCGGCGTCCAGTCGGGCAGCAGGTCGCAGCCCTCGTACAGGAACCGCTTCATCACGTCCTGGCCGTGCGGGGTGTGTGAGACCTCGGGGTGGAACTGGACGGCGTAGAGACCTCGCTCGGGATCCTCCATCGCGGCGATCGGGATCTGATCGGTCGTCGCCGTGACGCGGAACCCCTCGGGTGCCCGCGTGACGGCGTCGCCGTGGCTCATCCACACGGTGTCCTCGGCCGGGACGTCCTGCAGCAGCCGTCCGCCGCCGGTGTCGGCCACGTGGAGGCGCGTGCCGCCGTACTCGCGCTGGCCGGTGGCGGCCACCTCGCCGCCGAGCGCCCGCGCCATCAGCTGGTGCCCGTAGCAGATGCCCAGCACGGGCACGCCCAGCTCGAACAGCCCGGGATCGACCTGCGGACCGTCGGGCTCGTACACGCTGGCCGGACCGCCGGACAGGATGATGCCCGCGGGCCGCATCGCGCGGAGCTCCTCGGCGGTGGCGTCGTGCGCGACGATCTCGGAGTACACGTGCGCCTCGCGGACGCGCCGGGCGATCAGCTGGGCGTACTGCGCCCCGAGGTCGACGACGAGGATCGGACGCGGTTCCTGCACGGACCCACGGTAGCAGTCGTCCGGGGCTCATCGAGCTCGCGGCGGCCTCACCACGGCAGCACGATTGCGTCACACTCTCCAGGTGGGTGGGGAAGGTCCCTTCATCGAGTGTCCGGCCTGCGGAACGGGTAACCCGAGCGGCTTCCGGTTCTGTGGCGGGTGCGGCCAGGCGCTCGAGCGCCCGTGCCCCTCGTGTGGTGCGGTCATGGGACTCGGACTCGCCTTCTGCGGCGCGTGCGGCGCGAGCCTCTCGACCTCGGTCGCACGCTTGGGTTACGAGGCGCTCGCACCGTCCGGCGAGGAGCGGAAGGTCGTGAGCGTGCTCTTCGCCGACCTCGTCTCCTCGACCGAGCTCGCCACCCGGCTCGATCCCGAGGACCTCAGGGAGCTGTACGGCTCCTACTTCGAGGCGATGTCGGCGATCGTGTCCGGCCACGGTGGAGCGCTGGAGAAATTCATCGGCGACGCCGTGGTCGGGGTGTTCGGCGCCCCGCTCACGCATGGGGACGATCCCGAGCGGGCCGTGCGGGCCGGCCTCGCCATGCTGGCCGCCATGGCCGGGTTGAACCGTCAGCTGGCCTCGGACCCGGGGCAGGACCTCGCCCTGCGGGTGGGGATCCACACGGGCGAGGTGATCGCGGCCCCAGGGAGCGACCAGGCCCTCGTGACCGGCGAGACGACATCGATCGCCGCTCGCCTGCAAGCCGCCGCCCCCCCGGGCGGGCTCGTGGTGAGCGAGCGGACCCATCGAGACGTCGCGGCTTCGTTCGAGGCTGTGGACCTCGGCGTCCTGGAACTCAAGGGCGTCGGCGTGCCGACAGGAGCGTGGCGCATCATGGCCGAGGCCGCGCGGGAGTCCGACCCCGTTCATCCGCTCGTCGGACGGACCGACGAGATCGCGCTCTTGGACGTGCTCCTCCGTCGGTGCGGACGCGACCAGCAGCCGCACCTCGTCACCATCATCGGATCCGCCGGCGTCGGCAAGAGCCGGCTCGCGTACGAGTTCTCGCGTGGGGCCGGGATCAAGTGGGTGCGCGGACGTTGCCTGCCGTACGGGAGCGGGCTGCGCCTGTGGCCGCTCGCCGAGATCGTGAAAGCCGACGCCGCGATCCTCGACAGCGATCCACCGGATGTGATCGTGGTGAAGGCCCGCGAGCGGATCGGACGGCACCTCGCAGGCGTCGACGACGCCGACGTGATCCTCGCAACGGTCCTGTCGTCCATCGGCTTCCCGTCCGAGCCGGACCCCCTCGCGGGCGTCGGTCGCGACGCCGGCCAGCGCATGATCGTGAACGCGTGGTCCACGTACCTGTCGTCGCTGGCGTCGCCCGGACCGCTCATCGCGTGGATCGAGGACCTGCACTGGGGGGACGACGCGTTGCTCGACCTCCTCGAACAGCTCGTCGGACGGATCGCCGCGCCGGTCCTCCTCGTCTGTCTCGCCAGGCCCGAGCTGCTCGAGCGGCGTCCATCGTGGCTCAAGGGCAGCACGTCGGCCTCGACCGTCGAGCTGCGTCCTCTGCCGCAGACCGACGGTGCGGCGCTCGTCGATGGAGCTCCTCGACCGGAGCGCGGAGCCGGCCCTCGCCGACGCGATCGTCGAGCGAGCGGGGGGGAACCCGTTCTTCGCGACGGAGCTGGTGCGGACGTTGACCGAGGACGGCGCGATCGAGCGGCGTGACGGCGTATGGACCGCCTCCGGCGAGATCTCGGCCGCGATGCCCGACACGGTCCAGATGGCGATCGCGGCACGCATCGACCGGCTCAAGCCCGAGGCGAAGGCTGTCCTCCAGATGGCGAGCGTCGTGGGTCGCACGTTCTGGACCGGCGGGCTCGAGGAGCTCAGCGGTTCCCGAGAGGCGGACGCGATCGAGGAACTCCTCGAACGAGGACTCATCCGGTCGCACTCGACCAGCACGATCGCGGGGTCGGCCGAGTACGTCTTCGACCATGCCCTGATCCACGAGGTCACCTACGGGAGCATCCCGCGGGCCCGTCGCGCGGATGCGCATCGCTCGGTGCTCGATTGGATGGAGCGCGGCACGAGGGGCCGCGACGAGGAGTTCGCGGAACTGCTCGCCCACCACGCCGACCGAGCGGGCGACCCGCGAGGGACGGCGAAGTACGCGATGCTGGCCGGACATCGTCACCGTCGTTCGTACGCCGCGGATGACGCGATCCGGTGGTACGAGCGCGCCGCACGTGCCGCCGACGCGCCCTCGCTCGATGACACCGGGAGCCTCCGCTCGGAGATCGCGCACAGCCGAGGCGAGGCGTGGGAGCAGCTCGGGCGGTACGAGGAGGCGCTGCACGACTACCGAGAGGCCTTGGCGATCAGCCGCGCGACGGGACGCGACTGGCTCGAGGCGCAGGAACTCTCCGCGATCGCCGGAGCTCTGCGATCCCTCGGGCGGCTCGACGAGGCCGAGGAGGTCATCCCTCAGGCCCTCGCGTCGGCGCACGCGGCCGGGCTGGAGTACCACGAGTCGCGAACGATGTGCCTCGCGGGGAACGTCGCGTGGGATCGCGGCGACCCCGTGCTCGCCCGATCCCACCTGGAGGACGGCTTGAGGATCGCGCGGGAAGCGCGCGATCTCGAGGGCGAGGCGTTCGCGCGGACCGGCCTGACGGAGATCGGGCTCTGCCAGGGCCCGTTCGATCACGCGATCGAACACGGGGAACGCGCGCGGCAACTCTGGCGTCGCCTCGGACATCGGCCCATGGGGAACACCGTGGCCGGAACCCTGGGCTTCCTGCGGTTCTTCACCGGCGACATCGGCGTAGCCGCGCACCTGTTCAACGCTGCGCTCTCGGGGGCACGGGAGCTCGGGATGCAGAGGGAGGAGCCGCTCCCGCTGATCGGCCTCGCCCTGATCTCGATGCAGCAAGGGGAGCTAGGGGACGCGCTCACGACCCTCGATGAAGCGATCGCGATCGCCGACGCGAACGTCGTCACCACGGGCTCGATCGCAGGACGCCTCGCCCGCGTCTCGCTCCTTCAAGAGCTCGACGCGGCGGACCCGGTGACGCGGGCGCTCGATGAGCTCGACGCAACGGCGCCGGGGGTCCACACCCTGGGAGCGGTGCGGCGCGCCGCGCGAGCATGGACCCTGCTCCGCGAGGGCGATGACGAAGGCGCACGCGCCGCCTTCCTCGAGGCCCGAGCCGGCGCCGAGGGCCTGTTGCTGTCACGGATCGCCTGTGGTCGGATCGAGATCGTGGCCTGGTCACGCGCCGGGGACCGCGACGCCGCCTCGGAGGCGGCCGCGTGGCTCCTCGAGGGGGCCCGAGAACAGTGCCCACCCGCCGAGGCGCTCGCGACCTGGGCACGCGTCCGGACCGGTCATGAGCTGCCCCACCCCTCCACGGTCACCGAGCTCGCGACCCGAGCGGGCGACCGGTTCATCTTGTGGCGCGCGCTCGCGCTCGCGTCGCAGATCGCGGACGACCGAGGGGACCCGGTCGAGGCCGAGGCGCAACGAGGTGAGGCGGCCGAGGTGATCGCCGGGCTCGCGGCGTCGATCCGGGAAGACGAGCCCCGGCACAGCTTCCTCGCGGCTCCCGACGTCGCCGAAGTCCTCGGCGGGACCGCTCGGAAGCCTGGGGTCAGCTGAACGAGATCGGCGTCGCCCCGCCGATGATGTGCTCGATGATGTTGGCGGCGCCGGTGATCCTGGCGCCCGCGGCCAGCTGATCGTCCCCGATCCCCCGCGGCTTGGCGCAGGTGCCGCACAGCCATACCTGGCCGCCGTTCCCGATGAACTCGTCGTAGAGGGCCGGCAGCGGAGGGAATCCATCCTTCTCGATCCCCTCGGTTCCCCCCTTCGTACCCAGCCAGACGCCCTCGATCGTGAGCAGCACGACGGCGTCCTGTCCCGCGATCGCCGCCGTGTTCGCCGCCACGAACGGCAGGATCGCGCGCTCGACGTCGTCCCGCGAGTGCGTGCACGTGAACAACAGCATGTCCGACCCCACGCTCCTTTCCCTACCTGGCTCGCTCGACGACGACCGAGAGGCCACCGTCGTCGAGTTCGTCCTCAGCGAGGATCCGATGACCCATCATCCGGGCGAGCGGGGGCAGGTCCTCCTTCGCCGAGGGATCCCGCACGAGGAACTCGATCGAGTCCCCAACCTCGAGGGACTGCATGTTCCGCCGGAACTCCATGGGCAAGACCTGGCAGGTCATGAAGCCGAGGTCGCAGATCCGTCGCTCGTCACCGCCCGTTTCGGCCATGAAGCAAGGGTAGTCGCACCGTGCGATCCGCGCGACGCTGCTCGATCAGTGGCCCATCCCGACGTGCTGGGCGGTCTGGTAGGTCTTGCCCTCGGTCTTGATCGACGGCGCGATCACGAGCTCGGCCTTCTGGAACTCCTTGATCGTCTGGTAGCCCGTGGTGGCCATCGACGTCGCGAGGGCGCCGAACAGGTTGAAGGTGCCGTCGTTCTCGTGCGCGGGCCCCTTCAGGATCTCCTCGATCGAGGCGACCTGCTGGGTCTTCACGCGGGCGCCGCGCGGGAGCGTGGGGTGGAACGTGGCCATCCCCCAGTGGTAGCCGCGGCCGGGCGCCTCGTACGCGCGGGTCATCGGCGAGCCGATCATCACGGCGTCGGCACCGCAGGCGATCGCCTTCGCGATGTCACCGCCGGTCCGCATCCCGCCGTCGGCGATCACGTGGCAGTAGCGGCCGGTCTCGTGCTGGTGCTCACGCCGGGCCGCCGCGGCGTCGGCGATCGCCGTCGCCTGCGGCACGCCCACCCCCAGGACGCCGCGCGTGGTGCACGCGTTGCCGGGGCCGACCCCCACGAGCACGCCGACGGCGCCGGTGCGCATCAGGTGCAGCGCGGTCGAGTACGAGGCGCAGCCACCCACGATCACCGGGATGTCGAACTCGGGGATGAACTTCTTCAGGTTGAGGGGCTCGTGCTGTGTCGAGACGTGCTCACCGGAGACGACCGTGCCTTGGATCACCAGGATGTCGAGGCCGGCAGCGAGCACGATCGGCGCGTACTTCTCGACACGCTGCGGGGTGAGCGAGGCGCAGCTCGTGACGCCGCCCTCCTTGATCTCCTCGACGCGGCGACCGATCAGCTCCTCCTTGATCGGCTCCGCGTAGAGCTCCTGCATCTGCCGCGTGGCCTTCTCGTCGGGGAGCCCGGCGATCTCCTCGTAGATCGGCTCGGGATCCTCGTACCGGGTCCACAGCCCCTCGAGGTTGAGGCAGGCCAGGCCCCCCAGCTTCCCGATCGCGACGGCGGTGGCCGGCGACACCGCGGCGTCCATCGCGCTCGCCATCATCGGCAGCGGGAACGTGTAGGCGTCGATCTCCCACTCGATGCTGACGTCCTCGGGGTCGCGCGTGCGCCGCGACGGCACGATCGCCACCTCGTCGAACCCGTAGGCCCTGCGGGCCGTCTTGCCGATCCCGATCTCGAATTCCATCCGCTCCCCCATGTCGAGCCTGCCCCGGAAACGCAGAACGCCCACCCGTTCCCGGATGGGCGTCACTCCTACATGCGTGCAGCGTACCACCGAGGTCCGAGGCCGATCCGGCGTGGGTGCTCGCGCCGCGGGGCTCGCCGTCGGATGATGCCCCGCGATGCACGAAGTGACGCTCCACCCGCGCTCGACGACCGGGTTCTCCGAACTGGTGGACCCGGCCGACCTGACGCGCTACGAGACCGCGATCGCGCGCGGCCGCGCGGGGCTCGGCGACCGTACCCTGTGGCACGTGAACTCGACCGCCGACGGCGGCGGCGTGGCCGAGCTGCTCCACTCCCTCCTCGGCTACCTCCTCGACGGTGGCATCACGACGCGGTGGCTCGTCGTCGAGGGCACCCCCGACTTCTTCCTGGTCACGAAGCGGATCCACAACCGGCTCCACGCGAGCGAGGGCGACGGCGGGCCGCTCGCCGGCGCCGAGCGGCTGATCTACGACGCCGCGCTCGCGCCGAACCTCGAGGCGATGCTCGCCCTGGTGCGTCCGGACGACGTGGTCGTGCTGCACGACCCCCAGACCGCCGGCCTCGCGCCCGCCCTCGTCGCGGCCGGCGCCCGCGTGATCTGGGTGTGCCACGTCGGGATCGACACGCCCGACGACCTGGCGCGCTCGGCCTGGTCCTTCCTGATCCACGACGTCGGCACGGCCGACGCGGCGGTCTTCACACGAGAGGCCTACGTCTGGGACGGCCTCGATCGCGAGCGCGTGGCCGATCATCCCGCCCTGCATCGATCCCGCCTCCCCGAAGAACGCCCCGATGGATCCGGTCACGCGCAACGCGGTGCTCGCGGCGGCGGGCTTGCTCGATGCCCCGCCCGGCGAACCCGCCGCGACGCTCCCCGACGGCTCGGTCGTGCGCATCACCCGTCCGGCCTCGATGCTGGAGGAGGGTCCCGTCCCGACGACCGCCCCGCTCGTCCTTCAGGTCTCGCGATGGGATCGGCTGAAGGATCCGCTCGGGGTGCTGCACGGGTTCGTCGACCGGGTCCCGATCGACGAGGCGCACCTGATGCTCGCCGGGCCGGCCGCCGACAGCGTCGCCGACGATCCGGAGGGGATCGACGTGCTGACGCAGGTGCGGATCGCGTGGGATGCCCTTCCCGGAGCGGCGAGGCGCCGGGTGCACCTGGCCAGCCTCCCGGTGGACGATCTCGTCGAGAACGCCGTCGTCGTGAACGCGCTCCAGCGGGCCGCCCACGTCGTCGTGCAGAAGAGCCTGGCCGAGGGGTTCGGGCTCACGGTGACCGAGGCGATGTGGAAGGAGCGCCCGGTGATCGCGTCCCGGGTGGGCGGGATCCAGGACCAGATCGTCGACGGCGAGAGCGGCGTGCTCGTGGACCCGACCGACCTCGTCGCGTACGGCGACGCCGTGGCCGACCTCCTCCGCGACCAGCTCCTGGCGGTCGAGATCGGGCACGGCGCGCGGGCGCGCGTCCGCGAACGATTCCTGGCGCCCCACTTCCTCTCGGCACACCTGGAGCTGATGGATCGTGTGATCGCCGGATCCGGCGACTGATCCCTGGGCGCGCGCTCAGTCCGTGGCCGCGGGCGTCGGCTCGGCCGTGTCCTCGTCGTGGTACCGGTGCAGCAGCGCCACCTCCTCCTCCTTCTTCGGGAACATGAAGAAGATCAGAACGCCCCCAGGACCACGGCCACGATGCCCGCCAGGTAGGCCCACTGGTCGCCCTGCGAGGAACGCGGTCTTGGCCGCCGCCGTGATCTGCGTCGAGTACTTCGGGTACTGCTGCGCGACGGCGAGCGCGCTGTCGAACGACTTCTGCAGCTCCGAGCGCCACCTGATCGGTGATCTGGTCCTGGTTCGGCGCAGAGGCGATCGCCGCTCCGATCGCGCTCGCGTACCCCGCGGTCAGGAGGGCCCCCAGGATCGACTGCATGATCGCGCCGCCGAGGTCGCGCTGCAGATCCGCGGTGCCCGAGGCCATCCCGACCCGGCGGACCGGGACCGAGCCGGTCAACGAGTGCGAGGCCGGGGTCCCGGCGAACCCCACCCCGATCCCCACGAACCCGTACGCGAGGCCCACCTTCCAGTACGGGATGCCCTCCTTCCACAGCAGCAGCATGGTCAGGAACCCGAGGAAGCAGAACATGTAGCCGCAGAGCAGGGTGAACCGAGCGCCGTGCGATCCGACGAGCTTGGCCGACCGTGGGGCCACGAGCACCATCAGCAGGGCGGCCGGCAGGATCGCGGCCCCGGCGTCGACCGTCGAGTAGCCGAGCACGTTCTGCAGGAACTGCTGCCCCACGAAGGCTGACGCCATCAAGGAGCCGAACACGAGGATGCCCGCGCACGCGGCGACCCAGAAGACGCGGCGCGAGGCGAGTCGAGGTCGTACAGCGGGTTGGCCGCTCGCCGCTGCCGGATCACGAAGGCGGCGGCGCCGGCGAGGGCAATCGCGGAGAGCGAACGCTGCCGCCCAGGTTGGGTACCGCTGCGAAGTTGGTCCCCAGCACCAGCGCAGAGATCATCACGACCGACAGGAGCCCGCCGAGGTTGTCGACGGGGTCGGTTGACTCGTTCACGTGCGCCGGAATGATCGTGACCGCGAGCACGAGCGCCACCGCAGTGAGCGGCAAGGTCATCAGGAACACGGAGCCCCACCAGTAGTGCTCGAGCAGGATCCCCGCGCAGAGCGGCCCGAGCGCCGTGATCGCGCCGCCGATCGCCGACCACAACGAGATCGAGCGGGTGCGGGCAGGCCCCGACCACGTGCCGTGATCAACGCTAGCGTGGTCGGGTACGCCATGCCGGCCGAGAGGCCACCCAGAACCCGGGCCAGGAACAGCACGCCGTCGGTGGGCGCGAATGCCGCCAGGAGGCAGGCCGGGACCGACAGGCTCACGCCCAGGATCAACATCAGCTTGCGCCCGTACCGGTCGCCGAGCGCGCCCAGGTAGAGCACCGAAGCCGCCAGCCCGAGCGAGTAGCCGACCGCGATCAGGTTCAACATCGTCTGCGACGAGTCGAAGGCCTGGCCGATCGAGGGAAGCGCGACGTTCGCGACCGACAGGTTCAGGTTCGCCACCGCGGCGACCAGGATCAGCGCGAGGAGGACGAGCCCCGCGCGGTCCGGCGCCGTGGGCTCGGCCCCCGTGCTCACGTCGCGCGCGCTCATACGTAGTCGTGCCGGCGGAGCCAGCGCATCGCGAACACGCCCCACAGCGGCGGGATGTAGAACGTCACGAGGCGGAACGCGATCGCGGTGGACATCGCGGCCGCGCTCGGGACGCCGATCGCCTGCAGTCCGGCGGTGTATCCCGCCTCGGCGACGCCCATGCCCCCGGGCACCGGCATGAAGCCGGCGAACAGGCTCACGATCGTGTTCACCAGGATCAGCTCGGCCAGGTTGGCCGAGTACCCGAACGCCTTCAGGCACAGGCCCAGGATGATCGCGAGCATCACCTGCGCGACGAGGTTGCCGCCGAACAACATCGCGAGCTTCTTGGGATCGCGCAGGACCCGCAGGGCGATCGCGGCCTGCGACGCCTGATCACGGATCATCGCCCGGTAGCGCGGCACGGCCTCCTTGATGATCTTCCGGTACCGAGGGATCGCGAGCCCGAGGACGAGCCCGATCACGAGCAGCGCGACCAGGAGCATCCAGAGGCTGACCGACGATCCGCTCGACGAGGAGGAGCTCGACGAGGAGGAGCTCGACGAGGAGGCGTTCGGGAGCGTCAGGCTCGCCATCCCGGAGAGCGTGATGATGAGGATCATCGTGATCTGGATCACGAACCCGCTCACGCTGTCGATGATCCCGATCGAGGTGGCGCCGCCGACCTCGATCCCCATCCGCTGGAAGAACCGGATCTCCAGGGCCACCCGGGCCGCGGAGCTCGGCACGGCGAGCTGGATGAACTGGATCGCGTACTGGAGCATCAGCACGGGCCCGTACCGGACCGCCTCGCGGGACGCGCCGATCGTCGAGAACGCCTGCGCGAGCTGCACGGCCGGGGTCAGGATGAGCGCGGCCCATAGCCAGATCTTGTCCGCTGACTTCAGCTCGTTCACGACGTCGTTGATGTCGATGCCCGCCAGCGACGCGATGAACCAGTACGCGAACAACGCGATGGCCGCCGCCAGCACGAGCGAGCGGACGGTGACCCGGCGGATCCGCTCGAGCTTCGGCGGTGCGATCCCGGCGACGTCAGCCGCGCGATCGCTGAGGTCGCCGAGGGACCAGTCCTGCTCCTTGACCGCACGCAACGTCACGCGATCGAACACGGCAGGCTGCAGGAACGGCAGGATCTCGGCGAGGCCGTCGTTCCCGATCGCGATGGCGGTGGCCTCGATCGCGCGTTGGTCGCCCACCTTCAGCGCCATCGTCACCAGGACGTGCGCCCGGTCGGACATCAGCGGGACGCGCGTCGCCGCGACCCTGGCCTGCCCGAGGTCGGCCAGCGCCGGCGTGCCGTCGGGCCGGACCACCACGCGCACCCCGTCCAGCTGCCCGTGCGCGACGCCGAGCTCATGGAGCCGCCCGAGCGCATCCCAGATGCCACCGAGGAGCGCGTCGTCGATCTCGCCGGGATCGAGCGAGTCGAACGACCTGCCCGTGACCTCGCTCACCAGCAGGGCGTCACCCTCGTCCGCCATCCCGGCGCCGACGACCGGCATCACCGGCACACCGGCGCGTTCGGCGAGGAGCGTCACGAACGCCTCGTGCTCCACCAGTTGGAGCCGTCCGCCCGACCCGAGCTGGGGTCTCGCGCCCCGGCGCCAGAGTGCGTCCCACGTCGACGAGAGCAGCTGACCTTCCCAGGCGTCGCGGCCGTACACCTTCACCAGAAGGGGCCGTCCGTCCGGCGCCGATCCCCGTGCGAGCGCGACCCCGCTGGGCTCGAACGGGGCGTTCCGCAGGTCGGCGACCTCGACCCCGATCTCATCGAGCGCCGCCGCGATCTGGTCCAGGGTCAGCCGACCGCCCGGCGACCCGACGATCAGGTGGACGAGTGCGGCCGCTCCCACGCCCACCACGAAGCCTGCGACCACGCCGACCGCGTAGGCGACGCCGAGGGCGATCACCGAGACCGCCCCCAGGAGCAGGACCCCGCGGCCCACGAACCGGAGGGCATGCGTCATGTGGGGCGAGGCGGTGACGATCACCGCGGTGGCGAAGCAGAGCCGCACGGCCATGTAGACCGCGGGACCATGCGAGGCCGTCATCGCGTCCAGGCTCCTGGACCAGTCGGTGCCGGCGAGCTTCCCGACGAACAGCGCGATCAGGAACGAGAGCACACCCGAGCACAGGAGATCGCGGAGGAGCGCCTTGCGTCGATGCGCGAACAGGGCGATCCCGATCAACGCGAGGGCCCACACGATCAGGAGGTCGTAGCCGATCTCCCAGAACCAGCCGAACAGCCCCGGGAGATCCTTGATCAGGTTGGTGATCGCCGTATCGATCGTCGTCGGGCCCGGCGCGGGGATCGACAGAAGGGCCACGACCACGACCGTGAGGATCACGAGCGCCACATCGGTCGGCCGCCGCGCCCGAGGGGCGTCGCTCGCCGACGAGAAGATCCGGACGCCGATCCGACGGCGTGCTGACGAGGTCAGGGGCTCGGCCCCTCCGTCGCCTCCGCCATCCGGGCCCCCCGCCCGTGTCGCGCTCTCCGTCGACCCCACACACCCTCCCGCGTCCGCAGCATCGTAGTCCGGCTCGCCGCGGTCGGCGGCATCTCGACCGGCCCTTCGATGTTGCGTCGCAGTCAAGTCCCGGTCCGCCGGTCGCGCATCATCCTTGGCGGATGACACCTCCGGGAGAGCCACGGGCTACCCTGCGGACGTGAGCCTCACCGACGATCGCCCGTCAGCACCGCTGCTCCCTGAGGGAGCGCCCCGGGCGTTCCATCTGCTCGCGAAGCCGACCGGTGCGATCTGCAACCTCGATTGCACGTACTGCTTCTTCCTGTCGAAGGAGATGCTCTACCCCGGCAGCCGATTCCGGATGGCCGACGATCTGCTCGAGACCTATCTCCGGCAGCTGATCGAAGCGCACGCGAACGCCCCGGAGGTGGCCGTCGCCTGGCAGGGCGGCGAGCCCACGATGATGGGACTCGACTTCTTCCGGCGCTCGGTCGAGCTCGCCGAGTCGATGAAGCTCCCCCACCAGCGGATCGCCTACACGATCCAAACGAACGGGACCTTGCTCGACGACGAGTGGGGCACGTTCTTCGCCGAGCACGGGTTCCTGGTGGGGCTCTCGATCGACGGGCCCCGCGAGATCCACGACGCATACCGGGTGGACAAGGGTGGCAAGGGCAGCTTCGACCGCGTGATGGAGGGGCTGGCGGCGCTCCGGCGCCACGACGTCGAGTGGAACGCACTCACGACCGTGCACGCCGCGAACCAGGAGCAGGGCCGTGAGGTGTACCGGTTCCTCCGCGACGACTGCGGGGCGCGCTTCATGCAGTTCATCCCGATCGTGGAGCGAACGACGGCCGAGCTGCTTCCCGTCGCGAACGAAGGCTGGGGCGAGCACGTGCGGGACCGCCCCTTGTACACGCAGGACGGCGATCTGGTCACGGAGCGCTCGATCGCCTCCGACGGCTACGGGCGCTTCTTGATCGACGTGTTCGAGGAGTGGAAGCGCCGCGACATCGGCGAGGTCTACGTGCAGATGTTCGACGTGGCGCTGGCGAACTGGTACGGCGAACCTCCGGGGCTGTGCGTCCATTCGGAGACCTGTGGGCTCGCGCTCGCGCTCGAGCACACCGGCGACCTCTACTCGTGCGACCACTTCGTCGAGCCCGACCACAAGCTCGGGAACATCCGCGAGTCGCGCATGATCGACCTGATCGTGCTCCCGCAGCAGCTGGCGTTCGGCCAAGCCAAGCGTGACTCGCTCCCTCAGTACTGCCTGGAGTGCGACGTGCGGTTCGCCTGCCACGGGGGGTGTCCCAAGGATCGCTTCGCCACGACCCCCGACGGCGAGCCCGGACTCCACTACCTGTGCCCGAGCTACAAGGCGTTCTTCGGGCACATCCGGCCGACGATGGACGCGATGTGCGACCTCCTTCGGGCCGACCGGGCGCCGGCGGAGCTCGTGGGCGTGTACGCGGCCGAGGATGCGCGGCGCGGACGGAACGACCCCTGCACGTGCGGATCCGGCCGGAAGTGGAAGCACTGTCACGGTGCCTGAGGGAACGCCCTCCGGTCGGGGCCGATGCGATACGTTCGGCGGTGGAAGGAGACGACATCATGGTGCATCGACGTGTGAAGCGTGAAGACCCTGAGGCGAGCTCGGCTGTCGCGCCGGCGTACACCCAGCGCCTCGACCTCGAGCCGATCCCGAAGTTCGAGATGCCCGAACACGGCGCACGGCCCGAGGCCGCGTACCGCCTGATCCACGACGAGCTGCTGCTCGACGGCAGCTCCCGCCTGAACCTCGCGACGTTCGTCACGACGTGGATGGAGCCCGAGGCCGACCGCCTGATGGCCGAGGCCTTCGACAAGAACATGATCGACAAGGACGAGTACCCGCAGACCGCCGAGATCGAGCGGCGCTGCGTGAACATGGTGGCGCACCTGTTCCACGCTCCCGAGGCGGGCGACGCGGTCGGCGCCTCGACGATCGGCTCGAGCGAGGCCGTGATGCTCGCGGGCCTCGCGATGAAGTGGCGCTGGCGGCAGCGCCGCGAGGCGGCGGGCCTGCCGACCGATCGCCCCAACCTGATCCTCGGATCGAACGTCCAGGTGGTCTGGGAGAAGTTCTGCCGGTACTGGGACGTCGAGGCGCGGTACGTGCCGGTGCAGGAAGGCCGCTACGTGATCACGCCCGAAGAGGCCGTCGAGCGGATCGACGAGCGCACGATCGGCGTGGTCGCGATCCTGGGCACCACCTACACCGGTGAGTTCGAGCCGATCGAGGCGATCCACGACGCGGTGGTAGCGAGCAACGCCGAGACCGGGTTCGACGTGCCGGTGCACGTCGACGCCGCGAGCGGGGGCTTCGTCGCGCCGTTCCTGCACCCCGACCTGGCGTGGGACTTCCGGCTGCCGATGGTGAAGTCGATCAACGTGTCCGGCCACAAGTACGGGCTCGTCTACCCGGGCATCGGCTTCGTGGTCTGGCGCGATCGCGAGGATCTCCCCGAGGACCTGATCTTCCACGTGAACTACCTGGGCGGCGACATGCCGACCTTCACGCTGAACTTCTCCCGTCCCGGGAACCAGATCGTGGGCCAGTACTACAACTTCCTCCGGCTGGGTCGCGACGGGTACCGCCGCGTGATGGAGGCGCTCCGCGACCTCGCGGTGAACACCGCGAAGCAGGTCGCCGAGCTCGGACCGTTCGAGCTCGTGAGCGACGGGACCGCGATCCCCGTCTTCGCGTTCGCGATGAAACCCGACATGCCGTTCACGGTCTTCGACGTGTCGGAACGGCTGCGGATCGACGGGTGGCAGGTGCCCGCGTACACGATGCCCGACGATGCGACCGACGTCGCGGTGCTCCGGGTGGTCGTTCGAGAGGGATTCAGCCTGGACCTGGCCGACGCCCTGGTCGACGCGCTCGCCAAGGCGGTCGATCACCTCACGAAGGATCCGCCGCGCGCAGCCTGCGGCGTCCCAGGGCTTCAGCCACACCTGAGCCGTGGGCGAGGCGCGCGGCGACCGCCGCGTTCCCGAGGCGTGGGTGGTCGAGGAACGCCGGAGGGTCGGCCCGTTCGTGACCCGCGAGCGGTTCCGGCTCCCCGACGGGTCGATCCGGACGTGGAGCTCCCGCCGTCACCGCAAGGTCGGCCGTCTCGAGGAGGATCGGCGGCGGGCGGCGCGGCCGTGGTGGCAGCCACGGCTGCTCGGCTGGTGGATCGCGGCGCTGTTCATGGTCGGCTCGTCGCTCTTCGCGCTGGGCTCGTTCCCGCCGTACGCGAACGCCGTCGACATCCGCGTCGTCGGCGTGACCTACTTCGTGGGCTCGCTCTTCTTCACGTCGGCCGGCTACCTGCAGTACGTCCAGACGATCAACGCGCCCACCCAGCTCGGCGACGGACCCGCAGGCGAGGGGCGGCTCCGGCTGCTGGCCTGGCAACCCGGCCGCATCGACTGGTGGGCCGCCTCGGTGCAGTCGGTCGGGACCCTGCTGTTCAACGTCAGCACGTTCAGCGCCCTGGACACCGCGTTCACCCAACAGCAGCAGGAGCGGCTCGTCTGGGCGCCCGACATGTTCGGCTCGATCGCCTTCATGATCGCGAGCACGCTGGCGTGGATCGAGGTCTGTCACGGATGGTGGCGCTGGAGGCCAAGCGACACGTCGTGGAGGATCGTGGCGTTGAACCTGGGTGGGTCGATCGCCTTCCAGGTCTCGGCGATCGCCGCCTTCATCGCCCCCGCCACCGGGGCTGAGGTCAACGAGACGATCGCGAACCTCGGCACGTTCCTGGGCGCGGTGGGGTTCTTCTTCGGTGCGCTGCTCCTGATCCCGGAGATGAGCGACCGCTGACGGCTCCGACGGGACGAACGCCTCGGCACGACGAAGGCGGGGCCTGGTCGACGACCCCGGGAATCCCCGCCTCGAGTCTGCTAGGAGTGCTCGGCAGCCGCCGCGCCGAAGGCGACGAGGTCCTCCGGGTGGATCCAGCTGTCGGCCAGCGGGACGCCGCCTGCGCTGCGGATCGCATCGCGGAGCGGGATCGCCCAGCGATGCTCGATCAGGGCCACCGCCGCCGTCGTGCCCTCCGGGATCGCGTCGGCGATCGACCAGACCGCTTCCTCGCCGATGAACCCTTCCTCGGCGGCCTCGGCACCGGCGATCGCGCCTTCCTCCATGCCTTCCTCGCCGTCCATACCGAGCCCGATCATCGCGCCAGCGAGGGCGCCGAGCTCAGCCGACTCTTCCGCGGACAGGCCGGAAAGCTCCACGGCCGCGATCTCGCCGGCGTCGTCCTTCGACACGACGGCCAGGTCCACCAGACGGACGATGCCCTCGTCCGTGAGGCGCTTGAGCTCATCCAACACCTGCCCTTGGAAGTTGGTCTCCTTGAAGCCGACCACCAAGATCTGCACCGGTCCGAACTCTTCCATCGACTATCCCTCCTTCGCTCCGAGGGCTAGCCGCCCAGGATCTTGGCCTTCTGTGCCGCGAACTCCTCGTCGGTGAGGATGCCCTGATCGTGCAGCTCCGCGATCTGCTTGAGCTCGTCGATCGCGGCCGGGGACATGCCGCCGGCCGCGGACGCGGCAGGAGCCGGGGGCGGAGGCGCCGCCGCTGGCTGCTGGTAGGCGGTCTGCTCGATCGCCGCGTCCTGTGCGGCCTCATGGTCCGCGTTCGCCTGACCCTTCTTGCCGGCGTGGTACAGGGCCGCGCCTCCGCCGGCGATCGCTGCGGTGCGCAACACCGGGCGTCGTCTCCTCCTCATCGTTGCCTCACATCCTTCCTGTGTGTCGGTTCCCATTGCCACGGCGCTCAGACGCCGTGCATTCCTTGTTGATCTCGGCCGTGGCGTCGTACCCGATCGCGGTCAGGTCAGCCATCCGTACCCCTTCTCTTCTCCCGTTCGAGCGTGCGTCTGCCCTTCAGTGTGACGCATCCGACGATGTTCCGAATCCGCTCGCAGGATGGCAGACTCAGGGGCGGCCCACAAACCGCCTCCGGGGGACCGGACCGCCGACGGGTCGGAATGACCACGCGCGACAGGTTACGCTCGCCCTTCAAGTCATCGCGGACACGTGTCCGGGTGGCGCGGCCCAGATCGTAGGAGGACTCATGGGGCAGGAGACGCCGTCGGGCGAGTCCGAGGTGCTGAGGTATCTCGATCGAGAGATCGTCACCACACTGCAGGATTTCAAGGACCCGAGCCAAGAGTGGCGACGGCTCTTCTCGGAGCTGCTGGGGACGTTCTTCCTCGTCCTCGTCGCAGCCGGTGGCGGGATGATGGGTCAGGCGTTCCCAGACACGATCAGCCGCACGGCCGCGGTCGTCGCCCCCGGGCTGATGGTGATGGCGATCATCCTGTTCATGGGGAAGGTGTCGGGCGCGCACCTGAATCCCGCCGTCAGTCTCGCATTCGCGCTCCGCGGCGACTTCCCGTGGCGTCGGGTGCCCGGGTACATCATCGTGCAGCTGGTCGGCGCCGTCCTCGCGGCGCTGTTCCTGCATGCGGTGATCAACGTGTCCGCGACGTACGGATCCAACTACCCAGCGGCGGGATTCTCGACCAGCGATGCGTTCCTGATGGAGGCCGTCCTCACGTTGGGGCTCGTCAGCGTCATCCTGGGCACCGCGTCCGGGGCGCAGAACATCGGGATCTTCGGAGCGATCGGTGTGGGCGCCTACATCGCACTCGCCGGCCTGTGGGGAAGCCCCATCTCCGGCGCGTCGATGAACCCCGCGCGCACGTTCGGGCCGGATCTCGTCGGCTCCGACTTCACCGACTACTGGGTCTACGTCGCCGGCCCCCTCGTTGGGGCGCTCCTCGCGGTCGGAGCGGCGTGGGTGCTGCGAGGGCCCGGGGGCGGGCGTTCCGGCTCGGCGGCGGCCCAGGGCGATCTCTTCACCGAAGTTGAGCACCCGGACAAGACCTGAGACGAGCGCCGTACGCTGTGCGGTCCCCTTCGGTCAGTGCTCCTTGACCACGTGGCCCGAGTCGGCGACCCGCAGGTCGGTGAGCCCGGAGTGGAGCCGGTCGCCGGTCACGTGGACGGTGTCGTCGTCGATGCGGCCGAGCTCCTGCAAGCGGGTCAGCACGGTCTGGAGCGACTCCTCGGGCGTCTGGGACTCGGTGTCGACCACGAGCTCGGGGTGCTCGGGCACCTCGTACGGGGCGCCCGGGTCCACACCCGTGAAGCCCGTGATCTCACCGGCGAGCGCCTTCTTGTAGAGCCCTTTCGGGTCACGATGCGCCGCGATCTCGTCGACCGTGGCGTGCACGTAGACCTCGACGAACTCGCCGATCAGCTCGCGGCAGGCGTCGCGGGTCTCCTTGTAGGGGCTGATCGGGCAGCAGATCGTCGCGACACCGTTGCGCGTCAGCAGGTTCGCGACGAACCCGATCCGCAGGATGTTCGTGTCGCGGTCCTCCTTGGAGAACCCGAGACCCTTCGAGAGGTTCTTGCGCACCTCGTCGCCGTCGAGGATCTCGGTCTTCAGCCCGCGCGCCTGGAACTCGTGGTACAGCATCTCCGCGATCGTCGACTTGCCCGAGCCGGACAGGCCGGTGAACCAGACGGTGAAGCCCTTGCCTTCGGTCACGAGAGGAAGCTCCTTCCGACGGCGCCCTGCGGCGCCTCGATGCCGTAGATGGACAGGATCGACGGGCCGACGTCGACGAGGTTCAAGCCGTCGACCTGGCCCGTGCGCTGACCCTCGAGCCCCTTCATGATGAAGATGCCGTCGCGGTCGTGGTTGGCCCCGTCGGGGCCGGTGTCGTTCTCGTACGTGTAGAGGCTCGGGTTGCCGACGGCCCCCACCGAGCGCCACTCCAGGTCGCCGAAGTACACGATCAGGTCGGGCGCCACGCCGTTCACCTCGGGGTAGACGTCCT
Organism: uncultured Actinomycetes bacterium; assembly: GCA_963821925.1. Classification (GTDB taxonomy): domain Bacteria; phylum Actinomycetota; class UBA4738; order UBA4738; family HRBIN12; genus JAOUEA01. The sequence continues at coordinate 435,219 of CAWGFO010000002.1, read as the reverse complement.
GCGGTTTGAGCACCTTCGTGCCGAGCGGCGTGCCGTCCGGCCCCGGGGCGGCCTCGAGCTTCGCGATCAGCTCGTTCGCGCACGGTCTCGTACTGCGAGGGCTCGACGATCCCCTGCGGCTCGCGGCCCTTCACGTTCAGGAACAGACGCCCGTAGTAGCCGCCGTCGCCCCACGCCACCGTGCGGCTCCAGTCGATGCTCGCGTCCTTGATCGGCGTCGGTCCGCTCACGGGCTCGTTCAGGGTGAGGTACCCCTCCTGGATCAGCCAGTCGTTGAAGCACAGGCCGCCCATCATCGGGCGGGCGCCGTGGTCGGACATCACCATCGTGACGGCGTCCTCGGGGATCAGCTCGAGGAGCGACCCGACCTGCTGGTCGAGGAACCGGTAGTAGTCCTGGAACACCTGCTCGTACTTGTTCCCGGGCTCGTAGAGCGGGTGCCGCGGGTCGTAGTACTGCCAGAACACGTGGTGCAACCGGTCGGGCGCGATATCGCACAGCATGAAGAAGTCCCACGGCTTGTTCTGGATCAGCCGCCGGCCGACCTGGAAACGCCGCTCGGTCATCTTGAAGACCTGGTCGAGCGCGATGTCGAAGCCGGCCTCGCGGAAGTTCGGGATGTCGAAGATGTACTGGCCCTTGCCGCCGAGCTCCTCCTCGATCTCGACCTCGAGCGCCTGCGGGATAGGCCCAGCTCGTCGCCGAGGGTGGCGTCAGGAAGCAGCCGACGCGCCAGCCCGGGAACTCCTTGGGCGGCGGGAACGACGGCGGCACGCCGATCAGCACCGATCGCTTGCCTTGGGCGCCGAGCGCGTCCCAGACGGCCGGCGCCTTGATCGAGCCGGAGTGCGCGATCGACAGGCCGTCGTAGGTCGTGTCCTTGCGGTTGCGGAAGCCGTAGATCCCGAGCTGGCCGGGCACGCGACCGGTCATCGCGCAGGCCCAGGCGGGCACGGTGATCGGCGGGCGTGATCGACGCGAGGTCGCCGTACAGGCCCTCGCCCATCAGCTTGGCGAGGTTGGGCACCTCGGCGTGGAGGTCGTCGAACAGGAGCTTGGGGGTGCCGCAGTCGAGCCCGATGACCGCGACCCTGGGGCCTTGTTGCATGCGTGCGTCCTTCCGGAAGTGGGAGCCTCGGATGCGCTGCGGGCGCGCCGGTTTCCGGCGTCTTCCCGCGGTTCGTCCATCGTATCAACCCGGTCAGAAGCCCGACCAAGCTGGGAAGATGCTCGGTTGTGAAGCTTCTGCGACGGCTCTTGAAGGTACAGGCGATCCTCTGGGCCGCATGGGGTCTGCTGGCGCTCGTCGCGCCCCGGTGGCTCGTCGAGACCGTGATGGGCCAGCCCGCCCTCGGGGACGCGGTCTGGCTCCGGTCGATCGGCGTGTTGAGCCTGGTCCTGGCGCTCCTGATGGTGCTCGTCTCGCAGAAGCTCGACGACGTGTGGTGGTGGTCGTGGGCCTTCGCCGTCGCCGATGTCGGGCTCGGCACGGTGTGCGTGCTCCACGCTCTGTTCGGCCTCCCCGAAGGCGCCGCTGCCTGGCCGTGGTGGACGCTGGGCGCCGTGAACGCCGTCCTTGGCGCCGGGCTCCTCGTCGGGATGGCCGACGCGGGCCAGGAGAAGCCGTTCGCCTAGCCGGACGGCGCGGGGCCGAGCGGCTTGGCCAGCAGCACCGCCGTGTCGCCGCCGTCCCACTCCCCGGGGAGATCCCGCACCAGCACGAAGCCCATCTGCTCGTAGAACCGGCGCGTGCTCTGGTAGCCGTCGTCGGGCTCCTCACCCGGGTCGTTCGGGGAGACCGTGAGGACCGCGAGGATCCGGCGCCCCTCCCTCGTGAGCTCGGCGGCGAGGGCATCGATCAGCGCGTGTCCGATCCCCTGGCGGCGGTGGTCCGCGTCCACCGCCATCCAGGTGACCTCCGCCGAGGCCCCGAAGTGCGAGTACGAACGTGCAGAACCCCACGACGACGCCGTCCTCGACCGCGACGAGCCCGCGCTCCGTGCGGATCGCGGCCGCGGCCTGCGCCCGGCCGGCCGCCTGCCCGAAGTGGTACGGGAGTCCGTGGACGATCGCGTCGCACGCCTCGGCATCCCGCGGCTCGAGGGCTCGGACCTCGAGGGTCATGCGCCTGCGGCGATCCGGGCGAGTGCCATGCGGTCGGCGGCTTCAGCCGTCGTGATGCCGTCCCGCTCGGCCGTGGCGAACACCTCGGCGAGGGTCACCTCGATCCCGGCCAGTCGAGCGGCCATCTGCGCCTCGTCCCAGCCCAAGGCCTCGAAGCCCGCCAGGTGGAGCACACCCCCGGCGTTCGCGACGTAGTCGGGCGCGTAGAGGATCCCGCGCGCGGCGAGGCGGTCGGCGTCCTCGGGCGTCGCGAGCTGGTTGTTCGCGGCGCCCGCCACGACCCGACACTCCGAGTCGCGGGATCGTCTCGGCGTTCAGCACGCCACCCGTCGCGCACGGAGCGAACACATCGCAGGGCACGGTCGCGATCGCTGCGGCGTCGATGCGCGATGGCCCCCGAGCCGGTCCGCGACGCCGCCGCGCGCGGTCATCGTCGACGTCCGAGACAGCAGACGATCGCGCCCGCCTCGCGAGGAGCTCGAGCGAGCCGGCCGCCGACCGAGCCCGACGCCCTGGATCGCGCACGCTCCGGCCCTCGAGATCGACGGGTCGCCGAACGCGTGGCCGCACGCCGCGCTGATCGCGTGGAAGACCCCGACGGCCGTCGCCGACCCCGGAGTCGCCGGCGCCGCCGCGGTCCGGGCTCGTGCCCATCACGTGCGACGTGCGCTCCCCCACGACGTCGAGGTCGGCGGGCCCCGTGTTCATGTCGGCTGCGGTGACATAGGTGCCGTGGAGCGACTCGACGAACGATCCGTACCGGAGCAGCAACTCGCGCCGCGCCTGGGATCCGGGTGCTGGTACGCGCGGAACCGCCAGCACGGCCTTGCCCCCACCGAACGGCAGCGAGGCGACGGCGTTCTTCGCCGTCATCGCGGCGCGACAGACGCAGCACGTCGGCGAGCGCGTCCTGCGGCGACGGGTATGCCTTCATCCGTGTCCCGCCGAAGGCCGGCCCCAGCACGCTCGAGTGCACCGCCACGAACATCCATGTCCGCCGTCGGCGCGTCGAACCGAACGGTGACGGACTCCCCGTCCCAGCCACGTAGCCCTTCGAACATCGGAGGGAGTGTAGGCGTCGTGGCGCGGCGTGCACAGGAGCAGGACTCGCTCGTGACGTTTTCACCCCGAGCGGATGATGAAGGGCCGCTGCCCACGTTGTTCGATGGAGAAGGTCGAGCACGAGGGCCCGATCGAGACGCTGATGCGGACGCTCGCGGACGGCGAGCCTGGAACGGGGGGGAGCACATGTCGGACAGGGAACCGAGCGGCGGAGCGATCGGCTGGATCAGCTTCGCAGGCATCTTGTTGATCATCGGAGGGTCGTTCGCGATGCTGGCGGGTCTGGCTGGCATCATCAACCCGGACGCGTTCGTCGTGACGAAGGACAACATCCTGAAGCTGAGCACCACGTCGTGGGGATGGTGGCACCTCATCGTTGGAGCGATCGTCTTCTTCTCGGGCTTCGGAGTGTTCGCTGGCAACGTGCTCGCGCGAACGGTCGGCGTGATCGCGGCGCTCGTCAGCATGATCTCGGCCTTCGTGTGGATGCCGATCTATCCGATCTGGGGCATCACCATCGTCGCCGTCGACCTTGCCGTCATCTGGGCGCTGACGGCCCACGGTCGGGATATCCAGAAGGCCCAGGGCATGGTGTAGCGACCGAGGTGACTCGGGTTCAGGTGCCTGATCCCCAGGGGTCAGGCACCTGCCCCGAAAGATCGGCAAAGACGAGCAGGAACGACGTTCTTCCGGGGACCATCGAGAAGGATGAGCACCATGAGCCAACGACGGGTTGACCATCCGAGCGTCGAGGAGCGCAAGGAGCGGGGCACGCAGGCTCGGAAGAAGACACCTCCGCGTAGCCACGCCGAGTGGACGCCGGCCTCTGACCGACCCGATCCGGTGGCACTGCTCGAGGAGCAGGACGCGACGCGCGAGCCCGACCTGGTACCGGTCCGTCACGGGCGGATGATGGTGTCCCCCTTCACGTTCTATCGGGGGGCGGCCAAGATCATGGCGGCCGATCTCAAGGGCACACCGAGGACCGGCCTCTTCGCGCAGCTCTGCGGTGACGCTCACCTGTCGAACTTCGGCCTCTTCGCATCGCCTGAGCGAGCGCTCCTGTTCGACCTGAACGACTTCGACGAGACGCTGCCCGGGCCGTTCGAGTACGACGTCAAGCGGATGTCCGCCAGCTTCACGATCGCGGCGCGCAACAACGGCTTCTCGAAGGCCGACGCTCGAGACGTGACCCTCGCCTCGGTCCGGGCCTATCGAGAGTCGATGGCGGAGTTCGCCCAGATGCGCACGATGGACGCGTGGTACGCCCACCGGTCCGAGCGAGAGCTGATGGCCGCGATCAAGAAGACCGCGCGTTCGGAGGCGGACAAGGCGGAGAAGAAGGAGCTGAAACAACGCGAGAAGGCCGCCAAGAAGACCGCTCGCAAGGCTCATACGCGCGACAGCCTCCAGGCCTTGTCGAAGCTCGCCGAACTCGTGGACGGGACGTATCGGATCGTCAGCCAACCCCCGATCGTGGTCCCCTCACGTGAGCTCTTCACGGCGTACGGCATGTCGCCCGACGAGGTGCAGGACGCGATCCACGAGCAGTTCCGAGCCTACCGAGCCACGCTGGAGGAGGACCGGCGCCATCTGCTGGAGCGCTTCGAGGTGATCGACGTGGCCCGCAAGGTCGTGGGCGTCGGCAGCGTGGGCACGAGAGCTTTCATCGTGCTGCTCCAGGGCCGCGACCAGCAGGATCCGTTGTTCCTGCAGGTGAAAGAGGCGACTGCCTCGGTGCTCGAGGATCACCTGCCGAAGAGCCGCTACAAGCAGCACGGCGAACGCGTCGTGCGGGGCCAGAGGATGATGCAGGCCGCGAGCGACATCTTCCTGGGTTGGACCAAGGGCGTGCAGGAGAACCGCTACCTCTACTGGCGTCAACTGCGCGACATGAAGGGGTCGGCAGACGTGGAGTCGCTGAGGCCGGTCGGCCTGAGCTTCTACGCCCGGCAGTGCGCTTGGACACTGGCCCGAGCGCACTCCCGGTCGGGGGACCCCATCGCGATGGCGGCCAGCCTCGGCAAGGACGACGCGTTCGACCGGGCGATCACCGACTTCTCCGAACGGTACGCGGACCAGAACGAGCAGGACTATCAAGCCTTCGTGAACGCGGTCCGTTCCGGGCGGCTCGAAGCGATCGAGGGGGTGTGACATCGAGACGACCCTCGCATCGAAGAAGTCCGATCGATACCTGCGCGGATGGAAGCGACACATGGACCCAAGGAGGGGACAGATGAGTGAGATCACGGAAGAGCGCCTCGAAGAGATCGAGGCCTTGTTCGTCCAGACCGCGGCGAGGATGACGGGCGAGGGTGAGCGTCTGGTTCTGCATGGCACGTCACCCTCGACGCTGTACTTCGCCGACCGGCCCGAGCGCGAGATCGGCCACATGTCGACTCGCACCTTCGTGGAGTTCTGGGGCGAGGGGGAGAACAGCTTCGCCGTCGACCCCCCCAACGCCGTGTTGAGCTTCGCCGAGCCGGGCGATCGCCCGCCCGAAGACATCGTCGTCGTGCTACAGCAGCCTCGGCTCGAGGGAGATCAGCTCAGCTACGAGATCAAGACCCTCGACGGCGCGCTCCCCACGTCGACGGGGCCGTGTGCCCTGTTCATCGACCCGTTCGGCCGTCCGCTCTCACCGGTCTCCGCCGGGGGGATGCACCGTCGGGCGCGCCGGCGTCGCCGCTGACACGTCGACGCGGTCGGATCCGTAGGGAGGAATCGCAAGACGAGCACGCTGGGGGGCCACGATGACCGAACCGGACCGAACGAAGCTTCCGATCCGCCGCGAGGCGTTCCAGGGGGTGATGAACCGCACCCTGGACGGGTCCCAGCCTGACTGGAACCTGATCGGCCACCCGGTGCCGCCGGACGGGGCGCCGAACGTCCTGCTCGTCTTGATCGACGACGCGGGCTTCGGCAACCCGAGCACCTTCGGCGGCCCGATCCGGACTCCGAACTTCACCCGCATGGCCGAGCAGGGTCTCAAGTACAACCGGTTCCATGTGACGGCCCTGTGCTCTCCCACCCGCGCCGCGCTGCTGACGGGTCGCAACAACCACGCCGTGGGGTTCGGCTCGGTCGGTGAGTTCGCCGGAGGGTTCCCCGGCTACTCGGCATCCCTCCCGAGAGACTGCGCGCCGCTGCCGCGCATCCTGCGCGACAACGGGTACAGCACCTCGGCCTACGGGAAGTGGCACCTGACGCCCGATGGGCAGCAGGGACCGGCCGGCCCGTTCGACCGCTGGCCGAACGGCTGGGGGTTCGACTACTTCTACGGGTTCCTGGCCGGAGACTCGGGGCAGTGGGATCCATGCTTGATCGAGAACCAGAAGGTGATCGGGACCCCGGAGGGGTTCTACGACGAAGAGGACCCGTATTACTTCCCGGACGCCATGGCGGATCGGGCGGTCGAGTGGCTCCACGGCGTCCGCGCCCAGGACGCGGACAAGCCCTTCTTCCTCTACTTCTCGACGGGATGCAGCCACGCGCCGCACCACGTGGGGCAGGCGTGGGCCGAGAAGTACAAGGGCCAGTTCGACCAGGGATGGGACAAGCTCCGGGAGGAGACCTTCGCGCGCCAGAAGGAGCGCGGCGTCATTCCGGCAGACGCGGAGCTGACACCGCGCGACGACGCCTTCCCTGCGTGGGACGACGTGCCCGACAAGCTGAAGGCGTTCTACGCCCGCCAGATGGAGGTGTACGCGGGGTTCTCAGAGAACGCGGACCATAACGTCGGCCGCGTGATCGACGCGATCGACGAGTTGGGTGAGCTCGACGACACGGTCATCATCTGGATCTGGGGTGACAACGGCGCCAGCATGGAGGGCACCGTCACCGGATCGTTCAACGAGATGACGATGCAGAACGGCATCCCGCTGACCGACGAGATGCAGCTCCAGCTGTCCGAGCGCTTCGGTGGCATGGACAAGTGGGGCGCTCAGATCATGGACCCGCACTACGGCGCGGCGTGGGCCTGGGCGGGGAACACCCCGTTCAAGTGGGGCAAGCAGGTCGGCTCTCACCTGGGTGGGACGCGCAATCCGATGGTCGTCCGATGGCCGGCTCGCATCACGGACGCCGGCGGGTTGCGCTCGCAGTTCGGCCACGTGATCGACGTCGCGCCGACGATCCTCGACCTCGCGGGCATCCCCCAACCGTCGACGGTCGACGGCATCCAGCAGGAGCCGATGCACGGCACCAGCTTCGCCCCGACGTTCGCGGACGCGGGCGCGCCGGAGTTCCGGACGCAGCAGTACTTCGAGACGATCGGCAACCGGGGCATGTACAAGGACGGCTGGTGGCTCGCGATGAAGACCGAGCGCATCCCATGGGTCATCACGCCGGACGCGTTGAAGCCGTACGCACCCGGCGTCTGGGATCCCGACGCGGGCCCGGCGGAGCTCTACTACCTGCCGGACGACTTCACGCAGGCTCACGATCTGGCGGCCGAGCACCCGGACAAGGTGCAAGCATTGAAGGACCTGTTCTGGGAGGAGGCCGAGAAGTACAAGGTGCTGCCGTTGCTGGCCACCCTGTCGACCTTCTTCGGCATCCTGCCGCCGATCGCGGAGAAGACAACGTTCGAGTTCCATGGCGACGTGCAGAACGTGCTGTCGGGCATGATCCCGCGGATCTACAACCACTCGTACGCGATCAGCGCCGACCTCAGCGTGCCCGAAGACGGCGCGGAAGGGGTGATCGTCGCGGAGTCGGACCACCTCGGCGGGTTCACCCTCTACGTGAAGGACGGGAAGCTCACCCACACCTACTCGATGATGGGCGTCTTCGTGTTCAAACAGGTCGCGGAGGAGGATCTGCCGACCGGCGATGTCACCGTGCGCATGGAGTTCGCCGCCGACGAGGCGAAGCCCGCGACCGGGGGTGAGGTGACCCTGTTCATCGATGACCGACCGGTCGGCAAGGGACGGATGGATCACACCGTGCCGATCAGGTTCTCGGCGTACGCGGGGATGGACATCGGGCGCGATAACGGCGGCGTCGTCGATCTCGCCTACGAGGACCGGAAGCCGTTCGCCTTCACCGGCACGGTGAAGAAGGTCGTGTTCGACATCACGCCGCACCTGTCGGATCAGGACGAGCTCGACCTGCACGCCGAGGCGCACCGCGGGAACGCCGCGCACAGCCTGTCGGGCTAGGAGCGGAAGGAGATCAGATGGCGAAGGAGCCCACGGACGTACTGATCGGCGGCTACCTGTCGACCGAGGCCGCGCACGAGGACTACGAGTCGGTCCTGAACTGCGGTGCCGAGATCATGGGTGCCGTCGTGGTGAGCAAGGACCTCGATGGCGATCTCTCGGTCGAGCAGACCGACCACATGGTCAAGGAGGGCGCGGAAGGGCTCGGCGCCGTCGGGTTCGCGGTCGGCTTGTTCGCACCTCCCCTGCTGGCGGCAACCGCGATCGGCGCGGTGATCGGTGCGGGCGCCGGGAAGGTGTTGCACAACAAGACCGGCAGCAAGCTCGAGGAGGAGGCCGGCAAGACGATCCCGATCGGCGGGGCAGGTCTCATCGTCGCCTACAAGCACGACCATGCCGACACGATCGAGCCGGCGGTGACGCGCGCCGTCAAGAAGGTGGTTGGCGAGGCGGAAGGTCATCACGTCGAAGCGCTCAAGGGAGCGATCGCCGACGCCCAGGCGAAGATGGCAGAGGAGAGCTCCTAGCCAGCTGGCGAGAGCCGAACACGTCGATCGGCGAGCGTGGAGGATGAACCGTGGGGCAGGGGATCAGCGAGGTTCTGACGTTCGCGGTCGGCGTGGCGATCAGCCCGGTGCCGATCATCGCGGTGATCCTGATGCTGTTCTCTCAGCGTGCGCGAGTGAACGGGCCCCTGTTCCTGCTCGGCTGGGTGCTGGCCCTGGCGATCGTCAGTGGTGTGGCTTATCTCCTCGCCGATCAGGGCGACATCGCTACGAGCTCCGGCGCCTCGGACACGGTCGCGTGGGGGAAGATCGTCTTCGGCGTTCTCTTCCTCCTGCTCGCCGGGCGGCAGTGGCGGAGCAAGCCGGCGCCCGGCAGCGAGCCGGAGATGCCGAAGTGGATGGCGGGCATCGATGCGTTCTCGCCCGCGAAGGCGCTGGTACTCGGCCTGTTGCTCGCGGGCGTGAACCCGAAGAACCTGCTGCTGACGGTCGCTGCCGCGGTGGGTCTCGCCCAGCTCGGCATCTCGACGACCGACGCCGCCGTCTCGCTCCTCGTCTTCGTCGTGGTGGCGAGCCTGACGATCGCCGGCCCCGTCGTCTACTACTTGGTCGGCGGCGCGCATGCGAAGGCCGAGCTCGACTCGTTGAAGGGCTGGCTCGCGGTGCACAACGCGGCAGTGATGGCGGTGCTGTTCGTCGTCTTCGGCGTCGACCTGATCGCCAAGGGCCTCCCGCCACTGAGCGGATGAGGAACGATCGAAGGCGGGGCCGAAGCCCCGCCTTCGCGGTGGTACGAACCTCGGATCGAGGTCAGTGCGCGTGGCCGTGGCCGTCGCCGGCCGCGTCCTCGTCCTCCTCGGGCTTCTCCACGACGGCGCTCTCGGTCGTGAGCACCAGCGCGGCGATCGAGGCGGCGTTCTGCAGCGCCGAGCGGGTGACCTTGGCCGGGTCGATGATCCCGGCCTTGACCATGTCGACCCACTCGCCCTTGGCCGCGTCGAAGCCCTTGTCGGACTCCGCGCGGATCTGCTGCACGATGACCGCGCCCTCGTAACCGGCGTTGGCCGCGATGCGGCGCGCCGGCTCGGCGAGCGAGTCGCGGACGATGTTCGCACCCGTGGCCTCGTCGCCCTCGAGGTCGAGCTTGCCGAGGGCGGCCTCGGCGCGGATCAGCGTGACGCCGCCGCCGGGGACGATGCCCTCTTCCACCGCCGCTCGGGTCGCGCTGAGCGCGTCCTCGATGCGGTGCTTCTTCTCCTTGAGCTCGACCTCGGTGGCCGCGCCGACCTTCACGACGGCCACGCCGCCGGAGAGCTTCGCGAGGCGCTCCTGGAGCTTCTCACGGTCCCAGTCGGAGTCGGTCTTCTCGACCTCGGCCTTGATCTGCGCGATGCGGCCCGCGACGTTCTCCTCGGAGCCGCCGCCCTCGACGATCGTCGTCGTGTCCTTCGTGACGACGATCTTGCGGGCGCCGCCCAGGAGGTCGAGCGAGACGCCGTCGAGCTTCAGGCCGACCTCCTCGGAGATCACCTCGGCGCCCGTGAGCACCGCGATGTCCTGGAGCATGGCCTTGCGGCGATCGCCGAACCCGGGCGCCTTCACCGCGACGGCGTTGAACGTGCCGCGGATCTTGTTCACCACGAGCGTGGCGAGCGCCTCGCCCTCGATGTCCTCGGCCACGATCATCAGCGGCCGGCCCGACTGCATGACCTTCTCGAGTACGGGCAGCATCTCCTGCACGCTCGAGATCTTCTTGTTCACGAGCAGGATGTAGGGGTCGTCGAGCACGGCCTCCATGCGGTCCTGGTCGGAGATGAAGTAGGGCGAGATGTAGCCCTTGTCGAACTGCATGCCCTCGGTGAACTCGAGGTCCATGCCGAAGGTGTTCGACTCCTCGACCGTGACGACGCCGTCCTTGCCCACCTTGTCGAGGGCCTCGGCGATCACCTCGCCGATCGTGGTGTCGGCGGCCGAGATCGAGGCGACCTGGGCGATCTCCTCCTTGGATTCGACGTCCTTGGCCTGCGCCTTGATCTCGTCGACCGCGGCGATCACGGCCTGCTCGATGCCGCGCTTGAGGGCCATCGGGTTGGCGCCGGCGGCCACGTTCTTCATGCCGGCCTTGACCATCGCGCGCGCGAGGACGGTGGCCGTGGTGGTCCCGTCGCCGGCGACGTCGTTGGTCTTGGTGGCGACCTCCTTGGTGAGCTGGGCGCCCATGTTCTCCCACGGGTCCTCGAGCTCGATCTCCTTGGCGATCGTCACGCCGTCGTTCGTGATCGTGGGAGCGCCCCACTTCTTGTCGAGCACCACGTTCTGGCCCTTGGGGCCGAGCGTGATGGCGACGGCATCGGCGAGCTTGTCGACGCCGGCTTCGAGCCCGCGTCGTGCCTCCTCACCGAACTTCAGCAGCTTGGACGCCACTGGTGCCTCCTTCGCGTGTCATGGAACGGGGCCCGCGAGCCGTACGGCGCGCGAGCCCCAGTCCCGAAGCGTGGATCCGGTTACTTGGAAACGACGGCCAGCACGTCGCGGGCCGACAGGATCAGGTAGTCCTCGCCCTCGACCTTGACCTCGGTGCCGCCGTACTTCGAGTAGATGACCGTGTCGCCGGTCTTCACGTCGACCGGGATGCGCTTCTCGCCGTCCTCGTCCCAGCGACCCTCGCCGACCGCCACGACGGTGCCCTCCTGGGGCTTCTCCTTCGCGGTGTCGGGGATCACGAGACCCGATGCGGTGGTCTGGTCGCCCTCGTTGGCCTTGACCACGATGCGGTCCTCGAGGGGCTTGAGGCTGAACTCCGCCATGTGCGCTTCCTCCCTTGTGCCGTGCCGACAGTTCGTTAGCACTCTGTGCGTACGAGTGCTAACAGGATAGCCAGGCGAGTGCCAGATGGTCAACGTCGGCGGTGTCGCCTTCCGAGGGTCTTGGCACCGCGCCGACGCTCGCGCGACGGATCGGGCGCTCAGATGCCCTTGAGGAAGGCCACCGTCTCGGCGAGTCCGTCCTCGAGGTGTGTCCACGGCTTCCAGGCGATCGCGTTCGAGGCGCTCGAGATGTCGAGGGCGTTCCGCCGGAGCTCGCCGGGCGGGAGCGGGCCATGGTCGGGCTCTCTCTCGTATCCCGTGATGTCGGCGAGCAGCCGGAACAGATGGTTCACGCTCGCCTCGAGACCGGTCCCGATGTTCACGAGCTTGCCTGACCCGCGCTCGAACGACTGCACGAACGCGTGCACCACGTCGTCGACGAACACGTAGTCGCGCGTCTGGTTCCCATCTCCGAAGATCGTCACGGGCTCGTTCGCGAGCATCCGCTGGGCGAAGATCGCGATCACGCCCGCCTCGCCATGCGGGTCCTGCCGCGGCCCGTACACGTTGCCGAGCGCACAGGCCGTGTACTCCAGTCCCCGGTACCGCTGGTAGAAGCCCAGGTAGTCGAGGACGACCTTCTTCGAGATGCCGTACGGCGACATCGGGTGGGAGGCCTGCGCCGTGGACTCCTTGGCCGGCAGCCGTCGTGGCTCGCCGTAGATCGTGCCGCCGCTGGCCGCGTAGATCACCTTGCGCGCCTCGACCTTGGTCGCGCATTCGAGCACGTTGATCGTGCCCATGATGTTGATGCTGGCGTCCCTCGCGGGGTCGCCGAGTGACGGGCGAACGCCCGATTGGGCCGCGAGATGGAAGATCACCTCCGGCCGGTGTCGCTCGAACAGGGGCAGCAGACCCTCGGCGCGCACGTCCATGTTGAAGAACGTGAACTCCTTGCCGTACCCGCGCGCCTCGGCGAGGTTGGCGATGCGCCCCGTGCTCAGGTCGTCGACGCTGATCACGCGGTGCCCCTCGGCGAGGAGTCGGTCGGCGAGGTGCGAGCCGATGAACCCGGCGCCCCCGGTCACCAGGACCGTGCTCACGGCGCCAACCTTAGCTGCGGATCGGCCCCGATGTCGAACATCGACCGCTCGCCTCGCGCGGCGCGGGCGGCGCCGAGACACGCGATCATCGCGGCGTTGTCGGTACACAGGTCGAGCGGGGGGAACCACACCATGAGGCCCGCGCCCTCGCCCTCGCCCCGCAGGCGCTCGCGCAGCCGCGAGTTCGCGACCACGCCGCCGCCGAGCAGCACCGTGCCGACGCCGGTCCGCGCCGCCGCCTCGAGCGTCTTCTGCACCTGGACGTCGACGATCGCCTCCTGGAAGCTCGCGGCCAGGTCGGGGAGGTGGAGGTCGCGGCCGGCCGCCCGCTCCTGCTTCACGTAGCGGAGCACGGCGGTCTTCAACCCGCTCATCGAGAAGTCGAGGTCGCCCGAACCCTCCATCGCCCGCGGGAAGCGGATCGCGGTGGGATCGCCGTCGCGGGCCATGCGGTCGAGGGCCGGCCCGCCCGGGAACCCGAGACCGATCAGCCGCGCCACCTTGTCGAAGGCCTCCCCCGCCGCATCGTCCAGCGTCTGGCCGAGCACCACGTGGTGGTGGGCCTCGGGGATGTGGACCAGCATCGTGTGGCCGCCGCTCACGATCAGCGCGACGTACGGCGGCTCCGGTGGTCCGTGCACGAGGAAATTCGCCCACACGTGCCCCTCGAGGTGGTTCACGCCCACCAGGGTCGCGCCCGTCGCGAGCGCGACCGCCTTCGCGGCCGCCATCCCGACGAGGAGCGCGCCGACCAGGCCAGGCCCGACCGTGACCGCCACGGTATCGAGATCGCCGAACCCGACCCCCGCCGCGACGAGGGCCTCGTCCATCAGCGGGTTCAACGCCTCGACGTGGGCGCGCGCGGCCACCTCGGGCACGACCCCCCCGAACCGTTCGTGCAGATGGACCTGCGAGGCGATCAGGTTCGAGCGGACGGTGAAGCCGTCTTCGACGACCGCGACCGCCGTCTCGTCGCACGAGGTCTCGATGCCGAGCGTGATCAACGCGAGCTCACCGTCGCATCACCGTGGCCTCGTGGCCTCGGGCAGTGACGCCGCGATCGAGTCGAGTCGGCGCGCGTAGGCGGGGCCGCGCACGTCGTCCGTCCACATGATCAGCGCGTCCTCGTTCAGCTCCTGGTAGTAGTTCCGTCGGATCCCCACCGGGCGGAAGCCGAAGCGCCCGTACATCCGCTGCGCGCCCCAGTTCGTCACGCGCACCTCGAGGGAGACGGCCTGCGCGCCCATCTCGATCGCCTGCGTCATCTGCTCGAGGAGCAGGCGAGAGCCGATGTGGCGTCGGTGCTGCTGCGGATCGACCGCGATGTTCGTGATGTGCGCCTCGTCCCCGTAGCAGATCATCCCCGCGTAGCCGACGACGACCTTGTCGAACCGCGCGACGAGGTAACACCGGTTGTTCGGCTCGGTCATCTCGGCGACGAACAGGTTCGGACTCCACGGACGCGCGTAGACCTGCCGTTCGATCGCCATGACGCCGCGCAGGTGGCGACGCCGCATGCGCCCGACCTCAAGCCGGTGCGCCGCGGGCTCGCTGATCCCACGCGATCTCAGCATCCGATCTCCTCAGGTACAGGGGAACGACGTCGACGAGACGGTCGTGCTCCTCGCGGAGGAACCTCGGCACGGCGAGCTCGACCAGGATCGCCGCCTCCGGGTGCGCGAGGACGGACGAGCCGATCTCGACGCGGCTACCGAGGGTCTCCAGTTCATGGCGGTACAGCATCGCACCGTTGCCCACCGCCAACACCTCTCCGGGCTGGGCTTCCAGCTCGGCCACGAGATGGTCGGGCGAGGCGACGACCGGCTCCGAGGTGCGCATCACGCCCCCGGGCACGCACCGGTAGGTGGAGAAGAAGACCTCGCCGCGACGGGCGTCGACGACCGACACGATCCGGCGTTGCGTGTGGCGGACGGCGTACGCGAGCGCGTCGAGGCTCGACACGCCCACGATCGGCACGTGCAACACCTGCGCGAGCGTCTTGGCCGTCTGCACGCCCACGCGGAGACCCGTGAACAGGCCGGGTCCGATCCCCACCGCGATGCCGCCCACCTGACGCAGCTCGAGGTCGCTCCACTCGAGCAGCTGCTTCAGCGTCGGCGTGACGGCCTCCTGCCGGGACCGGCCCGCCACCGAGGCCTTCGCGACGATGTCGGTCTCGGTGCCGATCGCCACGCTCGTGTGGGGCGTCGAGGTCTCGATCCCGACGACGATCATGCCGCCACCACCCAGGGCGAGAGGGTCCTCGCCAGGTCGTCCGCACGATCGAACCAGCCGCTGCCGACCGACTCGATCTCGATGCGCCGGGACTCGTCCACGCCCGCCGGGTCCTCGCCCGTGAGCTCCACCCGTAGCCGGTCGTCCGGGAGGAGCTCCTCGACGGCGTCGCCCCATTCGACGAGGAGCAGGGCCTCGCCCTCGGCGATCTCGTCGAGCCCCAGATCCACGACGTCTTGGACGCGCTCGAGCCGGTACACGTCGGCATGGGCGACGGTGAGGCGGCCGACGTACTCCTTCACGAGGACGAAGGTGGGTGACGACACCGTGTCCTCGACCCCCAACCCCTCGGCCACGCCCTGGACGAACGTGGTCTTGCCGGCCCCGAGCTCGCCGGTCAGGACGACCGCGTCACGGGCGCGGAACAGCGGCGCAAGCGCCCGGCCGATCGCACGGGTGTCGGCGGCGGTGGCCGCGTGGAGGGTGATCGCCCCCACGGCTAGAAGAGCTCCATCTGGTCGGGGTCGGTCTCGGGCGCGTCGGACACCCCGGGCACGACCCGCGGGATCTCGCCGGGGGCCGGTCCTCCGGCGCTCGTCTCGGCCGGTGCAGCGTCCTCGGGCCCGCCCGTGGGCGCGTCGGCGGCATCCAAGGTCCGGCGGACCAGACCGAGATCCTCGCGGAGCGCCGCGAACTGCGGCGACCGCTCGCCGCCGCCGTGCAGGATCGCCGCCGGGTGGAACGTAGGGATCACCGTGCGCCCGTGCCACTCGTGGATCTCGCCCCGGAGGCGCGTGATGCCGGTCGTCGTGTTCAGGACGAACTTCGTCGCGAAGTTGCCGAGGGTGACGATCACCTGGGGCTGGATCAAGGAGATCTGCTCGATCAGCCACGGCGTGCAGGCCTCGATCTCGTCCGGTTCGGGGTCCCGGTTGCCCGGTGGCCGGCACTTGACGACGTTCGCGATGTAGACGTCGGCGCGGTCGAGGCCGATCTCGCCGAGCATCCGGTTCAACAGCTGACCGGCGGCGCCCACGAAGGGCTCTCCCAACCGGTCCTCGTGGAACCCGGGGCCTTCGCCGATGAACATCAGGTCCGCGTCGGGGCTGCCGGTCCCGAACACGACCTGTGTCCGGCCGTCCGCGAGCTTGCATCGGGTGCAGGTCGCCGCCTCCGTAGCGGCGTCCGCGAGCGAGCGGCTCACGACGCCGCCTCCCCTCGTTTCGCCGGCCTGCGGGCGGCCGACGCGCGCCGAGCCGGCCGATGGGCCTCGGGCAGCAGCAGCGGGAGGGCGAATCCACGGATCTCGCGGTTCAGCTCGAGCGGGCGCTCGAGCATCGGCATGTGCCCCGCTCCCTCGATCACGACGAGCCGGGCCTCGGGGAGCGCGCCCGCGAGCTCGATCGCCGCGGCGGGCGGCGTCACCCGGTCGTGCTCCCCCACCACCACGATGGCCGGCACCTTGAGGCGCGGCACCGCGTGCCGCATGTCCATCTCCATCAGCTCGGCCAGGCCGTCGGTCCAGACGTCGGACGACGCACGCTCCGCCAGATGCACGACGTGATCGACGACGTGCTGGGGGGCGTCGGGTCCGAACTGCGTCAGCCGGACGACGGCGCCCCGCAGGTCGGCGGGGCTCGCGAGGATCGCGCGCCGCAGACGGTCCACGCGGCGCGCGGCCGCCCCGATCGAGCCGAGGCGAGGGCGCACGAGATCGGTGATCGAGCCCATCGCCCCGCGGAGCAGGTCGGAGGACGACGCGCCCACCAAGACGACGCCGGCCACGGAGGGCCCGAAGAGCTCCGGCCGTTGCTCGGCGGCCGCCAGGATCGCCATCGCGCCCATGCTGTGACCCACGAGCACCGCGGGACGCCCCGGGGCGGTCGCTTCCAGCACGGCCGCGACGTCGCGACCCATCGAGCGGAGCGAGAGATCGCCGTGCGCGGCGCGCCCGCTCGCCCCGTGGCCCCGCTGGTCCATCAGCACGGTCCGGAATTCCACCGACAGGTCGAGCCATTGTTCGTGCCACGTGGTCATGTCGAGGCTGAACCCGTGAACGAACACCACGACCGGCGCCTCGGCGGGGCCGGCGGCGCGCACCGCCAGTTCGGTGCCGTCGAACGACGTGACGGGACCGAGGTCGTCGGGCGGCACGTCCCAGAGCACGTGCTCCAGGTGGTGTTCGCGGCGGCGATGGACGACCGTGCGGCCGACGGCGCCCGCGACCACCGCGCCGGCCGCCACGCCCCCCGCGATCACCGCCGTGCGCTTCTTCGTCATCCCGCGCGCTCCTCGCCCAGGTGGTCCCGGGGCACCCGTTCGCCGATCCGCGTCACGATCTCGTACCCGATCGTCCCGGCGTGGTTCGCGAGCTCCTCGGCGCTCACCGTCTCGTCACCCTGGGTCCCCAGCAGGACGACCTCGTCACCCGGCTCAACCTCGAGATCCCCGCAGTCCACCATCACCTGGTCCATCGTCACGCTTCCGGCCACCCTGCAGCGACGCCCGCCGATCAGCACGTCGGCGCGCGACGACAGCAGCCGAGGGTACCCGTCGGCATACCCGGCCGGCACCGTCGCCACCCAGGCATCATGACCCAGCCGATAATGATGGCCGTAGCTCGTGCGCGCCCCCTCGGGCAGCCGTTTGACCATCGTCACCGCGGACCGCCACGTCAACGCCGGCCGCAGGCCGAGCTCGGTCCCGACGCCCGGCGCGGGCTCGATCCCGTAGATCCCGATGCCCGTCCGCACCAGGTCGAGATGCGACTCGGCGTGACGGATCGCCCCGCCCGTATTGGCCGCGTGGAGCAGCCGCGGCGCATATCCCGCGGACCGCACGTCGTCGACGACCGCGCGGAACGCGGCGAGTTGCGCCGCGGTCGTCGGCGCATCTTCCTCGGAGCGAGCGAGATGGGTCCACAGCCCTTCGAGCTCGAGCCCTGCGCCGACGACCCGGCCGACGTACGCGGACGCCGCCGCCGGCGGGTACACGCCGACGCGGTGCATCCCCGTGTCGACCTTCACGTGCACGCCCACCGGCGCGCCGCCCGCGGCTCGGACGAGCCGCGAGAGGCCGCCTTCGGAGTAGAGGGACGGCGTCAGCGCTGCGGCCAGCGCCTCGCGCTCCGCGCCGGGCGGGAACTCCGAGAGCACGAGGATCGGGACGTCGGCGAGCCCCGCACCCCGGAGCGCGAGCCCCTCCTCGACGAGCGCCACGCCGAGCCAGGTGGCCCCGGCCTCGACCGCGGCGCGGGCGACGGCGACGTCGCCGTGCCCGTACGCGTTCGCCTTCACGACCGCCATCAGCTCGACGCCGGCGGGCTTCAGCGTCCGCACGTTGTGACGGATCGCGTCGAGGTCGACCTCGACCCAGGTGGGTCGCAGCCGGGAGCTCACGTCCGCTCCACGAGGGCGATCGCGTCGGGGATCGCCCGGGCGATGTCGCCCGCCAGCGTGCCGTCCCCCGTCCGCCGCCCGGCCAGCATCCCGGCCACCCCGTGCACGTACGCGGCCGCCGCGGCCGCGTCGCTCGGTGCGAGCCCTCGGGCCACCAGCCCTCCGATCATGCCGGTGAGCACGTCGCCGGATCCGGCCGTCGCCAGCACGGGCCCTCCGGTGGGGTTGATCCGGGCCGGTCCCCGATCGTCGACCACGATCGTCCGGCTCCCCTTCAGGAGCGTGACGGCGCCGGCGTCGTGGGCGAGCCGCCGGACGTGACCCAGTCGATCGGCGTCGAGCTCGCGCGCGCTCAGTCCCGTCAACCGCGTGAACTCCCCCGCGTGGGGCGTGAGGATCGCGTCCGCCTTGCGGTCCGCCAGATCGGCGGTCCGCCCCACGAACGCGTTCAGACCGTCGGCGTCCACCACGGCGGGGACGGGCGAGGCGCGGACCAGGTCGCGCACGAACCCGGTGGTCTCGTCGTCGGTGGTCAGGCCCGGCCCGATCGCGAGCGCGTCGGCCCGGCCGAGGAGCTCGAGGACGGGAGCGAGCGCGTCGCGCGCCACGGATCCGGACCCCGTGGTCGGCAGCGGCACGAACGTCGCCTCGGTCAGGTGCGCCTGGATCGTCGGCACGATCTCGGCGGGGGCCGCGACCGTCACGAGCCCCGCCCCGATCCGCGCCGCCGCCTCGGCCACGAGGACGGGTGCTCCCGTCATGCCGCGCGACCCGGCCACGACGACCAGGACCCCCGTGGCGCGCTTGTGCGTGTCGATCGGGCGCGTCGGGAACCACCCAACGACATCCGACGGCTCCACGAGGAACGCGTCGGCGCGCAGCAGCTCATCGGGGAACCCGATGTCCACGACGCGGACCGCACCCGCGTACTCGGCGCCGGGCAGCAGCACGGCGCCGACCTTCGCCGCGCCGAACGTGACGGTGACGTCGGCGCGGACCGCGAGCCCTTCGACCGCGCCCGTGGCGCCGTTCACCCCGCTCGGGATGTCGACGGCGACGACCGAGGCCGCTCCTTCGTTCATCCCATCGATCGCGTCCGCCCACGCGTCCTCGGGGAACCCGCGGAAGCCGGTCCCGAAGAGCGCGTCGATCGCGACGTCGGCCCGGGCGAGCTCATGCGTCAGCGCGGCCGACGACCATCCGCGGACGCGGACGCCCACCTCGTCCAACCGCGCGAGGTTCGACGCGGCCGGCTCGCGGAGGGCGTCGGCGGTCTCCACGGCGATCACGGCCACCCGCATCCCCCACCGAGCGAGGTGCCGCGCGGCGACGAGCCCGTCGCCCCCGTTGTTCCCCTTCCCGCAGACGACGACGGCGCGTCGCCCGTACACGCCGCCGACCAGGTCCACGGCCGCCCGCGCCACGGCGCGCCCGGCGCGCTCCATCAGCACCTCGGCGGGGGTGCCGGCCTCCTGGGTGGCCCGGTCGAGCGCGCCGGCTTCGTCGGGCGTGAGGACCGGCTTCACGACCGAACCGCCACCGCGAACGCCACCGCGCTCGTCTTCTCGTGGGTGAAGGTGATGAGCACCTGCGTGATGCCCAGCATCTCGGCGCGCCGGGCGGCGTTCCCCGTGAGCGCGATGATCGGCGCGCCCGAGGGGTGCCGCGTGACGCTGATGTCCTTCCAGTTCTTGCCGCGGTAGCCGCCGAGCGATTTGATCACGGCCTCCCGGGCCGCGAACCGCCCCGCGTACGACTCCGCCGGCCGTGCCTTGCCGTCGCAGTAGGCGACCTCCTCGGGCGTGAACACGCGCTCGCGCATCGTGGCGTGGCGCGCGAGCGCCCGCTCCATGCGCGCGATCTCGCAGATATCGACGCCGAGCCCGACGATGTCCACGGTCACAAGGCTACGCGAACCCCGGCGGCTCGCGAGGCAGGCCCGGGGCCGCGCGGCCGCGGCCCGCGCGGCGGGTCTTACTCGACCGTGACGCTCTTCGCGAGGTTCCGGGGTTGGTCGACGTCGCAGCCACGCAGCTTCGCCACGTGGTACGCGAGCAGCTGGAGCGGCACCGTGACGGTCACCGGGGCGAGCAGCTCCGGCGTCTCCGGCACCTCCAGCACGTCGTCGGCGAGCGCGCCGATCTGCGTGTCACCTTCGGTGGCGATGGCGATCACGCGCGCGCCCCGGGCGCGCACCTCCTGGATGTTGGACAGCATCTTCGGATAGACGTGGCACGTGGTGGCCACGGCGACGATCGGGACGCCGTCCTCGACCAGCGCGATCGGCCCGTGCTTCAGCTCGCCCGCCGCGAACCCCTCCGCGTGGAGGTAGCTGAGCTCCTTCAGCTTGAGGGCTCCTTCCATCGCGGCCGGGTAGCCCGTATGCCGTCCGATGAACAACCAGGTCGGCTCGTCCTTCAGCTGGGCGGCCAGCTCGCGACAGCGCGCGTCGAGCCCGATCGCGCGTTCCACGGCGACCGGAAGCTCGTCCATGCGTTCCAGCACCTCCGCGATCTCCTCGGGGAACATCGTGCCGCGCACCTGCGCGAGGTACAGCGCCACCAGGTACTGGGAAACCATCTGGGTGGCGAACGTCTTCGTCGCCGCCACGCAGATCTCCGGACCCGCGTGGGTGTAGAGCACGCCGTCGGCCTCACGGGCGAGCGACGATCCCACGGTGTTCGTCACCGCGATCACCTGAGACCCCTGGCGGCGTGCGTGCCGCGCGGCCTCGAGCGTGTCGATCGTCTCGCCGCTCTGCGACACCGCGAGCGTGAGCGTGTCGGGCCCGAGCACCGGGTCGCGGTACCGGAACTCGCTCGCGATCTCGATCTCGACCGGCAGACGGGTCCAGTGCTCGATCGCGTACTTGGCCACGAGCCCTGAGTGGAACGCCGTCCCGCAGGCCACCACGAAGACCTTCGTGACCTCACGGAGCACGTCGTCGCTGATCCGGAGCTCGTCCAGCGTCAGCCGCCCGTCGATCACCCGGCCGGCCAGCGTGTCCCGGATCGCCGTCGGCT
Source organism: uncultured Actinomycetes bacterium (assembly GCA_963821925.1). Taxonomy (GTDB): domain Bacteria; phylum Actinomycetota; class UBA4738; order UBA4738; family HRBIN12; genus JAOUEA01. The sequence goes on along the minus strand of CAWGFO010000002.1, from coordinate 413,799 downwards.
GTTCGTGGATCTCCTTCATCATGAAGTCGTCGAACCCCGACTTCTGGGCCTGCGTGACGTCCCAGTCCACCGTGATCGGCTCGGGGTACAGGGCGTTGCCTTCGACGTCGGTGAACGCAGCCCCGTCTCGCCTGACCTCGACGACCTGCCCCTCCTCGAGCGGGATCACCGTCGAGGTCCGGTCGAGCATCGCTGGGATGTCGGACGCCAGCATCGTCTCGCCGTCGCCGAGGCCGACGATCAGCGGCGAGGCCACCTTCACGCCCACGAGCACGTCGGGCTCGTCGCGCGCGCACACGACCAGCGAGTAGGCGCCCTCCAGGTCCCGGATCGCCGCACGGACGGCGTCGGGAAGCGATGCGGCGCCCCCCGCAAGCTGCTCCTCGATCAGGTGGGCCACGCACTCGGTGTCCGTCTCCGACACGAGCGTGTGACCCGCCTTCTCCAGCCGGACCTGCAGGGACTGGAAGTTCTCGATGATCCCGTTGTGGATCACCGCGACCCCGCCCGTGCAGTCCAGATGCGGGTGCGCGTTCCGATCGGTCGGCGCACCGTGCGTGGCCCAGCGCGTGTGCCCCATGCCCACCGTCCCCGTCGGACGCCCGTCCGACGCGAGCAGCGCCTCGAGCTCCGCGAGCTTGCCCGAGCGCTTCACGACCGACAGGTCACCGTCGACCACGGCGACGCCGGCGGAGTCGTATCCGCGGTACTCGAGACGCCGTAGCCCCTCCAGCACGATGGGGAGCGCCTGGTCCGGCCCGACGTAGCCGACGATGCCGCACATAGACCATCCACCCTAGCAGCGGGGTTCGACAGGACGGAACGACCGGGAGGCTGGGGCCGATGAGTCCTCAGGCGCCGAGGTGCTTCGCCACCACGGCGGCGAGTTCGTCGGCGTGCCGCACGGCCAACGCCTCCGTCTCGGCCTCGACCATCACGCGCACGAGCGGCTCGGTGCCGGAGGGGCGCACCAGCACGCGGCCCTCGTCGCCGAGCTCCGACTCGACCGCCCTGACGGCCGCCCAGACGTCGGTGGCGCCCTCGAGCGCATCGCGATCCACGACCTCGACGTTCACCATCCGCTGGGGGTAGCGACGCATCACAGCGGCCACCTCCTCCACGGACGACCCGCGGGCGGCGACGAGGGACAGGAATCGGGCGGCCGTGAGGAGCCCATCGCCGGTCGTCGCGTGCTCGCGGAAGATCACGTGTCCGGATTGCTCGCCGCCGAGCACCGCGCCGGTCCGCAGCATGTCCTCCAGCACGTACCGGTCTCCGACCCTCGACGAGACGACGCCGATCCTCGCCTCCCGCATCGCGTGATGGAACCCGACGTTGGCCATCACCGTGGTGACGACGGTGTTCCCGGTGAGGCGCCCGGCGTCGTGGAGCCCGACGGCGCACGCCGCCAGCACCTGGTCGCCGTCGACGATCGCACCGCGCGCGTCGGCGAACAGCGCCCGGTCGGCGTCGCCGTCGTGCGAGACACCCGCGTCCGCACCGAGCCGGACGACTTCCGCGGCGACCACCTCCGGATAGAGCGCGCCGCAACCGTCGTTGATGTTGTCGCCGTCGGGGGTCGCGTTGATCGCGTGCACGGTCGCGCCCATCCGGCGCAGCAGCTCGGGCGCGAGCTCGGACGCCGCCCCGTTCGCGCAGTCCACGACGACCGCCATGCCGTCGAGCGACGACTCGGCCGCGTTCACGAGGTGGTCGAGGTACCGCTCCCGAGCGTCGGCCGCCGGGACGATCGAGCCGGGCTCCGAGGCGACCCTTCCGGGGTGTGCCAGGAAGGCCTCGATCTCGTCCTCAAGCTCGTCCGGCAGCTTCATGCCCGCGTTGGAGAAGAACTTGATCCCGTTGTACTCGGGTGGGTTGTGGGAGGCCGAGATCACCACCCCGGCGGACGCCCGTGCGTCGACCGTGTGGAACGCGATCGCCGGCGTGGGCTCGACCCCCGCGAGGATCACGTCACCGCCGGCCGAACGGATCCCGTCGACGAGGGCGACCTCGAGCCACTCCCCGGATGCCCGGGGATCGCGGCCGACGACCAGCGTCGCGCGACCAGCGCCGTGCCGGCCCAGCACGACGACCGCGGCCCGTCCGAGCCCGTTCGCGAGCTCGGCCGTGAGCTCGCTGCCGGCGAGGCCACGGACGCCGTCGGTACCGAAGAGTCGTCCCATGGGCGGGAAGGCTACCCGAGCGTCGCCGGGCCTGGCCGGGCACGATGCCAGGTCAAGTGTGGGAGCATCCGGGGATGGACGAGAACCTGACACGCGTGTTCGCCACGACCGACCAGTTCGCCGGCGAGTTGATGAGGGGTCGCCTCGAAGCCGAGGGCATCCAGGTCCTCCTGAAAGGGGGAACCGAGGGACCGTACCCGTCGGGTCCCGTCTACCTGTGGGTCGCGACGTCCGACGAAGCCAGAGCCAAGGCCGTGATCGACGCGGTGGAATCCGGAGCGTTCGCGGTGGGCGATGAGACCCTCGAGGAAGCGGCCGAGGACGCCGAAACGCCCGGTTAGCGCTTCGAGTACTGCGGCGCCTTGCGGGCCTTCTTCAGGCCGTACTTGCGGCGCTCCTTCTCACGCGCGTCGCGCATGAGGTAGCCCTCGGCCTTCAGCTGAGGACGGAGCTCGGGATCGATCTCGATCAGCGCACGGGCGATGCCCAGCCGGACCGCGCCCGCCTGACCGCTGATGCCGCCGCCCTTGATCGAGGCGATCACGTCGTAGTCCTTCTCGCGACCGACGAGGCGGAGCGGTGCCTGGGCGACCATCCGGTGTACCCGGGTCGGGAAGTACTCGTCGAGCGTGCGGCCGTTGACCGTGAAGTCGCCGGCGCCCGGGACCAGGCGCACGCGCGCGACGGCCTCCTTGCGGCGTCCGGTGTTGATCTTCACAGGGGTAGCGGCCACGCAGGTGCTCCTTACTCGGTGTCGGTCTCGGCGGGCGTCTCGGCCTTCGTCGCCTTCTTGGCAGCGGGCTTCTTCGACGTGCTCGTCGCGGTGGACTTCTTGGCGGCCGACTTCTTGGCCGCGGTCTTCGCGGTGGGCTTCTTGGCCGCGGGCTTCTTGGCGGGCGCCGTCGGCTCGGGGGCCGTTTCGCTCTTCGCTGCGCGCGGCGCGCGGACCTTCGGCTCCGGCAGTCCCTGCCAGGCGGGCGGCTCGCCGAGCGTGTAGGGCACCGGCTGCTGGGCCGCGTGCGGGTGCTCGGGACCGGCCACGACGTGGAGCTTCTTGATCATCGCGCGGCCGAGGCGGTTCTTCGGAAGCATCCCTCGGACCGCCTTCTCGACGACGAACACGGGCTTGTCGGCCATGAGGTCGGCGTACCGCGTGGAGGTGATGCCACCCGGGTAACCCGAGTGTCGGTGGGCGAGCTTCTTCTGTTCCTTGCCCCCGGTGAGCGTGACCTTGTCGGCGTTGATCACGATCACGTGGTCCCCGCAGTCCATGTGCGGAGCGAAGATCGGCTTGTGCTTGCCCCGCAACAGGGCGGCGACCTCGGAGCTGAGCCTGCCCAGCACCATGTCGCTGGCGTCGACGACGTACCAGCTGCGCTCGATGTGGTCAGGCTTCGGAGAGTAGGTCTTCATGCGTGGAAGTGCCGGCCCGGGTCGATGGGCCGACGCATCAGGTTACCGGGCGCCTCGCCGCAGCGTCAAAGGCAGGGGTTCGGTCCCTTGCGCCGCAGGGGGTGGAGGACCCAGTATGCGAGGCAGGGAGGCGTTCGATCTCGAGCGCCGGAGGAGGGGGATCCATGGAAGGCATGGTCAGGAAACGTCGGCTGGTCGTCGCCGGGGCGATCGCGCTGGCGATCGGGCTCGTGCCCGCGTGCAGCTCGGACGACAGCAGCTCGGCGAGCGGCGACACGAGCAGCGCCGCGACGACCGGGAGCACGGGTAGCTCGGACGGCACGGTCCGGTCACGCTCCAGGAGTTCGCCGTCGCGGCGCCCGGCTTCGGCGCCGGCCGGCGACGATCACGTTCGACGTGACCAACATCGGGCCGAACGACGTCCACGAGTTCGTCGTGTTCAAGACCGACCTGGGCGCGACGGACCTGCCGGTGGACAGACCGGGGCCGTGGTCGAGGACGGCGAGGGCGTCGAGCCGTCGACGAGATCGAGGACATCGCCGTCGGACGACACGCAGTCACTCACCGTGGATCTGGACGCCGGCAACTATGTCCTGATCTGCAACATCTACAGCGAGGACGAGCAGGAGGCGCACTACTCGGAGGGCATGCGGATCGGCTTCACCGTCGAGTGATCGGCGCGAGCGCGAGCCGGGGGCTCAGGCCCCCGGCTTGACCGCCCGCACGATCGCGCCGTGCATGCCGTCGGTGAGCTCGTGCGTCCCCTCGATCTCGATCGCCGCGAAGCCGGCATCCTCGAGGAACGCGCGGTACTCGGCGAACGTCAGGGCTCCCGCGATGCATCCCACGTACGAACCCCGCTCGGCCCGATCCGCCGGCGAGAGGTGATCGTCGGCCACGACGTCGCTGACGCCCACACGTCCTCCCGGACGCAGCACGCGAGCGATCTCCGCGATCACCGCCGGCTTGTCCGTCGACAGGTTGATCACGCAGTTCGAGATCACGACGTCGACGCTCGCCTCGGGCAGCGGGATCGCCTCGATGTAGCCCTGCAGGAACTCCACGTTCGTGGCGCCCGCCTTGGCGGCGTTGTCCCGGGCGAGGGCGAGCATCTCGTCGGTCATGTCGAGGCCGTAGGCCTTGCCGGTCGGCCCCACCCGGCGGGCCGACAGCAGCACGTCGATCCCGCCTCCCGATCCGAGGTCGAGGACGGTCTCGCCCTCCTTCAGCTCGGCCACCGCGGTGGGGTTGCCGCATCCCATGCTCGCCAGCACCGCCGCGTCGGGCAGGACCTCGCGGTCGGCGAGCTCGTACAGCGTCGGACCGATCCCGTCCTGCGGTTCGCATCCCATCGACCCGGCGGGTCCGCAGCACGTCTCGTCGCCGCGGTCATCGGCCGCCCGCCCGTCGCGCACCACCAGCGCCGCGGCCGCGTACCGCTCCCGCACGTGCTCCCTGAGCTCCTCCATCGTCATCTCCTTCCGTCGAACCGGAGCACGTCGCCCAGTCGGGCGGCGGCCTCGCGGTTGAGCGAGTAGTAGACCCAGACCCCACGCTTGTCCCGATCGAGGAGTCCGGCGTCGAACAGCTTCTTCAGGTGGAAGCTCACCGTGGCCTGCGAGAGGCCCAGCGGCTCCTCGAGATCGCAACCGCACACGGCGTCGCCGGTGGTCGCCAGCACGTTCATGATGCGCACCCGGTGAGGATCGGCGAGCGCCTTGAAGAGCCGAGCCGTGGTGGCGGCCTCCTCCTCGGTGAGCCCCGCCTCGGCGACCGGGGCACAGCACAGGGCCGGCGCCGCGTCGATCAGCGGGATCTCCGTGATCCCAGCTCTGGTCGCCATCGCGCTACCTCCTCCACCTTCGATCGACGTTCATCGATGTCATGATGCCACATCTATCGATGGATGTCGATACGTTTCGACGTGCGGTCCGTGGGATCAGCCGAGCTCGGCCGCCACGCTCGCCGCCCAGGACTCGAACCGCGCCCACGCGGCTACCTCGCCGGCATCGGCGGGTGCCGAGAGGTCGGTGAGCATGTCGCACACGTCCACGAGGTCCCAGTACGGGTGGCGGGCCGCGTCGTCGCCTCCCGCCTCGACGTAGGCCCGCGAGAAGGCGTCGGCCGCCTCCGCCCCGATGTCGCTCACGAGGTTCAGCCGCATCCGGGCGAGGTCGATCCCCGCCGGTCCGATACAGGCCGTCGCCCAATCGACGACGCCCGAGACCTCGTCATCGGCCCACAGCACGTTGCCGCCGTGGACGTCGCGGTGGATGAAGCGTGGGCGGCCCGGCGGAGGCCCTTCCAGCACGATCGAGAGCACGCGCTCCCAGGTCCGGGGCCTGGGCGACCATGGTGGGATCGCGGGCGCCCCGTCCTCCGCGTAGCGGCGGTACGCGGGCAGGCTCCCTCCGCCACCGACGGCATGGATCTCGACCAAGACGGCGGCCAGGCGCCGGAGGAACCGCTCGAGGTCGACCCCGTCGAAGGGCATGAACGACGATCGCCCGGGGACCCAGGTCTCGAGGATCGCGGGTACGTCGCAGCTCTCGGGCGCCAGGTCCACCGCGATCAGGGCCGGCGCGGGCACACCCGTCGGACCCAGGATCCGGAGCGTCTCGGCCTCGTTCGCGGGGACGTACGCGAAGTCCGTCGCGAGCCGCTCGGTGTCATGGTATCGGCGGAGCACGAGCACGCGCGTCGATCCCCCGCCTTCCCCGAGCTCGATCCGGTGCTTCTCCGTCGACGACGGCGGGAGCTCATCGACCGCGACGACACGGGCGCTCGGACCGGTCGACCGCTCGACCCAGCGCAGGACGTCGGCGGAGAGCGTGGTCACGGGTGCGTCCGTCGCCCGTACACGACCCGCTCGAGGGTGAGCCCGTTCGCGGGTGCGAGGTTGCCTGTCCCCACCCGGCCGCGGTTCGCGAGGAGCCGGGCGACATCGTCGGGCCCGAGCTTCCCGTCTCCCACCAGCACCAGGGTGCCCGTGAGCGCCCGCACCATCTGATGCAGGAACGCGTTCGCCCGGAACCCGAGCTCGACGCGCTCGCGGGTCGAGGTCACGGTGAGCCGCTGGAGGTCACGCACGGTCGCCCGTCCCGGTCCCGGATGACGGCAGAACGACGTGAAGTCGTGCTCCCCAACCAGTTCCCTCGCGGCCGAGCGCATCCGCGCGACGTCGAGGAGCCCCGGCCGATGCCAGACGAATCGGGCGGTGAACGGATCGGGCACCTCAGCCGTGTCGATCCGGTACCGGTACTCGCGCGCGCTCGCCGCGAAGCGGGCGTCGAACGACGCCTGCACCTCGTCGGCCCGCAGACAGACGACCTCGGGTGCGAGGCGGCCGTTGATCGCCGCCCGGAGCGCTCGGGGGGCGAGTCCGCGCTCCGACCGGAACGACGCCACCTGGCCACGGGCATGCACCCCGGCATCGGTGCGCCCCGCCACACGGAGCTTCACGGACTCCTCGAGCACGTCCGTCAGCACGGCCGTGAGCTCCCCTTCGATCGTCCGGATCTCGGGGTCTCGCTGCGCCGCCCACCCCCGGAACCCGGTTCCGTCGTACGCGAGCACCAGCCGGATCGTCGCCATCAGCCGAAGTCTAGGCGGGGCGGGAACGCACGAGGCCGGGGCTCGCGCCCCGGCCTCGTGCGTGGCGTTCGATGTCCGAGCGGGGTCCTACGCCCCGCGTTCCACGAGCTCGATGCGCGCCATCGGCGCGGCGTCACCCTTGCGGGGGCCGAGCTTCATGATCCGCGTGTAGCCGCCCTGACGGTCGGCGAACCTCGGCCCGATCTCGTGGAACAGCCGTGCCACCACGTCGCGGTCGGGGATGTCCTTGAGGACCTCCCGTCGAGCCGCGAGGTCGCCCTTCTTGGCCTTCGTGATCAGCTTCTCCGCGTAGGGCCGGAGCGCCCGGGCCTTGGCCTCGGTGGTGTTGATGGCCTCGTGCGTGAAGAGCTGCGCCGCGAGACCCGACAGCAGCAGCCGCTGATGCGCCGGGTTCGAACCCAGCCGGGGTCCCTTCTTGGGCGTCGGCACCGGTTTACTCCTCCCGCAGTCCGAGACCGAGCTCCTCGAGCTTGGCCTTCACCTCGTCGATCGACTTCTGGCCGAAGTTGCGGATGTCCATCAGTTCGGACTCGCTCTTCTGCACCAGGTCGCCGACCGCGTTGATGCCCTCGCGCTTGAGGCAGTTGTAGGAGCGGACCGACAGGTTCAGCTCCTCGATCGTGATCGCGTAGTCGCCCGGGACCTCGTCGTCCTCGGCAGGGCCGACCGTCACGCTCGCGGCGTCGGCCAGCTCGGCGAACAGGTTCACGAGCTCGAGCAGGGTGCCGCCGGCCGAGGCCACGGCCTCGCGCGGCGTCACCGAGCCGTCGGTCTCGACGTCGAGCACCAGGCGGTCACGGTCGGTCATCTGCTCGACGCGCGTGTTCTCGACCTGGTAGCTCACTTTGCGGACCGGCGAGAAGATCGAGTCCACCGGGATCACGCCGATCGGGTCGCGCGGCTTCTTGTTCTTGTCGGCCATGCGGTAGCCGACCCCGCGCTCGACGGTCATCTCCATCTCGAGGCTCGCGCCCTTGCCGAGCGTGGCGATGTGGAGCTCGGGGTTCAAGATCTCGACGCCCGCGGGCGGCGCGATGTCGCCGGCGGTCACTTCCGCCGGGCCCTTGGCCTTCAGGTACACGGTGGTCGGCTCCTCGAGCTCGGAGCGCACCACGAGCTCCTTCAGGTTCAAGATGATGTCGGTGACGTCCTCTTCGACCTTGGGGACCGTCGAGAACTCGTGGAGCACGCCGTCGATGCGGACGGACGAGATGGCCGCCCCCGGGATCGACGACAGCAGGGTGCGTCGGAGCGAGTTCCCGACGGTGTAGCCGAATCCGGGCTCGAGCGGCTCGATCGAGAACTTCGAGCGGGTCGGCGAGATCGTGTCCTCAGCGATCTGAGGCCTCGCGACGATGAACAAGGTGCTTCCCTCCTTCGGCGGGGGATCATCCACTGCTACCCCGCCTCGTCGGTTGCCCGAGCGCCCAGACTCGGGCGTTCGGGGTGCTACCGCGTCCTAGACACGGCGGCGCTTGCGCGGCCGGCAGCCGTTGTGCGGCACCGGCGTGACGTCGTTGATCCCCGAGACCTCGAGACCGGCGGCCGCCAGCGAGCGGATCGCGGTCTCACGGCCGGAGCCGGGGCCCTTGACGTAGACATCCACCTTCTGCAGGCCGTGCTCCTGCGCGGCGCGCGCGGCCTTCTCGGCGGCGAGCTGCGCGGCGAACGGCGTGGACTTGCGGGAGCCCTTGAAGCCCACGTTGCCGGCGCTGGCCCACGAGAGGGTGTTCCCCTGCAGGTCGGTGATCGTGACGATCGTGTTGTTGAACGTCGACTTGATGTGCGCCTGTCCGTGCACGACGTGCTTCTTCTCGCGGCGCTTCGTCTTCTTGGCCTTGGGCTTCGCCATGTGTGTAGGGGCTCCCTTACTTCTTCGTCGCCTTCTTCTTGCCGGCGATGGTCTTCTTCGGGCCCTTGCGCGTCCGCGCGTTCGTGTGCGTGCGCTGGCCTCGGACCGGCAAGCTGCGGCGGTGGCGGATGCCCTGGTAGCACCCGATCTCGATCTTCCGCTTGATGTCCTGCGCGACCTCGCGGCGGAGGTCACCTTCGACCTTCAGGTTCTTGTCGATGAAGTCACGGATCTTCAGGACCTCGTCCTCGGAGAGGTCGCGGACCCGCGTGGCAGGATCGATCCCGGTGCCCGCCACGATCTGGTTCGCGCTCGTGGTGCCGATCCCGTAGATGTAGGTCAGCGCGATGTCCAGCCGCTTGTCGCGGGGGAGGTCGACGCCTGCGATGCGTGCCACCGATCGATCCCTTCCTCTAGCCCTGCCGCTGCTTGTGCCGCGGGTTCGAGCAGATCACCAGGATGCGCCCACGCCGGCGGATCACGCGGCACTTGTCGCAGATCTTCTTGACCGACGGACGCACCTTCATCTTCGTCTGCTCCTACTTGTACCGATACACCACACGGCCTCGGGTGAGGTCGTACGGCGACAGCTCCACCAGGACCCGGTCACCCGGCAGGATCCGGATGTAGTGCATCCGCATCTTGCCCGAGATGTGGGCCAACACCTTGTGCCCGTTGTCGAGCTCCACCCGGAACATGGCGTTGGGCAACGGCTCGATCACCGTTCCCTCGATCTCTATGGCGTCTTTCTTCGGCACGCTCCGGATACTTCCTTCGAACGGGTTCTCTCCCCGGCCGAGGCGCGCGCAGAACGGCCTCCAGGCGGGGCGAAGCGGAAGTATACGGGCCGTGCGTGGGATGCGTCACGCAGGAACGGACGAGCGGCGGCCGGTGAGCACCTCGGGGCCGTCCTCGGTGACGGCGATCGTGTGCTCGAAGTGCGCCGACAGCGACCCGTCGGCCGTGACGACGGTCCACCCGTCGGACAGCTGCCGCGTCTCCTCGCCGCCCAGCGTGAGCATCGGCTCGACCGCGACGACGAGCCCGGGCCGAAGATCGGGCCCTCGGCCGGCGGGACCCCAGTTCTGGATGAACGGGTCCTCGTGCAGCGCCCGGCCGATCCCGTGGCCGCCGTACTCGCGCACGATGCCGAAGCCGGCCGATCCGGCCACCGATTCGATCGCATGACCGATGTCGGAGAGCCGACCACCGGGCTGGATCTTCGCGATCGCGGCATCGAGGCACGCCTCCGTGACCTTCACGAGCCGCGCGGCCTCCTCCGAGGGGGCCTGGCCGCCGACGAAGAGACTCACGGCCGAGTCCGAATGGAACCCCTCGAAGATCGCGCCGAAGTCGAGGGAGAGCAGATCGCCCTCACGCAGGACCCGCTCCTTCGAGGGGATCCCGTGCACGATCTCGTCGTTCACCGAGGCGCAGATCGTCTTCGTGAAGCCCCGATAGCCGAGGAACGATGGCACCGCCCCGGCGTCGCGGATCCGTCGCTCGGCGATCGCGTCGAGCTCGTCGGTCGTCACGCCGGGGCGCACCGCGTCGACCACGGCCTCGATCGTCTCGGCCGTGATCTCGCCCGAACGGCGCATCCTCCGCAGCTCGTCCGAGGACTTCCGGATGATCATTCGACCCCCTCCAGTTCGACGAGCATCCGCTGGGTGACATCGTCCTCGCGCGCCTCCGCGTCGATCTCTCTGAGCAGGCCGCGATCCTGGTAGAACCGCTCGAGCGGCTCGGTCTGTTCGTCGTACACGGCGAGGCGACGCCGCACCGTGAGTTCGTCGTCGTCGGCCCGCCGCTCCAGCGCGGTCTGGTCGAGGTCGCAGACCTGGTCGGCGGCCGGCGGCTTGAACTCCATGTTGTAGGTGCGCTTGCAGGTCGGGCACGTCCACCGGTTCGAGAGGCGGCGGACGGCCATCTCGTCGGTGATCGCGAACATCAGCACCGCGTCGAGTGGCCGCTCGGCTCGTTCGAGCGCGCGCGACAGGGCCTCGGCCTGCGGGACGGTCCTCGGGAACCCGTCGAGGATGAAGCCTTTCTCGGCGTCGGAGCCGTCGAGGCGATCCATCACCATCTCGACGACGACGTCGTCGGGCACGTACTCGCCGCGGTCCATGAAGCCTCGCGCCTTGACGCCGAGCGGGGTGCCCTCCTGCACGTGCTCGCGCAGGATGTCCCCGGTCGAGATCTGCGGGATGCCCACGCGCTCGGACAGACGCTGCGCCTGCGTTCCCTTGCCTGCGCCCGGGGGCCCGAGGAAGACGAGACGCATCGCGGGCCTACTTCAGGAAGCCTTCGTAGTGGCGCATCAGCAGCTGCGACTCGATCTGCTTCATCGTCTCCAGCGCGACGCCGACGGCGATCAGCACCGACGTGCCGCCGAACGGGAACTGGGAGAAGGCCCAGTAGGCGAACACGATCGACGGGATCAGGGCGATCGCCGCGAGGAAGAGCGAGCCGGGGAGCGTGATGCGCACGAGGATGTCGTTCAGGTAGCTCGCCGTGGGCGGGCCCGGCCGGATGCCCGGGATGAACCCGCCCTGCTTGCGGATCTGGTCGGCGGTGCGGACCGGATCGAACTGGATCGCCGTGTAGAAGTAGGCGAAGAACACGATCAGCAAGGTCAGGATCGCCATGTAGACGATGCTCCGCTGGTTCGTGACGTAGTTGTTCGTGAAGTTCGTGAACCACTCCGCGTGGTACACGCTCGCGATCAGCGTCGGGAAGTACATGATCGACGTCGCGAAGATGATCGGGATCACGCCGGCCTGGTTGACCTTCAGGGGCAGGTACGTGCTCGTGCCGCCCATCATGCGGCGACCGACGACGCGCTTCGCGTACTGGATCGGGATCCGCCGCTGGCCCTGGTCCATGAACACGACCGCCACGATGATCCCGAGGCCGATCAGCATCACGACGGCGAACTTGCCGGCCCCGCCCTGTCGCAGGATCGTCCCGCCCTCGCCCGGCAGCGACGAGATCACGCTCGTGAAGATCAGGATCGACATGCCGTTGCCGACGCCCCGCTGGGTGATCAGCTCGCCGAGCCACATGATCATCGCGGTGCCGGCGGTGAGCGTGAGCACGATCAGGGCGACGTTCGGCCAGGTGAACGTGCCCACCGGGAAGATGTCGGGGATCCCGCTCTGCCCGGAGTGGAACAGGAACACGAGGCCGGTCGACTGGAGCAGCGCCAGGACCACCGTGACGTAGCGCGTGTACTGGTTGATCTTCTTGACGCCGATCTCGCCCTGGTCCTGCAGCGCCTGCAGGCGCGGGATCACGACCGTGAGCAGCTGCATGATGATCGAGCTCGTGATGTAGGGCATGATGCCGAGCCCGAACACGGCCATGCGCGTGAGCGCGCCGCCCGAGAACAGGTTGATGATCGACAGGAACCCGCCGGCGCCCTGATCCTCGATCGCCCTGCGGATGATGCCCACGTCGACGACCGGCACGGGCACGTGCGCGCCGAACCGGTAGACCGCGATGATCCCCAGGGTGAAGAGGATCTTGTTGCGGAGGTCCGGTACCCGGAACGCGTTGAGGAAAGCCTTCAGCACGGGCGTCTATCGTACCCCGGGGCCGCTCTCACGCGATGAGCTCGACGCGGCCGCCGGCCGCCTCGATCTTCGCCTTGGCGGCGGCCGAGCACGCGTGGGCCTTCACCACGAGCGCCTTGTCGATCTCCCCGCGGGCCAGCACCTTCACCGGACGACCCTTGTGCGCCAAGCCATGGGCGTAGAGCGCCTCGGGGGTCACCTCGCCGTCGAAGTGCTTCGCGAGCAGCTCGACGTTGATCGGCGCGTACTCGACGCGGTTCGGGTTCGTGAAGCCCTTGAGCTTGGGCACGCGCCGCTGGAGCGGCATCTGCCCGCCCTCGAACCAGGCCGGCACGTTCTTGCGCGCGCCGGTGCCCTTGGTCCCGCGACCGGCGGTCTTGCCCCGCACGCCCGCACGGCCGCGACCGACGCGCTTCTTGTCCGTCTTCGCGCCCTCGGCGGGCTTCAGGTGATGGAGCTTCATCCTTCGACCTCTTCCACGTCGACCAGGTGCTGCACCTTGGCGATCATCCCGCGGATCTCGGGGCGGTCGTCCTTGATGACGGTGTCGTTGATGCGATGGAGACCGAGCCGACGGACCGTGTCCTTCTGGTCCTTCGGGCGGTCGATCACGCTGCGTCGCTGGGTGACCTTGAGCTTCATCGACGGCCTCCGCCGGGACCGGGGCGCCCGCCGGGGCGGTTGCCCGGTCGGCCGCCCTGCGGCTGGTCGCTGTAGACCTCTTCGAGCGCGGCCGTGCGGCGGGCCTGCAGGGTCGCCTCGGCGGCGGCCACGGCCTCGAGCATCGGCTTGGGCGCCACCTCGTGCACGTCGCGCCCCCGGAGGGTGGCGACCTGCTGGGGCTTGCGGAGCTGCTTCAGCCCGTCGACGGCGGCCTTCACGATGTTGATCTGGTTCGAGGAGCCCATCGACTTCGACAGGATGTCCTTGATCCCCGCGCACTCCACGAGCGCGCGGACGGGCCCGCCGGCGATGACCCCGGTCCCGGGGGCGGCCGGCTTCAGGAGCACCACGCCGGCACCCTCCTCGCCGATCACCTCGTGCGGGATCGTGGTGCCCATCATCGGCACGTCGAACATCTTCTTGCGGGCCTCCTCGACGCCCTTGGCGATGGCCGAGGGCACCTCCTTGGCCTTGCCGTAGCCGACGCCGACGCGGCCCGCGCCGTCACCGACGACCACCAACGCGGTGAAGGAGAACCGACGGCCGCCCTTGACGACCTTGGCCACGCGGTTGATCGAGATGACCCGCTCCTCGTAGGGACTGCGGTCTTGCGCGTTCGCGTCGTATCGCCTCATGTCAGATCTGGAGTCCTCCTTCGCGGGCGCCCTCTGCGAGGGCCGCCACACGACCGTGGTACAGCCGGCCGCCGCGGTCGAATACCGCGGCCTCGATGCCGGCGTCCTTGGCCCGGCTCGCGAGCAGCTCGCCGACGGCCTTGGCCCGGGTGGTCTTGTCGTCGCCCTTGACCTCGGCGTCGGATGCGGCCGCGATCGTGACCGCGCGCACGTCGTCGATCAGCTGCGCGTAGATGTGTCGGTTCGACCGGAACACCGCCAGCCGGGGCCGGGTCTCGTTGCCCGCCACCTTCTTGCGCACGCGGGTGTGCCGCCGCAGGCGCGCGTTGCGCTTGGTCTTCGCGTCCATCAGGCAGCACCACTCTTCGCAGCCTTGCCGGCCTTCTTGCGCACGTGCTCGTTCTCGTAGCGGATCCCCTTGCCCTTGTAGGGCTCGGGCTTGCGGATCTTGCGGATCTTCGCCGCGATCTCACCCACCGCCTGCTTGTCGTTGCCGCGCACGACGATCGACGTCGGGGTCGGCGTCTCGAACTCGATGCCCTCGGGCACCGGCACCATCACCGGGTGCGAGTAGCCCGCCTGCACCTCGAGGTCCTTGCCCTTCAAGGCGGCGCGGTAGCCGACACCGACGATCGCGAGGCGCTTCTCGAACCCGTTCGTCACGCCCTCGACCATGTTCGCGAGCAGCGTGCGGGTGAGGCCGTGCAGGCTCCGGTTGACGCCCTCGTCGTCGGGACGCTCCACGCGCACCACGGCCTCCTCGGCGACCAAGCGCATGTCGGGATGCATCGTCTGGGTCAGGGTCCCTCGTGGGCCCTTGACCGTGACCACGTTCCCCTCGGCGATCGTCACGTCGACGCCGCCGGGGATCTCGATGGGCTGCTTTCCGATACGACTCATCTCATCACCACACGTAGGCCAGGACTTCGCCGCCGATGCCCTTGCGGGAGGCGTCCTTGTCGGTCATCACGCCCTGGGAGGTCGACACGATCGCGACGCCCAGCCCGCCGAGCACGCGCGGCAGCCGGTGGCGGCCCGTGTACACGCGGCGCCCGGGCGACGATATGCGCTTGATGCCCGTGATCGTGCGCACGCGGCCCTTCCCGTACTTCAGCCGGATGCGGAAGGCGGCATCGATGCCCTCGCCCTCGCGGTCGAAGCCGTCGATGAAGCCCTCCTGCGCCAGGATCTTCAGGATCGCCTCGTTCGACTTGGACACCGGCGCCACGAGGTCGTCCTTGTACGCCAGGTTCGCGTTGCGGATCCGGGTGAGCAGGTCGGCCACGGGGTCCGAGACGTTGCTCGAGAACTTCGCCTTGGTCACCATGAGGACTTCGTCACCCCCGGCAGCTCGCCCGCGTGCGCCAGCTCGCGGAAGCAGATGCGGCAGAGCAGGAATCGCTTGTAGACGGCGCGCGGCCGCCCGCACTTCTGGCAGCGCGTGTACGCGCGCACGCGGAACTTCTGCTTGCCTTCCTGCTTGTTGATCAGTGCCTTCTTCGCCATGTCGTATTCCCGCCTCAGCTCGCCTGCGCGGTGACCGACTGCCCCGTCAGGGGGAAGCCGAGCGCCACGAGGAGAGCACGTCCCTCGTCGTCGGTGGTCGCGGTCGTGACGATCGTGATGTCCATCCCGCGCACGTTCGCCACTTTGTCGTAATCGATCTCCGGGAAGATCAGCTGCTCGGTGACGCCCATCGTGTAGTTGCCATGCCCGTCGAACGCCTCCGGGCTCATCCCGCGGAAGTCGCGGATGCGCGGCAGCGCGAGCGACACGAGCCGGTCGTAGAACTCCCACATCCGGTCACCACGCAGGGTGACCTTCGCGCCGATCGGCATGCCCTCGCGGAGCTTGAAACCGGCGATCGACTTGCGGGCCTTCGTCACCACCGGCTTCTGGCCGGCGATGATCGTGAGGTCCTCGAGCGCGGCATCCAGCATACGACCGTCCTTGACGGCGTCGCCGATGCCCATGTTGATCACGATCTTCGAGAGCCCCGGCACCTGCATGATGTTGGCCAGGCCGAGCTCGTCCTTGAGCGCCGGCCGGATCTCGTCGCGGTACCGCACCTTCAGCCTCGGGGTGTAGTCGCTCACAGCTCCGCCTCGCACTTCCTGCAGATCCGAAGCTTCTCGTCGCCCTCGATCCGCTGCCCGACGCGCGTGGCCTGCCCGCAACTCCTGCAGACGATCGCGACGTTGGAGATGTCGATGTACATCTCGATGTCGATGATCCCGCCCTGCTGGAGCTGCTGACCGCTGGTCGAGCGCTTGCCGCTCGAACGCGAGTGCTTCTTGGCCATCGCCACGCCGTCCACCATCACCCGGCGACCGCCGGGGTCGACGCGGACCACGCGGCCTTCCCGGCCGCGGTCCTTGCCCTGCAACACCTTCACGGTGTCGTCCTTCTTGATGTTGACGCCCGGCATGGTTACAGCACCTCCGGTGCGAGCGAGATGATCTTCATGAACTTCTTCTCGCGCAGCTCGCGCGCGACCGGCCCGAAGATCCGGGTGCCGCGCGGGTTCTTCTGCTCGTTGATGAGCACGACCGCGTTGTCGTCGAAGCGGATGTAGGAACCATCGGGGCGCCGACGCTCCTTGGCGGTGCGCACGACGACGGCACGGACGACCTCGCCCTTCTTCACGCCGCCGCCCGGCAGGGCGTCCTTGACCGTGCCGACGATCACGTCGCCGACACCGGCGTAGCGGCGCGCGGACCCGCCGAGCACGCGGATGCACAGGACCTCTTTGGCCCCCGTGTTGTCCGCGACCTTGCAGCGCGTCTCCTGCTGGATCACTTCGCCCGCTCCACGATCTCGATGACCCGCCAGCGCTTCGACTTCGAGACCGGGCGGGTCTCCATCACGCGGACGGTGTCGCCCACGTGCGCGTCGTTCGCCTCGTCGTGCGCGGCGAGCTTGGACGACCGGCGGACCGTCTTCTGATACAGGCCGTGCCGCACCTGCCGGTCGATCCGGACCAGCACGGTCTTGTCCATCGCGTCGGACACGACCACGCCGGTACGCACCTTGCGGCGGCCCCGTTCTTCGCTTCGGGTCGTGGTGTTCTGCTCGTCGCTCACAGGTCCTCCTCGGCCGCCGCGGCCAGCGCGTCGAGCTCGAGCTCGAGCTCGCGCTCACGCAGCACGGTGGCGATGCGCGCCACCTCGTGGCGCACCTCCTTGAGCCGGGACGGGTTGTCGAGCTGGCCCGTCGCGAGCTGGAAGCGCAGGTTGAAGAGCTCCTCCTTCGAGGACTCGATGCGGCTCACGAGCTCCTCGTCGGGAAGCTCGCGCAGTTCGGCGGCCTTGCTCGACATCGTTACTCCCCTACCCGGCTGATGAACTTGGTCTTGATCGGCAGCTTGTGCTGAGCACGCTTCATGGCCTCACGCGCGAGCGCCTCCGGTACCCCGGCCAGCTCGAACATCACGCGGCCCGGCTTCACCACGGCGACCCACCCCTCGGGGTTGCCCTTGCCCGAGCCCATGCGGGTCTCGGCGGGCTTCTTGGTCACCGGCTTGTCCGGGAAGATGTTGATCCACACCTTCCCACCACGCTTGATGTGCCGCGTGATCGCGACACGCGCCGACTCGATCTGGCGGTTCGTGATCCAGGCGGCCTCGAGCGCCACCAGACCGTAGTCGCCGTAGTTGATCTCGGTGCCGCCCTTGGCCATACCGCGGCGGTGGCCCCGGTGCTGCTTGCGGTGCTTGATCTTCTTGGGTGCCAGCATCAGGCCTCACCGCCCTCCGCGGGCGCGACGGTCTCGGCCGGCGCGGTCTCGGTGGACGCGGGGGCCTCGGGTTCGGTGGCCACGGTCACGGCGGCCGGCGCGGGAGCCTCGACGGTCGCGGTGATGGTGCCGCCGCCCCGACCCGAGGTGTCGACCTGCTGCGCGGTCGCGTGGGCGCGCGCCAGGGCGCGCTCGGTGTCCTGCTCGCGCCGTGGCACCTCGTCGCCGTGGTAGACCCAGACCTTCACGCCGACCACGCCGAACGTGGTCTTGGCTTCGGCCGTGCCGAAGTCGACCTTCGCGCGGAGCGTGTGCAACGGCACCCGGCCCTCGCGATACCACTCGCGGCGGCCCATCTCGGCACCGCCGAGTCGGCCGCCGCAGGCCACGCGGACGCCCAGGGCGCCCGAACGCATCGCGGTCTGCACCGCCCGGCGCATCGCCCGGCGGAACGCCACGCGGCCGGCGAGCTGCTCGGCCACCCCCTGCGCGAGCAGGGCGGCGTCGGTCTCGGGACGAGACTCGCTCGCGGCCTGGTTCATGTCCTCGACCTTCACGTCGACGCGCTTCTTGGAGTAGCGCTCGATGTCCTTGCGCAGGCGGTCGACCTCGGCGCCCTTGCGGCCGATCACGATGCCGGGGCGGGCCGTGCGGATGAACACCCAGATCTGGTCGCCCTTGCGCTCGATGTCGATCGAGGAGATGCCGGCACGCGACAGGCGGGAACGGATGTGCTTGCGGATCCAGATGTCCTCGTGCAGCTGGTCGGCGTAGTCGCGCTGACCGGCGTACCAGTTGGACTTCCAGGGATAGATGATCCCCAACCGGAACCCGTAGGGGTTGACCTTGTGACCCACTAGTGATCCTCTCCCATCGTCTCCACGACGAGCGTCACATGCGATGTGCGCTTGCGCACCCGCGCCGCGCGGCCGTAGGCGCGCGGACGGTAGCGGCGAAGCGTCGGGCCCTCGTCGACCCAGGCGCGCGACACCATGAGGTTGTCGGCGATCACGCCGGGCTTCTGCTCGGCGTTCGCGATGGCACTGTTCAGGAGCTTCTCGACGTCGTGCGTCGCCCCGAGCGGCGAGAAGCGCAGGATGCGCCGCGCCTCCTCCACGTGCTGGCCGCGGATGAGGTCGACCACCCGCCGCATCTTCCGCGGGGAGGTACGCACGTATTTCATGGTGGCTCGAGCTTCCACTTACCTCACTCCACTCCGACGCTCGTCCCTCGAGTGCGAGCGGAACGTGCGGGTGGGCGCGAACTCGCCCAGCTTGTGCCCCACCATCGACTCGGAGATGAACACCGGCACGTGCTTGCGACCGTCGTGCACGGCGATCGTGTGACCGAGCATCTCGGGCACGATCGTGCTGCGGCGCGACCAGGTCTTGATGACCCGCTTCTCGCCCTTCTTGTTCATGTCCTCGACCTTGACCAACAGGTGGTCGTCGACGAACGGACCCTTCTTGACGGACCTCGGCATGACTAGCCCCGACCCTTCCCGCGGCGGCGAACGATGTACTTGCTCGACGCCTTGTTCTTCTTGCGCGTGCGGCCTTCCTTCTTGCCCCAGGGACTCGAAGGGTGCCGGCCGCCCGACGACTTGCCTTCTCCGCCGCCCAGCGGGTGGTCGACGGGGTTCATCGCCACACCACGGACGGTCGGACGCTTGTTCTTCCAGCGGGCGCGGCCCGCCTTGCCGAGCGAGATCAGCTCGTGCTCCGGGTTGCCCACCACGCCGACCGTGCCCTTGCAGGTCGCCGGGATCAGCCGCATCTCGCCGCTCGGCAGCCGGAGCGTGGCCATCGTGCCTTCCTTGGCCATCAGCTGGACGCTGGTGCCGGCGGAGCGGGCCATCTTGGCACCGGCGCCGGGTTTCAGTTCGATCGCGTGGATCACGGTGCCGACCGGGATGTTGCGCAGCGGCAGCGAGTTCCCGGGACGGATCTCCGCGTCGGGACCCGACATCAGCGTGTCGCCCTGCTTGATGCCCTGCGGCGCGAGGATGTAGCGCTTCTCGCCGTCGGCGTAGTGCAGCAGCGCGATGCGCGCGCTCCGGTTCGGGTCGTACTCGATGTGCGCGACCTTGGCGGGCACGCCGTCCTTGTTCCGCTTGAAGTCGATCACGCGGTAGCGGTTCTTGTTCCCGCCGCCGTGGTGGCGCGCCGTGATGCGGCCGTGCACGTTGCGCCCGGCCTTGTTGCGCCCCTTCGTGACGAGCGACTTCTCGGGCGTCGAGCGCGTGATCTCCTCGAAGGTGGAGACGCTCGCGCCGCGGCGCCCGGGGGTCGTCGGCTTGTATTTACGAACGGCCATGTCCTACTTCCCGCTCTCGAAGATCTCGATGGAGTCGCCCTCGGCCAGGGTCACGATCGCGCGCTTCTGATCGGGGCGCTTGCCCTTCGTGTAGCCGCGCCGCTTCGTCTTGCCGGGACGGTTCAGGGTGTTCACCGAGGTCACGCGGACGTCCCAGATCGCCTGGATCGCCTCCTTGATCTCGGTCTTGTTCGCCCGGGGGTCGACGAGGAACGTGTAGCTGCCCGCCTCGAGCCCGGCGTACGACTTCTCCGACACGATCGGCCGGAGGATCACGTCACGGGGCGACTTCACTCCGCCACCCCCTCGAGCGCGTCGAGCGCGGCGGCCGTGAACAGCACCCGGTCGGCCCACAAGAGGTCGTAGGTCCCGAGGCCGCCCGCGTACGCGACACGTACCCGGCGCAGGTTCCGGAACGACTTCTCGACGGCGCCGTCGTCGGTCGGCTGCGGCAGGATCACGAGGACCTTGCCGGTGAGTTCGAGCGCGTCGAGCAGCTCCACCGCCTGCCGGGTCTTCGGCACGTCGAACGAGAGGTCGTCGACCACGGCGAGCTTGCCACTCTGCAGGGCATCGGTGAGCGCCGAGCGCAGCGCGCCCTTGCGCATCTTCTTGTTCACGCGCATCTCGTGGCCGTGCGGCTGCGGCCCGTGCGCGATGCCGCCGCCGACCCACTGCGGCGAGCGGATCGAGCCCTGGCGCGCGCGACCGGTGCCCTTCTGGCGCCACGGCTTCTTGCCGCCGCCACGGACGTCGCCGCGCGTCTTCGTCGAGTGCGTGCCGGCCCGGATCCCGGCGAGACCCGCGAGGACGACCTGGTGCATCAGCGGGACGCTGACGGTGGCGTCGAACATCTCGGCGGAGAGGTCGCGAGAGCCGGACTTCTTGCCGGCGGTGTCGAGCACGTCGATCGTCGCCATCGTCACGCCCCCTTCCCTGCCGGGGCCTTGACGGCCGTCCGCACCATGACGAGCCCGCCCTCGGGGCCGGGCACGGCGCCCTTGACGAGGAGGAGGTTGCGCTCCGGGTCGGCCTGGACGATCTCGAGGTTCAGCACGGTGACGCGCTGGTTGCCCTGGTGGCCGGCCATGCGCATGCCCTTGAACACGCGACTCGGCGTGGCGCAGGCGCCGATCGAGCCGGGTGAACGGTGCTTGCGCTGGGTGCCGTGCGAGGCGCCCAGGCCACCGAACCCGTGCCGCTTCATCGTCCCGGAGAAGCCCTTGCCCTTGGAGACGCCGACCACGTCGGCGCGGTCCCCGACGCTGAACACATCGGCGCGGATCTCCTGCCCCGGCGCGTAGCTCGAGGCGTCGTCCGTGCGCAGCTCGACCACGTGGCGACCCGGCTGACCGCCGTGCGCGTCGAAGTGGCCCTGCATGGGCTTGGTCACGGCGCCGCGGCGCGGCTCGGTGAACGCGAGCTGCACGGCATCGTAGCCGTCGGTCTCCTTCGTCTTGACCTGCGCGACGAAGCAGGGCCCGGCCTTGATCACCGTCACGGGCACGGCCCGCGTCTCTTGGAAGATCTGGGTCATGCCCAGCTTCTCCCCCAGGATGCCTTTGATCTCAGTCATCGCCTCTACAACTTGATCTCGATGTCGACCCCGGCCGACAGGTTCAGGCGCTGGAGCTCCTGGACCGTCTTGGAGGTCGCGTCCACGATGTCGATCAGCCGCTTGTGCGTGAGCATCTGGAAGTGCTCGCGCGAGTCCTTGTACTTGTGGGGCGAGCGGATGACCGTGTAGATGGAGCGCTCGGTCGGCAGCGGCACCGGCCCGACCACCTTCGCCCCCGTGCGGGTGACGTGCTCGACGATGTCGCGCGCGGCGACGTCGAGCATCCGGTGGTCGTACGCCCGGAGCTTGATGCGGATCTTGGGACCTGCCATCCGGCGTTCCTTCTTTCCTCGTCGTCTCTCGTTACTTGATGATCTTGGTGACCCGGCCGGCACCCACGGTGCGGCCGCCCTCGCGGATCGCGAAGCGCAGGCCCTCTTCCATGGCGATGGGGGCGATCATCTCGACCACCATCTCCACGTTGTCGCCGGGCATCACCATCTCGACGCCCTCGGGCAGGGTCGCCGTGCCGGTCACGTCGGTCGTGCGGAAGTAGAACTGGGGCCGGTAGCCGTTGAAGAACGGCGTGTGGCGCCCGCCCTCGTCCTTGCTCAAGATGTAGACCTGGGCCTCGAAGTCGGTGTGGGGCGTGATCGAGCCCGGGGCCGCGAGCACCTGGCCGCGCTCGACCTCGTCCTTGTCGATCCCGCGCAGCAAGATCCCCACGTTGTCGCCGGCCTGGACCTCGTCGAGGAGCTTTCGGAACATCTCGAGGTCGGTCGCCGTGGTCTTGCGGGTGTCCTTGATCCCGACGATCTCGATCTCACTCATCTTGGCGAGCTTGCCGCGCTCGACGCGCCCGGTGACCACGGTCCCGCGCCCGGTGATCGAGAAGACGTCTTCGATCGGCATCAGGAAGGGCTTGTCGGTGTCGCGCTCGGGCTCGGGGATGTAGCTGTCACACGCCGCGAGCAGCTCGTCGATCTTGACCGCCCACTCCTCGTCGCCCTCGAGGGACTTGAGCGCGGAGCCCACGATCACGGGCACGTCGTCGCCGGGGAACTCATACGAGCTCAAGAGCTCGCGGACCTCGAGCTCGACCAGGTCCAACAGCTCGGGGTCATCGACCATGTCGGCCTTGTTCAAGAACACGATGATGTAGGGGACCCCGACCTGGCGGGCCAGCAGCACGTGCTCGCGGGTCTGGGGCATCGGGCCGTCGGCGGCGGACACGACGAGGATCGCCCCGTCCATCTGGGCGGCACCGGTGATCATGTTCTTGACGTAGTCGGCGTGGCCGGGACAGTCGACGTGGGCGTAGTGGCGGTTCTCGGTCTGGTACTCGACGTGGGCGATCGCGATCGTGATGCCGCGCTCGCGCTCTTCGGGCGCCTTGTCGATCTGGTCGAACGGGGTGAAGTCGGCCATCCCCTTGTCGGCCTGACGCTTGGTGATGGCCGCGGTCAGCGTCGTCTTGCCGTGGTCGATGTGACCGATCGTGCCGATGTTGACGTGGGGCTTCGTGCGCTCGAACTTCTGCTTGGCCATGACCTCTTCCCTCCCGTTACTCGCCGGTCACCCGGGCGACGATCTCCTTGGCGATCTGCGACGGAACCTCGTTGTAGGCGTGCAGCGACATCGGGCTGTGCGCGGCACGGCCCTGGGTGCGTGAACGCAGCTCGGTCGCGTAGCCGAACAGCTCGGCCAGCGGCACGAGCACCCGGACCGACTTCTGGCCGGCGCGCTCGTCGATGTTCTCGATGCGTCCACGGCGCGCCGTGACGTCACCCATCACGTCGCCGATGAACTCCTCGGGCGTCGTGACCTCGAACTCCATGACCGGCTCGAGCAGCACCGGATCGGCCTTGCGAGCCGCGTCCTTCACGCACATCGAGCCGGCGATCTTGAAGGCCATCTCCGAGGAGTCCACCTCGTGATAGGACCCGTCGATCAGCGTCGCGCGCAGGTCGACCATCGGGTAACCCGCGAGGATCCCGTTGTCGAGCGCCTCCTGGATGCCCTGGTCGACCGCGGGGATGTACTCGCGCGGGATCTTGCCGCCGACGATCTTGTTGATGAACTCGTAGCCACCGCCGGGGCCCGTGGGCTCGAGGTCGAGCACCACGTGCCCGAACTGGCCCTTGCCGCCCGTCTGACGGATGAAGCGGGCCTCGACCTTGTGGACCTGCTTGCGGATCGTCTCGCGGTAGGCGACCTGGGGCTTGCCCACGTTCGCGTCCACGGAGAACTCGCGCTTGAGGCGGTCCACGATGATGTCGAGGTGCAGCTCGCCCATCCCCGAGATGACGGTCTGCCCCGTCTCGTCGTCGAACTTGACGACGAACGTCGGGTCCTCGTCGGAGAGCTTCGCGAGCCCGGCGCCCAGCTTGTCCTGGTCGGCCTTGGTCTTCGGCTCGACGGCCACCGAGATGACGGGCGTCGGGAAGCTGATCGACTCCAGCACGACGGGCTTGTCGGGGTCGCAGATCGTGTCGCCGGTGGTCGAGTGCTTCAGACCGACCACGGCCACGATGTCGCCCGTGTAGGCCGCCTCGAGGTCCTCGCGGTGATTCGCGTGCATCTGCAGCACGCGACCGATCCGCTCCTTGCGGTCCTTCGTGGAGTTCATCACGTGCGAGCCGGCCTTCAGGACGCCGGAGTACACGCGCAGGTAGGTGAGCCGCCCCACGTAGGGGTCGGACATGATCTTGAACGCCAGCGCCGAGAACGGCTCGCCGTCGTCGGGCTTGCGCAGGACCTTGTCGTCCTCCTTGAAGGGGAGGTGACCCTCGAGCGGGGGGACGTCGAGCGGGCTGGGCAGGAACTGCACGACCGCGTCGAGCACGAGCTGGACGCCCTTGTTCTTGAACGCCGAGCCGCAGAGCACCGGCACGCCCTCGTTCGCGAGGGTGGCCTGGCGGATCGCGCGGCGGAGTTCCTCGACCGTGGGCTCCTCCTCGGCGATGAACTTCTCCATCAGGGCTTCGTCGTGGTCGGCGAGCTTCTCGAAGAGCTCATGGCGGCCGGCCTTCGCCGCGTCCATGTACTCGTCGGGGATCTCCGTGTCCTTCCAGTCCTCCCCCATCTCGCCTTCCCAGTAGTGGCCCTTCATCTCCACGAGGTCGATGACCCCGTGGAGGTCGGACTCGGTGCCCCAGGGGAGCTGGAGGACGAGCGGGTTCGCGCCGAGGCGGTCGACGATCATGCCCACCGTGCGCTCGAAGTCGGCGCCGGTGCGATCCATCTTGTTCACGAAGCAGATGCGCGGGACGGCGTAGCGGTCGGCCTGGCGCCAGACGGTCTCGGACTGGGGCTCGACACCGGCGACCG
Organism: uncultured Actinomycetes bacterium; assembly: GCA_963821925.1. GTDB lineage: Bacteria > Actinomycetota > UBA4738 > UBA4738 > HRBIN12 > JAOUEA01. The sequence goes on along the minus strand of CAWGFO010000002.1, from coordinate 388,924 downwards.
CGTCGAAGACGGCGACGGCGCCGTCGAGCACGCGAAGGGACCGCTCGACCTCGACCGTGAAGTCGACGTGGCCGGGCGTGTCGATGATGTTGATCCAGTGGCCCTTCCACTGACAGGTGGTGGCCGCCGAGGTGATCGTGATGCCGCGCTCGCGCTCCTGCGCCATCCAGTCCATCTGGGCCGTGCCCTCGTGGACCTCGCCGATCTTGTAGGCCTTGCCGGTGTAGTACAGGATGCGCTCGGTCGTCGTCGTCTTACCGGCATCGATGTGGGCCATGATGCCGATGTTGCGCGTGCGCGCGAGAGGGTACTGGCGGATGTTCAGCGCCTTCCCCTTCTTGCCATCCTGTTCGTGCTGTTCCACCTGCATCGTCTCCGCGGGGCTCGCCACTAGGCTCGCCCCCTCTCAACGGAAACCCGGCCCTCGGGCCGGGTCTGCGATTGCTCGTCGTCCATCACCAGCGGTAGTGCGCGTAGGCCTTGTTGGCCTCCGCCATCTTGTGCATGTCCTCGCGACGCTTCACCGAGGTACCGGTGCCGTTCGCGGCGTCCATGATCTCGGCCACCAGGCGCTCCGACATCGAGTTCTCGCGGCGCGCGCGGCTGTAGTTCACGAGCCAGCGCAGCGCGAGCGTGGTGCCGCGCGACGGCCGGACCTCGATCGGGACCTGGTAGGACGCGCCACCGACCCGGCGCGACTTGACCTCGAGCATCGGACGGACGTTCTCGACCGCCTTCTTCAACGTGATCACGGGGTCGTTCGCCGTCTTCTGGCTGATCGCTTCGAGCGCCTCGTACACGGTGCGCTCGGCGACGGTCTTCTTGCCGTCCAGCAGGACCTTGTTGATCAGCTGGGTGACCAGCGGGTTCTGGTAGACGGGGTCGGGAGCGACCTCGCGGTGAGCGGCAGGGCCCTTACGCGGCATGGTTACTCGCCACCCTTCTTCGCGCCGTAGCGGGACCGTGCCTGGCGACGGTCCTTCACCCCGGCGGTGTCGAGCGTGCCGCGGACGATCTTGTAGCGCACGCCCGGCAGGTCCTTCACGCGGCCGCCTCGCACGAGCACGATCGAGTGCTCCTGGAGGTTGTGGCCCTCGCCCGGGATGTAGCAGGTGACCTCGATCTGGGAGGTCAGGCGCACGCGCGCGACCTTGCGGAGGGCGGAGTTCGGCTTCTTGGGCGTCATGGTGTAGACACGCGTGCAGACGCCACGCCGTTGGGGGGACCCCTTCAGCGCGGGAGCCTTCGTCTTCTCCTTGCGGGCCGTGCGGCCCTTGCGAACCAGTTGTTCGATCGTAGGCATAGGTCTCTCGTCTGCACTCTGTCGTTGTCAAACACCAGGGAGCGACACGGTGTGTCCCCCCCGCGGGCCGTCTCGAACCGTCGGAGCGCAGCCGAAAGGCCGTCGTGCTCCTTCGGATCCCCACTCCGGAACCGGAGTCGAACGCGCCGGTGGCCCGCCGAGCCGGGGCGCGACCGCCAAAGCTACAGGTCGCACACACGGAGTGTCAACTCGCCTGGGTGCCTCCGGCGTGAGGAGCCGGCCCACGAGTGACGCCCTGCTAGGGTACCCGCCCGATGACCCCCGTGACCGCCCTTTCCGACCTCGCGCGGCGTGCCGCCCTCCACGGCGGCGAGATCGTCCGCGAGGCCGGCGCGGGCGTCTCGGCCCAGGCGAAAGGCCTCCCCGGCGACTGGGTCACCGAGGTCGACGTGGCCAGCGAACGCGCGATCCGCGCGCTCCTGCACGAGGCCACACCCGAGATCCCGATGCAGGGCGAGGAGTCCGGCGGCGCCACGGGCGACCGCTACTGGGTGGTCGACCCCTTGGACGGCACCACGAACTTCGTCCACGGCTTCCCCGCCGTGGGTGTCTCGGTCGCCCTCGTGGAGGAAGGCCGCCCCACGGCCGGGTGCGTGCACGCGCCGTTCCTCGGCGACACCTACGTGGCCGCCCGCGGCGAGGGCGCCTGGCTCGAGCGCGACGACGAGCCCCCGGCACGGATCTCGGTCAGCGACCGGCCCCCCGACCAGGCCGTCGTCGGGACCGGCTTTCCGTTCCGTCGCAAGGGATCGCTCCCCCGCTACCTGGCGGCGATGTCCGTGGCCCTGGAGACCTTCGAGGACCTCCGCCGCCCCGGCGCCGCCTGCCTCGACCTGGCGTGGGTGGCCGCCGGTGTCTTCGACGGCTTCTTCGAGCTCCACCTCGCCCCGTGGGACGTTGCTGCCGGCGGCCTCCTGATCGAGGAAGCCGGCGGCGTGGTCACCGACTGGACCGGCGGGGGCGCGTGGCTCGAGGGCGACATCCTGGCCGGCCCACCCGCCGTCCACGCGGAACTCCTGAGGATCGCCACGAGCACCGACCCCAGCTGACGGGCCGAACGCAGCCCTCCACCACCGAAGAAGGCCCCGGGGCGAACCCCGAGGCCTTCGACGTGCTCCGAACCTGAGGAGCGCTACTTGTCGGAGGGAACCCCTCCGAGCATCGCCTCGGCCTGCTCCCGGGTGAGCCCCACGAGCGCGGGCTCGCCGGTGCCGCCCTCGACGGCCTCCTGGAGCTCCCGCTGGCGTGCGAGCCAGTACTCGGGGATCGCCTCGGGCTTGATGCGCACCTGCACGTTCCGGTAGCGCGCCAGCCCCGAGCCGGCCGGGATCAGCTTGCCGATGATCACGTTCTCCTTCAGGCCCAGCAGCGGGTCCGACTTGGCCGAGATGGCCGCGTCGGTGAGCACCCGCGTGGTCTCCTGGAAGGAGGCCGCCGACAGCCACGAGTCCGTGGCGAGCGACGCCTTCGTGATCCCGAGCAGGACCGGACGGGCGCTCGCGGGCGCCCCGCCGTTCTCGACGATCTCGGCGTTCGTCTCCTCGAACTGGCGGCGGGCCACCATGTCGCCCGGCAGGAACTCGGTGTCCCCCGGCTCGATGATGTGCACCTTGCGGAGCATCTGCCGCGCGATCAGCTCGATGTGCTTGTCGTGGATCGTGACGCCCTGGCTCCGGTACACCTGCTGGACCTCGTCCGCCAGGTGCTGCTGGAGCGCGAGCACGCCCTCGACCCGCAGCTTCTCGTGGGGGTTCACCGAACCCTCGGTGAGCTGCTGGCCGACCTCGACCGGGTCGCCGTCGCTGACGGTGAGGCGGGCCCGGAACGAGACCGGGTACTCCACCTCGTCGCCCGAGTCGTCGGTGACGCGGATGCGACGGACGTGCTTCTCGTCGTCGTCCTCGATCGTGACCGTGCCCGAGAGCTCGGTGATCTGCGCCTCGCCCTTGGGCTTGCGGGCCTCGAACAGCTCCACGACGCGGGGCAGACCGTGCGTGATGTCCTCGCCGGCCACACCGCCGGTGTGGAACGTCCGCATCGTGAGCTGCGTGCCGGGCTCGCCGATCGACTGGGCGGCGATGATGCCGACCGCCTCGCCGATGTCGACCATCCGGCCGCTCGCCAGTGACCGGCCGTAGCAGACCGCGCAGACCCCGACCTCGGCCTCACAGGCGGTGACCGAACGACACTGCACGGTCTCGACGCCGGAGGCGACCACCGCGGCCGTGACCTCGTCGTCGAGCTCGTCGCCCTTGGAGGCGACCTTCTTCCCGTCGACCTTCACGTCCTCGGCCAGCACGCGGCCGAACAGCGACGTGTCGATGTGGGCGCTCTTGACGACCGACCCGTCGGGCCGCTTCACGTTCACGACGATCGGGATCGAGCGGTCGGTGCCGCAGTCCTCCTCGCGGACGATCAGCTCCTGCGCGACGTCGACGAGACGACGCGTGAGGTAGCCCGAGTCGGCCGTCCGCAGGGCGGTGTCGGCCAGGCCCTTGCGGGCGCCGTGCGTGGAGATGAAGTACTCCAGCACCGACAGGCCCTCGCGGAAGTTCGACTTGATCGGCCGCGGGATGATCTCGCCCTTCGGGTTGGCCACGAGGCCACGCATGCCCGCCAGCTGGCGGATCTGCATGATGTTCCCTCGCGCGCCCGAGTTGGCCATCATGAAGATCGGGTTCGTCGCGGTGAACCCTTCCTCCATCGCGTTCTTGACGTCGTCGGTGGCCTGGGTCCAGATCTCGATCAGCTCCTGACGACGCTCGTCGTCGGTGATGATCCCCTTGCGGTACTGGCCCTCGACCTTCTGCGCCTTCTTCTCGTGCTCGTCCAGGATCTTCTGCTTGGACGGCGGCACCGTGACGTCCTCGATGCCGATCGTGACGCCGGCCCGGGTCGCGTAGTGGAACCCGAGGTTCTTCAGACCGTCGAGCACGTTCTCGGTGGTGGCCCGGTCGTACCGGTGCACCGCCTCGTCGACCAGCCGCGCGATGTCGGACTTCAGCACCGGGTGGTTCCGGAACTCGAAGTCGTCGGGGAACACCCCGTTCAGGATCACGCGGCCGATCGTGGTGCGGACCACCGGGGTCCGGCCCGATGCGGGGTCGAAGCCCTCGGGCAGCATCTCGGGCGGCAGCGCCTTGCCCTCGAGACGGATCCGGATCGGCGTGTGGAGCGAGTACCCGCGGTCGAGCGCGAGCAGCGCCTCGCCCACGTTCCCGAAGGTCGGGATCTGCTCGTCCTTGACCGCTTCGCCCTTGTCGAGCGACAGGTAGTACAGACCCAGCACCATGTCCTGCGACGGCGTCGCGATCGGACGGCCGTGCGCCGGCGACAGGATGTTGTTCGCCGAGAGCATCAGGATCCGGGCCTCGGCCTGCGCCTCGGCCGACAGCGGCACGTGCACCGCCATCTGGTCACCGTCGAAGTCGGCGTTGAACGCCGCACACACGAGCGGGTGGATCTTGATCGCCTTGCCCTCCACCAGGACCGGCTCGAAAGCCTGGATCCCGAGACGGTGCAGGGTCGGCGCCCGGTTCAAGAGGACCGGGTGCTCGCGGATGACCTCCTCGAGCACGTCCCACACCTGCGGACGCGCGCGCTCGACCATGCGCTTGGCGCTCTTGATGTTCTGCGCCAGGTTCTGGTCGACGAGCCGCTTCATCACGAACGGCTTGAAGAGCTCGAGCGCCATCTGCTTGGGGAGCCCGCACTGGTGCAGGCGGAGCTCCGGCCCGACCACGATGACCGAGCGGCCCGAGTAGTCGACGCGCTTGCCGAGCAGGTTCTGGCGGAACCGACCCTGCTTGCCCTTCAACATGTCGGACAGCGACTTCAGCGGGCGGTTGCCGGGGCCCGTGACCGGGCGGCCTCGACGGCCGTTGTCGAACAGCGCGTCGACGGCCTCCTGCAGCATCCGCTTCTCGTTGTTCACGATGATCTCGGGCGCCTGCAGGTCGAGGAGACGCTTCAGGCGGTTGTTCCGGTTGATCACGCGCCGATAGAGGTCGTTCAGGTCCGACGTCGCGAACCGACCGCCGTCGAGCTGCACCATCGGCCGCAGGTCCGGCGGGATCACCGGCACGGCGTCGAGCACCATGCCGAGCGGGTTCGACTTGCCCTCGACGAAGTTCGAGACGACCTTCAGGCGCTTGATCGCCTTCAGGCGCTTCGTGCCCTTGCCGTTCTCGATGATGTCGCGGAGGAACTCGGCCTCGCTCTCGACGTCGTAGTCGGCGAGGAGGCGCTTGATCGCCTCGGCGCCCATCCCGCCGTCGAAGTAGTCGCCGAAGCGCTCGCGGAGGCTTCGGTAGACGTTGTCGTCGGCCACGAGCTGCTTGATCGAGAGGCCTTTGAACGCGACCAGCACGTCGTCGAGGTGCTGCGTCTCACGCGACGCGGCCTCGGTGATGCGCTCGACGTCGCGCTGGGCCTCGCGCTTGGCGGCCGAGAGCTGGGCGCCCTTGGCACCCTCGCCCTCGAGCTCCTTGAGGCGGTCCTCCAGCTCGTTCAGGCGCTTCTTGATCTGATCGTCGCGGTCGGCGTCGATCTCCTTCTTCTCGGCCTCGATCTCGGCCTCGATGTCGGGGAGGTCGTCGTGGCGCCGGTCGGCGTCGACCCGCGTGATCACGTACGCCGCGAAGTAGATGATGCGCTCGAGGTCCTTGGGCGCCAGGTCGAGCAGGTAGCCGAGCCGGCTGGGGACGCCCTTGAAGTACCAGATGTGGGTCACGGGAGCGGCGAGCTCGATGTGGCCCATGCGGTCACGGCGAACCTTGCTGCGGGTGATCTCCACGCCGCAGCGCTCGCAGATGATGCCCTTGAAGCGCACGCGCTTGTACTTGCCGCAGTGGCACTCCCAGTCCCGCGTCGGCCCGAAGATCCGCTCGCAGAACAGGCCGTCCTTCTCGGGCTTCAGGGTGCGGTAGTTGATGGTCTCCGGCTTCTTGACCTCGCCGTTGGACCACGCGCGGATCTGGTCCGCGGTGGCCAGGCCGATCCGGAGCTCATCGAAGTAGTTGACGTCCAGCACTTAAGCGCTCGCCTCCTCGTGTGGCTCGCTCTTCACAACGTTCAACGCCGGCGTGTTCCCGATCGTCGTCAATCGAAGTCCGCCCCGGCCGGCTCCCGACGGCTGAGGTCGATGCCCAGCTCCTCGGCGGCCCGGAACACGTCCTCGTCGGTCTCGCGGAGCTCGATCTCCTCGCCCGAGCTCGAGCGGACCTCGACGTTCAGGCAGAGGGACTGCATCTCCTTGATCAGGACCTTGAAGGACTCGGGGATCCCCGGCTCGGGGATGTTCTCGCCCTTGACGATCGCCTCGTAGACCTTCACGCGGCCCAGGACGTCGTCGGACTTGATCGTGAGCAGCTCCTGCAGGGCGTAGGCGGCGCCGTAGGCCTCCAGCGCCCAGACCTCCATCTCGCCGAACCGCTGGCCGCCGAACTGGGCCTTCCCGCCCAGGGGCTGCTGCGTGATCATCGAGTAGGGGCCGGTCGACCGGGCGTGGATCTTGTCGTCGACCAGGTGGAGCAGCTTCAGGATGTAGGCGACGCCCACCGTGATCGGCTCCTCGAACGGCTCACCGGAGCGGCCGTCGAACAGCGTCGCCTTGCCGACGTCGTTCACCATCTGGGCGCCGTCGCGGTTGGGGTGGACCGAGCGGATCGACTCGAGGATCTCGTCCTCGCGGGCGCCGTCGAACACCGGCGTGGCCACGTGGGCGGGGCCGTCGTGCTCGACCCCGTCCTTCTTGAAGCCCCACAGGGCCGCGAGGCCCAGGTGTGCCTCCAGGACCTGCCCGATGTTCATCCGCGACGGGACGCCCAGCGGGTTCAGGATGATGTCGACCGGCGTGCCGTCCTCGAGGAACGGCATGTCCTCCTCGGGAAGGATCGTCGAGATGACGCCCTTGTTCCCGTGGCGGCCGGCGAGCTTGTCGCCGTCGCTGATCTTCCGCTTCTGGGCCACGTAGACGCGCACCAGCTGGTTCACACCCGGGGGCAGCTCGTCGCCGTCCTCGCGGTTGAACACGCGGACCCCGATCACCTTGCCCGACTCTCCGTGCGGCACCTTCAGCGACGTGTCGCGCACCTCGCGTGCCTTCTCACCGAAGATCGCGCGGAGCAGCCGCTCCTCGGGCGTGAGCTCGGTCTCGCCCTTGGGGGTGACCTTGCCCACGAGGTAGTCGCCGGGGTTCACCTCGGCCCCGATCCGCACGATGCCGCGCTCGTCGAGGTCCTTCAGGATCTCCTCGGAGACGTTCGGGATGTCCCGGGTGATCTCCTCGGCGCCGAGCTTCGTGTCGCGGGCGTCGACCTCGTGCTCCTCGATGTGGATCGAGGTGAGGACGTCGTCCTTGACGAGGCGCTCCGACAGGATGATCGCGTCCTCGTAGTTGTGGCCTTCCCACGGCATGTACGCCACGACCAGGTTCTTGCCGAGCGCGATCTCGCCGGCCTCGGTGCTGGGACCGTCGGCGATCACCTGGCCCTTCTGCACCTTCTCGCCGGCCGTGACGATCGGCTTCTGGTTCTGGCAGGTCCCCTGGTTCGAACGGCGGAACTTCAGCAGGCCGTAGACCCGCAGGTTCCCCGTCCGCTCCTTGACCACGATCTGGTCGGCGGAGACGTCGTCGACGACGCCCGACTCCTGGGCCACGACCACGTCGCCGGCGTCGACCGCCGCGCGGAACTCCACGCCCGTGCCGACGAGCGGGGCCTCGGAACGGAGCAGGGGCACGGCCTGGCGCTGCATGTTCGCGCCCATCAGGGCCCGGTTCGCGTCGTCGTGCTCCAGGAAGGGGATCAGGGCGGCCGCCACCGAGACGAGCTGCTTGGGCGACACGTCCATGTAGTCGACCTCGTCGGCCGGCACGGAGTCGACCTCGCCACCCTTGCGGCGGACGAGGATCAGTGACTCCGTGAAGGTCCCGTTCTTGTCGATCGCCGCGTTCGCCTGTGCGATGACGTGGCGGTCCTCCTCGTCGGCCGACAGGTAGTCGATCTTCGAGGTGACCTTGCCCTTCTCGACACGGCGGTAGGGGGTCTCGATGAACCCGAACTCGTTGATGCGCCCGTAGCTCGAGAGCGAGCCGATCAGGCCGATGTTCGGGCCTTCCGGCGTCTCGATCGGGCACATGCGGCCGTAGTGCGACGGGTGGACGTCGCGGACCTCGAAGCCCGCGCGCTCACGCGACAGACCGCCCGGCCCGAGCGCGGAGAGGCGGCGCTTGTGGGTGAGGCCGGCCAGCGTGTTCGTCTGGTCCATGAACTGTGAGAGCTGCGAGGTGCCGAAGAACTCCTTGATCGAAGCCACGACCGGGCGGATGTTGATCAGCGTCTGCGGCGTGATCGCCTCGACGTCCTGGGTCGTCATCCGCTCCTTGACCACGCGCTCCATGCGGGACAGGCCGATCCGGATCTGGTTCTGGATCAGTTCGCCGACGCTGCGGAGGCGGCGGTTGCCGAAGTGGTCGATGTCGTCGGGGTCGTAGCCCTCGTCGCCCGCGTGCAGGTGCACGAGGTAGCGGACCGTCTTCAGCATGTCCTCGTAGGTGAGAACGGCCTTGTACTTCGGCGCACCCGCGCCCTGCTCGTCCTTCAGCTGGTCGGAGAAGACCCGGTACTTGAACTGCTCCCAGGCCTTCTTGTCGGGGTTGTCGAGCTCCCCGAGCGCCTTGTGGTGCGCACGCAGCTGCTTGAGCAGGTCGCCGTCGGCGGCGGCGAGCTTCTTGTCGACCTTGTGGCGGCCGACCTTGGCCACGTCGTAGCGCTTCGGGTTGAAGAACAGGTTCTCGAGCAACGTCTTCGCGCTCTCGGCCGTGGGCGGCTCGCCCGGGCGGAGCTTGCGATAGATGTCCTCGAGCGCCTCTTCCTGCGTCTCGACGTGGTCCTTCTCGAGCGTGTTCTGGATCGACTGGGCATTGCCGAACAGCGCAAGGATCTCGTCGGCCGTCCAGCCGAGCGCCTTCAGCAGCACCGTCACGAGCTGACGGCGCTTGCGGTCGATCCGGACGCCGACCGTGTCCTTCTTGTCGACGTCGAACTCCAGCCACGCACCGCGGCTGGGGATGATCTTCGCGATGTAGATCTCCTTGTCGGAGGTCTTGTCGAGCTCGCGGGAGAAGTAGACGCCGGGCGAGCGCACGAGCTGGGAGACGACCACGCGCTCGGTCCCGTTGATGATGAAGGTGCCCCGCCCGGTCATGATCGGGAAGTCCCCCATGAAGACTTCCTGCTCCTTGATCTCGCCGGTCACCTTGTTGACGAAGGTGGCCTCGACGAAGAGCGGCTGGCTGTAGGTGATGTCGCGGTCACGGCACTCTTCCTCCGTGGCCTTGAGGTCCTTGAACTGATGCTTGCCGAAGTAGAGCTGGAACTGCTCGGTGAAGTCCTCGATCGGGGAGACTTCCTCGAGGACCTCCTTGAGGCCTTCGTTCAGGAGCCAGTCGAACGACTCCCGTTGGATGCCCACGAGGTCGGGAAGCGGCAAAACCTCGTCGAGCTTTGCGAAACTGACACGGTCGCGAACAGGGACAAGCTGGTCAGGCAAAAGGATCCCTCCCAGGGAAGCTAGAGCGGCGCACAGCGAAGCGCGGTGGACGGCACGGCAAACAGTTACTGTACGCACGAAGGCAGGCACCGTCAACGGCGCCTGCCCGGGTCCCCGGGAGGGACGCCGGAAGGGTACGCCGCGACAGGGCCGGGGTCAACCCACTCCCACGGGTTCTCAGGAGCCCTCCTCCCGCGCCGTTGCGCGGGAAGCGACCCGGTCCCGGCGCTGCGGTAGGGTCCGTCCGTGACCGGATCCGAGGCCGCTGGGGCGTCCGAACGCCGCGTGGAGGGATCGTCCGCCGGCGCGTTCTCGCTGGCGTGGCGCCTCCCTCGCAGGAGCCGGCGCACGCGGCGACGCGCGATCGCGTTCGCCGTCCTCGCCGGGCTCGGGACCCTCCTGATCCTCCTGACGATCGACGGTCTGTGGTCGGCTCGAACGATGCTCCGAGGGGTGACCGCGGCACGATCGCACCTGGGCGCAGGGATCGAGGCGGTCGTGACCGGCGACCCTCAGGTCGGGGCCGGATCGTTCCTCGATGCGGCCGACGCGGCCGCCGCGGCGATCGATGCGTCCGGTCATCCCGCGATGCGGATCGTCGGGCTCCTCCCGTTCGTCGGAGATAACCTCGACGGGGTCGTGGCCGTGGCGCGAGCCGAGCAGGCCACCGCCGAGGCCGGGCTGGTGCTCGTGGACGCGGCCCAGGTCCTCGATTGGAACGACATCCTCCTGCCGGCGACCAGCTCGCTCGGCGACGTCGACCTGACGAGGATCCGCGAAGCCGGGGCGATGCTCGACGACGTGGCGAACCGACTGCGGGCAGCCCTCGACGACCTCGAGGCGCAGGGCGGCGGCGGACTCGTCGGGCCGGTGGGGACCGGCTACGAGGATGCCGTCTCCTCGCTGGAGCGACGAGCGGCGCTCGCCGGCGACGCCGCGCGCCTGGCCCGGCTCCTGCCCGGATTCCTCGGGGGCGACGGCACGCGCCGGTACCTCGTCGCGGTCCAGCGGTTGGGCGAGACGGCGCCAGCCGGCGGGGCGGTCGGAGGGATCGGCGTCCTGACCGCCACCGACGGGGCGATGTCGATGGAGCCGCTCTCGGTCGCCGACCGGGACCTCGCGTCCGCCACCACGTCCCCGCGCGGGCCCGATGTCGCCGCGGCCCTGCTGGCGAGCGCCACCGAGACCGGGCTCGGCCCGCTGGACGGCGTGATCCTCACCGACACGATCGGACTGGAGGAGCTGCTCTGGATGACCGGCGACGTCGAGGTCGCCGGGCGCGATGACCCCCTGCGGTTCGAGGACGCGATCGCCGCGATCGAACGGGAGCCGTTCCTCGGGCCCGATCGCGAGGAGGGCGAGGCGCGACAGGCCGAGCTGGGGACCGCCGTGCTCGACAGCGCCCTCGGACGCCGCCCCTCGACCGAGGCGTTCGCGACCGCGACCTCCGCGATGGCGGCCGACCGCCACCTCGTGCTGTTCTCGACCACGAAACGTGAGCAGGCGCTGATCCGAGGACTCGGCGCCGCGGGCGTGGCGGACCCCGGGCGGAACCCGCTCGCGTGGACCGCCACCTCGACCGCGTCGAACCTCGCCGGCACGTACGTCCGGTGGGTGACGACCCAGACCGTCACGCTCGACGAGACCGGTTCGGCCAAGGTCAAGACCACCGTGGAGCTCCAGAACCGTGCGCCCGACGGTCCCCCGTCGGCGCTCCTCGGACGCGCCTTCGGTGAGGCACGCGTGGGCGCCTGGTCCGCGGACGTCCGCGTGACCCTGCCCAGGGGGGCGGAGGGGATCGCCGGAGAGACGAGCACGCCGTCGGAGACCACGCTGGGCAAGGACGACGACGGCACGCCCTATCTCGACGCGAGCCTGCGGGCAGATCCGGGGTCCGCGATGAGCCTGATCGTGAGCTACCGGCGTCCCGCGGCCGCGCTCGTGTTGGACGGGAACGGCACGTACCGGGTGCGGATCGTGCCGCAGCCGCTCGCCTTCCCGGGCGTCGTCAGGCTTCGGATCGTCGTGCCGGACGGCCTGACCGTGCTGGGCGCGTCGGCCGCGTTCGAACGCGGCGCCGACGTCGTTCGGCTCGAGGGCTCCCCCACGGCACCGATCGACCTGTTCGTGCGTTACGGCTGAGCGCCGTACGCGGGCGCCTGCCCGAGCACCTCGGCGAGCGGAGGCGCGAGCGCGTCCCGTTCCGACAGCACCGGCCCGTCGGTCGGCCATGGGACGGCGGCGTCGGGGTCGTCCCAGGCGAATCCCTGCTCGTCGTCGCCCGTGTGGTACGCGTCGACCATGTATTGGAGCCAGGCGTCGGTGAGCGCCAGGAACCCGTGCGCGACGCCCGGCGGGAGATAGATCCCGCGCCGCCCTTCCGCGGCGTCGATCGTCAGGGTCTGCTGTGCGCGCTCGGTGGGCGAGCCGCTCCGGAGATCGAGGAGAGCGATGAACGCCCGGCCTTCCAGGAACACCCAGAAGTCGGCCTGGGACCGGTGGAAGTGGATGCCCCGGAGCACGCCGGCGTGGCTCACGCTGAGGTTCGACTGGATCATCGGCGGCGCGTCGTCGGGCAGCCAGGCGCGCCTGAAGGTCTCGGTGAACGAGCCACGCGCGTCGGCGTGCGTCGTCAGGTCGATGATCCGTACGCCCTCGAGTTCGATCGTGCTTCCCCCCGCGCCAGGGCGCCGACGCGCCTCAGGGCGCGAGGCTACCCGTGGCTCACACGCCCGGCAACGCCGGGGAGGCCGCTCCCTCAGGCTGGGCCGGAGGCACGGGTGCCGCGTGCGCCGATCGCGTCGCGAGCGATCCCTCGAGCAGCCGCGCGTAGAGCTCCACGAGGTCGCTCGGGTCCTCCCCCGTCGCCACCACGTGCCACTGAGCGGGACGACCGATCCCGAGGCCGAGGAGCTCGTCGCGCATCCATGCGGACCCGGTCGTGAGCGCATCGGTGCGACCCGCGAGTCGGCGCTCGACGGTCGTGAAGGCGGCGCTCCGCAGGGCGGATCGATCGTGGCGCCAGGCACGGTCGTGGAACGTATGGAGCACGACGGGCACGCGGGCACGGATCGCCACGAGACGCCCCAGCGCTCCCGCCTTCGCGAGGTGCGTGTGCACGACGTCGGGCTTCCAGCGGCGGACGATGCCCGCGATCGCGGCCGCGGCTCGAAGGTCATCACCCGGGTGGAGCTCCTGGCCGAGCCACGGGAGGTACGTGTGCGCCATCCCCGACGGCGGGTCCCCAACGACCGCCTCGTCGTGGGACCCACCCCAGACGAGCCGTGTGTCGAACCCCCGCGCGCGCAGCGCCTCGGTGCTGCGGATCAGGTCGTCGGCGTGGTCGCTGCCGCGGAAGCGGGTGGTGATGCGCAGGACGCGGGGTCGGTCGTGCCCATGCCGACAGACGGGGGTCGAGCGTTCGCTCCGTCCTCCCTGCGCCGGCTCCATGCAGGAGACATCGGCGCGGGGCGCGCAGGACCGTACCCCGAACAGGAACTACGGGTCTGGAGCGTTCGGAGGGCGAGGGAGCCGGGCGTCAGCTGAGGGCGGCGGCCGGCGTCCAGTCGACCGAGGACTCCGTCGGCTCCGCCGGTCCGGCGACGGATTCGATCCCGCCGAGCGCCTGCACCATGTCGGCCACGGCCGCCGCCAGGCGCTTGCCTTGCTCCTTCGTCTGGATCTGCACGCCACGTTCGGCGAGCACCGCGAAGAAGTCCTCGAGCACCGCGCGCTGGTCACCCAGGAGCGAGGCCTCGGAGACGTTGAGCGCGCGGGCCAGGCGAGCCAGGGTCTGGATCGAGGGCTCGACGTGGCCGTTCTCGTACCGGGAGAGCCGCGCCTTCGGGATCCCGGACAACTCCTCGAGCTCGGACTGACTGAGCCCTGCTGCCAGTCGCGCCTCGCGGAGTCGATTGCCGAAGTGCTTGCCGTCTGCTCCCTGCATCGTGCCTGCCTCCCTCGGACGATCCGTCCCCGCGCACCCTCAGTGACGCGTGACCATAGCACGGGGCGGAAACGTGGGTCCTGCCTCGATGATACGAGGGCGGGGCCGTCGGCCCCGCCCTCATGGCACTGCAGTGGTTCCCGTCGAGCTACTTGACCTCGACGGTTGCGCCGGCGGCCTCCAGCTGCTCCTTGGCGGCGTCGGCGGCCTCCTTGTTGACCTTCTCCAGGACGGCCTTGGGGGCGCCGTCCACCAGGTCCTTGGCCTCCTTGAGGCCAAGGCTCGTGAGGGCGCGCACCTCCTTGATCACCTGGATCTTCTTGTCGCCCGCCGCCGTGAGGACCACGTCGAACTCGGACTGCTCCTCGGCGGCCTCGCCGCCGCCGGCAGCGCCGCCGGGCGCGGCCATCATGACGGGCGCGGCCGCGGCGGCCGTCACGTCGAACGTCTCCTCGAACTGCTTGATGAACTCGGACAGCTCCAGGAGCGTCATCTCCTTGAACTGGTCGAGCAGATCGTCGGTGCTCAGCTTCGCCATCGCTCGCTACTCCTTCGCTTCGTCATCCGAGGCCGCGGCCTCGGGTGTGTCGTCGGTGGTGTCGTCCCCGGCCTCGGGCTCTGGTGCCGCCTCGGCTGCCTCCGCCTCTGGCTCGGCCGGGGCCTCGGCGGCCTCCTCGACCTCGGCGACGGTGGCGTCGCCGGGCAGCTTCTCCTTGTACGCCTCGAGCAGCGAGAGGAACTTGGACTGGCCCGCCTGGAACATGGCCGCGGCTCGGCTCATCTCGCTCTTCAGCATCCCGGCGATCTTGCTCAGCATCACCTCGCGGGACTCGAGTTCGGCCAGCGCCTTGGCGTCGTCCGCGGACAGGAGCTTCCCGTCCATGTACGCGCCCTTGAGCACCAGCGCGGGGAACTGCTTGGTGGCCTTGACGACCGACTTGGCCGCCGCGATCGGGTCACCGTCGACGAACGTGATGGCCGAGGGGCCCGAGAGCAGATCCTCGAGCTCGGACATCCCCGCCGCCGACGCGGCCCGGCGCATCAGGGTGTTCTTGACCACGGCGAAGCTCGCGCCGCCCTCGGCGAGGGACCGGCGGAGCTCGGTGATCTCGGACACCGTGAGGCCGCGGTACTCGGTGAGCAGCAGGGCGTCGGATCCTTCGATCCGCGCCTTGAGCTCAGCGACCCGCTCGACCTTCTCCGGTTTGGGCATCGCGCCTCCTGACATGAATGAACGCGCCTCCGCAGACAGCGGAGACGCGTCTCATGGAGCGCGAAGCGTCTTCGTTTCTCAGCCTCGGCAGGTACCCGCGAACGGGATTATGCGAACGTGCCCCTGCTGTCTGCGGCGCGACCAGGATACGGACCCGGGCGGGCCCTCGACAAACGTCAGGGCGTCGAGCTGGCCGCCGTGGGCGAGCCCGGCGCCACCGGGTCACTCGTCAGCCGGTCCGCGAGCGAGGGGTCCAGCGCCAGCGCCTGGTTGAGGTGCGTGTCCGCCAGGCCCGGCTTGCCCGCGTCGCGGAAGAGGATCCCCAGGTTGAAATGGGCGGCCGCGTACTCGGGCTGGATCTCGATCACCTGCTGGTAGAGGTCGATCGCCTCCTGGGTCGCCCCGGCCGTGGTCCGCAGGATCGCCAGATTGAAGAGCGCCGAGACGAAGTTCGGGTCGGTGTCGAGCGCCGCGCGGTAGTAGCCCTCGGCGAGCTGCACACGGCCGTTCGCCTGCTCGATCACGCCCAGGTTGTAGTTCGCGTACTTGTCGCTCGGGCGAGCGTCCAGGACGAGCTGATACTGCTCCGCCGCGGCCTCGAGGTTGCCGGCCTGCTGCTGGGCGAGCCCCTCCTCGAGCGCCTGGTCGGGGTCCACGTCCTTGCCGCACGCGCCCGCGACGAGCGCGACGGCGAGCGCGACCAGGAGGACCCGAGGTGCGCGCCGACGTTGCATCGCGGCGATGCTACCCGGCGACGCAGAGGGACGACGTCCTCGTTGCGAGAGAGGCGGCCCCGCAGGGCCGCCTCTCGGCGTTCGGACGAGCCGTCGCTCGCTACAGCGCGCAGAGCGCGTACGCCGTGACCGTCCAGGAACCAACGGTGTTGTTGACCTCGACCGCGTTCACGGTCCACGCCGTCGACGAAGACGGGTAGCTGGTTTCGGCTCCGACGTCGGTGTTGTTGATCGAATACCCACCGCCAACGACCTTGCGGCCGCCGGTGCACGTTGCGGTGGCGGGCTTGTTCGCGGAGCTGCTGGCGGACGTGCTCGACACGATCGTCACGTCGACCGTGCCACCGCTCGGACCCGTCGGGCCGACCGGGCCGGTGCCTCCATCGGGGCCGGTGATCCCGTCGGGGCCTTGGTCGCCGGTGGGACCGACAGCTCCCGTATCGCCGGTGACACCGTCGGCGCCCGTTGCCCCATCGGCCCCGGTAGGACCGACCGCACCGGTGGGACCGACCGAGCCCGTGGCGCCCGCACCGCCCGTGGAGCCGGCCATGCCCGTGGCTCCGATCGAGCCCGTGCCGCCGAGCGAACCCGTCGAGCCGGTGGCTCCCTCGGCACCCGAGGGACCGGTTGGGCCCACTGCGCCCGTAGCGCCCGTAGCACCGGTGGCACCGGCAGCACCGGTCGAACCGGCTCCGCCGCCGGGCGCACCCGTGGCACCGGTCGCACCCGCCGTGCCCGTCACACCCTTCTTGTTCCAAACGATGTTGAGCTCGCCCTTCTTGCACGTCTTGTCGAACGGGATGATCCGAACCGCACGGGTGGCCGTGTTCACACAACCCCGCACCTTGCTGCTCTTGGCCCGCTCAACGCTGGTTCGCAGGACCGAGGCCGACGCGATCGTCGCACCCCCGATCATCGCGACGATCGCGAGGACCGCGACAGGTGTCGCCCACCTCCGAGACTTCCTGTGCACGCTGTGCTCCCTTCGGATGACGCCCGAGACGCACCGGTCTCCGACCGGCCCGTGACGCGAGTATCGAGAGCGGATCGACCCGGACCAAGGACCTCTGAGGAGTTTCGGCGCGTTCGCTGTGGGGACTTCCTGCTACCGCCTATGCGGTAGCCCCATCCTCCGGAGAACCGAGGAAGCCCCGGCGTCCGAGCAGCCAGAGCCCGAGGATCGCGGCGATGCCGATCACGAAGAGCACGAGGTAGCCGGGGTAGGGGTGGTACTCGAGCCGCACCTCGTGCTCCCCCGCGGGCACCGGGATGCCCACCATCGCGGGGGCGAGCATCTGCGTCGGCACCTCGGCGCCGTCGACCGCGGCCACGAACCGCGGGTCGTACGACGCCTTCACCAGGACGACCCCCGGGCGCTCCATGTCCACGGTTCCCTCGAAGACACCGCGCGAGGGATCGGCCGTGTCGTCGATCACGACCCCGGGTGGCATCGGCGGCAGGTCGTCGGGGCCGAGTGTCGGACGGGCGGCCGCCCGTCCCCCGAACGCGACCGTGGGCACCCTTCGGTCCGCGTACAGCCCCGACGAGAGGTAGGGCGCCATCTGTCTGCCGAGGTCCATCCGATCCGCCTCGATCGGCGCGATCGTGTCGACCACGTCGAGGTACGTCACCTCGGGGATCCGCCACAAGACGTGCCGACCCACCTGGGCGATCCGCTCCGCGCTCGGGATCGGTTGGTCCTCGGGCAGGATCACGTACCGGACGCCGAAGAGCTCTCGGTGGATCGCGTTCCCGTTCTCGAAGCGGTACTCGGCCGGCGACATCAAGGACCAGGTCGGCCGCGTGAACCCGACGGCGTCCGCCTGCAGGTTCAAGAGCGCGGCGAAGGCGGGGACCTGCCCGATCCGGTACGCGGGGATCGAAGGGCCGCGGAGGCCCGCGAAGATGCGCCCCGGCCCGAGGGTCCGCGCACGCTCGACGAGGGCGGCGAAGCCCACGCCGTCGGTAGCCTCGGCACGCGACTGCTCACCGATCCACACCGCGCCCTGATGCTCGTAGCCGACCCGCTCCCAGGCCGCGGGCGCCACGAGCACCACGGCGATCGCGATCGCGACGGCCACGGCCGGGATCGGAGACGGGGTCCAACGTCGGACCAGGCGCACACAGAGATGTGCCACGTAGACCCCGCCGAGACCGATCAGGTACAGGCCGGCCAGGTGGACCCCACTGATGAACCTGCGGAGGAACAGGTCGCCGCCCCCCGGGAGGAGGTCGATCACCGGACCGAGCGTCGGACGGCCGAAGAACAGCAGCAGGGCGACGAGGCCCAGTCCGATCACCACTCGGGGTGGCTCGCGCCGCCGCCCCTGGACGACCGCGACGACGAGCCCGACCGCGAGCAGCACGGTGAGGAGCGGCAGGCGCTTCGCGTCGAACAGGTCGCCGGTGACGAGCCAGCGCATGATCCGCGTGGCGCCGAACGAGTCGTAGTAGAAGGTGCCGCGGCTGAACTCGTCGTTGACGGTCCATCCCGCGTCGGTCAGGAGTGGGACCAGCATCCACGCCGCGGCCAGCAACGCCCCGGCCGCCACCACCACGGCGCGCAGCAACCGCCGCCAGACCTCGCGGGGCGCCGCGAGCACGAACATGGCGAGCGAGACCAGGGCCAGGTAGCCGGTCAGCAGATGCACGCAGATCGTGATCCCCAGGACGAGCGCGGCGAGCCACAGGCGCCGGCCCTTCGCGATCGCCTGCCACGACAGACCCCAGGCGAAGGGCAGCGCCCACATCCCCCAGAGCTGCGCCCAGGTTCCCGAGCCGCGCCAGACGTAGCTACCCCATTCGTAGCCGAGGCCGGCGGCGCTCGAGAGGAGCGGCGAAACCAGCGCCGCCGCGGCGGCGGGCCAGGGGCCGAGGCCCAGCAGGCGCCCACCCGCGTACACGGCGATCGGCCAGCACGCGAGCAGCAGGTAGAGCGTCCAGCGGAACGTCGCCTCGCCGCCCACGAGCGAGAGCAGCGCGGTCGTGATGTGCGGCAGCGACTGGTAGTGATGGAACCGGCTGGCGCCGAGCGACAGGTAGGGGTACCAGCCGTCGAAGGGCAGGTGCCCGTCCCGGATCCGGTCCGCGGCCCAGCGCACCATCGATCGATGGACCGAGGCGTCGTTGAGGAACCACACCTCCCGCCGCTCGGGCCACAGCACGATCAGCCCGAAGACGACCGCCGCGGCGACGAGGTAGAGGGGAAGGCGCGCTGGATCGCGCCATCGGTGCGCGCGTGCGTCGGCGCGGCGCGGGCCTGCCGACGGGGCCGGGGTCGCTGCGGTCCGCGTCGCCACGGGCGCGAGTCTACGTGGAGGGACCCGCGACCCGTGGCGTCGAGCCCGGACTAGGCGTTCGTCTCGGCGGTCTCCCGCGGGTGGGTCGGGTCGATCTTGACGCTCGGGCCCATCGTCGACGAGATCGCCAGCGACCTGATGTAGCGCCCCTTGGCCGACGACGGCTTCGCTCGGAGGATCTCCTCCACGACCGCGAGGTAGTTGTCGAGGAGCTGCCGCTCTTCGAACGACTTCTTGCCCACGATCAGGTGGATGTTCCCGGTACGGTCGGCGCGGTACTCGACCTTGCCGCCCTTGATGTCGCCCACGGCCTTCGCGATGTCGTTGGTCACCGTGCCCGTCTTGGGGTTCGGCATCAGGCCGCGCGGCCCGAGGACGCGACCGGCCTTGCCGACCGACGCCATCATGTCGGGCGTGGCGACCGCGGCGTCGAAGTCGATCTCGCCCTTCATCACCTGCTCGACGAGCTCCTCGCCGCCGACGACGTCGGCGCCGGCCTCGGTGGCCTCGCGCGCCTTCTCGCCGACCGCGAACACGCCCACGCGCACCGAGCGGCCCGTGCCGTGCGGCAGCGTGACCGTGCCGCGGAGCGACTGATCCGCCTTGCGCGTGTCGATCCCCAGCCGGAACGCGACCTCGATCGTCTCGTCGAACTTCGCGTCGGGCTGCGCCTTGAGGTGCTTGAACGCCTCGCCGGGCAGGTACTCGCTCTCGTGCTCGTACTGGCGCAGGGCGCCGCGGTAGCGCTTCCCGTGCGCGGTCATGCGTCCACCTCCACACCCATGCTGCGCGCCGTCCCGGCGATGATGTTCATCGCCATCTCGACGTCGTTCGCGTTCAGGTCGGCCATCTTCTGCTCGGCGATCGTCCGGAGCTGCGCCTGCGAGATCGCCGCGACCTTGTCGCGGTTCGGCACGCCGGAGCCCTTCTCGATCCCGGCGGCCTGCTTGATCAGCTCGGCGGCCGGCGGCTGCTTCGTGATGAACGAGAACGAACGGTCCTCGTAGATCGTGAGCTCGACCGGGATCACCTGCCCCGCCTGCTGCTGCGTGGCCTCGTTGTACTGCTTGCAGAAGTCCATGATGTTCACGCCGTGCTGGCCCAGGGCGGTGCCCACGGGCGGAGCGGGCGTGGCGGCGCCGGCCTTGATCTGCAACTTGACCAGGGCGAGCACCTTCTTCTTCGGTGCCATATGCGACCTCCTGCGGTGCCTAACGGCCGTTCGCGGACGGCCTCCCGCACTCTCGGTTGTGCCGGCCGGCTCGAACGCCGGCCGGGTCCTGCATCATCCCTGGGCTAGACCTTCGACACCTGGTCGAAGCCCAGCTCGACCGGCGTCTCCCGGTCGAAGATGTTGACCAGGACCTTGAGCTTGCCCTGGTCGGCGTTGATCTCGCTGATCGTGCCGTTGAAGTCGGCGAAGGGGCCGGACGTGATCCGCACGACGTCGCCCTCCTCGAACCCGAGGCGGACGGCGGGCTTGGCCTCCTCCTTCTTCACGATGAGGATCTTCTCGACCTCGCGCTTGGAGAGGGGGGTCGGCTTCGTGCCGGTGCCGGCGCTCACGAATCCGGTGACGCCCGGCGTGTTGCGCACGACGTACCAGGAGTCGTTGTCGTACTCCATCTTCACGAGCAGGTAGCCCGGGAAGACCTTCTTCTGCACGACCTGCTTCTTGCCGCCCTTGATCTCCATGACGTCTTCCATGGGGATGTGGACGCGGAAGATCTTGTCCTCCATCTGCATCGTGTGGATGCGCGACTCGAGGTTGGTCTTCACCTTGTTCTCGTAGCCGGCGTAGGTGTGGACGACGTACCAGTCGCCGGGGCCCCCGAATGGGTCGTCGGCGGGAGCCGGCGCTTCGGGTTCGGCTTCGGCGGCCGGGGGGCAGGCTCCTCGGGAGCGGGCTCCTCGGCGGCGGCAGGCTCCTCGGGCTCCTCGGCGGCGGGCGCGTGGCCCATGTCCACCGGCAGCTCGCCATCGCCCTGCATCGCCTCCATCTCGAGGTAGGCCTCGTCCTCGACGGCCTCTTCCTCGGCGACGGCCTCCTCGACGATCTCCTGCCCGAGCTCGTCGGCCGAGATCTCCATCACGGTCGCCTCGATCGCGGCCTCGGCCATGATCTCCTCGGCCACGGTCTCGCCGACCTCTTCGACGGCGACGGCATCGGCGACGCCCTGCGCGAAGACGCTCTCGGCGGCGTCCTCGGCGCCCACGTCGACGAGCGACTGCGCCTCGGCGGCGGCCTCCTCGAGGATGCCTTCGGCCGTGGCGTCGGCGGCCAGCTGGACGGCGGCGGCCTCGTCGGCGGCCTCCATCAGGGTCGCTTCCGCGGCTTCGTCGGCGAGCTCGTGGAGCTCGCCCGATGCCTCCAACGCGTCGGCGATGGGCGTGGCGTCGTCGGTGGTCTGGTCGATGTCTTCGGTCACTACGAGTCCTTCGGTTGGGGTCAGCCGAGCAGGTTCAAGATCGCCCTCGAGAACATGAAGTCGAGCCCGAACACGTACGTGGTCATCACCACGATCGTGGCCAGCACGACCACGGTGTACGAGATCAGCTCCCGACGGGTCGGCCAGTCGACCTTCTTGAGCTCCTGGCGGACCTCCTTGAGGAACTGCCGGGCACCCGTGCGCTTGCGCTTCTCCTGGGTGGCGGCACGACGAGCGGTGGCTGCGGGCGCGGCCTTGCGATCCGTCCCAGCCTTCTTCGAAGCGCGTTCGGCGCGCTCCTGCATCCGCTTCATCTGTCTGTTCATGGTGCTCCCTTGCAGGCGCGGAGGGACTTGAACCCCCAACCGCCGGTTTTGGAGACCGGTGCTCTACCAAATTGAGCTACGCGCCTCCGCCGATCCCCTGGGGGACTTCGGAGGGTTCAGTATAGGGTCCCCCCCGAGGTCGCGGCAAAGAACCCCTCGCGAACTCCCCTTCCGAGCCCTTCCGGGGTCTCCGACACGTTTCCCGCCGTTACGTGTGTATGCCCAGGTCGTGACCTATGCTCCTGCGGACGTTCCGCGGCGGCCCCGGATCGTGAGACGTCATATGGAAGAGCAAGGACCCGCGTACCAGCCGGAGCATGCCGGCGCCCCTCGGCGTGGGCGCTTCCGGAGGGATAATCCCGACTCGGCTCCCGAGCCGATGATGACGCCGTCGGAGCATCGGATGGTCGAGGCGCTCCAGCGGTCGATCGACGAGCGCCTCGACGGCGTGCTCGGCATGGTCGAGCGACAGACCGCCGATCTGATGCGCGAGGTCGCCGCCGAGGTCTGGCGGGCCAGCGCCACCGACGTCCGCCCGGAGCAGGAGCGGATCGTGTCGCTCCTCTCGCGCGACCAGGCGATCAAGAGCCTCATGGCCTCCAGCGACGAGCGATTCCAGTCGCTCGCGGTGCGTTCGGCGCGCCTGGAAGACGACCTCCTCGAGCTCGCGACCCAGGGGCGCGCCACCCGGGAGGCGATCGAGGCCTCCGTCGAGGCGGTCCGCGAGATCGCCGAGTCCCCCGCGATCCACGGGGTCGATGAGATCCGCGGGCAGCTCGAGCAGGTGGAGGCGCACATCGCGGCCGCCTTCGCGCATCTGGACGAGCGCGATCGCGCGGTCACCGAAGTCGTCCTCGGTCAAGTGAAGGACCACGGCGAGCTGATCGCGCAGGAGACCGCCCGCATCAGCGAGGCGATGCAGAGCTATGTCCAGGGCGGGACCGAGGCGATGGGCATGCTCGCGAAGCGGGTCGAGCAGCACGCCGAGGCGTTCGCGACCCACGACGAACATCTCGCCTTGCATGTGGCGGAGCGCGTCGGTACCGCGATCGCGCCCGTCGGCGAACAGCTGGACATGCTGTCGGAGCGGGTCGGGATCAGCGCGAGGAACCAGCAGGAGATCCAGGCCGCGATCGAACGGATGGTCGACGCGCGGATGCGCTCGCTCGCCGAGCTGATCCGGTCGGACTCGACGGCGCTCCGCGGCTTGATCGAGGAGCGCGCGACGGCCGTGCACCTCGGTGACGGCGACGCCGCACCGCTGATCGCCTCGTTCGAGGAGCACATGAAGGCGCTGACGATGGCGACGGAGCGACAGGTCCAGGCGATGTCGCGTACCGCCGAGCAGCAGGTGGCGGCCCTCGCCACGGCGACCAACGCGGCCGTCGAGCGCCACGTCTCCGAGATCGAGGAGCGGATCGACGCCCAGCTCGCGCAGATGGCCGACGCGGTGTCCAGCCGGGTCGCCGAGGTCGCCGACGTCGCGATCACCGGCGCGCTCGGTCAGACCCTCGAGCGGATGACCTCGTCGGCGGGCGCCCTCGAGGGGGTCGACACGATGATCGCCGAGAGCCAGTCGATGGCCGAGGAACGTGCGCAGCTGGGGCGGGTCGAGCTCGAACAGAGCCTGATGGCCCACGTCGACGACCGCATGACGGCGATCGCGCGGCTGATCCGCTCCGACAACCAGCGGCTGGCCGAGCGGCTGACCGCGATGCCTGAGCCGGGCGCACCCGCGACGCCCGCCGTGGACCCCGAGCTGTTGCGCGACACACTGCGCACGATGAAGGAGCTCCAGGCGGGGATGGCGACCGAGGTCGTGGGCACCGTGGACACTCGCATCCGCGCGGTCTCCGACCAGCTCCACACCGAGACGCAGTCCACCGCCGAGGCGATGATCAAGGTCGCCGAGGTGCTCGGCCAGAAGATCGACCGGCTGTCGGTGCGGGTCGACGAGGGCTACGGTCAAGATCTGCAGGTCGTGATCGAGCGGATGGGCGATGCGATCCGCGCGATGTCCACTACCGGCCGGCGCTACGACGTGGGCTGACGCACCAGATCCGCGCGATCCGTCCGAAGGCGGCCTCCGGGCCGCCTTCGTCGTTCCTACGGGAAGCGGACGACCGCCCCACCGCGTTTGATCGGGAACTCCTCGCGCCCGTCGCGATCGACCGTGACCCAGGTCTCGACCGTGGCCGAGCGCTCGTCGGGGTCCAGCGCACGGATGCGCCCGCCCGCGACGATCGTGTCCCCCATCGAGACCGGCGCACGGAACGCCGCCGTGATGCGACGCACCTCCGCGCCCCGGCCGGCCCAGCCGACGACGCAGGCCGCCATGTGGCCCATCGTGAACATGCCGTGGGCGATGATCCCGTCGAACCCGACCGAGCGGGCGAAGGCCTCGTCCTGGTGGAGCGGGTTGTGGTCGCCGCCCGCGTCCGCGTACGCCTTCACGTCCTCTCGGGTCACCACGCGGGAGAGCGGCGGCAGCTCGGCACCCACCTCGAGCGAACCGAAGTCGGTCACGCGCCATCCACCCGCTCGATCAGGGTCGACCGGCCGACCGCCACCGTCGCGCCGTCGGCGTCGACCATCTCCATCACGACGGTCATGAACCCGTTCCCGCCCTTGACGCGGATCGCCTCGATCCGGGCGTTCACGGTGATCGTCTCTCCCTCGTGGAGCGATCGGACGTGGTCGTACTCCTGGCTCCCGTGCAACACCTTCGAGAAGTCGAGATCGAGCCGGGGGTCGCCGAGTATCGGGGGGAACGCCGTGAACTCCGCGGCGGTGATGAACGTCGGCGGCACGCCCTCGGCCAGGCCGAACAGCGCGCGGAACGCGGCCACGCGCTCCGGGTCCACCACGAAGGTCACCGGCGGGTACTCGGTTCCCTCGGCGGCCGGATCCACGGGGCGGAACCTACCCGGGAGGACGGCCTACGGCAACTTGTCGGAGGTGCGTGCAACGAGGCAGGTCACACCCTACGATTCGCCCGATATGACGAACCTCACTTCCCCAGATGAGATCACCGTCGTCATCGCGGACGATCATCGTTCGTTCGGCGAGGCGCTCGAGGTCGCCCTCGATCGAGAGCAGGACCTCAGCGTCATCGAGGTCGTCACCGACGGCACCGCGGCGGTGGAGACGGCCGTCCGCGAACACCCGGACGTGATGCTCGTCGACCTCCAGATGCCCGGCGTCGACGGGATCGAGGCCACCCGCAGGATCCACGAGGGCAACCAGGGCACGGCCGTGATCATCCTCTCGGGCCAGGACGACGACGTGTCGCTCGCCCGGGCGATCCAGGCCGGCGCTCGCGGGTTCCTGCCCAAGAGCGAGGCCGTGATGGATCTGGCCGACGCGATCAGGCGTGCCTACCGTGGCGAACCGCTGCACACGAGCGCCGAGGTTGAGGAGTCGCTCCGCAAGCTCCGGCGCCGTCGCGCCGTCGACGGGAACCTCTCGCAGCGGATCGAGCGCCTCACACCGCGCGAACTGCAGATCCTCCAGCTGATGGCCGACGGGGACTCCCCCGAGAAGATCTCCGAAGAGCTCGGGATGAGCCGCCACACGCTCAGGACGCACACCCAGAACGTGCTCACGAAGCTCGGGGTGCACTCGAAGCTCGACGCGATCGTCGCGGCGATCCGCTACGGGAAGGTCCACACGAACGAGGTCGCCCCGGAGGGCGACCTCGTCGAGGAACTGGAGAACGATCCCGCCTAGCGCGTCTCGCGGTGCAGCGTGTGCTGCCTGCACCAGCGGCAGTACTTCTTCAGCTCGATGCGGTCACGGTCGTTCACCTTGTTCTTGACCGTGTTGTAGTTCCGCCGCTTGCAGTTCGAGCAGGCGAGCGTGATCTTCGGGCGGTTGTCGGCCTTGGCCATCGGTATCCCTTACTTGACGATCTTGGTGACCCGGCCGGCACCCACGGTGCGGCCGCCCTCGCGGATCGCGAAGCGCAGGCCCTCTTCCATGGCGATGGGGGCGATCATCTCGACCACCATCTCCACGTTGTCGCCGGGCATCACCATCTCGACGCCCTCGGGCAGGGTCGCCGTGCCGGTCACGTCGGTCGTGCGGAAGTAGAACTGGGGCCGGTAGCCGTTGAAGAACGGCGTGTGGCGCCCGCCCTCGTCCTTGCTCAAGATGTAGACCTGGGCCTCGAAGTCGGTGTGGGGCGTGATCGAGCCCGGGGCCGCGAGCACCTGGCCGCGCTCGACCTCGTCCTTGTCGATCCCGCGCAGCAAGATCCCCACGTTGTCGCCGGCCTGGACCTCGTCGAGGAGCTTTCGGAACATCTCGAGGTCGGTCGCCGTGGTCTTGCGGGTGTCCTTGATCCCGACGATCTCGATCTCACTCATCTTGGCGAGCTTGCCGCGCTCGACGCGCCCGGTGACCACGGTCCCGCGCCCGGTGATCGAGAAGACGTCTTCGATCGGCATCAGGAAGGGCTTGTCGGTGTCGCGCTCGGGCTCGGGGATGTAGCTGTCACACGCCGCGAGCAGCTCGTCGATCTTGACCGCCCACTCCTCGTCGCCCTCGAGGGACTTGAGCGCGGAGCCCACGATCACGGGCACGTCGTCGCCGGGGAACTCATACGAGCTCAAGAGCTCGCGGACCTCGAGCTCGACCAGGTCCAACAGCTCGGGGTCATCGACCATGTCGGCCTTGTTCAAGAACACGATGATGTAGGGGACCCCGACCTGGCGGGCCAGCAGCACGTGCTCGCGGGTCTGGGGCATCGGGCCGTCGGCGGCGGACACGACGAGGATCGCCCCGTCCATCTGGGCGGCACCGGTGATCATGTTCTTGACGTAGTCGGCGTGGCCGGGACAGTCGACGTGGGCGTAGTGGCGGTTCTCGGTCTGGTACTCGACGTGGGCGATCGCGATCGTGATGCCGCGCTCGCGCTCTTCGGGCGCCTTGTCGATCTGGTCGAACGGGGTGAAGTCGGCCATCCCCTTGTCGGCCTGGCGCTTGGTGATGGCCGCGGTCAGCGTCGTCTTGCCGTGGTCGATGTGACCGATCGTGCCGATGTTGACGTGGGGCTTCGTGCGCTCGAACTTCTGCTTGGCCATCGGATCCTTCCTTGCTCTCGCCGACTCGTGTACGGAGGGCGTCTTCGGTAGCGGCGGGTGGACTCGAACCACCGACACAGCGATTATGAGCCGCTTGCTCTACCTCTGAGCTACGCCGCCGTGCGACCCGTGAGTTTACCCGGCACGACGGTCCGTTGGCATGAGCGCGGAAGGCCGGCTTCAGGACGCGGGAAGGGCCGGCCCGACGGGCCGGCCCTTCCTTGGGGACTGTCGAGATGCGGCTACTCGCAGCCCTTGAACGTGTTCTTCCCACCTCCGCCGCTGCAGAAGTCGGTGCCGCCGCCGCCGAACAGGGCGTCCGCGCCGCCCTCGCCGTAGACGTCGTCGTCACCGTCTCCTCCGCGGAGGGTGTCCTTGCCTCCGTTGCCGTGGAGGACGTCGTCCCCCTGGGCGCCGCGGATCGAGTCCGGGCCCTTGCCGCCGCTGAGGGTGTTGTTCCCGACCTGGCCGCGGATCGTGTCGGCGAAGCCCGAGCCGATGACGCTCTCGACCAGGTCGATCGTGTCGTCGTCGGAGCCCGTCGAGGCGAACCCGTTCGTCAGGTCCACGTCGACCGCGACGGTCGCGTCCACGAACGTGATGGTGTCCACGCTCGTGCCGCCGTTCACGTCGTCGTCGCCCTCACCGGGCGCCAGCGTGTCGCTGCCACCCTCGCCCAGGAGCGTGTCGTCGCCGGCCTCGCCCCACAGGGCGTCGCGGTCGGTCGATCCATGGAGGGTGTCGGCCCCGGCACCCGCGTGCACGGTGTCGTCGCCGTCGTCACCGAAGACGTCGTCGGCGCCGCTCCCGGTGGTCAGGGAGTCGTTGCCGTCGCCGCCGCTGACGTTGTTGCCGCCATCGCCGGCGTTGACGGTGTCGTCGCCCACGTTGCCGTTGACGGTGTCGCCGCCGGCCCCGGTGTTCAGGGTGTCGTTGCCGTCGCCCCCGCTCACGTCGTCGACGCCGCTCCCGGTCGTCACGGTGTCGTTGCCGCCACCGCCGTTCACCGTATTGGTGCCGTCGCCCGCGTTGAGGGTGTCGCCGCCATCGCCGCCGGTGATCAAGTCGTTCCCGGCGCCGCCGGTGACGCTCATCGCGCCGTTCGCAGTGGCGCTGTTGAAGTGTCGTTGCCATCACCGAGGTCAGCCGTGATCGCGTCGCCGCCGGTGTTGTTGGCACTCACGGTGTCGTCCCCGGCACCCATGTTGATCGCGATCGACGCCGTGAAGCTGCCGCCCGCACCGTTCACCGTCACGGTCTGGGCCTCGACCTGCGCCAACGTGTCCGCGTTCACGACGATCGAGGACACTCCTGCGGTCGTTGCGACCGGTACGCAGGCTCCGGCGTTGACGTCGATGTTCGCCCCGTTCACGACGAGGGTCGCCGTGTCGGTGTCGGCAGCCAAGGTCACCGTCATGACCTGGTTCGGACTGACGCCCGTCACCACGCACGTCGTCGCGGCGCTGGCAGGCACCGCGATCACCGCCATGTAGATCGCCAGCGAGACCGCGGCCCCGATGGCGACGAGTCCCCGACTGCGGACCCGCCTTCCCGAGTTACTCATCCCGTCCTCCCTCGTCGAGGTTCCGCCCGTAAGCGGGGCAGCGCCCCCGGCCGCCGGCTCCATCGTGACGCGAGGCCGTCACGCGGCCGTGTCATCGCCGTTCCTCAGGCGTCGCCTGAGCATCAACGGCCCGTCACCCGAGCGTCCCGTCCCTCGGGGCCCGACCGGCACTTGCGCCGCTCGGTTGCGCTGGGGTAGAACTCAGCGAAAGACATCACAAGATGTCGTGCGAGGTCCTGGTGGGTCGCCCGCCCGGCGGGGCCCTCGCGCTTCGGGCCTTCCCCCCTGAAGGAGCACGGTGGTTCGCGATGCGGGTAGAACCGTCGGATCAGGGAACGGGAAGTCCGGAGGGGATCCGCCTCCACGTGCTGGGTTGTTTCGAACTGAGCGATGGGGACAGACGCCCACAGATGCCGTTGCCGTCCCAGCGCCTGACGGCGCTGCTCGCGCTCCACGATGAGCCGGTCGCGCGGACGCACGCCGCCGGCATCCTGTGGCCGGAGGTCGAGCACCACCAGGCCCTGGGGAACCTCCGGACCGCGCTCTGGCGGCTCCGGAGCCTCGTGCCCGGGGTCGTGGCATCGGTGGGGGCGAGCCTGCGATCTGCGGCAGGCATGGCGATCGATCTCCGAGCCAGCGAGGCCCTGGCCCATCGCGTCCTGGACGATCGACTCTCACCGGAAGAAGAACGGGCCGCGTCGCCCCGGCTCGCGTACGACCTCCTGCCGGACTGGGACGACGAGTGGCTCGTGTTCGAGCGGGAGCGGTTCCACGATCTGCGGATCCACGCGCTCGAGCGCCTCTGCGAGCGGCTCAGCGATCACGGCGAACACGCCGAGGCGGTGCAGTGCGGTCTCCTGGCGGTGCAGAGCGAACCCCTCCGGGAATCGGCCTGCCGGGCCTTGATGCGGGCGCACATCGCCGAGGGCAACCGGGCCCGGGCGCTCCAGCTGTTCAGCACGCTGGAACGTCAGCTCGACCAGGAGCTGCAGGTGTCGCCGTCGGAGGAGACGATCGCCCTCGTCCGCGTCCTGCTGGGGCCGGCTCGGCTCGGCGTGGCCGGCACCGGGGGCTCGGTCCACGCGTCGCGCTGACCGCCGTTCCCGGTTGGTCACGTCGATCCACTTCGTCGGCGAGGAGGGCCCTGGCAAGACGTGACCTCTGTCCCATGCGCAGCTCCGGGAACAGTTGAAGCATCCCTCTCATGGACCGTCCAGATCCCGAACTCCTGAATCCTCGGAAGCTGAGATGCGACGAGGATGGCTGCGGATTCGCTACGTGGAGTGAAGTCGCCTTCCACCACCACGCGGAGACGGATCACGTCGAGTGCTCGTGCGGACGTCTGATCGTTGAGACGAGCTACCGCCGGCACGCCTCACGTGACGTTGACTGTCACCCGGCCTGGGAGTCGGCGAGGGGCTGAGCCGGCTGATCGACGCCTGTCCAGCGTTCTCGCCCAAGTGGATCACTCCGGCGCCGAGCGTCTTGGCGAACCCTTGAACGCTAGGACTCGTCTCCGACTCTGACCCGTCGGAACGTCAGGTAGATGGCCACGTCGTATGCCGCCTTGAGCGACCCCGCTACCACGAACGGGGCGCCGATCGAGACTGCCTGCATCAATGCGCCCGACAACGCAGGTCCGATCGGGCGCGACACGTAGCGCGCCGTGTTCGTGAACGCCGCGGCAGCCACTCGCTCGTCCGCTCCAACCATGGACACGACGTACGCCTGGCGCGCCGGCACGTCCATCTGCGACAACGCGACGCGGCTCCACCAGACGAGGATCGCGGCGGGGAGCGTGGGTGCGAACGGCACGAGGATGAGGAGGAGGTTGGACGGGAGGTGGGTGAAGACCATGGTGTTCAGCAGGCCGTAGCGCCTCGCGACGCGGGCGGCAACGAGTGAGGATCCCGCTTGGAGGAACCCGGAGATGAAGAACACGAGCGCCATCAGTTCGGTGGATGCACCGAACCGCCGACCGAACCAGAAGACCACGAATGCCTGGACGACGAAGCCGCCTGCGAACGAGTCGAGGGAGAAGAAGGCCGCTAGCTTGACGACGGTGCGCCGAGACGCGCCCAAGGTCGAGCGCGATCCGTCGCCCTTGTCGACCCTCGCTTCGACCCGATCGCTCAGACGGGCCGCCAAGATCGCGCAGGGGATCGCGATGATCGGGAACAGCAGGAAGAACCAGCGATCCTGTGGGAGCCCCGTCACCGACTGGCGCAGGAGTGACGGAAGTCCGGCCGCGAGCGCCCCGGCGGCGCCGGCGATGTACGCGATCGCGTTATAGCGGCCGAACACCTTGATGCGTGTCGTCGCCGACGCTTGCCCGATCATGCCTTGCTCAAGCGAGGTGATCGGCCCCGATTCGTTCGGGTCGGTCGATAGCGTCCCGGAGAGCGCGGCGATGATGAGCGCGACAGGGTTCGCGGTGATCGCGAAAACGGCCCCTGCGGCTCCCATGACGAGCAGGAGTCCGCCGTACGCTCGGCGCCATCCCAGTCGGTGAGCGGTGAAGCCGACGAGTGTCGAGGCCATCGCCATGCCGACCAGGATGGCGGTGAAGACCAGGCCCACTTCGAAGTCACTCAGGCCGGATCCCGCCAGGGTCACTCCGAGCAGCACGCTCGCGAACCCGTACAGGAAGGCTCGGAGGGCTTGGATCCAAAGGACCCTGCGCAGGTCCGAGGCGATCGGATCCGATGACGCTTCCTCGGACGCCGTGT
The DNA here is from genome assembly GCA_963821925.1 of uncultured Actinomycetes bacterium. Classification (GTDB taxonomy): domain Bacteria; phylum Actinomycetota; class UBA4738; order UBA4738; family HRBIN12; genus JAOUEA01. The sequence continues at coordinate 357,723 of CAWGFO010000002.1, read as the reverse complement.
TCACGTCGTCTGCTGCTGACACCAGGCGTACAGAGCGTCATACATCGGCGTCTCCAATCCGATCTTCGTGTGGTCATCGGTGCCGTGGAGTAGCGCGAAGCCATGGGCGATGGCCGACAGTCCCCGTCCCTCCGGCGACGAGTCGATGTCTTCGGACACGTCGGCCGCGTGCACCACTTCGGCGAGGCGCACCAGCCCGGGATCGTCGGTGAGTCCGAACTCCTCGACGAGGACGTCGAAGGAGCACTTGCCGTCGCGATGGGTGTACTTCGCGCCGGGAGCATCGTAGGAGTTGCCACTCTCGCGTTCCGCAACGCCGAGTACCTCGTCGCGCGCTACGAAAAGGAACTCGGCGTCGGGATCGATGAACCTCTTGATCAGCCACGGGCAAGCGATCCGATCGACGTTCGCGTTCTCTCGCGTGATCCACTTCATCTCGTGCCCTCCAGATCCCAAGCAGGCTGAACCCACGAGCCGAACCTCGGTGGGCTCCCCTCGTGTTGGAGGCTCACCCTTTCGAGATGCTCCGTGCGAGATCGCGCATGGAGACGATGCCGACAAGCGTCCTGCCCTCCATCACCGGAAGATGCCGGAATCCGCCGTCGAGCATCCTGTCCATCGCCTCGCCCACCGTGGCCTCGGGATCGATGGTCTGCGGATCCCGGGTCATGCCCTTGGTGATCGGGGAGACCCTGGCGGGGTCAGCGTGCATCTGATCGAACACGCGAAGGACGTCCCGTTCGGTCAGGATGCCCAGCAACACGCCGTCCTCCAGCACGAGGACTGAACCCACCCCCGCCTTCGACATGGCCCCGACGGCCTGGCTGATCATCGCCGACGGCGCCACCGTGATCAGGTCGGTGCTCATGACCTCTCGAACGGCTGTCATCAGGTCCTCCGCGCTTCTCCACCATCCTAGGACTCCGGACCCCGGCGAGCTTGGCGATGCTCCCCGCAGGGTGACGGGCTTCCCCTTGGCTCGGAGCGGTCGTACGCTCATCGCGTGTGTTGGCGGTGCGTGAGTGAATCGGTTCCCTACGTGTTGGGATCGGTTGTCGCCGTTCGAGCCTACGGCGCGAAGCTCGGTCGGGCTGCGCGCGCCTCGTCGGATGAGCCCGCCCTCGATGTTGTCGAGGATCCTCCTCAGGATCGGCGAGAGTCAGCCAACGACTGATCGAGATCGAGACCGACCCCGACGACATCACCCCGGACGCGACTGATCGACGGGATGGAGCGGGTGCTCCGCTAGACGCGGATGCTCGTAGTGGGATCTGCCTCCACGCCTGGACTTCCCAGACGGGCAATGGGTGATGACCTGTAGTTTTGTGGAGCTGGAGCGGGGAATCGAACCCCGGACCTCCTCCTTACCATGGAGAACTGGGCGCCCTCCGCCGCAGTCGCGTTTCAGCGGATGTCCTGGTCAAGGACTGTGTCACCTGTCTCTTGAATCCCGGATTCCTCCTCCGCGACGATGGTCCGTGTCCGCGGTGTGTCCGCGTCGTGGCTCCGATGTCCTGCTTCGCGGCGATCGCTGTCTCGCCAGGCCTCTCGTCGCGCATCAACGCGATGCTGTAACCGCCTGCCGTCTCAGATCGCTTCCGTGCCGCGTCCTCTCCCACTTCGACCTCGCGCGACGAACCTTGCCGACGCCTCGCCCGATGCCGGTCACCGATTCCATCTCGAGCAGGTCCGTCGCCATCGAACACAGGCTGATCGCCCGAGAGCGACCGGGAGTACTCTGGCCGCTCGGTCAGCCACGACGAGCCCTCGCGACTCACGTCGGCACCCCGGTCAGGCTCGGCGTCTTCGCCTATCTCAGGCGTGGACCATGCATGCTCCCGCATGATCGTCGTCATGGTAGCGTCGACGCGGTACTGTTGCCGGTACGGAGTCCCCGTCGAGACCGCTTCGCGCTGTCCCCCCCAGGCGCACTTCGAGCTCCGCGACCGTTCGCCAGCGACTTCGAGAGGCGTTGCAGGTGAAGCACGACGTCCTCGCATGGTTCGGTTGACCTTCATGCGTACCCGGTCGAACCGCTTGACAGGTGGTACGCGCCGGCCTGCCGTAGCTCCCGCTCGTGCGTCTTGCGACACGCCGACGGTCCGCCCGCATCTGCGTCATCCCGGTACCTCGGCACGATATGGGTGTGGAGATGTGGCACCTGGTTGCCGAGCATCATCAGGTTCATCTTCAGGGGCGAGTACACCTGCTCCACGGCGCGAGACACCAGCAGGACCTCGCGCCAGAAGCCTGCCGCCTCCTCTTCGGAGAGGTCAGTCGGCTCGGTGACGTGTCGATCGCCGCGGTGGACCACGACGGTGTACCCGGGGCCGAATCCGCGGCGTTGCAGGTACGCATCAGAACCTGACCGGTCCGTTGCCTGATACAGCTCCGTGCCGTCGCGGTCACGTCCCAGTTCGCGGGTGTGCAGCCTCCGGGTTCCAGCCGGGGCCGATCCGGGAGCCTCCCGAGATGTCGATGCGCCCGTATCCGTTGCTGGACCGGCGAAGAGCGCGCTATGCCAGCGGTCCGTATAGATCGTCGTGACCCCTCGAGGTTGTGATCCAGCTTCCGAGCGCCGGGTTCAGACTTTGCGCGTCCCGTGAACCACAACCGACCCGCAGCCCAGGCCAGGCGTCGGCTTGCCGATGGATCGGCACCGCCACCGGCCGTCAGGTCGAACGTGTCATGGTGTAAGGCGCAGTTGGCCGTGAAGGCATATCGAACGATCTGATCGCGTTGCGTGGCACAGAACTCACATCCCACGCCGGCTTTGAGGGCGTTGAAGTCATCGGGCCATCCGGGGCTCGCCATCCTAGCGATCGTATCCGAGCTCATGGCGGAGCTGCCTGCTGAGATTCCGGGCAGATCCGCCTCATCGGCACTCCAGATGAGAAAAGCCTCCGCAGCGCCGACTCCCCTCGAAGGCCTCCGCAGCGCGGACTCCGCTCGCCGAACTTGGCGGCGAGCCCGTTCTCCGGAGCACGCGACGTCCTCCAAGCGCCTCAGGACTACCACGACGACATCACAGGTCGCGCTCTCAGCCGCGACCAGCCGCGTGCGGGGGACAAGCTGGAGTACGCCATGTATCGCCTCGAGCAGGGTGTAGCCGGGTATCGACGGGCGCGAACGCCGGATTGTTATCGATCTCTACTTCGTTCGGGAGGGCGACATAGATACGAAACCACCGCCGGCTCAGGTCCGCCAGGCGAGTTCCGTCGGGTCGCTGACCCCCGACACGATCTCGATCTCATCGGATCCGTCCGGGCGGATCGCGCGGATCTCACCCGAGGCGACGTACGCGATCCATGACCCGTCGGATGACCACACGGGCTCGGCGATGTCGACGGCACCGTCGGTGATCTGCCTCAGGTGATCACCGTCAGCGTCGACGACGAAGAGCTGCGTCGTGCCATCCACCTCGGCCGCGAACGTGAGCCTCCGAGCGTCGGGAGCCCAGTCAGGCGTTTGGATGTACCCGTCCACGTCGGCGACCATCCGAGGGGTGCCACCGCCGAGCGGGACCACCATCAGGTTGCCGCTGAGGCTCCGAGCGTTCGCGTCGTTGACGAAGGCGACCTCGTACCCGTCAGGAGACCACGCCGGCTCCCCCGCGCGAACGGAGCCCATCGGGATCCGGTCGAGCTGACCCGTCCCGACGTCGACGAACCGAAGGTCCGCTCGCGAGTCCATGAACACGAGCGTCGACCCGTCCGGCGACCAGTCGGGGGCGTACGGGTTGATGAACTCGTTCATCCTCACGGTCTGGAGGAGATCACCGGTCCCCAGCGAGTAGATCTCGAGGATGCCCGCGCCGGTCCCGATCCCTTGCGCTACGGCGATCCGAGCGCCATCGGGCGACACGCTGGTCGACCCGAACGGGACGTGCCCGAGGCGCTCGAGGCCCGTCCCATCACCCTGGATCTGGCTCAGGTGGCCCTTCTGATAGAAGACGAGCCGCCCGTCGGGGTGAGCGCCCTCGATCGGCGTCGCAGGGGATGGCTCCGGTGTCGCCACGACCGGCGCGCCCGAGAAGAGCATGTCGCGCACCGAGCCGTCGTTGCCATCGGTGATCCAGATCGTGTCACCCGAAGCGGAGAAGACGAAGCGTCCGTCGAACCTGACGGGACGGGAGATCTCGAGTGTCCGAAGGTCCACCTGGACGAGCCGGTGACCGCCGAACTGCAGGTAGCCGACGTCGCCACCGTCCACGAGGTCGCATCCGGGTGCACGGGACACGGTGGACCGGGCGGTCTCTCGATCCACTCGGACGAGCGCGCAGCCGGGCAGATACCCCCAGTTCCCCGACGCGTCCTCGCGACCGAGTTCACCGGACGCCACGACGCCCTCGGGCGTGACGGCGATGGAGAAGGCGAACAGCCCTCGATCACCGGGAAGGGTCGGCTCGATCCGCTGCAGGACGTCACCGTTCGATGGATCAAGCCGCGTGAGACCCCATCGATCCTGGGCGACCCACAGCTGGCCGTCGGCCAGGTCGAGATCCTGGATCACGCCGGGGAGACGGGCGTACTGCGCGACAGAGTCGTCCGTCGGGTCGACCTTCGCCAACATCCCGCGGTCGCCCGCGACCCAGATCGCTTCGTCATCACCAGTGATGGAGTCCGGCCGCATCGGAGGGAGGTCCATCACGGTCGTGAAGTGGATCGTCGCGAGGACCCGTCCATCGTGCGGGTCGATCCGCCGCACGACCCTCGTCGAGGACACCCACACGCTGTTCGCCGCGTACGCGACGTCGTGTGCGTGGAACATCGGGATCGTGAACCGGACCTTGCCCGAGCGGAGGTCGATCGCCGCGACCTCCCGCTCGGTCGCGACCCACATCGCGTCGCCGACAAGGACGCCTGCCTTCGGCGCCCCGTGGAGCGTCACGGAGATCGGCGGCCGCTCCTGTTGGGGCGGCGCTGGGCGGAAGACGTGTCGCAGACCTAGGAACGCACCCACCGAGACCGTGACGATCAAGACCGCCGAGGCCGCCACCGCGACTCGACGTCGTCGTGCGGCGCGGCCGAGGGCACGATCGAGATCCCGGATCACGACGGCTCGATCGACATCGGGAACGAATCGTTCGAACGCGTTGACGAGGTCCAGATCAAGCTTCGACATCTTCAACCTCCGCATCGTCGCGGCCGAGGGTGGCAGCCAGGCTCTGCCGCGCCCGCATCAGTCCGGTCTTCACCGCGCCGGTGCTCACGCCGAGGACCGCCGCCGTCTCCTCGGTGCTCATCTGCAGGAGCAACCGGAGGGTCGCGATCTCCCGTTGGCGTGCCGGAAGCGCAGCGAAGGCGCGCTCGAGGTCGATCCCGAGCCCGCTGGCGTCTGGCGTCCAACGCACGGTCCGCTCAGCCATACGGTCTCGCGCTCGACGCTCGGCAGCGCGACGGCGCCAGGTGCTTCGCGCCCGGTTCAAGGCGACCCTGGTGATCCAGCCCGTGAGCGACCCGAGCGGGGCGTCCGAGGGCTTGCGGAGCCACGCCTTCGCGAGCGCATCCTGCACGCTGTCTTCGGCGAGCTGTCGATCGCCGCACGCAAGGGCGACGGCCGCGACGACGCGACCGTAGTCCTCAGCTACGAACCTTTCGACGGCGTCCTCGTCGGGCACCTTCCAACCCTCCTGCGGCTTCGACAAGGACGCAACCGAGACCAGAAAGGTCACGCTCTCAAGCAACATGGTTGGCTTTGGGGTTCCAGGTTGTACTGCCCCACCTAAAGACATGCAGAAGTTCGTCGCCCTATACACGTGTGGTGACAGATCAGGCCGCTGGATCGTCGAAGGCTCAGCTCGCCGCCGTCTACGAACGCGAATCGGCGCGCCTGTGGCGTGCCCTGGTCGGGTTCAGCGGTGATCCCACGATCGCGAGTGATGCGGTGGCGGAGGCGTTCGCCCAGGCGCTCGCGCGAGGGGACGCGATCGATTCCCCCGACCGATGGGTGTGGAAGGCTGCGTTCCGGATCGCCGCGGGCGAGCTGAAGGGGCGCCATCGCGACGGCCGCAGCCTTCCCGAGCCCACCGTTAGCGAGCTCCCTGAGCCTGTCGATCACCTTGTCGCCGCGCTCAGACGGCTTTCACCGAACCAACGGATGGCCGTCGTGCTCCACGACTACGCCGACCGACCCACGGCCGAGGTCGCAGCCGTGATGGGCATCGCCCGAGCGACCGTGTACGTGCATCTCAGCGAAGGCCGGCGGCGGCTCCGCACACTCTTGGAGGACGACGATGCGTGACGTGAAACGTTCCCTGCAGGTCCTCGACCAACTGGATCCCCCCGAGCTGTGGTCAGAGGCGCAGCGCCGGCCTGCACGACCGTTGGACGAGCCGCGCCGCGATGCCGGCCGGCGCGCCGCGGTGATCGTCACCGCCTTCGCGCTCACCGCGGCCGCCACGGCGTACGCCATCTCGGCGTTCAGGACCGAGCCCGCTCCTGCACCGGTCGCACCTGTCGTGCCCGACACGCGGGGCACGTTGACACTCCCCGAGTCGCAGGTCGCAGGTGCCATCGAGGCCAGCGACGACGCGGTGTGGGCGGGCGTATCCGACACACACGCGAAGCGCTACCAACTGCTGCACATCGACCCCGCCTCGATGCAGATCCGTGCCTCGATCCCGACGGACGTCCCCGCGTGGAGGGAGCACCTGGTCGTGACGACCGACGCGGTCTGGACCGCCGATGGCGACAGGATCCAGCGCATCGACCCAACGACCGACCAGATCGTCGACACGATCACGCTGCCCGGTCTCGAGATCTCAGCCCTCGCGGGCGACGACCACGCCCTGTGGGCGGCCGCGACCGACAACCGGTTCGACGCCGGGGTGCCGAACGTCGCGGTGCTGGTCCGGATCGACCCGGCGACCGACGCCGAGGTCGCCCGGATCCCGATGGATGGATACGTCAACGGCTACGGCGACCAGATCCGGCTCGGCGCGGGCTCGGTCTGGGTGCTCGGGGAGCGGTTGATCAGCGACAGCGCCGAACAAGGAGGAACCCTGGCGCGGGTCGACCCTGCGACCGACACCGTCGTCGAGACCTACGACGTCGCCGGGTTCGACATGGCCGTCACCGATACGGCCGTGTGGGTCCGGTCGGCTGCCGACGGCGTGTTCGACTCGGGAGAAGAGGTGTGGAATCTGGAGAAGGTCGATCCCGCGACGGGGACCGTCGGGGATCCCCAGCCGCTCGACGACTGGGTGATCTTGGGTGCGACGGACGCGTCGCTCTGGTTGACGCGGACGGGCGTGAACTCCGGAGACCTCGTCATCGAGGAGATCGACGTCGCGTCGGGCGACGTCACCTTCCGCGGTCGTGTCCCTGGACTCGGCGAGCTGCTGACCGACCTCTCGTTCGATGCTCGAACCCGCACCCTGTGGATCTCAGGCCTGGCTCGGATCGAGAGGATCCCGCTCGACAGCATCCCCAACGAGATCGCCGAAGGCTCGACGACGTCGATCGAGCGCTTCTACCCTCCGATCTTCGAGGGCGCCGATGGGTGGGTCACGTCAGACTCCGGGTTCGTCGAGAGGGGCACCGCCGCGACCGCCTGGGCGTCGACGCAGCCCTTCGATCGCGCGGATCTTCAACCGCGCTCCCCCGCGATCCCCGTAGAGACGATCTCGAGCCTCCCGCCGGATGGCATCGTGATCGTCGCCATCGCCACGCCGTGGGCGCACGATCCTGCCGGCGGCGCCTACCCCGAAGGGAGCCTGGATGGACTGACGCTCTCCGGCGCGACCCAGCGTCCGCCCGAGGCCGAGGAACCACCGGGCGATTACACGGTGTTCGATCTGAGCTGCAGAGAACCGAGTACGTGAGCGTCCGGGTGTTCTTCGGCTCGGCGAACCCGTCGGGCGTGGCGCTGGACCGCGCCCAGGCTGAGCTGGACAAGCTCCAGGTCCCACCCGTGTGCCCGACCCTTCGCGGCGTCGATCCCCTGTCGATCTCAGCGACGTCAGGCGCCGTCGGGGAGGAAGTGTCGCTGCACGTGCGCTTCGGGTTCCAGTTCGAGGACGGGACCTACGACACGCAGGCGAACGGTCACGAGATCGCGTGGTGGAACGCGGATCCGGCGACGTGGGCACAACTCGCGACCTTCGCGACGGAGCCTCCCGACCCGCTCGGCCCGGGGCCGCTGCTTCGCCTGGGCGAGCTTGACCAGGCCGGTACATGCGGTGGTGAGATCCCCTTCATCGTTCCGGATGTCGCCCCAGGGATCTACACGATAGTGGTGATCGATGAGGACGGCGGCGGGGCGGGTATGACCGGGCATGCTGTGTTCCAGGTGATTCCTTGAAGACGCTGCCAACCGGGCCTGAGCCGGGGTGAGTCCCTCAGCGGCATAGAAGGACAGCGTTCCCATCATGCCGCTCGGTGCCGCCGCCCAGACTCCGTCGGGCGTCGGCACGAGTTGCGACACGCCGTTCAGCTCCGCGACACCCGCGTGCGTGCGGGCGAGTACGACCGTGACCAGCGGACTTACTTGGAGCTGGAGCGAGGAATCGAACCCCGGACCTCTCATCGGATGCCCTGGTCAATCCCTGTGTCACCAGTCTCTTGAATCCCGGGATTCCTCCTCCGCGACGATGGTCCGTGTACGCGGTGTGTCCGCGTCGGGCGGCTCATCAGAGGAGGTTGGTCACGTCGATCCATGCGCGGGGCAGAGGGTCCGCTCCCGGTCCGACTTGGCTACGATGTCCGCGTGCGTCGCCTGCTGGCCGTCGCGATCGCCTTCTTGGTGCTGACATCGTGCGCTGACCTTCGCCAGCCTAGGGGCGCATCGGACCGAGTAACCCCCGAAGGGTTCCTGCGCATCGTCAAGCACCTGAATCCCCCCAGCGACTTCACCTGTACCGATCCCTCGTCGTGTCAGTTCCCCACGATCGCGAGCTGGCCGATCCCAGACCCCTCGAGGTCCGGGGAAGTATCAGCTCGTCATCACGCTCACGTTCGCCTATCGACTGAGTGCTGGCGATCTCGCACACCTTGGCATCAGCACCAGTTGCCCGCTCACCGATCCACCCGCCCCCTGCCCCACCCCAGTCCCATATCGAACGACGCCTCTCGCGTCCCACGATGGGCCGATGACGACCACCGTCACGTGGGCGCTCCCTCCGCGTAACGGCCCTGGTTCCTGGGTGTACTTCATGGCCGAGCTGGATGACCGGCAGCGGTGACGGCTCCATCCACCTCGTCACGCGCCGCGTGACCGCCGTGTTCGAGATGTGGCCCAGCTAGGGAACCGCCCGCCTCGCGTCTGGCCACCCGAAGAACTCGCAGATCCCTAGTGACCGTGGGAGCTCGGCGGCCACTCGCCGTCCTCGATCGCGACGTACGTCGCGGCGCGTGATCCCGAGCCGCCAGCCGCCACGTCGCCCACACGTTGAGGATCGAGGAGGAGAACTGAGGCTCAGCCCAAGGTTTCGTGTCCCGGTTTATGCCCGCTACCGGGCGGCGCAGGCTGTTGCTAGGGGCCAGTTGATGCGCCCGATACAGCACTGAGGCGACACTGACGTCGATGAGCGATGTTGCCCTGGGGATAGGCCGCCGCGTCCTCGTGACCGGGATGGCAGGGTCCGGGAAGAGCACCTTCTCGCGCTCGCTTGCTGCGAAGACCGGCTTGCCGGTCATTCATCTCGACCTCCATTTCTGGAAGCCCGGCTGGGTTGCGCCGTCGGAGCGCGACTGGCGTGAGAAGCAAAGCGGCCTGCTCGCCGGCGACGCATGGATCGCCGACGGCAACTACCACGAGACACTCGACCTCCGCCTCGAACGCGCGGACACCGTTGTGTTTCTCGACACGCCCTGGTGGGTGTGCGCGGGACGCGCGTTCCTGCGCGGCCTGCGGAAGCCGGTTGGGGAGATGCCCGAAGGGTGCGACGATTCGTCCTGGCGACGGTTGCGCGACGAGTGGCGTTTGGCCATCGTCATCTGGCGGAACCGCCGTTCAGAACCCGAGCGCGAACACGAGATCATCTCGAAGTACGGGCAGCACGCGGTCCTTCACGCGCTCGGGTCCAAACGGGCAGCTAAGGAGTTCCTCGACGGGTTGGACGTCGAGGTACACGGAGCGTTGACGGGGTCCACACGACCAGGAGCCCGCTCCACGGCGCTACTCGTCCCCCGAGCGTCCGGCCACCCGAAGAACTCGCAGATCGCTTCGTACTGATCGGCGTTCGGCGACAGCTTGCCGTCCTCGATCGCGACGCGACGGAACTCGGTCGGGCTCGTCCAGGAAGAGCACGCCGTGCGTCACCAGTGTTGGCGAATGTACCTAGAGGCGCCCGAGCCTCCGGCCAGCCGAAGACCTCGCGTCCGCCTAGTGTTGCCTCGCGTACTGCAGTAGCTCACGGAAGCGGTCGTGGTTCAGACGCTTCGATCGCCCGCAGTACCCATCGAAGCGGAACGTACCGTCGTCCAGCCGCCTGGCGAGGACGACGTACCTGCCGTCGGTCTTGAACTCGAACGATTCGGCCATCACGACGTTCGGGTACTGCCGGACGAAGCGAACGTCGGACACGAGCGGCGCCTGTCCCACGGGGTGGAGGCGACGGCCAGACGTGCGATGGCCTTGCCACCCCCTGGCCGGCCCCCTAGGTCATGCCAACTCGCGACGATGCCGAGGAACATGATCGGGTACGCATCGATCCCGGTCGTCTCCTGATCGATCATCTCCTCGAACGACAGGGCGTCCGCCGGCGGGGCGACACACAGGGCGTTGGCCGGTCCCGCGAGCACGAGGACGGAGCCAAACACCGCGGCGACAAGCGACATGACGCCGGGTTTCCTCATGGGGCAATCATAGACCTAGACGCTCGGCTGGCCACCACCCGCACCTGCCACTCGCTGACCTGAGAACTTCGACGCCCGTGTAAAACATCTGCCCCCTCGCACGCTCAGTATGGCGTGACACAAGGGACCCGAGTGACGCCAAGCACCGACATAGAACAGGTCTACCGCGATGAAGGCGACCGCCTCTACTACGCCCTCCTCGCCTACACGGGCGACCGGGACGTCGCTCGTGAGGCCGTTGCCGAGGCATTCGCCCGCGCCCTCGCTTCCGAATCCTCGATCCGCGATGTCGTGCCGTGGGTCTGGAAGGTGGCCTTCCGAGTCGCCTCGTCCGACCTAAATGACCGCAAGCGCCTCACGATCTCGGAGATCGAAGAGCGTCCCGCACCCGAGCCCCATGACCTCGTCGAGGCTCTGTCCCAACTCTCCGAACGCCAGAGAGCCTCGATCGTTCTTCACTACTACGCGGGCTACTCCCTCGACGAGATCGCCTCGATCCTCGGCACGCGCAAGGGAACGATCGGCGCGCATCTGCACCGAGGGCGTGCTCGGCTTCACGAACTTCTGGAGGAAGACGATGAATGACCTTCGTGAGCGTCTGCGAGAAATCGAACGGAACCCATCCCCCGATCTGTGGGACGAGATCACGAGTCGGACCGTTCAGTCGAACAGAAACGATCGAGCGCGGGCTCCGTCACCGAATTGTGGCGGGACTCGTGGCGGCGATCGTTTCGCTCGCCGCCTTCGCATTCCTGGTCACCATGTTCCGTTCGGAGTCGGATCATGGCGCGGTCGGCACATCCTTGTCACCCCTCACGATCCGAGTCCGGACGACGAACGATCCATCCGCCCGGTCCAGTTCTCGGCGACATGCCAAGGGCAAGAGATCGAGCTCGTCGGGATCGGAGACTCAGGTCCCGACCTGGAGTATCCGAACTCCACCCCCGTGGAACTGCCCGTCGGTTCGCCCATCGTCATTGAGGCGTCCGAAGGCATCTGCTGTGGCGGTGTTCGGGCTACGACCCTGCCCAAGGCAGGTTCGTCGTGGAGGACGGCTCGTGCCTAATCCCCGGGTCGCTGCGAGCCTCGTCCGGCCCCGACGACCCCGCGTTCTTCGTCTAGCGCCGAAGGGATGGGCTCGGTCGGGTGGACAAGCCTTCCGCGCGGAGACGGTGTCTGCGCGAACGACCTCGATCCCGGCTCGGCTTCTCGACCCAAACTCGACCGTCGACGCGACGCATGCTCGGGCTTCGGCGACCCGCGAAGGTCCTTCACCCGCGGCATCGGAAGTAGAAGCGACCCGGATGCCGGGCATCGACGCCTACAAGGTGTGTCGCGTCCTTTCCCTACCAGGTGACTTCGGCGATGCGGGAGATGAAGTCGTCGTCTTCGAGGAGGAGCGTGTCCCGACTGCAGGGTGCGTCGGCTCGGAAGGATTCCAGCACGTCGCCGTCCTTCGTGACGGGCGCGTAACTGCTCTCTCGCGTCGGATCACCGACGTCTTCGATGAGGACGCCTGGAGGGTGTGGCCTTACGCGACGCCCGACTTGAATGGTGACAGGGTTGATGAGATCGCCATAGCGCTCCGGCACGAGCCCGGGAACGCAACCCGCGTGTGGTTCTTCGTGTTGAGCCCGGATGGCTCAGGTCTTGAAGGCATCTACGAATCCCAAGGCTCGGGGCCCGGCCTTCTCCTACCTCATCGGGACGGGAACCGATCCACTCCCTTATCTGCTCCGGCAAGGCACCTACGGCGTGCTCTGTGACGGCGCGGGCGACGCGCGGCGAATCGTCACGTGGCGCGTAGACGCCGACGATCCCTCGCGGGTAGCCGAGAAGCGATGGAGACTCGTGTCCACCAACGTTGAGGTCGACTCGGAGACGAGCATCAACAATGGGAGCTCCGGATATCCGAACGACGGAAGTCAGGAACTCTGTGGGAGCCCCGTGTCGGAGCGTACCGTCTACCCCGGTCAAGCTCCGACCTAGGCGCGGGATGATGAACATGACGACCAGGCATCGCGCGTCTAGACCGAGGTCGTCGTCGCGTTCCTTTCGGTGATCGCAGCGATCGGGGCCGCTGCGTCTCTCGTGCTGATTGAGGTGCTCGAACGCGCTTGGGATTCGCTCGACTGCTCGGATTCCAGAGTTGAGTTGCTGGAGCAGTTCCAATGGGCAGCACTAATCCTGGCGGCCGTCGCTCTGCTCTTGGGGCTCGCGGCCCTCCTTGAACGTACCGGTCGGACTTCGTGGCTGGGGATTGCAGGGGTCGCGATTGCTCTCATCGTCGCCGCTCTAGTGTTTCTCCCGACCCTCATGTCGAACACTCCGGATGGAATGCAAGACATCGGTAGCTTTCGGTGCGGCTCCTCGACACGGTGAGCGCCGACTGATACCCGAGCGCTAGAGACGACGGCTCAGGCTCGGACTGTGGGGCGGATGACGGCGGCGGGCGCGGCGGCGTTCTTCGGCGACCGAGAGCAGGCGGAGCCCCTTCGATAGGGACCGAAGGTCCGCTGAAGGATCGGACCCGTCGGCTTCGGCTCGCTTATCGGTCCTCCTCCCGTTGATCGCTTCCACGAGGTAGGCGATCACGGTCGCATCAGGCGCGCACCCGCTCAACACCCTGCCTAGGGCGTCGGAAGGTCGGAGCATCTCGCCCGCGCCGTTAAGGATTCGTCGACTTTCGACTCCGTACGGCCAGCAATGCAGGATGGGGCCGTGTCTTCGGAGGAGGGTCGGACGGACGAGCGTGATCTCGAGACCGTGTACCGGAACGAGGGGCGGGCGTTGTGGCGAGCGCTCGTCCTGTCGACCGGCGATCCAGAGGTGGCGAGCGACTCAGTGGCAGAAGCGTACGCGCAAGCCCTGCGGAGGGGCGATGCGCTGGACAACCCCGCTGCATGGGTTCGTCACACAGCGTTTCGAATCGCGGCGGGCGAGATGAAGCGAGCTCGAGCGCTCGACCAGCTTCCGCCCGATATCACCGCCGACGTGCCGGAGCGATTCTTCGATCTCTGGCGAGCACTCGCGTCCCTGACCCCGCATCAACGCACCGCGGTGGTGCTCGCCGACTACGCCGGGTACTCGCATCGAGAGATCGCAAGGACCCTGGGCTCCACGGTTGCCGCAGTCGGGGTTCACGTTCATCGCGGACGGAAGCTACTCCGTGTGCTCCTGGAGGAAGCCGATGACTGATCTCCGGACTCGGTTCCAAGATGCCAATGAACTGAAGGCTCCTGATCTCTGGAGCGAAGCGCACCGCCGATCTCTCAGTCGGGTGGAGCAGAGCGGCCCCAAGGTCCGCCGGCGACCCGCCGACCTCGGAAGGCGAGCTCGTGACGATCGGCGTGGCGTTCGCGGTCTTCGCTGCGGCCGCCGTGTTCGCGTGGCGCGCCCTTGCGCCCGGGCACCGAACCCAGCCGGCGACTCCCACGCCGACCGCCGATCTGACGCCGGTCCAACCAGATCGGATCGATCTTTCGACGTTACCCGCGGGCTGGTCCGAGCTCCCCGCCGGGCCTCCCGACGTGCGCAGCCGAGCCGCTGTGGGGCTCGATGGCCGTCGCCTCCTCGTCTGGGGAGGCGACGTGTACAGCGGCTTCAGCAACGAGGTGGCCCTCGGGGACGGATACATGTTCGATCTCGAGACGGGGGACCTGCAGCCGATGGCGTCCTCGCCCCTCGCGCCGCGGCTCTCGCCTGCCTCCGCATGGACCGGCTCTGAGTTCGTCGTGTGGGGCGGCGACGCTCGTACCGACGGGCGGGGACCGGCGTTGACGGATGGGGCCGCGTACGACCCGAATTCAGACACCTGGCGGATGCTGCCGCCCGCACCCGTGAAGGTCCGATCGCCGAGGTCGGCGTGGACCGGCTCGGAGCTCTTGATCTGGAGTGCGGCAGAGAGGGGACCGGGGATCGCCTACGAGCCCTCGAGCGACACCTGGCGCACGATCGCCGCGTCGCCCGTGGCCCTCAGCGAGATCGACGAGCCCTTGTGGACCGGCTCGTTCGTTGTCGCGTTCGCGCCCCAGGGGGAAGGGCAGCCCATAGGCATCGAGTACGACCCACGGGAAGATGCGTGGCGACAACTCGCACCGAGCGCGGTATGGGTGGTCGACGCCACGTGGGCGGGTGATCGCGTCGTGGCATGGGGCGCTGACCGTCGCTCCGCGACCTACGATCCCTCGACCAACGTCTGGCGTGACCTACCTCGCGTGCCGGCGGGCGAGTGCGAGGGTGGCCCGGACGGGCTCGTCACGGCGGGAGGAGCGGCGTTCGGGCGATTCTGCGGGCACTTCTTCGCGCTCGACCCGGAGTCGAACTCCTGGCACGACGTCACCCCCACCCTGCCCATCAGCACGACGCTTCCCGTGCCCTCCGGCGACTCGGTACTGCTGCCGAGCTATGGGGCGACCTACGGTCCAGGCGAGCCCACGCAACTGCTGGCGTATCGGCCACCGGGGTCGTTCGCGTGCGGCGGGTTCGAGGGTCAGGAGGGAGCGACCCTCGCCCGCTCGATCGCGGATCGGGTCGCTTTCCTCACGGAGCAGCCGATCGATGACGTTAGGCTCGATCTCTACACCGTGATCTCCCTCCCAGGACTCGCAGTCGAACGGCTCCCCTTCGGCCGGGTCGCCGACCATGAGGTTCAGGTCGTTGACGATTTGGGTGACGGAGTGTTCAGCGCCATCGTGACGCTGTACCTCCAGTCCGGAGGAGTCCAGAGCGAAGAGTTGCTGCTCCGACCTTCGAAGAACCTCTACGACATCAAACCCTGCGCGCTCGTGGTGGACGGTGCGTCACCGATAGAGCTCGCCACGCGGTTCGCCCCCGACTACACGCGCGAGGGGGATCGGGCGTATGCGACGTTGACGTTCCCGAATGGGAGTCGCGCCGATGTGTCGTTCCCGGTCACGCTGCGCCCATTCGTTCAAGGCGTGGAGCCCCACGCGGCATGGGTCTGGCGTGACGACCCGTCGGCTCGCCACCCGATCTCGTTCCTGCACGGGCCGCTCGAAGCGGCATCGCTCCTGACCCAAGGACCGGTCCTGGAGCGGCTTCCCTCGGCAGGTGAAGTCGACGCAGCCCTACTCGCCGGTCGAGACGGGGACTGGTGGCTCGCCTTCGAGCTGCCGAACTGGACGGTGCTCATGTGGGTACCGAACCAGGAGGGGGCGGCGGACCTCGCTCGTTCGTTCGCCGTCGAGGAAGATCCCGACGGCTTCCCGTTGATCCGAACGTCGGGACCTGCGGCCCTGGCACAGGGGTTCGGCGAGGGTGAGGGGCCCCAACTATCGATGCAGGAACCGTCCTTCTCTTCCGACGGTCTCCTCGAACTCTCTCCCGAGGGGTGCTCGACCCAGCCCGAGATTTCACCTAGCGGCAAGTACGGCTCGACGTGCCTCGATCAAGGGAACGTCTTCGTCAACGTTTCCGGCAGCCCCGGCTGGGTCCGGGACGTGCTCGCCGGTTTCGTCGTCGAGCGATTCATCCCGGCCTGAGGTCGGCTACTGCACGTGCCTCTGTTGCCAGGCTGGTTTCTCACCGCTCGCAGGGCGGGCAAGGCCCGTTCAACCACCGAAGCTCAGCGGACGTCGCAGCCACCTTCAGTCGCATGGAGGCGACCACGGTGGGGTCGACCCCACGGGGAACGTACCCTCGGCGTGCTGATAGCGCTCCCCTTCTCGTCCCGCTGGCGCGAGACGAACATCGAGAAGGGTGGGCGTTCGCAACCATGCCCACGTGGCCACGGTCCCGGGCGGCGGTGATTTCACCCGTTGGCCGCGGTTCTGAGACTCCAGGGTCCACATGATGCGGTAGCCGCGATCTTCGATCGCTGCACCCATCGCGGCCGGGTCGTTGGCGTCGAGACTGAGGCACGCGAAGGTCCCCAACGGCGAAAGCTCGTTCATCCGGTCGTAATCAGCAACCGAGAAAGCTTCTGCCGGCACCGGCTGCCCAACGTAAAGCGTCACGTGCCCCGACACCTGTGGCACCGCGAGCTGGGTGGTGTTCTCGATATCGATGCTGCTGTCCGCCCCGCCCTGGCCGAGCTGCGCATACAAGTGGGCGAACTCGTCCTCGGAGAGGTCGGTCGGTTGGTCAACCGTCATCCACCACCACAACCCCTCGTCCGCCGCATTGTGCAGCGGCACGGGCACGATCGACGCGTCGATGCCTCCCGCCCGCAATTGTTGCTCCACCTTGGCCGGATCCTTCAGAGCCTCGCGGCCGTCGATCTCCACGACCTGACGTCCGCCCACCGCGATCCCACCGAGGAGCGCAGCGACCACCAGGGCAGCCGTGGCCGCGAGCACAAGGACCTTCGCACGGGTCGGCGATCGATGCCGCCGTACTGGTCCGGGATCGCCCTCCTCCGATCTGGCCTCGGCGACAGCCTCTCGCAACATCGGGATCAAGCGATCCTCGAATCCTTCGCGTTCCAGCGTTCCACTCATCGTTCGATCACCTCCGGATCGCTCGTGCTTTCGGTCGCCGAACGGAGTCGACTGCGTGCGCGTGAGAGGCGCATCCTGAACGCCGTCACTTCGATACCCAGCGCACATGCGGCTTCGTCTTGTGTGAGGTGTGCGAAGGCGATCAACTCGATCGCCTCTCGGTCGTGGGCAGGCATCCTGGCCAACTCCTCGACCACCGACCCCGCCAAGCGGGCGGCATCGATCGCCTCCTCGAGGCGCGTCGCGTCGTCAGGACTCAGCACTCTCCGACCCGACAGTCGCTTGAGCGCCTCTCGCTCGCGTGCGTGTCGCCGTCGTCGGTCGTTGGCGAGGTTCGCCATCACACCCAAGATCCAGGGGACCGCGCGGCCGCGATCGGGATCGAACCTGGATGATGCCGTGATGAGTTCCAACCAGGTCGCAGCCACGAGGTCATGCACCTGCTCGGGCGAGTCGCATCGGCGAACGGCGAACTTGACGGTCCTGAAAACGTGGCGCCTGTAGAGGGCTTCCAGGGCATCCGGGTCGTGCTGGATCAAGGGCAGCAGGTCTTCATCGGTCATCTGGTCGATGTCACGGACCTCGCTCATACCCTGAATCCGTCGGCCGAGGGCAGACGTAACAAGCCGTTACTCGTCAGGCTGGAACTCGACTTTGCGACCAGGCTGGACACGGCGAGATGGTACGCAGCCGCTCCGCGGCCTCGCGGCTTGCCTGATCCCGCCGAGATCGTGTCCGCCTTGTGTCCGTCGAAGGTCGGAGCCACCGTCTCGCCGGCGCCGCTGATCACGGAAACACCCCGTGACCAGCGGACTTGCTTGGAGCTGGAGCGGGGAATCGAACCCCGGACCTCCTCCTTACCATGGAGGCGCTCTGCCGACTGAGCTACTCCAGCGGCGGATGGATGATAGCAACCGCGCGGCCGGCGCCCCCGGCTCTGGCACGATGCAGGGATGCGTCGACGCTTCGGTTTCCCGGTCATCCTCTCGCTCATGGTCGCCGCATGCTCCTCGGGTGGCGACGCGCCGAGCGGGACCCCGAGCGGCTCCGCGGCGCGTGTCACGTTCGACGGGACCTCGGCGACACTCACCGTCGAGATCGCCGACACCGACGCCGAGCGGCACGAAGGGTTGAGCGGGCGGTCGAGCCTGCCGGCCGACACCGGGATGGTGTTCGTGTGGGACCAGCCGGTCGAGACCACCTTCTGGATGAAGGACACGCTGATCCCGCTCTCGATCGCGTTCGTGGCCGAGGACGGCCGGATCCTCGCGATCCACGAGATGGACCCCTGCGAGGCGGACCCGTGCCCCACCTTCGGGGCGCCCGCTCCCTTCTCGGCGGCGGTCGAGGCGCCTGCCGGGTGGTTCGATGCCAATGGCATCGCGGTGGGAAGCGTCGCGACCATGACGCCGTCGTTATGGTGACCGCATGAGCGAAGAGTGCCTGCTCTGCTCGGCCGAGCGCGTGACGGACTGGTTCCACGAGGACGACGACTGCTGGGTCGCCGAGTGCATCGTCTGCCGCACCCCGATGGTCGTGTGGCGCACCCACGGTCTCCCCGATGCCGAGCGGGAGGCCAAGCTCCTGCACCATCTCGAGCGGGTCGCGGCCGAGCGCTACGGCGACGAGGGCTTCTACATCGACGGCGAGCGGCGACGGATCCCCGACCACTGGCACGCGCACGCCCGGCCCGCGGGCGGGTTCTTCGATCCGGCGAGCGACCTGTACGGCAAGTACTGACGACGGCGCCGACTGGCGCCGTCTGGCCCGAACCCCGAAGATGTGCGCACGGATCGACGCGAGCCGGAAGGTGGGACTGGGGACGTGGGGGGTACCGACACATCAGCCGCTGACGGGGTGGCAGAGCCCGGGGCTGCCGCTCCGCAACCCGACCCGGGGGCGTTGATCAGGAGCAAGGCGTTCCGTCGGCTCCTCGTGTTCTCGGCGTTGCTCGGGGTGGTCGTGTCGTTGGCGTCCTGGGGGTTCCTCGAGCTGATCCACGCGCTCCAGCAGGGCGTCTACGAGGACCTGCCGAGCGCGCTCGGGTTCGACACCGCTCCCTGGTGGTGGCCGCTGCCCGTGCTCGGCATCGCCGGCCTCGTGATCGCCTTCGCGATCGACCGGCTGCCCGGACACGGTGGCCACATCCCCGCGGAGGGCTTGAAGTCGGGCCCTCCCACGACCCCGGCCGAGCTCCCCGGCGTCGTGCTCGCCGCCCTGGCCTCGATCGGCCTCGGGCTCGTCCTGGGTCCCGAGGCGCCGCTGATCGGCCTGGGCACGGGGCTCGCGCTCCTCGCCGTTCGGCTCTCGAAGAAGGAGGTTCCCGACCAGGCCAAGCTGGTGCTCGCCGCGGCCGCGAGCTTCGCCGCGCTCGCCACGATCTTCGGATCGCCGATCATCGGAGCCGTCATCATCATCGAGGCCGCGGGCCTCGGCGGCCCGACGCTCCCGCTCGTCCTGCTTCCCGGCCTGCTCGCGGCCGGGGT
Source organism: uncultured Actinomycetes bacterium (assembly GCA_963821925.1). Classification (GTDB taxonomy): domain Bacteria; phylum Actinomycetota; class UBA4738; order UBA4738; family HRBIN12; genus JAOUEA01. The sequence continues at coordinate 337,977 of CAWGFO010000002.1, read as the reverse complement.
CGGCTCGCTCGTGTTCATCGGCGTCGGCTCCCTCACCGGGCTGAGCTCGAGCGCCTACGCGATCGCACCCCTGTCCCTGGCCGCGTACCCGAGCCCGAACCTCGGCGACTTCCTCTGGACGATCGCGATCGCGATCGCCGCGGCCGTCGGCGCGTTCGTCGTCGTCGAGATCGGCCGGCGTACGAACCATCTCGTCACCGGACGACCGTTCGTCCTGATCCCGCTGGCGGCCCTCGCCGTCGCCGGCGTGGCGATCGCGTTCGCGGAGATCACCGACCTCCCGGCCAACGTGGTGCTCTTCTCCGGGCAGGACGCGATGGATCAGGTCGTCAGCCAGGCGGCGACGCTGACCCTGGGAACGCTCGCACTCCTCACCGCGTTCAAAGCGCTCGCCTGGGGCATCTCGCTCGGCGGGGCGCGGGGGGGTCCGACGTTCCCGGCGATCTTCATCGGCATCGTCGGCGGGCTCCTGGCGGCGCACCTGCCGGGGTTCAGCGAGACGCCGGCGATCGGCGTGCTGGTCGGAGCCATGGTCGTCTCGGTCCTGCGGCTCCCGCTGTCGTCGATCATCATCGCGCTCGTCGTGTCGCAGGCGGGCGCGGGCGTGGCGCCGCTCATCATCGTCGGCGTGGTCGTCGCCTACATCGTCACCCAGTTGCTCTCGGCACGCCGACCCGTCGAGGTCGCAGTCGGCGTCGGTGGGTAGCGGCCGCGTGAGGCGACGTACCCGGTGCTGACCCAGGCGATCGGCGACTTCCTTCCCGCTGCTGTCGCGGTCGCCCTGAGCCCGATCCCGATCGTCGCGATCGTGCTGGTGCTCGGGACGCCGCGAGCGCGCTCGAGCGGATCGGCCTTCGCCGTGGGATGGGTGACCGGCCTCGTCGCCGTGAGCGTCATCGTGGTGGTGGTGCTCGGCGGTGCCGACGATCCCGACAGCGGTTCCGCGGCCGCCGCCGACTGGCTGAAGATCGGGATCGGGGTCCTGTTCCTGCTGATGGCCGCGAAGCAGTGGCGGACGCGACCGAAGGCAGGTGCGGAGCCGGCGACCCCGTCGTGGATGGCCTCGCTCGACGCGCCTCACGCCCCTCAAGGCGCTCGGCCTCGGCGCGGCGCTCTCGGGTGCGAACCCGAAGAACCTGGCGCTCACGCTCACGGCGGCGGCCTCGATCGCGCAGGCCGGACTCGACGCGACCGACACGGCGATCGCGATCGCGGTCTTCGTCGCGATCGGCTCCGTCACCGTGGTCGGGGCGGTCCTCGCCTACCTCGTCGCCCACGACCGGGCCATCGGTCCGCTCGCGACGATCAAGGGGTTCATGCTCGCCAACAACAACGTGATCATGATGGTGCTGCTGCTGGTCTTGGGCGCCAAGCTGATCGGCGATGGCGTCGCTCAGCTTTCCGGGTGAGGTCCGAGCGAGCCTCGAGCGCTATCGACGGACGAGCGAGCCGGATCCCTTGACGGCGACCTCGGCGAGCGTGGTCGCCGCCAGCGCGCGCCGGAACGCTTCCCCGGCGGCCATCCACGTGTCGTGCACGACGCAATGCCCGTCCACCCCGCACGGACCGCCCCGTAGGGTGCAGCGGGCGTTGATCAGCGATCCCTCCGCGGCCTCGACCACCTCGAGGATCGAGATGTCCGCGGGGTCCCGCGACAGCCGATAACCGCCGCCGCGACCCGCCTTCGACTCGGCGATCCCGGCCTTGGCCAGGAGTCCGAGGATCTGCGGCGTGAACGGTCTCGGCAACGCCATCCGATCGGCGACCTCCGAGATCGTCACGTACCGCCCGTCGCCGTGGCTCGTTGCCAACGCGAGCGCCGATCGAACGGCGTAGTCGCCCGTCTTGCTGAGGGTGATGTCCACGGGCCGAGTGTAGCCGTCACGGTCATGTCGGAACTCAACGTTCAGTCGCGTACCCGAGGAAACAGGCCGAAGGTCCCGCTCGAGTCGGGACCGATACTGGAGTCCGCCCATGAACCTTTAGTGGCATACTCCAGATACGACACCGACCATGCCCACCCACGAAGGAGGACGAGTGCGATGAAGAGCCCGATGTTGGTCGCGACGGCGGCGGCGCTGTCATTGGTCGCAGGTCTCGCGATCGCACCCACCGTGAAGTCCGAGCCGACCGCCCAGGCCGCGACCGCCGACTACAAGGTGGACGCGGCCAACGGCACCACCGTGAACGTCGACCTCGTCGCTGAGGAAACCGTGCAGGAGATCGCGCCCGGCGTGAAGTACCACGTGTGGACCTTCAACGGGACGGCGCCAGCCCCGGTGATCCGCGTGCAGCTCGGCGACACGATCCACTTCACGCTGACGAACGACAGCAAGATCGGGATGCAGCATTCGATCGACTTCCATGCGGCGATGACGCCGTGGGCGGATCTGCCGGAGGCGGGGTCCGACACCCTGACCGGCAACTACCAGCCGGTGGATCCCGGCGACACGAAGACGTTCGACTGGGTGGCCATGTACCCCGGTGTCTTCATGTATCACTGCGGCGTCCCGCCGGTCCTCCAGCACATCTCGAACGGCATGTACGGTGCGATCATCGTCGAGCCGGAAGGCCTGCCCGCCGAGCGTGAGTTCGTGCTGGTCTCGAGCGAGTTCTACCCGGGCAACAAGCCGATCGACGGCGTCTACGAAGGGGACCTCGACCGGATGGCGGCGGTCGACCCCGAGTACGTCGTGTTCGACGGCAAGGTCGACCTGTACAAGAACGAGCCGCTGGTCGTGGCGCCGAACGAGCCGTTCCGCATCTGGGTGATGAACGCCGGGCCGACGCTCACGAACGCCTTCCACGTGATCGGCACCATGTTCAACGAGACGCATGACACCGGGAACCCCGCGAACACCCTGTACGGCCTGCAGACGTTCAACATCCCCCCGGGGAGCGGCGCGATGTTCGAGCTGCAGATCCCGGATCCGGGCCTGTATCCCTTCGTGACGCACGCCTTCGCCTACACGGGCCTCGGCGCCGTGGGCCTGATCAAGGTCGACCCGGCCGCGCCGCCCGCGCCGAGCAGCTACCCGCCCATGGCCGACCCGTTCTCCGGTGGGATCACGCCCGTGGCCGGAGCGACGACGTCGACGGGTACCGCCCAGCCTTCGGGTTCGATGTCGGGCATGCCGGGCATGTCGATGACGCCCAGCGCGTCGGCCGAACCGAGCTCCCCCGCGTCGGCCGCGTGCGCTCCCGATGGTACGGCCCTTCAGGTCGTCGCGCTCAACTCCGTGTTCGACGCCACCTGCCTCGCCGCACCTGCGGGCAAGCCCTTCACGATCGCGTTCGACAACCAGGACCCCGGCGTGCCGCACAACGTCGCGATCTACACGGACGACTCCGCGACGGAGTCGCTGTTCGTCGGCGAGCTCGTGACGGGTCCCAAGAAGGTGACGTACGAGGTCGGGCCGCTCGACCCCGGCACCTACTTCTTCCGCTGCGACGTGCACCCCACCACGATGACGGGGACGTTCGTCGTCGCCTGATCGGGCGGCCGAACGCAGCGCCGGGCGGTCTCGCTGGAGACCGCCCGGCCCGTCACATCCGCGGGAGCGAGACGACCCCGTAGACGGCGAAGGCGAGGAGCACCAGGGCGATCGCGTTCGCGCCGATCCGCACCCCGCGGAGCCGGAACCGCTGCGCGATGGCCACGAAGAACAGGACCGACGCGAACAGCACCGTCTGGCGCACGTATCTGTTGGCGGTCTCCCGCGCCTCCGTTCCTTCGGCGAAGTACGCCGACGCGTGGGCGTTCAACGTCGCGGCCTTCGTCATCGAGGGGTTCGCGAAGCCGGGCATGTACCCGGGGCCCGGCGGCGCGTCCGGGTTCGTGAACGGGTCGAGTGCGAGCCATTCCCGGAACGCGGCCGCGTACGCAGGGGTGAACCGCTTCTCGAGCATCGCCTGCAACTCCCGGTCTCCGGCCTCGTGGGCCTGGAGCCAGGCGGTGAAGAACGACGCGTCCGCGACGAGCTCCTGGCCGCCGAACGTCGAGGCGGCCTCGGCCTCGAACCGCGTGGACGACGCGAGCCCGTAGAGCCGAGCCTGCTCGCCGCCCCACTGCGTGCCCTGGTAGCCGCTGAAGGCCGTGGCGATCGCGACGATCGCGAGCACCGAGACCTCGAGGATCTCGACGACCTTCTCCCAGCGCTGCTGCGGCGGTCGGCCGCTCACGACGTCGGTAGCGGCAACAGGTTGATCGCGCGCGCGACGACCAGGATCGCGGTGATCAGCGAGATCGCCGACTCGGACATCATCGCCATCTTCGCCCAGGTCCGCACCGGCAGGGTGTCGGTCGGGCTGAACGCCGTCGCGTTCGTGAACGAGAGGTAGAGGTAGTCGGGATAGCGGGGCACCCACCCGGGCGGGGCCAGCTCCGTCATCGCGTCCTCGGGGAACCCGAAGCTCGGGGGGATGCCGCTGCGCCGCGGCGCGTTCGGCGGCACCACCGCGATCCAGCTCCCAGAACCAGAGACTGAAGACCAGCACGTTCGTCACCCAGAGCGCCGCCCCACGACCGAGCAAGGCGATCGGCTCGACGTCGCTGAAGCTCTCGTCCACGATGTCGAGGGTCAGCACCACGAGCGCGACGACCGTGCCGATCGTCAGCAGCAGCATCAACGCGAGCGTGGCACGACGGGCGGGCCGCGTCCGCCGGTCGATGCGCCCCGGATCGCGGATCACCACCGCGGCGAGCGCCGCCGAGCTCCAGGATCGGGTACACCCACCAGAAGGTGAGCCTGCCGTTGTGCGGCGTGATCACCTGGAGCACGATCGTGGCCAGGACGGCGACAGCCATCGGCCAGCGTCGTTCAGGGACCAGCGCGGCGACGGGCGCCGCTCCGTTCGTGGTCATGAGCCTTCCCCTCCAGCCGACATCGTAGTCAGGACGCTCGCGGCCGGTTACCACAGCAGCCGGGGAAGATCAGATCTCAGGCCTATCGACGTCGCTCGCCTCGCGGAGCGCGAGCTCCTCACTGAGCCTCACCGGATCGAGGAGGACGATCTCGTCGCGGGATGTCTCGATCAGCCCTTCGTCTCGCAGGTGGTGGAGGGTGCGGGTCACGACCTCACGGACCGATCCGATCGCGTCGGCCAGCTCCTGCTGGTTCGCGTGCACGAGGAGACGCCGTCCGCTGTCGGGGGAGGCGAGGTCCAGCAGGTGGTGGACGAGGCGCTGCCGGACCGGGAGGAAGGCCTGCTCCGCCAGGTCCTCGAGCGCCTTGTACAGCTGCCGCGTCAACTCTTCGGCACACACGCGAGCGACACGAGGATCCGACGCGACCAGCGAGCGGAGCGTGTCGACCTGGAGCGCGGCCACCGAGGCAGACGTCATCGCTTGGATGCTCGTCGGCCCAGGCCCTCCGAGGACGAAGAGCAGGCCCGCCACATCACCGTCGCGCGCGTAGCGCACCGTCACCTGCCGCCCGTCCGCAGATCTCAGGAACACCCGGAGCAGGCCACGGATGACTACGAAGACGCGCGGACTCTCGCCCTCGCGGTAGACCAGCGCACCCGCGGGGACGCTGATGCGGATCGCCTCAGACGAGAGTCCCTCGGCAACGTCCTCGGGGAGGTCCGCGAGGAAGCCATCGCGAACACGCGGTTCGACCATCGTCACCGCCCGCCTGGATCGGTCCGACCAGGGCCGGCCGCCCCCCTACGCAGCCAGTGTAGGTCGGGCGTCCGCTCCAGGGGGCCGGGATCCGGCGAGCGTGACCGAAGTCACCCTCGCCGAGCACCGCGGTCACTGACTGGGTGCGCGAGCGCTGCCAGCATGGAGTTGGGTGGAGAGGCGAAGGAGGTCCGTGATGAAGCGGTTCGAATATCGGGTCGAGCAGATGCCCTCCTACGAGCACTACGAGGTGCACACGAAGGAACTGCTGGAGCGGCTGGCTGATCTGGGGAACGAGGGATGGGAGGTCGCGAGCGTCGACCTCACGTGGCACCCCTCCTACTCCCCGGCGGCCGAGTCCCACAAGCCGGTGCCCGTGCTCCTGAAGCGCGAGTTGGTCGAGGCATAGCGATCACGCGAAACCAAGGCGGCCGTCACTCGACGGCCGCCTTCTTCTTGCTCTTGGACGGATCCACAGACCGATCGGGTCGAGGCGTCCGTCGGGTCTTGGCGGTACTCGCGGCTAGTCCAGCGAGGCTGAGTACGCGCGGTCCGCGTCGGTGAGTCGAACCGCCAGGGTCGACGCGAGCCATCGGTGCAGGGCGGCGGCCGTCTCCGGCTCCTCGGCCTCCAGCCGCTCGATCGATGCCCGGCTCAGGCCGAGGACCACGCACGGGGTCTCGGCGATCACGTCCGCCGTTCGGGGCACCCCCGTGTACAACGCGATCTCCCCCACCATCACCCCGGGGCGCACCGTGCTGAGCCGCCTCCGCGCGCCCTCAGGCGTGGAGAGCTCCACCCGCAACCGACCCGATTCCAGCACGAACATGGCGTCGGGGGGATCGCCCTGGCGGATCAGCACGCTCCCTTCCGGGAGCGACCTCCGTTCGAGGTACGGCATCAGGTGCGGTGGCAGGCGACCGCCCTCGCCGACACCGCCGACGCGGTCCGGGCCAGCCTCCTCCAGCAGCACGTCCTCGCACCGCTGCAGAGCGTGATCCAGGTCGGGCTCGAACCGGAGGACCTCGGACGGGACCAGCCCGCCGCGTCGGAGCTGACGCTCCACCCCTTCGGGCGCGCCGGCGAACACGAGCTCGAAGCCGCTCGCCTCGGCGAGCTGTGCCGCCTTGCGGAACGACAGGGCACCCGACGAGTCGACGCCGGTGACGCGTCGAAGATCGATCACCAGGAACCGGAGCGGTCCGGCTTCCACACGCTTGCGGATCCGCTCGAGGAAGCCGCTCGCCGTCCCGAAGAAGACGAACCCGTTCAGGCGGAGGATCTGGACGCGTTCGGCCTGCTCCTGCAGGACCGCGCGTTCGCCGGGAGGCCGGTCGACGTTGCTGCGGTACGTGACCCCGAACGCGACATCGCGAACCAGGTCGATCCGGCCGTAGTTGATCGCGAACAGCACGACCGCGAGGATCAGCCCGACCACGAGTCCGGTCATCAAGCCTCTCGTGGCGATCGACAGCAGGATCACCAGGACGATCAGGTACTCGCCCACCGGCAGCGACCGGCGCATGTCGACGATCCACGAGACCAGGAACGACAGGCCGACGAAGACCAGGACACCTCCGACGATGATGCGAGGGACCAGTCCGACGATGTCCGCGCCGAACACGAGAGCCGCGATCGGGACGAGGGCCGCCACGAGGCCCGCGCGCCGCCCGTCGACGGCCATCTGCTGGGCGAGCGCCGTCAGGCTGAGCGCGTGGTAGCCGGGGATCGCGCCGAACAAGCCGGTCGCGACGTTCACCCATCCGGCGTCGCGCAACTCTTCGTTCGTGTCGAGGTCTTTGTGCAGCAGCACCTCGACGCCGCCGACGTTGAACAGGCACCCCATCACGGCGACGAACACCGTAGAGACGATCCCAGCCGTTTGGCCCAGCACCGCCGACCAGTCGGCGCCTTCGAGCGCTCGCAGGGTCCACGGTTGCCAGAGCCGGGTCGAGGTGAACGGCCCGAGGAGCCACAGTCCGTCGCGGGTCTCCTGGATCGACTTGCCCGTCACGACCATCCAGATCACGAACAGGATGAGGCCGAGGGCGAGCGCCGCGGGGATCACGAGCGGCCGCTTGATGACCCGCGTCGCGACGAGCAGGACGGCACCGAACGCGAGGGCCGGCACCCAGCGGACCAGCTCGAAGGGGTCCACGAACTGGCTCATCGTGCCCCACTTCGGCTCCATGCTCGCGGCGACCCGGAGGCCTCCTTTGAAGAGCAGCCAGCCGGTGCCGGCGAGGAAGCCGCCGACGACGGGATAGGGGATGAACCGTGCGAGGTTGCCCAACTTGAGCGTGCCCAGCAGCAAGAAGGTCCCCGCGGTGAGGAGCGTGATCACGACGGTCGCCGCGACGACGGTCAGGAAGGCCCGGTTGACGCTCCCGGTCGCGTCCAACGCGGCGCTCGCAGCCACGATCGCGAGGACCGCGGCAGCGGCGTCCTGGACGGTCCCCACCACGCCTCGGACGCCGGCCCTCCAGGCGAGGATCGCGAGCGTCAGCGCGGCCGCGATCAGGTAGATACCGATCCCGGCGGGAAGGAACTCCTCGAGGTAGCCGCCGAACACGAGCGCGGCGAACGAGATCGCGAGGACAACCTCGACGACGCCGATCACCGCGCCGGCCGAGATCGTCGCTAGGACGCTCCCGGTTCCCCGTCCCTCGGACACCGGTCCCCTTCCGTCACAGACTGTGCGGGCCTGCGCAGAGCACCCTATGCGCCGATGCCCGGTTGCGCCAGTCGGCGGTCGCGAGCGCCGAGCGACGGCCGGAGACGATCTCGTCCAGCGTCATCCCTGAACGCACGAAGCGCCGGGTTCCCCCGGCGCTTCGAAGGTCGTGGAGCTCCGCTGACGGTCACTCCATGTCCATGCCGTACGCCACGAGGCCGTAGATCACGAACGCGTCGATCAGGATCACGGTCATCGCGAACAGCGGCATCACGGGCAGTGCGAACAGCCAGAAGATGCAGCTGATGCTCGCGAGCACCACGCCGACGGCCGGGCCCGCACGGGTCCCGGCGAGCACCATGATCCCGCCGATCAGCACGACCGCGCTCCACCCGAGCGCGATCCACCCCCACGTCTCGAGGGTGCTGTAGAGGAGTCCGCTCTCAGCGAGATAGCTCCTGCTGTCGAGCGCCGCGAGCCCCCAGAAGAAGTTCGCGAAGGCGCTCACGAGGAACATGATCCCCGCGAAGGTGACCCACCCCGACCGCACTACCGGCTGCGGCATCGACGTGCCTTCAGGCACGACGTACGGCTTCGTCTCGATCCTGGAGCTGGTGGCCATGTCGTCCTCCCTTCGGATGGCTCGAGTGACGCCATCCAGATAGGTCCACCTACCTTCAGTGTGGCCGTGCGGCTCGGGGCGATATGGGCCGTGCGGACCGGGACGACCGGGACCAAGGTCGGATGCGCGACGAGACCTTCTCGAGAGCTACAGTGCCGGCGACGTCCACGCGGCCGGCCACACGGTGGAAGGACGCTCGGAGGAAGCGCATGGAGACCGCGACGCAGGCGCTGCACCGGCTGACGTCCTACGAGCCCGGCCGCGAGTGGGACGAGCCGATCGACGATCCGCGCGTGCTGCAGGACCTCGAGGTGAACGACCTGGATCGCCTCCCGTGGTTCTACAAGCGGTACGAGGATTCGCTGCCCCGCGTGTCGCTCCCTCGGAACCTTCCCGCCACCACGGCACCGGCGGTCGCCGTGATGGCAGGCACCGCCGACATCGCCCGCACGGAGGTGGATCTGCCGCACCTCTCCCGGTTGCTGCACCTGTCCGCAGGGGTCGTGCGGACGATGGAACGGCCGTACGGAACCTGGCTGTTCCGCGCCGCCGGGTCCGCGGGCGGTCGCTTCCCGCTCGAGGTCTACGTCTCCGTGCCCGAGGGCACGGGGCTCCCTGCGGGCGTGCACTGGTACGACCCGCACGACCACGCCCTCGTTCAGGTCGGCCCGGTCCCGCGCGGGAGGGCGCCCATCATCGTCGTCACCGGCATCCCGTGGCGCACCGGGTGGCGCTACCGCGAACGTGGGTACCGCCACGTCTACTGGGATGCCGGCACCATGCTCGCGCAGTTGCTCGCGGTCGCCGACTCCGCAGGGCTCGCCGCGCGGCTGCACTGCCGCTTCCCGGATGCCGGGGTCGCCGCGCTCGTCGGCGCAGATCGTGTGCACGAGTGGCCCGTGGCCGTCGTCGCCCTCGGCGACGACGCGCCCGCGATCGACGCGACGGGTGCGGCTGCTGAGGGTCACGTCGATGCGGCGCCGGTAACGTTCCCGCTCGTCACGGCTGCACAGCGCGCCGGGGAACGCGACACGCTCGGGGTGCCGTGGGATCGCGGCGCACCGGTCGACGTGCCGGTCGAGGGCTACGACCCGGTCGAACGCGTCGTGCTCGCTCGTGGGTCGCAGCGCCGCATGGATCCCAGCCGTGGTCTGTCGGAGCGCCTGTTGCGCACGTCGATGCTCGCGGCGCTGCGCGGCGTCGCGCTTCCGCACTTCGTCGTGGTGCACGACATCAGCGGGCTCGCGCCGGGGGTCTACCGCTGGCCGGACCTCTCGGCGCCGGTGCGCCCCGGGCCGATGCGGGACGAGCTCTATCGGGTGTGCCTGGAGCAGGGGCTCGCTCGCGACGCTGCGTTCGTGGTGGTCGGCGCGACCGACGTAGGCGCCCTCGACGACCGGGAGTACCGCGAGGCACAGCTCGCCGCCGGCCTGGTCGAGGGCAGGCTGCACCTGCTCGCCTATGCGCTCGGCGCGAGCGCCTCAGGGATGACGTTCATCGACAGCGAGGTGCCCCCGCTGCTGGGCGAGCCGCTCGACGCGCTGCTGTTCACCTGCGTCGGCGTGCCGGAGTACGAGTCGGCGGCCCGGCGGCTTGCCCGGCGCGCCGACCGCCGTCCGCAAGGTGACCGAGCGGTGACGTAGCGCGGGGCCGCCCGGAAACGCCACCGCTGCATGAGTCGCACGTGCTCCCGATGGCGGTTGAGCTATCGGCCTCAGATGCCGATAACGCCGGGTATGCGCAAGACGGCGTACTGCCTCGTCGTGATCCTGCTCGGCGGTGTCCTCGTGGCTCCCCCGGCGTTCGCGTCGTTCTCCGCGATCGTGCAGCTGCCGTCGAACACCGTGTACTCCCCCTACGGGGGTCCGGCCACCGTGACGTTCGCGTTCGCCCAACAGGACCCTTACACGATCTTCACCGTCCGGATCCGGCAGCCGGGACACGCTGCGATCAAGACGAAGGACTACGCCGTCGACCCTGCGACCCAGCCCTCTCCACACGATGTGATCTTCTCGTGGGGCAACCTCTCGGTCACGGCGCCGACGGACTACGTGATCGAGGTCCGCCGCCAGGACGACGGCTCACTGGTCACGAGCGAGACGTTCACGCTCCTGCCGAAGCTCGTCTCCGACCTCTCGGCGAGGCCGTCGCCCTTCTATCCCCTCGTCCAGGACGGCTACAAGGACACCTCGAAGATCGGCTTCTCGCTGGCGTCCGACTCCGTCGACACGATCGTGCACGTCTTCAAGGACGACGAGTTCGGTCGATGCTGTGGAGCGGAGATCAGGACCGAGGACCTCGGCGCGCTCGCGGGCGGTGCGCGCAACTGGACGTGGGACGGTGCCAAGAACGACGCATCGACCGCACCGAAGGGCACCTACTTCGTGAGGGTCGAGGCGACCGACACCGCTGCGATCTCCGCGCTCTCACAGCCGCAGAAGGTGGTGGTCACGAGAGGCTTGATCCGATTGACCGCCACCCAGAGCAAGGCCGGGAGCACCTACTCGCGTGTGGCCGACGAGCACGCGACGGCGCTGGGGGGCAACTGCAACGTGATGCGGGACCGCACGCGCCACCAGGCCGACATCGTGTGCGCGAACGCCGACATCTCCGTCTACTGGAGATGGGACCTGGGCAAGGGGGAACGGATCGAGTCGGTGTCGTTCCTGATCGACGACGGGGTCTGGGGGTGCCACAAGAAGGAGGGCCACACGACCACCGAATCGGTCCTTCACGTGCACTCGCCCCCGACCTCGACGTGCGGGGTCATGACGGCCCGGATCAAGTACAGCTATCCCGTCCAAGCCTGAGGCGATCCCTTCCCGCCTGATGCCGCGGACCCGTCGGCGCAAGGTCGTTCGACCCTGATGGTCCTCGCCTTCCGAGGGCACGTTGGCTGGGGAGGTGTCGACCCGTGACCGGGAGCGCGACCGCGCGGCGCGCGAGCCCTTCGGAGACCACCCGGCCGCGTGCGAGCGATGCTCGCGGCGATCTGTCGACGAGGCCGGCACCCGCGGGTGAGCGACTCGCCTACCTGGACAACCTCAAGACGATCCTGATCGCGGGGATCATCGCCGCGCACGCCGTGATGGGGTACGCGGACTTCGGGAGCTGGACCTATCAGGACGTCCAGGAAGCGACCCTCTCGCCCGTCGCCGAGACGATCTTCGTGGTCGTCGTCGCGAGCCTCGGCGCGTTCTTCCTGATGGCGCTGTTCTTCCTGATCTCGGGCCTGCTCACCCAGGACTCGCTCGCGCGGAAGGGGCCGTCGAGCTTCGTGACCGACCGCCTCTGGCGGCTCGGTCTGCCGTTCGCTCTCTACACGCTCGTGGTCTGGCCGCTGCTGGAGTTCGCGCTCCTCGCCCCGCTGCTTCACGATCGTTCCTTCCTGGCGTCGTACCTGGACACCGACCCGGTGCTCGACAACGGACCGATGTGGTTCGTGGGCGTGCTGCTGGTCTTCTCCCTCGGCCTCGTCGCGTGGCGGAAGCTCTTCCCGCCGCCGGCGTCACCGGAGGGGGAACTGCGCTGGCGTCAACTCCTCCTGATCTCGCTGGCGATCGGCGTGGGTACGTTCGTGGTCCGGATCGTCCTCCGCGCGGACTCGGGCCAGCCCTTGAACGCGCACCTGTGGGCGTGGCCCGAGTACCTCGCGATGTTCGGCCTCGGCGTCGTCGCGGCCCGGCGCGCGTGGCTGCGGCCGGTACCTCGCGCGCTGGCCCATCGATGCGGGATCGCGGCGGTCGTGGCGATCCTCTGCACCGCCGCCGCCGTCCTGTCCGCCGCGCCCTTGGGCTGGACCGAGGAGTCCTACCTCGGGGGATGGCAGCTGCCCGCCTTCTTCGCGGCGATGACCGAGGGAGTGCTCGCGGTCACTGGGCCGATCTGGCTCATGGCCTTCGCCCAGCGGCACCTGAACGGCACGGGTCCCGTGCGCCGAGCGATGGCGCGGAGCTCCTACCTCGCGTTCATGCTGCAGGGGCCGGTGCTGGTGGGTCTCGCGCTCGCGTTGCGGCCGACGGATCTGTCGGGCGACGTCAAGGCGCTCCTGGTGGCGACGCTCGGCATCGTCGGATCGTTCGGTCTCGCGTGGCTGCTCATCCAGCGAACGGCGCTCCGACGGATCCTCTGAGCCGTCTTCGATGTCGGCGGTGGATGCGAGCATGCTCTCGTGTCGAACGAGGGCACGATCCTGCACGCGGACGCCGACTCCTTCTACGCGTCCGTCGAACAGCGGGACGACCCGACGCTGCGTGGCCGTCCCGTCATCGTCGGCGGAGGGGTCGTGCTGGCCGCGAGCTACGAGGCCAAGGCGTACGGGGTGCGCACGCCGATGGGCCACGTCCAGGCGATGCGGCTCTGCCCGCAGGCGATCGTCGTCGCCCCGCGGATGGACGCCTACAGCACCGCGAGCAAGGCGATGTTCGAGGTGTTCAACGACACGACGCCGTTCGTCGAGGGGCTCTCGATCGACGAGGCGTTCCTCGATGTCGGCGGCTTGCGGCGGATCTCGGGCACGCCGACCGAGATCGCCGTGCGCCTGCGTCACGACGTGCTCGAGCGGGTGGGTCTGCCGATCACCGTCGGCGTGGCCCGGACCAAGTTCCTCGCGAAGGTCGCCAGTGGGGTCGCCAAGCCGGACGGCCTCCTGGTCGTGCCCGTCGACGGTGAGCTGGCGTTCCTCCATCCGCTGCCGGTCGAGCGCCTCTGGGGCGTGGGCCCGGTTACCGCACGGAAGCTCCACGATCGCTCGATCACCACCGTGGCGCAGGTTGCCGGGCTCACCGAAGCCTCGCTGGCGCGGATCATCGGTCCCGGAGCCGCTCGCCATCTCTGGGCGCTCGCCCACAACCGCGATCCCCGGCGGGTCGACGTCGGTCGACGACGCCGCTCGATCGGAACCCAGCGGGCGCTCGGCCGCCGGCCGAGATCGCCGGAGACGCTCGACGCCGACCTGATCGCGCTGATCGATCGCCTGGCGCGACGGCTGCGGGCGGCCCATCGGGCCTGTCGCACGATCGTGCTCCGTCTGCGGTTCGACGACTTCACCCGGGCGACGCGGTCGCACACGTTGCCCGAAGCGACGGTCGATACCGAGACGTTGCTCGCGGCCGCGAGAACGTTGCTCGCGGCTGCCCTGCCGATGATCCGCGATCGGGGCATCACCCTGATCGGCGTCAGCTTCACGAACCTCCACGACGACGGGGCGATCCAGCTCGCGTTGCCGTTCGACGGCTCGCGCGGACCATCGCTCGATGCGACGCTCGACACGGTGCGCGACCGCTTCGGGTCGTCCGCCGTCACGCGGGGTGTCCTCCTCGGCCGCCACGAGGGCCTGCGGGTGCCGCTCCTCCCCGATTAGGTGGGTCGTGAGTGCTCGGAACGTGGGCTCGGCGAGGGTGACCGGGGGAGGATCAGCAGGTTGACGAGGCTGCCGGCGACGGCACCGAGGGCGGCACCTCCGACGACGTCGAGGGGGAGGTGGGCTCCCACGTACATGCGCCCGAAGAGCACGGCGAACCCGAGGAGGAGCGCACCGATCGCCCACCGCCTGGACAGGTGGGCCGCCACGACGACGGTGAGCGCGGCGGCGACGGCCGCGTGGCCCGAGGGATAGCCGAGGCTCCCCTCGCCGAACACCTCCCTGCCCTCGACGCCGGGCAGGAGTGCGGCGGGTCGTGCCCGCTCCACGAAGGACTTGATCGCGATCGCGAGCAGGTAGACCCCGATGCCCGCGAGCAGCATCGCGGCCGCCAGGCGGAACCGCCGGAACATGAGGGCGACGGCGGCGAGAACGGGGATCGTGATGAAGGTCCCGTACTGCATGACCGGCCACACGACGGTGTGGAGCCGCTGCGGCAGGTCGTTGATCGCCCGGAACACGGCGACCTCGGTGTCGGTGAGGGCGGTCTTGGCGGCCAAGGTACTCAGCGCGAGCACCACCGCCGCGATCCCCATCACGGTGAGGTCCCGCTTCCTTCGGGCGATCGGCGACGCGACGGTATCCAACTCCGACGGAGCTTGAGGGCGAGCCGACGCTTCCTCGCTCACGGCCATCTCCTCGTGCCGAACTGCCCTGCCGAGTATGCGTCAGGCGCTCGGCCCGGGCCAGCCCGGTCTCGACGGAGGACGCTTCAATCGTCCCAGCGAACGACGATCTGCCCCTCGATGCCGGGCAGGGGCAGCGACGCCGCCTCCGCCTCGACCGCGTCGCGCGCCGCGCGCGAGAGACGGCGCCACGGCTGGACGGTCACCTTCGCATCGGCGCGTCGCCACGTCCCGACGACCTCGCCCTCGACGAGAACGGCGCCGGGCCAGACGCGCGGGGTCCAGAGCTCGGGACGACGTCGGGCGTCGGGCACCAGGAGCTCGCGATCGGCGCCATGCAGGAGGTAGTAGGCATCGCCGCTCGGGAGGAGTCGTGCGGGCGCCACGGGCCTCGCGGTCTCGCGGAACTTCGGCTCGTCGCGGGTGAGGATCCACGAGTCGCCGACCGGCGTTCGGACCGGGGTCGTCGACCTGCGCAGCCCGTCGAAGACCGCGACGCCTTGTCGCGACGCGATGCCGGCCCACCGCGTGAACGCTCCCGGCGTCGTGGGGCCGAACACGTGCAGGTACCGGCGCGCGAGCTCGAGGCGCGCGTCGAACGGGTCGACCTCGGGTGGCGGAACGGTCCAGATCGTCGGCTGCCGCGCGCCGTCCCATCGGATCGCGACCGTGCCCGTCTGGGCGGCGTACCGGAGTTGGTTGGGATGGACGCCGAGCGCGCCGCCCGCCTCGCCGTAGGTCATCGTCCGACCGTCGAGGTGCGCGAGCAGGCGCGCGGCGAGATCCTCCGCCCTCCTGCGCCCCTTCACATCGTCGGGCAACCTCCCGAGCGAGAAGAACGGAAGATCATGGGCCGCCACGACGTACGCGCTGTATCGCGGCCCCCAGAGCTGGATCAGCGACGGGTCCTCCCACGTGGACGGCCGCGTTCCCTCGACGCGCGCGTGGATCGACAGGAGCGCGGCGCGGGGCATGCTGTCCTGCAGCCCCGCCCACGCCGCGCGCCGCAGCGAACGCCGTCCGGCGGGGAGCCGCTCGTCGAGCGCGCCGACGTCGCGTCGGAACGCGAGGATCTGCGCACGGGTGAGGTGGAGCGGTGGGGCGGTCATGCCTCTCCCCTGGGGCCGACGGGAGCCGGACGGAGGAGGTGTGGCATCCTGCCGGCCACCGAGCCCTCAGCACTCGTGGATGTCGTCACGCTCCAACGGTGACGACGATCTTCCCACGTGCTTGTCCCGATTCCAGATAGCGCATGGCCTCGGGGACGTCGCTCAGCGGATAGGTCCTATCGATCACGGGCATGAGCTTCCCGGCCTCGATGAGCTCCGTGAGGACCACCAGACGATCTCCTGGGTCCCTCGCGCCCCGGAAGGGATGCAGCTGCTTCACGAACGGAGCCATCGCCATCAGCTTGGCGAAGCGGCCCAGGCTCCCGAACCAGCGGTGGCCCGAGGCGCCGTAGTGATCGTGGCCGATCAAGACGTACGTCCCCTCGGGGGTCAGCGCGCGTCTGACGGCCGGCCACGTATGGTTCCCGGCGATGTCGAGGATGACGTCGTAGCGCTCGCCGCCTCGGGTGAAGTCTTCCTGCGCGTAGTCGATCACGCGGTCCGCGCCGATCGAACGGATCGTGTCGAGCTTCCCGGCGGCGTCCACGCCGGTCACGTTCGCTCCGTACGCTTTGGCGAGCTGCACCGCGAACGTTCCCACGGCGCCACCCGCACCGTTGATCAAAACGTTCTGTTCGGCGTGCACCCGTCCCTCATCCCGAACGCCCTGCACCCCGAGCGATCCGGATGTGGGGACGGCCGCAGCCTGTTCGAACGTCAGGCCGGCGGGCATGCGTTCGAACCTTGCCTCCGGAACGGCCGCGTACTCGGCGAACGCGCCACCGTGGCGCCACAGGTTGGCGACGAGGCTCTGACCGAAGACCTCATCACCCGGCCGGAACCGCGTCACGTTCCTACCGACCGACTCGACCACCCCTGCCAGATCCGTGCCCGGAACGAGGTCCTTCGGCGCGCGCAGCCCGGCCCCCATGATCCTGAGGACATAGGGCACGCCGCGCATCACGTGCCACACATCGGCGTGAACCGACGCCGCACGAACCCGAACGAGCATCTGATCGTCCCCGACCGCCGGCCGGTCGATCTCGCGCAGCTCCAGGACATCGGATGAGCCGTACCTGTTCTGAACGATCGCCTGCATCAATGGCCTTCCACGCCTGCGTTCTCCCGGCTAGGACCGGAAGTGCATCCCCGCGACGATCTCGATCACGATGACCACGGCGACGACCCAGTCGATCGCGGCGCAGAACGGTGGCCACCATCGGGTGCCGGAGACGTACTGGGTGCGTTGCTGCCACGCATCCTTGACCCCATGGGCCGCGAACCCGAACGCGAGGAGCCACGCCGGGCCGGTGATGCCAGCCGTGGCGACCACCACGAATGCCATCACCACCACACACTCGACGACGATGATCCGCACGCGTCCGTCGGCCACCGCGAAGCCGACATAGACCGGCGCGATCACGGCGAGCCCGACGGCATAGACGGTCGCCGGATCGAGCCACCAGAACGCGAGCGGCGACAACGCCTGGAGCAGGCCCACGACGATCCCCCACGCGATCGCCGTACGCATCGCCGGCTTCTCGCTCCCGGGAAGCGGTGATCGCGCGCTAGGAGTCGACACGGATGGCCTCGTACAGCGTGAGTGGCTTCTCGATGCCCTTGAGTTCGAACGCGCCGGCCTCGACGACCCGGAACCCGGTCGGTTCGATGTGGTGCAGAACATCTTCTCCGAGGAACACCTGGTCCGGCCCCGCCTCCGACGCTATGCGGGCCGCGATGTTGACCGTGCGGCCGAAGTAGTCGCCCTCCTCGTAGATCATCGGCCCCGCGTTCACACCGACGTGCGCCGGCGGTAGATCGGCTGGCCGGACACGATCCAGGATCTCGAGCGACGCCATCACCGCGTCCTGGGGATCTTTGAAGTGGAAGAGCACCCCGTCGCCCAGCATCTTCACGACGGCGCCACTGTGCCGCGATGCGATCTCATTGACCAACTCGGCGAGCTTCACGGAGACCTGCGCCGCGACCTCGTCGCCGGCCTCCTCGGTCAGTCTCGTGTAACCGGAGAGGTCCGCGAACGCGCATGCCTCGACCTGCCGAGGCGCCCGCCGATGGACGCCGGCGTCCTCCAGGGCGGTCTCGACGTGATCGAAGAGATGCTCGCTTTGGAACGCCTCCGAATGGCGCCGGTAGAGCCAGCCGAGGAGGTCTTCCCCGGAGCGACCCGACCGCACGCTGACCTCCCCGAGCGCTGCCTCGAACGCCGCGTTATCACGGAGGCCGCGTCGACGGAACGGCTCCTCGATCGAGTGGTGGAGGTAGTGGCTCTGGAACTGCGCGACCCGCCGGGCGCTATCGCCCCATACGCGCGCGAGCCGCAGGATCTCACCCTCGCTCACGCCGGCGCCGAAGAGGACCGGGAAGATCTTGAGGAGGCGCAGATCTTCTTCTCTCACGTACTCGTCGGGCGCCGGGCGCGGCAGCCCGAACGCGACGTAGATGCGTTCGAGCAACGGGAACGGGATCTCGATCTCCTCGCTCAGTTGATCGAAGGTTCGGTCCGAACGTGGTGGTCGCCGTCCTCCCGCCTCGACATACCCGAGGGTCAGATCCCCTGAAGCGAGCGCTTCCGCGACCGCCTTCGCGTCGACCCCGATCGCATCGAGCCCGAGGACGAAGCGGGCTCGCAGCACGTCTCGTCGCGGATACGTCCCGTCCTCGGGCTCGAGGATGCCCAGTTCGGCGAGCCGTCCGATGAGCTCAGGCGTCGTCCCAGCACGCTCCGCGATCTCATCCTCGGTGAACCCGTCACCGGTCATGTTCGCCCGTGACCTCACCGTCGCCGAGCCGGGACAGGTCCTCTCCCGTCACGTCACGTACGAAGTGGGATCTGCCTCGAAGGCGTCGTAGCAGGCCTTCGAGCAGAAGTAGAAGGTCTTCCCTCCGTGTTCGATGGTCCCCACCGCTTCTTCGCTGTCGATGTGCATGCCGCACACCGGATCTACTTCCATCGCCATCTGTTCCCCTTCTACGTTCGCTCGGCATCCGTCCCGACACGTCCGGCGGGATCCTCGAGATGCGAGTCTATGCGCCCAGCTATGAAGGCAGCGTCGTCGTTCACGAAGCCGATGAGCGCCGATCCGCGAGTGTGCTGCCAAGGAAGCCCGAGGAAGAACAGGCCCGAAGCGTCGGTAACCCCGCGTCGGTGGACGATCGTGCCGTTCGGTCCCTTGATCGCGGGGACCTCGATCCACGAGAAGTCGGATCGATATCCCGTCGCCCAGATGATCGCGTCGAGGTCGAGCTCGGTCCCATCCTCGAATCCGACACGCCGTCCTCCGGCACTCGTGAGCCGCCCTCTCAGGGTCACCCCGGAGCGTCGGAGGCGCTTCGCGCTCGACCCGATCAGGACGTCGCGCTTCGCCAACTTCCGCCCGAGTCGCGAATCCGTGCTCACCTTCATGAACCCCACGCCGGAGAGCCACCAGAACAGGTCCTTGCCGAGCAGACGCTGCGGCAGAGGCGGAACGCGCTGACCGACGGCGAGGCTGACCTTCCTCGTCGCAGCTAGTTCTTCGGCGATCTGGAAGCCGGAGTTCCCCCCTCCCACGACGAGCACCTCGCCTTCAGGAAGCTGGGTCGGGTTGCGGTAGCCAGCGCTGTGGATCTGGAAGACCGTGTCGTCGAGGTCACCGGCGACGGGAGGAACGAAGGGCACCTGGAACGGACCGGTCGCAACGACGACCTGGCCCGCCGTGAATGTCTCGGCCGCGGTCGTCACGACGTAACGCCCTCCGTGTTCGGTGAGCGACGTGACCTTCGCGTTGAGCTTCACGGGAAGCTCCAACGTGGAGACGTACGACTCGAGGTACGAGGCGACGTCGTCCTTCGACGGGTACGTGTCCTTCGGCGCGGGGAAGGCCATCCCCGGCAAGCTGCTGTACTGCGCGGGGGTGAACAGCTTGAGCGAGTCCCATCGCGATCTCCACACCTGGCCGATCTCAGAGCCCGCGTCGAGGATCACGAACCGCACGCTGCGCTGCGCGAGGTGATAGCCGATGGCAAGGCCGGCCTGACTGGCACCGACCACGACGACGTCGAACGACGACGTTCCTGTCTCCGAGGTCACGTCGACACCTCCGAAGGATCGCGCCGGGATACGTCGAAACTGAACATCATCCCGCTCTGACTGTGCTCGGCGATGTGGCAATGCGCCATCCACAGTCCTGGGTTGGAGACGTCGAGCAGGATGTCCACGGTCTCTCCCGCGCGCACGAGCACGGTGTCCTTCCAGACCAGGTTGGACTCCGCCTCCCCCTCGCGTGACAGCACGAGGAAGCGGCCCGCGCCGTGGATGTGGAACGGGTGATGCATCGGGTGATCGGACTCCATCTCATTGACCAGTCGGATCTTGACCCGGTCACCCACCGTGAACGCCCACGCGATCGCGCCGTTCTCGGCTCCGCTCGCCCGGTCGATCAGCATCCATCGCATGTTGTCGGGCTCCGAGGCACGGTTGATCTCCGGCATCAGGTCTTCCCATTCGAGTCCGTCGCCCGGCTGCTCGTGTTGTTCGTGCCCGTGGTGGGCAGCCTCGTCGCGCGGGGGCGGCGGAGCGTCCGTGGGCATCAACTTCATGCCGCACTTCGGGCACGTCGATGGCTCGGAGGACGTGACCTCGGGGTGCATCGGACACGCGTATGAGGTCGGCTGCTCGGCACGAACCGGCAGCAACTTCATGCCGCACTTCGGACACGAGCCCGGCTCCGAGGACGTGACCTCGGGGTGCATGGGACAGGCATAGGACGTCGCCGGCGCCGAGTCGTCCCCGTACAGGAGAGGCATCGAGGCCACGAAGGCGAGCACCTTGTCCGGCGGCCGCTCGAGATCTCCCTCGATCGATGCATGCTCGGCGATCAGCTCGGGGTCGACACGCAGGATGTCGAACGACTCACGGGCGGCGGAGGTCGAGGTCCCCGCGACCGAGAAGGCGCCGAGATCGTAGACCTGATCCGGCGTGCGATGTTCGAGCCGCACGTCCCCCGGGCGCTCGAACATCACGTCGAGGACCGCCCGCTCCGAGGGAGCGAGCATCACCTCGTCCACGAAGGCCTCACGCTCGTAGCGACCGCTGTCCCCACCGACCAGCTTCATCCGGGCCCCGGGGAGTGCGACGTTGAAGATCCGTGTGTTCGCCGTATTCACGAGATAGAGGCGCACGACCTCCCCCACCGCCGCCTCGTCCGAGAACGTGGTCTCGCCGTTGATCAGCATCACGTTCCCGAACCGCCCCATCGCCGTGTAGTTCGGACCTGAGCGGTGGAAGGGTGCGACCTGCCCGTCCTCGACGAGCAGGTCGTCGAGCGTGATGCTGAGCTGGCGGTCGACCGCGGGCCAGAACGAGGGATCCGAGGGCTCGACGATGATCGTGCCGTACAACCCCATCTCCAGCCCGAAGTCCTCACGGATGTGGGGGTGGTACCAGTAGAACCCGGCGTCGGGGAACTGGACCTGGTAGGTGAACGTGCCCCCGATCGGGATCGGTGACTGCGTCTCGTGGGGGACGCCGTCGTAGCGGTTCTCCAGCCGCAGGCCGTGCCAGTGAACCGTCGCCTCGACGTCGCCGTCGTTCGTCACTCTGACGGTGATCTCCGACCCTTGATCGACGTGCAGGGTCGGGCCGGGGATCGACGCGTTGTAGCCGAGCATCCGCAGCTCCGCCTCATCGATGCGCTTGCGGACGGGCGTGATCCGGAGGTCGAATCGATCGCCATCGTTGAGCCGGATCACCTGCGAGGGCGACGCGTCGGGCAGCCCGGCGGTCTCGGTCGTGAACAGGTCGTCTGCGTGCGCGGGCTGACCTGTCGTAGCGTCCTTGTCGGCGCCTGCGTGTTTCACGTGCGTCCCCCCTTGTTTGCTTCGCCTGACGTCCGGAGGCATCGGGCGAATGTCGTGAACGTGCCTCGGCACCACGTCGACGATCGACGACCACCGAGCCTGAACCGATTGGAGGCCTCTCCCCGCCCTGCCCCTCGGCTATCTACCCCCCGCGAGGTCGAAGCTCTCGTCGACAGCGTACGTCTTCGTCGCCAACCGGCGCTCAGAGGGTGCTGATCCAAGCCGATCGGCGTGGCGACCCCAGCTCCCAACACTTGGAGATAGGTTGTCAGCGTGAGAGAGGGAAGGACCGACACAGCGGAAGAGCCTGCGTTCGATCAGCGGCTCGCTCTCCTCCTCGCGATGGCGATGTTCGTGCTGGTGTTCGACACGTCGCTGATGAACGTGTCGATCTCGTCCGTGGTCCACGACCTCGGAACCACCGTCAGCAGCATCCAGGCAGCGATCGCGCTCGAGGCGCTCGTCTCGGCCGCCTTCATCTTGATCGGCAGCAAGATCGGCGATCTGATCGGCCGAAAGCGCGCGTACGTCATCGGCCTGCTCGGGTACGCCGCGGGCGCGTTGGCGATGACGCTCGCCCAGAGCGTGACCGCGATCGTCGTGTTCTGGGCCGTGATCGGAGGGTTGGGCGCGTCCCTCCTGATGCCGGCGATGCAATCCCTGATCCACGGCAACTTCCAGGGAGCCGCGCAGAAGCGCGTCTACGCTCTGGTCGGCGCCTCGGCGGCGGTCGCCGCGGCGATCGGACCACTGCTCGGCGGGTTCATCACCACCTTCCTCTCGTGGCGGGTGGGCTTCCTGCTCGAGCTCGTGATCATCGCGATCGTGTTGCTGGGTTCCGGACGCATCAAGGACGTGCCGTACACGGGACCTCGCCAGGTTGACCCGATCGGCGCGATCCTCTCGGTCCTCGGCATGGGCGGCCTCGTCGTCGGCATCTTGGCGTGGCAGGAAGGTGGGGACGCCGTCGCCGAGCTCCTGATCGTCGGCGTGGTGGGCTTGGGATCGCTCGCCTGGTGGCTCCTGCGCCGAAAGCGCGAGGACAAGCCGACACTGCTCGATCCGGATCTGTTCCGATCGAAGATGTTCCGGTTCGGGATCTCGGGGCAGCTGCTCCAGAACGTCGCCCTGGGAGCAGCGATGATCGCCCTCCCGATCTTCCTGCAGATGGTGCTCGAGTACAACGCGCTCGAGACGGGTCTGTCGCTCGCTCCGCTCTCGCTCACGATGTTCGGGGTTGCCGTGCTCGCCGGGAAGAAGGCGGGGGCCCGGCGTCCGAGCCGGATCATCCGCTCGGGCTTCGCGCTCCTGGCGCTCGGCATGGTGCTGCTGATCGCGGTCGTGCCTCGCGCGGACTCCGGCTGGTACCTCTTCCTCCCGTTGCTGATCGCGGGAGCCGGGCTCGGTCTGCTCGTGTCCCAGCTCAACAACTACACCCTGTCGCCGATCTCGGAGGAGCGGGTCAGCGAGGCCGCGGGTGTGAACTCGGCCAGCGGATCGTTCGGACTCTCGTTCGGTCTGGCGTTCGCCGGAGCCATCATGCTGGCGACGCTCTCGATCACCTTCACGGACATGGCGACGTCGAGCATCGTGCTCTCCCCCACCGAGCAGCAGCAGGTCGCCGACAGCCTCGATGAGGACGCGGAAGTCATGAGCAACACGGCGCTCGAAGAGCTGCTCGTCGGCCAGCCCCAGGACGTCCAGGACGAGATCATCCGCATCAACACGGAGGCACGACCCCTCGCGCTCCAGATCGCGCTGCTCGTGCCGCTCATCGCCGCACTCCTCGGGTTCGTGACCTCGCTCCGGATGATGCGTCTGCCCGATCCGACGTCATCGAGCCCCGCCGAGGGCATCGCCTTGGGCTAGGGTCGCGTAGACCCATCCTCGCCTCGTGTGGCGAGCCAACCCGGTCCGGACTCAGGTGTTTTCGGCGTGGAGAGGGTCGCCGGTCCGGCCGCCGCGCGGCTCGAGGATGACGACCGCCGTTTCTTGGGGTCGCCGTGACGCGTAGCCGTCCAGGTTCCGGTCCAGGTCGCGCCAGCGCTGCCACAGCCGTTCGCGCTCGTCGCCCACCGCGGCCCTGCCGAGCACCTCGCGCCGGATCCCGCCCGCCATCTCGACGACCGCCTCCGGGTGTGCCTGCAGGTTCAGCCACCAGGCCGGCTCGGGTGCCCCCCAGCCATTCATCGCCATCGAGACCAGGTCGTCCCCGTCCTCGTAGTAACCGAGGATCACGCTCCGCGGCTCGCCGCTGCGCCGGCCGGTGGTGGTCAGCCGCAAGGCGCCCCCCTTTCCCGGGCGCGGAAGCCACAGCCCCCTGCGCCCCCCGCTCGCTCGAACGACCCGTCGATGCACGTGCCAGAAGGTCACGACGAACCATCGAGGTGGGAGGCGCGCCTTGCCCCCGGCCATGCCACTCCTCCGATCGCGGACGACCTCAGCATAGTTCCCGCAGCGAGTGGCACGGCGGGATCCGGCCCGCTCAGTGATAGACATGTGTCGATGAGCGTGACGTCGGACACCCTCCCCAACGCCGTTCCTCCCGTGGTCGTCGTCGGGGGCGGTCAGTCGGGCCTCGCGGCAGCCTGGGCCCTGAGCGAACTTCGGATGCCGGCGGTGATCCTCGAGGCCAGTGATCGGGCAGCTGGGTCGTGGCCGCGCTACTACGACAGCCTGCGTGTGTTCTCGCCGGCGGCATACAGCTCGATGCCGGGGATGCCGTTCCCAGGACCGCCGGATCACTATCCGGGCCGCGATGACGTGGCGGACTACCTCGAGCGATTCGCCGTGGGGCTCGACGTCGAGATCCGAACCAACACCCGCGTGGAGGCGATCCAGCAGGACGGCAGAGGGTTCCTCGTGTTCGCGGAGGGCGGACAGGCGATGCGCGCTTCCGGCATCGTGGCCGCGAGCGGGTCGTTCTCGAACCCCCACCGTCCGAGCTTCCCGGGTGAGGGCACGTTCACCGGCGAGCTCTCGCACGTCGCCGACTACCGCGAACCAGCGCCGTACGCGGGCCAACGGGTGGTCGTCGTCGGAGCGGGCGATTCGGCCGCGCAAGTCGCCAACGAACTCGCGCCGCTCGCGACGGTGACGATCGCCACGCGCCACCCCCTGCGGTTCATCCCCCAACGCCTGGGCGACCAGGACGTCCACTACTGGCTGCGCACGACGGGGTTCGACACCTTGCCGGCGGTCTGGTTGAGCAAGATCACCGGCGGCAGCGTGGTGACCGACAGCGTCGGGTTCGAGAGCACCCTTGCCGAGGGCCGCGTCGATCGACGTCCGATGTTCACCGCCCTCGACGGAGAGCGGGTGGTCTGGAGCGACGGCGAACGCGAATCGGTCGACGCGATCATCCTCGCCACCGGATATCGACCGAGCCTTCCGTACCTTCGCGAGCTCGGGGCCCTCGATGACCATGCCGCTCCGAAGCACGTCGGCGGTATCTCATCGACGCACGTCGGGCTCGTCTACGTCGGCCTGGAGTTCCAGCGCTCGTATGCCTCCAACACCCTTCGGGGCGTCAGCGACGACGCCCGGGCGGTGGTCGCGCCACTCGTCGCGTGGATCCGCGATGCGCCCACGAAGGTCGGCCTTGGGCCTTCGATCGGACCTGGGCCCTAGCACGAGGTCACATGCGGCCACCCCGACCCGTCCCACGGCTCGTCGCAGGGCCGGGAGCGAGGCTCAACCTCAGCTCAGCCGCGGACGGCGCTCGTAGACACGCAGATCCCACACGAGGCGACGATGCTGCCGGACCCGTGGATGGAAGCCCGCCTCGACGATGCGCGCCTCGACCGTCGCGAGGTCGTGAACGAACACTCGGAACCCGCGGAACTTCTTCGCTCGTAGCGCGTACCAGCCGTTCCCCAGCCAACCCACGACCCGGTTGTACAGCCCGATAGGGCCACGGTCGATCGGGGCCGTGAGCGCGAAGACGCTTCCCGCCGCGCCCAGGGTATTGGCGAGCAGGGCGTCGGCCGAGGGGTAGCAGCAGAGGACGCGGTTCAACACGACGACGTCGGACTTCGGCAACGCGGCCCGCGACCCATCACCGACCTCGAACGCAGCGCGCCCGCCCAAACCGCGCTCTCGCGCAAGCGCCTGGGCGCTGGCTATGGCGCCGGCACCCAGGTCGAAGCCAGATACCGAGCGCGCACCGCGCCCGAGCGCGGCCAGGGCCAGATCGCCCGTGCCGCACCCGACGTCGAGCACGCTGCGACCCTGGAGGCCGGCTTCGTCCAGCGCGTCGAGCAGCGCGGCCGTGATGGCAGCCGCCGTCTCTCGCTTCCGCGCCCGTTTCGCGTTGGATGCGGCCCACTCATCGAAGCAACAATCCGGGACGTCCTCCTCCGGCATCCTGCCAGTGTCGCCCCTTCACACCGGGGCGTCCACAGCTCGAGACGGAGGGGCGATGTGGGCTGCAGCAGGTTGAGGCTCAGCTGATCGATGGGGTCGGCGTGGTCGGATCGAGCTCGCCCAGCCTCTGTCCGAACGGTAGGGTTCGGTCGTGGAGCATCCGGAGATCGCTGCGACCCTGATGCGTGCCGAGCTCTTCGACGGGCTCGACCCGGGCGTTGTAGACCACGTCGCGGCGATCGCCGAACGGCGATCGATCCCTCCTGGCCAACACGTCTTCTTCGAGGGAGACATCGCGACCGAGTTCTACGTGGTGTCTTCCGGAAGCGTGCGCATCTACATCCCCTCGCGCGGCGAGGAGCTCAACGCGGCCATCGTTCGAGACGGCAAGATGTTCGGGGAAGGCGGGCTGCTCGACGGAGGGCCCCGGGTGGCGTCGGCCCTCGCCCTCGAGCCCACGACGCTGCTGGTCGTTCCAAGGGCTCCGTGGCTGGCGCTCATCGAGCGCGAACCCGCCCTCGCACTCCGGGTGTTTTCGGCGTTCGGCGCCGCTCTCCGGAAGTACGTGGGTCACATGCTCGAATCCTTGTTCTTGGACGTAGAGGTCCCCGACGCTCCGCCGCGCCCGGGCGAGGAGTGGGCCCCCTGACCACACGGGATGGGACCTCACCAGGGCTTCGAGTGCCCCTCCAGGGAGGCACCGCCGTAGGATCACCTCACGGATGAGCGTGCCCAGGATCAGCACTCGCCTTCGCGGCGATCTGACCGCGGCGCTCAAGGCTCGCGACTCCGTGACCGTCGCAGCGCTGCGCTCGGCTCTCACCGCCCTGGACAACGCGGGTGCCGTCGAGGCCCCCGCCTCCCGGGTGGAGGGCACCGAGCACATCGCCGGCGCGGCGGCCGGGGTCGGCTCCACCGACATCGCGCGGCGTGTGCTCACCGAGAACGACGTCAGGGCGATCCTTCGCTCGCAGATCGAGGAGCATGCGCGAGCGGCCACCGAGTACGCCCGGATCGGACGAGACGACATCGCCGAGCGGCTGCAGAGAGAGGCGGAGGTGCTGGCGGCATACGTGGCCGGTCCTTCCGACCGCGGCGCCGGGTCTTGATCGCTTGAGGTGACATCAAGCTGGTGTCCGTCACGTCGCGGGGAGGATCTCGATGTACCCGTCCGTTCCGTTCACGCGGATCCGCTGCCCATCCCGGATCAGCCGGGTGGCATGCTCCACCCCCACCACGGCGGGCAAGCCGTACTCCCGAGCGATCACCGCGCCATGGGTCATCAGGCCCCCCACCTCCGTCACCAGGCCCTCGATCGCGACGAACAGGGGCGTCCAGCTGGGGTCCGTGTAGGCGGTGACCAGGATGTCGCCCGGTTCGAGAACGGCCTCCGCCATGTCCAGGATGACGCGAGCCCGCCCCTCGATGGTCCCGGCGGACACCGGTAGGCCGACCAGAGCGCCGGCCGGCACGTCGTCGCGTCGATACTCCCCGGAGAAGACCTCGCCATCCGACGTGAGCACCCGCGGCGGCGTGAGCGCCCGATACGAACGGAACGCGTCCTTGCGCCGGCGGATCAGCTGGTCGTCCACGTGGTTCGTGCGCACGACGTCGTGGAGTTCCTGCAAGGTGAGGTAGAAGACGTCTTCCTTCTCACCAAGCACCTGGGCCTGCACGAGGCGCTCGGCTTCTCCCAGCAAGGCCTGCTTGTAGACGAAGTAGCGGCTGACCATGCCGTACTTCGGATACTCGCGGTACCCGATGAAGGTCCGGACCTGGTCGATCCTCCGCTTGGCCTCTTCAGCCTTCCGCACCCCGTCCGGCAAGGCCCGCAAGCGCTCCAGCAGGTCCTGTTCCTTCTCCCAGGCCTCCTGCCGCCCCCGCTCGAAACGCCGTTCCCCGGCGCCCGGCTCGAAGTTCCTGACGTTGCCGAGGATCAGGGGCAGGAGCGTGGAGGGGCGTTCGCTCCAACGCGGCCTCGTGATGTCGATCTCGCCCACGCAGCGCATGCCGTACGTATCGAGCCAGGCGAGGATCGCGTCGCGCGCTTCTTGCCCGCCCGCGAGCCCGGGCATCTCGTCCAGGAAGTCCTCGTCCTCGACGCGCTGGAGGAAGGCCACCACGTCCGGATGCGGGCGGATCACGTCCGCGACCTCCAGGAGCGCCAGCCCCATCTCCGACGTGACGTTGTCGGGGACCGATTGCGTGAGCGTGTCGGCCGCGTTCTTCTCGCCCAGCCACGCCTCCAGCTGCTCGTTGAGCCACCAGGTGGCCTCCATCGCCGTCATGAACACCTGATGGCTCTCAGGGTCGAACAAGATCCGCCTCAGCTCCTGGATGTCGGTCAGGATGAAGTCGAGGAGCGCCGATCCGGACTTCGTGCGGATATCGCGCTTCACGGCGGCGATGGAGGCCTGGCTGCGCTCGATCAGCTCGGTGACGATGGCCGGATCGGTCTTCGTCGGGGCGGGCACGCCGCCCGGCGGCGCCCAGGCGGGACCTTCGTCCGGGCGCGACGGGACGAAATCACCGCGATCGAGGATGGTCTGCAGCGCGTCCCGGAGCAGCGGATCGGATCTCCCCATGAGGTCCAGGAGGCTCGCGCGGCTCACCGGCGAAGCCAGGGCCTGGGTGACGTCGACGAACAGCCTCCCGCCGGCCTCGTGCATCGGCCGAGCGGCCGTCAACTGCCAGAAGGAGATCCCCAAGGGCTTCATGGGGTCGGTC
The DNA here is from genome assembly GCA_963821925.1 of uncultured Actinomycetes bacterium. GTDB lineage: Bacteria > Actinomycetota > UBA4738 > UBA4738 > HRBIN12 > JAOUEA01. The sequence continues at coordinate 308,950 of CAWGFO010000002.1, read as the reverse complement.
ATCATCTGCTGATGACCGACGGAGACGTAGACGTGGTTCTCTCCGTCGCCGGCCTCGGGGATGGGGAACAGCGTCGTGATCGGCCGGCTCTGGACGATCTGGATGTCATCGTCGACCACGCACCATTCGATGTCCTGGGGGCGGCGGAAGTGCGCTTCGATCCGCCGGCCCAGCTGCGCGAGCCGCACGACCTGCGCGTCCGTCAGAGCCGGCTGCTCTTGCCGCTCCGACTCGACCGCCTGTTCCTGCGTCCCGCCAGCCGGCGAAGCGTGGATGGCGACCTGCTTGGAGGCGACCACCCTGGCGACGACCTGGCCGTCACGCACCGTGTAGACGTCCGGGTTCACCAGGCCCGAGACCAGGGCCTCGCCCAGGCCGAAGCTGGCCTCCACGGAGGCGACCTTCCGGTTGCCCGTGACGGGGTCGGCCGTGAACAGGATGCCGGCCGCCTGCGGGAAGACCATCTGCTGCACGACCACGGCCATGTGGACCCTCCGGTGATCGAAGCCGTTCCGCTGGCGGTAGGTCACCGCCCGCTCGGTGAAGAGCGAGGCCCAGCACCGGCTGACGTGCTGGAGGATCGCCGCCGGCCCCACGACGTTGAGGTACGTGTCCTGCTGGCCCGCGAAGGAGACCGACGGCAAGTCCTCTGCCGTCGCGCTGGATCGGACGGCGTACGCGGCCTGCTCGCCGAGCCTGATGAGCGGGCGGGTGATCGCCTCCGCCAGGTCGTCGGGGATGGCGATCCCCTCGACGATCCGGCGGATCTCCGCGCTGAGCGCTCGGATCGTCTCCCGGTCGTCCGGCTTCAGGCGCGACAGCCGATCGAGTCGATCGTCGATCGACGGCGCATCCGCCATGATCCGCCTGAAGGCGTCCGTCGTCACGCAGTAGCCAGTCGGCACGCGGACACCCTCGATCCGCGAAAGCTCCCCCAGATGCGCGCCCTTGCCGCCGACGGCCGCGACCTGCGTCTGATCGATCTCCCGGAGACCGAGCACATAGCCACTCATCGGTTCATCTTCCCCTCAGCCCGCCGGGCCTCTCTTCTCGTTCCGCGCCCCGATGACCGACCGGCCTCCCCGATGAGGAGATCTCGCACTGAGGTCCTCGTCGTCGGTTCTCACGACTGGTACGTCGCTCCGAGCCATCGAACGAACAGATCGTCTGACCGCGATCGAGAGTCAGAGACCAGCAACGGGCGATCGAAGCGCCCTGGCAGCGTGCCACGAGCGGTTGATGAGCGAGAGTACACAGCGGGGGCCCCGGAAGGTCCTGGCCTTTGGGCTGAGTTGGTGGGTGTTCTCAGAACTCTCTGATCACACGGGAGAGGCACCCGAACGAGGACCCCACAGGTTTGGGGTCCATCGCGCCAGCGTCAGACCTGGGATCGGCCAAGGTGCGAGACTGCCCTCATGAAGGAAGTGACATGCCTCTGCGGCTGGCAATGCCGCGGGACGGAGGAGGAGGTCATCGCGCAGGTGCAGGCGCACGGACTCGAGGTGCACGGCGTGGCGGCGACCCGTGAGGAGATCCTCGCGCTGGCGGTCGAGATCCCCGCCTAGCCGAGACGATGCCGCCCGTCGTTCAGCTCGTGCCCCCACTGAGCGATGTCCCTTGGTCCTCGGACTTCGTCGCGCAGTCACTCGAGACGCTCTTCGTGTGCCTGCGAGCCGACGGCGCCCGCCATCTGCGACCGATCCATGCTCCCACCTTGCGACTCGGTTGGGCCCCGGGTCCCGACCCGGGCCAGATCGTGTTGGACGCATCGGCCCGGTACGCCCTCACGCCACTTCTGGTCCATTCGACCTCATGGCGTCACGCAGGCGACCGGCTGATCCTGACGTACGTAGTTGCCGTTGAGCCGCCGGACCACCTGTCGGAGTACCTGACCGAGGAGCCTGTGATGCGCGCGGACCTCGCACGCGGTGACGCGTTGGGGCCTCCAACCGGCATCGACGTGAGCCAGGTCATCGAGCACGCGTTCCGTCATCTGTCGTGGCTCGTCAAGGACGACGCGGTCGTCGGCGAAGCGTTAGCGGACTGGTTGAGCTTCCTGGCGCGATACGAGCCGGAGCCGTTCCGCGCGTTCGGCGCGTTCGGCGCGTAGGGATAAGGTCATCCCATGGAGTCGCGCTATCCGGTCGTGTTCTTGCCCGGCGGAGTACTGCCGGCCGAGCCGGCCTACGCGGCCTTACTCGAGGTGCTCGGGGACCGCGTTGACGCGGTCGCGAAGGACCTCGAGGTCTACGCCACGGAACGGCCGCCCGCGGACTACGACCTCGGCAAGGAGGCCGCGGGGATCCTGCGCGAGGCCGATGCGCATCGCTTCGAGCGGTTCCATCTCGTGGGCTATTCGGGGGGCGGCGCGTCTTCGCTCGCCTTCACCTCCCGGCATGGCGAGCGGCTCCTCAGTCTCGCGCTCCTCGAACCGGCATGGGCCGGCAACGACAGGACGACGGAAGAGAACGCCTTGTGGCGGCGATTCCAGGCGCTCGAGACGCTGCCGCCCGACGAGTTCATGGCGGGGTTCGTTCGGCTGCAGCTCGCGCCCGGCGTGGAGCCACCGCCACCTCCTGAAGGACCGCCGCCGCCGTGGATGGCGAAGCGGCCCGCGGGCATACGAGCCTTCCTCGATGCGTTCGACAACGGCGACCTCGACCTCGAGGCACTACGGGCGTTCGACCGGCCCGTCTACTTCGCCATCGGCGGCCGCAGCAACCCCGACTACTACGCTCGGATGGCCGCACGGCTTGCGGAGGTCTTCCCCGACTTCACGATCGAGACCTTCCCCGAACGTCATCACTTCGACCCGCCTCACCGCATCGAACCCGAACAGGTCGCCGACTCGCTGTTGGCTCTCTGGCGGCGCGCCGTTTCGTAGCCGCCTCGATCCCTAGCATCCGATCCCTGAGCTACATCTCCCGCAAGGCCGCGGCGAGCCGGTCGACATCGGCTTCGTCGTTGTACACGTGCAGGGAGATCCTGAGTCCATCCCCTCGACCCCCGCAGATGATCCGATGCTCGGATGCGAGGTGGCAACCGTCACATCAGGGCGGTGTCGGGCGTGCCGCAACGACACGATGTGGGGCGAAGCCCCCGGATCATCGAGCGACCGGAACGGGTGCCAGCCGAGCCCTTCGACTTGACCGACGAGTCGCGTCGCCAGGTGGGCGGCATGTCGCGCGATACGATCGAGGCCGGCCGACGACACGATCGCCATGGACGACTCGAGTCCGACCGCGGACATGTACGACATCGTCGACAGTTCGAAGCGTCGTGCGTCGTGGGCGAGTCTGAGCGTTCGAGCGTCGAACGCGAAGGGGTCTTCGGTTCCCTTCCAGCCGACGATCTGTGGGAGACGATCTCGGAGGTCGGGAGCGGCCGCGAGCAGTGCCACACCGCCGTGGCTCGATAGCCACTTGTACCCGCTCGTGACCACCGCGTCCGCGCCCCAGCCGGACATGTCGACGAGGCCGGCCCCGGCGAGCTGCGTCGCGTCCACCACCACATGAGCGCCGGCGTCATGAGCCCGTGCCGCCACCCGACCGACATCGACCTGGGAGCCGGTCGCGTACTGAACGGCGCCGAACGCCACCACGGATGTCGTCGGATCGATCGCGTCGACGAGATCGTTCGTGAGGTCTCGATCGGGGCGATCCTCGACGAAGCGGAGCTCGATCTCGCGACGCTGGGCGGCTGCCAGCCACGGGTAGGTCACGCTCGGGAAGTCCGTTGACACCAACACGACGGTCCCGCGATCCACTTCGAGCAGTGACGCGATCTGGCCGAGGCCTTCGCTCGCGCCTCCGACGACGGCGACGGCATCGGGGGTGGTCCCCAGCAGCTCGGCCCCGGCCGAGCGGACGCCATCGAGGATCTCGGCCTCCTGCTGATCGCTCAGATAGAGGTTCCCATGTTGAGCCGTCCGCTCCATGAAGGCGCGCATCGCCTCGACCGCCGGGATCGGTACCAGGCCTAGGGCCGCTTGGTTGAAGTACGTACACCGCTCGAGGGCGGCGTAGGAATCGCGGGGAACGAGTGAGGGCATGGGTTGCACCTCCAAGCGGCCTGGCAAGGACGAGCGAGAACGCCACAGATACTAGGGTGTGTGACCTCATTCACTTGGTGGCCCGCTTCCGGGCGAAGCGGTGCGTGCGGAGCTAGGCAGGCTCGGCGAGTCGCCCGCGTATCGTCCCATGTGGTCACTGGTCGGTTCGTCGCGAACGTCGAGCCCGCCGCCGGCTTTCGCCGGCGGCGGCTTCTCGCTACGTGCCGGTGGTTGTCAGCCGGCGCGACTCATGGAGCGATGTCGAGCGTCTCGATGATGTTCCGCGAGAGATCGAGGTCGCTTTGAGGCGTCTGCGCGTACGAGAGGATCACCGCGATGAGTCGGGTGCCCTCGACATCGAGGATGTACAGGTGCCAGCGGTTGGCCGGGCCCTGGGCGTAGAGGCCCGGCCCGGAGAAGACGAACGCATGGCCGACCGAATCCCCGGGCTCCTTGTCGCAACTGGTGAACGGATCGTCCGGCAGCTGGAGCTCCAACTCCTGGCCGGTGTAGCCGTCGATCGTCACTGGCGCCGGCTCCGATGACGTGTAGAAGGTGTTGGCGCGGAGCGCGGCCACCAGATCGTCGACGGTCGGACCGACCTCCACGTCGCCGACGTCCGCGCGCCCGGTGCCCTGCACGTCCCAGTGGCAAGGGTCGCTGTACACGCCATCCGCAGTGAAGAACGAGATCCCGATGGCCCGCCGGTAGCGCTTGCGGAACAGGTTCATCGCGGTTCGGTAGAGGTACCCGATGGGATCGTCCATCCCGCCCACGCGGTCCCATCGCTCCCACACGCTGAGGAAGGCGTCCTGCATCAGCTCCTCCGCCTCGGCGCGGTTCCCGGTCACGAGCCAGAGCCGCCGGAACAGGGTCCGAGCCTCGGCCTGGTAGAAGGCCTCGAAGGTGCGGGAGGCCTCGAGCTCACCGAGGGCCGCATCCGAGACTATGATCCGTTCAGTCATGTCGGGTGTATGAACCCTCGAAACGCCCCGAGCGCGCAAGTGGGCGTGGGCAGGGACGAACCCGCCACCCGTACAGCCAAGATCGCGAGCTGATCGGCTGAACGTCTCGGTGCTAGGGAGCGAACAGCTTCCAGTGCCCCTCGGAGACGACGTCGATGGTGCCGTCGACCACCCTGATGGCGGTCTCATCGTCGATCGCGTACGCCGGCACCGGCATGCCGGCAGCCCATCGTTCCGCGTCGGCCATGGAGTTGTCCGGCAGGTCCTCGTGGTCCAGGTGCGGGAACATCGCGAAGTCGACCATGCCGAGCGTCTCATCGCCGCCGGTGGGCGGCCTCCAGCCCACGAAGTCCTCCCCGATGGTGGGTGCCATCACCATGCTGCCGGCGCTGAGTCCCACGTAGACCGCGCGCAGGGACGGCAAGAGATCCGCCAGTCCGGACTGCCGCATCCAGTAGCACAGGTACAAAGGGTCGCCGCCGTTCACCAGCAGCACGTCGGTCTCCTGGACCATGGGGACCCAAACCGCTTCATCGAGGCTGGGCAGCGACGTGAGCTCCAGCACGCCCACCGACCTCCAACCGAGCTCGCACATCGGTGTTCTGGGCTCTCGCCCACTGATGAAGTTCCATGCGAGGGCAGCGCCACCGGGTAGGGCGTACGTCGCGGTCGGGATGCAGAGGGCGCTGGACTCGGCGATCGGCTTGTCGAGGAGCTCGACCAGCGCGTCGTGGATGCTCGGGTTCTTGATGCCCGCGGACGTCAGGAGGAGCTTCACGATGACTGCCCGGTGTCACGCACGCGGCCGAGACTACACCTGCTCTCGCCTGACGATATCGACCGAGATCTCCACCGCCGGGATCGTGCCCCGGTTCTCGAGCCAGTGGAGCGTGTGTCGATCCTCGGGCCAGCCGACCCCCGGCCCGTAGTCCGTTTCGCCCCCGTCGCGATGGTCGGTGATCGTTCCCTCCAAGATGTAGACGATCCCCGGTCGGCCCCGATGGTCGTGGACCGGGCCGAAGACGCCTCCAGGCTCGATGGTCACCATCCGCATCCGAAGTTGGTGCCCGGCCATGCCCTCGATCTCGCGATCGAGATCGACCATCGCGAGTTCCTGCACCGCGACACCCCTGGTCTCGGGTGCCACCTGCCCGTCGTCCATCGTGCGCTCCTCTCGGTACCTCTCTCAGGATATGACGAGGACATCCCACACTTCGCAACACTTTCGGGTCCTCGTACGTCCTGGTGATATGGGTGCGAAAAAGGCGACGATGGTCGCCGACATGGGAGCCGAGCAGGGGCGTGCGAGCCGGCTGGCCGAGGTCTACGTACGGTCGGCCCCGGCCGGGTTCCGGCTCGCCTACCTCCTGACGGGCGACCGGGCGCTCGCCGAGGATCTCGTCCAGGAGGCGTTCCTCCGGTTCGTCGGCCGCCTGCACCACCTGCGAGACCCCGAGGCGTTCGACGCCTACCTCCGCCGGACGATCGTCAACCTGTCGAAGGACACCTTCCGGCGCCGCGCGGTCGAGCGGTCCTACCTCGAGCGGCGGACCGCGGAGCTCCGCGAAGGCCACACCGATCGCGACGTCGCCGCGTACGAGTCGATGCGTACGGCGCTGCTCTCGCTGCCCCAGCGGCAGCGAGCGGCGATCGTCCTGCGCTACTACGAAGACCTCCACGAGTCCGAGATCGCCGACCTGCTGCGCTGCCGGCCGGCGACCGTGCGCTCGCTCATCGCGCGCGGGCTCGAGGCCCTCCGCCACATCCCCGAGGTGACGACATGACCGATCAGAACCTCCGCGACTTCCTCGAGCGCATGGCGACCGAGGAGCCCGTCCAGTTCCTCGACGCGGTGCCGCTGGTCCGCCGGGCGCGCCGCCGCGCCGCGAGGTCCGTCGTCGTCGGGGCGATCGGGGTCGCGGCCGCGATCGCCCTCGTGTTCGCCGGCATGTCCCAGCTGCCCGAGGCGTCACCGAGGATCCCGGTGACCGTCCCGACGGCCGCGCCGCGACCATCCCCAGCGCCGGGGTTCTCGACGTTCAGCTCGCCGCTCCACGGGATCACGATCGACTACCCGGCCGGATGGAAGGTCCGGCCCGCGACCGAGCCGTGGAACCACGGCACGGTCACGTTCGACGCCTCCAACGTCGACGTCATCTTCGACCCGTCACTCGGTGACGATGTCTACCTGGCCCTGGCCTCGGAACCCCTCGGCAGCCTGGCGGGATCGGACTGGGGGGTCGGCGCGTCATTGCTCTCGTCGGCGGGGATCTGCGCCGATGGAACGGGAGGTAACGGAGGTAGCTTCACCCTCGACGGCGCGAGCGGCTGGATCGGGAGTTGCGGTAGCCCCTCCGCGGGAGGTCACCACCTCATGGTCGCGACCGACACGCGCGGCTACCTGATCTACCTCCATGTCGCGGACGAACGTGCCCTCCAGGACACCTACGACGGGGACTTCTTCGAGAACCTGCTCAAGACGGTCGACCTGGAGCCGGTGGCGACGCCCGACGGGCCGAGCCCAACGATGTCGCCGTGAGCCCAGGATCAGATCATGCGTGATGGAGCCGGAGCGCCAGTCGTGAACTCCTTCGAATCCCACGCACAGTGACGGCGACCGGATCCACGGGAGGGTGGCAGGGATGAGGGGCGTGATGAAGTTGTTCAGCTACGGGTCCAGGCAGCGCCGTCGGAATCCGGCGGCCGGCAACGCGACGCAGCGAACTCGGACCTCGTCCACGATGCGCCCGGCGACCCAGGCCTTGTCGATCCTGGCGCTCGTCGCCGCGGCCTGCGGCTCCTCGGACCCCGAGATAGGGTCCAGCGAGGCCCCAGCGACGACTGCAAGCCAACCCACGGCGACGGCATCAAGGGCCGCTTCGGAAGCGAGCCCTTCGCCGACCTACGCGCTCGGGGAGTTCCCCGACCTGCCCGGCGGAGCCCTCTCGGCATCGGTCGCTGAGGCGCTCCAGTCGGCGCTCGAGGCGGAGATCGAGGCGGGCACGTTCACCGGGATCACGGCCGCGGTCATCGTGGCCGACCGCGGGAGCTGGACCGGGGCCGCGGGATCCACTCATGGGATCGCCCTGACCCCCGACTCCCCGACCCCAACCCACAGCGTCGGCAAGACCGTCGTCGCAGCCCAGATCCTCCGGCTGGCAGAGGACGGGAGGCTCGACATCGACGACCTGGCCTCGGAGCATCTCCCCCCGGAGCTCGGCTGGTACGACGCGAACGGAGCGACGATCCGGCAGGTGTTGGGGATGCGCAGCGGCATCCCGAACGTGCCAGGGTACGAGGAGCTCTATTACCCGGCGGAGAGGGCGCCCACCCCCGTCAAGGTGTTCCGGATGCTGCCCCCGCCCACTGGTCCACCCGGCAGCGGGCCTGAGTACGCCGACACCAACTTCGTCCTGTTGGGAACGATCGTCGAGCACGTCACCGGTCGGCCCCTGGCGAGGGTCCTCCGCTCGGACGTCCTCGACGACCCGGCCCTCGACGGGCTCGTCTACACGGTCGGGGACGCGTTAGCAGCCGACGGGTGGGGGGTTGAGTCGACGCCCGCATCCCTGGCCCGGTGGGGGTACGACCTGTACGGGGGCTCGGTGGTCTCCGACGCCTCCCTTCGCGAGATGACCGATTTCCAGGGCGAGTGGTACGGGCTGGGGACCATGAACCTCTCGGACAGCAGCCTCGGTGTGGGCCACACGGGGATAAGCTCGCCCACGACCTGCTGTTCGGAGGTCGTCCTTGCAGCGCTGCCGGAGGAGGGGATGGTCATCTCGGTCCAGGCCAGCTCTCGTCGCCTGGCCGACCCGTTCACCGACGTGACTCGCCTGACGCAGCTGCTGGGGGACGCTGCGAGGGGATGAACCGCCCGAGGGCTTCTGTCGTCCGCTCGGTTGGCCAGCGGAAGGACCGGTCGCGAGATGGTGCGGGAAGGCTTCGGACACGAGGTGCGGGAAGACGCCATGACGCTTGATGAGGAGATCTCCTCGGCCGTCTCGTCGTTGGGCTTGCTCCTCGTGTTCGCGATTCGACGCTTCGCCGCGTTCTACCGGTTGGCGCAGGATCTCCTCGAGCGTCCGGCTCCCGATGTCGCAGCAGACGAGACGCCCCTTCATGGATGGCGCACGAACCCGTGGGAGGATCCTCTGGTTCGCGTTAAACGGCGGGGGGCCGCCACGGCTCGTGCTCATGCGCGAGCCAGACCAGCTCGGGGTCGAGCGCGCGCACGCGCAGTTGGCCTTCGGTGTGCGGCTCATCGAGTTCGCCGAACCACACCGCCACGTCGCCGCCGATGACGACCGGACGCGCGCCCGTCTCGACGACGACCACCTGCGAGCCGCGCGTGTGGCCCGGCGTCGGGACGAGCCGGAGCCCGGGCAGCAGCTCGAGCTCGCCGTCGACCGGCACGTACCGCACGCCGGGCGCGTCGACCCACTCGCGGATGGTGTAGTCGTCCACGCTGCGCGCGTCGTCGAGCTCCCGACGCTGGACGTGGATCGGCTTGCCGGCGAAGAGGTGGTTGCCGCCGCAGTGGTCGAAGTGCAGGTGCGTGTTGACGACGACGTCGATGCCGGCGAGGTCGAAGTCCTGCTCGCTCAATGGAAGGAGGCGGGGATCGAGGTCGGCCACCGCCGGATGGAGCTCCGTCATGCCGGTGTCAACCAGCACGCGGGCGTCGGGATGGTCGATGACGTGCACGTAGACCGGCATCCGCTCGCCCTCGGCGAGCAGGTCGGCAACACGGACCGGCGTGATGGTGCTCGACGCGGGGGCGTTCACTGTTTGCCGGCCGCTGCACTGGTGGTTGATATGTGAGTCATCAAGACCTCCTTTACGCGGTGCTGTCTCAGCCGTCGAAGAGACGGTACGCCTCGATCGCGGCGCTTCTGAACCGAGTTCTGAGACCCACAGGGCGTCTGACCCAGGAGATCGCGGAGGCGGAGCGCATCGCGGGCATGTGGCAAGGCGGCCCGTGGACAAGGGGCAGTGTGGGAGGCTCGGGGCACCCTCCGCCAGGCTGAGGGCGAAGCCGAGCAGGCGCGTGCGATGTTCCGCGAGGCGGCAGACGTCTTCGCGAGCGCAGGGAACCGATCCGACGCGGAGCGCTGTCTCGAAGCTGCCGGTCGCATCGGGCCGTGACGGAGGCAGCCGGGGCGCGGGACGACGACTGAGCCGCGTTGGCCCGCTTGCTGAGGGTCGACATGCCCCCGAAGCGCGGGGCCATCGACGACTCGCTCTCCGAGGGTCGCGGCCTAGCATTCACTGAGGAGGCGAGTGCTGATGATGAACGGACCGTGGGACGGTGGTTGGGGCATCGGCATGATGCTGATGTCGCTCATCTTCATCGCCATCATCGTGGTGGGTGTCGTGTTCCTCGTTCGATCCGCCTCGCACGAGGGGCAACCACCCCGTGACTCCAGGAACGATCGAGCGCTCGAGATCTTGGACGAGCGGTTCGCGCGCGGCGAGATCGATCAGTCCGAGTACGAGGAACGACGCCGGGTCCTCACCCAAGGGAGATGAGGACATGAGACCGAGAACGATCGGGCTCGTCCTCATCGCGGTCGGCCTGGTCGGACTCGTGGGCACCGCGTGGGTGGCGCCTGCGAGCCGCAACGATCACTTCGGTCACGCGCCGGGGGCCTTCTACGGCAACGGCGGAAACTCGGCGTGTACACCCCCCGATCTTCCAGGGCAGACGGTCGATGTGATCCTCTCCGACATGGGCGGCGGCATGATGGGGAGCGGCCGGATGATGAGCGTATCCGCGACCCCCTCGACTGTCGCCACCGGCGACGTGTCCTTCCGCGTGTGGAACCAGAGCTTGATGATGGTGCACGAGCTGGTCGTCATGCCGCTCGGACAGGGCGCGGTGGGCGCGCGGCCCATCGGGAGCAACGGCCAAGTGAGCGAGGACGGGAGCCTCGGCGAGGCCTCCAACGCGTGCGGCCAAGGGGCAGGAGAGGGGATCCCTCCCGGCTCAGCCAGCTGGGTCACGCTGCACCTGGACCAAGGTCGTTACGAGCTGATCTGCAACCTTCCGGGCCACTACGCGCGCGGCATGTACACCGAGCTTGACGTCACCAGCTGAGAGCACCCGGCCCACCCCAGACCTGAACGTCATCGGTGTCCTAAGGAGCAACTCGCGGCGAGAGAGCGCATCGCGCCAGACTGTCGCCTCCCGGCACCGACCATTTGTCGGTACCGTTCCTCCGAGGAGGCTCCCTTGGGTCACGAACACTCGATGCGCGATGAGGTCACGGTCGTCGTGCACACCGGTGGACTCAACTGGGCGACGGAGAAGAACGTCGTGGAGTCCGCGCTCATGCGCCGACCCGGCGTGGTCGAGGTCGACGCCAACCCAGTAGCGCAGACCGCAACCGTCACGATCGATCCGACGGCGACCTCGATCGCCGATCTTCAGGGCTGGATCCGTGGCTGCGGACTGCACTGCGCGGGGCGATCCGTTCCGAACCACATCTGCGACCCGATGGAGGAACCCACCCGCGCAGCGATGACGGCGGCGGACCACGCTGGGCATGCGGGGCACGCGATGGTGGACCACGCTGGGCATGCCTCCGCGCCGGCGCCCGCAGAGCACGAAGGTCACGCCCCTGCGCTGGCGACTACCCCGCACGACATGATGGGTCACGGCGGCCACGCCGACATGTCGATGGACGAGATGGTCCGCGACATGCGCAACCGCTTCGTGGTCGCGGTCGTCTTCTCGATCCCGATCCTGCTGTGGTCGGCGATCGGTCGTGAGGTGCTCGGATTCTCGGCGCCGGCACCGTTCGGTCTGCGCGATGACGTGTGGCAACTGCTGCTGAGCCTGCCGGTGATCTTCTACTCGGCCTGGATCTTCTTCGACGGTGCCGCGCGTGCGTTGCGTGCGCGAACGCTCGACATGATGGTGCTCGTCGCCACGGCCATCGCCGCAGGCTGGATCTACTCCGTCGTCATCACACTCACCGGTGGCGGTGAGGTCTTCTACGAAGCGGTGAGCATCCTGGCGGCCTTCGTGTTGCTCGGGCACTGGTTCGAGATGCGTGCACGTGGGGGCGCGAACGACGCGATCCGGACGCTGCTGGACCTCGCGCCGCCGATGGCGGAGATCATCCGGGACGGTGAGCCCGTCCAGGTGCCCACGGCCGAGGTCGCGGTCGGTGACCTCCTCCTGATCCGGCCCGGAGCGAAGGTGCCGGTCGACGCCGAGGTCGTCGAGGGCTCGAGCGAGCTCGACGAGTCGATGGTCACCGGCGAGAGCTTGCCGGTCTCGAAGGGCGTCGGTTCGCAGCTGATCGGTGCCACGATCAACCGCAACGGCTCGCTCCGCGCGCGAGCTACCGCGGTCGGCTCCGACACGGCGCTGGCCCAGATCGTGCAGCTCGTCCAGGAGGCGCAGAACTCGAAGGCGCCGGGGCAGCGTCTCGCCGACCGCGCCGCGTTCTGGCTCGTGCTCGTCGCGCTGATCGGCGGTCTGGTGACGCTGCTCGCATGGCTGGCGTCCGGCAGCTCCTTCGACACCGCGATCCTGTTCGCGATCACGGTCGTCGTGGTGACCTGTCCCGACGCACTCGGCTTGGCGACGCCGACAGCGATCATGGTTGGGACGGGTCTGGGGGCCAAGCGCGGGATCCTGTTCAAGAACGCGATGGCGCTCGAGATCGCCGCTCGGATCCAGGTCGTCGTGATGGACAAGACGGGGACGCTGACCAAGGGCGAGCCTGAGGTCGTCGAGGTCGAGGCGGTGGGCATCGAGCATGACGAGCTTCTTCGGCTGGCGGCCGCGGTCGAGCGCGAATCAGAGCACCCGCTGGCCGAGGCCGTCGTTCGTTTCGCGGAGGCCTCGGATGTGCCCCGGGTGGCCGCCGAAGGATTCGAGAACGTTCCAGGGCAGGGCGCACGGGCGAACGTCGACGGTCACCTGGTGGCGGTCGGGAACTTACGGATCATGGCGGTCGACGGGGTCGACGTCGGGGCGATCTCCGGGCGTCAAGAGGAGCTCGCGTCGAGCGGGCAGACCGCCGTGATCGTCGCGATCGATGGTGTCGCCGCGGGCCTCATCGCCATCGCGGACGCGGTGCGACCCACCTCCCGCAATGCTGTCCGCGCCCTCCGGGAGCAGCAGATCGACGTGGTGATGCTGACGGGAGACAACGAGGCAACCGCCCGACGCATCGCGGACGAGCTCGGTATCGAGCATGTGATCGCCGAGGTACTGCCAGCCGACAAGGCAGCCAAGGTCGCCGAACTCCAGGGGCCGGACCGGCGTGTCGCGATGGTGGGAGACGGCGTCAACGATGCACCTGCGCTCGCACAGGCCGACCTCGGCATCGCGATCGGGGCGGGAACGGACGTGGCGATCGAGACCGCGGATGTCGTGCTCATGCGATCGGACCCGCTGGACATCCCGATCGCCCTTTCGATCGGCGGCGGCACGCTTCGCAAGATGCGACAGAACCTGGGGTGGGCGGTGGGCTACAACGCGATCGCCATACCGATAGCCGCCGGAGTGTTCGCGACGACGTACGGGCTGATACTCAGACCCGAGATCGCGGCGCTCACCATGTCGGGGTCCAGCTTCATCGTCGCGATGAACGCCCTGCTCTTGAAGCGGCTCAACCTTCCAGGCGAACAGGTTGCTTAGCCCACGATCACGCGAAGCGACCGTCGGACGCCTCTTCAGTTGAGTCCTGAGATGTCAGGGGCGCCCCAGCATCGGGAACACCTGGTGGTTGGTCGGTTGGTTGGTGGGGTGTTCTCAGAACTCCCTGACCACACGGTTTCGGGCGCTTTCGGAGGCCCTCCCACAGGTTAAGAGGGGTACCTCCCACAGGAGGCCAACGGTGCCTCACACACCCTCTGCGAGCTGGCGCGCGTACTCCTCGGCGTCGTAACTCCCCGACGAGGCGGCGATCAGCCCGTCCTCGTCGATCGTCCAGGACTCGAAGCCCTTCACACGCACGGCGTTGCCTGTGCCGCCCGGGCCGGTGTTCGTGCCCGTGAAGGTCCAGTGATACTCGATCCGCTCCCCCTCCACGATGAGATCATCGAAGAAGACCTGCATGTCGGGGAGGGCCTCGTAGAAGCTCGCGGCGACCGCAGTGATGGCGTCGCGGCCCACCGCGGGCGCACCTCCGTTGATCGCGAGGGAGCCCTCCGGCGCGAAGTGTGCTGCCACCGCCGCCGGGTCCATGCTGCACCAAGCCGCGGTGTAGCGCTCGGCGAACGCACGAAGCTGCTCGGGATCTGGCGCCATCGAGCGCTCCTCCTGTGGTTGGTCCGGACACCTTACGCCGTCGCAACGGGTCCACCCGAACTCCATCCTCCGCCGAGCGAAATGGGACCGGCGACGGCGTGGATCCGTTCCTCGCGTGGCATCGATGAGCTAGGTTCAGCCCATGCCCGAGCGGCGAGGACCGTCGGAACCAGCCGGCTCTTCGAACATCACGGCCCGACCAGCCTCACCACGTGAACCTCAGCGCCGGCAGCTGGCGGCGATCATGTTCGCTGACATCGTCGGATACACCGCCCTGATGCAGGAGGATGAGCAGCTCGGCATCGAAACCCGAGCCAAGTACCAGGACGTGCTCCGAGCGCAGCACGAAGCGTTCGGTGGCACGATCGTCCAGTACTACGGTGATGGCGCACTGACGATGTTCCCCAACTCGGTCGATGCGATCCGCTGTGCCATCGAGATCCAGAAGGAATGCCGCCAACCCCTGGCGGTCCCGGTTCGCATCGGCATCCACGTTGGGAACGTGATCGTCGAGCCCACCGGCCTCGTCGGGGACGCGGTCAACATCGCCTCACGCATCGAATCCTTCGGTGTCCCAGGGGGGGTCCTCGTCTCTGACTCCGTCCACGAACAGATCAAGAATCAATCGCAGCTCGGTTTCGTGGGTCTGGGGAAGTTCAAACTCAAGAACGTCGGCCGCCCTTTCGAGATCTTCGCCATCTCGACCGACGGCCTGCAGGTCCCGGCCGCCGACTTCCTGCGCGGGAAAGGAGAGCGATTCGCCAGCCTGCCGAGCAACCTCCCAGAGTTGGGGACGCCGTTGCTCGGCAGGGATGGAGATCTCTCCGCGGTGATCGACCTTCTCGAGCGACATCGAGTCGTGACGCTGACGGGTCCAGGCGGCATCGGGAAGACGCGGATGGCGATCGAGGTCTGCCAACGCCTCGCGTCACGATTCCTCGACGGCGTCGCCTTCGTCTCCCTCGCTGCGGTCACCGACGCCACCAACTTCACCCCGGCGATGGCCGAGGCGCTGGACGTGAAGGAGGCAGAGGGCAGGAGCCTTGCCGATGGCGTCGCTGCGCTGATCGCGGACAAGCAGGCTCTCCTGCTGCTCGACAACCTCGAGCAGGTCGTGTCGGCGGCCCCCGAGGTCGCCACGCTGGTGTCCAGGTGCCCGGAACTCCGGATCCTCATCACCAGCCGGACCCCACTCCGGATCAGTTCCGAACAGCAGTACGCCCTCGTCCCACTGGCGCTCCCCCCGCCGGAGCGTGGGCACGAGCCGGGATCGACGATGGCCTACCCGGGCATCGCCTTGTTCGTGGATCGGGCGAGGATGGCCAAGAGCGGGTTCGAGATGACCACCGACAACGCCCGGGCGATCGTCGCGATCTGCCGACGACTGGATGGGCTCCCGCTCGCCATCGAGCTCGCCGCTGCCCGGATCAACTTCCTCTCCCCGGAGGCCCTGCTGCAGCGGCTGGATCATGCGCTCGACGTCCTCACCGCGGGTCCTCGAGATCGCCCGGACCGGCAGCGAACGCTCCGGGCGACGATCGACTGGAGCCACTCGCTGCTGACCACGTCGGAGAAGCGGCTGTTCCGCAGGATGGGCATCTTCCAAGGGGGATGCTCGCTCGGTAGCATCGAAGTCGCCTGTTCCGACGATGCCGGTTCCGTGCTCGACGATCTGGGATCGCTCGTCGACGTGGGGCTGATCCAGATCGCAGGTCCCGGAGACAGGTTCCAGATGCTGCAGACGATCAGGGAGTATGCGCTCGAAGAGCTGCAGGCCGCCGAAGAAGCCGAACTCATCGGGGACAGGCATGCCGCCTACTTCGCCGAAGTGGCCGCCCACATCGGAGGCGGGATCGAAGGCACCGATCAGGTCGGATCGATCGAGCGAGGCGTCCTCGAAGATGCGGACCTGAGGGCGGGGCTCGACTTCCTCCTGAGCCGGACCAGGAACGGGGACGCTGAGTCGGCTGAGCTCGGCATGCAGATGTGCGGAGACCTCTGGCTCTTCTGGCACATCCGGGCGAAGCATCTGAGCGCGCGGGAGTACGCGCGTGGGTTCCTCGACGCCCTCGCGAACGAGGGGCCGACGATCGGCCGGTCGAATGCCCTTCGCACCGCTGGACTCGCGTCGTGGACGCTCGGTCACTTCGAGGACGCTATCGAGGAATACCTCGGGTCCTTCCGGATCGCGGAGGAGCTTCACGGAGATCCCGAGACGACCTTGGCGGGGCTCCTCCTGGGGCTCGGCTATCTGGGCATCGACATGGACCAGGCCCTCGAGTGGTCACGAGAGGCGATCGACCGGGCCCGCGCGCAGGGTTATACGTGGGCTCTGGGGTTCTCCTTGACGATCGACGGCATCCTCCACTCCGTCTCGGGCGACATGGCAACGGCGGCCTCGAGATACGACGAGGCCCTGGCCATCCAACGATCGCTCGACGACAGAGAGGGCGCCGGCCTCTCGCTCAGCGGCCTGGCACAGCTGGCCTCGATGGGCGGTGACCTGCCGAAGGCAACCGATCTGTATCGGCAGTCGCTGGCCGCCTTCGAAGCCATCGGTGACCGCGCCGAGGAGGCCCGGATCCTGAGCGAGATGGCGTGGACGCACCTCTCGGCCGACGATCCGGTGGCCGCACGCCGATCGTTCCTCGATTCGGTGCATGCCTACGACGACGTCGGGAGCGTCCGCGGGATCGGGACATCGATGATCGGTCTCGCGGCCGTCGAGGCGGCCGAGGGCCGGCCCCGGCGGGCCGTGCAGATCGCGGCGGCGGCCGAGATCTTCACCCGAGAGGAGGGCATCGTGAACGTGTATTCGGAGGACGTTCCCGGACACGGATACGTCGAACGGGCAAAGGCTGAGCTGGAGGCGGGCGAGATCGACGGCGCCACGGAGGAAGGTCGGTGCCTGTCGGTCAAGGAAGCGTTGGAGTTGGCGAGATCCGCCGAGCCGGCGGTGGAGAGGTGAGCCATCTGTTGATGGTTGCCAGGACGGTACTGAGGGTCGGGTCGGTCGGTTGGTGAGAGTGTGACTCAGTCGTTGGTTGATCGGTAAGTCGGTGAGGTGGTTGGTGGGGTGTTCTCAGAACTCCCTGACCGCACGGTTTGCGGCCTTTCTTGTGGAGTACCCACAGGCTAAGGGCGGTAGTACCCGCAGCAGGTCAGGGCCGAAGTCGGTTCAAGTCGGCTCTCGAGGGGCCGTTCGGTTAGACGCTCAAGGCAGACCAGCGAGTCAACTGACGTGGCGCACGCGCCATGCTAGGGCCTCCTCTCCAGGCAGCTTGAGGACCGCATCGCAGTCCAATGGGTTCGTGGAGGCGATCGCGGAGTTCTCCATCGCCTACGCGGATCAGGACGAGCGCGACTACCGAGCGATGCAGGCAGCCGTGAAGCAAGCAGGCTTAAGGAGGAGACGGGCTTGTAGGTCAGCCGACTAGGACCCCCCAACTGTATTTGCCCTCGAAGGCGAGGGCGGGGTTGAATGCCACCCTGTCCGCCGTCCAGGAAGGAACGCCGTGAGCAGTCAGTCGCCGCCTGAGGAGAACGTGATCCGCCGCGTCATCAACGAGGACGTGGTCAAGCGCATCGAGGACTTCAAGGATCCCCACCAGGAGTGGCGCCGCCTCTTCTCCGAGTTCTACGGCACGTTCTTCCTCGTGCTCGTTGCAGCCGGTGGCGGCATGATGGGCCAAGCCTTCCCGAACACGATCTCTCGTACCGCGGCGGTGGTCGCCCCTGGCCTCATGGTGATGGGCATCATCCTGTTCATGGGCAAAGTCTCCGGCGCCCACTTGAACCCGGCGGTCAGCCTGGCCTTCGCCGCTCGTCGGGATTTCCCGTGGATACGGGTGCCCGGCTACATCGTCGTCCAGCTCGCCGGCGCGATCCTCGCGTGCCTGTTCTTGCAGCAAGTGGTCGGCGAGTCGGCGACCTACGGCTCGAACTACGTCGCCAGCGGTTTCTCGGCTTCGTCGGCGATGTTGATGGAGGCCGTCCTGACGCTGGGCCTCGTGAGCGTCATCCTCGGGACCGCGTCCGGGGCGCAGAACGTGGGACTGTTCGGCGCCATCGCGGTGGGCGGCTACATCGCGCTTGCCGGCCTCTGGGGCAGCCCGATCTCCGGCGCGTCGATGAACCCTGCGCGCACCTTCGGCCCCGACCTGGTCGGCGCGAACTTCACCGACTACTGGGTCTATGTCGCGGGTCCACTCCTCGGCGCCGCGGTTGCCGTCGGCGCCGCGTTCGTCCTGCGAGGGCCGGGCGGAGGCGAAGCTGGGTCTGGCGCGGCACAGGGTGCGATCGACACGGAGGCCGCCCTACCTGGCAAGGCGTAGCTCCGCCGAGCCAGCTCCAGGAGATCCGCTCAGAACCTGGACGGCCCCGCAGGTGCGCCGTGGCAGCGCTTCCACTTGTTCCCGCCGCAGGGGCAGAGCTCGTTGCGACCCCGCTTCGCGTCCTCCGACGCGTAGGTGGCCATCAGTTCCGCAGGGGCCCTGCCGGCTCGAAGGAGCGCGCTCATCTGTTGCATCGCTGGCGTCACGTGGTGGAAGAAGTCCTTGTAGCTCGGACACAGGTAGTGCTGGCCTGGCTCGCCGTACGGGGAGGTCGCGAAACGGTCCTTGGGGCACCCGCCGTTACAGGCGAACCGCACGTCACGATCGAGGCAGAACTGGGTCAGCGAGATGTTCTCGGCTCGAACGGCATCGACCAGCTTTCTCTCGGTCCTGAGGTGCTCCCGGTCATCACCGCGTTCACCCTCGTTCCGGCCGGCACGAACAGGGCCGTGATGGTCCCGACGCTGCTGGATCTCCGCGAGCGCGGACTCCCCGTGAAGGAGGTCATCTGGGACCGCGGCTACTCGCAGCTGATCGCGGCGGCGACCGCGCACTCGCTCCACGCCGCCGGCATCGAGCAGACCTTCCGGCCGATGGTGCATCAGCGGAAGCTTCAGCCTCACTCCACCGACGCGATCCTCATCGATGGCCAGCTGTTCAGTGCCAGCGTGCCGGAGGAGCTTCGGAGGCTGAAGATGCCGCCGTTCGGAGCAGACGAGCAGCAGGTCAGGGCGTTCGAGCGGCCATTCAACCAGCGTGCTCGCTTCCGCTGGCAGCGTCACGCGCGCCCGGACAGCGACGGCGTAACTCGCTGGAAATGCCCGTTCCATGCCGGGTTCCTGCGGTCACGCGATCCTCCGTGGACGATGCCCCGTTCGCGGCAGACGCCCTTGGTCGACCTCATGGGGGCACATCGATGCTGCGAGGGCACGAAGAGTCTGTCGGCCGACAACATCGCCCTCTGGCAGCCGATCACGGCGGAACGACCGCGTGGCGCGTCTCCTATGGACGACGTCGTCGCGGAGGGAGCCAACGCGATGCTGAAGGGGGGATTCGTGAACATCGAGCGCAAGTTCCTCCGCGTACTCGGACGGACGAAGATGATGCTGTTGCTCGCGTTCACGATCGCTGGTCACAACCGAGACCGCATCCGAGCCTTCGTGGCACGCAAGGCGCATGAGGCCACGACGCCGAGGCGGCGGGTGAAGTGACGGAAGAGCATCTGGAGGGACGTGCTCGGCGAACGGTCCGCCGCGGACGGCCGCGGCCCTCCCCCGAGCTAGACCGAACCCGGCACGATTCCAGTCGAAGGCGTCTTGAGCCTGTGCTCGAGGCGCCCTTGTTGTGTTCCGGGCCTCTCGCGCTGGCGAGATCCAAGCCCAAGAACCCGATCGCATGCCAGGGAACATGCGGAGCGACCTCAACCGGCTCGTATGGAGAGTTCTGAGATGTCAGGGGCCCCAGTTCTGAGAACACCCCTTGGTGGGAGGAGGAGGATTCGAACCTCCGTAGGCATCGCCGGCGATTTTACAGACCGCTCCCTTTGGCCGCTCGGGCATCCTCCCGGAGCACTCAGGATAGCAACGCCGGGCCGACCACCGCGCCGAGTCGGTATCCTCCCCGCATGGCCAGCCAGAGCTCGTTCGACATCGTGTCCGAGATCGACCTGCAAGAGGTCCGCAACGCCGTCGATCAGGCGGGGCGCGAGATCCATCAGCGGTTCGACTTCAAGAACACCGGCACATCGATCGAGCTGAAGGAAGAGGAGATCGAACTCGCCTCCGGCACCGAGGATCGCCTGAAGGCCGCCTACCAGGTGCTCGAGGAGAAGTTCGTGCGCCGCCAGGTCCCGCTCAAGGCGATGCAGCCCGGCGAGGTCGAGCCGGCCGCGAAGGGCACCGTCCGCCAAACGTTGAAGCTCGTGACAGGCATCTCGGACGAGAAGGCCAAGGAGATCTCGAAGTTCGTCCGGCAAGCGGTCCCGAAGGCCCAGACGCAGATCCAGGGCAGCCAGGTGCGTGTGATGAGCAAGTCGAAGGACGACCTGCAAGCCGCGATCGCCGCCTGCAAGGGGCACGACTTCGGCATCGCCCTGCAGTTCACGAACTACCGATAGCTCCATTGCCCCCGCCGGGGGACGGCCCTACACTCGACCGGATGCGTCAGGAGGTACCGCATGCCGAGGTATGTGATCCAGCGCCGGTTCGATGTGGGCTCTGAGGAGATGCCGATGATCGGACGGAGGTCTCGTCAGATCATCGAGGAGGAGTTCCCGAACGTGGTCTGGATCCACAGCCACGTCGCCATCGAGGAGGACGGTCACGTCCGCACCTTCTGCCTCTACGACGCGCCCGATATGGAGGCGATCCAACAGCACTCCGAGATGCTCGGCTTCCACGTGATCGACGGCGTCTTCGAGGTCGCCGGCGACGTGACGCCCGCCGACTTCCCGCCGGTCGCCGACGAGAGCTAGCTGGCGGGGTCCGGGCGCGTCCGCGAACGGGCGGCCTCGAGTTCGGCCCCGTGCAGCACGGACGCCGCTGCAACCGCGCGCTTCCGAGTGATCTCGCGCCGCATGTCGGCGTGCTCCTCCGGCACCAGCTCGAGCGCCTGCGCGTACAACGTCGACGCGCGACCCTTCGCCCAGCCCCGCCCAGCCGCCTCGGCGGCCGCGAGCAGGTAGCGGAGCGCCTTCGACGAGTCACCCGCCTCACGCCAGTGATACGCGAGCGTGGCGTCCGCGTCGCCCGCCCGAAGGCCCACGTCCTCCAGATAGATCGCCGTGGTCTCGTGGCACCGCCGCCGCTCCTCCCGCGGCAGGGTGAGGTACGCGACCTCCCGGATCAGCCCGTGCTTGAAGGTGAACTGCTGGTCGCCCTTGATCCTCGACGAGGCCTCGCGCCGGATCAGGTCACGCCGCTCGAGGGACCCGAGCAGCCCGGGGAGGTCCTCGCGGTCGGGGCGGAGCCGTTCGAGCGCGCCGCGCCAGAACACCTTGCCCACGACCGACGCGTCGAGCAGCACCTCGCGCTCGGGCGGCGGCAACGCGTCGAGCCGCGCGGCCACGATCCCACGGATGCTGCCGGGCAGCTGGGTCGCGTCGCGCGTCGAGCGCTCGGCGAGCGAGGCGGTCAGCTCCTCGATGAACAACGGGTTCCCATCGCTCGAGGTGGCGAGCGTCTCGGCGCGGTCGGCGAGCTCGTCGAGCCCGCGTTGGGCGAAGAGCTTGCCGGTCAGCTCGACCGCGTCCGCCTCGTCGAGCGGACCGAGCGAGATCGTGCTCGACGCGAGCAGCCCCCCGCCCCACGAGGGCCGAGTGGACAGCAGCTCCGGGCGCGCGGTCGCGATCAGCAGCAGCGGTACGTCCTGCACGCGCGAGGCGAGGAACTCGAGGAGGTCGAGCAGGCTGTGGTCGGCGAAGTGGATGTCCTCGAAGACGAGCAGCGTCGGGCGCTGCCGCGCGGTCGCCTCGACGAACAGGCGCGCCGCGAAGAAGAGCGCGTCCCGGTCGCTCGCCGCGTGTTCGACGGGGAGCCCGGCGAGCACGCCCACGGCGTCCGCCACCTCCTCCGGGTCCTCACCCACGTCGAGCTCGACCGCGGTGGCGCGCAGCTTCACGATCGCGTCCTCGGCGTGGTCGCTGTCGTAGATCGACGCGATCCGCGCCACGTGCTGTGCGAACGCGCTGTACGGGCCGGTGTCGCCGTACCCGGCCGAGCGGCCGCGGAGCGCCAGCCCGCCGCTCTCCGTCACGCGGTGAGCGAGCTCGTGCGCGAGGCGCGACTTCCCGATCCCGGCGGGCCCGAACACGGTGACCAGTGAACAGCGCCGCTCGGACACGACCATATCCCAGGTGCTGCGGAGGCCCGCCAGCTCCTCGCCTCGCCCGACGATCGGGACCTCGGAGAAGACGCGCTCCCCTGCCGCGACAAGCGGTCCGATCGCGAGCCACGCCGCCACGGGCTCCGCCTTCCCCTTCGCGACGATCGGCTCGGCCGGCTCGTAGCGGATCACGGTGCGGGTCGAGGCGTACGTCTCGGCCCCAACGATCACCTGGTTCACGGGGGCGTTGGACTGGAGCCGCGCGGCCGTGTTCACCACGTCGCCCGCGACCATCGCGACGCCGCTCTCCGCGCGTGGTCCGAGCTCGACGACCGCCTCCCCGGTGTTCACGGCGGCGCGCACCTGCAACTCGAGCAGCGGGTCCGCCTCGTCCATGTCGGCGATCGAGTCGCGCACGGCGAGGGCGGCGCGTACCGCGCGCTCCGGATCGTCGCCGTAGGCGATAGGCGCGCCGAAAACGGCCATCACCGCGTCGCCGATGAACTTCTCGACCGATCCGCCGAAGCGCTCGATCTCGGCCCGCGCCCGCTCGTAGTAGCGGATGAGCATGCTCCGGACGTCCTCCGGGTCGAGCTGCTCGGACCTCGACGTGAACCCGACGAGATCGATGAACAGGACCGAGACCACCCGACGCTCCTCGCGCGACGCGGTGGGGGCCTCCAGCTCGGTCCCGCACGCCTGACAGAAGCGCGCGCGCTCGCTGTTCTCCTCGCCGCAGTTCGCACAGATCACGGAAGAAGCCTAGGCGCGTTCGAGCCGACGGACCACGCCCGGCGGCGGATTGCCCGGCGAGGGCCGCCGCGGGTAGGCTGTCGCACCACTTCAGGAGGTGATACGCGTGGACCTTGAACGACTCAAGGCACGTGCGGCGGAGATCGCCGATAGGGAAGGCAAGGAGCTCCTCACCCGGACGACGGAGTCAGAGAAGCTCTTCCAGCGGGCTCTGAAGAGCCTGCCGAACGGTGTGGTGTCGAACTTCCAGACGGGCGACCCCTACCCCGTGTACCTCGAGCGCGGCAAGGGCTCGACGGTGACCGACGTCGATGGCACCACGTACAAGGACTTCCACGGCGGGTTCGGCGTGAACGTGGTCGGCCATGCCCACCCGAAGATCGTCGAGGCCCTGAAGAAGGCCGCGGAGAACGCGATCCACTTCGCGGTCACCACCCCCGACACGGTCGCGCTGGCCGAGGCGATCTGCGAGCGCTTCCAGCTCGAGCAGATGCGATTCGTGAACTCGGGCACCGAGGCCACGATGGACGCCCTGCGCGTCGCGCGCGCCGCGACGGGTCGCGACAAGATCATCAAGATGGAGGGGTCGTACCACGGCCACCACGACTCGGTGCTCTTCTCGGTCGTACCCGAGGCTGACGTGCTCGAGCTGCGGCACAACGTCAACCAGTCGGGCAAGCCGTGGTACACCACCCAGCCCACGTCCAAGGGGATCCCTCGGGCACTCTGGGACACCGTGATCGTCGTGCCCTTCAACGATGCCGCCGCCGTCGAGCAGGCCTTCGCCGACAACGAGGGCGAGGTCGCGGCGGTGATCCTCGAGCCGGTCATGATGAACATCGGCATCGTGGAGCCGGCGGTCGGCTACCTGCAGGCGCTGCGGGACGCGTGCGAGAAGCACGGCGCGATCCTCATCTACGACGAGGTCAAGTGCGGCGGCACGATCGCCTACGGCGGCACGACGGAGCGCTACGGCGTGAAGCCCCACCTCGCCGCCTACGCCAAAGCGATCGGCGGCGGATCGACGATCGGCGCGTTCGGCGGCGAGGCCCGGTTCATGGAATTCGTGACGAAGGGCGCCGCCCAGCAGGGCACCTTCAACGGCAACCCGCTCTCGAGCGCGGCCGGGCTGGCGGCGTTGACCGAGGTCCTCACGCCCGACGCGTACGACCACCTCGGCAAGCTCGGCACGATGCTGGCGGAGGGCTGCACCCGGGCGATCGCGGAGTCGGGGATCCCGGCGCACACGGTCGACCTCGGCGCCAAGGGCTGCGTGTCGTACCGCTCCGAGCCCCTCACGAACTACCGGGACTTCCTGGAGACGATCCCGGAGATCTACTGGGCTTCGTATCCGTGGATGGTCAACCGGGGGATCTTCATGACCCCCGGCGACGAAGAGCAGTGGACGATCTCGGTGCAGCACACCGAGGACGACGTTCAGGTCTACCTCGACGCGTTCGGCGAGTTCTGCCAGGAGCTCGTGAAGTAACGACGGCGAGGAGTGTCCAGACGCGGGGCCGGCCTTCGGGCCGGCCTCGTGCGTTTCCGGAAGGGATCCGCACATGCAGCTGATGCACCGATACACCGAGGACACCGAGGAGCTCGCGAAGGCGATCGTCGCGTATGCGCGGGGCCGCATCGCGAACCCGCAACCGCTCGACCGCACGGTCCCGCCCGAGGAGCTCGACGCCCGAGCGGGCGACACGATCTCCGCCGAGGGTATCGGCTGGGAGGAGGCGCTCCGGGTCTGGGCCGAGGTGCTCGCGCCGGCGACGATCTCGACCGACCACCCCGCGTCCTTCGCGTTCGTCCCGGGCGCCCCGACGAAGGCGGCGGCGCTCTTCGACCTGATCGTGGGCGCCTCCTCGACGATCGCGGCGGGGTGGATCGACGGCGCCGGGGCGATCTGGGCCGAGAACCGGACGCTCCGCTGGCTCGCCGACCTCGCCGGGATGCCCGCGGGGGCGGGCGGGGTCTTCGTCTCGGGCGGCTCCGCGGGGAACCTCTCCGCCCTCGTGACGGCGCGCCACACGGCCGCCGCACGGCGCGGCGATCGCCCGTCCCGCTGGCGGTTCGCCGCGTGCGACACGGTGCATTCGAGCGTGGCGGCCGCCGCCCGCGTGATGGACGTCGACGTCCTCGACGTGCCCCACGACGAGCGCGGCCGGCTCACCGCCGAGGCGCTGCGCCGCACGCTCGACGCGGACGGCGGCGACGGGATCTTCGCGGTGGTCGCGAGCGCGGGGGCGACGAACGCCGGCACGGTCGACGACCTCGCCGGCGTGGCCGACGTGTGCGCCGAGCGCGGGATCTGGTTCCACGTCGACGCGGCCTACGGAGGGGGCGGCCTGCTCGCCCCCTCGGTCCGCCGGCTCTACGACGGGATCGAGCGGGCGGACTCCTACATCGTCGACCCGCACAAGTGGCTCTTCGCGCCCTACGACGCCTGCGCCCTGTTGTATCGCGACCCGTCGCTGGCCCTGCGTGCGCACAGACAGGAGGCCTCGTACCTGGACACCGCGCTCTCGACGCCCGACTGGAACCCCTCGGACTACGCGTACCACCTGTCGCGGCGCGCCCGGGGACTCCCGCTGTGGTTCTCGCTCGCGACCTACGGCACCGACGCCTACCGCGACGCGATCGAGCAGGTCCTGACGCTCACCCGGGAGACCGCACGCGCGATCGACGCGCATCCGGACCTGGAGCTCCTGATGGAGCCTGACCTCTCGGTCGTGCTCTACCGCCGGATCGGCTGGGGACCCGACGACTACGAGTCCTGGTGGAAACGGCTCGTCGACGCCCAGATCGCGTTCGTGCAGCCCACCTCGTGGAACGGTGAGAAGGTAGGCCGTCTCTGCTTCCTGAATCCCCGCACGACGATGGACCACGTCCACGCCGTGCTCGGCACGATGGTCTGAGTCGAGCGGCCCCTAGAGACTGCCGCTGAACGGCTGGGTGCCGTCGGGCCGAGCCGGGAGCGCTCCCCCGCTGTCGATCCGTGCCCTGATCGCGTCCAGGCGGGCGATCCGCTCGGCCGTGGGCGGGTGGGTCGAGAACAGGCCGCTCATCCCCTTGCCGCGCAGCGACGCCATCGGGTTCACGATGAACATGTGCGCTTCGGCGGGGCTCACCGAGGCAGGGGCCGGGATCCGGCGCGACGTCTCGTCAAGCTTCCGGAGCGCGCTGGCGAGGGCCTCCGGATCCTTCGACAGGAAGGCCCCGGACTCGTCCGCCTGATACTCCCGCGACCGGGATACGGCCATCTGGATCATCATCGCGGCGAGCGGGGCCAGGATCCAGGCGACCAGCATGCTCATGCCGCCCCCCTCCCGGTCGCTGCCGAAGAAGAAGCCGAACCGGGCGATGAACGTGATGCTCATCCCGATCGCGGCCGCGATCGACGAGATCAAGATGTCGCGGTTCACGACGTGCGAGAGCTCGTGCGCGAGCACCCCCCGGAGCTCGCGCTCGTCGAGGAGCTGCAGGATGCCCACGGTGACCGCCACGGACGCGTTGTTCGGGTTGCGGCCGGTCGCGAAGGCGTTCGGCTGCTGCATCTGCGAGACGAAGATCTTCGGCATCGGGATCTGCCGCTCGTCGGCGAGCTCACGCACGATCCGGTAGACGACGGGCTGCTCCTCTTCGGTGACCGGCTTGGAGCGGGTCGTCGCGATCGCGATCTTGTCCGAGTACCAGTACATCGCGAAGTTGAAGACCAGCCCGATCCCCAAGAAGATCAGTGCGCCGGTGCTGGCCCCCATGCTCGTGAAGGCCCCCACCGCCCCGCCGATCAGGACGAAGAGGCCGCCCATGGCGGCGATCAGGATCCAGGTCTTCGCGCGGTTGATGCCGGGTGTCACGGTTCCTCCTCGGGTGCGCGTACGGCGTCTCGCCGTCTCATCGTACGTTCGACCACGAGCAACGACGGGTTCGACGGGTGATGCACAGGATCTTCCCAGCGACCTCGCGGCGCGCGGCGCGGTGGCTCAGCCGCCGACGAGCGTCGAGAGGTCGGCGAGCCTGGCGAACGCTCCCGGCAGGATGAAGATCATCACGATCGCCACGGTCGCGACCGCGACGACGGCGGTGACGAGCGCGGGCGCGCGGAGCGGCGTTTCGTCCTCGGTCGGCCGCAGGAACATCTGCCGCGGCACGGCGAGGTAGTAGCCGATGCTCACGACCGAGTTGATCAGCATCACGATCGCGAGCCCGACACCGAGCGACCCGCCGCGGTCGATCGCGGCCCGGAAGATGAGGAGCTTCCCCCAGAAGCCGCCCGTCGGCGGGATGCCGGCGAGCGAGATCATGAACGTCGCCATCCCCACCGCGATCAGCGGCGCGATCTTCACGAGGCCCGCGAAGTCGGCGATCAGGAGACCGCTCGAGCGACGGCTCACCGCGACGACGGCCGCGAACGCCCCGATGTTCATCACCCCGTAGATCAGGATGTAGGCCACCGCGGCCGAGAAGGCCGAGCGGTTCGACGACGGGTCGTTCGTGACGAGCGCGAACGTCATCAGGATGTAGCCGGACTGCGCGATCCCCGAGTACGCGAGGAGCCGCACGACCTGGGTCTGCTTGAGCGCCACGAGGTTGCCCATCGTCATCGTCGCGATCGACAGGAACGCGAAGATCGGGACCCAGAACTCGTGCTGGCCGATGAACGCGATGAACATCAGCTGCAGGAGGCCCGCGAACCCGGCCGCGCTCGAGGCCACCGCGAGGAACGCGGCCACGGGGACCGGCGAGCCTTCGTAGGTGTCGGGAGCCCAGAACTGGAACGGGAACGCACTCACCTTGAACGCGAACCCCACGACCACGAACAGGATCGCCGCCAGCGCCAGGGTCTCCTGGCTGGAGCCGACGACCTTGGCGAGCCCCACCGCGATCGCGTCGAGCCGGGTGGCGCCCGTGAGGCCGTAGATCAAGCTCATCCCGTAGAGCATCACGGCCGTCGACAGGACGCCGATCAAGAAGAACTTCAGGCCGGCCTCGTTCGAGCGGATATCCCCCTTGCGGAAGGCCGACATCAGGAAGCCGGGTGCCGAGACGAGCTCCAGGGAGATGAACAGCAGCAGCAGGTCCCGCGAGGCCGGCATCATCACGCAGCCCAGGAACGCCGTCAGCAGCAGGAAGTAGTACTCGCCCTGGTAGAAGCCGCCCTCACGGAAGTAGCGGAGCGAGATCGCGAGCACCACGATCGCCGCGATCAGGAAGAACCCCTGGAAGAGCAGGGTGAAGTGGTCGACCACGAAGCTGCCGCCGAACGCCGTGCGCGTGGGCCCGCCCACCATCGACAGGAGGGCCGCGAGGGCGGCCACCACACCGACCAGCGAGATCGGCATCGCCAGCCACTTGCGCCGCGCGGACAGGAACACGTCCACCACGAGCACGATCAGGATCGTGCCCGAGAGGATCAGTTCCGGCGAGAGCGCGCGGTAGTCGATGTCCATGAGGGTTCCGGTCACCCGCCGATCAGGCTCGTGAGCGCGTTCACGGCGTCGTTCGTCATCCCGAAGATCAGGCGCGGGAACAGGCCGAGGACGAGGGTGAGGGCGAGCAGGGGCAGCCAGGCGAGCCACTCGACCGCGAGGACGTCACGGAACCCCGTCTCCCGCCAGCGTTCGGGGATCGTGCCCATGTTCACGCGCTGGAGCATCCACAGGAAGTAGCCCGCCGTGAGCACGGTGCCGATGCCGCCGATCACCATGAAGGTGCGGAACAGGGCGACGTTCAGGCCGGGCGCCGGGTCGAACGAGGAGAGCAGCGCCATGACCTCGCCCCAGAAGCCCGCCAGCCCCGGGAGCCCGAGTGACGCGATCGCGACGAACGCGAAGATGCCGGCGAGCTTGGGCATCTCCTGCGACATGCCGCCGCCGATCGTGGCGATCTCCCGGGTGTGGTAGCGGTCGTAGATCGAGCCGACGCAGAAGAACAGCATGCCGGTGATGATGCCGTGGGCCACCATGCCGAAGATCGCGGCCTGGATCCCGATCGTGGTGAGCGTGGCGATCCCGAGCATCACGAAACCCATGTGCCCGACCGACGAGAACGCGATCAGCCGTTTCAGGTCCTTCTGCGCGAGACAGGCGAGCGCCGCGTAGATGATCGCGATCACCGCGAGGCCGCCGATCCACGGCGCGTAGGCGTGCGCGCCCTCGGGCAGGATCGGGATCGCGATGCGGATGAAGCCGTACGTGCCCATCTTCAGCATGACCCCGGCCAGCAGCACCGAGCCGATCGTCGGGGCCTCGGTATGCGCGTCGGGCAGCCACGTGTGGAACGGCCACATCGGCACCTTGACCGCCAGGCCGAGCGCGATCCCACCGAACACCACCAGCTGGAAGGTGTGGCTGAAGCCGCCGTTCGCGCCGAACGCGGTCAGCGCGAGGATGTCGAACGTGTGTGGGTCGGGGCCACTGAAGTACAGGGCGAGGAAGCCCAGCAGCATGAACACCGAGCCGAACAGTGTGTACAGGAAGAACTTGATCGAGGCGTATTCGCGGTTCGCCGAGCCCCAGACCGCGATCAGGAAGTACATCGGGACCAGGACCAGCTCCCAGAACACGAAGAACAGGATCAGGTCGAACGCGATGAACGTGCCGGCCATGCCGGTCTCGAGGAGCAGCATCAGCGCGAGGAACGCCTTGGTCTTGCCTGGTTCGGGCACGTACCGCCACGTGTAGATCGCGCAGAGGAAGGAGAGCAGGAACGTCAGGACGTAGAGCGGCATCGAGATGCCGTCGATCGCTACGTGGTAGCGGGCGCCGATCGCCGCGATCCACGGGACGTTCAGGACGTACTGGAACTCGCCACGGCCGTAGTCGAAGCCGACCGCGATCGCGATCGCCAGCACCAGCGCGACCGCGGTGAAGAAGATCCCGAGACCGCGAACCAGCCGATCCTTCTCTTTCGGGATGCAGACGATCACCACGGCGCCGAGGATCGGCAGCAACGTGGTGACCGTGATCGCCGAGTTGTCCCAGTTCATCGAGTTCTCACTCCTCTGATCACGCGATGCGGATGAAGACGATCGCCAGCGCGATCACGCCGACGAACAGGCCGGCCGCGTACCACTGGACGTTCCCTGATTGGAGGTGCTTCAGCAGGCCGCCGGAGCTGCCCGCGGTCTCGCCGAGCCCGTTCACGAACCCGTCGATGATGTTCCTGTCGATCCACATGATCACCCGCGACGCCGCCCTCGCGAGCGCGGCCGCGCCATTCACGATCGCGTCGAGCACGTGCTGGTTCGTCCAATAAACGGCCGCCGAGAGCGTGTCGCGCGTCGGGTAGATGATCGCCCGCATGTAGAACGCGTCGATGTAGTACCGGTTCTGGAGCACGTTCCACATCGGCCCGAGCGCCGACTCCATCGGGTCGCGTTCCCTCCAGCGCTTGTAGAGCGCGTAGCCGAGGAGCAGCCCCCCGACCGCGACGACGGTGCCGAGCAAGGCGATCCAGGCCACGAACGTCCCCTCGTGCGGATGCTCGAAGAAGACCCAGTCGCCGAAGACCGATCCGAGCTGGGGCGACCCGAGGAGTCCCACGCCCATCGTGCAGAACGCGAGGAAGACGAGCGGGCCCGTCATCGTGGGCGGCGCCTCGTGCGGCTGACCGTGCCCGCGGTACTCGCCGAAGAAGGTCATCAGCACCATACGCGCGGTGTAGAAGGCGGTGATGCCCGCCGTCACGATGAACACCCCGAACAACCACATGTGGCCCGTCTCCTGGGCCACGACCAGGAGCTCGTCCTTCGACCAGAACCCCGCGAGCGGGAAGATGCCGGCCAGGGCGAGCGAGCCGAAGAGCATCGTCCAGAACGTGATCGGCATGTGTTTCCGCAAGCCCCCCATCTCGCTCATGTTGTTCGAGTGCACGGCGTGGATCACGGCGCCGGCGCCGAGGAACAACAGCGCTTTGAAGAACGCGTGCGTGAACAGGTGGAAGAAGCCCGCGGTCATGCCCGCCTCGCCCATCGAGAGACCGGCCACCATGTACGAGAGCTGCGACAACGTGGAGTACGCGAGGACCCGCTTGATGTCGTCCTGCACGATCGCGAGCAGCGCCGCGCCGAGCGTCGTGATCGCCGCGATGATGCTGACGGTCGTGAGCACCCACGGCTCCGCGTTCACGAAGACCTCGAACAGGCGCCCAACCAGGTAGACGCCGGCCGCCACCATCGTGGCCGCATGGATCAGCGCCGAGACGGGCGTGGGGCCCGCCATCGCGTCGGGGAGCCACACGTGCAACGGGAACTGGGCGGACTTCCCGATCGTGCCCCCGAACAGCAGGATCGCGGCCATCGAGACGAAGAGCGCCGAGATCGCGGGCTCCTTGATCGCCTC
This sequence comes from uncultured Actinomycetes bacterium, assembly GCA_963821925.1. GTDB lineage: Bacteria > Actinomycetota > UBA4738 > UBA4738 > HRBIN12 > JAOUEA01. The sequence goes on along the minus strand of CAWGFO010000002.1, from coordinate 277,409 downwards.
GGACACACCCACGATGTTCGTGGTCGTGAACCCGGTCGCCGCGATCAGCATGATGATCCCGAACATGAACGGGATGTCGCCGATCCGGGTCGTGATGAACGCCTTGATCGCGGCGTTCGAGTTCTGCTTCTCCTCGTACCAGTGGCCGATCAGCAGGTACGAGCAGACGCCCATGACCTCCCACCCGACGAGCAGCTCGATCAGGTTGTTCGAGATCACCACCGTGAGCATCGCCGCGGTGAACATCGAGAGGACGAAGTAGAACCACGTGTATCGCGTGTCGCCGTGCATGTAGCCGAGCGAGTAGATGTGCACCATCAGCGAGATCGTGGTGACCACGACCAGCATCGCCGCCGTGAGCCCGTCGACGTAGATGCCGAGCTCGAGGTGGAGCGGGCCGATCGTGAACCAGTCGATGCCCGCCGGCGCATACGGGGCGTTCCCCTGCACGAAGTGCCACAGCACGCCGAGCGACATGATCATCGCCGCGCCGATCGTCACGATCCCGAAGCCCGAACCCTTGCCCGGCGTGCGCTTGCCGAAGAACAGGATGAAGAACGCCGAGACGAGCGGCAGCAGCGGGATCACCCACGCGTACCGCACGAACACGTTGACGGCGCCCGTCACGGCGGCTTCGGTCTCGGCTACCACTTGAGGAGGTTCACCTCGTCGACGTTGATGGACGCACGGTTGCGGAAGAGCAGGATCACGATCGCGAGGCCGATCCCGACCTCGGCGGCGGCCACGGCGATCACGAAGAGGGCGAAGATCTGGCCGTTCACGTCCTTCAGCTGCGCGGAGAACCCGATCAGGTTCACGTTCACGGCGTTCAGCATCAGCTCGATCGCCATCAGGACCATGACCGCGTTCCTGCGGGCGAGCACCCCGTAGACGCCCGCCGAGAAGAGCAGGGCCGAGAAGAACAGCACGAACGGGAGCCGGACCATCAGGCGTCATCCTTCCTGGCGAGCACGATCGCGCCGATCAGGGCCGCGAGCAGCAGGAACGAGACCGCCTCGAACGGCAGCACGTAGTGACGGAAGAGGGACTCGCCGATCACGCCGGTCGAGGCCTGGAAGCTCTCCGTCGCCACGGCTTCCTTGACGGGGAAGGCGTCCTGGATCAGGAACACGAGCCCGGCGAAGACGAGCGCCGCCACGGGGATCGCGAGCCACCGCAGCTGGTTGTCGAGATCGTCGCGACCGATCGGCGCCTTCGTCAGCATGAGCCCGAACAGGAACAGGATCACGATCGCCCCGACGTAGATCAGGATCTGCACCCAGCCCAGGAACTCCGCCCCGAGCAGCAGGTACACACCGCCGACGCACCCCAGGGTCACCACGAGGTACAGGGCGGCATGCACGACGTTGCGAGCGGTGACCACCGCGATCGCGGCGATCGAGCCGACGACCGCGAGCACCGTGAAGGCGTATTCCTGCCCCGACACTAGCCGGCCTCCCCCAGGGGCTCGGCGCCCTCTTCGAGCGCGGGCGGCGGGAGCACCGTGTACGTCCAGTCCTCGAGGCGCTCCTTCTCGTGCAGGAGCTCGTCCATGTCGTACTCGGCGTACTCGAACTCGGGGCTCCAGAACAGGGCGTCGAACGGGCACACCTCGACGCAGATCCCGCAGTACATGCAGAGCGCGTAGTCGATCGCGAACCGGTCGAGGATCTTCGCCGAACGCGCGCGGCCGCCGCCCGCCGGGTCGTGCGCCTCCTTGTGAGCGTCGATGTAGATACACCAGTCGGGGCACTCGCGCGCGCACTTGTAGCAGACGGTGCAGTTCTCCTGCTTCAGGGCGATCACGCCCCGGGTGCGCGGGGGCAGGTCGGGCTTCACGTGCGGGTACTGCACGGTGACGGCCGGCTTCAGCATCGTCTTCAGGGTGACGCTCAGGCCCTTGATCAGGCCCTGCCCCACGCCGGACTCCGGTTGGTCGCGCTGCTCCGTGTCTGCCACTTCGCCCCCTCTCTCCTTCCGGTTCCGCTACTTCACGGCCACCTTGACGACGGCCACGATCAGGATCTGCGCCAGCGCCAGTGGGATCAGCGCCAGCCACGAGAAGCGCTGCAGCTGGTCCTCACGCAGGCGCGGGTACGTGGCCCGCAGCCAGATGACGACGAACGATAGCGCGACGATCTTGCCGAACATCCACATCCAGTCGGGCAGCGGCACGCCGGGCAGCGGGTTGTAGCCACCCAGGTACAGCACGGCAGCGATGCCCGTGAGCGCCACGATGCCGCCGTACTCCGCGAGCAGGAAGAACGCGAACTTCAGTCCCGTGTACTCGGTGTAGGCGCCGAAGATGATCTCGGAGTCGGCGATCGGCATGTCGAACGGCGGCCGCGTGAGCTCGGCGAGCGCCGCCGTCATGAAGATGAAGAACCCGATGAACTGTGGGATCACGAACCACAGATCCTGCTGGGCCTCGACGATGCCGACCAGCGAGAGCGTGCCGGCCTGCATCACGACCGCGGCGGCGGCGAGCACGAGCGGCAGCTCGTAGGCGATCAGCTGGGCGGCCGCACGGAGGGCCCCGATCAGCGCGAACTTGTTCGCCGACGCCCACCCGGCCATCAGCACGCCGATCACCGAGACGCTCGACATCGCCATCACGAAGAAGATGCCGACGTCGAGGTTCAGGGCCCACAGCGTCGGACCGAACGGCAGCACCACCAAGATCGCGATGTACGGGATCATCGCGACGGCCGGCGCGAGCGAGAAGACGCTCCGGTCGGCAGCGGTCGGCACGATGTCTTCCTTCTGGATGAACTTCACACCGTCGGCCACCAGCTGAGCCCATCCGTGGAACGCGCCGGCCTCCATCGGGCCGAGGCGGGCCTGCATGTGCGCCAGGACCTTGTGCTCGATGTACCCGATCGCGAGCGGCACGACCAGGAAGAAGAGCAGCACGACCACGGTCTTCATCAGCAGGACCAGCCAGACGTTGCTGGTCCACGACTCGAAGATCGAGGTGGCGGCCTGGGCGATCACTCGTCCTCGTCCTCCTCGCCCTCGACCGCGCCGGGCCACGGCTTGGCCTCGCGGGTCATCAGCGGGAAGTCCTTCCGGAGCGGGTGTCCCTCGAACGGCTCGGCGAGCAAGAGCTTGACGGGGAGCGGGTGACCCTCGAAGCGGATCCCGAACATCTCGAGGGTCTCGCGCTCGTGCCAGTCGCACGTCGGGTACAGGTCGCTGATCGTGTCGATCACGGGCTCGTCGTGCGGGAGCCGCACCTTGACCCGCACGTTGTGGTGGTGGACGTTCGAGAAGACGTGCGTGACGACCTCGAAGCCGCCCTCGGGTCCCCAGTCGACCCCGGTCGTGAAGTCGCAGTAGTCGCAGTCGAACTCGGGCTCGTCGCGCAGGAACCGCATGACCTCGCGGTAACGGCCCGGCGTGACGGTGACGACCGGATGACCGTGCTGCTCGACCGCGTCGGTCACGTCGTCGCCGAACCGCGCCCGGAGCCGCGATCCGACATCCTCAGGAGAGAGCGGGAGTGGAGTGCTTGCCACTGAACTTCTCCTGGATGTCCTCGTGCTTGATCTTCTCCTGCAGCTTGACGATCCCGTGCAGCAGCGCCTCGGGGCGCGGCGGGCAGCCGGGCACGTAGACGTCGATCGGGACGATCTGATCGACGCCCTTGGTCACCGAGTACGAGTCCCAGTACGGGCCACCGCAGTTCGAGCACGAACCGAACGAGATCACGTACTTCGGCTCCGGCATCTGGTCGTAGACGCGCTTGAGCGCCGGCGCCATCTTGTCGGTGAGCGTGCCGGCCACCACGAGGAGGTCGGCCTGCCGCGGGCCGTGTGCGAACGGGATCACACCGAGCCTGATGAAGTCGTTCTTGGCCGTGGAGGCAGCGATGAACTCGATCGCGCAGCACGCGAGGCCGAAGTTCATGACCCACAGGGAGTACCGTCGTCCCCAGTTGAGGATGAACTTGACGGGCTGGATCTTCGGCAGGGGTGTCTTCTCGGTGATCAGGCCCACCTGAGGACCCCCTTCTTCCAGGCGTAGAGGAGGCCCGTGGCCAGGATGCCGATGAAGATCGCCATCTCGACCACCGCCGTGTAGCCGAGGCTCTCGAAGACCCGCGCCCAGGGGAAGAGGAAGACCGACTCGACGTCGAAGATCACGAACAGGAAGCCGAACACGTAGTACCGGATCTGGCTCTGCGACCAGCCCTGGCCCACCGGGTCGATGCCACACTCGTACGTCGTCATCTTGCTGTACGACGGATGCCGGGGTGCCATGAGCCTCGCGGTGGTGAAGGCGACGGCCACGAGCAGCACGCCGGCCAACAGGACCGCAAGGACTACGCCGTAGGACTCGTAATAGCTGGTCACGTTTGTGAAAGGTTTCTCGAGCGCCCGGATTCTAGCAGTGCGCTCACGCCCCTTGCTCCGCGCCGCACCGGGCCGCCAGGAACTTCGCGAGCTGGATCAACGCGTGCTGCGCGGGGCCCTCCGGGAGGCGGCGCGCGAGCCCCGTCGCACGCTCGACCTCGGCCGTGACCGCCTGCCGCGCACGGTCGACGGAGCCCCCCGTGCGGATGATCTCGAGCGCGCGGTCCAGCATCTCCCCGTCGGGCGCCCCGTGGCCGAGGATCCTCGCGAGCTCCTCGCGGTGCTCGTCCTCGGCGAGTGCGTCGAGGACCGCCAGCGTGTACACGCCCTCCCTGAGGTCCTGGCCGGGCTCCTTGCCGAGCTCCATCTGGGTGGACGTGATGTCCATGATGTCGTCGGACAGCTGATAGGCCATGCCGAGGGCGTCGCCGAACTGCTCCAGGATGTCCACGTGCTCGGCCTCGGCGTCCGAGAGCAGGGCTCCCAGCCGGCACGAGGTGCCGATCAACGAAGCGGTCTTCCGCCGGATGATCGCGAGGTAGTTCTCGATCGGCTGCTCGACCGATGCCGAGCTGTCCACCTCGCGGATCTGCCCGTCGCACAGGATCGCGATCGTGCGGGCGAGCAGCCGGCAGACCTCGACCCCGAGGTCGGTGGAGATCTCGGACGCCCGCGCGAACAGGTAGTCCCCGCTGAGGATCGCGACCGTGTTGTCCCACCTGACGTTCGCGCTGGGTGCGCCGCGGCGCGCGTCGGCCTCGTCGATCACGTCGTCGTGGTAGAGCGTGGCCAGGTGCACCAGCTCGATCGAGACCGACCCGGGGATCAGCCGAGGGTCGGACGGATCGCCGAAGTAGCCGGCCAGCAGCACGAGCATCGCCCGGAACCGCTTGCCGCCGGCGGCGATCAGGTACGACGACGTCTCGGACAGCATCCCGGACGATTCGACGCGCACGGACTTCTCCAGGGCGTCCTCGACCTGGTCGAGTCGCGTGCGGATCTCGGCCTCGAGGGCCTCGTCGGGGGCCTCCAGGCCCGGCAGCACACGTCGGCTCATGCGATCACCATCTCAGCACCGACGCCTGTTCGATCAGCCCGGCGATCAGCCCGGGGAAGACCCCGAGGGCGATCGTGAGGATCGCGGGGATCGCGATCGCCACCCGCGGGAGGACCGCATCGTCCTCGTCCTGCTCGCCCTGTGGGTCCTGCATGTACATCAGCACGATCACGCGGAGGTAGAAGAACGCCGCCACGACGCTCATCAGGACCCCGAGCAGCGTCAGCTCCCAGTGACCGGCCTGGACCGCCGCCGAGAAGACGCTCGCCTTGGCGATGAACCCGGCCGTCGGCGGGATCCCCGCGAGCGAGAGCAGGAAGATCGTCATGAGGACCGCCAGGAACGGGCTCCGCTTGTAGAGCCCCGCGTACGACGAGAGCGAGGTCTGCTCCTCACCCTTCGCACTCACCAGCATCACGATGCCGAACGCGCCCACGGTCATCGTGGCGTAGGCCACGAGGTAGAAGAGCGCGGCCCGGATGCCGGTGCTCGTCGCGTTCGTGAGGCCCATCAGGATGAAGCCGGCCTGGGCGATGCTCGAGTACGCGAGCATCCGCTTGATGTCGGTCTGCGCGATCGCCAGCACGCTGCCCAGCACCACCGAGATCGCCGCGAGCGCGATCACGACCGGCGTCCAGTCCCAGGTCAGCGGCTGGAAGGCCACCATCAGCACCCGGATCAGCGCCGCGAAGGCGGCGACCTTCGTGGCCGCGGACATGTACGCCGTGACCGGCGTCGGCGAGCCCTGGTACACGTCCGGCGTCCACATGTGGAACGGCGCCGCCGACACCTTGAACATGAATCCGACCGCGAGGAAGGCGAACGCGAGCAGCGCGAGCGGCTGGCTCCCGATCCGCCCGGCCAGGCCGTTCGCGATCGCGGTGATGCTCGTGGTGTCCGTTGCGCCGTACGCCATCGCAACGCCGTAGAGGAAGAAGGCCGAGGACGCCGCACCCAGCAGGAAGTACTTCATCGCCGCCTCGTTCGAGTTCCGGCGGCCCGTGATGCCGGTGAGCACGTACAGGGAGAGCGAGAGGATCTCGAGCGAGAGGAACACCATGATCAGGTCGGCCGAGGCCGTGATCATCGTCATCCCCATCGTGGCGAACAGCACCAACGGGAAGAACTCCCCACGCCACTCGTCGCCCGAGCGCGAGAAGTAGTGCGCGCCGTAGAGCACGCCGATCGCGGCCACCGCCAGCAGCACCACGCGCGTCAGGACGGAGAACTTGTCGGCCGCGATCATCCCGCCCATCACGGTGGGCTCGCCGGTCCACGACCACAGCAGCAGGCTCGCGCCCGCCGCGGCCGCGATCCCGGCCAGGGCGATCGTCAGGTGCACCCCGCGGTCCGAGCGCCGAGCGATCGCTTCGTAGAGGAGGCCCACGATCGCGAAGCCCGCGAGGATCAACTCGGGGAAGACCGGCTGCCAGGTGAGGACCGGCGTGTCGATCATCCGGTCCCCTCCTCATCGAGTGGCGGGATGGTCGCGAGCTCGCCCGACGACGCCGGAAGGTCGAGCTTCGCGTCGCCGACGTCGGTGGTCTGTCCCTGCGGGTCCACGTGCTGGATCACCGCGGTGGTCGCGGGGTCGATCTTGTCCGTGAGGAGCTTCGGGTACACGCCGAAGACCAGCAGCAGCGCCAGCACCGGGGCGAGCACGACGACCTCCCGCAGGCTCACGTCGGGCAGGTTCCGGTGCTCGTCGTGCACCGGTCCGTACGCCATCCGCTGGTACGACCACAGCAGGTAGATCGCGGCCAGGATCACGGCGAGGGCGGCGACCGAGCCGAACCAGTGGCTCACCGCGAACGTCCCGATGATCACGAGGAACTCGCCCACGAAGCTGTTCAGGCCCGGCAGCCCCACGGACGCGATGACCGCGAAGAGGAAGGCCCCGGTGAGCCACGGCATCACGCTGGCGAGGCCGCCCATCTTCCCGAGGTCACGCGTGTGCGTACGCTCGTAGACCATCCCGACCAGGAGGAAGAGCGCGCCGGTCGCCAGGCCGTGGTTCACCATCTGCAGCACGCCGCCGGTCACCCCTTGCTGCGTGAACGCGAAGATCCCCAGCACGACGAATCCCAGGTGGGACACCGACGAGTACGCGACCAGCCGCTTGATATCGGTCTGGATCAGGGCGCACACCGCGCCGTAGATGATCCCGATCACCGCCAGGATCGAGACGAACGTCGCGAAGTACTTCGCGGCGTCGGGGAACAGCGCCAGGTTGAACCGGAGCAGCCCGTAGGTACCGACCTTCAGCAGCACGGCCGCCAGGAGGACGGAGCCGGCGGTCGGCGCCTCGGTGTGCGCGTCCGGGAGCCACGTGTGCAGCGGGAACACGGGCACCTTGACCGCGAACGCGATGAAGAACCCGAGGAACAGCCACCGGGCCGTCGCGACGGGGAGCGAGCCGGCCACCTCGACGAGCGCGGGGAGCGAGAACGTGTTGCCCCCGCCGAGCGCGGCGCCCGAGCGCGAGTACAGGAACAGGGTGGCGAGCAGCAGGAACGCCGACCCGGCCATCGTGAACAGGAAGAACTTGACCGCCGCGTAGATCCTGCGCTGGCCACCCCAGCCGCCGATCAGCAGGTACATCGGGACGAGCATCGCCTCGAAGAAGACGAAGAACAGCAGCAGATCGAGGGCCACGAAGGTCCCGATCACCGCGGTCTCGAGCAACAGCATCGCGCCCATGTACATCCGGACGTCCTTCTCGATCCGCCACGAGGCGAGCACCGCGATCGGGAAGAGGAACGTGGTGAGCAGCACCATCCAGATGCTGATGCCGTCGATCCCGACGTAGTACGAGAGGCCGATGCTCGGGACCCAACTCGCGCGCTCGACCAGCTGGAACCCGGGCTCCGCCGGGTCGAACCGGCCGAGGATCGCGAGCGAGACCAGGAACGTGACCAGCGTGATCGCGAGCGCGGTCCACCGGGCGGCATCGTCCTTCAGCGCGCGGCCGCCGACGACCAGCACGGCCAGGCCCACGAGCGGCAGGAACGTCGTGACGGTCAGCAGGTGGCTCATACGCGGAACCCCAGGTACACGAGGATCCCGACCCCGCCCAGGAAGATCGCGGCGGCGTAGGTCCGCACGTAACCGGTCTGGAGCTTGCGGCCGACGCCGGCGAGCCGTCGTGTGCCGGCGCCGATCCCGTTCACCGCGCCGTCGATCACCTTCGCGTCGACGACGTACGCGGCGAACGCGGACGCCGCCTTGCCCGGGGTCACGAGGATCGTCGAGTAGTACTCGTCGACGTACCAGCCGTTCGCGAACAGGCGCTGGATCGGCGCGAGCCGGACCCGCAGGGCCATCCAGTCGACCCGGCCCGAGGCGTAGATCGCCCAGGTCGCGACCAAGGTCAGCACGGCGATCGCGGTCGCGATCGTGGTGAGGGCCGCGACCGGGAGTCCCACCTCTCCGGCGGGCGGCACCCTCGTGGCGGCCTCCGCCCACTTCGAGAACGTCCCCTCGGGCGAGCGTTGCAGGATCACGCCCAGGAACGCCGCGCCGAGCGCCAGGACGACCAACGGGATCGTCATCACCCCCGGCGACTCGTGCGCGTGCTCCGCCTCGTCGGTGCGGGCCGTCCCGAAGAAGGTCAGGAAGATCAGCCGCCCGATGTAGAAGGCCGAGATGATCGCGCCGATCGTGCCGAGCACATACACCCACTGATGGCCGGTGTGGTTCGCGATCTCGAGGACCTGATCCTTCGCGAAGAACCCGGCGAGCGGCGGGAGCCCGGCGAGCGCGAGCGCGCCCACGACGAAGGTCCAGCCCGTCACCGGCATCCGCCGGATCAGGCCGCCCATCCGCTTCATGTCGGTCTCCTCGCGCATGCCGTGCATCACCGAGCCGGCGCCGAGGAACATCAGGGCCTTGTAGAAGGCGTGCGCCACGAGCATGAAGATCGCCGCGGTGTAGGCGCGCAGGCCGGCAGCGACGAACATGTACCCGAGCTGGCTGATCGTCGAGTACGCGAGGACGCGCTTGATGTCGTCCTGACCGATCGCGCAGAGCCCCGCGAACAGCAACGTCACGAGCCCGATCACGGTCACGACCACGAGCGCCGTGCCGCTGATCTCGAAGATCACGGCCGAGCGCACGACGAGGTAGACGCCCGCCGTCACCATCGTGGCGGCGTGGATCAGGGCCGAGACCGGCGTGGGGCCGGCCATCGCGTCGGGGAGCCACACGTGGAGCGGCATCTGAGCGGACTTGCCGACCGCCCCGGCGAACAGCAGCAGGGCGATCACGGTCGCGGCGTCCTTCGTCAGGACCGAGCCCGCGGCGCCGAAGACGGCGACGAAGTCGAGCGTGCCGAACTTCGCCACGATCAGCGCGAGACCGATCATCATCGCCGTGTCGCCGACACGGGTCGTGACGAACGCCTTCTTCGCGGCGTTCGCGTTCTCGGTCTTCTCGAACCAGAAGCCGATCAGCAGGTACGAGCAGAGCCCGACGCCCTCCCAGCCGAGGTAGAGCACCAGGTAGTTCTCCGCCAGGACGAGCATCAGCATGAAGAAGATGAACAGGTTCATGTAGGCGAAGAACCGCCCGAACCGCGGGTCCCCCTCCATGTAGCCGACCGCGTAGATGTGGATCAGCAGACCGACCCCCGTGACGACGAGGATCATCGTGGCGGAGAGCGCGTCGAGCCGTAGGTCGACCGCCGCGGTGAAGTTGCCGACCGCGAACCAGTCGAAGCCATGCTGCAGGTAGAGGCGCTCCTCGCCCGGCAGGCCCACGAGCTGCAGCACCGCGGCGACCGCGATCCCGAACGAGGCCAGCACCGCGAGCACGGCGAGCCAGCCGGCCCACGTCCCGAGTCGGCGGCCCACGAAGAGGTTCACCGCGGCCATCACGAGCGGGATCGCGGGGATCAGCCACAGGAGCTGCATCGCGCCGGCCGCCGACGTCGTGGGCACCAGCTCGGAGCCGAGCACGCCTACCACCGCAGCCCCCGCGCGTCGTCGACGTCGACGGTCTGACGACGCCGGTACACCGAGACGATGATCGCGAGGCCCGACCACGACCTCGGCGGCGGCGACCACCATCGAGAAGAACGCGATCACCTGACCGTTCAGGTCGTTGTGCATCCGCGAGAACGCGATCAGCGTCAGGTTCACGGCGTTCAGCTGCAGCTCGACCGACATGAAGATCAGCAGGGCGTTCCTGCGGATCAGCACCCCGACCGTCCCGAGCGCGAACAGGATGCTCGACAGGATCAGGAAGTAGGCGATCGGCGTTCTCACGCGACCACCTCGGGATCGGGGGCGCCGGCCGTCTCGGCGGCGTCGATCTCGGCCTGGGTGATCGCCGGCGCCTTCCGCTGGGCGAGCACCATCGCCGCGATCGCGGCCACGATCAGCAGCACCGACGTGACCTCGAACGGGAAGAAGTAGTCGCGGAACAGCACCTTGGCGAGCGCCTGCGTGTTGCCCGCCGCGTTGACGGCGTCGAACCCGTCGGGCGCGTGCGTCGAGAGCCCGATCGCCGCCCGGATCGCGAACCCGGTCTCGAGCACGAAGGCCACCGCGAGCGACACGGCGATCCACCGCTGCGCCCAGAGCGGCTCGCGGACGTTGTCGCCGCGGTCGACCCCGAGCAGCATGATCACGAACAGGAACAGCACCATGATCGCGCCGGCGTACACGATGATCTGCACCGCGAACAGGAACGGTGCGTCGAGCAGCAGGTACATCACCGCGATCGTGAAGAAGTTCACGATCAGGAAGAGCGCGGCGTGCACGGCGTTGCGCATCACGAGCATCCCGATCGCCGAGGCGATCGAGATCGGCGCGAACACCCAGAAGACGACGTTGTCGAGCGGCACCTAGCCCTCCCGGTCCGCGGGGTCGGTGCCGAGCGCGGGCGGCTTCTCGAGGAGCTGCTCCTTCGTCCAGATCGCGTCCTCACGCGAGGTGAACGCGAGCTCGTAGTAGTTCGTGAGCGTGAGCGCGCGCGTGGGGCAGGCCTCGACGCAGAGGCCGCACATGATGCAGCGCAGGTAGTTGATCTGGTAGTCCTTCGCGTGCCGCTCACCCGGGCTGATCGGGTGCTCGGGGTCGTTGTCCTCGCCCTCGACCCAGATCGCGTCGGCCGGGCACGCGTAGGCGCAGAGCTCGCACCCGATGCACTTCTCGAGGCCGTCCTCGTAGCGGTTCAGCAGGTGGCGGCCGATGTGGGAGCGCTCGGGGACCGGCGCGATCTCCTTCGGGTACTGCTCGGTGTTGTCGGGCCGGAACGTCTGCTTGAAGACCGTGCCGGCGCCCTTGGCCATCGCCCACGCGGCGTCGAGGAAGCCCTGGGGGGCGTCGTCGGTGCGGTCGCTCACGCGCCCACCTCCTCGCTCGCACGCGGCTTGAACAACGGGGCGATCACCGACAGCAGCGCCACGATCCCCAGCACGATCGCGCCGCCGATCAGGATCTCGCGCCGCCCGTAGTGGTCGGGAAGCACGATCACGAGGCCGGTGATCATGACCCACACGAGCCCGAACGGGATCAGGACCTTCCAGCCGAGATGCATCAACCGGTCGTAGCGCATCCGCGGCAGCGTCGCGCGCACGAGGATCATCACGTAGATCACCGCCGTGATCTTCAGGATGAACCACAGCAGCGGGCCGACCCAGGCCGCGGCCCCGTGGAAGGGCCAGTACCCGCGCCAGCCGCCCAGGAAGAGCGTCACCGCGACCGCGGCGACCGTCACGGTGTTCACGTACTCGCCCAGGAAGAACATCGCGAACTTGATCCCGGAGTACTCGGTGTGGAACCCGGCCACCAGCTCGGACTCTGCCTCGGCCAGGTCGAAGGGCGGACGGTTCGTCTCGGCGAGCGCGCAGATCAGGAACACCACGAAGGCCGGGAACTGCGGCACCACGTTCCACACGGTGCCCTGCGCCGCCACGATCTCGGTCATGCGCAGGTGGCCGCTGTACATGAGCACCGCGACCAGGGCGAGGCCCATCGCGACCTCGTACGAGATCATCTGGGCCGAGGACCGGATCGCGCCGAGCAGCGGGTAGTTCGAGCCGCTCGCCCAGCCCGCGAACACCACCCCGTACACACCGATCGACGTCATCGCGAGGATCCAGAGGATCCCGATGTTGAGGTCGGCGAGCTGGAACGGCACCTCGCGACCGAAGAGCTCCACGGGCTGGCCGAACGGGATGATCGCGAACGCGAGGAACCCGGGGAACATCGCGATCACCGGCGCGATCAGGTAGACGGGCAGATCCGCGTTCGTGGGGTTGATGCCCTCCTTGAAGAAGAGCTTGATGCCGTCGGCGAGCGTGATCAGGATCCCGCGCGGACCCGCGCGCATCGGGCCGACGCGGGTCTGCATGTCGGCGATCACCTTGCGCTCCATCCAGATGTAGAGCAGCACCGCGATCATGAGCGCGAAGAACACGATGACGACGCGCGCGATCAGCAGGCCCCAGTCGATCCAGCTCATGGGACCTCACCCCCCACCCCGACGGGCTCGGCGTCGGTCCCCTCGGGCGCCGTCGCGACGGCCTCGAGCTGCACCTCGGTCACGAGCTCGCCCGACAGGAGCGTGTTCGTGGCCAGGCCGGGCTGGTTGAAGGGGACGAAGACCGCGCCCGGCGCGACGTGCTCCGTGACACGCGCCTCGAGCTCGGCCCGTCCGGCGTCCGTGCGCACGACCACCCGCCCGCCGTCCGCGACCCCGGCCGCCTCGGCGTCCCGCGGGTGGACCTCGACGAACGCCGGCTCCTGGAGCGCCGCCTTGAGCTCGTCGGCGCGCTCCGAGAGACGCCCCTCGTCGACGAGCAGCGGGTAGGTGAAGAGACGGAGGCCTCCGACGGCGGTGTCCGCTGCCGTCGAGGAAGCCGTGGCGGCGAGCGGCTCGGTCGCCGCGGGCGCCATGAGCCGGCCCATCTCCTCATGCAGCTCGTCGAGGGTCTCGAACCCCAGGTCGCCGCCGCACGCGAGCGCCAGGCTCGCGAAGATCTCCCAGTCGGCCAGGCTGATGCCCTCGGGCCCACGGATCGGGCGGAGACGCTGGCCGCGCCCCTCCCAGTTCGTGACGTGGCCGTCCTTCTCGATGAAGGCCGCCGCCGGCAGGAACGCCTCGGCGAACGGTCTCGAGGTCCCCCAGCTCGAGCGACTGCACCACCTTGATCGGCACGTTCTGCAGCGCCCGGCGCGCGAGCGCCGCGTCGGGAGCGTCGCGCAGCGGGTCGACGCCGATCAGGAACAGCACGTCGATCTCGCGATCGGCGCACGCCCGCAGGATCGCGTTCGTGTCGCGGCCCGGCTCGCGGTCGAAGATCGGCCCCCACGCGGCCTCGACCTCGCCGGGATCGCCGATCGCCCGGCCGCCCGGGAGCAGCGACGGGTGCACCCCGGCCCGGAGCGCCCCGCGGTCGTTCGCGCGCCGCGTGACGTAGGTGACGCGTGCGCCGGCGGCCGCCGCCGCCTCGAACGCCGCGTCGGCCACCCCCGGCCGCTCGCCCGCGATCACGACCGCGCCGGCCCCGGCATCCCGGAGCGCGGCGAGCGCCTCGTCCATCACGGGATCCGCGCCACCTCCCAGGAAGCGCGTCTCGTCTCCGGGCGCACACAGGACGTGCGTCGCGAGGTCGTGCAGCCGCGTGCGACGCGGGTGCAGCACCCAGATCTTCGCCCCGCGGGCCGCGGCCTTGCGCAAGCGCAGGTGCAGGATCGGGACCTCCTGCTCGGCGTCGAGGCCCGCCACGAGGATCGCCGTCGCGCGCTCGAGGTCCTTGTACGTGACCGACATCGGGTTCGCGGCCACCGCGCGTTCCGCGGCCGGTGCGCCGACGCCGCCCCGGCGGTGGTCGAGGTCGTTCGTGCGGAACACCGTGCGCGCGAGCTTCGAGAGCGCGTAGTAGTCCTCGTCCATCAGCCTGCCGCCGGTGAGGAACGCGACGCGCTTCCCGTCGGTCCACTCGGCGATCCGCGTCAGGACCTCCCCGAAGGAGGCCGGCTCCAGCCCGCGGTCGCGGATCAGCGGCGTCGTGAGGCGGTCGGGAGCGTCGGGGAACCGGAACGCGAACCGGCCCTTGTCGCAGAGCCAGGCATCGTTCACGTCGAGGTTGTCGCGGGCGAGCTGCCGCACGACCTCGCCCCGGCGCACGTCGACCTTCAGGTTGCAGCCGGCGCTGCAGTGGGGACAGACCGAGTCGACGGTCGAGAGGTCGAACGGGCGGGCCACGAACCGGTAGGGAGCGGCGGTCAGGGCGCCCACCGGGCAGATCTGGACCGTGTTCCCGCTGAACGGGCTGCGGAAGTCCTCGCCCGCCGCGATCGACACGCGCTCCCCGGCCCCGCGGGCGAACAGCTCGATGAAGCGGTCGCCCGAGATCTGGTCGCAGAACCGCGTGCAGCGCGCGCACAGCACGCAGCGCTCCCGGTCGAGGTTCACGAGCGGCGAGAGCGGCAACGGCTTGGGCCAGACCCGCTTGGCTTCCTCGAACCGGCTGTCGCCCGGCCCGAACGCGAGCGCCTGGTCCTGCAGCGGGCACTCCCCGCCGCGGTCGCAGATCGGGCAGTCGAGCGGGTGATTCAGCAGCAGGAACTCGAGGTTCGCGACCTGGGCGCCGTGCACGGTGTCGTTCGTGTTCTGCGTGTTCACGACCATGCCCGGCGCGACCGTCACGGTGCACGACGTCGCGAGCTTGGGTTGGCCCTCGATCTGCACGTAGCACTGACGGCACGCGCCCGCCGGCTCGAGCAGGGGGTGATCGCAGAACCGCGGGATCTCGATGCCGAGCTGCTCGGCGGCGCGGATGATCAGCGTGCCTCGGGGCACGGTGACCTCCTTGCCGTCGATCGTGAGCGTCACCGTCGGCTCCGCCATCACGACGCGACCTCCTCGACCGCGGGTGCCGGCTCGCGGAGCGGGCAGCGCCCGAGCCGCACGTGCGCCTCGTACTCGTCGGCGAAGTGCTTCAGGCTGGAGTTGATGACCGAGGCCGTCCCGTCGGCGAGCGCGCAGAAGGCCCGGAACATGATGTTCGTGCCCATGTCGTGCATCAGCGGGATGTCGCCCTCGCGCCCGTAGCCGTCCTCGAGGCGCCCGAGCACCCGGGTCGCCCACCACGATCCCTCGCGGCACGGGGTGCACTTGCCGCACGACTCGTGGGCGTAGAACCGGACCATCCGCTCGGCCGCGGCCACGACGCAGTCGGTCTCGTCCATCACCATGATCGCCCCGGTCCCGAGCAGCGACCCGGCCTCCGCGATCGACTCGTAGTCGAGGGGCACGTCGATCGCGTCGGCGGTGAGCATCGGCGTCGACGAGCCGCCCGGGGTGAACGCCTTCAGGCCCTTGCCGCCCAGGACGCCGCCGGCGAACTCCTCGAGCAACGTCCGGAACGGCGTGCCCATCGGCACCTCGTAGTTCCCGGGGCGCTCGACCTTCCCGCTGACCGTGAACATCTTCGAGCCGGGCGACTTCTCGGTGCCGAGCTCACGGAACCACTCGGCGCCGCGCGTCACGATGTCGGGGACGTTCATCAGGGTCTCGACGTTGTTGATCACGGTGGGCGAGGCGTAGAGACCCTCGACCGCGGGGAACGGCGGGCGGAGCCGCGGCTGACCGCGGAGCCCTTCGAGCGAGTTCAGGAGGGCCGTCTCCTCGCCGCAGATGTAGGCGCCGGCGCCCCGATGGAGCACGATGTCGAGGTCGTAGTCGCTGCCGACGATCCCCCGGCCGAGGAAGCCTGCAGCGTAGGCTTCCTCGAGCGCCCGCTGGAGGACCATGGACTGCCACAGGTACTCACCGCGGATGTAGATGAACGCCGTGTGACACTCGATCGCGCGGGCGGCGATCGCCGCTCCCTCGATCAGCCGGTGGGGGTCCCGTTCGACGAGCTCGCGGTTGTTGCAGGTCCCCGGCTCGGACTCGTCGTAGTTCACGGTGACGTAGGTGGGCTTGCCGGTGTCCATCGGCACGAACGACCACTTCATGCCGGTGGGGAACCCGGCGCCGCCCCGGCCGCGGAGGCCGGAGTCCTTCACGAGCTGGATCAGGTCGGCGGCCGGCATCTCGAGCGCGCGAGGCAGGGCCTGGTAGCCGCCCTTGGCCCGGTAGCCGTCGATCCCGATCACGCTCGGGTCGCCCCAGTCCTTCGTCAGCCGAAGCTCGACGTCGGGGGTCATGCGCCCGCCTCCCCGGCCGGCTCGACGCCGGCGAGCACCCGCGACGCGTGGCGGAAGCTCTCCACCTTCGGGCCACGGGCGGGCGTCGGCACCTCGCCCGCGCGCAGCTTCGCGATCAGCTCGCGCATCCGCTCCGGCGAGACGTTGTCGTGGTTCATGAAGTCGATCTGCACCGCCGGGGCGAAGTCGCACACGCCCAGGCACTCCTCCTCGTGGAGGGTGATCAGGCCGTCGTCGGAGATCTCCTGGCCGTGCGCCATGCCGGCGGCCTCGTGGGCGGCCTCGTACACGTCCTTCGCGCCGCGGAGCATGCAGGCGAGGTTCGTGCAGACGTTCACCAGGTGCTCGCCCGTGGGGCGCGTCCGATACATCGTGTAGAAGGTGGCCACGGCCTCGACCTCGGCGGTGGTGATGCCCAGCAGCTCCGCGACCTCGCGGAGACCGTCGCGCGTGATGCGTCCCTCGGCCGACTGGGCGAGGTAGAGCAAGGGCATCACGGCCGACCGCTCCCGCCCCTCCGGATAGCGCGCGATCACCGATCGCGCATCGTCGAGCAGGGCGCCCTCGAACACGCGCATCAGCGGTCCACCCCGCCCATCACCGGGTCGAGCGAGGCGATCGCGGCGATCGCGTCGGCGACGAGGTACCCCTCGACCATCTTCGGCGTGGCCTGCAGGTTCGCGAACGAGGGATCGCGGATCTTCACGCGGTACGGCCGGTGCCCGCCGTCGGAGACCACGTAGAACCCGAGCTCGCCCCGCGGCGACTCGACCGCCTGATAGACCTCGCCCTCGGGCACCTCGATCCCCTGCGTCACGAGCTTGAAGTGATGGATCAGCGACTCCATCGACTCCTCCATGATGTGCCGCAGGTACTCGGGGTCGTTGCCGATCCCGTCGTCCATCACCTTCAGCTTCGCGGGCCATGCGACCTTGGGGTCCTCGATCATCACGGGGCCCGGCTCCTCCAAACGGTCGAGGCACTGCGCGACGATCTTCATCGACTCGCGCATCTCGGCCAGGCGGATCACGTAGCGCGCGTAGGCGTCGGCCTCCTCGCGCACCGGCACGTCGAAGTCGTACGTCTCGTAGCCGGAGTACGGCGCGTCCTTGCGGAGGTCGGCGGCCACGCCCGCGGCGCGGAGCATCGGACCGGTCACGCCGAGCGCCAACGCGTCGTCGGCCGAGAGCACGCCCACGCCCTGGTTCCGCTCGCGCCAGATCGGGTTCTCGTTCAGGATCGTCTCGTAGTCGTCGATCCGCTTCGGCATCTCGTCGAGGAGCGCGCGGATCTTCTGCTCGCCCTCCTCGTTCACGTCCATGATCACGCCGCCGATGCGGATGTAGTTGTGGTTCATGCGCAAGCCCGTGACGGCCTCGAAGATGTCGAGGACCACCTCGCGCTCACGGAAGCCGTAGAGCATGATGCTGACCGCTCCGAGCTCAAGGCCGCCGGTCGCGAGCCACACCAGGTGCGACGAGATCCGGTTGAGCTCGTTGAACATCACGCGCAGGACCTGGGCGCGCCGCGGCGCCTCGATCCCGAGGAGCCGCTCGACCGCGAGGCAGTAGCCGAGCTCGTTGAAGAACGGGGACAGGTAGTCGGCGCGGGTCACGTAGGTGATGCCCTGGGCCCAGGTCCGGTACTCGGTGTTCTTCTCGATGCCCGTGTGCAGGTAGCCGATGATCGGCTTGCACGTGATGACGGTCTCGCCGTCGAGCTCGAGCAGCAGGCGCAGCACCCCGTGGGTCGAGGGGTGCTGCGGCCCCATGTTGATGATCATCGTCTCCTGGCGGATCTCGCCGGAGGCGTCCCGGGGCAGCTGGTCGGTCGGGATGTCCTGCATCGGTCAGGTGGTCGTGCGGGTGTCGACGGGCGGGATGAACGCGCCGTGGTAGCGCGTGTTCACGCCCCCGAGCGCCTCGGTCTTGCGGAGGGGGTGGCCCTCCCAGTCGTCGGGCAGCAGGATCCTCGTGAGGTCGGGGTGCCCCTCGAACACGATCCCGTAGAAGTCGAACGTCTCGCGCTCGTGCCAGTTCGCGGTCGGGAACATCGGCGTGACGCTGGGCAGCCGGGCATCGGCGTCGGCCAGTCCGACCTTCACCCGCGCGCGGTGGTGCCCCTCGATCGACCGCACCTCGTAGACGACCCAGTAGCGGGGGTCGCCGCCCGGGCGGTCGGTGGCGGTCACGCTCGACAGGAACCCCAGGTCGAGCTCGTCGCGGAACCACGCGAGGGTGTCGAGCAACGCCTCGCGGTCGACGATCGCCGTCACCTCGCCGCGCGACACCAGCGTGTCGGGGCACCGGGCGCGGATCCGGTCCGCCAGCTCCGGGAGCTCGATCGCGACGCTCACCTGAACGTCCCCTCGGTCCGGACCTTCTGCTGCAGGGTGAGGATCCCGTGCATCAGCATCTCCGGCTTCGGCGGGCACCCGGGCACGTACACGTCGACGGGCACGATCGTGTCGACGCCCTGGACGATCGCGTAGTTCGTGAACATCCCGCCCGCGGAGGCGCACACGCCCATCGAGATCACCCACTTGGGCTCGGGCATCTGGTCGTAGATCCGCCGCAGGACCGGCGCCATCTTCTGACTCACGCGGCCGGCGACGATCATCAGGTCGGCCTGCCGGGGCGAGGCGCGGAAGAGCTCCATCCCCCATCGCGACAGGTCGTACTTGCCGGCGCCGGTCGACATCATCTCGATCGCGCAGCACGCCAGGCCGAAGGTCGCCGGCCACATCGACTGCTTGCGAGCCCAGCCCACGGCCTTGTCGAGCGAGGTCAGGAGGACGCCGCGACGGACCTCCTCCTCGACCTCCTCGGGGGTCTTCCCGAGCTGGACACCTTCGACGCGCTCAACCGGCACGGAGCGACTCCTCCGGTTCGGGCTCGGGGTGCACCGGCGTGGGCGCGAGGATCGCCTCGTCGACCGGGGTGATCGCGCTGCGGGCCCAGTCGAGCCCGCCCTTGCGCCAGACGTACACGTAGGCCACGAACACCAGCGCGATGAAGACCGCCATCTCCGCGAGCCCGAACAGGCCCAGCTGACGGAACGTCACGGCCCACGGGAAGAGGAAGATCGTCTCGATGTCGAAGATGATGAAGAGCATCGCCACGACGTAGAACTTCACGCTGAACCGCTCGCCGCGAGGCAGCCGAACCGGGTCGTTCCCGCACTCGTAGGCCGAGAGCTTCACCGCGGTCGGCTTGTTGGGCCGAAGGACCGAGGAGGCCGCGAGCGACCCGACCGCGAACAGGACGGCGAGCGCGCCCATCACGACGATCGGCAGGTAGTCGATCAGCACGGCGGGCATCCTACTGTCATGCCCGTCATGCGACCCTCGCCAACCGTTCCAGGAGATAGAAGAGCTTGTCCTGGGCGTCGCCGTCCTTGCCGTCGGTGAGGTTGGCCATCACGCGCATCGCGAAACCCATCACCCTGGGGTTCGGGAGCAGGTACTTCGTGGCCCGCCCCATGATCGCGGGCCGCCCGACGATCGTCGCGAAGAGGCGGCCGATCGTGAAGTAGGCGCCGTAGCGGTCGTCGAGGACCTGCGGGTAGCTCATCGTGAGCCCGGGCCGGTCCTTCACGAGCGCCTCGTGCACGAGCTCGGAGGCGATCTCGCCGGTTTCGATCGCGTACGCGATCCCCTCGCCGTTGTGCGGGTTCACGGCCCCGGCCGCGTCGCCGATCAGGAGCATCCCGGGCACCACCATCGGCGTGCGGTTGAAGCTCATCGGGAGCGGACCCGAGAGCACGCGGCCCTCGGCGTGCGCTTCGTCGATCTCCCAGTCGGCCGGGAGCATCGTGGCGAACGCATCGAACAGCCGCTGCGCGGAGACCTGTTTGAAGTCCTTGAAGGTGTTGAGGAGCCCGGCGCCGAGGTTCACCCGGCCCCCGTCGACGGGGAACAGCCATCCGTAGCCGGGCAACAGCATGTCGCCCTCCCACAGATCGAGCCAGGACTCGAACCAGGGGCCCGGGTGGTAGGGGGTGCGGTAATAGCGGCGGGCCGCGATCCCCAGCGGACGCGAGTCGTCGCGCCGGATCCCGGCCGGCTTCGCGAACCTGCTGGCGGCGCCGTCGGCCGCGATCGTGAACCGAGCGTTGATCCGGGTGGGCTCGGCGTCCTTGTCGTCGGCTGGACGGACCCGAGCTCCCGTGACCCACGCGTTCTCCATGAGCGGCTCGGTCGCCTCGGTCCGTTCCAGGATCCGCGCGCCGGCCTTCTCGGCCCGTTGGGCGAGGAGGTGGTCGAAGTCGATCCGCGGCATCACCAGGCCGTAGTCCGGCCAGGATGAGAGCTCGGGCCATGGGAGCTCGATCGTCGCGGATCGGGAGTAGACGCGGAGCCCCTTGACCTTCTCGAACCCGGGCTCCTGCTCGGGATCGATCCCCATGCGGAGCATCGCCGCGACGCTCCGTGGCGTGAGCCCGTCGCCGCACACCTTCTCGCGAGGGAAGCTGCTCTTCTCGACGACCGTGACGTCGATGCCGTGCCGGGCGAGGTGGTACGCGGCGGCCGAGCCGCCGGGCCCCGCCCCCACGACCAGCACGTCGGTATCGATCGTGCGCTCAGCGCTCACGCCGCGCTCCCCTCAGAGCTCCCTCTCGGGCTTGTGAAAGATTTCACAAGGTGCATGGCCAAGAGGGTACCGCACTCGTGAAATCCTTCACGAGCGAGGCTACGACGCACCCCGAGTTGCCGCAATCCCCCAGCTCGTCGCCGCGATCGCCCGATTCAGCGGTGGTCCCACGCGTCGAGGCGAGCCGGCGCCACGTGCAGGAATCCGAGCACGGGGACCTCGGCCGTGAGCCGCTCGAAGCCGTCGCCGGCGAGCATCGGCCGGTACTTCTCGTGCCAGGCCGACATCGGCGCTCGCAGGTCAGGATGCTCGGCCGGGAAGAGCTCGGCCACGCCGTCGACACGGACGCCCGCGAGCTCGACCCAGTCGCGCCCACGGTCGATCAGGATCGACACCCGGGGATCGCGGGTCGCGAGCTCCCAGGTCGTGTCGCCCACGCGCGTGGCGACCCACAGCCCGTCCTCGCGCCAGACGAACCATCGCGCGGCCAGGTGAGGACCGCCGTCGGCGCGCATCGTCGCCACCCGGCAGACCGGGACGTCGCGGAACGCCCGTCTAAGGGTCTCGAGATCGTCGGTCAAGCCATCACCATCCTGTCGGCCAGGGTGCGGAGGGCGGCCACGGCCTCGGGGCCGAGCACCGCGGGATCGAGCGCGTCGCGCGCCTCCTCGACGAGGGCGTTGACCAGCGCGGGCGTGGCCCCGTGCGCTCCCTCGCCGTCGAGCAGGTCGTCGCGAAGCTGGAAGGCCTCGCCGAGCGGCCGACCGAACCGCGCGAGCGCCGCGCGCTGCGCCTCGGTCGCTCTTCCCAGCGCGGCGCCGATCTCGAGGGGACCGGCCACGCTGTACTCGCCGCCCTTGAGGGCCGCCGCATTGCGGGCGACGCCCTCGTCGCGCGCCGCCGCCCCCGCGACGTCGAGGAACTGACCCGCGGCCATCGCCGTCCGCATCCGGTGATAGCGGCCGAGGGCATCGACGGTCGCCGAGGGGTCGAACCCCGCCTCCAGGAACAGGCGATCCGCGAGCACCGCGGCGAGGTCGCCCGCGATGATGGCGCCCGAGACCGCCGCCCGTCGGCGCGCGACGGGGTCGGCGATCGACGCGAACCCGGCCTCCAGGTGGACATGTACGGACGAGACGCCACGTCGCGTGGCGGCCTCGTCCATCAGGTCGTCGTGCACGAGCGCCATCGTGTGGAGGAGCTCGAGCGCGGCCGAGGCCCGCACGATCGGCGTCCCGTCGCGGCCTCCCGTCGCCCGGTAGCCCCAGTAGCAGCACGCGGGTCGCAGGCGCTTGCCGCCGGCGGCGAGCAGACGACGGATCTCGGCGACGAGCGGGGCGGTCGCCGGTTCCACGTCCTGGAGCTCGTCCGCGACGGCCGCGAGGAACCGGTCGAGGACGGCGTCGACGCGGTCCCGGAGGTCCGCGAGCGAGGCGGCGATCTCGGCCTTCGACGCGGTCGTCATGCGGGCAGTATCCCAATCCGGTCGGCCAGGGCCGCGCTCGGCGGATATCATGAGCCGGCCCCCATGCGCACCCGCTTCCAGAAGCTCGCCGTCGCCACCGCCGTCGTCACGGTCGTGCTCTTCGCGGTCGGCGGCCTCGTGCGCGGAACCGGATCGGGGCTCGGCTGCTCGACCTGGCCGCAGTGCTATCCCGGGCAGCTCTTCCCGAGCGGCACGGTGCACTCGCTGATCGAGTTCTCCCACCGGGCCTTCGCGTTCCTGGTGATCTGCTTGACGCTGGGGCTGGGGGTCCTGGCCTGGTTCGACCGCCGGGACGAGCCGCGGATCCTCTGGCCCTCGATCGCCTCGTTCCCGCTCGTGCTCGGCCAGGCCGTGCTCGGCGCGAAGGTCGTCGCGACCGAGCTCGACCCGTGGTGGGTGACCGCGCACTTCGTGGTGGCGCTCGCGCTGATCGCCTGCGTCGTGTACGTCGCCGCCGCCTCGCTCACGCTGCCTGCCGCCGGGGTCGACCGGGCGGTGTCGCGCGGCTTCGCGCGGCTGACGCTCTGGTCGGCAGGCGTCACCGGCGCCCTGCTGCTCGTCGGCACCTACATCCGGGCGAAGGGGCCCGAGGCGGGGCTGGCGTTCCAGGACTGGCCCCTGATGGACGGTCGGCTGGTGCCCACGCTGGGCGGGGTGACCACCCCGATGTTCCTGCACCGGGTGCTCGCGCTCGCGGCGTTCCTGCTGGTCCTGTGGGTGATGGTGCGGGCCCGCACGATGACCGACCGGTCGCCGGCGCTCGTGCGCCTGGCCACGCTCGGACTGGTCTTCTTCGTGGCGCAGATCGCCGTCGGGGCCGCCAACGTGTTCTCGCGGTTGAAGCCGTGGGCGGTCGTGCTCCACGTGGCGTTCGCGGTGCTGATCTGGGCCACGGAGGTGGCGCTCGCGACGGTCGCCTGGGGCCGGGCGCGGTCGGGGGGGTCCGGTCACCCCGATCCCGTCGTCGAGGAGACGGGCGAGGCGGTCGGCACGCCGTCGGCGCGCGACACGATCACGGCCTACTACCGCTTGACGAAGCCCCGCATCATCGTCCTGCTGCTGATCACCACCGTGCCGGCGATGATGCTGGCCGCGGGGGGGATGCCCCCGATCTGGCTGATCCTCGCGACGCTCGTGGGTGGATCGCTCGCCGCCGGGTCGGCGAACGCGGTCAACATGTACCTCGACCGTGACATCGACGAGGTGATGAAGCGCACCCGCCAGCGGCCGCTCCCCGCTCACGCGGTCACGCCCGAGAAGGCCCTCGGCTTCGGCTTCGTGTTGGGCGCGATCTCGTACCTGTTCCTCTCGATCACCGTGAACGTGCTCGCCGCGACCCTCGCGCTCTCGGCGATCGCGTTCTACGTCTTCGTGTACACGATGTGGCTGAAGCGTTCCACCGCACAGAACATCGTGATCGGCGGGGCGGCGGGCGCGGTGCCGGCCCTCGTCGGCTGGGCGGCCGTCACCGGCACGCTCGCGGCGCCCGCCTGGATCCTGTTCGCGATCGTCTTCGTCTGGACCCCGCCGCACTTCTGGGCCCTGGCGATGCGCTTCAGCGGCGACTACGCGGCGGCCGGCGTGCCGATGCTCCCGGTGGTCAAGGGCGACGACGAGACCCGGCGGCAGATCTTCCTGTACTCGCTGGCGCTCTTCGGGACGACGCTGCTGCTGTACCCGGTCGCGTCGATGGGCCCGATCTACCTGGCCACCGCGGTCGGGACCGGCGGGGTGTTCGTGTACCGGGCGCTCGTGCTGTGGCGCCGCCCGAGCGCCGACGGCAGCTGGGCCCTGTTCAAGTACTCGATCGTGTACCTGGCGGCGCTCTTCGGCGCGGTCGCGCTCGACGCCCTCCTCTGACGGGTCCGCGCGGCCCGTCAGGCGCCGGTCGGCGGCGGCCTGCTCGGCGAGCACCTCGTCGAGCAGCTCCGACACCTCGGCCTCGCTCGTCTCCCCGTAGATCGCCCACCGGATCGTGCCGCCGGCGTCGACGATGTACGTGTCGGGCAGTACAGCGAAGCCCGAGGTCGTCGGCGTAGCTGCCCGCTCTCGTCGAAGAGGCTCTCGTACGGCACGCCGAACTCGTCGACCCATGCCTGCGCGGCCGCCCGGTTGTCCTGGTAGTTCAGCCCGACGAAGCGCACCCCGCGGTCCGCGTAGCGCTTCGCCGCCCGCACGAGGCCCGGCTGCTCCCGGCGGCACGGGCCGCACCAGGTTGCCCAGACGTTCACCACCGTCACGTCGCCGCGGAAGTCGGCCAGGTCGACCGTGCCGCCCGAGACGGCGTCGCCCTCGAGAGCCGGCAGAGGGCTCGCTCATCGCGACGGCGCCCGCCCACCTCGTCGGCGTCACCGCGGGACAGGAACAGGGCGTAGGCGCCGACGGCGGCGGCCACGACCAGGACGGCGACGAGCACCTTGCGCATCGTGACGACCACGCTACCAGCGGCCCGGGACGGGCCTCGCGACCCGCGTCAGCTGACCGAGACCGTCCCCGTCATCGTGGGATGCACGTCGCACTGGAAGTAGTACTCGCCCGGTTGCAGGGCGGGCACCTGGTAGTCGACCGTGGCAGGCCCGTTCACGAGGTCGCCCTTGAAGAGGCTCTCCGCCAGCGTGTCGTCGGTGTAGATCGAGACGTTGTGCGGACCCGTCGTGTTCACGTCGTCCTGGTTGTCGAACGTCAGGATCACCGGCGAGTTCGCCGGGAACGAGAGCGTGCTCGTGTCGAACTCGAGACCGGCCGCCGCGATCGAGGCCGTGGCCGACTCCCCGGTCCCGCTCGGTGGTGCCGAGGGCGCTTCGGTCGGCGATCCTCCGCCGCCTCCCCCGCCGCCGGCCTCTCCGACGACGACCTTCCCATTCATGTTCGGGTGGACGTCGCACTGGAAGTAGTACGTGCCCGCCGGGATCGCGGGGATCTTGAACTCGACCGTGGCCGGCCCGGTCACGATGTCGCCCTGGAACAGCGGGGTCGTGGCCGAGTCGTCTTCATAGATCGCGAAGTTGTGCGGCGTGTTCGCGTCCTTGTTCTCGAAGGTGAGCGTCGTCGGGGTGTCGGCCGGCAGGTTCACGGTGTCGGTGTCGAACGCGATCCCTTGCGCGACCAACGTCGGGCCGCCGCCTCCGCCGGCGCCGCCGCCTCCGCCCTCGCCGGCGTCGATCACGCCCTGCATCGTGGCCGGGTGCACCTCGCAGTGGAAGAAGTAGCTGCCCGCCGGGAGCGCGTCCACCTGGTACGGCACCTTCGCGGGCCCCGTCACCAGCTCGCCCTTGAACAGCTCGGGCGCCTTCTCGTCCGGACCGTCGAAGATCACGACGTTGTGCGGGACGTTCGGGTCCTGGTTGTCGAACTCGAGCGCGATCGGCACGTCGGCCTGGACCGCCAGCGTGTCCGTGTCGAACCCGTCGGCCGCCGCCCCGGGGGGCGCCGCGAGCGCGACGACCTGCGCCTCGCCGCCGCCTTCGGCCTTCTTCTCGGGCCCCACGGCCACGAGCGCGACGCCGCCCATCATCATCGCGATGCCGGCCGTGACCCCGACCATCGAGAGCAGCGATCCGCCCGTGACCTTCTGCCGCGACGCCACGAACGCCGCCGTCGCCACGATCCCCGCGGCGACCACGAGCGCCACCACCGTCGCCGCGTTGTGCGAGATCGCCAGCAGGATCCGGGAGAAGCCGAACAGCACGAGCCCGATCACGACCAGGGCTCCGAGGGGGATCAGGATGGGAAGGAGCAGGCCCTCCCGGTTCTTGCCATCGCTCATCGACTCAGCTCCGCCTGGATGTCTCGTTCGACGTCACGGTACGCGAGGGCATCGAAGCCCTCGCGCTCCTCACGGGCGCCCCAGCGGAAGAAGATCGCCGCGATCACGCCCCACAGGATCATGCCGCCGATCAGCTTCATGATCAGCCCCGCCGCCAGCTGGTCGCTCAGCACGTTCACGCCCCAGATCCGAGGGAAGGTCCCGTAGATCGGGTACAGCGGGTGGTGCCCGAACGTGAGGAACGAGGCCGGGATCGTCGGGGCCAGCGACTGGAAGAACAGGTAGAGCATCTGTCCCGGCGCCGGCAGCGACGGCATCTCGGGGAGCGGCGACATCACGGGCCACCACATCACGAGCGCCGAGAACACGATCAGCACGTGCAGGGAGAAGTGCAGCAGCGCGGAGCCCACCGAGGCCTCGACCACGGCCGGCCAGTGCGTGAACAACAGCACGGCGTTGAAGAAGACCAGCGCCACGACGGGCCGGGTGAGGAACCGCCAGACGGTGCGCACGAGCCGGGGGCGCAGCAGGTCGCGCAGGAGCCACGCCGGCATCCCCGCGATCAGGATCGGCGCGGCCACGAGCGTGAAGAGCATGTGCTGCACCATGTGCATGAGGTACAGGTAGTTCTCGGCGAGATCGTGGATCGGGTAGTCGGCGCCGAGCCAGAGCACCCCCATGCCCAGCAGGAACAGCCGGCGCTTGCGGCGCGGCGTCGCCTCACCGGTCGCCTCCTCGTGCCGACGGCAGGCGATCAGGTAGCCGGCGACGATCGATCCGAAGAGGAGCCAGACGTCGGGATGCGGGTGCCAGGTCGGCATGTCGCCCTACACCAGGAAGGTCCGGAAGGTGATGAGCACGATCAGGTAGAGCGTGAACGCCCCCGCGATCCCCATCACGAAGAACCGAGCGTAGCGTCGGTCGTCGAACTTCAGGTGCATGAACCAGAGCACCACCATGACGAACTTCACGAACGCCAGGACGAACAACGTCGGGATCAGGATCGAGGTGCTGACGTCGACGTAGTAGCTCGCCACCTCGAGCGCGGTCAGGACACCCAGGATGATGCCGATCCGGATGTACTCCTTGGCGCTCGGGTGCTCCTTGTGGGGCGCGCTCCCCTCGTAGGGGTCGGCGAGCCCGCGCTCCCCGAGCTCCTTCTGGAACGGCGTCTCCTCCACGGGGCCTCCCATCACCGTTGCGGCGCGCCGGTCGGGATCAGGTACACGATCGTGAAGATCACGATCCAGACGATGTCGACGAAGTGCCAGTACAGGCCGACCATCTCGACGGGGAACGCCGGCTCATCGGGCAGCCGGTCCCCCATCGACATCCCCACGAGCGAGAGCAGCATCAGGATGCCGACGGTGACGTGCACCCCGTGGAACCCGGTCAGCACGTAGAACGTCGTCCCGAACAGGTTCGTCGAGAGGCTCAGGCCCTCGTGGTAGAAGGTCGTGAACTCGTACACCTGGCCGCCGACGAACGTGAGCCCGAGCATCGCGGTCGCCACGAGCCACAGGCGCATCCGCCCCATATCCCGCTTCTGCGCGGAGGCGAGCGCGAGCACCATCGTCACCGACGAGGACAGCAGCACGAACGACGACACCGACGTGTACGGGATGTCGAAGACGTCGGCCGGGTACGGACCCACGTCGCTGCGGCCCCGGTACAGCACGTACGTGGTGATCAGCGCGCCGAACAGGAGGCACTCCGAGGCCAGGAAGAGCCACATCGCCAGCTTGGTGCTGGGCAGGCCCGTCGTCGTGGCTTCGTGCTCCCCGCCGCCGTGCGGCCGATCGATCGCGACCTCAGCCACGCCTACTCCTCCGCCACCGAGGGCTCCAGGGCCCATCCGTAGAACCCGACCAGCATCACGAACGCTCCGAGACCGACCAGCCACCACGAGTAGAGGATGCCGTAGCCGATGATCGGGAGCCCGATCGCGGCCACCAACGGCCAGAAGGACGGGCTGGGCAGGTGGATCGCGTGCCCCGGGGCGTCGTGCCCCTCATCGTGCTCGGGCGCCGCGCCCGCCTGCACCGGCACGAGGGTGCCGGTCTTGTGGTCCTCGACGTACTTGCGGTGCCAGAACTCGTCGAGCGAGTGGATCGTGGGGATCTCGTCGAAGTTGTGCACTGGCGGCGGACACGAGGTCATCCACTCGATCGTGCGGGCGTCCCACGGATCCTCGTTCGTGAGTCCCTTCGGCTTCCGCTGCGTACGGATCACGTTGATGATGAACAGCAGCACCGCGAGCGCGATCAGGTACGCGCCGGCCGTCGAGACCTGGTTCCAGAACGTCAGGCCGAGCGTGGCCGGGTAGGTGTACTCGCGGCGGATCATGCCCTGCAGCCCCAGGATGTGCATCGGTCCGAACGCCATGTTGAAGCCGATGATCTGGAGCCAGAACTGCCACTTGCCGGCCTTCTCGTTCAGCATCCGGCCGAAGATCTTCGGCCACCAGAAGTACATCCCCGAGAACAGGCCGAAGATCGCGCCACCGAAGAGCACGTAGTGGAAGTGCGCCACGATGTAATAGGTGTCGGTCTGCTGGTAGTCGGACGGGACGATCGCGTGGGTGACGCCCGAGAGCCCGCCGATCACGAACATCGCGACGGCGCCGACCGAGAAGAGCATCGGTGTTGCGAACCACAGGTCGCCTCTGTACATCGTGCCCATCCAGTTGAAGATCTTGACGCCCGTGGGAACGGCGATGATCGCCGTCGAGAGGCCGAACGCGGTGTTCGCCACGGGCCCCAGGCCGACCGCGAACATGTGGTGCGCCCACACGCCGAAGCCGATGAACCCGATCGCGATCCCGGAGAAGACCACGAACTGGTAGCCGAACAGGGGCTTGCGGCTGAAGACCGGGAGAACCTCGCTGATGATCCCGAACGCCGGCAGGATCAGGATGTAGACCTCGGGGTGGCCGAACAGCCAGAACAGGTGTTGCCACAACACCGGATCCCCGCCGCGGGTCGGGTCGTAGAACGCGGTGTCCCAGCGCCGGTCGAACAGCAGCTGGAAGAGCGCGACGGTGATGATCGGGAGCGAGAAGGCCAGCAGGAACTGCACGACCAGCCCCATCCAGATGAACACCGGCGTGCGGAAGAGGGACATCCCGGGCGCGCGCATGTTGATGATCGTCACGGCCAGGTTGACGGCGCCGGCCGTGGACGAGATGCCCGTGATCAGGAGCCCCAGCGCGTAGAAGGTCATGCCGATCGTGGGGTCGGTCGTCGAGTTCGGCGCGTAGCCGAACCAGCCGCCGTTCGGCGCCCCGCCCAGGAAGAAGCTCGAGTACAGGAAGACGCCCCCGAGGAGGAAGGCCCAGAAGCTGAAGGCGTTGATCCGCGGGAACGCGACGTCGCGCGCGCCGATCATCAGCGGGATCAGGTAGTTGAAGAACGCCGCCGACATCGGCATCACGAACAAGAAGATCATCGTGACCCCGTGCATCGTGAAGATCTGGTTGTACTGGTCGGCGTTCAGGATCTGACCGTCAGGCTGCGCGAGCTGGGCGCGGATCAGCAGCGCCTCGATGCCGCCCACGACGAAGAAGAAGAACGACGAGAAGCCGTACATCAGCCCGATCTTCTTGTGGTCCACGGTCGTGAACCAGCTCCAGAAGCCGGTCAGCGCCGACGGCCGCCGGATGCCGCGGCCGCCCGCTGCGGAGACGCTCAGGCTCGCCATGTCGTTCCGATCGCCTCCATCACGTCAGGCTGTACAGGTAGGCGACGAGGGCGTCGATCTCCTCGTCGGACAGGTGGTAGTTGGGCATCTTCGCGCCCAGCTTGACCGCACCCGGGTCGCGCAGCCACGCTTTGAGTGCCTCCTCGTCGGAGGTATCCCAGTTGCATCCCGCGAAGCACGAATGCGTGTCGGCCGCGAAGTGGGTGAGGTCCGGGCCCGCGATCGCCCCGGCGTCGGTTCCGCCGATCGCGTGACAGGCCGTGCAGGCGCCGCGCCCGTCCGAGAGCGGGTTCATGAAGATCTCCTGGCCCTTGAGGGCGAGCGGGTCGGTCGGATCCGCGCCGCCCTGCTGCTCGTTCGCGACCCACGCCTCCCAGTCGGCGGGCGAGAGCGCCTCGATCCGGAACTTCATGCGGCCGTGCTGCAGCCCGCAGAACTCGGCGCACTGCCCCGTGAACACCCCCGGCTCGTCGGCGGAGAACAGGATGTGGTTCGTGCGGCCCGGCACGACGTCCTGCTTGCCGAACAGCCGCGGCGCCCAGAACGAGTGGATCACCTGGTAGTCGGTCTTGTAAGGGTCGTCGTTCACGATCAACCCGCCGTCCGACTCGAGAGACAGGTACACCTCGCGACCCGTGGGGACCACGAGCACATCGGCGACCTGGATCTGCTTGTCGTAGGAGGTCGCCATGTCCTGGTCGGTGTACTCGAAGCCCCACCACCACTGGTAGCCCTTGACGGTGACGTGCAGGGCGTCGGGTGCGGGCGGTCGCGCGAGATCCCAGATCAACCCGACGGTCGGCACCATCACGATCGCGAGCACCAGCGCCGGGACGATCGTCCACCCGACCTCGAGCCGCGTGTTCCCGTGCATCTGTGGCGGCATCCGGTCGCGGCCCTTCTTGCGCCGGTAC
Organism: uncultured Actinomycetes bacterium; assembly: GCA_963821925.1. Taxonomy (GTDB): domain Bacteria; phylum Actinomycetota; class UBA4738; order UBA4738; family HRBIN12; genus JAOUEA01. The sequence goes on along the minus strand of CAWGFO010000002.1, from coordinate 246,378 downwards.
TTCACCGCGATCAACACGATCCCGCCCTCGACGATCACGAAGACCACCACGGCGGTCCAGAAGACCGGAACGAAGAGGTCCTTCTCGGCCTGCGCGGTAGGGCCGGCCGGGTCGAGCGAGCTCTGCGTCGCGTTCGGCGCGCAGGCGGCGAGGACGAACATGAGGGCGAGGAGCCCGAGGACCCAGAGCGCCTTCTTCCGCACGTTTCCTCTCTCGGTGGGGTCGTGGCCGCGCCCGCCAGGGGCGTGAGTCGCGCGCACGATACCACGAGGCATCCGTCGGCCCGCTACCCAACCCGTCACTTGGCGTACGAGTGCAGTCCGACGATCCACAGGTTCACGGCGTAGTACGTGATCAGGAGCGCGACGAAGCCCACGAGCGCGATCACGGCGGCCTTGCGCCCGCGCCATCCCGAGGTCGCGCGCGCGTGCAGGTAGCCCGCGAAGATCGTCCAGGTGATGAACGACCAGGTCTCCTTCGGGTCCCAGCCCCAGTACCGGCCCCATGCCTCCTGGGCCCAGATCGCGCCCGCGATCACGGCGAAGGTCCAGATCGGGAACGCGAACGCGATGATCCGGTACGCGATGCGGTCGAGCGTGGCGGCCGCGGGCAGCACGCCGCGGCGCGCGGCGGCCTCGCCAGACGCGGCCTCGTCGGACGCGTCGCCCACGAGGTCGTGCGGGGCGTCCATGTCGATCGCGCCACCCATGATCGGCGCGGGATCCTCGGCTCTGAGCGTGTCGATCCGCCGGCGCTCCCGCCAGTCCTGCACGAGGTACAGGATCGTGACGATCCCGCCGAGCGCGAAGAGCGACGACCCCCAGATCGCGGCCTGCACATGGATCTTGATCCAGTAGGAGTTCAGCGCGGGCACGAGCGGCCCCGGCCCCACGTAGAGGAACGACACCGCGACGGCCATCGTGAGGACCGAGAACATCAGCGCGAACCCGCCGAGCGCCCGCTGCTTGTAGACGCCCTCGACGATCACGAGGTACCCGGCGACCACGAGGAAGGCGAGCAGGCTCGAGTACTCGTACATGTTCCCCCAGGGCACGCGGTGCGCCGCGAACCCCCGGGCGACGATCGAGACGAGGTTGGCCCCCAGACCCACGTACGCGACGGCCCGCGCGACCCTCCAGATCGCGTCGCGCTGGAACGCCAGGTACGCGAAGTACCCGACCATCGCGGCGAGATAGGAGAAGAGCGCCACGTTGAAGGCGTCGTTCGAGAGCCTCGCCCACTCCAGCGTGGTCATCGGGTGCCCACCTTCTCCCGTTCCGCGTCGTCGGACCCGGCGCCGCCCGCCGCCCTCGTGAGCGCCTCGACGAGCCGGTCGAACTCCTCTTCGAACTGCGCCTTGCGTTGGAGCGCGAAGCCTCCCACGAGCAGCCGGGAACCTCCGTCACTCGGTTCGACCCGCACCCAGACCTTCCTCCGTGAGGAGTAGAGGGCGGGGAGCAGGCCGAGGAGGATGAGGATAGCGGCGACGAGCACGATGGGCACCCCGCGATCCTGCGCGACCTGGAACACGCTGTACTGCTTCAGGTCGGTGAACGCGAGGACGGGGCCGTCCGGGGTCTGCCCGGCCTCGAGGAGCTGACCGCTCGCCAGGTCGGCCTCGGTGCCCGCGCCGACGATCCCCGTCGCCGTCTTGTCCATGAAGGTGACGTCGAGCGAGACCGGCGACGGATCCGTCAGGCGCCCCTCGTAGACCGTGTACCGCATCACCGGATCGAAGGACGTCAGCATCGCGACGGGCTGGCCCGTCCGCAGCTGCTCGAAGAACGCCCGGCTGTCGGGCCACAGCTCCAGGTCGATCGCGACCTGCGGACGCAGGGTCGGGAGCTTCACGACGCCCCGCCACGGCATCGCGAGCTCGGGCACGCCGTCGGGCGCCTCCTCCCGCGAGAACGGAACGGCGTCGTCGAAGAGCACCTGGTCGCCGTCGGTCACCTTGATCTCCGGCGCCCACCCGAACGACGACTGGTAGATCGTGATGCCGTCGACCTTCGCCGGATGGTTCACGCGGATGTCCTGCGACCGGAGCCGGGTCCCGTCGGGCGCGAGCAGGTCGACGCGAGAGACGAAATCCATCGGCTGGCCGGTCTCGCGGAACGCGCTCTCGAACTCGTTCAGGTGCACGCCGACCCCGGTGAACTCGCCGTCGAAGAACCGGCCCGTGCGGATCTGGCCGTCGTAGTTCGCCTGCGCGTCGATCCAGGTATCGCCCTCGACCACGAGCGCGAAGCCCGTGAATCCGGTCCCCTTGCCATAGACCACCCCCACCATGATCAGGATGAAGGCCCAGTGGAAGAGGAGGCTCCCCGTCTCGCGGAGGGCGCCCTTCTCGGCGGCGAGGGCGGGGCGGTCGGGATCGCGCGCGACACGGAACCGGCGCCGTCGCAACGTCCGGCGCGCCACCTCGATCGCCTCGGCCGGCGGGAGCGTGACCTCGCGCTCCGCGTAATGGCGGAACGCGTCGATCTCGCGCGCCTGGATCGGCCGGGCACGCAGCGACCGCCACGCGGCCCTCGTCCGGGGGATCAGGCACGCGACGAGCGACACGAACAGCAGGACCGTGATCAGCGTGAACCACCACGACCCGAAGACGTCGAACAGCCCGGCCCGTCGGTAGAACTCGCCGAGGAGCGGATGCGTGTCGAGGTACTGCGCCACGCGCTCCGGGCTGTTCGGGAGCTGGGGGATCAGCGAGCCCGCCACCGACGCCGCCGCGAGCATCAACAGCAGGATCAGCGCCGTCCGCATCGACCGGAGCGTCCGCCAGACCGTGGCGACCGACTGGCGCAGGGAGAGCCGCGAGGGCGAGGAGGAGGACATGGGGCGCCGTCGATCGTACCGGAGGGTCCGCCGGATCGGGCGCCGAGCTGTGCGATCCCGCGCCGGCTACAGCCCGGGAGCGAACCGCGAGAGCGGCGCGAAGAACCGCGTGAACGCACCCGTGAAGAGCAACACGCCCACGGCGATCATGAGGCCCCCCGAAACGATCGAGATCGCCTTGTAGTTGCGGCGGACCCAACCGAACGCCCCCACGAACCGCTGCACCCCGAGCCCGACAAGCAGGAACGGGAGCCCCAACCCGAGCGAGTAACAGACGAGCAGGAAGACCCCGCGCGCCGTGCCCCCCGAGGCCGCGATCGCGAGGATCCCGGCGAGCACCGGCCCGATACATGGCGTCCAGCCCGCCGCGAACGCCATCCCGAGCGGGAAGGCCCCCACCACGCCGGGCTTGACCTTCTGGAGGAAGGGACGGCGCTCCGCGTACAGCGAGATCGAGCCGCGTTGGAAGGCGTAGCCGATCATCAAGATGCCAAGCACCGCGACGATCACCCCGGCGACCCGCTGGCCGGTCGTCCCCTTGAAGATCTGCACGAAGGTCGACGCGAACGCCCCCAGGAGGACGAAGACGACCGTGAACCCGGCGATGAACAGGAGGATCGGCAGGAGCGGTCGGCGCGGAGGTTCGCCGGCGGCTACCTCGTCGGCCGCCTCGCCGGAGATGAAGGAGATGTAACCGGGCAGGAGCGGCCACACGCACGGGCTGGCGCACGAGATCACGCCGGCCACGAAGGCAAGCGCCGGCGCCCACCACGACGCGAGGCTCGACGTGACATCGGCGATCACGGGCGAGGGGGACATCGGGGCCAGTCTAGGGGTGCATCGGAGCGGCGCCCGCGACCGATCCGTGACCGATCCGCGACCGATCCGTGACCGGTTGGGTTGCGATGCCGGGGCGACGGACGGCATAGTGTGCGCCGTCGCTTGTGAACGGATTCACGAGACGGTCCGATGGTCGTCAGCCCATCGGCCCACGTGTCTATAATCGCCCCGCCCGAGAACAAGGTGTGCGGATGAGCCAGGTCGAGACTGCCTCGAAGTCGAAGTGGGCCCAGCGCAAGGAGCGTGCTGACGCGTTCCTCCGCAGCTTCGAGTGGAACTGGACCACGTCCGTCATCTGCTCGCTGGCCATCGTCTTCTTCCTGATGATCTCCGTTGCGGTGATCCCCAGCTTCTGGCTGTACTTCGCGGATCAGAAGCTCAAGTGGGACGGCTCGGGCCCGAACGGCCTGTGGCTCAAGGTGCTCCGCGACGCGGTCGCGATGGGCCTGTCCACCGTCCCCCTCATCATCCTCATCGTCGGGGCCGCCGTGATGCAGAACTGGCGTCGCAAGCTCCGCTCACAGACCGACAGCCGGCCCACCGGCGGGTACCGGTAGGAGACGCGCGATGCCCTTCACGAAGACGGAGGTCGACATCCACGACGACTACGTCGTGGAGGCGGTCGACGCGGCCTGGCTCGCTCAGGGCGTGAAGTCGCCGAAGCACCTGATGCTCGACCCCGACAACTGCATCCTCTGCCGCGCCTGCGAAGACGTGTGTCCGTGGAACTGCATCTACATGATGTCGACCGAGATCGTGCAGGGTACGGAGCAGCTGGCCGTGGGCGACGAGGTGGGCAACGCGACCGCGATCTTCGTGGTCGACGACAACGCCTGCACCCGCTGTTCGGTCTGCGTCGACCGGTGCCCCACCGACACCCTGTACTATGCGCGACTGCCGGAGGGCTCAGGCGGCAAGAAGCGCGCGATGGCCGAGGTCCCCGTGTCCCAGGCGGCGGCGGAGTAGCGCTCGATATGGGGAGAGAGGGGTAGCCGGGTGAAGCTGAAGCCGCCGTCACCGAGCGAGCTCGGTGATCGGATCCGCGATACCGAGGTCTGGAAGTCGATCTTCCGGCCGGGCTCCGTCTTCCGCAAGGGCTACAAGGACACGTCGCGCGACCGCGCGCTCGCGACGATGAACAACGTGCTGTACCACCTCCACCCGGTGAAGGTGAAGCGCCACGGGCTGAAGCTGACCTACACCTTCTGCCTCGGCGGGCTCTCGTTCTTCCTGTTCATCCTCCTGACGATCACCGGCATCTTCCTGATGTTCTTCTACCGGCCGATGGCCGACGTCGGCGGCGCACAGGCCTTCACGGACATGCAGAACATCCGCACGACGGTGTTCTTCGGTGACCTCGTCCGCAACCTCCATCGCTGGGGCGCGCACCTCATGGTCTTCTCGGTGACGCTGCACATGGCGCGGGTCTTCTACACCGGCGCCTACAAGCCCCCGCGGGAGTTCAACTGGGTCGTGGGCGTGATCCTGCTGTTCCTGACCCTGGGCCTCTCGTTCACCGGCTACCTCCTCCCCTGGGACCAGCTGGCGATCTGGGCGGTCACGGTCGGGACGTCGCTCGGCGGCTACGCCCCCTTCATCGCGAAGCAGGCGAACTTCCTGCTCCTGGGTGGTGCCGTCGTCGGTCCGGAAACGCTGCTCCGCTGGTACGTGCTCCACGTGCTCGCGCTCCCGTTCGTGCTGGTGCTCTTCCTGGCGGTCCACTTCTGGCGGATCCGCAAGGACGGCGGCATCTCGGGACCGCTCTAGGCGCCGGGGGAAGAAGAGAACATGGCCAAGGAAGACACGCCGCTCGATCAGGGAGTCTTCGACTCCACGCTCGAGGCAGAGCTCGCCAAGGGCACCGACCGCCGTGTGGCGGAGGGTCGCGCGCGCTCGGCCGCCGTGCGCGCGTTCCGCGCCGCCAACCCGGAGGAGGCGGCCAAGCACGCCGCCGCCGGAACGACCGCGCCGGCCGCAGCCGAGGCACCCGCCGCAGCCGCTGCGCCCGCCGCCGCTCCCGCGCCGGCCGCAGCCGCAGCCGGAGCACCTGCGGGCGCCGTCGCCGTGGCCGCGTCGTCGGTCACCGTGCCCGCACGCGAGGCGCCGCTGCCGACCGGCAACCTCCCCACGCCCAAGAAGGGCGCGCCCGACAAGCACCGCCTCCTGGCGCTCGTGCCGCCGGAGGGGATCCAGCGCGTCGAGCGGGAGCAGGGCGACCGGGTGAACACGTGGCCGCACCTGCTGATCGAGGAGATGGTGGCGATGTTCATCCTCCTCGCGGCGATGACGATCTTCTCGACGTTCATCAACGCGCCGCTCCGCGAGCTGGCGAACGCGAACCTCACGCCGAACCCGTCGAAGGCGCCGTGGTACTTCCTGGGTCTGCAGGAACTCCTCCGCTACTTCCACCCGATGGTGGCCGGCATCACGATCCCGACCTTCATCCTGATCGGGCTCGCCGCGATCCCGTACGTCGATCGCAACCCGAGCACCAGGCCCGGCGACCGCAGGATCGCGCTCACCCTGTTCACGATCCTGTTCATGTTCGGCGCGACCCTGACGATCATCGGCTCGTTCTTCCGCGGCCCCGGGTACAACTGGACCTGGCCGTGGGCACAGGGGGTGTTCTTCGAACTGTGAGTACGCTCGCGCTCTCCACCGGACTCTGGGCGGCACTGGTCGTGCTGCTCGCGCTGAACGTCTTCGCGATCGTCTTCGGCCTGTCGTTCCTGCGGGCCAACAAGGCGGCGCAGGCCCAAGCCGCGGGCACCGAGATCACCCCGAGCAAGCCCGTGAAGGCGGTCTCGCGACGCGACTTCTTCCGCGCGTCGTTGATCGTGTCGTTCGCGGTGTTCGCCGCCGAGTTCGGCGGGGCGACGATCGCGTTCCTGTGGCCGAACCTGAAAGGTGGCTTCGGCTCGGTGATCGCGGCCGGCAACATCGACGACATCCTGGCCGAGATCGCCGACACGGGCGGGCCCGTCTACAACGGCGCCGGTCGCTTCTACCTCGTCCCCTACGACGGGACGGCCACCGGCGACGTCGACTACGCCGCCGAGGGCGTGGCGGCCCAGGGCATCATGCCGCTCTATCAGCGATGCGTACACCTCGGGTGCCGCGTTCCCTTCTGCGCGTCGTCGAAGTGGTTCGAATGTCCCTGCCACGGCTCGAAGTACAACGAGGCCGGCGAGTATCGCCTGGGACCCGCCCCCAAGGGCCTCGACCGGTTCAAGATCACGATCGACGACAGCGGGAACGTCTTCGTGGACACGTCCACGATCGTATCGGGGCCGCCGCGCGGAACGGACACGACCGACCAGCCCCCGCAGGGCGCGTTCTGCGTGGCGGCGGGCTAAGGAGGAAGAGCGGACCGCATGCTGGCAGCCACGAACACCGGAGGCATCCTCCTCCTCGTCCTGGGCGGGGTGTTGGTGCTCACTGCCGGGCTCGCGCTGTACCTGCGCGGACGGTCGAAGGAGCAGGCCAAGGACATCCCGCGCGGGATGCGTCCGGGGCCATCCGATGCTGCCCTCGAGACCCCGCTGCTCCAGAAGCTCATGGGATGGGGCGTCGTCCTGGTCGCGTTCTTCGCGATCTGGATCCCCTTCACGTGGCTGCGCGAGCCCTCCACGAACCTGAAGCAGGAGGAGGAGCTCAAGGTCGCCGCGATCGACCGGGGGGCGCGCTCGATGCTGCTGTTCTCCGAGGAGAACCAGCTCGGCGTCGGCTGCATCCGCTGCCATGGGCCCGAACTGCGCGGCGGCGTGATCCAGGCGGGCGAAGGCTACGCCTATCCGCCGGACCTCACGAACATCTGCGCGGGGAACCTCGGGAACCCCGCGCACAACGCGATCGCCTCGCTCGACGACATCTACCAGGTGCTCTACGAAGGCCGTGGCTACATGCCGTCGTGGAGCATCCGCTACCAGGGGGCGCTCGACGACCAGCAGATCAACGACATCGTGAACTACCTCGTCGACATGAGCTCGAAGAACGTGCCGTTCAAGGACAACGTCTGCTTGAACTCCGACGCCGTCGACCGCGCCACGCAGAAGGCGCAGGACGCCGGCACCATCCTGGAGCAGCCCTAGATGGAAGCCGCCAAGAGCTGTCTCGGGTTCGCCGTCGACTGCGGCACGATCGCCAAGGGCGTCGGCGTGACCGTGATGGGCCTGATCCTGTTCGTGGGCAGCGTCTACCTGCTCCTGACCGCGGTCCTCGGCCGCTGGATGGGCTTCCTCGTGCTGATGGTCTGCTTCTCCGGATGGATGGTCCTGCAGTCGTCCCTGTGGCTGTTCGGCTTCTGGTCGCAAGGCATCGAGACCCCGACGAACCTGGGACCGAAAGGATCGGAGCCCGCATGGGTCGTGCTCGAGGCCACGAACTCCGCCGCCTCCGAGACGTACGACGAGTTCGGGGCCTACCCGAACGACCCGTGGTCCGAGCCGACCGCCGAGGCTGAAGGCGACAAGACCGCGATCGAGGGCCAAGCGCAGGTGTTCCTGGCCGAGCAGCTGAACGCGCAGCTCGAGCTCGCTCCCGAGGACCCCCACGCGATCCAGCCGACCGCGTTCCTCGTGGACGACGTGAAGCTCACCGAAGCCGCCGACGGCACACAGCTCGCCGTGGCGCGGGCGCACTACGCCGGAGGCGGCCCCCAGTGGACCGTCTCGATGAAGCTCGATTCGGGGAGCGTGCCGCGCTACTCGTATATGTTCCTCGCGGGCTCGATCATCGTGTTCCTGCTCGTCCTGCCGTTCCTGGATCGAGCGGAGAAGAAGCGCAAGGACGTCCTGACCGGCGGGACCGCGCCCGCCTGGTACGGCCCGGCCTAGGGAAGGAGGGAGCGATGATCGGTGCCGAGGTTCCCCTCCTGGACCAGGGCAGCGTGCAGTTCATCCTGCTCGGCGTGTTGATCCTCGCCGTGCTCGCGCTGCTCTGGATCACGATCGCGAAGTAGCCTTCGCGGCCATCAGGTTCCACGGGACGGGCGGGGCGACCCGCCCGTTCGCCGTGTCAGCGCCGGGCCGGCACGTCCGCGACGGCCTTGCCGCGACGCTTGACCTCGGCCAGGGTCGCCTTCCGCTGCTCGTAGAACGCGAGGATCTGCAGCTCCACGGCGAGATCGACCTTGCGGACCGACACCCCGGGCGGCACCGAGATCATCGCCGGGGCGAAGTTCAGGATCGAGCGGATGCCGGCGGCCACCATCCGGTCGGCCACGTCCTGCACCGCCGAGGCGGGGGTGGCGATCACGCCGATCGCGATGTCGTGCTCGGCCACGAGGAAGGGCAGATCCTCGAGCGAACGCACGACGTGGCCGTCGACCGTGGCGCCGACCTTGTCCGGATCGGCGTCGACGAGCGCGGCCACGTCGAACCCTCGCTCCGCGAACCCGCGGTAGTTCGCCAGGGCCTGTCCGAGGTTGCCGATGCCCACGATCACGATCGACCAGTGCTGGGTGAGGCCGAGCTCGCGCCGGATCTGATGGATCAGGTACGCGACGTCGTACCCGACCCCGCGCGTCCCGTAGGAGCCGAGGTGGGAGAGGTCCTTGCGCACCTTCGCGGAGTTGACGCCGGCGGCTTCGGCCAGGGCCTCGGACGACACCGTGGTGGTGCCCGAGCCGGCGAGATCGACGAGGGCTCGCAGGTACACGGGCAGGCGCCCGACCGTCGCCTCGGGGATCGAACGGTCCCGTGGTGCGTGCGTCCTGTTGCCCCCGGCCATCGGCGCCAGCCTAGCGCGCCGAGCGACGCGTTCTCAAGTTCACAAGCTCCCGCCCACGAGCCGCGCGAGCTCACCGGGGTCGACCGAGATCTCGAACCGTTCGACCCCGTCGATCGCGACCACGGGGATGCGGATCCCGTACTCCTTGACGAGCTCGTCGTCGCTCTCGATATCGAGTTCCTCGAGGTCGAACGGCGTCCGCGCGCGCTCGGCCTCCAGGACCGCGCGGGCCTCGTCGCACAGATGGCAGCCGGGACGCGAGTACAGGACCACGTGCACGGGAGGCATCCTAGCGGGCGACCTCTCCGGCGGAGCGCCTCGCGCGCTCTGCTACAACATGGGGCGTGCGCGACGGCGACCGTGAGGACCTGGAACTCCACCGACGCCTCACGACGGGCGATCGGGAGGCGTTCGACGAGCTGTATCGACGCTACGCGAAGGCGGCATACGGGCTCGCCTACCGCCTGACCGGCCAGCAGATCCTGGCGCAGGACGTCGTCCATGACGCCTACATGGCGCTCTGGCGGGCTCCGGAGGCCTACGACCCCGCCCGCGGCGCCTTCCGAACGTTCTTCCTTTCGCTCGTGCACCACCGGGCGGTCGATACCGTGCGTCGCGAGGAGCGCCTGCGGAAACGACAGGAACGCGCCTCGAACCTCGAGCCGGTCGCCGACGAAGATGTAGCGGAGGGCGTCGTGGACGAGGCCTGGGTGGCGATCCGCCGTCGAGAGGTCCGCCAGGCGCTCACGACGCTCCCCCCTGAACAACGACAGGTGCTCGAGATGGCGTACTTCGACGGCAAGACGCAGGTGGCGATCGCGGACGAGCTCCAGATCCCGATCGGCACCGTGAAGACCAGGACCCTCGCGGCGATGCGGAAGCTCCGCAGGGCCTTGGACCAGGAGGACGGCGTGTGATCGAGGACCACGAGCAGATCGAGGAGCTGCTGGCCGGCTACGTGCTGCGCTCGCTCTCGGGCGAGGACGCCACGGAGGCCGACCGGCTGCTCTCCGATCACGTGCCGGCGTGCGGCCGGTGCCGCGACACCCTCACCGACTTCCAGTCCCTCTCGGCCGACCTCGCGCTCGACACGCCGCCGCTCGCGCCGCCCGAGACCCTCCTGCCCCGGCTCCACCGCGAGCTCGGACCCATGCCCCGCCGGCGTCGGACCGGCCAGCTGGTGGCCGTGGCCGCGAGCGTGGCGCTCGTGGCCGGGCTGGCCGGCACCAGCCTCACGCAGTTCGTGCGGGCCGGCGACCGACAGGCGCGCGCCGACGACATGGCGGCCGCGCTCGATCTGGCCCGCCAACCCGAAGCGGACCTCGTGCCGGTCGGCCCCGCGACGGAGATCTCCGCCCCCGGATCCGAAGAGTTCTACCTCTACGGCACGGGCGTCCAGGCGCCGCCCTCGGGCTCCGTCTACCGGGTGTGGCTCGTGTCGAACACGGGCACCACGTACGGTGGTGAGCTTCCCTACGAGGACGGCGTCGTCTTCCTCGTCGTGCCGTTCGATCCGAGCGCGTTCACGGATCTCCTCGTGACGGTTGAGCCGGCCGGCTCCACGCCGTCGGCGCCCGGCGAGGTCGTCTGGAGCGCCGCGGCATAGTGCCCGCGGCGAGCCCGCCCTCAGGCGGGCGTGACCGCCGGCACGGGCACGGGCAACGGGCGGGACGCGCGGAGGAACCCCAGGAACATGACCGAGATCCCGGCCAGGAGCGCGATCGAGAAGCCCGGGAGGTTGCCGAGCGCGGCGAACGCCGAACCGAACCCGGCGATCAGCGTCGCGCCGCCCGCGATCAGGAGCGTGCCGTAGAAGCGGTCGCGCAGCTCGGGCCGGCCGCGCATCCGCCAGGCGGACCAGCAGGCCCCGCCGACCAGGATCAGGTACGAGGGGATCGAGATCAGCTGCGGGAGCCGGTGCGCCGCCGAGCCGTCACCGAAGACGTGCTTGCCCGACGGGAGCCGCTCGGCGAGCACCACGGGGTCCAAGGTCGCGCCGCGCAGCACCGAGAAGGTGTAGGCGGTGATGAAGACCAGCACGAGGTAGAGGGCGACGTGGACCGCACGGTTCCGGATCAGGAGCTGCAGCTCGCCGACCGCCAGGAACGGCACGTTCAGGACGGCACCGAACGCCCAGTAGATCTCGAACCCGAGCTCGCTCCAGCCGTTCAGCGCGCCGGCCACCACGGCGAGCGACGCCGCCCCGTACATCACGAGCGCGATCGCCCATACCAGCTGATAGCCGTGGCGGCGCGACGCGAACTGACGGCCCAGGAGCCCGGCGAAGACGAACGCCACGACCGCCGCGACCAGCGGGAACACCCACATGGCCCTCAGCATACGGGTCGCGGTACCGGTCGCCGGGGCCCGCCGACCGCCTACCATTGGGGCATGGGAACACCCCCCATCCTGTTCTCGTCGGCGGCGTTCTTCGCGCGTGCGCTGGGCGATACCTTCCGGATCGTGGCCGAGACCGGTTACACGGGCGTCGAGGTCATGGTCACGAAGGACCCGGCCAGCCAGGATCCCGCCGCGATGCGCGCCCTCGCCAAGGAATTCAGCCTCACGATCGGTGCGATCCACGCCCCGTCACTGCTCCTCACGCGGAAGGTCTGGGGCACCGATCCCGTGGGCAAGATCTACCGCGCGATCGAGGTCGCCGAAGAAGCCGAGATCCCGATCGTCGTGACGCATCCTCCGTACCGGTGGCAGCGGGGGTACCGGCGCTGGCTGATCGAACGGCTGCCGACCCTGTCGGAGCGCACGGGCGTGACCGTGGCACTCGAGAACATGTTCCCCGTGCGCATGGGCCAGCGTGGCGTGACGTTCCACTCGAACCAGGATCTCGACGAGCTCGACGGCCTCCCGAACCTGGTGCTCGACACCAGCCATGCCGCGGTAGCGGACCACGACCTCGTGGAGGTCCGTCGCCGGTTCGCGGAGCGGATGCGCCATGTCCATCTGTCGGACAACGCCGGGAAGGGCTGGGACTCGCACCTTCCGCCCGGTGACGGCGTGCTGGATCTCGACGCGTTCCTGGACGACCTGGCGGGCGACGGGTACCAGGGCGCCGTCTCGCTCGAGGTCGACCTGCGCCGCTACCTCACCGACGACACGGTGCTGCGATCCGTGATGGTCGGGATGCGAGAGCAGGTCGAGTCGCGGTTGCGCGTACGGGGGTGACCGATGCGCGGGGATCACACAGGTTCGCCTGTTAGCCTCGATAGGTGCGCCGTCCGACCCTCATCATGATCATCGTGCTCTTCGCCCTGCTCGTGACCGCCGCGATCGCGCAGTTCGTGATCGCATCCGGGGACTCACCCACGCTCGTCGGCCCGACGAGCCCCGGAGAGCTGCCGCCGAGCTCGGAGTCGCCATGACCGCGCACCCGAAGATCATCCAGGGCGGCATGGGCGTGGCCGTGTCGGGCTGGCGACTCGCGCGCGCGGTGTCGCGGATGGGCCAGCTCGGCGTGGTTTCCGGCACCGCGATCGACATGGTGCTCGCCCGCCGCCTGCAGCTCGGCGATCCCGAGGGCGACGTCCGACGGGCCATGGCGGCCTTCCCCGAGCCCGCGGCCGCCCAACGGATCCTCGACGCGTACTTCGTGGAGGGCGGGATCGACGACGAGAAGGCGTTCAAGCCCGCACCGATGTTCACGGCCGAGCCGCACCGCAAGAGCCTCGAGCTGTCCACGATCGCCGGGTTCGTGGAGGTGTGGCTCGCGAAGGAGGGCCACGAAGGACTCGTGGGCATCAACTTCCTGGAGAAGATCCAGATGCCGACCCCGTCGACGCTGTACGGGGCGGTCCTCGCGGGCGTCGACGTCGTGCTCGTCGGCGCCGGGATCCCCCGCGACATCCCACGGCTGCTGGACCGCCTCTCGCAGCACGAGCCGGTCGCCATGCCGCTGCACGTGGACGGCGGCGAAGGCACCCTCGCGTTCGATCCGCGGAGCGTCGTCCCCGAGCCCGAGGCACCGGTCGCGCGGCCGATGTTCCTCGCGATCATCGCCTCGACCGCGCTCGCGATCAGCCTGGCTCGCAAGACCCCGGGCGTGGACGGCTTCGTGATCGAGGGTCCGACGGCCGGCGGCCACAACGCCCCGCCCCGCGGTGTCGTCGAGCTCGTCGACGGCGAGCCCCTGTACGGCCCCCGCGACGAGGTCGACCTCGAGAAGGTCGCCGAGCTCGGGCTCCCCTTCTGGCTCGCCGGCGGGCAGGCGACACCCGAGCGGCTCCGGGACGCCCAGGAGGCCGGCGCGGCCGGTATCCAGGTGGGCACCGCCTTCGCGTTCTGCCAGGACTCGGGCCTGGACCCGACGCTCCGGACGCGCGTGCTCCATCAGGTTCGGGCCGGGCGCATCTCGATCTTCACCGATCCGCTCGCCTCGCCGACGGGGTTCCCGTTCAAGGTCATCGAGCTCGAGGGGACGCTCTCCGAGGACGACGTCGTCGAAGCGCGCGAGCGACGCTGCGACCTGGGCTACCTCCGCGTCGCCTACCCGACACCGGAGGGACGCCTCGGCTACCGCTGCCCCGCGGAACCGATCGAGGACTACCTCCGCAAGGGCGGCGACATCGCCGACACCGTCGGGCGCAAGTGCATCTGCAACGGGCTGACCTCGACGATCGGCCTCGGCCAGCGACGGCAGGGGGTGGCGGAGCCGCCGATCATGACCGCGGGCAACGACCTGGTCGAGCTCGGCCGACTGCTCGGCGGCGACCGGCTCGCGTACTCGGCCGAGGACGTGATCGCCTACCTGCTCGACGAACCGCTCGGGCCGCTCTTGGTCGACGACGGACATGAGGCCGTGGCCGAGGCCGAGCCCGAACCCGTCGTCCCCGCCTGACCTATTCGAGCACGACCGCGGCGCCCTCGGCGAGGCCGAGCATCGCGGAGGCGCTCCCGTGGTTCACGACCAGCGCCACGTAGCCCTCCGAGTCCACGATCGCGCCGAGCGTGCCCTGGGGCACGTCGGCGAAGATCTGCACGCGAGGGATCGCGCGGCCGCCGAGCCGAAGGAACCGCCCGATCCCGGCCCCCTCGAGGTCCGAGGGACGGGCGTTCAGCTGGACGTTCCCGAACCCGTCGACGCTCGTCACGCGGCACCCGAGCACCCCGTCGGCGAGCATCGGCGCGGCGAGCTCGAGGACCCGCAGCTCGGCCGGATCGACCGGAGGTCCCATCCGTTCCAGCGGGAGCCCGTTCGCGAGGTGGGCCGCGGCCGGCGCGAACACGTCGCGGCCGTGGAACGTCTTCGACACCGGCTGGAGCACGATGTCGTTGGCGGAGATCTCGGCGGCCGACACCGCCCCTCCGAGCGCGTCCCACGCCATCGAGAGGAGCCCGTTGTCGGGTCCGACCAGTACGGCCCCACTCCCCGCGCACACGGCGATCGACCGACGCTCCGAGCCGACCCCGGGATCCACCACCGCGGCGTACACCGCGTCGCCCGGCATGAAATCGGTCGCCCGCCCGAGGGCGAGGGCTCCGCGCATCACGTCCTGTCTCGGGATCGCGTGGGTCAGGTCGATCACGCGGGCCTCGGGCGCGAGCCGGGCCATGACCCCGTGACAGATCCCCACGAAGCCGTCGGCGAGCCCGTAGTCCGTGAGGAAGACGATCGGCCGCGCCATCAGCCTTGCGACGCCGGTTCGGACACCGGCAGGTACTGCCCGAGCCAGGTGAGGATCGTCGTGCGGGCGATCTCGCCCTGGTTCCCGGTGAGCAGGTCGGTCCCGTGGTCCGAGGTGGTCAAGATCTCGAGCTTCTTGGGCTGCAGGCTCTCCTCGTAGAACGTGGATGCCGCGTCGGCCGCCGTCGTGTCGCCGTCACCGGCCATGAACAGCTTGGCGGCCCCGGACGCCTGCACCACCTCGGGCCCCGCGGTCAGCCCCTCGATCGACACGGGCGCCGAGAGCGTGATCACCGCCTCGATCTCCGTGGGGACCTGGGCGGCCGCCACGAGCGAGGCCGTGCCGCCCATGCTCGCGCCCACGAGCGCCACCCGCGTCACGCCCTTCGACGACAGGTAGTCCTTCGCCGCCAGCACGTCCTGCCAGATCCCCGCGATCGTACGCTTGCCTTCGGAACAGCCGGCGTCCCCGCCCGGACAGTAGCCGCGGAAGTCGAACGTGAGCGCGCGGTAGCCCATCGACCCGAGCCGCTGCGCGAAGTCGTACCAGGAGCTCTGGTCGGCGGGGAGCATGTGGGCCAACACGACGCCGGCGGTGGCGTCGTCCGGACCGAACAGGCGTCCGGCGAGCTCGACGCCGTCGGCGGTCGTGAACGTCACGGCCGTCGAGCGATCGAGGGCCTCCTGGCGGATCGCGTCGGCCTGGTTGCAGGCCACGCTGAACGGCCCCAGGAGGAGGGCGAGGGCGGTGACGCGGAGAGAGCGGGCGAACGTGGGCGCGCGCACGGCGGTGCGGCCCCTGCTACTTGCCCAGCTTCATGCGCTGGTGGCGCGTGCGCTTCAGAAGCTTCCGATGCTTCTTCTTGCGCATCTTCTTGCGGCGCTTCTTGATCAGCGACGGCAAGTTGTCAGCCTTTCACTCGGTTCCGAAGAGGTTCCGGAGGTCGACGCGCTTCGCGCGGAAGGTGTCCTCCAGACGAACGGACCCCAGTCTAAGCGCTTTCGGCGGCTCTGCCACGGGAGAGATCAGCCGGAGGCCCGCGTCCTGCGGCACGTACTCGAGGTAGCCGAGCCCCGTGAAGCCGCCGTGCCCGTCGGAGAGCCCCACGAGCAGCCGGTCGAGCTGCGCAAGGTCGAACAGGGGCGGCAGCGTCGGCATGAACACCGTGGGCTTGACGCGGAACCGCTGGAGGTCGGCCTCGAAGTACCGGGCCATCGCCCGCTCCCGCTGCGCCATACGCTCCTCGACGCTCGTCGACACCACGCCCGGGTGGACCGGGAGCGACACGACGTCGGTGCCGAAGAAGCGTTCGATCACCCCGAGGATCGGGTCCAACTCCTCGCCGCGCTGGAGTCCCACGACGAGGTCGGGTTCGAGGAGGTCGACCTTGTAGTACTTCACGAGCTGGCCCCAGATGCCGCTGACCATGCCGCTCGTGTCGACCACGACGAGGTCGGAGCCTTCCTCGTTCGCGCGGTCGCGGAGCCGCGAGAGCGCCCCCACCATCGGCAAGAGATGGTCCTGCGGGCTCGTGGATCCCACGAACCCGAGGGCGTCGGCGTAGGCGAGCCGCTCGAACGTGAGGTCGTCGGGCTCGCGAACGTGCTTCAGGCCCACCGTGGCGGGCGGTCCGACCGTCTTCTGCGCCACGTCGGCGTCGAGGTACGCCACCGTGCGACCGAGCCGGAGCGCGTACGCGGCGGTGGCGCGGGCGAGCGTGCTCTTGCCCGCGTCGAGGCCCCCGATGAACAACACCGTGTGCGCCTCGCGCGCGGCCCGATCCACGAGCCGGTCGTGCTCGTTCATCTCCTACCCCCGTGCCCTGCACGGAGGCCCGTTCACGTGTGCGCGGCGCGGTGGCCGATCCGGCTCAGCCGGCTTCGGTGTATCGCGCCATCAGGTACGTATGGACGTCTTCCTCGCGGAGTCGGTAGCTGCGACCCACCCGCAGGGCGGGCAGCTCCCCGGTCTTGATCAGTCGGTAGACGGTCATCCTCGATACGCGCAAGAGGTCGGCGACCTCGTTCACGGTCAACAGTCGGGCCTCGGTGAAGGGTTCGTTCCTCACGATGGCGGGATTGTAGGGGTTCGGCCGGACGGCGCATACCCCCCGTTCGGCCATTCCCGGGCGGTTCCAGCTCCGCCGCAGGTCAGAAGGCCTCCGCGACCGCCTGGAAGCAGGGCCAGTAGTCATCGGGGGACACGTGGTCGTCCATCACGACCACCACGTCGGTGCGGCCCTGGGCCTTCGCGACGATCAGGGCCGGGTCGTTCACGTCCGCGATGCTGAGGGTCTCCACGCCGGCTTCGATCGCCGCCCCCGCGAACCCGTGGTCGGCCACCACGAGGTCGGGGCGGGCGTCCGCGAGGATCCGCTCCATGGCCGCCGGGCTGTGCGTATGGCGCGGCTCGCGGTCGTCGAAGAGCACCGCCACGGCGCCGAAGTACGCGACGACCCAGTCGTGGTCGAGGTGACCCTCGTGCCACCTGGCCCCCGCCGCGGGGGTCACCAGGCGCGCGCCGCGCGCCGCGAGCAGGCCCTCGAGCGCCCGGTAGAAGAGCGCCAGGCCCACGGGGTGGCCCGTGGCGAGCAGGACGCGTTCGCCTGCCCTCGCCGCGCCGGCGAGCCGCTCCCCCATCGCCCGGCACGCGCCCAGGATCGGCCCGGGCGCGATGTCGACGGGACCGTAGCGGGCCTCGTGGTCGATCGGCCGGCCCGCACCGATGGCCACCAGGTCGAGGATCGCGTCGAGGCCGTAAGCGCCCGGCATCCCCGACAGGCCGAAGAGCTTGTCGGGGTCGCCGTCGATCAGCATCAGGATGTTGCCCCGCACGTTGTCGAGCGGATGGGTGGCGGTACCGGCCACGTCACCCGCCAGCAGGGCACGCTCCAGCTCGGTCCGCTCGTACGGCCGCGGGAGCCAGCGGTCGTCGAGCGGCGGCAGACGGCGGGCGTGGGCTTCGGTAACGTCCATCGGTCGGGTCATCCTACGAGCGGGGCCAGGGAGGAGAGCGGCGTGGAGCTGCGTGGCGCGGTCGCGGTCGTGACCGGCGCGTCGGCAGGGATCGGGGAGGCGACGGCGGTGGCCCTCGCGCAGCGTGGCGTGCGCGTCGTGCTCGCCGCCCGGCGGACCGATCGCCTCGAGTCCCTGGCCGACCGGATCCAGCGGGCCGGCGGGCGGGCGCTCGCGGTCCCCTGCGACGTGACCGACGTCCACGAGATCAGGACGCTCCGCCGGGTGGTGGAGGAGGCGCTCGGGCCCGTCGACATCCTCGTGAACAACGCCGGGATCTCGGGGGGCGGCGAGCTCGCCGGCCTCGAGTACGACCAGATCCGCCGGATCGTCGAGGTGAACCTCCTGGGCGTGATGTACGGGACCCGGGCCTTCTTGCCGTCGATGCTCGCGCGGGGACATGGACACGTCGTGAACGTCGCCTCCCTGGCCGGGCGGTTCGCCACCCCTGGAGCCTCGGTGTACACGGCGACCAAGCACGCGGTCGTGGCCTTCAGCGAGTCCGTGAACTACGAGACGGAGTCACGCACGGTCCACGTGACCGCCGTGAACCCCGGGTTCGTCGCGACCGAGGGCTTCCGGGCGGACGGGGTTCCCCGACGACTCGTGATGCCCGCCGGCCGCGTGGCGGAGGCGATCGTCAAGGTGATCCGCGAGGAGATCGCGCCCGAGTACTCGGTGCCACGCTGGGCCAGTCCCTTCCAGGCCTTCCGGGTCCTCACGCCACCCCTGTACCGTTGGGGGGTGCGCACGACCCGCGCGCTCGGCCTGAAGGCGACGAAGGCGGCTCGATGACGGCGTTCCTTGGCGCGATCCAGGCGGCCACCGCACCGGCGGAGGTTCGGCGCCCCGTGGGCGACGAGTCGGTCGAGTTCGAGGTGCCGTGGATCGTGATCGTGTGGAACGACCCGATCAACCTGATGTCGTACGTGACCTGGGTCTTCCAGACGTTGTTCGGCTACCCCCGCGAGAAGGCCGAGCGGCTGATGATGGACGTGCACACGAAGGGCAAGGCCGTCGTCTCGAGCGGCACCCGGACCGAGGCCGAGCGCGACGTGGCCCGGCTCCACGCCAAGGGTCTGTGGGCCACGATGCAGCGCGATGTCTGAGCTCCAGACGCCGCTGGCGCGTGACCGCGAGGGGTTCGTCCTGCGGCTGTCGCCCGGCGAGCGTGATCTGCTCCGCGGGCTGTGCGGGCAGCTCCGGGAGCTCCTCCGCGAGGCGGATCCCTCCGGGGATCCGGCGATCGCCCGGCTCTTCCCGGCCGCCTACCCCGACGACCCCCTGCGCAACCTGGACTTCGAGCGCGACGCCGGGAGCGGGCTCGTCGCGGACCGGCTCGCCGCCGTCGACGTGGTGGAGACGACCGTCGACGCCGAGCACCTCTCCGAGGACGAGGTCATCGCCTGGCTCGGCTCCGTGAACGCCCTCCGGCTCGTGCTCGGCACGCGGCTCGGGCTCACGGAGGAGACGACCGAGGCGGACTACCCCGAGGGGCACCCCGACCGCGACGCCTACGGGATGTACCTCTACCTGACCTGGCTCGAGGCCGGGATCGTCGAGGGACTCTCGGAGGACTGATCCGGCGGCGGGGTCTGCGGACCTCCGGGCGCTCAGTTCAGAGCGATGCCGTCAGCGGATCGGACCGCCGACCTGGTGGATCTTCAGCATGTTCGTGGTGGTCCGTCCGGCAGGGGACGATGCCGCCATCACGACCGACTCCCCCGGTCGAACGAGTCCGTGCTCCTGGAGGCCCCGATCCATCAGCTCGATCATCTCGTCGGTGTCGCGCGGGGGGGTCGCCGGGAGCGTCGTCACGCCCCACAGCAGCGCGTTGCGCCGCCGCAGCCTCACCTCGGGCATGAACGCGTAGATCGGGCAGCCGGGGCGCTCGGCCGATAGGAGGCGCGCGGTGCGTCCGGTCTCCGTGTAGCACGTGATCGCCCGCACGTCGGCGTCGCCCGAGATCGAGGCCGCGGCGTGGGCGACCGCGGCCGCCTCGCCCGTGTGCCGGCACGGCGGCTGGGTCGCGCGGTAGTGGTCGCCGCGCGCCTCCACGGTTGTCGCGATCCTCGTGGCCGCGGCGGCGGCCTCGAAAGGGTAGTCGCCGATCGCCGTCTCGCCCGAGAGCATGATCCCGTCGGCCCCGTCGAGCACGGCGTTCGCGACGTCGGTCGCCTCGGCACGGGTGGGTCGCGGCGACCGGATCATCGACTCCAGCATCTGCGTGGCGACGATCACCGGCCGGCCCGCCGCGCGGGCCGCTTGCAGGAGATCCTTCTGCAGGAGCGGGATCTGCTCCATCGGGAGCTCGACGCCGAGATCGCCGCGCGCCACCATCAGGGCGTCGGTCACGTTCAGGATCGCGTCGATGTGCTCGATCGCGGGCTTCGTCTCGATCTTCGCGACGATCGGCACGATCCGATCCTCCATCAGGTCTCGGAGCTCCGTGATGTCGCCGGGCCCACGCACGAACGACTGCGCCACGAGATCGACGTCCATCTCGAGCGCGTGCGCGAGGCCCTCTCGGTCACGATCGGTGACCGCGGGCAGGGTCAGCCGCTCCGCGGGCACGTTGACCCCTTGCCCGGAGCGGACCGTCCCGCCGCGCACGCAGGTGAGCTCGACGACCCCGTCCTCGACGGCCGCGACCGTGAGCTCCACGGCGCCGTCGGCGAGCAGCACGCGATCGCCCGCCTGAACGTCCTCGGCGAGGCGCGGGTAGGTCGTCGAGGTCCCCTCCGGATCGGCCTCGCCCGGCCGCAACCTGAACCGCTGGTGCGGCACGAACGTGAACGGGTCCGGTTCGATCCGGCCGAGCCGCACCTTGGGGCCGGGGAGGTCGGCGAGCACCGCGAGGGCCTTCCCCGTCGCCTCCTCCACGTCGCGGACGAGCCCCACCGAACGGGCGTGGTCCTCGGGGGCGCCGTGCGAGAAGTTGATCCGGAAGATCGAGGTGCCCGCCTCGACGAGCGCCCGGACCAGCCGCGGCGTGGCCGAGGCGGGGCCGAGCGTGCAGACGAGCCTCGTGCGAGCGGTCACCCTCCCTCCCGGGCGGTCTCGAGGAACCGGTCGAGGGCGGCCCGGGCGATCATCGGGATCTCGGCGTCGCCCCGGCCCGGCGGCTCGGGGGGCTCGGACATCGTGACGGGGACCTCCGCGCGCAGCAGGAACTCCGTGCGTTCGATCCATCCCTCCGGCAGGTGGTCGGGGATCTCGGCGCCGGCCATCTCGGCGAAGTAGGTCGTCCACGCGCGCGGCACGACCCGAGCCCACTGATAGCCGCCGCCGCCGGTCGCGACCCAGCGGCCGTCGGCGGCCTCGTGCGCGAGGGCGTGAAGCTCGGCGCCCGTCTCCTCGTAGGCGCGGGTGGTGAGGCGGAGGTGCGCCAGCGGGTCGCTGACGTGCGTGTCGCAACCCAGCTGCGTCACGAGGACGTCCGGTCCGAACCGCCGGACCACCGGCGGGATCACCGTGCGGAACGCGTCCAGCCACGCGTCGTCGGCCGTCCCCGGTGGGAGGGGCACGTTCACGGCGGACCCCTCGGCATCGGGTCCGCCGCGCTCGTCCAGCCCCCCGGTGCCCGGGAAGAAGCCGAACTCGGGTGCGTACTCGTGGATCGAGACCGTGAGCACCCGCGGGTCGTTCCAGAAGCACGTCTGCACGCCGTCGCCGTGGTGCACGTCGACGTCGACGTAGGCGACCCGTTCGGCGCCCTGCGCGAGCAGCCACGCGATGCCGACGGCCGGGTCGTCGTACACGCAGAACCCCGAGGCACGGTCGGGCATCGAGTGGTGGAGGCCCCCGGCCGCGTTGAAGGCATGCTCGGCCTCGCCCGACCAGACCGCCCGGGCGGCCGCGACCGTGGCGCCGACCACGAACGCCCCGGCCTCGTGCATGTCGTCGAAGATCGGGTTGTCACCCGGTCCGTAGCCGAACCGGCCCCATGCGCCCTCCTCGCCGTGCCCCGCGCGCGTCGTGGCGTCGATGAACGCGGGCGTGTGGACCAGCTCGAGGGTCGGGAGATCCGCGGGCTCACACCCCAGCCGGCCGACGTTGGGGAGCCTGTCGAGCCCGTACGCCTCGATCAGCTCCCAGGTGAGCAGCACGCGCTCGGGCCGCAGCGGATGCTGCAGGCCGTGGTTGTAGATCTTCGCCTGGGGGCAGACAACGAGCCCGACGCGCTCGCTCACGTCACCGCGCGGATCGCGGCCACGGTACGCTCGACGAGCGTGGTGGCTTCGTCGTCGCTCAGGCAGAACGGCGGCCCGAGCATGAGCAGGTCCCCGTTCGCGCCGTCGACGTGACCGGTCGACGAGTAGAGCAGGAGGCCGGCCTCGCGGGCGGCCGCGAGCACGCGTTCGGTGATCTGGTCGACCCGCGGGAACGGCTCCTTCGTCGCGCGGTCGCGGACGAGCTCGATGCCGATCATCATCCCCAGGCCTCGGACGTCGCCGACCGCGGCCACGTCGTCGGTCGCGGCGCGGAGGTCGGTGCGCAGCCGCTCGCCGAGCGTGGCCGCCCGCTGGACGAGATCTCGCTCCCGGAGCACGCGAAGCACGGCGCGACCGGCGGCCGCCCCGAGCGCGTTGTGCGACCAGGTGAACCCGTGGACGAATCCGGAGGTCGCGAGGGTCTCGTACAGCTCACCGCTCGCGGCCGCGAACCCGAACGGGACGTAGCCGCTCGTCGTTCCCTTGCCGGCCGTGATGATGTCGGGACGCACGTCCCAGTGATCGACGCCGAACCACCGCCCCGTGCGCCCCAGGCCGGTCATGACCTCGTCGGCGATCACGAGGACGCCGTAGCGCCGGCAGACCTCGACCACGGCGGCCCAGTAGTCGTCGCACGGGACCGCGGCGCCGAGCGTGGCGCCGGCCACCGGTTCGGCGATGAACGCGGCCACCGCGCCCTCGCCCGATTGGGAGATCACGCGCTCCAGCTCCCCCGCGTGCCAGGCGCCGCACGCCTCGGGGTGGGCGGGATTCCCGCAGCGGTACTCGTAGGCCGCCGGCACGTGCGGGAACCGCCCGAGCCAGGGCGTGTACGGCTTGCGGATCGGCTCCTTGCCGCTCGCGTCGAGCGCCCCGATCGTGTTGCCGTGGTACGCGCTCCGCCGGCCGATCACGGCCACCCGTGCGGTCTCGCCGCGCGCGAGATGGTAGCTGCGCGCCATCTTGAGCGCCGTCTCGACGGCCTCGCTCCCACCGCTCACCGGATACAGGTGCGGATCGTCCATCGGGAGCAGCGGCGCGAGCTCGTCCGCGTAAGACTCGAGCGCCTCCGTCGTGAACATCGTGCCGTGGACGTACTGCGTGGCGCGGAGCTGCCGCTCGATCGCCTCGATCACCTCGGGCACGCCGTGGCCGACGTTCACGACGATCGCGCCGCCGGCACCGTCGAGGTAGCGGGTGCCGTCGGCGGCGGTGATCCAGACGCCTTCCGCATGGACGGCCATCGGCAACGCGCGGGTCACGACGCGAGGGAAGACGTGGCTCATGACCGCGGCTCCTGCGGCTCCGACGCCGGCCCCCCGGGCTCGTCGTCGAACGCGGCGAAGACCTCGCGGAGCCGCTCGCCGCGCGCGCGGCGCCGCGCTCGGATCTCCTCGGCCCACGCAGGCTCCGGCTCGTCCCCGTCCGGCGGCGGCGCGGCTCCCGTCGGACGAGCGTCGGGGGCGGGATCGCGTTCGTTCGGCATCGACGTCACCGTACCGCCTCGACGCGATCGAGCCACTCCGCCAGGGCTCGATCCCCCGTCTCTTCCAGGGTCTTGGTGCGGCGCTCGGCGATCTGCTGGTCTCCTTGGAGCCGCAGCACCAGCGCCGAGAGCCGGAACGGGATGTCACGGGGATCGGTCGCCTCCATGCAGATCGCGTTCGTCTGCAGCCGGAACTCCAGAGGCAGGGCCGATCCGTGCGCGTGTGCGCCCGCGAGCCCCCCGAAGTAGAGCAGGGCCGGGAAGGCGCCGCTCCCTCGCTGGGCGAAGTCGGCGAGCGCCCCCAGCAGCGCCCGCACGATCGTCCGGCGTGCCGACACGATCTCCGGATCGCCGCCGGCCGGCGGGTAGAGCGCATCGTGGCCCAGCTCCAGGCACGCGCGATGTGCGTGCACGTAACGGACCGCCTCGGCGCCGGTCGGCGGCGCGTACACGGGCGCCCAGGTGCCGGGGACCCCGGTGGCGCGGACGGCGTCGGTCACCCGGCGCGGGAGGTCGGCCACGGCCTCGGCGAGCGCCGGACCGTCCTCGGCCGCGAGCTCGTCGTCGAGGACCGTCCCGGCGGGCCGCTCCACCCGGACCCGAAGTCGTCGCAGGTCGCCGGCGCCCGTCGTCGACGTCGTCACGAGGATCGACGCGTCGAGCGCGCGGGCAGGCCGCTCGCCGATCCCGGGGGCCACGGGCGCGGTCAGCGCGACGGTCGCGGCCTCGGTGGCGAACCGCGCGGCCTCGGCCAGGTACAGCGGGAGCCCGACCAGGAGGTCGCGGTCGGGCCCGTCGTCGGCATGCTCGCTCACGAAGGCCACGCGGGTGGCGCCCTGGCGGGCCCGCGGCAACAGCCAGGTCGGTTCTCGGAGCCGGTCGAACCACACGGGTTCCCCGAGCGCGGGCGGGAGGGGTTCGGAGGCCATCGCGCCTATCTCGTGTAGGCGCCGCCGGGATCGAGCTCCTCGCGGATCAGCCGGAGCTCTTCCTGCGTCGGCGCCGGGGTCTCCCCGAGGTCGTGGGCCACCTTGGGCTCCCAGCCCATGTTGGCCCGCACGTCGTCGAGCGTGACGCCGGGATGGAGCGTGCGCAGGGTCATCTCCCCCGTCGCCTCATCGAAGCCGTAGGTGCCCAGGTCCGTGACGACGGCGGTAGGGCCGCTGCCGTGCCAGCCGCGTGCGGCGTCGTGCGCCGGATCACCCGAATGCCCCGGCGAGGTCCGGAAGTCCAGCGTGTCGACGAACGACCGTTGCGCCTGTCGCATGATCACGAGGATCTGCTTCGCGTGGATCGCGATCTCGCAGGCGCCGCCCGACCCGGGCAGGCGGACCTTCGGGTGCGCGTAGTCGCCGATCACCGTCGTGTTCAGGTTCCCGAAGCGGTCGATCTGCGCACCGCCGAGGAACGCGACGTCGATCAGCCCCGCCTGCAGGTAGAACGCGAACAGCTCGAACATGCTGGTGACCGCGGTCGCCCCGGTCGCGAGGGTGGGGTCGCCGATCGAGAGCGGGAGGCGCTCGGGCCGCGCCCCGAACACGCCCGACTCGTAGACGAGCTGCAAGGTCGGGGCCACCGTGCGCTGGGCGAGGTTGCAGACGATGTTGGGCAGCCCAACGCCCACGAAGCAGTTCGTGACGCCGCCGAGCTGGCGCGCGCTGGCGGCGATCATGATCTCGGACTTCGAATAGCCGAGGTCGGCGGGCGCGGCGGCGTCGGGGCTCACGCGTACCTCCCGTAGTCGACCTCGCCGCTCGGCGCCGGCTCGGGGCGGAGCGCATCCCAGTACGCGTCGCCGTACTTCTCGACGTACTCGGCGTGATCGGCGAGGCCGTACACCCACTCGTCGAACCAGGCATCGAGCGTCTCGGGGTCCTTCGCGATGCGATCCCATTCCAGGTAGAAGCGGTTGTCGCGGTCGTAGTAGCCCTGGGCGAAGCTGGGGTGGCAGGCGAACGGCTCCTCGACCACGGCGTCCACGACGACGCCCGGGATCACCGTGCGGTTCGGGTCGCGCCGGATCACGGCCTCGTCGACGACCTCCTCGACGACCACGATCACCTTGTCGGCCGCGAACGCGACTTCCTTCTGGCACCCGAGCAGGCCCCAGATCTGCGCGTCCCCCGACGCGTCGGCGCGCTGCGCGTGCACGATCGCGACGTCGGGCTTCAGCGGCGGCACCGCGTACACCTCGTCGTCCGGGTCGTAGGGCGAGGCCATCGGCACGATCTTCGGATTCACGGACGGGATGTCGGACTCGTAGTAGCTGCGGATCGGGAAGAACGGCAGGTTCGCCGCGGCGGCCATGTACCGGCACACCATCCCGAAGTGCGAGTACTCCTCGATCTCGAGCGGCGCCGGGTCGGCCTTCTCGATCCGGCGACGGACCGCGTGAAGGTTCCCCACGCCCGGATTACCCATCCAGCTGAAGATCAGCTTCGAGGCCACGCCCGCCCCGATCATCTGGTCGTAGACGACGTCGGGCGTCATGCGGGCGAGGGTCAGGTCACGCCGCTTCTGGCGGATGATCTCGTGCCCCGCCGCGAAGCAGATCAGGTGGGTGAAGCCTTCGATCGCGACCGTGTCACCGTCGTGCACGAACTCGCGGACGGCGTCCTGCATCGTCGTGACCTTCGACGTGGTCAAACGGGTCGCTCCTTCGGCGGGTCGTCGTCGGGGCCACGCAGCACGCAGAACTCGTTGCCCTCGGGATCGGCCATCACGGTCCAGAAGCTGCCGCCCTCGTCGACGCGCCGGACCGCGGTGGCGCCCGCACCCAGGAGCCGGTCGACCTCCTCGGCCATCGTCGAGGGCGGCGACAGGTCCAGGTGCAACCGGTTCTTCACGGTCTTGCCCTCGGGCACGATCAGGAACAACAGCTGCCATCCCGTGCCGGACGGGTCCGAGATCCAGGCTCCCTCGTCGTCCACGCCGTCGAGCTCGTACCCGAGCGCGGCGCACCAGAACGCCGCGACGGGTCGGGGGTCGCGGCAGTCGATCGTGAGCGATTCCACGAGCGAGGTCACGGGCGCTCCTTATCCGCCGGCTTCGACCTCGGCGACGGCCTCCTCGAAGATCTCGAGGGCGGCGAGGACCTGGTCCTCACGGATGTTCAGCGCCGGCGAGATGCGGATCGCGTCGTCGCCGCAGCCGAGCACGAGGAGCCCCTTGTGGAACGCCGCTTGCTCGACGGCCAGCGCCTGCCGGTGGTCGGCGAACGACAAGCCGATCCACAGGGCGCGCCCCCGGACCTCGCGCACGATCGGGTGGCGTTCCGCGATCGCGCGGCAGCCGCCGAGGAAGATCTCCCCGACCGTGCGGGCGTTCTCGAGGAGACCCTCGTCCCGGATCACGTCGAACGTCGCGAGGGCGGCCGCGCACGACACCGGGCTCCCACCGTAGGTCGAGCCGTGCGAGCCGAGCTCCCAGCGCATCAGGTCCTCGCGCGCGATCATCGCGCCGAGCGGGAGCCCGCTCGCGATGCCCTTGCCGGCCGTGATCACGTCGGGCTTCACGCCCTCCTGCTGGATCGCCCACATCGTGCCGCTGCGTCCCATGCCCGACTGCACCTCGTCGCAGACCAGCAGGATCCCGTACCTGTCGCAGAGCTCCCGCAGGTATCGGAACCAGCCGTCGGGCGGCAGGACGTAGCCACCTTCCCCGAGCCACGACTCGACGAAGATCGCCGCGACCTCGGTCGGCGAGACCATCCGCTTGAAGATGACGTCCTCGAGGTACTCGAAGTCGCCGTAGAACGAGTGGTAGACCGACGGCATCAGCGGGCCGAAGTTCGTGCGGTACTTCGCCTTGCTCGCGGTGAGGGACACGCTCCCCATCGAACGTCCGTGGAACGACTGGTAGAACCCGATCAGGTATTGGCGACCGGTCACGTAGCGCGCGAGCTTGATCGCGGCCTCGACCGCCTCGGTCCCCGAGTTCGTGAGGAACGACCTGGCGTTCTTCCCGTCGAACGGCGCCATCTCGTCGAGCCGCTCGCAGACATCGGAGTAGATCGGCAGGTAGAAGTCGCTCGCCGAGTAGTGGAGCAACTCGGTGGACTGCTGCGCGATGGCCTCGACGACCCGGGGGTGGCAGTGCCCCGTGGAGGTCACCGCGATCCCAGCGTTCAGGTCGAGGAATAGGTTCCCGTCGACGTCCTCTACGATCGAGCCGGCACCCCGGCGGGGCACGAACGGGTAGGCGCGCGGCAATGAGGGGGAGGTGACCTTCCGGTCGCGCTCGATCCGCGCCATCGCCTCGGGCCCGGGGACCTCGGTGATCAGCTTGGGACGGCTGTGGGACGCCAGCCCTTCGTACGCCAGGGTCGACTCCTCCAGCGTCACTCGGCGATCACCGTCCTCGACTGCTCGCGCATGTACTGCGTGACGTAGTACGGGCCGCCGCCGGCCTTGCCCGTGGTGCCGGAGCCCTTCCAGCCGCCGAACGGCTGCACGCCCGGCCACGCGCCCGTGGTGGCGCCCGCGCGGCGGTTCACGTACACGACCCCGCCGTCGATCCGGTCGAGCCACTCCTTGATCTCACCCTCGTCCTCGCTGTAGAAGCCCGCGGTCAAGGCGTACTCGCTCGCGTTCGAGAGCTCGATGCCCTCGTCGAGGGAGTCGATCGGGGCCACGGCCACGAAGGGCACGAAGAGCTCCTTCTCGAAGAGCCAGTGGTCCTTGGGGACCTCGACGACCGTGGGGCGCACGAACTTGCCGCGCGCCAGGTCACCGTCGGTCACGCGCTCGCCGCCGGTCACGACGGTGCCGACCTTGCGCGCCTCCTCGACGGCCTCCTCGTAGGTCTCGATCGCGGCGTCGTTGATGACCGGCCCGAGATAGACGTCACGCTCGAGCGGGTCGCCGATCTTGATGGCCTCGGTCTTCGCCTTCAGCTGCGCGAGGAAGTCGTCGTAGACCTCACGCTCGACGTACACCCGGGAGTTCGCCGAGCACTTCTGCCCGCCGAAGCCGAACGCCGACCGCATCACGCCGTCGCTCGCCTTGTCGAGGTCGGCGTGCTTGGAGACGATCGTCGGGTTCTTGCCGCCCATCTCGCAGATCACCGGCTTGGGGTACTCGGTCGCGAACGTCTTGTAGATCGACATCCCGACCTCGTACGAACCGGTGAACGTGATCCCGCCCACGTCCTTGTGGTGGACGATCGCGTCGCCCACGACGGAGCCCCGGCCCGGGATGTAGTGGAAGGCGCCCGCGGGGATGCCGGCGTCGCGGTAGATCTCGTAGAGCTTGTAGCCCAGGAGCGCGCCCTGGTGCGCCGGCTTGAACACCACGGTGTTGCCGGCCACGAGCGCGCCGCTCGAGGGGCCGCCCGAGAGGGCCATCGGGAAGTTGAAGGGGCTGATCACGGCCCACACGCCGAACGGCCGCAGCACGTCGTAGTAGTCGCCGGCCGAGCCCATGGCCTGCATCGGCACGACGAAGCCCGCGTGGTCGGCGACCGCCTTGGCGTTCCAGCGCATCAGGTCCGCGGTCTCCTCGACGTCGCCGAGCGCCTCGAGCCGATTCTTCCCGACCTCCATGGCCATCAGGGCCGACAGGAGGTTGCGCCGCTCGCTGATCAGATCGGCCGCGGCGTTGATCAGCTCGACGTGCTTCTGCCAGCCCATGCGGTCCCACGCGAGCGCGGACGCCTTCGCGGAGGCGACGGCGTCCTCGACGTCTTGCCGGGTCGCCTGCGAGATGTGCGCGAGCACGATGTCGTCGTCGATCGGCGAGCGGAGCTCATAGGTGCCCTCGCCCTCGCGCTCCTCCCCGTTCACCACCACGGGGATCGTCTTGCCGAGCTCGGCCTTGGCCTGCTCGATGCCCTCGTCGTACCCCTTGTGCAGCTCCTCGTTGTCGGCCGTCATCGTGGCGTACGTGACGCGGAACCCCTCTGCCATGCTGCTCGCCCCCTTCGTGAGAACGTGCCGGAATCGCCTGCTCAGGCCGCCATGCTAGCCGAGCGACTATGGGCCCGCCCATGGGACGGAGCGCCTCTGGGGTCGGCTCGGTGAAGTCGCGGGTCGAACCCCGGAATCCGGCTCCGGGGGGGCGTATGCTTCGGCTCCCTATGAGGCTCGTGACCTACGACCGGGGGGGGCACCGGCGACTGGGAGCGATCCTCGAGGGTGAGGTGGTGGACCTTCCCGACGCCGTCGGGCACCCGGCCTTCCCGTCCACCCTCGAGAGCCTGGTGGCGAGCAGCCGAGGCAGTATCCTCGACGCCGCCCGTGCCGCCCTGGAGCGTGACGACGCGTGGGAATGCCGCGTGCGGCGGGCGCACATCCTGACGCCCCTGTTCCCCTCGTCCCTGATCTCACCGAGCGCCCTCGACGTCGAGCGCCCGATCGTGGGTCCCGAGGACGAGGTCCCGTGGCCCGACGACGCCGCCTGGCTCGACTACGAACCGATGGTGGCGGCCGTGCTGGCCGCCGAAACCGCGGACGCCGCCCCCGAGGAGATCGCCGGGCAGGTGTTCGGCTACACGCTCGTGAACGACTGGCGCGCACGCTCGACCGACGGAGCCCCCGTGGAGCGGGCCGACGGCGTGCCCCTGGCGATCGGCCCGTGCGTCGTCACCGCCGACGAGGTGGACCCCCAGACGATGTTCGTCCAGGTGAAGGTCGACGGCGACGAGCTGGCCAAGGGGAACCTGAACGGCGCCGCCGAGGACCTGTTCGGGCTGATCAGCGAGGTCTCGCGGGGGTCGGTCCTGGAACGTGGGGACGCCTTCGCGCTGGGACCGTTCCCGTCGCCCGGCGGCGACGCCGACCCGTCACGGCGACTGTGGCCCGGGGCGCTGGTCGAGCTGGCCGCCGAAGGGGTCGGAACCCTTCGGAACCGGATCGGAGCAGGCTGACCGGCGTCAGCGGATCACGATCCGGCCGATCACCATGTCGGATCGATCCGGCGTGCGCGCCAGCACCGCGAAGATCGCGTTCTGATCCGCGGCGTGGGTGGTGGAGACCTTCAGGAAGATCCGCACCGTCGCTCCGTTCTCGACACCCCGGACGGTGTAGCCGCGTCCGGTGACGTCGCTCGTGATGTCGGTGCCGTCGGGGAGTCGATACGTCACCGCGAAGTTCGTGGCGCCGGCGCCCCCGACGAACTCGACGGGGCCGGTGCCCGACCCGTGCCGGATCGCGCCGATCGTGAAGGTCACCGATCGCCCGGCGGCGATCCGCCGCGTCTTGGTCTGGTTCGTGCCGTCGGCGTTCACGATCCCGAGCCCGACCTTGGTGGCGGTGCCGCTCCGGATCCACGCGTCCACCTTGTCGACGCTCGGGGCGGCCCCGGCGGGCAGCGCGAGCGAGGCGGCGAGCAGGGCGACGAGCGCCGCGACGGCAGCCCGCCTACGCACCGGTCACGAAGGCGGCCACCATGTCCCGGCCGCCGGAGGTTTTCGCCAGCACCGCGAGGTTCGCGGCGTGGCCGGCCGCCGAGCTCTTCAGCTGGACGACCAGCGTGAGGCGCGCCCGCTGCCCCTCCGGAACGCCGCGCACCTGGTAGCCCTTGCCGGTCACCTTGAGCGTCACGTCGGTCCCGGCGGCGGACAGGTACTGCACCACGAAGTCCGGCGATCCGGCGCCGCCCAGGAAGGTGACGGTCGAGCCACCGCCGACCGGCGTGGCCACGATGTCGAACACGAGTCGGCAGGGGGCCGACGCGGTCGTCTCGTACGTCTCGCCGACCGCCGTCGAGCTCGTGACGCCCTGGCCCATCTTGGCGCCGTCCTCCGCGACGATCCAGGCATCGACCGTCACGGGCGGTCGCTTGCCCGCGCTCGCGGGGGCGAATGGGATGGCGATCGTGAGCAGGACGAGGGCGGCGGCGATGCGGATGGGGCGCGTCATCCACCCAGTCTGGCCGACACTGCTGTCGGCCGTCATGGGCCGAAGGCCGATGCGTGCGACCGATTTCCCTTGGCCCCGAAGGCCTAAGGCTTACTTCTTCTTGGCGGCCTTCCGCGCGGCGGCGCGCTCGGCCGCCTGGCGCTTCTCGCGCTCCTTCTTCTTGCGCTGACGGTCTTTCGCGTTTCGAACCTTGGCGAGGTCTCCCGTGCCCATGTCGTGTCTCCTGCTCCGGCGGGGCGAGCCCCGGCCTACTCGTCGTCGTCGCCGCCCTGCGCCAGCTCGAGCGAGCGGTGGCGCGCGGCGTCGATCGCGTTCAGGAACGCGGCCCGCACCCCCGCCTCCTCGAGATGACGGATCGCCGCGATCGTCGTGCCGCCGGGCGAGGTCACCATCTCGCGGAGCTCCACCGGGTGCTTGCCGGTGTCGCGCAGCATCTTGGCCGAGCCCAGCATCGTCTGGATGATCAGCTCGGTCGCGACGTCACGCGAGAGCCCCAGCAGGATACAGGCCTCGATCATGGCCTCGGCCAGCAGGAAGAAGTAGGCGGGACCGCTGCCGCTCGTGGCGGTCACCGCGTCGAGGTGCTGCTCCTTCAGCCGCAGGACCTTCCCGACGTAGCCGAGGAGCTCCTCGGTGACGTCGAGATGCTCGTCCGTCGCGGTCGAGCCCGCCGAGATCACCGACATCGCCTCGTCGACCATCACGGGGACGTTCGACATCACGCGCACGACCGGCACGATGTCCGGGAGGTGCTTCTCGACGAACGAGGTGCGCACGCCCGCCGCGAAGCTGATCACGAGGTCATCGGCCGTGACGTGGGATCGGATCTGGCCGAGCAGCACCTCGGTGTCCTGCGGCTTGGCCATCAGCACCAACACGTCGGCCCACGCGGCGGCTTCGGCGTTGTCCAGGGTCGCGGTCACGCCGTACTTGCCCGCCAGTTCGAGCGCGCGCTCCTCGCGGCGGTTCGTGACCATGATCTCGTCGGCGCGGCGCCCCCCGGAGCGGATCAGCCCCGAGATCAACGCCTCGCCCATCTTCCCGCCGCCCAGGATCGCGACGCGCCGTGAACCGACATCCATGCGGGTCAGGGTACCGCGCGAGCCCTCGGGCCTGTCAGCTCGCGGGCTCGGCGGGCGGCTGGGTGGCGATCCCCCCACGAAGGACCTCGAGGAACTCCTTGATCCGCATGCCGCGCCGCTCGGGCCGCCGGTGGATCAGGCCGGGATCGAGCTCCTCGGAGGCCAGGGCGTCCTGGAAGCGCTCGGCGAGCCAGTCGAGCATCGAGGCGATCATCTCGACGTCGACGTCGTCACGGAGCTCGCCCCGGCGAACCCCGTACTCGACGAACTCCAGGGTGCCGAAGGGATCCTCGCTCCGCATGAAGCGGTCGATCGGGCGTCGCAGACCGAGCCCCGTGTCGTAGCGGCCGATCATCGCGACCCGGTTCGGCACCCAGTCGTCCTCGATGAACTCCTCGGTGCGTTCGAGCCAGAAGTCGAGCGTGGCCCAGAACCCCGCGTCCACGATCTCGGTCGGGGCGTCGAGCCAGGCGGGGAGGCGCGAGACGGCGGCCTGATAGGCCTCCAGGAACAGCCCTTCCTTCGAGCCGAAGTCCAGGAAAACCGTGCCCTTGGCGACCCCGACTTCCGACGCGATGTCCTCGACGCGACCGCCCCGGTAGCCGTGCTCGGCGAAATGCCGCATCGCCGCTTCGATGATCCGCTCGCGGCGCGTCTCGGCCTCGATCGCGCGCTTGCTCCGTCCCTCAGCCATCGCCCGGACGGTAGTCGAAATGGCCGGCGTGCTGCGGAAGGAGGAAAAGAAAGAACCCGAGGGACCTTCGGCTCGCCGGGAACCGAAGCTCCCAGCCACCGTCAGCCCCTCGGGCTCTGGTGCTCCAAGCAACCTCCGCAGCCCGTCGCCTGGTCTGCCGGACGGCCCCAGCGGCGGCTCACCTTGCGGCGCTCCGACCGCCTGTCCCTCCGAGGCTCGCCTTGCGGCGCTCCATCGGCTGGACGAGCACCCTTCCCGGCTCCCCCGGGGGGGATCCGTTCCGGGCGGTCGTTCCGGTCTTGCGACCTTCCCGACCCGGGTCCGTTCCGGTCTTGCGACCTTCCCGGGCCCCCGCTCCGGGTCACCTTGCGGCTCCCCTTCGCGTGTCCGGCTCCTTCGCGTCGTTCGCATCGACTGCTTGGAGCGAGGCGAACGATAGGGGAAGATCCGGGGAACGGTCAACTTCGCGTTTCCGCAGGTCAGGGCATATATGCGCAGGTCAGAGGCTCGAGGGAAAGAGTGACAAGTTCGGATCCGATGTGACGCAGGTCACATCACCGCAGTTCAGGCCCTATGCAGGACTTCGCGGTAGACCGACAAGAGCTCCATCGTGGTGGCGTCCCAGGTGAACCGGAGCGCCTGTCGAGCAGCCTCGGCGCCCATCGACGCGGCGAGCGCCGGGTCGCGGAGGAGCTGGAGGAGCCGGTCGGCGTGGTCCCCGGGATCGTGCCCCTCCACGAGGAACCCCGTCTTGCCGTCCTCCACGACGTAGCGGAGCCCGCCCACCTCGGCGGCGACGACCGGCGTCGCGCAGGCCTGTGCTTCGAGCGCCACGAGACCGAACGACTCGGACCGCGACGGCACGAGCACGACGTCGGCGGCCGCGTAGAAGTCGGCGAGTTTGGACTGCGGTTGGGGCGGAAACAACATCACGCGCTCGCTCACGCCGAGCGCGTGGGCGAGCTCCATCAGCCGGGTGAGCTCGGCGCCGTGGTCGGCGCCGCTCGGTCCGCCCACGATCGCGAGCACCAGTTCCCCGGCGACATCGGGATCGCGCGCCACCGCCTCGGCCATCGTGCGCACCGCGACGTCGGGGCCCTTGTGCGACTGCAGGCGCCCCACGTAGAGGGCGAGGCGGAGTCCCGACAGGTGCAGCCGTTCCCGCGCGGCCGCGCGGTCGCCCGGGACGAAGAGCGTGTGATCGACCCCCGGCGGCACGATCCGGATGTGCTCTGGGTCGGCCCGGTAGAGGCCGACCAGCTGGGCCGCTTCGGACGGCGTGGGCGCGAGGATCCGGTCGGCCGCCGCGATCACCCGTTGCTCGCCCTCGAGCCGGTCCGCCGGCTCCGGCGCCTCGCCCCTGGCGAGCGAGTAGTTCTTCACCTTGCCCAGCGTGTGGAAGGAGGCCACGAGCGGTGCCTGCCACTCCTCCTTCGCGGCGCGGCCCACCCAGCCCGACAGCCAGTAGTGGCTGTGCACGATGTCGTAGCCTCGACCGTCCTCGTGCGCGACGCGGAGCACGCCGCCCAGGAACTCCGGCAGGAACCTCGGGACGTCGGCTTTGGGGATCGGGAGGCACGGGCCGGCCTTCACGCTGACGACGCGGATCCCGTTCGCGATCTCGCGCACGTCGTGGGTCACGCCTCCCCGGCACCGCGTGAACAGGTCCACCTCGACCCCCTGGCTCGCGAGCCGCTCGGCCACCGCGCGGATGTAGACATTCATCCCACCGGAATCGCCGGTGCCGGGCTGGTCGATCGGCGAGGTGTGGACCGACAGCACCGCCACGCGTGGGGTCGCCGCACTCATGGATCGATGCTACGCGAGCGTACGCCGAACGAAGGTGCGAGCTGGGAGTCGCTTCAGCGACGGCGCAGGTGAAGATCGACCTCGAGCCGGCCGACGGGGGCGCCGCCCCCGAGGACCACCGGGTCGGCGTGCGCGACGAGCCGCCGGATCTGGGCTGCGTCGATCGCATCGAGCTGGCGCAGCGCCTCGATCAGCAGCGGCCCGGTGGCGCGGTCGCCCCCGTCGGCGACCCGCACCGCCACGCCGAGCCCCTGCGGGACGACGGCGGCACAGATCAGGGCCTCGGCGCCCTCCTTGACCACGAGGCCGTCCACCGCCGACATCAGATCGGTGTCGAGCCGGGCCCGGCCGCCCACGAGGTACGGCACCGCGCGCATGCCGGCCGTGGCGCGCGCGGCGGCGGCCGCGAGGTCGCCCAGGCGATCCGGCGACGCGAGGCGCGCGAACATCGTGGCCATCCCGGCGAGCGGGACGCCGTGGACCGGCACGCCGCACCCGTCGACGCCTACGTGGACGGCGCCGTGACCCGTCGCCGCCTTCACCGCCGCCAGCACCCGCCGTTGCAGCGGGTGGCTGGGGCGCCGGTAGGTGTCGAGGTTCCACCCCCGACGGACGCACGCGAGGAGCATCCCTGCGTGTTTGCCCGAGCAGTTGTGGCGCAGGGGGGTCTTCGTACGGGCCCGGGCCATCGTCGCGGGGTCGAGCGGCCACCCCGGAGGGGTCCGCAGGGCGTCGGCGCCGAGACCGCCCCGGCGGAGCACGGACCGCACGGCGGCCAGATGGACCGGCTCCCCGTTGTGCGATGCACACGCGATCGCCACCTGACGATCGCTCAGGGGCTCGTCCCCGGTCATCGCCAGTGACACGGAGGCCTGCAGCGGCTTCGTGCACGAGCGGCCGTAGACGGGGCGGCCCGCCTCACCCGCGAACGCCACCAGGCGGCCGTCCGCGTCGCACACGGCGAGGTCGGCCAGATGCACCGACTCGACGAGCCCCGAGCGGACCACACGGACGGACGGGACGGAGGCCATCGCCGCGGAGCGTACCCGGTGCCGCCCGGCGAGGTCGCCGCTCAGACGGCGCGAAGGTTCGGAGGGTCGGCCCCACGCTGGACCGCCGGGAATCGCTCGTCGGTCTCGACGAGCTCGAGGAACGCCCGAACCACCGCCGGGTCGAACTGGGTCCCGGCGCCCTCGCGGATCTCCTCGAGCGCCCGCTCGACCGGCAGGGCCCGGCGGTACGGCCGATCGCTCGTCATCGCATCGAACGAATCGGCGATCGAGAAGATCCGAGCGGCGAGAGGGATCTCCTCGCCGCGGAGCCCGCGCGGATACCCCGTCCCGTCGAACCACTCGTGGTGGGTGCGTACGATCTCGACGGCGTCGCCGAGGAACCTGATCGGCTCCACGATCTGTGCGCCGATCGCCGGATGGGCCCGCATGATCGCCCATTCCTCGTCGGAGAGCGGGCCGGTCTTGCTCAGCACGCGCTCGGGGATGCCGACCTTGCCGATGTCGTGCAGGAAGAACCCGTAGCCGACCTCGGGACGGGCCGCGAGCTCGGGGTCGATCCGCCGCGCGAGCGCGAGGCCGTAGGCCTGGGTCCGATCGAGGTGGCCGCGTGTATTCGTGTCCTTGGCCTCCACCACCTGCGCCAGGGTCTTCATCGTCGCGACGTACATCTCGCGGATGCCTTCCATGGCCGCCTCGAGCTCACGGCTCCTCGACCGCTCGGCCGAATACAGCTCGCCCAGCTCCCGTGCGAAGACCACCATCTGGGCGTGCACGGTCGCGAGATCGGTGTCGGGTCGGGCCTGCGCGTCGTTGTCGTGATCGGGGACGGTCACGTCGGGGTCCTGGTCTCGAGAGGCTGGGTGCGGGGGGGCGGTACAACTCTCCCCGGTCCAGGACCTGCCGACCATCGGGCGCGAGGGCGTTTCGGGGATGCGGAACACCCCACGAGCGCGGACGTCCGACGACCTAGGAACGCAGGCGCACGACACCATCCCCCGGGCGGACTACGGCGCGCCGGATCCGAGGGATCGGGCAGGTTACCGGAGGGCCAGGCTCGGGTCGTCCTTGTAGCGGCGCTTCAGCTCGTCCTGCAGGGCATCGAGCACTCGGATCACGTCGCCACGGGCGTCCGAGACCTGCCGCTCCTCCTCGGACAGCATCTCGACCACCTCGGCGAGTTGCCCGTCGTCCATGCCCGAGGGGTCAGAGAGCTTGGCGTCGGCGACGATCCGCTCGACCCTGCGGCGCGCGAGGAGCATCTCCTCCTCGGGGAGCCCGACCCGGACGGCCTCGCCACGCGCCTGCGTCTGTGGCTCGTCACCCGCCAGGATCTGCGCCAGGCGGTCGACGAGCGGTCCGGCGTCGGCGTCGGTCCCGCGCGAGGCGAGCTCTGCCTGGAGGATCTCGGCCCGGCCCTGCACCAGCCGCCGCAGCAGCGACAGGTACTCGCGCTCGGCGAGGCACTCGTCGCGGCGCGCCCTGAGGTCCTCGAGCGAGAGGTCGCCCACGCCCTCGAGGTACGCGGCGTCGCGGATACGGTCGATACGGCGGTTGCCCTGGGTCATGCCGGGGATTCTACGGTGCCGGAGGGACGGTGACGCGCGAGCGTCGGTCGCGGCCGCCGCTCAGCAGACGCCGAGCAGCGCGGAGTACGGGTCGACCGCGGCCCCGCCGCCGGGGTGATACTCGAAGTGCAGGTGGTTCACGGTGGTGTCGCCCGTGGCACCCACCAGCCCGATCGTGTCGCCCGCGCTCACATGGCTGCCCTCACCCGGGCCCGCGTACGAGCTGAAGTGCGTGTAGAAGGTCCAGTCCGCGGTCCCGTCGTGGAAGATCACGGTCCCGTACCCACCGGTGGAGCTGCTCGTGCGGTGCACCGTGCCCGAGTGCACCGCCACGACCGGCGTGCCGAAGGCGGCGATCAGGTCGATGCCCTCGTGCGAGCGACCGCCCGGGCGCGGGTCCCCGAACGAGTCCGTGAACGACGTGGGCCCGTTCACCGGGCAGGTCAGGAGCCAGCCGCTCCCGGTGATCGGTGGTGGGGTGCCGGTCGTGTCGCCGCCGGATGTGTCGCCGGTCGGCGGCGAGGTCGTGGCCGCGGCTGCGGCCTGCTCGGCCGCGAGCTGCTCTTGGAGCGTCCCGACGCGTGACTGCAGGTCGGCCACCTTCGACCTGATCGCGTCCGACTGCGACTGAAGTTGCGCGACCGCCGCCTGGCCGTCCGAGACGGCGGCGGCCAGGCGTTCGCGTTCCCACGCGAGCTCCTGGGCCTGGACGGAGACCGCGGTCGCGAGATCCGCGTCACGCTGGGCGACCGCGTCGGCGAACTGCAGGCGATCCGCGACGTCTTCCACCGAGCCGGAGGTGATCAGCGCCATGACGGTCGGGTCACCGCCCGCCATGTAGAGCGCGGCGGCGCGCTCGTTCAGCCGGACCTGGACGTCCGCCAGGCGGCCCTCGAGCTCGCCGATCCGGGTGCGGGCGGCGGCGGCGGCGTCCTGGGCGACCGCGAGTCGGGCCTCGGCGGCCTGCCACGACGCGGCCACACGATCGAGCTCCGCCTGGGCGGCGGCCGCCTCCTGCTTCGCCGTATCGAGCTGGCTGGAAGTATCCGCGTTCGCGGGAACCGCGACGATCGCGATCGCCATCGCGGCGAACGCGACGAGCGCGCGTCTGAGTGGTCTGGGAAGGTGGATCGTCGCCTCCAGGGGCCCGGGGTAACGCCGATCGAGGCTACCAGCAGGCATCGGGCCAGGTCACTTCCCCTGTTGCGGGTCGAGCCCCTGAGCGCGGAAACGCTCGATCTCGTCCCGGAGGGCCCCGAGGTGCTCGAGCTGGAGCAGGTCCTTGGTCCGACCGGCGGCGCGCTTCATGCGCATCAGGTCCTCGAGCGAGGCCACCCGTACGACGAGCCCGTCCCCCAGGTCGATCGAGCCGGCGCCCGCGTCGAGATCCCCGAACCCCGTGGTTCCGGAAGGCGTGGCGAGGATGTCGAAGGCCCCAGCGTCGGTGATGAAGGTGAACGAGTCACCGTGGCGGAGGGACAGGGGATCGATCGGGAACCCGACGTCCTCGGGCACGCCCGGACCACGGAGGCGGGCACCGAGGTCGTGGAGCGCCGCCGAGAGCCGTTCGAGGTTCTCCGTGTCGCGCGCGTAGCAGACGTCTAGGTCGTTCGTGACATCCGGGGTGCCCCGCAGGTTCCCGGCGAGGCCGCCCACCACCACGAACCGCACGCCGTGCCGATCGAGCGCGCGGAGGATCTTGTCGGGATCGAAGCCGGTCACACCGGCACCTCCCGTGCGCGCGCCAGAAGGTCCGCGACCGCGCGAGTCGAGGCGACCGCGTACGCCAGACGCTCACGGGGCGAGCGACGCAGGCCGTCCTGGATCTGACCTCGGTCCACGCCGGCGCCGGGGTGCTCGACGACCTCGAGCTCCATCCCGCAGGCCTCGATCAGCGGGCCCAGCGTGTCGAGGGACGGCGACATCTGCCCGCGCTCGATGCGCGAGACCGTGGGCTGGGGGACGCCCGCGCGGCGCGCCAACTCCCGCTGGGAAAGCCCGGCGCGCCGACGCGCCATCCGGAGCATCGCGGCAGCATCCTGCATGGCGCGCCGATGATATCAGATGCGTATCACCTGTGATAGCAGATACGTATCAGCAGACTCGGCGCTGCGAGCCGTCAGGCCTCCTGGCCCTGCATCGCCGCGATCAGGATGTCGGCGACCTCGGGGCGCGAGAACTCTTGCGGTGGACGCTCGCCGTTGCGGAGCATCTCGCGGACCTTCGAGCCCGACAGGGAGATCCGCGTCTCTTCGCTGTGCGGGCAGGTCTTCGGGGAGGCCATGCCCTCGCAGGCCTCGCACCAGAACGAGTGCTCGAAGTTCAGCGTCGTGATCCCGAGCTCTCCTGGCTCGAACTCGTCGAAGATCGCCTGGGCGTCGTAGGTGCCGTAGTAGGTGCCGACGCCGGCGTGGTCGCGTCCGACGATGAAGTGCGTGCACCCGTAGTTCTTGCGGCAGATCGCGTGCCAGATCGCCTCGCGAGGACCGGCGTAGCGCATCGCGGCGGGGAAGATCGAGACCATGGCCCGGTCCTTGGGGTAGTAGCCCTCGAAGAGCGCCTCGTAGCACTGCATCCGCACGTCCGGCGGGACGTCGTCGGACTTCGTGGCGCCCATCAGCGGGTGCACGAGCAGCCCGTCGACGATCTCGAGCGCGCACTTCTGGATGTACTCGTGGGCGCGGTGGATCGGGTTGCGGGTCTGGAACCCGACGACCGTCGTCCAGCCGCGCTTCGCGAACTCGGCACGCGTCTCGGCCGGGGTCAGCCGGTAGTTCTGGAAGTCGTCGTGCACCGGGAGCGAGACGACCTCCAGGTCGCCGGCCACGCAGTAGTCGCCGGAGTCGTACACGGCCTTCACGCCCGGGTGGGCCTCATCGTCGGTGCGGTAGACGCTCACGGCCTCCTTCGCCTTGTCGCGCTTGAAGGTGCCGCTCACGCGGAGCACGGCGATCGGCGCGGCGCCCTCGGACGGCAGCAGCGCGACGCTGCCGCCGCCACCCAGCTGGTGGGCCTGCGCCTCGTCGACGCCCAACACGACCGGGATCGCCCAGGCCAGCCCGTTCTCGAGGTGCATCGAGTCGAGCACCGAGTGGTAGTCGGCCTCGCCCAGGAACCCGGTGAGCGGGCTGAGCGCGCCGACGGCGAGCATCTCGAGGTCGGAGAGCTCGCGCTCGTTCGGCACGAGCTTGGGCAGGTTGGCGGCCTCCGTGGCGAGGGTCGCGGCCGTCGCCTCGTCGGCGAGCAGATTCACGAGCGTGCCGCCGTGCGGGGCGATCTGATGGGTCTCGGACATGGTCCAACTCCTCTGGGTCTGCGGTGGGCCCGCGCGGGCGGGCCGGGCTCGTCCCGGCCAGTCGGTGGCCCGGAACCGGGGGAACGTCGCTGGCAGTGTACGGAATCGGCGGAGCCTCAGGCGCAGCGGCGGTATCATCCGCGGACCCGACAGGAGGCGTCCGCCACCCGTGTCCAACACCTTCTCCGACGACGAGATCCTCGCGCTGAACCTCGCGTTCGAAGACGCCCACCCCCGCGAGATCGTGGAGTGGGCCCTCGCGACGTCGGGCATCGAGCGGATCGCGATCGCCTCCGCCTTCCAGGCCGACGGATCGTGCGTGATGCACATGGCGTCGCAGATCAGGCCCGACGTGCCGATCCTCTTCCTCGAGACCGGGTACCAGTTCGCCGAGACCCTGGCGTTCAAGGAACGGCTCACGGAACAGCTCGCGCCTCAACGTGGTCGACCTCTACGGCGAGTACACGGTGGAGAGCCAGGCCGAGGCCTTCGGCCCCCGGCTGTACGAGCGCGATCCCGACGCGTGCTGCGACCTGAACAAGGTGCGGCCGATGATGGAGGCGCTGCGAGAGCTCGACGCGTGGGTCACGGCCTACCGCCGGGATTCATCGCCCACGCGGGCCGACGCCCCGTTCGTGGACCGCTACGAGGTCGCGCCGGGCCACTCGATCGTGAAGATCAACCCGATGGCCGCCTGGACCCGCGCGCAGGTGTGGAGCTACCTCAAGGAACACGACCTGCCGCACAACCCCCTCTACGACCTGGGCTACGCCTCGATCGGCTGCGCGCCGTGCACGCGACCGCGGTTCGCCGGCGAGCCCGAGCGGGCCGGGCGCTGGGCGGGCCTGTCGAAGTGGGAGTGCGGGATCCAGCAGCACGAGCCGGCCGCCCCGGAATGACCCCGCCGACCGCGACCGAGGTGATCGCGGGCTAGGCCACGACCCAGAGGGCCTCGCGCGCGAGCTCGATCTCGAGGCGCACGTGGTCCCCCAGCGAGTCCCCGTCCACCTGCACGGGGAACGGCTCGTCGGCGGTGACCAGCACATGCGCGGCGTCGTGCGCGTAATCGATGTCTCGGGTGCGGACGTGGCGTGCCGAGCCGAAGACCTGCCACGCGATCCGCGGCACGCTCCGGCGGTTCAGCCGGCGCATGCTCAGCACGTCGAGCCCCGTGTCCAGCGAGGCCTCGGGCGTCATCCGCATGCCCCGTTCCTTGTAGTACGTGTACGGATCGGTGCGGCCCACCATCACCGAGAGCGACGGGCTCGGTTCGCCGCCGTCGATGCTCACGGCCATCCCGGGCGCCTTGCCGGCGTAGCCGACCATCAGCTCCCAGGCCACCGACCGGAACGCCACCCGGTCGAACTTCGCCTTCGTCTTCGGGAACTTGTCGTCCATGCGCTGCATCGCCGCCGCGTCGACGCCCGCGCCGCAGTTCACCGCGAAGTAGCGCCCGTCGGCTCGCCCGAGGTGCAGCTTGAACGCCTCGTCGTCGAGGGCCTTGCCGATCAGGACGCCCGTGGCCTCGACCGGGTCGGTGGGCAGGCCGAGCGCGCGCACCAGGATGTTCGTGGCGCCCCCGGGGATGACCCCCAGGGCGGTCTCGCTGCCCGCGAGGGCGTTCACCGCCTCGTTGATCGTGCCGTCCCCGCTGAACACGACGACCAGGTCGGTGCCCTCGTCGATCGCCTGCGCGGCGATCTCGTTCGCGTGGCCGCGTTCCTTGGTCTCGATCACCTCGAGTCGGAAGTCGGCCGAGAGGGCTTTCTCGATCACCGCGAGCGTGGGCTTGGAGACCGTCCGCGCGACGGGGTTCACGACGAGAAGGACACGGTGGAATCGCATCGGCCGCGGTCAGTATCGCAGGGTGACCCCCCGTGCGCGCGGTCCCTCGAAGAGATGCCCATTCGCCCCCACGCCGTGGTCGGCCGGCCCGCCTACGGTGGATGCGAGGGGGTGAGCCGCATGCAGACGACGGAACACCGGATCGCGACCCTCCCGGATCGGTCCGAGCGCCCGGCGCCGCCCGCCGCCCCACGTCGGCGCCGCAGGGTGCTGATCCCCCTGCTGATCGGGGCGGCCCTGCTCGTAGCGACCGTGGTGGCTGAGGAGCTTCGGATCCACCGTCTGAACGACAGGATCACCGGGTCGGTCCTCTCGACCGAGCTCGTCGGCGCCGCCCCGCTCGCCGACGGGCCGCACGACGTCCGGATCTACATGGTCGGGGCGCTGCAGACCCCACCGATGATCGCGGTCGACGACGAGGCGATCTTCGTCGAGGACGACGCCGTCGGCGCCGCGATCGAGGACGGCATGGCCCCGGACGCGGCACGGGCGCGGTACGCGAACGAGTACTCGTACTACTTCCGCAACAGCGACCCGGGCTGGCGCATCCTGCCCGTGGCCGCCGACGCGGTGGTCACCCTGGAGACCTGGCGGCCGCTCGACGGCAACACCGCCACCGCTCAGATCTCGCTGCAGCGCTTCGGCCGGATCTACAACGGCACCGCCGCGGGGGCCCATCACTTCCGGTGGCAGCACTACGAGATCGTGGTCGAGGGCGGCGAGGTCGTCCGGATCCAGGAGCTGAACCTGATGGCGTGAGCGCCGCCCGCGGCGCCAGGACCGCCCGTGGAGCGAGGCCTAGCGGTCCCCACCGCTGACCGGCGGGAGCAGGGCGACCTCGTCGCCCTCAGCGACCGGGGTGGCCCGCGTCGCGCGCTCGCCGTTCACGACGAAGGTCCCCACCGCCGCGATCGAGGCGAACCGCTCCCCGTAGCGCGCTCCGAGCGTGTCGACGATGTCGCCGACCGATGTCCCGGGCGCCTCGACGTGGGCGTCGCCCGCCAGCTCGCGGAGCGCGGCGAAGAGCCTCACTCGGGCCACGACAAGCCCGCCTCGTGGTGGATCACCTTCGCGAGCCGCCGGGCGAACCCCGGCGAGAGCCCGTCCTCGGCGTGGCCGAACCGGTCGCCGATCATCAGGTGCTTCGGGTCGCCGGCCGCCGCGTAGAGGCGGTGGGCGTGATCGACCTCGAACAACATGTCGTTGGCGCCGTGGACGATCACGATCGGCGTCGGAGCGATCTTGCCGATCACGTCCTCGGGCGC
Organism: uncultured Actinomycetes bacterium; assembly: GCA_963821925.1. Lineage (GTDB taxonomy): Bacteria > Actinomycetota > UBA4738 > UBA4738 > HRBIN12 > JAOUEA01. Next base: position 202,191 of record CAWGFO010000002.1, on the reverse strand, counting down.
CTCCGGTTCGTCCCAGGTCTCGGGCAGCCGCACGCCCCAGGCCCGCAACGCCGCCCGGCCGGGGACGGTGTTCACCCGCGCCTGGAAGTTGCGCCGGGCCGTCGGGTGCGCGCCCGCATGCCAGTCCCACGAGGCCAGGGACGAGATCGCCACCACGAGTTCGGGCGGACCGATCAGGGCCGCGTGCCGGATCACCGCGATCCCGCCCATCGAGGCGCCCGCCGTCACGAGTCGCTCGTGGCCATCGCGCCGCGCGAGGTCCACGACGGCGTCGACGTCGTAGATCTCGGCCCCGCCGAAGTCCGAGACCCCGTCGCTCTCGCCGTGGCCCCGGGCGTCGAAGGCGTAGACGGCGAACCACGGCGTGAGGTGCTCGGCGAAGACCGCGAATCGCGGCTTGCGGTGCCACCCGATCAAGCCGTGCGCGAGCACCACGGCAGGGAGGTCCGGGCCGAGCTCGCCGAGCCGGGTCCCCTCGATGCGGACGCCGTCATCGGTGGTGACGGTGAAGGGCTCGGCGGGCACCCGCCAGTGGTGGGACGTGACCTGCTGGACGGTCGTCATCGCAGGTCAAGCGTACCGGGGCCGGAGCCGACCCGTTAAGGTGGAGACTCCGATGCCGTTCCTCGCGTTGCTCACCGATCGCGCCCCGCAGACGGCCCTGCCCGCCCTGCCGGAGGTGCACGCCGACCTCAAGCTCGAACCCCTGTCGGTGACCTCGCTCGACCACGTCCTGCGGCTCGAGCCCGAGGCCGTGGTGGTGGACGCCGGGGAGCATCCGGCGCAGGCATGGTCGGTGCTGCAGGCGCTCCGCGCCCGTGACGCACGGATGCCCGCCGTGCTGATCGTCGAACGGGATCAGCTCGAGCGGTACCCGTGGCACGAGGTGGCCGACGAGTTCGTCTACCCGGGCGCCCCCGCGGGCGAGATCAGGGCCCGGCTCGCGATGCTCCGTCGCCGGACCGGAGCGGGCGACGGCACGGTGATCCGCCACGGGCCGCTCTCCCTCGACACGGAGACGTACCGCGTCACCGCGAGCGGCCGCCCGTTGGACCTCACGTACAAGGAGTTCGAGCTGCTGCGGTTCCTGGCGTCGCGTCCGGGACGTGTGTTCACGCGACCGGCCCTGCTCCGCGAGGTCTGGGGGTACGACTTCTACGGCGGCACGCGCACGGTCGACGTCCACGTGCGCCGGCTCCGCGCCAAGCTCGGACCCGAGCACGAGCACCTGATCGAGACGGTGCGCGGCGTCGGGTACCGAGCGGCCGATCCCGAGCAGCCGTCCTAGGCCGGGGCGGTAGCCTCGGGCCCCACCGGGACCACAGGAGATGACCCATCCGTCAGGACCCCGGTCCGAGGCCCGTTCCGCCGGCCCGTGCCGGCGAGCTTCGACGCCCCCGCCCACTCCCTCGGCGGGGGCATCGGCGTGTCCGAGGACGGGCTCGTAACGCAGAGTTAACGCCCGGGTAACAGGACGGGCGCCGGGGGCACCTAACCTTGCTCCAGCCGTCGACCAGCAAGGGGGAAGCAGCGTGGCCACGCCCAAGGACGTCATCGCGTTGGCGAAGGAGCAGGGAGCCCAGATCGTCGACTTCCGCTTCACCGACCTGCCGGGGCAGGTGCAGCACCTGTCGGTTCCCGTGCACCAGCTGACCGAGGACAAGTTCGAGGAGGGCCAGCCGTTCGACGGATCCTCGATCCGCGGGTTCCAGGAGATCCAGGAGTCCGACATGCTCCTGGCGCTCGACCCCGACACGGCGTACATGGACCCGTTCACGAAGCACCCGACCCTGAACATCACGTGCTTCGTGAAGGACCCGGTGACGGGTGAGGACTACAGCCGCGACCCACGGAACATCGCGAAGAAGGCCGAGCTGTACCTGAAGCAGACGGGGATCGCCGACCGGTCCTACTGGGGACCCGAGGCCGAGTTCTACATCTTCGACTCGATCCGCTACGACCAGAGCCAGTTCGAGGGGTACTACCACATCGACTCCGTCGCGGGCGCGTGGGCGAGCGGCCGCGAGGAGGTCGGCGGGAACCTCGGATACAAGCCCCGGTACAAGGGCGGGTACTTCGCGCTGCCGCCGATGGACAAGTATCAGGACCTGCGGACCGACATGGTGATGAACCTCGAGAAGGTGGGCCTCACGATCGAGGTGCACCACCACGAGGTCGGGACCGCCGGTCAGGCCGAGATCGACATGCGGTACGACACGCTGCTCACGACCGCGGACAACGTCATGAAGTACAAGTACGTGGTCAAGAACACGGCGTACCAGGCCGGCAAGTCGGTGACGTTCATGCCGAAGCCGCTGTTCATGGACAACGGGTCGGGCATGCACACCCACCAGTCGCTGTGGACCGGCGACGAGAACCTGTTCTGGGACGAGGTCGGCTACGGCGGGATCAGTGATACGGCCCGCTGGTACATCGGCGGCCTGATCGCCCACGCGCCGGCGCTCCTCGCGTTCACGAACCCCACGACGAACTCGTACCGCCGACTGGTGCCGGGCTACGAGGCGCCGATCAAGCTGGTCTACAGCCAGCGGAACCGGAGCGCGTGCGTGAGGATCCCGCTCGGGTCGAAGAGCCCGGCGGCCAAACGCCTGGAGTTCCGGACGCCGGATCCGAGCTGCAACCCGTACCTGGCGTTCAGCGCGATGCTGATGGCGGGGATCGACGGGATCAAGAACAAGATCGAGCCGCCGGACCCGGTGGACAAGGACCTCTACGACCTGCCACCCGAGGAGCACGCGGCGGTCAAGCAGGTGCCCGGGTCGCTGCTCGAGGTGCTGGGCGAGCTCGAGCGCGACCACCAGTGGCTGCTTGAAGGTGGCGTCTTCACGCAGGACGTGATCGACACCTGGATCGACTACAAGCGGCTCGAGGAGCACGACGCGGTGGCGCTCCGCCCCCACCCGCACGAGTTCCAGCTCTACTACGACATCTAGATCAGCCGAGACCAGCGGTGTCTCGAGGCCGGGCCTACGGGCCCGGCCTCGCGCGTTCACACCCTGGGACCGCGACGCGGCGGATCAGATCACGTACAGGCATCCGTTCCAGAGGGCGTCGACGCGGCGCCGGAACCGACCGTGCAACCGAAGGTTGAGGGTCTTCGGCAGCCGCATCGTCCTCGGCACGAACACCAGGAACCCGCGGGTCTCGATGCGGCGCCACTCCAGGGCGTCGGGCGGCGGCTCGGTCGTGGTCTCGAGCATCGTGAGCCCGTGGAGCGCCGCGAACCGCCGCGCACGCACGAACAGCAGACCCCCGCGCTCCCGGACATAGGAGCGCACCTCGGGTGTGGCGTCGATCCGCATACGACCATCTTCGGCAGCGGCTTGAGCTCCCACACCCGAGGAAGCCGGACGTCACCGAACCTCAACGAAGCTGAGCGGTGCGGAGCGATCGGAGGGCGGGTCCCGCTGGGGACCCGCCCTCCCCTCGTCGACCTCGCAGACCTAGAAGACGCGCGACGCGACCTCGGCCGGCGCCGCGAGCAGGGACACGAGTTCGTCGTCGAGCTTCACGAGCGTGACGGAGCAGCCCGCCATGTCGAGCGACGTGCAGTACTCGCCGACGTAGCTGCGCCCGACGTTGATGCCTCGTGACGCGAGCTGGTCGTGGGCACGGCCGTAGAGCAGGTACAGCTCGCTGATCGGTGTGCCACCGAGCCCGTTGATCATCAAGGCGACGTTGTCCCCCTTCTGGAAGGGAAGGTCCGACGCGGTCGCCTCCACGAGCTCGTCGACGATCGCGTTGGCGTCGGCGAGCTTCTCGCGGCGACGACCCGGTTCGCCGTGGATCCCGACGCCCATCTCCATCTCGTCCTCACCGAGGTCGAACAAGGGCGATCCCTTCGCGGGCGGCGTGCACGACGTGAGCGCCATGCCCATCGTCCGGGTCACCGAGTTCACCCGCTCGCCGAGGGCGACCAGATCGTCGAGCTTCGCTCCCTGCTCGGAGGCCGCACCTACTGCCTTGATGACGAAGAAGTTCCCGGCGACGCCACGGCGTCCGACCGTCCAAGTCGAGTCCTTCACGGCCACGTCGTCGTCCACGATCACGGTCCCGATCTGGATCCCCTCGGCGTCGGCCATCTCGGCGCCCATCTCGAACGCCATCCGGTCACCGGTGTAGTTGTTGATCAGGTGGAGCACGCCCATCTCGGAGTTGAGCAGCTTGGTCGTCTCGAGCACGTAGTCCATCGGCGGCGCCGCGAACACGTCACCCGGGCATGCCGCGTCGAGCATCCCCTTGCCCACGATCATCACGTGCGCGGGCTCATGCCCGGATCCCGAGCCCTGCACGATCGAGACCTTCGCGTCGTTGGGCGCGTCGGTCCGCATGATCAGGTTGTACTCGGGCACGTACTTGAGCGTGTCCGGGTTGGCCAGCGCGATCCCCTTGAGCATCTCGGGGACGAACTCCTTCGGGTCGTTGACGAACTTCTTCATCCGTTCCTCCTTCTACTCGTCGGCCGGCCACGCGTCGGCGACCTGCTCGAACATCAGCGCGACGGCGACCGCCCCCGCGTCCAGCGTCCCGATGCTGCGCTCGCCCGTGTAGGCGGCCCGGCCGCGCTTCGCGATCATCTCCGTGGTCGCGTCGGCCTGGGCGCGGGCCGTGGTGGCCGCCTTCCGGATCGCGGTCCCGGCGTCGTCTCCGCCCTCGAGCGCCGTCTCCAACTCGTCGACGGCCGGTTGGAGCGCGTCCAGCAGGGTCTTGTCACCGAGATCCGAGTTCCCCCGCTTCTTGATGCCCTCGATGGCCGCACGGAGCATCGCGACGACGTCGGCCGACGTGAGCTCGGTCTTGCCCGCGGCCACCCCACCCGCCCGGATGAAGCCCGTGCCCCAAAGCGGCCCGGAGGTTCCGCCGACGCGGCTGGTGATCACGACCGCGATCTTCTTCAGGAACGTCCCGATGTCGGCGCGGTCGAAGTCATCGAAGTCGGCCAGCACCAACTCGAAGCCGCGCGCCATCGAGTACCCGAAGTCGCCGTCGCCCACGACCGCGTCCAGGTCACCGAAGTACTTCTCGTTGTCGACCGCGGTCTGCGCGATCGTCCGCACGACCAGCTCGACCCCTTCAAAGCTCGAGTCCGCCATCCACACCCCCTCGATCGCTCATTCGCCGGACATGCTTCCGGCCGCGAGACACGCCCGTAGATCGCCGAGAGCGACGTACCCGTCGGGCTCGGGAACGCCTCGGTTGGCCAGCACCCTCGTCGGTTCCCCATCCGGGTCTCCGAGGGACGACACGACCAGCACCGCCTCCGAGAAGTCCTCCTGCTCGGTGTAGCTGCTGCAGGTGACCAGGCAGGTCAGCCCGGCGCCGGCCGCCGCGAGGAGTCCGTTCCGGGAGTCTTCGATCACGAGGGTCGCGGTCGCGTCGACGCCGAGCCGCTCCACCGCCAACTCGTAGATGTCGGGGGCAGGCTTCTTCTTGGGGACCACGTCGCCCGCCAACACCAGGGCGAATCGGGCCGCTCGATCGGCGCCCACGACGTGGTCCAGCACGGCCCGCACGGATGCCTCCGACGAGGTCGACGCGACCCCCAGGACCCAGCCGGCGTCCAGCGCCTCGGCGGCGATCCTCGCCACGCCCGGCCGACCGGGGAGGCGTCCGTTGGCCACCATCTCGGTGTAGATCTCGGTCTTGCGACGGTGCCAGTCGGCCACCGCGGCCTTCTGGCCCTCGGGATCGGCCGGGAGCCCGGCGTCGCGAACGAAGTCGGCGGTGAGGAGGCTCATCATGCGCTCCTTGCCGCCGGCGATCGCGAGCTTCTCGCCGTACTCCTCTTCCGACCAGCGCACGGGCAGACCGAACTCCTCGAACATCTGGTTGAACGCCGGCAGGTGGCCGAACCGTTCGGTGTCGGCGAGAACCCCGTCGCAGTCGAAGATCAGAGCGGTCACCAGGCCTTGCCCTCGCTCCCGAACCGGCGGATGTGGTCCTCGGCCATGTCGACGATGTCGGCGCGCACGTGCTTGAACAGCGATGGGGGGTCCCACGTGTCGGCCGCCTCCGCATCGCGGAGGAACGCCAGGTTCGACTGCATGAAGCGTCGTTTCAACGCCGTGGAGATGTTCACCTTCGCGCATCCGCGTGCGATCAGGTCGGAGAACTGGGCGTCGGTCATGCCGCTGCCGCCGTGCAGGGCGATCGGGATCGGCTCGGCATCCACGATGTCGGAGACCCGTTGGGCGTCGAGCTTCGGCTCGGCCGCATACATGCCGTGCGCGTTCCCGATCGCGGGCGCGAAACAGTCGATCCCCGTCGAGCGGATGAACCCGAGCGCCACCGCGAGCGACTGACGGGCCGACTCCTCGTCGGAGCCGACGTCGTCCTCGACACCCTTGATGCCCTCGATCTCGCCTTCCACGTGCGCGCCCTGTCGATGCGCCTCCGCCACGACCTCTTTCGTCTGGCGTTGGTTCTCCTCCACCGGCAGGGCCGAGGCATCGAACAGCACCGAGTTCCACCCGGCCTCCAGGCACGACGTGATGACCTCGCGTTCGGGACAGTGATCGAGGTGCAGGGTGACGGGCACCTCGATCCCGGCCGTCATCGTGCGCCACATGCCGAAGAGCACATCCCGGCCGATCGACTTGACCGTCTTCACCGAGGTCTGGACGATCACCGGCGCCCGCAACTCGACGGCGGCGGCGAGCACGGCCTCGAGCGTGAGGTCGTTCACGATGTTGAACGCCGCCACGCCGTAGCGCTCCTCGAACGCTCGGTCGAGCAGGTCCTTCAGCGGTACGACGGGCACGCGGCTACCTCCGAGGTCGGCGAACCAGAACCGGGATCGGTCGATCTTGAGGGTAGGCAGCCGGCCCCGGCCCCGGCATCGGGGAGATCACCCGTTGCGGGAGCGGGGGGTTCCCCTACCCGGCGAGGCGTTCGCGCGCCCGGGCCACCGCCTGCGTGCGGTTCTGCGCGCCGAGCTTGCGCAGGATCGAGCCGACGTGCTTCTCCACCGTCTTGACCGAGATCGAGAGCGCCGTCGCGATCTCGCGGTCCGTCGAGCCTCGCTCGAGGAGCACGAGCACCTGCCGCTCGCGCTCGGTGAGGCCGCGAGCGCCGTCGGCGCCGTTGAGGTGGGCATGGAGCCGCTCCACCGCCTCCCCGGACACCACCATCTCGCCACGGGAGGCGGCGCGCACCGCCCGGACCAGCTCGAGCCCCGATGCCTCCTTGCCGAGGTAACCGCGCGCCCCTGCGCGGAACGCCCCGGCCACCAGATCGTCACTGGCGAAGGCGGTCAGCGCCACGATGCTGGCCGTCGCGTCCTCGGCACGGATCCGCGCGATCGCGTCGATCCCGTCACCGTCCAGCATCTGCAGATCCATGAGCACCACATCCGGGCGCAGCGCGCGCCACGCCGAGACCGCCTGCTCCCCCGACTCGGCCTCGCCGACGACCTGCAGCGAAGGGTCGGACATCGACAGGACCTGGACGATGCCGGCCCTCGTGACGGCGTGGTCATCCACCACGAGCACGCGCACGAGTCGTCCGGGCAGGTCGGCATCGTCGGGCACATCGGACGCCGATGGGATCCACGCGCGGATCCTCGTTCCCCATCCCGGGGTCGAATCGAGCTCCAGTGTCCCGCCGAGCAGCCGCGCCCGCTCGGCCATCCCGCCGAGCCCGAGGCCGTGCACCGCTCCGTCCTCGGCGACCTGGGTCCGGTCGAACCCGGCGCCGTCGTCCTGGACGAGCAGGCTGACGCCCGTCGGCGAATACACGAGCCCGACCCTGACCGAGGTCGCGCGCGCGTGGCGGATCGCGTTGGTCAGCGCCTCCTGGGCGATCCGGAACAGGGTGTGGGCGACATCGGGTGCGGGCACCACCCGACTACCCGCCGTCACGAGGCGGGCGTCGAGCACGCCCGTGCGGTTCGCCCACGCGATCTCGAGCTCGAGCGCCTCTTCGAGCGACCGTCCCTCCAACGGTGACGGGGCGAGTCCGAGCACGCTGCGCCTCGTCTCCTCGAAGACGGCCTCGGCCGCCGATCGCGCCTCCGCGAGCGCGCCGGTCGCCCCGTCGGGATGGCCATCCGCGATCGATCCCTGAGCCGCGCGGATCTGCAGCAACACCGAGACCAGCCCCTGTGCGACCGTGTCGTGCACCTCGCGCGCCATCCGGTTGCGCTCCGCCGCGGCGGCCTCCGCGCGGGCCTCGGATTCCGCGGCCTCGTGCAGACGGGCGTTCGTGATCGCGATCGCGGCGTGCTTGGCGAACAGCTCGAGCAGCTCCGCATCCTCGTGGACGAACTCGCGATCGGGGTCGCGCGTGAACACCACGCACGAACCGACGATGGCCCCCCGCCACCAGATGGGAACGCCGATCACGCCCTTGAGCTGTTCCCGGTCCTCCGACCGAACGTGCCCGCCAGGCACATCGCCGTAGTCCTCGAAGATCACCGGCCCTCGACGAGCCACGACCGCGCCGGTCGTGCCTTCCGTGAGCGGGAACACCTTGCCGGACTGGCAGGCGATGCCGATGTCCGCCTCTTTCCGATACACGCCCGCACCCTCGTCAACGAGGCAGATCGACCCGGCGTCGCAGCCCAGAAGCTCCGTGGAACGCCTGAGGATCCGCTCGAGCAAAGGGCGGAGCGACAGCTCCCCTGCCAGATCCTCCACCACGGCGGTCAGCGCCTCGGCCCGTGCCCCCTGGCCCGGCACCACGACGCGTGTGGAGCCGCCGTTCATCGTCCGATCTCCGACCACGCCGATGTCCGTTCGGGGAGGGATGCCTGCCGGGCAACCCTATGGGCTTTCGGAAGATCGGGCAATCGGACGCTCGGGCGAGGCCGACGTTCACGTCGCACGGTCGTCCCGGCCATCGATCGGGGTCACCCGATGCGGCGCTGGGCCTGCCCCGAGATCCGGCTCGTCGCGGTCCGCGGCATGAACCGACTCCCGAACGCGAACACCCGGCTCGACGCTCCCGTGACGAGGTAGGGCCGCCCCGCTTCATGGCCTCGTACCCCGCATCGGCGACCGCGACGGCCGTCGGGAGCCGCTTGCCCGCGATCAGCACCGAGTCGGCCATCTCGGCCCGCGCCTGGAACCCCGTCTCCGTGGGCCCGGGGCACAGGGCGGTCACCGTGACGCCGGTGCCCTTCAGCTCGTCGCGCAGGGCCAGCGAGAGCGAGAGCACGTACGCCTTCGTCGCCGCGTACGCCGCGGTCATCGGCGCGGGCGAGAACGAGCCGATCGACCCGAGGTTCAGCACGCGCCCCCACCCCCGCTCGATCATCCCCGGGAGGCATCGCCGCGTGAGCTCCGTGAGCGTGAGCATGTTGACCCGGAGCATGTCCATCGTCGCATCCAGGTCGGTGTCGACGAGTGGCCCGTAGGTCGAGAAGCCGGCGTTGTTCACGAGCGCGTCGACGCGCACCTCGCGTTCCTCGAGGTTCGCCATCACGTCGGTGGCCGCGTGCGGCTCGGAGAGGTCCTTCGGCAGCACGACGGTCGTGACGCCGTGGCGCTCCTCCATCTCGGCGGCGAGCTCCTCCATCACGGCGCCCGTCCGCGCCACGAGCACGACGTCGAACCCGTCGGCGGCGAACCGCTTCACGAACTCCACGCCGAAGCCGCTCGACGCCCCGGTGATCAGGGCCGTGCGACGCGGCGCGGTGGTGTCGCTCATGCGTGCTCCTCGGAGAAGACGCGTTCCATCGCGCGGCGGGCGCGGCGTGTCACGCGCAGGTAGTCGTCGATGAAGCTCTGCCGAGGGTACTCCTCGTAGCCGAGGCGCCGCGCGAGAGCGGTCTGGTCTGCGGGCGCCGGTGGCACCGCCTCGGCGTGGAGCCGCCGGTCCATCTCGAGCGCGTTCTTCACGTCGGTGCAGAACACGAACGCCTCGCCCAGGTCGCGCGCGACCGAACCGGGCAGGAGCTTGGCGGCCGCCAGGCGGTCGATCGCCTCCAGGGTGCGACGCGAACGGATCGCCGGGTGGGGGCCGCCGTGCCGCATCAGCGAGAGCTCCACCGCGAACTGGACGTCGGCGAGCGAGCCGATCCCGAGCTTGAAGTGGAACTTCGCCGCCTCGGGCGGCTTCACCCGCTCGCGCTCGATCCGCTCGCGCATGTGCCGGATCTCCGCGACGCGGTCGATCGTGAGGCCGTCGGGCGGATAGGCGAAGTCCGCGGCGTTCAGCTCGAACCGCCGGCCGAGGTCCGCGTCCCCCGCGACCGCCCGGGCCCGCAGCAGCGCCTGGAACTCCCAGGTCTCCGCGTACCGCTCCCAGTATTCGAGATAGGCGGCGATCGAGCGAGCGAGCGGGCCGTTGCGGCCTTCCGGGCGGAGGTCGGCGTCGGGCTCCCACCCCGCCTCGCGGATCCCGCGCAGCACCCGCTCGGCCAGGACCCCGGCCCGCTTCAGGGGACCCGGACCCTCGCCTTCGTAGACGAACAGCAGATCCAGATCGCTCGCGACGTTCAGCTCGCGCGCGCCGAGCTTCCCCATGCCGATCACGGCGAACGGCAGGTCGGGCTCGGCCGCGGCCACGGCCTCCCGGATCACCCGGACCGCGACCGCTCCGAGCGCCTCGCCCGTCTCGCGCGGCGTGAGCTCGCGGCCCGCCGTGCGGGCGACCGCGTCGACCAGATCGCCCGGCCGGGTCGGTCTCGGCACCGAGGAGCGAATCGGAGAGGCCGCGGATCCGGGAGGGGTCGGCCACCAGCAGGTCGGTGGCGAACGAGCTGGCGCCGGCCACGTGGGCCAGGCGGCGCGCCGCGACCGGATCGCTCGCCAGCAGGTCGGCGATCGCGCGTTCGTCGCCGACGGCGTCGGCCACGCGCTCGAGGCGGACCAGAGCGGCGTCGGGCGCCGGTGCGAGCGCGAGCGCCGGCGCCATCACGGGGAACAGGTGCGCGAGCACCTTCCCGACCCGGCGGGAGGGATCGACGAGCCGCCCGAGCACGTCATAGGAGCGGCCCGGCTCGGCGAACCCGAGGCCGCCGAGCAGCTCCTCGGTGGCCGCGCGGTCGGTGCCGTGGGTGGGATGCGCCGGCCCGGCGAAGGCCTCGAGCATCGGGCGGTAGAAGAGTCGTTCGTGGATCGAGCGCACGAGCCCGGTCGTGGCCTCGTACCGCACCGCCAGCTCGTCGGCGTCCGCGAGCCCCAGCGAGCGCGCCAGCGTCGTGCGCGCGTGCCGGTCGGGCGGCAGGTCGTGCGTCTGGAGGTCCCGCACGATCTGGAGCCGGTGCTCGACCATCCGGAGGAACCGGTAGGCATCGGCCAGGGCCTCGGCGTCGGCGTCGGCGACGTAGCCCTCGAGCGCGAGCGCGCGGAGCGCGGCCAGGGTGTTGGGGGTCCGCAGGCGTGGGTCGCGGCGGCCGTGCACGATCTGGAGCAGCTGCACCGCGAACTCGACGTCGCGGATCCCGCCGCGACCCCGCTTGACCTCGATGAACTCCTTGCCGCGCTGCCGGATGTACTCCTCGAGCCGGACCTTCGTGCGCCGGACGTCGTCGATCGCGGCGGGCGCGAGCTCGGGCGGATAGACGAAGGGCTCGACGCCCGCCAGGAACCCCTCCCCCAGGTCGTGCGATCCCGCGACCGGCCGGGCCTTGATCATCGCCTGGCGCTCCCAGGTCGCGGACTCGCGGTCGTAGTAGGCGAGGGTGGCGTCCAGCGAGCGGCTCAGGGCGCCCGAGCGTCCTCCCGGGCGGAGCGCGATGTCCACGCGGAGCGCGACGCCCTCGGCCGTGGGCTCGGCCAGCATCGCGGTGAAGGCGGCGACGGCGTGCTCGGCGGCCTCCTGGGCGTCCGGCCCCGGATCGCGGTGCACGAACAGGAGATCGACGTCGCTCGCGTAGTTCAGCTCGAACCCCCCGAGCTTGCCGAGGGCGATCACCGTCAGCAGGTCACCGCCGGGCGTCAGCACGAGCGCCTCGGCGATGCAGGCGTCGGCGATCGCGCTGATCTCGGCGACCACGTCCTCGAGCGGCGCGCCCGCCAGGTCCCGGGCCGCCACCCGCAGCATCGCCCGCCGGCGGAAGCGCCGGAGCCCGGCGGTCGGACCGAGGAGGTCGATGTCGGCGGCCACCTCGGCCCGCAGTGCACCGCCGCTCCGTGCCCCCACGTCGGCCAGCGTCTCGACCTCGTCGGGATGCGCCACCAGGAAGTCGGTCGCGGCCGTCGAGAACCCCAAGAGCCGGGCGGCCACGTCCGTGATCTCGGGACGCGCGAGGGCGGCGCGCGCCGTCGCGACGTCGCCCACCCGGGAGAAGGCGACACGGGCGAGCTCGGGATCGGGCGCCGCAGCGAACGTACGGCCGAGCATCTCGGGCGTCAGCACTCCGGCATCATCGCACCCGAGCTCGCGGCTTCGAGGGGGGCCTTGACCGACGGCAGGGCCTCAGTTGTCCAGGATCGCGTCGGCCTCGATCTCGACCCTCCAGGCGGGATCCAACAGCGCGGCCACGACCACCATCGTGCTCGCGGGACGGACCTCGCCGAAGACCTCGCCGTGCGCCCTCCCGACCTCGCGCCAGTCGCCGGCGTCGGTGAGGTAGGTGCGGGTGCGCACCACGTGCTCGGGGCCGGCGCCCGCCTCGCGGAGCGCCGCCAGGACGATCTCGAGGCAGCGACGGGTCTGTGCGTACGCGCCAGGCGCGACCGGTTCGCCCGGCGGCGGGACCGGCGCGGTGCCCGACACATGGACGTGCCGTCCCACGACGAACGCCCGCGAGAAGCCGATCTCGGCCTCGAACGGCGATCCGGACGAGATGCGGCGACGTTCCATGGCGGGATGGTATCCGCCCGTGTTGAAGACGTTTACGCGGGCGTAACCGGACCGGGCCACCCCACCCCTACCCTGGGTGCATGGCCCTTACCGCGGAAGCCGACTACGTCCTGCGCACCGTCGAGGAACGGGGGATCCGGTTCGTCCGGCTCTGGTTCACGGACGTGCTCGGGTTCCTGAAGTCGTTCACGATCACGTCCCAGGAGCTCGAAGGCGCGCTCGCCGAGGGCATGGGGTTCGACGGCTCCTCGATCGAGGGGTTCAGCCGGATCCAGGAGTCGGACATGATCGCGGTGCCCGACCCGGCGACGTTCCAGGTGGTCCCGTGGAAGCTCGAGGCGCCCGTCGCGCGGATCTTCTGCGACGTGTTCAACCCCGACGGCACGCCGTTCGACGGCGACCCGCGCGGCGTGCTGAAGCGACAGCTGAAGCGGGCGGCCGACCTGGGCTTCACGTTCTACGTCGGGCCCGAGCTCGAGTACTTCTACTTCAAGAGCGCCGACGACCCGACGTTCCTCGACCGCGGCGGCTACTTCGACGAGACCGCTCGACGTCGGCACCGACTACCGCAAGCGCACCGTGCAGTACCTGGAGTCGATGGGCATCCCGGTGGAGTACGTGCACCACGAGGTCGCGCCGAGCCAGCACGAGATCGACCTGCGCTACACGGACGCGCTCACGATGGCCGACAGCGTGATGACCTATCGCCTCACGGTGAAGGAGGTCGCGCAGGAGTTCGGCGTCTACGCCACCTTCATGCCGAAGCCCGTCGCGGGCGTGAACGGCAGCGGGATGCACACCCACCAGTCGCTCTTCGAGGGCGACCGGAACGCGTTCTTCGACGCGACCGACGAGTACCACCTGTCGAAGACGGCGAAGTCCTACATCGCCGGCCTGCTGCAGCACGCCCCCGAGATCACGCTGCTCACGAACCAGTGGGTGAACTCGTACAAGCGGCTCGTCCCCGGCTACGAGGCCCCCGTCTACGTCTGCTGGGCCCGTCGGAACCGCAGCGCGCTCGTGCGCGTGCCGCAGTACAAGCCCGGGAAGGAAGAGGCCACGCGGATCGAGTACCGCTCGCCCGACGCCGCGTGCAACCCGTACCTCGCGTTCTCGGCGATGCTCGCCGCCGGCCTCGCCGGCGTCGAGGGCAACTACGAGCTGCCGCCCGAGGCGAGCAACAACATCTACGAGATGGGCGAGGCCGACCGCGAGGCGGCCGGCATCCGGTCGCTGCCCGAGGACCTGGTCGAGGCGATCCACCTCGCCGAGGGGTCGGATGTGCTGCGCGACGCGCTCGGTGCGCACGTGCACGAGTTCCTGATCCGGAACAAGCGCGAGGAATGGGATGCGTTCAAGGCCTACGTGACGCCCGTACGAGCTGGAGCGGTACCTCCCGATCCTGTAGGTACTGCCAGTAGCCCTAGGCCGTTCGCCCTACTTATGCATTGACGAACCGAGGACCTTCGTCCTACTGTCGGGCGTCGCCCGATGGGCCGACGCGACCCATCACCCCCTGGGGAGGACCGGTATGTCTCGGAAACGCAAGTCTTTGCTCGCAGCAGCCGCTCGTCGCGCTCGTCGCGGGATTGCTGCCGATCACGCTCGCGAACGCAGCGCCGACCAGATCTACGACCTGACGGTGCTGCCGGCCACGCTCCAGCCCGGCACGAGCGGACAGACCCTCACGGCGACGTTCAAGAACGACACGTCGTCGGGCAACTCGACGATCAACTCACTGAAGCTCTTCGCGGATGCGCCACCGGATTCACGATCACGGCGGCTGAGGGCGTAGGAACCGAAGCTCATCAGGCCGGCGGACAATCCGTCGTCGATGTCGAACTCGAACGTCGGTCAAGCCCGGGTATCAGGCGAAGTCCGGGACGGACCGTGACGGACTCGGCGGAACACCGGCGACGGAGATACGGTCAAGTGCGACCGGTGGACGTGCCGGAGCGGCTCACCCTCGATTCCTGCGACACCTTCGCCCGAACGACGTGACGAGACGACGACTACGTTCGGCGTCACCTGACGTCGAAGCGAAGTTCACCCAGCCGTCATCACGGTGCCGCTGAAGAACGGCGACGACGATGTCGGCGGCCGGCGACGTTCACGATCACGGGGTGCACCGCCAGCGACTGCGGGCCTGACTCGGAGACGGAGACAACGATCCGGATCCTGGTCGATCGACGGTGACCTTCAACAAGCTCGACGTACGCCAGCGGTTCCGACGCGCGCGGAGCCGTCTCGCTGGAGGCTGGCAACGGCAGGGCATCGCCGCTTACGGCCTCAAGGCTGACGGCCGACGTCCGAGCGTCTACAAGCTCGTCGCGACGTCCGGTGGCTCCACGTCGGATTCGTCCGCACCTTCCACTCAGTGAAGGTGACATCGACTGCGGCGAAAGGTCACGGCCAACAACGACGGCGACACGACGCAGACCGTGACGTGACACAGACGAACGAGCCGGGGTGCATCGTCAAGCCGTACACGCTGACGCACAACGGCGACGTCGGTCGAGTTCCTCTACCCGACGGGCGCCGCCACTCCGCCTTCACGATCGAGGTGCACGCGTTCGCGCCCGAGCCGGTCCCGCTCGGGTCCGGTCCCGATGACCACGGTGAATGTGCTGTTCGACAACAACGGCGACCTGATCACCTCGGTGCACCCGATCGAATGGTGCCTCACCGACGCGAACGGGAACCCCGTGCTCCCGGGGAACGAGGAGACCTGCCTCCTGAGCCAGTCCACGGTCACCCTGGCGACGACCAGATCCAGGTGAGCGAGACCTACTACCTCGAAGGGCGACATCCTGTACAAGCGGTAGCGCTCGGTCCACAGCGAGAGCGAAGAGGCGGCCCGAACGGGCCGCCTCTTCCGTGTCTAGGACACCCGTCGTCGATCCATCGGCACCACAGGCGCGGCGATCACCTTGAGGCGCTCGTAGATCCCTCGCGCCTCGGCGAGCTCGAAGTCGCCGGTACCGCCTCGGGCGAGCTGGAGCTGCGCCAACGCCCGCAGCGACATCGCCACCTCGAACTCAGCACCGCGCTCCCGGGCCGTGGCGAGGCTCGATCCGAACGCCTCGCCCGCGCCGTCGAGGTCGCCCGACTGCATCCTCGCGTAGCCCACGATCCGTTCCAGCAACGGGCCGGCGACGCTCACGCTGTCGGGCGCGATCACGGCCGACAGCGTGCGTTCGGCGAGGGCGAGCGCATCCTCGGTGCGCCCCATGAACAGGTAGCACTCGGCGACCTTCGCGTCGGTCTCCAGCACGTCGGCGTGCGCCCCCACGTCCTCGAGACCCGCACGCGCCTCGGCGAAGATCTCGAGCGCCTCCTCGTGACGGCCCGCGCGCGACACCGTGCGGCCGAGCTGGCTGAGCGTCCCCGCATACGAATACCTGTCGCCGGACGCCTTCCACACGCGGAGCGCCTCCCGCAGGATCTCCTCCGCCTCGTCGAGCCGCCCCTGGTCGGACCGGACCTCGCCGATGTTGCTGTCGCTCGACGCGGCATCGACGGGCTGACCGACGGTGAGGTACGCCTCCCGTCCGCGTTCCCAGCAGTCGATCGCCTCGTCCCAATCGCCGGAGAAGTACGAGCCGGCGCCGAGGTTCGTCAGGATCTTCGCCTGGCCGGCGAGGTCCCCGGTGGACTCGTAGATCCCCAGGGCCTGACGCAGATGCCGGCCGTCGGAGCGCCCCGTCATGATGTCCACCCACTCGAGCACGTTGAGCGCCTGCGCGAGCGCTTCGAGGTCGCCGGCCGCCTCGGCCTCGGCGACCGCGCGCTTGCACCACGTGATCGCGTCTGCGGTGCGGCCCTCCGCCTGGAGCACCGTCGCGTACCAGGCGCTCAGCTGGGCGGAGCGTCGAGCCGACTCGTCGCCGGGGACGCCGTCGAGCAGCCGGCGCGCCCGCGTGACCCACGCGAGCGCCTGACGGTAGTGGCCGAGCTTCTCCTCGGCCTTGGACCGCTTGAGCAGCAGTCGCGACTCGTGAAGCGGGTCGTCACGCAGCAGGCGACGCGCGACCGCGAACGACTCGGCCGACCGCTGGAACTCGCCCGCGCGGTCCCAGGCGTCGCCGACCTTCTCGTGGAGCTCCCCCAGGTCCGCATCCTCAACGTCGGGGACCCGCCGGCCGGCTTCGATCGCCCGGTTGAACAGCCGCGCGGCCTCTACGTTCGCGTACAGCTCACGCGCGCGCTCCGCGGCGATCGGAGCGTAACGCCACGCCTCGGCGTACCGCCCCGCCACGACGAAGTGGAGCGAGAGCAGGCCGGCCGCTTCCTCGGGGTGGGCGAGGTCGGCCTCGAGCCTCCGCCCGATCTCCCCGTGGAGCCGTCGGCGCAGCTTGTACGGCAACCCCTCGTAGGCCGCGTCGCGGATCAGCGCCCGTCGGAAGCGCAGGTACCCATCGCTCTCCTCCTCGAAGTACTCGGCCAGCCGCTGCCATGTCTCGGGGCCGGGCACACGCTCGTCGTCGAGCACCCACGCGAGCATCCGGGGGTCGAACATCACCCCGAACACGGCCGCCCGTCGCACGAGCGCCCGGTCCTCGGGCGAGAGCGCATCGACGCGCGCCATCGCGGCCGCCTCGACGGAGCTCGGCATCCCACCGGTACCGCCGGATTCGACGACCGCGTCGACCAGGTCGTGCAGGAACTGCGGGTTCCCGCCGGAGCGCTCGACCACGAGTCGCAGCACGTGATCGGCGAGTGGGCGGTCCTCGGTGGCGACCTTCGCCATCGCCAGCGCCTCATCCACGCTGAGCGGCGCGAGGTCGATCCGGCGGACACCCGGCGCCTCGGGCGGTTCGAAGCCCGCGTCGCTCGGCCGACGGCTGACCGACAGGAGCCACGGGTGGCCCTCGAGACGCATCGTGAGGTACCCGAGCAGATCGGCCGAGGCGTCGTCCATGTGGTGCGCGTCCTCGATCTCGATCGCCGACGGGGAGGGCAGCTCGACCTCGAGGAATCGCAGAACGCTCTCGTGGAGCTTCTCGCGCTGTCCCTCCTCCGCGAGGAGCGCCATCTCGGGGGTGGGCGGGAGGTCCGCGTCGAACGCGCGGGCGAGGAGCGGGAGCCAGGGAAGCAGGTCGGGCGCGAGCGCGAGGAGCTCGTCGCGGAGCCGCTCGCCTACGGCGTCGTCGGTGTCCTGCCAGCCGATGTGCAGGAGCTCACGCATCAGCTCGCGCCACACGATGTACGGCGTGTTGGCCGTATAGGCCTCGCACGTCGCCCGGAGAACCCGGACGTCAAGCGCGGCGCCGCGGAGCTCCTCGAGGAGACGCGACTTGCCGATCCCGGGCTCCCCCACGATGTCCACGAGCCGGCCGTCGCCGGCCAGCACGACCCCCAGGGCGTCCAGGAGCGCTGCCATCTCAGGCCCACGACCGGCGAGGGGCATCCGTTTCGCGGAGACCTGGCGCGTCCGGGAACCCATCGCCGCACCGACCGCCCAGGCGCGCACCGGCTTGGCCTTCCCCTTGACGGCGAACGGCTCGAGCTCCGTCGTTTCGAACAGGGTGTTGGAGCGGTCGAGCACATCGGCGGTCGCGTAGATCAGGCCGGGCTCGGCCTGGGCCATCAACCGCGCCGACAGGTTCACGGCGTCGCCCATGACCGTGTACGTGCGTCGGTACCACGGGCCGATGTCGCCCGCGAAGACCGCCCCGCGGTTCACGCCGATCCTGATCGGGATCGACGGGGCGGCATCGACGATCCGCCGGAGGGTGAGCAGCATCCGCTCCTCGTCGTCGCCGGTGATCGTGGGCGCGCCCGCCGTCAGGATCAGCTTGCCACCGTCGGCGTCGACGTCGGACGCGAGGAACGCGACACCCTGTTCCTCCGCGGCCTCCTGCACGATCGAGACCAGCTCGTCGAGGCGACCGATGGCGACCTCGGGACCCTCATGCTCGATGAGCTTGTCCGTGCCGTCGAAGTGCACGAACGCGATCGTGACCGGCCGGTGTTCGGGGGTGCCCCCGCCGGCGGCGACATGCGAACGGACCGCCGTCGGGAGGCACTCGGCGACCAACTGCGGCGGCACGACCACCGCCTCGTCGGCAAGCGCCTCATCGGCCGCCACCGGCGGCTCGCGCTTGAGCAGGACCCCTTGGCCCTTCGCGTCGCCGAGACACCGCTGTGGCAGGTACGCGGCGGCCTCGGGACTGATCAGGATCTCGCCGGCATCGGCGTCGTGCTCCATCGCCACCGTGCGACTCCATGCCGGACCGACGGGAAGGAGCTCGCGATGGAGCCCTCCGACGAGGAAGAAATGGAACGTCCCGGTGTGCAGTCCCTGCGACATCCGCAGGTTGACCCGTGCGCCGGGCACCTCGATCTTCCCGACATCGCGCAGGACCCGCCGCATCTTCACGGTCGCCCGACACGCGCGCTCCACGTGCTCGTCGCCCTCGAACAGCAGGAGCAGCGCGTCGCCGCCGAACTTGATCAGGCCGCCGCCGTTCATGTACGCGATCGAGAGGATCGCCTCGAAGCTCCCCCCGATCGCCTCGGTGATCTGCTCGGCGCCCTCCCGACCCGTCTTCGCCAGCCGTTCGGAGAGCTTCGTGAAGCCGGAGATGTCGACGAAGGCCACGGTGCCGTCGACGGTCCAGGCACGGACGCCAGGATCGGCGGCGAGGTGGCGCAGGACGATGCGCGGCACGTAAGCGTTCACCGTGCCGGGGGTGAAGCGGTCTACGGGGGAAGCGGAACCGCCGTCGAGCATAGGGCGACGTTACGCCTTCGCCTCCGGTGCGTCACGACCTACGTGGATGGAGAGATCGCTGAGATCAGCCCACCACGACCTTCCCGCACATGCCCGAGCAGGTGCCGCCGAGCCACCGATCCGTGGATCGTGCAGTAGAAGCGGTAGGTGCCGCGCCGGTTGAATGTCCGTGGGGCCGTGGCGCTCCCGGGGTGCAGATCCTTGGAATACGTCCAGTTGGAGCCGTACGAACGCACCGTGTGGTGGACGTCGACCGCCTTCCACTTCACGGCTCCACCACGAGCGATCGTGACGGTGGCGGGTCGCCAGCGCATCGCGTTCCCGCGGACGATCGTGGCGGCCGAGGCCGAACTCGCGGTGGCGGCCAGCACGATCGCGGCGACGAGGACGGTCCTGAACGCTCGAACACGCATGGATGCTCCTTCCGACGGATGAACGACCGTACTACGGACGGAGCGACCGGGCGGTTCGCCCTCGCAGCTCGCCGGTTCGGCCACGAGACTCCCCGAGCGAGCGCCACATCGGCGAGTTGCTCCCCGCGCGTGCCGACGGGCTACCGTGACTTCATGACTCCCGACGACAAGATCACGCCGGCGCTCAGCGAGGCCCGCGCCCGCCGTGCCACCCTGCACGACGCGCTCGTGCATCTGGAGGTCGCGATCTCCTCGCCCGCCTCCGGGCGGCTGCCGGAGTGGACCGACCTCGTGCGCAAGGAGATGGTCAGCGTCCGCGACGCCTTCGACCAGCACGTGGTCGTCACCGAGAAGCCGGGCGGCCTCTACGAGGAGATCACCGAACGGGCCCCGCGCCTCGCGGGCACGATGCACCGTCTCGCCGGCGAGCATCCCGAGATCACCACCAAGATCGCCCAGATGCTCGAGCGGCTCGACGCCGTCGACATCGGCGGCCCCGAGTGGCCCCTCGACGACGCGCGCGACGACCTGCAGCGGTTCATCGGCACGGTGATCCGTCACCGCCAGAAGGGCGCCGACCTCGTCTGGGAGGCGTACAACGTCGACATCGGCGGCACCGAGTAGACCGAGCTCGCCGGGCGCGGACATCCCTGCCACGTCCTCCGTGTAGCTCCGTCCCGCGTAAGCTTCCCGCGTGCCACGGATCGCGCTCGGCCAGCTGGACCTCACCGTCGGCGACCTCGCCGGCAACGTCGCGCGCATGGCCGACGCGGCGCAACGCGCCACCGAGGCCGGCGCCGACCTCGTGTGCTTCCCCGAGCTCGCGATCACCGGCTACCCGCCCGAGGACCTCGTGCTCCGCCGTGAGTTCATCGACGACAACCTGGAGGCGCTCCGGAGCCTGGCGTCGAAGGCCGCCACGAGCTGCCCGGTCGTCGTGGGCTTCGTGGACCGGACGGACGCCGGGATCCACAACGCGGCCGCGCTGCTCGAACGCGGGGACATCCGGGCTCGCTACCACAAGGTCCAGCTGCCGAACTTCGGGGTGTTCGACGAGCGGCGCTACTTCACCCCGGGAGACGACGCCGTCCGGGTCACCGTGCGCGAGACCGAGTTGGGCATCACGGTGTGCGAGGACGCGTGGCACGACGGCCTGCCGTTCTCGCGTCTGGCGGGCGTGCCGCTGATCGTGAACATCAACGGTTCCCCGTACCACCGCGGGAAGAACCACGACCGCGAGACGATCCTGCGCGATCGCGCGCGCCAGACGGGCGCGTGGATCGCGTACGTGAACGCCGTCGGCGGCCAGGACGAGCTCGTCTTCGACGGGGGCTCGATGATGGTGGCCCCCGACGGGTCGGTGAAGCATCGGGCCCCGATGTTCACCGAAGACCTCCTGATCGTCGACGTCCACGGCAACATCTCCTTCGCGGACGACCGCCCCGCGTGGCCCGAAGGCGCCGAGGAGGTCTACCGCGCCCTCGTGGTCGGCCTGCGCGACTACGTGCGCAAGAACGGCTTCTCCGACGTCGTGCTCGGGCTCTCGGGCGGGATCGACTCCGCGATCGTCGCGACGCTCGCCGTCGACGCGCTCGGCGCCGACGCCGTGCGCGCGCTCGCGATGCCCTCCCCGTACTCGTCGCCCGAGAGCCTGGAGGACGCCCAGGACTGCGCGAAGCGTCTCGGGATCCGGATCGACACGATCGCGATCGACACGGCCTTCGACGCCTACCGCCACGCGCTCGCCGAGGTCTTCGCCGGCACGCAGGAGGGCGTGGCCGAGGAGAACCTGCAGGCGCGGGTGCGCGGCAACCTGCTGATGGCGATCTCGAACAAGTTCGGCTCGATCGTTCTCGCCACCGGGAACAAGTCCGAGTACGCGGTGGGCTACTCGACGCTCTACGGTGATATGGCGGGCGGGTTCGCGCCGATCAAGGACGTGCCCAAGACCCTCGTCTACGAGCTCGCGGACTGGCGGAACGCCGAGGCCGGACGTGACGGCGTCACGGCGCCGATCCCCGAGCGCACGATCACGAAGCCGCCGAGTGCCGAGCTCCGGCCGGACCAGAAGGACACCGACTCGCTACCCCCGTACGACGTGCTGGACCCCGTGATCGAGGCCTACGTCGAGGACGACATCAGCATCGACGAGATGGTCGAGCGCGGGATCGAGCGCGATCTCGCCCGCCGGGTCGTGCACATGGTCGACCGCGCCGAGTACAAGCGCCGCCAGGCCGCCCCGGGCGTGAAGATCACCCCCAAGGCGTTCGGCCGCGACCGGCGGATGCCGATCACGAACGGGTACGCGAACTAGCCGATCGCCCAGGTGACGATCACGGTCACCTGTGTCTGGATCTGGTCGGGCGGGACCACCTGGGCGGAGAGGGCCATCGCCGCGGGGTACGCCGTGTCGGCGGCGTAGGTTCGGTACGCGGGCTGCGCCGCTCCCTGCTCGTCGATCGTGACCACGCCCGTCACGGTGGTGCCGGCCGCCGCCGCCATCGCGTCGGCCTTCGTGCGTGCGCCGCGGACCGCCGCGTCCAGCGCCTCGGTCCGCGCCTTCGCCGGGTCGGACACGCCGAACCGCACGCCGCGGACCGACGTCGCGCCGGCCTCGACCCCCGCCTGGATCACGTCACCGACCGCGTCCATGTCCCGGACCGTGATCTCCAGGGCCGAGTCGGCGACGTAGACGATCGCTTCTTGCGGTGTGCGCCGGTGGATCGTTCGGCGGTTCAGGTCGAGCCGCGTGGTGCGGACATCGTCCTTGGCCACACCGGCGCCTTCCACTGCCGCGACGACGGCGTCGACGGTCTCGCCGTTGCGGCCCAGCGCCGTCGCGCTGTCGGGATCTTGGGTCGTGACACCGAGCGTCACGACCGCCTCGTCGGGCTCCGACCCCACGGAGGCCGTCGAGGTCACGGTGATCGTCTTGTCGGCGCTGCCGCCGCCGTCGCTCCCGTCGTCGGCGAACGCCTGCGCTCCCAGCACCGAAGCGCCGAGGATCGCGGCGGCCACGACGAGTGCGATCGCTGTCCAGGACTTGCGCATGGCGGATCTCCTCCCGTTCGGGGGTCTCTGTCCATCCATGCCGCACGGGGGCGGTCTCGTGACCGAGGCCCGCTAGGATGCCCCCGGGCCGGTAGCTCAGCTCGGTTAGAGCAGGGGGCTTTTAACCCTCGTGTCGCGGGTTCGAATCCCGCCCGGCCCACCGTGTCGGCCCCCGCGGGTAGCGTCCCGCTCCATGCGGACCACCCAGCTCATCGATCCTCGCGACCGGGTCTGGTCGGTCGAGGTCCCCGCCACGCGACGGGAACGGATGCGCGGGCTGCGCGACCGAGGCTTCCTCCCGCCGGACCACGCGATGCTGTTCGCGCCCTGCCGATCGGTACACACGTTCGGCATGCGCTTCCCGATCACGGTGGCCTTCGTCGACACCCGGTGGCGCGTCGTGGCCGTGCGGCGGATGCCGCCGGGGCGCCTGGCACTGCCGCGGCTGCGAGCTCGGTCCGTCCTCGAATGCCCCGCGGGCACCGATCTGCGGGCGGGAGACGTGCTGCGACCCACCACGAACGCCGCGGTGCGCTGAGCGCGATCGAGCCTACCGCCGCCTGCCTGGCTATACTCTGTCGGCTGCCCCTAGGGTCGGTAGGCTCGGGAGTGACGCCCCCATCGTCTAGCGGCCTAGGACGCCGCCCTTTCAAGGCGGAAGCACGGGTTCGAATCCCGTTGGGGGCACGGCTCCACCGCACCACGCATCACAACCGAATACCTGCGCCCGTAGAGGAGTCAGGTCGTCCTCACCTCCCTGTCAAGGAGGAGATCGCGGGATCGAAGCCCGTCGGGCGCGCAGGGCCCCAAGGGGGCCAGCTGGCCAGGTAGCTCAGTTGGCAGAGCACGCGGCTGAAAACCGCGGTGTCGGCAGTTCGATTCTGCCCCTGGCCACCGAAGACCGCGGAGCCGTCCCTCACCTGGGCGGCTCGCCTGCGCTCCGAGCTAGTTCATCGCCTCGCGGCTGCGGACCTCGGCCCAGCGCGTGAGCACGCCCTGGTAGATGTCGGCGCTCCGGGGGAATTCCTCGCGCTCGAGGGCCTCCAGCGCCTCGTGGATCTCTCGGGCGCTGTGGTCGTCGTCCAGGTCGTCCCACCGCATCAGGTCGCAGAGCGTGCCGTAGTCGAGCTCGAGGATCGAGGCGCGGTCGAAGGCCGCCATCCATTGGTGCAGATCCACGATCAGGTCGCTGATCGGCCCGAGCTCGGAGCGCCGAAGCGGTCCCACGGCCTGCTCAGCACGGCGCATCGCCCGACGCGTGCTCGTGCGGTAGCGCATCCGCGTGCGCCCGTACTCGTCTTCCCCCAGCCAGCGCTCCTCGTCGCGGAACAGCACGAACCAGCGGATCGGCACGTGCCATGGGCTCTGGTGGCAGAACGCCACCGCGTGGGGGTCGCGCCGGCGGAGCTTCGCGAGATCCTTCGCGGCACGCTTCCCGTCGGCCTTCGGGATGAACTGGTCCCACAGGTCCATCGGCTGGGCATCGCGGAACGACAGCATCGACGCGAGCACCCGCATCCGCATCCGCCATGGACTCACGTACGTGCGCCCGTCGATCACACGGAGCTCGGCGTGCTCGCCGTCGGCCGGCGCCAGCACCCCGAGCTTGCCCACCGTGTGGTGGTCCGCATACCGGTGACGGAGCGACGTGCTGCGCGATCGGTCCAGCAGGTAGCGCTCCCAGTGCAGCTGCTCATCGCGCTCGAATGCATCGAGCGGCTGGAACACGCGGAGGTACGCGCTCGGGATCACGCTGTCGAGTCTAGCGGGCGTCGCCATCCCCTATGCTCTCGGCGTTCGCACGAGGGGGTTTGAGGGCCGTGCAGTCACCGGGGCATCGGGGCGGGACCGAACCGTTCCGTATCCTTGCGGCCGACGGTACCCCCGAGGGAGATACCGCCGTCGGCCTCGACGACGCCGCACTGCGTGATGCCCTCCGGCGCATGATCGTGGCCCGGCGCCTGGACCGCGAGTGCATCGCGCTCCAGCGACAGGGCGAGCTGACCGTCTACCCGGGTTTCGAAGGCCAGGAGGCCGCCCAGATCGGGAGCGCGATCGCTTTGGGCGCAGAGGACTTCGTCTTCCCGACGTTCCGGGAGCTCGCCGTCGCGATCGTGCGCGGCGTCGACGCCGTCCAGTACCTGCAGTACCACCGCGGCACGTGGCACGGCGGTCCGTACGACCCGCGCGCCACCCGGTTCGGGCCGATCTGCATCCCGATCGCGACCCAGATCGTGCACGCGGTCGGCCACGCGCTCGGGACCAAGCTGGATCACGGGTCCGGCGTCACGGTCGCGTACTTCGGCGACGGCAGCACGAGCGAAGGGGACTTCCACGAAGCCGCGAACCTCGCGGGCGTCTGGCGGGTCCCGGCCGTGCTGTTCTGCCAGAACAACGGCTGGGCGATCAGCGTGCCGACCGAGCAGCAGACGGCCGGCGAGATCTGGAAACGCGCCGAGGGGTACGGCATGCCCGGGGTGCGCGTCGACGGGAACGATCTCCTGGCCGTGTACGCCGTGACGCGCGACGCCGTGGCCCGCGCACGGGCGGGCGAGGGTCCCACCTTGATCGAGGCGCTCACCTACCGGATCGGCGCGCACTCCACGGCCGACGACCCGGGTCGCTACCGCAGCGACGACGAGGTCGAGGCGGCCCGCGCGTTCGACCCGATCGCGCGGCTCGAGACGTGGCTCCGCGCCGAGGGTCTCGTCGACGATGCGTTCGTGGCCGCGTGCGAAGAGGAGGCCGACGCCTTCGCGCTCGCGACCCGGGAGGGCGTGATCGCGACGCCGGCGCCGCCGGCCGAGTGGATGTTCGACTGGACCTACGCGGAGCCCCCGGGGGGCTCGTGGGCGCGGCAGCGCGAGGAGGCCCTGGGTGGCTGAGTCCTGGACGCTCTCCGCGGCGCTGAACCGCGCGCTGCTCGACGCCCTCGACGACGATCCGCGCGTGCTCGTCTTCGGCGAGGACGTCGGCCGGAGCGGGGGCGTGTTCCGCGTGACCGACGGCCTGCAGGCGAAGTTCGGTGCAGAGCGTGTCTTCGACACACCGATCAGCGAGGCGGGGATCGCCGGCACCGCGGTCGGCCTGGCCTTCGCCGGCTGGCGCTCCGTGATCGAGATGCAGTTCGACGCGTTCTCGTACCCGGCGCTCGAGCAGGTGATCGACCACGTCGCGAAGATGCGCGAACGCACCCGCGGACGGGTCGACATGCCGATCACGATCCGGATCCCGGCCTTCGGTGGGATCAAGGGGAAGGAGCACCACGGCGAGAGCCCCGAGACCTACTACGTGCACACGGCCGGCCTGAAGGTGGTCGTGCCCTCGTCGCCGCTCGACGGGTACCGGCTGCTCCGCCTCGCGATCGCCGACCCCGACCCTGTGGTCGTGCTCGAGCCCAAGGCGCGCTACTGGGGCAAGGAGGAAGGCGACCTCACGACCGACGGCCCGGGGATCGGCGAGGGACGCGTGCTCCGCGAGGGCGACGCCTGTGCGATCGTGAGCTACGGCTCGATGGTGACCCGGGTGCTGCAGGCGGCCGACGCGCTGGCCACCGACGGCATCGCGGCGCGGGTGATCGACCTGCGCTCGTTGTCACCGCTCGACGAGGACCTCCTCGCGGCCGCCGTGCGGGACACCGGACGGGTCGTGGTGGTGCACGAGGCCCCGCGCACCCTCGGGATGGCGGCCGAGGTCGCCGCCCGCGCGATGGAACTGGCCTTCGACTTCCTGGAAGCCCCGGTCGAGCGCGTGACCGGCTGGGACGTGCCGTACCCGCCCGCATCGCTCGAGGAGCGCTACCTGCCCACCGTGGACCGGATCGCGGCGGCGGTGCGGAAGGTGGTGGCGTACTGATGGCCGAACGCACCTTCGCGATGCCGGACCTCGGGGAAGGGCTGGAGGAAGGCGAGATCGTCGAGTGGCTGGTCGCGGCCGGCCAGACGGTTGCGCTGAACCAGCCGCTCGTGGAGGTCGAGACGGCGAAGGCGACGGTCGAGATCCCGTCGCCGTTCGCCGGGATCGTGGTCTCCGTGCATGGCGAGGTCGGTGAGGCCGTGCCCGTCGGCGACGTTCTGGTCACGTTCGAGGTGCAGGGACCTGGGTCGGCCTCGCACGGCGTCCACGCCGAGGGCGGTGCCCCCGCGGTTGCCGCAACGCCCGCGGTCCGCAAGCTCGCGAAGACGCTTGGGGTCGATCTCGCGACCGTGGGAGCGACCGGGCCGGGCGGGCGGATCACCGCCGAGGACGTGCAGGCGGCTGCGGGGGTCTCGTCGCCCGGACGCCCGCGGTCGAGGTGGACTTCGAGGTCGAGCGGATCTCGATCGCTCGCCGGACGATCGCGGAGCGGTTGACGGCGGTCGTACGGGAGGTGCCGCACGTCACGACGTTCCGGACGGTCGACGCCACGGCGCTCGATCTCGTGCGCCGGGAGCTGGGGGTCTCGCCGTTGCCCCTGTTCGTGAAGGCCGTTGCGGAGACGTGCCGGGCGCATCCCGTGCTGCATTCGAGCTGGCACGGGGAGCTCGGAGAGATCCACGTGCCGCAAGCGTGTCATGTCGGGATCGCAGCGGACACCGAGAGGGGGTTGATCGTGCCCGTCGTGCACGGGGTGTGGGAGCTGACGGTCTCGGAGCTGGACGCCGAGATCCGGCGCCTGGCGGAGGCCGCGCGCACGGGGTCGCTCACCCCCGAGGAACTGACCGGAGGGACGATCAGCGTGTCGAACACGGGCTCGTACGGGTCCGAGGCGGGGACGCCGATCATCAACCCGGGGCAGGGGGCCGTGATCGCGCTCGGGGTGATCGCGCCGCGGGCACTGGTGGTCGACGGCGAGGTGGTCGCGCGGCCGGCGTGCACGTTGTCGCTCTCGTTCGACCACCGGCTGATGGACGGCGCAACCGCGGGCCGGGCGCTCACCGACCTCGTGACCTTGCTGCAGGACGACGACCGCCTCCGGAGCCTGGCGTGAAGATCGTCTCGCTCCTGCCCTCGGCCACCGAGATCGTGTACGCGCTCGGCCTGGGCGACGACCTGATCGGCGTGACCGACGAGTGCGACTTCCCGCCGCAGGCCGTGACGAAGCCTGTCGTCTCGCGGAGCGCGCTCCCCCAGGGCCGCCCGCTCGGCTCAGGCGAGATCGACCGGGCCGTGCGCGAGCGCATGGACGCGAAGCAGCCGCTCTACCGGCTCGACACCGACCTGCTCCGCCGTGAGCAGCCCGACGTGATCCTCACGCAGGACCTGTGCCGCGTGTGCGCGGTCCCCGCCGGTCACGTGGAGGAGGCCCTCCGGCAGCTGGGCGTCGCGGACGACACGAAGGTCGTCTCGCTCGATCCCCACACGCTCGAGGACGTGATCGCCCAGCTCGAGGTCGTCGGGACGCTCCTCGACCGCGAAGAGCGCGGCGCCGAGCTCGCGGCCGGCCTCCGAACGCGCGTCGCGGCAGCGAAGGCCACCGCCGCCCGCCTCCCCACGATCGGTGTGTTCTGCCTCGAGTGGTGGGAGCCGCCGTTCGTGGCGGGTCATTGGATCCCCGAGATGGTCGAGGCCGTCGCGGCCGTGAACCTCCTGAACGAGAAGGGCGAGCCGTCGCGCGTCGTCACCCACCGCGAGATCCGCGACGCGAACCCCGAAGTGCTCGTCTTCATGCCGTGCGGCTACTACCTGGAAGAGGCCGAGGAGGAGGCGGAGCGGGTCCTCGCGCACCCCGAGATCGCCGACACACCCGCCGCCCGCAACGGGAACGTGTTCGCGGTGGACGCCACGTCGTTCTTCTCGAGGCCGGGACCGCGGATCGTCGACGGCCTCGAGATCCTGGCGTGGGCGGTGCACCCCGAGGCCTACCCCGAGCCGCCGGCAGGCTCGATCGTCCGGCTCGGATGAGTGAGGCCGATGCCACGCGGGCGCCGCGCCGAAATGTCCTCTCGACGTCGCACGGCACACACGCAGGCGCCTTCACGCCGCTCGACTGGGCCCTGTTCGGGTCGATCGGGCTGATCTGGGGAGCCTCGTTCCTCCTGATCGCGATCGGACTCGACGCCTTCACGCCCGGCCTGGTGACGTGGATGCGCGTGGGATGCGGGGCCGCCGCCCTGTGGCTCGTGCCCGGCGCGCGCACGCGGGTCGAACGCGAGGATCGCCCACGGGTCGTCGCGCTCTCGGTCCTGTGGGTCGCGATCCCCTTCACCCTGTTCCCGCTCGCCGAGCAATGGATCAGCTCGGCCCTCACCGGACTGCTGAACGGCTCGCTCCCGATCTTCGCGACCGCGATCGGGGCGCTGATGCTGCGCCGGGCACCGGGGAAGGCGCAGACCGCCGGACTCGCGGTGGGGTTCGTGGGCATCGCGGCGATCGCGGTGCCGGCGGCGACGGTGGGCGCTGACGATGCGCTCGGGGTCGCGCTCGTCCTCATCGCGGTGGTCTGCTACGGCTTCGCGATCAACATCGCCGCGCCCGTGACGCAGCGGTACGGATCGCTGCCGGTGATGGCCCGGATGCTCGCCCTCGCCGCCGTGTGGACCGCCCCGCTCGGTCTGGTCGGCGTGACCCGGTCGTCGTTCGCCTGGCCCTCGTTCACCGCCGTGGCCGTGTTGGGGGCGGTCGGCACGGGCCTCGCCTTCGTGCTCATGGGCCGGCTCGTGGCCCGGGTCGGCTCGTCGCGTGCCTCCTTCGCCACGTACCTGATCCCGGTGGTCGCGATGATCCTGGGCGCCGTCTTCCGTGGGGACGAGATCACCGCGATCTCGGTGGCCGGTATCGCACTCGTGATCGCGGGAGCGCTGCTCGCCTCGCGGAGGGAGACGACGCGATGACGGACGTCACGCCCCCCATCCTCGACTTCGACCCGGATCCCATCGCGGTGATCGAGCCGAGCGAGGTGATCGAGCCGATCGACATCCCTCCACACGCCGTCCTCTGCTTCTTCCAGGACGTGATCGCGAAGGTCGTGGACGAGCATG
The DNA here is from genome assembly GCA_963821925.1 of uncultured Actinomycetes bacterium. Taxonomy (GTDB): domain Bacteria; phylum Actinomycetota; class UBA4738; order UBA4738; family HRBIN12; genus JAOUEA01. The sequence goes on along the minus strand of CAWGFO010000002.1, from coordinate 172,261 downwards.
GCGGGCGGGTGATCGACCACGTCGTCTCCGAGATGGGTCGAAACCCCGTCTACGAACTCGACGTCGGCGGACGCCGGCTAACCCTGGTGCATCCGGGCATCGGTGCGCCGCTCGCCGCAGGGTTCCTCGAGGAGCTGGTCGCCCGCGGGTGCCGGTCGTTCGTCGCCTGCGGCGGCGCGGGCGTCCTCGTCCCCGGCGTGGCGCTCGGCCACGTGGTGGTCCCGACCTCGGCCGTCCGCGACGAGGGCACCTCGTACCACTACCTCCCGGCCGGAGAGCCCGCCCGCCCGTCGCGTCAGGCCGTCGACGCGATCCTCGCCACACTCGCCGAGCACCACGTGCCCTACGTGGAGGGCCCGACCTGGACGACCGACGCGATCTACCGCGAGACCCGGGGGAAGGTGGCCCAGCGCGTCGCCGAGGGCTGCCTGACCGTCGAGATGGAGGCGGCGGGTTTCTTCGCCGTCGCGGCGTTCCGGGGCGTGACCTTCGGACAGCTGCTGTATGCGGGCGACGACCTCTCCGGCGATGCGTGGGACCAGCGGGGCTGGGACGCTCACGCGACCGGCCGCGAGCTGCTCTTCCGCCTGGCGGCGGACGCGGTGCTGCGCCTCCCACCGGGCTGACGCCCGCCCGCTCGGGGTGGGAGCCACCCTCGGTTCGGTATCCTCCGCCCATGGCGCACGACGTCACCCTGGAAGGCCGCCCGTACCGCGTCCGGCACCCGATCGGCGTGATCGTGCTCGGCATGGTCACGCTCGGGCTCTTCTTCCTCTACTGGTACTACCGGGCGAACGACGACGTGCGGATGTACGTGCGCGACTACTCGATCCGGCCCTTCGTCTCGACGCTCGCCGTGCTCGCGGCGTTGATCCTCGCGCCGGTCGCCCTCGCGGCCGCGATCTGGGGAGAGGCGCCGCTGATCGTGGCGACGGCGCTGCTGTTCCTGCTGGCCGTCGTCGGCATGCTGACGTCGTACCTGCACACGATGCGCCGCGTCCGCCGCGCGCAGGAGCGGGCCGGCGTCGAGGCACCGGTCTCGGTGGGGCTCGGGTTCGTCCTGTTCGCGTTGATGCCGATGGTGGGGTCCGGGTACGCGCAGGCCGCGCTCAACGCCGCCTGGACCGCGCCCGCCGCCGACCGTTCGCGGCGCGAGCCCGTGGGTCCGACGCCGACCGCCGCGCCCGCGTCGCACGCTGCGGCCCGACCGGCGGGGCGCAACCTGGTCACGCCGGCCGATCTCGGGCAGCGCGTGACCTTCCAGTTCGAGCTGCCGAACGGCTTCACGACCGAGGCGGTGGGCGTCTTCGAGCGCTGGGATCCGGCCGCCGAGACCTACTTCATCCGCAAGAAGGACGGCACCGAGGTACGGGTGCCCGCCCGGGGCGTTCGCTTCGGCAAGGTGATCCCGCCGCAGCCCACCGCGCCCGTCCAGTAGCCGCTCCCACGCCCGCTCCGTTCGTCGACCGACCCGAACCAGGAGGTTCCGATGTCAGAGCTCCCCACCTCGTTGATCCGCCTGCGTCTGGGCCAGGAGGACGCGCATTACGGCGGGAACCTCGTGGCCGGCGCCACCCAGCTGAAGATCGTCGGCGACCTGATCACCGAGCTCGCGATGCGCTACGACGGCGACGAGGGCCTGTTCCGGGCGTACGAGTCGGTCGAGTTCCTCGCGCCGCTCTACGCGGGCGACTGGATCGAAGCCCGGGGGAAGATCGTGAGCGTCGGGAACACCTCGCGGCGCTGCGAGTTCGAGGTGCACAAGATCGGTGCCGCCTTGCCGGAGATCAGCGAGAGCGCCGCCGAGTTCCTCGAGGAGCCGATCCTCACGCTGAAGGCGGTCGGCACGACGGTCGTGCCGAGGGGCCACCAGCGCTTCGCGCATGATAACGAGTCCGTAACGGACTAGCTGCCGAACGCCGCGCGGAGCTGCGCGTCGAGCAACGCGACCGAGGCGTTCGAGCGACCGGCGAACTGGGCGTCGAGGTTCGAGAGCAGCCCGGCCCTGGCGCGGAACACGGCCCGGTCGTAGAGCCCCTCGTCGACGGGACCGCCGTACGAGGCGAGCACCTCGCGCACGAACGATGGACCGAGCCAGATCGCGAGGCCCGCGAGGTCGGTCGCGGGATCGGAGAGGCGCGCATCGGCCCAGTCGATGATCGCGGTGAGCCGCGTGCCGTCCTCGCTCACGAACAGGTGCTCGCCCTTGATGGCCCCATGGCACAGGACCTGCGCCGCCTTCGTGCGAGCCTCCGCGGGCAGCGGGTCGATCAGGAACGCGTCGACCGCGTCGCCGGCGATCCGGGTGGCCCAGGCGAGCGCGCCCTCGCTCACGTCGAACCCCGGATCGAGGTCGAGGACGACCTTGGGGACCCCGGCCCTGCGGGCGGCGGCGGCGGGCGTCCCGTGGAGCGACGTGAGCGCCGCGGCCGCGGCCTTCGCGAGCCCCACGCGGGCCCAGGGCTTCGGCGAGAGCATCGGGCCGTCGGACTGCTGCCCCTGTCGGCCCCGCGCCCGCTCGTAGAGCCCGATCGCGAGGGGAAACGCATCCGTGGGGACGCCCAACGCGGTCATCGCCGGGACGAGGGGGCCGAGCCGCCCGACCACGAGCGCGTGCAAGGCCGGCTCGCGTTCGAGGCGCGTCGCGTCCGCAGGGGTCCGGGGGAACTTCGCGACGTGGGAACCGGCGGTCCAGGTGACGTACTCGTCGCCGGCGAGCAGGAGCTTCGGAGCCTTGAGCGAGATGTCGGGGAACGCGGCGGCGAGGGCGCGACGAACGACGGGAGCCGACGTGGTGTCGGGCAGGGGCTTCACGACGGAACCGTAACAGGGTGGGGCGGCGGGCGGCGGCCCGGTCAGCCGGCGCGCTCGAGCCCCTGGAGCACGTCGATCAGGTCCTCGACGTTGAACGGCTTGGGCACGTACGCGGCGGCGCCGAGTTCGGCGGCCTTCGCGCGGTCGCTCAGGGTCGAGAGCGCCGAGACGATCACGACGCGGGGGCGGTCCTCGGCGGGGAGCTTCATCAGCTCCTCGAGCACGGCCCAACCATCCATCGTGGGCATCATGATGTCGAGCACCATCAACGTCGGATGGTGCTGCGCGATCTCGCTGAGCGCCTCCAGCCCGTTCTTGGCCGCGAACGTCGTGTAGCCCTCGGCCTCCAGGCTGAACTGGAGCACCCAGACGACCTGGGGCTCGTCGTCCACGACGAGCACGCTGGTCCCGGTGTCGGTCGATTCGATCATCGCTGTAGGAGGTTACGGCCGACCGGGGGGTGTCCTGCATCGGTCGCGCGGAGGGTTTTCCCCCGGGCCCCATGGACCGATTTCCCGCCGAAGGTCCGTGGGACGGGTGAGGCGGGCCTAGTCATCCGTGGGGGTGCGCCCGAGAGGACCGGCGCGTCAGACGAGACGGACGCCCGCGCCCTCGACCACGTCGCCGATGCGGAACGCCGCGTGCTCGCTCCGTTCGATCACCTCGTCGGCGTCGGCCGGATCGACGACGAGCACCATGCCGAGCCCCATGTTGAAGGTCGAGAACATGTCCTCGTCCGAGGCGTCGGTCTGCGACTGGAGGAGGTCGAAGATCGGGTGCTCGGGCCACGTGTCGCGTTCGATCTCGGCGCCGAGGCCCGGTGGGAGCGCACGCGGGACGTTCTCGCGGACGCCCCCGCCGGTGATGTGGGCGGCCGCGCGCACGAGTCCCTCCCGCACGAGCGCGAGCACATCGAGGGCGTAGACCGCGCACGGCTCCAGCAGCTCGTCGGCGAGCGGGCGGTCGAGATCGCCGGGCGTCGCATCGAGGTCGTAACGGCCGAGGAGCGACGTGCGCACCAGCGAGTAGCCGTTCGCGTGGAGGCCGCTGGAGGCGAGCCCGACGAAGACGTCGCCCTCGCGCACCCGCGCCGGGCCGAGGAGGTCGGCCTCGTCGACCACGCCCACGCAGAACCCGGCGAGGTCGAACTGGTCGTCGGGCATCACGCCGGGGTGCTCGGCCGTCTCGCCGCCCAGCAGCGCACACCCGGCCCGCCGGCATCCCTCGGCCACCCCTTCCACGATCGAGGCGACGCGCTCGGGCACGACGCGCCCCACCGCGAGGTAGTCGAGGAAGAACAGCGGCTCGGCGCCGGAGCACACCACGTCGTCGGCGCACATCGCGACCAGATCGATGCCCACGGTGTCCAGCCGCCCGACCGCCCGCGCGATCTCGAGCTTGGTGCCCACGCCGTCGGTGGCCGCGGCCAAGCAGACGGTCGTCGCCGATCCGGAAGAGGCCCGCGAACCCGCCGACCTCGTCGGCGACCTCGGGGCGGCGGGTCTGCGCGGCCAGGCTGCCGATCAACGCGACGGCCTTTGCCGCCGCCTCGATGTCGACCCCGGCCTCGCGGTAGACGTCGCTCACGAGGTCGGCAGCCGCAGCTGATCCTCGAGCACGAACTTGCCCGCCTGCTCGGGGATGGGGATCGGGTACTCGCCGTCGAAGCATGCTGCGCAGAACTCCGAGGCGGGGCGACCGGTAGCCTCGATCATCCCTTCCTGCGAGAGGTAGCCGAGGGAATCGGCGCCGACGTACGCGCGGATCTCCTCGACGGAGAGGTCGGCCCCGATCAGTTCCTGCCGCGTCGGCATGTCGATCCCGTAGAAGCAGGGCCACTTCACCGGGGGGCACGTGATGCGGATGTGGACCTCGGTGGCGCCCGCCTCGCGGAGGGCCGCGACGATCTGCTTCGTGGTGGTGCCGCGGACGATCGAATCGTCGACCACGACCAGGCGCTTGCCGCGGATCGAATCGGGCAACGGGTTCAGCTTCAGCTTCACGCCGCGGTCGCGCAGGGTCTGCGACGGCTGGATGAAGGTGCGGCCAACGTATTGGTTCTTGTAGAGCCCGTCGCCGTAGGGGATCCCGGAGACCTCGCTGTATCCCTGCGCCGCGCTGTGGCCGGTGGTGGGGACCGCGATCACCATGTCGGCGTCGACCGGCGTCTCGCGCGCCATGATCCGGCCCATCTCGCGTCGGGCCTCGTGGACCGACCGCTCGCGCAGGCGCGAGTCGGGACGGGCCAGGTAGACGTACTCGAACACGCAGAGCGCCTTGCGCGGGGACTCGGCGAAGCGCACCGAATGCAGCCCGCGGTCGTCGAACCGGATCAACTCCCCTGGCTCGACGTCGCGGAGGAAGACCGCGCCGACGATGTCGAGCGCACAGGTCTCCGAGGCCACCACGAAGCCGTTCGGGAGCCGCCCGATGCTCAGCGGCCGCACGCCGTGGGGGTCGCGGGCCGCGTACACGCTGCGCTCGTCCATCATCACGAAGCAGAACGCGCCCTCGAGCTCGGGCAGGACCCGCATCGCGGCGGCCTCGAGCCCACCGGTCACCGCCATCTCGGCCGCGAGCATCGTGGTCACGAGGTCGGAATCGGTCGTGGCGCCGCCGGGCGTCCCGACGCGGCGGGCGAGCTCATGGGTGTTGACGAGGTTCCCGTTGTGGCCGAGGGAGAGGGAGTGCGCGCCGTCGGTCTTGAACACCGGCTGTGCGTTGTCCCAGGTCGTGGAGCCGGTGGTCGAGTACCGCGTGTGCCCGATCGCGAGATCGCCGTGCAGGGTCGTGAGCGTGGCCTCGTTGAACACCTGGCTGACGAGGCCCAGATCCTTGTAGACGAGGATGTTGTGCGCGTCGCTGACCGCGATCCCGGCGGACTCCTGGCCGCGATGCTGCTGCGCGAAGAGCCCGAAGTAGGTCAACCGCGCGACGTCGTCACCGGGCGCCCAGACCCCGAAGAGTCCACATTCCTCTTTCGGTGATTCGGCGCCCACGAGGCTCCCAGTTTACCGGGTGCTCGGACCGCTGCGGTCAGACCGCCAGCACGCCCTCGAGCCGCAGGAGCCGTTCCTTGCGGGCGAGGCCGCCCGCGTACCCGCCGAGCGCGCCGCCGGTCCGCAACACCCGGTGGCACGGCACCACGATCGGGATCGGGTTCGAGCCGAGGGCGTTGCCCACGGCCCGCGCGGCCTTCGGGTTGCCGATCTTCCCCGCGAGCTCACCGTACGTCGTCGTGCGGCCGAACGGCACGCGCGCGGTCGCGGCGAGCACCTCGCGCGCGATCCCGTGGATCAGCCGGCGGTCGAGCCGCACCTCGAACCGCCGGCGCTCCCCCGCGAAGTACTCCTCGAGCTCGCGCCGGACCGCATCGGTCGCCGCGGCGTGCTCGAGGATACGCGGCGACAGCTCACGGGCGAGGCGCACGAGGACCTCGTCGCGGTCTTCGTCCTCGAAGGCGACGCAGGCCAGGCCACGTGGCGTGACCGCCACGAACAGCTCGCCGATCGGCGAGTCGACCCGGGCGACGGCCACATCGAGCAGGTCGTGATCCGCGGCCGCGCCTGCCAGCCGGTCTGCGGCCGCGCGGGCGCGCCGGTCGGCCTCGGCGGCGGAGGCGAGGCCCTTCAGGTTCAGGTCGTTCGGGGTCATGCGATCAGCTCCCGGAGTCGCTTCGTTCCCTGGTACACGTTCGCGCGGGCCGTGGCTTGGCTGCAGCCCATCAGCTCGGCGATCTCCTCGTACGGACGGTCGAGCACGTGGCGGTGGACGACGGCGATCCGCTGCCTGGGCGGCAGGGACCGCACGGCCACCCACAACGGGTCCTGGGTGTCGGTCGGCTCCGGCGTGGCCGCCCGGGCGGGGGCGCGCGGTTCGGGCACCTCGTCGACCGGCACCGCACGCCGGCCGCGCGCCCGGTGGTGATCGATCGCCTTCCTCGAGGCGATCGTGAGGACCCAACGGTCGAGCTTCGACCCGTCCGTGAGGCGCGGGTAGGCGCGCAGGGCCGACAGGAACGTCTCCTGGAAGCAGTCGTCGGCGTCGCCCGGCCCCACCGCGACGGTCAGGAACCGGTAGACGGCGGCGCGGTTCGCCTCGAGGAACGCCCCGAACGGCGGGACCGGCGTGTGGCCGTGCACGGGCGTCCGCGATCGCGCCGCGCTCATCGAGCCCATCCGTTCATCCAGCGATGCAACCACACACGAACAACGACCGCGTCCGGACCCTCGTGAAACGCCGTCGTGCTCAGATCCCCAGCACGCCGGGGAGGTCGGCGAGATCGGCGATCACGGACGTGGCCTCCGGGAACCGCTCGTCGGCCCGGTCCGCGATCCCCGTGTAGCGGACGGCCGTCATGCCCAGGGCGAGCGCGCCGGCCGCGTCCGTACGGCGGTTGTCACCGACGTGCGCAGCATGCGACGGGTCGGTGACCCCGAGACCTTCGAGCGCCGGGAGGAACGCCTCGGGCGCCGGCTTGAACCAGCCGGTCTCGTCGCTGAAGGACCACGCATCGAAGTACCGCAGCAGCCCGAAGGCGTCCAGCCGCTTGCGGAGCGTGGGCGATCGGGTCAGCCCCACGTCGCAGACGATGCCGAGGCGGAGCCCGGCATCCCGGAGCGCCCCGAGGCAGGCCTCGGCGTTCGGCGCGGTCTCGAGCGGCACGGTCTCACCCACCTCGTGGAACGCCTCGATCAGCGCGTGCCGCAGCGGCTCGTCGGGCTCGACGCCGATGTGCGCGCACACGAAGTCGGTGCTCTTCTCGGGCGTGTGCTGTCCCGCGTTCAGCGCCCAGCATCGTTCGAACTCGACCCAGTTCTCGTCGAAGGCAACGGCGAGCGCGACGGGATCCGCGGGGTGCCCGACCTCGGACAGCAGCCGGTGCCAGGCCGCCAGATGCCCCGCGCGCATCGAGCGATGCTCCTCGAAGATCAGCGTGTCCCAGAAGTCGAACGTGACGGCCTCGAGCATCGGCGGCTTCAGACGGGCTCGCCCAGGAGCCGCGGGATCGCGGTCTCGTAGGCCTCGCGCAGCTCGTCGACGGTGGTCTCGAAGAGGCCGTCGAACACCACCCGGGGGCCGCCCGTCTCGCCGATCCGCGCGATCGGGACGCGGAGCTCGGCGGCCAGCTCGGCCAGGCGGTCCTCGTGCTCGGGCGCCACGCTCACGACCGCCCTGGAGGCCGACTCGCTGAAGAGCGCGACGTGCGCCGGCAGGTCGCCCGGCACCGTCACGGCGAACCCGTGCGCGCCCTCGATCGCCGACTCCGCGAGCGCGATCGCGATCCCGCCGTCGCCGCAGTCGTGGCCGCTCGCGACCAGCGTCTCGCCCGCCGCCGTCCGCAGGAACCGCAGGAGCGCCGCCTCGCGATCCAGATCGAGCCGGGGTGGCTGCCCGGCGACCACGCCGAGCACCGCCTCCGCGAACTCGGAGCCACCGAGCTCGGCCAGGGTCTCCCCCAGCAGGTACACGGCGAGCCCGGGGCGTGGGAAGCCGGTGGGCACACGGAGCCGATGATCCGCGAGGAGCCCCAGCATGCCGATCACCGGGGTGGGCCAGACCGCCGAGTCCGCGGACTCGTTGTAGAAGCTCACGTTCCCGCCGGTGACCGGCGTCTCGAACGCGCGGCACGCGTCGCCGATCCCACGGATCGACTCGGAGAACTGCCACATGACCACCGGCCGTTCGGGGTTCCCGAAGTTCAGGCAGTTCGTGATCGCGAGCGGGGTGGCGCCCGTGACGGCCACGTTGCGGGCGGCCTCGGCCACCGCGTGCAGAGCCCCCAGGTACGGATCGAGCGCGCCGTACCGGCCCTTCCCGTCACTCGAGAGCGCGAGCGCCTTCATCGTGTCGGGGACGCGGACGAGGGCGGCGTCGCTGCCGGCGCCGGCCACGGTCTGTCCCTGCACGATCGAGTCGTACTGCTCGAAGACCCACCGCTTGCTCGCGACGTTCGGCGACGTCAGCACCGCGAAGAACGCCTCCCGCAGATCCTTCTCGAACGGCAGCAGTGCCGGATCGTCGGACACCCCCGCCCGACGCTCGCCGTCGGGCGCCGCGATCGGGCGGTCGTACTCGGGACCTTCGTCGGCGAGGGACCGCGCGGGCACCTCGGCGACGGTCTCGCCCGCGAGCGTGACCGTGAGGCCGCCCCCTTCGACGAGCTCGGCGATCACCGCGGTGGTCAGGCCCCAGCGGGCGCACACCGCCTCGACCTCGGCCAGCCGCGACGGGTGCACGATCGCGAGCATCCGCTCCTGGGACTCGCTCGTGAGGATCTCGAAGGCGGCCATCCCGGCCTCGCGGAGCGGCACCGCGTCGAGATCCAGGCGGGCGCCCATCCCCGCGCGCGCGGCCGACTCGCTCACGGCGCACGTGATGCCGGCGCCGCCCAGGTCCTGCAGGCCCTCCAACAGTCCGAGGTCGATCAGCTCGAGCGAGGCCTCGATCAGGAGCTTCTCGGCGAAGGGGTCGCCGATCTGCACGGCAGGGCGGGACTCCTCAGAGGACTCGTCGAGGGTCGCGCTCGCCAGCACGCTCACCCCGCCGATCCCGTCCCGCCCGGTGGCGGCGCCGTAGAGCACCATCAGCGACCCGACGTTCGCGGTGAGCGACTGCGAGGTCGCGAGCTTGTCGGCGCGCGCGAGCCCCACGCACATCACGTCGACGGTCGGGTTCTGGCTGTGGGGGTCCGCGAAGTGGATCTCGCCGCCCACGGTGGGTACCCCGATGCAGTTGCCGTAACCGCCGATCCCGGCGACCACCCCTTCGAAGAGCCATCGGTTCCGCTCCTCGTCGAGCGGCCCGAACATCAGCGGGTCGAGCAGCGCGACCGGCCGCGCGCCCATCGAGATGATGTCGCGCACGATGCCACCGACCCCGGTCGCGGCGCCCTGGTACGGCTCGATCGCGCTCGGGTGCGAGTGGGACTCCATCTTGAAGACCACGGCCATCCCGTCGCCGATGTCGACGGCGCCGGCGTCCTGCCCGGGGCCGACGAGCACGGCCGGCCCCTCGGTCGGCAGCGTCCGCAGGTGGATCTTCGAGGACTTGTAGGAGCAGTGCTCGGACCACATCGCGCCGTACATCGCGAGCTCGGCGGGACGCGGCTCCCGGCCGAGCGTGTCGACGATCCGGTCGTACTCGTCGTCCTGCAGCCCGAGCTGGCGGTGCAGGGGCTCCTCGGCGGCCGTCACGCGCTCACCCCGGCGATCGCAGCCGCGAGCAGCGAGGCGAACAGCGGCTGGCCGCCCGTGGGGCCGACGTCGGGGTCCACGGCGTGCTCCGGGTGCGGCATCAGGCCCACGACGTTGCCACGCGCGTTCCGGATCCCCGCGATGTGGTCGGTCGACCCGTTCGGGTTGTGGTCGTCGTCGGCCACGCCGTCGCGCGAGGCGTAGCGGAACACGACCAGGCCATCGTCCTCGATCCGGCGACGCTCGTCCTGTCGCGCGACGAACTGGCCCTCGCCGTGCTTCACGGGGATCTCGACCGTCTCGCCGGCCGTGAGCTCGGAGGTGACGATGCTCTGCGACGTCTCGACCCGCAGGAACACGTCGCGGCAGACGAAGCGGAGGGACCGGTTCCTGATCAGGGCGCCGTGCAATAGCCCCGACTCGCAGAGGATCTGGAACCCGTTGCAGATGCCCAGCACGGGTCCGCCACGCTCAGCGAAGGCGCGGACCTCGTCCATCACGGCGGCGAAGCGCGCGATCGCGCCGCACCGCAGGTAGTCGCCGTAGCTGAACCCGCCCGGCAGGACCACCGCGTCGACGCCGCGCAGATCGTGGTCCGCGTGCCAGAGCGGGACGGCCTCGCCGCCCATGAAGGTCACCGCGCGCTGGGCATCGCGGTCGTCGAGCGAGCCGGGGAACGTGATCACGCCGATCCGGGGGGCGCCGTCGGTCACGCTCACGCCTCCTCGGCCTCGAGGATCCGGAAGTCCTCGATCACGGGGTTCGACAGCAGCCGCCGGGCCATCTCCTCGACCTGGACGCGCGCCGAGGCCTCGTCGTCCGCCTCGACCTCGAGCGCGATGTGCTTGCCGACGCGCACGCCCGATACGTTCGTCCATCCGAGGGCGGGCAGCGCCGAGGCGACCGCCTTGCCCTGGGGGTCCGACAGCCCCGGCTTCAGGGACACCAGGACCTCGAAGCTGAACCTCATCCGTGCTCCTTCCGCAGGCGATCCAGGTTGATCGCGCAGGTCTCCCAGTCCTTCTCCTCGAGGGCGCCCATGCGCTGCAGGTACCAGTCCCACTTCTCGCCGGTGACACGCTCGTACGCCTCGCGGTACTTCAGCGCGGTGCGCGCGATCACCTCGGCGGGGAGCTCGGGCGGCGGCGGCTCGTGATCCCAGCCGCTCATGTCGAGCCAGTCGCGGACGAACTGCTTGTCGAAGCTCGGCTGCGGGCCGCCCGGCACGTACCGGTCCGCCGGCCAGAACCGGCTCGAGTCGGGCGTGCCGACCTCGTCGATCAGGATCAGCTCGCCCTCGCAGAACCCGAACTCGAACTTCGTGTCGGCCACGATCACGCCTCGCTCCAGCGCGACCGAGGCGATCCGTTCGTAGATCGCGAGGGTGAGCTCCTTCAGCTTCTCGGCGAGCCCCCGCCCGATCAGATCGGCGGTCTCGTCGAGCGTGACCGGAAGGTCGTGGCCCTCGGTCGCCTTCGTCGTGGGCGTGAAGATCGGTCCTGGGAGGCGGTCCGACTCGACGAGCCCGGCGGGCAGGTCGACCCCGCAGACCGACCCCCGCTCGCGGTACTCCTTCCAGCCGGAGCCGCTGAGGTAGCCGCGCGCCACGCACTCGATCGGCACGACCTCGGCGCGCTTGACGAGCGTGGCGCGTCCCGACAGGAACGTCTCTTCGCCGAACGGCGCCGGGAACTCCCATCGGTTCGCCGTGAGCAGGTGGTTGCCGACGAGGTCCTTCGTCCGCTCGAACCAGAACAGCGAGAACGCGGTGAGGACCCGGCCCTTGTCGGGGATCGGGTTCGGCAGGATCACGTCGAAGGCGCTGAGGCGATCGGTGGCCACGAGCAGGAGCGCGTCGGGCCCGGCTTCGTAGATGTCGCGGACCTTCCCCTGCGCGTACAGGCCGCCGGTGGCGCTCACCGGGTCAGGCTCCTTCCGCCGGGAGCTTCTCGAGCTTCTCGAACACGCCACCGAGGTTCCGGAGGAACCGCCGCGGGTCGAAGAGCTCAGCGAGCGCGGCGTCGTCGAGCCGCGCCCGCACCTCGGCGTCGGCCTCGATCGCCTCGCGGAAGCTCGCGTCCTCGTCCCACGCGGCGGCCGCCGCGCGCTGCACGATGCGGTAGGCGTCGTCGCGCGGCATCCCGGCGTCGACGAGCGCGAGCAGCACCGACTGGCTGAACGCGATCCCGCCGCGGGACCAGACGTGCGCCTCCATCTGGTCGGCGAAGACGACGAGCCCGTCGAGCACCCACGTCACGTCCTGCAGCATGAAGGCGAGGAGCCCCGTCGCGTCGGGGAAGATGATCCGCTCCGCCGAGGAGTGCGAGATGTCGCGCTCGTGCCACAGCGCTACGTTCTCGAGCGCGGCCTGCGCGTGGCCGCGGATCACGCGCGCGAGCCCGCTCACCCGCTCGCTCACGACCGGGTTCCGCTTGTGCGGCATCGCGCTCGAGCCCTTCTGGCCGGCGGCGAACGGCTCCTGGACCTCGCGGACCTCGGTTCGGGCGAGGTGCCGGATCTCCGTGGCGATCTTGTCGAGCGTGGAGGCCGTCAACGCCAGGGTCCCCATGTACTCGGCGTGCCGATCACGTTGGATCACCTGCGTGCTCGCTTCCGCCGGGCGCAGCCCGAGCCGCGTGCACACGAGCTCCTCCACGCGCGGGTCCAGCTGGGCGTACGTGCCCACCACCCCGCTGATCGCGCCGACGCTCACGGCCTCGCGCGCGCGCCGCAGGCGCTCGCGATCGCGATCGAGCTCGAACGCCCACACCGCGAGCTTGTGGCCGAACGAGATCGGTTCGGCGTGGATCCCGTGCGAACGGCCCATCATCACCGTGTCGCGGTGGGCGAGCGCCTGGCGCTTCACGACGGCGAGGAGCGCCTCGAGCCGGGCGAGCAGCAGGTCGGCCGCCGCACGCAGCTGGAGCGCGAAGGCGGTGTCGAGGACGTCGCTCGAGGTCATCCCGAAGTGGATCCAGCGGCCTTCGGGGCCGACCGAGGCCGCCACGACGTCGACGAAGGCCGCGATGTCGTGGCGCGTGACCTGCTCACGCTCGAGGACGGCCTCGACCGTGAAGGATGCGCGTTCCCGACAGGCCGCGGCGTCGGCCGGGGGGATCCTCCCGAGCTCCGCCCAGGCCTCGACCGCCTGCAGCTCGATCTCGAGCCAGTGCCCGAGCCGGGTCTCGTCGGACCAGACCGCCGAGAGCTCCGGCACGTCGTACCGCGGGATCACAGCTTGAGGCCCTCCGCCAGGTCGTCCTTGAACCGCCAGAGCGCCTGCTGCACGTCCGGGTCGCCGGTCCCCACGATCTGCGCGGCGAGGACCGCCGCGTTCACGGCCGCGTCGACCCCGACCGTGGCGACGGGCACCCCCGTGGGCATCTGCGCCGTGATCGCGAGCGCCTCGGTACCGACCATCTGCGGCGCGCTCGCGATCGGGACGCCGATCACCGGGATGATCGTGCGCGCGGCGACCGCGGCCGCGAGGTGCCCCGACATCCCGGTCGAGCAGATGATCACCTTCAGGCCACGTTCGAAGGCGGTGCGGGCGTACTCGTCGACGAGATCCGGGTTCCGCGACGACGACATGATCCGGATCTCGTGGGCGATGCCGAACTTCTCGATGATCAGGCCGGCCTGCCGCATGATCCCCAGCTCCGACGGCGAGGCGGCGAGGACCCCCACGCGTGGCGTCTCGTCGCTCATCTACTCCCCCTCCGCAGCCCGGGCCGCGATGTCGGTCCGATGGAACGAGCCCTCGAAGCGGATCCGCGAGGCCGCGTCGTAGGCCGTGGCCCGCGCGTCGCCGATCGTGGCGCCGAGCCCGGTGACGCTGAGGACCCGGCCGCCGGACGTGACCACTCTACCGTCAGCCTCCGCGGTGCCCGCATGGAACACGACGGCGCCCTCGACCCGGTCGGCCGCGTCGAGGCCGTCGATCGGCACGCCGGTCTCGTACGCGCCCGGGTAGCCGCCCGAGGCGACGATCACCGTCACCGCGGCGTCGGGGATCCAGTCGACCTTCACGTCGGCGAGCCCTTCCGTGGCGGCGGCGAGCAGCAGGTCCGCCAGGTCGGTGCCGAGACGCGGGATCACGACCTCGGTCTCGGGGTCGCCGAACCGGCAGTTGTACTCGAGGACCTTCGGGCCGTCGGAGGTGAGCATCAGCCCCGTGTACAGCAGCCCGCGGTACGTCAGGCCGTCCGCGGCCATCGTCTCGACCGTGCGCCGGCAGAGGTCCCAGATCTGCCGCTCCACGGCGTCGTCGATCCACGGGAGCGGCGAGTACGCACCCATCCCGCCGGTGTTCGGACCGGCGTCGCCGTCGCCCACCCGCTTGAAGTCCTGGCTGAGCACGAGGGGCACGACGGCCTTCCCGTCCGAGAGCGCGAACGCGCTCACCTCCGGCCCCTCCAGGATCTCCTCGACCACCACGGTGGCGCCGGCCTCGCCGAAGGCGCCGCCCTGGAGGCAGTCGCGGAGCGCCGCCACCGCGGTCTCGCGATCGTGCGCCACCGTGACGCCCTTCCCGGCGGCCAGCCCGTCGGCCTTCACCACGGCGCGACCGCCCAGCCCGTCCACGAACGCCGCGGCGGCGTCGAACGAGGTGAACGTGCCGCTCGCCGCGGTCGGGATGCCGCCGCGGGCCATGACCTCCTTCGCGAACGCCTTGGAGCCCTCGAGCCGGGCGGCGGCGGCGTCGGGGCCGAAGGCCACGATGCCGCGGTCACGCAGGGCATCGGCCAGGCCGGCGACCAGCGGTGCCTCGGGACCGATCACGACCAGATCGGGGGTCAGCCGTTCCGCGAGCGCGACGAGTCCCGCGAGATCCTCGGCCTTGACCGGGTGGCACGTGGCGAGCCGCGCGATCCCGGCGTTCCCGGGGGCGGCGTGCAGCTCCGTGACGCGAGGGCTGCGCGACAGGCCCCAGGTGAGCGCGTGCTCGCGGCCGCCGCCACCGACGACGAGCACCCTCATCGGGCGGTCCCGACGGTGATGCGGCCGCTCTTCACGGCGAGAGTGTATCGACCCGCGTCCAGGCCTCGGGGTGGCCGTGGCCCGCCTTACTCGACGAGCAGGCTCTGGTCCCGGGCCGGACCGACGCTTACGACGCTCACCGGCACGCCCACGAGCTCCTCGATCCGGCGCACGTACGCCTGGGCCTGTTTCGGCAGGTCGGCGAAGCTCCGGCACTCGTCGATCTCCTCGTGCCAGCCCTCGAGCTCCTCGTAGATCGGACTGGCGTCGTGGAACACCGACTGGTGGGGCGGCATGTCGTCGAACGTCTGGCCGTACGCCCGGTAGCCCGTGCAGATCTTCAGCGTGTCCAGGCCGGAGAGGACGTCGAGCTTCGTGATCAGGAGCTCGGTGAGGCCGTTCAGCCGCGCGGCGTACCGACCCAGGCAGGCGTCGTACCAGCCGCAGCGCCGCTGGCGACCCGTGACGGTGCCGAACTCCTTGCCGCGCGTGCCGAGTCGCTCGCCGACGTCGTCGAGCAGCTCCGTCGGGAACGGGCCGGCGCCGACGCGGGTGACGTACGCCTTCATGATCCCGATCACGCGATCGACCCAGTGCGGCCCCACGCCGGCGCTCGCGAGGGCGCTCCCCGCGACCGGGTTCGACGAGGTCACGAACGGGTAGGTCCCGTGGTCGAGGTCGAGCAGCACCCCTTGCGCGCCTTCGAACATCACGTGCTTGCCGTCCGTCAGCGCCTGGTAGAGGAGCGCGCCCGTATCCGTGACGTGGGGCTGGATCCGCTCGGCGAGCGCCAGGTACTCCTCGACGATGCGCTCGGCATCGAGCGGCAGCCGGTTGTAGATCTTCGTGAGGATCAGGTTCTTCTCGCGGAGCACGACCTCGAGCTTCTCGCGGAAGATCTTCTCGTCGAACAGGTCCTGGACCCGCAGGCCGATCCGGGCCGCCTTGTCGGCGTACGCCGGGCCGATCCCGCGCTTCGTGGTGCCCAGCGCGTTCTTGCCCGAGGAACCGCTCGGTCACCTTCTCGAGCTCGAGGTGGTACGGCATGATCAGGTGCGCGTTGCCGCTGACCACGAGCCGGGAGACGTCGACGCCGGTCTCGCGGCAGCGAGTCCATCTCCTTCATCAGGTGACGCGGGTCGACGACGACGCCGTCGGCGATCACCGAGGTGATGTGCGGGTAGAGGATGCCCGAGGGGATCAGCTGGAGCTTCAGCAGCCGGCCCTCGGCGATCACGGTGTGGCCCGCGTTGTTCCCGCCCTGGTAGCGGACCACGTAGTCCATCCGGTCGGCGAGGTAGTCGACCGCCTTGCCCTTGCCCTCGTCTCCCCACTGGGTCCCGAGCACGATGGAGGCAGGCATGAGGCGCCCAGTCTACCGGGCTACACTCCGGGCTCGACGCCCGACGAAGGAGCCGGTCACGCCATGGCATCCCAGATCCTGAACGAGAAGTCGTTCGCCCCGGCCGCGGTACAGCAGGCCACCGGCGGACGCGAGACCACCGGCACGATGACGTACGGCGGGGTCGCGATCCGCGCCGTGTTCTTCCTGGTGCTCACCGCGATCTCGGCAGGGTTCGGGTGGCAGGCCGCCGCGAACAAGCAGCCGAGCTCGGGGATGTGGTTCTTCCTGGGCTACATCCTGCTGATCTCGCTCTCGCTCGCGGCGGCGCGGAACCCGCGGATGGCGGCGGTGGCCGGCATCTTCTACGCCCTGTTCATGGGCTTCTGGATGGGGTCGATCTCCCATCTCTACGAGACCTACTACGACGGGATCGTCGGGCAGGCACTGCTCGCCTCCGTGGCGACGTTCCTCGCGGCGCTCGCGCTGTACGCGAGCCGGGCGGTCCGCGTGACCCGGCGATTCGTGCAGGTCGTCATGGTGGCGATGGTCGGCCTACTCATCACGTACCTGATCGGCTGGATCATGAGCCTGTTCGGCGCCGACCTGCTGTTCTGGAGCCAGCCGAACACGGTCGGCATCGCGATCAGCGTCGGGATCTGCCTGTTGGCCGCCGCGAACCTGCTGATCGACTTCGCCGTGATCGAGGCGGGGGTGGAGTCGGGCGCGCCCTCGGTGATGGCGTGGTTCGGGGCCTTCGGCCTCCTCACCACCCTCGTGTGGCTGTACCTGGAGCTGCTCCGGCTGCTCGCGCTGCTCCGCCGCGCCTAGGAGCGAGCCGGGGCGGCGCCGAACCGGCGCCGCCCCGACCCTCAGATCGAGCCCGTTCCGTCGACGGTCAGCCCTTGATGCGGCCGCAGGTCTTGTGGGCGTTGAGGCAGTCCTGGATGAGCTGCTCCAGGTGCCCACTCTCGAAGGCGGGGAACATGTCGCCGTGGCGCGGGTCGCCCATCATGTCCGACGACGCCGTCGCGCCGACCAGGCTGCGCACGTTGAACTTGAACATCATGTGCACCTCGGGGTACTGGTCGCTGAAGAACGTGACGTTGAACTGCGCCGTCCCACCGCTGGGACAGCGGTACGGGACCTTCTTGCCTCCCGAGTCGTTGCTGCAGGCGTACCGGACGTCGGACGACTTCACCACGTACCCGTCGGGGAAGGCGACGCGGTTCACGCCGCGCCCGACGTAGTAGGCGTTCACCAGGTACGGCTGGAGCTTCGTGCCGTTCTTCGTGAACGTGGGGATCCAGTAGGCGGTGTGGTCCCTGGAGTCGGAGCAGTTCGTCGACTGGCCGAGGAGCTGCTGCTTCGTGCTGTTCATCTGCACGCCCAGGTTCCCGCGAACGTGTGCTCGTGCGACGCCATGCCCGTCAGCGGGTCGAACGTGCCGAACGTGACGAACTTGCAGGTGATCAGGAACGACCCGCCGGGGAACGCGCTGGCGGGCTGCGGCACCGCCACGAGCAACGTGGCGAGCGTCATGGCTGCGATCAAGAGCTTCTTCACGGTCTACTCCTCTGTCGGCTGTGCGGGGGGTGCGGGCCGAACGACCCGAGGGTCAGCCGTTGATGCGGCCGCACGTCCTCCCGGCGTTGAGGCAGTTCCGGACGAGGTCCTGGAGGTGGCCCTTCGTGAAGGCGGGGAACATGTCGCCGTGACGGGCCATGTGCATGTGGTCCGACGACGCCTCCGCGCCGATCAAGGTGTTGGTCGAGAACTTGAACATCATGTGCACCTCGGGGAACCGCTTCGAGAAGAACGTGACGTTGTACTGGGCGGTGCCGGACCCGCAGTTGATCGGGTTCCAGGAGCCCGACGAGTCGTTGCTGCACGCGTAGCGCACGTCCTTGCTCTTCACGACGTACCCGGGCGGGAACGCGACGCGGTTCACACCACGGCCGACGTAGTAGATGTTCACCTGGTACGGCTTCAGCGTCTGGCCGTTCCTCATGAACGTCGGGATCCAGTAGGCCGAGTGGTCCTTCGGATCCGAGCAGTTCGTCCGCTGGTTGAGCAGCTGCTGTTTCGTGCTCTTCATCTTCACGCCGAGGTTCCCGGCGAACGTGTGGTTGTGCGACATCATCGCCGTCAGCGGATCGAACTCGCCGTACTTGGCGAACCGACAGGTGATCAGGAACGACCCGCCGGGGAACGCCTGGGCGGGCTGCGGCGCCACCACGAACAACGTGGCGAGCGTCAGGGCTGCGATCAGGAGCTTCTTCAACGGTGTCTCCTTCGGTATCGACGATTTCGACTCGGTTCGCCGCCGGAACGGCGGAGGGGCGTGACGTGCGAGCACGTCGCCCCCGATCCTCAGGTGCGCCGGCCGATCTTCCCGCAGGTCCTGCCGGTGTTGAGGCAGTTCCTGACCAGGTCGGCGAGTTTGCCGTTGGCCCACGCCGGGAAGAAGTCCCCGTGGGCGCCTCCGAGGCGCCCCGAGGACAGGCGGGTGCCGACCAATGAGTGCTGGCGGTATTTGAAGTGCACGTGCACGTCCGGGTACTTGGCGTGGAAGAAGCGCAGGTTGATCTGCGCCTGCCCACGCCCACAGTCGCGCGGCCTCTTGGTGGTGTCACCACCGCACGAGAACCGCACGTCCGCCGACCGCTCCATGAACCCCGTGGGGAATGGCTGTCGGTCGCGGAAATCTGCCACGTAGTAGACGGTCACCTGGTAGGGCTTCAGGATCCGTCCGTTCTTGTAGACGACCGGCGCCCAGTAGGCGGTCCGGTCGGCCGAGGTCGAGCACGTCGTGCGACCCCGGATCAGATTGCTGAAGGTGCTGTCCTTCGAGATGCCCTTGTTGCCGAAGAACATGTGCAGGTGCTCGGTCGGATACACGCCCGGATCCATGATCGGGTCGATCCGCTTGAACTTCACGAAGTCGCAGACGACGAGGAAGGATCCGCCGGGGAAGGCACGAGCGGGTGTCGCCTGGATCAGGGCCGTCGCCATGACGGCCAGCGTGATGATGCCGATGGTGCTGCGTCGCATGGTGGTGCGCGAGATGATTCTCGAGAGCATTACGCCCCCCTTTTGAGCTCGTGGCCGGTCGGAGGTTCCTGTGACGCCCCGGTTCGACGTCCAAGGACCGGCTCGATGTCATCCGGGTAGGTCTTTGCTGGATACCACCCCCTCGTTCGTATAACGAAGGTCCTGGACCCTCCGTGGGGACCAGGACCGCGTAGCCCCTTCATGGTCCCGGGCGAACGCGCACATGTCAAACCTCCCGGTCACATGGGGAGTGACGTCCCTCTTTCCGAGTCTTCGGTCGTATTGACCGTTCGCCTTAGGGATTCCTAGAGTGCAGCCATGCGACGTCTGACCCACCCCCCCCGAGCGGCCGCCTTCGTGGCGGCCGCGATCGTGTTCGCTTCGGTGTTCGTGCCTGGCACGGCATCGGCGGCGGCCACCGTCACCCCGAACGTCACTCCCGCGGTCGCCGAACGGCTCGAACGGCTGGTACAACAGCGGCGCGATCGACGTCTCGTTCACCGTGGACGTCCCCGTGGGGGAGAGCGAGACCCAGCCGCGCAGCGCTGATTGCGCCGGAACCTCGATCGCGACCGACACCGCGGACACGACGCTCTCCTGCACGGTCACGACGGAGGCCGGCCCGACGACGGCGACGACTCCTTCCATCAAGCGTGACGTGACCCTCCGAACCTCAATCCCCAGATCTCCCCGGGAACCCTCGTGCGCAACGGGCCTGGCACTGCGACGCCCAACGCGACCGACGCGACATCGGGAGTCGCCACCCAGAGCTGCGGGGCGGTCGACACGAGCACCGCTGGCGCACACAGTCTTCAGTGCCAGGCCACGGACAACGCAGGGAACACGATCACCCAGATGGTCCCCTACACGGTGCAGCCGAACGGTCCGGCTGCCTCGCTCGCGGGCACGAAGGGTGACGGCCAGGTCGCGTACGTCACCCAGCAGTTCCCCTCGTCGCTCGTCGTGACCGTCACCGACGCGCAGGGCAACCCGGTCCCGGGCGAGACCGTGACGTTCCGCGCGCCGCTCTCCGGCCCCTCGGCCGACCTCTCGCGACTCACGGACGTGACGAACGCCAACGGGGTGACCTCGGTCCGCGCCTTCGCGAACAACAAGGTCGGCGGCTACGTCGTGACGGGGAGGATCAACGGGATCGGGACCGCCCGGTTCGACCTCCGCAACGCCGCCGCCCCCTACTTCTCCGACGGGTTCTCGAAGGGGCTTCGCAAGTGGAAGCGCACGGGCAACATCTCGATCGCGCGCGGAGCGGGGAGGCCGGCGCCGAGCATGCTGCTGCGGGCGAACGCCGGCAAGACCTTCGCGACCCACGGGCTCGGCCGCGCGTACGCGACCACCTGCGCGAGCGCGTCCGTTCGGCTGAACTCGCTCGGCGGAGAGGCCCTCGCGCTGATCCGGTTCCGGGGCCCCGGTGACAGCGGGATCTCGAGGGTGAGCGTCGAAACGGACCGCGAGCTCTTCGTGCGCAACGACCGCAAGGGCGGGGTGAAGCTCTCGGGCAAGCGGCTTCCCCTCGGAGAGTGGCACGAGATCGAGCTGTGCACCCACGTCGGCGCGAAGGGCACGATCTCGCTCTACCTCGACGGCGCGAAGATCCTGAGCTGGCGGCAGGGGGTCGGCGATCGGGGCATCGCCGCGATCCACCTGATCGAGAACGACGTGAAAACGTTCTCGCTGAACGTCGACGACGTGCTGGTGGACCGCAGGCCCGGGGCGCCGGTGTGACCCAACGCAGCCTCCTGATGATCATGGCGCGCGACTTCGCGTCGCGGCTGGCGACCGCGGTGTTCCTGGTGGACCCGGAGGGGACGCTGGTCTACTTCAACGAGGCCGCCGAGCGGGTGCTGGGCCAGGAGTTCGTCGAGGGCCGGTCCGTGCCCGCCAGGGAATGGTCGACGACGTTCTCGCCCGAGGACGAGAACGGGAAGCCGGTCCCGCTCGCGTCTCTCCCGCTCGGGGTCGCGCTCACCGAGCGGGTGCCCGCCCACCGCGCGATCAGGATCGTCGGCGCGGACGGCGTGAGCCGTGGCATCGAGGTGACGGCCTTCCCACTGTTCGCGCACGCCGACGAGTGCGTCGGTGCGGTCGCGATCTTCTGGGAGCGCGCGGGGATCTAGTGCGGGTCCGTATCTGGGGCGCCCGCGGGTCCATCGCCTCGCCGGGGCCCGACACGGTGCGCTACGGCGGCAACACGTCGTGCGTCGAGGTGCAGGGGGCCGACGGCACCCTCGTGATCCTGGACGCGGGCACCGGGATCCGTCCTCTCGGTGTTCGGCTCCGCGACGAGCCGCACGGGCCGATCCACCTCCTGCTCACGCATCTGCACGTCGACCACCTCGAGGGCCTGGGGATCTTCGCGCCGATCTGGTCGCCCGACACCGAGCTCCACGTGTGGGGACCGTCATCGCCTGTGAGTTCGCTCGAGGAGCGGATCACGCGTTACTTCTCACCGCCCCTGTTCCCGGTCCACATGGCGGACGTGCCGGCGACGGTCACGCTGCACGACGCCCCCGAGGGCACGTGGGAGGTGGGTGGGGGCTCACCGTCACCTCGGCGCCGATCCTGCACTCGGGGCCGACGGTCGGCTACCGGCTCGAGGAGGCCGACCGCTCGGTCGCCTACCTCACCGATCACGAGCCGGCGCTCGGCGCCGACCTCGAAACGGCTGCCGAGGAGTGGATCTCGGGACACGCGCTCTCGTTCGGTGTGGACCTCCTGATCCACGACACCCAGTACACCGACGAGGAGTACCCGGACCACATCGGCTGGGGGCACTCGAGCACGTCACACGTCGCCACCTTCTCCGAGCGCGCGAAGGTGGATCGTCTCTGGCTCTTCCATCACGACCCGCTGCACACCGACGCCGACGTGGATCGGATGGTGCGGGACGTGCGCGAGCGTTGGGGCGTCGGGGAGGATCGGTGCGAGGCGGCCGCCGAGGGGCTCGAGACAGCCGTGTGAGGCCGACGGCTACGCGACGTCGAGCGGGCCGAACTCTGGCGCGCGACCCGGCGCCGGGACGGCCGCCCCGAACCGGATCAGCAGCCAGCACGACAGTTCGATCGAGGGGCCGATCAGGAACACGAACGCGATCGTCCCCAGGCCGACGACCCCGCCGAGCAGGAGTCCCGCGACGAGCACCACGATCTCGATCGCGCCGCGGACCAAGGCGATCCGGTGCCCGGTCCGGCGCGAGATCGCCAGCATCAGCGAGTCGCGGGGCCCGGCCCCGAAGCCTCCTCCGATGTAGAGGGCGGACCCCAACCCGAACGAGAGGATCCCACCGGCGACCAGACCGAGCCGGCCTCCGATCGGCCAAGTCGACCAGGCGTCGACGGACGGGATCTGCAGGAGCCGGTCGATCACGAGGCCGATCACGATCGCGTTCGCGAACGTCCCGAACCCCGGCGGCGCGCCGGCAGCCCAGCCGACCCCGAGGACGACCAGGCTGACGATCACGCTCGCGACGCCGATCGACAGGCCCGTGTGGTCGGCCACGCCGAGGTGGAACACGTCCCACGGCGGCAGGCCGAGCTCGGACTCGAGCATCGCGACGATCCCGATCGCGACCAGCACGAGCCCGGCGAACAGGGCGACCACCCGCGGCGCGAGCGGTCCCTTCAGGAGCGGTGCGTCCTTCACGGGCGGGAGGCTACCCGGGCGCTCAGGCGTCGAGCGGTTCGATCGCCTCGAGCGTGTAGTCCTCGCCGTCGGGATCCCACTCGAGCCTGACGAACCCGAGCGTCTCGGCCGCCTTGCAGAACTGCAGGAACCCGCGGAACCCGAACTGCTTCTCGCTGAACCCGGGCCGGACCTTGCGGACGGCGTTCTTCATCCCCGACAGGTGCGGAGGACCGCCGCGTTCCTCGAGATCGGCCACCACCGAGCGGAGCAGCTCGAAGGCCTCGGCCTCTCCGCCGTGCGTCGGGAGCGACACCTCAGGGTCGCCCTTGGCCGACCCCTCGCTCAGCTCCACGACGTTGCGCTCGGCCAGATGCCGCAGGAGCTCGCCGAACGCGCGGAACCCGTAGTCGGCCTCGCTGAAGGTGGGGTCCTTGCGGAGCAGCGCGCGCTTGATCGACGAGGCGAGGACCGGTCCGCTCGACGTGCCCTCGAGCCCGGCCACGGTCTGGGCGACCCAGCTCGCGAGCTGATCGACGTCGCGCGGAGCCTCTCGGCCGCCGGCTCCTCCTCCTCGTCCTCGGGCTCGGCGACGACCGGCGTCTCGGCCTCCGCGGGCTCGAGCCCCCGCCCCCACCCGACCCGCGGCGCCGGCGCCGGCGCCCGGCGGGAACCGCCTCGACCCCTTCGAGCGCGTCGTAGAAGAGGAACTCGTCGCATGCGGGCGGCAAGAGCGCCGAGGTCGAGTCCTTGATGCCCACCCCGATCACGCGCTTGTTCAGCTCGCGGAGCTTGTGGACGAGCGGCGTGAGGTCGCTGTCGCCGGTGCAGATCACGAACGTCGTGACGTAGCCGCGTTCGAACGCCATCTCGAGCGCGTCGACCGCGAGCTTGATGTCGGCGGCGTTCTTGCGCGAGGTGCGCATCCGCTGCGGGATCTCGATCAGTTCGACCTGGCTGCGCGTGAGCATCCGGCGGTCCTCGTCGAAGTACGACCAGTCCGCGTAGGCCTTCCGGGCGATCACCCGGCCGCGCTCGGCGAGCGCGTCGAGCACCGGGCGGAGGTCGAACTGGTGCCCGAGATTGTCGCGGGAGCCGATCGCCAGGTTCTCGTAGTCAAGGAACAGCGCGATGCGTTCTTCGTCGGTATCCACGGGGCCACCCTACCCGCGTGGCCCTGCCCGCGAGGGCCTCCGGTCCCCCCGCTCGACCTGGGCATGGGTCCAACGGCCCCCCCGGACCCGGGCAAAGTCCCCCAGGAGTGGCCCCTATCGTCCGCTACACGGGACCCCGGGCGACGCCATGCTGTGCCCATCGGACATCGGAAGCCACCCGAGTCAAGGGGGTACGTCATGAGTAGGAAGGCATGGGACCAGCTGGTGAGCGCCGCGGCACTGGTGATCGCCGTCGTCCTCGTCCTGATGGGCGCGGCCGCGATCTACGGCGGCAACTTCGGCCGCGACAACGTCACGGATCGCCTGCAGCCGCAGAACGTGGTGTTCCCGCCTTACGAGGCGATGACGCCTGAGGAGAAGGCCGCGATCGGCGACTACGCCGGACAGCAGGTCGTGAACGGCAACCAGGCGGAGGCGTTCGCCACGTACATCCAGGGTCACCTCGCCGAGGTCAACGACGGCGCGACCTACGCGGAGACCAGCGCCGCCGCACGTGAGGAAGGGCTCGACCCCGACACCGCCGCGGAGCTGCAGGGCATGGCCGACACCCTGTTCAAGGGTGAGACCCTCCGCTCGATCCTCTTGAACGCCTACGGCTGGTGGACGGTCGCCACGATCGCCCTGCTCGCCGGGTGGGTCATGGTCGCCGCGGGCATCGCGCTCTTGATCCTCGCGATCCTCGGCTTCCGTCACGCGAAGAAGGCCGAGGCAGAGCGTGTGGCCGACGCCCCGGTCGTCACGAAGGATTACGCCCCCACGGGCGCCTGATCCTCGAGCGACACCGCATCATCGAACGGCCGTCCCGGAAGGGGCGGCCGTTCCGCTGCCGGCCCGATCCGGGCCGGTGCCCGTGTCCGACGGTCGACCTAGACTCGCTCGATGGCGGTTCGGACCCTCACCGAACGCGAGCTGAACCGGGCACTGCTGGCGCGGCAGTGCCTGCTCACGCGGTCACGCGCGCCGCTCGCCCGCACGATCGAACGGGTCGGCGGCCTCCAGACCCAGTACTCGCCGTCGGGCTACATCGGCCTCTGGTCACGGCTCGACGGCTTCGAGCGGTCGGTGCTGACCCGCGCCCTCGAACGCAAGGCCGTGATCCAGGGCACCGTGCTGCGGGTGACGATCCACATGGTCACGAGGGCCGACTACGGTCCGTGGACCGCCGCGGTCCGCGATGAGCGCCGAGCCTGGTGGCTGCGCGCCACGCGTCGCCACAGGGACGAGGCCGAGATGCGAGCGATCGCGGCGCGCGTCCGGAGGCTGCTCCACGACGGACCGCTGCGGCGCGCCGAGATCGCGGAACGGCTCGGCCTCGACAGCACCACGTTCAACGGGGTCGGCCTCTGGGTCGATCTCGTGCGGGTCCCCCCGTCGGGCACGTGGGAACGGCCGCGCGCCGACCGCTATGCGCTCGCCGAGGGATGGCTCGGCGGCCCCGTGCGGGCCGACGCCGGGGCCGGCCGGGACCTCCTGGTGCGGCGCTACCTCGGGGCGTTCGGTCCGGCGGCGCGCAAGGACATCGCGAGCTGGGCGGGCCTCATCGGTCTCGGCGCTCGAGCCCTCGTTCGCGAGGCTCCCCCTGCGCACGTTCCGGGACGAGGCCGGCCGCGAGCTGCTCGACCTTCCCCGGGCGCCGCTCCCACCCGGCGACACACCCGCGCCCGTGCGGTTCATCCCGGCCTGGGACGCGTCCCTCCTGGTGCACGCGCGGCGCACCGGCATCGTGCCCGAGGAGCACCGGCCCTCGATCTTCAGCACGAAGACCCCGCAGTCGGTCTCGACGTTCCTCGTCGACGGGAAGGTCGCCGGCACCTGGCGGTTCGAGGCCGGGACGGTGCGGACCGAACCGTTCGAGCCGCTCGGTCGCTCGGTCGCGCGCGAGCTCGCGGACGAGGGCGCGCGGCTGGCGGCGTTCATGGCGTAGGCAGATCCGCCGCGAACGCCGGCGTGGCAGCGCCTCAGTCGACGCGCTCGAGCACCACGACCGGGATCAGCCGAGGGTTGTCCGCCTGGTACTCGGCGAACTGCGGATAGAGCTCTGCCTGCCGCCCGTACAGGTCGTCGCGCTCGTCGCCCGGTGACCTCGGTCGCGACCGCCCGATACGTCTCGTCGCCGACCTCGACCGTGACGGTGGGGTTCGCCTTCACGTTGTGGAACCAGTCCGGGTGCGTCGGCGCGCCCCCCTTCGAGGCGAAGATCGCGATGCGGTCGTCGTCGAGCGGCAGATACATCAGCGGGTTCACGCGGGTCGCGCCGGTCTTCGCGCCGGTGGTGGTGAGCAGGAGGAGCGGCGCCCCCACGAACATCCCGCCCACCTTCCCGTGGTTCGCGCGGAACTCCTCGATCACGTTCGTGTTCCAGTCGGACATGCGGCCCTCTCTTGTCGACGTTCCACGTACAACCCGAGGCGATCGCGATCCCTTCCCGCGGCCGTCCTGGAGGCCCCGTGCCCTAATCGGCGGCCGCGATGCGCCGGATCTCGTCGACGGCGGCCGGGTCCTCGAGGCTCGAAAGGTCACCGGCGTCGTCGCCGGTCACGGCGGCGCGCACGGCACGCCGCACGATCTTCGCGCTGCGGGTCTTGGGGAGCGACGTGGCGAACAGGACCCGTGCCGGCGTGAACGAGCTCCCGAGATGGCTCCGCACGGTCTGCCGGAGCTCGGTCGCGAGCGAGGCGGACCCGGCGACACCGGGGCGCAAGACCACCACGCACCAGAGCGCCTCGCCCTTGATCGGGTGGGGCACGCCGACCGCCGCCGACTCCTGCACCGCGGGATGGGCGGCGAGCGCGGACTCGACCTCCGCCGGACCGAGGCGTTTGCCCGCCACGCTCAGCGTGTCGTCGCTCCTCCCGTGCAGGAACCATGCAGCCGTCCGCGTCGCGGCTCGCCCAGTCGCCGTGCACCCAGACGCCGGGGAAGCGCCGCCAGTAGCTGTCGAGGTACCGCTCCGCGTCGCCCCAGATGCCGCGCGTCATCGAAGGCCACGGGCTGCGGCAGACGAGCTCGCCCACCTCACCCGGCCCCACCGGGACCCCGGTCGCATCGACGATGTCGACGTCCATCCCGAGTGCGGGTCCACCGAGCGAGTCCACCTTCAGCGGAACCACCGGATGCGGAGACAGGAAGCAGGCCCCCACCTCGGTGCCACCCGACAGGTTCACGATCGGCAGCCGCCCGTCGGCCGACCTCGCGGTGGAGCCAGAGATAGGCGTCGGGGTTCCAGGGCTCCCCGGTGGACGCGAGGATCCGGAGCGACGAGCGGTCGTGCGCCCGGACGTGCGTCCGTGCCGGCCGGGATCAGCGCGCGGACGAGCGTCGGCGACACCCCGAGCGTCGTGATCCGGTGGCGCTCGACCTGGTCCCAGAGCCGCCCCGCATTCGGATGGAGCGGCGAGCCTTCGGTGAGCACCACGGTCGCACCGAGCGCGAGGGCGCCCACGATCTCCCATGGACCCATGATCCAGCCGAGGTCGGTGACCCAGTGGAGCCGCTCGCCGCGATGCAGGTCGACCTGGTACGCGACCTCCTCCGCGATCTTCACGAGGAACCCGCCGTGCACGTGGACGGCCCCTTTCGGACGCCCCGTCGTGCCGCTCGTGTATCCGATGAACAGGGGGTGCTCGCTGTCGAGCGCGGCGGCCTCGACCGGCGGCCCGGCAGGGTCGACCTCGTCCTCCCAGCGGTGGTCCCGGCCCGCCGTCATCGGCGTCTCGAGATCGGGCAGCCGGTGCCACACGAGCATCGTGCGGACCGATCCGGCGGTCTCGGCCGCCAGGTCGGCGATCGGCTTCATGGGGATCGGCACGCCGCGCCGTCGGGAGCCGTTCGCGGCGATGACGACCTCGCAGCCGGCGTCGGCGATGCGCGCCGCCACGGCATCGGGCCCGAACCCGCTGAAGATCGGCACGAAGACGGCACCGAGCTTCGCACACGCCATCACCGCGGCCACCGTCTCGATCGCCATCGGCATGAAGATCGCGACCCGGTCACCGGAGCCGACGTCGAGGCGCGAGAGCGTGCTCGCGACCGCGTCCGTGAGCCGGCGCAGTTCGGCATAGGTCGCGGTCCGCACCTCGCCGTCCTCGGCCTCCCAGATCACCGCCGGCGCCTCCGGACCTCGCTCGGCCCAGCGATCGACGCATTGGCGTGCGAGGTTCGTGCGTCCACCGACGAACCAGGTCGCCCACTCGGGACCGCGCGACACGTCCACGACCCGCTCGTACGGCGTCGAGAATTCCAGGTCGAGGTCACGCACGACGGCATCCCAGAACCAGGAGGGCTCCGCCACCGAGCGCGCCGTGAGCTCCGCCAGCGTATCGACGCCGTGCGCGCGCATCAGTCGCGTGACGTTCGCGTGCTCGACGGTTCCTCGATCGGGACGCCAGACGAACGCGTCGCCGGGCTCGGTCATCCCGTGAGCTTCCCCGTCAACGCGCGCCCGATCAGCATCCGTCGGATCTCGTTGGTTCCGGCGCCGATCGAGTAGAGCTTCGCGTCACGCAGGAGCCGGCCGGCCGGGCTCTCGGAGACGTAGCCGGCCCCGCCGAGCGCCTGGATCGCCTCGAGCGCCACCTCGACGGCGCGCTCGGAGACGAACAGCAAGCACCCCGCCGCGGCGGCGGCCGATCGGTGCCGGTCGCTCGGATCGAAGCCCTCGGCCACCCGATAGGCGAACCCCCTCGAGGCCTCGAGCGCCACGAACATGTCGGCGATCTTGCCCTGCATCAGCTGGAAGGACCCGATCGGGTGCCCGAACTGGCGACGCTCACGCACGTAGGGCAACGTCAGGTCGAGCGCGGCTTGCATGATGCCGATCGGTCCGCCCGAGAGCACCAGCCGCTCGGAATCGAGGCCACCCATGAGGACCCGCACGCCCCGGTCGGGTTCACCCAGCACGTGGTCATCGGGGATCAGGCAGTCGTCGAAGACCAGTTCGCACGTGCTCGATCCTCGCATCCCGAGCTTCTCGAGCTTGGGCGACGTCGAGAACCCCTCCATACCGCGCTCCACGACGAACGCCGTGATGCCCGGCGTGCGTCCCTCGACGGGGTCGGAGGTCCGCAGGTAGACGAGCAGCACGTCCGCGTCCGGTCCGTTCGTGATCCACATCTTCGTGCCGTTCGCACGCCAGCCGCCGTCGACGCGCTCGGCACGACAGCGCATCGACCCGAGCACGTCCGAGCCGGCGTCGGCCTCGCTCATCGCGAGCGCCCCGACCTGCTCGCCCGAGATCAGTCGAGGGAGCCATCGCGCGCGCTGCTCGGCGGTGGCGTGCAGCCACAGGTTGTGCACGCACAGGTTGGAGTGCGCGGCGTAGGACAGGCCGACGGACGCGGAACCGCGCGAGAGCTCCTCGACGCACACGAGATGCTCGAGGAACGTCAGGCCGCCGCCGCCGTCGGACTCGGGAACGGTCGGCGCGAGGACACCCAGGGCTCCCAGCTTCGGCCAGAGCCATCGGGGGAACGTATCGTCACGATCGATCGCCTCGGCGTGCGGCGCGATCTCTCGGTCCACGAATCCCCGGACCGTCCGTCGGAGCTCCTCGATCGGGATGCGCTCGGTACCCACTCGACCCCCTGTTCGCCGACGCTCCATACCTATCACGGGCATCGGCTACGCATGCGAGGACCTGACGGTAAGGTTGCACGGACCCGATGAACCCGGTCGGATCGCCGCCGGATCAGGAGCGCCGTTGCCCAGACTTCGCACCCACGTGGATCGCGGCTCCGAGGCGTTCGCCGCGAACGCCGAGGCGATGCGCGAGCTCGTCGAGGACCTCCGCGGGCGGCTCGAAGTGGCGCGGACCGGCGGTGGCGAGTCCGCGACCGCGCGTCACCGTGAGCGCGGCAAGCTGCTCGTGCGCGAACGGATCGACGCCCTCCTCGACCCCGGTGCCGCGTTCCTCGAGTGTTCCCCGCTCGCCGCGACGGGTCTGTACGACGACGAGGCGCCGTCGGCGGGCATCGTCACCGGTATCGGTCCGATCCACGGCCAACCCTGTGTGATCGTGGCGAACGACGCGACGGTCAAGGGCGGCACGTACTTCCCGGCCACCGTGAAGAAGCACCTGCGCGCGCAGGAGATCGCGATGGAGAATCATCTTCCGTGCGTATACCTGGTGGATTCGGGTGGCGCCTATCTGCCGCGACAGGCGGACGTCTTCCCCGACCGCGACCACTTCGGGCGCATCTTCTACAACCAGGCCAGGATGTCCGCCGCCGGCATCCCCCAGGTGGCCGCGGTGATGGGCTCGTGCACCGCCGGCGGCGCGTACGTCCCGGCGATGTCCGACGAGACGGTCATCGTCCGCGGCACCGGCACGATCTTCCTCGGCGGGCCCCCGCTCGTGAAGGCGGCGACCGGCGAGGACGTCACGGCCGAAGAGCTCGGCGGCGCGGACGTGCACACGCGGCGCAGCGGCGTGGCCGACCACGAAGCCACCGACGACGCGCACGCCCTGCGGCTCGTGCGTGAGATCGTGGCGAACCTCAACCGCCCCTCGGCGCGCGCCTGGGAGGCCGCCCCGCCCGAGGAGCCCGCGATGCCCGTCGACGATCTCTACGGCGTGGTCTCGCGCGATCTGTCCGTGACGTACGACGTCCGAGAGGTGATCGGGCGGATCGTCGATGGCTCGGTGCTCCACGAGTTCAAGGCGCTCTACGGCGACACGCTCGTCTGCGGCTTCGCGCGGATCTTCGGACACCCCGTCGCGCTCCTCGCGAACCAGGGCATCCTCTTCTCCGAGTCCGCGCTGAAGGGCGCGCACTTCATCGAGCTGGCCTGCGCTCGCGGGGTGCCGCTCGTGTTCCTGCAGAACATCACGGGGTTCATGGTCGGCCGCGAGTACGAGGCCGGTGGTATCGCCAAGGACGGGGCCAAGCTCGTCACGGCGGTCGCGTGCGCGAACGTTCCGAAGTTCACGGTGATCATCGGCGGCTCGTTCGGCGCGGGGAACTACGCGATGTGCGGACGGGCGTACGGACCCAGGCAGCTGTGGATGTGGCCGAACGCGCGCATCTCCGTGATGGGCGGGCGCCAGGCGGCCGCGGTGCTCACGACCGTGGGCGGCGACCCGGCCGACGAACCGGCCACGATCGCGCGCTACGAGGACGAGGGCAGTCCCTATCACTCGACCGCGCGCCTGTGGGACGACGGAGTGATCGACCCGCTGGATACACGGAAGGTGCTCGCCCTCGGGCTCGACGCGGCCTCCCGAGCGCCGATCGAGCCGACCACCTTCGGGGTGTTCCGGATGTGAGCGGCGTACTCGTGACCCGTGAGGGGCCGATAACGACCCTGACCCTCGAACGCCCGGATCGCCGCAACGCCCTGTCCCCCGAGCTGATCTCGGAGCTCGCCGACGCCGTGCGGCGGGCCGGCGACGACGCCGATGTGCGGGTCGTGGTGCTCGCAGGATCCGGCTCGTCGTTCTCCGCGGGCGCCGACATCCATTGGATGCGCGCGGGACGCGACGCTGACGAGTCCCGGAACCTCGCCGAGGCCGAGGCGCTCCGGGACGGGTTCGAGGCCCTCGACACGTGCCCGAAGGCGGTGATCGCCCGCGTGCATGGCGCCGCGATCGGTGGCGGCGCCGGGCTCGTGGCGTGCGCCGACGTTGCCGTCGCGAGCGACGAGGCGCGGTTCGCATTCTCGGAGGTCCGGCTGGGGCTCCTGCCGGCCACGATCGCACCGTACGTCGTGAGGGCGATCGGTCCCGGCGCGACGCGAGCCCTGTTCACGACGGGCCGGCGGATCGACGCCGAGGAGGCGCTGCGGCTCGGGCTCGTGCACCGGGTGGTGCCCGCCGAGGAGCTCGACGACGCCGTCGGCGTCCTGGCGGAAGCGTTCCTGGCCGGTGGCCCGGAGGCGATCGCCGCGAGCAAGCGTCTGCTCCGCGACGTCACCGCCGCGCTGCACCTCCCCGACCTGGCCCACCGGATCACGACGGCCCGCATGTCCGATGAAGGCCGCGAGGGCCTCGATGCGTTCCTGGAGAAACGACCCCCTTCATGGGCCCCGTCCAACGACTCCTGATCGCGAACCGTGGCGAGATCGCCGTGCGGATCGCACGGGCGTGTCGGGAAGCGGGGATCGGCGTCGTGGCGCTCGTCGGGCCGGGTGACGTAGACGCCCTCCACGTCGCGCTGGCCGACGAGGCGCGCCCGGTGCCCTCCTACCTCGACGGGGACGCGATCGTCGCAGCCGCGATCGATGCCGGCGCGGACGCGGTCCACCCCGGGTACGGCTTCCTGTCCGAGCGGGCCGGGTTCGCCGAGGCGGTGGTGGCGGCCGGGCTCACGTGGGTCGGTCCGCCGCCGCAAGCGATGCGCACCCTCGGCGACAAGGTGGGCGCACGAGCGCTCGCCGAGAAGGCGGCCGTGCCGATCGTCCCCGGGTTCACGGGTCCCGACCTCACCGACGCAGCGCTCCTCCGCGCGGCGGAGCAGCTCGGTCCCCCGCTCCTCGTGAAGGCCGCAGGTGGGGGCGGCGGCCGCGGGATGCGAGCCGTCGACGCGCTCGCCGATCTCCCGGGGGCGCTCGAGTCGGCCCGCGCCGAGGCCGCGGCGGCCTTCGGAGACGATCGGGTCTTCCTCGAACGGCGGTTGGTGGGGGTCCGACACGTCGAGGTGCAGGTGCTCCTCGACGCCCACGGGGCCGGCGTGCACCTGGGCGAGCGCGACTGCTCCCTCCAGCGCCGGCACCAGAAGATCGTGGAGGAGGCGCCCGCACCGGGCGTGGAGGCCCCCCTGCGTGCGACCCTCGGCGGGGCGGCCCTCGCGATCGCGCGCGAGGCCGGGTATCAGGGGGTCGGCACGGCGGAGTTCCTCCTCGATGCCGACGAGGGGTGGTGCTTCCTCGAGATGAACGCGCGGCTCCAGGTGGAACACCCCGTCACCGAAGCCGTGACCGGGATCGACCTCGTGCGGGCGCAGCTACGGGTGGCCGGTGGCGAGCCCCTCTGGATCACCCAGGACGACGTTCGCCCCTCGGGCCATGCGATCGAGGCACGCGTCTACGCGGAAGACCCGGCGGCAGGGTTCCTGCCGGCGACCGGACGCGTCGACCTGTTGTCGCTCCCCCACTGGCCCGGCGTACGGATCGACACCGCGCTCCGCGAGGGCGACGTCGTCGAGCTGGGCTTCGACCCCTTGCTCGCGAAGGTGATCGCCTTCGCGGCCGATCGGGATGCCTGCATCGACCGGCTCCGCGCGGCGCTCGATGAGGTGCGCATCGTCGGGGTCACGACGAACCTCGGGTTCCTGCTCGACGCCTTCGACCGGGCGGAGGTGCGCGCCGGGCGAGCGGGCACGGACTGGGTGACCGACTCCTGGTCGCCCGAGGTGCCGCCGCTCCCCGCGGGCGTGCATCCCGGGGGCGGCACGGCCGACCCGTGGCGGTCGTTCGGCGACGTCGCGGCCCCGGCCGGGGTCACGGTCGCCGGGCATCGCGCGCAGTTCCGGGGATGGGCCTACGAGCTCGCGCCCGACGAGCTCGAGCCCGTGACGATCGCGCCCCCGGGCGGATCCCTGACGGCGCCGATGCCGGCGTCGGTGGGCCGGGTAGCCGTCGCCGTCGGCGACGAGGTCGAGGCCGGCCAGGTTGCCGTCGTGCTCGAGGCGATGAAGATGCAGATGCGCGTCGACGTCCCCGCGGCCGGGGTCGTGCGGGCGGTGCACGTCGCGGTGGGCGACGTGGTCGTGGCCGGCCAGAGCCTCGTGGACGTGGAGGAGCGATGACGATGCCCCCGTCCGTGACGATCGTCGAGGTCGGGCCGCGCGACGGTCTCCAGAACGAACCCGTGGCCGTCTCCGCCGACGCGAAGGTGGCGTTCGTCGAGGCGCTCGTCGACGCTGGGCTCCGGATCGTCGAGGCGACCTCGTTCGTGGCGCCGTCCGCCGTGCCGCAGCTCGCCGACGCCGACGAGGTCTTCCCGCGGATCCGACGGCGGGCAGGGGTCCGCTATCCGGTGCTCGTGCCCAACATGCGGGGGATGGAGCGCGCCGAGGCCGCGGGCGCCGAAGCGGTCGCGGTCTTCACGGCGGCCTCAGAGACGTTCACCCGGCGCAACATCGGGATGTCGATCGCCGGCTCGCTCGAGGCGTTCCAGCCGGTCATCGAGCGCGCGACCGCGCTCGGCTGGTGGCGCCGGGGCTACGTGTCGACGGCCTTCGGGTGCCCCTACGAGGGCGACGTCGACACGGATGTCGTGGTGGAGGTCACGGAGGCCCTCCTGGCGCTCGGATGCGACGAGGTATCGATCGGCGACACGATCGGGGTGGCCGAGCCCCACGACGTGCAGGTGCTCGTCGGGGCGCTCCTCGAGCGGGTGCCCGTCGACCGGCTGGCGCTGCACCTGCACGACACCTACGGACGGGCCCTCGCGAACGTCGAGGCCGGGCTCGGGCTCGGCATCAGGACCTTCGACGCCTCCGCCGGCGGCACGGGTGGCTGCCCGTTCGCCCCGGGCGCCCCGGGGAATCTCGCCACGGAGTCGCTCTGCGGGCTGCTCGACCGGCTCGGGATCGACCACGGGGTGGATGCGGCGGCGGTCGAGGCGGCGGGGTTGACCCTGCGGACCCGGCTCACCGCCGGCTAGCTAGTCGCCTGCTGCATCGTCCCGAACCAGCTCGTAGCGGACGCCCTGCCAGGTCTCGCCCTCGTAGGTGCGCTCGAACCGCTCCACCAGCTCGAGCCCCGCCTTCTCCGCGACCCGGATCGACGGGACGTTCTCGGCGCTCGCATAGGCCCGGACGACCTCGGCCTCCAGCACGTCGAAGGCGTACCGCACGAGGGCCTGCACCGCCTCGGTGGCGTACCCGCGGCCCTGGGCCGACGGCGCCATCGTGTACCCGACCTTGATCACCCCGTGCTCGTCGTCGGCCGGACTCAGGCCGACGTCACCGACGAGACTGCCGCTCTCGAGCTCCTCCACCGAGTACTGCACCCAGCCCGGCTCTCCGGGCCGGCGCTCGGCCATGTCGAGGATCTCCTCGCGCACGCCGTCAGGGTCGGTCCGCTCCCAGCCCTGGTACCGGTGGACCTCGGGGTCGCTGCGGTACGCCGAGATCGTCTCGGCATCGTCGGCGATCGAGCGCCGCAGGCGCAGACGCTCGGTGAGGATCGGTCGGGGGTCGTCGTCGAAACGCATCGGCCGGGAAGCGTACCGGGTGCGGTGCTCGCGCACGCGGGTGGACGGTCGACCCACGGGGAACGGGCCACCTTTCCCGTGTCGAGGGCGTGACCTGGCGTGAGCATGACGATGTACCCGGCACGGGAAGAGGTGATGCGTCGATGACCGGCAGGACGACCGTCGAGCCGCGGGTGACCTCGTACGAGCCACCGTCGCGGTTCCGCACGATGATGAAGATCGGGAACGCGGTGATGGTGCCGATGCTGCGCTCGCGGATCGGCGCGCGGATGCACGACCTGGCCCTGCTGAACGTGACCGGCCGGCGCACCGGGAAGCGCTACACGATCCCGGTCGGCTACCACGAGCTGGAGGGCGAGGGGATCGTGCTCACGTCGAGCGCCTGGCGGAAGAATCTGCGTGGCGGCGCCGACGTGGCCGTGACCCACGAGGGTCGTACCCGCAGGATGCACGCCGAGGTTCTCGAGGAGCCCGGGGCCGTCGCCGACATCTACGGCACGATGCTCGAGCGGGTCGGGGTGCGCCATTCGGTTCGTGTGGGGCTGCGGGTGGCCGGCGACGAGATGCCCACGCACGACGAGCTCATGGACGCGATCGGCGGTCGCCGGGCGGTCGTGCGCCTCACCGCCGCGTAGTCTCCACCACCGTCAACCGTCGAGCAGCTCTCCCACCGCGCGGTGGGCCTGGTCGATCGCCGCGTGCGCGAAGGGCGTCCACCCGGCGTCCGAGTTCGCGAACGTCACGTTGCCGGCGCGCGTTCGCGCCGCCAGGTACGGCGGCGGCTCCTCGGTGCCGGGCCCGAGCAGTGGGTCCCCGCCGTACGAGTACCCGTGCCCCCAGCGGTTCACGATGATGCCCGCGATGTCGCGGTCGGCGTCGAACCCACCGGGGCCGAGCATCCGCGTGAGCTCGTCGCGGATCCGCGCCTCGAAGTCCTCGAACGTCGTGGCGAAGAGCTGGGCGCGGCCCTTCCTGAACCGTTGGCGGGCCGTGCCGCCGTCAGGCTGCGCGGGCACGTGCACGAGATGCAGCATCATCGGCTCGTCCGGCGAGGCCGAGCACCGGTAGTCGCCCAGGCTCACCGGATAGTCGAGCTTCACCCGCGAGAACGTCCCCATCGGGTTCGTGATCTCGTGCACCCCGAGCCGAACCCACGGGTGCCAGTCACGCACGGCGACCTTCACGTACACGAGTGGCGCTTTCGTATTCTGCCAAAGGGCCTGACGCTGGGGCTTCGGCAGCTCCGGCATGATCGCGGGGATCATCATGTGATAGCCGGCGAGCACGCAACGGGCTGCGCGTGCCACCCGGAGCTCGCCACCGTGCACGTAGCCCACGTCGACCCCGCCGTCGCGGTTCCGCACGCGCACGGCCGTGCTCTCCAGCCGCAGCCGCGTCGGCGAGCCGGCATCGTCGAGACGCCCGTAATCGAAGGGTGCGGTCACGATGTCGTCCATCGTCGACCCCGGTGCGACCGCGGGGATCAGCGACCGGACCATCAGCCGCGCGAGCGACGCGTTCCCGTCGGGGAAGTGGTAGATGTACGGCTCGTCCATCTCGGCGGCCGCGACGGGGTCGATCGGCAGCCCCATGCCCGCGAAGCCCGGGTAGCCCGTCTCGTACGCGTCGTACGCCGAGACGCGGTCGATCCCCATCGCGAAGAAGTCGTGGGACCGGCCCTGGAACGTGTCGGCCGCTTCGTCGTTCAACCCCCAGTACCGCTGGACGTAATCCCGGTAGCTCGTGGTCGCGAGCAGCGCGACCGCCTCGTCCTGCGACACACCCTCGAGCGGGTTCCGCGCCGAGGTGAAGAGGTCGACCAGGGCCGACTTCGCGGCGTCGGACACGGGGAAGTCGGCGATGAACGCAGCCGGCGACCGCTCGTTCATGCGATCGATCGGGATGTCGTCGGCGACCATCCGCATCGGATCGCCGGTGACGAGCGCGTCGCGCCCGAACGCCTCGCGTGAGAAGAACACCCCTCGCGAGAGTTCGAGCCCCGGATACAGGTTGCGGTCGAAGGCCGTGTGGAACCGCCCGAGATCGACGCCGAGCGCGGCGATCAGCCCCCTCGCGACGTCGCTGTAGAGCCCCGCGGGCGACTGCATCGCCTCACTGCCCCCGTAGCCGATCAAGAGCCGGTCGCCGACCCACAGTTCGTTCCGTTTCGCGTGCCCACCGAAATCGTCGTGGTTGTCGAGCAGCAAGATCGACGCCTTGGGCTCGCGCTGCCGGTAGAACCAGGCGGTCGCGAGCCCGCTGATACCCGCGCCCACGACGACGAGGTCGACCTCGTCGGCAGGCTCGATGCCGTCGAACTCGAAGACCTGGCCGTCCCTGAGCGCGTGCGCCACGTCGAACGACCCGGGGTGGCTCCCGCGCATGCCCGTCCGGGCAGGCGGGTACGCGGATCCGTCCCGATACTCGATCCGTGTGACGTCGTCGTACACCGGCCCCCCCGTCGAGCCCGGCCGCCCGGCCGAGGTCGCCGCGAGCTTAGTCCCGCACGGCTGTGGGTGAGATCACCGGTGGAACGCCCGGTTCTCACAGCCGAGCTCACCCGGCCAGAGCCCGACGACCGCGGTAGGAGGCGGGGCCACGGCCGCCGCCGAGACATGGCATGCTCTCGCAGCATGCGCGGCGAGGGCTGGCTCAGATCCTCCTCGGTGGCGCTCGTCGAGGCGTTCCGGGTGCCAGACCTGCGCCGCGTGGAGTTCGCATGGGCGCTCTCGGTCACGGCGGACTGGGTCTCGACGATCGTGCTCGCCGTCTACGCGTTCGACGTCGGCGGGCCGCTGGGCGTGGGGATCCTCGGCCTGATCCGGATGGTGCCCGCCGCGCTCGCCGCGCCGTTCCTGGCGATGCCGGCAGACCACTACCCGCGCCAGCGCGTCATGGCGGTCGTCGAGGGAGCCCGAGGTGCGCTGATCGGCGCCGCGGCGTTGGCGGTGTGGCTCGATCTGCCGATCGCGGTCGTGTACTCGCTGGTCACGGGGGCGGCCATCGTGTCGAGCGCCCTGCGATCCACCCAGTACGCGCTGCTCCCCTCGCTCGCGCGTTCCCCCCACGAGCTCGTCGCCGCCAACGTCGGGCTCGCCACGATCGAAGGCCTCGGGACGCTCGCCGGCCCCGCCCTCGCCGGGATCTTCCTGGCTCTCACGGGCCCGGGACCGCTCCTCCTGGGCGCCGGGGTGGCGTTCGGGGCGGCGGGGATCGTGCTGCT
Source organism: uncultured Actinomycetes bacterium (assembly GCA_963821925.1). Taxonomy (GTDB): domain Bacteria; phylum Actinomycetota; class UBA4738; order UBA4738; family HRBIN12; genus JAOUEA01. The sequence goes on along the minus strand of CAWGFO010000002.1, from coordinate 133,683 downwards.
CCGGATCGAGGGCGGCGGCTTCGCGCTCCCCGAGGTCGTCTCGCGTCGTCGTCCGCTCCACGAGGCGCTCGCGGGATTCCGGGCGCTGGCCACGATGCCCAAGCCCAGGCTGATCGTCGAGCTCTTCACGGCGCAGACGATCGTCCGCGGTCTGCTCGGCGTGCTCCTCGTGGTCGCCTCGTTCGACCTGCTGGGCATGGGGGCGTCGGGCCTCGGCTACCTCTCCGCCGCGATCGGCGCGGGGGGCCTGATCGGGGTCTTCGTCACGCTGGCGCTCGTGGGTCGGCCGCACCTCGCGGCGCCGTTCGGGCTCGCCCTGCTCGCCTGGGGGATCCCGATCGCGTTGATCCCCGTGCTGCCGTTCCCGGCGGTGGCGCTCCTGTTGATGGCAGTGGTCGGGGTCGGCAACAGCGTCGGCGACGTCGCGGGCATGACGACGCTCCAGCGGATCGTGCCCGACGCCGTGCTCGCACGGGTGCTCGGCGTGCTCGACGGCCTGGTCCTGGCGGCGATCGGGCTCGGCGGGATCCTCGCCCCGGGGCTCGTGGCCCTCCTCGGCAACCGCTGGTCGTTCATCGCGACCGGCGCGTTGCTCCCCGTGCTGGTGGCCGTGGCGTGGCCGGCGCTGCGGCGCCTCGACCAGGAGACGATCGTGCCCGAGCGCGAGCTGGCGCTCCTGCGCGCGATCCCGATCTTCACGCCGCTCGACATCCCCACGGTCGATCACCTGGCGCAGCAGCTGAGCGCCCGGATGGTCCAGCCCGGCACCGTCGTGATCAGCCAGGGGGAGGTCGGCGACCGGTTCTACCTGATCGACCGCGGGCGGGTGGCGGTCAGCGCCGACGGACGTCACGTCGCCGACCTCGGGGCGGGTGAGTTCTTCGGCGAGATCGCACTGCTCCGCGACGTCCCCCGCACCGCCACGGTGACCGCGACCGAGGAGACCCGCCTCCTGACGCTCGAGCGGGACCAGTTCCTGGCGGCGGTCACCGGCTTCGCGTTGAGTCACCTCGAGGTGGACCGGGTCGCCATCGAACGACTGAACGAGCTCGACCGCGACACGAGGTAGGTGCGGGCGCGGGGCAGCGAACGCTCGAGGCTCGCCTCGCCCGCGCTCAGACCGAGCGCGCGTTCCTCGAGCCTCAGCCCGGTTTGAAGCCCGGGAGACCGTCGTCGGGCGTCGAGACCGGCACCGGCTCGGCGCCCACCGATCGCGCGATCGCCGCCGCCACCCGGTTGAACCCGTCGCGGTCCCAGGCGCCGACGACGTCGACGACCGCCCCCTCGTCGACCAGGTAGAGGGTGGGGACCGAGACGATCCCGTAGGCGTCGGAGGCCACGTACGGCGGCGGGTCCTCGACCGAGCGGATCCCGATCGAGTAGGTCTCCGAGAACCGGCCGAGCTCGGGGAGCGGGTCCTGGCCCACGCCGATCGCCCGGCCCGGCGCGACCCGCTCGAAGGCCGCCATCGTGGGGGCGGCCACCTGACACGTCGGGCAGGTCACCTTGTAGAAGAAGAGCGCGACCGGCCCGGCGTCGAACGACACGCCGGGGATCTCGGGAGCTGCGTCGCCGACGGCCAGCGGACTCATGGGATCAGCCTACGACCGGGAGACGGACGTACGTTCGCGCGTGCGGTCAGGCCGCGGGGGCGCCGGACGGCGGATCCGACGGCGTCGTCGGGTCGACGTCGGTCGTCGTCGACACCGGTTCGGACGGCGCGGATTCGCCGGCGGCGTTGATCGCGATCACGCGGTACCAGTAGGTGGTGCCGGGGGCGAGCGCCTTGTCACTGAACGTCGTCACGTCGGCGCCCTGGGTGCCGGCCTCGTTCCACGTGGCGCCACCGTCCAGGGAGACCTCGATGCGGTAGCCGGACTCCGTGCCCACGTCGGTCCAGTTCAGGTCGATCTGCGTCGACGATACCGGCACCGCGATCATCGTCGGAGCGGCCGGCGCGTCGAGCAGGGTCGTCGTCGAGATCACGTCGGAGAACGAGGCGTCGCCTGCCTTCGTCGTGGCGATCACGCGGTAGTAGTACGTCGTGTTCGCGGCGAGCCCGTTGTCGGTCGCGGTCGTCGCGTTCCCCGGCAGCGACGCGGCCGTCGTCCATCCGCTCGCTCCGTCGGCCGAACGTTCGACCCGATACCCGGACTCGCCCGCGATATCCGTCCACACGAGGTTCACCGTGGACGAGGTGGCAGGCGACGCCGTCACGGTCGTCGAGGCCAAGGGTGCGACACCCGGATCGGTGATCGTCGATCCGCCCGCGTCCACCGCCGCACCGCTCGCGGATGACGACGAGGAGGACGAGGAGGAGGAGGAGCCGCCCGAACGGCCGCCCGTGCCGGCCGTCGACGAACGGATGTCGCGCGGCATGCGCTCCGAGGGGGTCGCTTCGACGGACGAGCCCACCCCGATCGACGCCCGATCTTCATGCCCGCTCGCCCAGGCCGAGCCCGCTCGTGACGCTCGTGAACACGTCCCCAACCACGTCGCGAGCATGGGGACTCGCCGAAGCCGTGCCCGCGACCGCGAGGGCGGCGACGAGCGTCACGCCGACCAGTCGGCGGCTCCCCGACGATCGCGACGGATGCAGGGCGGTCGCGATCCGAGGATGACCCGAGGCGGTGGACGGGCGGGGCCCCTGGCTCCCGGCATGGCCCGCGGCGGAGGGCCGGCGGGGCGCCTCCATCCGGACGCGACCGGCGGCGACGGGCCAGCGCGACGACAGCTGCCAGATCTGCTCGAGGTCCCGGATGTCCCGCCTCCGGCGGCGCCGGTCGAGCACAGCCACGAGCGCCGCCCCCGCCAGCAGAGCGACGTTCAGGGCCACGATGCCCGCGATGACGAGCAGGATCACCTTCGTCACGACCCCTCCAGCCTACGGCAGGATCGGGCGCCTGTGCATAACCTCCGATGAACGGAAGAGCAACAGCCGGTCAAGATCACCGACTCACGCGCTGGTGGCGCGGAGCATCCAGGCGGTCTTCTCGTGCACCTCGATCCTCGCGGTGACGAGGTCGGCCGTGGCCACGTCGCCCGCCTCTTCGGCCTGCGCGACCACTTGCCGCGCAGTGCGGATCACGGCCTCGTTCCCTTCCACGAGATGCCGGACCATGGCCATCGCCTCGGGGACACCCTCCTCGTCGGGGACCGACGAGAGCCGGGAGAACTCCGCGTAACTCGCGGGTGCGGCGTGGCCCAGCGCGAGGATGCGCTCGGCGAGCAGATCCGCGGCGTCGCGCAGGTCGATGTACTCCTCCTCGAACATCAGGTGGAGGTTCCGGAACATCGGCCCGGTGACGTTCCAGTGGTAGCCCTGGGTCTTCAGGTACAGGGTGTAGGTGTCCGCGAGCAGCGCGGAGAGCCCCTCGCTGAGCTCCTTCCTCGCCTGCTCCGGGATGCCGGTGTTCACGTCCATGGGTGCCTCCTGTCGATCGATGACCACATCGCCACCCTAGCGCGGCGGCCCGCTCGGGCGAGGGGCAGGACGGACCCCGCGAACCGGGCCGGTAGGCTTCGGAACGTGCCGCGCCTCGACAAGATCCCGCCCGACGTCCGCACCACCTACCTCGGCGAGTTCACGCACGAGCACGCCGAAAAGATCGCGGCCGAGCTCGAGGCCCGAGGGATCGTCTGGTGGTTCAAGCAGCCGGGGTTCATCAGCCGGGTCTGGGAGCACGGGGTCCGCCTCTTCGTGGATCGCACGCGTCTCGAGGAATGCGAACGGATCGCCGCCGAGGTGATCGGGGGCTGATCGGGCATGGCGCGGGGCCGGCAGGAGGTATCTCCCGCCGGCCCCGATGTCGGTACCGTGTCCGTGATCGCCGGTTACTGCGCGGGTGGCAACAGCACCGCGTCGATCACGTGGATCACGCCGTTGGTGGCCGAGATATCGGTCTGCGTCACCATCGCCCGGTTGCCCTGCCCGTCGGTGATCAGCACGTCGCCGTTCTCGACCGAGATCGTGAAGTCCGCTCCGTTCACCGTGGTCACGTCGCCGGGCATCACGTCGGCGGCCATCACCTCGCCGGCTACGACGTGGTACGTCAGGATCGATGCCAGCTGGTCCTGGTTCGCCGGCTTCAGGAGCTTGGCGAGCGTCGCAGCCGGCACGGCGGCGAACGCGTCGTTCGTGGGTGCGAACACCGTGTACGGGCCTTCGCCGGCCAACGTGTCGCCCAGGTCGGCCGCCTGAACAGCGGCGAGCAGGGTCGAGAAGTCGGGGTTGGCGGCGACGATCTCGGTGACGGTCATGCCCATGTCGTCCATCGCGGACGACGCTGACGCCGCGGCCTCGACCGGCATAGGCGATGTGGAGGTGCTCTCGTCGTCGCCGCTGCAGGCGGCGAGGGCCCCGACGAGCGCGACCGCGGCGAGCCCTGCGATCAGTCTGGTGCGCATGTGGATCTCCTCTCGGTTCGATCGGTCCTGTCGATCCAAGGTTCGGAGTGGATCGACGACCGGACCTGCGGGAAGGGGGTCCTGCATAGTTTCCGGGTCGGCCTCAGCGCTGGACGGGACCTGCGCATCCATGCATCGCAAGGCCCTCTACTTCGTCACCGGCGATCGGCACGACGCGGAAGAGCTGATGCAGGACGCGTTCCTGAAGCTCTGGGAACGGTGGGACCGGATCGAGACGATCGACGATCCCACCGGCTACCTGTTCCGGGTCGCGCTGAACGGGTTCCGATGCGGCGCCGCCGTGCGGCGGTCGCGGTTCGGAAGGTCACGCCGTCCCTCAGCGCCTCGTGCACCAGCGTTAGGTTCCCGAGGAGAGTCATGACACAGGTACCGCAGACCATCGAGAGCCCCCGAGGGCATCCGCGTCGCGGCCACCGCCGCGGGGGTGGTGACCGTGCTGGCGGGTGCCTCGCGTTCTTCACGATCCCGATGCCGTGGTCGAGAGTCGTACGTGATCTCGCACGGTCCGCTGCTCAACCTGATCGTCTTCATCCTCGCCCTCGTGGCGGGACGCTGATGCAGAACCACGGGCCTCGGGTCCGATGGGCGAGAGGCGGCCATCCGCAGCGTGTCGACGCGTTGAAGCGCGAGGGCTACTCGCTCCGTGAGGCGACCCGGCTCGGTCGCCCGATGTACACGCTCCGGCGGCGTGCCGGTCGCCTCTTCGGCGGCGGCGTGCTCGCCGTGCGCTGGCGTATCGAGCTCGCGATCGTGAGCTACAACCTGGACGAGATCGACCGCCTTGGCGTCACCCCGTCCGTCGGTCCCGCCACCGCGACCTTCGTGGCGTGGACGCTGATCGCCGGCGGGATCGCGGCCTTCGTGATCGGGGTCGTCGCCGCCTCCGCGACGCCTGAGGTCCTGTCGATCGCCGGCACCGCGTCCGCGACCCCGGCGTCCGCGACGTGGACGCCCACGCACCGCGTGCCCGCCGAGGCGCTGCCCGCGTACCAGGCTCCGATGCCCGGCACGCCGGTCGCGATGCTCGATCCGGACCTGCCCGTCATGGTGCTCGAGCACCGGGGCGACTGGGCGCACGTCCGCGCCGTGAACGGCTGGGAAGGCTGGGTGGACGGCCGCAGGCTCGTCTCGGAGGCGCCCGCGCCCTCCGTACCGACGCTCCCACCGATGCCGGTGGGGTGATGCGGTCGTACGGCGACGATCCGGGCGGCCCTCGAAGCGAGGGCCGCCCGTCCCGTGCCACGCCTCGGCGGGCGGACGACGATGGCTACGAGCTGATCGGGGGGTGATGGCGCCATGACGACGCTGACCGACTACCTGGACGCACGAGACGTCGAGTACGAGGTGCTCGAGCACGACCGGGCGGTCACCGGGATCGAGGAGGCACATGCGCTCGGCCTGAAGGCCGACGAGGTGCTGAAGACCGTGATCTGCGACACGAAGGGCGATCACGTGGCGATCGTCGTGCCGAGCGGCGAGCGGCTCGACATGGAGCTCGTGCATGACGTGCTCGAAGATCCCGATGCCACGCTCGCGAAGGAGGGCGAGATCTCCCGTGACTTCGGCGAGTTCGAACTGGGTGCACTACCGCCCGTCGCGCCGCTCCTCGGTGTCGACGTGATCGTCGACACCACCGTCCGGGACCACGGCCCGGTGATCTTCGCCGCGGGCTCGCAGACCGAATCGGTCAAGGTCGACGCGATGGAGTTCTTCGGGTCCCAGCCGGTCCGGTTCGCCGAGGTCACCGAGATCTGGAACGAGGGCCGCTCCTAGCCCTCGACCTCGCAGCGCGAACGAGACCCGTCCGGTCGTGGAAGATGGGCCCATGAAGACGATCGGGAACATCCTTTGGTTCGTGCTGGCCGGGATCTGGCTGGCGATCGGCTACACGGTCGCCGGGCTCCTGATGTGCATCACGATCATCGGCATCCCGTTCGGGATCCAGGCGTTCAAGCTCGCCGGGTTCGTCTTGTGGCCCTTCGGTCGGACGGTCGTCGCCAAGAGCGAGGCGCTCACCGTCCTCGATATCGTCTTCAACCTGCTGTGGCTCTTCTTCGTGGGGTGGGAGCTCTTCCTGCTCAGCATCGCGGCGGGGATCCTGCTGTGCATCACGATCATCGGGATCCCGTTCGGGGTTCAGGCGTTCAAGCTGAGCGTGCTCGCGCTCTGGCCGTTCGGGCGGACCGTCGTGCCCGAGGATCAGCTGTCGGTCGCGGGCTAGCTCGGCACGGCCGCGAGCTCGGCCGCGGAGAGCCGCCACTCCCCCGCCGCAACATTCGCCCGCACCTGCTCGGCCGAGGTCGCACCCGCGATCACCGACGCCACGGGTGCCGGCGCGAGCAGCCACCCGAACGCGAGCTCCAGGATCGTGTGCCCACCCTCCTCCGCGAACCGCTCGAGCGCCTCGAGGCGGTCGAAGGTTGCATCGGTGAGGGTCTCGTCACGCCGATCGGCCGGCCATCCGGCGATTCTGGTGCCGTCGGGAGCCGGCTCGCCGCGCCGGATCTTCCCCGTGAGGAGGCCGCTGGCGAGGGGAAAGTACGGGAGGTAGGCGAGCCCGAGCCGCGCGGCCTCCGCGAGCCCATCGCCGAGGTCGTCGCGCGTTAAGAGGCTCAGCTCGTTCTGCAGGCTGACGAACCTGGCGGCGCCAGCCGGCACCGCGGCATCGGCCTCGCGGAGCTGCGCCGCCGTGAGGTTGGAGCAGCCGATCTCGCGAACCTTGCCTTCGCGGACGAGTTCGTCGAGCGCGCCGAGCGTCTCGGCGATCGGCGTGCTGGCATCGGGGCTGTGCAACTGGAACAGGTCGATCCGGTCGGTTGCGAGTCTGCGAAGGCTCGCCTCCACCGAAGCGCGGACGTTCGCCGCCGAGCCGCCGGTCTCCCGGCCCAGTTCCTGGTTCCATCCGCCGAACTTCGTCGCGAGTACGACCCGGTCCCACCGGCCAGCGAGGACACGCCCGATGAAGGTTTCGCTCCGCGATGTGCCGTAGTTGTCGGCAGTGTCGAACAGCGTGATGCCTTCATCGAGCGCCGCTTCGATCACCTCGCGGGTGCGCGCCTCGTCGATCCGCCCCCCGAAGTTGTTGCACCCCAGCCCCACGACCGAGACCTGAAGCGCACCGATCCTGCGCGTCTCCATGGCCCGGCATCCTAGCCCGGCTGGATCAGACGAGGTCCTCCGCCGTCTGCGCCTGCTCGGCCGCAGCGATCTGACGGCGGACGTCGTCCATGTCGAGCTCGCGGACCGCGCCGATCAGCTGGGCGAGCGCGGGCTCGGGCAACGCGCCGGGCTGCGCGAACACGACGATGCCCTCGCGGAACGCCATCAGCGTAGGGATCGACCGGATCCCGAACTGGGCCGCGAGCTGCTGCTCGGCCTCGGTGTCCACCTTGCCGAACGTGACGTCGCCGTGCGTCTCTGACGCCTGCTCGTAGATCGGGGCGAACATCTGGCATGGGCCGCACCAGTCGGCCCAGAAGTCGACGAGCACGATGCCGTCACCGGTGACGGCCTGCTCGAAGGTCTCGGTGGTCAGATCGATCGTTGCCATGTGCTTCCTCCAGTCTTCGTGGCGGGGTCGTCAGGATACCCCTGGGGGTATGTAACCAACGCGCCCGTCGCGGCATTCCCGTCGGCGAGGCTCGCGACCCGCGGGGCGAGCGACCGGGGTGGGCGCCAGCATACGGTCGCACGCTGGTATCGGGAGGTGAGGTGCGATGCGCATCCTCATCAGGGTGGTCGCGTTCCTGAGCGTTTTCGCGTTCGCGATGCCCGCCTCGGCGGACATCCCGGGTACCTGGACGATCGACGGTCGGATGCCCGCGTGGATCGACGACTTCGACGGGAAGGCGAGCGCCCACGAGCACGCCGACGACGTCGGGTGTTCGTCGCGGGAACGCGCTACGTGCGGTTGCCCGACGCGACGCTGGCCTACGACACAGCGTGACCGATGTGGTTCAGCCCGCCACGCCGCCGCCGTCCACGGGCAGGGCCACACCCGTGACGAAGGACGACTCGTCGCTCGCGAGATACAGGACGGCGCGCGCGACCTCGTCGGGCCGGCCCATCCGCGGGATCGGGCGGCCCTCGGTGGCGAACGCGAGGTACTCGTCCCACGTCATCCCCTGGTTGCGCGCGTCCTCGTGCTCCATCGGCGTCTCGGTGTCACCCGGACAGACGGCGTTGACGCGGATGCCCTGGGGGCCGTGATCGATCGCCATCGACTTCGTGAGCAGCACCATGCCGCCCTTGGCCGCGCAGTAGGCGGCGCCCTTCGCGCCGCCCACGAGCCCCCACCCCGAGCTGCAGTGCACGATCGAGCCCGACCCCTGCGCGATCATCGTCGGGAGCGCGGCCCGCGACATCAGGTAGGCGCCTTTCAGGCTCGTGTCGACCTGCAGGTCCCATTCGTCCTCGTCGCAGCCGAGCACATCGTTCGCGACGTAGACGCCCGCGTTGTTGAAGAGGATGTCGAGCCGGCCGAACGCCTCGAGCGTCCGGGCCACGGAGCGTTCGCAATCGGCCGCCGAGCGGACGTCGGCCCTGACGAAGATGCCCTCGCCGCCGGCCGCTCCGATCTCGGCGGCCACCGCGGCACCGCGCGCCTCGTCACGGCCCGTGATCGCGACGTCGGCGCCCTCCCGAGCGAACAGGGCCGCCGTCGCACGGCCGATCCCGGAGGTGCCGCCGGTGATCAGCGCTACCTTGCCCCCGAGTCGCGTCATACAAGGGATGCTAGTCCACCCCGGCGGACGGCCCGACCTACACTCCGGGCATGGCTGCCGGCGGACTCCTCCGCGCGCGGGATCTGGAGCCGTCGCTGGCTCGACGGTTGCGAGGGCTGAAGCTCGCGGTGATCGGCCACGTCGAATGGGCCGAGTTCGTGCGGGTGCCGCACATGCCGCACGCGGGCGAGATCGTGCACGTCACGGACAGGTGGGAGGCGCCGGCGGGAGGCGGCGCCGTCACCGCGGTCCAGCTCGCGGCGCTCGCCGGCGGCGCCACGTTCTTCACGGCCCTGGGAGACGATGAGCTCGGCCGTCGCGCGGTCAGGGAGCTCGGAGCGCTCGACGTCGACGTGCGCGCAGCGTTCCGCGGGCGACAGCCGCAGCGACGGGTGTTCGTCCATCTGGACGACCACGGCGAACGGACCATCACGGTGATCGGCGACCGGATGGGCCCCCGTCGTCGCGACCGGCTCGGTTGGTCCGACCTCGAGTCGTTCGACGCCGTGTACGTGACCGCGGGGGACGTGGGTGCGCTCCGGGCCGCCCGGCGAGCGCGCACGCTCACCGCCACCTCCCGCGCACTCGCGCTGCTGAAGGAGGGCGGCATCGAGATCGACGCGCTCGTTCGTAGCGCCATCGATGCAGATGAGCGGTACCGACCGGGCGACCTCGATCCCCAGCCCCGGCTCATGGTCGCCACCGAGCACGACCGGGGAGGTCGCTGGCGGCGACCCGAGGGCGATCAGGGCCGGTTCGCGGCCGTCGCACCGCCGGGCCCGGTGGTCGACACGTACGGCTGCGGTGACGTGTTCGCGGCGGGCGTCACCGCGGGCATAGCGGCGGATGTCGGGGTGGACGCTGCGCTCGAACTCGGTGCCCGATGCGGGGCATGGTGCGCGGCCGGCGCGGGACCGTACGGACGGAGACGGAGCTAGGCGGCCTCACCATCGCGGTCGTGGTGATCCTTGTGATGCTTGGCCTTGTCCGACGTGGCATCGCGACCTCTTCGCCTTGTCGGACGTGCCCTTCTCCGACTTCCGCTTGTCCCACTTCGAGCGCTGCGTTCGCTCACGGCCCGGATCGTGCTTGTTCTTCGGCATGCCTGCGGCCCCCGCGTCCACCCCGGCGTAGACGTCGCCGACCGAAAGGCCGCCGGTGCCGGTCAGCCCCGCAGGTGGGAGGCACGTTTCGACGTAGTAGTTGCAGAGGGGCTCGTTCCCGCCGCGGCTGTGCGTGCCGCCTCCGCCCCCCTGCCCGCCGCTCTGCCAGCCGCCGGGCACGTCGCCCGTCCCCTCGCCACCGGGCACGACCGGAGAGATCGACGGCTGCCCGATCCCCGGGCTGCTGGGCTCTGCCGCCGCACCGCTGATCGACGCCACCGGGACACGAGACCCACCGAGGGCGAGCGCGAGGACCAGCGCCCCGGCCGCAGCGGCGCCGCTCAACGCGATCGTGCCGAGCTTGCGGTTGAGGGCCGTGGCGGCGGCATCGGGACCGGGGGCCGCCGCGGCGACCGCACCCGACCCGGCGTCCGCGCCGGACCCGGAGGCGGCGGCCACGGCGACCGCACCCGCGGCGACCGCACCTGCTGCGACCGCCGCGGCATGATCTTCGCCCTCGGTCCCCTCGGTCGCGGCGGGCTCTCCGGGACGGTGCAGCTGCGCGGCCTCGCCACGCGCGAGCACCTCCCGGAGGGTGGCCGCGTCACGCGCGCCGGCGAGTCCCCCGCCCGCGAGCGAGGTAGCGCACGCCACGCCGGTGAGGCTCTCGACGGCGAGGCCGAGCTCGCGCAAGACGTTCGAGGGCTCGACCCGAGCGTCGCCGCCGATCGGCATCACGGCGCCGGGCCAGACCAGGATCACCTTCGCGGCAGGAGCGAGATCGCGGACCATCCCGACCGAGGTGGCGCCGATCCCGTCGTCCATCACGACGACGTCGGGCTCGTGCACCGAGACCGAGCGCGCGAGCTCGGCGGGGTTCGACGCCTCGCCGGCCACCTCGTACCCCTCGCCTTCGAGGACGAAGCGCAGGAAGCCCTTCCGCGAGGAGATCCCCTCCGCGACAACGATCCTGACGGTATCGGTCATGCGTCCGCTGTCCCCCATTCGACCTTCAGCATGAGCGGAGCCTACCCCGGCGGAGCGACATGGAGTGTGAGCCTAACGAACTTCGTCGCGCAAGACCGGGGCGCGATCGATCGGGCCGCGCGGTTCGGCCCCCCGGACGCGGGTCACACGGACGGAGGTGGTCGTCTCGGTCACCCCTAGCGTGCGAGGAGGACACCTCGAGAGAAGGGACGACGTCATGGCCTCGACGACACACAGGCGCGGCACCGGCTGGACCACGCGGGTTCCGGCCGTGATCGTGATGCTGATCGGCGTGGTGCTGATCGGCACGACGGTCGTGAACAACCTGTTCGCGGTGGGGCCGGCGTTCGAGAACCTCACCGACGACTTCCGGCCGGCACTCACGGCCCGGGCGATCGAGACCGCACGTACCGACGTCGCGACCCTCGGCGCGGCGGGCGATGAGTTCCAGACCGCGGTCGCGCCCGCGATGGCGGAGCAACTCGGCATGACGCCCGAGGAGTTCCAGGCGTTCGTGGGCGAGCAGTTCCCCGGCGTGGGTGACGGGATGGCCGCGCTACCGCAGATCGTGCCGACCTTCAGCGGGCTGATCGACACGCTCGATGCCCAGCGCGACCTCTTCGCCTCCGCCGATGCGATCCCGACGTCCAGCCTCCCGGCCACCACGATCCCGTGGGCGCTGCTGATCGCGGGGATCCTCTCCCTGGGGCTCGGTGTCTTCATGTGGTTCGTGCCGCGTGCCGGCGGGATCGTCGCGATCGTCATGGGCGCGATGCTCGTGATCGTGCCGGTCGCGCTCTCGCTGCCGACCAAGGCGGCCGACGCCGACCAGATGAACGCGAACCTGCAGCCCGTCTACACGGCGGAGATGATCGGGCAGGCCAGCGTGGCCCTGAAGACCGTGAGCGCGATGGGCACCGAGATGTCCGGCACGATGCTCCCGGCCCTCGCCGACCAACTCGGCATGACCGAAGCGGAGCTCCAGGCGTTCCTCGGGGAGAACTTCCCCGCCACCGCCGGCGCGCTGCAGAACATGCCGGCATCGATGGAGCGGTTCCAGGGGCTCGTGGGAGCGTTCGAGGCCAACCTCGACAACTACGACACGATGAAGTCCGTGTCCTTCGCACCGATCATCTGGACCGTGATCGTCGGGGGCGCCGTGATGTTCTTCATGGGCATCTGGGCGTTCGTCATGGGACGTCGTCCCGAGGTGACGGTGATCGACGAAGCGAAGCTCGCGCCTGAGACGGTGGGCGCCGGCGCGCGCTGATCGCCCGAGCTCGCGAGGCCCCGCCGACCCCCGCCGGCGGGGCCTCGTCGCGTCGCGACCCGCCGTCCGGGAGCCGTACCCTGGATGGATGGACGACTACCCGGAGTGTCCCTGCCACGGCTACCGGGAGTGCCCGATGTGCCACGACCTCCGGCCGTGCGGCCACTTCGGCAAGAGCCGGTTCTGCCCGCCGTGCCAGCGCCTGCGCAAACAGGGGATGCGACCCGGCCCCAGGAGGACGGGCCCCATGCCCGCCGGGCGGACCTGCGCGGGCGAGGGATGCGGCACGCGGCTCAGCGTCTACAACCGCGGGGACCTGTGCTCGGTGTGCGACCGCAACCCCGCCACGGTCCCCCACCCGTAGACCGTCGTCTTGGGGGACGTCAGCGCCTAGCCGACGGGGTTCGTCGCCCGCGAGGCATCGGTCGCGCGCCGCTTCCCGACCTTCACCTCGTACATGTGCTCGTCCGCCTTGGCCAACAGGTCGTCGATCGAGCCCACCGCCCTGTCGAGCTGGATGATCCCGGCGCTGAACCCGATCCCCTTCGCCCCCGACGCTCCCGCCAGCGCCAGGTCGACCCGGGCGAGGGCCAGCTCGGCCGAGCCCGCGTCGGTGTGGGGCATCAGCACGACGAACTCGTCCCCCCCGAGCCGTGCCACGAGGTCGGTCGGGCGCAGGGTCTCACGCAACGTGGACGCGAACGTCTTCAAGACCTCGTCGCCGGCGGCATGCCCGAGGCTGTCGTTCACGTCCTTGAACCCGTCGAGGTCGAGGTAGGCGAGCGACAGCGGGCCCCCGTACCGGCGCGAGGAGTACATCGCGCGCTGGGCCTCCTCTTCGAACCAGCGGAAGTTCGCCACGCCGGTGAGCGCGTCGGTGCGGGCCAGCTCGCGCTCAGCCTGGTGGGCCCGGCGCAGCTGCGAGAGCACGACGACGACGACGACGAACACGCCCAGCCGCATCGCCGCGTTCCAGAACGGCACGATCCCTTGTGCGTCCAGGCTCGCCAGGTCGCCGATCAGCCCGACCGCGGTGCACACGACGGCCATCACGATCCCCCATCCGCGGCCGGCGAACGAGGTCACGAAGCCGATCGGGACGAGGTAGAAGAGCGCGAAGCTCAGGTAGATCCCCGTGCTGAAGTCCAACCACCCGATCACGCCCACGGCGAAGACGGCCACGAGGAAGATCGTGAGCGGGTTGCGCTGCGCGACGGTCCGGCGGAGATGCTCCATCGACGAGAGAGGCATCGGTCCGAGCCGAGGCGGCCTTGACCGGATGACGGCGCCCGGTCCGATCGCGACGCACGCTCAAGCGAAGCATGCCGCGCGGCCGACACCTCCAGCGAGGGAGACGCGATCTCGGCACCCGATAGCGCCGTGTCGGGAGGCACACGATCCGCCTGGTGAACCTCGCCTCTGCCGGCCACCCGGGGTTCTCGGTCGACGGGATCGCGCTGCTCGGCTAGCGGACGACCGCAGAGCTGACGAGGGTAGCATCGAGGTATGGACCGAAGGGTCTTCCGCGTGATCGCGGTGGTCGTGCTGTCGGTCGGGATGCTCGCGTCCGCGTCCCCGGCGGACGCCGTGAGCAAGATCGGCATCGGCGATTCCGTGATGCAGGGGGCGACGACAGAGCTCCGCGCACGGGGGTTCCGGGTGAACACGGTGCAGAGCCGGCAGTTCTCGGACGCCCCGGCGCTGATCAGGTCCCTTCGGGCGGCCGGCCGGCTCCCTCCGATCGTCGTGATCCACCTCGGGAACAACGGCTACATCGAGCAGGCCGACTGCCGCGCCGCCGTGAGGGCGGCGGACAACCGCCGCGTCTACCTCGTCACGTTGAAGGTCCCCCGCGGATGGCGGGCCGCGAACAACCGTCGGCTCCGCATCTGCGCGAACCGGTTCGCGAGCGCCTCGGTCGTCGACTGGTTCTCCTACGCGGTGAACCATCCGTCGTGGTTCTACGACGGGTTCCACCTCACGCCGATCGGGCGGCGCAAGTACGCCTCGTTCATCGCGGGCCAGACGTGAGCGCGACACCTGGACCCGGGACCTAGGGCGGACGGACCCCAGTCCCCGACTTCGGTCGCCCGGGATCTGACCGACCGACCGTTCCCTCGAGCGATGCCGCCGTCGTACCCTGCCTGCATGCGAAAGGATCGAACGGTCAAGGAGCCGGGCCCACCCCCGACCCCGTCGTGGGACAACTCGACGCTGCGGAGCCGTCTCGAGGAGCGACCGGCACCCGGCGCCGCCGTCGAGGCGCTCCACAGGCTTGCGCGCGACCGCGACGTGACGGTCAGGTCGCACGCGCGGTCACGCTGGTTCCGTCGCCGCTGAAGGACGCTCAGGACACCGGCAGGTAGCGGTCGAACCAGTCCCCGGCGAGCCGCGCGACCTCTTCCAGCGTGCCGGGCTCCTCGAACAGATGAGTGGCGCCCGGCACGATCACGGTCTCGCGCTCGCAGGTCATGCGCGCCGCGGCCTCGTGGTTCAGATCGATGACCTGCGGATCGTGACTCCCGACGATCAGCAGGGTCGGTGCCCGCACCTCGGGCAGCGCCTCGCCCGCGAGGTCGGGCCGCCCGCCGCGCGACACGATCGCGCGCACCTCGGCCGGTCGCGCCGCCGCCGCGATCAGCGCGGCCGCCGCTCCGGTGCTCGCGCCGAACGTGCCGAGGGGGAGCCCCGAGGTATCGGGCCGCTCGGCCGCCGCGTCAGCGGCGGCGAGCAGTCGCTCGGCGAGTCGTCGGATATCGAAGCGGAGCTCTCGTGTGCGGTCGTCGACGCGCTCCTCGGCCGCCGTGAGGAGATCGAAGAGGAGGGTCGCGAAGCCGGCGTCGTTCAGGCTCGTGGCGACCATGCGGTTCCGCGGGCTGTGACGGCTGCTTCCGCTGCCGTGCGCGAAGATCACCAGGCCCCGCGCTCCGGTCGGGAGGCGGAGGTCTCCGACGATCTCGCCGCGCCCCGCCACGGCGTCGGCGACCTCGATCCGGATCACGTGTTCGGGCGTGCCCATCTACCCACCCTCTCCCGGATGGCCGATCGGCACCACGTAGAGCGGCAGCTCGTCCTCACCGGCGCCGAGCGCATCGCGGACCTCGTCGTCGGAGAACGCACCCATCGGGACCGCCGCGAGACCGAGGGACGTCGCCTCGAGCAGCAGGTTCTGGCATACGTGGCCGGCCTCGAGCTGGACGTAGCGCTCGGCGCGATCTCCGTACTTGGCCTCGGTCCGCGGAACGACGCCCGTGATCACGATCAGGACCGGCGCGCCCAAGGGCGTGTCCTGTCCGGTCGCCTGCGCGATGCGTGGGCGCCGGTCTTCACGGGCGACGTCCACCGTGCCGTGGTCATCGGGCACGTAGCGACGCAGCCCGTCGGCGGTGGCCACGTAGACCTCGATCGGGTAGAGGGCGCCGGCCGAGGGAGCGGTCCTGCCTCCCCACGCCGCGGTCACGCCCTGCGCGGCCCACAGCAGACCGTGAGATCGCTTCCTCGTCCACGGCCTCGTCGGAGAAGTCGCGGATCGAGCGCCGCTCGGCGAGGACGGCGTCGAGCCCAGGCCCGCGATCCGGACCCAGGGAGGAGAACCTCGACGCCGAGGCCGTGGCGTTCCCGCCCGCGGGCGCCGCCTCTTCGGCGCACGCGCCCACCAGGGCGATCGTCCCCGCCGCCAGGAAGGTCCGCCTCGGGATCTCGATCGCATGCGTCATCGCGGATCCTCCATCACTCCATCACTCGGAGCGTCGAGGGGACGTCCATGCGCCGCAGCCGGCGGAAGGTGAACAACGGCGCGAGGCCCACGGCGATCACGCCGAGCAGGAACGCCAACGCGATCGTGCCCGCCGTGACGACGACGTTCAGCCCGAGGTCCGGCGCGTCGGTGGCGGCGCCTCCGACGATCCAGCGCACGGCGAGCAGGCCGAGCCCGACGCCGAACGCCGTCGCCAACAGTCCGACCAACAGCCCCTCGATCGTGATCCCGCGGAGCACCGCCCGGGGAGGCACGCCGAACGCGAACATCGTGGCGTGCTCCCGCGCCCGCTCGTCCACGTTGATCGCCGCCGCGTTGAACGCGATCAGGAGGGCCAACACGAGCACGAACAGCTCGACGAACCGGAAGATGTCGGTGAACGTCGACATCAGGTCCTGCAGCACGGTCACGGTGGCATCGGCCGGCTGGGCCGACGCGACGCCGGGCAGTTCGAACACCGCCCGCTTCACCGCGTCCTGGTCCGCGCCGGGGGCGAGGGCGAGCTGCACGACGTTGGCGGCCCCGACCATGCCGAAACGGTCCGCCTCGGCCTCGTCGAGGTACGCGAAGGTCCTGATCGGATACGGATGCAGCCCGACCACGCGCATCGGCTCGTCGACCGAGCCGAACGCCGTCTGCCCCGCGAGCCGGACGGGATGCCGCACCGTGATCCGGTCACCGGGCCGGACGCCCAGATCGGCGGCGGCCTTCTCCGCGAGCACGATGCCCGGCAGGCCCTCGGCGTCGACGGCACCGGAGACGGTCGGGTGCCAGACATCGTTGTCGGGATCGAGCAACTCCAGTTGGACGTCGATCCGGGTCCCGCCGTCGTCGATCAGCGAGCCGCCGATGCGGAGGGACGCGGCCGTCGCCCGCACACCGGGGATGTCCGCCAACGCGCCCACGACGCCGTCCGACGCGGGGAGCACCCCGGCGAGGTCGACCTCGAGCCGGTCCGTCCCGCCCGTCCGCACCTCGGCCGCGCCACGGTCGATCGTCGCGTAGTACGAGTCCAAGGCGCCGACCACGCCGACCAGTGCGGTGATCGAGACCCCGACGCCGATCGCCGTGAGCACCGTGCGGCGCGGCGCCCGGAGCACGTTCCGGAAGGGCATCAGGTTCAGGCTCTTCCCGTGCGCGGTCAGCCGCTGGACCCACGGCGACACGCTCACACCCTTGGCCGCCAGGTGGCCCGTCCGGATCGCGTCGATCGGGTTGACCCGCACGGCGCGCCAGACCGGCCAGAGGGTCGCGAGGATCGGGAGCATCAGCCCGATCGCCGCGGCGCGCGCGAACGCCCAGCCCCGGAACGAGGTGATGAACACCGGCAACGGCTGCAGCGAGACCATCACGGCCCGCAGACCCGCGCCCACCAACAGGCCGACGCCGACGCCGAAGATCACCCCCAGCACGGCGATCTCGAACCCCATCAGCACCGGCCGAAGGGCGATCTGCCACCGTGGCTGTCCCAGCGCCATCCCGACACCCAGCTCGCGCCGCTTGGCCTCGACGATCCGACTCGTGAGGTTGAAGGCGGCGAACGCGGCCGCCGCGAAGATCAGGATCGCGATCGCGCCCATCGTCTGCTTGTCGTTCTGCAGATCCCCGTAGAGACCGAGGTATGCGGGGTCGTCCTCGATCGTGGTGACCGTCGCCGCGAGGGACGGGAAGGCGTCGCGGAGCGCGACCACCAGCCGATCGCGAGCCTCGGCCCGGTCGACGCCCGGATCGAGCCGCACGATCAGGTCGTTCACGTCGCCGGGCATCCCGGCGATCCGCTGGGCCACCGGCAGCGGCACGAACACCGCCGCGAAGTTCGCCTCGGCGAGCATGCCACCCTCATCGGTGGTGACCATGAAGTACTCGGGCTGGTAGGCGGAGCCGACGTACGGGAGGCGCACGTCCCCCGCCAGACCCACGGTCCCCGACGCCGGGAGCGCGTAGTGGTCCACGAAGAGCCCCTCGAGCACGCCCGCGGGCGTGGAGACGTCGGCGGCTCCGAGCATCCGGCCGCTCGTCACGTACAGGCCGTCGACGTGCGGCCCGCCGCCGCGCACGTCGACCCCGATCAGCCGGCCGGGAACGAGGATCGTCTCGCCACGGCGCGACGCATCCACCTGCGTCGGCGTGATCAGTCGCTCCTCGGCCGCCTCCATCCCTCGGAAGTCCTCGACGACGGCGAGGAGCTCCCCTCGTGCGACCGAGCTCCCCTCGGCGAGCTCGACCCGCAGGTCGTGCGCGTGCAGGAGCGCGTAGCTCCTGTCGTAGGACTCCTGCCGCCAGGCGGACATGCTGCCGACGCCCGCATACACGCCCGTGCCGATCGCCACGGTGAGCGCGATCGCGGCGACCTGGTGCCAGCGCTCCCGGAGGTCGCGCGCCGCCCACCGGAGCCAGAACCATGCCCTGCGCATCGTTCCCACCTACCAGTGAAGGTCACCGATCGCCGCACGACCGCCGGCCGGGGGTCCGTCCCCGACCTTGCGGCCGCTCGATAGCTCGATCACGCGATCGGCGATCCTCGAGATCTCGCGGTTGTGCGTCACGACGAGGACCGTCATGCCCGCCTCCGCCTGGCGCCGCAGCAGCTCGAGGATCTGAACCCCGGTGCGGAAGTCGAGCTCGCCGGTCGGCTCGTCGGCCAGCAGGATCGGGTTGCCCGTGGCGAGCGCCCGCGCGATCGCGACGCGCTGCTGCTCGCCGCCGGACAGCTCGTGCGGGAAGTGATCGGCCCGCTCCGCCAGCCCGACGTCCTCGAGCACCCGCCCGAGGTCGACGTCGGCGCCTGCGACGTCGGCGCCGAAGCGCACGTTCTCGGCGGCGGTCAGCCCCGGGAACAGGTTGAAGCTCTGGAAGATGAAGCTCACCGTCGAGCGACGGAACCCGAAGAGCTCGCCCCGCTTCGCGCCCGTGATCCGACGCCCGGCCACGGTGACCGTGCCCGAGGTCGCCGTGTCCAGCGCTCCGATCAGGTTGAGGAGCGTCGTTTTCCCGCTCCCGGACGGACCGAGCACCACGGCGAACTCTCCCTCGT
This sequence comes from uncultured Actinomycetes bacterium, assembly GCA_963821925.1. Taxonomy (GTDB): domain Bacteria; phylum Actinomycetota; class UBA4738; order UBA4738; family HRBIN12; genus JAOUEA01. The sequence continues at coordinate 114,380 of CAWGFO010000002.1, read as the reverse complement.
CGACCTCGAGGTCGACGCCGTCGAGCGCCACGACCTCGTTGTCCCCCACGACGTAGCGGCGCGTGACGTCCTCGAGGAGCACCATCGTGGCCGCACCCTCGCGGTGACCGGGGTGCCGCGGTTCGGGAGCGGCCGCGACCGTGCCGGGGCCCGGAGCCGTGAACGTCTCCATGGTTCCCCCTTCCGATGCCACCCTAACCACGCGCGCGGGACGTCCTCGGGGGCCGGTCGGCGGGCGGATCGGGGGACCGATGAACGGGCCGGCTAGTCGGCCGGACCCATCTTGCCGAGGGCGTCGTAGGCCGCGTACTTGAAGGTCTCGCCCAGGGTCGGGTAGTTGAAGACGATCTCGATGAAGGTGTCGACCGTTCCACCGAGCGCGATCGCGACTTCCCCCACGTGGACGAGTTCGGAGGCGCGCTCGCCGATGCAGTGGCACCCGACGAGCGTGCGGCTCGCGCGATCGAAGACCAGCTTGACCATGCCCTCGCGGTCGCCCAGGATCTGGCCGCGCGCGTTGTCGTGGAAGAAGGCACGGCCGACGACCGCGTCGATCCCCCGTTCCTGGGCATCCTCCTCGCCGAGGCCGACGCAGCTCACCTCGGGGATCGTGTACACGCCATACGGGAGCAGCCTCGACACCTCCTGCTTGTAGTCGAAGCCGAACGCCCGACACACCGCCACACGGGCCTGCTCCATCGAGGTCGACGCGAGCGCCGGGAACCCGATCACGTCGCCGGCCGCGTAGATGCCGGGCACCGCGGTCCGGAACCCCTCGTCGACCACGACGTACGCGCGAGCGTCCGTCTCGACGCCGACGGCTTCGAGGTTCAAGCCGGCGGTGTTCCCGCTCCGGCCCGACGTCACGAGGACCTGCTCGCACACGAGCACGGCGCCCGACGTGAGCCGGCAAGTGAGCCGCCCCTCGGCGTCGCGCGCGACCTCCTCGGCCCGCTCGTCGAGATGCGGGATCACCCCGAGGTGCGTCATCCCGGTCAGCAGGCGCTCGCCGATCTCGTGATCGAGGAACGGGAGCAGGGAGCCCCGCCCTTCGACCAGATGCACCTCGACCCCCAGGGCCGCGAACATCGACGCGTACTCGCAGCCGATCACGCCCCCGCCGAGCACCGCGAGCGACGAGGGGAGCCGTTCGATCCCGAGGATGTCGTTCGAGTCGTGGACGTCGGGATCGCCGAACGGGATCGAGGGCGGGCGGAAGGGGTGCGAGCCCGTGGCGATCAGGACGACGTCGGCCGAGAGCCGGCGGGTATGGGTCTGCCCGGTGACCTCGATCGTCTCGCGGTCGAGGAAGCGCGCCTCCCCGTGCACCTGTTCGATCCCGTGCGCATCCAGGTTCCGGATGATCCGCTCGGTCTCGGAACGACGGACCGCGTCCTTGCGCGCGATCAACTTCGCGACGGCCAGGTGCGGCTCGACCTCGACCGTCACGCCGTACAGATCCATCTGACGGTAGCCCGAGAGGAAGAGCGCGGTCTCGCGGAGGGTCTTCGACGGGAGCGTGCCGGTGTGGACCGCGGCACCGCCGGGCTCGCTCTCACGCTCGACGATCGCGACCCGCTTGCCGAAGTACGCGGCCTGCGCGGCGCCCTTCTCACCGGCCGGACCCGCGCCGATCACGACCAGATCGAACCGCTCGACGTCGCTCGACTCGCTCACCGCCTCCAGCGTCTCACCGCTCGACGGCCGGGGCTCGCCTCGGCCGTCGTAGGCTCCCGAGCATGACCGAGACGGAGCTGCGCGGGAAGCGTGCCCTGGTGACCGGCGGCAACCGAGGGGTCGGCCTCGAGGTCGTGCGCCAGCTGAGCGACCTGGGGATGCGCGTGTTCCTCGGGACGCGCGAGCTCGCCGCCGGCGAGACGGCCGCCGCGGAGCTCGGCGTCCCGGGGATCACGCCGCTCCGGATCGACGTCGCCGACCCCGCGAGCGTGGCGACGGCGCGCGACGAGCTCGCGCCCGACGGCGTCGCCGTCCTCGTGAACAACGCCGGCATCTACCCACGACATGGGGTCACGCCCGATCAGGTCGAGGCGGCGTGGCAGGTGAACGCGCTCGGGAGCTGGCGGGTCACGCGGGCGTTCCTGCCGCCGATGCGCGACCGCGGCTGGGGTCGGATCGTGAATGTCTCGACGGAGCTGGCGACGAACGCACACGAGGGGCGTGCCGGGGGGATCTACCCCGTCACGAAGATCGTCGTGAACGCGATGACACGCGCCCTCGCCGAGGACCTCGAGGGGACGGGGATCCTCGTCAACGCGATCAGCCCGGGATGGTGCCGGTCCGACATGGGCGGAGACGGTGCTCCCCGGTCGACAGCACAGGGCGCCGCGAGCATCGTCTGGGGCGTGACGCTCCCCGACGACGGACCGAGCGGCGGCTTCTTCCAGGACGGCGAACCGCTCCCCTGGTGACCTACGTCGGCGGTTCACCCCGCAGCTCGAACGCCGCCCAGGCGTAGGCGGCCGAGCTCACCGCGACGAGCAGGTGCCATGCCGCATGCGCCTGGAGCAGGCTCTCGGGCCGGCACCACGGCGACGTGCTCCGCCCGAGCAGGAACGCGAGCCCCGCCAACGCCAGCGCACTCAGCACGGTCCCCCACGCCGCGAGCTGCACCCAGGAGGCACGACCCGGCCGTGGCCGATACCCGGCCCGGAACGCGGCGAGCTCACCGAGACCGGCCGCCACCGCTCCCACGAACCCGAGCGGCACGAGGAGGTGCGGCCAGACCGCGAGCAGCGTCCCGACGATCGCGACGCCGGCCGCGACGCCGACAAGGCGCGACCGTATCGCCGTCCCGCGCACGAGGCCGGCGTCGTGCACCGCCACGAACAGCGGGATCGAGAGCGCCGAGAGGTCGTGGAACCAGCGGAACGAGGCCCCGAACGGTCCGTGGAAGCCGAAGCTGCCGACGCCGTTGGCCGCGACGATCGCGGCCAACACGAACAGTTCGGCTCGTTCCCGGCGCACCCGGGTCGCGCGCCAGGCGATCCATGCGCCCGCGAGCACGAACGCCAGGCTGGAGATCGCGTTCGACGGCTGGCTGAGGAACCCGTCGTGGATCGCTTCGCAGTCCCCGACCCCGACGACGGCGATGCCTGCCAGCCAGGGCGCCACTCAGAACCCGACGCTCATCGAACGGCGTCGCTCGTCCGCCGTGATGCCGGCTGCGGCACGCCGCCCACGACCGGCATGAGCCGAACCCGCTCGGACGGCGGCATCTCGATCCCGCCGAGGACCATCTGCCCGTGGAGCACGATGTGCGCGATGACCGGGGCCAGGAGGTTCCCCGTCACGAGGAACGCCAGCGCCTGGATCCCGCAGCCGAGCAGCGCGCCCGCGAGCTTGGTCCTCCCGTGATGACCCCGGAACTCGCGGTACCCGAGGTGATGCACCGCGATCACGACCAGCGCGCCCGCGATCGAGAGCGCCCCCGCACCGAGCTCCGCCCACGTCGACCCGGTCCGCCCGGCAGCGTCGAGGGCCTGCCACACGGCCAGCACGGGGAGGGTCGCCAACAGGATCGCCTCGGCCGTGCCGTAGACGACCCCTTCCCACACCAGGGCACGGACGAGTGGGCCACCCTGGGGGCGCCCGCCGTGCGGGAGCCGGCGCAATCCGGGCGCCATGAGGCTGCCCGCGGCGAGCCCGGCCACGACCGCCCATCCCAGGTTGGGCGTCACCAGATCCACGAGCGCGGTCCCGGACCACGCGAGGTAGCCGGCGCCCAGGCCGAGCGTCACCGCGGTGAGGATCGCGACGTAGGGCGGGCGTGACACCTCCAGGAGATCCGTGACGATCCACGTCACGAGGAACGCGATGAACGCGACGATCGCGAACGCGGCGATGGCATCCTGCCATCCGAACGACGGGTCAGCTCCGACCGGCATCACGTGCCTCCTTGCGCGTTGAACACGACGCCATCGTCCGTCACCCCGGTCGTCGTGCATCGGGCCACCGGGCGGCCGGCGAGCGGGACCAACGGCCACGGACGAGACCGCGGGGTAGCCTCTCCCGATGACCGACACGGCGCCACCCGATCCCGACCCCCGGCCGACCCCTCGCTGCTTCGTGGGCTCGGAGGTCGGGACGCTCCGTCGGGTCATGCTGCACCGCCCGGGCCTCGAGCTCCGCCGCCTCACGCCGTCGACCGCGCGCGAGCTCCTCTTCGACGGGGTCCTGTGGGTCGGGAGAGCGCGTGACGAACACGACGCGTTCGCGTCGGCGCTCGCCTCCCGCGGGGTCGAGATCGTCTACCTCGACGATCTGTTGGCCGACGTGCTCGAGCAACCCGACGTGCGCGAGTGGCTCGTCCAGAGCCTGGACCCGCAGCTCCTCGGGCCGACGCTCGGACCGGAGGTGCGCGAGTGGCTGATGGCCCTCCCCTCGCCGGCACTCGCCGAACACCTGATCGCGGGCGTCACGTTCGACGAGCTCCCCTTCACGAGCGACAGCATCGTGGCGCGGATGGGCCGCGGGTACGTCGCCCCGCCGCTGCCGAACACGCTGTTCATGCGCGATACGTCCGCCTGGATCTACGACGGCGTCTCGATCAACTCGATGGCGATGCCGGCCCGGATCCGCGAGTCCCTCCACCTCGAGGCGGTCTATCGACACCACCCGATGTTCAGGGACGCCGGGTTCGAGGTCTGGACCGACGACGCGCACGCCCCGATGTTCATCGAGGGCGGCGACACGCTCGTGATCGGCAACGGGGCGGTGCTCGTCGGCATCGGCGAACGCACCCATCCCGCGGCGGTCGAGATCCTCGCGACGCGCCTGTTCCGGGCGGGGGCCGCGACGCAGGTGATCGCGGTCGAGATCCCGGCGCAGCGGTCGAGCATGCATCTGGACACGGTGCTCACCCAGCTCGACGTCGACGCGTTCACGGTCTTCCCGGACGTGCGCGACGCGATGACGACCTACGTGATCACGCCCGGGCGTGACGGCGGCCTCTCGGTCGCGGAGGAGGACGATCTGTTCGTCGCGATCGCGCGGGCGCTCGACGTGCCGACGATCCGCCAGTTCGAGACCGGCGGAGACCGGTTCCAGGCCGAGCGCGAGCAGTGGGACGACGGCAACAACGTCCTCGCGATCGCGCCGGGGGTAGTGGTGGCCTACGAACGGAACGTCGACACGAACCACCGGCTGCGCGACGGTGGCATCGAGGTCATCACGATCGACGGCGAGGAGCTCGGCCGCGGTCGCGGCGGCCCGCGCTGCATGTCGTGCCCGATCGAACGCGACGCGATCGACCGCTAGGGCAGCACGATCCAGTCGGGCTCGTATTCGTCGATCCGGGTCGTCCTGGTGATCCTGGTCGTGGCGCTTCCGTCGGCGCGCATCCGCCGGAGGTTGGCGAAGCTGCTCACCTCCCGGGAGAGCACCCAGATGATCCTCGACCCGTCGGGTGACCACGAGGGCGACCAGTCGACCTCGTTGGAGCTCGTGAGGTTCACGAGTCCCATCCCGTCCGCGTTCGCCACGCACACGTCGGCGTGAACGAAGTCGCCGCACATGAACGTGATGCGGGTCCCGTCCGGGGACCAGGACGGGTCGCCATTGCGAGCACCCACGGCGAGCTTGACGAGGTTGCCGCCATCGGGGTCGAACGTGATCAGGCGACCGTTGCGCGTGGCGACGATGCGGTCCAGCGACGACCAGTCGGGGTCCCCGGCGTTCCCCACGATCTTCGTGATCGACGTTCCGTCCGCGCTTGCGATGAAGATCCCCTGACCGTCTCCGTAGAGGCTGAGCACCAGCTCCGAACCGTCCGGTGACCATGAGTACGAGAAGATCGAGTCGTACCCGTCAGGGAGCTCCTTGGATCCGATCAGCACCCTGCGATCCGAGCCGTCGACGTCGACCGCCTCGAGGCGGCTCCTCCGACCCTTCGCTCCGACCTCCGCGATGAACGAGATGCCCGAGCCGTCCGAGAACCACCTCGGGCGATAGACGCCCGGACCGTCCACGAGGTGCTCCCTGCCGGTGCCGTCGGGCGAGATCGTGTAGATCCCCGACTTGCCGTAGATGTCGCTGTAGACGATCCTGCCGTCCAGCGGCTTCGCCACGGCGGCTGACGCCGGGGTCATGAGCGCCACCACGACCCCGAAGACGAGCACCATCGCCATCCGTCTCACGACGATCCCTCCCGTGTTGCGCTGGCGGGCAGCCGAGGTCAGGGTAGCCCGACCCCGTGGTCGGACGCCAATCGCTCGGTGCGGCGCCCGAAGCGCGGGCGGATGCCGCGCTGGTCCGCACGTGCCGCGCGGAACGCCTGCCACCCGGGGATCCCGTTGACGCCGCCGCCGGCGTGGGTCGCCGACGACCCGTGGTAGAGACCTCGGATCGGCGTCCGGTAGTCGGCGTACCCGGGCGAGGGCCGCATGTGGAACAGCTGATCCACCGTGAGCTCGCCGTGGAAGATGTTCCCGCCGATCAGCCCGAGCTCCTGCTCCATGTCGTACGGGCCGATCACCTGGCGGTCGATCACGGCGTCGCGGAAGTTCGGCGCGAGGTCCGTGTAGCCGTCGATCGCGCGGTCGGCGTACGCCTCGAGCTCCTCGCGATGGGGTTCCTCGTTCCACTCGTGCGGCACCCACTGGCTGAACATCGAGAAGAAGTGCACGCCCTCGGGGGTGAGCTCGTTGTCGATCGTGGTCGGGATCGCCCCGTCGACGAACGGCCGGGTCGCCCCCTTGTGCTCGAGGTGCGCGTCCTGGAACGCCCGCTCCGCGTACTCGCGGGACAGGCACAGCTCGACCGAGCCCGTGTGGTGTTCCTGCAGGTTCGTGCCCGGGTCGGCCGTGAAGTTCGGCAGCTCGCTCAGCGCGACGTTGATCTTCACGACGCCGGATCGGCTCTTCCACCGCTCGATGTCGAACACGAAGTCCTCGGGGAGCTCGGCGCGGTCGATGAGATCGAGGAACCCGATCTTCGGGTGGACGCAGCTGACGACGACGGGCGCGCGCAGCTCCTCGCCGTTCTCGAGCGCCACACCCACCGCTCGACCGCCCTCGATCACGATCCGCTCGACCCGAGCATCGGTCCTGATCTCGCAGCCGAACGAGCGCGCCGCGTCGCGGATCGACCTCGCGACCGAGCCCATGCCGCCTCGCGGGAAACCCCAGTTCACCGTGTGGCTCTCGCCGCCGCCGACATCGCCGATCGCGTGGTGCAGCAGCACGTACGCGGTGCCGGGCTCGTCGGGTCCGGACCACTGCCCGATCAGGCCGTCGACCATCATGATCGTCTTCATCTGCTCGGACTCGAACCACCGGTCGAGCAGTTCCGAGAGGCTCATCGTGAACAGGCGCGTGGCGTCGGCCACACCACGGGTCCCGAGCTGGCGCATCGTCCACGCGGCCTTCGACTGCAACAGGAGGTCGCCCATCGTGAGCGATCCGACGTTCGGTGGCACCCGGTGCAGGAGCGGCCCGACCACCTCGGTCACGCCGTGCAGCCACGCCTCGTACGCGGGCAGCGTCTCGGCGTCCTTCACGGAGAACTGCGAGACCGACTCGTGCGTCTTCTTCGCGTCGTCGCCGTAGATCTTGATCGAGCGGCCGTCGGGGAACGCCTGGTAGTACGGGCCGAACGGCGTGACCTGGTACCCGTGCCGCACCAGCTCGAGCTCCTCGATCAGGAACGCCGGCATCAGCGACATCACGTACGAGTAGGTCGAGACCTTGATCTCAGGGTGGTTCGGGAACGGCGCACTCGTGTCGACCGCCCCGCCCACCTTCGACCGCGACTCGAGCACGACGGTCCGCGCCCCCGCCTTCGCGAAGTAGGCGCCGGCCACCAGGCCGTTGTGGCCGCCGCCCACGACGATCGCGTTGTACGAGGCGGCCATCAGATCCCGTGCAGCTTCCGCACGTTGCCGGCGAGCACGCCGCGCCCGATCGACTCGGCATCGTCGATCGAGAGGTAGTCGCGATCTACGAAGGTGCCGAGCACGCGCTCCAGGGCCTCACGCACCAAACGAGCCGAGACCGGGAACATCTCGGGCTCGGAGGACTCGTCGCACCCGTAGAGCACCTTCGCGCCTGGCACCGAGCCCAGGAGCATCTCCAGGGACCAGTCGGTCTGGCCCCAACCCCACGGGACGAGCTCCGAGAGGTCGAGGTAGACGTTCGGCAGCACCGTGCCCACGTACGAGGCCTCGGCGACCCACGGCCATCCCGAATGGATCATCAGGATCGGGATGTCCTGGTTCTCCACGAAGAACGAGAAGGCGTCCTGCGGCCTCGCGTGGGTGAGGTTCACGTCGGGGTCGCCCGCGCCCACGTGCACGTGGAACACGCGGTCGTGCTCCTTCGCGATCGCGAAGGCACGGCGCAAGAGGAAGTCACGGACGGGCTTCGCGTGCTCGCGCGACTCACGCCAATCGTCGGCCCGCCAGCGTTCGTACGCGGCGGCTGCGTCCGACGACGTCGGGTCGGTGATGTCCAGGCCCGTCCGGTACGCGATGATCGTCTTGAACCCGATCAGCAGCGGATCTCCGGCGGCGGTGTGCCCGATCTCCTCGAACCGCTGAACCGTGCCGTCGAAGGCGCCCTCCTCGCGCGCCTCGACGATCCACGGCTCGATCCGGCTCACGCGATGAACGGGAACGCCGCCGAGCGCCTCTTCGAAGTCCGCGCGCGGGATCGTTGGCTGCGGGTAGCCTTCGTCCGCGACGACCGCGACGATGTTCTCCGACTCGAGCAACCCGCGCACGTAGCCGGGCGGGTCGGCGCGGAGCGCGGCATCGCGCGCCGCCACCACCTCGTCTTTCGTCGGCTCACAGCCCAGATGCCTCGCGATCCACCGGCGGAGGGCGAGGCCGAACATCGTGGTCTCGGTCATCTCCTCCACGAACGCCGCGGCTTCCAGGTTCGCGTGGTTCGACGAGAGCAGGGCGGTACCGAGGAACATGCAGCGCGTCTCGAACGTTCGCGGGTCGCGAGCGAGCAGATCCTGGCTGCGGAACGGATGGCAATGCGCGTCGATGACGTCGGCGCCGGTCAGGTCCACTCCCATGGTTACGCGCTCTCCTTCCGGGGCCGGGCCCCGCTCAGAACCGCCACCGAAGCCGACGGATCAGCTCGTCGACATCGAGACCCTCGTACTGCGTGCACTCCTCGCGCCGGGTGGCGAGGAAGGTCTGGAACAGGAAGTCCCCCATCGCGTCGGCCAGCACCGAGGACTCGCCGAACCGTTCCGCGGCCTCGGCGAGGGACGACGGCAGCTGCCGTACGCCGCGCGCCGCCTTGACGTCGTCGCCAAGCCCGTCGGGATCCTCCTCGGTCGAGGGCGGGAGGCGGTCTCCGGCCTCCATGCCGTGCAGCGCTGCCGCCAACAGCGACCCGATCGTCAGGTACGGGTTGGCGGTGCCGTCGACCGGTTTCACTTCGATGTTCGCCGCGCCGGCGGTCGTCGGCGTGACGCCCTGGATGAACCGTAGGGCGGCCTCGCGATTCTCGGTGCCCCAGCACTGCATCGCGCCCGACCAGTGGTGCGGCTGCAATCGCTCGTAGCCGAGCACGGTCGGGACCGCGACGGCCGCGATCGCGGGCAGCTCCTCGAGGATGCCGGCGACGAACCCTTCGGCTCGCATCTCCATACCGGCAGGCCCGTCGCCGCCGGCCATCAGGTTGCGGTCGCCTTCCCACAGACTGAGGTGCACGTGCGCGCCGTTGCCGGTGTCCGGGCCGGTCTGTGGGGCGAACGACGCCAGGAGCCCGTGTCGTCGCGCGACCGCGCGCACGGTCTGGCGTACCACCATCGCCGCGTCGGCCGCGCCCAGCGGATCCCGAGGCGCGATCGACATCTCGAACTGACCGTCGGCGTATTCCGCGTGGAACTGCTGCAGATCCAGTCCTTGTGCTTCCATCGCGACGATCAGTTCGAGCGCGAATTCGTGGTTCCGCACGAGTGCGATGTCGCTGTAGCCCGGACCCTCGTGCGCGGGCACGAGCGCGTCGTCGCCGTCCTTCATGCCGACCGAGAACTCGAACTCGAAGACCGCCCGTATCGACAGACCGCGCTCCCCGAACGATTCGGCCATCCGCCGGGCGAACGCCCTCGGGCATGCCGGATAGGGCTCTCCCGCCTGCGTGTACTGATCGACCGGAGCCCAGGCCCACCCGGGCATCGCCGCCAGCGGGACCGTCGCCGCCGGGTCCGGCCGGAGCCGCAGATCGCCGCTCGGACCGTCGATGTACCCGGGCAGCAGCGCGAACTGGTCATTCGACGTCGCCACGTTGAACAACGTCGAGAGCCCCACACCCGAGGACGCCGCCTCGGCGAATCGCGCGACCGGCACGGTCTTCGCGCGCACGATCGTCGAGGGGTCGACGAACCCGAGCACCACGGCGGCCACGCCTGACTCGTGGAGCCACGCCTGGACGCCCGCCGCGTCGATCGGTCGGTCGTCGATGGGTCCGCTCACCCTGTCTTCGCATCCTTCGGAACGGCATCCGCCATCTCGGACATCGCGTCCTGCGATCGTTCGTGCACGGCCTCCAACTCGGCGACCCGCGCTCGGCCTCGTTCTCCCAGCGCCACCACGACCTTCGCCGCGATCAGCTCCGTGAGCGCGAACGCCCCGAGCATCGAGTCGAAGGGTGACGCCGAATCGGCGTGCGAGATCAGCACGTGGCGCGCGTGCTCGACCGCCGGCGAGAGCCACGGGTCGGTGAAGGCGATCACCACCGCGCCCTGCTCGGCGGCGACCTCGCCGGCAGCGATCGTGTCGGGCTGGTACCGGCGATAGTCGAACAGGCAGAGGACGTCTCGTCTCGAGAGCTCGAGGCTGTCCAGCACACGGCGCTCAGGCTCCTCGCCCACCATCGCGCACCCCGGGCGCAGGAACCGCATCTGCAGACAGAGGTAGGACGCGACGAGCTGGCTGAAACGCCCGCCCACGAACCAGAGCCGGCGCTTGGGGTCGGCCAGGAGCCCGACGACGCGCGCCAGTTCGTCCTCGAGCGAGCTCGAGGTGAGCGTGGCGTCCAGAGCGGTGGTGAACGCCTCCTGGGTTCGGCGGAGGACGTCATCGTCCTGCGTCGCGCCCTTCGTCCGGTACAGCGAGGGCAGCCCCTCGGTGCGGGCTTGGACCTCTTCGCGGAGCGACCGCTGGAAGTCGGGGTATCCGTCGAAGCCGATCTTACGGACGAACCGGAGCACGGTCGGTCCGGTGACGCCGGCATCGTCGGCCAGCCGGGGCAGGCTCTCGAGCCCGGCGGTCGGATAGGTCGCCAGGAGGGTCCGGGCCACCCGGCGCTCGGACGGGGTCATCTCGCCCAAGCGCTCGCGCACCTCTTCCCCGATCGTCTCGCTGGTGTGCGTGTCGCCTCCCCTCAAGAAGTCAGGATTCTTACGCATCCTGTCAACCAGGGGAAGCCGGTAACGAGCTTGACAGCTTCGAGAGCCGGGCGTACGAATGCGCGATACCTGGAGGGGGAGGTAGGGGATGCGTCGCAGATCGTTCGCAACCGTGCTCGCGCTGGTCCTGCTGGGCGCCGCGTGCAGCACGTCGGACAGCAGCTCGGACACCGCGGGCACCAGTGGCAGCTCGGGCGCCGCGTCCGGCGAGCCGATCGTGATCGGCTTCCCCGCAGACCTCACGACGGACTGGGCCTACTACGACTCGCCGATGGAAGAGGGCGCGCAGTTCGCGGTCGACCAGATCAACGCGAACGGCGGTGTGCTCGGTCGACCGCTCGAGCTGAAGACGGTCGACATGCGCAACGACGTTGCTGAAGCCGCGAAGGTCACACAGCAACTGATCGACGACGGGGCGGCGTACCTGATCGGCACCGTGGGCGACGGCATCCTCGCCGAGGGCCAGGTCGCGTGCACCGCCGGGGTGCCGATCTCGACCGGGCTGGGCACGGCGCCGACCCTCGTCGGCGACATGGGCGACTGTGCCTACCAGCTCGTGATGAGCGACAACATCCAGGCGGCCGTGCTCGCGGAGTATGCCCTCGCGGAGGGCTACAAGTCGGCGTACGTCCTGGGCTCGAACGAGATCCCCTACACGAGAGACCTCCCCATCTTCTTCTCCGATGCCTTCGAGCACGGCGGCGGCACCGTCGTGGCCACCGACGAGTACAAGATCGGCGCCGGGGACTACTCGGCGGTCGTGACGAAGATCGCGAACGTCGACCCCGCGCCGGACGCGATCTTCACCCCGATGTTCCTGCCCGACAGCGCGGTGTTCCTTCGCCAGCTTCGGCAGGCCGGCGTCACGACTCCTGTGCTCTCCACCGACGGGAACGCCGACGCAACGCTCCTGGACGCCGGCGCGAAGGCGATCGACGGCCTGACCTTCTCGAACTCGGTCTGCACGGCCGAGGGCGACCCCGACGTCCAGGCCTTCTACGACGACTACAACGCCGAATACGGCAAAGACCCGAGCTCCTACGTCGCGGTGATCGGCTACGACGAGGTGAACGCGGTTGCCCAGGCGATCACCGACGCCGGTGGCACCGACCCCGCGGCGCTCATCGAGCAGCTGGCCTCGCTGGACTACACGGGCATCTCGGGGCACATCGTGATGGACCCGGAGACGCGCCGGGCGAACAAGCCGGCGGCCTTGATCCAGATGGACGGGACGACGTTCACCTGCCTCGGGCAGCCCGACTTCCCGACGTACGTGCCGCCGGTCTAGGCGTGACCGACGAACGGGGGGAGGACCGGGTGGCCGTGGCCACCGAGGCCGGTCCTCCCCTGCTCGTCGCCGAGGGGCTGACCGTCGCGTACGGCGCGGTCGTGGCGATCCGTGACGTTTCGCTCGAGGTCGCGAACGGCGAGATCGTCGCGGCGCTCGGGCCGAACGGCGCCGGCAAGACCACCCTGCTCCGCACGCTCGCCGGCGCGCTCAAACCCCAGCACGGGTCGGTCGCCTTCGACGGCGCGCCCCTCACGGGTCTGGTGCCCGAGGTGGTGCTCCGCCGAGGCGTCTCGATGGTCCCCGAGGGTCGGAAGATCTTCCCGAACCTCACGGTCGAGGAGAACCTCACGATCGGCGGCATCGCGCGCGACGACCACGAGGAGCTGCGCGCCGACACCGAGCGATGGCTCGCCCGCTTCCCGATCCTCGGCCAGCGCGCGACGCAGATGGCGGGCACGCTCTCAGGCGGCGAGCAGCAACAGCTCGCGATCGCGCGCGCGCTGATGTCGCGCCCCCGGATGCTGCTGCTCGACGAGCCCTCGCTCGGCCTCGCACCGATCTTCGTGGACCGGATCTTCGAGCTGATCCAGGAGCTGCGGTCGGACGGCGTCACGATCCTGCTCGTGGAGCAGAACGTGCACCGCGCGCTCGAGATCGCTGACCGCGCCTACGTGCTGTCGGTCGGCAAGGTGGTCGCCTCGGGCGCGACCGACCAGCTGATGGAAGGCGAGCTGGAGCGCTCCTACCTGGGGATCAGCCAGGCGGATGAGGTGATCGAGTGAGCCCGTCGGAATTCGTCCAGCAGCTGGTGAACGCCCTGTCGCTGGGCAGCATCTACGCCCTGCTCGCGCTCGGCCTGTCGATGGTCTACGGCGTGCTCGGCATGTTGAACTTCGCGTACGGCGAACTCGTCACGATCACGGGGTACGCGATGCTGGCGGCCACGTACGCCGGATTCCCGTTCATCGTGGTGGCCTTGATCGGGGTGCTGGCTGCCGGGGTCTCGTCCGTGCTGATGGAGCTGATCGCGTTCCGGCCGCTCCGCAACGCGAGCTTCGTCTCGCTGCTGTTCACCTCGTTCGCGGTGGCGCAGCTGATCCAGGGGGCGTTCCGTCAGGCGGTCTCGGTCAGGTCCAGGGGGATCCCGGTGCCGGCGTTCTTCGACGAGGCGATACAGCTGGGGCCGGTGCGGATCAGCGTGCTCAGCATCATCACCGCGGGGATCGGCGCGATCTCGCTCGTGGCGCTCACGACCTTCATGCGCCGGTCGCGGTCGGGCCTCGCGATGCGGGCCGCGTCGGCCGACTTCACCACCGCGCGGCTGATGGGCGTGCGCGCGAACCGCGTGATCTCGCTCGCGTTCCTGATCTCGGGGCTGCTCGCCGGGATCGCCGGCGTCCTCTGGATCGCGCGCACCACCTCGGTGAACCCCACGACCGGCTTCGTCCCGGTGATCCAGGCATTCATCGCCTCGGTGATCGGGGGCTTGGGGAACCTGCGCGGGGCGGTGCTGGGAGGGCTCTTCCTGGGCACGCTCGAGGTGTTCCTGCAGGCACTGCTGCCCGGTTCGCTCCTCCCCTACGCGCAGGCAGCCTCACTGTTGATCGTCGTCGCGATCCTCTACGTGCGACCGCAAGGGCTCTTCGGCGCGCGCGCCGAGGTGATGTGACGTGATCCCGGGGAACCGCCTCCGTCCGGCGCTCTGGGGATGGGCGCTGATCTCGATGCTGCTGGCTGTCGGCATGTTCCTCGTGCGAACGTACGGATCCACGTCGTCGAGCCGGACCTACGTCGTGTTCCTGGTGAACGTGATGCTCGTGGTCTCGCTCCAGACGTTCATCGGGAACAGTGGCATCGTCTCGTTCGGTCATGTGGCGTTCATGGGCATCGGCGCCTACACGACCGCCCTCGTCACGATCCTCCCGGCGATCAAGGCCTCGGTGCTCCCCGAGTTGCCGTCCGCGCTCGCCGACGCGAACCTCGGGCTCGTGCCCGCGATCGCGGTGTCGGCGCTCGCCGCACTGATCGTGGCGGCGATCTTCGGCGGCGCGATCATCCGGATGACCGAGTCGACGATGGCGATGGCCACGCTCGCCCTGCTCGTGGTCATCCACACCTTCTTCCAGAACGCCACGACGTTCACGCGCGGCGCGGTCGGCCTGGCGGGCATCCCGGTGCGCACCACGATCGGGGTGGCGGCGGTGGGCGCGATCCTGTTCGTGTTGATCAGCCGCCTCTACAAGGAATCGGGCCCCGGGCTCCGGCTGCGCGCGTCGCGTGAGGACCCCCTTTCGGCGGCCTCGGTCGGCACGAACGTCGTGCGCACCCGATACGGCGTGTGGCTGCTGAGCGCCGCGATGATGGGGGCGGCCGGATCGCTGTGGGCGCAGAGCGTGATCGCGTTCAACGCGAACCAGTTCTACTTCGCGATCACGTTCGCGCTGCTCGCGATGCTGGTGGTCGGCGGGCGGACGTCGCTCACGGGCGCGGTGGCCGGGGCGGCGATCATCACGTTCCTCACGGACACGCTCGCGCGCGTGGAGCAGGGCGTCGCGATCGGCCCGTGGGAGCTGCCGAAGATCACGGGCACCGTCCAGTTCGTGATCGCGTTCCTGATCATCATCACGCTGATCCTGCGGCCCGAGGGCGTCTTCGACCGCTGGGAGATCGACGACCTCGTGCGACGACTAGGGCCGCTCGCGCGTCGTGCCCGGCGGACGGACGCCGACGTCGAGGAGGCGGTCGCCGCAGCGGAGGCTGCGGAGACAGCCCCCGTGCCGGCCGTCCTCGAGACCGCGGCGCCGGTGCTGCGAGGCACGCAGGTCGTGAAGCACTTCCAGGGCGTGCGTGCGCTCGCGGGCGTCGACATCGACGTGCGTCCGGGCGAGATCCTCGGCCTGATCGGCCCGAACGGCTCGGGCAAGACCACGCTCCTGAACGTCATCTCGGGCGTGTACGTGCCCTCGGAGGGCCAGATCGAGTTCGACGGCCGGGAGATCGGCGGGAAGAAGCCGCACCAGGTGGCCGACCTCGGGTTATCGCGCACGTTCCAGAACATCCGCCTGTTCGCGCAACTCACCGTGCGGGAGAACGTGGAGGCTGCGACCCCCCGGGGCACCGAAGCCGCGCGCGTCGACGAGGTCCTCTCGTGGTTCGGCCTGGATGCCGCCGAACGCGAGAAGGCCGTGAACCTGCCCTACGGGATGCAGCGACGGCTCGAGATCGCACGCGCGGTGGTGCGACGGCCGTCGCTGATCCTGTTGGACGAGCCGGCCGCCGGGATGAACGAGGCGGAGTCGGACGAACTGCTCGAGAACATCCGACGGATCCGCTCGAGCCTTGACGGCTCGGTCGTGATCGTGGACCACGACCTCCGGTTGATCATGAAGCTCTGCGACCGGATCCAGGTGCTGGATCAGGGCAAGACGATCGCGCTGGGCGCGCCCCGGGAGATCGCGGAAGACCCGGCCGTGATCGAGGCGTACCTCGGGGGACCCTCGACGAAGAGCGCCTAGGGCCCGAAGCGCGGGCGACCCGTCAGGCCGGACCGCCCCGCTTCGCGACCACCCGCTCGTACAGCACGATGATCACGATCGCCACGATCAGCGAGCCGATCCACGCGACGCCCTCGTTCCCCGAGAAGACCGCGTTCCACAGGATCCCGCCGACGATCGCCGAGACGATGCCGATCACCATCGTGAGCCCCCACGACATCGATTGCTTCCCCGGAAGGATCAGCCGGGCGAGCGCGCCGATGACCAGGCCGGCGATCGCGTAGACGATGATGTCCCACAAGCCGATGTCACCCATCGCCAGACCCCTTCACCACGTCGCGCCCGCCGCTGGACGCGGGCTTCGCATCGGCCCATCGTAGGGAGGGTCGCGCGCCCAGCGCAAACGGTTGGCAACCATCCGCAGGGCCGCAGTGGATAGCATGCAGACGCGCTGACGCCGCGTCGGTGCGCCCTGGCAGAGGAACGAGGTCGTCATGCGGACAGGGAACCGCCAACGCGTGAAGCATCGATCGGCGCTGACATGGCCGGCGATCGCGGCGGTCGTCGTCCTGACGGGCAGCCTCCTCAGCCCTGCGTTCGGAGCGGCGCCGGTCCGATGCGATATCAGGGGCACCGCGGCCGGCGAGCGGCTCGTCGGGACGGCGGGCGACGACGTCATCTGCGGCATGGGGGGCGACGACCGACTGTGGGGGTACGGCGGCGACGACACGATCATCGGCGGGCCCGGTCGCGATCGCATCCGAGGGGGCGTCGGTGAGGATCACCTCGCCGGGGGCGCCGGGGCCGACAGGCTCCGGGGCGGGCCGGCCGGCGACCGCATCTTCGGAGGCGCCGGTCATGACGTCTTGAGCGGGCAGCGCGGCTCGGACACGCTCATCGCCGAGGACGCAACCGACACGAGGGATCTGGTGCACGGCGGTCCGGGCAACGACGGCTGCGTCGTCGACGGGGGCGACACCATGATCGGCTGCGAGACGGTCGTCTCCTAGCCGCCCGAAGTGCGCGCGTTCAGCTCTTCAGATGCCGTCGTGCGCGGCGACCGCGGCGCTCCGGCCCCACCACATCGCCTGCGAGAGCGAGCGCAGCAGGATCTCGGCCGAGGCGAGGTTCGTGGCGAGCGGCACGCCGTGGATGTCGCAGACCTTGAGCAGGGCCTGGATGTCGGGCTCGTGCGGGTGGGACGTGAGCGGATCGCGGAGGAACACCACCGCGTCGACCTCCCCGCCGACGATGCGCGCGCCGATCTCGAGGTCGCCGCCCTCCGGTCCGCTATGGACGCGATCGACCTCGAGGTCGAGGGCCTCGGCGATCTGGCCGCCCGTGTGCCCGGTCGCGATCAGGCGGAGGTTCGCGAGCGTCGACCGGTAGCGGCGAGCCAGCATGAGGAGGTCGTCCTTCTTCTCGTCATGCGCGACGAGGGCGAGCGTCGCCCGCTCGGATCGCTCGTCCCCCTGGTAGATGCCCATCGTGGATGCCATGCATCGACCATACGGAAACGACATGGCCACGACCCGGATATCAGGTAACGGTCCTGTGACGTCTCGTGACGGGCAGCACGGCGGGCCCTCGGGGTGGATACTGGGAGCCATGTCGGATGCCACGCAGCCGAGCATCGACGTCGAGCGTCTGATGGCGGTGGACCTGTTCGCCGAACTCGACCACCACGACCTCGCACGGGTCGCGCGCTGGGCGCACGAGATGCGCGCCGAGCCGAACGACATCCTGTTCGAGCAAGGAGGGCTGCCGTTCGAGCTCTTCGTGATCGAGGAGGGTGAGGTCGAGATCATCCGCGACGGCGAGGTACTCGGAACGGTCGGACCCGGCGAACCGGTGGGCGAGATGTCGGT
The DNA here is from genome assembly GCA_963821925.1 of uncultured Actinomycetes bacterium. GTDB lineage: Bacteria > Actinomycetota > UBA4738 > UBA4738 > HRBIN12 > JAOUEA01. The sequence continues at coordinate 96,342 of CAWGFO010000002.1, read as the reverse complement.
CCTGCGAGGCGAACGGCGGATGGCGTCGGTGCGCGCCCTGACCCCCGTCACCGCGATCGCCCTCTCGGCCGACGACCTAGAGGAGATGAACGCCGAGATGCCCGAGGTGGTCCGCTCGTTGCAGGAGATCACCGAGGAACGCGCCGCGCGGAACGCCGCCCGGGACCGGTAGGGGCCTGTCACGGAGCGTCGACGCGCTCAGGGTGGTCCGAAGATGTCACGCCGCCACCTCCTCGGCTCGATCGGCACGATCCTGGTGATCGCGACGATGGCGGCCGCATGCAGCGCGCCGGGCGACCGTCCCACGGTGACACCGCCGAGTGCCCTCCCCACCGGCGCACCGGTCCCGTCGCTCTCGCTGCCGCCCACGCCCACGCGGCCGGCCTCGCCCGACCCGGGTCCCCTCGAACTGACCGCCGCCCGCGTCTCTATCCGTCCGCCTCACCGGGGATCGTTCCGCGTCCGAGGCACGTATCCGTGGCGACCGTCCCGTTGCGTCCGTCCCGAGCGGCCAACCCTCGACGGACGGTACCCGGGCACGCTCGCGATCAGGACCGCCGACGACGGCACGCTCACCGTGGCTGTCACGCTGCCGTTCGATGCGTATCTGGAGGGGATCGCGGAGGTGCCGCCGACGTGGCCGGCCGCCGCGCTCGAGGCCCAGGCGATCGCGGCCCGGAGCTACGTGCTCTCGACCACCGGTTGGGCCGGCCAGGAGGGGGCGCCCCTGGCGACGCCGATCTGCGGAACCTCCGCCTGTCAGGTCTTCGGCGGGATCCCGATGCCCCGGCCGCCGGGCCTTCGGCGATGGTACGCGGCGGTGCGGGACACCGAAGGGCAGGTGCTCATGTACGGCGACCGGCCCGCGGACACCGTGTACTTCTCCACCTCGAACGGACGGACCTACGGGAACGAAGACGTGTTCGGGAGCTCGCCGCTCCCCTACCTACGCCCGGTGGTCGAGCACGACGACGGTGCGTCGCCGCTCGCGCACTGGCGCGTCGAGCTGCCGTTGCGGGACCTCGCCACGGTGCTGCAGGCGGCCGGATCCTGGCCCGCCGGCACGCCGATCGGGTCCGCGTCGGTCGGCGGGTCCGGCGTGACGCTCGTCGGCGGCGGGCGGTCGCGGACGATCGACACGAGCAGCGTGCGCGACGCGGTCAACACGTGGGCGCCCTGCCTGCTCCCCCGCCGCTATCCGACCGACGGCCTCCCGGTCACGATCCCCTCGGGATGGTTCACGATATCGGCGGATCAGCACGGCCTGGTGGTCGAGGGACGCGGCTGGGGCCACGGGGTCGGCATGGTGCAGTGGGGCGCGTACGGGAAGGCGGCCAGGGGATGGTCGGCCTCGAAGATCCTCGCCTTCTACTACGGCGGTCTCACGCCCCGGCCCTACCCTGAGCCCGGCACGATCACGGTGATCGTCGCGACCGGCCTTCGGTCCCTGACGGTGGATCCCTCGAGAGCCGGCGCCACCCTTGGCGGACAGCCGCTGCCGAAGGGGACCCTGCGCGTGAGCGGCGGCAACGAGGTCACGGTGACCACCTCGGGATGAACACGCGGTGCGGTGTCGGGGTCGCGGTCGTGCTGGCCGTCGTCGCGGCAGGCTGCACGGGTAACGAGCGTCCCGCACCCGGCGGAGCGGTCCCGGTGCGAGCCGACCCCGCGTCCTCTGCCGAGGCGGGGTCGCCCGCGCCGGCGCCTCCTTCGTTCCAGGGAGGGGTATACCGCATCGGCAGGTTCCTCCGGGCACGGCTCGTCGGGAGGAACTGGCACCCGGGCTGCCCGGTCGGGATCGACGATCTGCGGCGGGTGCAGGTCGACTACTGGAACGTCCACGGCCATGTGCGGTCGGGCCCGCTGATCGTGCACGGGTCGGTGGCGGAGGACGTCCTCTGGGTGTTCGGCCGGCTGTTCCGCGCCGGGTTCCCGATCCACCGGATCGCGCTCCCGCCCGCGTACCGTCCGCCTCGACCGGAGGATCGTCTGAGCACGCGGAACCTCACGGCCGCGTACAACTGCCGGCCCGCGACGGGGAACCCGGGATCGGTGTCGGAGCACTCGTACGGGTGGGCGATCGACATCAACCCGCTGCTGAACCCCTACATCCGGTCCGACGGCTCCACGCTTCGGCGGGCGGTCAGGCCCTACGTCGACCGGTCACGGCGTGTCCCCGGGATGATCCATGCCGGCGACATCGTGGTGCGCTCCTTCGCGAAGATCGGATGGGGATGGGGCGGTGACTGGACGACGCTGAAGGACTATATGCACTTCAGCGTGTCCGGGAGGTAGCCAGGATCGCGCACCTCGGGATCGAGGTCGAGAGACCGGCACGTACTAACTAGGGCGGGTCACTCCCGCGTCGGCCGCGCGCCGCCTGAGGAGGGTTTCCGGTGCGCATCGGTCTCGAAAGGGTCTGCCCCGCCTACAGGCGGCCCCGCGAACGCCGAGGGAGGAGCTATGGAGGAGCAGCGCACCCGCTCGGCAAGGACGGCCGGTGCCGGCAGGTCGGCTGGCAGCTCGTCGTGATGGACGTGTCCCCCTGCGACGGGTGCGGCTCGTCGGCCCTCGTCGAGACGGTGATCCACGACGGGGACTCCTGGATCCATCAACTCGTGTGCCGCGACTGCCGCCATGTGCTGGAGGCCGCGTCGTACCTCACCCACGAGCCGGCGGAGACGCACCGCGATACACCAGCGACCCGCTGAGCGGGCGCTCAGTCGCGGACGTCGGGCTGGGTCCGCTCCACCATGCGGAACATCGCGGCCCAGTGCATGCGACCCCACTCGATCATGCCGTCGCCGGTGAACTGGTTCCGGGTCCGCTCGATCGTCTCGCCGCGGATCGGCGTGAGCGGACCGAGCCCGGTCGCCAGCACCTGCAGCTGCGCGGCCTTCTCGAGCATGTAGAGGTCGTCCATCGTGACGCCGAGCTCCGGCCCGGCGACCAGGATGCCGTGGTGCCGTAGGAACATCACGTCGGCCTGGCCCAGCACCTTCGCGAGGCGTTCGCCCTCGTCGAGGTCGGCGAGCCCCCCGTACCGCTCGTCGTAGACCACGCGGTCGGTGAACTGCAGCGAGGTCTGGCTGATCGGCGCCAGGTGCAGATCGTCCTGCACCGCCAGCGCCGTCGTCCACGGCTGGTGGGTGTGCAGCACCACCGTCGCCTGCGGGCACAGCCGATGGATCGGTGCGTGGATCCCGATGCCGGTGGGCGGCGCGGTGCCGCTGACCGGCGTGCCGTCGACGTCCACCACCGCGAGGCTCGAGGCCGTGACCTCGGAGAAGTGCAGCCCGAACGGGTTGATCAGGAATCGGTCCTCACGCCCCGGGATCAGCATCGAGAAGTGGTTCGAGATGCCCTCGTGGAAGTCGAACATCACGGCGATCCGGAACGCCGCGGCGAGTTCGATCCTGGCCTCACGCTCGTCGGCGGGTGGGTTCATCGGCGCCCTCCGTGGTCGGGATGACCCTGAGTATGCGCCATCTCGGCGAGGTCCCAGGTTCAGTAGACCTTGCGATCGAGATCGGCGACGCGGCCGGCCATCGTCGACAGCATCGCCACGGCGATCTGTGGGTTCTCGAGCAGGACCTTCTTGAACGCGGCGGCCGACAGCGTGATGCACTCCATCGGCTCGCGGGCGATCACGCTCGCCGTGCGGGGCGCCTTCGTGAGGAGCGACATCTCGCCGAAGAAATCACCGGGCCCCAGCTGCTTCACGGTGCGACCGCCTCGCACCACCTTCGCGGTACCGTCCAGGATCAGGAAACACACCGACCCGGCCGCCCCTTCCTTCACGAGCTCCTGATCGGCCGAGACACGGCGGGCGCCGCTCACCTTGGCGATCTCACGCAGCTGCCGTTTCGACAGGCCCTGGAACAACGACGCGCGGCCGAGGAGCTCGGTCTGCTCGTCGATCCTCCGTCGTTGGCCGGCGCGATCACCTCGCGCGGTCGGCTCGTGGGTCCACGTGCTGCTGCTCATCCTCACCCTCCCGGTCGGACTGGACCCGAGTATGCCCCACGCCGGGATGAGCGCGCGCTAACCCTCGCGCGGGCCTACGGCGCCTCGGTCTCGGCGGCGACCGGGGTTGCGTCCCCCGTCGAGCCTCGGTCGCGTCGGACCCACATCCACGCCGCGGTCGCGAACCCGAAGATCGCGAGCAGCAGGAACCACCGCTGATCGCCGACCCGCTGGGCGACGGCGCCGCCGAGTGCCGGCCCGATCAGTCCCGAGACGGCCCACACGAGCGTGAGGAGCGCGCCCACGACGGCCACGTTGAAGCCACGCTGCTCGGCGCCGAGCACCCCGATCGGGAAGGTGAGCGAGATCATCACGCCGGTGGTCACGCCCACCGCCGCCAGGAACGCGCCCGTCGCGACGGCGCCGTCGCCGACCGCGCCCAGGAGCACGCAGACCGCGTACAGGACGGTCCACAGGGCGGCGGCGCGCACGGTCGCGTACCGCTCGGCGCGCGCGGACGTCACCGCGCTGGACCCGACGAACAGGATCGAGGCCCCCGAGAACACGAGCCCGATCTGCGCGGCGTCGAACCCGAGCCCGTCCAGGCGCAGGGGGATCAGCAGGTCGGCGCTCATCCACATCACCGCCACCGCCAGCGAGAGCACGAGGCTCGTCAGCATCAGGTGGTCCGCACCCGCGGCACGGAGCATCTCGCGCAGGGGCGGGCTCGGTTCCACCTCCCGTCCCTCCGGAGAGGGCATCGCGAGCAGCAGGACGAACATCAGTCCGTTCGCGACCGCCAGGATCACGAACGCGGGGCCGGCTCCGAACCGCACGCCGAGCCATCCGATGATCGTTGGCCCTGCGAGACCGCCCGCGCCCGCCACGGTGGTCGTGAAGGCCAGGGCGCGCGCCGACGACTGCCCGGCCGACACGTGCAGCCACGCCGTGCCGGTCACCCACATCGTCCCGAGACCGGCGCCGGTGAGCAGGCGGCCGAACAACAGGACCTGGAAGGGACCGGCGAGGCCCACCAGGAGGTTCCCGACCGTGAGCGCGGCGATCCCCCACAGGGTGAGCGTCCGCACCGCGAGTCGACTGCTGAGCGCTCCGGCCGGCAGGCACACCAGCAGGAGGCCGAGGCTCGCCACCGTGAGGATCAGCGACGTCGTGAACTCGTTCAGGCCGTAGACGTCCTGGTAGGTCGGCAGGAGCGGCGCGACGCCCGCCCATCCCAGCTCCGCCACGAACAGCGCGGCGAACAGCAACACGACGATCGATCGGCGCACGGCAGGGAGCTTCCCACGCGTGATCCCTGTCGGTGCGGCCCGCGCAGGCTCGTGGCATGATGCGGCGGCCCAGGAGAGCCCCACGCCGAGCGCCCGATACCGTGCGACCCACCGAAGGAGGAGTCATGCCGAAGCTCTTCTCGATCCGCCCGACCTTGAGCATGAAGGGCCGCCGCTTCATGGGACTCCGCGGGTTCTCCGGCAAGCCGACGCACCCGCCGCTCACGGACTTCCCGATCGTCTGCTACGTGCTGGCGGCGATCTTCGACCTGATCTCGTACTTCTCCGACGCCGCCGACCCGAAGGCGCACGACTTCTTCGCGGCCGCCACCTTCGTGATGGTGGCCGGGTACATCGTGGGCCTGGGTGCGGCGCTCACCGGGTTCATGGACTGGTGGAAGGGGATCCCGCGCCAGAAGTCCGGCCCGATCGGCCGCGCGAAGCACACGCAAGCCTGGCGAACGATGAACTTCCACGCCACCGTGATGATCGCGGCCACGGTGTGCACGCTCGTCGACCTGCTGCTGCGGATCCCGAACTTCGACGAGGGGCAGACGCAGCTGACCTGGCTCGTGCTGTCGCTGCTGTCGGGGGCGCTCGTGACCTTCGGCGCCGCCTACGGCGGGACCCTGGTGTTCGACTACGGGTTCAACGTGGAGAACGTGAAGCAGGCCTGGGATGAGTCCGAGGAGGACTACATCCGGCCCGAGCGGGGGACGCGACCGACGAGCTAGCGACGACGTAGGCTCGGGGCCATGCTCACCTGCCCCTCCTGCGGCGAAGAGAATCCCGAACGCGCGAAGTTCTGCCTGAGCTGCGGGGCGCCGCTCGCGGCCGAGCAGGCCTCCGGCCGTATGGAGCGGAAGTTCGCCACCGCGCTCTTCGCCGACCTCGTTGGCTCCACGACCTTGGCGGAACGAGAGGACCCCGAGGTCGTGCAGTCGGTGGTGGGGCGCACCTTCGACCGCCTGTCGGCGGAGATCACGCGATACGGGGGCCACCTCGAGAAGTTCATGGGCGACGCCGTGCTCGCGGTCTTCGGGATCCCGCGCGCGCACGAGGACGATCCGGAGCGGGCGGTCCGGGCCGCCATGGAGATGCAGGCGGTGCTGTCCGAGCTGAATCGGACGTTCGCCGCGGAGGGGAAGCCGCAGCTCGCGATGAGGATCGGACTGGAGGCGGGCGAGGTGCTGGTGGATCTGCAGCGCGCGACCGGCCCGCACGATCGCATGCTCACGGGCGACGCGGTGAACACGGCGGCTCGGTTGCAGACCGCCGCCGACCCGGGCAACGTCGTCGTGGGCCCGGGCGTGTACGCGTCCGTCAAAGAGGTGATCGAGCTCTTCGAGCTCCCACCGCTCACGCTGAAGGGCAAGGCGGAGCCCGTGCCGGCGTGGAAGGTGGGCGCGGTGATCGCGAAGCGTCGAGGCGAGCGCCCGGCGCTGGGCATGGAGGCCCCGCTGATCGGTCGCGACGAGGAGCTCACGGTCCTCAAACAGACGCTGCAGCGCGTTGAATCCGAGGGGCGTCCCGCGCTGGTCACGATCATCGGACCCGCGGGGGTCGGCAAGTCACGGCTCGTGTCGGAGCTGGCCACCTACATCGAGGGTCTGCCGACCTTCTACTACTGGCGCACCGGGCGGTGTCTCGCGTACGGCAACACGTCGTACTCGGCCTTCGCCGACGCGATCAAGGCGCAATGCGAGGTGCTCGAGGACGACCCGATCGACGTGGTGCACGCCAAGACCGATGCGGTCGTCGAGGAGCTGTTCGGCGATCTCGAGCTCGCGCCGGCGATCCGGGCGCTCGTGACCGCGGGCGACCGTGCGTTCTCGCGGGAGGAGCTGTTCGAGGCCTGGCGCCGCTTCCTGGAACGGATGGCGGCCCGCTATCCCTTGGTCCTCGTGCTCGAGGACATCCACTGGGCCGACGAGGGGCTCCTCGATCTCATCGAGCACGTCGCCGACTGGGCCCAAGGGCCCGTCATGGTCGTGGCGCTCGCGCGCGCCGAACTCTTCGAGCGGCGCCCGACGTGGGCCGGAGGGAAGCGCAACGCGGTCTCGATCTACCTCGACCCGCTCACGCCCGAAGAGGACGCGATGATGGTCGACGCGCTGCTGCCGGGCGACGTGCCCGAGGCGCTGCGCGCGATGATCGTCGAGCGCGCCGAGGGCAACCCCCTCTACACCGAGGAGATCGTGCGCATGCTGATCGACCGCGGCGTGCTGCGCGCGACCGAGGCCTCACGCTGGGAGGTCGCCGCCACGATCGAGGACGTCGACGTGCCGCGGTCGATCCAAGGGTTGATCGCCACCCGGCTCGACGGGCTGCCCGACGACGAGAAGCTCGTGCTCCAGGACGCGGCGGTCGTCGGCCGCGAGTTCTGGCTCGGCTCGGTCGCCGAGCTCTCGGGACTCGATCCAGCGGCCGCGCGGGAGGTGCTGGGCCGGCTCCGCGTGAAGGAGCTGATCGTGCCCCACGAGACGTCGGGCTTCGGCGGCGAGTCAGAGTTCTCGTTCCGGCACCTGCTGCTGCGCGACGGTGCGTACGACTCGCTCCCCAAGCAACTGCGAGCCGAGAAGCACGCCGCGGTCGCGCGATGGGCGGCCGCGCGCGCCGGGGAGCGCGCCGACGAGATGGCGCAGCTGATCGCGACGCACACGCTCGAGGCCCTGCGATACCGCGAGGAGCTCGGCGACGCCGGGCCCGACCACGACGAGACCGTGCGCGCCGCCTACCGTTGGAGCCGCGCGGCCGGCGATCGGACCGTCGCCCTGTGGCTTCTCCAGGACGCGATCGACTGGTACGAAGCGGCCGCCCGCCTCGCGGAACGCGCCGGCGTGCCGGTGGCCGAGCAGCTGTCGCTCGCGCGCGCCCACGCCGACACCGCGTTCGGCACGGCGCTCCTCGAGGAGAACCTGCGCATCGACCGCCACTTCCTCGCCCTGGCCGAGGAGGCGGTCGACGAGCATGCGGCCGGCTACGCGCTCGCACGCCTCTCGCAACCCGTCTTCAACTCGGGGGACGATGCCGAAGCGACGGCGCTCGTGCGGTCCGCGATCGAACGCCTCGAACCCCTCGGGGACAGCCTCGAACTCGCGTTCGCGCTGCGCACGCTGGGGTGGTTCGGCTGGCGGCGGGGGCAGATCGAGGAGGCCGAGCCGGTGCTGCGTCGGGCGATCGAGATCGCGGACCGCGTGGACGCGCCGGTGATACGCGCGGACGCCACCCTTGACCTCGGGGTCACCCTGTCGATGCTGGGCCGCAAGGACGAATGCCTCCGGGTGATCGAGGAGGCCTACGTCCTCGCGAAGGCCACCGGCGATTTCACCGTGATGTCGAGGGCGTACGTCAACTACCCCTCCACGATGCTGAACTGGACATCGGACTTCGACCTCGCACGGGCGATCACCGCCGAAGGCGTGGAGTTCGCGAGGAAGGCGGGCGCCCACGAACGGCTCGCGTGGCTCCAGGGGAACCTCTCCGACCTGATCTGCCTCGAGCGCGGGCCGCTGGACGACGCCAAGGCGATGGCGGCCGAGTGCGTCGAGCTGGCCGACGCGGTGAGCGCGCGTCCCTTGCTCGCGATGCGACTCGGCGGGCTCGGGTGCATCCTCGTCGAACGAGGCGAGATCGACGAGGCACGGGACGTCCTCGACCGGGCCAACGAGATCGACGCCGTGGACCCGGAGCCGCAGGCGGAGCTGCTGCTGCGCTACGCGCGCGGGCTCCTCGCCTCACAACTCGGGGACCACGACGAGGCCGCGGCCCAGCTCGTCCCGGCGATCGAGATCGCGCGCCGCTTCCACGCGGACTCCGAACCTCAGTTGTATCCTCCGCTCCTGCGCGCCCTCCTGGCCACCGGGGATCGCGAGACGGCGGAGACCTACCGCGACCTGACAGGGGAGGGCGGCTCTCCGTTCACGACGGCGCTCGGGCTCGTGGTGGACGGCCTGCTCGCCCCGGACCCGGCCGACGCCGTCCCGCTGCTGACCGACGCCGTCGCCCGGCTCGAGGCGATCCCCGCCACAACCGAGGTGGGCCGAGCCCTGCTCGACCTCGCAGGGACCCAGGCTCGAGCCGGCATCGATCCCACCCCGGCGCTCGCCCGCGCACGCGAGGTGTTCACGTCGAGCCAGGCACTCGGATGGCTCCCGCTCGTCGACGCGGCCGAGGCCGCGCTCGCCGGTCCTCCGGCGGTCGAGCCGGGCGCCTGACGTCCACGGCACGGCCCCGTCGATGAGGCAGGCTCAGATGCTCGGGGGCTTGAACCCCGACTTGGCCAGGACGTGGTCCCTCGACTCGGCGGCCATCCGCTTCACCGCCGGCCAGTCGACGTGCAGGAGTTCGCCGTGGCGCTTCATCACGCGGCCGGCGATCAATACGGTGTCGACGTTGCCCGTGTCCATCCCCGCGACGACCGCAGTGGCGGGATCGTTCAGCGGTGTCACGTTCATCCGATCGGTGCGCAGCATGACGATGTCGGCCTGCTTGCCGGGCGTCAGCGAGCCGGTCTTCGCATCGAGCCCGTTCGCCCTCGCCCCCTCGATCGTGGCGCACGCGAGGACCTCCATCGTGGGAAGCGAGGGCTTGCCCTCCGCGCCCGCCAAGGTCCGTTGTAGCGCCAGGACCGACCGCATCTGGTTGAACATGTCGCCCGGGACGTTCGTCTCGACATCGACGCTGAGGCTCGGGCGCAGGCCTCGGTCGAGGAACTTCTGGATCGGCGGCATCCCGTGGCCCATCATCATCTCGACCGGCGACGCCAGCGAGACCGTGCCGCCGCTGTCGACGATCATCTGGATCTCGGTGTCGTTCAGCGTGGTGCAGTGGATGTAGGTGGTGTCGGAACCGAGGAGGCCCGCCTCCCCCATCTCCTGGAGCTTGCCGTCCAAGCCGTAGCTCCCGACACCCACGTGGGTCGTGATGCGCGCGTCGGCCTCACGGGCGAGCTTCCAGTGGTCACGGGTCACCTCGAAGTCGGTGAACTCGGGACCCGGGGCCGCCAGCGCGAGCGTCAGCATCTGATCCTTCGTCGAGAAGTGCTCGGTCGCCGCCCGGACGAACCAGCTGGGCTGGCGCTCCTCCCACTTCCCCCACCACGGGAACCCGTAGGCGAACACCGCCCGCATACCGGAGTCCTTGAGCGCCTGGATCACCGCATCGGTGTGGGCGGGTGACCCCTGGATGTGCGACCAGTCGAGGAGCGTGGTGACCCCGGCGTCGATCGCGCCCAGCGCCGAGAGGAGATCGCCGACGTACGCGTCCTCGGGGCGGAACGCGGGCGCCAGCTTGTGCAGGACGAACGAGATGTAGCTCGACCGCCCCTCCAGCGGCACGTCGGTCCCGATGTTGCGGAGGAGGCCCTCCCAGATGTGCCGGTGGCTGTCGACGAAGCCCGGCACCACGATCATGCCCGTCGCGTCGATCACCTCGGCCTCCGTCACGTCCAGGCCGGGACGGACCTCGACGATCCGGTCCCCCTCGATCAGGATGTCCGCCGCCGGGAAGTCGCCCACGCTCGGGTCGAGGCTGAGCACGGTGCCGCCTCGGATCACCGTCCGGCCCGTCGGCGCCACCCGGAAGTCGGGGCCCGACGGATAGAGGTCGGGGATCTCGGTCGCCTTCGGCGGACGGCTCCCGATCACCAGGCGTCGGGCCCGCTTGTAGTTGCGCTTCACGAGCTCCTTGATGTCGCCCGCCTGGAACAGGACGATCCCGATCAGCACCAGGACGCCCGTGATCATCAGGCCGTGCTCCGCGCTCAGGTCGAGGAAGGGCAGCGCGCTGATGATCAGGGCCAGGAGCACCGAGGACACCGACGAGCCGATGAAGGTCGCCCGCCCGCCGGACAACGCTGCCCCGCCGAGCACCGCCGCGGTGATGCTGCTGAGTGCGTAGCTGTCGCCGATCTGGGCGTTCCCGATACCCGAGCGGGACATCACGAAGAACGCGGCGAGGGCGGCGAACAGCGCCGACAGGACGAGCGCCCGCGCGCGGACCCACTTCGTCCGGACGCCGTTCCGCTTCGCCGACATCTCGTCGTAGCCGGTGGCGCGCAGCTGGAGGCCGTGGCCGCTGGCGTGCAGCCAGTAGTCGAGCGCGGCGGCCGCCACGACGACCGCGATGAACGCCACGGGCACAGGGCCCAGACGCGACGAGAGCCACTGCGTGAGGTCGCGGTTGATGATGCCGCCGGGCGTCTCACGCAGGGTGAGCGAGATGCCGTTCAGGATGCTCAGCGTGGCCAGGGTCGCGACGATCGACGGGATCTTCAGCCCGACCGTCAGGCCCGCGTTCACCAGCCCCAGGGCCAGGCCGCACAGGAAGATCGCCCCGACGCCGAGCAGGAGCTGCGTCGAGGTCGCCTCGGTGCCGATCAGGAACGAAGCGACCACCACCCCGAGCGTGACCATCGCGCCCACCGACAGGTCGATCGAACCGACCAGCAGCGCGTGGGTCTGGCCCATGGCCACGATCGCGAGCGGCACGGCCAGCAGAAGGATCGTCGTGACGTTCGCCGCGTTGATGAACCCCGGGAACCGCGCGTTCGTGTACGACGCGACCGCAACGATCAGGAGCAGCTGGAGCACGACCGGCATCCAGAGCCGGAACCGGACGATCTTCCGCCACTTGTTCTTGTCGCGCGCGTCCCGCAGGACCTTGCGGACCTCCCGGCGGGCGGCATCGACGCGGGAGCTCACGTCGTCGTCGTCCGATCCGAGGTGGACTTCGGCATCGCCACGCCCAACGGCGAGCGGCCGGCCCGCGACATCCCGGGACCGCGGACGATCGCCTCGACGATCCGCAGCTCGTTGAGCTCGTCACCGGGGATCTCCTCGACGATCTGTCCCCGAGACAACACGAGCACGCGGTCGCACAGGCCGGCGAGCTCGATCGGGTCGCTCGACTTCACGAGCAGGGCCGTGCCCGCGTCGGTCCGCGAGCGGAGCGCCGCGTAGATGTCGAACCGGGAGCCGACGTCGACGCCCTGCGTCGGCTCGTACGCGAGGATCACCGCCGGCTCGCGGAGGAACGTGCGGGAGACCGACACCTTCTGCTGGTTGCCGCCCGAGAGGAACCCGACGGGTTGCTCGAGCGAGGGCGTCCTGATCTCGAGCCGTTCGATCAGCTCCTCGACGGTCCTACGCTCCTTGCGTCGGCGCAGGAACCCGAGCACCCCGAACCGTTTCAGCGACTGGACCGTCGCGTTGACCCTGACACCCAGCACGGGCATCAAGGCCTCGAGCTTCCGGTCGCCGGGCAGGAGCATGACCCCGGACTTCACGGCTTCGTGCGTCGAGACCAGCATCAGCTCCTTGCCGTCGCAGGCCACACGGCCCGCGCGCGGCGGCTGCCGGCCGGCGAGACAGTCGAACAGCTGCGGCTGGCCGTTGCCCTCGGCGCCGGCGACGCCGACGATCTCGCCGCTCGTGAGCGTGAAACTCACGGGGCCGAACGACTGCCCTTGGAGGCCGTCGACGACCAGCACCTCGCGCGACTCGCCGAACTGGGGTGCGGGGGGCGGGAAGGCGGCGTCGAACGCGCGCCCGACGATCAGGTCGACGAGCTCGTGCTCGGTGACCTCGTGCGCGCCGAAGGTGCCCCGGTTGCGGCCGTCGCGAAGGACGGTGACGCGATCGGCGATCTCGAGGACCTCAGGCAGCCGGTGGCTCACGTAGACCACCCCGACACCGCGCTGACGGCACGCGGCGAGGGTCCGGTGGAGGGCTTCGACCTCGTGCGGCCCGAGGGCCGTCGTCGGCTCATCCAGGAGCAGGACCCGCGGGTTGGACACGAGGGCCTTGGCCACCTCGAAGAGCTGGCGATCCGCGAGGGTGAGCGCGCCGGCGGGCGCGTCGGGGAAGAGCTCGATGTCGAGGTCGAACTCCGCCAGCGCGCGGCGCGCCCACTTCTTGCGCCGCCAGAACGCGGGCCGCTCCTCCGGCGGCGCCGCGAGATACAGGTTGTTCTTGACGGGCTGGGCCAGGATCAGCGACGTGTCCTGATACGCCATCGCGAGCCCGAGCTTGCGGGCCTCCGCGGGCGAGTCGTGGCGGAGGCGTCGACCCCCGATCGAGATCGTTCCTCGATCGGGGTCGACGAATCCGCTGGCGATCCCGAGGAGGGTCGACTTCCCGGAGCCGTTCTCCCCGACGATGGCATGAACCTCGCCGGGCCTGCAGTCGAAGCTGACGTCGGTCAGCGCACGAACCGCACCGAACTGCCGGAAGACGCCGCGCAACTCGAGGACGAGGTCCCCGGTCGTCGACCCTCCATCGGTATCGCCGTTGCTCATCCGGTCGGATACATCAGGGCGAGAACCTCGTCCGGCACGAGCGACGTGCCCGACACCGTCGGGGTCACCCGGTCGGGGTTACAGTCCGCCGCCGTGACCTCACGCATCACGTGCGGCACGACGATCTCGGCGGGGATCTCCGCCCCTTGCAGGGACATCATCGATGCCGTGACCGCGGTCCGCGACTGGAAGTTGCCGCCGGCCGAGTACCAGATGTGGAAGTTCGGGTTGTCCATCTTCTTCCACGTGCAGAACATCGTCTGCTCATCGGTCCGCAGGGCCACGGTGAGGTCCTTCACGGGGATGCCCAGGTCGTCGTACGCCTGCATCGCGGTGTTCAACCCGTCCGCGTACTCGTAGGCGTAGCCCTTGATGTCGGGGTCGGTCGACAGCCATCCGCTGACCGTCTGGAGCGCGACGTCGTTCGACCAGTACGTGTCGGCGGGGCCGAGCGTCTTGATCGAGGGGTTCAACGCCTTCTCGTAGCACTGCTGCCATCCGAGCGACAGGGCGTTGCCGGGCGTGCCGCCCATGAGCCCCACCTTGCCGGACCCGACCCCGTCGTTGATCACCGCGGCGAAGCTGTCGCCGAGGGCGCAGAGATCCTCCCCGACGACGGTGAGGTAGTCCTCACCCGGGACGAGCGCCCCTTCCTGGCCGGGAAGCCCGACCCAACCCGCCGAGTACGTGGAGTACGGGATCCCGGCGGCCTTGGCCTCCAGGATCGCGTCGGCGATGTTCGTGCCCTGGTCGGGGTAGCCGATGATGAAGGTGGCGCCGGCCTGGATCAGGAACCGGATGTCACCGGCGGCGACCGCCGGGTCCGGGTTCCACTGGGCGTCGCGGAACATCATCTTCCCGATCTCCGGGTAGGTGAGCGCCTGCAGGATGGCCTCCATGCGGGTCACCTGACGCCACACGTTGAGCCCTCCGCCGTCGGCGTAGCCCATCACGACGTCGCCACCGGTCCCGGTGTCGCACTTCGTCGCGTTGTAGCACTCCATCGCCTTGTCGATCGTCGCCTGGTCGAGATCTTGATCGGCCCGGGCGATCGATGCGAGGACGATGTCCGGCACGCTCTCGACCGGGCCCATCGCCCGCTCGACCAGCGCCGGGTCGGCGTCGGTGCTCTCGCCGAACTCGGCGAGCGGCCCGCTCCCGGTCGCTCCGGTGGCGCCACTGGCCCCGGTCGCGCCGGCGGACGATGAATCGCTGCTGTCCCCGCCGCATGCCGCCCCCACGATGGCGAGCAGCGCGACGATGCTGACGAACTTGATCCGGTGCATGCTCCTCCTCTCCACTCCGTCGATGGCGCTCGCCATCTCCGATCGGTGCCTCGTGATGATCACGCCCCCCTTTCTCACGTACCCTCGCCCGAGCCCACGACGGTCTGCGTCGTCGGCTCCGGTCTCTTGCGCTCGCGGAGCACCTGCTCGACGGCCCGGATGATCCGGTCCCCCGACGCCAACATGCCCCCGATGATGACGAGACCGAACACCACGAACTGGAGCGCGGTGGGAAGCCCCATCACCCGCATCATCTGGTTGAGCCCGGCCAGGAAGAAGGCGGCCGCCCAGGTCGAGAGCGGGCTGGCCAGCCCACCCGTCAGCGACGCGCCACCGATCACGACGGCGGCGATCGGGCCCAGGAGGTACGGCGCGCCGATCGTGGCGCTCAGCGTCCGAAGGTGCGACGCGAGCAGGATCCCCGCGCTCGCGTAGAGGATCGCCGCGACCACGTAGGCCGAGATCTGGTGCAGGTTGACCCTCAGACCGGCGATCCACGATGCGGTGGGGTTGGCGCCGACGATCTGGAACCGGCGACCCGGCGTCGTGAACCGGAAGAGGACGACCAGTACGAGCGTGATCAGGACCCCCACCCAGAAGATCCGCGTGACGCCGAAGAACCGCGTGGTGGTCCACTCGGACAGCGCGGTGGGAACGGGGGTCTGGATCGCGACGCTCGTGTAGTAGCGCGAGGCGATGCCGGCCACGATCTGCCCCACCGCGAGCGTGACGATCAGGGCGTTCAGCCCGAGGCCCCCGATCAGAAGTCCGTTGACCAGCCCGACCAACGCGGCCAGCACCACGGCGACGCCGATCGCGGTCAACACGCGTTCGTCCGACGCCTGCCCGACCCCGACCGTGACCACGGCGGCGAGGGTGAACGTCCCGGGGACGCTCAGGTCGATGCCGCCCGTCATGATCACGAGCATCTGGCCGAGGGCGGTGATCGCCAGGAACGTGCCGAACGGCGCGATCGCGCTCAAGCCCGGCTTGCTCAGGGTGGCCGGCGCCCAGATCGAGGCCACCAGGACGAGCAACGCGATCGCGATGTAGACGGGCATATACCGGGACGCCACCACGAACGACGTGAGCGCCGACGACGGGGTGCGTCGGGTGCTCACGCCGGCCCTCCCTGCGCGGCGCCCACGACCAGACCGGCCGCCACGGCCACGCGGTCGCGGGCCGACGCTGCCGAGGCGCGGATGCGGTCGAGGTCCGCCTCGAGGACGCCGTCGCGCATCATCAGGCGGCCGCCCACGAAGACGTGGTCGATGTTCGAGGTGTCCATCCCCCACACCACCGCCCCGATCGGGTCGTTGATCGGGAAGATGTTGGGGCGGTCGGTCCGGAGCATGACGACGTCGGCCTCCATGCCGGGCTCCAGGGACCCGGTCAGCCGACCCAGGCCGGCGACGCGGGCACCCTCGACGGTCGCGAACCGGATCACGTCGCGCGTGCTCATCAGACGGGGGAGCCCGGCCTTGCCCATCAGCTTGCGATCGAAGACCGTGGCGTGTTGGAGGGAGATCGTCGCTCGCATCTGCGCGAACATGTCGCCCGGTGTCAGGCGTTCGTCGCCGACGCCGAGTCCCGGGCGGATGTCGTGATCGATCAGCTGCTGGATCGGCAGCGGTCCGGCGCCGGCCGCCATCTCGTTCGACGGGGCGAGCGACACGGCGGCGCCCGACGCCGCGATCGCGTCGAGGTCCGCACCGTCGAGCGCGATGTGGTGCACGAGCGTGACGTCCTCGCCGAGGAGCCCGCGTGCGCCCAGCGCGGCCACGGCGCCCGTTCCCGACGACGCCGATCCCGCGTGGGCGAAGATCCTGACGCCGGCCTCACGTGCGAGCGCCCAGTCGGCGGCGGCCCGCTCGGCGTCGGCCGGACCGGACCCACCCGAGCCGAGCGCGATCGTGGTCGACGGGCCGGCGGCGGCGGCGAGGCGCGTGAGGGCCTCCCGGGACGGAGGGCCCGCATCCCCCCGCGCCGGGTCGGAGGCAGCCGAGACGAACACGGTGCGGAGCCCGGCGTCGGCGTGCGCCTGGAGGGCGGCCTCGGCCGACGCGTCGCCGAGCGGCAGGTCCGACCAATCCGCCACGGTGGTGATCCCCGCCTCCAGCGCGCCCATGAGCCCGATCAGCGTCGCGGCGTAGACGTCGTCGGGCTGGAAGTAGCCGCCGAGCACCGACGACGACACCGGATCGCCCTCGCGATCCGCACCGTCGCCCAGGTTCCGGAACAACGACGTCCAGGCGTGCCGGTGGGTATCGACGAAGCCGGGCATCACGATCGTGTCGGCGGCGTCGACGACCTCGGCGTCGCGCGCCCGGAGCCCGCGGCCGACCTCGGCCACCTTGCCGTCGACGAGCAGGACGTCGGCCTCGGTGAAGTTGGGCGACTTCGCCCCGAGGGTCAGCACGCACGCCCCACGGAGGAGGAACCCGGTCGTCACGCACCGCCTCCGGACTCGAGCGCTTTGCAGACCGTCTCGTAGATGCGGTCGGCCGACGGCATCGCGAGATCCTCCAACGCGGCGGCCGCGGGCAGGGGGACGTGCGGCGTCGTGATGCGGATGCTCGGACCGTCGAGGCTCCAGAAGGCCTCCTCGGCCACGATCGAGACCAGCTCGGCGCCCCAGCCGCAGAGCCGCGGGTTCTCCTCGACCGTGAACAGATGCCCGGTCTTGCCCACCGACTCGAGGAGCGTGCGCGTGTCGAGCGGCACGAGCGACCGGATGTCGATCACCTCGGCCGAGATCCCTTCCTGCGCGAGGCGTTCGGCCGCCTCGAGCGCTCGGGGCACCATCAGCGCGAGGGCCACGATCGTGGCGTCGGTTCCTTCACGGACGATCCTGGCCGTTCCGAGCTCGTCCACGATCTCGCCGTCGGGCACCTCGCCTTTCGTCCCCATCAGGCCCTTGTGCTCGAAGAAGACGACCGGGTCCGGATCGCGGATCGAGGCCGCCATCAGGCCGACCATGTCGAGCGGCGTCGACGGAGCGACGACCTTCAGGCCGGGGATCATCATCGCCCAGTTCTCGACGCTCTGGGAGTGCTGCGCGCCGAAGCGCACACCTCCGCCGTTCGCGGTCCTGATCACGAGCGGGAAGCTGACCTGGCCGTTCGTCATGTACCGGCTCTTCGCGATCTCGTTCGCGACGATGTCCCAGCACACGGCCAGGAAATCGGAGAACATGATCTCGGCGATCACCGGCACGCCCGTCATCGCGGCGCCCATCGCGGCGCCGAGGATCGCCTGCTCGGAGATCGGCGTGTCGCGGATCCGTTCGGGGCCGAACTCGTCGAGGAGGCCGACCGTGGTCTTGAAGACGCCGCCCGCCGCGGCGATGTCCTCCCCAAGCATCACGAGGCTCGGCTCGCGTCGCATCTCCTGGGCGATGCCGTAGGCGACGGCTTCCCGGTAGCTCAGTTCCGCCATCTGGATCCTCCGTCGGCGTAGACCTCGGTCAGCAGGGAGCCCTCCCCGGGCTCGCTGCCGGCCTTGGCGAACTCGGTCGCCGCGTCGATCTGCTCGGCGACCTCCTGCTGGATCGACTCGAGGAGATCCTCCGTCACCCCGAGCGTCAGCAGCCGCGCCAGGTAGTGCGGGATCGGATCGCGCTCGGCCCAGGCGCCGACCTCCTCGGGCGGGCGGTACTTCCCGGGGTCGGCGCGGGAGTGACCGCCGGACCGATACGTGACGGCCTCGATCAACGTCGGGCCGCCCCCGTCGCGGGCCTTGCCCACCGCACGGTCGGCCGTGAGGTAGACGGCATCGGGGTCGTTGCCGTCGATCACGATCTCGTCCAGGCCGTAAGCGGACGCCCGCCCCGCCGCCGGATGCGTGACCGCGGTGACCACGTCGATCGGCGTGTACTCCATGTACAGGTTGTTCTCGCAGACGAACACGACGGGGAGGTTCCAGACCTTCGCCATGTTGAGCGCCTCGTGGAAGGCCCCGATGTTGGTCGTCCCATCGCCGAAGAACGCGACCGCGACGTGGTCGGTGCCGCGCATCTGGGCCGACCAGGCCGCGCCGTTCGCGGTGCACAGGTGCGCGCCGATGATCGCGTAGGACCCCATCATGCCCTTCGAGACGTCGGTCAGGTGCATCGAGCCGCCCTTGCCGCCGAGGATGCCGTTCTCCCTGCCCAGGAGCTCGGCCATGGCGGCGCCGGGATCCATCCCGCGCGCGAGGGAGTGGGCGTGGCCGCGGTAGGAGGCGAAGGTGTAGTCCCCCGGACCGAGCACCGCGCCGAACCCGGTGGCGACCGCCTCCATGCCGAGGGACAGGTGCGTGGTCCCCTTGACCAGGTTCTGCAGGAACAGATCGTGGGCGCGCTTGCCGAACTGGCGGAGCAGCTGGAGCGTGCGGTACATGCCCAGCCTCACCTCCAGGTCGATCGGCGCCTCGGCGAGGCTGTGATCGATGGGCGCGGGCAGCCGCGGTTCGCGCGTCGCGTAGTCGTACCGGGGATCAATACTCATTGGCGACCATCAACTCCTCGCAGGGGAACAGGGTGATCACCTTGCACCCGTCGGCCGTGACGACGAGCTCCTCCTCGATCCGGGCGGCGGATCGGCCGTCGGCCGCGGGGGCGTAGGTCTCGAGGGCGAAGAGCATCCCCTCCTCGATCTCAACCGGCGTCTCGAGGGAGTTCAGCCGGCTGATGATCGGGCGCTCGTGCAGACCGACGCCCACGCCGTGGCCGAACTGGAGCCCGAAGGCGTCCATCTCGTCCTCGAACCCGAACTCCTCGGCCCGCGGCCACACCTTCGCGATCTGGTCCGTCGTCGCTCCGGGTTTCACGAGCTCGATCGCCGCGTCCATCCACTCCCGCGACTGTCGGAAGGCATCGCGCTGCGCCTGCGTCGCGCGGCCCACCACGAACGTCCGGTAGTAGCACGTCCGGTATCCATTGAACACGTGGATGATGTCGAAGTACGCCTGGTCCCCCGGACGGATCAGCCGGTCGCTGAAGACGTGCGGATGCGGGCTGCAGCGCTCCCCGGCGATCGAGTTGATCGCCTCCACGAACTCCGAGCCCATCTCGAACAGGCGCGCGTGCGCCAGCCCGACGACGTCGGACTCGCGGACCCCGGGCTTCAGCATCTCGAAGATGTCCTGATATACGCCGTCGACCATCGCGCACGCCTGGGTCAGCAGGACGATCTCGTCGGGGCTCTTGATCTCGCGGGCGCGCATCATCGCCTGCTGGCCGTCGACGACGTTCAGGCCCGCCCCCTGGAGCGCGAGGAACACCGCGGTCTCTGCAAGGTCGACACCCAGCTTCTCCCCGGCCACGCCGGCGTCTTCCAGCGCGGCCTTGATCTCACGCGCCGCGCGCGCGTGCAGGCCGGTCTCCGGCCCGATCGCCCCCTGCAGACCCGTGTTCCCCCCGATCGAGTTCTCGGTGTCGTACATGTGCGGGAGCTGCAGGCGGTGCGCCTTCGCCGCCGAGCCGAAGTCCCAGATCCGGGGCCGGCCCTCGCGGGTGACGAGCGCCCACCGCTCGCCCTTGTTGAAGGCCCAGTAGCCGATCTGGGTCGCGGTCGCGTAGCGGATGTTCGAGGTCTCGAACAGGAGCACCGCGCCCAGGTCGAACGCCTCGAGCATCTGCCTGACTCGACCGAGCCGGTACTGGCGCAGGCGTTCGAAGTCGACCCGGTTCTCCCAGTCGACCCCCATGATCCCCGGGGCGGGGCTGGTCGCTACGGGAAACTCGTCCATCACGTGCTCCTTTGCCCGTCTGGCGCCTGCGGATCGGCGAGCGCGGTCTCGAGGTAGGACCAGTCGCGTGCGAATCGATACGAGTGGCGAGGGGGTGGCTGCGGCGCCTGCGTCTCGAGCCAGCGGACCCTACCCTCGCCGACGTTGCGGAACTCGTGCACGCATCCGACGCCGGCCCATGCCACGTCGCCGGGGCCGAGCCGGTGATGGTCGCCGTCGAAGACGCCTTCGACCTCCCCCTCGAGGATCAGGTACGCCTCTTCGAGGGGATGGTCGTGCGCGCCGGCGAACCCACCCGGCTCGTACTGGACCATGAACATCGTGGACAGGTCGGCGCCGAGATCGGAGTCGACCATCATCTTCACGCTGATCCCGCTGTACAGGAGCAGCGCGGTCCGCATGCTCGCGCTGACGGCCAGGCGGTCCTGGGTCTGCATCGCGGGATCCATCGATGCGGCGTCGATGTGGCCGAAGGAACGGTTGCGCGGATCCCGAACGTCGATCGGCGCCGCCGGACCGGTCCCGAACTCGCCGGGGAACTGCGTGTCGAACCCGAACCGCTCCCGTGGGAGCGGCGCCTTCATCTCCGCGAACTCGACGACGGTGCCGGAGGTGTTCGCGAACGCGTGGGTCATGCCCACCGGGATCAGCGCGTAGTCGCCGGTGGAGAGCTCGGAGCCGCCCTCGGTCGTGTGGATCGTGAGGGTGCCGTCGATCACGTAGATCGACTCCTCGAACGAGTGGACGTGGGCGTCGACGGTCCCGCCCGCGTCGAGCCGGGCGATCCGGAAGCCCATCTGCACCGACCCGCCTGCCTCGTCGACGACGGCCTCGCCCGAGTACCCCGTGCTCCGCCCTTCGAATTCGGCCGGCGTTCGGAGGTCGAGGTCGGTGCGCAGCCGGACGATATGCGCCATCAGCCCTGGCCTCCGCGGAGGAAGACCGCGATCGCGCTCAGATCCCGCTGGCCGTAGCCGTCGGCGATCGCGCGGCGCACGATGTCGAGCGAGGCGGCCGCCTGCTCCATCGGCACGCCCACCCGCTCGCCGAGCCCGGTGATCAGCTCGTAGTCCTTGGCCACCAGATCGAGGCTGAACGCCACGGGGGCGGTCTCGGGATGCTCGAAGGCCTCGCGCTTGTACTGGACGAACGGCGCACCACCGGCTCCGTTCGCGAAGACCTCGTAGGCGGTGGCGCGGTCGACGCCCGCTCGCTCCGCCAGGACGATCGCCTCGGAGAGCGCGACGTTCAGGCCGTGGACGAGGTTGTTGACCGCGAGCTTGGTCGCCGCGCCGGCCCCGCGGTCGCCGACGTGGACGATGCGGGCCGCGAGGGTCTCGAGCACCGGTCGCACCCGCTCGATCAGGTCCGGGTCGCCCCCCGCCATGATCGTGAGACCGCCCGCCTCGACGGTGCTGACGGACCCCGAGACCGGGCACTCGAGGAACGCCGCCCCGGCTTCGTCGATCGCGGCGCCCGCCCGCTGCACCGTGCGGGGATCGACCGTGCTGGTGTCGACCGCGACCGACCGCGCACCGATCCCCTCCACGACGCCGCCCGGTTCGAGGTAGACGTTATCGACGGCGGCATCGTCCGCGAGGCTGGTGAGGACGACGTCACCGAGCGAGGCCGCCTCGGCGGCCGAGCCCACGACCCGTGCACCCAGCGCCTCGGCGAGCGCCTCGGCCTTCGACGGGTCGCGGTTCCACAGCACCACGTCGAAGCCGGCGCCGCCGATCCTGGTGGCCATGGCAGCCCCCATCCGGCCCGTGCCGATCACTGCGACTGTTGTCGATCCCCCGCTCACCGTCCAGGGACACTACACAGACCGAGGCGACTTTGCTAGCCAGTGGCTCGCCCTGACCATCCGGTCACGAGCGGGGGCCACGACGGTGCTCAGCGGGGCTGCACACCGCGGCCCGGTTCTAGTAGTGTCGCGATCGTTGCCGGAGCGAGGGAGCGGGTCGAGATGACGGATGGATCGGTCCTGATCGTCGGAGGCACCGCGGGACTCGGCAGGGCGCTGGCCGCTCACTACCACGAGCGCGGCGAGCCGGTGATCCTGACCGGCCGCGACGCCGCTCGATCGCAGGCCATCGCGGCCGAGATCGGCGAGGGCGTCGTGGGTCTCGGCTTCGATCTCAGTCATCCCGAGACGATCGCGGGGTCGCTCGCCGACGTCGGGCCCGTGTCCCGGCTCGTGCTGGCCGCGATCGCCAGGGACACCAACGCCGTGCGCGAGTACGACATCGCCGGAGCGATCAACCTCACGACGATGAAGCTGGTGGGGTACACCGAGACGATCCACGCGCTGCTGGACCGGTTGTCCGACCAGTCGTCGGTCGTCCTGTACGGGGGACGCGCGAAGGATCGTCCCTACCCGGGATCGACCACGGTGACCACCGTGAACGGAGGGATCAGCACCCTGATCCGGACCCTCGCGATCGAGCTCGCCCCGATCCGGTTCAACGCGATCCACCCGGGCATCGTCGGCGACAGCCCGTTCTGGGAGGGCAAGCCTCTGGACGCGGTCATCGCCAGGACGCCCACGAAACGCCTCACGACGATGGCCGATGTCGTCGACGCCACCGTGTTCCTCTTGGAGAATCGTGCCGTGAACGGCGTGAACCTCTACGTGGACGGTGGCTGGATGCTGCTGTGAAGCGCGAGGCACTCAGCCCGAGCGAGCCCGAGGTGCTCGACGCGATCGGTGAGCGCCTCCGCGAAGAGCGGGTCAAGGCGGGCATCAGTCAGCGGGAGCTCGCCCGCCGGCTCGGCCTCTCCCCCAGTCTGATCTCCCAGCTGGAGAGCGGGCAGTCGAGGCCCTCGGTCGGCACCCTCTACTCGATCGTGACGGAGCTCGGCGTCTCCCTCGACCACGTGATCAGGGGCGGCGGCACCGAGGACGCGGCCGGCGCCCGTGATGCCGCGGCGGACGACCGATCCCCGGTCGTGCACCCGGGCGAACGACCGGCGATCGATCTCGACTCGGGGGTCCGCTGGGAAGAGCTGGCGGCCGACCGCGAGGAGGGCATCGACTTCCTCCACGCGATCTACGAGGTGGGGGGCGCCTCGACGCCCGATCGGTCCTTGATGCGGCACCACGGCCGGGAGTTCGGGTACGTGATGAGCGGGACCCTGGGGATCGAGATCGGGTTCAAGGTCCACGAGCTCGAAGCGGGCGACTCGATCGGCTTCGATTCGACCGTCCCTCACCGGTTGTTCAACAAGGGGGACGTGCCGGTGCACGCGATCTGGTTCGTGGTGGGCCGCGAGGCCGACAAACGCAGCCCCGAGTGAGAGGCGGTCGCCCGCTTCACGGAGGACGTCGCCCCTCACCTGCGTACTCGGTGGTTGGCCTGTGGCGCGCAGGTCCTCATCGGCCTACGCTCGGTCGGTGTTGACCTGCGCGAGCTGCGGTCATGAGAGTCCGGAGGAGCACGCGTACTGTCCTGTGTGCGGTGCGTCGCTCGCGCCGGCAGTACCCGTCCGTGAGGTCCGCAAGACGGTCACCGTCGTCTTCTGCGACGTCACGGGCTCGACCGCGCTCGGCGAACGCCTCGACCCCGAGTCGCTCCGGGACGTGCAGTCACGCTACTTCGACGCGATGCGCGAGGCGATCGAGCGGCACGGAGGAACCGTCGAGAAGTACATCGGCGATGCCGTCATGGCGGTGTTCGGGATCCCGCGACTCCACGAGGACGACGCCATCCGCGCCGTGCGCGCTGCTGTCGACATGCGGGACGTACTCGTCGAACTCAACAAGGAGCTCGAACGCGACCGCGGCGTGACGATCGCGGTTCGCATCGGCGTGAACACCGGCGAGGTCGTTGCCGGCGATCCGGCCACCAGACGGGCCCTCGTGACCGGCGACGCCGTGAACGTGGCCCCCCGGCTCGAGGAGCGCGCTGCGCCAGGCGAGATCCTCATGAGCGAGGCCACGCATCGACTCGTGCGCGACGTCGTCGAGGCCTACGAGGTGGACCCGGTCGTGCTGAAGGGGAAGCTCCGGCAGGTTCAGGCGTGGCGCGTTCTCCGTGTCCAGGACGCGACGAGCGCCGTGCCGAGGCGCCTGGATTCGCCGATGGTCGGGCGCGAGCGACCGCTCGCCCAGCTCTCGCAGGCATACGGGGCCGCGATCGAGGACACCTCGTGCCAGCTCTTCACGATCCTCGGGGCCGCTGGAGTTGGGAAGTCTCGCCTGGTGGACGAGTTCCTCTCTGGCGTCGGTGAGGGAGCAACGATCCTGCGGGGCCGGTGTCTCCCCTATGGCGAGGGGATCACCTATTTCCCCGTCGTCGAGGCGATCAAGGAGGCGTCCGGGTTGGCCGACTTCGACCTCCCCGAGGTGGTGGAGGCGAAGATCTGTTCGGTACTCGACGGGGACGAGCACCAGGGGGTCGTCTGCCGTCACGTGGCACAGCTGATCGGGGTCGCCGAGTCGGCCGGCGGCGATGAGACGTTCTGGGCGATCCGCCGGTTCTTCGAGGCCACCGCGCGCGACCATCCCCTCGTGCTGGTGTTCGACGACGTCCATTGGGGTGAGCCCTCGTTCCTCGACCTCGTGGAGCACATCGCGGACTGGTCGCGCGGTTCGTCGATCCTCTTGTTGTGCATGGCGCGTTCCGAACTGCTCGACGTCCGAGCCACGTGGGGCGGCGGGAAGTTGAACGCCGCGACCGTGTCGCTCGAACCGCTCACGGCGGACCAGGCCGAGGTCCTCGTGACGAACCTCCTCCGTTCGGCCGAGATCCCGGCCGAACTAGCTTCGACCATCGTCGCGAGGGCCGAGGGCAATCCGTTGTTCGTGGAAGAGACCCTCGCGATGTTGATCGATGACGGACTCGTGGCCCGCGACGGCGAACGGTGGCGTGTGACCGGAGACCTCTCGGCCGTCGAGGTCCCGCCATCGATCCATGCGCTGCTCGCCGCGCGGCTGGAGCGCCTGACGCAGGAGGAGCGCACGGTGCTGGAAGTGGCGGCGGTCGTGGGGAAGGACTTCTTCCTCGGCGCCGTGCGGGATCTCATGCCTGATCAGGCACGCGCGCAGGTGCCGGCGGATCTGATGGGCCTGGTGCGGAAGGAGCTGATCCACCCGCAACGCACCACCCTCCCTGGGGAGGACGCGTTCCGCTTCCGACACCTGCTGATCCGCGACGCCGCGTACGACGCGATATCGAAGGCCCGACGCGCCGAGATGCACGAGCACGTAGCGGGATGGCTGGAGCGAACGGCCGGAGAAGCGGTCGTCGAGCAAGAGGAGATCGTCGGCTATCACCTCGAGCAGGCATGCCTGTACCGGAAGCAGCTCGCACCCTCGGACGAACGCTCCGAGGCCCTCGGACGGCGAGCGGCTACCCGTCTCGCGATGGCCGGCCGCCGGGCGTCCGGCCGTGGCGACTTCCCTGCGGCCGCGAACCTCTTGCATCGCGCGTTGTCGATCGGTGGGCAGGATGACACGGAGCGAGCCGCGACCCTCTACCACCTGGGCGTCACGCTCGACGAAGTCGGAGACAGCCAAGAGGCGCTGGCCACCTTCGACGAAGCGATGCGGCTTTCGACCGGCGACCGGTCAGTCGAATGGCTCGCACGGATCTGGCGTTCCGAGGTGCAGAGCAACCTCGATCCCCACAGCACGTCCACCCAGGAATGCCGAGATGAGCTCGAGGCGGCGATCCGTTCGTTCGACGAACTGGACGATGAAACCGGCCTGGCGACGGCGTGGACGAAGCTCGCGTTCCTGGAGTTCATCCCGTGCCGGTACGACCACGCCAACCGTGCGGCGCACCGAGCCATGGAACACGCGCGCCGGAGCGGCGACGATCGACTCTTCACCGATGCCCTCAGGTACCTGCTCTTCTCACAACTGTTCGGCTCCTCCACGCCGGAGGAGGGACGCCGCACGCTGGACGATCTGACCGAGGATCTCTCCCGCACGCGCTCGCTGGAGGCGACGGCCTTCGCGGTCCGCGGGTGGTTCCAGGCTCTCGAGGGCTCGTTCGACGAAGCCCGGCGGCTCACCGCGACTCGCCGTCGAGATCGCGGAGTCGCTGGGGTCGCGCGTGATGATCGCGGTGTACGAGACGTTCGTCGGCGATGCGGAGTTCGAAGCCGGCGACCTCACCGCCGCCGAAGGAGCCTACCGGCGGTCCTACGAGATCCTCGACGAGTTGGGCCAGGAGGGATTCAAGTCGACGGCCGCGGCGAACCTCGCTCGAGGTCCTCTGCGCGCTCGGTCGGTTCGACGAAGCCGACGGATTCGCCGAGATCGCGAGAGACGTCGCCGCCGTGGACGACCTGTCGTCGCAGGTGTTCGGGAGATCGGCGCAGGCGATGGTCCTCTCATCACGCGGCGGATCCGACGAGGCCGAGCGACTCGCGCGAGAGGCGGTCCAGATGCTCGAAGATGCCGAGAGCCCGCAAACGCAAGGCGACGCGAGGATGGATCTGGCTCGGGTTCTGCGGATCGCCGGCAAGATCAGGGGAAGCCGAACAGGCCGCCCGAGAGGCGCTCGGATACTTCGAGCGTAAGGGGAACAAGCCGTCGGCCGCCTCCACCCGCTCATTCCTCGAGGAGCTCCACGCGGGCGGCTGAACGCGGTAGCTCGAACGAGACAGCGGCCGCTACGCGGCGGGCACCTTCTTCTGAGGGTCGATGAACGGGAGCGACGCGGTCGTCCCCGGTGCGCGTGCCGTCGTCGGTCTCGACGTCGAGACGCGTGCCGGGGGCGGCCGAGCCCGACCGGCACCCAGACGTAGCCGATGTTCTTCTCGAGGCGCGGCGACCAGCACGCGTCGGTGACGTGCCCGACCGTCTCGCCGCCGCGCGCGACCGGCCAGTGCTGCGTGGGCTGGTCGACGGGGCCGCCCTCGAGCTCGATCCCGACGAGCTTGCGCGAGACCCCCTCGCGGCGGATCCGCTCGAGCGCCTCCTTGCCGACGTAGTCGGCCTCCTGCTCCTCGACCAGTCGCTCGAGCCCCGTGATCTCGAACGGGTTGTCCGTCAGGCCGATGTCGGAGCCCCAGTCGAAGATGCCGGCCTCGATCCGCCGGATATCCGACGACGGGGTCACCCGGATGTTGTACGGCTTCCCGGCGTCGAGGATCCGCTCCCAGAGGTCGTCACCGCGGCTCGGGTCGCGCAGGTAGATCTCGTAGCCGACGACCGCCGTCCAGCCCGTGCGGCTGATCACGACCGGGATCCCGTCGAGGTCGGCCTCGTCGCACCAGTAGTACTTCATGTCCAGGATCCAGTCGCCGAACAGGTCGCGCATCGTGTCCTTGGCCTTCGGCCCTTGGACCTGCACGGGGTAGACCTCGGGGTGACCGACCTGCACGTCCATCCCGGAGTTCACGGCGACGCCCATCGCGTACAGGCCGGCGTCGGAGTCGGCGAGCGCGAGCCACCATCGGTTCTCCTCGACGCGCAGCAGCACCGGGTCGTTCACGATGCCGCCGTCGGGCGCCGTCACCAGCATGTACTTGCCCTGCTTCACGGCGCACGTCGTGAGATCGCGGCACGTCAGCAGGTTCGTGAACGCGCTCGCGTCGGGCCCGGTGATCTCGACGATGCGTTCGACGCTCACGTCCCACAGGGTCACGTCGTTCACGAGCGCCCAGTACTCCTCGACGGGATCGCCGTAGGTGTTGGGGTGGTACATGTGCTGGTAGACGTCGTAGGCGGAGCAGCCGGCGCGCAGGGTGGCCTCGAAGAACGGCGACCTGCGGTACCAGGGTCCCCAGTTCAGCGTGGTGTGCTCGGGCAGCGTCATCGCGTCCTCCTCTCGGTTGAGCGGTGTCGGAGTCTAGCCGCCCGTGAGGCCCTCGAGCGGGGTGTCCTTCCCCGTCGCCAGGTCGACGATCGTGGCCGTGAATCCGGGTGGGACGGGCAACGGGGCGAACGTCGCGTCGTCGGCGGGCCCCTGCGAGTTCGCACCCGGTCGGGTCGTGACGATCAGGATCGACACGGCCGCGGCGAGCATCGCCACCACGGCGAAGGCGCCGATCTTGCGGTTGCGATCGCGCCGCCGCCGGTGGTCGTGCTGGCGCTCGACGAACCCGAGCTCAGGCTTGACCTTCTGCGTGGTCATCTGGAATACCTCCCGCACGTTAGGCATCCCGAGCTCCTTCCGCCTCCAGGGCCCTCCGGCCTTGACTCGCAAGGTTCCGGACCGTCGACGATCGGACGCGCAGGATGCGCCCCGCCTGCTCGGATGAGTACCCGAGCAGGTCGACGAGCACGAGGGCGGCGCGCTGCCGAGGCGTAAGGGTCAGGAGCATCGCGCGCACGTCGGCACGCATCTCCGCCTCGGCGAACCCGTCACGGGACTCGGGCACCGGCACGACCCTCCGGAGCGCGACCGCCGCGCGGCGACGACGCATCCGGAAGCCGTTCAGCGCGACGCGGAACAGGTACCCGGTGGGGTCGTCGATCTCGTCGATCGTGCCCCACCGCTCCCAGAGCCTCATGAAGGCGTCCTGGGAGAGATCCTCCGCGTCTTCCCGACTCCCCGTGACGAAGTAGAGCGCCTTGAACAGGCGTTCGTGCTCCTCCTCCACGAACGCGTCGAAGTGGGCCCATGCATCGACGCGCTCGGTGGGGAGTTCCACGAGTTCCCTCTCTGCTCGCACGTGACATGGATGCGCGAGCATGGCGTTCCGTCTAGACGGTGACCCTAAGACGTGGCGAAGGAGGGCGCGCTCGCCGACGACCTGCGGGCGCTGCTCGACGCCGGCCGGCGTCCCTCGCCGAGGCCGCCGCGATCCTCGACGCGCCGCCGCCCGCCCCGCGCACGAGCTGACCCGGCGCCCGGTGGCGGCGGCTAGGTCGACTTCCCGCGCACCGCTCCCCAGATCAGGAGCACGATCACGGCGCCCGCGATCGAGCCGATCACGCCGCTCGGGCGGAAGTTGAGCCCGTCACCGGAGATCAGGCTCACGAGCAACCCGCCGACGAACGAGCCGAGCAGGCCGGCGACGAGCGCCTCCCACCAGTCGTTCTGTCGACCCCGGTGAGCCTGCCCCAGGAGCAGCTGCGCGACCCAGCCGATCGCCATCCCGAAGACGATGATTCCCAGGATCAACATGTGCGCTCCTCGCTCGTCGGTGACCGATCGCGGTCGTTCGCCGCAGTCTACGGAGCCGGACGCCCGCCCGTGACCAGTCCGTTTGACGGCGTCGCCCAGCCCAGGCACCGTCAGGGGTGGGCGGGGGCCATCTTCCAGTTCGGCAGGGCTCCGCGCAGCGCGGTACCCCGTGTGACCGGCGCCGCGTCGATCGGGCCGTGCCGTTCGTGCCCCCGCCCACCTACCGTGCGCGCCGTACGGCGCGAGGAGGACGAGCCGATGCGGCGACCCGCGACGATCATCATGGTGGCCACCTGGCTGTCGCTCGCGGCTCAGCCGGCGGCGCTCGCGGCGTTCCCAGGCGGTGACGGCGACATCGCCTTCGGTCGCTCTTCCAGACACCAGATCGACATCTGGGTCGTGCATGCGGGCGGCACCAGCACCACGAGGCTCACCGACACCGCCCGGCGCAACGAAGGCATGCCGGACTGGAACGCCGCAGGGACCATGATCGCGTTCTCGAGGTGCGCTCGCTCGGGGTTGCCGACCTGCGCGATCTGGACGATGAACGCGGACGGGAGCGACCCGACACGTCTCACGTCGAGCTCGGGCCAGGACACCTGGCCGTCCTGGTCGCCCGACGGCGGCATGATCGCCTACACCTCGGACGCCGCCGACCCGTACCAGGACATCTGGGTGATGAACGCGAACGGCTCGGGCCAGACGCGACTCACGATGACGTCGGGCTTCGACGCGTTCCCGGAATGGTCGCCCGACGGCACACTGATCGCGTTCACGAGCGACCGCGCCGCCCTCGACGACATCTGGGTCATGGACGCCGACGGGTCGAACCCGACCCGTCTCACGCGCGGTCCGAAGGTCGACGAACGCCCCGACTGGTCGCCCGACGGTTCGCAGATCACGTTCTCGCGCAACGGGAACATCTGGATCATGGACGCCGACGGGTCGAACCCGACGCAGCTGACCTCGACGAAGCAGGATGAGTTCGCACCGACGTTCTCGCCGAGCGGACGGAGGATCGCCTACGACCGGCTGGCGAAGGACGGCCGGATCGGCCTGTGGACGATGCGCGTGGATGGGTCGAGGCGAGTGCAGCGGACGTTCGGGAGGCTCGACTTCTTCGCGGACTGGCAGCCGGTCTGAGACGGCGTCGATCGACATCGACGATCGAGTGGTGTGCTGGGTCGACCAGCTGGGCGAGACGGATCAGGTCGTCTCGTGCACGGCCGCCCGGCCGATCGTGTCGAGCCGAGCGATCAGGGCGTCGGCACGGAGCTCCTCGAGATAGGCACGGGCGGCCTCGACGGCGCCCTCGGGAACCAGCTCCTCGGGGAGCACCGCGACGGCGTCGAGCGTGACGAGCGCGTGGGAGAAGCGATCGCCGACGGCGAGCCGTCCGGCCAGCACGGTGTCGTACGCGACGGCGGCCTCCCGCGTCCGACCTTCGAGTGCATCGATCCCCGCCTCGAGCGCGCGCCGTGCCGCCGCGTGCCACCGTCCCTCCTGCACCGGCATCCGCTCGAGCGCCGTCCGTGCCCTCGCCGCATCGCCGAGCCACACCGCGGCGCGGCCCGCGACCCAGGCGGCGGCCGGCGCGTTCGGGCCCATCGGCTCCTCGTCGACCGCGCCGAGGGCCTCGTCGCAGGCGCCGGACACGTCGCCGGTCATCATGCGCGATCACCGCGCGGACGCGCCGGTACCAGGCGCGGGGCGAGGGGTCGGCCGAGGCCGTCGTGTCGTCGCTCACCGCGGCGATCGCGGCGTCCGCACCGGCCCGGTCGCCGCGATAGGCGGCGAGCAGCGCCGAGTCCATCCAGACGGCGTCGAGGAGGTTGCGGGGCAGATCGGGGCGAGCGTGCAGGTCCGCCAGCACTTCGTCGGCGGTCTCCCACGTCCCCGTCTCCACCGCGAACTCCACGCCGTTGGCGAGCGCCAGCATCTCGGGGCCGCCGTAGCCGCCGCGGCGGGCGACCGACGCGGCCTCCAGCGACAGCGCGAGCGCGTCGGACCATTCCTCGGCCTCGAGCGAGAGTCCGACCAGCACGGTCGACATCGTGCGCAGGTCGTTCTCCTCCGACGCGGTCGCGAGCATCCCGCGCCGCACCGTGGTCGCCTCCCGATACCGTCCGAGGCTCATCAGGACGTTCGCGCGGTCGATCAACGCCTTCTGGACGCGGTCCCAGACACGCGCCCGTTCGTAGCCGGGCAGGGCCCGGTCGACCGCGGCGAGGCATGCCTCGAGGTCTCCCTCGAAGAACGCGACGTACGCGAGCGCGTGATCGAGCTCGGCTCGGGCACGATCGTCACCGCCGTCCCCCAGCCGTGGCCTGGAGCTCCGGCACCACGACCTTGATCTCGTCCCACCGATTGGGGCCGGCGAGGGCCTGGACGAGGTCGCCGGTCGCGACCGCCTCGGCGTTGAGGTCGCCCAGGTCGTGCAGCTCCTCGATCGCCTCCCGCAGGAACCCGAACTGCTGCTCGAGCCGGAGGGCATCGCCGGCGGCCCGCGCCGCGCGCCGCAGGAGCTCCGCGCGCTCCGCGCCCGGCGGTGTGATCTCGAGCGCCTGCTCGGCGAACACGAGCGCCTGATCCGGGGAGCCGAGCGAGGTCGCCCGTTCCGGCGGCTTGCCCGAGCCAGTCCCGCGCCCGGGCGGCGAGCGCGTCGGCGTCGGGACCCGGCGGCGTGGCGCCGAGCGCCTCGACGTAGTGCGCGGCCACGACGCCGGCCAGCTCGTCCTCGCCGGCGGATTCGAAGTGGTGGGCCGCCGCCAGGTGTCGGCTGCGACGATCGGCCTTCGAAAGCATCCCGTAGGCGACCTCCCGGATGATGCTCTGGACGAACGCGTACTGGCCCCGTTCCGGGGAGCGGGGATCGGCCTCGAACGCGAGGAACTCCTTGCGGGTGAAGTCGAGGAGCCGTGGCTCGAGCGATGCGGGGTCGGCGATCGGCGACGGCCGCGAGGGCATCGAGCGTGAAGCTCTCGCCCGAGGACCGCGGCCTCCTGCAGCAGCACGCGGTCCTCCGGCCCGAGCGCGTCGAGCCGCGAGGCGATCAGCGCGTGCAGCGTCTCCGGGACCTGGATCTCGCCGAGGTCGCCCACGAGCTCGAAGGAGCCCTCGCCGGGCCGCAGCACGCCGCGGTCGGCGAGCATCCGGATCATCTCGACGGCGTACAGCGGCATGCCCTCGGCCCGCTCGACGATCCGGGTCACGGCGATGGCGTCGGCGCCGGGCACCATCCCGCGCACGAGTTCGGCCATCGTCGCATCCGGCAGGCGGCTCCAGGTGCATCGCCAGGAAGCTGCGCTGGCCCGAGCCCCAGTTCGGTCGGCGGTCGAGGAGCTCCGGACGCGCCAGCGTGACGATGAAGATCGGCTTGTTCCGCGACCATTCGAGCATCGACTCGATGAAGTCGAGCAGACCCGCGTCGGCCCACTGCAGGTCCTCGAACACCATCGCGACCGTCCCCCCGTCGCTGATCCGCTCGAAGAAGGTCCGCCAGGCGGCGAACAGCTCCTCGCGGCCGCCGGCGGGCCGTTCGTCGAGCCCCAGCAGGAACGCAAGCCGAGGCTCGAGCCAGTGGCGCTCGTCCTCGTCGGGCACGTGCTCGGCGACCGACGCCGCCAGCTTCGACCGCGACACTCCCGGGGCGTCGGTCTCCGCGATCCCGGCACGCATCCGGACCATCTCGCCGAGCGCCCAGAACGTGATGCCGTCGCCGTAGGATGGGCATCGCCCGTGGTGCCACCAGATCGTCTCCGCGAGGCCGTCGACGTACTTGAGGAGCTCCCAGGCAAGGCGCGACTTGCCGATGCCGCCCACCCCCATCACCGAGACCACGCGCGACTTCCCTTCGCGGCCGGTCGCGTGCAGCATCTCCTTCAGCTGACGGAGCTCCTCGGCGCGGCCCACGAACGGCGGCTCGATCCCGACGCGGTTGTAACCCTGGCGCTCGGCGACCACGCGGAGGGCGCGCCATGCGGGAACCGACCCCCCCTTGCCCTTCAGCGTGAGGTCGCCCACCGCGTCGAAGGCGACGGCGCGCGAGGCGGCGCGGAACGTGGCCTCGCCCACGAACACCTGACCCGGCTCGGCGGCGGACTGCAGCCGGGACGCGGTGTTCACCATGTCGCCCGTGACCATGCCCTGGTTCTCGGCGTCGGGCGAGGTGGCCGCCTCCCCCGTCAGCACGCCGCCGCGAGCCTGCAGCGGAAGGTCCATCGATGCACCGAGCGCGGCGACCGTGTCCACGAGCTCGAGGCCGGCACGAACCGCTCGCTCGGCGTCGTCCTCGTGGGTGACCGGCGTCCCCCACACCGCCATGACCGCGTCCCCGATGAACTTCTCGACCACGCCGCCGTGGCGTTCGATCACGGTCTGCGCAGCGTCGAAGTACGCGTCCATCAGCGAACGCATGTCTTCGGCGTCACGTTGCTCGGAGAGCGTGGTGAACGACACCAGGTCGAGGAACAAGACCGAGACCAGGCGTCGCTCGGTCGGGCGTGGCGCCGCTTCGGCGGCCGGAAGCTCGTCGGGCGCACCTCCCCCGCCCGCGAGCGCCGAGCCGCACTCGCCGCAGAACTTGCCGGGCGGGTTCGGGCTGCCGCAGGACGGACAGACCATCGACAGGCGGGCACCGCACTCCAGGCAGAACTTGCGATCGGGGTCGTTCTGGGTTCCGCACGCGACGCAGATCAAGCGTGATCCCTTCAAGTCGGTCTTGGCTGATTATCTCCCTCGCCGCCCACGGTCATAGGGTGACCATCAGCCGCCGATCGGAAGGAACCTTGGCATGGTCAACGAGCGCGTCGAGATGCTCGAGAAGAGCGCGACCCTCTACTTCGGCCCGTGGTACCGGCGATCGCCGTTCTTCGATGCCACGCGGCGGGCGGGGTGCACCTCGTACGACATCTACAACCACATGTACCTGCCGGCGTACTTCGACGACCCCGACGTGGAGTACCGCGTGCTGAACGAGGGCGTGACGATGTGGGACGTCGGGGTCGAACGGACGGTGCAGGTGAGCGGACCCGACGCCGACCGGCTGATCGACATGATCACGTGCCGTGACCTCACGAAGTGCGCGGTCAAGCAGGGCAAGTACATGCTCGTCACGGCGCCCGACGGCGGCATCGTGAACGACCCGGTGCTGCTGCACGTCGACGAGCACGTCTGGTGGATGCAGCTCGCCGACTCCGACGCCGGCCTGTACGCCCTCGGCGTCGCCGCGGCGAACGGCCTGGATGCCGAGGTCACCTACCCCGACGTCCACCCGATGCAGGTCCAGGGCCCGCTCTCGGGCAAGACCCTCGAGAAGCTCGTCGGTCCCTCGATCTTCGACATCCGCTACTACTGGACCGAGCGGTTCGAGATCGGCGGCATCCCGGTGCTGATCAGCCGCACCGGCTGGACCGCGGTCCCGGGGTTCGAGGTGAACCTCCTCGACGGCACGCGCGGCGACGACCTGTGGAACGCGATCGCCTCGGCGGGCGAGGAGTTCGGGATCCGTCCGATCGCGCCGTGCGAAGCCCGCAGGATCGAGGCCGGGATCTTCAACTACGGCTCGGACATCCGGCTCTCGGACACGCCGTTCCACGTGATGGGGCTCGAGCGGCTCGTCGAGGAACAGCCGCAGGACTACATCGGCAAGGCAGCGCTCGAGTCGCTCCGCGCGAGCGGGGTCGACCGCAAGCTGGTCGGGATCGAGCTCGAGGGCGACGAGCTGCGGGCCGAGATGTCCCGGTACTGGGACGCCTCCGTGGACGGCACCAAGGTCGGATACCTCACCGACGCGGTGTGGTCGCCCGGCCTCGAGAAGAACATCGGGTACGTCTGGGTGCCGATCGATCTCGCCGAGCCCGGGCATCGACTCGACGTCGAGACCGAGGACGGCGCCCACCTCACGGGCGTGACCGCGGCGATCCCGTTCGTGGATCCGCGGAAGGAGCGTCCGGCCGGGGCGCTCGCGTGACCCGGAGCGCGCCTCCGGTCGACCCTCGCTGGCGCGTCCGCGGCGCGGGAACTACCCTGCTCCGGTGGGCGACTACGCGACACCCGAGGAGGAATGGCATGCCTTGCTCAGCGGGACGCATCCGCACCTGACGGACAAGAGCCCCCTGCGATTCGTCCCGTCGAACCCCCGCTGCAAGCTGTGTCAGGCGCCGTTCGGGCGTCCTGGAGCGCTGCTCCTGCGGCGCTACGGCTTCGCCCCCTGGCCGAAGAACCCGAAGATCTGCGGACGCTGCTTCAGGGAGATCCAGCGGCAGTCGTCGATGTGTCCCGGGGTCCCAGGAGGTGACGTGCGCGGCGCCGAGGTCGAGCTGTCGATGCTCTTCGCGGACGTGCGGGGTTCCAGCGGGCTCGCCCGGACAGATGTCGACGCTCGAGTTCACGCGCCTGATGGATCGCTTCTACAAGGCCTCGAGCGGCGTGCTGATCGACCACGACGCGATCATCGAGAAGTTCGTCGGCGACGAGGTCGTCGCCCTGTTCCTGCCCGTTCCTGGCCGGTCCCGATCACGCGACGCGAGCGGTCGAGGCGGCGCGGGCGCTCCTCGATGCCTGCGGCTACGGGTCGCCCGACGGCGCGTGGGTCCCGCTGGGGGCGGCGGTCCATACGGGGACGGCGTTCGTCGGGATGGTGGGAACGCAGGATGCGCGAGACTTCACCGCGCTCGGCGACCCGATGAACATCGCCGCGCATCTCGCCTCGCAGGCGGCCGCGGGCGAGATCCTCATCACCCAGCAGGTCGTCGAGCACACGATGCTCGAGGACGCCGACCTCGAGCGGCGCCACGTGTCGCTGAAGGGCTATCCCGTCGACGCGCTCGTGCTGTCGCCGACGTCGCTCGGCGCGTCGACCAGCTAGGCGATCGTCGATGGGGTTCACGTCGCGGGTCCTGCGCGTCGATCCGAGCGAGCGGAGAACGACGGCCCTGGTGGCGTCGCTGATGTTCATGTCGCTGGCGGGCGCGGCGATCGGTGAGAGCGGCATCAACGCGCTCTTCTTCGACCGGATCGGCACCGGGGCCCTCCCCCTGATGTACCTGGCGCAGGCGGGTTCGACGCTCGTGGCGATGTTCGCGCTGACGGCGACCCTCGAGCGCGTGCGCCACCGATCGGTCTACGTCTGGTCACCGGTCCTCCTCGCCGCCGTGGTGCTCGCCGAACGCGGTGTCGTGTTGACGGGTGCACGCTGGATCTACCCCGTGATGTGGGTCACCGTGGCGTTCGCCACGCTCGCGCAGGCGATCGGCCTGTGGGGGACCGCGGGCGCGGTGGTGGACGCCCGCCAGGCCAAGCGCCTGTTCCCGATCTTCGGCGCGGGCGGCATCCTCGGGTCCGTCGTGGGCGGCCTCGTCACGCGTCCCCTCGCCGCCGCGCTCGGCGCGGAGAACCTGCTGCTCGTCTGGGCCGGAGGTCTGCTCGTCGCCTCGGCCCTGTGCCGGCTCTCGCTCGGCCGGGAAGGGGCGGCTCATCCGGCGGGGCCGCGACGGCACGGCTCCGTCCTCGACGACCTCAGGAGCGGCTTCGCCTACGTCAAGCACAGCCGACTGCTGACGGCGATGGCCGGGGCGGCGGTGCTCTTCTCGGTCCTCTTCTACTCGCTGTTCCTGCCGTTCGCGACGGTCGCGACCGAGCGGTTCTCGGACGCGGCCGAGCTGGCGGGCTTCTTCGGGCTCGTGTGGGCCACGATCACGGGCGC
This sequence comes from uncultured Actinomycetes bacterium, assembly GCA_963821925.1. Classification (GTDB taxonomy): domain Bacteria; phylum Actinomycetota; class UBA4738; order UBA4738; family HRBIN12; genus JAOUEA01. Next base: position 58,981 of record CAWGFO010000002.1, on the reverse strand, counting down.
CGCCTTCCTCGTCTCGATGCTGCTCACGAACCGACTGTTCTCCCGGTTCGGCGTGGCGGCGATGGTGCTCGTGCTGCCGCTCCTGTATCTCGGGTCCTTCGGGATCCTGCTGGCCGGGACCGGCTTCGCCACGATCGTCGCGCTCCGCGTGATGACCGGCGTGTGGCTGCAGGGCGTCGCCTCGCCCGGCTGGGAGACGTTGGTGAACGCGGTCCCCGAGGACCGGCGCGATCAGACCCGCACGTTCCTGAACGGCGGACCGTCGCAGGTCGGTACCGCGATCGCCGGCGTGGTCGCCCTCGTGGGTCAGGACGTGTTGACCGGGCGCCAGCTGGCCGCGATCGGACTCGTGGCGTCCGTGCTGACGGTCCTCGCGGTACGGGCGATCCGTCGCTCGTACGGAGACGCGCTCGCCGAAGCGCTGCTGGCGGCTCGGCCCCAGGTGTTCGACAAGCCCTCGGCCTGGACGCCCATCCCGCTCGACGTCGACGCCCAGGCGAGCGAGATCCTCACGAGCGCGATGCGATCGAGCGACCTCCGCCGGCGCCGGCTCGCCTTCGAGCTCGCGGCCGAGCTCGGGACGGACCAGCTCTCGGATGCGCTCGTCGCCGGGCTCGACGATCCGGACCCGACCGTCCGCCTGGCCGCGGTGCATGGGCTCGACGTCTCGACCGTGACCGGCCGCGAGGCCCTGCTCCGGATGATCGACGACGCCGACCCGATCGTCGGCGCCGCCGCCGCCGCTCGGGCGCTCGGGTCGGACGACGGTTCCGCATCGTCGCGGCTCGGTCGGCTCCTGGGCGATCCCGAGGCCCGGGTGCGCCGCTCGGCGATCGAGCAACTACGAGCGGCGCCGAGCGTCCTGGCCGCCGACCTCGCGGAGCCCATGGTGGATGACCCTGACCCGGAGGTGCGTGCGGCCGCCCTCGGCTGTCTCGCCGAGGCCGATCCGGGGCGCGCGCTGAGGGCGGCGCTGGCCGGCATCGGCGACCGGGACCCGGCGGTTCGCCTCGCCGCGGGGCGGGCGCTCGGAACGTGTGGGCCGGACGCCGTGGAGCACGTGCTGTCCGCCCTCCGGGATGCGAGTACCTCCGCCGCCGGGGTCGAGGCGGCACGCCGGATCCACCTCGAAGACGGTTCGGGGTCCGTCGTCGCCTTCGTGGAGGCGGCGAGCGCGACGGTCGAGCGCGATCGACGGCTGATCGCCTCGATCCCACCGGGCGAGGCGGAAGCGCTCCTGCGTGATGCGATCGTCCACCGCGGGCGACGCGTGGCGCGATCGGCGCTCTGGGCGTCGAGCATGCTCGCACCGCGCCCCGAAGCGATCCGTTCCGCGATCGAACGGATCGACGGCCCACCCTCGCTGCGCGCGAACGCGCTCGAGACGCTCGAGACGACGGGTGATCCAAGCCTGATCGGCCCCCTCCTCACCCTGTGGGAACCGATCGCTGCAGGCGAGACGGAGGACGGGGCATGGTTGGCGGCCGCGCTCCAGGATGAGGATGGAACGATCCGGCGATGCGCGGAGCTGATCCGCGCCCGACGTGAAGGAGCGACGATGTCACGGTCCCCCACCACGATCTCGGTGATCGAGCGCGTGCTGATCCTGCGGCAGGTTCCGCTCTTCGCGGAACTGTCTCCCGCCGACCTCGAGCGGGTCGCTCAGATCGCGGAGGAGCGCGGCTACGCCGACGGGGAGACGATCGCGCTCGAAGGCGAGCTCGGGGACGAGCTCCACGTGGTGACCGATGGAGTGATCCGGGTCGTAGCGGATCTCGGAGGGACCGAGCGCGAGATCGCCCGACGTTCCGCGGGGGACGTCGTCGGCGAGATGTCGCTCATCACGCGTGGCCCGAGGATCGCGTCGCTGGTCGCCGACGGTGTCGTGCGGACGATACGGATCGGCCACGCGGAGTTCGAGAGCATGGTCCGCGAACGGCCGGATCTCGCGCTCGGCGTGATGCGCGTGCTGGCGTTCAGATTGGCCGAGAGCGCACGCGCTGCCGGGCCCTCCGACGCCGTGCCCGACTGATCGAGACGCGTCGGCCGGCCTCGGCCGACCAGCCGTCAGCACATGGTCGTGCTCCCGGCACCGGAGTAGCGGCACCGGTCAGCCATGCTGCCGTCGGCCCGCCGGAGGGTCGCGCGGTCGCCGGCGTTGTCCCAGAGGTAGCGGCGCAGACCCCAGTACTTGTGCAGGAGCGCCTCGGAGCCGCGGCCGGTGTGGATCATCAGGTCGGTGTGCGCGGGGATCCGGTCGTCCGGCCCGAAGTGGAAGACGTTGCCGTCGGCATCACGGACCGTCCAGTGGTGCAGCATCACCGTCGTGTTCCCCGTGTTCGTGAACATGATGTATTCCTCGTTGAGGTGAGCGTTCGTGCCCGTATCCGGCCCGGGCGGGTCGAACGCGATCTCCTTGATCTTGACGGCCGCCGACGCCGATCCCGAACCGGCGATCAGCAGGGCGATCGCTCCGAGCGCGACCACGGTCCTTCGTAGCGAGTGCATACGTTCTCCCTTCGAGTTCGAGAGACGGTACCGCACGCACCGGCGGAACCCCTCGTGTTCGCGAGCCCCTACCGTTCGCGACGATCGTCTCAGCGCACCCAGAGTTGGCTGAACAGGATCCCCAACATGGGGTTGACCTGGACGTTCCCCACCTCGGCCGAGAGGGCGTAGTTGGATACGGAATTCGTCATGGGGACCCACACGGCGTCCTCGACGAGCTGGTGCTCGATCTCGGTCCACGCCTGGTTCGCGGCGGCGGGATCGGTCGCCTGGAGCGTCCGCGCCTCCTCGATCTGGGCGTCGAGGGCCTCGTCACACACCCCCGTGGCGTTGGCGCTCGATCCGCACTCGAACAGCGGGCCGAGGTAATCGCTGGCGCTCAGGTACGTCGGCACCCACCCTAGCCAGAACCCCTGCGGCTCACCGGTCTCGTAGAGCCCGGGCCAGTACACCTCGTCGGCCGGGATCTTCAGGTCCGCTCGCATGCCGAGCTCGTTCAGCACGTCGACGACGTACCCCATGACCTCGACGACCTCGGGAGGGAATGCCCTGCTCACCCAGAAGGTGACCCGCTCCCCCGCAGCGTCGGCGTCCTCGATCAGGGCCCGGGCCGCGTCGAGGTCCGGAGCGGACCACACACCGCTCTCGGGGTCGAGGGTGTAGGGACAGAACGGCTCGTACCCCTGGAAGTTCGGGGGCAGGATCTGACACGTCAGGCGCCCGCCGGCCGGCGAGCCCGCGAGCAGATCGGCCACATGGCGACGATCGATGGCGAAGTTCAGTGCCCGCCGAACGAGCACGTCGTCGAAGGGTGCCTTGCTGAGGTTCATCCCCACGTAGAAGGAGCTCGCTCTCGGCCACTGTGCGACGCGGTCCGGGTCGGTCGCGGCGAGGAACTCGAGGTCCTCCGGCATCGGTTCGCTGATCATCAGGTCGACCTCACCGGTCTCGAGCTGATCGAAGGCCTCCCCCGCCTCTTGCCCGAAACGCCACGAGATCGCGTCCACGAAGCCCTCGGGCTGCGCCCCCGCGGGCCGCGGTTCGAACGCTTCGTTCCGCACCAGTTCGAAACGATCGGCTCCGGCCTCCACGATCTCGTAAGGTCCCGTCGCCGGGACGGGCGCCAATCCCTGGTCCTCCATCGGGGTGGTGGCCGGAACCGGGAACGCGGCCGGCAGCGCGAGCTTGAACGGCAGGTCGGGATCCGGATGCGAGAGGATGAACGTGACGGATCCGGCATCGACGAGGATCGAGTCCGACAGATCGCAGGTGGACGGGTCGCTATAGCACTCTCTCGCGCCGTCGATCGCGCTGAAGAAGCCGGCCACCTCGCGTTTGAGCGTGACGGCCCGTTCCAGCGCGTACCGGAAGTCCTCGGGGCGCACCGGGTCGCCGGTCGAGTAGCGGATCCCGTCGCGGAGCGGGAACCGGTAGGAGAGGCGGTCGGCAGATACCTCGGGGAGTGCCGACGCCAGGTCCGGGACCAGAGTGGCTCCTTCGGCGCCCCCGACCTTCTTGAACGAGAGGAGCCCGTCGTTCGTGATCGCGAGGATCTGACCCGCGATCTCGTCGGCGTACACGACGGAGGCGGGGTCGAGCGAGGGCGGCGCCTCGTCCGAGGAGGCGACGACCAGCGTCCCGCCACGATGCTCGGTGGCCGATGCCCCGGTCGCCAGCCACAGGTCGTCTCCGTCGGCCACCAGGGAGACCGCGGCGCTGCCCACCGCGACGGGTTGAGCGGTGGTCCCTGAAACCGGATCGATCGCCGTGATCGAGCCGTCGGACTCGTTCGCCACCCATACCGAGTTTCCGGTGGCCGCGAGCGCGTTCGGACCCTCGCCTGCCGGGATCGTGGCCTTCACGATCGCGGTCGAGGGATCGACGCGGGACACGGTACCGTCGAGGTGGTTCGCGACCCAGATCGACTCGAACGCGGAGAGCACCGCCGTCGAGCCAGTCCCGGTCTCCTTGTACGCGAGCGTCACCGTCAGGTTCGTGGGATCGGCAGGATCGACGCGCGCGACCCCGGCCGGGGCGACCGCGACCCACACACCGTTCGGCGTGAAGGCCACCCCTGAGGGCCGGCCGGCGAGCTGCACCGTGTTGGGCTCGCCACTCGAGTTCGGATCCACCCTGATGAGCTCGGCGGTGATGGAGTCGGTGATCCAGAGTGCGCCGTCACCGAACGCGATCCCCGAGGGGGCCGTGCCGACCGGTATCTCCTCGGTGACGTCGCCGGTCCCGGGGTCGATCCGCATGACCGTCCCGTCGCCGGCGTTCGTCACCCACACCGAGCCTTCGCCGATCGCGATGCCCGCCGGCGAGCTGCCGACCTCGATGTTGGGATCGGTGACCGAGCCATCCTCCAGGCTCACGCGTGCCACGACTCCCTGGTCCGGCTTGGCGACCCAGAGACTCCCGAACCCGATCGCGCTCGCTCCGGGGCGCTCGCCCAGCGCCGTGGGACCGGATCCGAGGCTCCCATCGGCCCCGTTCAACCGAGCGACCGAGTTCGTCCCAACGTCGATGGGCCCGCCCGCCTCCGACCGGAGCACGGGGATCGACACCGCGATGAGACCCAGGACGACCGCGATCCCAACGCCGACCGCCCAGGGCCGTGCGGCGAACCATCCCCGGGACAGCGCCGCCGAGGGCTGCACGGCGGCGAGCCGTTGCTCCGCCTCCTCGGGTTCGGCCGGCTGGGGACGAGGCTCGCCGTCGACCTCGGTCACGGCGAGCACGTGCCAGGTTCCGTCGACACCCTTGAGCGCGTGGCTGCCTCGATCCTGGAACCCGAAACCGGCTCCGGCGACCAGGTCGCTCGTCGACGCCGTGACGAGGACGTCGCCGCCTCCTCCGAGCGACATCACGCGTGCCCCCACGACCACGGCGATCCCGCCGAGCTTCTCTCCGACCTGCTCGCACTCGCCGAAGTGCACGCCCGCACGGATCTCGATGCCGAGCTCGCGCACCGCCTCGGACACGGCGCACGCGCACCGGATCGCGGCCGCGGGCTCGGTGAAACTCGCGAAGAAGCCGTCCCCGGCGGTATCCAACTCCTTGCCGCCGTACCGCTTCAGTTCACGCCGGACGATCGCGTGGTGGCGGGCGATCAGCTCTTTCCATCGGGCATCCCCGACCCGGCTCGCCACCGCGGACGAGTCCACGATGTCGGTGAACAGGACCGCGGCCAGGGCGCGGGAGCCGGCACGTCGGCGCATGGTGGGGAGTTTCTACCAGCCGAAGGAGGTGCGCCAGTCAACAACGGGAGCGAGGGAGACCGCGCCGTCACCCGACCTGGCGTACGAAGTGATAGGCGAACGTGTGGCCGCCGAAGCTCAACGGGACCATGTCGGTCTCGACGAGGCACGACGAGCCGTCCTTCCGCTTCCCGCGGAAGCGGAACGTGGCCGGGAACGCGAGCGGCTGCACCCGGTTCCAGTAGTTCCACGAGAAGAGGACCTGGTCCTCCTCGTCCACGATCCGCTGGAGCAGACCCGGCGTGTCGTTCAGCTCCCCGGGACCCTCGTAGCCGAAGATCTCGGCGAACCGTTGGTTGCACATCCAGTGCTCCTCGTCGAGCCAGATGTAGACGCCGTCGGGACTCGACTCGAACACCGGAGCGAGATGCTCGGCGAGCTGACGCGTCGCTTCCCCATGCGGAACCGTTTCCATCCGCCACTCCCTTCGTCCGTCGTCGGGGAGATCTCGCGGGCAGGCGTGCATCGTGCTCCCCGCACGGGCGGGCGCGCAAGCGAGCCGACGCGACCTCGCCACCTACACTCGAGCGGTGACGGCCGACGAGGTGATCCCAGCCACTGAGTCTCGCGAGACTCCCCCGCCCTGGCGCGAGGTGTTCCGCGGTCGCCGGGGGCGGCTCACGGCCGGCCTGCTGCTGCTCGAGGCGCTCGTCGCGGTGCAGTCGCTCGTCGTGGCGACGATCATGCCCGACATCCGCCGCGACCTCGGCATGGTCCAGCTGTACGGGCTCGTCTTCACCGCGTCGAGCCTCGCGACGATCGCGTCGATCCCGATCGTGGGCCGGGCGATCGACCGGTTCGGCACGAAGCGCGTGCTCGCGCCGGTGCTGGCGATCTTCTCGCTCGGGCTCGTGGTGACGGCGACCGCGCCGACGATGCCGGTCGTGCTGCTCGGCCAGTTCCTGCAGGGGGCGGGTGGCGGCGGGCTCTACGCGCTGTCGCTCGGGACCGTCGCGAAGACCTACCCGGACCGCCTGCGCCCGCGCGTGCTCGCCTTGCTCGCCACGATGTGGATCCTCCCCGGTCTCGTCGGCCCGCCGGTCGGCGCGACGATCGCGAGCACGGTGGGGTGGCGCTGGGCGTTCGTCGCTCCGATCCCGGTGCTGCTCGCGACCTGGGCCCTGATCGCCCCGGTGCTCGACCTCGTGCCACGTCCCGCGCCGACGACCGGCGGGCTCTCGCTGCGATGGCCGCTGCAGCTCATGGTGGGGGCCGCGTTCGTGTTCGCCTCGATCACGGCGTGGGCGTGGTGGGTGCCGGTCGCCGTAGCGGTGGGGCTCGCGATCGGCGTCCCGGCGCTCCGCCGGATCGCGCCCCCCGGCACGTTCAGGGCCGAGCCCGGACGGGGAGCGATCGGCGCCTCCGCCTTCCTCCTGTCGGTCTCGTTCCTCGCGATGGATGCCTTCCTCACGCTGATGCTCACGCGCGTGCGCGGGCTCTCGCTCGCGGAGGCGGGGCTCGCGATCACCGTGGCCACCGTGACGTGGGCGTCCGGCGCGCTCTGGCAATCGAACCGGGCGGGCGGCATGCCGCTCAGCCGACTCGTCGGCGTGGGCGCGACGCTGGTGCTCGTCGGGGAGGCCGCGGTGGCGAGCACCCTCTGGGTGCAGGTGCCGCTCGCGGTCGCCTACGTCGGCTGGGGGATCGTCGGCGCTGGGATGGGCATCGCGTTCGCGACGATCCCGCTCGCGGCGATGCGCGTCTCGGCCTCGGGCGAGGAGGGCGAGAAGCTCTCGGCGGTGCTCCTGATGGACATGCTCGGCGTGGCGACCGGCGCCGGGCTCGGCGGCGCGGCGATCGCGATGTCGGACGCGCTCGGTGCGCCACTCCGCACCGGGCTCATCGGGGCGTTCGCCCTGGCCCTGGTGGCCGCCGCGCTGCTGATCGTCATCACGCCACGGATCCCGTCGGGGCGGCCCGACGTGCAGGGCGAGGCGGAGACGGGCACACTGTCGGCGTGAACGACGAGGAGCTTCTGGCCCGGGCGGAAGAGGCGCTGACCGAGATCAAGGTCAGCCAAGGGCTGTCGGAGCGACACGCCGCCGTGCTGGCCGCGTTGCGGATCCGCCTGAAGGGGAGCGACCTCTCGTCGCTCGAATCGCTGCTCGAGGCGGCTGAGAACGAACCCGAATCGGGTGCCGCCCTCGACGACGCCGTCGCCGAGGCGGAGCGAAAGCGCGGTGGCAAGCCGTCGCTGGACGACCTGCTCGCCGAGCCGAAGCCGAAGCCCGACTGGCCCTCCTGAGGACCGGCTAGAGCCGCTGCTCCGCCAGCGGAAGCGTCAGCCGATCGAAGACGATCCCGTGCGTCTCTTCGAGGCTGCCGCAGAACCAGATGTCGAACAGGTTCTCCGAGATCGCCAGCTTGCCCATGAACGCCTCCGACCCGGGTCCGCCATGGACGAGGATCGCCATCGGATCTCCGTCTGGGGTCCGCTGCAGCCACGTTCGATGGTCCGTGACCCCGAACCGCCGGTTCATGTCGTTGAACTCGGGTCTGCGCGGACCGTTGAGCTCGGCCATGAACGCCTCCCAGGCCGCCAGGTAGCCCGGTTGGATCGGCGCGGCGATCGCACCCATGGGTGCCTCCCTTCGCTCGGAGCGGCGGAACCGCTCGGTCAGCCGTGATTCGGCGGGAGCGATCGGAGGGTTGTTGCGAGGATGCGGAGACGGAGAGCTACCCGCGGAAGCCGATCTCGTCGTGCGTCGCATCGCAGAACGGCTTGTTCGAGGACTGCCCGCACCGGCACAGGGTCACGCGGTTCCTCGTCTCCCACACGTGCCCGTCGGCCGACTCGATCCGCACGCCGCCTCGGACCCAGTACGGTCCGTTCCGCTCCACGACGACGCCCGCCTCGAAGGCGGCCTCGATCGGTTCGCCGTCCTCGTCGAGCAGCACGAGCCGCCCCGACGGACACCGGAACACGATCGCCTCTTCCTTGGCGCGGACCTCGGGGTCGTCGATCGCCTCCATCCGATCCCATGCGGTGCTGAGGTGGTCGCGGCAGAACCCCGCGTGCGTGCAGAGCGACTCGTCGTCGGTGAGCGTGAGGCCGCCCCCCGGGAACGACTCGCGGCGATCGGCCGTCGGTCCGCGGTCGGCGACCTCGGTGCCATCGAAGCCCTCGAGGTGGGAGTCGTCGCAGAACGGCTTCGTCTTCGACCGGCCGCATCGACAGAGCATGACCAGCCCGCCGGTCTCGTAGGGCTCGTCGACGTCCCACTCGATCGCTTCGCCTCGTGGGGTGCGGACGATCCGGCCGGGGGCTACCGGGACCGCACGGACGGCGTAGGGGCCGTCGGTCGTGACGCTGATGCCCGGTTCGTTCGCCATGACTCGGAAGCCTAGCCCGTCGCGCGAACGGACGTTGCGCCGACGTCCTCGGTCCAGGGATGGGTGTCGGACGTCACGGCGGGCGGTTCCGTGTATCTCACGACGAGGACCGAGCTCCAGCGCTGGCGGCGATGAGGCCTCGCGCGCCCGAGGGCTCGATCCACGGCCACTGAGTCAGCCCAACGCCTCGGCGCCGCGCCACGCCTCCTTCAGCTTCACGCGGCCTCCGGTCCGCAGCACGGCGCCGGCGTAGATCCGGCCCGCGAGCCGGAGCATCCCGTAGATAGCCACCAGCATCAGCAGCACCGAGAGGCCGATCTGCCACCACGGGACGGATCCGTTCGCGATCCTGACGGTCATCACCAGCGGGGCCGTCGGCGGCAGGAAGGAACCGATCAGCGTCGCCACCGAGTCCGGTGACTGCACGGCCTCGAGCGCGAACAGGTATGCGACGATCAGCACGGCCGTGATCGGGAAGGTCATGCTCTGGGCCTCCTCCTGCCGGGAGACCAGGGAGCCGGCCGCCCCGTAGAGGACCGCGTAGAACGCGTAGCCCAGGATGAACCAGAACACGACCCAGCCGATCGTCCCGCGCGTGGTCGTGGGCAGCTGGGCGTTGTCGGAGAACGCCAGCGCGATCAACGCCGCGGCCGCGACCAGGGCGAACTGCGCGAGCCCCACGAGCCCGATCCCCGCGATCTTGCCGGTCAGCAGCTCCGTCGGGCGCAGCCGCGACAGCATGACCTCGACCACGCGGCTGGACTTCTCCTCGATCACGCCGACCAGCAGGAAGCCGCCGTAGAAGGAGATGAACATCAGGAGCAGCACCAGCGCGATCGTCGCCAGCGCGAGCCGCGCCGTCCGTTCCTCCGTGACGGGTTCGAGGCTGCTCGACGAGAGCGGCGCCGGTCGGAGCTGCTGTTGTTCCGCCGGCGTGAGACCGAGCTCGTCGATCGCCCGCTGCTGCTCGACCGCCTGCGCCGCCGAGGTGACGACCGCGCCGAGCTGCTCGTCGACCTCCGCCTTCCACACGAGCGCTCGCTCGCCCACGAGCAGGACGTCCACGTCACCCGAACGGAGCGCGTCCCGCGCGGCCGTCTCGTCCTCGAACGCGCGCGTGCTCACCGTGAGATCGACCTGCCTCCCGGCGGCCCGCAGCACGGTCTGCAGCTGCGGCGAGCTCTCGCCCACCACACCCACGACCCTCGGGGGCGGCGTGCCTCCCCCGTACATCTGCGGGATCGCGATGATCGCGACGACGATCGCCGCCGAGATCACCGTGGAGACCCGGAAGGCGGTCGAGCGGACGCGTTGGATCCACTCCCGTCGGACCACCAGCCACACGCGTCGAGCGCCGCTCATGCGCCTCGCTCCTCCGAGACGGCTTCCAGGAAGAGGTCGGTCAGGGAGGGCGGTTCGAAGCTGAACCGCGTCACCTCGCCGGTCTCGCGCGCGCTCGCGAGGATCTGGGCCAGGTCCGTCGACGCATCCACCAGCACCCGCACCTGACCGTCGTGCTTGCTCGTGACGGTCCCGCTCGGGAGCACGGGCATCCACGGCTCCCCGTTCACGCCGATCTGCAGCGAGCGACGGGAGGCCGCGGCCTTGAGATCCTCGACGACGCCGGCCAGCACGATCCGGCCGTGATCGATGATGACGACGTCCTGACAGACGTCCTCGACCAGGTCGAGCTGATGGCTCGAGAAGACCACGGTCACCCCGCTCGCCGCCGTCTCGCGGAGCAACTCGGCGAGCGCCTCGACGCCGAGCGGATCGAGGCCGCTGAACGGCTCGTCCAGCACGGCGAGCACGGGGTCGTGGACGAGCGCCGCCGCGAACTGCACGCGCTGCTGATTGCCGTGCGACAGCTCCTCCAGACGGGACTCGGCGCGGTCCGCGAGGCCGAGGCGGTCGAGCCAGCGTCCGGCAGCCTCTTCGGCCGACGCACCCTGGAGCCCGGAGAGCGCCGCGAAGAAGACGAGCTGCTCGCCGACCCGCATCTTCGGATACAGCCCCCGCTCCTCCGGCATGTAGCCGAAGCGCGCGCGCTGCTCCGGCCCGACCGGCGCGCCCCTCCACCGCACCTCACCACCGTCGGGGTGGACGAGCCCGAAGATCGCGCGCATCGTCGTGGTCTTGCCGGCGCCGTTCGGACCGAGGAAGCCGACGATCCGACCCGGCTCGGCACGGAACGTGGCGCCGTCGAGCGCCACGACGTCGCCGTAGCGCTTCGTGAGGTCGGAGATCTCGAGCACGAACGCCTCCCGGGTTCGCTTTCCACGCTATCGAGCGCCGTCGGTGTCGCTCAGGTGCGATGGTCCCGGTTGCCGCAGGTCCGGTGTCGGAGCCGCGGACGTCCGGCTGATCGCGGTCCGAACGGCCCCTACCCAGCCCCTCGTGTCCCGTCACCGTGAGGGTGTGAGGTGCTCCTCGGTGTCGCGTTCGACGGGGAAGGGAGGGCGCCGTGAAGATCCAGTACGTCCACGCATCGAAGTTCGGCAACGGGGCGAAGGTCGCCGAGGCGTTCAGGGAGGACATGGCGACCGAAGGGGTCGAGGTCGACGTCCACCACATCCGCGAGGTCGAGCCGAAGGCGCTGCCGCCCGCGGACCTGTACCTGATCAGCTCGCCCGGGCGCTTGGGCAAGCCGATCCGTGAGATGCGTCGCTTCCTGAAGGAGCTGGAGCTGCCCGCCGGCACGAGGTGCGCGGTCCTGACCACCGAGATGGCGTCGAAGCCGGACAAGAAGACGGGACGGATGCCCACCGAGGAGGAGATCGGCACGTACCAGAAGGTCCGCCCGATCATCCGCGAGGCGCTCCAGAACAAGGGCTTGATCGAGGTGGCCGAGGACAAGATCTTCGTCACCGAGATCAAGGGGCCGCTGGAAGAGGGATGGCAGGAGAAGGTGGCGGCCTTCGCGACGCGGATCCTCAAGGCCGAACGGGTGAACAGCGGCGCATCTCCCGCGTCAGACTCTCGGGCCTGAGTGGGATCGGTACTGCCCTTAGCGTGAAGATCTCGTAACCGCTGGGCCCTGTCCCGCACGACCGGGGCTGCGCCCACCCCGTGGCAGACTGTGCTCGTGATCGACCGACCCCCCCGACGACGGACGCTCAGCACGACCTCGGTCGCGCTCACCCTCTCCGTGCTCCTGGCCGCCGTCGGCTGCACGACGTCCGGTGAGGGCGGACCGAGCGACGGGGGTTCGCCGTCGTCCGCACCGGCTACCGGCACGGCCGCGCTCCCCACCCCGATCGGGCCGGGCAACGTGCTGCGCGTGTACCACGAGAGCATGGACTTCCCGACCGCCGATGAGGTCGCGGCGGCCGAGGCCGGGATGACGATCGTGCTGACGTTCCGGCTGAGCCCGGAGGCGACGGCCGCCGGTGACCACGACCAGCAGATGCGTGACGCGCTCGTCGAGATGGATGCCGCCGGAGGGACCTGGTACGTCGGGTACTTCCACGAGCCCGAGATCCGCCTGACGCCGGACGAGTTCCGTGCGGCCTTCTCTCGGATCGCGCGGATCGTGCAGCAGAGCGAGAGCGTCCGGTCGATCGCGGTCCTGATGGGCTACTCGTTCACCGCGCGGAACCCCGACGACTGGTACCCGGGCGACGACGTGGTCGACGTGCTCGGGATCGACGGCTACGACTGGCTCGGGTGCATCGAGAACGGCGGCGACGGGCGAGCGGGCGCCCACCCGCGGAGCTTCGGGGAGATCTTCGAGCCCGCCGACGCCTATGCCACCGCCCACGGGAAGCCGTGGATCGCGACCGAGTTCGGCCGTGCCTTCGTCCCCGAGGACCCGAACGCCCGGGTCGAGTGGCTCAGGGACGCCGCCGCGTGGATCGACGACCACCCGTCGATGATCGGCGGCGCCTACTTCCAGCACAGCGTCGCGGACGGGTACCGGTGCAACTGGGCGCTCGACGACCAGGAGCTGGCGGTCGCGAACGAGCTCTGGCCGGTGTGAACGAGACCGTCTCGTCTACACGCGGCCGCCGGGCCGGCCGCGACGTGCGAGCGCGTCGATCGTGACGGCCACGAGCAGGACGACCGCCGTCACCATGTATTTCGAGGCCGCGTCGAAGCCCAGCAATCCCATCCCGTTGTCGATCGCGGCGATCACGATGCCGCCGAGGACGCCGTGCAGCGCCTTGCCGCGCCCTCCGAACAGGCTCGTGCCGCCGATCACGGCGGCGGCCACGGCGTAGAGCACGAGGGTGCCGCCGTCGAGGGCGGTGGAGATCGAGTTCAGGCGCGAGGCGTACACGATGCCGGCGATCCCGGCCGTGAACGACGTGAGGATGAAGGCGATCGTGCGGATCCTCGCCAGCGGGATGCCGGCGCGGCGCGCTCCCTCCGCGTTGCCGCCGATCGCGTAGACGTAGCGTCCGAACCGGGTCCGCCCCAGCACGTACGTCCACGCGGCCAGGACCGCGAGCACCAGCAGGACCACCCACGGGACGCCGTACACGGGGAAGATCCTGCCGCGGTCGGTGTTGCACAACAGCACCAGGAGGACGCCCCGGCGAGGGCCGCGACGATCTTCGCGGCGGTCAGCGACGGTGGCGGGGCCACGAGCCCCGCCGCGCGACGTCGCGAATCGCGACGCCACGTCCGCACCGCGAAGACTCCGACGAAGTAGCCGTTCGGCCGATGCGCGAGATCCCCCAGATGCCCTACGTTCGGGCCTATGCGACCCTCCTCCCACCAGACCGTCCTTCCCCGCCCCGCGGACCCGCGCCGGGTCCTCTGCGCGACGTGCGAGCACACGGAGTTCGTGCACGGCGATATCGAGGCTCGCCGTTGCCTCTACTCCGAGTGCGGCTGTAGCGGTTTCACGCTCGTCGCCGTCGCGTAGCCGGCCCCGGCCGCTCCCGCAGACCTGGTTCCCCGTGGGGGCGTAGCATCGACATCCGTGAGCCGTCCCGACCCCGCCGAGCTCCAAGACGTCGTCGAGTTCACCGCGCGCGAGGCCGCCGCGTACCTGCGGGGGATCGCCGACCGACCCGTCCGCGATCCTCGCGCCGACGAGATCGCCGCGGGGTTCGGCGGACCGCTCCCCGAGCACGGCATCGGCGCGATGGGCGCGATCGCGGAGCTGCTCGGCGCGATCGACGGCGCGGTGCACTCGGCGGGGCCGAAGTTCTTCCATTTCGTGGACGGGGGGACGACCCCCGCCGCGCTCGGGGCGGACTGGCTGACCTCGACGCTCGACCAGAACCCGGGGGCCTGGATCTCCTCGCCGCTCGGCGGGCGGCTCGAACAGGTGGCGATCGAGTGGTTGAAGGAGCTGTTCGGCCTGCCGGCTCAGTGGGGAGGCGTGCTCACGACCGGCGCCACGATGGCGAACTTCGTGGCACTCGGCTGCGCGCGACGCTGGTGTTCGGCACGCGCAGGTGTGGACGTCGACGAGCTCGGGCTGGCCGCGGCGCCCCCGATCACGATCCTCGGCGGCGGGTACACCCACCCGAGCGACGTCAAGGCGCTCGGGATGCTGGGGGTCGGCAGAGGGCGCGTGCGCAAACTCGCGCGCGACGACGTCGGGCGGGTCGACCTCGGGGCCATGGAGACGGCGCTCCGCGACCTGGACGGCGCGCCGGCGATCGTGATCGGCAGCGCCGGCGAGGTGAATGCCGGCGACTTCGACCCGCTCGTCGACATGGCGGAGCTGGCCGCGCGCCACGGCGCCTGGTTCCACGTGGATGGAGCCTTCGGGCTGTTCGCCGCACTCTCGCCCCGTACGCGGCACCTGGTGGAAGGGGTCGAGCGCGCCGACTCGGTGATCGCCGACGGTCACAAGTGGTTGAACGTGCCCTACGAGAACGGGTTCGCGTTCGTGCGCGACCCGAGCCTGCTGCCGGGGGTCTTCGGCTCCGGCGCGGCGTACCTCCCCGACATCGACGACCCGCAGCCGAACTGGGGGTATCTCGGACCCGAGATGTCTCGCCGGGCGCGGGCCTTCCCCGTCTGGGCGACTTTGCGAGCGTACGGTCGTGAGGGGCATCGGGCGATCGTGGAGCACGACCTCGATCTCGCGCAGCGGCTCGCGGCGACGGTCGACGGGGCACCCGACCTCGAGCGCCTCGCCGAGGTGCCCCTGAACATCGTCTGCTTCCGCTACCGGCCACCGGGATCGACCGACGGCCCGGCGCTGGATGACCTGAACCGACGGATCGGGGAAGCGGCGCTGGCCGACGGACGCGTGTTCTTCGGCTCGACCGAGTACGGCGGTCGGGTGGCGTTCCGTCCGGCGATGGTGAACTGGCGCACCCGCGAAGAAGACGTCGACCTGGTCGCCCAGGTCGTCCGCGAGCTCGGCGCACGGTTCGTGGACGAGACCGCGTGAGGACCGCCCGTCGGTCCGCGAACGGCAGCGTGCCCGGATGACGTTCGACGTCGGTGCGGCCGCCTACGACTCGTTCATGGGGAGGTATTCCGTCCTCCTCGCCCCCCAGCTCGCCGATCTCGCGGGGGTGGCCGAGGGCCAGCGGGCGCTCGACGTGGGTTGCGGCACCGGCGCGCTCACCGGCGAGTTGGCCGACCGCTTGGGTGCCTCGTCCGTGTCGGCCGTCGACCCGTCGGCGTCGTTCGTCGCGTCCGTGCGGGAGCGCCACCCGGGCGTCGAGGTGCAGCTGGCCGAGGCCGAGAAGCTCCCGTTCCCGGACGACTCGTTCGACGCGGCCCTGGCGCAGCTCGTGGTCCATTTCATGTCCGATGCGGTCGCCGGCTTGGGCGAGATGTCGCGGGTGACCCGTCCGGGTGGTGTCGTCGCGGCGTGCGTCTGGGATCACGCCGGCGGTCACGGACCGCTCTCGATGTTCTGGAACACCGCGCGGGACCTCGACCCCGACGTCAAGGATGAGTCCGCGCTCGCCGGGGCCCGCGAAGGCCACCTCGGGGAGTTGATGACCACGGCCGGGTTGCGCCGGATCGAGGAGGTTCCGCTCTCGGTCGCCATCGAACATCCGAGCTTCGAGGAGTGGTGGGAGCCGTTCACCCTGGGTGTCGGGCCGGCAGGCGCCTACGTCTCGGGTCTCTCCCCGGAGGGACGGACGGCGCTCCGTGAGCGGTGTCGTCGGGCGCTGCCGGAGCCGCCCTTCGTCCTGACGGCACGTGCCTGGGCCGCCCGGGGCCTCGCGTAGACACGGAGGAGCCGCCGGAGCCCTGATCGACTCCGGCGGCGCTCCCGCTCTCCCCGTCCGATCCGGTCAGATCGAGCGGTGCTCTTCCTGATACTCGTGCCGCCCGCCGTCGAGGGATTCCGAACGACGCACGGTGGTCGAGCGACTCCCCATGAAGGTCAGGACGAGCCCGATCAGTGCGGTAACGACCCCCACCCAGAACAGGATGAGGCCGGCCGCGTTGACGTCGAACCCGTCGGGGCTGGCCGAGACGGCCCAGTACATGATCGCGCCCACGACACCGAGCACGATGCCGAACACGAGGACGCTGGTTCCGGTCGTGCGATTCATACCATCCTCCTTCTCGGGTGCGGCGGAAGGGGCCGCGCGAGCGGCCCCTTCCGTGTTCGCCTCCTCACTTCCCGGTCAGTGGCGAACGTACGGGTCGTAGTAGCTGCCGAGGGTCGAGCGGTACTCGTCGGAGCGGTAGTCGCTGCCCTCGCTGAGCTCGGGCGAGCCCTTGATCTGGTCCTTCGTCAGTCGGACCACGACCTTGTGGTTGTCGAGGTCGATCGCCTCGATCGCCCCGGCCGGGAGCACGACCTTGCGCCCGAAGATCCAGGGGCCGGTGTCGACCACCACGTACGACGATCCGACCTCGTACGTGGCCTCGTCGATCTTGCCGATGTCGCCGTCGGTGGCCTCCACCTTGAAGCCCTCGACGCTGATCGGTTCGGTCGCGTACTCACGGGAGTAGCTCCACATGTTCGTACCGGTGTCCACAGGGGGACCTCCTTCCTGCGCTTCGCGCATCACGGCACCCTTTCCCCTCGGGCGGGCATCGGAAACGTGCCGGTGTCCCCGCGCTCGAGGGGGTGCCCAAGACGGAGCGACCGCAGTACGGTGGATCTCTGCCCGCGACGTTCGCTGCCCGCGACGTCGGAAGGGGGAAGGACCATGAAGCTTCGGCTTCTGCTCGGCCTCAGCACGGTGGTGGCGATGCTCGCCCTGCCGGCGGTGGCGCAGGCGGACCCGTTCCAGGGACCGCCGATCTGCGACACCGCGGGGACGGCGCTCTTCGGAACGTACGGCTCCCTCACGGTCTGGGGCGACGCCTACGTGCCGGCCGGCAAGACCTTGACCGTACGGGGCAACCTGACGATCGGGCACGAGGCCTGCCTCGACGCGTTCACGCTGGGCACCGTCCACGTGGGGCGCAACATCTGGGTGGAGCCCGGTGCGGTTCTGGCGCTCGGATGCACGCCGGAGTCGATCGGGCCGGGACCGCCCTGCAACGGGATGTCGACGAACGACACCGTCGGCTACAACATCGTCGCGGACCACCCGCTGACGATGTACCTGGACGGCAACACGATCGGCCGCAACGTGGTCTCGATCGGTGGTGGCCCGGGCCTGTACGGCGACTACCTGAACTTCCCGATCAAGGACAACACGATCGGCGGGAACCTCATCGTCAGGGGCTGGAAGGGCGCCTGGGCCGGCGCGATCCGCAACGACGTGGGCGGGAACCTGCGCTGGTCGAGGAACCTGAGCAAGCAGAACCCCGACTCGAACGAGGTCCAGACGAACACCGTCGGCGGGGACCTGTACTGCTTCCACAACTCACCTGCCGCCCAGGTGAATCCCCTCGAGGGCGGACTCCCGAACGTCGTCGCCGGCGACAAGTTCGGTCAGTGCGCCGGACTCTGACGCAGGGCATGGGAGCGAGGTAACGACAGGCGGTCCGTGACCGCTCGCAGCGAACCGAGGAGCGGGACCAGCGAGGGCGCAGACGCTCTCGCTGGTCTCCTCCTCGTGTCGGCTCAGGAAGGCCTCAGCTCTTCGCCGGGATCTCCTTCTTCGGATCCAGGAACGGGATCGGCGTGACGGTCGCCGTCATCGTGCCCTCGGGGGAGTCGATCTCGATCCCGGTTCCGGCGGTCGCATGCTCGATCGGCACCCACGCGTAGCCCATGTTGATGTCGAGCCGGGGCGAGTGGCCGGCCGACGTGAGCCGTCCGACGACCTCGCCGCCGATCCGCACCGGCCAGAAGTCCTCCAACCACATGCCGAGCGGCGGACCGTCGATCGTGACCCCGACGAGCTTGCGGGAGACGCCCTCCGCCTCGATCCGCTCGAGGGCGGCACGGGACACCACCTCGTTGTCGTTGTCGAGTTCGACGAGACGCTCGAGGCCCGTCACCTCGTACGGGTTGTCGGTGACGTCCATGTCGTTGCCGTAGTTGAAGATCCCCGCCTCCAGGCGCCGCTGATCGCTGGGCGCCGTCACCCGGAGGTCGAACTCCTCGCCGGCGCCCACGATCGCGTCCCACAGCTGGAGCGCGCGCCCCGAGTCGCGGAGGTACACCTCGTACCCGAGCTCGGCGGTCCACCCGGTTCGCGAGACCACGACCGGGATCCCGTCCAGCTCGGTCTGCTTGTGCCAGTAGTAGCGCTGGTCGGCGACCTCATCCCCGAACAGCTTCCGCACGAGCGGTTTGGACTTCGGCCCCTGGATCTGGACGGGGCTGACGTCGGGCTCACCCAGCTCGACGTCCAGGTTCGCGAACGCCTGCACGCCCTTCGCGTACAGCAGCGCATCGGAGTCCGCGAGGGAGAGCCAGAAGTGATCCTCCGCGAGCTTGAGCAGGATCGGGTCGTTCACGATGCCCCCATCGGGCGCGCAGATCAGGACGTACTTGCACTGCTCCGGCTGCGTGGCCGACAGGTCCCGCGGGGTCAGCAGCTGCGTGAACCGGGCCGCGTCCGGACCCTTGATCTCGAGCTGTCGCTCGACGGCGACGTCCCACAGCGTCACGTGATCGACGAGATGCCAGTACTCCTTCACGTCGTCGTCGTAGAGCGTGGGGATCAGCATGTGGTTGTAGAGATCCCAGCTCGTGCAGCCGGCCTCGACCGCTCGCTGGTGATAGGGCGACTTCTTGTAGTACGAGGCGTAGTAGAACTTGAACCAGTCGTTCTCACGTTCGGCGATGTCCATGGTCGTGCCCTCCGTACCGGGTCGTCGTCGGTCGACGCGTTCAGGTCGACCGTCGCCTTATATCGCCATCGAGGGCACGACCGGTAATCGGCGGTCGCCGGCGGTAATCCGGCCTCGCGGACGGCCGCTCAGCTGTGCGGTGTCTCACCGTTCGGCCCGGCGGCGCGCCAGGCGGTCGGTGCTGCCCCCATCCTCCGCTTGAAGGCCCGGCTGAACGCCTCCTGCGAGTCGTAGCCGACCCGCCGCGCGATCTGCCCCACGCCGAGGTCCGACGACGAGAGGAGTTCAACGGCGAGGTGCATCCGCCACTCCGTCAGGTAGCGGATCGGGGACAGGCCGAGCACCTCCCGGAAGCGCTGGTCGAGCAGCGATCGGGAGACGGCCGCCTCGTGGGCCAGTTCGGGAACCGTCCAGTCGCGCTCGGGGTTGGCGTGCAGACAGGCGAGCGCGGGGGCGAGCACGGGGTCGCGCAACGCGTTGACCCATCCGTGCTCGGCCGATGGCGTCGACGCGAGGTGCAGCCGGAGCATCTCGATCAACAACAGCTCAGGGAGGCGGGTCGAGGCCGGCTCCGCCGGGATCGTGCCCGACGAGATCGCGAGCGCGTACTCGATGCTGGCGCGGAGCCAGCGTGCGGCCGGTCCCCCCGTCAACCGCACGACGAACACCGAGGGGAAGACGCGCATCCGCGGGTCGAACAGCGGATCGTTCGAGTGGAGGTAGCCGCAGACCACGTCGGTCCGTTCGCCGCCGTCGCCGTGCCGCAAGACCGGCAGCGTCGACCACGGTGGTGGAGCCAGCAGCGAGAAGATCGGCACGCTCGTGGCCCCCTCCGCGCCGCCCATCTCGTAGGGATCGCCGTACGGCAAGACGATCACATCCCCCTCGTCCGCCCAGTGCCGTTCCCCGTCCGGTCCGGCGACCCAGCACGATCCCGCAGCGACGATGTGGAACATGATCAACCGTTCGGCACCGGGCCGAAGCGCCTGGGCCATCTCGCCGCCGGCCTGCGGCGATGCGAAGGCCCATGCCTCGGTGAACTCCGAGCGGAAGAAGATCGCGCCGTCGAGCTGGAGTCCGTTCAGCGCCGTCTCGAGCGGGGTGGGGGACGCATCGGTGATCGTTGGGTCTGGCGTCTCGGTCATGGCCTTCGGCGTCTCGGTCATTCTCGATCGCCGCGTCTCCTCGCACACTGAGTGTGCCACCAGGTGATCATCCGGGTCACCGGCGAGGAAAGGAGCGGCGTATGCCGTTGTTCATGGATGTGCACCGCACGCTGCCCGAGGGCGTGACGGCCGACGACCTCATGCACGCGCACGAGGCCGACACGCAGACCCAGGGGAAGTACGGCGTGACGTACATCAACTTCTGGGCCGACCCGCAGGGAGGGAAGGCGTTCTGTCTCGTCGAGGCGCCCGACGCCGAGACGGCGAGCGCGGTGCACCGTGAGGCCCACGGGCTGGTCGCCGATGAGATCTACCCGGTCTTCCAGGGCTGATCCCGGCAGCGCCGGCTGCCTCCGTCGTCGCTACAGGAGCGCGGCGGAGGCAGCCGTCGGCGTTCTCACGGCTGGGACCAGGTCACCGACCTGATGTGGCAGTACGAGCCCCAGGGCACGGTCACACGCAGGGTCCGTGCGGGGTAGTCCGGGCTCTGGACCATCCACTCCACGAAGCAGTCATCGCCCACGAAGGTCGCGATGTCCGCGGAGACGTTCGCCGGTTCGCGGGTCCCACCCACGTCGGAGAGGAACCGGTAGCGCACGTACGCGCCGTCGGGGCCGGAGCCGCCCGCCGCCTCGGTGCACTTGACGTGGAGCTCGGTCAGGTCCGCGCCGTCGGCGAACACCTCGCAGTTCCCGGGATTGCGGATCCCGGAGTAGTCGGCACCCGGCCTCGTGACGAGATCGGTCGCCATGGCGACGGTGGTGGCCAGGACGAGCGCCCCGGTGATGACGATGAACAGGGTCCTGCGCATGAAGGTTCCCTCCCTCGTGGTGGATGGACCGATCCCTGGGCGCCGGCCGAGTGCCTCCTTCCTCGCCGGCGACCCGACGATCCCGTCCGATCGGGGATCGTCGTGTCTCGTCCGGTAGCGGCTGGAGGGCGGCCCGCCAACATCGCCCCGACGTGGAGGAAGGGTCCGCACCGGACGGGGAAGTATCGGGCGATCCGACCCTAGCACCGGAGCTACGAAGAGCCTAAAGCCGCAGGGTTTCGCGTCGAAGAAATGGATGCGCGCCGAGGGCCGAGTCGGCACGTCTACGTCGGCCTGGGGCTGACGATCCGGCGCGCGAAGCCGAGACCGACATGAGCGAACCTCACACGACGATCCGGGCTCGGATCGTGATCATCGCGCTGGCGGCGTTCCTGGCGCCGATCCTGGCGCGTCCCGTCGACGCCCGGGCAGCCACGAAGCAGCCGGACATCATCCTGATCGTCACGGACGATCAACGGTCGGACACGATGCGCTTCATGCCCTTCACGAGCAGCTTCTTCGGCACGGTCTTCGAGAACGCGTTCGTCACGAATCCGACGTGCTGCCCATCCCGGACCACGATCATGACCGGGACCTACTCCTACACGAACGGGGTGTGGAACAACAAAGCACGCTACGGCGGTTGGCCGCAGTTCCAGGCTCACGGCTGGGCCGAGCGTTCGGTCGCCACGGTCCTCCAGGATGGCGGCTACGTCACCGGCCTGTTCGGCAAGTTCCTCAATGCGTGGGACGACACGATCCCCAGCGGGTGGGACCGATTCGCCGGCCATGCTGCAGCCGGGCTCCGCGGAGCGGATTCCCCCTACTACGACTACACGCTGCGCTACGACGACGGCTCGTACGAAGACTTCGGCCACGAGCCCGAGGACTACTCCGGCGATGTGCTCACCGAGCAGGCCATCGCCTTCATGGATGTTGCGCCGTACGCGCCGCACTTCACCTACCTGTCCTTCAACGCACCGCACAGCGCGTCCGGCCCCACGCCTCCCGTCCCGGGCCCGACGGAGGCGACGACGCCCGTCGCGCCCTTCTCGTTCACACCGAACTTCATGGAGCCCGACATCACCGACAAGCCCGCCTACATCGGGGGATCCGAGAACGAACCGCGCGCCGTCTCCTACTACCGCCACTGGAACAAGGCCTACGCGCGCAGCCTGATGTCGGTCGACCGGAACGTCCGCGATCTCGTGGAGGCCCAGATGGCTCGGGACCCGGGCCTCGACGACACCCTGTTCCTGTTCATCGGCGACAACGGGCTGGAGATCGGGAACCACCAGTGGCTGGGCAAGGCCGTGCCGTACGAGGAGTCGATCCATGTGCCGCTCCTCGCTCAGGGTTACGGCATGGTGCCCGGAACGGTCGATGACCTCGTCACGAACGTCGACGTTCTCCCGACGATCCTGCACGCCGCCGGCGGCCTCACGGCCCCATGGGCGATCGAGGGCACGTCGCTTTTCGCCCCCACGCATCGGAGATACGTCCTGATCGAGGGCGCCGCGGACGCCCATGCGTTCTGCGGGGTGCGGATGCGCCACAGCAAGCTCGTGCGCTACGGCTCGGGCGAATGGGAGTACTACAACCTGCGAACCGACCCGTACGAGCTGTCCAGCAAGCCGGGGGCCGCGCGGGCACGGGCCCTGAGGGCCGTCGCACGGGAGGCCTGCAGCGGCCGGCTCCCGCCGGGCTGGCCTCGGCTCGGTCTGTGATCCGGGCGTAGCGTCGCCGAGGGCGTCACGCCCCGAAGGAGATGAGGCAGCTCTCCGGGAGATGCCCCGGGACCTCCTGGGCCCTCATGCCCACGAGGTCGATCTGCTCGTCGTGCAGCCTCTGAACCCGCGCGATGTTCCCGGACGTTGCTGCCGACACGATCGAGCGCAAGAGGGCGACCTCCTGCTCGCGGAGCGCGAAGTCCTGCTCCAACAGGGCACGGTCGGCCCGGGGTCGATGGAGCGCTCGCAGTTCCGCGAGCACCGCGACGGACCGACGGAGCACGATGCCGTTCATCACCCTCAGGATCTCGACGTCTGCCGCCGTCAGGTTCGCGGGGTCCTCGATCATCGATCCCGGGAGGAGGCGATCCTCGAGGGCGGCGCGAGCGCGTTCGTTCGCTGCCTTGCAGATCGCTGCGACCTCGGCCTGATACGTCACCCTCGCGCCGCAGGGATCAGGGTCCACGCACTCGGGAACCGGCGCGGATGCTGTCGGTCCGGTCTCCGCCCGTTGTCCGGACGCCCCCGTCGGAGTGAGCGAGTCGTCGATGAGCAGCAGGCCGACGGCGACGGCCACCACGACGGAGACGAGGACGATCACCCTCGCCCGAGCACCGAGCGGCGGCCGTTGCGGTGCCCGCGCTGAGCGCTCGCCCGAGAGGGACGCGGGACGCTCATCGGGTTCCGGCCAGCGGTACAGGGTGGCCCCGCACCGGGGACACGCACCCCGCTCATCGCCGGTCCAGTCACATCGCAGGCAGACCCGTTCCCTCACGAGTTCCGCGACCCCGCCCTCATGACGGGCCAGCCTGCCCCGCGCCGCCGGCTCCGGTCAAGCGGACCCGAGACGGGTGCCAGGCCCGTTTGACCGAGCCCGACGTCCTGCCCTAGCGTCGGCGCCAGGTCCCCGATCGATCGAGATGGAGGTGGAGCATGCCGTCCCGTCTGAACCCGTACATCCAGTTCGATGGCAACGCCCGCGAGGCGATGGAGTTCTACGAGAGCGTCTTCGGAGGCTCCCTGAAGGTCATGACCTTCGGCGAGTTCGGAGGCGATGACCCCTCGATCGCCGACGGGACGATGCACGCGCTCCTCGAGACCGATGGCGGCTTCACGCTGATGGCCTCCGACGGACCGCCAGGCACGACGGCGACGGTCGGGGACAACATCTCGATCTCGTTGAGCGGTGAGGACGCGGACGAGCTCCGCGGCTACTGGGAGAAGCTGTCCGACGGCGGCACCGTGCTGATGCCCCTCGAGAAGCAGATGTGGGGCGACGAGTACGGCATGTGCGCCGACCGGTTCGGCATCAACTGGATGGTCAACATCGTGGCCTCCCCCACGTAGGCAACGACGGGAGGTCGGCTCCCGACCATCATGGGAGGTCTCTGGGGAGCTCCAGCGCGACCACGAGCGCTGTGTATATCGCGTCCTGGATCTCCTTCAGCGCGACCGTCTCGAACGGCTCGCCCCTCCGCTCGTCGTACCAAACGATGGACTGCACCAGCGCCCGGCGAGCCTCCTGTGCGAAAACCTCACGATCGATCACGAGCCCGTCGACGTAGTGGTCGGCTAGCGGTTGGTAATGCTCGAGCAACGCCGGAAGCGCCGCCATTCTCATCGTCCTGTCGTTCTTGAAGTCGTTCCACGATCGCGTGAGTTCATCCCCGAGCTCCGGAGGGATCGTCACTTCGGTGCTCGGACCCGTCGTCACCGAAACCGCCGGAGCGGATCGATCTCTCGGTTGGAGCTCGGGACGGGCGCGCCGCCACGGCCACGTCGGGAGCTCGTCCTCCATCATCTCGTTCACGAGGTCCGCGCACTCATCGCAGATGTACACGCCCCGACCCGCCACCATCCAGGCAACCTGATCCCGCAGTTTCCCGCAGAACGAGCATCGGATCGTTGCGACCGTGATGCGAGGGGCTGTCACTACCCATCCGTGCGATGGTAGGTCTGGCTGGTTGTGCAGCAATGTTCGGTGCGGACCTGCGGTGCGAACCGCGCATCGCACTCGTCAGAGGCGCTGCTCAGGACCGGACGTTCATCGAGGGCGGCGCATGGGGCACGTGATCGTCGAGAACCTGGTCGGGCAGGTCTCGTTCATCCATGGGGCGTTCCTCGAAGGGATCGAGGATCTCGACGAGGCGTCGTTCCGAGCCAGACCCGGGGCGAAGGCGCCCTCGATCGCGTTCCACCTGTGGCACACCGCGCGATGGGCGGATGCCCTGCAGGAGCGGTTCGGATCGTTCGCGCCGCAGCTCACACGGTTCACCGGGCGAACGCAGATCTGGGAGTCGCGGGAGCTTGCCCGTGCCTGGGGCCTCGGCGGCTCGCTCGGCAAGGAGGCGACGGGGATGGGACTCGACGACGACGCCTCGGCGGCGCTCCCGCTCCCCGCGAAGGCGGAGGTCGCGTCCTATGCACGAGCGGCGTTCGCGGCCGCCGAGGAGCTCCTCCGCGATGTCGACGACGACGAGCTGCTGCTGCCGACCGCGGACTTCTACGACGAGGGCGGTTGGATCGTCCTCGAGCACTTCGGGTGGCACCTCACCCATGCGTCACGTCACCTGGGGATGCTCGAGGCACTGAAGGGTGTGCTCGGAGTCGAGGGCACGGTCACGGTGTAGCTCCCGCGGATGATCGACGCGGCGACGCCACGGTCGAGGACACGGACGGCGCTGTCGGTCACTCGGTCCCGGATCCCCTCCGGCAGGTGGGGTCGTAGGGCAGCGAGGGCAGGAACTGATGCCACTCGCGAACGGTGAGCGTGCGAGCCGCGACGGTGCATGCCTGCGTGGACCAGCGGGCCGGGTCGAGGTCCCACCGCCACCCCATGCCCGCCATGCTGACGACGACCATGGCGTCGCCGCCGTCGGTCACCGTGGCGGTGGTGGCCTGGTTGTCGACCGCCGGGATGTTCGACCCCACCTGAGCGAGCGTCTCGTCGTCGAAGAGGCGGACCGTCCCGTCGGTGCCGGCCGTCACCCACAGGTGACGAGAGTCGGAATGATCGATGCTGAGGACCCACCCCGCGTTCACGTTGATCGGCTGCGCGCGGAGCACGCCGGTCTCGGCGTCGTGGATCGAGAGGGCGCCGTTCTGGAAGTGGCCCACCGCGATCCATCGTCCGTCCGGCGCCCAGTCGACGACCGCGTCCATCTCATCGACCTCGCGGCGCCAGACCTCGCGGCGCCCCGCGAGGTCGACGACGCGAACGGAGACCGCGTCGAACGTCGGGGTGCCGGTCACGACGGCGAGCCGCCGGCCATCGGGGCTGATCCGAGGGTAGGAGATCGAACCGGGGTAGTCTTCGCTGCTCGTGGACTCCGGGAAGACCCTGACCCGGTCCTCGAGCGAACCGCTGGTCGCGTCCCAGATCGCCACCGTGCCGTCGTCGTTCGCCGTGACGAGAGATCCGTCCGGGGCGAACGACAGCCCGTTCACCCACCCCATCGTCGACGCGGAGATCCGACGCACCTGATCGCCGGAGCGGGCGTCGTAGATCACCACCTCGGGTACGCCGCCGCTGACGGCGAGCCAGCCGACCGTCGTCGCTGAACGCGAAATCGGTGACGAACCCCAGCTGGATGTCGCCGAGCGTCGGGTCGCCCGCACGGAGCTCCTCGAGGCGCGCGTCCGACCATGGATCGTGCTGCGCGATCACGGCCTGCGTCGAGGCATCCACCAGCACCACCTGCCCGTCCCCGGTCTGGTAGGCGATCGTCAGGCCGTCGGGCGACGCCTCCGGCGCGGGGTCGGTGCCGGGGGGCGGACAGCACTGCGCCCCGTCGGGGGCGAACGAGAACCGCGTCCCGATCCGGCGCTCGCTGGTCAGGTCCCACGCGATCACGCGACCGTCGAGACCCACGGTGAACGCCGTGGACCCGTCGGCGTCGAACGCCGGGCCGAACACGCGCCCGGCGTGACCCTCGAGCTTCTCCGAGATCGTGCCGCTCGCGACGTCCCAGACGAACACCTCGCGGTCGTCGCTCGTCGTCACGAGAGAGCCGTCCGGCGCGAACCCGACGCCCTGCACGGCCCGCCCCGTGACGCCCCTCGAACGCGCGGACGTCGCCGGTCTCGAGATCGATCGTCGAGACCTCACCGTCGTCGCGCCCGAACGCGAGCGTCCGTCCGTCGTCGCTGATGTCGAAGGGCCACGCGACCGATCCCGGGTAGAACGCGGTCGTCGCGAGCGACGCCGGGTCGAGGACGCGGAGGTCCTCGCCGTCGACGATCACCACGACGTCCCCGTTCGGCGACCAGGCGACCGAGGGTTCCTCCGCCGCGACCGGTGACCGGCGCGGCGGCGAGCTCGGCCCCGTCGTCGACCGCGCGCCGGACGAGGAACGTCGGGGCAGCGTCGCACGGCTCGGGGGGAGGTGGGCATCGACGCTCGAGCGAGATGAAGGAGTCGCCGTCGGGATGGAACGCCACGCTCATGCCGACGGCGAAACGCCCCTGCGCGAGCGGCATCGTGCGCGAGGTCCCGTCCGCCACCGAGATCGCGATGTAGCCCGCCGCCGCCTCTCGGCCTGGCCGAGGATCGTCGTGCCGTCGGGGCTCAGGTCCCCGCCGAAGAACGGCGGTGGGGTGAGCACGCGCACGCGTTCCATCGACGCGGTGTCGTACACGCCCACGTGCCCACAAGTTGTCGACCGTCACGAAGACGCTGCCGTCCTGGGACTGATGGATCTCGAGGAGCCGGTTGCCGGTGCCCGGCATCACGCGGATCGCCGCGGGCGCGCGCAGCAACGTGGCGAGCAGCGAGCTCCGCGTCTGGATCGAATCGTCGATCGCGCGCGCCTGCGCGGCGAGGAGGAGCGAGGTGTCGAGGTCGTCCTCGATCACCGCCTGCGCCCCCAGGCGTGACGCGGTGGCGGTCGTGGCGGAGCGATCGGCCTTCGCCCGCTGCGCGACCGCCAGGACGCCGGCGACCAGCGCGACCGCGAGGAGGGCGACCGCGCCGACGAGGAGCGCGCGGAGCCTGCGGTTGATCGTGCGCTGCCGTTGGGACTCCTCCTCCGCCGCCGATCGGCTCTCGCCCAGGAACTCCCGTTCCAGCTCGTTGAGCTCGAGCGAGTGGTCGCCCATCCAGTCGACCGCCGAGGTGAGGCGCGCTCCCCGGTAGAGCTCGCCCGGGTCCCTGTCCGCCTGGCCCCACTCCTTCGCGGCGACGCCGATGTGGGCACGCAGCCGCATCCCCGCGCGGTCGTCGTCGAGCCAGGCGGCCAACCGCGGCCATTCGCGGAGCAGCGCCTCGTGCGCCACTTCGACCGTGCCGTCGCCCACCGTCAGGAGACGCGCGTCGGTGAACACCTCGAGGACGCGCGCGACCCGTGGGTTCTGCTCGACGTCGAACTCCCCGAGCTGCACGCGCCGTCGGACGATCGCGTCGCCCTCGCCGGGACCGGCGAGACGCAGCATCACCGCGCGCGTGGCCTCCTGCTCGTCGGCGTCGAGCGACGCGTACGCGTCCTCCGCGAGACGCCCCACCGCGCCGCGGACGCCGCCCGTCGTCGCGTACGCCGCGAGCGTGAGCGTCCGGTCCTCGCGCGACTGCCAGAGCTCGAGCAGGGCGGCCGACAGGAGCGGCAGCGCACCCGGCTCGTCGACGACCTCGCCGACGAGCGCGTCGACGAGGGCGGGCTCGACCGAGAGGCCGGCGCGCCGGGCGGGACCCTCGATCGCTCGGCGGTACTCGGTCTCGGTCATCGGGCCGACGAGGACGTGGCTCGACCCCGTCAGCTCGGCGAGCCGCGGGTAGCCGGAGCAGCGACCGTAGTAATCGGCGCGCAGGCAGACCACGACGACCGCGACGCCTCTCGGGTCGTCGGCCGCCTCGACGAGCGCACGCACGAACGCGTTGCGCTCGTCCTCGCCCGCGTGGGTGAAGACCTCCTCGAACTGGTCGATCACGACGGCGACGCGACGGTCGTCCCCGAGGTGGTCACGGAGTCCCCGGAGCGGGAGCTCGACCGACTCCATCTCCTGCCGGAGATCGTCGGGCAGCGCGGCCCACACCGCTCGGTCGAGGGCGCGCAAGGGATGGGGGCCGGGCCGCACGACGACGCGGAGCCATCCGTCGCTGCCGGGGAGCGCGCCCACGGCGAGCGCGGGCAGGAGGCCGGCGCGCACCGCGGAGGACTTCCCGCTCCCCGACGGCCCCACCACCGCGAGGAAGGTCGACCCGGCGAGCTTGCCCACGATGTCGGCGACGAGGCGCTCCCGTCCGAAGAACACCTCGACGTCATCCACGTCGAACGGGGCGAGGCCCTTGAACGGGGATTCCTTCGAGCCGTCGATCGTCGTCTCGGTCGGGCTCCCGAACAGCTCGGCCCGCTCGCGTGCGAGCTGCAGGTCGATCACGTTGGTCGCGACCTCCGCCTCGAGCACCCTGAGGTCGCTCCGACCGACGGCCGCCCGGGCGGCCGCCTCTCCGAGGCGGCGCGTCGCCTCGTCGCGGACCCAGCCCGCCGCGAGCTCGTGGACGCGGGCGGGCACGCCCGCCGACGCCTGGAGGATGGCCGCGATCGGCGCGCCCCGCGCGTCGCCGCCGGCGTGCATCGCGACGATCTCCGCGACGGCATCGGCGCCCAGGGGCTCGAGCACGATGCGCTCGACCGACGGTGACGCCGTGGCGGCGCCGTCGAGGTCGGCCGTGACGATCACCAGGAGCTCACGGCCGGCGATCCGCTCCGGTCGATCAGCCTCGGATCGGAGCAGGTCCGCGGCGACGGCGGCGTCGTCCACGACGACCAGCGCCGGTCCTTCGGCGCCGTCGACCGCCACGGGCGGGTCGCCCCTGCCGATGTGCAGCACGGATGCCCCGTCGCGGGCCGCGAGGATGGCGGCCTCGGCGGCGATCCGCGTCTTCCCCATGCCGCGCTCGCCGTCGATCACGATGATGCCGCCGGCGCCGCGACGCGCCTGCCGCCACGCCCACCGGACGCGCCGCGTGACGGTCTCGCGACCGGTAGCGATCGGCGTCGACGTCGAGAGCGCCTGCGGGACATCCACGCGGACATGCGGAGGCTCGCTCCCGTCCGCCTCCTCGAGCCGGTGGCGGAGCGCGTCGACGTCACCGGCTTCACGCGTCACGGCGAAGACGGGCACGGGCTCCGGGAGCCCCTTCAGGGTGAGCGGGTCGCGTGCGACGAGCCGCACGTCGGGAACCGCGCGGGCCAGGTGCGTGACGGCCGGACTGGCGAGCACTTCGCCGGGCCCGGCCTGCGAGCAGAGCCGCGCCGCGAGGTTCAGGGCGCCGCCGCGATAGCCACCCTCGACCGGCACCGCCTCGCCGGCGTCGAGGCCGATCCCGGCCCGGAGCGGGAGCTCGGGATGCCGCTCGACCTCGTCGACCAACGCCTCCTGCACGTCCACCGAGGCGCGGAGCGCGTCGCGCGCGGACGCGAAGACGGCCAGGGCCTCGTCGCCGCGGAGCTCGATCACGCGGCCCCCGCGCGCCTCGACGCCTTCACGCACGATCTCCGCGAACGCGGCGGCGAGCCGGGCGGCCGCCTCGTCGCCGTTCGCCTGGGTGTACGCCGTGTACCCGCGCACGTCGGCGATCAGGAACGTGAGTAGCTGGGAGGCTCCGTCACCGACGTCGGTGCCCATCGCCCGACCCTAGTCTCGGGTGGAGCGGCACGCTAGACCGAGATCGTCGGCTCACCTCCTATCTTCTTCGCCATCAGGGTCTCCGGTATGTCCGCCTCCAGGAAGTCCCTGACGGCCCCCATCACCTCGTCGGGCCGTTCGGAGTGCGGGTCGTGGCCGGCGCGCTCGATGATGCGGAGCTGTGCCTTCGGGATCCCCGCCGCGAGCTGCGCCTGGTGCTCGGGCGGGAATATGAAGTCGTCGCGCCCCGCCATCACGAGCGTCGGCACTGCGATCTCGCCGAGGCGGTCCATCACCGACCAGCCCTTGATCAGGTAGCGGCCGGCGAAGGTCAGCGCCTCCGGTCGCATCCTCGAGCGCCGTTCCGCGAGGATCTCTCGCGCGGCCGAGGCGAAGCTCGTGTAGGGGTTGTAGGCGCTTCCCAGCCTCATCAACGTCGGCATGAATTCCCATGGCGCGCACTCGCCGTTGAACCACCGCCGGGCCAGCTCCACCTTCGCGGGGCTGTAGCCACGCCCGGCGAGGATCTCCGGTGCGTTGTGCTGGGACCACCAACCATCGCCGCCCGTGTCCAGGAGCACGAGGCGCGACAGGCTGTCGGGATAGCGAAGCGCGTACTCGAGCGCGACGTGGCCGCCGAACGAATGGCCGAGCACTGCCCACCGCTCGAAGCCGAGCGTCTCCCGGAGCGCATCGGCGTCCGCGGTCAGGTTCTCCCACGTCATCGATGTGACGGGAGCGCCTCGCGACCGTCCGTTGCAGCGGTGGTCGTAGAAGACGACCGTGAACCGATCCGCCAGACGACGGAACGGCAGCATCGTCCAGTGATCCGCGCCGGGGCCGCCGTGCATCAGCAGGAGCGGCGCTCCTTCACCGATGACCTCGGCGAACAGGGACACGTCTCGGATCGAGAGCGTTCCTCTTCCTCGCCGCACCCGTTCTGCAGAGAGCGTCGTCATACGTCATCAACTCCTCAGGGCATCACCGGTGGTGCGCGCGAAGCGCCGACGGGCGACCGTCACACCGACTACCACGGCCGCCACACCGAGCGCGCCGGTGGCCCACCGGCGGGGGTTCTCGATGGCGGGTCGTTTCTGGAACGACATCGGAGCGAAGCCGAGGTGGAACGCCGTCGTGGGTCCTCCGACCTCTCGGCTGAAGACGACGCGGCCCGTACCGACCCAGGGCACCTCGATCCGGAAGACGTAGGGATCCTCGTCGTCGTCCGGATGCAGGTCGAACCCCCTGAACAGCGAGGGGATCGGGCTGAAGGCCCGCATCGTGAGCTGGCCTCGTCGGACGACGACCTCGGCTCCAGGACCGAGGGCGAGCCGTGCCGGATCGCTCGGGTGAGCCGAGAACCGGTACCAACCGCACAGGTCGTTCCAGATCTCGGGGTGATGGGGAACGTCGGTGCGGATCGCCTCGTCGGGCACGCCGAGCAGTCGGCGGAGCAGGCCCGAGGCCTCGGGCGTGAGCCAGTGCATGCCACGCTTCGCCCCGTTGGCGAACGCCATCACGGCGACGCCGTCGTCGGGCGCCACGACGATCTGCGAATCGAAGCCGGGCAGGATCCCGTCGTGCTCGACGACCGGATGGCCGCCGAGGTCGGCTCGGAAGAACGAGAGCCCGATCCCCGGGATCCGCGGGTCGGGCTGGTACTGCGGCTCGAACATCGTGGCGAGCGTCTCGGGCGCGAGCACCGACCCGTGATCGTTCGCACCGCCGCCCGCGAGCGCCGCGACGTAGCGGGCCATGTCCGCCGGCGTGGAGTACACGCCGCCACCGCCGAGCGTGATCAGCTCGTAGTCGGGGATCGGCTCGGGTCCGTCGGAGCGCAGCTCGTAGGCGGTCGCGAGTCGCGACGCGATCTCCTCAGTGCGCACGAGGTCGGTCCTGGCCATGCCCAGGGGCTCGAAGATGTGCCGCCGCAGGTACCCGGCGAGCGACACGCCGGTCACGTCCTCGACGATCTGGCCGAGCGTCGCGAACCCGTGGTCGGTGTACATGAACCTCGTGCCCGGCTCGGCGTCGACGCGGAGACCGCCCCGGTAGTACTCGGCCAGCGTCGGCACCGTCTGTCCGCGCTCCACCGTCTCGCCCAGATCACGCATCCTGAGCAGCCCGGACGGATGTAGGACCTCGCGGATCCCGGCGGTGTGGGTCAGCAGGTGTCGGATCGTGGCCGGCCGGAAGCCGGCGCTCTCCGGGACGAGCTCGTACGCACGCAGGTAGTCGTTGGCCGGTGCGTCGAGGTCGACGAGCCCCTGCTCCCACAGCTGCATCACGGCGATAGCGGTGAAGGTCTTCGTGATCGAGGCGATCCGGAAGACCGTGTCCTCGGTGATCCGCGTGTGCGACGCGATGTCGGCGAGACCCTGTCCCGAGAAGGACGCGATCCTCCCGTCGCGGACGACGCCGACCGCGAGGCCGACGGCCGGATGCCGGTTGAGGATCCCACGGGCCACGGCGTCGAGGTCGTGGCCATCGAGATGCGCTCGATCCACGTCCAGGGACCGCGGCTCCGGACGTGAGGCGGTGCCTCGTCCTGATGTGGTGTTCGCTTCGGTGCGACCGGTCTCTGTCGCCATGGCCCGCCTCCCTTGCCCACGGCGCATGCCCGTAGACCAGGGCGTCCACAGCCACGGTTTCACGCGGAGTGGGTCGGTGAAGGAGCCTCCGGGCCCGCTCGGTCAAGGACCTCCGGACCGGCGCGGCGCTCGTGGCTCCTCGTCCCCGCCCAGATACTCCGCAGCGCACGCCTACGCGACGGGTTTGCTCATCGCCGCGCCGGCGATCGTGACGCCGTTCGGCATCGAGATGTCGCGGCGCTCGTCGACCGTGAACCCGTACCGCTGGTACAGAGGCAGGCCCGGCATCGTCGACATCAACGCGAGCTCACGGAACCCCTCCGCCCTCGCCGCATCCTCGGCCGCCCGAAGGATCGCGGTACCGAGCCCCCGCCGCGTCCAGTCCGAACGCACGAACATCGCCCGAACACGAGCGGGTTCGGTCGCCGGATCCAGGAGGCGGGCGTCATCCGTGCCCTCGCCCGATCCGGTGAACAGCTTGTCGCGCCGGCTCCAGCCGCCGCACGCGACGAGGCCCCCGTCGGCCTCGATCACGAAGTACGTTCCGTCTTGGATCAACGTCGGGTCGACCGCCGAGATGTACCGGACGCTCGTCTCGGTCTGCTCCTCGTCGTAGGTGGATGGGAAGAGGTCGCGTGTCGAGACCTTCATGAGCGCGTCGATCGCCCCGATATCGTCGATGCGCGCAAGCCTGAGCTCCCAGGGACCCCCCATGCGGTCGGAATCTACGTCCAGACGGGCATCGCGCGCCAGGTCGAGACCCGCGCCAACGAGGTTGCGTCCTCGCGACAACGGGGCTAGGTTGCGAGGTCCGGGGCCTGCCCGCCTCATATGGAGGGAACGATGCCGTCACTCGCGCGCGGGCCGATCCGGTCGGGGCTCGGCTCACTGAGGCGTCGACACGGCGGAGGCTCTCAGCGCCGCGGGAGACAGCGCCGGACAGGTCTCCCACTGCTCGCGGCGCTCGCCGTCGGTGTCGCGTTCCTTCCCGCATCCGCATCGGCGGCACCTCAGGGATTCGTGTCCCGCCAGGCGGACAGCTTGGTGGTCGACGGTCAGCCGTTCCGGTTCACCGGCATCAACGTCTACAACGCCAACTCCTCTGGGCAGTGCGGACCGAACCTGACCTCGGGTGCGGCGCTTGACGACGCCCTCTCCGCGATGGGCCCGGGCGTCACCGTGATCCGCGCCTGGTTCTTCCAGTCGCTCGCCACCACCGGTGGGCAGCGGGACTGGAGCGCGTTCGACCACACGCTCGCGGTCGCCGCCACGCACGGGGTGCGGGTGGTCGCGACGCTCGCGAACCAGTGGGCCGACTGCGAGCCTGCAAGCGGGTACAAGGACGAAACCTGGTATCAGAGCGGGTACACGCAGCCGGACCCGGGCGGCACCGTGTCGTACCTCGATTGGGTCGGCGAGGTCGCCACGCGCTACGCCAACGATCCCACGGTGCTGGCGTGGCAGCTCATGAACGAGGCCGAGGTCAAGCCAAGCAACATCGGTGGGTGCAGCACGAACGCCGAGGCGCTCCTCGAGGCGTTCGCAGGTGACGTCGGGGGTGCCATCAAGACGGCGGACCCGAACCACCTCGTGAGTCTGGGCACGATCGGGAGCGGGCAATGCGGCACCTCGGGTGATGAGTACCGGCAGGTGCACGCGATCCCCGAGATCGACCTCTGCGAGTTCCACGACTACGACCCGACGGCGTCGATCCCCGGGGACGAGTGGAACGGGCTGCAGGTCAGGATCGACCAATGCGCGACGCTCGGGAAGCCGCTGTTCATCGGTGAGCTGGGGATCAAGGTGGAGGACGTGGGCGGTCTCGGCGAGCGGGCCACGATCCTCGCCCAGAAGATCGAGGCGGAGCTGGCAGCGGAGATCGACGGCGTACTTCCCTGGGCGTGGTTCGGGCCCGGTGGAGCGGCGACCACCCTGTACGACATCGGTCCCGGAGATCCCGTGCTCGACGTGCTCCGTCATGCCCTCGATCCGGTGGACGCCAGCACGACCCGCCGGGTCAGCGTGACGAACTCGGGCGGGGAGTCACCCCGCGGGGGAAACATCGGCAGCAGCCCGAAGACCGTGAGCGAGGACGGTCGATTCGTCGTCTTCACGTCGAGGTCCCAACTTGCCCCCGCCGATACGCGTTCGGATGATGCAGACGTCTACGTCCGCGACCGTCAGGCAAGGACCACGGAGCTCATCTCGATCGATTCGTCGGGCGGGCAGGGATTTGGAGACAGTTTCGATGCATCGATCAGCTCTGACGGTCGGTTCGTGGACTTCACGTCGACCGCTGCGCTCGACCCCCAAGCGAGCGGCAATGGGTACCGCCATATCTACGTCCGTGACCTGGTCGATGACACGACCTCGCTCGTCAGCGTGAGGGACAACGAGGGACTTTCCGATTCCGAGGAGCTCCTTTCTTCGATAAGCGCGACCGGCCGGTACGTGACCTTCATCTCGCGAGCCAAGAACCTGGGGGCGGTGCTCGACACGGACAGTGACATCGACGTCTTCCTCCGCGACACGATCGCCGGGACCACCGAGCAGATCAGTGTGACGGTAGACGGCGTCGACGACGACACCGACGTGGACGTCGAGCGCGCACCGGTGAGCGGAAACGGACGCTACGTCGCCTTCTCCTCGGGCTCGGCCGATCTCGTCACTACACCCGTCGACAACAACGGCCTTCCCGATGTGTTCGTGCGCGATCGTGAGGCGGCGGGTGCTCCGACCACGTTCCGACTCAGCGTCGGGGTCGGGGGCGCCGACACGGACGACGTCAGCGTCCGGCCGGTCATGAGCGACGACGGGATGACGATCGCCTTCATGTCGGGAGCCACGAATCTGACGCCCACTCCGGACACGCTCCACTGGTACGACATCTTCGTCGCTGACCTATCTGGGTCCACACCAGTGATCTCGCGGGCCAGCCCGGGGGTGGGTGGTGCTGAGGGCAACGACTACGCCTCGAACGAGAGCATCTCCGCAGACGGCCGGTTCATCGCGTTCCAATCGGCCGCCACCAACCTCGCGCCCACCGACCCGAACGGTTCCATCTCGGACATCTGGGTCTTCGACCGGATCGACGGATCGCTGCAACGTCGCGGTGGAACCGACGATGGCTTCGCCCCGTCGGTGAACGGCGACGCTTCGGTGATCGCCTTCTCGTCCGGGAACGGCACCCTGGTCGAGAACGACGGGAACGGTGAGCAGGATGTCTTCGTGAGCCTGATCGGCGAGCCGCCTGTGACGGTCCCCGATGCCCCCACTGGCTTGTCGGCGACCTCGGGGGACGGACAGGTCACGGTCAGCTGGACCGCGCCGACGAACGACGGAGGAGCTCCGATCGACGGGTACGTCGTGACGCCGATCGTGAACGGCGTTCCTGGGACCCCGATCCCGGTCGCTTCGACGCAGGCGGTGGTCACCGGCCTCACCAACGGGACGGCGTACACCTTCTCCGTGGTCGCGCACAACAGCGTGGGCGACAGCACCGCTGCCGAGGTCGGGCCCGTAACGCCTTACGGCGCCCCGGGCAAGGTCGGCGGCATCACCGTGACCTACGGGGACGGAACCGTCACGCTCTCGTGGCCCGCAGCCGCGTCCAACGGTGAGCCGATCGACGGGTACGTCGTGACCGGCACGACGGCCGAAGCACCGGTCGTCACGCGATCGGTCGAAGGGACGACCCTCCAGACGACGTTCAGCACGCTGCCGCATTGCCTGCCCTACAGCTTCACCGTCCAGGCGATGAACGCGGCAGGTCCGGGACCGGTGTCCGACGCCTTGCCGGGAGTGGTGGCCGCGCAGGCGCGAACGGTCGCGGTCGAGGACACTCGGTACGTACCACCGAGCATCACCGGCGTCGAGCTCTGCATGCGGGTCACGTTCGCGTTCGCCGCCTCGGTATCGAACACGAAGCCGCACTCCGTCACGGACTTCAGGCAGCTGGGCGAGAACAACACGTCCAGGTTCCTCTTCAACTCGGGTGCGGTCGCTCCGGGCGGCTCGCCCTTCACCTACCTGTTCCAGGGTGCGGCGTTCTTCACGTACCGCTCGACCGCGACGGGAGCATCGGGGACCTTCACGGGAGGCGTCGGGTTCCCCGTCATCACCTCCCCCACGACGGCGACGACGACCACGCCGATCGACGTGCGATGGGGACAGCGGCCAGCCCCCTGGCTGGTGTTCGATGTCCAGTACTCGTTCCGTAAGGCCGGCAAGACGACGTGGGGCACGTGGACCGCGTGGCTGAGCGGCCAGACCGGGACGCACGGATCCTTCACGCCGTCGGTCGTGGCTCCAAAGAACGGTCCCGGCACGTACAAGTTCCGGGCGACGCTCCGGAACCCGACGACGAAGCGAACGTCGGACCCGTCGAGCGAACAGACCGCCTGGTACGTGACGGTGACCTAGCGTCCGTTCATCACACGCCTACCCACTCCCAACGTCGATCGGCTTCAGTCTTCCGCCTCGACGGCAGGGCCGAGTGCGCCCAAAGAGGAGGAGCCCACGGCTGTGGGCTCCTCTTCTTTCACTCCTACTCAGGCGTGGCCGCAGCCGCGCCAACGGGCGAAGTAGTTCCGGTTTGTCAGACCGTCGCAGGAACACCCTCGAAGAAGGCGAGGTCGCCTACCTGCGTCGAGGTCAGCTCGACCTTGTCAGCGAGGTGCTCGCGCACCCAGCTCGTGGCCACGAGCGACGCACCCTCGGCCTGGGCACGGGTCTCCCAGAGGCTGATCGAGAGGCAAGTGCGGTTGCCGGTATCGGCGAGTCCGTACCGAAGGAACCCGGGCTGGTTCCTGAAGGACTTCAGCATGCCTTCCTTCGCGGCATCGGCGATGTCGGTGAAGTTACCTTCGGTGATCTTGTAGCTGGCGATACGCATGTTCTGCATGGCTGCGCTCCTTCGAGCTTGGATGTCCCGACGCGTCCGAGGCGAGCGATGGGCCGGATCGAGAGCTGGAAATCGCTCCGGAGTATCGGGCCCGTGAGCCTGGGAGGGACGGTGGGACGGGTTCGGTGGAGGCGAGCCCCCTGACTTCTTCTCCCGTCGATGTCGGGGTTCGCGTCCTATCTGGAGTATGCGCAGGATGGAGCTGAACTGTCGCGATGCTCGGATCCGACCAGCGACGTGGCGCATGACGCGCCACGCGCTTGAACCGTGGGTCGGTTCGGAGCCTGTCCGGCGGCGTCTGCCTCGCCGAGTACCGTGGAGCACATGATCACCCGAGCCGATCTCGAATCGCTGTCCTCTCACCAGTTGCACGATCGAGCCGTCGACATGGGGAAGGCGGAGGGAGACATCGATTGGCTGTGGGGCCTGCTGGGTTCGATCCCTGCAGCGGAGGGACAGCTCGGCGAGCTCGATGACTCCGGGCTCGACATCGCCCACATCGTCAGCGCGATCAACGGCTACGTCCGCATCGACCGTTCGACGGAGGACACGCTCCGTCCGCAGTACGTCGACTATCTGCTCGAGCATCTCTAGACGACGGAGGAGTCGCCGGAACAGGGATCGCTACGGCGACCACCGTGCCCGCTATCGTCGGGTCGAGGTTCATCCGAGGAAGGGGGCGATCCATGCGGTTCGGGCTCGACATCTCGCAGCATCAGCTGACCTGGGACGAGATCGTGGCGCGTGCCAAGCTCGCGGAGGACGCGGGACTCGACGGCGTCTGGGTCTTCGACCACTTCAAGGCGCTCTACGCCGATCCGAAGGGCCCCTCGCTTGAGGCGTGGACACTGCTCGCGGGGCTCGCGCGCGAGACGACCCGCGTGCGGCTCGGCACGCTCGTCACCGGCATGACGCATCGGCACCCCTCCGTGCTCGCCGCCGAGGTTGTCACCGTGGACCACCTGTCCGGCGGACGCGTGGAATGCGCGATCGGCGCCGCCTGGAACGAGTCCGAGCATCGCGAGCTCGGGATCCCCTTCCCACCGACGGCGGAGCGGATGGATCGCCTCGAGGAAGGGATCCAGGTGCTGCGGGCGCTCTTCACGGCCGACGAGACGACGTTCGAGGGTGGCCGATATCGGCTCGAAGGCGCGACCTACAACCCGAAGCCCGTGCAGCGACCGCATCCGCCGATCTGGGTCGGCGGGGAGGGCCGGCAGCGGACGCTCCCGATCGTCGGGCGGTACGCGGACGTCTGGCACGGGTGGGCAGCCGACGCGACTGAGCTGACCGAGATCAACGGCATCATCGACCGCGCAGCGGAGGAGGCGGGCCGTGACCCGTCGTCGATCATGCGGGCGTCGAGCCTGTCGATCTCCGAGCCGTGGGACCAGGTGAAGGCGACCTCTGAGTGGATGACGGCCGGCGGCATCGGATACCTGGTCATCGACTGGCCGAGCGAGGGACAGGGCCGGCTCGAGGAATTCCTCGAGCAGGTGCTCCCGACGTTGTAGCCGGTGCCACCGGACCGTGCGTCACGCCCGTCACCGTCGGCGCGCACGGACGAGCGTTCGACCGAGATAGATCGAGGTCGCGATCGGCGCGACGATCAGCAGGATGAGCAACGCGATGGGGAGGACCTGGCTGACGACGCCTACGCTGTCGCCCACGCTCTCGCAGACGGATGTCTCGATCCCGTTCACCGTGCTGGTCCTGCAGTTGGAGCCGCTGATGCTGTTCGTCGCCATGAACCCGACCAGGAACGCAGCAAACAGACCTCCCGGGACGACGAGCGTCCCGATGACCTTCTGGCGTGTGCTCCACACATCCGAGAGCCACAGCAGGACGACGCCTACGACCCACCCGATCAGCCAGAGGAAACCGCCGACGAGCAGCAGGACGATCGCGAGCGGATCTGTCCAGCTCGTCCGGGGCTTTCGGATGTCGAGGCGATCGCGTGCCTCGGCGGCGATGTCCTCGGGATCCCCGACGCGGTCCAACACGTTGCGCACCGACGCCTCGCTGTCGTCCGGCTCTTCGGCGAGAGCCTCGTCGATGTGGCTCCCGATCTCCGAGATGATCTCCTCCCGGCGGGCGGCAGGGACGTCGCTCAAGGAGCGTTCGAGCCGCTCGAGGTACTCATCCACCACTCGTTCACGCTGCGTAGTCATCCGATACCTCCGATCATTCGGTCCACGGCGTCTCGGAAGCGCCTCCACTCGTCGGCGAACGTGGCTAGCGCCTCTCGACCCTTCGGGGTCAGCCGGTAATAGCGACGCGGCGGACCGCTCGGGGACTCCTGCCACGTGGTGGCGACCATCCCCTCCTTGCGCATCCGCGCGAGGAGCGGGTAGATCGTGCCCTCGCTCGTGACCATGCCGTCGAGCGAGGCCAGTTCACGCACGAGGTCGAAGGCGTAGCGGTCTTCGGAACGGAGCAGGGCCAGCACGCAGTACTCGAGCGTCCCTCGGCGCATCTGCGCCACGAGCCGGCTCTGGGCTACCATGTACTACATGGTAGCTTGCGATGCCTTGCCCGGTCAAACGCGGAGCCTATGCCATCCAGGAGGCTCCATACCTCTGACCAGGTGAACCCGTCGCGCGTGCCGCACGTAAACCCCTCGTCCGATGGATGAGGGAGGATCGACATGCGGAAACCGATCGCGCTCGCCGCGCTCGTCGTGTTCACGCTGGGAGCATCCGCGCTTCCCGCGAACGCGGTGATCCACGTGACGGTTCCGGCCGACGACTGTGCGCCCGACCACGCGCAGGCGGTGTCGAACGACACCTTCGAGGCCCGGATCCTGGAGTTGGTCGCCGAGGGCAAGCTCACGCTCCCGCTCGGCGGCTTCAAGAACGCACCGACGACCTGCCCGGCCGACTGACCGTTCCC
Organism: uncultured Actinomycetes bacterium; assembly: GCA_963821925.1. GTDB lineage: Bacteria > Actinomycetota > UBA4738 > UBA4738 > HRBIN12 > JAOUEA01. The sequence goes on along the minus strand of CAWGFO010000002.1, from coordinate 18,030 downwards.
CCTACCGCTGCCCGAAAGCCTTCCCGGTAAGGCCGTACTTGACCCTGCAGTCCGGCGGCAGAAGTTGGCGCGTCCTCACGATGGTCCCCGCGGCGCTCCCTGACGCCTGTGGCCCGCGCGCTACGGGTTTCGTCGACCCGCCGTACGGGCAATTTGACCGTCTCCAAGGGCACCGCATACGGTGTTCATCGTAGGACGGGTGGCGGGGGTATCCGGTTTCCCTCCGGAGCGCCGCCACGAAAGGGGGATCATGCGCACATCTCTGAGGACCGCCGCGCTCGCCGTGGCGACATCGCTCGCGATCGCGACCGCGATCGCCGGGGCCGGCCCCGCATCGGGCGCCGGAGGCGACACGCTCGTCTCCGTGGGCAGCCCCGCGGGCCCGTTCTCCAGGAACAAGCAGAACGAGCCCGCGGTCGCGATCGATGCGAACCACCCGACCGTGGTGGCCGCTGGCTCGAACGACAACATCGACATGGAGGCGTGCAACGCGGGCGCCGACAACACCTGTCCGTTCACGGACGGCGTCGGCGGCTCCGGGGTGTACTTCTCCTTCGACAGTGGCGGGTCGTGGATGCAGCCGACCTACCAGGGCCTGTCGGCGCGGAGCTGTGACGGCGTCGTGGGCGACGCCGATCCGGACTGTGTGCCGCAGATGGGGCCGATCGGGACGCTCCCCGGCTACACGGACGTCGGCCTCGTCTCCGACGGCGACCCCGCACTCGCGTTCGGTCCCGTGTACCGGAACGGATCGTTCTCGTGGGACTACGGGTCGCGGCTCTACTACGCGAACCTCGCGTCGAACCTGCCGGGCCAGCAGGCGTTCAAGGGCGCCGAAGCGATCGCGGTCTCCCGGATCGACGGCCCGGCCTCGACCGGCCTCACGCCCTCGATCGCACAGGACCAGTCCCGTTGGATGGACCCCGTGATCGCGAGCAAGCAGAACTCGGCGCTGTTCGCCGACAAGGAGCAGATCTGGGCGGACAACGCCGAGTCCAGCCGGTTCTTCGGCAACGCCTACGTCTGCTACGCGGGCTTCCGCTCGCTCGGCCACGGCTTCACGGCACAGCCGCTCTTCATGTTGACGTCGACCGACGGCGGGGCCACCTGGGCGCAGAAGCAGGTGACGCCGGCCTCGAACAACCCGTTCTCCCCGCAGGGGTTCGGACGTTCGGGCTGTACCGTGCGCACGGACAGCGACGGCACCGTGTACGTCTTCATGAACCAATTCGCGGTGGGCGAGCCCGGCAAGGGCTCGATCGTGCTCGTGACGTCGAACGACGGCGGATCCACGTGGAGCCGTCCGCGCAAGATCACGACCGCGTACGACAGCTGCAACTTCATCGAGGACTCGATCGGGCGCTGCGTGATGGACGGCATCGGTGGCGCGCGGAGCGACCTGTCATCCGCCCCGAGCGTGGACATCGCGAACGGCGCCCCGACGGGGTCGGACGCGACCGACGAGATCGTGCTCACATGGGTCGACGCCCGTGACGGGCTGAACCACGAGCACGTGATGTTCACCTCCTCGCCCGAGGGCGCGCAGGACTGGTCGACCGAGCGGCGTGTCGAGCAGGGCACGGACCGCGGCTACTACTCGGCGCCGGCGATCTCCCCGAACGGCGAGGACGTCTACCTCGTCTACAACGCGTTCACCACGCCGTTCCGAGACGACACCACGAGTCCCCGTGGGCTGGTCGGCGTGGTCCTCCACGCGGATGTCTCGGGATCGGGAGTCGTCGGCGCGTTCTCGTCGCTGCACCGTGGCGAGGTCGGGGACCCCAGGGCCAGCAGCCAGAACAACCTGGCCGCCGAGTTCCTGGGCGACTACGTCTACGCGGCCGCCACGCGCACATACGGCACGGCGGTCTGGAACGACGTGCGCAACGGCGCCGTCTGCGGCGACATCAACACCTACCGGATGGACCTGCACGACTTCGTCCTGGCCGGCGGAACCGCCGCGGAGGCGGAGGAGCCGCGCGGCGTCGAGGATTGGGAGTCCAGGCACGAGAAGGGCAAGGACCACGCGGCCGGAGAAGACACGCCGGTCGCACCTGCCCCGCAGCAGGCCTGCCCGAACGCGTTCGGCAACACCGACATCTACGGCGGGTCGTACCCGGACCCGACACCGTAGACGGCACCGGCGGGGAGGAGCGGCGATCGCCGCTCCTCCCCGCGGTCCACCTTTCCAGGAACGCGCCGAAGCAGGCCCTTAGGCGATCGTCGGCTCGACAACGTGAGGGCCCGTGGGGCCCGCCGATGAACGGGCCACCACATGGAACACGTGCCAGTGCTTCGGCCCGTCGCAGGCTTCGCCCTCCTCGTCTTCCTCGTCGAAGCGTTCAAGGCTCCACCCGTCGAACAAGGCGCGGGCCTCCGAGACCGAGAACGAGCTCATGTCGTCCTCCGGCGCCCACGTGTCGCGATCGCCCAGGATCTGGCCCACGAACATCCCGCCGTCCCCGAGCGAAGCTCGGATCCGATCCCAGACCTCGTGGAACCGGGCCGGGTCGCAGAAGAAGAGGCTGTAGCTCGCCAGGACCAGATCGGCGGCCGGGAGCTCGACGTCCTCCATCGGCGAGACCTCGGTGGTGAGCCGAGGTTCGAGCGCCCGGGGGACACGACCCCGTAGGCGCTCGACCGCTTCTTGTTGGGCATCGGTCGCGAAGACCCGCCATCCCCGTTCCAGCATCGCGAGGGTGTCGATCCCGGCGCCGCACCCCAGATCCACCGCTGCGCCGGGTTCCTCGAACGTCGCCAGTGCCGACAGCAGCAGCTCGCGCGGATCGCGGCCTTCGTTCTCCCTGTAGTAGTCGGACCAGGTCGCGTGGTTCGTCACGGTACCCCTCCTCGGTGGGCGATCCCTCGACGCAGGACCTCCTCGAACGCTGCTTCCGCATGGTAGGCCGCTTCGGGCAGTCGTCGCCGAGCGACACGCGCGCTGGTAGACCGTGTGTCACTCGGGTCGGCGGCGTAGGCTCCCCAGACCGAACGACGGAGAACGCCGATGTTGAAGATCGCCTCCGAGAGCCACCTGTTCGGCGAGACGATCGTCGAGCACGGATTCCCACATGAGTACGACGAGCTGATCGACGCCCTCGGCGGCGCCGAGGTCCCTCTGCGCGTCGCCGAGCCGTTCACCGCAGCCGGTCGACCGGCGACCCCGAAGCGCCAGGCCAAGCGGTTCGGGGGGAAGCGGGGCTACGCCCTGTTCCCCGTCGACCAGGCCGCCTTGAACCTCCATCTCCACGACCAACTACGAGATCGAGGCTGGAACGCGGAGCCGGTTGCCGCAGGTCGCCCTCTCGGCACTCCCGGCCGACCTGGCGCTCCGGGGCGACTTCGCGAAGGAAGGCGTCTTCGTCGAGGTCGAGTTCGGGAACTCGGCGAGCCTGTTCCGCGATCTCTTCAAGTTCCAGATCGCGAGCCGGAGCGGCATGGGCGAGGTGGCGGTGCTCATCGTGGCCACGGCGCAGCTCGCGAAGTTCTTCGACTCGGGCGTGGCGACGTTCGAGCAGGCGGTCGGGCTGCTGCCCTACATGAGGATCGGCATCCAGATGCCCGTGTGGATCGATCGGGATCGAGCCCGGGATCGTGGGACCCGATCAAGGAGCGCTACGACCGGATGTACAGCGTTGCCACCGAGAACGGGGTCGCATGCCACGCGTTCGAGACCGTGTTCGGCTCCATCCTCGAACCTCAGGTGCCCGGCGTCGATGCTCGCCAGCGAGATGGTCGCCGGCGAGCTGGCTTTCGAGGGTCGACTCAGATCCCGGAAACGGGAACGACGCGTAGGTCGGGCTTCTCGGCCACCGGCTTCGTCTCCGCGAGCGCCCCACCGACCCGCTCGATCAAGCCGACGACGAGCGCGTTGCCCATCATGAAGGCGCGGCGTCCGTCGGGCATGCCGGTCGCGGTCCAGTGGTCGGGGAAGCCGTTCAGACGCTCGAGCTCCACCGGGGTGAGCCGGCGGAGCCTCCCGTCCTCGGTCTGCGACCACGTGCTTGAAGCGGGACGGGGTCGTGCCGCCCTCGCCGGTGAGGATCGTGCGCGACGCGCTTGTCGAGCGGCTCGGGGAAGGCGATCCCGCCCTCGGTGTAGAAGTAGGTGTGGCCGGTCGACGAGGTCCGCTCCTCGCGCTTCGGCGCCCTTCAGGTACTCCCACGTCTCGACGCTGCGAGTCGGGGATGAAGAACGACTCCGGCACCTCGGAGGTCGTCCTCGAGCACGTCGCCGAGCGTCGTGAACGGACCGTCGTAGGACGACACCACCGAGCGGGTCCAGACGTCGCGGCGCCACATCACGCCCGCGTTCAGGAACGGGGTCTGCGCGTTGCTCCAGCCGAACTCCTGCGTGATCTGCGCGGGGTGGCCCTTCAGCGTCGACCGACGGCACGTCGGATCCGTCGATCAGCACGACGGTGGACTCCTCGGGCTGCTCGACCGGCAGACCTCGGGCGAGCGCCCCTTCGCGGTAGAGCCACGGCAAGGGTCCCGCCCACCTCGGCTCGACATCGTCACCGACGTGGTGGGCCACGATGAGGACCCGGCGGCGGCGCTGCGGGAACCCGTAGTCGGCGGCGTTCACGACGCGCCACTCCACGAGGTACCCGAGGTCCGAGAGGCACGCGAGGATGATCGCGAAGTCGCGCCCGCGCTGGGTCGCCGGCGACTTCAGCAGCCGGTCGACGTTCTCGAGGAACACGGACGCGCGGGCGCTTCTCCTCGAGGATCCGGTAGATCTGCCACCAGAGGACGCCCTTCTTGCCCTCGATGCCGTCGGCCTGGCTCAGGGTCTTCGCGACCGAGTAGTCCTGGCAGGGGAAGCCGCCGACCAGCAGGTCGTGGTCGGGGATCGGCGACCGCTCCCCCGCCTCGATCTGGTCGAGCGCGAGGGCGATGTCCTCGTTCACGGCGACGTCACCGTCGGCGGAGCGGACCTCGCGCAGGTGCTCGTCCATCACGTACTCGCCCTGGTGCGCGAAGAACTGCTCGCGGTAGCAGTCGAAGGCGTGCTGGGTCTTGGTCGAGGGCTCCCACTGGTTCGCCCAGACCGTGCGCCAGCCGGCGCGCTCGAGGCCCAGGCGGAACCCGCCGACGCCGGCGAAGAGCTCGACGACCCGTCCCGCCTGCCCCGGCCTGACCGGTGTCCTTGGTGCTGCGTGCCAAGACGACAACCCTCCGGGGGAGGTCGCGTCGGGGGGGAGATCACACCGCTGTGATCCGACCCGCGGATGCTAGCACTTGCCGCGGACACGATCAACCGTGGGCCTGTGACCAGGCACAATCGCGCCGCCAGGGGGCACTCCGAGCACCGCGGCACCTTCGGGAGGCAGACCGTCGGCCGCCAGATCGAGCACCGCCCAGTTCCACTCGCGGACGTGGGTCCGCGGGGTGACCCGCTCGACCAGATCCCAGAGCTCCGCGTCGGTGGAGGCGGGGCCGTCGCCATCGAGCCCGAAGTAGCGACGGTAGACGCGGGCGGAGACCCCGTCGACGACCGGCGCATGCTCGTCGAAGGCGACCGCGAGGGTGGCGCTCGCCGCGTAGCGTCCGACCCCGGGGAGCGCGAGGAGGCCCTCGAGCGACGTCGGGGACCGCGCCGAGGCGGACGACCTCGGTCGCCAGAACCTTCAGGGTCTCGGCCCGCTTCACCAAGCCGAGCGGCCGGATCACCGAGGCGATCGTTGCGACGCGGGCGCGGGAGAGAGCCGGCGCGTCGGGCCATCGGCGGAAGAGCTCCTCGTAGACGCGTGGCGACCGTCTTCCCTCGGGACCGCTGGAGCAGGACCTCAGCGACGAGGATGCGGAACGGATCGCGCGGTCTCACGCCATGGGAAGGAGCGGCGATTGTCCTCTGCCCACTTGGACAGCTGGGTCGTGAACATCGACCTTCTTCGCGCACCGCCCATGGGCCCAGCCTACGTAGGCCCCGCGCGACCGGTCGTACGTTGCGGCATCGGCCTCCTCGCGAGCGCTACTCCCTCGGCCCTGAGCTCGAGTTCAACCGATGGCGATCGGTGAGCCGACGATCGGACCAGGTCCTGCGAGCGCTCCGACGTGCGCTCCCTCCATGCCATCGTGGCCCGGCTCGCGCGGCCGTCCCCGGAACCGGACCCCCACCGCCCGCCGACCGCCGCTAGACGTCCCGGGTGTGGAACCCGGTCCGATCGGGAAAGACGACGCGGTCACGACAGGGAGGAGGACGAGATGGCCGATCTCGACACCGCGGAGCGACGCAAGCTCGCCGAGCAGGGGAAGGCGCTCCCCGACGGGTCGTTCCCCATCCGCAACCGAGAGGACCTGAAGGACGCGATCCAGTCCTACGGGCGCGCGAACGACAAGGCCGAGGCCAAGCGCTGGATCAAGAAGCGAGCGCGTCAGCTGAACGCCGAGAAGGAGCTCCCCGAGGACTGGTAGCCCCGCTCACAGGTCGATGTCGGGGGCGACCTCCTGCAGGCCCTCGATCGAGACCGCGATGAACTCGTCGAGCGGGAGCCCGCGCCCGCGTCCTTCAAGCAGCGGTCGCGCGCGAAGGCGTGGGCGGCGTCGCCTCCATCGGCTACGCGTCGCCCCTGCGCTCCCAGATGTGGGTGACCCACTCGAGGCCCTCGGTGCCCGCCTCGGCGTTGAACGCCTCGCCGACCTGGTCCGTCGCGGCCATCATCGCGTCGTGGCTCGCCCACTCGGCGATGATCGTCATCAGCCCCGGCTCGTTCTCGTCCTCGAAGACGCCGCCGTTCGTGGCGCCCAACTCGGCCATCCGCGGCGCGTACTTCTCCGCGGTCGCGACGAACCGCGCCGCGTCGGGGGCCTTCACGTGCATCTGGACGAGCACCGTCATGGCGACCTCCTCTGTGCAGAGGGTCAGAGTATCCGCCACCTCGCAGGAACGTGCGCCCCGGAGGTTGTCGGAGGTCGGCGCGGGGTGCGAGCCTGCCGGCAGACGACGAGGAGGGGACGATGGGATTCACGCTGGAGAGCTCGAGCCTCGAGGACGGCCGGCCGATCCCGGAGCGGTACGCCGTGGCGGTCCCCACGCCGGAGGGCCGCGCCGAGATGGCGGGCCGCGACCTCAGCCCCCACCTGCGGTGGTCCGGCGAGCCCGAGGGCACGCGGTCGTTCGCGATCACCGTGGTCGACCCCGACGTGCCGGCCGATCGGAACCGCATGGGCGTCGAGGGACTCTCGCTCGGCGACGACGAGTCCCGGGTCCGGTTCGCGCACTGGCTGATCGCCGACATCCCGGCCGACGTCCACGAGATCGCCGAGGGGGCCGACGGTGACGGGTTCGTGGCCCACGGCAAGCCTCCCGGCCCGACCGCGGTCGGCGGGATCAGCGGCGCGAACGGCTACGGAGGCCTGTTCGAGGGGAACGCGGACCTCGAGGGGACGTACGGGGGGTGGGACGGTCCGTTCCCGCCCTGGAACGACGAGCACGTGCACCACTACGTCACCACGGTGTACGCGCTCGACGTCGAGCACGTCGGCCTCGAGGCCGGGTTCACGCTCGAGGCGCTCGAGGCGGCGATCGACGGGCACGTGCTCGCTCGCGCCGAGATCGTGCCGACCTACACGCTGAACCCCGACCTCAGGGACGGCTGATCCGATGGCGCGAGAAGCGTCCCGCACGTCGCGGGGCGAACGCCCGGTCGGGGCCGCGCAGGCGTGCGCGGAGTGTTCGTTGAGGTCGACGAGCGCGTCCCGCATGTCGGCCGGCGGCCCGAACCGCCCGGAGCGCATCGTCGTCACCACCTGGGGACGCCGAACACGGCCATCACCGCGTCACCGATGAACTTCTCGACCGTGCCGCCGTGGCGTTCGATCACCGACCGCATCGCGCTGAAGTACCGGGTCAGCACCGTCCTGAGCGCCTCTGCGTCGAGCCGTTTGCCGAGCTGCGTCGAACCCACGATGTCGCTGAACAGGACCGTCACCGTGCGGCGGGCCTCCGCCGACGGCTCGTGATCGAGCGGTGCGCCGCAGCCAGGGCAGGACGAGAAGTCCTCGCGGCCGGCGATCACGAGGCGTGACCTCCCCCCTACGGACCGCTCCGTCGTAGGCGACACTCGAACAGCAGGAACCTCGTGAAGCCCACGTTCGACAGCGCCCACGGACCTCGCGCTGCCCGCACCAGGTCGATCGCCTCGAGCGGCGGATGCCCGAGCTCGACCAACGCTCGGCCCACGAGCAGCCCCGACCGGTTCAGGCCGGCGGCGCAGTTCACGGCCACCCGCTTCCCGTCGCGGACGAGGCCGGCGATCTCCAGCCCGAGCTCGTGGATCCGCGACGGCTCGGGGATCCACGGCACGTCGTCGAGCAGGTAGAAGGTGTACGGGCGGTCCGCCACGCCGTCGCCGCGGTTCCAGCCGCACACGTCGAACACCGCGTCGAAGCCCTGGTCGAACAGCTGCGTCGGCGTGAACGTCGTGTCGGCCTGCGCGAGGCCCGGCACGACCTCGTCGAACCCGTTCACCGGGTAGCCCTCGTCGTCGACGGCCGGCGACCCAACGAACGGCGCACGCACGAACCTGCTCATCGCGTCCTCGAACGGGTTGGCGGCCGCCGGGTGCGGCACCAGGTCGACCGGGCCGAACGAGTTCCAGCAGATCGAGTAGTGCGACCTGCGCGTCATCGCGACGTCGCCGGCCAGGCACGAATGATCGGGCGGTGAGTCCGCGCAGCCGAGCAGCGTCGCCGGCCTCCTGCAGCCCAGCTCGACCCACCCGCCATGCGGAAGGCCGCAGACGACCTCGATGTCGGGAAAGACGGGCGCGTCTCGGTCAGGTGGTTGCCGGACGACCGCCAACGTCGACGGGTCCGTCACCTCCGGCTCCGGCACGACCACCGGCGGAGGCGACGTCGCCGCATCCGACGGGAGCACCGTCATGACGCACGATCCGAGGCCCCAGGCGGACATCAGGAGGAAGAACGCCGCCTGGAGGACGAACGTGACGACCTGTCCGATCCCTCGCGCGATGCGGCGTCCGATGCTCGGCGGGCCGGGTCGGGTCGGGCGCAACGGCTCACGCCTGACGGGGGTGGGCGCGGCGTCGCGGCTGGCGTCGCGGCGGCGGCGCGGCGAGCGTCGCGGCCGAACCGGCCGGGGCGACGCGCGTCGGCACCTGCCGAGCCGGAACCGGGGTCGGGCTGCTCGGTCGCGTGAACGGCACCGGCACCGGGTCTCGTTCGAAGAGGCTCCGCACCGTGTCGAACGGCATCAGATCCACCGCGTACCGATCGAGCAGCGCCGAGCGGATCACGGCCGCCGGCGAGATCACCCGCGACCCCTCGGCGGTCACGGAGGCGGCGTGGTCCCGGCACACGGCGACCGCGGGATAGGGCCCGGAAGCCACCGGCTCGGCCACGACGAACGCGGGCTCACCGGCTCCGGAACCTTCCTGGAGGCAGACGACGCACACGAGCGTCAGGCGATCCGGGTAGGCGAACTCCGCACGCCATCCCCGCTCGTGCTCGATCACGCGGCCCCAGAGCGCGACCGTCCCGACCGCGCTCACCGCCGGCATCGACGGGGTCGAGGTCACGAGGTTCCGCAGGCTCGAGCTCGCGTAGATCCCGCACGTGCACCCGGGCACCGGCGACGGATGCTGGGCGAGCTCGGGTCCAGGCAACCCCACCGACGGCTCCCCCGCCGACCCCCGGTAGCCCCAGCGCCCCTGCTCGACGCACGAGACCGGGATCACCGTCTCGTGCTCGGGCGCGGCGAGCACGGTCGCGTTCAGCACGCGGTTCTGCATCGCGCCCTCGAGGTGCTCGCCGTCGAGGAGCAGCACCGGCAGCGTCCCGGCGTTCTTCAGGACGAGCTGCGGCACCGAGCCGCCGCCGACCTCGCCGATCGAGAGCGTGCCGGCGTCGAGCGCCGCGGCCGCGGTCAGGTACGGGGGCGCGGCGTCGGCCGCCCACGAGCGGGATCAGCGTGAGCGGACCGGATACCCGCGCCTCGCGGACGGCAAGGCCCTCGGTCAGCAGGGCACGGACGCCCTGCGATCGGATCCTTCGCGATCGTCGGTCATCGGTCGGTCTCCTTCCCGTCGCGCTCGCGCTTGGCGCGTCCGGCCTCGAACGCGGCGCGCTTCTTGGCGGCCACCACGTTCGCGAGCAGGCGCGAGGAGGTGGCGGCCGACTCGACGTCGCCCACCGAGAGGCTGCCGAGGCCACCGGGGGCGGCCATGCCCTTCTCGGCGTAGTAGGCGGAGGCGCCCATGCGCTGGCGGTCGGACCGCAGCTCGGTCCGCTGCAGGTAGTAGTGGCTGATCATGTGGAAGACCTCGCCCTCGCCCCACGGGAAGAGGACCGCCACCGCGGGCTCGCCGTAGCGCCGGCCGAGCTCGCGGGAGGTGATCAGCACCTGCACGCGGCTGCGGTCGAGCACCTCGATCGGGTGCGAGGCGCCCTCGAGCCACCACCGCGGCTCGTCGGCGCCGTCCATCACGCCCTGCAGGAACGGGTTCTCGTCGTCGAGGATCTCGATCGGCACGACGTCGTCGGCCGTGGCGTGGCGGTTGAACCGGACCGTGTGCGGGAACGCCGGCTCCAGGACGCGCTCGAGCGCCCAGTCGGTCGAGAAGAGCGAGCCGCCCGACTCCACGAACGAGCGGACGAGGTCGACGCCGCGCGGGCCGACGTCGCCCGGGCAGTTCAGGACGAGGAGCTGCTCGGGGCGGAGCGGGATCTCGAGCCAGCTGATGGGGCGCCACCGCGGTGAACGGCATCTCGAGCGCGCCGAGGACCTGCTGGACGCGGTCGTAGCTGCCGGAGACCACGACGATGTCGCTCGCCTCGAGGGCCTCGAGCGCGGCGGCGTCCAGGGGCGCCTCGCGGGTGATGCGGTCCTTGGCCATGCGGGCGCCGAGGCGGTAGGCCTCGTCGCGGCCGGATCCAGGGGTCGACGGAGCGGAGGAGGGGGAGGTCATCAGGGGGCTGCTCCTTCCAGGTCGAGTTGCGTCAGGGGGCGACCTTGATATGGTACGACCCGAATCTTTCGGTTGTCAACCGAATCTACTCGGTTCGCCGCACATGAGTATGGTAGCGTCCGGGTATGACACGCGAAACCGACGAGCGCGCCGCCCGGAAGCCGAAGGACCGGAAACCGTCCCGCGCGGAGCGGATGGTGAGCGACGACCCCGCGTACTACGAGGGGCTCGGGCGGGCGATCAAGGTGGCGCGCACCGAGCGCGGACTCAGTCGACGGGACCTCGCGGACGCCGCCGGCGTCTCGTACGCGTACCTCTCCGACATCGAGACGGGCCGCGGGAGACCCGGCTCACGGTCGTTCCTCGCGATCGCCGAGGCCATGCTCCTCTCCCCCAGCACGCTGATGCGCGAGGCCGAGCGCTACCGCGCGCAGATCGGTGGCGAGGAGGCACCTCCGCAGCCGCAGCCGCCGGCGCCGGGAGGCCTGCCTCGGGACGAGATCCAGGCGAGGATGGCCCGCATGAGCGAGGCCGCGCCGTCGCCGGCAGCGCGCAGGTGGTTCCACGCCGGACGGATGCTCGCCGAGGCCGAGCGGGACCTGGCGGCGGAGGAGACGGAGGTACACCTCCGGGGTTGGGCGAGGTTGAGGGGCTTTCTGCGGGATCGCGCGAGGAGCTGCATCGGCTGGTGGATGAGCTGTCGCCGGAGGACGCCGAGGTGGTCCTGGCGTTGGTGCGCCGACTACGGTTCGGCGGGGAGTCGAGCTAGTTGCCGTTGCTCTCGCCCCACACGAAGCCGGCCTGTGCCAGCTGCCCGAGAAGGATGCGCGCGGCGATCTGCCCGGTTCCTCCGAGGTCATCGCGAAGCAGGCTTCGTACGTCGCCAGCGACCTCGTCGCCGGTCCGGTCGCCCGTGTGGATCACGAGTCGCCTGACGTCGGCCATCTCGGCAGCGAGCGCCTGGATCGTCGTCATCAGGGTCCTGTTCCCGCCGAATGCGCCGCACCCCCAGAGCCCGTGTGGATCGCCGCCGGCCGAGCATCGTCACCCGTCGTGCGTGACTCCGACACCGCGGCTCGGAATGCCGAATGGGACGTCAGCAGCAGGAACCCGATGTCCTCCTCGGTGTACGGTCCACTCCGCGGTGGCAGTGATGCCATCGCGATCAGGTTCGTAGTCGTAGGAGGGTCGACCCGTTCCGTGGCGGCGACGATGACGTCGCCGTCGGCTCTGGAGAACGCGTTCCCGTAGAGCCCCGAGGGCCGGCCGGCGGACGCATCCGCGGCCGTATCGACCCGGCAGCGACGTTCCACGCCCCTCACCAGGACCGGGGTCGGCGCTCCCTCCTCGACCGTCACCGCGGGTAGGCCGGACGCCAGGAGCGCCTCCTTCAGCGCGCCGAGCGCAGGGTGCTCGACGACCTGCATCTCGTCTTGCGCGAAGAGCGATCGAGCTGTAGGCCACGAACAGGTGGGGGTCCGCGAAGTTGACGTGCCACTCCAGCGCAGCGGCCTCCTCCCGAGAAGCCGCCTCGTAGTCGTAGAACCCGGCCGGTCGACGAGTAGGTCGGCAGGCTCGACGTGGGTCGATCGACTCTGGAACGGCATCGCAGGCCATCGCGTGTAGACGATGTCGCCGGAATGGATCGACCCGACGGACATGAGATGCCGAAGACGATCTGTTTGTTGGGGTGGTGCCAGACCGGCGGATACACGTCCATGAGCCACTGGGCGCCGAACACCCGTCGCTCTTTCGGCTTGGCCGGCTCCTCGTTCATCGCCCTGCTCCTTCGACTGCTCCTGCGGATTCAGGCCTGCTCCCGTCGTCGCCACTCCGTGGCCGTCACGAGGCGGGCCAGGTCGGGGTCGATCCGCAGGTCCGGATGCGGCCCCTCTGTCTTCTCGATCAGCAACGGAAGACCGCGATCAACCCAGTTGCTGTTCTTCCGGACCGACCCGATCAGACCCTGAAGCTGCGAATAGCCCCTGCGCGCCCTCCTCCAGTTTCAGGATCTCCCGCAGGCGTCAGCGCTGGTCCACTCGCCTTGACGATCCGCGAGAGCGCAGGACCAACTCCTGCGCTCTCCGTGAGAGCAACTCCATCACCCGAGCGACCGATGAGGCGGTCCACTCCAGGGGCTGTGCCTCGAGACCTTCATCCCCTCGCCCCTCCTCGAGAGACGCGAGGAATCGGTACACCTGAAGGACTCTCTCGGTTGGCACCGCGACCATGACGAACTCGGTAGGGGTTGACATAGCCCCTATTCTAGCCCCTAAAGAACGCTGCGGCAACAGCGGCATGAGGTCCACGGCATACGTCGACAGCAACTCGGCCTGGACGTCGGACGCCGAGACCCGCGGACCCGACGCGCCGAGGCGTGCCGGAGGCACACCGCGACCAGCTGCGTCGTCCCGACGACGAACGTCGGATCGATCGCGCCGCGCCCGGCCGCGAGGCACGGCGCACACGCCAGCCGGAGCCGCGCGGGGTACGAGGTCTCGGCTCGTGCGCCGCGGGCGTGCTCCACCACGGTCCCCCACATCGCGACCGCGCCGACCACCGAGGTCGAGCCCGTGAAGACCTGCGATCGAGCGAGCGCCTGCGGACTCGTCGCGGCGTACAGGCCGCACGAGCACGAGCCTGACGGCGCGCGCCGGCCGGGATGCAGGTGACACCGCGCCCGAGCCGCCTCGCCGGCCGGCCACTCGTCGCCCCGCGTCACCGCCATGAGCGTGAGCGAGCCGTCCTCGCGGCGCGCGAGCCGCCACACCCGCCACCCGAGCACCGGCTCGATCGAGAACGGGACCGGCGACGAACCCGCGTCCATCGAAGGCTCGCTCAGGGGAACCGCACCAGCGCCGCGCCGAACCGATCGGGGCTCCACCGCGCGCCGGATCGCTCGAAGAAGCCCTGCCAGAACCGCTCGATCGCGAGGATCCGGTCGGCGGAGAGCTCCTCCCCCGCCACCACCCCGGCGCCCACCGCGTAGACCGAGACCCCGGTGAGGTCGGGGATCTGGTCCTGGGCGGCGAGCTCGTCGAGCATCGGCTCGACCTTCGCGACGTCGAGCGACGGGCGGCCGAGGTTCAGGCTCGACGACCGCTCCACCATGTCGGAGAGGACGACGAGGTACCGCTCCTGCGCCTCCGGATACGCGTCGAAGACGCGCTCGGCCAGGCGCAGCCCGTTGTGGATGTCGGTGCCGGCCGGTCGCTCCTCGCTCTCGAGGATCTGCTTCACCGTCGCCACCGCCTCGTCCCGCGTCTCCTTCGCGCGGGTGTCGCACGTGAGCTGGTTGTCCGTCAGCGCGCTGCATCCCTGGAACGTCGCGTTCACCGGGTAGGTCGAGTGCGCCAGCGGGTTCTCGTCCACCACGTCGGCGATCACGGTCCCGTCATGCTCGTCGGCGAAGTCGAGCACCTGCCCGAACGCCTCGAGGTACCCGGCGCGGATCGCCTCCGAGCGCGTGCTGCCCGAGACGTCGATCAGCACCATCACGAGCGGACCGGGCTCCTCCGAACCCTTCGCCACGGCCGAGCAGGCGCCCGCCAGCAGCGACAGCACGAGCACGGCCGCGACGCCGCGGAGCCGGCTCATCGGGCGCCCCCCGCCGAGGGGTGCCGGAGCGCGGCGAGCGTCCGCTCCGGCACGTGGCCGTTCCCGCTCACCGGCTCGGGCTCGAACGCCTGCGAGGGCATCCCGACATCCGCGAGCGCGGGCGGGATCTCGATCGCCGGGTGCTCCCGCAGCACGACCGGGACCTCCGGGCTCCGACGGGCGCGGAGGTTCGCCGTGCAGTAGATCGCCATCAGCTGCTCGTAGTAGCTGCGGATCTCCTCGGCGTGGGCGGCCGCCACGCGCCGCGCCTCCTCGCTCGCCCGACGGGCCGCGGCGGCGGCGCCGATCCCGGCCTCGGCACGAGCCTCGACCTGCGCCTGGCGGGTCTTCGCCTCCTGCAGCTCGCGGTCGTAGGAGCTCGCCCTCGAGCGGTCGGCACGGGACCCGGGTGCGTGCGCCAGGTAGGAGAGCATCGTCGCGCCGGCGTAGATCAGCAGGTTGATCACGAGGAACAGGACGCTCCCGACGACCGGACCGAGCGCGTCGAACCCGCCCGCCTCGGCGGCGACCGAGAGGTACCGCTCGCGGATCACCGCGATCCCGACGATCGCCAGGGTCGGCAGCACGAGCAGCACGATGATCCACCGCCGGTCGGCCATCGTCGGGTGCGGCACCCGGAGGAACGCGCCGAGGCCGTGCGCGCACAGGATCAGCGTCGCGGCGAGGCCGGCCGTCATGACCCAGGTGAGCACCTCGCTCTCGCCGAAGAGGCGGAACGCGATCGCGTTCAGCGGGAACTCGGCCACCAGGATCAGCGTGATCAGCACCGCGTAGGCGACCCGGCCGATCCGGGGTCCGGTCGGCTCCTGCGAGCTCGCGGCCCACTCGTCCCGGGACGTGACGGCCTCGGCGCGGGTGCTGGCACGGGCGAGCTCGTCGCGGCTCGCCTCGACGCTTCCCGCCAGGATCTCCGAGCGGCGCTCCGAGACGTCGGTCGTCTCGGTGAGGCGCGCGTCGCGGCTCACCCACGAGCGCTGGAGCGCGGCGAGCGCCTCCTGGCCGCGCTGCTTGATCGCGAGCAGGGCCGGCGGGTACGCGACCTCGTCCTTGGCCGGGAACGCCGAGCAGGCCGTCGCGCTTGCCGTCGCGGCGCGCCCGAGAGCGGTCCCACCAACGACGGAGCGGTCCGAAGGAGTGGTTCACGGGGGTCCTCCTTGCGGCGAGATCGTCCTTCGCTCAGGGGTGGCGAATGGGGGGCGACGTCTCGCTGCTCGGTCCAAGGTACGGAGGGGGTGTGACACGATATCCCCTGGTGCCGAACGGGTGTTCGGATACCGTCTCCAGGACGCGGACCGGAACGTCGATGCCGAACCCGATGGAACGATCGAGGATCCCGCGCTCACCCACCCGTCGTGCCGCGACGCTGGCGATCGCGCTCATCGTCGCGGGCGTCGGCTGCACGGAGAGCGGCACGACGCCTTCGGCGAGGATCTCGAGCGATGCGGTGACGCCGGCATCGGGGCAGCCGTCCGAGGGATCGGGCACGGGATGGACGCCCTCGTGGAGCCCGACCCCGTCGCACCCATCGACGAGCCCGCCGTCGGCGGGACGGACCAACGCCGTCGTCACGCGCGTCGTCGACGGCGACACGGTCTACGTGCGGTACCGCGGGCAGGACGATCGACGTCCGGCTGATCGGGATCGACACGCCCGAGACCGTGGATCCGAGCCAGCCCGTCGGCTGCTACGGGAAGGCGGCCTCGCACTTCACGACCGCGCGGCTCACGGGCGAGCGGGTGCGACTCACGTTCGACGTCGAGCACAAGGACCGCTACGGACGCACGCTCGCGTACGTGTGGATCGGTGGCCGGCTGTTCAACGAGGTGCTCGTGCGGCAGGGGTTCGCGTCGGTCTCGACCTACCCGCCCAACGTGAAGTACGTGGATCGGTTCCTGGCGGCACAGCGCGTGGCGCGCGAGCAGGAGCGGGGGCTGTGGGGGAAGTGCGCGGGCGGTGGTGGGGGCGGAAGGAAGTGCGACCCGTCGTATCCGGACGTGTGCATCCCGCCGCCTCCTCCGGACCTCGACTGCGGTGACATCAGGTTCCACTCGTTCCGCGTTGGCGGCGGAGGCGGACCGAGGTGCGATCCGTCGTATCCGGACGTGTGCATCCCCCCCGCCTCCTCCGGACCTCGACTGCGGTGACATCAGGTTTCACTCATTCCGGGTGAGGGGCGCCGACCCGCACAACTTCGACGCCGATCACAACGGGTACGGCTGCGAGACGTGACTCCGAGCGGATCGCCCACATGCCTCCCGAAAACGTGGAAGCAGTGGGAGTCGTGGCGTCCAAGACCCATGGTCGCACCGTCCCCCCAAGGGTCGGGCGGAACCAGAGCAGCACGTGCGGCGTCTCCCCGCTCCTTAGCCTCGTCGGTGCACTCGCGGGCTCAAGTTGTCAGAGCGGCGGGATCCGGACGTTCGAAGCCAGCGAGGGCCCAAGCGAGCCACCACGCCGGGCTGGCTTGGTCATCGACCGGTTCCTTCCCCGCGGGCGGCCACCAACCATCGACGACGGCGAATGCCCACATGTGCATAGTTGCTCCCCCAAGCGCCCGGTAAACGTGTTCTCTCGAGTCATCGTCGCGCGCCTTTGCCAGCGCGTCTAGGACGTTCCCGATCGCCGCACGGGTTTGACGCTGACCTTGAGCGAGTGCGATCACGCGCCTCCAAGTCAACTCGTTCAGCCGCCACGCTTCGACATACGAACCGACGTAGATCGCCTCACGCATCAATAGCGGAGGTCTGACCCAATCCTCTTCGCGTGGCCAAGGGCCTGTTGCCATCAACGCCCGTTCGCACCCCTGACAAAGTAGAGGCGGGTCGGCATTGAGGTTGGCTACCATCGCCACCTGCGCAGTGTTCGGCAACGAACGGCCGCACGCTGCACGGCGCGGCCGTCTTCGACCGACGCCAACGTGCATCTGCCGTCGTCGGCTCGCTCCGCCCGCTGCCAACTGCCAGAGCTCCCAGTTCGAACATCTCAGGTATCCGCCTGTCTGTGGCTGAATGCTCCCGCCCGTGATTTCGTCCCTCGGCCGAGATGCCTTGAGGCGGCTGGGCGAACAACGATCGTGTGGGTCAGCCTCCGCCGCGTTGTCCTCCGTGGCGGTCGGGCAATTCTCGCTCAGGTGAAGGCGACGATGACGTCGAGGCCGGGCCGCGACAGACTGCATGCCGAACCGTGCCAGGAGAAGCGCGCTGACGCTAGCCGCGCACGATGCGCGTAAGTCGCGTCTCGAGTTCAATCACGTCGGGCAGGCCATCTACGAGCGCTCGGTCGTCATCGATCGCGCAAGCCCATGCGGTCAGCTCGTCGGAGCCGGCGAACGAGCGCCAGTTCGTGGGGATCACGTGGCGCGGGGTACCGGCGCCGGCCATCCCTCCACACATCGCCGCCAACGTGTCCGTGTCGGCGCCGAACCCCACGGCCTCCGAGAGCATGGTCGGGAACGTCAGAGCGGAGGAGAGGGTCCACGC
>CAWGFO010000001.1:0-1050369 GCA_963821925.1 uncultured Actinomycetes bacterium | reverse complement strand
CGACGGCTCGAGCCCGTCTGGGTGAGATCGGCTGCCAATCGGGGTTCAGGTCTCTCCTGCCGGACGTCTTCTGCACGACGGCAGAGCCATCAGCCCGCATGACCCAGACCCCGTATCGATGCCTGCGCGCCGCGTTGTTGGACGTGAACGCGATCCGGCGTCCGTTCGGTGAGAACGTGGGGGTTTCTTCGTTGAGACCCGGCGTGGACGTGAAGCGGTGCGCACGGCCTCCGCCGACTACGCCATCTTCTGACTCGCGCCCACACCCTCGTAGTTGGAGGGCGCACGACTCCTCCGACATGCCGCCCTACACGTACCAGCCGCGGTCATCGGGCGCGTGCTCATCCACGCCCGGCTCCGTCCCCGCCTCGAAGCCTTCCGGGGAAATGAGCCTCCAGCGGATCCGCTTGGTCGGATGCACCCACCGAAGGGGTACCCGACACGTGGCTCGATCGCCGCCGCCGGTGATGAGCATGAGCTCACCCTCGCGGCGTGGCCCCTCTGCAAGGAACCGCACGCCGCATCGCGTCGGGCCGACACCCGAGTCAGCGAGCCGCATCTTCGCATCGACGTGCGGTCCACCGCGGGTGTCCAGAAAGACCTGGACAGTCCAGTACCCCAACAATGCCTCGAACGTGCGGAACGTGATGAAGAGCGATCGCCCATCGTTCGTGTTCGTCGCGACCTTCCGCGTCGTCGAGCGCACGTCGGGATCCTGTTGACAACACGACCCCGCGTCGATCGGCACGTCGTCTGGGTCGTAGCCCGTGTCCTTGTACACGGCGTCCCGTCGCTCCGGGGCCGTGGCGGATGCTGGAATGGTCAACGCCGTTGTGACGAGGGCGACCGCCGCGAGTACGACCGTCCCGGCTCGGATCGGTTTCTCAAACATCCCGTCCACACCCCTCGGTCAGGTCCGACGATTGGACGGATCGGGCTCCGACGATGGACGACGGATGAGCATGGCCATGCGCCTGACCGTACTCTCTCGCGCTGGCGGATGCTGCGCCTGGTGATCGGCGGCCGATCTGACTCGGACGCCGACCGGCGGATCAGCGAGCTGCATGGATGACCGGATTCTCGGCGATCGCGCCAGGAGCGACGATCGACATCGGTCAAGGGGCGGGTTTCCCTAACCGATAACCTCCTCATGGCCCCGGGACCGATCAAACACCTTTCTCGGCGATAGTCGGTTGACTCCGATGAGGAGAGCGGTTGTCGTCGTCGTCGGAGGAGTCCTCGCGATCGCGGCAGGGGTCTGGGTCTGGCACTCCGCGACCGATGGTCAGGTCTGCCGCGGCGATGGTCGACGGTTCGCGGAGATCGCCGATCGCGGCGCTACCCACGCGACCGTCAAGGGCGCGCTCGCCAGCTTGTTCCAGGACGAGCCTGGGTTCCGCGAGCTTCTTCCGTCCGAGTCGCTCTTCCCGACCGATGAGGCGTCGCCAGAGTTCGGAGCGACGCTGGAGTCCCACAGGCCCGGAGGGCGCGAGTACGACATCTGGAAGGACGGCGTCGTCGTGCAAGGTGTGTCGCTGCTCCACGACCCGGGTGGCTGGTGGGGGATCCGCGGGTACAGCTGGTGCGAGGACCCCGGAGATCGGATCAAGTAAGCCCGATCTTCCAGGTGGCGAGCTCTACGCGTGCCGTCGCACACATGATGGATCCCGGAGCTAAGACGGCGACGCGGATCCTCACGTTCCCTAACCTAAGGAGAGGGGGTGCGTGATCACACACGCGCCGAGGCGGCCGATCGAACCGGTTGCTCCGTGTGAGGCGCCCGGGCGACCTATTGGGGCTCCATCTAGTTCAGTGCGCTGTCGAGCACAAGGCATTCTCTCCTCGCGACGAAGAAGTCGAAGACGGACCTCGAATCAGAGGGAAAGGGCGCACGCAACCCAGCTAAGGAGCCACTCCTCTCGAGGTGGCTCTTGGATGCCGTAGCCGAGGCCCAAACAGGACGCATGTCTGCCTACCCTCAGTCGGTGGGTCCCGATGGGTACGGCTGTAAGTGGGTCATCCCTTTCCGAGCGGCGATCCTCGAAAACGTCCTCATCCCGTCCGGCCCCTCGAGTAGGTCGAGCCGGCGAAGCCGATGTGGTGTTTGGTCGGTCCTACCCATGGGAACCAGTGAGCCGCGACGGCGTACGACATCGATCGCTTGCTGGAGGTCGACATGAGCGACGGAGCGGTGCTGTGGGTCACCGGGATCGTGGTCGGTGGGGTCTTCGTATTCCTCTTCTACATGCTCGGGAAGAGCATCATCGACGAACGACGCCGGTCTCGCCTCCGACGTACTTGGTCCAACTTCGGACTGTCGATCACGTTCGCGGGCTTGTTCCTGCT
This sequence comes from uncultured Actinomycetes bacterium, assembly GCA_963821925.1. Lineage (GTDB taxonomy): Bacteria > Actinomycetota > UBA4738 > UBA4738 > HRBIN12 > JAOUEA01. Next base: position 1,048,023 of record CAWGFO010000001.1, on the reverse strand, counting down.
GTCTTGGGGTGCACAGGCGGCCGCCGAATGGGGCGCCTATCGGCAGGAGCAGCAGGCTCACGGCGAGCCGACCGTGATGAGCCACTATCTGGTGCAGTTCGGGCAGTCGACGCTCGAGAACTGGCAATCGGAGTTCCTCCAGCTGTTCTCGTTCGTCGTCCTCTCCGCGATGCTGATCCACCGCGGGAGCGCCGAGTCGAAGGACAGTGACGACCGTCTCGAGGGCAAGGTCGATCACATCCTCAAGCGCCTCGATGCCCTGGAGCCCGAGGAGACCCGAGCCACCCGCTAGAGCCGCGACTCGGAAGACGCATTGGTCAGCTCGCACAGCACGAAGTCGCCAGCCAGGGGGCAGCGGCTTGCCCGGTCGAGATCGCCTGCTTGCACTCTTCCATCTCGTCGGCGTCCATCAGCTGACGCGCCTGGCCGAACATCTCACCTTCCTCCTCCTCGATGTGGTGCTCGAGGTTCTCCTTCATCACGGAGAACTTCGTGGCACGGGATTTCAACGGGACGACCCGAAACCCCGGGGCCGTGCGAGGTCTGACCTTCAACGCGGAGGGGAGTGGATCGGCTTCCAGCTATCACCTTTCTCCGGCTCAGAGCCGCTTCCAAGGGAGGCTGCCCCACCATTGACGCTCAGCCCATTCTTTGACTTCGGCAGCGTCCCACCTACGTCGCGGGTCCGTCACGACCGGCGCGGGAAAGGTCTCATGGTCGTTCACGATCTGCCGCGCCCGCTCCCGCGTGACGTGCAAGTAGTGGCCGATGTTTGAGGTGTTCATGGTCGGCCTGTCCACGCAACACCGTCACACTCTGGCGGTGGCGATCCGATCCTGGCCAGCGCTGCTCAGCCTCGACCCGGTTGGCGCATCACCGAGGCAGCGATGGAGCGTTGCCGCAACCTGACCAGTTCGCGCTCCTGGTTTTCCGCCTGCTCGCTCAGATCGTCGAGCGGGAGGGCACGGAAGCCATCGTGGAGGGTCGCGAGGGTCCTCAACGTTCCCCACAGCAGTCGCTTGCCCCAGACCCCCACGGCCAAGGCTTCGAGACCTTCGAGGTCACTGGGCGCTCCCCCCGGGACCGCTTCCCTGACCTTGGTCGCGACACCCGTGGCCATCCCTACGCCTCGTTCGATCAGTCCCGGGCCCTCGCTGAGTTGCTCGAGGGCCGTCACCACGAACGCTTGTTCGCCTTCCAGCGCATCGGTGAATCGCTCCAGGAACGACCTGACCTCAGGGTCGAGTTCCCGGTCCAGGAGCGAGCGGGCCATCTTCTCAGCTACCTCTGATCCGGCGACATGGTGGCGGAGGTACGCACCGAGCGCGGCCTCGTCGATCTCGTTCCTGTCCGTACGCGTCTCCACGCTGGCCCCCTCATTCGGTCATCCTTGGCTCCCGCTACCCATGCTCGGCCGCAGCGAAACGTGACGGACGGTTCGGGGGGAGACGATCGCGCGACTCGGCGGAGCCGTATCCCAAGCGTGCGCGTGTCTCCAACCATGGAGATATACGGGAGTCAACCGCCAGGCGCGGAATGACCTAGCCCCAGTAGCCCCGCTCACACTCCATCAGGTCCTGGTACGCCGACCACACCCGCTCGTCGTCAGGGTGATCGCGCGCTCCTGCCCCGGTCCTTGACTCGTCTCCGATTCGTGCTCAACTCCGCGCATGGCGCGATCGGTCTCGAAGGTGTTCGCGAGGCTCTCCGACTGGCTCTCGAAGTGGATGGGCTCGCACTGGGCGTTCTTGGTCGCCGCGGTGTTGGTCGCGATCGGCCTTCTGACCTTCGGAGTGAACGACACCAACATCGGGATCAGCATCGTGACCCTGCTGATGGTGTTCGTCTTGCAGAACACGCAGAACAAGGACTCGGCGGCCCTTCACCTCAAGCTAGACGAGATCATCACGCACCTGGCGGGCCCGCGTGACGAGGTGGCAGGAGTCCAGGTCAAGTCGCCCGAGGAGATTCAGGCGCTCCAAGATGACCTCGACGCGGCGGCGCCTGTGGTCACGGAAGCCGAAAGCTCAGGGCTTTCGACTGCAGCTGAGCCTCGCTCCCCCGACTAGGTACTGGGGCCACGACTGATCGCGGCCGCCCACACCCAGTTCAGCCTCTCCATCACACCCGCGAGCTCGAGAACCCTCATGACCCTCCCGGGACCAGCGATGAACGAGACCCCGGCCTGCCCATTCCGGCTTGCCAGGTCGGCCTCCAGGAACGCTCGGACGCCGGTCGAGTCCAGGAACGTGAGGCCTCGGAGGTCGACCGTGACATGCCTGGCCCCACTTCCACGGACTGTCTCGAATGCGCGGTCCAGGTGAGGAGCGCTCGCCAGATCCAACTCACCGGCCAACGTGATGAGGGTTGTATCCGCACCCTCATCGATACGGAGCTCGAAGGGTTGCGACTGCATCTTCGCGCCTCCAGATGTGCAGACTGCAACGATCCAAACTTGCCGGATGGGGTTTTGTCCCGGCCCCGGCGGAGATAAACCCTAGAGGAGCGAAACCGAGGAACGCAACCTATCGAGCTCGATATCGGCCACGGGGAGGCATCATGCGTCGTCGCGTCATCCTTTCCCCCGACAAGCACGCGCCCCGAAAGGCCCGAGCTGTGCTCGCGGCGACGATCCCGCCCCCTGAACTCGGAGACCGCTACTCAGACGCAGAGTTGGCTGTCGCCGAGCTGACGAGTAACGCGGTTAGGCACGCGGGACTCGATAGTCCTGGGACGCTCGAGGTGATCATCGCCGGGGAGGCTGAGAGGGTGCGTATCGAGGTCGTGCAACCGACCCCCGCCCGCGACGTGGCTCCGGTCGAGCCGAGGCTCGAACGGGGGCGAGTCGGCGGCTTCGGCCTAAAGATCCTCGACTCATCCGCTGACGCCTGGGGCGTGGACCCAGGCCCACCGGGCAAGGTCTGGGCCGAGTTCCGACGATAGGGCTGCATCGTGGACGTGAATGGCCCCATGCGACGGCTGGATCAGTTTCAGCGAACCCATCCGTGGGTTGGGTTCCCCTACTCCGTAGTCAAGCGCTTCGGTGACAGCGGGGCCGGGTTGCTAGCGGCCTCCCTCGCGTATTACGGGTTCTTCTCGCTGTTCCCGCTGTTGATGGTGTTCACGTCGCTCGCAGGGATCGTCCTCCGCGATCGGCCCGACCTCCAGGCGAAGCTCCTCGACTCGGCGCTGGCCCAGTTCCCCGTGATCGGCACGCAGATCCGCAGCAACGTGGGCGAGATCGAGGGCTCGGGCCTGACGCTGGCCATCGGGGTCGTGCTGGCTCTGTGGGCGGGACTCGGCGCTGTACGCGCGGCGGAGGTCGCGATGGACGCCGTCTGGGACGTCCCGCGGAAACATCGGCGTGGAACGCCGGCTTCGATCGCGATGGCATTCGTCATGCTGGGGGTGCTGGGGATCTTCGTCCTCGGTGGGGCTGCGCTCGCCGCGCTGGTTACCGGCGCCAGCGGTCTCGTGGGATCTCTCGCGGCGCTGGCGGGCTCGGCGATCCTCAACGTGCTGCTCTTCGCCATTGCCTATCGCATCCTGACGGCGGCCAACCTCGCCTGGTGTCAGGTACTGCCGGGTGCCTGCCTGGCGGGGATCGGATGGACCATCCTGCTGAGCGCGGGTGGTTGGATCGTGGCTGGCCGGGTCTCATCGTCCTCGGACGTGTACGGAACCTTCGCGCTAGTGGTCGGCCTGCTTGCATGGATCTACCTCGGAGCGCAACTGACGTTGTATGGCGCCGAGATGAACGCGGTGAAGCTCCATCGGCTGTGGCCTCGCTCGCTGCAGGGCGAGCTGACCAGGGCCGACCGACAAGCCCTCCGTAGGTTGGCGAGACAGGAAGAACGCAAGGAGGAGGAGATCGTGGACGTGACGTTCGCCTCCCGAGCCAAGTAGTCCCCAGTCTGCTGATCGCCTCACGAACTCGGCCACACAGGGCCACATCCGGCCCTGCCGGCCTTCACCAGTCCCCCTCCCACCTGCTCAGACCGTCCTACGGACCACCTGCCGGCTGTCGCGTCTCTGTGTTGGCGGGGGCTCGCGGCAACCGATCCGCGCGTTTCATCCGCATCAAGGCTGGGAAGAGCCCCGGAGACATCGTCGCGGCCGGTTGCGTCGCGACAGACACTCAAAGGGAAAGGGGCAACACCATGTTGGAGTCCATCACCGCGGTCCTGGCCGCGAACAACGGGAACGGCGCGCTCGGCACGATCCTTTGGATCATCGCCGCCGTCCTCGTGATCGCCGGGATCGTCTCGATCGTCCGTGGCGCGATCCTCTGGGGGATCGTGCTGATCATCGTCGGCCTGTTGGTGGGCCCCGGTGGCGTGAGCATCTTCACCTAAGGAGACCCGATGATCGCAGACGTCGACCTCACGGGCGGGCTCGAGACCGCGTGGGAGCACGTGGTCACGTTCGCGCCCAAGCTGCTCGGATTCTTCCTGATCCTGCTGATCGGTTTCTTCATCGCCAAGGCCGTCTCGAAGCTGGTCGACTCGCTCCTGGAGCGGGTCGGCTTCGACGGCTGGGTCGAACACGGTGCCGCCTCCGTCGGCGCCGCGTTCCGGCGCAGCAACACCGAGCCATCCGACGTGATCGGCGTGATCGCGTTCTGGACCGTGTTCCTGATCGCGCTGCAGCTCGCCTTCGGGATCTGGGGTCCCAACCCGATCAGCGAGCTGATCCAGAGCCTGATCGCCTACCTGCCCAACGTGATCGCGGCCGTGATCATCCTCGTGATCGCCGGGGCGATCGCCCGGTTCGTGACCGACGTGCTCACGCCGATGCTGGGCGCGGTGGCGGGCGGGCGCTGGATCGCGCGGGCGGCGGGGATCGCGATCTTGATCGTCGGGGTGTTCGCGGCGCTCGACCAGCTGAACATCGCGCCGGTGATCGTGACCGGTCTGTTCTACGGGTTGCTCGTGGCGCTCGTGGGATCGATCGTGGTGGCCTTCGGCGGTGGCGGCATCCCCGTCGCTCGCGAGTACCTGGGCCGCTGGTCCACGCGCGCGCAGCTCAAGACCGAGGAGATCAAGGACAGCGTCCAGATGAACGAGTCGCGGCCAGCCGGAGGCACCGATGCCCCCCGCGCCGATGGAGCCAGCCGCACCGGCCGGCGAGCCGACACAGCGGCTGTAGCGTTCCGCGGGGGCCGCTGGCTTCCTACGCCGTGAACGATCGGGCTGTGTCTCGTGCTCGAGCTCATCGAGGCGAAGCAGTACGGTCCTCGACAGCGATGGGACGAGGTCCAACCCAAGGCCGACCGAGAGAGCAACTTCCTCGGATCGCACTCTTGGGACGAGTAACTTCGGGATCGTTGCAGCTTCGTCCTGCTCGCCCCTTCCGCGTTCCCAGCCCCTGAGGGTAGTGTCGGCGGATGGGCTATCAACGGCGGTTCCTGGGTGGACCACTCGGCGGGGTCGAAGATCGGTCTGAATCGGACGAGGTGAGCGAGTCCGTTGAGGCCGCGGAGGGCGCGATCTATCGACGGGACGAGCTCCTCGAGGGTGGCGGCGATGTCATCATCTACAAGCTCGACGAGAAGACCTGGCCGCAGGCAGACGCCAGCGAATGAACGTCTAACTTCGGCAGGTCGGCACAGCGGAGCCTTCTCGTCGCCTCACAAGCTTGCCGCTGTGGCTCCGCGAAGGGGTTAATCGGTCCTCCTGGCGCTGATGGGTGTCGCGGCGATCTGGTTCGGCACTCAGACGGTTGACCAGGAGCACGGCCCCGAGCCCAAGCGGCAAGGAGTTCGTCGCGGGCTAGCAATCGACGGAACTCTGCGTGAATCTATGGATCGTCGGCCTCGGTCTCCCTCTGCTGGTCGCCGCAGTCGTCCTCTTCGCTGCCTATCCGCGCTTATCGAGACGGAGGGACGCGCAGGCTCAATCCTCGCCCTGACGCCTCGGTCCGCGGCACGGCGTCCCGTCGTTCATGTGCTTGACCCTGCTCCGGCGCGATCGGCTTCGATGCGAGTTCTTCGGCGGCCAGACGTCGGCGTGTGCGCTAGGAGCGAACAATCGACACGGGTCAAGACGCGGGTTTCTCCCACCGATAACCCCCGCATGGCTCTGAAGACGGATCGCCCAACCTCCGGGCGGCGAGCTGCGTCCGTCTCGAATCACATGAAGCGAGCGGTTGTCGTCGTCGCAGGCGTCCTCGCGATCGCGGCAGGTGTCTGGACCTGGCGATCCGAGACCAATGGCCAGGTCTGCGAGCGATTCGTGGAGACGGCCATCAGGTACGCGACCGTTGAGGACGCGCTCGCCGGCCTCGGAGTCGTCCTGACCGATGAAGCGTCGCCTGAGTTCGGAGCGACGCTCAGCCCTTGGGCTCACTCCGAGCCGATCGGAGGGGAATGGCGCGAGTACGACATCTGGAAGGATGGCGTCCTCGTTCAAAGCGTGACGTTCTCCCACTTCCGGCGTGGCTGGGGAATCACCGGGTTCAAGGGGTGCTACCCGGTCTCCTAACTGGGACCTCTACGGGTTGGCCGGACGCTCGGCGATCAGGCATTCCGCCGGTCTCCAGCGTCGTCGATATCGGAGGCATGTAAAACGCCGTCTTGAGCCCCTCGCCCCTATGTTCTACGCCGCCTTCTTGTTCTTCCTCCCAATCGAAGACACCGACCCTTATGAGTTGGACCGCGCCCGTTCGGCATGCTGTTCTTCATGGTGGGATGCCTGCTCGTGGTCACTTCGATGACACGGCAACGTGGAACTGGTTGACGCGAAGGTCGCCGTGGCCCCGGTCGTGATCGTAAGCGGTGGGGCGGCATGAGCGTCGGCGAGCACCTGCGAAGTCCTCGACTCGGGATCATCCACTAGTCGTGGAGGCGTCCTTTCGCTCTCCCGACCTACAGTTGCGGTCAGCGATCGAAGGAGCTGCTTCAAGTGAGCCACGACGCGTCCCACTCGCGGCCACGGGGCGCTCGCCGCCTGGGCGCCGCCTGACATGAACTGAACGTCGAAACCTGGTGGAGGTGAGGGGACTTGAACCCCTGACCTCTGCCGTGCGAAGGCAGCGCTCTACCGGGCTGAGCTACACCCCCAGGAACAGCTCAAGGGTAGCAAAGGGCACCGACCGGCCGGAACTACGGGGGGTCGCGGAACCGCTCGGCGTGCCGTTCCAACGCGTCGTGCAGATCGCGCTGGACGAAGGCGATCGAGAGGTCGCCGCGCGTCTTCTCGATCAGCGATCGGGCCACGTCGGTGGACCGTCGCAGGTTCATCGTGATCGCGTCCGGGTAGTCCATCGTCACGAGCACGCCGTACATGTCCTCCATCGCGGCGAGCATCGACTCACCCTTCACGACGTCGCCGCCGCGCAACAGATCCAGGATGTGTCGGCGCCCCTCGCCGATCGCCTCGGCCATGCCGTTCAGGTACGGGGCGTCCTCGACCCCCACATCGGTGGGGGTCGGCAGGTCCTCACCTGCCACGAGCGCGTACGTGATGCGCGCTTCCGCGTACTCCTTCTGGGCGTCCTGGAGGTAGCCCGCGAACCGGACGTCGGGGTGGTCGGCCACGGCGGCCAGGCCGGCCTCGATCGCGGCGCGGGACTCCCCGATCAGCTCGGTCGCGCGATCGAACTCGAGGCGGTGGACGGCCCGGATCGCGTTCGCGCTCGCGCGGATCGAGCGGCGGGCGAGCGGGAGCGCTTGTTCGCGGGCGGCGTTCTTCGCGTCGAACCGGTCGTGGAAGTCGCGTGTGAGGCCGTCGAGGTCCACGACGCCCTAGGCGTCGGCGGCGCGGACGACCACGTGCACCCGGTCGCTCTCGCCGAGCGTGCCCAGGCCGTTGAAGGTCGGGCGCGCCCACGTGCTGCGGCCCTCGGCGACGTACCGCGCCGGTACGGCGGCGGGCGCCGTCCGCGCGGGCGCGGCGTGCGCGGCGCGGTCGTTCGCGTTCGGCTGGATGTGCTCGCGGTGCTTCATCGACAGGAGCAGCCAGATGTAGAGGAGGAGGAGCGCCCCGAAGACCATCGAGACCGTCCACATGACGCGGAGCGGCGGCACGAGGCCGATCAGGAACGTGATGCCGATCGATTCGAGGAGGAAGACGAAGACCTGCCGGCGCCGCTCGCGGGCCCGCGCCCGGCGTCGCTCGGTCTCGCCGACGAACCGCATCCCCTTGCGGGGGGTGACGATCCAGCGACCGCTGCCTCCGTGCACTTCAGCCTGCGCCAAGAGCTCCATCCTGCGTTCGAACTCGACGACGCTCCGGTCCGGCGACTCGCGCCGGCGACCCGTAGGGATCAGGAACGCCGTCCATATGATGCCTAACGCGCCGACGACCAGCCACTCCACCGCCCAGCCTCCCGCCTCCGCGACCCCGCTGCAGACACAACATCTAGGCTGGGGCTGGAACCTAGCACCACATGTTGGGGCTCACAATCACATCGGTGTGATTCGAAGAACTTTTTCACAAGCCGCCCCTCGGCCACGTTCCGTTCACCCCGGATCGGTTACGGCGGATGCCGTAGCGCGAAACCCCAGCTGCCCGGCCGACGGACCTTCGGGCTGGGTCAGGCGCGGTAGTCGCCGGACTTGCCGCCGGACTTCGCGAGCAGCCGCAGTCCGTCGATCCGGGCGGCGCGGTCGAAGGCCTTCGCGGTGTCGTAGAGGGAGAGCGCGGCCACCGCCGCGGCGGTGAGCGCCTCCATCTCGACCCCGGTGCGGTCGGTCGCGCGCACCGTGGTCTCGACCCGGATCGTGCCGGCGGCCTGGTCGGGCTCGATCACGACCTCGGCGCCGGTCACGCGGATCGGGTGACAGTGCGGGAGCAGGGATGGCGTCTGCTTCACACCGATCACGCCGGCGATCTTCGCGGTCGCGAGCGGATCGCCCTTCTTCGTGCCGGCGAGCAGGTGCCCGATCGCCTCGGGGGTCATCGTCACGACACACTCGGCCGTGGCGACGCGATCGGTCTCGGGCTTCGCGCCGACCTCGACGATCCGCGTGACGCCGTCGGCGCCTGCCTGATCCGAGGTGGAGCCGGCGCCGCCCATGTCAGTCGTCCGACGACCTGAAGAGCATCACCCGTACGGGCGAGCCCGCGGGCGCGACGGCCGTCCCCGGCGGCACCATCGCGAGGCCGTTCGCTCGCGAGACCGTCGAGATCAGGTTCGAGCCGCGCGCCCCCGTCGGGGTCGCGGTCCAGCCGTCGGCGCCGCGGCGCACGTTCACACGGGCGTACTGCATCTTCCCCTTGGGGCCCTCGACGTCGTCGGTCAGGGTGGCCGTGATCTCGGGGCGGCCGAGCTGCGTGCGGCCCATCATCTTCATCAGCGCCGGCCGCACGAACAGCTCGAAGCTGACGAAGACGCTCACCGGGTTCCCGGGTAGGCCCCAGTAGGGCTTTCCCTCGATCTGGCCGAAGCCCTGCGGCATGCCGGGCTGCATCGCGACCTTGTAGAACTCGACGTCGCCGCGCCGGAAGAACGCCGCCTTCACGACGTCGCGCTCCCCCACGCTCACCCCGCCCGACGAGATGAACGCGTCGGCCTGGATCAGGTGGCTGAACACGACCTCCTTCAGGGCCTCGACGTCGTCGGGGACGATGCCGGCGAGCATCGGGAGCGCGCCGGCGTCGCGGAGCGCCCCGAAGAGCAGGTACGCGTTCGAGTCGCGGACCTGCCCGAAATCGGGATGCTCGGTGGGCGGGATCAGCTCGTCACCGGTCGAGAGCACGATCACGCGCGGACGCGGGTGCACGTTCGGCTGCGCGTGGCCGGCGTTGGCCAGCAGCCCCATCTCGGGCGGGCCGATCCGCTTGCCCGCCGGGACGAGGACGTCGCCATCGTGGACGTCCTCGCCCACGGGACGGATGTGCCGTCCCGGCTCGGGGGCCTCGAAGAAGCTGATCAGCTCCTCGGACGCCGACGTGTTCTCGACCGGCACGATCGCGTCGGCGCCCGCCGGGACGGGCGCACCCGTCGCGATCTGCACGGCCTCGCCGTTGCCGACGACGACGTCGGGCCGGTGCCCGATCAGCGCCCGGCCCACCTGCTTCAACTCGACCGGGGACGAGGGGGTGGCGTCGGCGACGTCGGCCGCGCGCACCGCGTAGCCGTCCATCGCCGACGAGGCGAACGCGGGCAGATCGTGCGTGGCGACGGCGTCTTCGGCCAGGACGCAGCCGTACGCGTCGGTCAGCGGCAGCTGGAGCGGGGCGAGCGCCTGGACCTGCGAGAGGACGTGCTCGCGCACCTCCTCGACGGAACGCAGTCCCTCGCCGGAGTCGTGATCGTGGGCCCGGGGGTGGTCGGCCATGGCGGCCAGTCTACAAGTGGGGTGGCGACGCCTCGGCGGCGCGCGGGAAGCGTGCGATCGTCAGGCCGCGGCGTGGTCAGGCGTCGTCGCGCGCCACGACCTCGGCGAGGTACCGCCGGAACGCGGGGCCGACGTCGTCGCGCTCGATCGCCATCTCGACCGTGGCCTTCAGGTAGTCGAGCTTGTTCCCGACGTCGAAGCGCCCGTGGTCGAAACGGTAGGCATACACGGCCTGCTCCTGCGCCAACAGGTTGATCGCGTCGGTGAGCTGCAGCTCGCCCCCCTTCCCGGGCTTGATCCTCCGCAGCGCGTCGAAGATCTCGGGAGCGAACACGTAGCGGCCGATCGCGGCGAGGTCCGAGGGCGCCTCGGCGGGATCGGGCTTCTCGACGATCGAGAGGACCTTCGCCAGGTGCTCGTCGACCGGCTCGGGGGTGATGCAGCCGTAGAAGCTGATCTGGTCGTGCGGGACCTCCATGCCGGCGATCACGCTGCGGTCGTGCGCCTCGTACGCGCGCAGCATCTCGCGCAGCAGCGGCATCGACGGGTGGATCAGGTCGTCGCCCAGGAGCACCGCGAACGGCTCGCCTCCGACGTGCATCTCGGCCATCCCCACCGCGTGGCCGAGGCCGAGCGCCTCGCCCTGGCGGATGTAGTGGATGTCGGCCATCTCCGACAGCTCGCGGACCTGCTTCAGCTCGTCGGACTTCCCCTTCTCCTCCAGGAAGACCTCGAGCTCGACCGCACGGTCGAAGTGGTCCTCGATCGACCGCTTGTTGCGGCCCGTGATGATCAGGATGTCGGTCAGGCCTGCCGCGACCGCCTCCTCGACGACCAGCTGGATCGCCGGCGTGTCGATGACGGGGAGCATCTCTTTGGGCGTGGCCTTCGTCGCCGGCAGGAACCTGGTGCCCAGGCCGGCGGCGGGGATGACGGCTTTCCTGACCTTCACGCGATCCTCCATGGCGTCGGAGCAGAAGCTTCACCGTACCCGGGGTGTGCGTTCGGCGCATCGTCCGGACGGTGTACGGCGTTGGGCCAAAGGTCCGCAGGTACACTCGACCCCGTCATGCCCACCTACGAATACGTGTGCAGGAGCTGCGGGCACCTGTTCGAGATCGTGCAGTCGATGCGCGACGACACACTCACCGAGTGCCCGCAGTGCGGGGGCGAGCTCCGCAAGGTGTTCGCACCCCCCGCGATCTCGTTCAAGGGGTCGGGCTTCTACGCCACCGACCACGGGAAGAAGAAGACCAAGCCCGCCGGTGACAAGAAGGCCGACGCCGGCTCTGGATCTGGGTCTGGGTCGGGATCTGGCTCGGGGTCTGAGTCTGGGTCTGGGTCTGGGTCTGGCTCCGGCTCCTCCGAGACGACGTCCGATGCGAAGCCGGCCGCCGAGACGAAGAAGGACGCGTCCTCGAGCACATCGGCGCCCGCGAAGGATGCGAGCGGATCGTGAGCTCGGCCGACATCGGCGTCTTCGGCGGCTCGGGCTTCTACTCCTTCCTCGAGGACACCGAGACCGTCGAGGTCGAGACGCCGTACGGCTCGCCGAGCGCCCGGGTCACGATCGGCGAGATCGGCGGTCGGCGGGTGGCGTTCCTGCCACGGCACGGCTCGCGCCACGAGTTCCCGCCGCACCGGATCCCGTACAAGGCGAACCTATGGGCGATGAAGGAGCTCGGCGTGGGCCGGGTGCTCGGGCCGAACGCCTGCGGCTCGCTGCAGGTGGGGGTGAAGCCCGGCGACTTCGTGATCTGCGACCAACTCGTCGACCGCACGCACGACCGGCCGAACACCTTCTACGACGGTCCGATCACGACGCATATCTCGTTCGCCGACCCGTACTGCGACGTGATGCGATCGACGATCGTGGGCGCGGGCCGCGAACTCGAGATCCCGATCCATGACGGCGGCACGGTCGTCGTGATCGAGGGACCGCGGTTCTCGACGCGCTCGGAGTCGGCGTGGTTCGCCAGCGCCGGCTGGGAGGTCATCAACATGACCCAGTACCCCGAGGCCGTGCTCGCACGCGAGCTGGAGCTCTGCTACGCGAACATCTCGCTGATCACCGATTACGACGTGGGGGTCGAAGGCGTCCCGCCCGTCACGAACGACGAGGTCGTCCGAGTCTTCACCGAGAACAACGAGAAGCTGCGCGACCTGCTGTTCGCGGTGATCCCCGCGCTGCCCGAGGAGCGCTCGTGCGCGTGCGCGACCGCGCTCACGGGCGCACGCTTCGAGGTGTAGCGGGCCGGGTCGGGGCCTAGCGGCGGCCTTTCCGTATCCTCGCTGCATGACGAGCGATCCGATGCTGGTGAAGATCGAGCTGGCCTTCACGACGACCGAGGACCAGAACGCGGACGCGTTCGGAGACCGGATCCGCGAGGCGGTGGGGATGATCGTGGGCCGTGAGGCGCTCGAGGAGTTCCGTGTCCGGACCCTGCCGCTCAACCCGCCGAAGACCAAGGGCGGGCTGCGGCCGGTCGACTGAGCACGACCGCGTCGTCGAGGTGACGACCGTCACGGTGGCGACACCGCACGGCCCCGTAGCGTCCCGGCCATGTTCCGGCGACGCCTCCCGACCACCGCGATCGTCTCGTTCGGCACGGCCGCCCTGTGCGCGATCGCGGCGATCGCGCTCCTCCGGGGGTACGCGACGCGCCTCGAGTCGACCCGACCCGATCTGGGGCCGCCCGTCGCGATCGTCGTGGCGGCGACCGACCTGGTGCGCGGCGCCACGCTGACCGAGTCGATGCTCACCGAGCACGACGTCCCGACGTCGCTCGAGCCTCCGGGCGCCGTGCCGGGGATCGACGCGCTCCTCGGACGTGTGCTGGCCTCGGACCTGACGGCGGGGGAAGCCGTCACCGAGACCCGGCTCGCCGGGGCACGGGCGGGACCGGTGGCGGGGCTCGTGCCCGAGGGCTCGCTCGGGATGGTGGTCTCGTCGGGCCTCCCCGCGGGCGCCGTGGCGCCGGGCGACCGGATCACGCTGTTCGCCACGTTCGGCGGACGGAGCCCGCACACCGAGACGGTGACCACCGGCGTCGAGGTCGTCCGGATCCTGGCGGGGGGCGAGGCCGGGACGGTCCCGGGGGTCGACGGCGGCGGTGGCGAAGCCCTCGTCGTGGTCGTGGACGCGGTGGCGGCGGAGCGGATCGCGTACGCGGGGGCGTTCGCAACGCTTTCGGTTGCGGTGGAGGCGCCCCTCAGCGTCGTCCCGACCGGCGTCCCTACGCCCACCACGACCCCCACCCCATAGATGGAGAAGTCGTGACGGGTACCGAACGGCTGAGGCGGCGGGACCGAACGGCCCGCTAGCATGACGCGGTCCGCCATCCCGTGAGGAGCCTCCCCTGTCGATCCTGCAGGCGATCATCCTGGGTCTGACCCAGGGCGCGACCGAGTTCGCCCCGGTCTCCAGTTCCGGCCACCTGATCCTCGTGCCGTGGTTGTTCGGCTGGGCGCCGATCGTGAACGCCGACTTCAACAAGACGTTCGACGTCGCGCTCCACATGGGAACCCTGCTCGGCGCGGTGATCTACTTCCGGCACGACCTGTGGCGCTACCTGATCGCGTGGGCCGGTTCGGTGAGGCGCCGCTCGATCCGGACGACCGACGAACGCATCGCGTGGGCCTTGATCGTGGGCACGATCCCGGGCGTGATCGCGGGAGTGGCCTTCGAGAGCGTGATCCAGGACAAGCTCGGAGCGCCCCTGCTGATCTCGATCATGCTCGCGATCTTCGGCGTGATCCTGTACGTCGTGGACCGCGTGTGCTCGAGCGACCGGCACTTCGAGAGCATCGGGGTCCGGACCGGTCTCTTCCTCGGGGCCGCCCAAGCCCTCGCGCTCCAGCCCGGTGTGTCGCGATCGGGTATCACGATGACCGCGGCCCGGCTGATCGGGCTCGATCGCGAGGCGGCGGCCCGCTTCTCGTTCCTGCTCGCGCTGCCGATCATCGCCGGCGCGGGCCTCTACAAGGGCACCGACCTCGTCACGACCGGGTTCCACGGGTACGAAGCTGAGTTCTTCTGGGGGTTCGTCGCGTCGGCGGTCAGCGGGTTCGTCGTGATCTGGGGCCTGCTGAAGTACCTGCGCCGGCACAGCTACTTCGTGTTCATGGTCTACCGGCTCGCCGTCGCGGCGCTCTGCCTGATCCTGATCGCGACGGGCGTGCGCAGCGCGACCTTCTAGTCAGTTGACGTCGCGGACCCGGAGCAGCGCCAACGCGATCCCCACCAGCACGACCACGTACACGCCGATCACGACGGCGCCCCGTTGCGGCGTGAGGAGGTACCGGGTCACCCCCTGCTGCACGTCGAGCGTGTGCGCCGTCACGACCGTCGTGAGGTTGTCGCCCAGGAGGAATCGACCCATCGCCGGTCGGAGCCCGCGCACGATGCTTTCGAGCACGGCGACGTAGACGAAGACCGCGCCCAGCGCAGCCGCGGTGTGGCGCCCCATCATCGCCACGGCGCCTCCGATCACCGCGATCCCACCCGTGGCGGCCGCGATCCGCAGGATCGTCAGCGCCGTGTCACTCAGCCAGGGGCTCGACGTCGCCGTGGTCCCCCGCACAGCGGTTGCGAGCGCGAGCGCGGCCGCGAGGATCGAGAGCAGCACGGCGGCGACCAGTGCGACGCCCATCGCGATCACGAGGGAACGCGCGAGGAACCAGCGGATCCGCCTGGGCTCCCACGTGAGGATCGTCGTGATCGTGCCGGACTGCCACGAGGCGCCCACCATCGAGGCCCCGATCACGAGACCGATCAGCACGACGATGAAGGCGGCGCCCAGGACGTACTCATCGAGCTCATCCAGCAGGAGGCCCTGGTTCGGCACGAAGTCCGCCGCCGAGAGGTTCTGGCGGCAGACGTCCTTCACGGACGTGCCGGCCGGGATCTCGAAGCCGGCGCCGTCGTGCTCGATGCAGGCGGCGAGGCTCTTCTCGTAGCGGTGCTGAGCGCGCGCGAGATCGGCCTCGCTCGGCTTGTGCGAGACCGAGCCCGCGATGATCGCCACCACCACGATCCCGATGACGGCGATCAGCATCAACCAGCGCACGATCCGCCGCGATCGGAACCCCAGCGCCTCGGAGGCGAGCAGTCGGATCACGCGGGCGCCTCCGGGTCCCGGGTCAGCTCCAGGAACACGGTCTCGAGGTCGACCTCGTCGGGCCGGAGTTCGGTCACGAACAGGTCGCGCGCGGCCAAGGTCCTGGACACGCGCTCGGCGTTCGCCTCCGGCAGTTCCACCCGCAACGCATCGTCGAGTCGCGAAGCGGCGATCCCGGCCTCCTGCAGCGCGGCGAGGCCCGCATCGAGGTTGGCCAGACGCACGATCAGCCCGCGACCGCCCCGTGCCGCCAGCACCTCCTCGACCGAACCCGTGGTGATGAGCCGACCGCGCGCCAAGATCGCGACCTGGTCGGCGGTCTGCTCGATCTCGGAGAGGATGTGGCTCGAGACGAAGACCGTGCGCCCTTCCGCGCCCAGCTCGCGGAGCAGCTCCCGGACCTCCACGATCCCCGCGGGATCGAGCCCGTTCGCGGGCTCGTCGAGGATCAGCAGGGCGGGATCCTTCATCAGGGCGGCCGCGATCCCGAGTCGCTGCTTCATCCCGAGGGAGTAGGTCTTCACGAGGTCGCCGGCGCGGTCGGCGAGCCCGACACGCTCCAGCACCGCGTCGATCGTCGACCGTCCGATCCCGTCGAGCCGGGCGAGGATCTGGAGGTTGCGCCGGCCCGTGAAGCGCGGGAAGAGGGCCGGCGTTTCGACGATGGAACCGACCCGACCCGCGACCGCCGACAGCCCGTGCGGCACCGTGACCCCGAGCATCCCGAGGGAGCCCTCGCTGGGGGACACGAGACCAAGCAGACATCGGATCGTCGTGGTCTTGCCCGCGCCGTTCGGCCCGAGGAACCCGAAGACGCCGCCCTCGCGCACCTCCAGGTCGAGCCCGTCGACCGCCACGGTACGGCCGCCCCGGAGGCGCCGGTACTCCTTGCGGAGCCCGTGGATCTCGATCACGCCGGCCATGCGGCACGATACCCCGCCGCCCCTCCCCGACGCGTCAGTCGACCTCGGGCACCTTCCCGAACGTCAGGACGACCCACGGCGTGAACCCCTCCCGCGCGTAGAGGCGCATCGCCGGCTCGTTCGTCGCGAGGACGCCGATGATCATCTCCTCGACGCCGGCGGCGCGGATCTCGCGGTAGACCTCGTGCAGCAGCCGTGTCCCGATCCCCTGCCCGCGCCGGCCGTCCGCCACCGCCAGCGAGTGCAGCTCAGCGAACCGCTCTCCCGTCGTATGCGAGTCGTCGCGCTCGTGGAACGAGACCAGCGCGTACGCGGCGGGCCCCTCATCGTCCTCCGCGATCAGCGCGAACGCGCCCTCGTGGCCGAGCCACTCCGCGTAACGCTGGCTTCGGATCGCCCACCACTCGTCGGCGTCCCGCGGCGGGATCCCTGGGATGTCGGGGTCGACGGTCAGGTGGTGGGCGTGCAGGCCGCGCGTGAGTGGCTCGAGGTCGGGGATCCGCTCGGCGCCCGCCCGCACGATCCGCAGGTCGTCCACCGGAAGCCCTGTGTCAGACGCCGGCGAGCGTCATCTCGCCGATCAGGATCGACGGCGTGCCCACGCTCGAGAAGAACCGGAGGTCGTCGCCGACGCCCGTGATGCCCTTCAGCATCGCCGGGAGCGTCGATGCGATCGTCATCTCCCGCAGGGGCTCGCCGAGCGCGCCGCCCGCGATCCGGAGCCCCGTCGCGCCCACGCTGAACTCGCCGCTGATCGGGTTCGCGCCGGAGTGCACGCCGCTCACGTCCTGGATCAGCACGCCGCCCTCGGCCATCCGCAGGAGCTCCGCGTACGGGGTCTCGCCGCGGTCGAGGAAGAAGTTCGACGTGCCCACGCCGGGGGTGCTCTTGTAGCCCGCGCGCTTCGCGTTCCCGGTGGAGCGCTGGCCGTCGCCGGTCCGCGCGGCCGTGTAGGTGTCGTGCAGGAAGCCGTTCAGGGTGCCGCGGGTGAAGAGCTCCGTGCGACCGCTCGGCACGCCCTCGTCGTCGAACGGAGAGGCACCGGGGCCGTCGAGCACGGTGCCGTCGTCCACGAGCGTGAACAGCTCGGACCCGACCTGCTGCCCGGCCATCGCGGCGAAGAGCGACCGGCCCTTCAGCACCGACTCCGCGTTGAGCGCGCCGGCGAGCACCCCCAGGAACGACATCGCGGCGAACTGGTCGAGGATCACCGGGACCTTCGCGGTCGGCGGCTTCACCGCGCCCAGCATGCGCGCGCCGCGTTCCACGGCCTCGCCGGAGATCGCGCCGACGTCCAACTCGTCGATCGCGCGGGTGATGCGGTACGAGAACCCGGTCTGCGTCTCGTCGCCCTCGACCGCGAGCGTGACGACGACCGCCCAGGCGTCGGTGCGCGCGTACTCGGCGTCCACGCCGGCGGTCGAGGCGATCGCGACGCGCGAGACCGCGTCGCCGACCTGCGCGAGGTCGATCTTCGTGACGCGCGGGTCGCTCGAGATCGTGAGCCGCTCCAGTTCGAGCGCGAGCTCGACCTTCCGGTCGGTCGGCACCTCGGCGCTGGCTTCGTGGAACAGCTCCGGGATCGGCGTGATCGGCTCGGCGGAGGGCAGCACGTTGAACTCGTCTGGCTCGGCGAGCGCGGCGTTCTCGCGCGCCCGGCGGACCGCGTCGCGCACCTCGTCGAGCGAGGGATCGGCGGCCCACGCGTAGCCGAGCCGCCCGCCGGAGATCAGCCGGACGCCCACGCCGCGCTGCTCCGCGAACGTGAGGCCCTCGACCTCGCCGCGGAGCGCGCTCGCCTCGGTCGTGCGCCCCTCCTCGGCGAAGGCCTCGACGGCCTCGTCGCCCTGGGCGGCCTCGACCGCCGCGCGCGTCAGCTCGCCGAGCTCAGGCACCGGTGCCTCCGACCGTGATCTTCGAGATGCGGAGCGTCGGCGAGCCGCTGCCGACCGGGGCGGCCTGGCCGTCCTTGCCGCAGACGCCCTCCCACGTGTCGAAGTCGTCGGCGACCGCGTCGACCGCGCTCATGACTTCGATCGCGCGTCCGATCAGGTTCGCCCCGCGCACCGGCGTGGTGGGCTCGCCGTTCTCGATCACGAAGCCCTCGCTCACCCCGAAGACGAAGTCGCCCGAGGCCGGGTTCACCTGGCCACCGCCGAGCGAGGTCACGTAGACGCCCGACGCGGTCGACGACAGCACGTCCGCCGGCGAGGAGCCGCCGTTCAGGATGTAGGTGTTCGTCATGCGGGGCACCGGTGGGTGCGCGTACGATTCGCGGCGGCCGTTCCCCGTGGACGCGACCCCGTCTTTCTCGGCCCGCAGACGGTCGTAGAGGAAGCTCTGCAGCACCCCGTCGACGAACAGCTGCGTGCGCTGCGACGGCTGCGCTTCGTCGTCGAAGTCGTACGAGCCCCAGCCGTTCGCGACCGTCGCGTCGTCCACCCCGTCGATCAGCTCGCTCGCGCACTTCGTGCCGACCAGGCCGCGGTAGACGCTGGCCTCCTTGTCGACGGCGTCGGCCTCCAAGGGGTGCCCCACCGCCTCGTGGAAGAGGACGCCGCCCATCCCGGGCCCGAGCACCACGGTCATCTCCCCCGCCGGTGCCGGGATCGAGTCGAGCATCGTCACCGCCCGCCTCGCGGCGACCTCGGCCGTGGCCGCGGGCCCGTGCGACGCGAGGAACTCCACACCGCTGCAGGCGGCCGGCCCATGGAACCCGGTCTGGATGTTGTCGCCGCGCTTGGCGACCACCTGCGCCACGAGACGGATCCGCGGCCGATCCTCCTGCACCCAGACGCCGTCGCTCGTCGCGATCAACCGCCGCTGCAGGGAGTCGCCGTACATCCCGGTCACCTGCACGACCTCCGGCGAGAACGCGCGCGCCGTGTCGTCGAGTTCGCGGAGCCACGCGACCTTCTCGGCCGCCGGGAGCTCACCCGCGGGCCGCTCGACGCGGTTCGTGCCGGCGCCGCGGGCCTCCGTCAGGTCCACGACCCCGCCGGGGGTGTCGCCCCGGAGCGCGGCGCTCGCGGCCTCGGCCGCCAGCAGCAGGGACTCGCGATCGAGCCGGTTCGAGTAGGCGTAGCCGTAGGACGTTCCCTGCGCCACCCGAACGCCCGCGCCGCGGTCGAGGCCGGTCGTGAGCTCCTCGACCTTGCCGTCGTCGAGGCGGATCGAGGTCGACGACCGCTCCTCGACGAAGACCTCGGCGAACGATCCGCCACGACGACGCGCCGCGCGCAGCACCTCGTCGATCAGTCCGCGGTCGAGCATGCGCGCGAGATTAGCAGCAGCCCGCGCGAACGCCGTCGGGTACAGTCCACCTCCGAGAGCGATGCAGGACCCCAAGGCGACGCCGCGCACGATCCCGGCCTCTTTGGCGGCGCTCATCGCCGCGGGCACCCTCGTCGTGGGCCTCCTCCTGGGGAGGGCGTGGGGAGGTTCCGACGAGGCGATCCCGACGCTCTCGGTGCCCGTTCCCTCCGCCACCGCGAGCGCTGCCGTCACGACGGGCCCGAGCGTGGTGTCGCCGACGACGACGCCCGTCGCCGGATCGGTCACGGTCGGACAGGCGTCGTTGTCGCTGAGCGGCGGGATCAACACGGTCGTCTCGTTCGGCCGCCTCGCGACGCCGGCCGAGTGGGCGCCTCCGCCCGGCACGCTCGCGCTCTCGTGGAGCGGCCCGGGAGCGCAGGTGCTCGGCCTCGAAGGTGCCTCGTTCACGAGCCAGATCGCGACGGACGCCGAGCACAGGCTCTCGTTCACCGTGAACGTCGACGGCGCGCCGGTGGCGTTCAGCTCGACCGCGGGAGAGTGCACGGTCACGATCAGCCCCGCGCTCCCCACCCAGATGGGTGGCACGTTCCTGTGCACGAACCTGTCGAGCGCGGATGACGCGGTGAGCGTGAACGCTCAGGGCAGCTTCTCGGCGACGGGGTAGCGACGGACACCGCGGGGCGAGGACAGGCACGGCGCGACCTTGCGTGGCTCGCGGCGCTGGCGGGCGTCCTGCTCGTCGTCTTCGTGACCCCCACGATCCTCAGCTCGTGGAACTTCGGGGTGGGGCCCGACGTCCCCGTCTACATGTGGTGGGCCCGCGTCGGCGCATCCCAGGGGCTGTCCGTGATCGGCGAGCGGCCCGGCATCGCGGCCACGATCGCCACCGCGGCTGGCACCCTTCACCTGCCGCTCGTGCCGGCGATCGCCGGGCTGCAGTACGCGTTGGCGGCGAGCGTCGGCGTGGGCGCGGTCGCGCTCCTCCGCGGGCGCACGGCCGGCGGGCGGTTCCCCTGGCTGCTCGCAGGCCTGGCGACCGGGTTGTTCGCGGCCCACCTGGGCGGCGGCTACGTAGCGAACCTCGCGTTCACGGTTCCGTTCTTCGCCGCCGGTACCGCGCTCGCCGCTCGGACCCAGCGGGGCACCGACGCGGCCGCCGCCCTCCTCGGCGGAGCCGGTCTCGCCCACCCACAGTTCTTCCTCGTGGGCGTGATCGTGCTCTCGATCGCGGCGCTCTGGTCGTTCCTGCGCGAGCCCGAGCGGGGCTGGGCCTCAGACGCCGGCCGCGTCACGGTCGCCGCCGCCGGCGGCGGCGCGATCGTGGGCGCCGGACTCCTCTCGATGCTGGTCGGGCCGGCGAAGCTCCGAGTCGATACGTCGAAGGATGCCTTCCTGCGCCGAACCGGGCTCGAGTCGCTCCTCGCGAACACCTACCGCGAGCGGTTCAACGAGAACATCAGACGGTACGCGTCCTGGGCGCTGCTCCCCTTGGCGGCCGCGGGGATCCCGCGCGTGCACGGATTCACCCGACGGTTCCTCGTTGCCTGGGCGCTGCTCACGATCGTCGGGGTGCCGATCGGGATCTGGTCGGGATGGTTCCCACCCGACCGCATCATCACGTTCGGGTTCGCCCTGCCGGCGCTCGCCGCCCTGGGGATCGCCTGGGCCGACGGGTTCCTCGAGGCCCGCGTCCCGCTGTGGATCGCCTGGCCGGCGACGGCGGCGCTGATCCTGCTGCTCGCCTGGCCGACCCTGGGTGCATGGGCGCGTCAGCAGCCCTTCATCTCGCCCCAGGACCTGGCATCGGCCACCGAGGTCGGAAGGATCGCGGCGACGACACCGCCGGGTACCCCGATCGTGGTCATCGTGAACGACATCGACGACACCGCGATCTTCCTGGCGACCCAGGCGGGGAACATCCTGCGCGCGGCCGTGCCGCCCGAGCGTGCCGGCGACGTCTACATCTACGTCGGCGACCCAGCCCGCTACTTCGCGGGTGAACCGACGCTCCGCGGGAACGCCGAGTACGACGCGCTCTCGAGCCAGCTGCTCGACGACATCCCCGCCGGCGACGCGGCGGTGTTCGTGCTGGATCAGTTCGACCGGGTCGGCGGGATCGATCGAGACCCGCACTTCGTTCGGTGGTCGTCCGATGTGGTGTCCACGGTCCGCGATCCGCGTGCGCTCCCGCCCGGCGACGGCGAGCTCGTTGCGGCGTCCCCGATGACGATCGTTGGCTCAACCCTGCTCGTGGCGGTCCTCCTGTGGGCGCTCGGGTATGGCTGGGCGCGGTGGACGTTCGGCGACGCGGTGACCGCGGCGGCCGCGGCGCCCGGGTTCGGGGTGGCGGGACTCGCGATCGTCGGCCTGCTCGCGGAACGGCTCGGCGTGCCGCTCACCGGCTCGTGGGGGCCGACCCTGATCTCACTCGTGGCCGGCGGGCTCGGGTACGGACTCCTGGTCCGCAAGGGCGTACCCCCCACGGAACCGGCCGCGTAGGTCGAAGAGCGCCCACACGACGAGCGCGAGCATCACGGGCGTCGCGACCCAGTGCCCGAGCCACAGGTTCACGCCGAACGCCGTGGGATACCGGAGCGGCTCGGTCGTCCACTGCGCCATCGCCAGGGCGGCGCCCGAGCCGAAGATCGCCACGCGCGGTGCCTGCGGAAGGAGCCACACGAGCGGGAGCGCCCACGTCACGTACCAGGGCAACAGGAGCGGACCGAGCAGCATCAGCAGTACGAGCGACCATCCGATCGCGGCGCCGGGCGTGCGTGGCCGGGGGTCCACGGCCTCCCGCGCGACCATCCGCCCCAGCGCGATCAGGGCGGCGATCAGGGCCGCCGCGAAGACGAGCTTCGCGAGCCCGCCGAGCGTCCCGAAGCTGACCATGTCGACCACCCGGCGAGCCAGCGTCGCGGGCGCGAGCCACCCCTCGTGCTTCGCGAGCTCGAGCATGCCGAGCGAGGGATCCTCGGGTTGGAGGTAGGGCAGGGCGAACGCGAGGCCGATCACCGCGGCCACGCCGGTCGCCTTCAGCCCGGCGCGCAGCCGTTCGCCGGGCGCGCGACGCGCGACGATCCAGACCACCACGAGGATCAACGGGACGAGCAGGGTGGCCTTCACGAGCGCTCCCAGCGCGAGGACCGCGATCGCGGGCAGCTCCCGCCCGCGGACGAGCAGCGCGAACGCCGTCGCCACCGCGAGCGCCACGACCAGGTCGTTGTGGCCGCTCGAGACCGCGTGGAACAGCACGACCGGGTTCGCGCCGAAGGCCACGATCGCGAAGGCCATCCGCGCGGGCCAGGCCCGGCGGACCGTGTCGGCGATCACGAGGAGGGTCGCGAGGCCGGCGGCGACCGCGATCGCCCGGTAGGCGGCCACCTGGTCCGCCGGGCTGCTGAACACCTTCGCGATCACGGCCGAGGTCATCGTCCAGAGCGGCCCGTAGACCGCCGGCGTGTCGACCCACTTCGGGCCCACGAAGACCCAGAGCGCGTCGCCCGAGAACTCGAGCGGCGTCCGGATGTAGGGGTTCGCGTGATACACGCCCGCGATCCGTCCGTAGAACGCGTACGAGTAGACGTCGCGCGAGAACAGCAGCGGCAACGTGGCGACCGCCACGAAGTAGACGATCGAGAGCACGAGCACGGTGCGGGCCGACACACGCTCGTGGAACGCCTCTCGGAGCAGGAGCAGGAACGAGACCACCGCGAACGCCGAGATCGCGACGCCGACCGCGATCAGCCAGTTCCCCGAGAGCGCGTCCAGGTGGAGGAGATCGGCCAGCCACCGGAACGGACCCGACGGCTGCGCGCCGCGCGGCAGGACCGGCTGGAAGGGCGAGCCGGGCATCGAGGCGAACGTCGCGAACAGCACGAACCCCGCGACGGACATCGCGATCGCCCTGACGCCCGAGCGAGGAGGAGGGACGCTGCGCTGCACGACGCCCGAGCGTACTACCGGGCCGGGGCGGCCGGGGCGGTCGGAGCCGCGGGCGTGGTGGCATCGCGCGCCTCGCGCGATCCCGAGCGTCTCGGCCGCTCGAACCGGCCGAAGATCGCCACGAGCCCCGCCAGGATCGCGCCCGGCACGAGCACCCACACCGATCGCTCGAGCCACCACCGCACCGTGCTGTCGGTCTCGTGTCCGAACCCGAGCGGCCACAGCAGCAGGATCGCGATCAGGTACGCGGTCATGTGCCACAGGAACAGGGTCATGATGATGCTGTTCAGGTAGATCGTGACCTTCCACGGACGCGAGCGCTGCAACCACGCCTGCCCGCGTTCACGGAGCAGCATCACCGCGCCGATCGACCAGATCCCCCCGAGCAGGAACGGCACGGTCGGCGGGTAGGCGTTCGAGACGAGCTCGACGTCGGTGCCGAGCAGGCTCTTCGGGTAGTGCCCGATCCCGGGGAACCACGTGAAGCGCGCGTCGCCGCCGATCCATCGGAACACGTCGGGGTTCGTGAGCACGAACAGGGCGAACAGTCCGCCGACCACCATCGCCCAGAAAGCGCGGCGCGGCCATCGCTCGAGGGTGCCGTCGGCGTACGCGTGCCCCATCTGGTGCGGGAACAGCAGGATGAACGCGACGTTCGCCCACCGGAGGGCCGGGTGGCCGAACCCGAACGCGATCACGTCGACGACCGCCGCGCCGAGCGCCATCGCGAGCGGCACCCACATCCCGAACCGACGGTGCAGGCCGACGGTCCACGGGCTGACCGACACGACCACGAGGTAGACCGCGAGGAACCACAGCGGTCCGAACGGCACGGTCGCCCCGGGCGGCAGCACGCCGCGGAGCAGCCGGGTGTCGCCCCAGAGCGGGGGCCCGGCCTGTGCGCCGGTGTTCGTGAGGTGCAGGATCACCATCACGACCGCCCAGACCCCGAGGAACACCAGCGACGGGCGCAGCAGCCGGTCGATCCGCCCGCGGATGAACGTCCACGAGGACTGCGCCACGTCGCCGCGTCGCGTCGAACGCCACGAGGTTCGAGAACCCACCGACGAAGAAGAAGATCGGCATCACCTGGAGGAACCAGGTGGCGAGCCACAGGAGTGGCGTGACTCCGATCGCGCTCGTCGTGCGGATGATGCCGCCGTCCCAGGCGATGATCCCGATCATCCAGTGGCCGAGCACCACCGCGACGATGCTCGCCGCCCGCAGGAAGTCGACCCAGCGGTTCCGCGTCGCCGGCGTCGCTGACACGATCTCGTCGAGCCGACTCGTCATCGTCGGTGGCTCCTCACGCGCCCGTCGTACCCGGGCGGGAAGGCCGGGTCAAGGGACGAAGGTCACCGTGCGACGGCCGACCAGCGGCCGGCCCGCCGCGCGACCGAGACCGCCAGGCCGAAGCAGGCCGAGAGGGCGTCGTCGACGAGCACCTCGTCGGCGGGCCCGGTCGTCACGATGGCGCCCGCTCGCAGGAGCGCCGCGTGCGTGGTGGACGGCGGCAGCTCCTCCAGGTGATGGGTCGCGAGGAGGGTGGTCGTGGTCCCATCGGCGCGAGCGGTCGACTCCATCGCGGCCAGAAGGGCCTCGCGGCCCGGCAGGTCGAGACCCGCGGCCGGTTCGTCGAAGAGCAGGAGCTCGCGGCGGCCGAACCGGGCGCGGGCGAGCAGTACGCGAGCGCGCTCACCCTGGCTGCAGGTCGCGAGCGCGCGGTCGGCGACGTGCGCGCACCCGACCTCGGCGAGCATCGCGCGAGCCTCGGCTCGGTCCTCGTCGGTGAACCGCTGGAACCAGGTCTCGAGCCCCGATGCCCGGCCGGTGAGCACCGCCTCGAGGCACACCAGCCCGGGGCGCAGCCGTTCCGTGACGGTGTGGCCGACATGCCCGATCCGTGCGCGCAAGCGCCGAACATCGGTGCGCCCGAGCGTCTCGCCGAGCACCACGGCGTGTCCCGCCGACGGATGCCGCCATGCGCCGGCGACCGACAGCAGCGTGGTCTTCCCGCTGCCGTTCGGGCCGAGCAGGACCCATCGCTCGCCCACACCCACCTCGAGGTCGACCGGGCCCAGGATCCGGCGCGGGACCGACGCGCCGGCGACCACGACCTCCACCTCCTCGAGCCGCAGCGCCTCCATGGGCCGGGAGGATACGCGGGCGTGCCCTGCGGTAGGGTGCCCGGGATGGACGACGTCACGGACGTTCGCGACACGTATCAACTCGAGCGTGGGGATGAGCCCGCGGGCTCGAAGGGCGTGGCGTTCGGGGTCGCCGGACTCACCGTCGCGTTCTTCGTCCTGTTGCCCGTGTTCGTGGCCGTGGGCGTCTACACGTTCCTGACGGTCTACGCGATCGTGAAGGGCGTCGAGGGCGGGTCGGACCAACCCGACGCGACCACGGTCCTGGTCGGGATCGTGCTGCTCGTGACGCTGTTCACGCTGCTGGTCACCGTGGGCATGATGCTGATCGGCCGCGCGGCCGACCCGAAGAAGCGCCGCGACCGCTAGGCGGGCGAGGGCGCCCGGCCCTCGTGCTCCAGACGCAGCTGACCGCACGCCGCGTCGATCTCGCTCCCCCGGGTATCTCGGATCGTCACGTTCACGCCGCCGGCCTTCAGGATCCGCGCGAACTGCTTGATCCGCTCGGGCGGGCTCGGCTGCGTGGGCCAGCCGGGGGTCGGGTTCAGCGGGATCAGGTTCACGTGGGCGCCCAGGCGGTACGCGATCTCGGCGAGCAGACCGGCCTGGCGGTCGTCGTCGTTCGTGCCGTCGATCATCGCCCACTCGATCGAGACGCGGCGGTGCGTGCGCCGGCGCCACTCGTCGATCGCGGTCTCGAGTGCGGCGAGCGGATAGCGACGGTTGACCGGCACGAGCTCGTCGCGGAGCTCGTCGTCGGCAGCGTGCAGGCTCACCGCGAGCCCCACCTGAGGTAGATCCTGCGTCAGGCGCCGGATCCCCGGCACGAGCCCGACGGTCGACACGGTGACGTGCCGCGCGCCCAGCCCGATGAAGCCCGGGTCGACGATCCTCGTGACGGCCTCGTGAACCGGCCGATAGTTCGCGAGCGGCTCGCCCATCCCCATGAAGACCACGTTCGTGAGCCGCTGAGGCGTCGAGACGGGGAGCTTGGCTGCCTCGCGCCGCGCCCATACGACCTGCGCCGCGATCTCCCCCGAGGTCAGGTTGCTCAGCAGACCCATCTGGCCGGTGGCGCAGAACCCGCAGTCCATCGCGCAGCCGACCTGGCTCGAGACGCAGACCGTCACGCGGTCCTTGTAGCCCATCAGCACCGTCTCGATCACGTGACGGCCGCCCAGTTGCAGCAGCGCCTTGCGGGTGGCCCCGCGATCGGCGGTGCGCTCGTCGAGCAGCTCGATCCCGATCGGCAGCTCGGCCGCGAGCCGCTCGCGCAGCGCCGGAGACACGTCGGACATCTCCTCGTACGTCGCGCTCCGCCTCCAGAGCTGTGCGTGCACCTGCTTCGCGCGGAACGCGGGTTCGCCCCACGCCGACAGCCGCTCGGTGAGCTCCTCGAGCGACAGGTCGTAGACGGTGGCCGTGCGGCCGGGTGAACGGGTCACCCCGCGAGCGTAACCGGCGAACCTGTCCTAGATGTCGTTCGCGAACGTGTCGCAGGCATCCGGGTTCCCGACCTGGATCCCGGTGCTGAGCCAGGTCGAGCGCTGCTCCGCCGTCCCGTGCGTGAAGGTCTCCGGATCCGAGCGGCCCTGGACCGACTCCTGGATCCGGTCGTCGCCGATCTGGGACGCCGCGTTCAGCCCTTCCTCCACGTCGCCGGGCTGCAGGATGCCGGCGGCCTGCGCGGCCCTCCCCCAGACCCCCGCGAAGCAGTCGGCTTGGAGCTCCATCCGTACGCTCAGCTCGTTCGCGCGGGACGGGTCTTCCTGCTGCATCCGCCGGACCTCCCGCTCGATCCCGAGCAACGTCTGCACGTGGTGGCCGATCTCGTGCGCGATCACGTACGCCTGGGCGAAGTCGCCGGGCGCGCCGAACCGCCGTTCGAGCTCCTTGAAGAACGAGGTGTCGAGGTACACGAGCCGGTCGGCCGGGCAGTAGAACGGCCCGGTCGCCGATGACGCCTGCCCGCACCCGGTGTTCGTCGATCCGGTGAACAGCACCACCTCCGTAGGCTCGTAGGTCTTGCCCGACCGCTCGAAGATGTCCTTCCACGTGAACTGCACGTCGTCGGTCACGGCCGCGACGAAGCGGCCGGTGGGGTCGGTCGGGTCGATCGTGTCGCCCTGGGTCGTGGCGGTGCCGGCGCCACCGAACTGATCGAGCCCCGGCACGTCGCTGCCTCCGCCGCCGAAGATCTGAGAACCGCCGAGGAACATCAGGACGACGACGATCACGAGCGCGATCCCGATGCCGCCCTTGCCCGTGGGGATCGGGAACCCGCCACCGCCCGTGCCTCCTCCGAGGCCGGGGAAGCTCCCGCCCGCGGTGGGACCCTCGGCGCGGCGGTCGATCACTCCGCCCTTCATCCGGCGCATCCGCTTCAGCTTCACCCCTCGATGCTCCCACAGCGGCGTGAACAGGGCCCCCGGGCCGGGCCGGTCGCAGGTTCACTACGCTGGGCCGATGCCGACGCGGACGATCTCGCCGCCCGATGGCCCGATCGACCTGGCGGGCACCCTGTTCCCCTTGCGGCGCGGCTACCAGGATCCGACCACGGCGATCTCGGGAACCGAGGCGCTCCGCTCGCTCCGAACCCCGGACGGCCCTGCGACGATCCACCTCCGCGCCGTGGGCGCGGCGATCGAAGCCGAGGCCTGGGGCCCCGGCGCCGACCGGGCGCTGGCCGACGCCCCGGACCTCGTGGGCGCGGACGACGACTGGACCGGCTTCGCTCCCCACCACGAGGTGGTCCGCCGGCTCCGGCACGAGCACCCCGGGCTGCGGCTCACCCGCACCGGAGCGGTCACGGCGACCCTGATCCCGGCGATCTGCGAACAGAAGGTCACCGGTGCCGACGCGCGCCGCGCCTACCGGCTCCTGACCCAGGAGACGGCCGAGTCCGCCCCGGGCCCCGGCCAGCTGCTGCTGCCGCCCGATCCCGTTCGCCTGGCGGAGCTGCCGTCGTTCGCCTTCCACCGGTGCGGGCTCGAACGGCGCCGGGCCGACGTGGTGCGCGGGGTCTGTGCGCGCGCGGCTCGCCTCGACGCGCTGGCCGACGGCTCACCCGAGGACGCGAAGGCTGCGCTGCTCCGGCTCCCGGGCATCGGGCCGTGGACGGTCGCGGAGGTCGCGCGGCTCGCGCTCGGGGATCCCGACGCCGTCAGCGTGGGCGACTTCCACCTGCCGAACCTGGTGGGCTGGCTCCTGGCGGGAGAACCACGCGGCACGGACGAACGGATGCTCGAGTTGCTCGCGCCGTACGCGGGTCACCGCGGGCGGGTCCAGCGGTTGCTCGAGGCGTCCGGGATGCACGCGCCCCGCTACGGTCCGCGGACGGAGACCCGCTCGATCGCCGGACACTGAGCCGGCGACCCGCGCGTCAGGACGTCGGCGGCACCTCGGTGACGCGGCCGTCCTCGAAGCCGAAGTCCCACACGTCGATGAACGGCGGCTCGACGCCCAGCGACGTGAGGGCGGTGCAGATCTGGCTCCGGTGGTCGGTGCCGTGGTGCAGCGCCTGCGCGAGCCGGATGCCCAGCGGCGCGGACGTCTCGGATCCGTCATCGCGGTGCCGCACGAGCACGGTGTCCGGGTCGGGGTCGCCTGTGAGGAGCTCCGTCCAGGCGGCGCCGTGACGCTCCATCTCGGCGCGGAGCTCGGCCATATCCATCCGGTCCTCGTC
This sequence comes from uncultured Actinomycetes bacterium, assembly GCA_963821925.1. GTDB lineage: Bacteria > Actinomycetota > UBA4738 > UBA4738 > HRBIN12 > JAOUEA01. Next base: position 1,018,645 of record CAWGFO010000001.1, on the reverse strand, counting down.
GATCTGCGACGTACGTCCGCCGCTCGTGACGAACAGGTAGGAGGCGTCGGCGCCGACCGTGTGGCGCATCGTGTCGATGATCGAGCCGTACGTGCCGGGGACGGCCGTCTCCAGTTGCCCCGGCGGGAGCTCGAGGCAGGCATCGATCAGGCGGAGCGTCGCCCACACGTGGTGTCCGAACGCGTCGTCGAGCAGGGATCGTGTCATCGCGTCACGGTAGCAAACGGCTCCGGTGTGGCCCTCGGCCGGTCGCTCAACGACGCGCGACGAAGATGTACTCGCTGCCGCCGTCGGCGAGCGGCGTCCGGTCGAAGTCGCCGTACAGCGCCTCGACCTCGAGGCCCGCGACGTCGATCAGCCCGAGCCACTCGTTCTTCGTCGCCCACCACAACGAGCTGGTCCCGCCGTCGTCCAGCTCGATGTCGATCCGGTCGTCGCCGACGGCGTACCGGATCGTGTGGGGCACCGGAGCATCCTGGTGCTGCCCGTCGAGCCGTGCCGAGATGCGTGGGTCGAAGGCGAAGGCGTTCCATGCGAACCGGCCGCCGGAACGCAGGGACGCAGCCACCCGTTCGAAGGTGCGTCGCCGATCGGCCCACGTGGGCAGGTGCAGCAAGGCGCGGAACGGGCAGTAGATCAGCGCCGCCGGCTCGTCGAGCGTGAGGTCGCGCATGTCCCCCTCGCGCAGGTCGAGCTCCACCCCGGCTGCCGCGGCGTTGCCCCTCGCCTGCTCGAGCATGGCAGGCGAGGTATCGATCCCGATCACCGTCCTGCCGGTCGCCTGCGCCACGGGGATCGCGACCCGGCCGTTCCCCACTGCGAGTTCAACGAGCGTGCCGTCGGCCTGGCGGGCGAGCTCGGCGTAGAACGGGATGTCCTCCGTCATGTGCGCGGACCAACGCTCGTAATCGTGCGCGAACGACTCGTCCATGCTCAGCCGGCGATCGCTCACGCCGGCCGCTCCCACACCGAGACGTGCTGGCGGCTCTCGCTCGTGAACGGCTCGCGCTGCCACCCGCTCCACCGCTCGCGGAACGTCATGCCGGCGAGCTGCGCCATCAGGTCCAGCTCGGACGGCCAGACGTACCGGAAGGGCACCGAGAAGCGCTCGAGCCTGCCGTCCACGACCTCGAGGTGGTGCGAGACGAGTCCCTGCCCGGCGACGTCGTACTCGTCGATGCCCCAGGCGTCGGCGCCGCCGCCGAAGACGTGGAAGGTCTCGCCCGGCGGGAGCCGCCGCAGTTCCGGGACCATGACCTCGATCACGAAGCAGCCACCCGGCTCGAGATGCGCGGCCGCGTTCCGGAAGCACGCCACCTGGGCCTCCTGCGTCGTGAGATTCATGATCGTGTTGAAGACGAGGTAGACGAGTGAGAAGGATCCCTCGACGCTCGTCTGCGCGATGTCCCCGATCGTCACGTCGATCGCCTCGCCGCCGGGCTTGGCCGCCAGCTGGGCCGCCATCGCCTTCGAGAGCTCGATCCCCGACACAGGGACCCCGCGTGCCGCGAGCGGCAGCGCGATCCGACCGGTCCCGATCGCGAACTCGAGCGCCCGCCCGTCGCCGGCGAGCGCAGCGAGGAACGCCACCGTCGGATCGAGCACCTCCGGCGCGGATCGGTCGGCGACGTCCTCGTCGTAGGTCGCCGCGACGCGCTCGTCGAAGTACCCGTCCTCGCTCACCGCCCGACCCTAGCGTAGGCGCGTAGCATGGGCCGATGGACGCCGCCAGCCTCCTCGCGCTCGTCCGGTTCCACGCCTGGGCGAACGACCGGATCCTCACGACGATGAATGATCTCTCGCAGGAGGGGTTCCGCGGGGAGGCTCCGCTCGATCACCACACCGCGTTCGACACGGTCCGGCACCTCGTCGACGTCGACTGGAGCTGGCGCGAGTTCTGTGCCGGCAACGACGTCGGGCAGACGTATGCGTGGGATCACGGGTTCGTCCTCGACGACCTCCCGAGCATCCACGCGTTCTGCATCGAAGAGGACGCCCGCCTGCGGGGCTACGTGACGTCGCTCGATCAGACGGCGCTGGACGAGCCGTTGATCACGAGCGAGGAAACCGACGACGTGATCCCCCGGTGGCTGATCCTCGCCCACGTCGTGAACCACGGGACGCAGCACCGCAGCGAGTTGGCTCGCTTCCTCACCGACCGGGGACACTCACCGGGTGAGCTGGACCTGTTGGACGCGCTCACGCTGCCCTGGCCCAGCGAGCGATAGGCGGCAAGAGCCGCGGCTCACGCACCGCACTCATCCCTAGGAGCTCCAACGCGAGCTGAGGCTGAGGACCCCCGGGCAGCTGATCCGCGTTTCCGGTCGGATCCGCGAAGCGCGACGTGGCTCGCAGGCATGCAACGGGCTCGTCCGCTCGGTCCCCAACCCCCATCCAGCCGACATCGCGGACGGGTAGCCTGCGACGATGGAGAAGTCACGCAAGCCGATCTCGACCCGAACGCCGCCCGTACCGTCGGAGAGCCACGCCGAGATCGACGACTGGATGCGGCGTGTCATGCCGGACCTTGCTCCGATCGTCGAGTATCTGGACGAGGCGATCCGCGAGGCGATCCCCGGCCTTCGCTACGCCGTCAAGTGGAAGAAGGCGTACTACGGCACTCCGGAACTCGGCTGGGTCATCGAGATGGTCGCATACGACGTCTCCGTGAACGTCGTCTTCTTCGGCGGCGCTGACTTCGACCCTCCGCCGCCGCTCGGCGACACCGACCGGTCCCGATACGTCAAGGTGAAGGCGTTGGAGGAGGCGCAGCGACCGGAGATGCGCTCGTGGCTCGAGCGAGCGGGGAACGTGCCAGGGTGGCGATGAGGCACCTGCCGTGATGCACAGGCTACTTCTCGACGTGTCGAGCCTGATGTACCGGGCCTTCTTCGCGTTGGGCGACTCGGTGCGCCAGCCAGACGGTCAGCCCGTCGGCGCCGTGCACGGCTACCTCGACATGGTCGTGCGGCTGCTGACGAGTCGGAGCCCCGACGAGGCCGTCCACGTGTACGACCACGACTGGCGGCCCACCGCCCGCACGGCGATCTATCCCGCGTACAAGGCCAACCGCCCGCCCGATCCCGAGGGCCTCCCCGGCCAGTTCGTGCTCCTCCGCCAGGTCCTGGATCTGAGCGGGATGCCGCAGGCCGAGACCCCCGATTGGGAGGCCGAGGACGCGATCGGGGGCATCATCCGCGCCGCGGCCCCCGACGATCGGTTCGAGATGGTGAGCGGCGACCGCGACCTGATCCAGCTGGTGCGCGACCCGGTCGTGACGCTCCTGTTCACGCTCCGCGGCGTGAGCGAGCTGGCGGTCTACGACGAGGCCGGCGTGTTCGAGAAGTACGGCGTGCCCGCGAGCCGATACGCGGAGTTCGCGATCCTGCGCGGCGATCCCTCCGACGGGCTCCCCGGGGTCCAGGGCGTGGGCGAGAAGACCGCGTTGGCGCTCGTGCAGACCTACCCGGACATCGACGCGATGCTCGCCGACGCCGCGACCGACGCGCCGCAGCCCGGGCCGCTGAAGGGCAAGCCGGCGCTCCGCGCGAAGCTCGCCGCCTCGGCCGAGTACCTCGACCAGATGCGCCGGATCGTGCCCGTGAACGACACCGCGCCGATGGCCACCTGGACCGGTCCGCGCGACGACGCCGCGATCCTGGACCTCGCCGACGCGACCGGCCTGCGCGGCCCGGTGCGGCGACTGCTCGCCGCCCTCGATCGCACCGGGTAGGCGCGCGGCCGCCCGGTAGGCTTGATGGCATGAGGATCGCTTTCGTTTCCACCTACCCCCCGCGGCGCTGCGGCATCGCCACCTTCACGACCGACCTGATGCACGCGATGCGTGACGCCGACGAGGACACGCAGACCCGCGTCGCAGCGATCGACGAGCGCAACGTCGTGCGCGCCTACAACTCCGAGGTCCGCTGGCGTATCCGCCAAGGGAGCCCCGAGGGCTACGTGAAGGCCGCCGAGGCGATCAACGAATCCACCGCCGACGTCGTCTGCATCCAGCACGAGTTCGGGCTGTACGGCCTGTGGCGCGACGAGAGCTGGGAGGGGGACCGCTGGATCGAGGGGAACTACGAGGATCACCTCACGCCGTTCCTCGAAGCGCTCCGCAAGCCCGCGCTCGTCACGCTCCACACCGTGCTCCCCCAGCCCACGCCGGCCGTCCGGCAGGCGGTGCGCGACATCGTCGATGCGAGCGACGGGATCGTCGTGATGGCCGAGACGGCCGTCGACATCCTCCGCGACGTCTACGGCGTCACGATGACGCCGACCGTGATCCCCCACGGGATGCCGCACATCGAGCCCCGCGGGCGCCGCAAGATGAAGGCGAAGCTCGGGCTGGAGGGGCGCGCGATCATCGCGACGTTCGGCCTGGTCGGACAGGGCAAGGGCCTCGAGTATGTGATCGAGGCGATGCCCGCCGTCGTCGCCGAGCACCCCGAGGCGCTGTACCTGATCGCCGGGCAGACCCACCCCGAGCTGCTCCGCCAGCACGGCGAGGAGTACCGGAACAAGCTGATCGGGATCGTCGAGAGCCTGGGCATGAGCGACAACGTCGCCTTCGTGAACCAGTACCTGAAGCAGAAGGACATCATCGAGCTGCTGCTCGCGAGCGACATCTACGTCACGCCCTACCTCGACCCGAACCAGATCACGAGCGGCACCCTGTCCTACGCGCTCGGTGCCGGGAAAGCCGTCGTCTCCACCCCCTACCTGCACGCGAAGGAAGCGCTCGCCGACGATCGCGGGATCCTCGTCGACTTCCGCTCCCCCAGGCAGCTCTCCGAGGCGTTCAACGCGATCCTCGGCGACCACGAGCTGAAGCAGCGTCTCGAGACGAACGCCTACACGTACGCGAACGAGGCCACCTGGCCGAAGACCGGCGCGCGGATGGTCGAGGCGCTCCGCGAGCGGGCGGCGGCCGCCCCGTCGCCCACCCGCCGCGCGCGCGGCTCGGCCGCGGAGGCCGAGGCCCCCCCGATCGCCCGCCGCCTCCCCGAGAACCCGCTGATCACCCCGGAGCACGTGCTGCCCTCGCAGCCCGGGTTCGAGGTGATCTCGACGATCAACGCCGGGGTGACCCGCACCGTCGGCGAGATCGTGCTGCTGCTGCGCGTCACCGAACGCCCGGTCCACGGCGCCGACCTCGTCGAGGGCGCGCAGATGATCGACCTCACCGGTCCCGAGCCCAAGCTCGCCCCACTGCCGCCCGGCACGAAGGCCGAGAACGTGATCGGCATGTCCTTCGTCGACATGGCCCAGCACCCGGCGAAGACGATCATCGGCTACGTGCCGCGCGATCTCCCCGGACTCGACCTCTCGGACCCGCGCACGATCCGGTACCGCAGCAGCCAGGGTGGCTTCACGCCGGGCCACGAGGAGTTCACCGACTACCTCTCGCACATCTCCCACCTGCGGGTGGCGCGCAGCACCGACGGGGTCAACTTCGAGATCGATCCCCACCCGACGATCGTGCCCTCCAGCCGACTCGAGGAGTACGGGGTCGAGGACCCGCGGATCACGCTGATCGACGGCATCTATCAGATCACCTACGTGTCGGTGAGCCGTCTCGGCATCACGACGAGCCGGCTGTCCACCACCGACTTCCGCACGTTCGAGCGGCACGGCATCGTGATGCACCCCGATCAGAAGGACGTCGTGCTGTTCCCCGAGCGGGTCGGCGGGAAGCACCTCGCCTTCACGCGGCCGATGCCCGGGTCGTTCGGGCGGATCCTCGGCATCTGGCTGGCCGAGTCCGACGACCTCGTCCATTGGGGGCGCCAGCGTCCGATCGCCCTGCCGCGCAACGGGATGTGGGACGAATCCCGGGTCGGCGCGAGCTGCGTCCCGATCCGCACGGCCGACGGCTGGCTCGAGCTGTACCACGGCGCCGACCGCTCGAACCGGTACGGGATGGGCGCGATGCTGCTGGACGGCGACGACCCCTCCCGGGTGCTCGCGCGGACCGACGAGCCGCTCCTGTTCCCGAAGGAGCCGTACGAGCACGACGGGTTCCTGCACGACGTGGTCTTCCCGAGCGGACACGTGATGCTCGACGAGGAGGGCCGGTCGCTCCGCGTCTACTACGGCGCGGCCGACTCGGTGCTCGCCGCGGCCGACCTCCGCGTCGACGATGTGCTCGCCGCGCTCACGCCGTGCTGAGACAGCTGATCCGCCTGACCGAGCACGTTCCCGCCGCGGGCCCCGACGCGCTCGCCGTGGCCGTGTACGCCGACCCCGAGGACCACCTGATCTCGGCGAAGGAATCCGGGTTCGAGGGCGTCGCGTGCGTCGACGACACGGCCCGGCTGCTCGATGTGATGTGCGACGTCTGGTCGCGAACGGGCGAGCCGTGGGCGAAGCGGTGGGCGACGGGGCTGCTCGAGTTCGTGCTCTGGATGCAGGAGCCCGACGGGCGGTGGATCAACTTCATCTTCGACTGGGACGGGCGCCGCAACACGGCCGGCATCACGTCCGAGACCGGGGAGAATTTCTGGCACGCGCGCGCGCTCGCCGGCGTCTCGCACGCGTGGCTGACGTTCGGCGACGAGCGCGCCCACGACGCGGTGATGCGCGGGCTCGACCACGCCGTGACGAAGTCGGCGCCGCCGGACGTGCGCGTGCTCCACATGGAGGTGGCTCGGCGCCTGATCGTCGACGCCAGGAAGCGAACCCTGCTGCCCGCCCTCCGTCATTGGGCCGTCGAGGTCGCCGACGCCCGGGAGGGCGACGTACTGATGAATTCCCCCGACGAGCGGGGCAGCCCACACCTCTGGGCGCACCTGCAGGAAGGCGTGCTCGCCGAGGCGGGCGAGCTGCTCGGCGACCCGTCGCTCGTCGCGATCGCCGCGAAGAGCGCCGACGCCCTGTGGGCGCCGATCATCGCCGGCGGCTTCGACCGGCCCAGCGTGACGCCCTACGACGTCGCATGCGGGATCTACGCGCTCGATCGCCTCGCCCGCGTGACCGGCGACGCCCATTGGGAGGTGCTCGCCGGGGACGCGCGGGCCTGGTTCGACGGCCGGAACCCGGCCGGGCTCCCCGTCTACGATCGCGAACGGGGCCGCGTAGCCGACGGAATCGACGAGGGCCGCGTCAGCGGGAACTCCGGCGCCGAGGCGAACATCGTCGGCGCGGAGGCCCTCTTCGACGACGTGGTCGCAACTGCGGCATCGCACCGTGCCGAGCTGGTCGCCGAGTTCCCCGAGACCTCGGACTAGGTCGTTCGTCGCGTCCCGCCCTTGCAGGGCTGAAGGACCGGACGCGTGCTTCGACCGGAGGGCGTATCGTGACCGTGGATCCCTCGGGAAGGGGTGGGTGAGATGCGTGGACGTCGATTCGCATTGGCTCTCTCGGTGGTGGTGGCGTCGGCGCTCTTGCCGACCGCCGCGGCCGTGGCGGCGCCCGCCGGTGGCCGGGTGTTCGCGGTCCCGCAGCTCCCCTGCCCGATCGGCGCCGTCGCGCTCGTGACGAACGGCTCGTCGCGGATGTGCCGCTGGATCGCGGAGGCGCGCGCGGTCGACGTGTCCGTGGCACACAAGGACTGCACGATCTCGGGCACCGAGGCTGCCGACGTGCTGAGGGGTACCGGCGGTCACGACGTGATCTGCGGGTTCGGCGGTGACGACGTGATCAAGGCGCTCGACGGCCGTGACATCGTCTACGGCGGCGCGGGCAAGGACCGGATCCGCGGAGGACCCGGGTTCGACAGCCTCTACGGCGAGGACGGCAACGACCGGATCTTCGGCGGGCTCCAGCGGGACGACATCTTCGGCCAGATGGGGAACGACCGCCTCTTCGGCCAGGGGTGGCGCGACTACCTCTCCGGGAGCTACGGCGACGACACGATGTTCGGCGGCACGGCCGGGGACTACGCGTACGACTCCGCGGGCAACGACGTCTTCTACCTGGGAGCAGGCGGCGACACCGCGCAGGCGTGGCGCGGGATCGACGCGATCTACGCCGGCCCGGGCGAGGACACGTGCCTGTCGGTGTGGGACGAGTCGCCCGGTGACCTGATCGACGGCGGCGAGGGCGCCAACGACCAGTACGACGCCGACGTGGGCGACACCGCGATCAACGTCGAGATCGGGCCGGAGGCCTGCGGCTGCTGAGCCCGAGGGAGAATGCATCGTTCGGCGGGTTACCGAGAGCGGTCGAGCGGGTAAGCTCCCCGCAACCGGCCGATCGACGTAGGGAGTTTCGGGGATATGTCCGTGCGCAGACGCTCTACCGCACTTGTGTTGTGTTCGTCCCTGGTGGCGACCTTGTGGTTCGTCGCCGTGCCGCCGGCGGTCGCTGTGAACGTCGCCCACCCCAGCGTCGCCAACGCCGACCCGTCGAACCTCACGCCCGACATCGAGAACGGCCGCGTCAACGCGCTCGCCCAGGTCGGGAACCGGATCATCGTGGGCGGCACCTTCTCGACGGTGCAGAACCCCGGCTCCGACGTGAACATCTCGCGGCCCTACATCGTCGCGTTCAACGCGAGCACCGGCATGGTGGATACCGGCTTCACACCCAGCCTCGATGGCGCCGTCGAGGCGCTCGCCCCGGGGCCCGACGGCACGTCGGTCTTCGTGGGCGGATCGTTCACCAACGTGAACAACACGGGGACCAACTACCGGCGGCTCGTGCGCCTCAACGTGAGCACCGGCGCGATCGTGCCCGGGCTGCAGCCGCGGCCCAACCGGGTCGTGACCGACCTCGTCGTGCGCGGCCCGTGGCTTTACGCCTCCGGTGAGTTCGACGTGACAACGCCGCTCAACCGCGTCGGGCTGGCCCGGTTCAACGTCAGCACCGGGGCTATGGACCCGAGCCTCGACATCCCCTTCACCGATCCCAACAACGTTCCCGAGCGCGACCCCGCCAAGGACGGCGTGATGCAGGTGTGGAAGATCGACGTGACGCCCGACGGCTCACGTCTGATCGCGATCGGGAACTTCAACACGGTCGGTGGGATCCACCGCGAGCAGCTGGCGATCCTCGACGTCGCGGCCGGTACGCCGAGCGTCACCTCGTGGCAGACCGATGTCTTTCCCTTCCGGGTCCCGGGCACGCCGACCTCGTCCTACTGCAACGCCACGTTCCCGATGTACCTGCGCGACATCGACATCGCACCCGACGGCACCTACTTCGCCATCGTCACCACCGGCGCCAACCGCCCGAACCGCCTCTGCGACTCGCTGACCCGTTGGGAGATCGGCCCCCAGGGACCGGGACAACTCCCCACGTGGTTCATGAAGACGGGCGGGGACTCGATGCACAGCGTGTCGGTGACCGGCGCCGCGATCTACGCGGGCGGCCACCAGCAGTGGGCGAACAACCCGTTCAACCCGACGTCGTGCGGCGTGTGCACCGGTCCGTTCCCCGGGGGCGTGACCAGGACCGGGATCTCCGCGCACGACCCGATCAACGGGCTCCCGTTCACCTTCAACCCGGGGCGGGCCCGCGGCAAGGGCGTCCTGGCGCAGCTGTCGAGCAACCTCGGCATCTACTTCGGGAGTGACACCGACACGATCGGTGGCGAGACCCACCGCAAGCTCGCCTTCATGCCGCTGGCCGGCGGCGTCGTCGTGCCCCCGAACGACCCGTACACGCTGCCAGGCGACCTCTTCCGGATGGACCGCGGCACCGGCAACCTGGTCCAGTACCAGTTCGACGGCACGAACCCGCCGACCCTCGACGGCGTCGTGCCCACCGGGATCGACTGGACGAACGCCCGCGGCGCGTTCGCCCTGAACGGGCTCGTCTACACGGGATGGAGCGACGGCACCCTGACCGTGCGCGCCTTCGACGGGTCGACGGTCGGCGGTGCCTCGACGATCGACCTGCACGGGCTCGACGTGGCTCCCGATCCCGTCGTGTTCAAGATGCAAGGGGCGAACCTGCCGATCCCCGCCCTCGACGACCACCTGGCAGCGATGACCGGGATGGCCTTCGATCAGGGGCGGATCTACTACACCGTGAACGGTGATCCCCGCCTGTACTACCGGTACTTCACCCCCGAGAGCCGGATCGTGGGAGCCGAGCTGTTCGTGGCGAGCACGGGCGATGGAGTGGACTGGGCGAACGTCGATGGGTTCACGATCGCCTCGGGGCAGATGTTCTTCGCCCTCACGAACGGCAGCCTGAACCGGGTCGCCTGGAGCAACGGTCATCCGACCGGTTCGGTGACGCAGATCGCCGCACCCGGGAGCGGATGGGGTTCGCGCGGGATGTTCGCCTTCGACGCGACCGGCGCTCCGCCGCCGCCACCGCCCCCGGACGCTGTGTTCGCCGACGACTTCGCCGGCGGGATGAGCCAGTGGGACTTCGCGACCAGGATGACGTCGGACGCCACGCGCGGCGCGACCGCGCCGCCCAGTGCGCGTGCTGCCGTCAGCGGCCAGAGCGGATGGGCCGCCGTGCTCCTGCCGTCGCCCGAGTCGTCCGCATGCGTGAGCTTCGCCGTCAACGTGCAGAGCGCCTCGCAGGCGACCGACCTGATGCGCGTGCGCACCGCCGGGAACGGCAACGTCGCCAAGGTCCTCCGCTACAGCAACGGCACCTTGCGGTTCCGCTCGGACGTCACGCAGACCGTGACCAATACGGGGGTGACGCTGCCCACGGGGGCATGGCACACGATCGAGCTGTGCGGGACCGTCGGCACCTCCGGGACGTGGAACATGTACCTCGACGGGACGCAGATCATGACCAACGTCGTCGCGAACACCGGCACGACCGGCATCGGCCGCGTCCAGATCGGTGACAACGCGTCGAAGACGTTCACGGTCAACTTCGACGACGTCGTCGTCGATCACGACCCGGGCTAGACGCCGGCACGAACAGGCGCGCCGACACCCTCCCCCGCGGCCGCGACACGGGTGGAGGGTGCCGGCTCGTTTCAGCTCGCGCGTTCGACCGCCAGCTCGACGTCCTCGGGATCGCGGGCGCGGCGCGCCCCGCGCACCACGATCGCCGCGGTCGCCGCCATCACCACAGCGCCTCCCGCGATCGCGAGCGCCGTGAGTGATTCACCGAGCACGACCCACGCCGCGATCGAGGCGATCACCGGCTGCGACTGCGTGATCAGGGCCGAGAGCCACGCCTCCACGTGCTGGTGGGACCACGCCACCAGGAGGTGACCGGTCGCGCCCGGGATCAGCGTGACGACCCAGATCCAGAGCCAGTCCTGGCCCGACGGCGGCGCCAACGACATCCCCGTGGCGAGCCCGAACGCGATCGTGAACGGCGTGATCGTGATCGCGGCCACGAGCATCACGGTGGCGATGTACTCCAGCGCCGTGGTGGTGGTCCGCGACCGTTTCGAGAACAGCCAGTAGGCGGTCCAGCTGATCACCGAGAGCGCGGCGCAGACGTTGCCGAGGGTGCTCGTCGCCTCGGATCCGCGTGAGGCCGCCGCCACCACGACGACGCCCACGAACGACGCGCCGACGAGCACCCTGTCGCGGCGGTCGACCTTCTCCCCGAACCAGCGGGCGGCCGCCAGGGTGATCAGCACCGGCGAGAGCGCGCCGATGATCGTCGCGTTCGCCGCGCTCGTCAGCGAGAACGCGCTGAAGGTCAGGCCGATGTCCGCCGCGAAGAACACGCCGCCCAGGGCGCACGCCCTGATCGTGGCCGCCGAGAGCCGCTGGCGCCTCACCGCGAAGACCACGACGTACACGATCACGCCGAACCACAGCCGGTACATCGCGAACGCGAGTCCCGGCATGTCGGTGGACTTCAGGATCAGGGGAACGAGGCTCCAGACCACCGTCGTGGCGCTCACCGCGAGGATGCCGAGCGACCGGCGGTCGTCGGACGTCTGCACGGGTCCTCCCGGTGGTCGGCGGGCCGGGCGCGGCCGGCGCCGGCTCGCCTCAGCGTACCTGCGGGCCTGGGTCGCCCGGCGAGGGTAGGCTCGCGCGCTGATGGGGCGGTTCGCGCGAACGGCGGCGGTGGTCACGATCGTGGCGAGCCTGTCTGCGTGCCTCGGGCGCGAGGTCCCGGTCCCACAGGCGCTCCCGGCCGGCACCCCGGCGGTCACCGCGTGCGGCGGCCCCTCGGGCTCGGTGCCGCTCCTCGACCCCGACGGCTCAGGGTGCGTGCCGGTCGCGCGCCTCTCGATGTGGACCTGCGACGGCACCGGGGCCGCGCCGTTCGCTCGGCACACGGTCGATGGCCACCCCCACCGTTACCTCGGCGGTCGGTTCGCGGTACCCGTACCGGCGCCCCCGGCGTCCGCCGAGCTGATCGGCGCCACCGGCGACACGGAGGTGTTCGCCGACCCGGCCGACACGCGATGGCTCTGGGTGCGGCGCGGGGGCGCGACCGCCCGCTGGCTCGCCCTCCCCGACCGCGCGCCTGAGGATCCGGCGGACGCCTTCTTCATCGGCGACTCGATCACCGACGGCGCGTCGCTCTTCTTCCCGGCGGCGCTCCCTGGGTGGGTCACGGGGTTCGACGCGGTGCCTGGCCGCGGGTCGGCGGACGGCGTGAGCCCGGCCGCCACACAGGCGGCGCTCGGCCACGACGCGGTGGTCGTCGAGCTCGGAACGAACGACCAGGACCTCGATGGATTCCGGGCCAACGCCGAGGCGATCCTGGCGTCGCTCGCCGGCGTCCCGCTCGTGCTGTGGCAGACCGTGAAGGGACCGCCCGACGTCGTGCTGCAGCAGGACGTGAACCGCGTGATCCGCGATCTCGCACGCACCTATCCCAACGTCTCGCTCGTGGACTGGGCGGCCCGCGTGAAGGACGACGAGCTCTCGAGCGACGGCGTTCATCCCAACGCGGAGCACCTCGACCTGATGGTCACGCTCGTCGCCCCGCAGCTGAACGGATGGCTCGCCGCCGTCCGCCAGCCGCCGAGCATCGCACGCTGCGGCACGTCGATGACGTCGCCGTCCGTAGACTGACCGCATGATCGAGGTGACCGCGCGCGCGGCGACCGCCGTCGCACAGGCCGAGGCGGCTGCCCGCCGGTTCAACGCCGAGGTACGGGTCCGGCTGGTGCGCGCAGACGACGGGGTGCGATTCGAGTTCACCGACGCGCCGCCGGAGGGCGACGAGGCGGTGGCGTGCGAAGCCGCGACGCTCTACGTCGAGCCGGGCCTCGAAGGCACCCTCGACACCGGCGACCACAACGCACCGGTCCTGATCGCCTGACTATCGCGTGGCACGGTGGCCGAGGTCGGCCATCGCCGGGCGAGCCACCTCCTCCGCCGACTCGACCGGTGCCGCAGACCGCGGCTCGCCGTGATCGAGCTCGAGGCGGAGCTCGACGTCGCGGATCGCCAGCGCCTGCTCGTGGGTCACCAGCCCCATCGACTCCCAGGCATCGAGATGCTCGAGCACGACGCGGCGCTCCTGCTCCGTGGGACGCAGCTCGGGCCGCATGGAACATCACCCCTTCCATCGCCAGTCTGCGCCCGCTGCGGCCCGCCGCACCCGGCCGGCCGTCCCGTCGCCGAGGGGACGGACCGCCCGGCTCCCCGCGACCGATCCGGGCGGTCAGGACTCGGGCGGCGGTTCGGGCACGACCGTCGCGCGCCGCAGCTTCGTCACCGCGATCGCGATACCCACGAGCACCACGCCGCTGAGCAGCAGCGCGAACGGCACCCCGATCGTGTCGGCGAAGTAGTAGCCGATCGTGCCCGTGAGATACCCGAACAGCCCGACGGCACCGAGGGCCAGCACACCGGTGTGGCGAAGCACGACGCTCGCCCCGATCAGCGCGACCGAGGCCGCGACACCCAGCCACAACCCGACCGTCGGCGGCGGCATCGCGAAGGTCGGTCCGATCACCGCGCCGACCGCGCCGATCACGTAGGCCGCACGCTCGGGCTCCATCAGACCGGCTCGACCGGCGAGCATCCACGCCGCGGAGACGATCACCATCGCCACGCCGAACCACCACGAGTTCTCGTCGAACGAGATCCACCCCGCCTGATCGGCCCACACGGCGGCGCCCCCCAGCGTCCCGAGGGTCCCGAGGAAGACGGCGGCCTGCAGCGGCACACACGGCTTCACGATCTGCAGGACCCGCGCGTAGGCGGCGCTCCCGACGGCGACCGCGAACAGCGCCCACGGCCGGTCGCCCACCGGGTGCGTCACGAAGGCCTGAGCGAGGAAGCCCGCCACCGCGGCCACCGACAGCGTCAACAGGACGCCGCTCAGGCGCGCGAGCGCCGGCTCCTCCTCGTGGCGGATCATCCAACCGCCCACGAAGGTGAGCGCGATCGCGCCACCCAGGATCGCCAGCCGCGCCGGCTGTTCCATGTCGCCCCACCGGGGACCGATCAGGGCGAAGAAGGCGGCGACGGCCAGCACCGCGCCCAGGTATCCGAGCGCCTCGGCCAACAGCGGCACCCGGTGCTCGACCACCTCGTGCTGCAGCTCGAAGGTCCGGATCGCCTCCGCCTCGTCGTGGGTCAACAACTCCCGCGTCTCCCAGGCTTCGAGATGGTCGAGGACGGCACGATGTTCCCTGTCGGAGGGATGCAGCTCGGTCCGCATGACCATCACCCCCTTCGATCTCAGCGTGCGCCCGGGTGGGGAACATCGGTCCGGCCATCAGGCCCCGTCGGCCCGGGACCGAGGCCCGGGACCGAGGTCCGACACCGATCCGTTCCGGGCCGGCCTGCGAAGCTGTCGCGATGGGGCATCGGCAGCACGGCAGGTGGGTCGAGCGACCGTGGGGCCGGCAACGGGTCTGGGAGGCCGGCGACGGTACCCCGTTGCTCGCGATCCACGGGCTCGGTGGATCGGGCCGGTACTGGCAGGGGCTCGCCGACCGGGTGGGCGACCGGTACCGGGTGATCGCGCCCGACCTCGCCGGGTTCGGATCGTCGGACAAGCCGGACATCGCGTACGACCGGGCGGGGCACCTCGGCGATCTCGCCGCGGTGACGCCCGCTGGATGGGCCGGTCGCGGTCGTCGGGCACTCGCTCGGCGGCGTGCTCGCGGCGCTCTGGGCGTCGGGGAACGCCATGCGCGTCGAGGCCCTCGCCCTCGCCGCGCCCCCGTTCCCGTTGGGCGAGGGACCCGACTACCGCCTGATGGGCACGCTCCCGGCATCGATCCGGCGCCGCGCCGCGGTCGGGCTCGCGAAGGTGACGCTCCCCGTGGTCTCGTTCCCGGTCGGGCTCGCGCGTGGCTACCCGCCGGCGGTCGTCCGCGACTTCACCCGCCAGACGCTCGGAGCGCGCGGCGGCACGATGTGGTCCCTGCTCACCGACCCCACGATCCGCGAGGACATCGACGATGCCGGCGTGATCGACGGCCGGACCCCCACGCTGATCGTGCACGCGGCCGATGACCGCACGGTTCGGACCGAGGCCCACGGCCGGTGGGCGGAGTTGCTGCCGCATGCGGACGCCAGGTTGTTGCCGGAAGGAGGCCACCAGTTCCTGCTGCGCGGCAGGTTCGAGCCTGTGGCGGGCTGGCTCGGAGGGCATGCGTCGCCGAACGACGGAGGACGGGCGGACCCGTCCCCGGGAGCGGACGAGCGTTAGGCGACCGCGGGCGCCGACGCACCTCGACGTCCCGGATACCCTGATGCCGATGGAGACGTTCTCGGCTCGGCTCGCTCAGGGTGGCCCGATCGTGCTCGACGGCGGGCTCTCGACCGAGCTCGAGCGCCGGGGCGCCGACCTGCGTGACGCCCTCTGGTCCGCGAAGGTGCTCCTGGAGGATCCGGACCTGGTGCGTGCCGCTCACCTCGCGTACTTCGAGGCGGGCGCCGAGGTCGCGATCACGGCGAGCTACCAGGCGAGCTTCGAGGGGTTCGCGGCGAGTGGACTGGGCGAGACGGCCGCCGCCGACCTGATGCGACGGAGCGTGGACCTCGCACGCGAGGCACGCGATCGGCACGGTGGCGGGTACGTCGCGGCCTCGGTGGGCCCGTTCGGCGCCGTGCTCGGCAACGGCGCCGAGTACACCGGTGACTACCCGCTCGGTGCTCGCGAGCTGGGGGTCTTCCACGGGCGGCGGCTCGAGATCCTGGACGGGACCGGGGCCGACGTGCTCGCGGTCGAGACGATCCCGTCGATCGTCGAGGCCTCGGCGCTCGCCCGGCTGCTGGACGGATGCCGCACTCCCGCATGGGTGTCGTTCACGTGTCGCGACGGATCGGCGCTCCGCGACGGCACCCCGTTCGCCGAGGCGGTGGGGATCGTAGCCGCGAGCGACCGGGTGCTGGCCGTCGGCGTGAACTGCACGGCCCCGCATCATGTGGGCCGGCTGATCGAGGCCGCCCGACGGGTGAGCGCGAAGCCCGTCGTGGTCTACCCGAACCGCGGCGCTGTCTGGGACGCCGGCCGCAAGGTCTGGATCGGTCCGGTCGACGCCGATGACCTCGCCGACCTCGCCTCGGGCTGGCGCGCGGCCGGCGCCCGGCTGATCGGGGGCTGCTGCGGCACCGGCCCCGACGACATCGCCGCGATCGCCGGCGCCGTGGGCGCGGCGGCGTAGACTGCCTGCGATGCCGATCCACGAGTACGAGTGCCCCGGGTGCGGATCGCGGTTCGACCGCCGTGTCGCGGTGCGCGATCCCGACCCCGCGTGCCCGAACTGCGGCGAGGCGAAGGTCCGGCGTCTGATCTCGATGTTCGCCTCGACCGGCGGCTCCTCGCAGGCACCCCGCCCGGGCGCGGGTGAGCCATCGGGCGGCGGGTGCTGCGGCGGATCGTGCGCGTGCGGGTCAGGCTAGACGGCCGACTGCGACATAGCTCTCAAGAACTAGTTACCTACCTGCCGATACCCCCGGCATGACGCGCACACGACGACTCCTCACGATCGTTCTGTCGGTGTTCTCCCTGCTGCTGGTGGCCTCGGCGGGCTTCGCGGCGTCCCGGCCCGACGTGGCCGTGCACCGGGCGGAGACCGAGAGCCCTCCCGCACCGGGCGACGACGACGGCCAGGGTCAGGACGAGCAGGGCGACGGCCAGGAGACCGACGGAGGCGTCGGCGCCGTCGGGGCGGACACGACCCCGGTCGACCCCGAGCGCGAGGCCGCCTGCAACGAGGCCGCGGGCCTGGCACCCGCCGACGCAGGCACCACCGACCCCACGGCCGACGGCACGACCGGGGCGACCGGGGCGACAGGTCCAACCGGTGCGACCGGGGCGACAGGAGCAACCGGGCCGACCGGTGTCACCGGGTCGACCGCGGAGCCCACGAAGCTCACCGGCCTCGACAACGCGATCGCTCACGTGCTCGCGAACTGCCTGAAGAACCCGGACGCGCCCGGACTCGTGAACGCCCTCGAGCACCTCGTGGCGAACCAGGCGAAGCACGAGGCCCACGATGCCGCGAAGGCCGAGCGCAAGGCCGAGCACGCCGCGAGCAAGGCCGAGCACGCCGCGAGCAAGGCCGAGCACGACCACGGTCAGGGCCACGGCGGATCGCACGGGAACCCCCACACGGACGGGGACAGCGGCAACCCCCACGGCGGGGGCAACGGTGGTGGCAACGGCCACCACTGATCCGGGCCGATCTCAGGCCTGACCTGCCCTGACACGCGTCGCCCGCCCGCCCGAACTCCCCTCACGCGCCAACCCGTGGGAGGATGCGGCCGAGATGGGTGCTAACGAACCGCTCGACGAGACCGACCCGACGCATAGCGAAGACGTCGCCGAACAGGAGCGCGCCATCGGCCGGCGACGCCGTCCGACCGGAACACCGCCGCCCCTGCCCAAGTCGATCGGCACGAGCGGCCGGGCGTGGCTGGCCGCGGTCGTCGTGGTCGTGGTCCTCGGCTCGATCTGGCTCCGTCTCGCGCCGGCCTTCGTCGACCGGATCGACTCCGCGATCCTCGAATGGCTGGCGCAGTTCCGGACCCCGTGGCTGACGTCGCTGGCGCGGTGGATCAACACGATCAGCTCGAACTGGGGACTCGCGCTCGTCGGCCTGACGACCGCCGCCCTCATGATCGTGTTCCACCGCACCCGCCACCTCATCGTCTACCTGATCGCGCTGGCACTCGTCGAGCTCGCGGCGCAGCTGCTCACGGTCGTGATCGAACGTACCCGCCCCTACGGCGTGACGGCGCTCGTCGGGTGGGAGGGGTACTCGGCACCGTCCCTGCCGGTGGCCGCGCTCACCGTGGTGCTGATCGGGATCGCCTACACGCTGATCGTTCCCGGCCGGCCACGGTATCGAGCGAAGATCGCGATCGCGGTGCTCGTGTTCGGGCTGGCGCTCGCACGGATGTACCTGGGCGTCGACCACCCCACCGACGCGCTCGGCGGCGCGATCCTCGGCGTGGCGATCCCCATCGCGCTCTTCCGCGCGTTCGCCCCCAACATCGTGTACCCGGTCTCGTACGGGAAGCGCAGCAAGTCCGCCCACCTGGACGTGACGGGGCGACGGGGCGAGGCGATCCGCCAGGCCGTCCTCGAGCAGCTCGGGTTCGAGGTGCTGGACGTGTCACCGGTCGGGCTCGAGGGCTCCGGGGGGTCGACCCCGTTGCAGCTCCGCGTGATCGACGAGGACGGGGTCGAACGGTCGATCTTCGCGAAGCTCTATGCGCGGAGCCACGTGCGCGCCGACCGCTGGTACAAGCTCGGCCGCACGATCCTCTACGGCTCGCTCGAGGACGAGACCCCGTTCCAGACCGTCCGGCGGTTCGTGGAGTACGAGGACTATGCCCTCCGACTCCTGGGGGAGGAGGGCTTCCCCACCCCGCAGGCCTACGGCATCGCCGAGATCACGCCCGAGCGCGAGTACTTGATCGCGATGGAGTTCTTCGAGGGGGCGGTCGAGATCGGCGACGCCGAGGTGGACGACGGCGTGATCGACCAGGCCCTCGCGATGATCCGGCGGATGTGGGACGTGGGGCTGGCGCACCGCGACATCAAGCCCGCGAACCTGATGGTGCGCGACGGCGAGCTGAAGCTGATCGACGTGTTCTTCGTGCAGGTGCGGCCGTCGCCGTGGCGCCAGGCGGTCGACCTGGCGAACATGATGCTGGTGCTCGCGCTCCGCACGGACCCCGACCGCGTCTATGAGCACGCCCTCCGCTACTTCTCACCGGACGAGCTCGCCGAGGCGTTCGCGGCCGCCCGCGGCGTGGCGAGCCCCACCCAGCTCCAGCAGTCGTTGAAGTTCGACGGTCGCGATCTGCTCACGCGGTTCCGAGCGCTCGCGCCCCAACGGGCCCCGATCGGCATCCAACGGTGGAGCGTCCGCAGGGTGCTCCTGATCCTGGCCGCCCTGTTCGTCGTCGCGATCACGCTGAGCATCAGTATCGGGTTGTTCTTCCCGAACAAGAACAGCGTGCTGCCACCCGAGTGCGGCACGAACCACACGATGATCCTGTTCGCGCAGGCGGTGCCGTCGGCGTCGAAGGTGCCGTGCGTCGGTGAGTTGCCGCTCGGGTGGATGGTCGCGAACGCATCGGTGCACGACGGGTTCGCGACGTTCGGCCTCACGATGGGCGCCGACGACGCGAACCCGGAGGTTGTCGTGACGCTGTCGGCGGCGTGCGAGGACGACGCAGGGATCGCGGTCGATCTCGGGAGAGCCTGCATCACGTACCATTCGACGCTCCCAGCTCAGACGACGGGCGAGCCGACGCTCGGCGACGGTATCTCGTTCATCTCGCGGCGGGAACTCGTCGACTTCGTGGAATCCGAGTACGACCAGAAGCTGTGCGGCCTCGGTGTCCCCTGTCCGTGAGCCCGCCTCCATGAGGCCGCTCAGGGTCGGCATCCAACTCCCCGAGGTCGAACGCGAGGTCCGGTGGCCGGAGCTCGCCTCGATGGCCCGGCGCGCCGAGGCCGTGGGCTTCGACTCGGTGTGGGTCGGCGATCACTACCTCTACCGAGACGACGGTCGCCCCGAGCGCGGACCGTGGGAGGCCTGGACCACGCTGGCGGCGCTCGCGGCCGTGACCGAGCGCGTGACGCTCGGCCCGCTCGTGGCCTGCGCCGGGTTCCACGCACCCGCGGTGCTCGCGAAGACCGCGGCCACCGTCGACGAGATCTCGGGCGGCCGGCTCGTCCTCGGGATCGGCGCGGGCTGGAACCGCACCGAGTTCGATGCGCTTCGGGATCCCGTACGACCGGCGGGCGTCGCGGTTCGAAGAGGCGTTCGAGGTGATCCGGCGCCTCCTGGCCGGCGAGCACGTGACGTTCGACGGCCAGTTCGTCGAGGTGCGGGACGCCGTGTTGCTGCCGACGCCCGGGCGCCGCGTGCCGCTGATGGTGGGGAGCACCGGGGCGCGCGTGCTCCGGGCCGCCCTCCCCCACGCCGACGCCTGGAACACGTGGTTCGATGCGTACGGGAACTCGGTCGAGGGGTTCGGGGAGGTGAACGCGTGGGTGAGCGACGTGACCGCCGACGTCGGGCGCGACCCGGCCGCGGTGGAACGGAGCGCGTGCGTGCTCGTAGCGATCGACGGTGGGAGGGGGGAACGCCCCTCCGACCCTGCGTCACCGCACGTCTCGGGCTCGCCCGGTGAGATCGCCGCGCACCTGCGCGCGCTCGCCGACGCCGGCGCCGACGAGGCGATCGTGGTCGCCGATCCGATCACCGAAGACTCGATCCGGTGGTTCGCCGAGGCGCTCGCGGCGCTCGACGGATGAGCCACGGCGGGACGAGCCTGCAGATCCGGCCGGAACCCTCGGGGCGAGGCCGCGGTCGAGAGAGGGCGGCCCCGCCCCGAGCGCCCGCTAGCGGGCGTCCGGCGTGCGAGGGGGCGAACCCGCGGGCCGGCACGTGGAGCTGTGGCGCGCGCGCTCGGCGCGACGGCGCAGCTCGCGCTCGCGGTGCTTCGTCTCCTCCACTCGGATCGCGTGGATCGGATACATCGACATTGTGTTCACCCCTTCCCACGGTTTATCTTGACGTGAAGATACTCTACCTATAACTTGATGTCAAGACATTCGATGTCGAAAGGTTGGGACGATGCCCGCCACCCCGCGCGACGCGGTCGACGAGTTCCTCGAGCACGCGCTGCAGGTCTTCCCCACGCTGGATCCAGAGGTAGAGGCGGCCGTGGACCGGATCGCCCACTTGGACAAGCGCCTGAAGCGCCTGACGGAGACCGGAGCGAGCCGCTTCGGCCTGAACTACGGCGAGTTCAAGGTGGTGGTCAAGCTCCGGCAGGTCGCCGGTGAGGCGCTCTCCCCCGGCGCGCTTGCCGACATGCTCGCGCTCTCGACCGGGGCGATGACGAACCGCCTCGATCGCCTCGAGGAGGCGGGGTTCGTCGCACGCGAGCGCGACCCCGACGACCGGCGCGGCGTCGTGGTCAGGCTCACCGACGCGGGACGGTCCGCCGCCGACGGCGCCGTGGCCGAGATCGCAGCAGGTGAGCAGCGATGGCTCTCGGCCCTCACGCCCAAGGAGAAGCGCTCGCTGAACGACCTGCTGCGGACGCTGATGCTCGCCTCCGAGGAACACCCCTCGGTCGCGGGCTGAGTCCAGCTACCGGCGGCGGCGCCCGCGGCTCGAACCGGGCTGCGGCTGCGGCCGTCGCGCGCGTCCGCCGTTCCCGTTCTTGCGGGGCGCCTGCCCGTTCGGCTTCGCCGCGCGGATCCCCGCGTCGGCGAACTCCCCGTGCAGGGACAGCTCCTTCGCGATCTTGCCGACGTCTGAGCCCTGCTCGGGGGTCACGAACGTGATCCCCGTGCCGGCTCGCCCGGCACGGGCGGTGCGCCCGACGCGATGGACGTAGGCCTTGTCGTCGGCGGGCGGGTCGTAGTTGATCACGTGGCTGATGTGTTCGAGGTCGAGCCCGCGCGCGGCCACGTCGGTGGCGATCAGCACGTCGTTGCGGCCGGCCGCGAAGTGGCCGAGGGCGCGCTCGCGTTGCGGCTGCGACATGTCGCCGTGGAGCGCCCCCGCGTGGAAGCCCTCCTGCTTGAGGTTGCGGGCGATGCGGTCGGCGCCCCGCTTCGTGCGGACGAAGACGAGCGTGAGGCCGCGGTCGGCCGCGAGCTCTCGCACGAGGGCGCGGAACTTGCCGGCGTTCTCGACGGCGAGGAACCGGTGCGTGGCCATCGAGACGACGGGGCGGTCTTCCTTGATCTCGTGGCGGACGGCGTCGTGCGTGTGCGCTTCGGCGAGCCGGCCGATGTCGCCGTCGAGCGTGGCCGAGAACAACATCGTCTGTCGGTCGGGGCGCAGGAGCTCGAGGATCCGGCGCACGTCGGGCAGGAAGCCCATGTCGAGCATGCGGTCGGCCTCGTCCAGCACGACCTTGCGGACGCGGTCCAGCCGCAGGAGCTTGCGCGCCACCAGATCGAGGAGCCGTCCGGGCGTCGCGATCACGATGTCGGAGTGCCGCGCGATCTTGGCCTGCGGTCCGATCCCGACCCCGCCGTACACGGCCGCAACCTTCAGGCGGCGGACGTCGGCGATCGCGCGGAACTCCTCGGTGACCTGGCTCGCGAGCTCGCGGGTCGGGGCGAGGATCAGCGCCGTCGGGGCGCGGTCCGAAGGGGTCAAGGTCTCGACGAGCGGGATCGCGAACGCGAGCGTTTTGCCCGAGCCCGTGCGCGACTTCGCGAGGATGTCGCGGCCCGCGAGGGCGTCCGGCATCACGAGGGACTGGATCGGGAACGCCTCCGTGAGCCCCCGCTTAGCGAGGGCGTCGACGACGCGCGGGGAGATCCCGAGGTCCGCGAATCGGATCGGGGCGGGCGTGGTCGTCGTGCGGTCGGCGCCGCGCGTCTGGACACGCGGCGCCACGGTGGTGTCGGTCATGGTCGTCTTCCTTCTGCTCGATGAGCGTCATGGGTCGACGCGCACCGCGAGGAAGGCGGGATGCGTCGCGGACGGTCGCGTGGTGCGGAGCCGCCGTGCCCGGGAGCGGGCGCGGTCAGACGGTGGCGTCGGGCCCCGTCGCGATGTCCGGGTCGGGCTCTGCCAGCTCGGGACCGGGGGCGATCAGGCCGTTGGCCCGATCCTCACGCCGCTGGTTCCTGGCGAGGCGCCGCTGCTCGCGGGCGTCGGCCTTCTTGGCCTTCGCTTCACGAACCGCGCGCTTCCCCATGCTGTCAGGCACCCCTCAAGGGTACGTGAAACGGCGCCGCTCACGACGGAGCGCTCGCGATGCGGACGGAACCGCCACAACCGGTGCCCTCGAGACCAACGGCCCCTACCGCGAACCGGGACGTCTGTGGGACCATGTCAGCTGCGCCTGCGCCCCCGTCCGAGATCCTCGGCACCGCAGGCACGGAAGGAGCTATCGGTGCGCCGTCTCGCCGCCCTCGCCGCGTCCGTCGTCGTCGTCTTGCCGCTGCTCGCAGCAACGCCCGCGTCCGCCGCGATGACCCGGGTGATCGATCCCGAGCCGCAGAAGGTGAACATCCCGATCGACGGCGCGTGCGCCTTCCCGGTCTCGATGTCCGATCGCGGCGGCCTCACCCGGATCACGACGTACGACGCCTCGAAGAACATCGTGCGGATCGAGGTGCGGGGTTCCACCGTGGCAACCTTCACGCGCGTGGACAACGGCGCCGAGATCGTCCTCGAGTCCAGGGGCAGCACGATCTACACCCCGAACGCCGACGGCACGTGGACGTGGCGCCAGATCGGGCTCGGGTACGCGATCGACACAGGCAGCGTCACCGGTACCCCGAACCTCGAGTGGTTCACGGGAGGCGTCGTCTCCACCGGGGCACTCGACCTGAAGGGCCTCGGGGTCGACCCGTCGACGCAGCAACGTACGGGCATCGCGGGCGACATCTGCGAGATGCTCGTGACCGGGCTCAAGACCCGCCACTGAGGCGGTCCAGCTCAGCGTCCCGTCCACTCCGGGTCACGGCCGTCCGCGAACGCCCGCGGGCCCTCCTTCGCGTCCTCGGAGGCGAGCGCCCGGTCGTACGCGGGGATCGACCCGTCGTTCAGGGCGCCGTAGGCGTCCTCGACGGGGAGCCCCTCGGTCGCTGCGACGATCGCCTTCACGGCTCGCGTAGCGAGCGGCGCGGCGGCCGCGATCCGCGCGGCGAGCTCACGTGCGGCGTCCAGGAGCCCGGCGGGCTCCGTCACGAGGTTGACCAGGCCCCACCGTTCGGCCTCGGCGGCGTCCATCTCTCGGCCGGTCAGCATGAGCTCCATCGCGATCGCGCGCGGCATGCGTGCGGGGAGGCGCAGCACCCCGCCTGCGTCCGGGACGAATCCCAGGTTCACCTCGGGCAGGACGAACCGAGACGTCCGCGTGGCCACGATCAGGTCGCACGCGAGGGCGAGCTCGAACCCGCCGCCGGCCGCCCACCCGTTCACCGCGGCGATCACCGGCTTGTCCAGGTCGAACCGCTCGGTGAGGCCAGCGAAACCGCCGACGCCGTACTCCTCGGGGTCGCCCGCGGCTGCGGCCTTCAGGTCCCAGCCCGCGGAGAAGAAGCGATCGCCGGCGCCCGTGACGATCGCCACCCGCAGCGACGGGTCGTCGCGGAACGCCACGAAGACCTCGCCCAACTCCCGGCTCGTCGCCGAGTCGATCGCGTTCGCCGGCGGCCGGTCGATCGTGAGCTCGAGGATCCCGTCCCGCGCTTCGCTCCGGATCGCGCCCATCGCTAGATCGCCTTGTCGCGTCGGATCTCGCGCACGACGTGGTGGCCCGGGAAGGCCGGTCACGCCGCCGCCCGCGTGGGTGGCGCTGCTCGCCTGGTACAGCCCGCGGATCGGCGTGCGGTAGTCCGCGTACCCGACGGCCGGACGCATGTGGAACAACTGATCGACCGTCAGCTCGCCGTGGAAGATGTTGCCGCCGATCAGGCCGTACTCCTGCTCCATGTCGTAGGGCCCGATGATCTGGCGGTGGAGGATCGAGTCTTTGAAGCCGGGCGCGACCAGCTCGAACCGATCGAAGAGCCGCTCGGCGTACGCCTCGAGCTCCTCGCGGTGCGGTTCCCGGCTCCACGACTCGGGTACCCACTGGGTGAACATCGACATCACGTGCTTGCCCTCGGGGGCGAGCGTGCGGTCGAAGACCGTGGGGATCTCGCAGTCGGCGAACGGCACGGTGGCGGGCTTCCCGGCGCGCGCCTCCTGGAAGGCCGTCTCGAGGTACTCGAGGTCGTCGAGGATCGTGATCGCGCCGCCGTGCACGTCCGGGTCGAAGCCGGGGTCCGCGGTGAACTCGGGCAGCCGGTCCAGCGCGAGGTTGATCTTCACGGTGCCCGACCGGGACCGCCAGCGCTCGATGTCCTCGACGAACTCCTCGGGCAGGTCGGCGCGGTCGACCTGGCGCAGGAACGTGATCTGCGGGTGGCAGGCCGTGATCACGACCGGGGCGCGGAACTCCTCGCCGCTCGCCGTCGCGACACCGACCGCTCTGCCGCTCTTCACGAGCACCTTGTCGACGGGCGTGCCGACGCGGATGTCGGCCCCGAACGACTCGGCCGAGGCGCGGATCGCGTCCGACACGGCGCCCATGCCGCCCTCCGGCATGCCCCAGGAAGCGACCTGGCCCTCACTCTCCTCGCCGGTCGAGTGATGCATCAGCACGTAGGCCGTGCCGGGGGTCATCGGGCCCGCCCACGTGCCGATGATCCCGTTCACGGACTGGCTACCGATCACGGTGGGGTCCTCGAACCAGCGCTCGAGCAGGTCGGCGGCGCTCATCGTGAAGAGCCGTGTGATGTCGGCGACCGTCCGCTCGTCGAGCTCCTTGCGCAGGCTCCAGGCGAGCTGGCCGACGTCCTTGATGTCCTTGATCGATCTCGACGACAGGTGCGGCGGCGTGCGGTTCAGGAGCGGATGCAGGAGGTTCGCGATCCGCCCGATCCACTCGTAGTACGGCCCCATCGCCTCGGCGTCCTTCTTCGAGTAGCTCGCGAAGGAGTCGAACGAGCGTTGACCCTCGCCCTCGATCAGCGAGCGGCCGTCGGGGTGCGGGGTGTAACCCATCCCGAGCGGGTTGATCTTGTAGCCGAAGTCCTTCAGACGCAGGTCGTTCAGGATGTAGGGGGGCATCAGGCTCATCGTGTACGAGAGCGTCATGACCTTGAACTCGGGCGCCTCGGGCCAGGGCGAGCTCGTGTCGGCGGCGCCGCCGGTCTTGTGGCGCGCCTCGAGCACGACGACCCTCTTCCCGTACTTCGCGAGGTACGCGGCCGCGACGAGCCCGTTGTGGCCGCCCCCGATCACGACCGCGTCGTAGTTGTTCGCCATGTCGGCTCCTCTCCGCCCCGCGGGGCCAGGCGAGCCTAGACCGAAGGGTCTCCCGACCGTGAATCGGTCCGCCCCAGCAGGAACGCGAGGCGGGTACCCTCGCACAGCGCGGCACGGCGATAGGCTGCGCGCCATGGAAGGACCGATCGACACCCCCGCGACCCAAGCCCTCAACGGGTCGGGTCTCCGCTTCGATCCGATCCGCACCGCGCGGCCCTCGAGCGCCGAGGAGAGCGCGTCGCTCCAGGGGATCGAGCTGCATCAGCTCCTCCGCACGATCGTCGTGCGGCGTGGCGCCGACGACTACATGTTCGTGCTGGTGCCGGGTGGCCGCCAGATCGACTGGCCGAAGCTCCGCGCGCACCTCGGCGTGAGCCGGCTCTCCCTGCCCGACGCCGACGAGGCGAGAGCCGCGACCGGGTACGAGCGCGGCACGATCACGCCCTTCGGCGCGTCGACGGCATGGCCGGTGATCGCGGACGCGAGCGTGGCGGCGACCGAGCTCGTCGCGATCGGCGGCGGGGCGCACGGCGTGAACCTGCACCTGTCGTCCGCCGACCTGCTCGCCTTCCTCGGCGCCGACGTCGTCGACGTGACGCGCCGGGCCGCCGAGTCGTAGTCGGCCACCTCCCCGCGGGAGCTCGGGTTGCGCGCCAACGCGAGGCAGGGTTGACTGGGGTGTCAGATCCCCGACCGGAAGGACCGTCACCATGAGCGATCTCAAGAGCGTCGACGAGGCCACCGAGGATCCGGACGCGCCGTCGTCGAGCCGTGCGGCGTCCAACGGGACGGTACATCTGACGCCCGAGGAGCGCGCCTTGCGCGGAAAGGCGGCCCGTGCCGAGGTCCCGCGGTCGAGCCACGCGGGGTTCGACGCCAGCGAACACCGGCCGGATCCGATCGCGCTGCTCGAGGAGCAGGCGCCTTCCCGGGTCCCCGAGCTCGTGCCGATCCGCTACGGCCGGATGATGGTCTCGCCCTTCACCTTCTATCGGGGTGCGGCGCTCATCATGGCCTCGGACCTAGCCGGGACACCGACCTCCGGACTGCACGTCCAGATCTGCGGCGACGCCCACCTGTCGAACTTCGGGGTGTTCGGCTCGGCCGAGCGACGGCTGATCTTCGACGTGAACGACTTCGACGAGACGCTCCCCGGTCCGTGGGAGTGGGACGTGAAGCGGTTCGCCGCGAGTCTCGAGATCGCCGGGCGCGACAACGGCTGGGACGACGCGACGCGATCGAACATCGTGCTGGCGGGCGTGCGCGAGTACCGCGAGATCATGACCAAGGCCGCCGGCATGAAGAACCTCGACGTCTGGTACTCGAAGATCGATCTCGAGGAGCTGATGCCGGTCGTCCAGAGCCAGCTCGACAAGAAGCGGGTCAAGGTCCTCGAGAAGAACCTCGCGAAGGCACGGACGAAGGACAGCATGCACGCCTTCGCGAAGCTAACGACCGAGGTCGACGGCGAGCCACGTATCATCAGCGACCCGCCCCTGATCGTTCCGATCGAGGAGCTCACGGACATGGACCGCGATGCGCTCTACGGCTCGCTCGCGGGCATCATCCGGAGCTACCGCCGGACGCTCTCGAACGACCGGCGTCACCTGCTCGACGACTTCCGCATGGTGCACATCGCCCGCAAGGTCGTGGGCGTCGGGAGCGTCGGCACGCGCGCCTGGATCCTGCTGCTGCTCGGCCGCGACGGGCAGGACCCGCTGTTCCTGCAGGCCAAGGAGGCGCAGGAGTCGGTGCTCGAGCGCTTCGTCGGCGTGAGCCGGTACGCGAACCACGGGCAACGGGTCGTCGCCGGACAGCGCCTGATGCAGGCCTCGAGCGACATCTTCCTGGGATGGGACCGGGTCCAGGGCCTCGACAGCCAGCGCCGGGACTTCTACATCCGGCAGCTGAAGGACTGGAAGGGGTCGGCCGAGATCGCCACGATGGTGCCTGACGGGATGGCGGCCTACGCGAAGCTGTGCGCGGCCACGATGGCACGCGCGCACGCCCGGTCGGGCGACCGGATCGCGATCGCCTCCTATCTCGGCAAGAGCGACACGTTCGACCGCGCGATCGGCGAGTTCTCGGTCGCGTACGCCGACCAGAACGATCGTGACCACGCGGCGTTGCTGCAGGCGGTCAAGGACGGCCGGATCGTCGCGGAGCAGGGGCTCTAGCGCTCGGCGATCCCGCGCCTAGCCATCCCTCGGCTCGCGGGCCAGCTCGCGCGCGATCACGAGGCGCTGGATCTGGTTCGTGCCCTCGTAGATCTGCGTGATCTTCGCGTCGCGCATCATCCGCTCGACCGGGTACTCCTTGATGTAGCCGTACCCGCCGAGGATCTGCACCGCGTCGGTGGTGACCGCCATCGCCGTGTCGGAGCAGAAGAGCTTCGCCATCGCGGCCGCCTTCGTGAGCGCCGGACCGTCGACCCCGGCATCGAGCATGCGGCCGACGTCGTAGAGGAGTCCTCGCGCCGCCTGCGTCCGCGTCTCCATGTCGGCCAGCATCGCCGCCACGAGCTGGTGGCGCACGATCGGCTGGCCGAAGGCCTCGCGCTCCTTCGCATAGGCGAGCGCGTGGTCGACGGCGCCCTGCGCGATCCCGAGCGCCTGGGCGGCGATCCCCGGACGGGAGCGGTCGAGCACCCGCATCGCGAGCGCGAACCCCTCCCCCTCGGCACCCACGAGGTTCGCGGCCGGAACCCGCACCCCTTCGAAGACGATCTCCCCGGTCGTCGAGCCCTTGATCCCCATCTTGGGTTCGAGCCGTGCGACCTGGAACCCCGGCGTGTCGGCCTCGACCATGAAGCACGAGATCCCGGCGTGAGCGGCGCCGGGATCCGTCGATGCGAACACCGTGTAGAGCGACGCGACGCCGGCGTTCGTGATGAACCGCTTCGTGCCGTCGAGCACGTATGCGTCGCCGTCGCGCCGGGCGGTCATGCGCATCGCGGCGGCGTCGGATCCGGCGTCCGACTCGGTGAGCGCGTAGGCGGGGAGCCACTCCCCGCTCGCGAGCCTGGGGAGATAGCGGTCGCGCTGTTCCTCGGTGCCGGCGAGTTGCAGCGCGAAGCTGCCCAGCCCCTGCAGCGCGAGGATCAGGCCGCTCGTCGCGCACGCCCGCGAGATCTCCTCGATCGCCACGAGGGTCATGAGGTGACCCGACCCCGTCCCGCCGTATCGCTCGTCGAAGGGCAGCCCCATCAGCCCGGCCGATCGGAACGCCTCGACGACGTCCCAGGGGAACTCGCCGGTCGCGTCGATCTCGGCTGCGCGCGGGGCGACCGCACGCCGGACCACTTCGCGGACGAGCTCGCGGAGCTCCAACCGGTCGGGCGTCAGCACGTCGTCCATCGGTCTCCCCCCGGTCAGATCCGGATCGTCTCGGGATGCGAGCCGAAGACGGTCCGCATCGCGCCCACCATCTCACCCTCGGTGCACGAGGCCCGCGCGCACTCGAGGAGCGACGGCATCACGTTCCCGTCGGTGGCGGCCACGCGCGTGAGCTCGGTCAGCGCCGCGTCGACCCGGGCCGCATCCCGCGTCGCCCGCACGCCGGCCAGGTCGACGACCTTCTCGCGCTCGGTCTCGATCGGGATCTCGAGCATCTCGAGGGGCGGCTCGTCCTCGACCCGGTACCGGTTCACCCCGACGCGGATCAGCTCCTGCGCGTCGAAGCGCTGCTGCTCGCGGAATGCCGCGTCGGCGATCTCGGACATGAAGTAGCCGGTGTCGATGCCCTTCAGCACCCCTTCGTAGATCGAGCCGCCGCCCATCGTCTCGACCGTGTCGAGGTACGCCTCGGCGTCGGCCTCCACGCGGTCGGTGAGCGCCTCGACGAAGTACGAGCCCCCGAGCGGGTCGATCACGTTCGCGACGCCCGTCTCCTCCGCGATGATCTGCTGGGTGCGCAGCGCGATCGTCACGGCGCGATCCGTCGGCAGCGCGAAGACCTCGTCGAGCGAGTTCGTGTGCAGCGACTGCGTGCCGCCCATCACCGCCGCGAGCGCCTCGACCGCGGTGCGCACGATGTTGTTCTCGGGCTGCTCCGCGGTGAGCGAGCACCCGGCGGTCTGCGTGTGGAACCGCAGCCGCAACGACCGCTCGTCGGTGGCCCCGTACCGGTCGCGGAGCCGCCGCGCCCAGATGCGGCGGGCCGCGCGGAACTTCGCGATCTCCTCGAACAGGTCGATGTGCGCGTTGAAGAAGAACGAGAGCCGCGGCGCGAAGGCGTCCACCGCCATGCCGCGCTGCATCCCGAGCTCCACGTACGCGAGCCCGTCGGCCAGCGTGAAGGCGAGCTCCTGCACCGCGGTCGATCCCGCCTCCCGGATGTGGTAGCCGGAGATGCTGATCGGGTGGAACCTCGGCACCTCGCGCGCGCAGAACTCGATCAGGTCGCCGATCAGCCGCAGGTGCGGGCGGGGCGGGTACAGCCACTCCCGCTGCGCGATGTACTCCTTGAAGATGTCGGTCTGGAGCGTCCCGCCGAGCGCCGACCAGGGCACGCCCTGCCGCTCCGCCGCGGCCAGGAACATCGCGAACACGATCACGGCCGGCCCGTTGATCGTCATCGAGGTCGTGACGTCGCCGAGCGGGATCCGGTCGAACAGGGTGTCCATGTCGGCGAGCGAGTCGACCGCCACCCCGCACCGGCCGACCTCGCCCTTCGAGAACGCGTCGTCGGAGTCGCGACCCATCAGCGTCGGCAGATCGAAGGCCACGGACAGCCCGGTCTGGCCGTGCTCCAACAGGTACCGGAACCGCGCGTTCGTCTCGGCCGGGCTCCCGAATCCCGCGAACTGCCGCATCGTCCACCGGCGGCCGAGGTACATGCTCGGGTAGACGCCGCGCGCCATCGGGAACCCCCCGGGGAAGCCGAGGTCGCGGTCGTGGTCGAGATCCGGCACGTCGCCCGGCGTGTACACGGGCTGCAGCGGCATCCCCGAGAACGTGCGGGCGGGCGCCGGATCACCGGCCGCCCGGTACGCCGCCTCCCAGCGTGCGCGGGCGTCGTCCTCAGGCATCGGCGGCCTCCTCGTTCGTCGTCGCCTCGGTCTCGAGCCGGTCGCGGAGCCACGACACGATGTCGGGGAGCGGTGTCCCCGGCGGGAAGCACCGTTCGATCCCGATCGCGGCGAGCGGCTCGACGTCGGCCGGGCCGATGATCCCGCCGGCGAAGAGCGGGACGTCGGTGATGTCGCGCGCGCGCAGCTCCTCGACCACCTCGGGGAAGAGCGTCATGTGCGCCCCCGAGTGGCAGGAGAGCCCGAGCGCGTCGGCGTCCTCCTGCAGGACGATCTCGGCGATCGACGCCGGCGTCTGCCACAGGCCCGTGTAGATCACCTCGAAGCCCGCGTCGCGAAGCGCCCGAGCGACCACCTTCGCGCCGCGGTCGTGCCCGTCGAGACCCGGCTTCGCGACCACCACGCGGAAGGGAGCCGGGCGGGCCGTCACGCGGGCGGACCCCCGTCGAGCGTCGCCTCGGCGAGGAGCGTCGCGACGTCGGCCACCCGCGGGCCCGTCTCGCCGCCCTGTTTCGCCGCGTCGTCGAGCATCACGAGGCAGAACGGGCAGGCGGTGGCCACGGTATCGGCGCCGGTCGCGGCCGCCTCGGCGAAGCGCGCCTCGTTGATCCGCTCTCCCGATTCCTCCATCCAGAACCGCGCGCCGCCGGCGCCGCAGCAGAACGACCGCTCGCCGTGGCGCGGCATCTCGACGGTCGACGCGGCGGCCGCGCCGAGCGTCTCGCGCGGTGCGTCGAACTTCCCGTTGTGCCGTCCGAGGTAGCACGGATCGTGCAAGGTGGCGGTCCCCGCGGCGCCGTGCGGGTTCAGCCGGCCCTCCTTGATCAGCTGCGAGAGGAGTTCGGTGTGGTGCACGACCTCGTACGTGCCGCCCAGGTCCGGGTACTCGTTCGCGAGGGTGTTGAAGCAGTGCGCGCAGCTCGCCACGATCTTCGTGACCCCGGCCTCGCCGAGGGTCGCCACGTTCTGCTCGGCGAGCATCGTGAACAGGTACTCGTGGCCCATCCGCCGGGCGGGATCGCCCGTGCAGCGTTCCCGCGGGCCGAGCACCGCGAAATCGGTGCCGGTCGCGGTCAGCAGCCGCGCGATCGAGCGTGTGGCCTCCCGCGCCCGCTCGTCGAACGCCCCGGCACACCCGACCCAGAACAGGTACTCGGGGGCGGGGTCGCCGGGCTGCAGCACGCGGATCCCCTCGAGCCCCTCGGCCCAGTCGAGGCGCGCCGACTGCGGCTGACCCCACGGGTTCTCGCCGGGGCCCTCGACGCCACGCAGCAAGGCCCCGGCCTCCGAAGGGAATCGAGACTCGGCCATCACGAGGTGCCGACGCAGGTCGACGATCGTGTCGACGTGCTCGATGTCGACCGGGCATTCGCGCACACACGCCCCGCACGTCACGCAATCCCACACGATCTCGTCCTCGACCGCCGCCGGGACCAGCGGCTGGAGCTCGACCACACCGGCGCCGTCACCGCCCGCGGCGAGCACCGCCGGGGCGTTCGCCGCGACGTGGTCACGGAGCGCCATGATCAGGAGCTTCGGGCTGAGGGGCTTACCGGTGCTCCAGGCGGGGCAGACCTCCTGGCAACGGCCGCACTCCGTGCAGCTGAACAGATCGAGCACCTGCTTGCGCGAGAGGTCCGCGGCCGTTGCCGCGCCGAAGCGCAGATCCTCCTCGGGACCTTCGAGGTCGAGCTCGAGGGGCTCGAGGCGCCCGGACGGGCCGGTCTTCGCCAGCCACACGTTCGGCGCCGCGGTCATGATGTGCAGGTGCTTGGATCCGGGCAGGTAGACGAGGAAGCCGAGCACGAGCAGCAGGTGCGCCCAGACCAAGATCCGCTCGGCGAGCTCGGTCTTCGGGCCCCCGCCGAAGATCCCGCTCAGCAGGTCCGACACGGGCATCGCGTTCGGATGGGGGGCGTCGCCGAGCGCGATCCGGGTGGCGTTCCACAGCAGGAGCGTCCCCACGATCGCGAGGATCGTGAGGAGGATCCGGTCGGCCTCGCCGAGATGGCTCCCCTCGAACCGGGCGGGCCGCTGCACCTTGCGGATCCAGAACGCGGTGAGGACGCCGAGCGCGACGAGGGTCGCGAACACGTCGGTGAGCAACGCGAACCATGCGGCGCTGCCGAGGAATGGCAGGTTCCAGGCGGGATCCACGATCGCGACCGACGCCTCGAGGATCGACGGGAGCAGCACGATGAACCCCCAGAAGATCGCGGCGTGCATCAGCCCCGGAACGGCCTTCTGGAAGAGCTTGCGCTGACCCAGGACCTGCACCAGCTCGCGGGCGGCGCGTGACCCGGCCTGACCCTCGCGGCCGGTCGGCCGCGCCCGCCGGACGAGCTCGGCGCGAGGCCGTGCGCGGCGCGCGAACAGCCAGATCGCCGCCGCCCAGACGACGACGAGAGCCGCGGCGGCTAGGACCCGGCCCGTCGGCGGATCTCCTCGGTGAGGGCCGGCACCACCGTCGCGACGTCGCCGACCACGCCGAGGTCGGCCATCTTCATCAGCGGCGCCTCGGGGTCCTTGTTGATCGCGACGATGCGCTTCGACTTCTTCATGCCGACCACGTGCTGCAGGGCGCCGCTCACGCCGGCGGCGATGTACACCTCGGGCGTGACCGTTTTGCCCGTCTGCCCGACCTGGTACGCGTACGGCACCCAGCCGGCGTCGACGGCCGCCCGGGTCGCGCCCACCGCGGCGCCGCGGATCGCGGCGGCGAGGTCGTCCAGCATCGAGAAGGCCTCGGGGCCGCCCAGGCCGCGGCCGCCCGCGATCACGACCGACGCGGTGTCGAGCGAGGGGCCGGTGTGCGCTTCCTCGTGGCGTGCGACGACCGTGGCATCGCGGATCCCGGCCGGGATGTCCGGCGTGACGCGCTCGACCTGGGCAGGCCCGCCGCCCGAGGGCGCCGCCTCTGCCGACCGCGGCTTGACCAGCACGATCCGTGGCGTGGCGCCCTCGAGCGCGACGTCCACGAGCAGCGTGCCGCCGAGGATCTCGGTGCGCGCACGGTCGGGCCCCAGCACGGCGGTGGCGTTCCCCATCATCGCCGTGCCGGTGATCGCCTGGAGCCGGCCGGCCACGTCGCGGCCCTCGTAACTCGCCGGGAACAGGATCAGGTCGGGCGTGTGCACCGCCGCGAGCGCGGCGATCGCGGCGGCCTGCGAGCGCGGCGCCCCGATGATCGCGTCGTCCCCGATCGCGAAGAGCCGGGCGGCCCCGTGGGCACCGACGTCGTCGGCGAGCCCCTCGGCGCCGGATCCGAACGCGAGGGCGACGAGCGGATCGGCGACCTCGCGCGCCGCGGTCAGCAGCTCCAACGTGGCGGTCGACACGCCGTCGCCTTCGAGCTCGGCGACGACCCAGATGCTCGCCATCGCTAGATCACCTTCGCTTCCGCCAGCAGGTCGGCGATCCGCGCGATCGCGTCCTCGCCCGCCTCGACGATCTCGCCGCCGGGCTTCTCGGGCGCCGCCGCCACCGCGACCACCGACTGCGAGGGCGCGACGTCGGCCGCGCCGAGGTCGAGGTCCGCGAGCGTGAGGCGCTCGAGCGGCTTCGACTTCGCCTGCATGATGCCCTTCACGCTCGGGTACCGGGGCTCGGTGGCGCCCGCGGTCAGGGTGACGAGCGCCGGGAGAGAGCACGCCACCTCGTCGTAGCCGGCGGGGGTCTGACGCTCGGCCCGGAGCTCGCCGCCCTCGACGTCGACGTGCCGGGCGAACGTGACGCTCGGCAGATCCAGGAGCTCCGCGACCGTGACGGGGACGGTGCCCGTGTAGCCGTCGGCGGATTCGACGCCGCCGACCACGAGATCGAACGGCTGCCGCCGCGCCGCGGCCGCGAGCACCCGGGCGGTCGCCAGGGCGTCGGCGCCGGCCAGCGCGTCGTCGGTCACCAGGATCCCTCGGTGCGCGCCCATCGCGAGCGCCCGCTGGATCGCCGCGACGGCGCCCTCGGGGCCCATCGTGACGACCGTGACCTCTCCGCCGTCGCGCTCGGTGAGCTGGAGCGCGAGCTCGATCCCGAACTCGTCGCCGGCATCGAGGCCGTCGTCGTGGCCTCGGACCAGCCGTCGGTCCTCACCGAGCTCCGGCGTGCCGAGCGGCACCCATTTCGCGAACACCACCACGTTCATGGACGGGCATCCCTCGCTTCCCCGCGGCCCCCCGGCGCGCGCATCGAGACCCTACCGCGGGCGGGGCATCCCCGGCGGGCCCCTTCGGTCACCCCTGTGTCCCGGGCAGCGTGCCCCGGAGATCGTTCGCCGCACCCGAGAGCGCCGCGTGCCGGTCCTCCCCGGCCGCGACCCGGCGCGCCACCGCCGTCCCCAGCAGGAACGTCGCGATCGGCGTCGCCTTCCGTTCGGTCCCGTGCGCGACATCGCGGGCCACGTCGAGCAGCAGTCCCTGCTCCTCGTCGCTCAGTTGCGCCTCGCCGAGCGTCGCCGCCAGCTGTCCCAGCCAGTCATCCATCGCGGATCCCTCCTTCGTGGTTGGAGCCGTACCTCTCTCAGCGAGACGGTACGCGAGGGACGACGAAGGCGCGGACGCCCAGCGTGATCAGGGCACCCACGAACGCCGCCACGCCGATCAACACGCACCACTCCACCGCGGTCGGGATGTAGATCTGGTCGGGTCGGAACGCCTGGCCGGGCCGCCCGCCGGGGATCCCCGGCGCCAGACCCACGAGCGGCTCGAACATCGAGGTCATCACGATGTTGATCCGCTTGAAGAACACCCCGATCAGCGCCATCACGCCGGCCGCGACGAGCCAGCCTCGTCGGTACCGAAGCCGCGACGCGAAGATCGCGAACGGGATCACGACGCCGATCGCCACCTCGGCCCAGAACACCGGCGCCAGCCGCCCGACCAGGAGCACGTTCAGCTGCTTCAGGTGATCGGGGACGCGCGAGAGGTAGGTCGTGAGGATCTCGGCGAACAGCAGGAACGCGTCCACCCCGATGAACCACACCATCAGGCGGCCCAGGTCCGGGAACACGCGCTCCGGGGGGTCCCAGTCGGTGGTGCGCACGACGATCGCGGCGACCACGATCAGGAGGGCGGTCCCGGAGACCAGTGCCGACGAGATGAACATCGGCGCCAGCAGTGCCGTGTTCCAGAACGGGCGGGCGACCAGCAATCCGAAGATCCAGGCCGTGACGGAGTGGACCAACACCGCCGCGGGCAGCGCGATGAACGCCATCGTCCGGAGCGCCTTGGGCCGCGGCTCGGGGCGGGTGAGCAGCCACAGATCCACCGCGGCGATCGAGAGGTACACGGCGATCACGAGGACGTCCCAGATCAGCGGGGAGGTCCAGTGCGGCTGCCACACCATCTTCCAGACGAGCTGCGGGCGGCCGAGGTCCGGAAGGATCGACACGGCCGCCGCCGCGATCGCCGTGCCGGACACGACGACGGCCAGGCGAGTGAACGGCGCGAACCGTTCGCTTTCCACCAGCTCGGATCCCGCGACGACGATCAGCCCCCCGGCCGACACCCCGACCAGGAACATGAAGCTGATGATGTACATGCCCCAGCTGATCGTGTTCGAGAGGCCCGTCACCCCCAGGCCGTGCGACCATTGATAGAGGAACGCCGAGAGCCCGACCCCCATCCCGACGATCAGGACCGCCCACCAGATGCGTCCCCAGGTTCGGCGATGGTCGATCGTCGCGGCGCGGGTCGAGACGGTCGCGCTCACAGCGAACGCCTCCTGCGCTCCTCGAGGTAGTAGACCTTCGGCTTCGTGCCCTTCTCCTCGAGGAGTCGCGTGCCGCTCCGATCCTCGATCGTGCGGACCAAGGTGCCATCGGGGTCGTTGAGGTCCCCGAAGATGCGGGCCTGCGCCGGGCACGACCACACGCACGAGGGCACCTGCCGTTCCTCGAGCCGGTGGATGCACATCGTGCACTTCTCGACCGACCCGAGGGGCCGCGGCTCGACCATGCCGAGCTGGGTATCGGGCACCGGGTACTCCGGCGTCCCCCAGTTGAAGACCCGCACGCCGTAGGGGCACGCGGCCATGCAGTACCGACACCCGATGCAGTCCTCCTGGTTCACCTCCACGAGGCCGCCGTGCTCGTGGTCGATGAAGGTCGCCGACGTCGGACAGACCTTCATGCAGGGCGGGTCCTCACAGTGCTGGCAGGCGAGCGGCACCCAGTGCATGCCGAGTTCGCCGAACTCACCCCGGCTCGGCGTGTCGAGCTGCTCTCCCTCGGTGAGGATCCGGTTCCACCACATCCCCAGAGGCACGTCGTTCTCGGACTTACAGATCACGGCGCAGGACCAACATCCGATACAGCGCTCGACGTCGATGGCCATGCCCCACTTGGGCTGGGCGGTCGTCGCTCCGATCTCCCCGTACGCGCGCGAAGCCTCGGAGAGCGCCTCGATCGGCGACACCTTCTCTGTCGGCGGCGGCGAGGACTCGTCGGCTTGCGCGAGGGTCAGCCCATCGTCCGCCAGGCGCACCTCGGTCACCTCGTACACCTCAGACACGACGCACCTCGCAGCGGCAGTCCTTCCAGCCGGTGGACGGCGCCCACATGTTCGGCACGTACCAGACCTCGTGGATCGGGTTGATCGCCGAGCTCGTGAGCTCGTTCACGCCCTTGCCTTCGATGAAGTACCGGCTCCACCAGCCCTCGGGGAGCGTGGCCGTGCCGGGCCTCGCCGCGTCCGTGACGTGCGCCCAGGCCTTCAGCGACCCTCGCGTGTTGAAGACCTCGATCTCGTCCTCATCGGCGATGCCGCGCCTCACCGCGTCGTCGGGATGGATCGACACGAGCGGCCTGCCCCCGTGGATCTCCTGGAGCCATGGGTTGTTGGAATAGGTCGAGTGGATCCGCCACTTCGAGTGCGGCGAGAGCAGCACCAGCGGGAACTCGGCGGGGTCGTGGTCCCCGTCGTCGTACGGGTCCTTGTGCGTGACCACCTGCTCCCCGAGCTCCAGGAACCCGTCCTCCTCCTTGTAGAGCTCGATGCGGCGTGTCGGCAGGAACACCTCCGTCAGCTCGATCGGCGCCGGCAGCGACACGGGAGGGAACGGCGCCAGATCGCGGATCTGGGCCAGGAACGGGATGTCGGGATCGGCCACGTTCAGCCGTACGGGCCCCTCCTGCAGCTGCTCGAACGTGATCCCCTCGGTCGGCCCGCCGGGCACGTCGCCCGCGGCGAGCATCGCATCGATCGCCTTCCGCTCGTCCCAGCCCTCGAAGTAGGCGCGCCACGTGCCTTCGTCGATCCGCTTCACGATCTCGGACCACATCTCGAGCTCGCTCTTGGACCCTCCGACCGGCTCGATCGCCGGCTGCTGGAGCTGGAGGAACGGGTGGAGCGGGGTCGCCGTGAGGTCCCACTTCTCGTACCAGGTCGTGGAGGGCAGGACGACGTCGGCCATCGCGGCCGTCTCCGTCATCTGGTGGTCGACCACCACGAACAGTTCCATCTCGGCGAGCCGGTCGTAGACCTGGTTCAGGTTCGGCGACTGCAGCAGGAAGTTCGAGAAGGTGGCGACGAACGCCTTGAAGCCCGACTTCGGGTACGGGACGGTCTCGTGCATCGTCTCGGTCGGCCCGGTCACCCAGTAGATCGTCGAGGTGATCGGGGGCTTGACCTCGTCCGGGTACCACCACGGAGCGGTCACGACGCGGACCTTGTACTGCCCCACGTACACGCTGAACCCACCGCCGCTGCGCCCCACGTTGCCGGTGAGCACCGCCAGGAGCGCGTAGGCACGGCCGATCAGGTCGCCGTGGTACCAGTGGTTCGAGCCGCCACCCATGATGATCGCGGCGGGAGCCTCCGTGGCGTAGGCGCGCGCGACCTTCTCGATCGTCGCGGGATCGACGCCGGTGACCTCCGCCGCCCGCTGGGGCGTCCACCGCTCGACCTCGCGGAGCACGTGCGCGAAGCCGGGGGCGGCCTCGATCGTCTCGCCGTTCGCGAGCGTAACCTCGAACGTTCCGTCGAGCGCCGCGTCGACCCCGGGCGGCATGCCGAGGCGATCGATCCCGACGATCGCCGTCGCGCCGCTCCGTTCGTCCCACACGACGAACCGATCGGTGGCCCCGCCGGCGCGGATATCGGCCTCACGCAGCCGCTTGCCGGAATCGGCGCGCACGAGCAGGGGCGCATCGCTGTAGGTCCGGAGGAACCGCTCGTCGTGCAGCCCCTCCTTCACGATCACGTTCGCGATCCCCAGTGCGAGGGCCGCGTCGGTGCCCGGGGTCGTCTGCACCCAGGTGTCGGCCTTCGAGGCGGTGCCCGAGAAGTTCGGGTCGACCACCACGACGCGGGCCCCGTTCGCAGCGGCGTCGAAGATGAAGTGCGCGTCGGGGATGCGCGTCTCGATCGGGTTCGCGCCGACGATCAGCAGGAACCGCGCGTTCGCCCAGTCCTTCGCCTCGTGCTCGGCGTTCTGCACCCCGAACGTGATCGGCATCCCCATCGGCAGGTCGCCGTTGTAATCGAAGCTCGTGCCGTGGTTCATCCCGAGGACCGACGAGGCGCGGTAGTTCGCGCCTTTCTGCACGTACCCGGAGCCGGGAACCTGGCCGAACACGTGGATCGAGTCGTAGCCGTAGGTGTCGCCGATCCGCTTGAGCTCTCCCGCGACGTGATCGAATGCTTCCTCCCACGTGACCTCGCGGAACTCGCCGCTTCCCCGCTCGCCCGTGCGGATCAGCGGCGAGGTGATGCGGTCGTCGTTGTAGACCTGCAGGTGGTAGCTGAGGCCCTTCATGCAGCCGCGCGGGCTGTAGACCTCGTCCGGGTAGTCGGCGGCCTGCTGGATCTTCACGATCTTCCCGTCGCGCACGAACGCCAACTGTCCGCACGACCCGGTGCAGTTCGGCGAGCAGGTCGTGCGCACGACCTTGTCGACCAGCAGCGACTCCTGGGGCTCGGCGCCGATCTCGGGGCGGTGCAACGCGACCCCGGCGGCGACCCCGACGCCCGCCGCGACGCCGGCTCCCTTGATGAAGGTGCGTCGGTCGACCGTCACCGGTCACGCCACCTTCGGGCCTGCGGGACAGGCCGGATCGAGCATCGTGTGATCGCCGGCACCGCAGGCCGCGCACACCGAGCCGCTCACGCCTCGAGCGCCGGGACGGAGCGCCACCACCCCGCGGCGTGTCGCGGCCGCCACGCGCACGCCGACGGCCACCGCAGGCACCGCGACCAAGGCCAGCAGGAATCGACGCCTCGACGGCAAGCTCTGCATCGCACCTCTTCCTCGACCCGACAGCCCGTCTGCTCAGAACGGTAGACGGGCGATCGTCGCCCGATGACGGCCACCGGTCCCGGGTGTCGGGGGACCCTTGACGGCCGCCGCCTGTCGCGCGTCGAGGCGAGGTAGGGTCGAGGCCATGACACGACCGCTTCGGGTAGGCGGGGGCACGGTGAGCGCCAAGCCGATGTCGGTCACGAGGGCCGTGCTCACGTTCGCGCTGTCGGGCACGCTCGTGCTGCTGCTCGTCGGCGTCGTGGGCGTGTTCGTGATGCAGCGGGTCGGCGAGGCCGAGGCCGTCCGCCAAGCCAAGGACCTCACCAGCGTGGCCGCGCGGGCGGTCGTGCAGCCCCGGCTCACGAACGGCGTGGTGGGCGGCGATGCGGCGAGCCTGGCGGCGATCGACGCGCTCGTGGTCGACGGCGTGCTCCGTGACCCGATCGTCAGGGTGAAGCTCTGGGACCGCGACGGCACGATCGTGTACTCGGACGTGCCCGAGCTGATCGGAGAGCGGTTCGACCTGGGGACCGAGGAGCTGGCCGCGCTCCGCACGGACACCGTCGAGGCCGACATCAGCGATCTCAGCAAGCCCGAGAACCGCTTCGAGCGCGACTTCGGCGAGCTGCTCGAGGTCTACCTCCCGGTCCGCACGCCCAACGGAGAGCGGCTGCTGTTCGAGGCCTACCTCCTCTACGACTCGGTGACCGCGAGCGCCCGCCAGCTGTGGCGGGCGTTCATCCCCGTGCTCGCGGTGGCCCTGATCGCCTTCGCATGGCTGCAGATCCCGCTCGCGTACCGGCTCGCGGGGCGCGTGCGCGAGGGCCAGCAGGACCGCGAACGGCTGCTGCAGCGCGCGATCGACGCGTCGGATCTGGAGCGGCGCCGGATCGCCGGGGACCTCCACGACGGGCCCGTCCAGCAGCTGGCGGGCGTGTCGATGTCCCTGTCGGCGGCCGCCGATCGGCTCGAGCCCGACGACCCGGAGGCGGCGGCGGCGCTCCGGGACGCCGCGGAGCGGACGCGCCAGGGGATGCGTTCGCTACGCTCATCGCTGATGGGGATCTACCCGCCCACCCTGGAGCGCGCCGGGATGTCGGCCGCGCTCTCGGACCTGACCGCCCCGCTCGCCGGCTACGGGATCACGGTCGATCTCGACGTCGACGAGACCCTCGAGCTGACGCCCCGGACCGAGTCACTGCTGTTCCGCGCCGCGCAGGAGAGCGTGCGCAACGTGACGTCGCACGCCGAGGCGACGCACGTGGGCGTGCGGCTCGCGCACGATGGGAACGCCGCGGTGCTCGAGATCGCGGACGACGGGAAGGGCTTCGCGCCCGCGCAGGCCGAGGCCGCACACGCCGACGGCCACCTCGGGCTCCGGCTGCTCGCCGACCTCGCGCGCGACGCCGGGGGCTCGCTCGACCTCGCGTCGACGCCGGGCGAGGGTACGACCGTGCGGCTCGAGGTGCCGCTCACGTGATCACCCTCGTGATCGCCGACGACCACAAGGTCGTGCGCACCGGGCTCGAGCAGCTGATCGACACCTTCGACGACGTGCAGCTGCTGGGCGCGGGCTCGAACGGCGAGGACGCCGTGAGCCTCTGTGTGGCGATGCGACCCGACGTCGCCCTGCTCGATCTCGCGATGCCAGAGGTCGACGGGATCGAGGCCACCCGGCGGATCCGCGCCGAGGCGCCCGACACGCGCGTCGTCGTGTTCACGTCGTTCTCGGATCGGGAGCGGATCCTGCAGGCGATCGAGGCGGGAGCGATCGGGTACCTGTTGAAGGACGCCGACCCCGACGAGCTCCACCGAGGGATCCTCGCGGCCGCCCGCGGGGAGAGCCCGCTCGCACCGAAGGCGGCCGCCGAGGTGCTCGCCGCCCGCACCGCCGCGCCACCGGCGGGCGCCCTCTCGGATCGAGAGCGCGAGGTGCTGGTGCTGGTGGCGAGCGGTCTCGCGAACAAGCAGATCGCCCGGCGGCTCGGGATCAGTGAGAAGACCGTGAAGGGCCACCTCACGCACGTCTTCCAAGCGATC
The DNA here is from genome assembly GCA_963821925.1 of uncultured Actinomycetes bacterium. Taxonomy (GTDB): domain Bacteria; phylum Actinomycetota; class UBA4738; order UBA4738; family HRBIN12; genus JAOUEA01. The sequence goes on along the minus strand of CAWGFO010000001.1, from coordinate 976,217 downwards.
GGCGTCACGGACCGTACCCAGGCCGCGCTCTGGGCCGAGCGGAACGGCCTGCTGAACACCGACTGACGGCGCCCGCCGCAGAGGTCGCGCGACCATGGTCCCGTTGGGAACGAGACCCCCACCGCGCCATCCTCGGAGTCATGTCGTACGTAGGGATCCGCCCGGTGCTCCGTTCCGCGATCGCCGCGCTCGTGGTGGCGTCGATCTCTCTCCCCCCGACCGCCTCGGCGGGTGATGGTCGCATCGTGCGCCGCGGGGCCTGCACGGGCCCGAGCGACTGGAAGCTCGACGTCCGTCAAGAGGACGGCGGCCGCTTGCGCGTGAAGCTCGAGATCGAGGGCGGCCGGTCCGGGCAGGACTGGCACATCTTCCTGAGCGACAACGGCGCGGGGATCTTCTCGGGCACGCGCACGTCGGGCAGCGGCGGGCATCTCGAGGTGCGCGTGCGCACGGCCGACCGCGCGGGCGCCGACGCGATCAAGGCCGCGGCCAACAACGTCGTCTCCGGGGAGTCCTGCACGGGCCGCGCGACCCTCTAGGTCGCGGGACCAACGTCCCGTTGCGGTCGCGACCGAGACGCTGCGAGCGTGAGCACCGTCGAACGATCCGGAACCGCCGGATCACCGGATGGAAGGAGCAGGGCATGCGCAAGAGCATCAAGGGCATGATCGCCGTCGTCGGGATCGTGGGTCTGCTGAGCGTGGCGCCGATGGCGATGGCCAAGGACGGCGACGTGATCAAGCGGGGCTCGTGCAGCGGCGCCAGCAACTGGAAGCTGAAGCTCAGCCCGCAGGACGGCAGGATCGAGGTGGAGTTCGAGGTCGACTCGAACAAGGTCGGCCAGACCTGGCAGGTCCGCCTGACCAAGAACGGCACGCAGATCTTCTCGGGCTCGCGGGTCACGCAGGCCCCGAGCGGCTCGTTCAGCGTCCGTAAGGTCACGGCGAACGGCGCGGGGAACGAGACGATCCGCGGTCGCGCCGTGAACGGGGCGACCGGCGAGACCTGCGTCGGCTCCGCGACGTTCACCGCGTAACCGTCCACGCGATCCGAGCACGGACGCGGAAGGCCCGGGACGCCCGGGCCTTCCGCGCGTCCGGCTCTCGTCCAGCTGTCGGGTGGCTAGCCGAGCGACGCGCGCCGCTTCTCGATGATGTCGCGCATCCCCGCGAGGACGTCGTCAGGGAGCGCCGGCACCTCGTGGGACGCCCACACCTCGAAGACCTTCTCTCGGCAGCGGTCGCGCATCGTCTTCGCGCCCGCCTCCTCCCACTCGCGACGCCCGTCCCACGAGAACATCTTCGGGATCCAGAGCTCGCGGAAGTGCTCGAGGGTGTGGTCCACCCCCAGGAAGATCTCGCCCGGGCCCACCTCGACGATCGTGTCGAACGCGATCAGCTCGTCGGACACCTCGAGCGGCTCGACGAGACGGCGCGACATCCCCGCCGCCTCGTCGCTCATCACGAGGATCTCGGGCGAGAACAGCAGACCGGTCTCGGCGCACCCCGCGTCGAACACCATGTCGGAGCCCGCGAGCACGGTGCCGAGCCCGTAGAAGGTCAGCTCCATCGCGGCCTGCTCGTCGGCGTCCTTCGAATCGGCGCCGAACGACTGCGCGAGCGTGGGCAGCCCCCACCGGCGGCACAGTTGGTTCATCAGCATCGTGAAGCGCACGCCGTCGGGCCCACCCGCCGTCACCGCGCCGTTGCGCATGTCCATCAGGAACGGGACGGTGCCGCTCATGTAGGGCGTCCCGGGGTTCCGCAGTTGCGCGAGCACGAGCATCATCAAGGTCTCCGCGGCGCTCACGACGCACGTCCCCGCGATCGACGAGGGGCCGGTCGCGGCGACCTGCGGCGCCGCCTGGGCACACACCGGGAGCCCCCGATCCGCCGCCAGGAACAGCTTCTCGATCGTCTCGAGGTTGAAGAGCAGGGGCGACACGGAGTTCAGGTAGGGGATCACGAACGGCTTCTCGCGCAGCTGGTCGGCGCCGCCGCGGACCACCTCGGCCATGTCGTAGATGTCGCGCAGCTCGGGCTCGCCGGCGATCAGCACCATCAACGGCTTCGTGGTGTTGGTCGTCATCTCGAGGAATTCGCACTGGTTCACGATCTCGAGCGGCAGGTCATCGGCCGATCGCGTCACGCCCGGTGTCGCGACGAAGTCGATGTCGGTCAGCGCGTCGGCGAGCTTCGACGACTCGGCGGTGGCCTCCAGCGTGAAGTCCTTCACCAGGCCGTCACGGGGGTCGAGGTAGTTCAGGTTCGTGACGCCGGCGCCCACGTAGGTGCGACCGCTTCCCGTCACGATCGCGGGGTCGCCGTTCCGGTCGTAGAGCGTGAAGTAGCCGGGCGCGGACTCGAGCGCCTGCTCGACGAGGTCGCCGGGGATCCTGATCAGGTCCTCGTCCTCGAGGGTGCCGCCGTTCGCGAGCAGGAGCTCGCGGGCCTCCTCGGTCATGATCCGGCCGCCCACGACCTCGAGGACCCGCTTCGCCTCGTCGTGGAGCTTCCGAAGACCGTCGTCGTCGGTGAGCTCGATCAGCGTGTTCATGAGCGGCATCCTGAACGACGTGCGGACGGCGGCGCAACCGAGGCTGCCGGGCGAGGGGCCGACCGCCCCTGGACGAGCCCCTCGTGACGAGCCACTCTGGCGGTGGAGGTGGACGTGGTCCGGATCGCGCGTGGAGTGGTGACGATCGTCTCGGTGATCGCGCTCGCCGTCGTCGGTGCCCCGTTCGGCGACGTCGAGGTCGCGCAGGCTGCCGCGCCGCGCCGCATCACGGTCGCGTTCAGCGGCGAGGACCTCGCCACCCGCGGCACCTGGCCGCAGGCCAAGGAGAACGCGGGTGGGCACGGGTACGACTTCGGGCCGATGCTGGCGCGGCTCCGGCCGCTCCTCGGCTCCGTCGACCTCGCGATCTGCCACCTGGAGACCCCGCTCGCGGGGCCGGGCGTCTCCCGCTCCGACTACCCGAGGTACGCGGTGCCGCCACAGCTCGCCGACGCGATCGAGGCGGCCGGCTACGACGGCTGCTCGACCGCGTCGAACCACTCGATCGACCGGGGCGTCGCGGGGATACGCACCACCCTGAACCGGCTCGACGCGCTCGGACTCCAGCACACGGGCACGGCGCGGTCCGCCCGTGAACGTGGCCGCACGACGATGTACGCGGTGGGCGGCGTGAAGATCGCCCACCTCTCGTTCACCGCATCGTTCAACGGGCTGACGCCGACCGAGTCCTGGCAGGCGAACCGCCTCGAGCCGGCGCGGATCCTGAAGGACGCGCGGCTCGCGCGGCGACGCGGGGCCGACATCGTGGTCGTGAGCCTCCACTGGGGCGAGGAGTTCCGTCACGACCCGACCGCGTACCAACGCGACGTCGCCGCTCGGCTGCTGCGCGGCGACACGATCGACCTGATCGTCGGCCATCACGCGCACGTCGTACAGCCGATCCGCCGGGTCCAGGGCAACTGGGTCGCCTACGGCTTGGGGAACTCGTTCTCGGGCATGCGCGACGAGCTGTCCCACGCGCATGTCCAGGACGGCTTCGTGCTGGTCGCGGTCTTCGAGCGCGGCCCCCGTGGCTGGCACGTGGAGAAGGTCCGCTTCGCACCGACGTGGGTCGTGCCCGGGACGTTCGTCGTCCGGCTGGTCGGACCGTCGATCGAGGACGGCGCGCTCCCCGGCGCGCTCCTCGCGGAGCTCCGGCGTTCGTGGCGCCGAACGGTCGGGTACGTCGACGCCCAGCGCCTCGGCGTCTGGCCGATCCGCAGCTCGACGATCTGACCGGTCGTCGCCGGGGCCGTTTCCGCGATACTCGCCCGCATGGAACGTATCGACGTGGTCGTAGTGGGTGGCGGACAGGCGGGCCTGGCGACGAGCCACGAGCTCGCCGAGCGAGGGATCGAGCACGTGATCCTCGAGCGCGGCCGGGTCGGCCGATCCTGGCGCGACCGGTGGGACAGCTTCTGCCTCGTGACGCCGAACTGGGGCACGCAGCTCCCCGGCGGGCCGTACGACGGCGACGATCCGGACGGCTATCTGCCGCGCGACGGGATCGTCGGCTACCTCGAGGGCTACGCGGCGGCCAACGCCGGACCGATCCGCGAGGGCGTCGAGGTGACGGGGATCCGCGACACGGCCGGCGGCTTCGAGCTCGATACGTCGAGCGGGACCCTCGGCGCCCGCGAGGTCGTCCTCGCGAGCGGGGCGTACCAGCGCTCCTACCGGCCGCCGGGCGTCGAGGGGTTCCCTGGTGAGCTCGCCGTGCTGGAGCTCAGCGACTACACGAACGTGGAGGCACTCCCTCCCGGCCGGGTCCTGGTCATCGGGAGCGGCCAGTCCGGATGCCAGATCGCCGAGGAGCTGCACGAGGCGGGCCGCGAGGTCTTCCTGGCCTGCGGCCGCGCGCCGTGGGTCCCGCGACGGGTCGGAGGGCACGACATCTTCTGGTGGATCCTCGAGATCGGATTCATGGCGATGCCGCTCTCCGCGCTGCCCGACCCCGTCGCCGGCCGGCTCGAGTCCAACCCCCTCGCGACCGGGCACGGAGGCGGCCACGACCTGCACCTGCGAACGCTTCGCGGGATGGGCGTCACGCTGCTCGGCCGCTTCGAAGGCGCCGGAGACGGACTCGCGCGGTTCTCCCAGGACCTCGGCGACATCGTGGCGTGGGGGGACCAGCGCCACGTGCAGTTGATGGGCCTGATCGAGAAGACCGCCGCCGAGCGCGGCATCGCGTTGGAGGATCTCGAACCACCGCCGCCGTTCGATCCGCGATCTCCGGCCACGCTCGACCTCGCGGGGTTCGGCGCCGTGATCCTGACCGGAGGCTTCCGGCCCGACTACCGGTCGTGGCTCCCCTGGCCTGACGCCTTCGACGACCTCGGGTTCCCGATCCAACGCGACGGGGCGAGCACCGTCGTGCCCGGCCTGTCGTTCGTCGGTGTTCACTTCATGCGAACGAGGAAGTCGTCGCTGCTGATCGGTGTCGGCGAGGACGCGGCCGTCGTGGCCGACGCGATCGCGGCGAAGTTCTGAGCGGGTCGTCGGGTGGTCTCGGGTCGAACGTCACGGACGTGCAAGGCCGTCCATCGGCCCTCGGAGACGCTCCGACGCGCACGATGGAGCCATGGGAACAGGAAGCCCGGCAACGACCTCGAACGCCCGGTATCGGGTGTCGGCCCGGGTCGCCGCGCCGGGCGTTGCGATCGGATCGGCCAAGGATCGCGAGATCGAGTTCGACGTGGGCCGGCAGTCCGGCGACGCGCTGCCGGGGCCCGCGGAGCTCCTCGCGCTCTCCTTGGGCGCCTGCATCCTGAAGAACGTCGAGCGGTTCTCGCACCTCCTGTCGTTCAGGTACGAGGGAGCCGAGGTCACGGTCGAGGCGGAACGACAGGAGGACCCCCCGCGGTTCACGAAACTCACCTACGAGCTCCGGATCCGCACGGACGAGAGCCCGCATCGAGTCGAGCTCCTGCACCGCAACCTCCGCCGCTTCGGCACCGTGTACAACACGCTCGCGGCGAGCTGCGACGTCGACGGGACGATCGTCGCCGATCGGGCATCGGTCCCCGTGGTCGATCGACCCGTCGCCGACCGTCTCGGCGGTCGATGCTGCGAACCCGATCGGACACTCACGCTCTGACCGACGGAGCTCGGCCGAACCCCGCGAGGTCGATATCCTGAACGCAATGACACCGTCCGCGAACCGCGACGTCCGAGCCGCGCCGAAGGTCGTCTTCCTCTGCGTGCACAACGCGGGACGTTCCCAGATGGCCGCGGGCTGGCTCAGGCACCTCGCCGGGGACGGTGCGGAGGTCTTCTCCGGCGGCTCGAACCCCGGCAGCGAGGTGAACCCCGCCGCGGTCGAGGTCATGGCCGAGGTCGGCATCGACATCGCCGATCGGGCGCCGCAGCGGTGGACCGATGAGGTCGTGCGCGCCGCCGACGCCGTCGTCACGATGGGCTGCGGGGACGCCTGCCCGGTCTTCCCTGGCGTCCGATACGTCGACTGGGACCTCGACGACCCCGCGGGACGGCCCGTCGAGGAGGTCCGCCCGATCCGGGACGAGATCGAGCGCCGGGTGCGCGGCCTGATGGCCGACCTCGGGATCCCCGAGGCGACCGCGGGCGGGAGCTAGCCGCCCGTCATTCGCCCCAGACGGCGCGCGCCCGTTCGGTGGCCGCGGGCCAGTCGGCCGCCGCGAACAGCCATGCCTTCGCGAGCGCGATCCCACCCCCGACGAACGCGAGGCCCGCGCCTACCCGGCCGAGCCCGGGACCGACCCATCCGGCTCCCGTCCCGGCGAGCAGCACGAGCCCGGCGTTCAGCAGCGCCACCTGGATCGGGGCGGCGAGCTCGAACACCGAGAGCCAGCGGCGGCGGTCCGTGGGGTGCCCCGGCCGCGCCATCGGCAGGAGGTACGACCAAGCGCCCAGCAGCACCTGCACGAGCCAGCCGCCGACGAACGCCGTGAGGAACACCTCCCGGTAGCGGTCAGCGCCCGCCGCGCCGTGGAACAGGGCGACCGCGAGCCCGACGGATCCCACGACGAACCATGCGAACGCCGCGACCATGTGGAAGGCCGCGACGGGGACCGCCCACCGGCGTTCGGTCCGCAGCACCGCCGCGACGAACCCGATGAACCCGAGGGCCCCCAGTGCGAACGCCACCCCGCCGGCCGCGAGCACGGGGGTCGAGTCGGCGAGCCAGCCCGCGATCTGCAACAGGACCCCGCCCGCGAGCAGCCCGATCACCACTCGCTCTCGCCGCTGCGGCATCCTCACCCGGAGCGCGGTGGGCAGCAGGGTGACCAGCGTCCCCACCACGGTGAGCGACGCCCAGCCCAGGACGTTCGCGGTCAGGTGCGCGTGCCGGACCTGCGCGTAGGCCGCGATCGACACCGTCCGACTCCCCATCAGCGCGCCCAGCGTCCCGCCCACCAGTACGAACCCGATCGCGGCGCCGTACGCGAACAGGGGGACCGCGTGACGGACGTTCAACGCGCGGCGCCACGCCCGCCAGAGCATCCAGCCGAGCAGGACCATCGCGCCGACGAACGCGGTCCCGCCGAGACCGGTGAGCCACGGGGTCGACGTCGGCATCCCGATCGCGATCAGCGTGGCCCCGGCCGTCACGAGCGCGAACTGGGCGCGCACCACGCGGTCCGGCGGATCGGGCGAGGCGGTCAACGACAGCATGAAGTTCTGCATCGCGCCCGAGATCGCGGTCGAGACGGCGCCGGCCAGGGTGAGGTGCAGCGGCAGCCAGAGCCCGAGCCTCCACCGCACGGGCAGCAGGAACGAGAGCGCCGCGAGGGTCAACCAGACGCGCGCGGCGGACTGGTACAGCGCGGTCGTCACGCGAGGCCTCACGAGCCCGATGCTCTCACGCGGTGGGAACCGGCTCGGCCAGTCCCAGATCCTCGATCGTGCGCTCGCGCATCCGGTACTTCTGGATCTTGCCCGTCACCGTCATCGGGAACCCGTCGACGAACCGAACGTAGGCGGGGATCTTGTAGGTCGCGATCTGGCCCCGGCAGAACTCGCGGATCTCGTCCTCGGTCGCCTCCTCCCCGGGGTGCAGCTGGATCCACGCGCAGACCGCCTCCCCGTACTTCGGGTCGGGCACGCCGATCACCTGCACGTCGGCGACCTTCGGGTTCGTGAAGAGGAACTCCTCGACCTCCCGCGGGTACACGTTCTCGCCGCCGCGGATGATCATGTCCTTCAGCCGGCCGACGATGCTGACCGCGCCGTCGTCGCGCACCACGGCCAGGTCCCCGGTGCGCAACCAGCCCGCCGGGTCGATCGTCCGGCGCGTCTCGTCCGGCTGCTCCCAGTACCCACGCATCACCAGGTAGCCGCGGATGCAGAGCTCGCCCTCGCGTCCGCGCGAGAGCACCGCGCCGTCGACCGGGTCGGTCACCTTCGCCTCGACCCATGGATGCACGTGGCCCACGGTCGCCACGCGGAGTTCCAGTGCGTCGTCGGGCATCGACTGGAACGACACGGGCGAGGTCTCGGTCATGCCGTAGCAGATCGTCATCTCACGGGCGTGCATCCGGTCGATCACCTTGCGCATCACCTCGACCGGGCACGGCGCGCCGGCCATCACCCCGGTGCGCAGGCTCGAGAGGTCGTACCCCGCGAACCCGGGGTCCTCGAGCATCGCGATGAACATCGTCGGCACGCCGTAGACGCTCGTGCACCGCTCGGCCTCGATCGCGGCGAGACACTCACCGGCGTCGAAAGACTCCCCCGGCAGCACCACGGTCGCGCCGTGGGCGAGGCAGGCGAGGTTGCCCAGCACCATCCCGAAGCAGTGATAGAAGGGCACCGGCACGCAGACGCGATCGGCCGACGTGTACCGGAGGCGCGCGCCGACCATCGCCCCGTTGTTGAGCACGTTGTGGTGGGTGAGGGTCGCCCCCTTCGGCGCGCCCGTGGTCCCCGACGTGAACTGGATGTTGATCGGGTCGTCGGGGTCCAACGTCGCCTCGCGGTCGCGCAGCGCCTGGGTCGAGACGGCGGACGCGGCGTCGACGAACGCGTCCCAGGAGGTCGCCCATCCCGGCAGATCCCCCTCCCCCAACAGCACGATCGTGCGGAGCAGCGGGAGCCCGGCACGCTCGTCGTCCAGCATCGCGACGTAGTCGGCCGCATGGAACCCGCGCGCCGCGATCAGGACGGAGACCCCGGCGGCCGTCATCGCATGACGGAGCTCGTGGCGACGGTACGCCGGGTTCACGTTCACGAGGATCGCGCCGACCTTCGCGGTGGCGTATTGAGCGATGGCCCACTCGACGCGGTTCGGGCTCCAGATCCCCACGCGGTCGCCCTTCGCGACGCCCAGTGCGAGGAACGCGCGAGCGGCGCGTTCGACCTCGGCGTGCAGCGCCGCATAGGTGAGCCGGACCGCTTGGTGCCGCGCGACGATCGCCTCGGTCTCGGGTCCCGACCACGCCGTGAGGTCGAGCTGCGACCCGATCGTCCGGCCGAGCAGCGGACGGTCGGACGGTCCCGCCACGTACGACGCCTCGGGCAATCGCCCGTCACCTCCTGCTCAGAGCTTCGCGCCCCGTGGACCCGTCCGCCCGCGTCGAAGGTCGCCTCCCGTCCGGGTCGAACGGCGACGTCAGCGGTTGACCGGAGCAGGGCCCGAAGCGCACACTCGCCGCACGCGGGTCATCGAGCCGGGTCGTCCGCGACCGGACGGCGCGACCCGCGCCGCACGAACAGGGGAGGGTCCATGCACATCAGACTGCTGCGCGCCGTCGTCGGCCTCACGGTCGTCGGCCTCGTATCCGTCTCGGGCATCGCGAGCGCCGGCACGTTGATCGAGACCACGGTGACGATCAAGACGCAGAACGGGGACTTCTGGGGCAAGGTGGTCAGTCTGCGCCCCAAGCTGTGCGCGCGGGAGCGCAAGGTCGTGGTCTTCAAGCAACTCGGCGCCGAGCAGAACCCGGCGAACGACCAGAAGATCGCCAGCGACACGGCGTCCCTGAGCGGTGGCGCGTACAAGTGGAACACGGGGAACACAGGCGCCATGAACGGCAGGTACTACGCCCGCGTGGGTCGGACGACCAGCTGCAAGGCCGACACGAGCGAGACGGTGAAAGTCAGGAGGTAGCCGTCCGCGCGGATCAACGCAGCGCCGGGAGCAGCCCCGCGAGTCCTTCGAGGTAATCGTCCAGGATCGCTTTCGCGGTCGGGTACGAGCCCACCAGCGGGTGTGCGAGCAGCGCATCGACCGCGACGTCGTACGAGCCCTCCACGGCGGCGGTCACCGTGAGCCGCTCGTACACCTTGACCTGGCGCACGAGTGCCATGGCCGCCTCGGGCAGTTCGCCCTGGGCGATCGGGTGCGCGCCGTGCTCGTCGGCCAGGCACGTCACCTCGACCACGTCGTCGTCGCGCAGGCCGCCGATCGCCCCGCGGTTCGGGACGTTCAGGATCAGCGGAACCTTCCGGCGCTGCACGGCCGCCGCCATCGACCGCGGTCGCCATCCCCTCGTAGCCGTCACCCTCGAACAGATCGGCCGGCGCTCGTCGCCCTCGTGCCGACCATCTCGCCGCGCTCGCGCGCGAAGTAGGTCGCGTCGCGCTCGCTCATCGCGCCGCTCCCACGCGCGCGCGCCGCAGCGAGATCACCCGCGTCGACGCACGTCCGCAGCATCGGCCACAGGGCGTCGTTCAGCGCCTGCAGCTGCCGCCCGCGCGAGCTCCCCGAGCCCTCGGATGTGCGCGACCGCCTCGTCCCGGTAGTAGTAGAAGTAGAGGTACTCCATCGGCAGCATCCCGATCGCGCGCACGAGCGCCGGGTCGAACAGCCGCCACTGTTCGTCGGCGGCCTGGAGCTCCTCGAACCGCTCGAGCACCTCGGGCAGGCGGTCGCGACCGTCGACGAGCACGCGGTGGATCCACCCGCAGTGGTTCAGCCCGAAGTAGTCGGCGTGCACCTGTTCCGGCGGCAGGCCCAGGAAGCTCCGCCACGCTCCGCTGCATCGAGATCGGACCGTCGCAGATCCCGACCGCGCGGACGGAGCTGTGATCGTGCAGCGCCTGCATCACGATCCCGACCGGGTTCGTGAAGTTCACGAGCAGGGCGTCGGGCGCGACCTCCTCGATCAGGCGCGCGTATCCGAGCATCGCGGGGATCGTCCGCAGCGCCATCGCGAACCCGCCCGGGCCCGGTCGTCTCCTGTCCGAGCACGCCGTGCTTCAGCGGCACCTCCTCGTCCACGGCGCGGGCGGCCTCCTGTCCCGGCCGGATCGCCGAGAAGACGAACCGTGCGCCGGCGATCGCGGCCCGCGGGTCGGGCTCGCCGCGCACCGTGAACCGGGCACCCCACTCCGGCGCACAGATGCGCGCCGAGGGCCGTCATCAGGGTCAGCCGCTCCCCGTCGGTGTCGTGCAGCACGACCTCGTCGAGCCCGAGGTCGTCCTGCGCGGCGGCGAGCCCGTGCAGGACGAACGGCGCGCGTACGCCGGAGCCGAGCAAGGTCATCTTCATGTCGGATCTCCTTCCGGGACCGCCCCTCTCGGGGGCAGCATGATGCCGCGTTCGGCCGCGATCGCGCGGAGCTCCGGCTCCCGCGGGCAGCCACGGTATCCACCGTAGTCGCCCACCGCACGGCTACCGCACAGCACGCCGAGCGCGAGCGAGTCCGTGAGTGGCAGCCCGCCGAGCCAGCCGGTGAGGAACCCCGCGTTGAAGCAGTCCCCCGCGCCGGTGGTGTCGACGAGCTCGGCCGTGTCCGCGACGACAGCACGCGTGACGCCGGCAGCGAGAGCGACCGCGCCGGCCGCGCCGCGCTTGATCACCACGCACTCGCAGTGCGCCGCCAGCCGCTCGAGGGCGCGCTCGAGCGAGTCTTCCCCGCTCATCGCGGCAGCCTCTGCCTCGTTCGCGAAGAGCACGTCGGCGTTTGCGAGGAGGTCGGTCAGCGGGTGAGGCGAGGACCACCACGGCCCGCCCCACGCGTCGAGCGAGACGGTCATCCCGCGTCCACGCGCGAGAACCTCGAGGTCGGGCGCCTCGTCGACGTACGCGTGCAGATGGCGCGCGTCGACCCGCGCCGCCACGTCGAGGGCGCGCTTATGGAGCCTCTCGTCGTACGAGTCACCGTCCCCCCAATGCGTCACGAACCCGCGGTCGCCGTCGAGGTTGAGCGCCACCGAGACGCCGGGCAGCGGTCGGTGCTCGACCTCGCAGGAAGTCCGTCGGGAGCCCCTCCGCCTCGAACTCGTCGCGGATCATCCGGCTCCACGGGTCGTCGCCGATCGTCGCGACGTAGGCGACCCGCAGCCCGAGCCGATTCGCCGCCGCCGGCGTGTTGAAGGACGTGCCCGCGCACAGCCCTAGACCGTCGGCGTCGATGTCCTTGCCGAGTGCCGGCCACTCGCGCAGCCCCGAGAACATGACGTCGACCGAGGGGCGGCCGGACACCAGCAGGTCGAATGCCGGGTTCATCGTGTCGCCCCACGCCGCGCGATCGACGACGACGGTGACCTCGCCCTGGGCGGTCTGGAGGAAGGACGCCGGCACCGACGGCCCGACCGGTCCCTCGAGCACCCGGTGCACGATCGCACGCTTTCCCACGCCCGACGCGACGAGCACGATCGCGCGCGCCGAGAGCAGCGTGCCCAGGCCGAGCGTGACCGCCCGCGTGGGCACGTCGGCGACGTCGCCCCAGTACCGACCGTTCGCCTCGACCGTCATCCTTGAGAGCTCGACCGCGCGCGTCGGCACGTTCGCCTCCGCGGGCGGTTCGTTGAAGCCCAGATGCCCGTTCGAGCCGAGCCCGAGGATGGCGAGGTCGATCGCCGCCAGCGCGCCAGCAGCTCACGGTCGAACGACGCGCAGACCTCGTCCAGGTCGCCGTCGGTCGGGAGCCGCACGCACGTGCTCCGGCGACGATCCCCAGCGGATCCGAGGAAGCTCCGGTGCATCCATCCGTACAGCGAACGCCGGTCTTCGGCGTCGAGTCCCAGGTACTCGTCGAGCTGGAACCGACCGTGACCTGGCCGGCGTCGAGCGTCCCGGCGCGGCGACGCCCCGCCGACTCCGCGTACAGCCCCATCGGGGTGTTCGCCGGTCGCCGCGACCACCGTGGCCGTGGGATGCTTCGCGATCGCGTCGACGACGAGGTCGGCGCCGGTCCGGCTCAAGCGCCTCGTCGTCGTCGACCACCGCGATCCGCAGATCGCCCACCGGTCAGCTCTCCGCGGCAGCGAGCGTCGCCCGGAACCGGTAGCGGTCGCCCCGGTAGACCATCTCGCAGAGCTCGATCTGCCGCCCGGTCTCGTCCTCGGTCTGCTGTCGACAGCGCAGCAGCGGCTCGCCCGGCTCGCAGACCCAGCAGACGCGGCGTGTCGCTCGTCCGCGGCGATCGCCTCGACCGTGAATCGCGCTCGGGTCGGCCGCATCTCGAAGCGTGCTTCGAGCACCTCGTAGAGCGATGTCTCCTCGAGGTCGACCTCGTCGAGCCCCGGCGCAACCGACAAGCGGGATCCGCGTCCGGTCGATCAGGATCGGGACGTCGTCCATCGACCGGAGCCGCTCGAGCTCGAACAGCGGCGCGCCGGGAGCGAGCCCGAGTGCCTCCGCCTCGTCGATCGTTGCCGGCCGCACGCTGCGCTCGAGCACCCGCCCGCCCGGCGTGAGCCCGCGTGACGCGGCCATCTCCGAGAAGCTCATCAGCTCGTTCGGTGGCTCGCCGATCGCAGAGGCGACGACAGCCCAAGCCGCGCCTGTCCGCGCGATCACCCCGTGCGCGCCAGCTCGCTCGAGCGCACGGCGGAGCGTCACCCGGCTCACCCCGAAGTGCTCGGCCAACGCGCGTTCGGGCGGCAGCCGAGACCCGGGCGGGCGCCAGCCTCGTTCGATCTCCTCGGCGAGTGACTCCCGCACGCGCTGGTAGCGCGAGCTGGAGCCGGTCGAGCGGGTGCGCGGGCTCGGGGATCGCCGACATGCGGCCATGATAGACCGATGTCGAGCCAGAGCGAACCGAAATCAGACCATGGCTTGACGCCCTTCGACGGACCGACCTAGAGTCGGAGTGCCGCAGACGCCGGCTTTGGAGGCCCTTCGATGGACGCATCGACACCGATCGCGACCCGCGCACGAACACGAACGGGGCTCGACGCTGCTGACGATGCTCACGCTCGTGTCCATGGCCTGCACGCCCGGTGGACGAGACCTCCCAGGTCTCGGTCCCCCCGCCTCCGGCCAGCACGGGCGTCCCCGACACCGAGCCGATCACCCTGACCGTCTGGGACCAGGAGTCCGGGCAGGTCAGCAAGGTCTGGGATCAGCTCAACGCCGAGTTCCAGCAGCGGTACCCGAACGTCACGATCAAGCGGGTCAACCGGGACTTCGGCGAGCTGAAGACCCTGCTGCGGCTCGCGATCCAAGGCCCGCACCCGCCGGACATCGTCGAGGCGAACCAGGGCTGGCCGGACATGGGCCAGCTCGTGAAGGCCGGCCTGCTCCTGCCCCTCGACAACTACGCCGAGGCCTACGGCTGGAACGAGCGGGTGCCGGAGAACGTCCTCGCCGTAAGCAGTTGGTCCCCCGACGGCAAGCAGTTCGGCACCGGCAACCTCTTCGGCTACACGACGATGGGCGAGATCGTGGGCGTCTACTACAACAAGGCGAAGCTCGCCGACCTCGGGCTCGAGGTCCCGACCACGTTCGCCGACTTCGAGCAGGCGGCTCGCGGTCGCGAAGCAGGCCGACGAGGTGCCGATCCAGTTCGGGAACAACGACGCCTTCCCGGGCATCCACGAGTACGTCGTCGATCCAGAACGAGACGGCGAGCGTGCAGCCGACATCATCGACTTCGTGTTCGGGCTCCAGGGCGGCGACCTCTCGTTCGACACGCCCGAGAACCTGCAGGCGGCCACGACGCTCCGCGACTGGGCCGAGAAGGGCTACTTCACGCCGGGGTTCGGAGGCGGCGGGTACGATGCCGCGGTGGCGAACTTCGCCGACGGCGAGGGCGTGTTCATGATCACCGGCAACTGGATCGTCGCGAACCTGGGTGCCGACAGCCGCGACTTCGGCTTCTTCCTGATGCCGCCGACGACGGCAGGCGATCCGCCGGTTGCCACGGGTGGGGCGGGCTTCCCACTCTCGATCTCGGCGGGATCCGCAGCACCCGGACGCCGCGGCCGCCTACATCGACTGGATGACGAGCGACCACGCGAGCGACCTGCTGATCCGAGGTCGGGCAGATCCCGCTCCACACCGGGCGCCACGAGCTTCGATCCAGCCCGGTACCGTGCTCGCCGACGTGGTAGACGCGGCGTCCACCGCCGTCCGAAGCCAACGGGGTGGTCCCGTACCTCGACTGGGCCACGCCGACCTTCTACGACACCGTCACCGCGGCGGTCCAGGAGCTGATGGCCCAACGGATCACGCCCGAGGAGTTCGTGGCCAAGATCCAGGAGGACTACGCGGACTTCCAGAGCTCGCGCACCTGATGGACGAGACACCCGGGGCCCTCGCCGCACGAGCGGGCGCGGTCGGGAGCCGCCGGACGCAGACGCCGGAGCGCGCTGCCGGGGGAAGCGCGACGGATCGGCTATCTCTACGTCGCGCCCGCCTTCCTCCTCTACGCGGCCTTCAACCTCTTCCCGCTCGGGCAGGGGATCAACGTCTCCTTCTACGACTGGGACGGGATCACGACCGGCTCGTGGGTCGGGCTGGGCAACTACACCGAGTTCTTCACGACCCGGCGATCCGGAGCGGGTACGCCCACGTGATGGTCCTGATGCTCTTCTACTCGTTCATGCCGATCGTGATCGGCCTGTTCCTGGCGGCCGTGATCTCCCGGATCCGTATCCGTGGGCTGACGTTCTTCCGGATGCTCCTGTTCCTGCCGCTCGTGATCACCGACGTGGCGACGGCGGTGGCCTGGATCTGGATGTACGACGTCGACGGGCCGATCAGCACCGCGATGCGCTGGCCATGGGGCTCGGGCGCCTCGTCCCGTCGGCAGGGTGGCTCGGCGACTTCAACACGGCGCTGCCGGCCGTCGGCGTGTTCGGGATGTGGGGCCAGTTCGGCTTCTGCCTGATCCTGTTCCTGGCCGGCGTGATGAAGATACCGGCGAGCCTGTACGAGGCGGCCCGGGTCGACGGCGCGAACGCCGTCCGTGAGTTCTTCGCGGTGACCCTGCCCGGACTCCGGTACGAGCTCCAGGTCGTGCTGGTGCTGACGGTGATCGGCACGCTCGGCACGTTCGACGAGATCTACGTTCTGACGAGCGGCGGGCCGGGCCACGCGACGACCGTTCCCGCGTACCTCGTGTGGCAGCGGATGTTCCTCACCGGGCAGGTGGGGTCGGCCGCGGCGCTCGGGATCATCCTGATGCTGATCGTGTTCGCGGTGACGCTACGGACTCAACCGCCTGATGGAACGGGGGGCCGAGGCGTGACCACGACGACCTCGCGCACCCAGGTCACCTTCAACTACCTCCTGATCATCCTGTGTTCGATGGTGGCGATCTACCCACTCGTGGGTGTCTTCCTCGCGAGCTTGTACCCGGCGGGCGACGTCGACCTCGCCGTCTGGGTTCGCGCTCCCCCCGACGTTCGCCTGGCACAACTACGTCACCGCGTGGCAGGAGGGGAAGTTCGCGGCGAGCTTCACGACGAGCATCATCGTCGCGGCGGTGATGGTGCCGGCGTCGGTCGTCCTCTCGATCATCGCGCGGCTACGCCTTCGCGACGATGCGCTTCCGCGGATCGAAGGTCATCTTCTATCTGTTCATCCTCGGGTTGATCATCCCGACCGAGGCGACGATCGTGCCGCTGTACTACGACGTGCGCGCGATGGGGCTGCTCGATACCTACTGGGCGCTGATCCTGCTCGAGGTCTCCGGCGAGCTCGCGTTCGGCATCTTCTGGATGCGCGCGGCATTCCTGTCGGCTCCGCCGTCGTTGCTCGAGGCCGCCCGGATCGACGGCGCTTCGAGCTGGAAGACGCTCTGGAAGATCATGGTGCCCTTCGCCCGCCCCGCGATCCTCACGCTCGCGGTGCTGACCTTCGCCGACAGCTGGAACGAGTTCTTCCTCGCCCTCGTGTTCACGATCAACCGGATGACGGCCCCGGCGGGCCTCGCCAGCTTCTCGGGCCGCTACACCACGGACATCCCGCTCGTGTCGGCGGGCGCGGTGATCGTCGCGATCCCGATCCTGATCGTCTTCATCATCTTCCAGCGCGAGTTCATGCGCGGGATGCTGACCGGCGCGGTGAAGGGCTGAGCGATGGCCCGGGTGACGTTCGACCAGGTCTCGAAGCGGTTCGGCGACGTGACGGCCCTGAGCGAACTCTCGCTCGAGATCGAGGACGGCGAGTTCGTGGTGCTCGTCGGCCCGTCGGGCTCGGGGAAGACGACCGCCCTGCGGCTCGTCGCCGGGCTCGAGGCGTTGAGCGACGGCGAGATCCGCGTCGGGGACAAGGTCGTGAACCGGCTCGCCCCGCGCGACCGCGACATCGCGATGGTCTTCCAGGACTACGCCCTCTATCCACAGATGACCGTGTACCAGAACCTCGCGTTCGGCCTGAAGATGCGCAAGATGCCGCGTGACCAGATCGACCGGCAGGTCCGCCGCGCCGCCGACATGCTCGATATCGAGGCGCTGCTCGAGCGGAAGCCACGCGCGCTCTCGGGCGGGCAGCGGCAGCGGGTGGCCCTCGGCCGTGCGCTCGTGCGAGAACCGAAGGTGTTCCTGATGGACGAGCCGCTCTCGAACCTCGACGCGAAGCTCCGCGTCCAGACGCGGTCCGAGATCAAGCACCTGCAGGAGCAGGTCGGGACGACCACCCTCTACGTGACGCACGACCAGGTCGAGGCGATGACGATGGGCGACCGCGTCGCCGTCATGAACGAGGGTGTGCTCGAGCAGGTGGGCGACACGCGAACCGTGTACGAGCGCCCCGCGAACGTGTTCGTGGCGGGCTTCATCGGGAGCCCAGCGATGACCTTCGCGACCCTGGGCGCCTCGCGCGACGGCGACCGGCTGTTGCTGCGCAGAGGCGACCTGTCGCTCACGCTTCCGGCGGCGCATCTGCCCGCCGACGACGTGCCGGCCGAGGTGATCGTGGGGATCCGTCCCGAGCACACGGGGCTCTGGCACGACGGCGACGGCCGGGTCGGCCCGATCGCCGGCCGAGTCGAATACGTTGAGATGCTCGGGCGGGAAACGCTGATCGGCCTGGTGACCGGCGGCGACCAGCACTTCACCGTGCTCGCGGATGCCGACAGCCCCGTGAAGCCCGAGGAGCAGGCGAGCTTCGGGTTCGAGCCCGGCCGGCTCTACCTGTTCGACACGGAGACGCAGCGGGCTCTCGGGATCGTGTGAAGCGCAGCCGTCGGACCGGCCTAGACGGACGGAGGCGACGGCGGGTACGTGATCTCGTGCGTCCCCTCGGGGAACGAGTCGAACCGGAGCGGGAGCGTGCTGGTTGGCCACACGTACGTGATGTCGCCCTCCGCGGGATCGTAGACGGCCGTGTACACGGTGCCGCGCCCGACATCGTGCGCCAAGCTGTAGAGCGGCGGCACCAGGAACGCACCGACGAACCGATCGTGGTCGACGTCGGGATCGTCGAGCAGTCGGAGGAGCCACCACTCGCGCTGCAGGGTGCTCTCGGCGAGCGCCTGATCCCACGATTCGACCGCCCACTGATGATTGACCGCGATCGGCAGCCGGCGGAACGAAGGGGGCCGATCCGGGTTGAGGTACGCGGTGATCACGTCACCCTCGCTGTCGACGATCGTGAGGTTGTGGGTGTGCGCGAGCGGAAGCCGAGCGAGCACGGCGCGCGCGTCGGCGACCGTGTCACAGGTCTCGAGCAGATAGCGGACCACGATCGGAACGCCGAACCCCTCGCCCATCGACGCGCGGCCACCGAAGGTGAGCGAGACGGCCAATCCGCGGTCGTTCATCCCGTCGCAGAGCCCCCAGACCGCGTCGGTGACGCCGATCACCCGACGGTCCGCCAGCTGCGATCGCAGGATCACCGCATCCATCAGTTCCGCCGGGTAGTCGTAGTTGCGCACCAAACGAGGACCGCGCTCGCCTTCGCTGAGCACCGCCTGGGAGCAGGCGATCGCCGCCCCGGGCGGCCTCCACATCGTGAACATGCGCGCGGCCAGCGGATCGTTCCCTCCGACCTCGGCGACCATCGCTTCGTAGGCCGGCACGAGCTCGGGCATGTGGGTGCGGAGCGCCTCGACCCCTTCGGCGACCGACGGGCGGAGCTCGTCGCCGTGCTGCAGGTACCAGGCCACGTACGCCTCCGCTCGAGAGGCGAAGACCGCGGCGAGCTTCGGCCCGGGCGTGGCCTCGTCGATCGTGCGGAAGGTCGCCCCCGGGATCATCGCCATGGGCGCGAACGATACACCCGTCGCGTCGCCTCGATCGAGGGAGGGGTCGGCAGGGTCAACGTCGCGAGGCGGCGATCAGGGGTCGCGCCATCCGGTATGCCGCGTACGCGAGGAGACCGAGGCCGATGAAGGCCTCGACCTGCGCCTGTGTGAAGCGTGTGTGGTTCGCCACCGGCTTCGCGATCGCGCGACCGGCGGCGCCGCGCCACCCGGTCAGTGCCGCGTCGCCGATGCTCACCATCGTGTTCGATCGTTCACTCATCGACCAACCTCCTGCTATCGGGCACGCGAACCCGGCCCGTGCAACCCGGCGCCGAGGAACGTGGTGGTTGCCTCATACCCCGAACCGGTGCCCGCACAAACCGGACCTGCGGCCCCGAGCTTCACGCCCGCCGGATGGTCGCGATCCGGTCGGCGATCAGGCAGATGAGCTCGAAGCCGATCCGGGTGGCGTTCTGCGCGGTCATCGAGTTCGGCGAATCCACGCTGGGCATCAGCTCGACCACGTCGGCGCCGATCACGTCCATCCCCCGCATCCCCTGCAGCACCCGGATCGCCTCCTTCATCGTGAGGCCCTCCTCGCCCGGCTCGGGGTTCGAGACCGCGGGGGCGATCGTGGTGTCGAGCACGTCGAGGTCGAACGAGACGTAAACCGGAAGGTCCCCCACCCGCTCGCGGATCAGGTCGATCGTGCCGGCGATCCCGAGGTCGTCGTCGAACTCGTCCTTCGTCACGATCCGGTAGCCGAGCTCTCGGCTCGTCTTCCCGGGATCCATCCAGATGTCGTGCCCACGGATCCCGATCTGCACGCTCCGCCCGGCATCGACGTGATGCTCGTGCACCGACTTCGAGGCCCAGTGGCCCGCGGAGTCGTAGGCCCCGTACCAGTTCGGGAAGTCGTCGTAGGTGTCGTAGTGGGCGTCGAAGTGCACGATCGCGGCCGGGCCACGGAGGCGCGAGTTCGGCCCGGCGATCGCGCGCAGGATCGCGAGCGAGATCGAGTGGTCCCCGCCGAACGAGACCGGACGCACGCCGGCGGCGTCGAGCGGCGCGAAGAAATCCTCGATCTCGCGCACCGCGATGTCGTTCACGAGCGAGTTGCGGATCGGCACGTCGCCCAAGTCGCGGATCCTGCATGCGGCCCACGGGTCGAACCGCCACCCGAGGTGGAGCCGGCGGTATGCCATCGAGACGTCGCGGATCGAGCGCGGGCCGAGGTGCTGGTCGCGCCAGGTGGTGCCGTTGCCGCTGCTGTGCGGCACACCGACGAGAGCGAGGTCGACGTTGGCCGGGTCGGGTTCCACGGCACATCGGTAGAGCGTCGGCGGTCCCCACCAGTGCAAGAACCCCAGGTCCTCCACGGTCACGTCGTCGGGGATATCGGGTCGCTCGGGCATCCGTCCTCCATCGCCGGTCGTCGGTCGCGTCGATCGTGACACGCCGAGCGCCGGCGCGGGCCCGACCTCGGGAGCTACGGCTTCACGGATCCGACAGTCGGGCCGTTATTCCGGAGAGCCGAGCTAGGCTCGATGACCGAGGACGAGGACGGATGCAGACCTACACGACGATGCGATCGCCGATCGGGACCCTCACGCTCGTGAACACCGACGGCGTGCTGAGCGCCCTCAGGATGGGTGACCGTCCGAGCGCGGGCCTCGGCGAGTGCACGCCCGACGGGTTCGACCGGGTCCGCGAGGAGCTCGCCGGCTACTTCGCGGGCCGGCGGGCTGATCTTCACGGTGCCGACCGCGGCGCGAGGCGACGCCTTCCAGCAGCGGGTCTGGGCGCTCCTGCGGGAGATCCCCTTCGGCGAGACGCGCTCCTACGGTGACCTCGCTCGCGAGCTCGGCGACCCCGCCCTCGCGCGAGCGGTGGGCTTGGCCAACGCCCGCAACCCGATCGGGATCATCGTGCCCTGCCACCGGGTGATCGGGAGCGACGGGTCGCTCACGGGCTACGCCGGCGGCCTCGAGCGCAAGCGGTACCTCCTCGACCTCGAGCGCGGTGTCGCCCCGCTGTTCTGAGCTCGCCGGGTGCACGCCGCCAGCAGCGGAGGGGCGGCTAGGATGCGAGCGCCCGAGGCAGCGCAGGCAACCTGACCGGTGCTGAGAGCGAGGAGACGGCCGATGAGCGAACCCGAAGACTTCCTCTCCGACATCCTTACCCGTCAGATCGAGGCGGAGGAGGCGATCCACAACGGCGACCCGGCGCCCCGGGTGGCGATGTGGTCGACGAAGGACCCGGTGACACTGTTCGGGGCGTGGGGTCCATGCAAGAGCGGATGGGGCGAGGTAGGCCCGACCTTCGACTGGGTCGCGTCGCGGTTCTCGGACTGCACCGACTACCGCTTCGAACTCGTCGCCGCGGACGTCAGCGGGGATCTCGCGTACACGGTCGGCTACGAGCACTCCACGAAGTCGGTCGACGGCGGGCCACCACGGTCGGACACCCTCCGCGTCACGCACGTCTACCGCCGCGAGGACGGCGAGTGGAAGGTCGTCCATCGCCACGGCGACGAGCTCCCGGTCGATCAGAGCCCGCCGACCGGTCAGGAACAGCTGTAGGGCATGAACTCGTCGGTCGCGATCGCCGAGGCGTCCGGCGTCGAGGTGATGAGGTCGTTCGCCAACATCCAATCGCCGTAGCTCTGCCACGCGGCAGCGTCGATGCAGCCGGTCTTCGTGCCGACGACCGGCGTCATGAGCTCGAGCGTGTACGGGACGCTCTCATCGAGGAACGTCGGGTCGTACTGGGTGACGCTCTTCATGACCTCGGTGGACCCGGTCGGGTCGGCGATCGCGCCGTCGGTCCCCTTGACCAGAGAGGCCACGAAGCGCCGCACGGCATCGGCGTACGCGGGGTCGCTCGTGATCCGCTCCGCGTTGGCCACGACCACCAACTCCGCGTAGGTCGGGACGCCGAGCTGCTCGGCCGAGAACACCGTGGGCTTCTTCCCGGCTTCCTGCTCGATCTGTATCGCCTCGACGTTGCGGTAACCGCCCAGGATCGCGTCCACCTTGTGGGACAAGAGGGAGGGCACGAGGTTGAAGCCGACGTTCACCTTGGTCACGTCGCTCTCGCTCAGCTCCGCGGTCTTCAGGGCGGTCACGTAGAACGCATCGTCGCTCGGGATGCCCGTGACGCCCACCGACCCGCCCGCCAGCGCGGACAGGTCCGACACGCTCTCGTCGGGGTTGAAGATCATCGAGTTCAGCGGCACCGGCACGACGGTCGCCACCGCCATGACGGGAAGCTCGTTCTGCTGCCCGTAGAACATCTCGGGCTCGTAGGTGATCGCGAGGTCCACCTCGCCGAGGCCGACCAGCTTGATCGGGTCCGCGGCGTTCGACGGAGCACGGAACTCGACGGTCAGGGCCTCATCCGAGAAGTACCCCTTGTCCTGAGCGTAGTAGAGGCCCACGTGGTCCGGGTTGGGCACCCAGTCGAGCTCGACGACGAGGTTCGCCGGCGCACTCGAGGCGCCCGATCCGCTCGACGACGCGCTGTCGTTGTTGCTGCACGCGGCGGCCACGAGCTCGAGGCTCGTGATCACCGCGACCGTCGCGAGTATCCGTGTGCGACCAGGCCGGTCCACGCTCGACCCGTCCCTTCATCTGCCAGGCCCGTGCGACCCACGCGCCTTCCCTCCATCACCCCTCGTCGGCCTACATCGCATCCCCCTTCGCCGCCCAGGGGACGAAGATCCGCTCCAGCAGCGACACCAGCGCGAACAGGGCGAGGGCGATCAACGTCAGGATCAGGATCGCGGCGAAGATCCTCGCGGTCTGTAGGTTCGGTGTGGCCTGCAACATCACGTAGCCGAGCCCGGCACTCGCCCCCGCCCACTCGCCGAACACCGCCCCGATCGCGGCGAACGTGGCCGCGATCCGCATCCCCGAGAAGATCGCCGGGAGCGCGCCGGGGAACTCGATCCGCTTGAAGATCGCCCATCGGTTCGCGTCGAGGGTCTTCATCATGTGGATGAAGTCGTCGTCGACCGAGCGCAGGCCATCGAGACCGTTCACGACGATCGGGAAGAAGCAGATCAGGGCGACGATCACGAGCTTCGGCATGATGCCGTAGCCCAGGACGATCACCAGGATCGGCGCCAGGACCACGATCGGGATCGTCTGCGACCCGATCAGGAGCGGATACACGGCCCGCCGCAGCGGCCCGAACATGTGCAGGACGATCGCGAGGCCCACCCCGGCCACCGCCGCGATCGCGAAGCCGATCAGGACCTCGCGGAGCGAGACCCACATCGCGGGCGCCAGGATCGTGGACCAGTCGTCGCGCAGGGCGATCGCCACCTGCGAGGGCGCCGGGAACAGGTACTCCGGCACGTCGAACCCGCGGACGATCGCCTCCCACAGGAGGATCAGGGCGATCGAGAACAGCGCCGCCAGTCCGTAGAGATGCCAGTACCGCTTCAGGCGACCGGTCTTGGGCACGGGCGCCCCGACGGACGGATCCTGGGTCGCCGGCTCGACGGGCGCCTGGGTGCTCACTCGATCGCCTCCAGCGCCTGTTCCTTCAGCGCCACGAACTCGGGGCTCGTCACGATCTCGCGCCGGGACTCGCCCGTCGTCTCGAGGTCCGTCTCGAGCACCTTGATCACGCGGCCGGGCCGTGCCGACATCACGACCACGGTCTTGCTGAGCAGCAGCGCTTCCTCCACGTCGTGCGTGACGAGCAGCACCGTGCGCGGCACGTCCCCCAGGGCGCGCAGCAGCCATTCCTGCATCTGCGCCCGCGTGATCGAGTCCAGCGCGCCGAAGGGCTCGTCGAGCAGGAGGACGTCCTTGTCGGCCATGAGGGTGCGCAGGAAGCTCACGCGTTGCCGCATCCCGCCCGAGAGTTGGGCCGGCCGCACGTCCTCGAACTCCGCGAGGCCGAAATGCTCGAAGAAGGGGCGCGTCTTCGCGCGGGCCTCGTCCCGGGACACGCCCCGGTTCTGCATCGCGATGATCGCGTTGTCGAGCGCGGTCCGCCACGGCAGCAGCAGGTCGCGCTGCGGCATCATCGCGCAGCGCGCGAGACGGCCCTTCGCGTCGGTGGCGCCCTCGACGTTGACGACGCCGGCGTCGGGCTCGAGCAGCCCCGCCACCAACTGCAGCAGGGTCGATTTGCCGCCGCCGCTCGGGCCCACGATGCCGATCCGGGAGTGGCGCTCGACCTCGAAGGTCACGCCGTCGAGCGCGACCACCTCGCCGAAGGTCCTGCGCACCGACCGGACGGAGATGCCGCCGGACCCGTCGGGGTTCGGATCGGTCGGCGCGCCCTGCACAGCCCCCTGCCCCAACGTGCTCACCCCAACCCCCAGGAGTATCTGACTTCCCAGGCATCCAACTCTAAGGCGCGGCTCCCGCAACGCCCCCGGACGCGGTCAAGGCAGCCGGTCGTAAGCCGTCAGGTCAGGCCGTTCCCAGGTCAGGCCGTTCCCAGGTCCGGCCACTGCTCTTGGCGATACGCCATCTCCCAGAAGCCGCGCTCGAGCCGAGAACTGGTCGCGAAGATCTCGCCCAGCTCCGCCCGCTTGGCCGCCCCCAGCTCGCCTTCGATCGCCAGGCGGTCGAAGTCCGCGCGCATCGCGGCCACCATCTCGACGTTGGACGGGAGCGTGAAGTACCCCACCCAGTCCGCGTACACCTCGTGGTCGGCGCCGCCCTCCTCAGCGAGCCCGGCGGCGATCTCGACGTAGCTCCAGGCACACGGGAGGAGGGCGGCCATGATCTCCATCGCTCCGCCGCGGAGCGCCACCGACAGCATGTAGCTGGTGTAGGCGATGGTGGCGGGCGCCTGCGTCAGGGCACCGCCGCGGTCCTCGGCACCCATCTCGGTGACGCGCGCGAGCAGGGCGCGATTGCTCGGCAGCTCGGCATCGATCACCTGGTTGAGGTCGACGCTGAAGGAGCGGAGCTCCTCCTCGTCGCGCGACTTCGCCGCGCCCATCGCCAGGCAACGCGCGTAGTCGACGAGGTAGAAGTTGTCCTGTTCCAGGAAGAAACGGAACGCCTCGAGCGGCAGGCTGCCGGCGGCGAGCTCCCGCAGGAACGGATGCCCGTGCAGCCCGTCCCAGATGTCCGCGCATGCGGCTCGCATCTCGTCGCAGATCGATCTCTCTCCCACGACTGCTATGTGGGCACGGTGGCTGGCACGGAGGCCGCGGCGCCGGGCTGCACGGTCGGGATCCGTCTCGTGAAGAAGAGCCCGATCAACCCGATGATCGCGAGCAGGGCGAGCGCCGATCGGAGCCCGTCCACCCGCGCCTTCTCGTTCTCGTCGACGATGGCCTGGGTCGTCGCCTGATCGACCCCCGCATCGTCCAACGCCGTGGTGAGCTGCGCGTCCGAGACGAACGGCACGCCGGCCGAGAGCTCCACGGTCGCCTGCGAGACCACCTGCTGCGGCACCGCCGGGTTCTCGGCGATCCCGGAGAAGAACGACGCCGTCAGCGACGCGATCAGGACCGACCCGGCCAGGGCGGTGCCGAGCGACGCGCCGAACTGGGTGGCGGTGTTCTGGAGGCCGCCGACCTCGGGACTCTGGTCGTCGGGGACCGCAGAAACGGTGACGCTCCCCAGCTGCGACGCGAGCCCACCCATCGCGAGCCCGATCAGCACGAGGGGTCCCGTCACGATCGCCGCGCTCGCGTTCACGTCCATCGCGCTGAAGAGCCACACGATGCCGATCACCGCCGCCACGAGCGAGAGTTCAACCACCCGCCGAGGCGAGACGTTCGGGAAGAACTTCGGGATGCCGGCCGCGGCGAGGAGCATCGCGAGCGACAACGGCGTGATCTTGAGCCCCGTGTCGATCGCCGAGAGCCCGAGGGCGACCGACAGGTAGAGCGGGATCACGAAGAAGAGCCCCATCATCACCACGAATTGGAAGAAGAACATGATGAGGCCACCGGTCATCTGCTCGTTCTTGAAGAGTGATGGTGTGACGAGCGGCTCGCCTCCTTCGGCGTCGAGACGGCGCACGTGCCGCATGAACAGCCCGATCGTCGCCAAGCCGCCGAGGATCATCCAGATCACCGGCGACAGCCCGCCGATCAGCGTGGGGGCGCCGTCGTTCGCGATCACCCACCCCCATTCGCCGGAACGGAGGACGCCGAAGATCGCGAGGCCCATCCCGAGCGCCCAGAGCAACGAACCCAACAGGTCGAGGTGCGGGGGGTTCTCGACCGGCTCGTCGGCGATGCGGCGGCTGAACACGAAGATGCCCGCACCGACGGCCACCTCGCCCGCGAAGACCCACCGCCAGGACGCGTAGGTCGTCGCGAGCCCGCCGATCAGCGGTCCGACGGCGATCGCGATGGCCCCGGCCGCGCCGATCAATCCGTAGGCACGAGGACGGCCCTCCGCGGGGAAGTTCCCGGCGACGAGGGCCACGATCGCGGGCATGATCAGGGCCGCACCGATCCCCTCCAGGAGCGACCATCCGAACAGCAGCACCGCCAGGTTCGGCGACAACGCCGTCGTCAGCGACCCCGAGCAGTAGATCACGAGCCCGATCGTGAAGGCGCGCTTGCGGCCGATGATCGAGCCGATCTTGCCGCCCGTGACCATCAGCATCGCCATCACGAGCGTGTACAGGACGATCGCGGTCTGGATCCCGGTGACCGTGGTGTCGAGATCGTCGGCGACCGTCGCGATCGAGACGTTCATCACCGAGCTGTCGAGCGCCATCAAGAACTGGCCGGCGCACAACGTCAGGAGCACGACGCCGGCGGCCTTCGCGACGGCTTGGTCCTTCGCGGCAGCGTTCACGCTGCGCACTCTAATGTGCCGTCGCCCTCGGACAAGAACGTCGCTCGGATCAGAACGGCTCGGGGATGTGCCGCAGGGGCAACTCCGGCTCCACGTAGCCGCCCGATCCCTGTCGCTTGGGCAGCGTCACGTCGCGCTCCGCGAGCGGCTCGTAGGGGATCTGGCTCAGCAGGTGGCTGATGATGTTCAGGCGGCCGCGCTTCTTGTCGTCGGTGTGCGCGATGAACCACGGCGCCCACGCGGTGTCGGTCGCGGCGAACATCGCGTCCCGGGCCCGCGAGTAGTCGTACCAGCGGCTGTAGGACTTCAGGTCCATGTCCGAGAGCTTCCAGATCTTGCGGGGGTCGTTGATCCGGCTCTCGAGGCGCCTCGTCTGTTCGTCGGGGCCGACCTCGAGCCAGTACTTCAGCAGCAGGATCCCCGAGTCGACCATCGCCTTCTCGACGCCGGGCGCGAGCTGCGAGGAACCGGTCGGTCTCCTCGGGCGTGCAGAAGCCCATCACCGGCTCGACGCCCGCCCGGTTGTACCAACTGCGGTCGAAGATCACGACCTCGCCGGCGGCCGGCATGTGCGGGATGTAGCGCTGCACGTACATCTGCGACTGCTCGCGCTCGGTCGGCGCGGACAGGGCGATCACGTGGAACACGCGCGGGCTCACCCGCTCGGTGATCCGCTTGATCGTGCCGCCCTTGCCGGCCGTATCCCGGCCCTCGAACACGATGCAGATCTTCGCGCCCGAGGACTTGACCCACTCCTGCATGGCCACGAGCTCACCATGCAGGCGCCGCATCTCGCCCTCGTACTCCTTGCGCTTCATCTTCGGGCGCGAGCCCGCCTCCACGTGGTTCGCCGCGGATGACGACGCCGGCGTCGCTATCTCGTGCTTGCGCTCCTTCGCGTCCTTCGACTTCTTCTTCTTCTTCTTCGCCAATCTCGCTCACCTCGCCGTGGGTTGGGGGAACTACATCATGCCGTACTCGGTATCCCGCAGGCCGTCCGACCCTCTTCACCAGGGCCACCAGGTGTTCACGGACGACTGCACCGAGCGCGAGACTCGAAGCAAGGCGACACGTGTCCGCGTGCAGCACAGAGTGAGGAGGTCACACGATGGAGAAGCAACCGAGTGGCTGGGCGGTCGGCTGGACGTTCTTCGCCGCGCTCATGATGGTCATGCTCGGGTCGTGGTGGGCGTTCGCGGGGCTCGTCGGGATCTTCAACGACGAGTTCTACGTGAAGGGCGCGAACTACATCTTCCAGTTCGACATCACGACCTGGGCGTGGATCCACCTGCTCATGGGCATCGTGGTCTGGTTCGCGGCCGCCGGTCTGTTCGCGGGGGCGGTCTGGGCCCGCACGGTCGGCGTGATCCTCGCGTTGGTCAGCGGGATGATCGCGTTCGCCTGGCTTCCCTGGTACCCGTTCTGGGCGATCCTGTTCATCGTGGCGAGCATCGGCGTGATCTGGGCGCTCACCGCCCACGGCCGGGACGTGACCGAGCGGGCATAGCGAACCCGCGAGCGTCCAACGCGATCGGTTCGGCGCAGGGTGCCGGAACATCGGCTTCGGACGAACACCCTGCGCCCGCGCCGTCGCTACAGCGTGATGCCCGGCGGAGGGCTCCTCCAGAGGTCACGGGAGATCATGTCGGCCCGTTCGAGGGTACGGATCCACTCGTAGGCGACCCCCTTCATCCCCGTTAGGGTGGCTCCCGCATCGCGCATCCGCGTCAGTCCCTGCTCGTGGGCGTCCCCGGGACACGCGACGGCGTCGGAGACCACCACGACGTTCCACGACGCGTCGAGGAGCCCCAGCGCCGACTGCGCCACGCACACATCGGTCTCCAACCCGACCAGCACGGCGGTGCCCCGGCCGTGCCGCTCGAGGTCCGCCATGATCGGCGGACAGGCCGCGAGGCCGAAGATCGGCTTCTCGTGCGGGTGAACGTCCGGCGGGAGCCAGCGCGCGACCGCCTCCACGGTGCTCCCGTTCTCGTCGGGCAACTCCTCGGTGACGACGAGCGGGATCTGGAGTTCGACCGCCAACCGCGCCAACCACGAGATGCGACCCAGCACGCGGTGGGCCGTCCCTTCGTCCAGCTTGTCGATGAACGCCGGTTGCACATCGATCACGACGAGCACGCTGTCTTCCGGGTCGATCGACCTGGCTCCGATCGACATCATGGCTCACACATCGTCGCGCACGATGCGCACCACCACCTCCGCCGACGGGGCCCTGTTCGAACGCTTGGGCCGGAGCCTCCGGAGGACGAGTGCGGTGAACGCGGTGCCTCCCAGGATCAGACCCGCCGCGCTCTTCGCCGATCGGAACGGGGCCGGCAAACGGGCCTCCAACTCCCGGAGATCGGCCTCGAGCTGCGTTCGGTGCGCTTCGATCTCCGTCACCTTGCGATCTGCCGCTTCGCCCATCGGGCATCCTCCTTCAGGGTCTCCTTGGTCCGCTCACCGGGCGCCGGCGCCGATCGCAGGGTGCGACGTGCGACGATGGTCAGCACCCAGGCGATCACGAGCAGGACGACGCCCACGATCAAGATGGCCGCCCACACGGGCATCACCACGGCGAGCCCCGCCGCGCCCGCCGCCGCCACGAACCCGATCGCGTACATCGCGACCACCGCGGCACCGGCGAACATGCCCGCACCCTGCCCGCGGATCCCCGCGGCCTCGGACGCTTCGATCTTCGCCAGCTCGACATGCGAACGAGCGAGCCTGCGGAGCCCTTCGACGGCCGATGCCACCACGACCCCGAACGGTCGCTCCGCGGCCCCGGCCCCGGCCACGCCACCGCCGGAATCTCCATCTCGTGCGTCCATGGTCCGATCCTCCCTTCGCCCCGTCTCGTGCCACCCTATGCACGAGGCCCGCGGTGAGCGACACGTGAAGGGGGTCGAGATGGCGTTCCGAGGATGGCCGGTCGAGGCGATCGAGTTCTACGAAGGGCTCGAAGCCGACAACTCGAAGGCGTACTGGCAACGGCACAAGGATGTCTACGAACAGCACGTCCGCGCCCCGATGGAGACGCTCCTCGAGGAGCTGCGACCCGAGTTCGGCGAGGCGCGGATCTTCCGCCCGTACCGGGACGTGCGGTTCAGCGCCGACAAGTCGCCGTACAAGACCCACATCGGGGCGACGATCGGCAAGGGGTACGTGCAGCTCGGGCCCGACGGGCTGGCGGCGGGGTTCGGCATGTGGGAGATGTCACCCGACCAGCTCGATCGGTACCGGGCGGCCGTCGACGACCACGGCTCGGGCTCGGATCTCGGCGCGATCGTGGCGGCGGCGCGCGCGGAGGGTCACGAGGTCATGAGTCGAGGTTCGCTCAAGACGGCGCCGCGCGGCTACCCGAAGGACCATGCCCGGATCGAGCTCCTCCGCTACAAGGGCATCGCCGCCTGGCACTCGTGGGGCGTCGGTGCGTGGCTCGGCACCGCGAAGGCGAAATCCAAGGTGGAGTCGTTCCTCCGCGACGCGGGGCCGCTCGGTGCGTGGCTGGATCATCACGTGGGAGACCCACGGATCTAGAGGAGCCGGAGCAACTCGGTCGTGGTTCTCCAGTTCCGGATCGTCATGCTCCGGTAGATCGGCATGGAGACGATCTTGGAGAGCCGGCTCTGCGAGGCGCGGGCGGCGAGCCGCTCGAAGTACAGGACGCCCGATCCCTCCCACGCCCGGTCGACACCGTCCCGCGTGGGCACGTCACGCATCGCGGCTCGCGCCGTCAGCGGCGGCTTCAGGAAGATGACGTCGGAGCGGTGCGTGGCGGGATCGGCACCGAACCCGTCGGGCGCTCGGTCGACGATCGAGCGCATCTGCGAACCGCTGCGGACCACCACGCTCGCCTCGTAGTCGAAGCTCCCGGCGAGCATCCGCTCGATCCGGCCGCTGAGCGTCCCGCCGGCCGATCGACCCGACGTGAACACCACGTTGCCGCTCTGGATGTAGGTGGCCACGTCCTCGAACCCGTCCGCTTCGAAGCACGCCTTCAGGTCGGTCATCTTGATCCGGTTCTTGCCGCCGACGTTGATGCCGCGAAGCAGCGCGACGTACCTGGCCATCGGGCGAGCCTATCCGAGTTGCGCCGCACAGAGGGCGGGGCCATGCTCCAGACTCGAACCGCGTACCGACGACGGAGGGAGTTCACGGATGTCCGAGCCGTTCGACATGGGGCTGGTCCAGCGCGGCGCCCGCAACCGGCGCACCCCCTACTACGAGGCCACTCAGCGCTACGGTCCGAAGGGATTCACGGTCTACAACCACATGTATTTCCCGATCCGCTTCGACAGCTTCGAGGCGGAATTCGACGCGCTGCTGAACCGCGTGACCCTCTGGGACGTGGCCGTGGAACGATGCCTCGAGATCTCCGGGCCCGACGGCTTCACCTTCGCGCAGTTGCTGACGCCGCGCGACCTGTCGAAATGCGCGGTCGGGCAAGCTAAGTACGTCCTGATCTGCGACAGCGACGGCGGCATCGTCAACGACCCGGTCCTCACGCGGATGGACGAGACGACGTTCTGGTTCGCGCTCGCATCCTCCGATGCGCTGCTGTTCGCGCGCGGCCTGAAGAACGCGTACCCGGACCTCGACGTCACGATCCGGGAGGCGGACGTCGCGCCGCTCCAGGTGCAGGGCCCGAACTCGAAGGATCTGATGGTGGCACTCCTCGGTGAGCAGATCCTGGACCTCCGCTACTACTTCTGGCAGCACGCCGAGATCGCGGGGGTTCCGGTGGTCGTGACGCGCACCGGGTGGACGTCCGAGGTGGGCTACGAGGTCTACACGACCGACACCTCACGGGGGAACGAGGTCTACGAGGCGATCATGGCCGCCGGTGAGCCGTTCGGGATCGCGCCCACCGGGCCCAGCGACATCCGCCGGATCGAGGGCGCCATCTTCAACTGGGGCGCGGACATGACGTACGAGAACAACGCGTACGAGATGGGCCTCGAGCGGCTCGTGAACCTCGATGCCCTGAGCGACGAGGCGTGCATCTCGGCCGCGGCATATCGGCGGATCGCATCGGTGGGCGTCACCCGGACGATCAACGGTGTGACGTTCGACGGCGAGCCCTTCCCGGAGCTGAACAACACCAAGTGGACCGCGTCGATCGACGCCCAGGAGGTCGGCATGGTCACGTCGGCGATCTACTCGCCACGCCTCTCGGCGAACATCGGGTTCTGCTGGCTCCCGACGGAGGCCAGCCGCGAGGGACAGGCGATCCGCGTCGCGACCGAGTGGGGCGAGCGCGCCGCGACCGTCGTGGCGATGCCGTTCGTCGACCCCTCGAAATCGATCCCCGTCTCGTAGCCGGAACGCCCTCCGGGCACGCCGACGATGGACGGGCCGCAGGAAGCTGGCCACGGCTGTGGCCGGGATCGTCTCCACCGCAGCGAAGCGTCCGGGGTTGACCTCTCGCGCACTCTCGACCTAGGGTCGACCCCATGCGTCGGCGGACGGTGTCGTCGTTCTTCTCGGCCCTCGCGCTGGTCCTGGCGACCGCTCCCGCGGCGCGAACGGCTCCCGGCGATCTGGACCCGACGTTCGGGGGCGACGGCGTCGTCCGGACCGATCTCACGCCCGCCGAGGACTACGGCTTCGCGGTGACGATCCAGCCCGACGGCAAGATCGTCGTGGCCGGAGAGCAGGGGCTCGGCGGCCCGAACCCCAGCTTCGCGATCGTCCGGTACGAGACCGACGGCTCCCTGGATCCATCCTTCGGCGGCGGCGACGGGAGGGTGACGATCGACTTCACACCCGGCTACGACGTCCCCTACGCCGTCCGCATCCAGGCGAACGGGAAGATCGTCGTCGCCGGCACGGCCGACTACTTCCGTGCCGACACGAACTCGCGTTTCGCGCTGGCTCGGCTCACCCCGGCGGGTTCGCTCGATCCGGTGTTCGGGGGCGACGGGACCGTCATCACCAACGTCACGCCCTTGTCCGACGTGGTGTACGGGATGGCGCTGCAGCCCAACGGCAGGATCGTCGTCGTTGGGGGCGTGAGTGCCGGGAGCAGCAACGGGAAGATCGGGGTCCTCCGCTACCGGTTCGACGGCTCGCTCGATCCGACGTTCGGCGGCGACGGGATCGTGCTCACCGACCCCACGCCGACGTTCGACGACGCTTCCGCCGTCGGCGTCGAACCCGATGGCCAGATCGTCGTGGCAGGCGTTGCGGGATCGTTCAGCCCGAAGGCTCGGTTCGTGATGCTCGCGTACGAGCCCGATGGCTCGCTCGATCCGACGTTCGGCGGCGACGGCATGGTCTTCACCGACCTCTCTCCGAAGACGGACGTTTCGTTCGGGCTCGCGATCCAGGGCGACGGCAAGATCGTCGTCGCCGGCGCCGACAGGTACGGCTACCCGAACTCGCGGTTCGCGCTCGTTCGGTACGAGCGAGACGGCTCGCTCGATCCGACCCTTCGGGGCGACGGGATCGTGATCACCAACTTCACGCCGCACAGCGACGTCGCGTACGGCGTGGCGATCGACCCCGACGGCAAGATCGTGCTGGCCGGGCAGGCGGGCGACGGCGGGGAGGCGCCGCGGTTCGCGGCGGCGCGATACCTCGCCGACGGGAGGTTGGACCCGGCGTTCGGCGGCGACGGCAAGGTCAGTACGGACCTCACGCCACGGTTCAGCTCGGCGGCGTATGGAGTCGCGGTGCAGGCCGACGGGTCGGTCGTGTGCTCGGGCGTGTCCGGCGCCGGCGGTTCGCACGCCGCGGTCGCGGTCCTGCGATACCTGCCGTAGCGGTCGCCCGTGTCGCACGCCGCGTGGACAGCGCCGGCATCGTCGTGAACCCCCTCGGCGATCCCCGACGCACGACCCCCGTTATGCTGGCGGCCTGGACCGGTCAGCGTCTCGAAGGAGGCTCGTCATGCCCCAGATCATCGTCACCGCGGCGGTCAACGACGTCGAGGAGTGGTTGAAGTTCAAGGGAGAGATGGTCCCCGCGATGTCGGCCGTCGCGTCCGACGGGGCCAGTTACGTCGCCGCCGATGGCAGCAACCAGGTCGCCAGCACATGGGACGTCCCCGACATGGAGGCCTTCAAGGCGGCCCAGGGCTCCTTCGCCCCGGAACTGGCGGCTGCGGCTGAACGAGCCGGGATGATCCCTTCGACGATGGTGGTCTACGTCAAGAAGTAGGACCGTTCAGCGTCAGGTCTCGGTTCGCGCCGGCACCGGTCACCGGCTAGCATCCGCCGCACATGACGACGGCGAGGACGCGCCGCGCGAACCGTCGAGCGATGCTGCTGGAGCGGACCGGTGTCACCCCGTTCCTGAGCCGCTCGTTCGCGGTGTTGCTGGTCATCCTGATCGCGTGCCCGCTCCTGCTGTGGCTCTTCGAGCGACACGCGAACCGCGAGATCCAGACCGTGCCGAACGCGTACTTCTGGATGTGGCGGACCCTGATGGAACAGGGCTCGCCGCTCGAGTTCCAGACCGCCGGCGGCTGGCTCGTGTCGTATCTCGTCGTGATCGTCGGGGTCGGCCTGGTCGCCACGGGAACCGCGGCGATCGTCTCGAGGTTGGTCGATCTTCTGTTACGGAGGCAGTCCGGTATGCATGAGACCCGTGTGTCCGAGCACGTCCTGATCTGCGGGTGGAACGCCCGCGCCCGCACCATCGTGGAGGAGCTCCGCGTGACCGACGGGGAGGACCGCCGACCGATCGTGATCCTCGCCGACCTCCCCGCCGCCCCGATCGACGCGCCGGACACGATCTTCCTACGCGGCGATCCCGCGCGGAGGGAGGATCTCGCCCGGGCAGGGCTGGACCGTGCGACGACCGCGATCCTCCTGGCCGACGACACCCGTTCTTCGTCGCCGCACGACATCGACGGGAAGACGCTTCTGACTGCGCTCTCGGTCGAGAGCACGAAGCCGGCGTGCTATACGTGCGTCGAGGTGCTGCTTGCAGAGAACGTCGAGCACTTCCGGCAGGTCAGCGCCGACGAGCTGATCGTGACCGGCGAGGTGACGAGCCTGCTGCTCGCGAGCGCGGCGACCGACCACGGCGTCAGCCGAGTCGTCGGCGATCTGCTCACGCACGACGCCCGGCGAGGGCCGGACAACCTGCGCTCGATCGACGTTCCCGCATCTCTCGAGGGCACCCGGTTCGTGGACGCGCTGACCGAGCTGAAGCAGACGCACGCCGCGATCGCCGTCGCCGTCGTTGGCTCCGACGGCACCGTTGACCTGAATCCGCCCGCCGAACGGCGGCTTTCCCGGGGCGAGCGCATGCTCGCGATCATGCGCGAGAGCTGAACGATCCACCGTGGGAGAGGGATGATCGATGACGATCCAAAGGATGGACAACGTCGGTATCGTCGTAGAGGACCTTGCCGCCACGATCGCGTTCTTCGGCGAACTCGGCCTCGAGCTCGAGTGGCAGGGCATCGTGGAAGGAGAATGGGCAGGGCGCGTCACCGGCCTGGGCGACCAGCGCGTGGAGATCGCCATGATGCGCACGCCGGACGGTCACAGCCGCCTCGAGCTCTCGCGGTTCCTCGCGCCGCCTGTGGTCGCCGACCATCGGAGCGCCCCGGTCAACGCTCTCGGCTACCTCCGCGTGATGTTCGCGGTGGAGGACATCGACGAGACGCTTGCCCGATCGCGCAAGCACGGCGCCGAGCTCGTAGGTGAAGTGGTCCAGTATGAAGACGTGTACCGACTCTGCTACATCCGAGGGCCAGAAGATCTTCTCATCGGGCTAGCTCAAGAACTCGGCTGACCTCCACCCCCTGGAGGGCTGGGCAATTACGGCCACTACCCGCTTGCGTGTTCGCGCCGGGCTCTCGTTTCCCAAGCGTCACCTCGATAGGCTGCTATCGATCGTGTTCGACGTCGAAGGAGGTCGTCAACAAGGTTCTCTGCCCTCGGCCCTCCATAGACTCGGCCCTCGTAGCTCGGCCCTCGGCCCTCGGCCCTCGGCCCTCGGCCCTCGTAGCTCAGTGGATAGAGCACCGGTTTCCTAAACCGGGTGTCGCAGGTTCGATTCCTGCCGGGGGCACCACCTCACGCGATCCCGGCAGGCTCGTCCGCGTCAGATCGCTCCGTCGCCGACCGTCACGACGACCTTGCCCTTCGGGTGGCCCTCCTCGACGTACCGGAGCGCATCGGGCGCCTCCCCGAACGGATACACACGATCGATCACCGGGGCGACGTCACCCGCCTCGATCATCGCGGCGAGGGTGGCGAGGTCGGCCTCGTTGCTCTCACCTTCGACGGCCACGAGCCGCTGCGACACGAACGGCGAGACGAACTTGCCGCGCATCGCGACCGCACCGGGGCCGAACAGGCCACCGTGTTGAGAGCCCCCCACGGCCGCGAGGGTCCCCCGGGGGGTGAGCGTGCGGCGGAGCGAACGCAGCGAGTGGTTGCCCCCGTTGTTCACGACGACGTCGTAGGTGCGGCCGGCGTCGACGTACTTCTCGGTGGTGTAGTCGATCACCTCGTCGGCACCGAGTGAGCGGACGAGCTCGAGGGCCGCCGGACCGCACACGGCCGTGACCGCTCCGCCGAGCGCGCGGGCGATCTGGAGGGCGAAGGTGCCGACGCCGCCGGATGCCCCGATCAGGAGCACGGTGGTTCCCGGCCCCACCCGACCGGCGTCGCGGATCGCCCGGAGCGCCGTGACGCCCGCCACCGGTACCGCGGCCGCCTGTTCGAACGTGCGATCGGCCGGCATCCGCGCGACACGGCCCTCGGGCGGCGTGGCGACCTCGGCGAGACCTCCCGTGAACCCCACCTCCGCGAAGACGCGGTCCCCTGGGGAGAACCTCGTGACGCGCTCGCCGACCGACTCGACCACGCCCGCGACGTCGCAGCCGGCGATCATCGGACGGCGAGGCCGCCGGAGCCCGAACCTCAGCCGCACCAGGAACGGGTCGGCCCGCATCACGTGCCAGTCGGCCGCGTTGAGCCCACAGGCGTGCACGCGCACCGACACCTCGTCGCCGGCCGGCGTCGGCGTCTCGACCTCCTCGAACCCGAGCACGTCGGGCCGCCCGTACCGCTCGTACACCCACGCCTTCATCGCATGTTCCCTTCCGTCCTCATCGCAGCGGACCGGTCACGATCACGCCATCGTCAGGTAGCGCGCCAGCGCGAACCCGTCCGCCGAGGCTCCGGCCACCACGATCTTGCCGTCGGCCTGCAGGACCGCGCCCCGCGCCCAGCCGCCGCCGGGGAAGTCCGTCCTCACCCTGCCGTCGCCGCCCCATGTGGGGTCGAGCGTGCCGTCGCTGCGATAGCGGGTGACGACCATCCGCCAGACCGTCATGTCCCCGGCTTCGTGAGGCCCGGCGGAGCCGGCCGCGACGATCTTGCCGCTCCGCTGGACCACGAGTCCCGAGACCGCCTGCTCTCCCCTGCCCACGTCGGTGCTGACGATGCCGTTGCGGCTGAACGTGCGGTCGAGGCGTCCGTCGGACGTGAAGCGTGCGACCCCGAACCGGAAGATGTCGAAGTCGCCGGCCGCCACGATCTTCCCGTCGGGCTGCAGCGCGACGTCGAGCGCGAAGATCGGGTTCACGACGTGCCCGATCGTCCCGTCGCCGCTGAAGGTGGGGTCGAGCGAACCGTCCGGGCGGTACCGGGCGATCGCGAGGCCGTATGCGTTGTAGCCCGCGACGACGAGCCTGCCGTTCGGCTGCAGGGCGACCGCCCGCGCCACCCCGCCCTCGTACTTCGTGAGGACCTTACCGCCATCACCGAAGGTGGGGTCGAGGGTCCCGTCGCGTCGGTAGCGCACCAACGCGAACGACGGGCTCGGCTGCCCGGCCACCCCGACGACGACGATCTTCCCGTCGGGCTGGATCACGAGGTCGTAGCCGATGTCGTCACGGGGCGTCAGGTCGGTGCGCACGATCCCGTTCCCCCCGAACGTTGGGTCGAGCGCGCCGTTCGGCCGGTACCGCACGACGGCGAACCGCTGCCAGCTGTCGGTGCCGGCCACGACGATCCGGCCGTTCGACTGGATCGCGACCGAGCGCGCCTCGTCGCCCCCTCCGGCGATCGGCGTGGTCAGCATCCCGTCGCCGCTGAACGTCGGGTCGAGCGAGCCGCCGGCCTCGTACCGCGCCACGGCGAACTCGCCGGTGTTCGACGGTCCGGCGGCGGCCCCGACGGCGACGATCATCCCATCGGGCTGGACGGCAACCGCGTTCGCGAAGGAGCCGACCGGGAAGGTGGTGACCACGGTCCCGCCGGTACCGAAGCCGGGGTCGAGGTCGCCTGGAGCGGCGAGCGCCGGCGTCGCGACGCCCGCTATCACCCATGCCGCGATCACCACGGAGCACATCCCGCGTCGGATCCCGCTCGCCATGATCCACACCCCCTGGGTCGTTACCTGCATCGTGCGACCTTCCCAGCGGTGGCGCTCGGGTCGTTCGACTCGCGGCACACGCGACCACCGGCGGATTTCGACGACCCGCCCGGGTGTGGTCCGGTCGTCCTGGCCCGGCCGAGCAGCGGCGCCGACGTGATCGCCGTGCGGTTCCTCGGTCCCTGATCGTCGAGGGCGGCGAACGTCGCTCGGCGATCGGTCTCGTTCAGACGTGGTCGCGGAGCGGGCTCACGATCTTCTCGAGCGCCCGCTGTCCCATCGACCGGTCGTCCCAGCGTTCGGGGTCGATCCGCACGCTGCGCTCGAGATCCTCCTCGAACTGATCGTCGAGGATCCGCACCAGCTCGGGATCGAGCGCCACGAGGTTCACCTCTTCGTCGAGCTCCGTCGACCGCGCGTTCAGGTTCGAGGACCCGACGTTGGCCGCGATGCCGTCCACGGTCATCACCTTGGCGTGGAGCATCGACGGCTGGAAGTTCCAGATCTCGATCCCGTGCTCCATCAAGCGGGCGTAGACGGCCTCGCCGCCCGCCTGGACGAAGCGCTTGTCCGCGTGAGGACCGGGCAGCAGGATCTGGACGTCCACCCCGCGGTCGGCCGCATCGCACAGTCGCTGGCAGAGGTCCTCGTCCGGGACGAAGTACGCGGTCGTGATCCGCAGCCGCCGCTCCGCGAGCTGCATCAGCGTGAGGTACAGCGTGGACACGTCGGCCCAACCCGTCTCCGAGGCGCCGCGCACGCACTGCACCACGGACCGTCCGGGCTGCGGCTGCTGCGGGAAGCGGTCGATGCCCTCCTCGAACAGGACCGGGTCGGTCTCGGCCCAGTTGTCGAGGAAGGCCGCCCGGAGTCCGTCGACGGCGGGGCCGGTGACCCGG
The DNA here is from genome assembly GCA_963821925.1 of uncultured Actinomycetes bacterium. Lineage (GTDB taxonomy): Bacteria > Actinomycetota > UBA4738 > UBA4738 > HRBIN12 > JAOUEA01. Next base: position 937,282 of record CAWGFO010000001.1, on the reverse strand, counting down.
AAGTGCGTGTCGCGCCACTCTGACTCGTCTCGGGCGTTCCCCTGCCACTCGTCGGCGATCCCGACGCCCCCCGTGAAGCCGACGGCCTCGTCGACGATCATGACCTTGCGGTGGGTCCGGTGGTCCATCTTGCTCGGCTCCAACCGACGCAGCGGCCGGAACCAGCGAACCTGCACGCCCGCCTCTTCCATCAGGTCGGTCAGGGTGCGCTCGATCGGATGCGCACCCCACGCGTCCAAGAGGACCCTGACCCGGACCCCGTCGCGTGCCCTCGCCGCGAGCGACTCGGCGAACCGGGTCCCGATCTCGCCCTGCCAATACACGAACGTCAGGAGGTCGATCGTGTGCTCGGCGCTATCGATCGCCTCGAGCATCGCGGGGAAGATCTCGTCGCCGTTGCGCAGGACCTCCAGCCGGTTCCCCTCGGTGGCCGGAACGCCGATCACGCCTTCCAAGGTCCGGCGGATCCGCTCGGTGTGCTCGGGATCTGATGCGACCATGTGGTCATCATGCACCAGTGTCAGCGATCGGCAACCGCGACCGACTGCCGATCGGGGCGCGGCTCCGTCACGATGGTCCTCCCCGTGCGCTGCGGTGCAGGGACGCCCGCACGCACGGCCTCGAGCTGCGCGGCCACGGACACGCCGTAGAGCACCGCGATCGCCGATCCCAACGACCAGAGCAGCAGCGCCACGATGCCGGCGAGCGGACCGTAGGTCTGGCCGAACGTCGAGCTGACGCTGAAGAAGACATCGAAGGCGGCGGTCACGGCGATCCACAGCACCACGGCCAGGAGCGCGCCCAACGACAACCACGACCAGCCGGGCTGGTGCCGGCGCGGGGCGCGCCGGAGGATCAGCACGACGGCGCCGGTGATGAAGAGGAGGCCCACCGGCCAGCGGGCCACGTTCCACACGGTCGTCCACAGATCGTTGTGGAACGCGGTGCCGATGACGTGGCCGAGCGCGACGCAGGCGAAACCGAGCACCGCCAGCAGACCGGCCGAGCACAGCAACACGAACGCGTTCCCGTACTTCCGGAGCGTCGGCCGGTCCTGCTCGACGCCGTAGATCCGATTGATCGCGCGCTCGAACTGACCGAGGAGCGTGGTTCCCGTGATGACCGCGGCGATCGAGCCCGCCGCCAACGCGACGTATCGGGAGCCGGTGCCAGCCTGGTGTGCCTGCGACACGGCCGCCGTCAGGACCCGACCCGCAGGCCCCGGCACCGCAGTCTGGAGACCACGGACGATCCCCTCGCTCAACCCGCCGGACCCGAGGACGCTCGCCAAGCCCACGAGGGCGATCACGCCCTCGATGAAGACCAGGGCGAGGAGGAACGCGATCGATCGCGCGTGACTGAACCCGTCCGACCAGCGCAAGCGTGCGAACGCATCGCGCAGCAGCCGCCGTCGCCCCGTCCGCTCGATCGTCTGACGGGCATCGTCCCCGTCGAGGTCCCAGGTCTCCGGGATCGTGCTCGCCGTGCTCATGCTGACTCCTCCTCGGGAACGCAGACCGTGATCGCGGCAGGTTCCACCTCGATGTCGATGCGCTTCGTCTTCGAACGTTCGCCGCCGTCCATCTCGTACGGCATCTTCCTGTCGAGCCGGATCTCGATCGACCGTGCCGTCGTCGTCTCGACGAACGGCGAGGCCGACGCGTCTCCGAACGCGGTCCTGCCCAACGTGCGCGCCCACTGCCAGACGCCGTCGGCGGTGACCACGCCCACGTCGAGCCGGCCGTCGTCAGGGCGCGCGTCGCGGAACGCGGCGATGCCGCCGACGACCGATCCCACGTTGCCGACGAGGACGCAGGAGGCGTCCCCCTTGAACCAGCGATGGCCGTCGACGCGGATCTTCGTCCTCACCGGCTGCCGCCTCACGTTCTTGGCACCGGTCCACAGGTACGCCACGCGGCCGAAGGCATCCTTCATGCCGCCATCGGCGTCCTCGATCATGAGCGCGTCGAGGCCGGTCCCCGCCATCACGGCGAAGCGCTCGCCGTTCAGGTTCCCCACGTCGATCGTCCGGCGACGGCCGTGCAGTCCGATCCGCACGGCCGCCTCGAGGTCACGTGGGATCCCGAGATTGGTGGCCAGGAGGTTCGCCGTGCCGGCGGGCAGGATCGCGAGCGACGCGGGCGAACCCGCGAGCTCGCCGAGGCTCCGCTGCACCGTACCGTCCCCGCCCCACACGAACACGAGGTCGGCACCGTCGTCGAGCGCTTCACGGACCCGCCCGGGCGCGAACTTGCTCTTCGGCACCTCGGCCCAGATGCGGGTCGGTCACACCCTCAGCCGACAACAGGTCGCGCAGCTCCCCGAGTCCGCCGCCCAAGCGCTTGGCCGAATGCGCGACGACCGCGACCGACGTCACGACGCCACCTCGAGGTCCGACGGCGTATCCAACGTCCGGCGCTCCGTTTCCACCTGCCGGGTATCAGCGACGGCCGTTGCCGTCTGCACCGCGATCAGCGCGGTCAGGAGCGCACCGGCGCCGAGCAACACGCTCGCGATCACGTCCGTCGGGTGATGCATCCCCCGATACAGCCGGGAGATGGCCACGAACACAGGGACACCGAACGCGACCGCCCACACGAGCGCGCGCACGAGCGCGTTCTTGACATGGACGGAGATCACGATCGCGAGGGAGAACCACAACGCGATCGCGGCGGCCGTGTGGCCCGACGGGAAGCTCGAGGTCGGCGGCGACGCATCGAGCCGCGGCACGGTGGGCCGAGGACGGTTCACGATGACCGTGGTCATCAGGAAGACGAGGACCTCGACCGTCAGCGCGATCACGATCAGTCCCACCTCCTGCCACAGACGGCGAACGGCCAGGACGACCACGGCGACGAACGCGACCGCGACGACCGCCCCTGTCGAGCCGATCGTCGTTCCGACGGCGGTCAGGGCGTTCATCGACGACGAGCGGTGCGTGACGAACCAGTCGTTGACCCCTTCGTCCCAGCGACCCAGCCCTCCGTCCAGCAGGACGTGGGTGAGGAGCAGCCCGAGCCCCACGATCACGGCGCCCATGATCAGGAAGCCGACGATCGAGATCAACGCCGCGACGGTGACCGGATGCCGATGTCGGGCGCGCCACGCCACGCGATGTACGAGCCCTCCAGCGGGGGTATCGAAGGGGTCGAGCGCGTGGTGGTCTGGGTCGGTGTCGATCTCGATCGTGGGTGTCATGCCGCCTTGTTTCCCCGACAGGTCACCGGGTAAACCTGCGGGGTTGGGCTCGACCGTGTGCCTCGCTGGATCGAGGAAGCGTCACGTGCGAGGCGGCGCCGGGCGGCCGGGAGCTACGTGGTCGGCGGCTCCTTCGGCTCCGGCGTTACTTCTTGCTCCGGCGGCTCCGGTTCTGGCTGCGGAGGCGCCGGCGGCTCGGCGGAACCCTCAGACTTCTTGCCCGATCGGATCGCATCGGTCGCCTCGGTCACCGTCGCGGTGATGGCGTCACCGAGGGCGCCGACGGCCGCCTTCAGGTCCTCGGTCGCTTCGTGGTCGCGGAGGGTCCCACCCACGGCGGTGACGCCACGGGTCAGCCCGTCGATCACCTCGCGTGCCGCACGCTGCAGCTCCCGTGTCGTCTCCTCGGTCTCGGCCTCGGAGTGTTCGGACTCCTTGTAGCGGTCCGACACCCGACGGCCCCACGACGCGAACTTCTCACCCACGTCGCCCCACGCCTGCTTCGCCTCGTCCGTCATCTCGACCTCCTCGGGCCTGCTGCCTGCCAGCCTAACGCCGGTCGTCCACGTGGCACAGCGCGCGCAACCGGCACGGGTTCACAGCCGGTCATAGAGGTCCGAGTCTGGCGGCGCCACCGCAGGCGAGATCGTGCCGCGCCAGGCGCCGGTCGGGGCCGGCCGTGACTCGATGAACGTCTTGAACCGCTCCAGGTCGCCCGCGACCCGCCGGTCGGCGATCCCGAAGAGCTCCGCGGCCGTTTCGACGGCGTCGCCCGGCGCCCACTCGATCGCGACGCGGACGCGTGCCCGCTTGTCGTCGAGGGGCACGAACGTCACGAGGCCGCTGTTCTCGGGACCGCCGAAGCCCCGCCAGGCGATCGTGTGGTCGGGCTCCTGGTGCACGATCTCGGCCTCCCACTCACGCCGCACACCCGCGATCTCGGCGACCCAGTGCACGAGCGCGTCGTCCAGCTGCTCGACGCGTTCCACACCTTCCATGAACCTCGGGAACTCCTCGAACTGCGTCCATTGGTCGTAGACGACGGACACGGGACGATGGACGACGATCTCATGCTCGATGCGCTGCACGGGCGTGCCTCCTTGTTCGCGATCGGTCCCGGCCGTCTCGCTCGGGGCCAGACTGAGGGCGCCCGAGGGTGAGTACGGGGCGCCCCCCGGTCTCCGGCAGTCCGCCCGCTCGAACGGAAGACCACCGGTCCCCGGGGAACGCTACAGCCGCTGTGTCGGCTCGCCGGCCGGTGCGGCTGGCTCCATCGGCGCGGGGGGCATCGGTGCCTCCGGCTGCCGCGACTCGTTCATCTGGACGCTGTCCTTGATCTCCTCGGTCTTGAGCTGCGCGCGCGTGGACCATCGGCCCAGGTACTCGCGAGCGACGGGGATGCCGCCACCGCCGAAGGCCACCACGATCGATCCCACGAGCGCCACGAGCAACCCGTAGAACAGACCGGTCACGATCACCGGCGCGATGTTCAGCTGGTCGAGCGCCGCGAACACGCCGACGATCAAGATCGCGATCCCCGCCGCCCGCGCGATCCAGCGCCCGCCCGCCACCGCGCCCAGCATCGGCGTGAGCACGTCGGTCACGAACCGGGCGATCGCCCCGGCGATCACGAGGATGATCACGGCCGCGATCACGTTGGGCAGGTAGGCGATCAGGCTCTGGATCAGCTCGCTGATCGGGTTGGGACCCCAGATCCCGAAGGCGAGCTGCAGCGCGATCAGGAACACGGTCCAGAACGCGATCACGCCGATCACGTCGGATGGCTCGGTGTTGCTGCGCCGGAACGCGGCGCCGACGGAGGCGGCACCGTGTTCGACCCAGCCGTCGAAGCCGACCCGCTCCAGGAGCGAGTCGACCAGCTTCGAGACGGCCTTGGCGATGAAGAAGCCGATCAGCAGGATCAGGAAGAAGCCGAGCAGCTTGGGCGCGAACGTGACCACGTGCTCCCACGCGGTCTCGAGCCCGCCCGTGAGGTCGACGTCTGCGATCATCGGGTCTCCTTAGGTGAAGATGCTCACGCCACCGGGGCCCACCAACAGGCCGACGATGATCAGCACGATCCCCCAGAGGATCGCGCCACGGACGATCGAGACGATCCCGGCGATCACGAGGACGGCGGCGATGATCCAAAGGATCGTGCCGAGCGCGCCGTTCCCGTTGTTCGCGGCCAGGACCGCGGTGATGGACTCCAGCATGGTGTTGCCCCTTTCCCTTGAGTGTCGCGACGCAACCGGCCGCGACGATGTCTTCGGGGCTCTTCCCAGCCTTGATGCGGATGAAACGCGCGGATCGGTCATGCCGAACTCCGGCTGGTGGTCGCGCTCGTGTCTCGCACGTGCGGGCGTTTCTCCCCGATGGAGGTGGGTACACATCGGGCTCGGCCGCCGACCGACGGCCAGCGGGGGAGGAGCACGGCGCGTGGTCATCATCGTGACACTGACGACGAGCGTGATCGCGGGCCTCGCGACGGCCGTCTCGGTCGGTCGGTGGCCGTCGGCGGACCCCGCTGCGTCCGTGAGCCGGGCGGTGGAGGAAGAGGCCGCGCAACATCGCGTAACGCGGTTCGTGCGCGCTCGGCTGGACGCAACGAGCGCGACCGGCCTGGCCCTGAGCGTCGCCTGCACGCTCGTGATCGCGGGTGGCGTGGTCGTCGGCCTGCTCGCCTACTTGATCCGCGCGAACGCGGACGTCCTCGACGTCGACGCTGCGGTGGCCACGTGGGCCCACGCCCATGCCACCGGCGTCTCGACCGCGCTGCTGCGAGCGACCACGCAGCTGGGCTCGACGCCCGTCGTGGTCGTCTTGGCCGTCGTGATCGGTGCGCTCGAGCACCGGCGGCGACCGAGCCGGTCGCTCTGGCTCTTCCTAGCGCTCGTGGTGGCGGGGGAGATCCTCACGGTGAACCTCGTGAAGCTCGCGGTCGCTCGGGCTCGGCCCGCGATCGACCCGCTCGCCCCGTTCTCGGGATCGTCCTTCCCGAGCGGACACTCGGCGGCAGCGGCCGCGGTGTTCGCTGGGTTCGCGCTGCTGCTGTCACGCGGCAGGTCAACCCGCGTGCGTGCGGCGCTCGCCGGCTCGGCTGCCGCGATCGCCGTGGCGGTCGGGATGTCACGGATGCTGCTCGGCGTCCACTGGAGCACGGACGTCGTGGCCGGGCTTGCGATGGGATGGGCATGGTTCGCCGTGTGCGCGATCGCGGTCGGCGGACGGTTCCTTCGGTTCGGGGAGCCGATCGTCACGGATCCCGCCGGCGCTGGGGCGCCGAGTCCTCGCGCCGAGCTGGATCGCCTCCCGCGGTAGGACATCTCAGGAGGCATGGACGCGGTCGAGCCGGACGATCCGCTCCGCCGGGCCAGCTGAGGCGATCGGATCGGCCGGCGGAAACCCCCTGGTCGTGACCCTCCTCCTGTTGGGCGCTGCGAGCGTAGCGCCACGCTGCCGCTGAAGGAGCGCCCCGCGGTGGAGGAACCCGTCGTGGTCGAGCGCACGCCGATCGCGGTCGGTGCCCGGGCGGCCCAGGCGCCGCGCAGCGGCTCCGGGTTGCCGCCTCCGTCGTGGTCGAGTAAGGAACGTGTGTGAACGTCGAGGCGATACGGCGTGCCCCGAAAGTGCTCCTGCACGACCACCTCGACGGCGGTCTGCGGCCCGCCACGATCGTGGAACTCGCCGACGAGACCGGCTACCGGGGCCTGCCGACCGACGATCCGGGCGATCTCGAGACCTGGATCCGTCGAGGTGCGGATCGCAAGGATCTGGTGCTGTACCTCGAGACGTTCGCCCACACCGTGGGCGTGATGCAGACGCCCGATGCGCTCGCGCGCGTCGCGCGTGAGTGCGCCGAGGACCTCGCGGCCGACGGCATCGTCTACGCAGAGGTTCGTTACGCGCCCGAGCTGCATCGGCAACAGGGGCTCGCCCTCGACGCGATCGTCGAGGCGGTCCTGGGCGGGTTCCGCGAGGCGGGCGTCGACCGTGGGATCGACGTCCGCACGATCCTCACCGCGATGCGCACCACCGACGACGCCCGTCCGATCGCCACGCTCGCGGCGCGCTGGCACGACCGAGGGGTGGTCGGGTTCGACATCGCGGGGCCGGAGGCAGGGTTCGCGCCGGCGCGGCACCTGGAGGCCTTCGAGATCGCGAGAGCGGGAGGGCTCGGCATCACGATCCACGCAGGCGAGGCGTACGGGCCGGCGTCGATCCACGAAGCCGTGGAGACCTGCGGCGCTGACCGGATCGGGCACGGCGTGCACATCGCCGACGACATCACGACCACCGCCGACGGCGAGCCGACGCTCGGCCCGGTGGCACGCGAGGTCCTCGAGCGTCAGATCCCGCTCGAGCTCTGTCCCACGTCGAACGTGCACTCCGGCGCGGCTCGGTCGATCCCGACCCACCCGATCGGGATGCTCGCCGACCTCGGGTTCGCCGTGACGGTGAACACCGACAACCGCTTGATGTCCGGGATCTCGCTGAGCCAAGAGCTCGCCGGTCTCGCAGCGGCGTTCGGATGGGACGAGGACATGCTCCGCGGCCTCACCGAACGAGCCGCGGGTGCGGCGTTCGATCCGGCGGGGCGTGCGGCCCTGGCGGCCGAGCCGTATCGTTTGGGCGAGAGTGCGCCCGGGTAGCGACGGACCTTCCCCCAGAGAGGGATGCCCGTGCCAGAAGAACGGAACGACGCCGGTCCCGAGGAACACCATCAAGAGCTGATCGAGCTGCTGAACGAGCTGCGCGTCGCCCTCCCGGGCGTGCAGGTCCTGTTCGCCTTCCTGTTGACGGTTCCCTTCAGCGGCCGGTTCGTGACGTTGACGGACCTGCAGCGCGACGTCTATTACGTGGCGTTCCTCGGCACCGCGTTCGCGAGCGGGTTCCTCATGGCGCCGACCTCGTACCACCGGATCCGCTGGCGCCAGGCCGACAAGGAACAGATGCTGCAGACCGCCAATCGTTTCGCCATCATCGGAACCGTGCTGCTGGCCGTGTCGGTCGGCGCGGTCGTGTTCCTGATCTCCGACCTCCTGTTCGGGGCGCGGCTCGCGGCCCTGTTCACCGCGCCGGTCGCCGCGTTCCTCGCCTGGGCGTGGTTCGGCCTTCCGCTGTTCCGGCGAGTCCGCGAGGGCGATCTCTGATCCGCACCGACAGTGCGACGATCCCGGACGCGATCGGAGCCGACGGGATCCCCGCCGGCTCCGTGATCACGCTCGAGGTCGGCCCTCAGTCCTGCGTGCGCGCGATGGCCTCCGCGAGCTCGTTCTTGCTCATGTGTGACCGGCCTCGGACGCCGAGGCGCTTCGCGCGCTGATACAGCTCCTCCTTCGTGTGGCCGAGAACGTCCACGCCGCCGTAGGTCTTACCGCCGCGGCGGGCGCTCGGACCGGAGCGAGCGTCTTGCGGGTCCGACGGGCCCTTGTGGTCCTTCGGTTCCCAGTGGTCGCCGACCTTCTCGAAGGAGTGCTTCAGAGAGGCCATCGCCGTACGGTGGGCGCGTTCACCCTCCCCGTACTCCTTCACGGCGCTGTCGTGCGTCTTCCGGTAGGTGCGCTGCGCCTTCGCGGGCGACCGCTTCAGGGTGCCCGGTAGGTCGTCGTCGCGTGGGCTGGGCATCCTCTCCATCTCCTCTCGCGTCAGATCCGTCGCGTGCTGGGCGAGTCCGTCTCCAGCACCCGGGCGTCATCGGCGTCGTCCGGGACATCGACGACCCTCGTCCGCGAACCGCCGACCGACGCCGGAGCGGGCGTGTAGCTTCGCCGGAGCGGCGTCTCGACCGGCGCCGGGACCGTCATGCCGCCGATCACACCGCCGATCGCGGCGGCCACGAGAGCACCGACCAACGACAGGAAGGTCGCCCACAGCGAGGCGTCGACGCCCTGAGCGATCACGCCGGTCTGCTGGTCGATCTCGGTGGCCACGCGACCCAGGTTGAGGATGTTCAGGATCGCCGGGATGCCCACGGCAAGCGTGACGAGCAGCACGATCGCCCACAGCGTCGCTCCGTGCGCCATGCCGGCACCGGCGCCCCGGACACCCGACATCCGGCCTGCGACCCATCCGCCCACGAACAGGCAGAGGATCGCGCTCCCACCGATGAACCACTCGAGGTTGTCCGCGATGAACGAGACCTCGGAGCCGAACCCGAGCGCCATCCAGAGCGAGGACAGCAGGAGCAGCAGCGCGACGGCGAGCACGCCTCCGGCGATCACCGCGCCCCACCGGACCCGGGTCGGTTGTCCGACGTCCTCATAGTCGCTGGTCGTCACGGTGCGTTCCATCATCCTTGCCTCCTCCTCGACTCGGGGTGCTCTTCCCGAACGTTCCGGCGTTCCCTATTCCCGTCGCTGCTCGAGGGCAAACACCGGGACCTCGCGTGTACGGGAGTCCAGCTCCGGGTATGGCTCACACGGTCGCCTGAGTCGGCGCCCGAGAAGGTGACGCGATCGCCGAGGCACCGTCCGATCCTCGAAGGGAGCGAGCCCCATGACGAACGACGGATCTCCGAGTTTCCACTGCCCACGATGCGGCCGAGGTGAGCTCGTTGACATCTCGTTCGACGCCGTCTTCGCGAGCGATGCGCCGGCCGGCTCGGATGTGCGCGAGCAAGGCACCGACACGCGCCAGGTCGAGAGTTACTCGTGCGGTCACCAGGTGCTCGGCGCGCGCCTGAGCGAGGCCGATCCGCACCACCTCGACGTGGAACGCCGCACGTCCAACGACACGGTCGCACCGGTCGACGCAGGGTTGGCGCGATAACGAAGACCGACAGCGATCTAGGGAATGGTCCGCCTGAGGGCGGCTCGTTGAACCGCACGCCTCTCCGTCAAGCGGCTCGGGCGAGCGTAGGTACTTCACCCCCGAGGAGTCCCAGGACCGCCGACTCGATCAGCTCTCGAGCGGCCTGATCCTCCGTCGGATCCGCGCGCAGTTCGGCGAGGGCCGACGCCACCGTGAGCCCCTCGGCGAACCGGTCGAACACCCGCGGGTCGATGTAGGACGCACGGCACACCGCGGGCGTGTTGCCCAGGTACTCGGACACGGTCCTCGCGGTCGCCGCCGTCGCCTTGCGGACCGCGGTCGGGCCGGTGGGCTCGATCTCGCTCGACGCCAGATCCACGGCGGCGAGGACGGTGGCGTGCCACGTCCGGAAGTCCTTGGCCGTGTGCTCCTCCCCGCAGCTCTGCTTGAGGTACCCGTTGATGTCGCCCGATCGGAGATCGTGCCAGCGATCGTCCTCCCGGTACGCCAGGAGCTCGACCCCACCGGTGCGACGACGTTTCAAGCGCCGCAGCACCTCGGCGACCTCGGGATCCCGCACCACCTGGACCCTCCGCTTCCCGCTCTTGGCCGTGAAATCGAAGGTGGCCGTGTCCCCATCGAGCTGCAGATGACTCTTGCGGAGCGTCGCCAGCCCGAACGAGCCGTTGCGGGCGGCGTACTCCTCCGAGCCCACCCGGAAGAAGGCCTGATCGAGCAACCGCACGGCGCATGCCAGCACGCGCTCGCGATCGACGTCGTCGTGCGCCAGGTCGTCGGCCACGCGCGTGCGGAGCGCGGGCAGCGTCCGCGCGAAGGATTCGATCCGGCGGTGCTTCTGCGTGTCGCGTCGACGACGCCAATCCTCGTGATAGAGGTACTGTCGCCGGCCCGCGGCGTCGACGCCGGTCGCCTGCAGGTGACCCCGCTCGTCCGGCGAGATCCACACCTCTTCCCAGGCGGGCGGGATCGACAAGGCCCGGATCCTGCCCAGCGTGGCCTCGTCTCGGATCGCCGCACCCCGCGGGCCGGTATAGGAGAACCCCCGGCCGCGCCGCGATCGGGAGATGCCGGGGCGGGAGGGATCTGAACGCCTCAGCTTGGCCACGGACGACCTTCCTCGAGACACCACTCGGGCCGGGCCGTATCGGCCCGACCCGACGTGCTGCGCTGCGAGAGGCTCCGGACGCCCTCAGTCGCGGTCGGACGCGTCCTTGAGCCCCTCTTTGACCTTGGCCCCGGCGTCCTTGAGGTGGCCCTTGGCGCCTTCGGCCTTGCCTTCCACCTGGTCGGCGCGGCCCTCGCGCTCCATGCGCTCGTTGTCGGTCGCGTCGCCCACGGCTTCCTTCACCTTGCCCTTGGTCTCGTCCCACTTGCCCTCGGCACGGTCCCTGCTGCCTTCCATGGATCGGCTCCCTTCTCGTCGGGCGCTGAGTCGGCCCGCAGCCAGTGGTGCTCTCTGACGCGGGCGACCTACCCTGCTCCCCGCGGACGCAAACGCATCCGGCCGTTTCGGCGGGCGGGATCCCGGGTATCGATCGGACCGGCGCCGGTGCCAGCACCGGCCACCACGACCCCGAGGAGGATGACGTGGCGACGCTCGTACGGCATGTGATGACCGAAACACCCAAGACCCTGTCCTCGTCGATGGACGCGTACGACGCGGCCGGGATCATGGCGAACTACGACGTCGGAGCCGTGCCGGTGACCGATGAGGACGGCTCCCTGCTGGGACTGGTGACCGACCGGGATCTGGTCGTCCGGGTGCTCGCGGGCCGCCATGATCCGCATGAGATCCACCTCGGAGACATGGCGACGAAGACGCTGGTCTCCGTGACACCGGATACGCAGCTCTCCCAGGCATGCGACCTGATGGCGGAGCACCGGATCCGACGCCTGCCGGTGCTGAAGGACGATCGCCTGGTCGGGATCCTCTCGCTCGGCGACCTCGCCCTCGCCACCGCGTCGAAGCGGAACATCGGCGAGGTGCTGGAGGAGGTGTCGGGATCCCCGAGCACCGAGGACCGGAACGACGGACCCGACGAAGGCACCCCCGAGCGGGTCTCGGAGGCACGATGATCGCCTTCCGATGTCTCGCCTGCCACACGGACTGGATCCTGTCCGAGAGCGCGGGGGCGATCCGATGCCACTGCGGTCGATCGTCCGCCACGTTCGACGACGGCGTGGTCGAGCTCCTCGGGCCGTGCGCCGCGACCCGGCTCGGGGACGGACTCGACTCGGTCGACGTCGGCCTCACGACGATCCGCCGCAAGCCGGTCCCACCCCTGCTCTGACGCGCTGGCGCGGCCCTATCGAAACGACCAGGCCCTCGCGTGGTCAAGCGTTCCTCCTCCCGGGTCGCGCGAGAGAAGAACCGCGCCTAGGTGCCGCACGTAGACCCTCCAGATGCATGGTCGGCCCGCAGCACATCGGAAGAAGGAGGGGACGAGCATGGCAGAGCCGAGCTTGTACGACCGATTGGGCGGCGTGTTTGCCATCGCCGCGGTGGTCGACCACTTCAGCGATGCGGTCGTCCAGAATCCCACCGTCGGCCAAGCATCGAAGAACCCTGAGCTTCGCGCGTGGCATACCGACCAGCTGGACCGGCTGCCAGGGCTGAAGTTCATGCGCACCCTGTGGGTGTGCAGCGTCGCCGGTGGACCATTCACGTTTGCTGCCACGAAGCCAGGAAGTACCGCTCTCGGGCTGGAAGAGGCCCATCGCGACTTCCACATCACCCCCGAGGAGTTCGACGAAGTCGCAGCGGAGCTGGGACGCACGCTGGATCATTTCGGGATCCCTGCGCCTGAGAAGGGTGAGGTCTTGGCGGCCTTCGCCGCGCACAAAGGGGAAGTGACCGAGGGATCGATGGCTTCGAGCTAGGAGGCCGTGCGCGCTCCTCGCGCATCCGATGGTGTCGAAGCCGTCACTGGAAACGTCGGTCGGTTAGGCGCCGACGTGCTCGCGCAGCAGTTCGAGCGTCTGCGAGAGGATGCGCGAGACATGCATCTGCGAGACGCCGATCTGCGCGGCGATCTCGGATTGGGTGAGCCCCGAGAAGAACCGGAGGTAGAGCACCTTGCGCTCACGTTCCGGCAGCTCGCGGACGGCCGGCGCGAGCGTGGCCCATTCGTCGAGGGCTTCCATGGACGGATCCGGCTCTCCGAGGGTGTCGATCGGTGCGAAGCCCTCCTCGCCGACCGGGGCATCGAGCGAGGTCGTCGAATAGGCCTGGATCGCGTCCATCGCCTCGACCACGTCCTCCTCGGTCACCCCGAGCTCGAGGGCGAGCTCCGCGATCGTGGGCGACCGGCCGAGCGTCTGAGCGAGGACCGGCAGGACCCGATTCAGGCGCAGGCCGAGCTCCTGGAGACCGCGCGGCACCCGGATCGACCATCCCTTGTCCCGGAAGTGGCGCTTCAGTTCGCCGACGATCGTGGCGGCCGCATAGGTGGAGAACTGGGCCCCACGATCGGGATCGAACCGATCGATCGCGTTCAGCAATCCGATGTTGGCGACCTGAACGAGGTCGTCGAACGGCTCGCCGCGACCGGCGAATTTACGGGCGAGATACTCGACCAGCGGTTGGAAGCGGAGGGCGATCTCATCGCGCGCGCCCGGGTCCGTTCCGATCGCCGCGAACATCGCGAGCACCTCGGCCTCGTCGGGCCGGTCCTCGCCGCGTCCGGAGACCCCGCCACCGCTCATCGCGCGCCAGCTGCGATCGTGTGCTTCGTCAGCACGATCGTGGGACGTCCGTCGCGGAGCTCCTCATGCGCCTCATCGACGAGGCCACTGATCACGCGCCACGCCAGCGTCTCGTGCGAGCCGGCGAATGGCCATTCGGCGAGCTCGGCGTCGATCTCGACCGCGACCGTCAGGCCGTCGTCCGACGGCGAGAGCCCGATCGTGAGGCTCCGACCCGCCGCGCCGAGCGACAACAACCGGTTGCAGGATTCCGTGACGGCGATCCGTAGGTCGTCGACATCGTCGAAGCCGATCTCGAGTCTGGCGGCGACACCCGCCGTCACGGAGCGGAGCACATGGAGGTACCCGGCCTCGGCCGGAACGGAGAGCGAGATGGGTGTGTCCATGACGTCGGTCAACAGAAGGTTCCTATACTAGCCACCGGCCGGCGAACGCCCGGTCGACCGATGGACGACCGATACGGAGGAGGCGCTGCAGTGGACCTGCGGATCCGGACCCGCCGCGAGGGTACATGGACCGTGCTCGAGGTCGCCGGCGAGCTCGACCTGCACACCTCCCCCGAGCTCGGTGACCAGCTGACCGGACTCATCGCGGCCGGCGACACGCGTCTCGCCGTGGATCTCTCCGACACATCCTTCATGGACTCGAGCAGCCTCGGTGTGCTCGTGGCCAACCTGAAGCGCGTCCGGGAACATGGCGGGGACGTCGCGATCACCGGCGCGTCGGGCTCCCCCCTCAAGGTGCTGACGCTGACGGGGATGGATCGAGTGTTCACGATGGCCGACGCACCCGCCGACCTACCGGACGGCGGCACGGGCTCGTGACCGATGTCGCCGCGCCGCCGGTCGTCCTGCGCGTTCCGGCTGAAGGATCGTTCGTGTCCACCGTCCGGATCTTCGCCGGAGCCATCGGCCGCCGCAGCGACCTCGACGAGGAGCGCATCGACGACCTGAAGCTCGCACTCTCCGAGATCGCCTCGGGGATGATCGCCGACGGCACGGAGACGCGGTCCCTCGCGTTCGAGATCGCGACCGACGATCGCGGCCTGCACGTGCGGACGACGGGGCCAGTGACCGGGGCGGATGCGAACGCCGACCTCGGCGCGGACCACCGTCGACGCTTGCTCGAAGCGCTCGTGCCGGACGCCGCGTGGTCCGTGAACGGCGACGAACAGCTCGTCACCTTCAGCCTCGCGCGCTGACCCGCTCGTCACGATCCGACGATCCTGATCGAATCGAGGAGCTCCTCGGGGGTGAGCACCGACAACGCCTTGCGCACGATGTAGCCGGGTGAGACCAGCACGAGCAGACCGCCGTCCTCCCTGAGATCGCGCGCGATCGAGAGCAACGCACGGACGCCCGCCCCGTCCATGAACGACAGACCCTCCAGCTCGAGACGGACGTGACCGCCGTGCCGTAGCCGCTCGAGCGCCACGATCTCCGCGAGGATCGAGGCGTTCGAGGCATCGACCTCGCCGTCGAGCCGCACGCCGTCATCCACGGGCGTCCAACGCATGGTCGTCGTGAGCGCCCGACGGGGCTCGGGGGCGACGGGGGGATCAGCGGCGGTCACACGTGCTCCTCGTGTCGTCGAGCTCGCGACGTCGTGCGAACGGCGTCGCCGGACGGCGGGCCCTTACCCAGAACCCGACGCGGGCACGCCCAGCGAGCGACCGGTGCACTTGCCACGAGCGGCGAAGCCGGGAGAGCATGGTGGATCGAGCGTTCACCGCCCGACCCGAGAAGGAGCCTCGTCACGGGCACCGCCGATCACACCGCTGACCAAGAGAAGCGAACGGAGCCGTCTTCAGCGGCCGAGTCGGCCGCCGGCCCCGCCGTCCCTCGATCCGAGCTCTTCAACGCGCTCCCCGACCCCGTGATGGTGGTCGACCCCGCCGGCACCTACGTCGACGTGAACGAGGCCGCGCTCGACCTGCTCGGCTACCGGCGCGAGGACATCATCGGGATGCGCGTCGACGACCTGGGCGCCGAGGGGGCCGAGGTGTCTCGCCGTCGCCTCGAACAGCTGATCCGGGGCGGATTCTGGCGCGGACCGCTCCAACTGCGTCACGCGGACGGGTCCACGATCCGCGTATTCCTCACCGCCTCGGTGGTCCAGATGGACGACGGACCGCGATACGTGGCGGTCCTTCGGCAGAGCGAAGAGCTCGACGTGCTCGAGGAGCTCGCGCTCGCGGCGGAGGCCCGGCTGATGACGGTCATCGACTCGGTCGTCGACGCGATCATCACCGTGGACGACCAGCAACGGATCCAGGTCTTCAACTCGGCCGCGGAAGAGATCTTCCGCTGCCCCGCCGCCGACGCGATCGGTCACCCGATCGAACGCTTCATCCCGGAGCGCTTCCGCGTCGCGCACCACCGTGATGTCGAGCGGTTCGCGGCGACCGGCGTCACCGCCCGGACGATGGGTCGCCTCGGGACCGTCCTCGGTCTCCGCGCCGACGGCGATGAGTTCCCGATGGAGGCGACGATCTCGAAGGTGAACGTCGGCGGTCGCCCGACGCTCACCGTGATCGCCCGGGACGTATCCACCCGCTCCCAGTTGGAGGAACGGAGCCGACTCGAGGCCGATATCCGGTCCCTCCGCGGCGCGACGGATCGGTTCGGCGACCTGTTCCAGGCGCTCGATACGGTGACCGATGCGGTCCTCCGGCACCTGGTGCTCGACGAGCTCCTCGACGACCTGCTCGAGCGACTCAACCGGGTGCTGCAAGCGGAATCCGCCACGGTGCTCCTGCTCGATGCCCAGCGAGACGTGCTCGTCCGGCGGGCCTCGGTGGGACTCGAGTCGGAGTTCGAAGGCGAGGTGGCCGTGCCCGTGGGTCAGGGCATCGACGGCACGGTGGCCGAGACGCAACGCCCGTTGCTCGTGCCCGACACGTCCGCGCGCACCGTCATCAATCCGACGATCCGTCGCTTCCTTCGATCGGTGATCGCGGTGCCGCTGATCCACGAAGACAAGCTGCTCGGCGTGCTGCACGTCGGCAGCGGCACGGCGAACCGATTCTCGGAAACCGACGTCCGGTTCGTGAGCGTGGTCGCGGCGCGGCTCGCCGTCTCGATCGCGAACGCCCAGCTGCACGAGGCCCTGGAGGCAGCCTACGCGGCCGAGCACCGGCAACGCCTGCAGGCCGAGGAGGCGGTCCGCTGGACCAACACGCTCCAGCAGGTGACGGCCGGACTCGCGAGCGCGCGGACCCTCCCCGAGGCCGCGGACCTCCTGCTGGAGCACGCGACCGACGCGATCCGCGCGACCGCCGGAACGGTGATGCTGCGCGAGGGTGACGCCCTTCGGTTGGCGGCTTCGCGTGGCTACCCGGCCGGGTCCCTCGACCCCTGGGCGGTGCTCCCGCTCTCGACGGCGGTTCCGGTGACGGAGGCCGTGCGGACGGGGCAGGCGCTCTGGCTACCGACCCGGGCGTCCGTGCTGGAGCGCTTCCCCCTCAGTGCCGAGACCCTGGAGGACTTCGGTCTCGAGGCGCTGATCGTGCTCCCCTTGGTCGTCGGCGATCACGCGATCGGGAGTCTCAGCCTGCAGTTCGGTGCGCCGAGAACGTTCGAGCCCGACGAGATCGCGCTCCTGCTCGCCATCGCGCGCCTCTTCGCGCAGACGCACGAACGCCTCCGGCTCCTCGACGTCGAGCGGCAGGTGTCGGCACGGGCCCGCCGGCTGATCGAGGCGAACATCGTCGGCGTGATGGTGGAGCGAGCCGACGGGACGGTCGTCGAGGCGAACGACGCCCTCCTCTCGTTGCTGGGCTTCACGCGAGAGGACCTGGCCGCCGGCGCGATCGACTGGCGGAGGCTCACCCCTCCCGAGCACCTCTCGCGCACCATGATCGCGATGCAGGAGGCCGAGACGCTCGGTGGGTCAGCGCCGTACGAGAAGGAGTACTTCCGCAAGGACGGACGCCGCGTGCCGGTGCTCGTCGGGCTCGCGATGGTAGCGACCGACCCCTTCGAGGCGATCGCCTACGTGTTCGACCTGTCGGAGCGCGAGGCCGCCGCGCGTGAACGGGAACGGCTCCTCGAACAGGAACGGCGGGCTCGCGATGCCGCAGAGGTGGCGAACGAGCGCCTCGTCTTCCTCTCGGAGTCGAGTCGATTGCTCGCATCCTCGCTCGACTACGCCGCGACGCTCCGGAGCGTCGCGCGCGCGGCCGTGCCTCGGCTCGCCGACTGGTGCGCGATCGACCTGATCACCGACGAACGGACCGTCGAGCGTCTGGTGGTCGAGCACATCGATCCTGAGAAGGTCAGGTTCGCGTGGGAGTTGGGCGAGCGCTTCCCCATCGACCTCGACGACCCCTCGCCCACCGGCGTGGCGCATGTCTTGCGCACGAACACGCCCGAGCTCATGGAGACCATCCCTCGAGAAGCGATCGAGGCCGCGCTGGAGGCCACCCCCGACATCCGAGAGGCGATCCTCGCCCTCGAGCTCCGCTCCGCGATGATCGTGCCGCTGTCGATCGGTGACGAAGTGCTGGGCGCCGCCACCTTCGTGACGGCGGAGTCGGGCCGGAACTACCGCGGGGTCGACCTCTCGCTCGCGGAGGAGCTCGCGCGTCGCGCGGCGATCGCGATCGACAACGCGCGCTTCTACGAGCGGGAACGTGCCGCACGGCGGGAGGCGGAGCTCGCGACCGGGCGCCTACGGTTGCTGACGGACCTCGACGAGGCGCTCCTGTCGGCGTTCGACCTGGAGGGAACGGCGCAGGCGCTCGCACGGTTCCTCGCGGAGCGTGTCGGCGACTATGCCGTCATGTACCTCGTCGGGCGCGACGGTCAGGTCGGTCACGTGCTCGCGTCGGCGCGCGACGCGGAGCGGGACGTTTCGCTCCAGGCGATCGTGGGTATCGACCGACCCGACCTCGATGATCCCGAGAGCTTGGTGGCCGCCACGACCCGCCACGGACAGAGCACGCTGATCGCCACGATGACGGACGAGGACCTCGGCCGTCTCGCGACGCACGCGCAGCTCTCGGCCTGGCAGACGCTGGGGTGCGCATCCTCGGTCGTCGTGCCGATCCCCCTCCGCGAACGCGTGCTGGGTACGATCGCGATCTGCCGCTCCCCTGGGTCTCCCGAACTCACCGAGGACGATCTCGCGTTCCTTCGCGACGTAGCCGAGCGGGCGGCGCAAGCCTTGGACAACGCGCGGCTGTACGGGGAACGCGCCTACGTGGCTGACACGCTGCAGCGCAGCCTGCTGCCGCCGTCGCTGGCCGAGGTCCCGGGCGTGTCGATCGGGGTCGCCTACCGACCGGCGGGCGACGGCACCCAGGTGGGGGGCGATTTCTACGACGTGTTCGAGACCGACGATGAGGAGTGGGCCGTCTCGATCGGTGACGTCTGCGGGAAGGGGTCGGGTGCGGCCGCGATCATGGCCCTGTCCCGCTACACGATCCGGACGGCCGCCCTCCACGAGAGCCGGCCGAGCGCGATCCTCTCGACACTGAACGAGGCCCTCCTGCGGCAGACGTCAGAGAGCCGGTTCTGCACGGCCTGCCAGGTGCGGATGCGACGGCGGGGTGATCGCTTGCGGCTGACCGTTGCCTGCGGCGGACACCCGCTCCCGCTGATCCTGCGAGCCGACGGGAGCCTCGAGGAAGCGGGCGTCCCCGGGACCCTGCTCGGGTTCTTCCCGGATCCCACCTTGACCGATCGGGTGGCCGATCTCGCGCCCGGCGACACCGTGGTCCTGTACACGGACGGGCTCACGGACGTGCGCAACGAGGAGGGGGAGCTCGGCGAAGAACGGGTCGGCGACCTGCTGCGAGATTGCCGCGGAGCGTCGGCGGACGAGATCGTGACGCGCCTCATGACCGCTGCGATCGACTTCCGTGAGGAGGATCCGCAGGACGACATCGCGATCCTCGCGGTCCAGGTGACGGCATGAACGCGCCGAGGCTCCCCCGCGCGCTCGCGCGCAGGGCAGTCGTCCTGGGCCGCGAACCGATGCGTCGGAACTTCCGACTCGCCCGACTCGAGGACCGGATCGAGGTCGTCGACGCCGATGGGTAGCGCGACGGTGAGGAGCGGGAGCGGGACCAGGGTCGTGGACTTGCGTCTCTCTGCGAGCCCAGAGGCTGTGCCGGCGGCACGTCACGGGCTGGCGCCCCTCCAGGACGTGCTCACGCCGGATCGACTCGACGACGTTCGGCTCCTCGTCAGCGAACTGGTGACGAACAGCCTCCGACACGGCTCGCTCGGTCCCCGCGACGAGGTCGAGCTGACGGTCGACCTGCACGACCAGGCGGTTCGCGTGGTGGTGCGCGATCCCGGCTCCGGATTCGCCCTGGGCGTCCGACCCTCGGACGGCACGGTCACGCAGGGCCTCGGGCTCTATCTGCTCTCACAGCTCGCCGAGGCGTGGAGCATCACCGTCGACGGCGACACGTCGATCTGGTTCGTCGTCTCCACTCGCTGAGCCCCACGGTCGTTCCGCGAAGGTCGAGGTTTGCGCAGGGCCCCTGCGGGTATCACGCGCGCGTCCGACGCGGAGGAGGTACCACGGTGAGGAACGTCGCCATCGACGGTGAGATCGCACTGCGGGGCAAGGCTCCTGCACACACGGGCCGGCGCAACAAGGTATTCGCGGAGGGTCGGATCTGCTCCGTTGCCGGCTGCGACACCCGGCTCTCGGTCTACAACGACTCCGACGAGTGCTGGCAGCACACGGAGGTCCGGCCCTTCATCCTCCAGGTGCCGCGTCGCCGGCGCAAGGCCCGCGAGACGCGAACCGCGGTCGGCCGATGAGCGTGCTCGTCGAGGGGGAACCTCGGGACGAGATCGAGGAACTCGGCCGGTCGTGCCGGTCGGGATCCCCGCGCCAGGAGAAGGCTCCGTGGGCACGGGTCGCCGGTCCCCGAGACGAGCGGCCGGCTCCGGGACCGCCGCAGCCAGGGCCACCGATCCCTCCCCCGCAGCCGCCTGGACCTCCAGGGCCTCCGGCACCTCCGGCGCCGACGCCCGTGCCCTCCCCCGTGCCACCCCCGCCGCAGGCACGGTGAGCGTAGAGGGCGGACCGGTCTTGATCTGAGCGCGAGCCATTCGCGGCTCGTCGATACGGCGCGTCAGCTGGACGAGGCGCTCAGGAGTTCCTCCTTGCGCGCCATCATCCGTTCGCCGAGCGCCTCGAGTTCGTCCCCGATCACCTCGCGGGCCTTGGGGAACATCTCGCCCTCTTCCTCCTCGATGTGGTGCTCGATGTTCTCCTTCAGCACGCTGAACTTCGCTGCCCAGGTCTCGTCGTCGACCGGGACACCTTCGAGTTCGTCCATCACGAGGTCGACGACGTGGTGCTCCTCGTAGCCCTCCAGCGTGATGTCCTTCGTCTCGGCATGCTGCTTCAGCGCCGGATAGAAGATCTCTTCCTCGATCGCCTCGTGCGCCTGCATCTCCGTGCGGAACGTCTCGAAGAGCTCGGTGCGGGTCTTCACGGCTCGCTCCGTGGTGTCCTCGAGCTTGCCCAGGATCTTCTTGACCTCGTCGTGGTCCTGCTTCAGCAGCGACAGCGCGTCCATCGTCAGACCGTCCGCCGATCGGCGACGGCGCGCCACACGAGCAACGCGACGATCGCCCCGATGATCGAACCGATCAGCCCGGCCGGGTTGAAGTCCTGGTTCCCGCTCGCGAACAGATCGCCCAGGAAGCCCCCGATCAGAGAGCCGACCAGCCCCAGCGCCAGGGTTCCGAGCCATCCCATCGGGTCCCGTCCCGGGACCAGGAACCGCGCGATCACGCCGGCAACCAGGCCGACGATCAGCCACACGACGATGTCCATCTGCGTGCTCCTTCCGTCCGCGGCGCGGTCGGTCCGCGCCGGTACGGCCGGGATGGTTCCCGGGGACACGCCGTGGCAAACGCCTGATCCGGTCAGTCGCTGGGCGTCTCGGGGTCCACGAGTTCGAAGCGTCCGCCGAGACCCGCGATGTCTAGCAGCCGGCACAGACCTCGCCTGGCCCGCACGATCGTCACGCGTCCATCGGGGCCGAGCATCTCCGCAAGGCTCAGAAGACCTTGTAGCCCCGTGCTGTCTACGAACCGGACGGCGTCCATGTCGATCTCCAGGTCGCCGCCACGGGCGACCAGAGGACGAACGGCACACGTGAGCATCTCGACCGACGACAGATCCAGTTCGCCGCGCAGCACCGCGCGGCGCGCGTCTTCGTCGATATCGACCTCCAGCAGCATCCACGGCCCCTTTCGAGGAACGGACCCTACCGGCGCCTTAGCCCATCGTCGGTCCGCTTGCGTACCGACCGCTTTCCCTCGCTCGTCATCGATCCGACCGACCCCCACTCCTGGGAACGAGAGGAGACGCGGGTACGTACTCCAGGTCACCCGATGCACGTGGGATGGGTCGCCTCGATGTGCCGTGCGAGATCGGGGCGACCGATTCATGACCCAAGGCCCGTGACGGCGCGCGCAGGCAGCTCGAGGAGATCGCTCAGCGGGCCACGGAACAGCACGAGCGCAACGACGGTCAGCACGAGCATCACCGCAACGATCGAGAGGGCCAACATCAGGGCCGCGTCGAGCGGCGAGCGGGCAGGCTCCTGATCGGGCCAGCCGCGCTCCCCGAACAGGCCCCTCTCTTCCGTCCGCCCGGTGTCCCACGCGGCGCTCATGCCAAGGGCGGGCTCACCTGCACGACCGTCTCGGGGACGGCCACGACGTAGGCCCCGCTGCGTGCGGCGATCGATGCCGGCTCCGATCCCAAGAACATCCCGAGGTCGGCCGGCGCCGGATGGAGTGTCCCCGCGAACAAAACCCGCGTGACCCCCGGGACGAACCCTGCGAGTTCGTCGGTCGCACCCGGGAGGTACACGAGGACCGGCGCGCCGCTGCTTGCAGGGATCACCGAAAACGCATCCGCCCCGAACACCTGCTGCACCACGACGGCGTCACCGGAGACGGGTGCCCCTCCGAGGCGCGTTCCGGTCCCGGGGTCGGTCGCCAGGGTTCCGAAGAGGTCCTGGCCGTCTGCGACGCGGATCGTCGAGGTGAACGACTCGGCGGTTCCGATCGTCAGCTCGGCGTTCGGAGCCGCCGGAGGCGCGTCCAGGGTGTCGGCCGGCCGTGTGGGGTCCGCCAGGCCGGATACGTCGTTCGAGGAAGGGACCGGGCCATCGCTGAGGGTGAACGCGACGCCGGCCACCACGAGGGCGACG
This sequence comes from uncultured Actinomycetes bacterium, assembly GCA_963821925.1. Taxonomy (GTDB): domain Bacteria; phylum Actinomycetota; class UBA4738; order UBA4738; family HRBIN12; genus JAOUEA01. The sequence goes on along the minus strand of CAWGFO010000001.1, from coordinate 914,409 downwards.
ATCAGACCCAGCGCGACCGGCACCAGCCACGGCACGGGATCGCGGAGCGCGATCCGTTCGGGCACCTCGGCAGTGGCGCCCTCGATGGCGCTGGCGTCCACCATCGCGTCGGGGGCAGGCCGACGTTCGAGGGGTTCGGCCTCGGTGAGCACGACCGTGCGTGGTCGGTCGATCACCGTCTGTTCGGGGGGATAGGACATCGTGTGCTCCTCTCGCTACGGCGGTCAGCCATACGCGGCCGGTCGTTCCCCGAGACGAGCCGCACGAAACCCGTGGCGCCCGAGCGGTTCCACGTTTCCCCCACGTCCGGTCGGGGTAGGGATCGTGTATGAAGCGCCTGCCCCACCCGCGTGGTCCGATCACCGAAGTCCTGCTCGATGCCTTGGCTCGAGGCCGGGCCGCACCGCCTCCGCCCGTGTCCGACGTCAGCCGGTCCGAGGACGACGACCGTCAGCTGGCACTCGCACTCTGTTACGACCTCCATTTCCGCGGGTTGCCCGGCGTCGACGACCGCCGCGAGTGGGATCCCGGCCTGATCGCCTTCCGATGCGCTCTCGAGGACGTCTGGGAGGAGGAACTGCGCGCCGAGATCGGCCCGATCGCCCCGCCTCCCCGTCATAGCGACGTCAGCCGTGCGATCGTTGCCCTGTCGGATGAGGAACGCGCTCCGTCGCTCAGTCGGTACCTGGCCCGCCGGGCGGGCCTCGCCGAGTTTCGGGAGTTCGTGATCCACCGGTCGATCTACACGCTGCGGGAGGCCGATCCACATTCGTTCGCGATCCCCCGGTTGGAAGGCACGTCGAAGTCCGCGCTCCTCGAGATCCAGGCAGATGAGTACGGCGGTGGCCGTGCCGAGCGGATGCACTCCGCGATCTTCGCTCGAACGATGCGCGCCCTCGGTCTCGACGACGGCTACGGCGCCTATCTCGACGTCGTGCCCGGCGTGACCCTCGCCACGGCGAACCTCGTCAGCTTCTTCGGACTGCATCGTCGCCTGCGCGGAGCGGCGATGGGGCACCTCGCCCTGTTCGAGCTGACCTCAGCGATCCCGAACCGCCGATACGGGAACGGACTCCGGCGCCTCGGCTTCGGGACCGCGGTCACGGACTACTACGACGAGCACGTCGAGGCGGACTCGGTCCACGACATGATCGCGGCCCACGACCTCGTCGGCTCGCTCGTGAAGGACGAGCCCTTGCTCGCGAGCGACGTTCTGTTCGGGGCGCATGCGCTCGCGCGCGTCGAACATCGCCTCTCCGTCCACCTGATCGACAGCTGGCGCGCAGCGCGCTCGTCCCTCAGGGGCTGGGCGGCGTTGCGTCCGACCGGGTAGCCGGATCGAGAGCGAATCGATGCGTCCCGTCGCACATCGTGCCCAGCCGGCTCGCGCCGCACACGCAGACCGCCACGGTGCGGCGTCCGCAGAGGATCTCGTTGCCCTCGGCGTCGACGAGGTGCGACGCGCCGCGCACGAGCGCCGGGCCACACGGGTACCGCCGCACCGTGATGACCGTGGGGTCGCCGACCACAGCGCATCCGCCCACCCACGCCACGGGTTCACGCTCGGACAGGGGGGGAGATGACGGATCCGCTTCGATCTGCATGGGGGCACGCTACCCACGGGGATCGCTCTGCAAACGGCAACATCCTCCTCGACGCCCTGCCCCCCGGGGATCGGGCCTCGCTGCTCGAGCGCGCTCACACCGTGCAGCTGGTGCCCGAACAGGTGCTGATCGAGGCAGGAGACCGGATCCATCAGGTGGTCTTCCCCATGACCGCCGTCGTGTCGCTCCTGACGACGCTGCGCGACGGCGCCGCGGTGGAGACGGCCACGATCGGGCGCGAGGGCGTGCTCGGCGTCGCCCTCTTCCTCCAGGATGACCGGGCACCGAACTCTCGCGCTGTGGCGCAGCTCGCGGGAACCGGGATCGCGGTGGCCGCCGACGACTTCCGAGCCGCACTCACGGGCAGCGCGAAACTCGAGGGGCTGATGTTCTCCTACACGCGGGCGCTCCTGGTGCAGGTCGCCCAGAGCGTGGCCTGCGCGGCGACACATCCCGTCCGCGAGCGGCTGGCGCGATGGCTCCTCCAGACGACCGATCGGGTGGGCTCGGAGACGGTGCAGCTCACGCACCAGTTCGTGAGCGACATCCTCGGCGTGCGCCGGGCATCGGTCACCGACGCGCTGCGGAGCCTGCGCCGCACCGGCGCGATCGACACCCGCCGTGGCGCGATCGTGATCGCCGACCGTGCACGCCTCGCCGGGGTAGCCTGCGAGTGCTACGGGGTCCTCCAGGAGGAATACGAACGGATCTACGACGCCCCGCGTGACCGGGCCGGCGTTTAGAGGTGAGCCGTTCCGGAAACCCTCCGAACGAGGCCACCGCGGTGCGACGCGCCGATCACGCGCCCACCCGTGGCCCAGGGCGAGGTACGCTGCGGACACGATGGTGCTGACGGTCGAACTCGAGACCCGCGACGCCGGTGTGGTGATCGAGCTCGCCGGCGAACTGGATCTTGCGACCGCCCCCATCATCGAGGAGGCGATCGCCCAAGCCGAGGCCACGGGGCCACCGCTCCTGGTCCTCGATCTCAGCGGACTGACCTTCATGGACTCGACCGGCCTGCGTATCGTGCTGGCTGCGGACGCCGCGGCCAGGCGCGAGACACGGCGGCTCGTGGTGGTGCGCGGCCCCGACCCCGTACATCGTGTCTTCCTGATGGCCTTACTCGACCGGCGGCTCGAGATCGTCAACGACCGAGAGGCCGCCTTCGACGGAACATCGGCGAGATCGTGAGCGCGCAGATCGATCGTTCGTTGGAAGCGGGCGCCGAGGCGGCATCCCGCGCGCGACGGGCTCTCGCCGACCTCAACGCTCCGTTGCCGGCGTCGGTTCGTCAGGATCTCGAGCTCTTGGTGAGCGAGGTCGTGACGAACGCTGTCCGGCACGGCGGGGGCGCGGACGGGTACCCGATCGACATGAGCGTTCGGGTCGACGAGCGACACGTCCGGGTCGAGGTCGCGGACCGGGGGCCAGGATTCGAGCCAGATCCGCACCCACCCACGATGTTCCAGGAGTCGGGGTGGGGCCTCTTCCTCGTGGGTCAGCTCAGCGACCGATGGGGGGTCGAGCGGACGGATCGCGGCGCCTCGGTGTGGTTCGAGATCGACCTCGTCTAGTCGCGCGTCATCGCGACCGCCGGCGACCTCGGCGTGATGCACGGCGAGTCCCGCGTCCACGCCTCGAACCGCATCGTGCCGAGGGCATCTCGATCGACCGTGAGCCGCACGTCCGAGCCGATCGCCGCCACGACGCCGAAGTCGATCCTCGCGGGGCCTTCGAGATCGCGATCCTGCAGCCGTTGATGCGCCGCCGCCACGGCGCGTCCCATGCGGCCGCCGAGCCGGCGAGCCAGGGCGCCCGGCCCCGCGAGGATCGCGGTCACGCGAGGCGGCCCCTCGCCGGGACGCCAGAGCAGCTCGAGGTCGTCGACGTTGCCCGCCATGCGCCCCGCCCGGTCGAGCATCTGCCGGTCGAGCAGCTCGAGGCCGGCGTCGATCACCCGTCCCCCGGTCGGCCGATCGCCTGGTGCCCGCGGCAGCTGACGGTCGACCGCATCGAGCACGATCGCGCCCTCCTCGAGCGTCGCCACGAGCTCCCACGGGATCACGCGAAGGTCGCGATGTAGCCGCCGGAAGACGACGTCGACGACCCATGGCCCGTGCACGTCCGACCGTCCGAACCCGAGCCGCACCCCCACCGCCGGGGAACCGGCGATCAAGGCATGCACCCGTGGCGCGGCGCCGAACGGGCCGATCGGGGGCCCGTCCTGCACCATCCGCACGTCGTGGACGTGCCCCACTCGGGCGCCCCCACGGTCGATCACACGGCTGCCGAGGAGATCGGTCAGTCGCATCAGGCACCACCCTTCGTCACGATCATCAGCGGGATCGTGGCCACCGCCACGAGCAACAGGAGGCCGAGGTAGACCGAGGCCACGGCGTTCAGCGGACGTGAGTTCGTCCTCTCTCCCATGTAGGTGGGATCGTTCGCCACGACGAGGATCGGGAGGTACGTGAGCGGGAGCGCGGCCGCCGAGAGCACGATCGAGTACTCGGTGACCTTGATCGGATCGATCGTCGTGAGCGCGAGTCCGACGGCGGCGATCACGGCGACGATGACCGTCAGGTGGAACCGCGCGGCCTCGCGGGGCCGCACGTACTTCCCCCACTGCCATCCGAAGAACTGGCTCACCGTGTAGCCCGCGGACAACGACGTCTCGATCGCCGCGCTGAAGATCGCGGCGAACATCCCGACGAGCAACAGGCCGACACCGATCCGACCCAGGGCCAGGCCGACGGGCAGCGTGACCTGCGCGAGCTGATCCGAGGAGATGCCACGCGGATGGAACACCAGCGCCGTCGACGCCATCAGTGCGAGGGACAGCAGCCCGCCGAGAGGAAACCCGAGGTAGACGTTCGCGCGGTTCACGTTGAGGTCTCGGGGCGTCCATCCGTCCTCGACCGCCCCCGATGAGAAGAAGAAGACCTCGTACGGGGTCATGGCCGCGCCGAGCAGGGCGATCGCGAAGAACGCGTACGTTGCGAGACTCTCGCCGTGCGCCACCGTTGGGTGGAGCGCGTCTGCCGTGAGACCGGCCAATCCCGGTTGGAGCCGCCAGACGGCCACCGCGACGACCACCATGAGCAGGCCCGTGAGGCCGAACACACGCTCCATCGTCGAGAAGCGCACGCGCCAGACCACGAGCCACACGACGATCCCGCCCGGCACGACCCAGGCCAGGTAGTTCAACCCGGTGGCGAGCTGGATCACGATCGCGAGGCCGGCGATCTCCGCCGTGAGTGTCAAGAGGTTGATGAAGAACGAGGCGCCAAGGTTCACGAGGGCGGCCCGCGCCCCGAGTCGCTCCCGCACGACGTCGAACACGGGCCGCCCCGAGACCGCGGCCACGCGACCTGCCATCTCCGCGTACATCACGATCCCGACGACGCCCACGACGACCACCCAGGCGAGCCCCATCCCGAATCGCGCGCCGGTCTCCGCGTTCGCGACCAGGTCGCCCATGTCGACGAACCCTCCGAAGGCGGTCAGCACGCCGAGGAAGACTTCGAGGACCCGTTTCGGCTTCATACGTGCGTCTCGGAGAAACGCTCGAGCGCGTCCGCCACCGGAGCGAGCGGCCCACGGAGCTCCTGGAGCGCCCGTACGTCGCCGCGCCTGGCCGCGATGCGCATCCGTGCGATGAGATCCGCAGCGCGCTGCAGGAGCGGCAGGAGGTGGGCACGGAGCCGATCCGACGCAGCGTCGGGCGGTTGGATCGACGCGAACGTCGCGGCGGTCGATGCGGCGCTTGTCGCCGACTCCGCCAGCTGGACCGAGATCAGCAGAGCGAAGGAGCGATCGCCGATCGCGAGCGCGGCTGCGAGGAGCGCGGTGCGGGCATCCGAGACCGCCGATGCCGCACTCTCGGCCGCCTTCGACTCGAACGCGCCGGAGGTGGGAGCCGGGAGCACGCATCCCGTCGTCAGGGCGCCGACGAGCAACAACGCAGGCATCCGCAGCCGCCGCGATCGGACCGTCGTTCGGACCACGGGGCAACGGTTCCCGAGGAACGGCTCGATGAAACACACCGAGCCGGACGGACTCCGCCCGGCTGCTAGCCTGGCCGGTGAGGAGGAACCCATGGCGTACAAGCGGATCCTGTTCGGCACCGACGGCGCGGCGCGGTCGGCGACGACGGCGAACGTGGCGACCGAACTGGCGAAGGCCGGCAAGGCCGAGCTCGTGATCGCGCACATCTGGGAGCGCCCCGAGGGAGCCCAGGCGGTCCTCGATGCCGCGCTCGCCGAGGCCGAGGAGGCGGGGGTCAAGCGCCGCAGCGGCGAGTTGCACGGCGGCCGGTCCCCCGCCGAGGTCCTCGCCGACGTCGCCGAGGCCCGCGACGTCGGGCTGATCGTGATCAGCGGCGGCCGGAGCCGCACCGAGCTCGGACCGACGGCCGATCGGCTGTCGCATCACGCCCCGCGCGACCTGCTGATCGTGATGGACGCCCAGCGCGGCACCGACGATCGCCTGTACGGGCGCGTCGCGATCGCGACCGACGGCTCGCCTACGGCCGACCGCGCCGCCCGTAAGGGCTACGACCTGGCGGAGTCGATCGGCGCCCCCGTGACCCTGATCTTCGTCGGCCACCCCGCCACGGGCAAGCTCGTGACCGAGGACACGATCGCGATGTACGGCGCGTTGGTCGAGACCGACGTGATGCTCCGCGAGGGCGAGCCCGGCGAACAGATCGTCGAGGCCGCCCGCGAGGCCGGCGCCGACCTGATCGTGGTCGGCAACAAGGGCATGCAGGGCGCGAAACGGTTCTTCCTGAACCCGGTGCCCGAGAAGGTGGTCGACCTGGCCGACCGCGACGTGCTCGTGGCCCGGACGGTCGCCCAGGTCCCGTCCGAGCTCGGTCCGGGCGAGGGGGGGATCATCACCTCGGCCGGCGAGAAGCTGGCGGCCTACGTCGATGCGGGCGGCGAGATGCACCTGATGTCGGCGCGCTGTACCCACATGGGTTGCACCGTCGCGTGGAATCAGGGCACGAGCCTGTTCGAGTGCCCCTGCCACGGCTCGAAGTTCCACCCGACCGGCGACGTCGCGAACGGTCCCGCCGCCCGCCCCCTCCCGCCCGCCTGACGCCCCTCAGGTCAAGAGCGCGTGGCGGTCGTGTGACGATGTGCGCCACATCACGGTAGGCAGCGCCTCCAGCGGGTAGGAATGGAGGTATGAACCGTGACGAACTGCTGGTCCGTATGCGGACCGCCCACTCACCGAACGACATCTCGACCGCGATCGCCGACGCCCGCGCGTGGTTCGTGGACTACCCGGACGACACCGACGTGCACGAGGCCTTCCGCGAGCTCACACGCATGGAGCGCGAACGCTGGAACCCCTGGGTCGCCTGAGGCCCGCGCCGGCGGCCGTCGTCAGAACCGCTTGCCGGGCTTGAAGACCATCAGCCAGACGATCAGGGTCAGCCCGCCGATCCCGATCAGCATGATCAGGGCCGACGCCTTGGACCGCACCAGCTCCAGGAGCTCCTCGTCGCTCACGCGCGGCACGCCGGACGGACGCAGGTCGCAGGCCGCCGAGACCTTCTTGAAGTAGGGCTTCGCGATCGCCGTCATCAGGCCGGTGGTGATGATCAGCACCAGCACGGCCGCCCAGATCCAGGTGTCGTTCAGGCCCCACGGCCCCGTGGACGCCGACAGGAACCCCGCCACGACCACCGCGATCAGCGCGACGTACATCGGCTTCGAGGTCGACCCCGAGAACGCGATCGTGTCGGCGATCTTCGTGCGGTCCGTACCGAGCGATCGGATCCTGAACAGCGCGAACATCGACGCGCCGTGGCACGCGAGGAAGGCGACGACCGACAGGATGTGCGCGAGGGTCCAGTACTGGTTCATGTGGCCGAGAGCATACCGACCGCGCCACCGCCGGAACGGCTCGCGAGACCCTCAGTCTTCGATCAGCGCCCCGCCCGCGAATACGTGCCCCGCCTCGACCTCGCGGAGCGTGCCCCAGACGTCCTCGGGCGGGACCTCGAGCTCGCGTGCGGCCGCGAGGCAGGCGGCCGAGAGCGCCCGCCCGTCGACCTCGGCGCCGCGCGAACGGATCCACACGTCGACGTAGACGATCCGCCCTCCACCGCCCACCACCTGCGTGCCGATCGTCATCCGGTCGAGCGCGGTGAACGTGCACCAGGTCCCCGACGGCTCGGCGCCGATCGCGTCGGCCACGTCGCTCGCGATCGCGCGCAGGGCCCGGTCGACCTGGGCCGTCCCCCCCGCCGGGGGGAGCGTGCGCACGTGGATCGCCGGCATCATCGAACCTTACTCCGGCCGACCAGGCGGGGCGGGAGACCGGCGCGTCCGCCTAGACTGCGCGGATGAGCTTCGACACGCTGCAGGTGGGTCACCTCGAACTGCTGGCGCTCCTCGACGCCGACGGGGAACTCGAGGGACCGATCACCGATATGTTCCCCGACGCACCCGCCGAGGAGCTGCTCGCGTTCCGCGATCGCGCGCCGGGCGTGTACGGGGCCGACCACGGCGGCTGGCAGCTGAAGGTGCGGGCGTGGTTGATCCGCCACCCCGCTGGCGTGGTGCTCGTCGACACGGGGATCGGCGTGGCCGGCGCTCCCGGGCCCGGGTGGATGGGCTCGCCGGGCCGCCTGCTCGATGTCCTCCGCGAGACCGGGACCCCGCCGGACGCGATCGACACCGTGGTGATCACCCACGTGCACGACGACCACATCGGCGGCACCGTCACCTTCCCGCCCGGTGCCGACGGCGAGCCCGTGCCGACGCCGGCCTTCCCCCGTGCCCGCCACGTGATCCAGCGCGCGGACTGGGACTGGCAGCACGAGCTCGCCGCGCAGGACGAGGAGGACGCCGACATCCTCCGGCTCCTGCTCGAGCCGCTCGGATCGGCGGGCATCGTCGATCTCGTCGACGGGGACGTCGATCTCGCGCCCGGGATCCAGCTGCATCACGCCCCGGGCCACACGCCCGGGCATCAGATCGTCCGGCTCAGCTCGAAGGGCGGGCGGGCGATCGTCACCGCGGACGCGTTCAACCACCCGGCCCAGTTCTCCCATCCCGACTGGCCGAGCGGCCCCGACGCGATCCATCCGCAGGCCGCCGCCACGCGCCGGGCGCTGATCGCCGAGCTCTTCTCCCACCCCGGAACGCCGATCGCCCCGACCCACCTCGCGGAGTCCTTCGGGCAGGTGCGCCCGGGCCCGGGCGGGCTGGCGACCTGGGTTCCCCGGGACTGACGTCCGGTCGCGATGTTCCGCCACGGGAGTACCCTGGTCCCGGGACCAGCGAGCGTTCACGGAGGTGTGCGATGGACGTGAAGGTCGGAGACCGCATCGCCGTCGAGACGGAGCACGTCGGCGAGCCCGAACGACAGGGCGAGGTACTCGAGGTGATCCAAGGAGACACCGCGATCCGCTACCGGGTGAAGTGGCACGACGGCCACGAGAGCGTGTTCACGCCGGCCGCGGGCGTCGTGCGCGTGCTCGAGAGCGGGTAGCCGCACTCGGCCACGCGCCGCACGGCCGGCCGCGGCGCGCTCAGCCGTTCAGTTCGTCGGCGATCGCGCACGCCGCGTCGTAGGCGAGGCGGAGCGCCGCCGCGTCCAGCGCCGTCCGCCACGTCGAGAACTTGGCCATCACCAGCTTGCCCGGGCCGTGCACCAAGACCTGCTGCCCGTTGATCCCGAGCCCCATGTAGATCGGGAGGTCCGGCTCGGGCACCCACCACTTGTTCCGATAGTGACCCGTGGCGCGCCAATCCTCGGTTTCCTCGTCCTGATCGGGGCTGGCCAGGTACGCCTCGCGGCTGTCGGGCCCGCCGCGCAGGGTGTCCCGGATCCAGGCGGCGGGCACGATCCTCGTCGAGCCGCGCCGGCCGCCGTTCAGGAACAGCTGCCCGAACCTCGCGAGATCGCGGAGCGTCGCGCACACGCCCCCGTCGGCCATCGGATTGCCGTGAGCGTCGACCGTGATCTCGGCGTCGAACTCCGCACCCATCGGCTGCCAGATCTCCCGCGAGATCAGCTCGGGCAACCGTGCGCCCCCGGCCCGCTCGATCACCCAGGCGAGCACGTCGGTGAGGATCGACCGATAGCGGAACGGTCCCCCGTGCGGACCGTCGTTCTTCAACGTGCCGAAGTAGGCGGTGGCGTCGGTGGGTAGCCGGCGGGTCGTGCGCGGCCGCCACAGGTAGACCTGCTCGTAGACGCGCACCTCGGCCTTGAGGTCCTCGTAGTCCTCGTTGAACCGGGTGCCGGCCCGCATGTCGAGGAGGTCCTGCACCGTGCAGCCCTCGAAGCTCGTCCCCTCGAGCTCGGGCACCACGTCGGGCACGAACGCCTGGGGGTCCAGGGCCCCCCGCCCCACGAGGATCCCCGCGACGGTGGACGTGATCGACTTCGAGACCGACATCAGGAGGTGCGTCGTGTCGGGTGTCATCCCGTTCAGGTACCGCTCGGTGATGATGCGGCCCCGGTGCAGGATCAGGAACCCGTCCGTCGCAGTGGCTTCGAGCATCTGCCCCACCGTCAGCGTCCGGCGCCGCGAGCGGTACCGCAGGGCGTCGAGGTCGAACTCCGATCGGGGCAGCCGCCACACGGGACCGTCTCCACGGGGGATCCTCGCGGTGGGGATCAGGTCGCGGACGTGCTGGAATCCCCAGCGGTTGAACGGGGGATCCTGCCAGTTCGCCAGGGTGACGAGGCGTTCGTCCCGAGGCGGCGTGCCATCCATCAGTCCCAACTGCGCGGCGGTCCGGTAGCGAGGCACGCTCGAAACCTAACCTGCTCTTAACCCTCGCCGCAACGCGAAGGGCCGCAGGGTATCTCGAGCGGCTCGTGGCGCTGCTCGAGGGCCAGCGCCGTCCGCTTGTCGCTGTAGGCCGTATCTGCACGGTAGCCTGTGGCCTTCCATGAGGCTCCGACACGTGATCGCGCTCGTCCTCATCACCGCCGCGCTCGCCGCCCCGAGCACGGCGTCGGCAGGCACCCGTGCTCGCTCGACCGAGATGAAATGGACGATGTTGCACCTGGTGAACGTCGCCAGGCGGAATCACGGGCTCAACCCGCTGGAGCTGAACGCCCGCCTCTCGAAGACCGCCTTCGGCCACAGCCTCAAGATGGCGAACCGCAACACCGTCTTCCACACGGCGAACCTCTACGACACCGTCCGCCGGTACCGCCCGAACCGCTGGGGCGAGAACGTGGGTATGGCGAGCACCGTTCGCGGGCTCCATCGCGCGTTCATGGCGAGCTACGAGCACCGCGCGAACATCCTCGGGTCGGGGTACCGGAGGGTGGGCATCGGGCTCGTCAGCTCCGGCGGCTACGTCTGGGGCACCCTGATCTTCTACGGATAGCGCGGCGGCCGGCGGCGTGACGGCCCGGGCCGGGGCGCGTCCCTAGCCGACGAGCGCCCGGATCTGGCGAAGCGCGACGGTCAGCTGGGCGAGGTCGGTGACGCCCTCCATCGCGAGCTGCCGCATGAAGCGGCGCAGCCGTTCGTCGGCATCGGGCCGCTCCGTGAGGAACGTCTCGACCGCCTCGTCGATCGGCACGCCGTCCGAGACCTCGAGGATCTTCTCCGCCACCTGGCGACGCAGGTTGAACAGATCGTCCTCCATCGACTGCTGGGCCCAGCGTCGCCAGCGGGTCCCGGCCGCCATGCCCTCGAGCTGGGTCTCGAGCCAGTCGATCTGCAGCCGCTCGCCCAGCAGGAAGAACCCGCGCGCGATCTCGAGCACCGAACGGCCCGTCCTGTGCGCGACCTGGATGATGTCGGGCCCGTGCACGAGCTCGCCCTGGAAGGCGTGCCGCTTCGCGATCTCGGGTGGCACGCCCTCGGCCACCAGGCGGCGCGCCGCGTGTTCGTGCTCTTCCCGCCACGCGTCGGGGCCGATCTGGTCGATCACCTCCGAGAGCTCGTCGAAGGACTGCCGCGACTCACCGATCGCGTCCGCCAGGCGCTGGCCGGTCGCGTTCACGAGGTACCAGCGGGAGGTCGTCTCCACGAGCCAGTCGACGCCCGTCATCAGCTCGTTCTGCACGCCGGGGTCGATCCGACCGTCGAGCGATTCGACGGCGGCCCACCGTTCGACCGAGCCGGTGACGTCGCGCGCCATCCGGAACGCCCGCACGACCTCGGAGGCGCGCGCGCCCGTCTCGGTGGTCATCCGTGAGGCGAAGGTGATCCCCTGCGAGTTCACGACGTCGTTCGAGGCGATCGTCGCCACGAGCTCGCGCTGCAGCGGGTGCTCGGCGATCAGGTGCCCGAACCGGCCGACGATCTTGCGCGGGAAGTACCGCTGGACGTCGAGCGCGAGGTACGGCGAGTCGGGCAGGTCCGAGTCCAGGAGCGACGCCGCGATCGTCCGCTTCGCGTAGGCCAGCAGCACGGCCAGCTCCGGCCGCGTCATGCCGACGCCGTCGGCGCGGCGCTGGAGCATCTCCTCGGTCGAGGGCAGGAACTCGACCTCCCGTTCGAGCTCGCCGTCGGCCTCGAGCTGGACCATCAGGTCCTCGTAGTTCTCGATCCGCTGGGCACTGACCTCCATCTCCTGGGAGAGGATCTGCGCCTGCAGGTAGTTGTCGTACAGGACGTGGTCGACGACGTCGTCGGCGCACTCCTGCATCAGGACGTTGCGCTCGTCCAGCGTGAGCTCACCACGCTGGATCGCGAGGCCGAGCAGGATCTTGATGTTGACCTCGTGGTCGGAGGTGTCGACCCCGGCCGAGTTGTCGATGAAGTCGGTGTTGATGCGGCCGCCGTGCTGCGCGTACTCGATGCGGCCGCGCTGCGTGAACCCGAGGTTGCCGCCCTCGCCGACGACGCGCGCGCGGATGTCCCGGCCGTTGACCCGCACCGGGTCGTTCGTACGGTCGCCGACGTCGGCGTTCGACTCACGGGACGACTTCACGTAGGTACCGATCCCGCCGTTCCACAGGAGGTCCACCGGGGCGGCGAGGATCGCCCGGATCAGGTCCGTCGGCGGCATCTCGGCGGGCGCCTCGGCGGGGATCCCGAGCGCCGCCCGGATCTCGGCCGAGGGCGCGATCGACTTCGAGCGCCGGTCGAACACCTGGCCGCCCGCGGAGAGCAGGGTGCGGTCGTAGTCGTTCCAGGACGACCCGGGCGTCCCGAACAGGCGCTGCCGCTCGGCGAACGAGGAGCCCGGATCGGGATCGGGATCGACGAACACGTTCCGGTGGTCGAACGCGGCGACGAGCTTGATCCAGGGCGACAGCAACATGCCGTTGCCGAAGACGTCGCCCGACATGTCCCCGACGCCCACCACCGTGAACGGCTCGTTCATCACGTCGATGCCGACCTCGCGGAAGTGCCGCTTCACCGACTCCCACGCGCCGCGCGCCGTGATCCCGAGCGCCTTGTGGTCGTAGCCCTGGGACCCGCCGCTCGCGAACGCGTCGCCCAGCCAGAACCCGTACCGCTCACTGACGGCGTTCGCCGTGTCGGAGAACGTGGCCGTGCCCTTGTCGGCCGCGACGACGAGGTACGGATCGTCGCCGTCACGCACCACGATGTGCTCCGGGTGTCGGATCTCACCGCCGACGAGGTTGTCGGTGACATCGAGCAGCCCCTGCATGAAGGTCACGTACTGCGCCGACACCTCGGCCTTCAGCTCCTCCGGCGTGGCCGGCGACCGCTTCAGGATGAAGCCGCCCTTCGATCCGTCGGGGACGATCACGGCGTTCTTCACCTTCTGGGCCTTCATCAGGCCGAGCACCTCGGTGCGGTAGTCCTCCTTGCGGTCGGACCAGCGGATCCCGCCGCGCGCGACCATGCCGCCGCGCAGGTGGATGCCCTCCATCTGCGGCGAGTACACGAAGATCTCGTACAGCGGGTACGGCTTGGGCATGTCCGGCACGTCGGCGCTGCGGATCTTGAAGCTCAGGTAGTTGCGACCGAGGTAGGCGTTCGTCCGGACGGTGGCGTCGATCGTGCCGAGCATCCCGCGGAGGATCCGGTCCTGGTCGAGCGAGGCCACCGACTGCAGGTCGTGCAGGATCTGCGTTCGGATCTCGCCGATCTCCTCGTCGGTCGCGGCGTGACGAGGATCGAACTTCGATTCGAACAGGTGCACGAGCCGGGCGGCGATATGGGGGTTCTCCGCGAAGGCGTCGTTCTGGTACTCCTCGGTGAACTGCGACGAGACGCGCTGGCGGTACTTGCGGTACGCCCGCGCGCCGTTGATCTGCCGCCAGGTCAGCCCCGCGAAGATCACGAGGCGGTTCAGCGAATCCGACTCCGCCTCGCCGCGCCAGACCGCCGCGATCGCTTCGCGGACGTGGTCGGCGGCCGAGTCCAGCTCGAGCACCGCCCCGCGCGCGTCCAGCACGCCGAAGTCGTGGATGTAGACCTTCCCCTCGCCGTGGAGCGCGGTCGGGATCTCCTCGACCGCGCGGAGCCCCAGCGCCTCGAGGATCGGCATGAAGGCCGACAGGTCGACCTTGCCGCCCGTCTTGTACAGCTTCACCCGCGTGAGGCGCTCGCCCTTGCTCTCGTTGCCGATCCCGACGACGAACCCCTCGGGATTCGACTCCAGCTCCTCCAGTGCGAGCACGTCATCGACGATCAGCCCCCACTCGTCGCCCGCCTTGTAGTAGCTCGGGAACCGGCCCGCGTACTTCTCGGTGAGCACGAGCCCGCGCTCGGCGCCGACCCGGGCGACGAGGGCGTCGTGCAGGTCGTCGTCCCACGTCCGCGCGAGCTGCTCGACCGCCCGCTCGAGCTCCTCGTACGGCACCTCCGGGATCTGCACGCCGGGTTCGACGTGCACCGTGAAGAAGATCTTCGCGCTCTCGGTCTCGCCGAGCGCCAGGTGGTAGTCGACCGTCGAGCCGTTGAACCTCTGGACGAACAGCTGCTGGAGCCGCTTGCGCAGCGCGGCGTTGAACCGGTCGCGGGGCAGCGCGACCACGACGCTCACGCTCCGCCCGTAGAGATCCCGGCGGACGAGCACGCGGATCCCCCCGTGCTTCTCGAGCTGCAGCAGGCCCACGACCAGGTGGCGTAGCTCCTGCGTCGACGCCTGGAACAACTCGTCCCGCGGGAACGACTCGAAGAGCTCGACGGTCTCCTTGTAGTCGTGCGAGCCCGGGATCAGATCCTCGGCCGTCAGGATCTGCTCGAGCTTGTGATGCAGGAGCGGGGTCGCGGTGGCCGACTCCATGTACGCCTTGCTCGTGAACAGGCCGATCAGGCGCGACTCGCCCACGATCTCGCCCTCGGGGTTCACGCGGCGCACGCCGATGTAATCCATCCGCGCGCGTCGGTGCACGCCCGAGTAGGCGTTCGTCTTGCTGAAGACCAGGAGGTCGCCGTCCTCGATCCGGCGGCGGATGTCGGGGGCGAGCTCTTCGAGCAGGGTCGCATCCGCGAAGGTCGACCGCGTCACGTCCGAGAGGATCCCGAGCCCGCTCCCGGGGATCGCCCGGATCGCGCGCCCCTCGTCGGCATCGAACAGCTCGTACTCGCGGTAGCCGAGCAGGACGAAGTTCAGCTCGAGCAGCCAAGTCAGGAAGTCGATCGTCTCGCCCACCTCCTGCGGCGAGTACCGGACCGCCCCCGCGCGTGCCATGTCGACCATGTGCTTCACGCGCTCCTGCATCGGCTCGAAGTCCCGGACGACCAGATGCACCTCGTGCAGGATCCGCTCGAGCCGTTCGGTCAGGTTGCTCTTCTCCGCGGCGGAGAGCCGGCGGTCGACCTCGAAGTGCATCACCGACTCACGGTGGCTCGCGTCTCGGCCGGACATCACCCGCTCGATCCGCCCCTCGACATCGCGGCTCGTCCCGACCACCGGATGCATCAGGCGGCGCGTCACGAGGTTCCGCGCGACGAGCTCTTCCTGCACGGAGTCCACGAGGAACGGCGAGTCGTCGGTGTTCGTCTCGATCACCGAGCCCGGTGCGCGGTAGCCATCGTCCTCGAGCGTGGGATCGAACACCCGGACGATCGACGGCCTCGAACCGCGCGTGTCCGTGAAGGCGAACGTCGAGGCCACGAGCGCGTAGAGGGAGTCGAGCGAGTACTCGGCCAGGTCGTCGTCGGTGAGGCGCCGCAGGTAGGCCTTCGCGAACGCGGTCAGCGCATCACGGCGCTCGGGGGCGGCTCGCTCGGCGATCAGCTCGTACAGGGCGGGGAGGACGGGAGTCGGCTCGGCGGCCGCGGTGGCGGGGTGCGCGGTTGTCTGGTCCACGAAGAGCCATTCTTGCAGGTCCGCTGGGGCGCGGGACCCGGCGGAGCGGTGAAGTTGCGACGATCTCGTAGGCCGCGGCGGCCTACGCCGTCGTGGTCGAGATCAGCCGTTGGGCGTGGTCCGCGTAGGCGTCGCGCACCAGCGGCAAGAGCCCGGTGAGGTACAGCCCGTCGGTGCAGCCGCGACACCATGCCGACGCGTTGATCGCGGCCGCGGTCGTCTCCGCCGGCGCGCAGGCCCGGAGGTCGTCGACGATCGCGCCGTACCCGTACGACTCGGCGCCGCCGGTGAGGGTGTCGCGCGCCGCGTCGAGCCCCTGATCGAGCGAGACGTAGTTCTTCACGCCCACCGAGTTCATGTCCGAGGCGCCCTCCATCACATGGGTGGTCGCCAAAGGATTGAACGCCGCCGCTGTCGACTCGCTCGTCTCCCACGCGACCACGATCAGCAGGTTCTCGTCGCACCGCGGCGCTCCGAGCCGGTCGAGGAACCCGTTCGCCCAGGCCTCGTAGGTCACCGGCTCCCCAGGAACGAACGAGAACCCGCGCTTGGCCTTGCGGATCATCGTGTCGCGGGCGGCGAGCAGTTCGTTCACGTAGGCCGTCCAGGCCGCGACCTGCTGCTCGGCGTTGCGGCCCTCGGGATCGTGCAGCACGCGCCGCAGGTCCCGATGAGCCTGCGCGAGCCGGTATTCCAGCAGGTCGGTGCGCAGGAGCCCCCGCCGAACCACGTCGAACGACCGCGCGACGTGGGCGTCGGAGTTCGCGACGTACGTCAGGCGCTGAACGACCGCCGACGCCTTCGCGATCCGCCGTTGCCAGGCGGTGAGCTGATGGTTCCAGCGTTCGACCTCGTCGATCGCCCCGGAGATCCGGCCGTCCATCGCGCGGATCTCCGGCGAGTCGAGGACGTCGTAGGCGGACGCCGGCGCGAACCCCGCCGCGGCGGGCAGCAGGGCGATGAGCACGGCGAGGAGGGCGGCGAGACGTCGCATCGTCCCGGCAGGTATCGACCGCGAGCCGCCGCGTCTTGACGCGGGCATCTGACCCGGGGTCCCGGGGGCCTTCGCGGTCACAGCACGCGTTCTGTCGGCGAGCGGGCAAGGAGGTCGGCGGCGTCCATCGGTGGCCGATTGTCCCAGGCCGGACGACTCACTAGGCTCGCGCCCATGCGCCTCCCCCCGCGCATCACCCGGTTCGTACTGGGCTGCACGCTGGCCGCTGCGTGCCTCGCCGCGTGCGACCCGCAGCCCACCGGCCCGTCGCCCAGCCCGCCGGCACCCCCCGAGATCACCGCTGCGGACGCGAGCACGTGCGCTCCGCCCACCTGCGCTCGGATCGTGGCGACCGTCACCCTGACCTGGCGTCCCAGTACCTCGCCGATCACTGGATACCGGGTGCTGCGGGACGGTGACGAGATCGCCTCCCTGCCGCCGGTCGGCCCGGCGTCCACGTCGGTCGAGGATCGGTCGGCGGTGATCGGCACCACCTACCGGTACGAAGTGGTGGCGGTCGGCGACGGCGGCATCCGAGGCAGGTCGACACCCACCGACGTGGTCGTGCCGTTGCCGCCGCTCGAGGCCGCCCAGGTGGAGGGGACGTTCCGGGTCAGGCGCAGGGTGACGCGCGCCAAGAACCTCGTAGAGCTCGAGGGGATCTCGGATCCACACCCGGGGGTGGAGGCCACGACCCAGTGGACGTTCGTCGCGACGTGCCCGCCCGCCGTCGGCGCCTGCCCGATCCGATGGAACGGCCATCCGGGCCTGCTGCTGCCGGACGGCGACGCCCTCTACCGCGGGGACTCCGCGGCAGGGTTCGCGCGGTGTTCCGGTGGCGGGCGCGTCCGAGCGCCGCTCCAGTTCCGGATCCGTGTGACGGAGGCCCGCGTCGTGGGCGGCGCGTGGGTGGCCTCCGAGATCCGCGGACGGCTGGCCTCGTCCTTCGCGTGCCCGGGATTCGCCCCCTCGTCGGGCGCGGCCCGGTTCGTCGGCGTGCGTCGGTAGTCCGTTACGGACCAGCCGTGGCGGGACGGATGTCGAACGAGTGCGTCAGGGCGACCGTCGGACGGACCGTCGCGGCGACCGAGCAGTACTTCTCCTCCGAGAGAGCGATCGCTCGGTCGGCCTTGCGCTCCTCGATCGTCCCCGTCAGCACGAAATGCATGTGGATCGAGGTGAAGGCGAACGGCGCGTCGGGTTCCTGCTCCGTCGTGAGCTCGATCTCGAGCGCCCGCAGGTCTTGCCGCTGCTTGTGCAGGATCACGACGACGTCGTACGCCGTGCACGCCGCGAGCCCCAGCGGGAGCAGGTCCGAGGGCTTGGCCCCCGGCCCCTCCGCGTCGCCGCCGACCGCGAACGCGTCTCCGTAGCCCGCCTGTGCGACGAACTGAAGGCGGTCGCCCGTCCAGGTCAGACGCTGAGTGCCCATGGGCGTCGAGTCTACGGACCACGCCCCGAACGCGGCTCCCGTCCGAAGGTGGCGGTAACGGAGCCTTCCGTCGGACCGCATCCATGGGCTAGGCTCCGTTCCAGCACATGCTGCAGGTCGAACGAGGGACAGAGAACGCGTGAGTGATCCCGTCCGCGTCGTGGTGGCCGAGGGCCCGTCCACCCGCAAAGGCTTGCTGCGTTTCGTCCTCGAGGGCGAGGGCTACGACGTCGTCGGCGATGCCGCGACGTCGGCCGAGCTGGCACGTGTGGTCGCCGTCCACCGGCCCGACGTCGTGGTCATGGACGACGGCATCGGCGCGATGGCCGTCGCCATGATCCGCACGATCGCGCCCTCGACCCGCGTGGTCCTGGTGTGGCCCGGCGCCGTCGTCCCGATCGGTGGTGACGCCCGCGTAGAGCCGTCCGACGTGCTCCGGGAGCTGGGCCGGACGATGGAACGCCTCACCGGCCAGCCGAGCACCAGAGCGCCGGAGCGGCGCTCCATGGCGCCGGGACCTCGGCACGCCCGCGCCAGGACCCCGCAGCACTTCGAGCGATCCTGGCGCGCGGCGAGGCGGCGCGGCTCCAACGCCGTCCGAGCCCTCGCCCGTGAGGTGACGGTCGGCCCGGGCGAAGCGATCATCGGGGACCGTGCCCCGGCATCCGTCGTGATCCTGCCGCTGACGGCCTCGGTGGATCCGGCCGCCGCCGGCGTACTCCGAACGGCCGGGACCGACGAGATCGTCATCGTGCCCGAGGCGGATCCCCCCGAAGGCCTGGAGGGAGCGGCCGACCTCGGCCGGGTCACTCCCCGGTCCGCCGCCGACGCCGAGACATCCGAGCCGGATCGGCACGCCCACAAGCGGTAACCGCCGGGACGTGGCTCCGCTACCCTCTCGTCCGATGGCGATCCAGAACGGCTACGCACCGATCCGCCGGGTCTACGTGCGCCCCCCGGTCGACGACGACGCCCGGGCATGGCGTGATCACGGGTGGCGCGACGCGCCCGACCCGGCCCTCGCCCGAGACCAGCATGCCGCGTTCCGTGCGCACCTCGCTGACGCCGGCGCCGAGGTCGTCGTCGGTACGACGCGCGTGCAGGGCGACCCCGATGCGATCTATGCCTACGACCCCGTCCTGATGACCGACGCCGGCGTGATCCTGCTCCGCCCGGGCAAGCCGGGACGCCTCGCCGAACCCGACGCGTGCGCGCAGGATCTCGCGGCGGCCGGCGTCCCGGTCGTCGGCGCGCTCTCCGGCACGGCCACCGCCGAGGGCGGCGACATGTTCTGGCTCGACGACCGCACGCTGCTCGTCGGCCGCGGCTACCGGACGAACGAGGAGGGGATCCGGCAGCTGCGCGCCCTGCTGGAACCCGGCGGCGCCACGATCGAGGTCTTCGACCTGCCGCACTTCCACGGGCCGGCCGAATGCCTGCACCTGATGTCGTTCATCTCGCCGCTCGACGTCGACCTCGCGGTGGTCTACCTGCCGATGGTGCCCGTCCGCCTGGTGGAGCTGCTCCGCGAACGCGGCGTCGGGATGATCGAGGTCCCCGACGACGAGTTCGACTCGATGGGTCCGAACGTGCTGGCGCTCGCCCCCCGCGTCGCCCTGGCCGTCGACGGGAACCCCGAGACGCGGCGTCGCATGGAGGCCATGGGCGTCGACGTTCGCGTGTTCGAAGGCTCGGAGATCTCCCGCAAGGGCGACGGCGGCCCCACCTGCCTGACCCGCCCGCTCGACCGGGGCTGAGCGCCCGGAAGCCGAGGTCCCCTCCGGCCCGGGCCGTCCGACCGGCTGGGGGCTCCGGCCCGCGCCGTACGGTGGAGTCGAGGAGGAGGCTGCCATGCGGCTGACGTCGAAGATGCCCGTGCACGAGTCGAGCCACCGCCGTGCCCCGCGTGCACCCCGCGGGACGGCGCCCTCCCGCGTGCATCTGGGCCGTGGGTTCCGGTTGAAGGGGCGCATCACCCGCCCTCGGCGCGAGCACTGAACCCGGTGCCGGGCCCGTCGTAGGGGCTCGGGCTATGCTCCGGGCCGTGTACGAGCTCTGGGTGTTCATCCACATCCTCGGCGTGGCCGGGTTCCTGGCCACGCACGGCGTGTCGATGTACACGATGTTCGCCGCCCGGGGAGGCGACCGCGACCGTGAGCGGATCCTTGCCCTCTGCGAGCTGTCGAAGCGCACGATCGGCCCGATGTACGTCTCGATGGGGCTGCTGGTGCTCGGCGGCGTCGCCGCCGGGATCCAGAACACGCTCTTCGCACAGACGTGGCTCTGGGGCTCGATCGTCGTGCTGCTCGTGATCATGGCCGCGATGTCGGTCACGGGCACCCCCTGGATGAAGAAGCTCCGCGAGGGATGCACGCGCTGGCATGACGGCACGTTCACGATGACCGACGAGGAGCTCGCGGCACATCTCGACGGCCCGATGGTGCCGATCGTGGCGGGGACCGGCGCGGCCGCGCTCGTGCTGATCCTGTACCTGATGGTCTACAAGCCCGGCGCCTGACCGGCCCGGGCGTCGACCGGTCGGCCCGGCGGAGGTTCGATAGCCTGGACGCCATGACCGACCGCACCTTCAACTTCTCCGCCGGCCCCGCGACCCTCCCCCTCCCGGTGCTCGAGGAGGCCCAGCGCGACCTGCACGCGCTCCCGGCGTGTCGGCGCCAGCCCGCTCGAGGTCTCGCACCGGAGCCCGTGGTTCCGCGGCGTGATCGAGGAGGCCGAGGCGAACCTGCGGCAGCTGCTCGCGATCCCCGACACCCACCACGTCGCGTTCTGTCAGGGCGGTGCATCCCTGCAGTTCTCGATGGTCGCGATGAACCTCCTGCGTGGGACCGAACGGCCGGCCGGAGTACGTGATCACGGGCGCCTGGGGGACGAAGGCCCTCGCCGAGGCCGCGAAGGAGGGCGACGCGCACGCGGTCTGGAGCGGCGCCGACGATGCCTTCGTGACGGTGCCCTCGGCCGGCGAGCTCGCGTCGGCGGTGAGCGCCGGCGCCGCCTACATCCACGTCACCACGAACGAGACGATCCAGGGGGTCGAGTTCCCCGACGACCCGCCGCACCCGAGGGCGTACCGCTCGTCGCGGACATGTCGTCGGACTTCTGCTCGCGGCCCGTGGACGTGGGCCGCTACGGCGCTGATCTACGCGGGCGCCCAGAAGAACGCCGGCCCGGCGGGCGTGACCGTCGCGATCGTGCGCGACGACGTGCTCGCCGGGGCGCCCGACGGTCTGCCCACGATGCTCGACTACCGGACCTACGCCCGGCACGGGTCGCTGCTACAACACGCCGCCGGTGTTCTCGATCTACGTGCTGATGCTCGTCACCCGGTGGCTCCTCGACGACGTCGGTGGTCTCGAGGCCCAGCGGACCACCAACCGCATGAAGGCCGAGCTCGTGTACGACGCGATCGATGCCAGTGGCGGCTTCTACCGTGGTCACGCCCGTCCCGAGGCGCGCTCGCTGATGAACGTCACCTGGCGGCTCCCCGACGAGGACCTCGAGCGAGCCGTTCGTCGCGGAGGCGGCCGAGCAGGGATGACCGACCTGAAGGGCCACCGAAGCGTGGGCGGTATCCGCGCGAGCCTCTACAACGCGATGCCGCTCGACGGCGCCCGGGCGCTCGCCGACTTCATGACCGCGTTCGCGACACGGCACGCATGAGAGCGGCCGTCGCCTACGCCCCGATCAGCTCGTCCGCAGCCTGCGCGAAGACCTCGGTGTGCCGGTCGACGTCCTCGGCGGTCGTGGCCGGCGACATCAGGGCCATATTGTGGAACGGCGTCATCAGGATCCCGCGGTTCAGCAGGTACAGGTGGATGAACGGGTCGAGCTCGTCGTCCTGGCCGGCGGCGGCCTCGGTCCCGTTGCGTGCGCGGTCGGGGCGGAACAGGTACTCGACCCGGCAGCCCAGGCGCGTCACGTGGAACGGGAGCTCGCGCGTATCGATCACGTGTTGCACGCCCTGCTCGAACCGCTCGCCGAGCCCGAGCATCCGCTCGAACGCCTCGTCGGTCAGGACTTCTCCGAGGGTGGCGCGCATCGCCGCCAGGGACAGCGCGTTGCCGGCCAGGGTGCCGCCCGTGCCGCCGACGTCGGCGTTCAGCCAATCGACCTCCGCGTAGATCCGGTCGGCCATCGCCTGGCTCACCCCGTAGGCCGCGCTCGGGATCCCGGCACCGAGGGTCTTCCCGATCGTCACGAAGTCCGGTTCGAGGCCCCACGCCTTCGTGCAGCCTCCGGGGCCGGCGCTGATCGTGTGGGTCTCGTCGATGATCAGCAGCGTCCCGTATGTCGTGCACAGCTCGCGAACCTTGCGATGGTAGTCCTCGTCGGGCAGCACGATGCCGATGTTCGTGAGCGCCGGCTCGAAGAGGCAGGCCGCGACGTCACCGTGCGCGAGGGCCTGCTCGAGCCCCTCGAGATCGTTGATCTCCACGACCCGTGTCGTCAGTTCGAGCGGCACGGGCTTCCCGGTGTTCCCCTCGCGCTCGATCACCAGGCCACGCTCGTCGAGCGTCGCGATCGTCTCGTCGACCGACCCGTGGTAGCACCAGTTGTGCACGACGATCTTGCTGCGGCTCGTGATCTCGCGGGCCCACCGGATCACGAAGCGGTTCGCGTCCGTCGCGGTGAGCGTGAACGACCAGTACGGGACCCCGAAGCGGCGGGTCATCTCCGCGCCCACCCATGCGGCGTCCTCGGTCGGCAGCATCAGCGTGATCCCCTTGGCCGCCTGTTGGGCGATCGCGTCCACCGACACCTTCGGGGCGTGGCCCGCCATCCCGCCGGTGTCGCCGAGGCACAGGTCGACGTACTCGTTGCCGTCGACGTCCCAGAATCGCGCCCCCTCGGCGCGCTCGACGAACACCGGATGATCACCCGACCACCGCGTCATCCAGTTCATCGGGACGCCGAACAGCAGCGAGGACTTCGCCGCCTCGGCGAGCTCCCGCGATCCGGCGTGTCGCTCACGGAACGTCTGGCGCTCGCGCTCGTTGAGGTCGTGCAGCCGAGACCGGTCGATCGTGTTCATCGGGAGCCCTCCGAGGGTCGTGACGGCAGCGTCGTGGCCGTATCGTAGTCGCCGCCGCTAGGCTGCCGCCCATGGGATGGCCGGTCGTCCACGCCACCGGCGGGCCCCGCGAGCGCGGGCGCGCGTACGGCGCCGCGGCGCGCGACCGAGTGCATCGATCGATCGAGCTCTACGGAGCGATCTTCCGTTCGTACACGGGCCTGGTGTGGGAGAAGGTGCGCCGGCGGACCAGCCCGTTCGCCGAACCGATCGACCGCTACGACGCGCAGCTCCTGCCCGAGATCGAGGGGATCGCCGAGGGCGCCGGGGTCGACGCGGAGGACGTCCTCGCGCTCAACCTGCGCACCGAGATCATGTTCGGGCTCGACGCCCGGGCCGCCCGCCGCGCGACACGGGAGTGCACCGCGCTCTGCGCAACGCCGAGCGCCTCCGCCGACGGCCGCCTCCTGCACGCTCAGAACTGGGACTGGAAGCCGGGCGCCCGTGAAACCTGCGTGCTGCTGGTCGCGGCGCCGCACGACCGCCCGGCGTTCGTCACGTTGGTCGAGGCCGGGCTCCTCGCGAAGTGCGGCATGAACGAGGCGCGGATCGCGCTCACGGCGAACGCCCTGACCTCGAGCCGAGACCGTGGAGATCCGGGCGTGCCGTTCCACGCGATCTTGCGTGCGATCCTGACGAGCGCGACCCACGGCGAGGCGACCGCGGCGGTTAGCCGTGCATGGCGCGCCAGCTCCGCGAACTACCTGATCTCTTCTGGGGACGGCGCCGCTGTCAACCTGGAGGTCGGCCCCGGCGGTCCCGAGACGGTGTTCGCCACCACCGAGACCGCCCTGGCGCACGCCAACCACTTCCTCTGGCCCGATCGACCCTTCAAGGACCTCGGGAGGATCGACGGGGAGGACAGCCTGCGCCGGCAGTCGACCGCGGAGGCCGCCCTCAGGGAACGGGCCGACGTCGAGACGTTGGCGGGCGTCCTCCGTGACCACGAGGGCCGCCCCTCCTCCGTGTGCGCGCACGAGGACGACAGCGTGTCGCCCGAGGACGACTACGTGACGGTGGCCTCTCTGATCATGCGGCCCGACGAGGGTGAGCTCCTGCTCACGCGCGGCAACCCCTGTGCGACCGCCTACGAGCGCCTCCGCGTCGACGAGCTCGTTGCTCAGGCCCGGGCGGGGTCGTCGCCTGCCGGTTCCTCGCGCCATCCGGACGGGTAAACCCCCGGTCGCCGCGGCCGACAACCGTGGGGATGGGGTGGTTCAGGTGCCTCTGGCGTCCTCGCGGCGGGGCACGATCGGTGTCGCCTGCCTGGTCGTGCTCGCGTCGTGCGCCGGCGACCCCCGATCTGATCCACGGGCCGGACCCGCTCGCGAACGCCTCCAGGATCTCCTCGGTGGCGCGTACCCTGGGGCAGCCGGACTGCGACCCTCCGTCGCCGACGCGACCGCTGCGATCGTCGACCGAGATGCAACCCGGGACGGGACGACGATCTAGGCCCGGTTCGCCGGCGAGTCCCCGTTCCCGTCCGGCGAACCGTTCGACGTGACCCGGCGCATCGATGCCCGGTCCGCTCCGGACCTCGTGGTCGTGGACGACGGGGGCTCAGTGACGCAGATCGACGGCCTCGAGCGCGATCGCTCCGTCCGCCGGGAGCGTCCCGGCGTGGCATGGCGATCGACGATCGTCTTCGACCATCCGGGGTGCTGGCGCGTCAACATGACTCGCGGAACCGAGCAGCGCGACGACGTCTGGATCGATGTCGCCTGAGCGGACGTTCCGCCCGGATCCACCCTCGGCCGACTCGCTCCGATGCCGACCGTGACCGAGGGCCGGAGCCCTAGCTCGATATGACTACTCGAACGTGTCCCCCGGCGGGCCGCGACGGGGCGTCGAGCGACGGGGATGCCCTGTGTACGAAGGTAAAGGTCCCCCACGGAAGGACCGATGGGGAAGAGCCATGGACATCGATCATCCGGACTCCCCCCGTCGGCGTACGACCGACCGCATCGGCCGCCGCTTGGGCGATCTGCCCGTCGAGCCGTCGCCGAACGGCAAGCCACGCCGACGCCAGATCGACGGGTGGCTGGACCGCTGGGTCGCTACGGTGTCCGACCTCACGAGGCTCACGACCACCCACCCCATGATGGACGCGGTGATCGACGAACAGATCGGGCGCAGGATCAGGATCGGCGACCGGTGGCTCACGGATTGGGCGAGCTGCAACTACCTCGGCTTCGACCTGGACGAGGAGATCATCGCCGCGGTGCCCGAGTACCTCGCGAACTGGGGCACGCACCCCTCTTGGTCCCGGCTCCTCGGGAACCCGCGCCTCTACCCCGAGATCGAGGAGCAGCTCACCGAGCTGCTCGGCACCGAGGACTCGCTCGTGCTCCCGACGATCACGCACATCCACATGTCGGTGATCCCGGTGCTGGTGGGCGACGGCACGATCTTCCTCGACGGGCGGGCGCACAAGACGATCTACGACGGGGCGATGGTGGCCGCGGGCCACGGCGCGACCGTCGTGCGCTTCCGCCACAACGACCACGCCCACCTCGAAGAGATGCTCGCGGCGAGCGACCCCGGCGCGCCGCGCATCATCGCGATGGACGGCGTCAATTCGATGACCGGCAACGCGCCCGACATGTCTGAATTCGCCCGGGTGGCACGAGAGCACGACGCGCTCCTGTACGTCGACGACGCCCATGGCTTCGGCGTGATCGGCCAGCGGTCGGTCGACGAGCTCTGCGACTACGGAAGCACGGGCAACAGCGTGATCGCGCACCAGGGCGTCGACTACGAGAACGTCGTCCTCGTCGCCGGCTTCTCGAAGTCGTACTCGTCGCTCCTCGCCTTCATCGCCCTGCCCACGCGCCTCAAGGAGGCGCTCAAGGTGTTGGCCCCCCCGTACCTCTACTCGGGACCCTCGCCGGTGGCGTCCCTCGCCACGACCCTCGCCGGCCTCGAGGCGAACCGGACGCGCGGCGACCGCCACCGGGCCGACCTGCATCGGATGACCCACCGGTTGCTCCAGGCGCTGCACGAGATGGGCATCCACACCCCCAACACCTCGGGCTTCCCGATCGTCGAGATCCCGCTCGCGAACCACGAGGAGATCGACGAGGTGGGCCGGTACCTGTTCGAGCACGGGCAGTACGCGACGATGGCCGCCTACCCGCTGGTGCCCAAGAACGAGGTCGGCTTCCGGATACAGACCACCGCCGCCAACACCGATGAAGAGGTCGACGAGCTGATCGCCGTGCTCGGGAACCTGCAGGAACGGTTCCAGCTCGAGCAGCACGAGACCGTCTCCGCTCGCTGAGGACTACTCGTGCAAGAGCCGCTCGGCCTCTCCGTACGTGATCCCGTCGAGCCAGCCGCCGTCGACGCGCAGGTCGGTCCCGGTCACGTAGCGGCTGTCGTCGCCGGCGAGGAAGACGTACGCGCCGGCGACGTCGTCGGGCGTGCCCACCCGGCCGAGACAGGTCACGATCCGGCAGATCGTCGCCTCCCGGTCATCGTCGGGCTGCATCTCTGTGAGGATCGTCCCAGGGCTCACGGTGTTCACGCGGATCCCGCGGGCGCCGAGCTTCATCGCGGCGTGCACGCACATCGATCGGAGCGGCGCCTTCGACAGCGTGTACCCGAGATAGTCGGGGAACGCCCAGTGCAGCGCGGCCGTGGCCGTGATGATCACGCTCCCTCCGTCGCGCATGTGCGTGGCCGCCTGACCGAGCCCGTGGAAGACGCCCATCGTGTTCACGGCGAGCATCCGCTCCACCGCGCCGGCATCCATCGCGTCCAGCCCGCCGCCATCGAGCTCGCTGATCCCGGCGTTCAAGACGACGATGTCGAGCGGCCCGACGAGCTCGACCGCTTCTGAGAACGCGGCCGCCATCCTCACGGCGTCGGCGACGTCGCCCTCGACCATGTGACCGCCCGCCGCCTCCACCTCGGGGCGCGCGTGCCGAGCGAGGGCGACCGCCTCGGCGCCGGCCGCCACGAACCGCTCGACGACGGCGAGTCCGATGCCCGAGGTCCCGCCCGTAACCAGCGCGGCCTTGCCCGCCAGCGGGCGCGCAGGATCCGGCCGACCCTCGGTCATGACGGAACCCTCCCACACACGATCGGCCGGCGCCACGACCCGGAGGAATAAGCCCGGAGAACGTCCAACCGCAGGTCAGCCCCGGTCCGCCGGGACCGGGCTACCCGAAATCAGGTATCACGCGGTGCGTCGCTCAACCCGATACCGCATGGGTGAAGAACCGCGCCTGGTACCTGTACCCCGTGCTCGCGGTCGCCGCGACGGCCCTGTACTACGCCATGGGGCAGAACAGCATCCTCTTCAATCTGATCGGGCTGAGCTCGCCCATCCTCATCCTCGTGGCGGTGCGGATCCACCAGCCCGAGAAGCGGTGGCCCTGGTACCTGATCGCGATCGGACAGTTGATCTTCATCGCGGGCGACGTCGTCTCGTACAACTACGACCAGTTCCACGAGCTCTTGCCCAGCGTGTTCCGGCTCGACTACACCTTCAACCCCGCAGGCGATGTTCCGTTCCCCGGGATCGCCGACATGCTGTACCTCGCCGTCTACCCCTGCCTGATCGCCGGGATGATGATGATGATCCGGGCGCGGACCCCGGGGCGCGACCGATCGAGCCTGCTCGACTCCCTGATGATCGCGGTGGGCGTCGGGACGGTCTCATGGGTGCTGCTGATCTCGCCGTACATCCACCTGGCCGAGCTCGACCTGAAGACCAAGCTGACGGCGATGGCCTACCCGATGATGGACCTGCTGCTGGCCGCCGTGTCGATCCGATTGGCGTTCGGGGCAGGGCGCAAGCCGGTGGCGTTCTTCCTGATGATCGCGGCGATCGGCGCGCTCTTCGTGACCGACGCGATCTACGCGTGGTTCGGGCTGTACACCGCAAGCGGCTATCAGCCGGGCTCCGGGTGGCTCGAGGTGGGATGGATGGCGTTCTACGTATTGCTGGGCACCGCGGCCCTGCACCCGTCGATGCGACAGCTGACCGAGCAGACCCCCGAGTGGGACGACCGTCTGACCTTCGGGCGTCTCGCGCTGCTGACGTCGGCGGCGATCGCGCCGCCGGTACTCCGCCTCGTGCAGAACTTCCGTGGAGAGCCCGTCGATACCAGCGTGCTCAGCGTCGCGTCGATCGTCCTGTTCCTCCTCGTCATCGCGAGGATGTCAGGACTGGTCCGCCAGCAAGAGAAGTCCGCCGGCGCGAGCGTGCGCTGCGCGAAGCGGGAGTCGCGCTCGTGACGGCGACGAACCGCGAGGCGATCCACGCCGCGGCGATCGATGCCGCCCAGTCGCTGGCGGGCGTCGACGCGGCGATCCGGCTGTGCGAGGGCGCCACGAGGCGGGCCGCCTCGAGGTGGTCGCCGCCGACGGCGAGCGCGCCGATGTCGTGGGCTCGCGCTTCTCCCTGGACATCCTGCAGGACTGGAAGCGGCAGCGGTTGCTGGATCGCGACGCCTACGTCGTGCAGACCCACGAGAGCACGATCCGCGACCCGCTCGCGCTCCCCGCTCACGACGAGGGCTCCGTCCTCGTCGCGCCGTTGTTCATGCGCGACGAGTTCCGCGGGCTCATGATCGTGTCGACGCCCGAGGAGATGCCCGCACCGCCGCCGACAGCCTCCGGGCGCTCTCCTCGCAGGTCGCGCTCGCGCTCGAGAGCGCGGCCCTGACCGAGGACCTGCTGCTGCGTCAGAGCGAGGCGCGGTTCGCGTCGTTCGTCAAGAACTCGTCGGACGTCGTGACCGTCATCGAGCCGACCACCGTGGTCCGCTACGCGAGCCCGTCGGCGCCTCGGGTGCTCGGCTCCGACCCCGGGGAGCTCGAGGGCACGCGCTTCATCGACCTGGTCCACCAGGACGACAAGACGCGGGTCCTGTCGTTCCTCACGTCGGTCGGCGACGGCGAGGGACACACGGGCCCGTCGAGTTCCGCCTGCGCCATCGGACGGCACGTACATGGCCACCGAGACCCTGCGCACGAGCCTGCTGCACGATCCGAACGTCCGCGGGATCGTGCTCAACACCCGCGACATCACCGAGCGCAAGCAGTTCGAGGAGCAGCTCTCGCACCAGGCGTTCCACGACCCGGTCACCAACCTGGCCAACCGGGCGCTGTTCCGCGATCGCGTGTTGCACGCGATCGAGCGACAGGAGCGCGACCGCAAGCCGGTCGCCGTGCTGTTCATGGACATCGACGACTTCAAGACGATCAACGACTCCCTCGGGCACGCCGCCGGCGACGGGCTCCTGCTCCAGGTCGGCGACCGGCTGAAGAACGTGCTGCGCGCGGCCGACACCGCCGCTCGACTGGGCGGGGACGAGTTCGCGATCCTCCTGGAGGACGGCGGCGAAGGCATCCAGGCGGCGGACGTCGCCGACCGGATCATGCAGATGCTCGAGGTCCCGTTCGCGCTCGAAGGCAAGGACGTGTTCATCCGCGCGAGCGTCGGCATCGCCGTCTCCGAGGGCGCCGGCGACGGTCGGCGAGGACGCCGCCGAGGCGCTGATGCGCAACGCCGACGTCGCGATGTACATGGCGAAGGAGAAGGGCAAGGGCCGCTACCAGGTCTTCGAGCCCGAGATGCACGACACCGCGTTGCGGCGCCTGGAGCTGAAGGCCGACCTGCAACGCGCGCTCGAGCACGACGAGTTCATCCTGCACTACCAGCCGGTGATCGAGCTGGAGTCGGGCAGGATCACCGGCGTCGAAGCGCTGATCCGCTGGATCCACCCCGACCGCGGCATCGTGCAGCCGCTCGAGTTCATCCCGCTGGCCGAGGAGACCGGCCTGATCGTCGCCGATCGGCCGCTGGGTGCTCCGCGAAGCGTGCCGCTACGCGGTGGAGCTGCAGGGCGAGTTCCCCATGGAGCCGGCGTTCCACATGGCCGTGAACCTGTCCGCGCGTCAGCTCGCACGGCCCGAGATCGTGGACGAGGTGCGCGACATCCTGGCCGAGACCGGCCTCCCCGCGCCCACGTTGATCCTGGAGATCACCGAGAGCATGGTCATGCAGGACATGGAGCTCGCGATCGAACGGCTGAACCAGCTGAAGGAGCTCGGCGTGCTGCTCGCGATCGACGACTTCGGCACCGGCTACTCGTCGCTCAACTACGTCCGTCGGTTCCCCGTCGACATCCTCAAGGTCGACAAGTCCTTCATCGACGAGGTGGCGACGGTGGCGAATCGTCGGCGCTCACCGCCGCGGTGATCGAGCTGGCCGGCATCCTCAACCTGAAGCCCGTCGCCGAGGGCATCGAGCGCGCCGACCAGCTCGAGCGGCTCATGGAGCTGAACTGCGACCTGGGGCAGGGCTACTTCTTCGCGCGGCCGCTCGAGCGAGGCACTCCAGGATGCTCCGAGGAGCGCCACGAGATGCACGCCGAGGCCGAGGCGCTCGCCCAGGGTGCGATCCACCCGTAGCGCTGCCAACCTCGTTCCATCGTCCACGTGCCTGTCGACCTTCTCCATCGGTCACCCTGCGGCGACTCGCCCCATCGCCGCGGTCGCCGCCGAGCCGCCGGCCGCTCCGCCACTGCCCCGGCAGATCCCGCCGTCGAGCCGAGCGGCCGCTCGAAGTGGGTGCAGCGGATCGACGCGCTGATCGGCGAGCCCGGATGTCGGTGACGATCGGCGACGACGGTCGGTGCTGTACGGACATCTCGGCTGGGTGGCGCGGCCCCCCGCGTCGAACGAGAAGCTGCTGCTCTCGATGGCGCTGCTGCAGGCGGTCGTCCCGACCGGGTGATCGCCACGCGCGCGATGGCCATCGGCCGCGCCCGTCGACGGCGTGATCGACGGGGACCTCTGGCTCGTCGGGCACGGCGACCCCGAGCTCGCACCCGACGCGCTGGGGGCGCTCGCGGACGCGATCGCGCGAAGGGCGTCCGTCGGATCGACGGGCACGTGGTCGGCGACACCGGACCGTTCGAGCGCGACTGGTGGGCGCAGGGATGGAAGGACGACTTCCCGTCCTTCGAGGTCGCGATGCCGACGGCGCTCACGTTCCGCGGCAACGTGGGTCCGACGGCCGCCACATCGGCGATCCCGAGCTGCGCGCGGCGACCTCGTTGCCGCGCAGCTCGAGCCGCCGGCATCCCGTCACGAAGCGGCCGGGGTGGGGTCGCCGCCCCCGGGTGAAGATCGCCACGATCTCGTCCGCCCCCGTCGTGGACATCCTGCGGCGGATGAACGTCGACTCCGTCAACTTCGACGCGGAGGTGCTGGGCAAGGTCCTGGGCGCCGAGGTCTCGGGCCGGGTCGATCGGCGCAGGCGCCGCCGCTCGACGCGTTCACCGACGCGAACGGCGCCCCGCGCTCGCGAACGACGCGTCGGGCTTGTCGTACGCGAACCGCGTGACCAGCCGGGGATGGTGCGCCTGCTCGAGCGCGGAGACCCAGCCGTGGGGGCCCACTGCGGTTCGCGCTGCCGACCGGCGGGCAGGGCACGCTGGAGGGCCGGCTCGGCCACGTGCGCCTCCGGGCGAAGACCGGCACGTTGACGAGATCTCCGCGCTCTCCGGCTGGGTCTGGTCGAGCGGGTGGGCGACTGGGTCGAGTTCTCGATCCTGTCGAAGGGCATCGCAAGGACGAAGCCGTGCGGATCGAGGACGCGATCGTCCGCGTCATGAACGCGAACGCGGCGCCGCCTTCCGCGCCGGACCGCGGATCTCCGGGCCGCCTCGAGCGTGCCGCGTACCGCACGATCGGGACGTTCGCGCAGTCGAACCGATGATCGCTGGTCGTGCCGTCCCAGGACCAGCCCGCCCGTTCGTAGAACCGACGGGACCGATCGTTCGACGCCATGACCCACAGCGTCGCCCGCGTGAGCCGCGGCGCGGAGCCGGTCCGGATCCGCACGAACAGAGCACGTCCCATGCCGGTGCCCGCGTCCGACTCGGCCAGGTAGATCGTCACGATCTCGGCCGTCCGTCGGCGGCGTCGTCGTCGCGGGTGGGTCCGAAGCTGCAGAAGCCGACGAGAACGCCGTCTCGCTCGGCGACCAGCACGGTGCCAGCGTCCTCGGCGAGTAGCCGGGTCCACTATCGTTGCCCGGTCGTCGACGTTCAGGGCGTCCAGGAACGCCGTCGGCAGGTCGTCGCGATAGGCCCAGCGCCACGACGCCACGTGGACCTCGGCGATCGCGCCGAGCGTCGTCCGGGACCGGCCGCGCGGATCGTCGACGCCCCGGTCGAGCGCGCCGGGCTCACGCCTGGCGGTCCGTCCCGGCCCCTCCCGCGCCGTCGCCCATCGGTCAGGCGTCGCCGATCGGGGGTGGAGGAGGCCGTACAGGTAGGCGTCGACGAGCGCCTCCCACGACGCCTCGATGATGTTCTCCGACACGCCGACGGTGGTCCATTCCCGCTCGCCGTTCGACGTGTCGATCAGGACGCGCACGATCGCGCCGGTGCCGACGGTCTCGTCGAGCACCCGTACGCGGTAGTCCTCGAGCTTCATGTCGTCGAGCGCCGGGTACTCGTTCGAGAGCGCCTTGCGGAGCGCGTTGTCGAGCGCGCCGACCGGCCCGTGCCCCTCCGCGCTCTCGATGTGGCGCTCGCCGTTCGTGACCACCTTGACGGTGGCCTCGGCGACGGCGCCCTCGTCCCACCGTTCCGTGACGAGCACCCTGTAGCTCTCGACCTGGAAGAACGCCTGCTCCCAACCGTGCGCGGTGCGCATCAGCAGCTCGAGCGAGGCGTCGGCGACCTCGAACGTGTAGCCGCGGCCTCGCGGTCCTTCAGCTCGGTCACGAGTGCGGCCGATGCGCCGTCGGCCAGCTCGACCCCGAACTCCTCGGCCTTCATGCGGAGCGTGGCTGCCCCACCGAGGTCGCTCGCGACGATGCCGCGACGGTTGCCCACCGACTCCGGATCGCACGTGCTCGTACGCCTCCTCGATGCGGGCGACGCCGCTCGCGTGGAGCCCCGCCTTGTGCGTGAAGGCGTACCGGCCCGCGTACGGCTGGCGCGAGTCGGGGGCCAGGTTCGCGACCTCGGCGACGAAGTGCGCGACCTCGGTGAGCCGCTCCTCCGCCCCGTCGGGCAGCACCGGCACCCATCTTCAGCACGAGATTCGGCTGCGATCGGGATCAGGTCGGCGTTGCCGGTTCGCTCGCCGTAGCCGTTCACGACGCCCTGCACCTGGAACGCGCCGTGCTCGACCGCGATCAGCGAGTTCGCGACCGCGCATCCGGCGTCGTTGTGCACGTGGATCCCGAGCGGCGTCCCGACCCGGCCACGGACCTCGTCGACGATGCGCGCGATGTCGAACGGCAGCATGCCGCCGTTCGTGTCGCAGAGCACGAGCCGCTCCGCGCCCGCCTCCTGGGCCGCCTCGAGCACGCGCATCGCGTACGCCGGATCGCTCCGGAAGCCGTCGAAGAAATGTTCGGCATCGAAGAACACGCGCCGGTCCTGGGTCCGCAGGAACGCGACCGAGTCGCGCACCATCGCGACCCCCTCGTCCAGATCGGTACGGAGGACCTCGGTCACGTGGACGTCCGACGACTTGCCCACCAGGCACACGAACTCGGTGCCGGTGTCGAGCAGGTCGCGCAGCACCGAGGAATCCTCGACGCGCTCCCCTGCCTTCCGCGTCATCCCGAACGAGGTGAGCGTGGCGTGCGCAGGTCCTCCTTCGTGGCGAGCTTGAAGAACTCGGTGTCGCGGGGGTTCGCGCCCGGCCAGCCTCCTTCGATGAACGGCACGCCGAGCTGGTCGATCTTGTGCAGGATCCGCAGCCGATCCTCGATCGAGTACGAGAACCCCGTGCCCTGCGCGCCGTCGCGCAGGGTCGTGTCGTACAGCTCGACCCGGGGGCCCGCGCCGGCAGGCTCGACGGTCACGTTCGCATCCCCTGGACGACGAGATCGCCGACCTCGGCGGTATCCATGCCCATCTCGCCTGCCCGCATGCTCTTCATCTGCTGCCGTCGCGGCGCGGATCCCCCGGTCGACCTGCGTCGGCCGCGTCGTCCTCGCCGAGCTGGCGAGCAGCATCTGCGACCGCGCCGATCGCCGCCAGCGGGTTGATCACGTCCTTGCCGGTGTACTTCGGCGCCGAGCCGCCGATCGGCTCGAACATCGAGACGCCGGTCGGGTTGATGTTCCCGCCCGCGGCGATGCCCATGCCGCCCTGGATCATCGCGCCGAGGTCGGTGATGATGTCGCCGAACATGTTGTCGGTGACGATCACGTCGAACCACTCCGGGTTCTTCACGAACCACATGCATGTCGCGTCGACGTGCGCGTAATCGGGCTGATGTCCGGATACTCCGCCGCCACCTCGTCGAACGCGCGCTCCCACAGGTCGCCCGCGAACGTCAGCACGTTCGTCTTGCCGCACGAGCGTGAGCTTCCTGCGCCGGTTGCGCTGCATCGCCAAGTCGAACGCGTAGCGGACGCATCCGCTCGACGCCCGTGCCGCGTGTTGATCGACTCCTGCACCGCGACCTCGACTCGGGTGTCCCTTGCGGTGGAAGCCGCCGGCGCCGGCGTAGAGCCCCTCCGTGTTCTCGCGCACGACGACGAAGTCGATGTCGTCCGGTCCTTGTCCTTGAGACGGCGTCTCAACGCTCGGATAGAGCTTCACCGGCCGAAGGTTGATGTACTGATCCAGCTCGAACCGAGCCTTCAGCAGGATGCCGCTTTCGAGGATGCCCGGCTTCACGTCGGGAGTCGCCGACCGCGCCGAGGAAGATCGCGTCGAAGCTCGCGCAGCTCGCTCGAGCTCGTCGTCGGGGAGCATCTCACCGGTGCGGAGGTACCGATCGCCGCCCAGGTCGAACTCGACGAGTTCCGTCGCGAAGCCGTCGCGGACCGCGTCGAGGACCTTCAGGCCCTCGCGCACGACCTCCGGCCCCGTGCCGTCGCCCGGGATCACGCCGACCCGGTAGCTGCGCTCCGTCACGGCGTCTCCTCGTTCGGGCGGCGGCGCCGGTCACCTGGAGCGCGCGGTTCACGGCCGCCAGGTAGGCGCGGGCACTGGCCTCCACGACGTCGGTGGCCACGCCGCGTCCGGTGACGCGACGCCCGTCGATCTCGAGCTGCACGACCACGTCACCGAGCGCGTCGGAGCCGCCCGTCACCGACGACACGTGGAAGCTGATGAGTCTCGCCTCCACGCCGGCGGCACGCGCGATCGCGCCCATCGCCGCGTCGATCAGGCCGTCGCCGATCGCGGACTCCTCGATCGTCTCGTCGCCTTTCTTCAGGTGGACCGTGGCGCGGGGCTGCAGGTGGGTGCCCCCGCCGACGATCACGGATTCGAGAAGGAGGAGATCCTCGTCGGCGGCCCCCAGCTCCTCGGCCACGATCGCCGACAGGTCCAGATCGGTGATCTGCACCTTGCGATCGGCGAGGTCCTTGAACCGACCGAACGCGCGGTTCAGGGCGCCCTCGTCCAGCGTGATGCCGATCTTGTCGAGGGCGTCGATGAACGCGTGGCGCCCGGAATGCTTGCCCAGCACCAGCGCGCTACCCTCGAGCCCGATCTCGACCGGGTCCATGATCTCGTAGGTGGCGCGGTTGCTGAGCACCCCGTGCTGGTGGATCCCACTCTCGTGCGCGAACGCGCTGGACCCGACCACCGCCTTGTTCGGCTGGACGCTGTAGCCGGTCGTCATCGCGACCAGGCGCGACGTCCGCACGATCTCCTTGATGCTGAGGTGGTGCTGCTTCTGGAGCGCCTGACCGCGCGTGCGGACGATCATCGCGATCTCCTCGAGCGAGCAGTTGCCCGCCCGCTCGCCGATCCCGTTCACCGCGACCTCGACCTGCCGGGCGCCGTTCTCGATCCCGGCCAGCGAGTTCGCGACCGCCAGGCCCAGGTCGTTGTGGCAGTGCGTGGAGATGACCACGTGATCCGGCGTCGCGTCGCGGACGATGCGGACGAGCTCACCGAACTCCGTGGGAGTGGCGTACCCCACCGTGTCGGGGACGTTGATCGTGGTGGCGCCACACTCCACCGCCACGCGGAAGCACTCGAGCAGGAAGTCCAGCTCGGTGCGTGTCGCGTCCTGCGCGGAGAACTCGACGTCGTCGGTGTAGCTGACGGCGAGCTTCACGTTGTCGCGGATCGCGTCGAGCACCTGGTCGGTGCGACATGCGGAGCATGTCCTCCATGTGGATCTGACTGGTGGAGATGAACGTGTGGATCCGCCAGGCCTCCGCGCCCTTCAGCGCCTCGGCCGCGCGGCGGACGTCTCCTTCGGTGGTGCGGGCGAGCGCCGCGATCACCGGACCGCGCACGCTGGACGCGATCTCGGCCACGGCGTCGAACTCACCCTCGGACGAGACCGGGAACCCGGCCTCGAGGATGTCCACGTTCAGCCGCGCGAGCTGCTCGGCGATCTCGACCTTCTCGGCGCGCGTGAGCGCGATGCCGGGAGCCTGCTCGCCGTCGCGCAGGGTGGTGTCGAAGAGCAGTCCGTACGTCGTTGCCGTCGCCTACGTTGCCTTCCTTCATGTCGGGGCCACCTTCGTCTCGCTCTCCAACCAGGGCATCATCTGGCGCAGCCCCCGTCCCACGTCTTCGAGCTGGGATGTGCGCGCCTGATCCCTAAGTCGGAGGAATGTGGTGAACCCACCGTCTGCCTCCGCGATCCATTTCCGGCGAAGGTACCGTCCTGGAACTCGTACAGCACCCGCCGCATCCCCTCCGGACCCGTCATCGACGACCCCGGTCCGCGCGTGTAGTCGCCGTACTCGGCGGTGTCGGAGATCGAATAACGCATGCACGACATGCCGCCCTCGTACAGCAGATCCACAATCAGCTTCAGCTCGTGCAGGCACTCGAAGTACGCCATCTCCGGCGGGTAGCCGGCTTGACCAGTGTCTCGAAACCTGCCTGATAAGAGCGGTAAGCCGCCACAGAGCACCGACTGTTCGCCGAACAGATCGGTCTCGGTCTCTTCCTTGAACGTGGTCTCGATCACGCCGGCGCGCGTCCCGCCGATCGCGCGCGCGTAAGCCAGGCCGACCTGTTTCGAATCGCCGCTCCGGTCTTGCGCATGGCCAGCAGGCAGGGCACGCCCGCGCCACGTTCATATTCGCGGCGAACCAGATGCCCGGGGCCTTTCGGCGCGACCATAAACACGTTGACGTCGGCGGGCGGAACGATCTTTTTGAAGTGGACGAGAAGCCGTGCGCGAACAGCACCATGTTTCCGGGCTCCCACCGGCGATGTGGTTGTTGTAGACCTTGGCGAGGGCCTGGTCGGGCACGGTCATCATGATCAGATCGGCTTCCTCAGCCACCTCGCGCACGGTGCCGACGCGCAGGCCCGCCTGCTCGACCTTTGCCCATGACTTGGAGCCGGGGTAGAGGCCGACGATGACGTCGACGCCGCTGTCTTTCAGGTTCTGCGCGTGCGCGTGGCCCTGGCTGCCGAAGCCGATCACGCCGACCTTCTTTTCCTTCTGTAGGCTCAGATCCGCGTCCTTGTCGTAGTACATCTGCGCCATCTGCGTCTTACCCCTGTCTAAATGAGCGTGCCGACCTTCGGCTTGCCTTCACCTGCGGAGCGATGCTCGCGGCGCATTCCGTCCTCCGGCATCGCCGTCACCGTCGACGTGCTGCCGCGCGTCATGGCGACGCGGCCCGTCCGTACGAGCTCCTTCAGTCCGTACGGCTTCAGCATCGCGACGATGGCGTCAATCTTGTCCTCCGTGCCGGTCGCTTCGACGACGATCGAATCCGTCCCAACGTCGACGATCTTCGCGCGGAAGATGTCGACGATCTCGACGATCGCGCCTCGGTTCTCCTTCGTCGCGGCAACCTTAATCAGCGCCAGCTCGCGCGCGACGGTAGCCTCGGACGTCACGTCGCTGACCTTCACGACCTCGATCACCTTGAAGAGCTGTTTCGTCACTTGCTCGATGTCGTGGGCCGCCCCATCGACGTGAACGTCATGCGCGACAACCCGGGATCTCGCTGTGGCCGACGGTGAGACTCTCAATGTTGAACGCGCGTTGCCGCCACTTAGCCGGCGATCTTGTTGAGCACGCCGGGGCGGTCTTCCACCAGTGCGACGATCGTGTGCAGTCGCTTGGTCATCGCGCGAACTCCGGCTGCTTCGCGCTCGACTCGATCGCCGGTTCAGTCGATCGTCTCCGACAGGCTGACGCCCGGCGGCATCATCGGGTAGCAGTCCTCGATGTCCTCGACCTCAAAGTCGATCAGCACGGCGCCCGGGTGCGCCAGCGCCGCCTCGATCGTCGATTCGACCATGGCCTTATCGCTGACACGCAGCGCTGTCACACCCATCGCCTCCGCGAGCTTCACGAAGTCCGGCTGGAACATCCGAACGGACTCTTTGTTGCCGGCGTAGTAGTGGTCCTGCCACTGCCGCACCATGCCCAGGTAGTGTTGTTAATGATCGCGAACTTGATCGGCAGCTCGTACTCGGTGCAGAGCGACAGCTCCTGCATGGTCATCTGGAATCCGCCGTCTCCGCAGAACTGACCAGACGGTGTCCGGGCCGCGCGAACTGCACGCCGATCGCCGCCGGCACTTCGAAGCCCATCGTGCCGAGGCCGCCCGACGTGACGAACGAGTACGGGTTATCGCCCCAGAAGAACTGCGCTGCCCACATCTGGTGCTGGCCGACGCCCGACATGATGAAGTTGCCCTTGGTCAGCATCCGAGAACGTGGTCGATGACGTACTGCGGGACAGGATCGCGTCGTCCCGCTGGTCGTAACGTCATCGGGTCGCCTCCCTCGCGCCAGGCCTCGACCTGGCGGTGCCAGTCCGCGGTAAGTCGCCCGCCTCGACCCGGTCGCGGGTTGACCGCCTGGAGGAACGACTTCACGTCAGCAGTCGCCCAAGCTCGGATGTGGACCGCGACGTTCTTGTTGATCTCGGAGGCGTCGATGTCGACGTGGACGATCCGCCGTGCTTGGCGAACTCGCTGAGCTTGCCGGTCACGCGGTCGTCGAACCGGACGCCCAGCGCCAGCAGCAGGTCGGCCTCGTTGTGACGTAACCGATGTAGACACCGTGCATGCCGAGCATGCCCAGGCCGAGATAGTGTCGTCGGGGACGTGCCGAGGCCCTGGAGGGTCATGGCCACCGGGATGCCGGTGGTGCGAGTTCGCACAGCTCCTCCGCCGCGTCGGCGGCGATCACGCCGCCGCCGCAGTAGATGATCGGCCGCTCCGCCGCTTGATCGCCATCAGCGCCTCGACCACCTGGCGCGGGTTGGGCTTGGGCGGGGGCTGTAGCCCGGCAGGTCCATCGCGGGCCCCGAAGTCCGGGTTCGGCGACCGGGATGTCC
Source organism: uncultured Actinomycetes bacterium (assembly GCA_963821925.1). GTDB lineage: Bacteria > Actinomycetota > UBA4738 > UBA4738 > HRBIN12 > JAOUEA01. The sequence goes on along the minus strand of CAWGFO010000001.1, from coordinate 874,785 downwards.
TTCGGCATGTCGATCAGCACCGGGCCGGGGCGGCCGGTGCTGGCGATGTGGAACGCCTCCGGACGTCGACGTCTCGGCGGGTTCTGCACCAGGTAGTGGTGCTTGGTGACCGGCGCGTGACCCCGACCATCTCGGCCTCCTGGAAGGCGTCGGTGCCGATGACCTGCGACGGGACCTGGCCGGTGATCGCGACCAGTGGGAGGCTGTCGAGCTTGGCGTCGGCCAGGCCGGTCACGAGGTTGATGCCCCTCGGGCCCGAGGTCGCCATCACGACGCCGGGCTTGCCGGTGACGCGGGCGTAACCCTCGGCGGCAATCCCGCCCTGCTCGTGCCGCGGAGGATCGTCCGGATCTTGTCCCGGACCCCGAGAGCGTCGTGGATCGGCATGCTGGCGCCGCCGGGGTAGGCGAAAATGACCTCGACCCCTTCCTGCTCGAGCGCCTTCAGCAGCGCGTCGGCGCCAGACATCTTCATCGGGCGACCGCCTCCCGGGCCTCGACGGGGCCGGTCTCGACCCGCTTGACGTGGGCCTGCAGGCGGTGGCCCAGGTTCCGACACGCCCGCTCGAACTCCCACGGCGTCCAGTCGCGGCGGCGCGTCTGCAGGACGTCCTGCTCCTGCTCGGCGCCGAAGTCGAAGCCCGACCCCAGGTAGACGACTTCGGAGCTCAGGTAGCGGTCGACGACGGCGCGGGTGGAGGAGTCGGCCGCCTCGACGCTGACCTGGGCAGGACCCTCCCAGGACACACTCGCGACGACGACGCCGTCCCGCTCGAACTCGTACCTCATGGTGGGTCTCCTTGTCTCCGGGCGCGGACCCGGCGTTCTTCGGTGCGTTCACCTGGTCTCGGGGTACAAAAAACCCCGCGGGGTGCGCGGGGTCGTCGGCGCGGCGAGGGCCATCGGGCCCGGCCGCGCCTAGCGGATAAGTACGAGGACGCTGCGCTCGAACAGCTCTGGGGTCGACATGGTCATGACAGTGTAGAGGCGCGAGGAAGGGTGTCAACCTGACGTCGCGATCCGCGACCGGTCCCTCCATCATGTTTTCTTCCTTCCGTCCATGGTCGGTCGGCAGCTCGTCGTTGCCTTCGCCCCGTCGGTTCGTACCACAGCACGACGTTGCCGTTCTCGAAGACCCGGGAGTCGGTCAGCCCAAGAGCAGCCCGCTCGTCGACCCCGTCGAACATCGTCCTGCCCCGCCCCAGCACGATGGGTACCACGACGATCTGATACTCATCGATCAGTCTCGCGTCGGTGAGCTGCGCCACGATCGTGCCGCTCCCCATGACGACCATGTCCGGTCCGGGTTCCCGCTTCATGCGCTCGACGACCGCCTCGATGTCGCCCTTCACCACGTCGGTGTTCTGCCACGACGGTTCCGCGAGGGTGCTCGAGAACACGACCTTCGGGAGGCCGTTCATCCGCTCGGCGACCACCGGCAACGCCTCGCGAGCCTCGGGCGTCGGCCAGTAGCTCGCCATGAGCTCGTAGGTGATCCGCCCGAACAGGAGCGTGCCACCGCCGCTGGCATTCTCCGACGTGAAGGCTGCCCACTCGGCATCCTGCCTGTGGGCCCAGCCCATATCCCCCTCGGCGTCGCAGACGTAACCGTCCACGGACACGTTGTTGAAGACGCTGAGCCTGCGCATGCTACTCCTCTCCTCGGAACGCCGAACCGATCTGCGCGATCGCGCGACCGGAGATAATCAGACGCTCTCGAGCGATAGGTGTCGATTCCGGCGAGCTCCCGTTCGTCTCATGCGCGACCATCCCAGAAGGAGGAAGCGATGAAGTACATGCTGCTGATCCACCAGGGCACCACCCCGACGCCGCTCGATCCCGACGCGTGGGCCACGCCTCTCCGAGGAGGAGCAGGGCCGGTCTACGCCGCCTACCAGGCGATCAACGAGACGCCGGGCGTGACGCCGGGCCACGGCCTGCAGCCGCCGGAGACGGCGACCACGGTGCGCGTGCAGGACGGCAAGACGCTCACCACCGACGGCCCGTTCGTCGAGACCAAGGAGGCGATCGGCGGCTACCTGATCTTCGAGGCCGACGACCTCGACGCCGCGATCGAGCTGGCCGCGCGGATCCCGGCGGCGCGCCTGGGCGGCGCGATCGAGGTCCGCCCGATCGTGGAGTGGTAGCGACCGCTCGAGCAGGCCTTCCGCGACGAGTGGGGCCGCGTCCTCGCCGCCCTGATCGGCTTCCTCGGCGACTTCGACCTCGCCGAGGAGGCCGCGCAGGAGGCGTTCGCGATCGCCGCCGAGCGCTGGCCGCGCGACGGCGACCCGGCCAACCCCCGCGCCTGGCTGGTGACGACGGCGCGCAACCGGGCGATCGACCGGATCCGCCGCGACCGCACGCTGGCCGCGAAGACCCGCCTGCTCCAGGTGCCGGAGGCGGCGGAGGACTCCGATGGACGAGACGACGTTTCCCGACGAGCGGCTCGAGCTCATCTTCACCTGCTGTCACCCGGCGCTCGCGATCGACGCGCAGGTCGCGCTCACGCTGCGCACGCTCGGCGGCCTGACGACCGGCGAGATCGCCCGCGCGTTCCTCGTGCCCGAGGCGACGATGGCGCAGCGGCTGGTGCGGGCCAAGCGCAAGATCAAGGCCGCCGGGATCCCGTTCCGCGTGCCGCCCGACCACCTGCTGCCCGAACGGCTCGCCGCCGTGCTCGCCGTCGTCTACCTGATCTTCAACGAGGGCTACGGCGGCCGCGGCGAGCTGGCGGCCGAGGCGCTGTGGCTCGGGCGCGCGCTCGCCGAGCTGATGCCCGACGAGCCCGAGGTGCACGGCCTGCTGGCGCTGATGCTGCTGCTCGACGCGCGCCGCGAGGCGCGCTTCCGCGGACGGCGAGCTCGTGCTGCTCGCCGACCAGGACCGCTCGCTCTGGGACGCCGCGCAGATCGCCACGGGCCGGCGGCGCTCGACCGGGCCCTCGCGCTGCAGGGCCGCGGCCCCTACGTCGTGCAGGCGGCGATCGCGTCGCTGCACGCCGACGAGCCGCGCGACTGGCCGCAGATCGCCGTGCTCTACGGCGAGCTCGCCCGGCTCACCGGCTCGCCGGTCGTCGAGCTCAACCGGGCCGTCGCGGTCGCCGAGGCGGAGGGGCCGGAGGCCGGGCTCGCGATCGTCGACCGGCTCGCGCTCGACGACTACCGCTACCTGCACTCGACGCGCGGCGAGCTGCTGCGCCGCCTCGGCCGGACCGACGAGGCCCGCGACGCCTACCGGCGGGCGCTCGCGCTCGTCCACGACGACGCCGAGCGGCGCCTGCTCGAGCGGCGGCTGGCGGAGCTCGGCGACACCCACCCTCGCGGGACCCGGGGGCCGCCTGACCCACGATCGGATCGACACGAGACGGACCACATGCTCGCGGTGAACCACTACGACGAGGCCTAATCGACCGGTGCCGCGCGCGGCTCGATGCGCAGGTCGCCGCCTTCCGCGACGTGGCGAACACCGCGAGCGGGTCGAGCCGCGAGCCGCGGTCGACGCGTTCGTGCCTCGGTTCTTCAACGGCCTGGTCCTGCAGCTGGACTACTCGTTCGTCCACCGGACGCGGAACCTGGAGGGCAAGGACGGCAACCCGCTCAACGAGGTCCGGGTGCTCTGCAGCTCGCTGTTTGAACGGCGACGGCGTGCCTGGTCACCGACAAGACGAAGCTCGATCCGGCGACGTCGATCCTCGGCCTCGCGGCCGGCGACCCGATCGCGCTCAGCGAGGATGACTTCGTCCTGCTCCGCGACGCGTTCTTCGACCGGCTCGAGGCCACCTTGGGCTCGGCCGACCGCAGAGCCTGATGGCGTCGCGGCCCGCGAGTCCGCTACAGGATCGCGTCGACGTCGCCGACCAGCTCGACCAGCCGGACCGCCGCGAACCCGACGAGAGCTGCCCGGCCGATCCAGGTCAGGGCCGGCGACCGCCAGATCGCGACGAGCGTGGGCCATCGCCGAACCAGGAGCCATACGATCGCGGCTCCGGCCATGATCGCGAATCCGATTGGCCCGAGGAACGCGAGCAGGAGGAGCGGCAGGAGCGCCGTCCATCGCGTCGTCGCCAGGGCCCCCTGGTCTGCGAAGCGCCGCTCGACCAGCGCGCTGGTCATCGCGCCGTACGCAGCCGGGATCGCCACGAACATCGCGACCGCGAGCCACAGCGGGGCGAGCGCCGTGAAATCGAGCCCGACCGGCTCGATCGACTTGGGCCCCGCCGATGACCGCCCCGAACCCGGCGGCCACGGCCGCCCGCCCACGGCGTGGGAGCCAGTCGCGGAACACGACGTAGAGCACCCCGCCCATGATGCCGACGGCCGCCGCTACCAGCAGCAGGAAGATCGTGGCGAAGCTGACGACCCCGATGATCGCGCCGTCGTCGGTCTCGACCCCATGAAGGGAAGGATCCGACGTGAGCCGCAGCACGAACATCGCTACCCGCCCCCCGGCCCCGCCCACCACCAGCCCGGTCACGAGCCCGCTGACCACGCCGATCGACAGCGGGCGACCCGCGACCGTGAGGTCCTCGCGCCATCCCGCCACGGCCGTGGCATCACCGTGCCCGACGGAGGGAGGACGGTCGACGGTGGGAACACCACTCTCTGCAGAGGTGGACACACACCAGCGGGATCGCGAGCTCAGATCTGCCGTGGATCGACCCAATCGGGATGCATCGCCTCCACGAAGATGCACCCGTCCCAGTAGGCCTCGACGCGCTTGTTCTGCCAGCCCTTCAGCTCGAAGTGGAGCTCCTTCGGCGGCTCGAAGTCCGCGTGGTCGAGGTGGACCGTGAACCCGTGGCCGGGCACTTCGTAGAACGTGTGCGGCCGGCGCGAGCTCCGCGAGAACTTCGTCTCGCGGCTGGTCCGCGGAGGCTCGGTGTGGGCTTCGAGGTACGTGTGGGCGCCCACGACGCTCCGGTGCGGGTCGAGCCAGACCCAGACGTGGCCGCCGCGCCCGGCGATCCAGCCGGGTGACCTTCTCGCCGGCGATGATCTCGATCACGTGCGCTCCGTTCGTGGGGTGGCGGGAGCGGCTCGAGGCCGCCCCCGCCCCACCACGCCTAGACGAGCGGCTGCTCGACGAGCTCCTCGGGCATCGTGATCGGCGCGAAGTCCTTGGTCTTGCCGACCGTGAAGTAGTAGATCGCACCGATCGATCACAGACCGCCCCGATGATCAGCTCCATCAGCGGGATGTCGTTCAGGAAGCCGATGTGGAAATTCACGAGCGGTCCGGTCAGGTAGTAGTCGGTCTGGGTCGCCTTCGGGTTCGTGAGGACCCGAAGCGACAAGGGGTCGTTCGTCCACCACAGGAGGTTCAGCAGCATCGCGCCGCCATAGACGAGAGCGATGACGTTGACGATGGTGCCCCATGCCCCGAGCTTGAAGGGAGCGTCGGCCTTGGGCCATCCCCTCGTCCGCGCCCGCATCACGGCCAGGTTCCCGAGGAAGTAGCTGAGGTAGATCATCGCCGTCGCCGCGACCGCGATCACCGTGGCGCCCGTGAACTGCAGGAACGGGATCGCCGCCAGGATCGCGACGCCGACGCAGGCGCCGATCGGCGTGTGCAGCCGCGGGTTGACCTTCGCGAGCGGCTTCGAGAACGGCAGCTGGTTGTCGCGCGCCATCCCGAACATCAACCGCACGGTCGACGTCATGATCGACAGGCAGCACACGAAGATCGCGAAGACCACGACCAGCAGGTAGAGGTTCGCGGCCCACGACGAGAACACCGATTCGATGACCGCCTGGGGGCCGAAGAAGCCCGCGTGCGCTTCCGAGAGGTTCGGGACCGCCATCAGCGTGCCGATCAGGAAGATCGCGCCGATCACGAACGCGCCTGCGATCGACCCCAGGATCGCCTTCGGCGACTCGGCCCGCGGGTTCTTCGTCTCCTCGGCGAGCGTGCCCGCCGTGTCGAACCCGTAGACCACGAACAGCGACATGAACATGCCGATCAGGAACGTGCTCCCGGTGAGGGTCGCATCGCCGGAGTCGAAGAGCACCCCGATCCCCTGGTTGTTGTGCACGATCGCCATGATCAGGGCGAACACCACCATGCCGAGGATCTCGAAGACCACGCCGGTGTTGTTGATGACCGCGACGAGCTTCACGCCGTAGATGTTCAGGATCGTGATCAGCACGAGCGTGACGATCGCCGCCACGAGCTGGTCAGTGCTGCCCAGCGCGGTGTTGAAGGTCCAGCCGAACATGTTGTTCAGCATCGGCAGCAGGGCGATCGGCAGGGTCGCGACGACCGCGGCCACCGTGATCACGCCGGCGAACAGGTAGATCCAGCCGGTGAACCACGAGTAGGTCCGGCCCGACAGGTACTTCGTCCACTGGAACACCGAGCCCGCGATCGGGAAGTGGCTCGAGAGCTCCGCGAAGTTCAGCGCCACGAACATCTGGCCCAGCACGACGACGGGCCACGCCCAGAACAGGTACCCGCCGACCGCGATCAGGCCCAGGTAGAAGAGCGTGAAGATCCCGGTGGACGGCGAGATGTAGCTGAACGCCACCGCGAAGGAGCTGAAGGTGCTCAGCTCGCGCTGCAGCTCCTGCTGGTATCCGAACGCCATCAGGTCCTTGGTGTCCTGATCGTGTTGTTGGACCGGTGGTTCGGTGCTGGACATGGTCCCCCCTCTCCATGTGCTGCCGACCACGGGCGGGCGCCGTGATCCGTCCCCCTCGACGGACCCGCGGAGTGTGCGCCTCGCGAGGCGGCTGCGCAAGTCCCGGACGGGTTGCACCGAAGGGAGCCACGCCGCTCTGCAACTCTGAGACGGAAGGCGTAGCGTCCGGCATGGACCTGAGCGAAGGGAGGGCTCCATGCGCAAGACGCTCGCGATCCTCGCGACGGCGGCGCTCGCGACGATCGCCATCGCATCGATCGTGTCGGCATCGTCGAAGCACGAGCTCGTGACGCAGCCGGTGACCATCAAGGTCATCGAGCACGCCACCACCGACGTCGTGGCTCGATGTCGGCAAGAAGGGTGACTCGCCCGGTGACATCCTCACCTGGCACAACAAGCTGTTCGACGCCGACAACAAGAAGCAGGTCGGGCGCGACCAAGGCGAGTGCATCCGCATCAACCCGGCTGAAGGGTCGTGGGAGTGCCGCTGGATCGCCTGGGTGCCCGGGGGTGCGATCACGGTCGAGGGGCCGTTCTACGACGGCAAGGACAACACGATCGCGATCACCGGCGGCAAGGGCAACTTCGCCAACGCCCGGGGCACGATGGACATCAAAGCGCGCCACGGAGGCACGGAGTACGCGTTCATCTACCACGTGCTGCCGTAGACCGGTACCGCTCGAGCGACACAGAGCCCGTGCCCGTGCGCGGGCTCTCGCTCGTCGGTCAGCCGTTCAGAACGGCGAGGAACTCGTCGAGGTCGGGCGCCACGTTGTACGTCGGCTCGAGGAAGCCCTCGAGCGCCTCGATCGTCTTGTACCCGTTCCCGGTGACGTAGGCGACCACCTCTTCCTCGGGGCGGATGATGCCCTGCTCGGCCATCCGCTTGAGGTTCGCGATCGTGACCCCGCCGGCCGTCTCGGTGAACACGCCCTCGGTGCTCGCCAGCAGCCGGATGCCCTCGCGGATCTCCTGCTCGGTGCACCACTCGATGTGCCCGCCGGTCTGGCGCGCCACCTTCAGCGCGAAGAACCCGTCGGCGGGCGCGCCGATCGCGAGCGATCGAGCGATCGTGTCGGGCTTCACCGGCGTCACCTCTTCCTCGCCGTCGAGGAACGCCTGCGCGACAGGACGGCAGCCCTCGGGCTGCGCGCCCGAGACGCGGTACGGCTTCTCCTCGACCGCGCCGATCGCGATCAACTCGCTGAACGCCCGGTGGATCTTCGTGAGCAGGGCGCCGCTCGCGATCGGGACCACGACGTGATCAGGCAGGCGCCAGCCGAGCTGCTCGGCCGTCTCGAACCCGAGGGACTTCGAGCCCTCCGCGTAGTAGGGCCGCATGTTCACGTTCACGAACGCCCACGGGAGCGCCTCGGCCACCTCGCTGCAGAGACGGTTCACCTCGTCGTAGTTCCCCTTCACCGCGACGACCTTCGCGCCGTAGGCCTCGGTCGCGAGGATCTTCGCCCGCTCGAGGTCCTCGGGGACGAACACGTAGCAGTCCATACCCGCCTTCGCCGCGTGCGCGGCGGTCGCGTTGGCGAGGTTGCCGGTCGACGCGCACGAGATCGCCTCGTACCCGAACGCGCGCGCCATCGTGATCGCGACGGTGACGACCCGGTCCTTGAAGGAGTTCGACGGGTTGACCGAGTCGTCCTTGATCCACACGTCGCGCAGGCCCGAGCGCCGCGGCCAGGTTGTCGGCGCGGCGGAGCGGGCGTGAAGCCCGCCGCCCAGGTCGACCCGGTCGATCGTCGGGCCCCCGGGCAGGAGCGACTCGTAGCGCCACAGCGACTGCGGTCCCTGCTCGGCGTGCTTCTGGAAGACCTCGCCGTCGATCGACTGCAGGTCGTAGGCGGGCTCGAGCGGTCCGAAGCACTCCTCGCAGATCGTGAGGGGCTCGACCGGGTACTGCTGGCCACAGATCCGGCACTGCAGCGCCGCGGGCGAGGTGATCGTGGGGTGCGCACTCACCAGGTCACCGCGCCGTGGTCGGCCGAGCCCACCGTCCGTGCGTACTTCGCGAGCGCGCCCTGCGTGTAGCGGTACTCGGGCTGGGTCCACGTCGCGCGGCGCGCCTCGAGCGTGGCGTCGTCGACCTTCATCTCGACCGTGCGCGCGTCGACGTCGATCCGGATCGTGTCACCGGTCTCCACGAGCGCGATCGGTCCGCCGACGAACGCCTCGGGTGCGACGTGCCCCACGCTGAAGCCCTTCGTGGCACCGCTGAAACGGCCGTCGGTGATCAGCCCGACGATCCTTGCCGAGCCCGGCGCCCGCGACCGCCGCCGTCACGGCCAGCATCTCGGGCATCCCGGGCGAGCCCTTCGGGCCCTCGTAGCGGATCACGATCACGTCGCCGGGCACGATCTGGCCCGAGGTCAGCGCGTCGAACGCCGCCTGCTCGGAGTCGAACGGCTTCGCGGTGCCCTCGAACACGAGCCCCTCGGCGCCGGCGGCCTTCACGACCGCGCCGTCGGGGGCGAGGTTGCCGCGCAGGATCGCGAGGCCGCCCCACGGGTGGATCGGGTCGCTCGGCGGGTGCACCACCTCGCCGTCGGGTTGAGCGATCTCCATCGCGGCCAGGTTCTCGGCGAGCGTCTTGCCGGTGACCGTCAGCGCGTCGCCGTGCAGGTGGCCCGCCTCGAGCAGCTCCTTCAGCACGACCTGGATCCCGCCCACACGATCGATGTCGCTCATCACGAACCGGCCCGCGGGGCGGACGTCCACGAGGTGCGGCACGGTGCGGCCGATCCGGTCGAAGTCGCCGAGCTGCAGGTCGACGTGGGCCTCGCGCGCGATCGCGAGCAGGTGCAGCACGGCGTTCGTGGAGCCGGCCACCGCCATCACGACGGCGATCGCGTTCTCGAACGCCTGCTTCGTGAGGATGTCGCGCGGGAGCGGACCCTCCTCCGCCACGAGTTGCGCGGCGCGCGTGCCGGACTCCCGGGCGAACACCTCCCGGCGGTAGTCGACGGCGGGCGGCGAGGCCGAGCCCGGCAGCGACATCCCGAGCGCCTCGCCGACGGCGGCCATCGTGTTCGCCGTGTACATGCCGGCGCACGACCCGGTCCCGGGACAGGCGCTCCGTTCGATCGCGAGCAGCTCGTCGTCGTCGATCGTGCCCTTCGCGTGGGCGCCCACCGCCTCGAACACGTCCTGCACCGTGATGTCACGGCCCTGATAGGTGCCCGGCAGGATCGTGCCGCCGTAGAGGTAGACCGACGGCAGGTTCATGCGCGCCATCGCCATGAGCATCCCGGGCTCGGACTTGTCGCAGCCCGCGATGCCGACCAGGGCGTCCATGCGCTCGGCGTGCAGCACGAGCTCCACCGAATCGGCGATCAGGTCGCGGCTCATCAGCGACGCCTTCATCCCGTCGTGACCCATCGCGATGCCGTCGCTCACGGCGATCGTCGTGAACTCGATCGGGACGGCCCCACCGGCCCGCACGCCCTCCTTCGAGAGCGCGGCGAGCTTGTCGAGGTGGTAGTTGCAGGGGGTGACCTCGTTCCAGGAAGAGGCGACCGCGACCTGGGCCTTGCCGAAGTCGTCCTCGGAGAACCCGACGGCCCGGAGCATCGCCCGCGCGGGGGCGCGCTCGGGCCCCTCGGTGACCTGGGTGCTGCGGGGACGCTTCGACCCGCCTGTCATGGGGATGCCCTCCTCGACGTCGTCCTGCGGAAGCCTTCACGGTAACAACCGGTGCAGGCGGGCGACTTCGGCAGGCTGGGGGCGGCTACGATGTCGCAACGATGGAGGGCCTCGGGTCGGTGAACGGACTGGTGATCGACGGCGCGGATACGCACGCGCTCGCCGCGTTCTGGTGCGCCGTCCTGGGCACATCGGTCGACACCGTGGCGGGCGACGGCCACTACATCGACCTCGCCCCGACGGAGTCGTTCCCGATCCTCCGGTTCCAGCGCGTGCCCGAGTCGAAGTCGGTGAAGAACCGTCTCCACCTGGACATCGAGGTCGACGACGTCGAGGGGGCGATCGAGATCGTCCGGGCCCTCGGCGGAACGCTGGTCGACCCTCCGAGGATCGAGTACGGCTGGCGGTACGCCGTCCTCGCCGACCTCGAAGGCAACGAGTTCTGTGCGATCCGGCGGAGCGAGCCCTGACGCCTGCGGGGGCGAACGGCGCCGCCCCGCCGAACCTCGGCCGCAGCTGGTGGCTCCGAGAGGCGCTCGCCCGTCCCGAGTTCGAAGGGGAGCCCGCCCCGCCGCTCGTGGGCGACACGAAAGCCGACGTCGTGATCCTGGGCGGCGGGTACACCGGGATGTGGACCGCCTGGTTCCTGACGGAGCGCGAGCCGGGGATCGACGTCGTGCTGCTGGAACAGGACATCTGCGGCGGGGGACCGAGCGGACGGAACGGCGGCTTCGTCGACGGGTGGCTCGGCAACGCGGCCGACCTGATCGCGACCTACGGCGAGGCCGACGCGAAGGTGCTGATCGACGCCGTCGCGCCGAGCGTCGACGAGATCGCGGCGTGGTGCGGATCGAACGACGTCGACGCGTGGTTCCGCAAGGGCGGCGACCTCGCCGTCGCGACGAACCGCGCGCAGGTCGGGCGCTGGCGCTCCACGATCGAGGCCGCCGACCGGCTGGGGCTCGCCGACGGGATCGTGGAGCTATCCGCCGACGAGATCCGAACCCGGTGCGCCGGCGCCTCGTTCGCCGGCGGGATGTTCATCCCCCACGCGGCCACCGTGCAGCCCGCTCGCCTCGCGCGGGGCCTCCGCGGCGCGCTGCGCGCCCGAGGGGTCCGGATCCACGAGGGCACGCCGGTGACGCGGTTCGGGGCCGCGACGCCCGCGATCGCCGAGACCCCCGGCGGCGCCGTGCGCGCGGGCGAGGCCGTGATCGCGCTGGGCGCATGGGCCACCTCGTGGCGCCGGTTCCGCCCGTACCTGACGATCCGCGGTTCGTACATGGTGGTGACCGAGCCGGCGCCGGAGCGGCTCGCCGAGCTCAACTGGACCGGCGGCGAGGCGGTCCGGGATCAGCGGGCCTCGATCCATTACCTGCGCACGACGCCCGACGGGCGCATCGCGATCGGCCTCGGCGGCGTCCAGCGCGGGCTCGCGCGCGACGTGGGCCCGTCCTTCGCGTTCGACGAGGGCTTCGTGCGCAAGGTCGCCGGCGATCTCCACGAGCTGTTCCCCTCGTTCGTCGACGTGCCGATCGCGGCCGGGTGGGGCGGCCCGATCAACGTCTCGGGACTGAACCTGCCGTTCTTCGGATCCGCGACGCCCGGGAACGTCCATCATGGCCTGGGCTACACGGGCAACGGCGTCGCGCCGTCGCACCTCGGCGGGAAGATCCTCGCCTCGCTCGCCACCCACGCCGACGACGAGCTCGCCCGGCTGCCGATCGTCGGGCGGACACCGAAGCGCTTCCCGCCCGAGCCGATCCGTTCGCCCGGGATGCTCGTGGCGAACACGGCGATCTGGCACAAGGACGACACGGAGGCCGGCGGCGGCTCCGCGGATCCCCTCACGCGCCTCGTCGCCACCGCGCCGAGGCGCCTGGGCTATAACCTGGGCCCGCGACGATGACCGATCCCGATCTCCCCGTGCCCGCCGACGCCGGGCGGAGCTGGTGGCTCCTCGAGGCGCTCGCGCGCCCCGAGTTCGAGGGCGAGCCGGCGCCGCCGCTCGAAGGCGACACGACCGCCGACGTCGTGATCCTCGGCGGCGGCTACACCGGCCTGTGGACGGCCCTCCACCTGAAGGAGCTCGATCCGGGCGCCGACGTCGTGATCCTCGAGCAGGACATCTGCGGCGGCGGGCCCAGCGGACGCAACGGCGGGTTCGTCAGCAGCTTCTGGGAGGACCTGCCGCACCTCGCGGAGGCGTACGGCGACGAGATGGCGCTCCGCATCTGCCGTGTCGGCGACGAGAGCGTGACCGCGATCGGGACCTTCTGCGAGGCGAGCGGGATCGACGCCTGGTTCCATGCGGACGGTGCCCTGGGGGTCGCCACGAGCGAGACCCAGGTCGGCGCGTGGGCCGACCTGGTGATCACCGCGGACCGGCTCGGCGTCGGCGGCGAGCTCGAGGTGCTCGACGCCACGGCCGCCCGCGCGCGGATCGATTCCCCGGTGGTGTTCGGAGGCGTGTTCATGCCGCACGGCGCGATCGCTCAGCCCGCGCGCCTCGCTCGCGGCATGCGCCGCGTCGCGATGGAACGCGGGGTTCGGATCTTCGAGGGATCGCCCGTCACGCGGTTCGGCGCCGGCGCCCCGTCCGTGGCCGAGACGTCCGGCGGATCCGTTCGGGCCGGTGCCGCCGTGCTGGCGCTGAACGCCTGGGCCGCGCGGATGAAGCGGTTCCGCCGGGCGATCACGGTGCGCGGGAGCTATATCGTGATGACGGCGCCGGCGCCCGAGAAGCTCGAGGCGCTGGGTTGGACCGACGGCCTGGGCATCTCCGACTACCGGGCCGCGCTGCACTACCTGCGCACCACGCCGGATGGGCGCATCGCCTTCGGCATCGGGGGCATGCAGCCGAACCTGGCGCGCACGATCGGGCCCCGGTTCGCCTACGACGAGCACGCGATCCGCGTGGCGATCGACGACCTCCACCGGATGTTCCCGTCGTTCCGGGACGTGCCGATCGAGGCGGGCTGGGGCGGCCCGATCGACGTCTCGGGCGCGCACCTCCCGTTCTTCGGCACGTTCGAGAACGGCGCCGTGCACTACGGGCTCGGCTACACGGGGAACGGGGTGGGCCCCGCGCACTTCGGCGGGAGGATCCTGGCCCTGCGCGCGCTCGGCCGCTACGAGGACGTGCTCGACCTGCCCTTCGTCGACGCCGACCCGCTGCGTTTCCCTCCCGAGCCGATCAAGTCCCCGGGGGCGCTGATCGCCAACAGCGCGATCCGCCGCAAGGACGAGTTCGAGGATCGCGGCCAGGCCCCCAACCCCCTCGTTGACTTCGTGGCGCGGTTGCCCCGGCGCCTCGGCTACCACCTCGGGCCGTAGCCGACGGTCCCCGCGGCGCCGGGTCGGATGCCGTCGGCGTCCGGCGCCCGGCTGCGGCAGGATGGAGGCATGGCCACCGACGACGGCATCATCAGCGCGGAACGCCTGACGAAGTTCTACGGGCACGACCGCGGCATCGAGGACCTGAGCTTCTCGGTCGGCGCCGGCGAGGTCTTCGGGTTCCTCGGGCCGAACGGCGCCGGCAAGACGACCACGATCCGCACGATGCTCGACTTCATCCGGCCGACCTCGGGTTCGGTGCGGCTGTTCGGGCTCGATGCGCACCACCGCGGACCCGAGATCCACACCAGGGTGGGCTACCTGCCGGGCGAGCTCGCGCTGTACGAGCGCCTGACCGGCGAGCGCTACCTCCGCGACTTCGCGTCCTTCCGCGGCGGCATCGACCTCGGGTACGCCCAGGACCTGGCCGCGCGGCTCGGACTGGATCTCTCGAAACGGATCAAGGACCTGTCGCACGGCAACAAGCAGAAGGTCGGCCTCGTCCAGGCGTTCATGCACCGGCCCGACCTGCTGGTGATGGACGAGCCCACGCAGGGGCTCGACCCGCTCGTGCAACAGACGTTCTACGCGATGCTCGACGAGGAGCGCGAACGAGGGACGACGGTCTTCCTCAGCTCCCACGTGATGCCCGAGGTCGAACGCGTCTGCGACCGGGTGGGCATCATCCGCGAGGGCCGGCTCGCGACCGTCTCCGACATCGGCGACCTGAAGTCCCGGGTGCGCCGGCGGATCGAGCTCCACTTCGAGGGCCCCGCGCCCAAGGACGCCTTCGCCCGAGATCCCGGGTGTCCGGGGGCTCCGCTCGCACGGCGACGAGCTCTCGCTCGAGATCGAGGGCTCGGTGGATCCCGTGATCAAGGAGGCGGCACGACATACGGTGGTCAACGTCGCGACGCACGAGCCGAGCCTGGAGGACCTGTTCCTCGCGTACTTCGGCCCGAACGGCGAGGCGCCGGCCGATGTGGACCCTCCGGACGATCGGAGCGCCTCATGAGCGGCCTCTTCATGAAGACGCTCCGTGATCAGCGGCGGGCCCTGATCGGATGGGGGATCGGGCTGGCGGCCGTCGCCACGATGTATGCCGCCTTCTATCCGAGCATCGAGGACAGCGCCGCCGACTTCACCGGGTACCTGGAGAAACTCCCGGAGGCGGTCCGCAACGTGATCGGCGCCGACTTCACGACCCCCGCCGGGTACCTACGGAGCGAGACCTTCAGCCTCCTCGGGCCGGTCCTGTTCCTCGTGTTCGCGATCGGCGCCGGCGCCCGGGCGATCGCCGGCGAGGAGGAGGACGGCACGCTCGACCTGCTGCTGTCGACGCCGATCCGCCGGCGGCAGCTCCTCGTCGACAAGATCGGCGCGATGGTCGTGACCGCGACTGCCCTGGCCGTCGTGCTGTTCGTCACGCTGGCGTTGGTCGGCCCGCCCTTCGACCTGACCGTGCCGGCGGTGGATCTGGGTGCGGCGTGCCTCATGCTCCTCCTGGTGGGCCTCGCGTTCGGGGCGATCGCGCTCGCGATCGGCTGCGCGACGGGCCACCGGGGGGTCGCGCTCGGCGCCACGGGTGCCTTCGCGGTGTTCTCGTACGTGATGAACGCGCTCGCCCCCTCGGTGGACGCGCTCGGGTGGCTCAGGCCGCTCTCGCCGTTCCGCTGGTACCTGCACCCCGACCCGCTGGTGTCCGGCATCGAGCCCGTGAACGTGGTCGTGCTGCTGGGCATCGCGGTGGTCGGCTACATGCTCGCCTGGCTCACGTTCGAGCGGCGCGACCTCGCGGCCTGAGCCTTCCGACCCTGCCGCTACAACGCGATCAGCGCCACCCCGACCAGCGCCGCGGCCACCCCCACGATCTGGATCCGCGAGAGCCGCTCGTGCAGCGCGACCCGCGCCAGCAGCACGGTCGTCACCGGGTACAGCGACGCCAGTACCGCGATCAGGCTCAACAGACCGCGCTGCGCGGCCAGCACGAACAGCAGGTTCGCCCCGTTGTCGAGCACGCCGACCCCCGCGAGCGTGGCGAGCTGCTCCCGATCCATCGAGAACGACGGTCGTCGAACGACGAGCGCGACGGCCAGGAGCGCGAGCGCGCCGACGCGCACCATCAGCACCGCCCACGCCGGGCTGTCACGTCCGGCTT
Organism: uncultured Actinomycetes bacterium; assembly: GCA_963821925.1. Classification (GTDB taxonomy): domain Bacteria; phylum Actinomycetota; class UBA4738; order UBA4738; family HRBIN12; genus JAOUEA01. The sequence goes on along the minus strand of CAWGFO010000001.1, from coordinate 858,999 downwards.
CGTCGAGCAGCACGACCAGGAAACCGAGGCACACGGCGGCCACGACCGCGAGCGACACGGCGCGCGGATGCACCCGCGCGCCCGCCTCGTCCCGGTGGCGCGCTGCCAGTACGACGCCCGTCAGCGCGAGCGCCACGCCGACCAGCTGGATCGGCTCGGGGCGCTCGCCCCGGATCAGACCCACCGCGACCGGCACGAGACCCGACATCGCCGCGAGCGGCGCCACCACTCCCATCGGCCCGATCGCGAGGCCCGAGTAGAGGGCGGCGAGCCCGACCGTGCCCAGCGCCCCGGCCGCGAGCCCGATCAGCAGCGGGCGCCCGTCCGGCATCGCGGCGCCGCTCGCCAGGACGACGGCCAACGTGAACAGGAACCCCGCGAACTGCGAGACCGCCGACACCGTGAGGATCGACAGGCGCTTCGTCGACACGCCGCCGAGGAAGTCCGCCGAACCCCAACTCGCCGCGGCGCCCAGCGCGAGCACGACGCCGACCATCAGGCGAACGGCACCACGCGCACGCCGTCCTTCCAGACCTGCGCGATGCGTTCCCTCAGCGTGTCGAACGCGAACGGGTCGCCGTCGACGACCACCACGTCGGCGCGCTTGCCGGGCTCGAGCGTGCCGAGCTCGTCCTGCACGCCCATAAGTTCCGCGGCGCTCGAGGTCGCCGCGACGAGCGCCTGCTCGGGCGTGAAGCCGTTGGCCGCCATGTGGATCAGCTCGTTCAGGTTCGTGCCGTGGGGCGCGACGGGACAGTCGGTGCCCATCGCCACCTTCACGCCGGCTTCGGCGGCCAGACGCATCGCGCCGAACTCCGGTCGGCCGAGCCCGCGGAGCTTCTCGCGCACCTGCTCGGAGACGTTCGGGTCGTTCGCGAGCTCCTCGGTGGTGTCGCCGGCCGTCAGGGTCGGGACGAGCCAGGTGCCGCGCTCCACCATCATCGCCGCGGCCTCCGCGTCCAGGTACGTGCCGTGATCGATCGACCGCACGCCCGCACGCACGGCGCGCTTGATCCCCTCGGCACCGTGCGCGTGCGACATCACCCACGTCCCGAGGTCGGCGGCCGTCGTCACGATCGCCTCGACCTCCTCGAACGAGAAGTTCGGCTCCATCGGATCGTCGCCCGGCGAGAGGAACCCGCCCGAGGACGCGATCTTGATCACGTCGGCCCCGGCCCGGATCACCTCGCGGGTCTTCCGGCTCACGCCGTCGACGCCGTCGCACACGCCCGAAGGCATCCCCGGGTATTCGACGTCCCAGACCCCGCGGCCGCCGCTCGGGAGCCACGGGTCGCTGTGCCCGCCCGTCATCGAGAGCATCGTCACCGACACCTGCATGCGCGGGCCCACCAGCGTCCCTTCCTCGACCGCATCGCGGAGTCCGGCGTCGGCCCCCGAGGCGTCACGCACCGTCGTGATCCCCAGTTCGATCGTTCGCCGCAGGTTCAGGTGCGTCCGATAGAAGGGCATCGAGAAGGGCTCGTGCAGGATCTTCGTCTCGTCGAAGTCCTCGTAGCGCATCGCGAGGTGGACGTGGCAGTCGAACAGCCCCGGCAGGACGGCCTTGCCGGCGCAGTTCACGCCCTCATCGCCGTCGAGACCGGGACCGACCTCGACGATACGGCCGTCCTCGATCACGACGTCGGCGTCGGCGAGGGCGGCGCCCGTCCCGTCGAAGACCCGTCCGCCGTGGAACACCATCCTCGCCATCCGGTTCCCTCCCCCGCGGCCGCCCGGCCTAGACTCCGGCCGGACCCTACCCCAGGAGCACACCGTGGACATGCGTTTGTCGGCCGCCGACCGTGACCTCAGGTCGAAGGCCCGTGACTTCACCGAGCAGGTGTTGATGCCGCTCGAGGACGAGTGCGAGGCGGAGGACGGCCTCACCCCGGACAGCCACGCGGCCGCCAAGCAGGCGGTCCTCGACTGGCGCTTCAACGGGATCAACCACCCCGTCGAGGACGGCGGCCAGGGGCTCGACCTGTTCCAGCAGATGCTCGTCGAGGAGCAGTGGGGGCACGCGACCGGCGCGCTGTGGGATCTCCCGTGGCGCCCGTCGATCCCGCTGCAACGCGGCACCGAGTCGCAGAAGGAGCGGTACCTGCGCCCGGCGATCCGCGGCGAGCGGCGCGACGCGTACGCGATCACCGAGGAAGGGGCCGGCTCCGACCCGTCGATGGTCACGACCACCGCGCGGCGCGACGGCGACGGCGACGGGTGGGTGATCGACGGCGAGAAGTGGCACGTCACGTCGGGCGACGTCGCCGACTTCTTCGAGCTCCACGTGCACGTCGACGGCGACCCGGCGAAGGCCACGGTGTTCCTCGTGGACAAGGACACGCCGGGCGTGCGGCTCGTGCGCACCCCCGCCTACATGCACACGTTCGTGTTCGAGCACCCGATCTTCGCGTTCGAGGATGTGCGGGTGTCCGACGAGCAGCGGCTCGGCGAGATCGGCGATGGCTACGAGCTCACGAAGGACTGGTTCGTCGAGGAGCGGCTGATGATCGGCGCTCGCACGATGGGCGCCTCCGCCCGGGCCCTCGATCTCTCGCTCGCGTTCGCGAACGAACGCCGGCAGTTCGGACAGGCGATCGTCCGGTTCCAGGCGATCGAGTTCATGCTCGCCGACATGGCGGCCGAGATCATGGCCGCCAAGGCGATGCTGTACCGCGCGTGCTGGGAGGCGGCGCGCGGCGGCGCGAGCCGGAAGTCCCTCCACGCGATGGCGAGCGCCGTGAAGCTCGTGTGCAGCGAGACCGCGGGCCGCGTGATCGACAAGGCGGTGCAGATCCACGGCGGGCGCGGCTACATGCGGGAGTACCCGGTCGAGCGCCTCTACCGCGAGCTCCGCGTCGACCGGATCTGGGAGGGGACCTCCGAGATCCAGCGGGTCGTGATCGGCAACGAGCTCCGCAAGCGCGGCGCCGACCTGTACACGGGCTGGCCCGCGGAGGAGTAGCCTCGCCGCGACGGGAACGGACCACGGAGGGAGCACCCGATGTCGATGCCAGGCGGAGGACCACAGTCCCGCGACCCGGGCGCGCAGCGCTGGGGCGCCGAGCAGGAGCAGATCAACAAGGCCGCAGAACAGGCGCACCTCGCCCACGAGCTCGAGCGAGCCGAGTCCGAGCGAGCCGCCGAGGACGGCGTCGCGCCGCCCGCCCCCAAGAAGCCCTGGTGGAAGTTCTGGGCATAGCTAGCCGGCCCGCCTGCGACGACACGGGGCCGGAGGACCCGCAGACACCGGTCGGTTGACCTCCCCCACGCCGACGACCCCGCACTACGGTGTGGGTTGATGGAGCGAGACTGCGAACGGCCCGGGGTTGCGATGGCGTCTGCCGGTGCTGACGTCGCTCGACGGGTACCGCCGTTCCTGGATCCCGCGTGACCTGACCGCGGGCCTCCTGATCGTCGCGATCGCGATCCCCTTGAGCATGGGGATGGCCGAGGTCGCGGGCATGCCGCCGATCGCCGGGCTCTACTCGTGCGTCCTGCCCCTCCTGGCGTACGCGATCTTCGGCTCGTCACGCCAACTGGTGATCGCGCTCGACGCGTCGACGGCCGCGATGCTCGCGGCGGCGGTCGCCGGGCTGGCGGGCGGCGACCCCGTTCGATACGCGGCCCTGGCCGGCGCGGCGGCGGTCCTGGTGGGCGTGATCCTGATCATCGCCGGGTCCGCACGCCTCGGCCTGGTGGCGGATTTCCTCTCCGAGCCGGTGCTCCTCGGGTACCAGGCCGGCCTCGCGGCCGTCGTGATCGCGAGCCAGCTGCCGCGGTTGCTCGGCATCACGGTCGAGACGAGCGACACGATCCCCCGCTACCGCGAGACGCTCACGAACCTCGGAGACGCCAACCCGTGGTCGGTCGCGATCGGCGTCGCGGTGCTCGTGACGATGATCGGCGTGCGGCGGTGGAGGCCCGCGGTGCCAGGTGCGTTGATCGGCGTCGTGGGCGCCACGATCGTCGTGGCCGCGCTGAACCTGCAGGCGCAAGGGGTCGCCGTGCTGGGCGCGCTCCCCTCCGGGCTCCCGCCCCTCGCGATCCCCGACGTCTCGCTCCACGACCTCGCGCAGCTGTTGCCCGCGGCGGCGGCGATCGCGCTCGTCGCGGCGGCCGACACGCTCGTGAGCTCGCGCGCGTTCGCCGCCCGCAACGGGTACGAAGTGGACGCGAACCGCGACCTGATCGGCCTCGGCGCCGCCAACCTGTCGGCCGGCTGCTCGGGCGGCATCACCACGAGCGCGAGCGCGGCGCGTACCGCGGTCGCCGAGTCGGTCGGATCGCGCTCGCAGGTCGCCGGACTCACCGCCGCGGTCCTCATGGTGCTCGTGCTGCTCTTCATGACCGGACCGCTTCGCAACGTCCCGATCCCGGCGCTCGCGGCCGTCGTGATCGGCGCCGTGCTGCGGCTGATCGAGATCGGCTCGCTCCGGACGCTGTGGCGCGTGCGCCGCGCCGAGTTCCTGATCGCGGTGGCCGCGTTCCTGGGGGTGGCGATCATCGGCGTGCTCGAGGGGGTCGTGGTCGCGATGGCGCTCTCGCTCCTGGACTTCGTGGGTCGCACGAGCCGCCCGCACGACGCGGTGCTGGGCCGGGTCTCGGGCCGGCCCGGATACCACGACGTCGGGCGCGCCGGCGGCGGCCGCATGGAGTCCGGGGTGCTCGTCTACCGGTTCGATGCGCCGCTCTTCTACGCGAACGCCGATCGGTTCCGGTCGCGGATCCGCGGTCTCGCACGTCGGACGAAGGGGCTCCGTCTGGTGGTGATCGAGGCATCGGCGATCGGCGACATCGACGTCACGGCCGCACGGATGCTCGGCGAGCTGCAGGTGGAGTTCCACGAGAAGGGCGTTCGGCTCGTCGTGGCGGGCGCCGTCGGCCGCGTCCGGGACCTCCTCGTCGATGACGATCTGATGGAGGACTTCGTCGCCGGCGACATGTACGACACCGTGGAAGAGGCGGTGGCCGACGGCCCGCGCGCAGAGCCGCTGGTTACGGGACGTGCGAGCGGAGCGGGCTCGTGACGACGTTCAGGGCGGTCAGCAGCGGATAGGAGATCGCCACCAGGCCGAGCACCATCGAGAGCGAGGTGGAGAGCCGACCCCGGCCCCCCGTGCTGGACACGATGCCGAGGATCAGCGCCATCGCGCCGAGCACCGCCGCGAGCATCGCGACCTGATCCGCGAACGGGCCCGACTCAGCGAGCTGCGTACCGTACGACCCGAGCAGCTGCGTCTGGGGCTGGAACCGCACGAGCCACAGCGCGCCGCTCAGGACGGCGCCCGCCAGTCCCGTGATCAGCGCGACGGCGCTGAGGGGATCGGCGTACGAACGGCCGGAGCTCTCGTAGATGCCCATGTCTCCAACCATGAGACTCCCCCGGCCGCGGCTGCACAATGCGTCGAAGGTCTCGAACTCGGTTGGGGCGAACGGCCCAGCCCGTCCGAACGACGGAGGCGGCTAGGTGCCGTCGAGACAGCCGCGAACGGCGTCGGGCAAACCGGGGATGGTGAGCCCCGCGCCCCCCTTCACGAAGTCGTAGCGCGTCCCTCGCCACTCTCCCGGGAGGCCCGGATACGCCTCCGGTGTGGTGTCGGCCGAGTTCCACTGGAAGCCGCTCCAGTCCGGTGAGCTGAACCCGTCCGTGTCGTACGGGGCGACCGCGGCGACCCCGCGACCGAACCGTCGCTGCTCCACGATGAACCGGCCCTGGTACGTCCAGTCCCCGTCGACGTAGAGCTTCACGTACCACCGCCGGATGTCGCGCAGGTATCCCTTGTCCTCCGACGGCGGCGACTCGGGCCCCACGAACAGACGCATGTCCACCACGACGAAGTCGCCCTGGACGGGCGCCGTGCGACGGATCACCCCGAGCGGGTCGGTGAAGTCGGGCGAGCCCCCGGCCGGCGTGATCCACCCACGCTCGCACGTCGCCGACGGGGCGCCCTTCGTCGCCGGGGAGGCGGCGGGCGTGGCGGGCGGGGTGGGCGAGACGGCGACGGCCTCGCCACCCTGGAACGAGGGTGATGCCGTGGCGGGCACGTTCGTGAAGGGCTCGTCGGCGCGCTCGCTCCCGCCGCGGTCACACGCGGTCAGCACCAGCGCGCCGGCCACGAGCAGGGTCACGGTCCTCCGCATCGGCCAAGCCTACGCATCCCGTGTGGCGAACCCGTGACGAGGCACCCGAGCTTCACGCGTTCGTCACGACGATTGGTAGAACTGGAGGCGCATGACCGACCGCCCGCACCCCCATGACGAGGAACGGGGCGACGCGCATCCGCTGCCGCTGAGCCGCCGCCGGTTCCTGCAGACCTCGGCGATGGCCGTCGCCGGCGGCGTCCTCTTCTCCTGCACGGGCGGGAGGACGACCCCTTCGGTGGACGACCCGACCGCGTCGATCGACACGAACACGCCGATCAAGCGCGTGATCTACGTGATGCTCGAGAACCGGAGCTTCAACAACCTGTTCGGGAAGTTCCCCGGGGTCACGGGCACCACCACGGGCGTCGAATACGGGAACGAGAAGCCCCTGATCCCCTGCCCCGACTGGCTCCCCGGCGACCTCCCGCACGACCGAGCGGCGTACCTGAACTGCGTGAACGGCGGCACGCTCGACGGGTTCGGCACGGGCATCTACGGCTCCACCTACGCGTACACGCAGTTCGACGAGCCGCAGATCCCGAACTACTGGCTGTGGGCGAAGGAGTACGCGATCTCCGACAACTTCTTCGCGTCGGCGGCCGGCCCGAGCTACGGCAACCACTACTACTTCATCGCCGGCCAGTCGGGCGGCGTGATCGACAACCCCGAGAACATCGAGACCCGCGTCGACGGTGACAAGAAGTACAAGAGCTGGGGGTGCGACGCGATCGGCGACGACGTGTTCGTGTTCGTCAAGGACGACCAGGGGAACCTCACGAAGCACGACACGTGCTTCACGTTCAAGACGGTGGGCGAACAGCTCAGCGAGATCGACGTCGACTGGGCCTACTACTCAGCGGTGCCGGGGCAGGTCGGCTACTTCTGGAACGCGTACAACGGGATCGCGAACGTCTTCCATACCGACATGTGGCACGAGCACGTTCGCCCGGTCGACCGGCTCGTGCAGGACATCGAGGCGGGGACACTCCCGCCCGTCACGTGGGTCACCCCGAGGTTCGAGCTCTCCGACCATCCGCCCTTCTCGACCGGGCACTCGCACAACTGGATCACCGACATCGTGAACGCCGTGATGAGGAGCCCGGAGTGGGAGCACACCGCGATCTTCCTGACGTGGGACGAGTGGGGAGGCTTCTACGACCCGGTGTTGCCCCCAGAGGTCGACCCGGTGGGCCTCGGGATCCGCGTGCCGCTCCTCACGATCAGTCCGTACACGCGCCGCGGCGTGATCGACGACGAGCTGGGCGAATTCTCGACGCCGCTCCGGTTCATCGCCGACAACTGGGGCCTCGACTACCTCACGCCGCGGATCGCGAACACCCACAACTTCGAGCACGTCTTCGACTTCTCGAAGAAGCCCCGACCGCCGGTCCTCGGGAAGAAGCGCGCGCCGGCCTACGGCACGCCCTTCACGTGGCCCGGCGACACGTACCCGGGCTGGGAAGCGGGCACGACCCCGGTCGAGAACCCCCTGTAGCTACGTCGCTCCGAGCCGCGCCCGCTCGAACCCGTGCGCGAGGCGCAGCACCCCGAGGTCGTCGCCGCGCCGGCCCACGATCTGCAGCCCGACCGGCAGGCCCTCGGCGGTGAACCCGCACGGCACCGAGATCGCGGGGCAGCCCGTGACCGTGATGCACCAGCACGACTCCATCCAGTCGAGGTAGGTCGGCATCGGCACGCCGGCGACCTCGGTGGGGAACTCGAGCTCGACGTCGAACGGCGGCACCTGCGAGACCGGCATCACGAGGAAGTCGAACCGCTGGAAGAAGGCCGCCACACGCGCGACCAGATCGGTGCGCATCCGCTGAGCGCGGGCGAGGTCGACCCGCGTGAGCTTCAGCCCCTCCTCGATGTTCCAGACGACCGTCGCCTTGATCTCGTCGCGGCGCTCGACCAGGAGCTCGCCCAGGTCGGTGGCGTACCCGTGCGCCCGGAGCGTGAAGAAGACCTCGCGGGCGTCGGTGAGGTCGGGGAACGCCTCCTCGGTGTGGCAGCCGAGCGCCTCGAACACGGGCCGGCTCGCGTCGACGATCGCGGGGACCGCCGGGTCGAACGGCATCGTGCCCCCGGCCCACGGCGCCCACGCGACGACCGGCGCGCCCAGGTCGGCATCGAGCGGCGGCGCGAACACGGAACCCGGCTCGGGCAGCGAGATCGGCACCCGCGGGTCGGGACCGGCGAGCGCCGACAGCAGCAGCGCGGCGTCCTCGACGGAGCGCCCCATCGGCCCGTCGACCGAGAGGTCGTTCCACGCATCCGAGGTCGGCCACGACGGCACCCGGCCGGGCGACGGCCGGAACCCCACGACCCCACAGAAGCTCGCCGGATTGCGGAGCGACCCGCCCAGGTCGCTCCCGTCGGCGATCGGGATCATGCCCGTCGCGAGCGCGGCCGCCGCGCCGCCCGAGGACCCGCCGCTCGTCTTCGTGGGGTCGTGCGGGTTGCGGGTCGGCCCGAACACCGGGTTGAAGGTCTGCGAGCCGGCGCCGAACTCAGGGGTGTTCGTCTTGCCCAGGAGCAGCACGCCGGCCGCACGCACGCGCTCGGCGAGGAGGTCGTCCTCGTCGGGCACGGCGTGGGCGAAGATCGGCGATCCTGCGGTCGTGCGGATCCCGGCGGTCGCCACCAGGTCCTTGATCGCGATCGGCAGGCCGTGGAGCGGTCCGAGCAACTCGCCCCGCGCGATCGCCTCGTCGGCCTCGGCGGCGCGCGCGGCCGCGACCTCGGGCACGAGCGTCACGATCGCGTTGACGGCCGGGTTCACCGCCTCGATCCGGCGGAGGTGGGCCTCGAGCACCTCGCGCGCCGACACCTCGCGGTCGCGCAGCATCCGCGCGAGGGCGGTCGCTGGAAGGTCGCAGAGCTCGCCGGCGGTGCTCATGTGCCCCAAGGCTACTGCGGCGTGGTCCGGTACCTGCGCGCTAGGCTCGCCGCATGCGCGTGATCAGGAGTCGCGGAACCCCGGTCGAGCGAGGGCGCACGGTGGGCACGGCCCTCCGCGACGAGATCGAGCGGTCGGTCATGTTCACGATGGATGTGGGCGGCCGACCTCGGCGCCGACCGCGTGAAGGTCGCGCAGCTGCTGGCCCCCTACGACGAGGTCAGCATCCGCGTCGTGCCCGACCTGATGGAGCTGCTCGAGGGGATGGCCGAGGGCTCGGGCGTGGATCCGGTGGCGTTGCGCGCGACGAACGCCTTCGAAGAGCTGTACGGCGTGCTCGACCCCGAGGCGATGGGCGCTCCGGTCGAGCGCTGCACCGACGCGCTGCTGCGCGGTCCGGACGGTCCGCTCCTGGTGCACCAGGAGCAGTGGTACGCGGCCGATGCCGACAGCATCGCGATCGTGATCGACGAGCCCGACGACGGTGTCGCGGTCGTCTCACCCGTGGTGGCGTCCGGCGTGCCGCTCGTCGGGATGAACGCGGCGGGCACCTCGCTCGGGGCGATGTCGCTCACCGCCTCCGACGAACGGACGGGCGTGCCCCGGATGCTCGTCGCGCGCAAGGCGCTCGACGCGCGCGACCGCGCCGAGGCCTGGGCGACCGTGACGACGCCCGAGCGCGCCGGTGGGTACACGTACTGCTACGCCTTCGCCGACGGCGAGACCGCGCTCTTCGAGACGACGGGCACGACGGCGGCCGACCTACGAGGGTCAACCACGCACTCGAACCACGCGCTCGACGGCGCCGTGGCGGCCGTCTGCGCGACCGGATCGGACGGGTCGCGGAGCCGGCTGGCCCGGATGCGCGCGTTGACCGCCGACCGCGAGGAGTGGACCGTGCCCGACGCCTGCGCGCTGCTCGGGGATCACGGAGCGGAGGGGCAGGACATCTGCGTGCATCCCGATCCGGCAGAGGGACCCGAGTCCAGCGCGATCATGTTCGGGATGGTGGCCGACGTCGCGAACCGGACCCTGTGGGTCGCGCCGGGCAACCCCTGCACGAACGCGTTCGAGCCGTACGCGCTCGACGAGTTGCTCGCCTGACGAGGGCCGCCGGGGACGAGTCCGCCTACGAGGACGTCGCCGGGATCACGAGCGCGTCGACCGCGAGGCAGCCGTTCGGCGAGACGATCACCGGGTTCACGTCGAGGGCGCTCAGTAGGTCGCCGAGGTCTGCCGCCAGCACCGAGAGCCTCGAGATCGCGCGGACCAGCGCGTCGACGTCGCTCGGTTCGGCGCCGCGCACGCCGTCGAGCAGCGGGCGGATCTTCAGCCGGTCGACCAGCCGGCGCGCGCCGGCCTCATCGAGCGGGGGGAACGCCAGCGCGCGGTCGTGCAGCAGCTCGACGAGGATCCCGCCGGCTGCCACGAGCACGAGCGGGCCGAACGCGGGGTCCCGCACGATGCCGAGCGCGACCTCGATGCCCTCGGGTGCCATCGCCCCGATCGCGACCTGCGGACCGATCCGGCCGGCCACGTCCTCGTACGCGGCGCGCACCGCGTCACCATCGACGAGCCCGACCTTCACGCCACCGACGTCCGATTTGTGCTGCACGCCGGGCGCCGCGGTCTTCAGCACGACCGGGAAGCCGATCGCGGTCGCGGCGGCGACGGCCTCGTCGGCGCTTGACGCCGCCCGGGCCTCGGCGACCGGCACGCCGTAGTCGGCGAGCAGCGCGAGGCCCTCGAGCTCGCCGACCCCTTCGTCCGTCGCCAGGCGTTGGCGCCACCTGGCGCGCACCTCGTCGGCGACCGGCTCCGGCGACGAGGACGCCGGGCGCTCCCGTACCTCGCGGTGCGCCAGGAGGGCGCGCAAGGCCACCAGACCGGACGTGGTGCCTTCGAGCACGGGGATCCCCTGGTCGCGCAGCTGGGCGGCCTCCTCCAACGCGACCGCGCTCGCGAGGTTCGACAGCACGCAGAACGGCTTCGTCGACGCCGAGAACACGTCGCGCGCGATCTGCAGGTAGCCCTCGTCGTAGGGCTCGCCCTGCCGCGTGAGATCGACCACGAAGGCCACGGCGGCGACACCGGGATCGTCGTGCATCGCGAGGAGGGAGTCCCGGAAGATCCGGTCGGCGTCGTGCCCGGTCCCCCACGCGTCGATCGGATTGGCGGCGACGAGACCCGGGTCGAGGATGCCGTCGATCGTCTCGCGGGTCTCGTCGGAGATCTCCGTGAGCGGGACGCCGACGTCGAGTGCACGATCCACGAAGAGCGCCCGCTCGCCACCGGAGTCGCAGAGCGCTCCGAGCCCGGTCCCCCCCGTGACGCGCCTCGGCGACGAGAACAGCTCCATCGCGTCGGCCATCTCCTCGAGGGAGAGGACCTCGTGCACGCCGTGCGCGTCGAACAGCGCCTCGAACGCGCCGTGCTCTCCTGCGAGCGCCCCGGAGTGGGCGGTCACCATCGCCTTCGCGCCTTCGGTGCGGCCCACCTTGAGCGCGATCACGGGGACATCCATCTCGGCGGCGCGGGCGAGCTGCGAGCGGAACCCGTCGGGATCGCGCACGGTCTCGAGCAGGAGCGCGAGCACCTTGGTCTCGGGCTGGTCGAGCGCGTACGCCATGTAGTCGGCCATCGTCGCGCCGAGCTCCTGCCCGGCCGAGACGAGCAGGTTGAACCCGATCCCGCGGTCGTTGAAGGCCAGCGCGGCGAAGGCGGATCCCGAGTGCGAGATGAACGTCACCGGTCCGTGCCGCAGGTCGTCGGGCGTCGCGAACCCGGTGGCGCGCAGCTTGTGGGTCTCGTTGCAGAACCCCATGCCGTTGCCGCCGCACATCGGGACGCCCGCTCCGCGTACCGCGGCCGAAACACGTTGGGTCATCGGCGGCATCCCCGGCTCCGGCGGCGCCTCCTCGTAGAGCGACGAGAACGTCACCAGCGACCGAGCGCCCGCGGCGATCGCGTCCTGCACGGTCTGCTCGATCCGGTGGTTCGCCACGCCGAGGATCGCGAGGTCCACCCCGTCACCGGGCACGTCGGCGATCGATGGGTAGCACGGGAGGCCGAGCACCTCGTCGTAGCCGGGGTTCACCGGGAAGATGTCGCCCTCGTAGCCGCCGCGCCGCAGCTCGACGACCATCGAACGACCGAGGGAGCCTTCCTTCACGCTGGCGCCGACCACGGCGACGGACCTCGCCTCGAGCATCGGCTCGAGGGCGGTCAGGTCACCGCGCGAAGCGTCGCCGGGATCCGTCAAAGGAACGACTACTTCTTCCCGAACGCCTTGTCCTTCTTGGCCATGTTGAAGGCCTGCCAGCCCGGGATGCCGTTCACGCCGCCGCCGCCGTGCGTCGCGCACGACCCGTGGTACAGGCCGCGCACCGGTGTGCGGAAGTCGGCGAACCCGGGCGCCGGCCGCATGTGGAACAGCTGGTCCACCGAGAGCTCCCCGTGGAAGATGTTCCCGCCGATCAGGCCGAGGTCCTGCTCCATGTCGTACGGCCCGATCACCTGGTAGTCGATGATCGAGTCCTTGAAGTTCGGCGCCAGCTCGTTGTACCCGTCGAAGATCCGCTTCGCGTAGGCGTCGAGCTCATCGCGGTGCGGCTCGTTCACCCAGTCGTCGGGGACCCACTGCGTGAACATCGAGAAGACGTGCACGCCCTCGGGCGCGAGCTTCTTGTCGAGCGTGGTCGGGATCGTGCCGTCGACGAACGGCGCCACCGAGGGCTTCCGGTCGATGTGCGCGTCCTGGAACGCGCGCTCCGCGTACTGCGGCGAGAAGCAGAGCTCGACCGACCCGGTGTGGTGGTCCTGCTGGTCCTTCCCCGGCATCGAGGTGAAGTCGGGCAGCTCGCTGATCGCGACGTTGATCTTGACCGTGCCCGAGCGCGTCTTCCAGCGCTCGATGTCCCAGAGGAAGTCCGCCGGGAGCTCGTGGCGCTCGAGCAGGTCGAGGAACGCGATCTTCGGGTGGATGCAGCTGACCACGACCGGCGCACGAAGCTCCTCGCCGTTCTCGAGGGCCACGCCGACCGCGCGGCCGCCGCGGACGAGGATCTTCTGCACCTTGGCGCCCGTGCGGATCTCGGCGCCGAACGACTCGGCTGAGCGGCGGATCGAGTCGCTGACCGCGCCCATGCCGCCCTGCTGGAAGCCCCACGACCCGAGGTGGCCGTCGCCGACGTCGCCGATCGAGTGGTGGAGCATCACGTAGGCGGTGCCGGGCTCGTCGGGGCCGGCCCAGGTGCCGATCACGCCGTTCACCGTGAGCATCGCCTTGATCGCGTCGGACTCGAACCAGTCGTCGAGCAGGTCGGTGACGCTCATCGTGAAGAGTCGCGTGACGTCGGCAACGCCGCGCTGGCCGAGCTTCCGCATGTTCCACGCGGTCTGCAGCTGCGGGAGCAGGTCGCCGATGCTCATCGACCCCAGGTGCGGCGGCACGCTGATCAGCAGCGGCCCGAGCACGTCGCTCACGCCCTTCATCCACGCCTCCCACTTCGGAAGCGTGTCGGCGTCCTTCTTGGAGAACTGCGCGATCGAGTCGTAGCTCTTCTTCGCGTCGTCGGCATAGACCGTGATCGCGCGGCCGTCGGGGAAGGCCTGGAAGTACGGGCCGAACGGCGTCACGTCGTAGCCGAACTGCTTCAGCTTCAATTCGCGGATGATCGTCGGCGGCATCAGCGACATGACGTAGGAGTACGTCGTGACGTTGATCTCCGGGTGGTCCGCGAACGGGGCGCTCGTGTCGGCGGCGCCGCCGGTCTTGTCGCGGGATTCGAGCACCACCGTGCGGGCGCCGGCGCGCGCGAAGTACGCGCCGCTCGTCAGGCCGTTGTGGCCGCCGCCGATGATGATCGCGTCGTAGGTGTTCGCCATCGCTGGAACCGTCCTTCCCCAGGTCGAGAACGCCGCCATCATGCCCTGAATCTGAATCACCAGTCAACTTCTCTCGAGGTCCGGGCGGTTTTGACTCCGCTGCTCAAGCGGGTAAGGTTGCCTGAACGGTCAGCCAAAGAGCAGCACGAACCACCCCTGTACCTGCATGACGTTCAAGGAGCCTCAGAGATGGCCAAGACCCGACCGAAGCAGACGAAGGATCGGCACCAGGAGATCCTCGACGCCGCCGCGCGCGTGATCACCGACCGCGGACTGGCCGAGACGCGGATCTCCGACATCGCCGATCGCTGCGGGGTCTCGCCGGGCCTGATCCTCTACTACTTCGAGTCGAAGGACCGGCTGCTCGTCGAGGCGCTCACCTTCGCGAACGACAAGTACTACCTGGCGCAGGCGCGGGAACTGCGGCGGATGGATTCGGCCGTCGAGCAGCTCCGCCGGCTGATCGACCTGTCCGTGCCGGGCCTGCTCCCCGACTACGAGCGCCTCGAGGAGTGGGCGCTCTGGATCGAGATCTGGGTGCGGGCGCTGCGCGACCCGGCGCTCGCGAAGGAGCGCGAGGTGCTCGACCGCCGATGGCGTCAGTCGATCGCCGACATCATCCGACACGGTCGGACGACGGCTGAGTTCCCCGACGGCGAGGACGCCGACGAGCTCGGGATGGAGCTCGGCGCCCTGATCGACGGCCTCGCGATCCAGGTGCTGATGAACGACACGCAGGTCAGCCCGGAGCGGATGCAGGACACGTGCCGGCGCGTCGCCTCGAGGCTGATCGGCGCCGAGATCTAGCGTCATGCGCTAGCCTCCGCGCGTGGCTCCGACCCCGCTGATCCTGGACGTCGACACCGGCGTCGACGACGCCCTCGCGATCCTCTACGCGGTCGCCTCGCCCGAGATCGACCTGATCGGCGCGACGACGGTGATGGGCAACGTCACGATCGAGCACACGACCGAGAACACGCTCGCGGTGCTCGAGGTCGCCGGCCGCGGCGACATCGAGGTCGCGCGCGGCGCCTCCCGGCCGCTCATCAAGGATCACGAACCGTTCCCCGTGGTGCACGGCGCGCGCGGGCTGGGCCGTGCCGAGCTGCCGTCCTCGACGCGATCGCGTCTCCGATCGGAGCGCGGCCCGGCTGATCGTGGAGACGGCGCGCGAACGTCCCGGCGAGGTGCTGCTGGTGGCGACCGGCCCACTCACGAACGTCGCGACCGCGCTCGCGGAGGAGCCCGCGCTGCCCACGCTTCTCGCAGGTTTCGCGTTGATGGGCGGCGCATACGCCCGAGGCGGCAACACGACGCCTGCGGCCGAGGCGAACGCATGGATGGATCCCGACGCCGCGCAGGCCGTGTTCCGCGGGTTCTCGGGCGTACCCGAGGCGAAGCTCCCGATCTGCGTGGGTCTCGACGTGACCGAGCAGGCGAAGCTCTCGCGCGAGGCGCTCGAAGGCATCTGCGCGGTCGCACCCGACGCGCCGGTCGCGCGGTTCCTCGCGGACGCGGTCCCGCACTACATCGAGTTCTACGAGCGCACGCGCGAGTACGGCGGCGCCTGCATGCACGACCCGCTCGCGCTCGGCGCCGCGATCGATCCGGCGCTCGTCACGCTGACGACCACCCGCGTGGAGGTCGAGACCGACGGCGAGTGGACGCGCGGCCAGACCGTGACGGACCTTCGCGGGATCCGGCGCAGCCCGTGGCCGGTGGGGTGGGACGCCGACGACAACGCGCGGGTCGCACTCGCCGTCGACGCCGACGCGTTCATGGAGCGCTTCACCGGGCGGCTGCGCGAACTCGTTGCGCGCCAGGCCTCGTGAGCGAGATCCTGGACGTTGCGGTGCTCGGCGCGATCAACGTCGACCTCGTGGTCTCGGGTGCCGCGTTGCCCGGACCCGGCGAGACCGTCGTCGGCGGAAGGTTCGCCGACTTCCAGGGCGGCAAGGGTGGGAACCAGGCGGTGGCCGCGGCGCGGGCGCTCGGCGACGCGGGACGCGTCGCGATGATCGGCGCGGTCGGCGGCGACCCGTTCGGAGCGGCCGCTCGCGCGGCGCTCGCTGACGAGGGCGTCGACGTGACGTGGGTGGCCGTCGAGGGTGAACTCGCCACGGGCGTCGCACTGATCGCCGTCGACGATGCCGGCGAGAACCAGATCTCGGTCGCCCCGGGGGCGAACGCGACGGTCGACGGGCACATGGTGATCGCAGCGCTCGAGGCGGTGTCGCCGACGATCGTGCTCGCGAGCCTCGAAGTGTCGGCCGACGCCGTGCTTGCCGCGGGCGAGTGGTGCCGTGCGCACGACGTGCCGTTCGTGCTGAACCCGGCCCCCGCCGGGAGGGAGACGGCCGAGCTCGCGACGCTGGCGTCCTATCTCACGCCGAACGAAGGCGAGCTCGCGGCCCTCGGCGGCCTTGAGGGGTTACCGCCGGACATCGTGATCGTCGAGACCCGCGGCAGCGAGGGCGTCCGGATCCACGAGCGTGGCGAGACGCGCGACGTCCCTGCTCCTACGGTCGAGCCCGTCGACACCACCGGCGCCGGCGACTGCCTGAACGGCGTGTTCGCGGCCTCGCTCGCGGAGGGCCGCCCGCTCGACGACGCCGTCCGCCGCGCCGTTGCAGCAGCGGCCCTGTCGGTCGCGGTTGCCGGCGCTCGCGACGGCATGCCCGGCCGCGCGGCCATCGACGACGCCAGCGTTCCGTGAGTCGCACGCTCTACGCGGTCGCTGAATCCCACACTCAGCTCCTGAGCCGGTCGCCCTTCGGGTCGTAGAACGGTGTCTCGCCGATCACGGCGGGCACGACCTCGCCCCGGATCTCGACGCCCCAGCCGTCGCCGTCGGGGTCGCCGTGCACCCAGGCGATCCCTGCCGAGCCGCCGAGCGTCGGCGCGATCGCTGCGCTCGAGACGTGCCCCCGCCGTTCGTCGCCCCGTACCACCGACTCGCCGTGCCACAGCACCGCGTCGGGCGCGTGCAGCGAGACCAGGCGTCGCGTCGCGAGGCGCGTCGCGCAGCCCCGCGAGCGCCGCGCGCCCCACGAAGTCCGCGTCCTTCTTGAGGTGCACCGCGAACCCGAGGCCGCTCTGGTACGGGTCGTCGAGCGGGCCGATGTCGTGACCCCAGGAGCGGAACCCACGCTCGATCCGCGCCGCGTCGAACGCGAACGCGCCCGCGTGCCGCAGCCCGAGATCGGCCCCGGCCGCCACGACGTGCTCGTACAGATCGGCCACGAACTCCGTCGGCACGCTCAGCTCCCAGCCGAGCTCGCCCGTGAACGAGACCCGGAACGCCCATGCCTTCGACCGGCCCGCCTCGATCTCTCTCGCCGTGAGGAACGGGAAGCCCTCGTTCGACAGATCCTCGTCGGTGAGACGACCGAGCAGCTCGCGCGACCGCGGGCCGGCGAGGTGCAGCGTGGCCCAGCCGCCCGTGATGTCGGTGACCGTAGCCCCTGACGGCAGGCCGTTCCGCAGCAGCATCTCGGTGTGGCGCTGCGCGAGCGTCGGAGCCAGCACGAGGAATCGGTCCTCGCCGAGGCGCGTGACGGTCGGGTCCATCTCGATCCCGCCGCGCTCGTTGCAGAGGAGCGTGTAGACGATCCGGCCCACCGGCACGTCGACGTTCGACGTGCAGAGGCGCTGCATCCCCGCGAGCGCCTCCGGCCCTTGGACGAGGAACTTCGAGTACGTCGTGAGGTCGTAGAGCGCGACGCCGTCGCGGGTCGCGCGGACCTCGTCGGCGAGCGGGCCGAACCACGACGGCTCGGAGAACGAGTACGTGACGTCGGGGTCGACCGTTCCGGGCTCGAACCAGTTCGCACGCTCCCACCCGGCGGCCTGACCCATCGCGCCGCCGGCCACGCGGAGTTGCCCGAACAACGGCACCCGGCGGACGCCGCGCGCCGTCACCGGCTGCTTCCCCGGCCAGTGCATCTCGTAGAGACCGCCGAGGGATTCCACCGTGCGCTCGTGCAGGAACGCGCGCTGGTTCGCCCAGCGACCGGTGCGCGCGACGTCGACCTCGGTGAGGTCCATCGTCGGGTGGCCCTCGACGATCCACTCGGCGGCGGCGCGTCCGGCGCCCGGCCCGAAGATGATGCCCTGGGAGTTGAACCCGGCCGCCACGAAGAGGCCAGGCACCTCCGGCACGTACCCCAGCTGGAAGTTCGAGTCGGGCGTGAAGCTCTCGGGCGCGCGGAGGTAGTGCGAGAAGCCGATCGTCTCGAGCTCGGGGATCCGCTCGCGCGCGGCCGCGAGCACCGGCGCGAAGTGATCCCAGTCGGGCCCGAACTCCGCGAAGCCCTCGGTCGTGATCTCGTGGACCGGCTTGGGCTTGCCCTTCGGCTCGAAGGCGCCGATCACGTAGCGGCCGCGGTAGTGGCGGATGTACAGGTAGCCGTCGAGGTCCCGCAGGAAGGGCGCCTCCTCGCGCGCACCCTCGCCTTGCTCGGTCATCACCCACACGTGCTCGGCCGGGTACAGCGCGACGCTGGCCCCGGCGAGGCGCGCAAGTTCCGAGGTCCAGAGGCCGGCAGCGAGCACGACGGTCTCGGCCTCGATCGTGCCGCGGCTCGTCTCCAGGCCGGTCACGCGCCCGTCGGACATCGTGAACCCGGTCACCGCGGTGTCGGGCACGTACCGCACGCCCTGGTCGACCGCGCCCTTCGCGAACGCGAGCGAGGCGTCCCCAGGGTTCACGGTTCCGTCGGTCGGGAAGTTCACGGCGCCGTACAGATCGTCGACGTTCGCGGACGGCCAGAGGCGCTTGATCTCCTCGCGGCCGAGCACCTCCACCGGGACGCCGACGTCCTCGGCCATCGCGACGCCGTACATCGCCTCCTGCAGCCGGCCCGGGGTGCGGGCGATCGTCATCGCGCCGTTGCGGCGCATCCCGGTCTCGACGCCGGTCTCGGCGGTGAGCCGCTCGTACGTCGCCGCGTTGTCCTTCGTCAGCTGCGTGAGCGCGTGCGTGCCGCGGATCTGCGAGACGAGTCCGGCGGCGTGCCAGGTCGTCCCGTTCGTGAGGCGGCCGCGCTCGAGCAGCACGACGTCGCGCTCGCCGGCGCGGGTCAGGTGATACGCGATGCTCGAGCCGATGATGCCGCCGCCCACGATCACGACCCGCGCGCGTGAAGGCAGCTCGGTGAGCGGCGAGAGGATCGCGGCGGCGTCGAGGTCCTTGTTGGCGAGATGCTCCGGGATCGTCATGCGCCGAAGCCTAGCCCTCAGGCCAGGGCCTCGGCCACGGCGAGGAAGGCCGCCCCGTGGAGCGCCTCGAACGACAGGTCGTCGGCGACCGGGAGCGAGGAGAACTTCGCGATCACGACCTGCGACGGTCCGTGCACCATGACGTGCTGGCCGTGGATCCCGATCGCCGCGTAGAGCGGCACCGACGCGTCCAGGATCCACCACTTGTTCCGGTAGAACGCCTCGAGGAAGTCGTCCTCCTCGAGGTCGGGATATGCGGCCGCGTACGCGTCGCGGCTGTCGTGCTGGCCGGTCAGCGTGTCGGCGATCCACGCCGGCGGCACCACCTGGCGGCCCTCGACGACCCCGTCGTCGAGCCATGCCTGTCCGAACCGGCCCAGGTCACGGAGCGTCGCGCTCATCCCGCCGGCCGCCATCGCGTAGCCGTGCGGGTCGACGACGATCGAGGCGTCGTGCTCGGCGCCGATCGGCACCCACAGCTCCCGGCCGAGCAGCGTCCCGAGCCGGGCGCCGCCCGCGCGCTCGCACAGCCAGCCGAGCATCGAGGTCACCGGCGAGCGGTAGTCGAACACGCCCCCGTGTTCCCGCTCGTTCTCGAGCGTGAGCAGGTAGGAGTAGGTGTCGGTCGGGTCGTGCGGGCTCGTGCGTGGCCCCATCCCCGAGGCCACGGTGTACGGGGCCATCGCGCTCTCGAGGTCTTCGTAGTCCTCGCTGAACCTCGTGCCGGTGCGCATGTCGAGCACGTGCTGCACGGTGGCACCCTCCCAGGACGTGCCCGCGAGCTCGGGGATCACGGCCGCGAGGTCGTCGTCGGCGTGCATCGCGCCGCGGTCGATCAGGATCCCGGCGACCGTGGCGACCACCGATTTCGTCACCGAGAACTGGACGTGACGGGTCTCGGGCGTCATCCCGTTCGCGTACCGCTCGGTCACGATCTCACCGCCCCTCAGGACGAGGAACCCGTCGGTCGCGGTGGCGGCGAGCGCCTCGTCGAGCGTCCACCGTTCGCCGTCGTGCTCGAACGTCAACTCGCCCAGGTCACGCTCGGCGCGCGGCAGCTCGCGGACGTGGTCGCCGCGCGCGATCCGCGCCGACGGCATCAGCTCGCCCAGGTGCTGCAGGCTCCACCGGTTGAACGGCGGCAACAGCCAGTTCTCGAGCGTGACGAGACGGTCGGAGGGTGGCGGCGAGCCCTCCATCAGGCCGAGCTCGGCGGCGGTCGCTGGTCCGGTGCGGTCGATCGTCATCGGCGGACGATACCCGCTGCCGCGGGCCTTTCAGGACGGCTTCGGCGGGATGACGTGGTTCGAACTCGTCGCAGGTGGCCGTCGCCTCGACCATGCCCCGCACGTACTTGCACGACCCCACGGCGAGCCGCGGGAACATCCACTTGCACTCCTTGCAGGAGAACTGCGGCTTCTTCGCGGGCCGGTAGTTCGCGGCGTCCTTCGTCAGCTCCCAGGTCTTCGGCGACATCGCCACCCCTTCACGCTCCGGAAGGCGTCAGTCTCGACCTCGGGCCCGGTCCGGCGCAAGGCGCGCTACCGCGCTCACCGACGTCAGCGACGCGTCGAGCGCGTCGACCACCAACGGGATGTGCTCGTCGCCGAACACCAGCGGCGGCCGCACCTTCAGCACGTTGTCCGCGGGACCCGTCGTTCCCACCAGGACCCCGTGCTCCCGCAGGAGGTTCTTCACGTTGCCGGCGAGCGCGGCGTCGGCCAGACCCTCCGCATCGACCAGCTCGACCCCGGTCAAGAGGCCGAGGCCACGCACGTTCCCGATCGCCGGGTGGGCGCTCGCGAGGTCGCCGATCGCGGCCCGCAGCGCCGGACCGACGCGTCCCGCTCGTTCCACGAGCCGCTCGTCCTCGATCACGTCGAGCACCGCGAGCGCCGCCGCGCACGCGACCGGGTTCCCGCCGAACGTCGAGAACCACTCGGTGGTCTCGGCGAACCGCTCCGTGATCTCGCGGCGGGTGACCAGCGCCGCCACGGGATGCCCGTTGCCCATCGGCTTGCCCATCGTGACGATGTCGGCCGCGACGCCCATGCCCGCGAACGACCAGAGGGCGTTCCCGCTGCGGCCGTGACCGGCCTGCACCTCGTCGGCCACGTAGAGCGCGCCCACCTCGTGCGTCCGATCCGCGAGCGCACGCACGTACGCCGACGGTGGCGCCACGATCCCGTCCGACGTGAAGCCGCCGTCGACGAACGTGACCGCGGGCAGCATGCCGCGCTCCTGGAGGCGCTCGCTCGCCCGGAGCAGGTCGTCGGCCGCGTCCTCAGGCGGCATGGCGTCGCGGGACACGTCGAGTGGGTCGAAGAGCTCGACCTGCGGGGGACGGTAGCCGCCGCGCCACTCCTCGGGCGACAGGTCGGCGATCGCCTGCGTCACGCCGTGGTACGCGTAGCGGGTCGCGAGGCCGCCCCCCGCCCCCGTCCAGGCCGTGGCCAGCCGCCAGGCGGTGTCGTTCGCCTCACTGCCCGAGTTCACGAACAGGACCGTGTCCAGACCCGAGCCCGCCGGCATGGTGGCGACGATCCGCTCGGCGAGCTCGACCGCCGCGTCGTGCAGGTACCGCATGTTGGTGTTCAACAGCCGGGCCTGCCGCGCGATCGCGTCGGTCACCCGCGGGTGGCAGTGCCCCACGACCGGCACGTTGTTGTAGCAGTCCAGGTAGCGCGAGCCCTCGATGTCGTAGAGCCACACGCCGTCACCGCGCACGAGGTGCAGCGGGCGGTCGTAGGTGAGTGGCGACAGGGCGGGACCGAACGCGCGCTCCCGGCGAGCGATCAGGGCCGTCCTCGTCGGTCGGCGACGCCCCGGCCCTGAGCCGGGCCCGGAGGAGGTCTCTGCCCTCCGCCTCCAGGTACGACAGGAGCGGCCACAGCCGATCCTCCCAGCCGCGCAGGTAGTGGTTGTCGGGGTGCCGCTTCGCGCGCCAGCCGAACAGCACCGCCACCGTGACGAGACGGACGGAGAGCAGGTCGGGCAGCACCTGCAACTCCTCCGGCTCGAGCGGCGTCACCGACCGGTAGCCGTCGACGAAGCGCATCGCGAGCGGCACGACCTCGTCGGGAGCACGCCCCTCGAGCAGCGACTCGAGCGCCGACGACACGTCACAGACGAGCGCCGAGTGGCTCATGTCGCCCCAGTCGATGATCCCGCTGATGCGTCCGCGTTCGTCGACGAGCGCGTTGTCCAGCGTCACGTCGCCGTGGATCACCTGCGACCGCAACGACGGCCACGCGGGACGCACGTCGGCGTCGAAGCGGTCGAGCACCCCGTCGACCAGCGAGCGGTGCACAGGGTCGTCGATCGCGTCGGCCATCGGGCGCAGCGACGACGCGTGCTGGACGTCCCACAGCAGCACACGGCCCGCCGACGGGTGGAAGAACGACCGCATGGCCCGGCCGAGCCTCGCCACCATGGCCCCGTAGTCGTACAGGGCGTCGCCATCGAGCCGGAGCGGGTCGATCGACGCGGTCCCCGGCAGATAGGTGCACGCCCGGACGAGATGTTCGGCGCCCTCGGGACCGACCACGGTCGTCACGTACGAGCCGGGGCCGGCGGCCGGATCGGCGCCCACCACGGACAGCGGCGCCGACACGGGGATCGTCGGATCGACCGCCAGCACGTGCAACGCAGCGGCCGTCTCCATGTCGACGACCGCCGGCGACTCGCTCGCGTTCGAGATCTTGAGGACGCCGACCGGACCGTCCGCGGCGCGGATCAAGAACCCCTGGTCGCGTTCGCTGCCGAGCGGCGTGGCGTCGCCGACGAGCCCGAACCACCGGACGGCGAGCTCGGCGGCGGCCCCCGGAGTGAACGAGGGCGGCTCGCCGCGCAGCACGTCGCCCGCGGTCTCGGTTCCGGCCATGGCCGGGATGCTACGCGCTAGCCGAGCGGCTCGCGCCCCATCTTCTGGCGCCATTCCTCGTTGAACCAGTAGAGGAATCGGTCCTGCCGCGGATAGACGCCGCGCGTGAACGCTCGCGACGACACACCGGTCTGCGCGCGCTCGCACACGTCCCAGTCCTGCTTGCTGATCAGGTCCCAGAACTGGACGACGGGCTCGGGCGCGAAGTCGGGGGCCGCGATCGTCTCGGGCCGGAACAGGAACTCGCTCACGACCGTCGTGTGGTTCGGGCCCTTCGGATAGCCGACGTAGTACATCACGCAGTCCGGGTGCAGGTTCAGCATCAGGTTCGGGTACTCGTAGCTGCCGAAGTACATCGTGTAGTCCTCGGGCTCCAGCCCCGGGAGCGGCGGCAGGGTGCTCGTCCCCGTCGGCGTGAACGACGAGGCGCCCTCCTTCATCCAGTTGCCGTCGTCCTTCGTCTCCTCGTCCCACACCTCGCCGAAGCGGAACAGCGGGATCACCTGCACGAGCTCGGGATGGACCTGCGGGCAGTGGAGGCACTCGTTGTAGTTCTCCACGACGATCTTCCAGTTCGCGGCGACCTCGTACACGAGGCGCACGCCGATCCGGAGCTCGTCCATCTTGAAGCGCTCGAAGGCCGTGATCGTCTCGGCGCCGTCCGAGAGCGCGTCGATCAGCGGACGGCTCGGGTTCCCGCTCATGTTCACGAACATGAAGCCCGCGTAGCTGTCGACCGCGATGTCGTAGAGCGGGTAGTCCGAGCGATCGAACTGCTCGCTCTCCTTCACGTTCGGCGTGCCGATCAGCTCGCCGTTCAGGTTGAAGGTCCACGCGTGGTACGGGCAGACGAACGCCTTGCGCGCGGCCTGCGTGCCGCCGACGTCGTCGAGGAACTTCGTCCCGCGGTGGCTGCACACGTTGTAGAAGGCGCGGAGGTCGCCGGCGTCGTTCCGCACGATGAAGATCGACTCCCCCGCGATGTCGCGCACGACGTGGTCGCCGGGGTTCGGGATCTCCTCGGTGCGGCCGACGCACACCCAGTCGCCCCACCAGATCTTCTCGCGCTCGTCCTGCCAGACCTCGGGGCTCGCGTAGTCGGCGCTGCCGAGCGTGGGTCGCGGCGCCCACTCGAGCTCGTCGTTGCGGAGCTTGATCTGCTCGGCCTGCTTCATGTCCTTGGTCTGGCTCACGCGGGTTCCTTCCTGGGACGTGCGGATATCGTCAAGGATAGGGCGAGTTCACGGTGTTGGATACCGGAGAGTCGTCATCGTGACTGCGGATATCGCACCCTTGAGCTACCCGTTCTGCGATACTCGCAGGACCATGCCCGCCAGCCCGCGATTCGACGACCTGGACCTGCAGATCATCGACGCGCTCTCGGAGGACGGGCGCCGCCCCTTCACCTCGGTGGCGGAGGACCTCGGGGTGGCCGAGGCCACCGTGCGGAGCCGCGTCGCGCGGCTCCAACGGATGGACGCCATCCGCTTCGTCACCGACACGCGCCCCCACGAACTCGGCTATCTGTTCGCCTATCTCGGGGTGCGCGTCGGCGGGCCCGACGTCCGGGCCGCGGTCGACGCCCTCTGCGAGATCCCCGAGGCGGTCTACGTGATCGAGTGCACGGGCCACTACGACGTGCTGGTCGAGGTGATCGCGAAGGACTCGGACGACCTGCTCCGGCTGATGCAGACCGAAGTACGCGGGGTCCCCGGCGTGACCGAGGTCGACACGTTCATGGGACTGCGGATCGCGAAGGGCACGTTCCGCTACACGGACCTCGGTCGGGCCGGCGAGGCCCGCCCGTAGGGTGGCGCGCGTGAGCGGACCCGACATCACACGCGCGACGCCCGGCCGGGTGCCGGTGCTCGCCGCGGTCCTCGCCCGGTCGTTCGCCGACGACCCGATGATCCGCTGGCCGTTCCACGACCATCTCGTCGACCAGCGCGCGGAGCCGTTGTTCGCGGCGATCCTCGCCGAGTACCAGCGGGTCGACATGGTGTGGGAGGCCGGCGACGGGGCAGGGGTGGCGGTGTGGATCCCTCCGGGAAGCGACGCCGGGCTCGAACAGATGAACGTCGCCACTCGGGACGCGATCCCACCGCTCACCGACGACGGGGCCGAGCGGTACCACACCTTCTGGGGCTGGCTCGAGTCACACATCCCCGCCGAGCCGCACTGGATGCTCGACATGGTGGGGGTCGATCCCACACGGCAGGGCCAGGGGATCGGGGGCGCGCTCATCAGCCACGGACTGGGCCTCGCCGTAGGCGACGGCGTGAGGGCGTTCCTGGAGACCGGCAACCCGCGGAACGTGCCCTACTACGAGCGGTTCGGGTTCCGCGTGATCGACGAGGGCGACGCGCCCGGCGGCGGACCCCACATCTGGTTCATGCTGTACTGAGGGTCTGCCGGCGGCTTCCGTCGCCGCGAGGCTACCCTGGTGTCCATGTCGCGGCGTCTCCCCCTCGCGCTCGGCCCGGCTGCCTTCATCCTCGCCGTGGCGATCGCCGCGTGCTCGTCTGGCCCGGAGGCGCCGCCTCCCTCGCTGTCGCCCCCGACCCCCGCGCCCGCCGGCGCCACGAGGTTCGTGGTCGTGGGCGACTTCGGCATGGGCAACGGCGACGAGCGCGACGTGGCGACCGCGATCCACCAGCAGGGCAGCTTCGACGCCCTCGTCACGACCGGCGACAACGTCTACTCCGATGGCTCGCCCGAACATTTCCAGGACGCCTGGATCGACCCGTACGGCTGGGTCCAGGACGCCGGGATCCCCGTGATCGCCTCGTTGGGCAACCACGACCGCGAGACCGACGGCGGGGCGCCGGTCGCCGGGCTCCTCGGCATGCCCGCCGATTGGTACGTGCGGCGGATCGGTCCGGTGGACGTGATCGTGCTCGACGTGGGACAGGTCGGCGACCCCGCGCAGACCACCTTCCTCCACGACGCCCTGACGTCCTCGACCGCGCCGTGGCAGATCGTGGTCTTCCACGAGCCCGTGTACAGCTGTTCGAAGCACGGGAGCACGCCCGAGGTGCAGGCGGCCTGGCTGACGACGTTGCGCACCGACGGCGCGGATCTCGTCCTGAACGGCCACGACCACACGTACGAGCGATTCGCACCCCCCGGCGGACCCACCTACGTCGTGACCGGCGGTGGCGGGGCGCCTCTCTACGCGATCCACGACTGCTGGGGGGACACGCCGCAGCCTGTGGCGGGTGAGTCCGTCTTCAACTTCCTGAGGATCGACGCGACGCGGTCGTCGCTCGACGTGACGGCCGTCGAGGTCCCCGGCGGCGGCACGATCGATCGATTCACGCTCGCCGCGTAGCCGAGCCCCTCACCCCGCGGCCGCGCGGAGCCACGGCAGGTGCTCCTCGTAGTGCTCGATCGTCTCCGAGACGAAGGCCTCGTCGGCGGTCGGGTCGTCGGGCGCGTCGGCCCAGGCGGCGAGCATCCCTTCGCGGCTCCGCACCGCACCGGCCTCGACGTCGGTGAGGGTCATCGCACGCCCCTCGTCCAAGACACGCGCGTTCGTGGTGTCGGTGTCCTCGTCGTCGGGACGTTCGACCCCCGCGCGGAGCGACGCGTACGTCGGGGCGAGATCCTCCCACCAGTACGCGACATGCCACAGCACGTCCTTGACCGACCATCCGTCAGCCAAGATCGGAGACTCGCGCCGCTCCGTCGGGATCGCGTCGACCGCCGCACGGAACTCCTCCCACGCGACCGCCTCGCGGGCCGTCAGCTCCTCGCGCGTCGCCATCATCGGGTCCTCGGGAAGCCGAGATCGACCTTCGACGTCCCCGGATCGGGCCAGCGCTCCGTCACGACTTTCCCCCTCGTGTAGAAGTTGATGCCCTCCGGTCCGTACATGTGGTTGTCGCCGAAGAGCGAGTCCTTCCAGCCCCCGAACGAGTAGTAGCCGACCGGCACGGGGATCGGGACGTTCACGCCGACCATGCCCGCCTGGCAGTCGAACTGGAACGCCCGAGCGGCACCGCCGTCCCGCGTGAAGATCGCGGTCCCGTTCCCGTACGGATTGTCGTTCACGAGCGCGAGCGCCTCGTCGTAGGTGTCGACGCGCACGACCGTCAGCACCGGGCCGAAGATCTCGTCCTTGTAGCAGTCCATGTCGGTGGTGACATGGTCGATCAGCGAAACCCCCAGGAAGAATCCGTCGTGCTCTCGGTACAGCCCGTGCTCACGGCCGTCCTCGACGATCGTGGCGCCCTGGGCCGTCGCCGACTCCAGGTAGCCGGCGACCTTGTCGCGGTGCTCGCGCGTCACGAGTGGGCCCATCTCGGAGTCGGGCTCCAGTCCGTTGCCGATCTTCACGAGCGGCAGACGCTCCTTGATCGCGTCCACGATCGGGCCGGCGACGTCGCCCACCGCCACGACCACCGAGATCGCCATGCAGCGCTCACCGGCCGAGCCGTAGGCGGCGCTGACCGCGGCGTCGGCCGCCATCGCGATGTCGGCGTCGGGCAGCACCACCATGTGGTTCTTCGCACCGCCGAGCGCCTGCACGCGTTTCCCGTTCGCGGTGCCGGTCGCGTAGATGTACTTCGCGATCGGCGTCGAGCCGACGAAGGAGACGGCCTGCACGTCGGGGTGCTCGAGCAGGCGGTCGACGACGACCTTGTCGCCGTTCACGACGTTGAAGACGCCGTCGGGGAGGCCCGCCTCCTTCAGCAGCTCCGCGATGTACAGCGAGGCGCCGGGATCCTTCTCGGACGGCTTCAGGATGAACGTGTTCCCGCACGCGATCGCGTTCGCGAACATCCACATGGGCACCATCGCCGGGAAGTTGAACGGCGTGATGCCGGCCACCACGCCGAGCGGCTGCCGGATCGAGAACACGTCGACGCCCGTTGACGCCTGC
Organism: uncultured Actinomycetes bacterium; assembly: GCA_963821925.1. Classification (GTDB taxonomy): domain Bacteria; phylum Actinomycetota; class UBA4738; order UBA4738; family HRBIN12; genus JAOUEA01. The sequence goes on along the minus strand of CAWGFO010000001.1, from coordinate 831,081 downwards.
TCGGTGAACCCGCCCTTCAACAGGTGCGGGATCCCGGTCGCGAACTCGATGTTCTCCTGGCCTCGGGCGACCTCGCCCATCGCGTCGGACAGGACCTTCCCGTGCTGCTCGGTGATCAGTCGGCCGATGTCCTTGCGGTGCTCGTGGATCGTCTCGCGGATCCGGAACAAGATGTCGGCGCGCCTACTGAGCGAGGTTGCGCGCCAGCCGACGAAGGCATCACGCGCGACCTCGATCGCCGCGTCGACCTCGTCGACGCTCGCGAAGTCGACCTCGTGGCTCTGTTCGCCGGTGGCCGGGTTGAACACGGGCCCGCGACGGCCGGACTCCCCCGTCACGGGTTTGCCGCCGATCCAGTGGCTGAGGCGTTCCACGACTATCAACTCCCCCTGTGTGCTCGGGACGGGCGCATCCCGATACGAACAGCCCCGGCGGCCGGGCCAGCCAACCCGCATGAGCCACCGCACGCTGCGAAGATGGTACGTCATGGACCCGACCCGCTCCGACGCGCTCGTCCTGTTCGGGATCACGGGCGACCTCGCGTATCAGAAGATCATCCCGGCGCTACAGGCGATGGCCAGGCGGGGCAACCTCACGGTGCCCGTCGTGGGCGTCGCACGCTCAGGATGGAACCTCGAGCGGATGATCGAACGGATGCGCGCGAGCCTCGAGGACCACGGCGGCGTCGACGAGACGGCGTTCGCCCGCCTCGTCTCGAAGCTGCGCTACGTCGACGGCGACTACACCGACCACGCCACGTTCGGCCGGCTCAAGCAGGAACTCGGAACCTCGAGGCATCCCCTCCACTACCTCGCGATCCCGCCCTCGATCTTCGAGACGGTCGTCGAGCACCTCGAGCGGAGCGGCTGCGCCGGAGGCGCGCGCGTCGTGATCGAGAAGCCGTTCGGGCGCGACCTGCGCTCCGCGCAGGAGCTGAACGCGGTGATCCGCCGCGTCTTCCCCGAGGACGCGATCTTCAGGATCGACCACTTCCTGGGCAAGGAGCCCGTGCAGAACCTCGCCTACTTCCGGTTCGCGAACACGTTCCTCGAGCCGTTCTGGAACCGGAACTACGTCGAGAGCGTGCAGATCACGATGGCGGAGAAGTTCGGGCTGCGCAAGCGCGGCGGCTTCTACGACAAGGTGGGCGCGATGCGCGACGTCGTGCAGAACCACCTCCTGCAGGTGCTGGCCCTCGTCGCGATGGACCCGCCGAGCGGCCTGGACCGCGACGTCTTCCTGAACGAACGGGTGCGGCTGCTGAACTCGATCCGGCCGCTCTCGCCGTCGACCGTCGTGCGCGGGCAGTTCGCCGGGTACCGGGCGCTCGACGGCGTGGATCCGGCCTCAGACGTCGAGACGTACGTCGCGATGCGCGTGCAGGTCGAAACCTGGCGCTGGGCGGGTGTCCCGTTCTACATCCGGGCCGGTAAGCGCCTGCCGGTGACGGCGACCGAGGTGCTCGTCGAGCTGAAGCGACCCCCCCGCGAGGTGTTCGCCGACGACGTCCCCGGCCACCCGAACCACGTGATCTTCCGGCTAGGGCCCGACGTGAGCATCTCGCTGAACGCCCGCACGAAGGTCCCCGGCGACGCGATGGTCGGCGAGGAGGTCGAGCTGGTCGCGCACCACCAGTCGGGCGACGTGATGGAGCCCTACGAGCGGCTCCTCACCGACGCGATGATGGGCGACAACGAGCTGTTCTCGCGCCAGGACATCGTCGAGACGTCGTGGCGGATCGTGGACCCGGTGCTCGACGACGCCACCCCCGTGCGCCTCTACGCCCAGGGCTCCTGGGGCCCCGAGGAGGCCGACCGCTTGATCGGCGGCGACGGCCACTGGCACGCCCCGAACGGCCGCGACTGACCCCGACGAGGCTCGGTTGCGCCCAAGCTCATCTCGGTTGCGGCCCGTCCCGAAATGGCCCATCATGCCGCGCATCGCACCGAGGTCACCGCACGAGGGAGGGGCAGCAACCATGGGGCAGTTCGACTCCGTCATGAACAACCCGCAGAACCGTCGCACGTTCCTGCGTTCGATGGCCGTGCTTGGGGGGATGGGGGTGCTCGCCGCCTGTCGCAAGGACGTCCAGTCGAGCGGGAGCGGCGCGAGCACCGCGGCGTCGGCGATCCCGCCGATCACCGACGAGGACGGGAACCTGAAGATCCACGAGTGGGCCGGCTACGATGCGAAGTGGCTCTGGCGCGACTACGCGAAGGCGGGATACCCCGACCCGACGTTCAGCTTCCTCACCAACACCGAGGGCGTGATCGCCAAGACGGCGGGCGGCTTCTACTGGGACCTCACCCATCCCGAGATCGGCTACATCCAGGACTACCTCGACCTCGGGGCGATCCAGCCCTGGGACACGTCGCTGATCTCGAACTTCTCGAAGCTCGATCCGACACTGCAGAAGACGGGCCAGCTGAACGGCGAGCAGTACGAGATCGTGCTCGACTGGGGCTACTCGGGCGTGATCATCCGCACGGACCAGGTCGACCCCTCGATCAACTCGTACAGCTACCTGTTCGACGACGCCCTGGCCGGGCACATCTCCTGGTTCGACACGCCGTGGATCATCTCGATGGCGCACGTCACCCTCGGACTCGAGTCCGATCCGCTCGACGCGACCCCCGAGGACCTGCAGGCCGCGAAGGAGCACTGCATCGCGGCGACGAAGAACCTGCACTCGATCTGGGTGGACTACTCGGCGATGTGGGACGACGTGGCCAAGGGCAACGTGTGGGCGGCCTACTCGTGGCCCGACACGTACGTGGTCCTGAAGGACGACCAGCCGGTCCAGTACATGAAGCCCAAGGAAGGCGTCTTCACCTGGGCGGAAGGGCTGATCCTCCGCTCGGAGACGGAGAACTACCACCACGCCCATGCGTTCGCCGACGCGTGGGCGAGCGTCGAGGTCGGCCAGCGGCTCGTGAGCACGTGGGGCTACGGTCACGCGAACACGGATGTCGACCTGGCCCAGATCGATCCTGACGTGGTGGAGGTCTTCGGTCTCGACGATCTCGAGGCGGCGCTGTCGAGCGGGATCTTCGACGCGTACCAGCCACAGCGGGCCGAATACAACCGGGCCTGGGACGAGGTCAAGGCGGCGGCAGGCTAGCCGGATCACGCCGCTCGAGCCGATGGCGACCGAGACCGCGTCTGCCGAGGACGTCGAGGCAGCCCCCCAGCGCCGCCGCGGCCCCGGGCGGTGGCGGGTGACGGGCGGTCTGCTCGCGACCCCCACGCTGTGGCTGATCATCTTCTTCGTCGTGCCCGTGGTGATGGTCGGCCTCTACAGCGTCGGCCTCCTCACCCTCCTGCGCAACGACGACTACCTCTCACTGGAGCACTGGCGTTTCTTCCTCACCTCCCCCACCTACCTGGGACTGTTCTGGAAGTCGGTGAGGATGTCGCTCGGGGTGTCGATCACCGCGGTGCTGCTCGCCTACCCCATCGCCTACCTGTTGGCGCTGATCGCGGGCACCCGCAAGTACACGTTGCTGTTGGTGATCATCGTGCCGTTCCTCACCAGCTACCTGCTCCGGGTGCTCGCGTGGCGCGTGATCCTCGGGGAGTCGGGCGTGGCGAACTCCTTCCTGCAGACCGTCGGCGTCATCGACGAGCCCGTGCGATGGCTCTTCAACAGCCAGTTCGCGATCTACCTGGTGCTGTCGTACGTCTGGGTGCCGTTCGTGGCGCTGCCGATCTTCGTGTCGCTCGAGAACCTCGATCATCACCTGCTCGAGGCTTCGAGCGATCTCGGCGCGAGCCGACGGCGCACGTTCTGGACCGTCACGCTGCCGCTGTCGCTGCCCGGCGTCGTCGCGGGGTTCATCTTCGTGTTCATCCCGACGATCGGCGAATACGTGACCCCGCAGATCGTCGGCGGTCCCGGCGGGTTCATGTTCGGCAGCGCGATCCAGAGCGCGTTCACCGCGGGCCTCGACTGGCAGTTCGGGTCCGCCATGGCGATGTTCCTGATCTTCGCGGTCGCCCTGCTCCTGGTGGTCTTCGGTCGCTTCCTCGACGTGCGGAGCGTGGCGGAATGAACGTCGCCGTCTCGAACGCAGGACGGCGCTGGCTGTGGATCACGTTCTGGATCCTCGTCGTCTTCCTGTACGCGCCGCTCGTGATCCTCGTGATCTTCTCGTTCAACGATCGCGAGCTCGTCTCCTTCCCCTGGGAGGGCTTCACGCTCCGGTGGTACCGGACCTTCGTCGACAACCGCGAGATCCTCGCCGCGCTCCGCATGAGCCTGTGGGTCGCGGCGCTGACCGCCGTCGTCACGACCGTGCTCGCGATCCCCGCATCGATCGCCCTGGTGCGACGCCGCTTCTTCGCCAAGGGCCTCGTGTCGGGCATCATGTTGGCCCCGCTCGTGATCCCGCTGGTGGTCCTCGGCACCGCGCTGCTGATCCTGTTCAACACGATCGGCATGCCCTTCTCGGGATTCACGATCGCGATCGGCCACATCGTGATCGCTCTGCCGTTCGCGATCCTCACCCTCGTGCCGCGCCTCGAGCGCATCCCGCCGGCGCTCGAAGAGGCCTCCCGTGACCTGGGCGCGGGCTGGTTCACCACCTTCCGACAGATCACCTGGCCGCTGATGCTCCCCGCGATCTTCTCGGCGTTCCTGCTGAGCTTCGTGATCTCGTTCGACGAGGTGGTTGTCGCCTCGTTCGTGGCCGGCGATCAGGTGACGTTCCCGGTCTACCTCTACTCCCAGCTGCGGCTGCCGCGCCGGCTGCCGGCGGTGATCGCGGTCGCGGTCGTGATCCTCGTGATCTCGGCCATCGTGGTGGTCGTGTCGGAAGTGCTGCGCAAGGTCACCGACCGGCGGCTCGAGGCCGGCACCACCGTCTACGACGAAGAGGAGGTGGCGGTGTCATGAGCGACGACGTCGCGATCAGTATCCAGGGCGTGCGCAAGTCGTTCGGCGACGTGCACGCGGTCGACGGCATCTCGCTCGACGTCGCCGAGGGTGAGTTCCTGACCCTGCTCGGTCCTTCGGGGTGCGGCAAGACGACGACGATGCGCATGATCGCGGGCTTCGAGGAACCGGACGAGGGCCGCATCCTGTTGCGCGGCGACGACGTCGTGGGGGTGCCGCCGAACAAGCGCGAGGTGAACATGTGCTTCCAGCACTACGCGTTGTTCCCGCACATGAACGTCGAGCGCAACGTCGAGTACGGGCTGAAGCTCAAGAAGATCCCGAAGGGCGACCGCCGGGCGATCGTCGCCGAGATGCTGGAGATCGTCGGCCTGGGAGGCCTGCAGCAGCGGAAGCCCGGGCAGCTCTCGGGTGGGCAGCAACAGCGCGTCGCACTCGCGCGCGCGCTCGTGAACCAGCCCGCGGCCCTCCTGCTCGACGAGCCGCTCGGGGCGCTCGATGTGAAGCTGCGCAAGCAGATGCAGCTCGAGCTCAAGCGCATCCAGCTCGAGCTGAAGACGACGTTCGTCTACGTCACCCACGACCAGGACGAGGCGCTATCGATGAGCGATCGCATCGCGGTGATGAACCAGGGCGTGATCGAGCAGCTCGGCGGCCCGCGCGAGGTCTACGAGCAGCCGGCCACGCCGTTCGTCGCCGACTTCGTGGGCGTGCTCAACGCGATCGACGTGCGCGTCGACGAGATCACGGGCGAGGACCTGATCATGAGGATCAACGACCGCGACCAGATCGTCGTGCCGATCGGCGCGACCGGTACGAGCGCCGGCGTGGGCTCGACGTTGCTCGCCGCGGTGCGGCCGGAGCGCGTGGACCTCCATACCGGCGAGGGCTCGGTCGCGGACGACGACTCCCGGCTATCCGGGACCGTCGCGCGGGTCGTCTACCTCGGCACGCTCACCCAGTTCCACGTCGACACCGCGATCGACAAGCGGCTGATCGTGCACCACCTGAGCGACGAGGCGTCGTCGTCGGTGCGCGACGGCGACGAGGTCGTGCTCACCTGGGCGCGCGACGACGCCGCGATCCTGCGGGACGCCTGACGTCGGTCAGCCGACGAGCGGCTGCACCCCGCGCTTGCCCAGCTGATCCGCGATGATGTTGCGCTGGATCTCGGAGGTCCCCTCCCAGATCCGGTCCACGCGCACCTCGCGGTAGAAGCGCTCGGCCACGTTCTCGCGCATGTAGCCGCGCCCGCCGAAGATCTGCACCGCGCGGTCGGCCACCCGGTTCGCCATCTCGCTCGCGTACAGCTTCGCCATCGAGCACTGCGCGTGCTGCAGCTTCACGTCCACGCCGGCGTCGATGTTCTCGGCCAGCCGGTACGTCATGAGGCGAGCGGCCCACAGCTCGGTGAGCGAGTCCGCCAGCATGTGCTGGATCGCCTGGAACGAGAAGATCGGCGCGCCGAACTGGACCCGCTCCTTCGCGAAGGCGGTGGCCTCCTCGATCAGCCGCTCGGCCGCGCCGCAGCAGCGCGCCGCGATCATCAGCCGTTCGTAGCGGAACCACTCGTAGGTGAACGCGAGGCCGTCGCCTTCCTCGCCGACCAGGTTCGCGGCGGGCACGTGCACGTCCTCGAACGCCACGAGCGGGTGGCCGTCGGGATAGGTGTGCGAGTACGCGGGCGAGCGCACCTCGCGCACGCCCGGCGTGTCCTTGTCCACGAAGAACATCGCGTGCGCGCCCTCGTTCGAACCCCCCACGATCTTGCCCTGGAAGAAGCAGTAGCTCGCGTGGTTGTACGAGGTCACGTGCATCTTCACGCCGTTCAGCACGTACCCGTCGCCGTCGCGCCGGGCGGTGGCGGCGATCGCGTCGACGTCGGAGCCCGCGCCCTCCTCGGTGATCGCGTAGCACTCGTGGATCTCGCCGCGGACCGTTGGCTTGATCCAGGTCTCCAACTGGTGCTCGCTCACGACGGCGGGCGCCCATGCGGGCGGCGTGTGCACGCACCAGCCGAGCGCGTTCGTCACGCGGCCGATCTGCTCGGAGACGAGGACCTGCTGCAGCATCGTCATGCCGGTACCGCCGAGGTCGACCGGCATGTTCATCGCGAAGAGGCCGAGCTCCTTGGCCATGCGACCGTGCTTGGCGCGTTCCTCCGCCGGGATCTCGCCACGGTTCGCCTCGGCGTGCTGCTCCCAGGGGATCAGCTCCTCGTCGACGAACCGCCGGGCCCGCGCCTGGATCTCGCGGTCCTCGTCCGACATCGGGTAGGTCGTCATCGCTCGGTCACTCCTCGCACGGACGGCGTCGCGCGGAGCATACCGCGCGACTTGAACGGGGATTCAATCGACGCCGAGCCGGCGTTCGAGCTCGCGGAGGTGCTCCCAGCCGTGCTCGAGCGCACGGCGGAGCGTGCGGTTCACCGAACCGATCGACTGCCCTCGCGGGATCACGGCCTTCAAATGGGCGGGCGTCGCGGCCCGCAGATCCTCGGCGAACAGGCGAGCCCCCTCCGCCAGCGCCTCGCGGACATCGACCTCGCCGGCCTCGGCCTCGCGCCCGAGCCTGTTGTACGCACGGTTCGATGCCAGGGCGCTCGACAGGTACCCGCCGTCGGCGCCGTACACGTGGTGGAGGATCGTTTCGATCGGCCGTCCCTTCGCGGGCTTCGCGGCGAGCTCCTTCGAGTTCAGGTCGCCGACGAGGTCGAGCGTCGCGCCGCGGATCCACCCGTGCCGCTCGACGAGCCGTTCCAGGTCCTTCCGCGAGACCGGCTCGCGGTCGGGCCCGAAGACGACGACCCCCTGGCCCAGCCACACGCCTTCGGTGACTTCCTCGGCGATCATCGTGTCGAACGGTGCATCCGGGTCGATCTTCTCGCCCCGCGCGGCGAGGAACCGCGCGAAGCGCCGGATCGCGTCGGGGGTCTGCCCGAGCGCCTCCTCCGTCGTCCCCGCATTCGCGATGCAGCCCATCAGGTCGATCACGTGGACCATCGTGGTCTTGCGCTTGGGACCGTGGTCCAGGTACAGGCGGTACGTCGTCGGGCGCGCCATCGGACTCAGACGATGAACTCGAGGCGGTCCCGGTGCAGCGCCAGCTGGGTCAGGGTGTGCTCGTCGATCCTGTGGTCGCGATCGGGCTCCTCGACGTCGGGCCGCTCCCCGAACAGCTCACCCGACAGGTACCGCTGCCCCGTGTCGCAGATCACCGTGACGATCCGCCGGAGCTCGGGGTGCGCCGCCGCGATCTTGTGCACGGACGCGACGTTGATGCCCGAGGACGGACCGCAGAGCATGCCCTCCTCCGCGGCGAGCCGTCGCGCCGTCCCGAGGGCTTCCGCGGTGGAGGCCGTCACGATCCCGTCCATCAAGGCCAGATCGAGGTTCGGCGGGATGATCCCGTCGCCGATCCCCGGGACCCCGTGCGTGCCCCAGGTCTGCGCGGTGATCAGCGGGCACTCGCTCGGCTCGACCGCGAACGCCTTGACCGACGGATCGTGCGCCTTCAACGCCCGGGTCACGCCGCTGATCCACCCGCCCGTGCCCTGAGCACCCACGACGGCGTCGATCCGCCCGCCGGCCTGCTCCCAGATCTCCTCGCCGGACGCGAGCTGGGCCTCGGGGTTGTCCGGGTTCTCGAACTCCCCCGGGAAGAAGTAGCGCTCCGGGTCGCGCGCGCGGATCTCCCGCATCTTGTCGAGCGCGAGATCGATGTCGGTGCCGGCGCCGGGCGTGAGCACCAGTTCCGCGCCGTACGCCGCGATCATCGTCTTGCGCTCGGGGCTCATGCCCTCGGGCATCACGATCACGCACGGGTAGCCCTTGATCGCCGCTGCGGCCGAGCACGCGATGCCGGCGTTCCCGGTCGTGCACTCGATGATCGTCATCCCCGAGCGGAGGTCGCCACGCTCCTCGGCGCGCGCGAGCATGTGGGCGTAGATCCGGTCCTTCACGGACCCGGTGGGGCCGTACCACTCGACCTTCGCGAGGATCTCGACGCCGTCGGGCGTCACGCGCTGCAGACGTACGAGCGGGGTTCGTCCGATCGCGTCGAGCAGCGTCGGCACCGCCGTCCGATTCGCGTCCCACTCGATCGTCACGTCCGTCCCTCCGCTCGCGCTCCGTCATCGGGACGCGGGGGCGTCCCACGTCCGTTCATCCCGCGGCCGGTCGCCGCCGCTCCACGTACCCGAGCCGGCGTGAGATCGCGCCGGCGGCCTCCATCGTGAGCCGGCCCACGCGCGGCAGGTCGACGGGTCGCATCCGGAACGCCGGCCCGCTCACGCTGAGCGCGGCGACCACCTCGCCGTCGGCCCGGCGGATCGGCGCGGCGACCGCGTTCAGGCCCTCCTCGAGCTCCTCCATCGTGGTGGCGTAGCCGCGGCGTCGGATCTCCTCCAGCTGCCGATCGAGCGTCGCGGGGTCGGTGACGGTCGAGCGCGTCTCACGGGTGAGTGGTCCCACGAGCAGCCGGGCACGTTCGGCCTCGCCCACGTTCGCGAGCAGGACCTTCCCGTTCGAGGTGCAGTGCAGCGGCGTCCGGCGCCCCACCCAGCTCACGGCCACGATCGACCGCGTGCCGGTCACCTGGTCGATGTAGACGACGGCGTCGCCCGAGAGCACGCCGAGGTTCACGGTCTCGCGCGTGCGGTCGGCGAGGTCCTCGAGCATCGGACGGGCGATCCGCACGAGGTCCATGCTCGCCATCGCAGCGCCCGCGAGCCGGATCAACCCGAACCCGAGCCGGAACTTCTCGGTGATCGGGTCACGTTCGACCATGCCGCGCTCGGCGAGCGTCGCGACGAGCCGAGAGGCCGTGGCCTTGTGCACGCCGAGCCGGCGGCCGAGCTCGGTGACGCCGAGCTGTCCGGCCTCGGCGATCAGCTCGAGCGCGCGGAGGGCGCGGTTGACCGACTGAAGGTTCCCGCCGTCTGTGTCTCGCCCCACGCAACCGTCCTTCGCCGCCGCGACCTGGCGGACGCTACGCCGGTCCCGCGGGGCCTGTCAACGCGGTGGGAGCGCCTGGGTTGCGGAGGCCGCACCGGCTGCGTTGACCCGTGAGGCCGGGTCGCGGAGGCTGTCCGGGGCTCGCGCGCCGACCGCGGGCCGACCTGACGATGACCGAGGACCGATCGCGATACTGGCGCGCCGCCGAGCCCAAGCCGGCCTACGACGTGATCGTCGTGGGCGGCGGCGGGCACGGTCTCGCCACGGCTTACTACCTGGCCGCGAACCACGGGATCACCGACGTCTGCGTCGTGGAGAAGGGCTGGCTCGGCGGCGGCAACACCGCACGCAACACCACGATCATCCGCTCGAACTACCTGTGGGACGAGTCCGCCGCGATCTACGAGCACTCCCTGAAGCTCTGGGAAGGGCTCGAGGAGGCGCTCTCGTTCGACATGCAGTTCTCGCAGCGCGGCGTGCTGAACCTGGCGCACGACCTGGGCGACGTCCGGTCGTCGATGCGACGCGTCGAGGCGAACCGCCTGAACGCGGTCGACGCCGAGTGGCTCGACGCCTCGCAGGTCGCGGCGTTCGTCCCGATCGTGAACGTCTCGCCCGACGTGCGGTACCCGGTCCTCGGCGGGACCTTGCAGCGACGGGGGGCGGTCGCGCGCCACGACAAGATCGCGTGGGGCTACGCGACCCGCGCGAGCGAGCTGGGCGTCGACATCGTGGAGCACGCGGAGGTGACCGGCTTCCTGCGCGGGCCGGACGGCCGAGTGACCGGCGTCGAGACGAGCCGCGGTGCGATTCGTGCGAACACCGTCGCGCTCGCCGCCGCGGGCCACACGAGCGTCCTGGCGTCGATGGTCGACCTGCGGCTGCCTCTGCAGTCGCACCCGTTGCAGGCGCTCGTCTCGGCGCTCTACCAACCCGTGCTGGACACCGTCGTGATGTCGAACGCCGTCCACGTCTACGTGAGTCAGGCCGACAAGGGCGAGCTCGTGATGGGCGCCGGGATCGACGCGTACAACTCCTACGCGCAGCGCGGGTCCTTCCACGTGATCGAGCACCAGATGGCCGCCGCGCTCGAGCTGTTCCCGATGTTCGCGCACGCCTCGGTCCTGCGGACCTGGGGCGGGATCGTGGACGTGTGCCCCGACGCCTCGCCGATCATCGGGCCGACGCCGATCCCCGGGCTCTTCCTGAACTGCGGCTGGGGCACCGGCGGGTTCAAGGCGACGCCCGGATCGGGCTGGGTGTACGCGGAGACGCTCGCGGCCGGCGAGGCGAGCGCGCTCGCCGAGCCGTACGCGCTCGAACGGTTCACGACCGGCGCGCTGATCGACGAGCACGGCGCGGCGGCGGTCGCGCATTGATGGCGGTGGCACATGGGGATCCGCGCCGCCACCGTCCGGACGTTCGCCCTTGGGCTCCCGGGCGCCGAGGAGCGCGAGACCTGGGAGACGGCCACGTTCCGTGTACGGGGGAAGATCTTCGCGATGTTCAGCGAGCACGAGCGGCACATCTGGATCAAGTCGGTGCACGACGAGCAGCGAGCGCTGGTCTCGATGGATCCCGACGCCTGGTTCGTGCCGCCGTACGTGGGCCCGAGCGGCTGGGTGGGCGCGGTGCTCTCGAAGGCCGACGGCGACGAGGTGCGCGAGCTGGTGGTCGAGGCATGGCGCATGACCGCGACCAAGCGCGCGGTCCGCGCGTTCGACGAGGAGAGGGCGTGAGCCCGTGCTGCTGATCCCCTGCCCGTGGTGCGGGCCGCGCGACGAGATCGAGTTCCGGTACGGCGGGCAGGCGCACGTCGGCTACCCGGCCGACCCCGACGCGATGAGCGACGCCGAGTGGGCCGACTACCTCTTCATGCGCGACAACCCGAAGGGCGAATGGTCGGAGCGCTGGATGCACGCGGCCGGCTGCCGGCGGTGGTTCAACGCGGTGCGCTCGACCGTCACGCACGAGATCCGCGGGACGTACCGGATCGGCGAGGAGCCGCCCGTATGACCGCGCGCCGGCTCGACGCCGGTGGCCGCGGGATCGACCGCGCGCGCCCGGTCGCGTTCACGTTCGAAGGCCACGCGTTCGAGGGGTTCGAGGGGGACACACTCGCGAGCGCCCTGCTCGCGAACGGCGTCGACGTGGTGTGCGCTTCCCCGATCCTGGGCCGGCCGCGTGGGGTGTTCTCGGCCGGGGTCGAGGAGCCGTGCGCGTTCGTCGAGGTGACCGCGCCGCGGTTCGAGCCGATCGTCCCGGCCACGGCGGTGCGGCTCGTCGACGGCCTCGTGGCCGAGGGGCGACCGGGCGTGGGGCGCCTGCCCGCGGACGACGCCGGGGCGCCCGCGGCCGACCATCGCCACCTGCACGTCGAGACGATCGTGATCGGGGCGGGGATCGCGGGGCTCCGCGCGGCCGTCGAGGCCGCGCGAGCGGGCGACCGCGTGCTCCTGGTCGACGAGCGCCACTGGATCGGCGGCACGGCGAGCGCCTCCGACCTCGTAGACGGCGAACCGGCCCCCGCCTGGATCGAGGCGACGACGGCCGAGCTGGCCGAGGCACCGGAGGCGCGCGTCCTCACCGAGGCGACCGCGCTCGGGATCTACGACGACGGGTACGTGGTCGTGTACGAGCGATCGATGCCGGTCGCCCGCGTCTGGCACGTGCGCGCCGGGCGCGTGGTCGTGGCCGCGGGCGCGCACGAGCGGCCGATCGCGTTCGCCGACGACGACCGGCCCGGCACGATGCTCGCGTCGTCGGCGCGGCTCTACGCCGACCGGTTCGGCGTACTGCCCGGGACCCGCGCGGTGGTGTTCACGACGAACCACTCCGGGCACGACGCGGCCCTCGCGCTCGCCGATCTCGGTCTCGAGATCGGCGCGATCCTCGACGTCGGCGAGGGCGGCCCGGCGAGCGACCGGGCCCGCGCGCGGGGGATCGACGTCCGCAACGGCTGGGCCGTCACCGGCACGGACGGCGACCCACGGATCTCCTCGGTGCACGCGACCGGCCCCGGAGGCGCCGCGGAGACCTTCGAGACCGACCTGCTGCTCGTGGCCGGCGGGTGGAACCCGGCCGTCCAGCTGTGGCGCGGGATCAACGGCGGCCTGCGGTACGACGAGGCGCACGCATGCTTCCTCCCCGACGGCACCGGACCGCGCTGGCTCGAGATCGTGGGCGCGGCGGCGGGCGAGGGACTCCCGACCGTCACGCCGTTCTGGTTCACGCCGGCCGAGGATCTGTCGCGGCACTTCGTCGACCTGCAGCGGGACTCGACCGTCGCCGACGTGCTCGACGCGGTCGCACGCGACCTCCGCTCGACCGAGCACGTGAAGCGCCAGACCTACATCGGCACCGCGATCGACCAGGGGCGCACGAGCGGCGTCCTGACGGCCGCGATCGTGAACCAGGCATGGGGGGCCGGCCCGGGCGCACAGGGTCCGACGAACGCCCGGCCGCCGTACACGCCCGTGCCGTACTCGGTGCTCGCGGGCCGCGACCGAGGCCCCCGGCTGCTCGACCCGATCCGCACGACCCCGATCCACGCGTGGCACGTCGAGCACGGCGCGGTCTTCGAGAACGTCGGCCAGTGGAAGCGCCCGTGGTACTTCCCGGCCGAGCGCGTCGGAGGACCTGCACGCGGCCGTCGCGCGCGAATGCCTCGCGGTGCGACAGGCCGTGGGCGTGATGGACGCCTCGACGCTCGGCAAGATCGAGCTGACCGGACCCGACGTCGCGACCTTCCTCGACCGGCTCTACTCGAACCGGATGTCGACCCTGGCGGTCGGCTCGATCCGGTACGGGCTCATGCTCGGACTCGACGGGATGGTCTTCGACGACGGCGTGGCGATGCGCCTGGCCGAGGACCGGTATCTGATCACGACCACGACCGGCGGCGCCGCGAAGGTGATGGACCACGTCGAGGAGTGGCTGCAGACCGAATGGCCCGACCTTCGGGTCTACGCGACGAGCGTGACCGAGCAGTGGGCGACGATCGCCGTGAACGGCCCCCAGGCACGCGCCGTGCTCGCGGCGCTCGGCACCGACATCGATCTCGATGCGGCCGCCTTCCCGTTCATGACCTGGCGCGACGGCGAGATCGCCGGGATGGCCGCGCGGGTCGCCCGGGTGAGCTTCAGCGGCGAGCTCGGGTACGAGATCAACGTCCCGGGGCATCGCGGGCTCGCGATGTGGTGGGCCGTGGTGGCCGCCGGCGCGCCGTTCGGGCTCACGCCGTACGGGACCGAGGCGATGCACGTGCTGCGCGCCGAGAAGGGCTACGTGATCGTCGGCCAGGACACCGACGGCACGGTCACGCCGCACGACCTCGGGATGTCGTGGATCGTGCGGAAGGACGACTCCGACTTCATCGGGAAGCGCTCGCTCCGCCGGCCCGACACGGCCCGCGCCGACCGGAAGCAGCTCGTCGGGCTGCTGCCGACCGATCGCGAGCCGCTGGATCCCCGAGGGCGCGCAGCTCGTCGCTCTGCCTGACGCCGCGGCGACGCCCGCCCGTGCCGATGCTCGGGTTCGTCACGTCGAGCTACCGCAGCCCGATCCTCGAGCGGACGTTCGCGCTCGCGATGGTGAAGGGCGGGCGGGCCCTGATCGGGTCGACGATCGTCGCGGCCACCACCGACGGACCGATCGAGGCCGAGGTCACGGCCCCGATCTTCTACGACCCGGAGGGGGCGCGCCGTGACGGCTGACCCGCTCGCGCGCGACCCGCTGAGCGCCCGCGTCGGCGATCTGGCTCGTATCGCCGCCGCGACCGTCGGCGAGGTCACGGCCGAACCCGTGCCGTTCCTCGCGCAGGTCTCGCTCCGGCTGGATCCGGCGCTCGCCGACCGGGTCCCGTTCCCGCTGCCGCTCGAACCGAACACGGCCTGGGAAGACGGCCCACGCGCGGCGCTCTGGCTGGGTCCCGACGAGTGGCTGATCCTCGGGCCGCCCTACGCGGGCGCCGAGATCGCCGCGGAGCTCGATACCGCGCTCACGGACGTCCATCGATCGATCGTCGATCTCAGCGCGAACCGCGTGGCGATCGAGCTCGGCGGACCGGGCCGCGCGGAGCTGCTCTCGAAGGGCTGCCCGATCGATCTGCATCCGCTCGCATGGACCGCCGGGATGTGCGCCCAGACGCTGCTCGCGAAGGCGCAGGTGATCCTGCACGAGCGCGCGGACACCACCGGGCTCCTGGTGCGGACCTCGTTCGCCGACTACCTCGTGGATTGGCTGCTCGCGGCGAGCGGCGAGGCGTCTCGGACCACTAGTCCATAACAGACTAGCGGTGTGTCCCGGCGCTCGCGGCGTCCGGGACCATCCGGTCGTTGCGGAACCGATCGGGCGCGAACGGCGCGATCAGCGGGTGCACGTTCCCCGTCGCGAGCATGTCCGCCATCGCCTTGCCGAAGATCGGCGCGCCCTTGAACCCCCAGGTCCCCATCCCCGACATCAGGAAGAAGTTGCGGACCTCCGACTCGCCAAGCAGCGGCGAGGAGTCGGGCGTCATGTCGCAGAGACCCGTCCACTGGCGCATCAACCGGGCTTTCGCCATGAACGGCAGCAGCTGGATCGTGCGCTTCGCGGTCTCAGCCGCGAAATCGAACGTCGATCGCGTGGAGTACGTGTTGTACGGCAGGGTTTCGCCGCCGACGACGAGCTCGCCCCGCGCGGTCTGCTGCGTGTAGACGTAGAGGTCCATCGACGACACGAGCCCCCACAGCACCGGTGTGTAGGCCTCGGTGACGAACGCCTGCAGGGCCATCGTCTCGATCGGCAGGCGCACGCCCGCCATCCGTGCGAGCTCCGACGAGTAGCCCGCGACCGCGCTCACGACGCGCCCCGCGGCGACCGGTCCCGCGGTGGTCCGCACCCCGGTGCACACCCCGTCGGTCACGTCGACCCCGGTGACCTCGACGCCTTCGTGGATGTCGACCCCGCGGCGGTTCGCGGCGGCCGCGTAGCCCCACACCACCGAGTCGTGCCGCGCGAACGCACCGGGCGGGTGGTACGACGCGCCGATCACCGGAAGCTCGCCTCCGGCGGTGAGGTCCACCAGCGGGCAGACCTCCAACACCTGGTCGGGCGTGAGCATCTCGGTCCGCACGCCGTACTGCCGATGGATCGCGACCTTCTCGCGTTCCACCTGCAGGGTGTCGGTCGAGTGGCAGAGGTCCAGGTTCCCCTGGGTGCTGAACAGGATGTTGAAGTCGAGCTCCTGCGAGAGGGTCCGGTACATGCCGAGGCTCGTCGCGTAGAGCGGTACGGTCTCGGTCGTGTTGTAGGTGGCGCGCACGACCTGCGTGTTCCGACCGCTCCCGCCGCTGCCGATGTAGTGGCGCTCGAGCACCGCGACGTCGCGCACCCCGTGGTACTCGGCCAGGTGGAACGCGAGCGAGAGGCCGTTCACGCCACCGCCCACGATCACGACGTCGTAGCGGGGCTTCAGCTCGCGGCGGCTGAGGAACTCGCGGCGGCGCAGCAGCCCGGTCACGCCAGCACCTCCGCGCAGTCGGTGCGGATCCGTTCCTCGAGGAAGGCGCCGAGCATCGCGGGCACGAAGATCGTCAGGCGGCCCGGCGCGACGAGGATCTTGGCGCCGATGCGCGCCACCTCGCCCTGCACGAACCCGTCGTCGGGGAGCTCCAGCTCGGAGAGCCGCGCGAACGCCTCGGCGGCGTCGTCGCCGGCGAGCTCGAAGGCCGCCCATCCGTCGGAGACGTCCTCGACGATCGCCCCGGGCTCGTCGACGCGGAGGTCGCCGGCCTCGACGTCGCCGATCAGGAGCAGCTCGCGGGGCGCCACCCGGCACAGGTTCGCGCCGGCGGGCGCGGCGACGCCGTCGCACGTCGCGGCGGAGGCGAGCACCGCGACCACCGTCGGCGACACCGCCCGGAGCTCAGCCACGGATCCGCTCCCCGCTCGGGTCGTAGAAGGGCGTCGGCACGACACGCGCACGGGCGCCCGCGTAGCCAGCGACGTCGAGCTCGGAAGGGAATCCGGCCTCCGACGCCCGCACCCAGCCGAGCCCGATCCCACGGTCGAGCGCGATCGAGCGCTCGGCCGACGTCACCCGCCCGACCATCCGGCCGCCGACCAGGAGCGGCGCGCCGCGGACGTCGGCCACGTCGCCCGGCGCGCCGTCGAACTCGAGCCCCACGAGCTTCCGCTCGACCGGGAGCTGGGCGAGCCGCTCGAGGGCCTGCTTCCCGAGGAACCACTCCTTGTCCGCCGAGGCGGCCCACGACATCCCGAGCTTCGCGGGCGTGTCGTCGGGCATCGTGTCCTGGCCGAGGTAGACGTGGCCCTTCTCGAGCCGGAGCAGCTCGAGGGCGTCCAGACCGTGCGGTTGCAGGTCCCACGCGATGCCTTCGCGCACGAGCGCATCCCATAGTTCGGGGCCGCGCGTGCGTGGGTGGTGCAGCTCGAACGCCAGCTCCCCCACGAAGCCGGTCCGGACCGCGCGGCAGGGCACGCCGGCCACCGTCACGTCCGCGAACCCCGGATACGGGACGGTCGTCGCGTCGAGCGGATCGTCGGTGAGCCGTTCCAGCAGGTCGCGCGCGTGCGGGCCCGCGACGTTGATCGCGCCCCATTGCGCGGTCCGGTCCAGCACGTGGATGTCGAGCGACATCCGGTCGGCGAGGTCCCGCAGGCGGGCGTCGGTGCGGACGGCCCCGCCCGAGGTGGAGGTCAGGTAGAACGTCCCGTCGCCGACGGCGCAGAGCAGCCCGTCGTCCATCACGTACCCGGCCTCGTCCAGGCTCAGGGCGTAGCGTGTGCGGCCGGCCCCGAGGTCGTCGGTGCGGCACGGGAACATCCGGTCCACGAGCGTGGCGGCGTCGGGCCCGGCGATCGTGAACTTGCCGAGCGTGCCGACGTCCATCACGCTCACGCGTTCGCGCACCGCGCGGTACTCCTCGCGCCAGTCGCCGTAGGTGAACGGTCGGATCCATCCGCCCGACCGGTCGACGCGAGCGCCGGCCGCCAGGTGCACGTCGTGCAGCGAGGTCCGCTTGTCGATCAGCTCGTGGACGGCGGCGGCCAGCGATTCGAGCGTGACCGGGCGAGCCGGGGGGCGCGCGGTCGTGCGGGCGGCCGCGGCGAACGTCGACCGGCCGGCCGCCGCCGGGGACGCCCCGCCGCTCCGCTCGCGCGCGAAACAGGTCAACGCCCGCCCGCACATCGCCCCCTGGCACGGGCCCATCGTGGTGGTCGTGTAGCGCTTCAGGATCTCGGCGTTGCGGTAGCCCTCGTCCCAGGCCTGCCGCAGGTCGTGCAACGAGACGTCCTCGCACAGGCACACGGTGCCGTCGTGGCCGTTCGGCGGGGTGGCGTCGGGACCGGCCGCGTCGCCGACGAGCTCGACCGCCTCACCGGGGAGCGCCATCCGCGCGAGCCCATCCCGGGGCGCGAGACCGAGCGAGAGCACGAGCAGGTCGCCGTCGAAGCGCTTCCCCTGGGTCCCTCGGCGGAGCACGACCGATGACAGGGCCTTCCCACCGCGCGCCTCGTGGACGGTGCCGTCGACCACGACCTCGCCGCTCCCCTCGGGGACCCGGTCGGCGAGCGACGCCGGCACCGCGACCGCCGCGACGCGCACGCCGGAGGCACGGAGGGTGCCGAGATGCGCGAGGCCTTCCTCGGTGCCGGCGACCACGACCGCGACGTCGCCGGGGCGCACGGCGTGCACGCCGGCCATCCGTGCAGCGCCCCGGCCGAGCCACACGCCCGGGAGGTCGTTCCCCGGGAAGATCGGATGGATCTCGGCCGCGCCGGTCGCCACGACCACGCGCTCGGGATGCACGCGCACGAGCTCCCGGTCGGCGGCCAGCGGGACCTCCAGGCCCTCGTAGATCCCCAGGGCGGTGTGCCCATCGAGCAGGGTCACCCCGGGCATCGCGCGGACCTCGGCCTCGAGCGTCCGTACCCGGTCGAGGGCGGCACCGGGCGCGATCGCGGCACCGATCGGCGACTCGTCGCAGACGATCACGCGCTCACCCCGCGCGGCCGCGTCACGAGCGGCTCCGAGTCCCGCCACCCCGGCCCCGACGATGAGTACGTCGGTCCGCACGTGGCGCACGACGCTCCGCTCGGCCGCGGTCGTGGGCGGGAGCGGCCCGAGCCCGGTCGCACGTCGGATCACCTTCTCGGCCGTCTCCCACGCGAACCGCGGCCGGATGAACGTCTTGTAGTAGAAGCCGACCGGCATCAGGCGGTGGAGCGAGTCCGTCACGTGCAGCAGGTCGTGCTCTATCGACGGCCAGCCGTGCGGACGGCCGACCTCCATCCCGTCGGCGCACGGCGCCTGGCAGGCGTGCACCGCCGGTGTGCCGTCGACGGTGACCAGGCAGTTCGGGCAGTCGCCCGTCCCGCAGTAGAGGCCGCGCCGCCGGTGGTACTTCAGCGACCGCGAGAACGTCCTGACGCCGTCACGGAAGAGCGCCGACGCGATCGTGTCGCCCTCCATGAAGGCCACCGCGCGGCCCTCGAACCGGATCGCACCCATGTCAGCCGACCTCGTTCGTACGCGTGTCGCGGATCACGGTCGACCAGGTCCGGCAGCCCAGCACGTGGAACCAGCGCTCCTGCTGCGGCCCGGCGGGGTTCTCCGGCAGGAAGACCCGGGCGAAGTCGGCCTCGGCGTCGGGCGCGTCGAGCGGGCGCAGCTCACCGCCGAAGCGGAACTCGGTGTAGGGGCGCGGACCGCAGAACGCGCACGGGATCTCGATGGCCATCCGGTTCAGTTCCGCCGATCCATAGGTGACCCCCGTTCACGGCCGCGGCCGGGAGTCTGCCACGACCTGCGGGGTGTCGGCATGAACACGGCGTGACCCCGGGTTACGGCTCACGATGCTGAGCCTGCGGGGAAGGCTACCCCAGCTCGGCGAGCATCCGCTGCTGCCACTCGAGCGTGGCCGCCACGTGGTTGAACGTGAACAGATGGAGCGCCTCGACGCGAGCCGCCGGGTCGCAGAAAGCGTCGGCCATCCCGAGCAGCAGCGCGTCGGGGCCGAACTTGCCCGGGGTGAGGAGCGAGCCGACCATCTTGCGGTTCTTCTTCAGGTAACGGGCGGAATCGGCGACCCCGATCCGCGCCGAGATCGACATCAGCTTCGTCAGCTCGGCGACGCCGGGCGTGCCCAGGTGCACGGCCATCGTCACGCCCTCGGCTCGCATCCGTGCGATCCACGACACGATCGCGCGGGGGTTGAAGCACATCTGCGTGGCCATGTAGTGCGCGTACCGCTGCTTCTCGAGCAGCACCTCGAGCAGCCGTTCGTCGGCGATGTCGACGTGGCCCTCCGGGTACGACGGCACCCCGATCTCGGTGAACGGGTGGCCGGCCTCGTCGATCGCCCGGAGCAGCATCAGTCCGTCGTGGAACTCGCCCTTGTCCTTCGCGTCGCCGCCGACGACGAACACCCGGGTGAATCCGCCCTCGCGGCACCGGTCCAGCACCTCGACCAGGTGCGCCCGATCCCGGATCATGTGCGCCGACAGGTGCGGGATGACGCCGTGGCCTCGCTCGGCCACCTGCTCGGCGAGCTCGAGCGTGGACTCGATCCCGTGGCTCGGCGACGCGGTCACGGTGACGGCCGCGGCATGCGGGAGCTCGTCGATCCTCTCGGCCGCGTTCGACAGCGGGATCAGCTCGAACTTGGGCGCCGCCACGAGGGTGCGCAGCGACGCCGCCTCCTCGGCCGTCAGTCCCGCGATCTTCCGCTTGCGCACCGCCACGGTCCGTTCGTCCTCCTACACGTTCGAGTCGGGGAAGGAAGCCTTCTTCCGCTCGATCCAGTCCGTGAGCTCCGCGTCGACCGCGTCGTCGATCGCCGGAGGCTCGTACTCGGCGAGCATCTTCTTCCATGCGGCGTTCGCCCGGGTAGTCGTGTCGAACGACCCCTCGGCCTCCCACTGCTCGAAGCTGTTGTTGTCGGCCATCGACGACCGGAAGAACGCGGTCTCGAAGTTCGCGAGGGTGTGAGCCGTGCCCAGGAAGTGCTGGCCCGGACCGTTCTCGATGATGGCATCGACCGCCTGGCCGTTGGGGCTGAGGTCCACGCCCTTGGCGAACGCCGCCATCATCCCGCACTGATCGAGGTCCATCACGAACTTCTCGTAACCCATGGTCAGACCGCCCTCGAGCCATCCGGCCGCGTGCAGCACGAAGTTCACGCCGGCGAGCAACGTGGGCTGCAGCGTGTTCGCCGACTCGTACGCCGCCTGCGCGTCCGGGATCTTCGAGGCCGTCAGCGACCCGCCGCTGCGGAACGGCACGCCGAGGCGCCGGGCGCAGGCCGCGAGCGTGTAGAGGACGAGCGCAGGCTCGGGGGTCCCGAACGTCGGGGCGCCCGACTGCATCGACATCGACGACGCGAACGACCCGAACACCACCGGCGCACCCGGCCGCACGAGCTGCACGTACGCCATGCCGGCGAGCGCCTCGGCGAGGGTCTGAGCGGCGGCCCCGGCCACCGTGGCCGGCGACATCGCGCCCGCCAGGATGAACGGGGTCATGATCACGGCCTGGTTCGCCTCGGCGTACGCGCGCGCCGAGCCGAGCATGATGTGATCCCACACGAGCGGCGAGTTCGCGTTGATCAGGCTGAGGATGTAGGTGCCCGACTCGAGCGCGTCGGCGCCGAACAGGATCCGCGCCATCTCGACCGTGTCCCGCGCCCGTCGGGGATGCGTGACCGATCCCATGAAGGCCTTGTCCGAGTACCGCATATGGGCGTAGACCATGTCGTAGTGCCGCTTGTTCACGGGCAGGTCGACCGGTTCGCACACGGTCCCGCCCGAGTGATGCAGGAACGGCGTCGAGTACGCGAGCTTCACGAAGTTGCGGAAGTCCTCGATCGTGCCGTAGCGGCGGCCGCCGTCGAGGTCGCGCACGAACGGCGACCCGTAGGCGGGCGCGAGCACGGTGGCGGTCCCGCCGATCCGGACGTCGTTGACCGGGTTCCGGGCGTGCTGGACGAACTCGCGCGGCGCGGTGGCCTGGACGAGGCTGCGCGCGAGCCCGCGGGGGAACCGCACGCGCTCGCCGTCGACGTCGGCGCCGGCACCCGTGAACAGCTCGAGCGCGTCGGGCGCCCCGCGCACGTCGATCCCGACCTGCTCGAGGATCGTGTCCGCGTTGTGCTCGATCAGCTCGATGCCTTCGGCCCCGAGCAGTTCGACCGGCGTGAGCTCGCGCGTGATGAACGGGACCTTCTCGGCGACGGCGGCCAATCGCGCGGCCGCGCGGCCGGCGCGGCCACCCGTACGGCGTCCCCGCGGGGCATCCTCGGTCATGTGCGTGCTCCTCTCGATCGTCGTGATCGCGCGGACCGCTCGGGTCGCGCGGCGGCGCTCGGCGCCGGCAGGTCGACCGCGGCGGCGAGCCGCGGGTACGGGTCGGTGGCGTGCGGGATCCCCATCGCGCCCACGAAGTGCTCCTGGAACCGCGGCTCGATGGCCGTCTCGATCTTCTCGACGCGGCGGACGACCGCCTCGATCTCGTCGCGGGCGGCACGGTTCAGCAACGCGATCCGCGCGCCGGTCCCCGCCGCATTGCCCGCGCTCGTCACCTGCGCGGGGTCGCAATCGGGCACGAGCCCGAGCACCATCGCGTGCACGGGATCGATGTGGGCGCCGAAGGCGCCCGCCAGGCGGATCCGGTCGACCCGCTCGATCCCGAGGTGGTCCATCAGGAGGCGGCAGCCCGCGTAGAGCGCGCCCTTCGCGAGCTGGATCGCGCGCACGTCCATCTGCGTGATCACGACCCGTGGCGTGCCCTCGTGGAGCACGTAGCCGAACGTGCGGCCCTGCTCGACGATCCGCGGCGTCCTCGATGCGAGCGAGCCGTCGATCACTCCGTCGGAGGTGAGGATCCCCGCGAGGAACATCTCCGCGACGACCTCGATGATCCCCGAGCCGCAGATCCCCGTGATCACGTCGTGATCGAAGCCGGCATCGTCGCTCCACGGATCGACACCGATCACGCTGAACCGCGGCTCGAGCGTCTCGCGATCGATCCGCACGCGCTCGATCGCACCCGGGGCCGCCCGCTGCCCCGCTGAGATCTGCGCGCCTTCGAACGCGGGCCCGGTCGGCGACGACGCCGCGAGGAGCCGGTCCCGGTTGCCGAGCACGATCTCGGCGTTCGTGCCCACGTCGACGATCAGGTTCACGACGTCCTGTTCATGCGGAGCTTCCGACAGGATCACGCCCGCCGTGTCGGCGCCGACGTGGCCGGCGATGCACGGCAGGAGGTACACCCGCGCGCCGGCGTTCGGCGCGGTGAGGTCAAGCTCGCGCGCCCGGCGGTGCACGGCCTCGTCGGTCGCGAGCGCGAACGGAGCCCCGCCGAGCTCGGTCGGATCGAGACCCAGGAACAGGTGATGCATGATCGGGTTCCCGACCACGGTGAGGGCGAGCACGTCGACCGGATCCTCGGTCGCGCTCTCGCATAGCTCGCGGATCAGCCCGTCGACGCAGGATCGGATCGCGGCGGTCAGCTCGGCCTCGGAGCCCGGGTTCATCATCACGTAGCTCACCCGGCTCATCAGATCCTCGCCGAACCGGATCTGCGGGTTCATCGCGCCGGCGCTCGCCAGCACCTCGCCGCTCTCCAGATCGCACAGGTGCCCGGCGACCGTCGTGGACCCGACGTCGAACGCCACGCCGAGCGCCCGATCGTGGAAGCCGGCGTGGACGGCCACGATCGTGTTGCCGTCGTGCACCGCGACGGTGCAGGTCCATCCGCCGGCGCGCAGGGTGCGCTGCAGGTCGGTGAGCACGTGCGGATCGGCCGCGAGTCCCGTGAGCCCCCACTCGCGCTCGAGCGCTTCCGAGAGCCGCTGCAGGTCGCCACTCGGGTCGGCGAGGTCGGGCTCGCGCACCTCCACGTAGTAGAGCCGCACGACCGGGTCGACCTCGATCGGATGCGCGTCGGCCTCCTTGCGCACCACCTGGCGGTGCACCTGGCTCTCGGGCGGCACATCGACGACGAGATCGCCGCGGACCTCCGCGTGGCAGCCGAGCCGCCGGTCCTCCGCCAAGCCTCGGAGCCCACGGAACCGCTCCTCGGGTTCGCTGAACGCGGTGAGATGGTCGGCTCGCGAGACGATCCCGTGCTTGGCGAACTCCCCTTCGCTGACGACGATCTGGCAGCGGCCGCAGATCCCGCGCCCGCCGCAGACCGAGTCGAGGTCGACGCCGAGCGCGCGCGCGGCCGCCAGCAGGTTCGTGCCTTCGGCGAACCGCCCCCGCTTGCCCGAGGGGGTGAAGACGACGAGCGAGCCTTCGCCGGTCACGGCGCCGGCGGCACCTCGACGGCGGCCGGCTCGGCATCGGCGGCCTCGCCCGCCCCGGCGCCCGCGCCGCGGCGGCGCCCCTCGCGCCCGCCCCGGCGACCCGAGGTCGGTCCGCCGGTCGGGTCCTCGCGGTAGCGGCCGATCCACGCGGCGCAGTGCTCGTCGGCGCCCATCAGCACGTCGGCCGCCATCACCGCCTGGCGCACCGCCTCGTGGAGCGGGCTCGTGATCGCGCTCGTCATGCCGTTCGCGATCGCCATCGCGAGGAAGGCGCCGTTGATGCCGTTGCGGTTCGGCAGGCCGAACGAGATGTTCGACGCGCCACAGGTCGTGTTCACGCCGAGCTCGTCGTGCAGCCGGCGCACGAGCGCGAAGACCTGACGGCCCGCGCCGCCCATCGCGCCGATCGGCATCACGAGCGGATCCACCACGATGTCGTGCGCCGGGATGCCGTGGTCGGCGGCGGCGCGCACGATCTTCTCGGCCACCGCGAACCGGACGTCGGGATCCTCGCTGATGCCGGTCTCGTCGTTCGTGATCGCGACGACGGCCGCCCCGTGCTTCGCGACCAGCGGCAGCACCTGCTCGATCCGCTCGTCCTCGCCGGTCACGGAGTTCACGAGCGGCTTGCCCTGGTACACGGCGAGCCCGGCCTCGAGCGCAGCGACGATCGACGAGTCGATCGAGAGCGGCACGTCGGTGAGCGACTGCACGAGCTGGACCGTCTCGGCGAGGATCGCGGGCTCGTCGGCGAGCGGGATCCCTGCGTTCACGTCGAGCATGTGCGCGCCCGCCGCGACCTGCGCGTGCGTGTCGGCGACCACCGTCGAGAAGTCGCCGATCTTCATCTCCTCGGCAAGCTTCTTGCGGCCGGTCGGGTTGATGCGCTCACCGATGATCACGAAAGGCCTGCCGCTCCCGATCACGACCTCGCGCGTGGCGCTCGAGACCACGGTGTCGACCATCAGGCGTCCCCGGGGTCGCCGTCGTCGCCGGAGGGCCGCACGGCCTCGGTCTCGCCGGCCACATCGAGCCCACCCTTGATCCCGCCGGACCGGATCGTGGCGCGCAGCACGTCGTCGGTCCACTCGACCTCGAGCCGCTCCTGCTCGGCGGCCACCTCGGCATCGAGGTCGTCTCCACAGGCGCGGCGCTCCATCTGCATCTGCTCGGTGTAGTCATCGGAGCCGATCAGGCCGGCCACCATCGCGGCCGCGTCGACCGCCTCCTGGAACCGCTCGGGGAGCAGCGCGCGCGCGGCGGCGTCGCCCTCCCCACGTGCCACGAGCTGCATCGGGATGTCGCGCCAACGGATCACGGTCAACTCGGCCATGCGGTTCGCTCCTTCGTCGTCGGTCAGGACGCCATCGCGCGCTTCGCGAGCACGAGCGCCTGGGCGGTCTCGGCGGCGACCGCGGCGTCGCGGCAGTAGGCGTCGGCGCCCACGGCCTTGCCGAACTCCTCGTTCAGCGGCGCGCCGCCCACGAGCACGATGTACTTGTCACGCAGGCCCTTGGCCTCGAGCTCGTCGATCACGACCTTCATGTACGGCATCGTCGTGGTGAGCAGCGCCGACATCCCGAGGATCTCGGGCTCGTGCTCCTCGAGCGCGGCGAGGTAGTTCTCCACCGGGTTGTTGATCCCCAGGTCGATCACGTCGAAGCCCGCGCCCTCGAGCATCATCGCGACGAGGTTCTTGCCGATGTCGTGGATATCGCCCTTCACGGTGCCGATCACGACCTTGCCCATCCGCTCGGCCCCGGTCTCGGCGAGGAGCGGCCGCAGGATCTCCATGCCCGCCTTCATCGCGTTCGCGGCCAGCAGCACCTCGGGCACGAACAGGATCCCGTCGCGGAAGTCGATCCCGACGATCCGCATCCCCTCGACCAGGGCCTCGTTCAGCACCTTGTCGGCGGACCAGCCGCGCGCGAGCAGCAGGTCGGTGCCCACGACGATCTCGTCGGCGAGCCCGTCGTAGAGGTCGTCGTGCATCTGCGGCACGAGCTCCTCGTCGGGCAGGGATGAAAGGTCGATCTCTTCGTCGCTCATCGGATGCTCCTATGCCTTGAGTCGTTCGCCCTTGGGATCCCACAGCGGCTCGTCGGTCACCGTTGCGGCGTGTCGCACGCCGAAGTACTCGACCTCGACCGGGGTGCCCGGGGCCGCGAGCGCCGCCGGCAGGTAGCCGTAGACGATCCCCCGCCCGATCGAGTAGCCGTAGGCGGCCGAGGTCACGTAGCTCACGACCCGCCCGTCGTGCCAGATCGGCTCCTTGCCCATCACGACGGCGCGTGGGTCGTCGAAGGTCATGCACGCCAGCCGTTCGGCCGGTCCGCCGCCGTCGCGGATCGCCTCGAGGGCCTCGCGCCCCTGGAAGTCCTTGTCCCACCGCACGGCGAATCCGAGCCCGGCCTCGAGCGGGTCGTGCTCGGTGTGGATGTCCTGCCCCCACAGGCGGTAGCCCTTCTCGAGCCGCAGCGAATCGAAGGCGCCGCCGCCCGCGGCGATCAGTCCGTGGTCGCGGCCCGCCTCCCACAGCAGATCCCAGATCCGGTCGCCCATCGCGAACTGGCCGTACAGCTCCCATCCGAGCTCGCCCGCGTAGCTGATCCGCTGGGCCCACACCGGGGTGACCTCGCCGACGTTCAGGTACCGGGCGGTCAGGTACGGGAACGCGTCGTTCGAGAGGTCGGCGTCGGTGACCTGCTGCAGGATGTCGCGTGCGTTCGGCCCCCACAGGCCGAGCGCGAAGAGCGAGCCCGTGCGTTCCGTGATCGTCACGCGCTCGTCGTCGCGGCGTTGCCGGCGGAGCCACGCGAGGTCGTGCTGCCCGCTCCCGCCCCCGGTGACCACGCGGAAGAGCTCCTCGTCCTTGCGGATCACCGTGAGGTCGAGCCGGATCCCGCCCGACGGCGTGAGCGCGGCGGTGTAGACGATCGAGCCGACCGGCCGGTCGATCCGGTTCGCGAACACCCGCTCCAGGAACGCGAGCGCGTCGGGCCCCGCCACGTCGAACTTCGCGAACGGCGTGATGTCGAAGAGCGCCGCGTGCGACCGCGTCGCGAGGTGCTCGGCGCCCACCTCGGGGGACCACCCGCGCGCCGCCCAGCCCGTTCGGCGCGCCCATTCGTGGGTGACGCCGCCGACGAGCTCACGGTTCGCGCGGAACCACTGCGGGCGCTCCCACCCGGCGCCGGTGAAGAACTCGGCCCCCAGCGCCTCGTGGCGCCGGTAGAACGGGGTCAGCCGGAGCCCTCGTGGCTTCGACGGTTGCTGCAGCGGGTGGAGGATGTCGTACACCTCGCGGTACTGCTGCTTCCCGCGTTCCACCACGTAGGCGGGCGACGTCTGGAACGGGTAGAAGCGGTTCGCGTCGGCCTCGGCCAGATCGTAGGAGGGCTCACCCGTCTCCATCCACTCGACCACCTGCCGCGCCATGCCCGCGGCGTGGGTCACCCAGACCGCCTCGCAGACCCAGACCCCGCGAACGGATGCGCTCTCCCCCACGACCGACCCGCCGTCGGGGGTGAACGAGAACATCCCGTTCAGCGACCGCTCGGGGGCGCTCGGGCGCAAGCGGCCCGCGAGCGCCGGGAACATCCGCTCCGTCTCGGCCTCGCACAGATCGAAGTCATCGGGGGTCCACGGCATCAGCGACGGCATCGGGCCGTCGCCGTGACGCCGGATCGAGGGCTGCGGGGTCACGATCGGCTCGTGGCGGTAATTGCCCACGCCGTAGTGGTCGTCGCGCTGTCGGAAGTACAGGGACATGTCCTGATGACGCACGACCGGCTGCTGCGCCCAGGTGTCGCCGTCGAGCCCCGCGAGCTCGGGGATCGGATCGGTCCACACGAGCTGGTGCTGCACCGCCACGAGCGGGATCGGCACACCGGCCATCGCGCCCACCGTGGGACCCCAGAACCCGGCGCAGATCAGCACCCGCTCGCACTCGACCGTGCCGCGGTCGGTCTCGACCGCGCGCACCCGGCCGTCGCGGATGTCGAACCCGGTGACGGTCACGCCGCCCTCGAACCCGACCCCGCGCGCCTTGGCCTCGCGCCCGAGCTTCGTCACGATCTGGACGGCCTTGCCGGCGCCGTCGCTCGGGATCCAGTAGGCGCCGAGGATCGTGGCGGGGTTCAAGAGCGGGCTCTTCTCGGCGGCCTCGGCCGGGGAGAGCAGCTCGGTGCCCTCGATCCCGTACGCGCGCGCGAAGCCCTGGCGGCGCTTCAGCTCCTCGACGCGTTCCGGCGTGGTCGCGACCTCGAGCCCGCCGACCCCGTACCAGCACCGCTCGCCGTCGAGGTCGACCGAGTCGTAGAGCGCGACCGAGTCCTGCGCGAGCCGGCACATCGTGCGCGAGCCGTTCGTCTGGAAGATGATCCCGGGCGCATGCGAGGTCGAGCCGCCCGTCTCGAAGAGCGGCCCCTGGTCGAGCACGAGCACGTCGGTCACGCCGAGGTCGGACAGGTGGTACGCGGCGCTCACGCCGACGATCCCGGCGCCGATGATCACCGTCTGGGCACGATCGCGCATCCCGCTCCTTCCCCCCGCCGTGCTGTGCTGGTGCATGTTCTCACCGCCCGTTGCGGCAGCAAGGTTCCAGTTGCGGGCACTGCAACGCCTGCCCGACGGCGTACCTACGCGGACGCGAGCGGCCCAGGCCCCCGCGCGCGACCGATGGTCACCTCACGACAGGTGGCCACGGCTAGACTCCGGGCCTCGGTTCCCTGCTCGGAGGCGGTGCACGCATGAAGGATCGCTATCAGGTCGTCGTGATCGGCGGCGGCATCGTCGGCTGCAGCGTCCTGTATCACCTGACGCTACGCGGGCTGAGCGACGTCGCCCTGATCGAGCGCGAGGAGCTCACCGCCGGGTCCACGTGGCACGCGGCGGGCGGGTTCCACGCGATGAACGCCGACACCCGCGTCGCCGCCCTGCAGAAGTACACGATCGGCCTCTACCCCCAGGTCGAAGAGGAGTCCGGTCAGAGCGTCGGGCTCCACATGTCCGGCGGCATGGAGCTCGCCGAGACGCCCGAACGCTGGCACTGGCTGCGGTCGGAGCTCCAATGGCTGCGCACGCAGGACACCGACGCCTATCTCCTCACCCCCGAAGAGGCCGTGGAGCTCGTGCCGATCATCGATCCCACGGGCCTGTACGGTGCGCTCTTCGACCCGCTCGAGGGGAACCTCGACCCGAACGGGGCGACGCAGGCCTACGCCGGCGCGGCGCAGAAGCGCGGGGCCGAGGTGATCCAACACAACCGCGTCGTGAACCTCGCGCAGCTCGGGAACGGCGAATGGCGGATCGAGACCGAGCAGGGCGACATCACGGCCGAGCACGTCGTGAACGCCGCCGGGCTCTGGGCGCGTCGCGTCGGGCACATGGTGGGCGTGGACCACCCGCTCGTGCCGATGCCCCACCACTATCTCGTGACCGACGAGGTGCCGCAGGTGGCCGCGATCGAGGGCGACATGCCCGCCGTCACCGACCTCGAGGGCTTCACCTACCTCCAGAAGGAGGGTCAGGGCGTCCTGCTCGGCGTCTACGAACAGCATCCGCGCCACTGGATGGTCGAGGGTGCCGACTGGGACTTCGGCCGCACCCTGTTCCCCGAGGAGCTCGACCGGATCATGCCCGAGCTCTCGATCGGCTTCCGACGCTTCCCGGTCCTCGAAGAGGTCGGGATCAAGCGGTGGGTGAACGGCGCGTTCACGTTCACCCCCGACGGCAATCCACTGGTCGGGCCGGTCGACGGCATCCCCAACTACTGGGCGGCCTGCGGCTGCATGGCGGGCTTCTCGCAGTGCGCCGGCATCGGCCTCGCGCTCGCGAACTGGATCGTCGACGGAGACCCTGGGTACGACGTGTTCGGCATGGACGTCGCGCGCTTCGGCCCCTACGCCTCGAACGACCGCTACCTCCGTGCGACGACCGCGCAGTTCTACGCCCGCCGCTTCGTGATGGCCTATCCGAACGAGGAGCTGCCGGCCGGGCGGCCCTTGACGACCACCCCCTGCTACGACGAGCTCAGCGCCGCCGGGGCCCGGTTCACCGTGAACTGGGGACTGGAAGTGCCGCTGTACTTCGCGCCGACCCCCGGCTTCGAGGAGAACGACACGCTCGGCCGCTCGAACGCCGAGCCGATCGTGGGCGAGGAGGTCGAGGCCGTCCGCACGGCGGCGGGTGCCTACGAGATCGCGCAGTACGCGCGGTACGAGGTCGGCGGCCCCGGCGCCGAAGCGTGGCTCGACCACCTGCTCGCGGGACGCATCCCCGACGCGGGCATGATCCGTCTCGCCCCGATGCTGAACGAGGCGGGACGCCTGATGGGAGACCTCACGGTCGCGCGCATCGAGGACGATCGCTTCTGGCTCACGGGCTCCTACTACCTCCAGGATTGGCACCTGCGCTGGTTCCGCGCCCAGCTGCCACCGAGCGGGGTCACCCTCACGAACATCACCGACGGCTGGATGGGCTTCTCCGTCTCCGGGCCGGCGTCACGCACGATCCTCGCCGAGCTCGCGCACGACGACGTCGCGAACGAGGCGTTCGGGTTCCTGCGGATCCGGCAGATGGACGTCGGCTCGGCGCGGGCGGTCGTCGGGCGGATCTCGCTCACGGGCGAGCTCGGCTACGAGATCGTCGTGCCGGCGAACCGGCATCGGACGCTCCTGCAGGAGCTCCGTGAGGCAGGGGGCCAGGAGCGGCCTTCGGTTGATCGGCGACCGCGCGATCGACAGCCTGCGCCTCGAGAAGGGCTACGGCATCTGGTCGGCCGAGTTCCGCCAGGATTACACGCCGGCGATGTCCGGGCTCGACCGGTTCGTCGCGTTCGACAAGGGCGACTTCGTGGGCGCGGATGCCGTTCGTCGCGCGCGAGAGGAGGAGCCGCCGCAGCGGCTCGTGCTGCTCGAGGTGGACGCCACCGACGCCGACGCGTCGGCGGACGAGGGCATCTGGGTCGGCGACCGCCGCGTGGGGTTCGTCACCTCGGGCGCGTACGGCCATCACGTCGGCGCGAGCCTCGCGCTCGCCTATCTCGATCGAGACGTCGCCGAGTCCTCTCACGAGCTCACCGTGTTCGTGGTGGGCGACCCGCGGACCGCACGCGTCCTGCCCGAGATCCCGTACGACCCGAAGGGCGCCCGGCTCCGCGACCTCGACGCCTGAGGGCGAGGACCGCCCGGCCACGAAGAAGGGGCGGCCCGGGGGCCGCCCCTTCCCGTCGGTCCGTGTCGGTGCTCAGCCCTGAGCGGCGAGCCCCGCGTCCACCCACGACTGCCACACGTCGGGGTTCTCGTCGATCCAGTCCTGCGCGGCCTTCTCCGGGTCATCGCCGTTGCTGATACCCAGGCCGATCACGTTCTGGTCGTCGTTCGTGTACTGCATCGCCGACAGGAACGCGAAGGCGGCGGGCGCCTTCGTCTCGAGGTCCGCGTTGAACGCCTTGTAGAGGTCGTCCTGCGGGTACGCGCACGCGTAGGCGTCGGCGTTCTCGGCCGCCGCCTGCTCGCATTCGGGCGTGACCTCGGGAAGCTCGACCATCGTCAGGTCGTACTTCTCCTGTGCCCAGTGAGGCGTCCAGAAGTACATCAGGATGGGATCCTGGTTCTTGTACGCCGTGTCGAGCGCGGTCAGCTCGGCCGCCTCGGACCCCGCGTACACGACCTTGAAGTCGAGGCCGAGGTTGTCGGCGATCGGCTGGTCGAACGTGACGAAGCTCGGGTCGCCGTCGAGCAGCTGGCCGGAGCTGCCGCTCTCCGCGGTCGAGAACATCGACTCGTTGCCCTTCAGGCCCTCCCACGTCGCCAGGTCGGGGTTCTCGTCGACCATGTACGTCGGCAGCCACCATCCGATCTGTCCGACCACGCCCAACAGCCCGCCGTCCACGACGCCGGCGCCGCTCTCGATGTACTTCTTGTAGTCCTTGGCGTGCCCCGACGGCCAGACCTCGAGCGTCGCGTCCAGGTCGCCGTTGGCGAGCGCCGGGAACTGCGCGTACTCGTCGATCTCGGTCAGCTCGACCGTGTAGCCGAGCTGCTGCTCGAGCAGGACCTTGGCGACGTTCGCGTTCGCGGCCGAGCCCACCCACGGGCTGACCGAGATGTTGACCGTGGTGCCGCTGTTGTCGGGCACCGCCGCTCCCGATCCACCCGAGGCCGGCGAGCTGCTCGATTCGCTGACGTCGCTGCACGCCGCGGCGAGCAGTGTGAGCGCCGCCACCGAGGCGACGAGCGCCCACCTACGCGAGTGCTTCATGCTTCCCCCTTCCATCTCAACCTTGCGGTTCATTCCCGGCCCCGCGGATCGCGCGGACGCGCGTCCACCAGCCGATCCCACCCGTCCCGACCGGCCCACGCATCGAGCGGGGCGCGGTGCCCATCGCCTGCGTGATCCGGTCGATCACGATGGCCAGCAACAGGATGCAGATGCCGGCCGTCATCCCCACGCCGATCTCGCCGTGGGAAAGCCCTCTGATCACTTCGAGCCCGAGTCCGCCGCCGCCGATCAGCCCGGCGATGATCACGACGGAGAGCACCATCATGATCGTCTGGTTCACCCCGAGCAGGATCGACGGGCGCGCGAGCGGCAGCTGCACTTTGGTGAGCATCTGTCCCGACGTCGCCCCGAACGATTCGGCCGCCTCGACCGTATCGTGCGGCACCTGTCGGATCCCCAGGTCCGTCAGCCGGATGCACGGCGGCAGTGCATACACGAGCGCCGCGATGATCCCCGGGATCCGGCCGACGTTGAACAGCGCGATCACCGGCACGAGGTACACGAAGGCGGGCATCGTCTGCATCGCGTCGAGGATCGGCTTCAAGATCTGCTGGAACCGGTCGCTCTTGGCCGCAGCGATGCCGAGCGGGATCGCGAGGATCACCGAGAGCGTCACCGCGACCGAGACCTGCGCCAGCGTGTCCATCGCGATGTCCCACATCCCGAGCACACCGATCGCCGCCAAGCACAGGAACGACATGGCCGCGAGCCGCCAGCGGCGAGACACCTGCCAAGCGAGGAGCGCGGCCCCGCCGCACACCATCCACCACGGGGTCTCGGTGAGCACCTTCGTCAGCGGGTTCAGCATGTAGATCGTCACCCAGTCGCTGATGGCCCGCGTGATGGCTCCGAACGTCTCGGTGAACCAGTCGACGACCGTGTTCGTGCCGTCGGCGAGCGAGACCGTCCACGCCTCTGGGAAGTCCTGCTGGCGGAGAACCTCACGGCCGATCACGACCGCGAGGATCGTCACCACGAGCGCGGCCACCCACAGGCTCCACGTGGGGACCGAGCGTCCGAACACGACCCGCCTGCCCTCGTCGCCACGGCGACGCGCGTTGCGGCGGCTCCAGGCGTACGTCACGCGGTCGAGCACGATCGCCATCGCGACGATCGCGAGCCCGGCGTTGAACGCGTCGCCGACGTTCAGCTGGTTCAAGGCGTTGTAGACCTCGCGGCCCAGCCCCGTCACGCCGGTCACCGCGACGATCACCGCCATACCGAGCGCCATCATCAGCGTCTGGTTCACACCGAGCATGATCGAGGGCTTCGCCAGCGGGAGCTGGACCTTCCGCAGGATCTGACCCCGCGTCGCTCCGTACGACTTCGTGACCTCGACGATCGTGTCGGGCACGCTCCTGATCCCCAAGCTCGTGAGCCGGATCGCCGGCGGCAGGGCGAAGATGACGGTCGCGATGAGCGCCGTCGCCGGGCCGATGCTGAACAGGAGCACCAGCGGGATCAGGTACGAGAAGGCCGGGATCGTCTGCATGCCGTCGAGGATCGGCCGCAGGATCTTCTCGACCCGGTCGCTCCGCCCCGCCCAGATCCCGACAGGGATCCCGATGATCAGCGCGCCGAGCACGGCGAGGAGCATCAGGGCGAGCGTCAGGATGCTCGCCTCCCACAGGCCCAGCACGCCCATCGCGAGGAACCCGATCGCCGCCAGGAGCGCCATCCGCCACCCGGCGAGGACCCCGGAGATCGCCGCGGCGGCCGTCACGACGCCGAGCCAGGTCATCCGCTCCAGCATCGTCACGAACCCGTCGTAGACGGCTTTGCTGAAATCCTTGATCGGGACGAGGAACCCGGTGAAGAGCCAGTGGGTCTTCTGGTTGTCGAGCACCCAGTTCGAGAACGACTCGAACGGCTGCTTCACGTCGATCACCCACGACTCGGGGAACCCGGCGGTCAGCTGGAACCCGATCGCGATCGCCACGGCGATGCCCACGAGCCACGCGGCCCGCCGCGGCCAGGGGTTCGGGCGCGCGTGGTGGATCACCTCGACCCGCTCGCCGGCCTCCTCCTCGAGCTGTGGGAGGGGCTTGTCGGGACGGAGGTCGAGCGTGCTCATCAGGCGTCGTCCTCGACCATCGCGGAGAGGACCGCGGTGCGGTCGACGACCCCGATCTGCGCATCCCCGTCCACGACGCGGAAGGGCCGGTGCTCGGAGACCACCAGCGGCAGCAGGTCGCGCACGACCGTCGAGGCGTCGACGTCACCGGCGTAGTCGGCGTCGCCGTTCGCGGTGCGCATGATCGTGCGGACCGTGAGGACGTGGGTCCGCGGGACGTCGCGCGTGAAGTCGGCGACATAGTCGTCGGCGGGGTGCGCCACGACCTCTTCGGGCGTGCCCACCTGGACGAACGCCCCGTCCTTCATGATCGCGATGCGGTCCCCGAGCTTCAACGCCTCGAGCAGGTCGTGGGTGATGAAGATCATCGTCTTCTTCACCTCCTTCTGGAGGCGGATCACCTCGTCCTGCATGTCGCGGCGGATCAGCGGGTCGAGCGCGCTGAACGGCTCGTCGAACAGCATGATCTCGGGGTCGGTCGCGAGCGCGCGGGCGAGGCCCACCCGCTGCTGCATCCCGCCGGAAAGCTCGTCGGGATACGCGTCGCCCCAGCTCCCGAGGCCCACGGTCCCGAGGACCTCGCGCGCCTTCGCGAGCCGCTCGTCCTTCTCCACGCCTTGCACCTCGAGCCCGAACGCGACGTTCTCGACGATCCGCCGGTGCGGCAGCAGCCCGAAATGCTGGAACACCATGCTGACCTTGCGGCGACGGATCTCGCGCAGGTGCTCCTCGTCGGCCGCGAGCACGTCCTCGCCATCGATCAGCACCTCGCCGGAGGTCGGCTCGATCAGCCGTGTGATGCACCGGACCAGCGTCGACTTGCCGCTCCCCGACAGCCCCATGACCACGAAAACCTCGCCAGGGGCCACCTCGAAGGAGATGTCGCGGACCGCCGCGACGCACCCGGTCTTCTCGAGGAGCTCGGCACGAGGCAGCGAAGCCTCGGGCGATCCCACGATCGAGTCGGCCTTCGGGCCGTAGACCTTCCAGACGTTGCGACAGGCGACCGTGACCTCGGAACCGTCCACGCGCGCGACCCCTCTTCCGCTCAACCGTGACCGTCGGATAGTGGGACCCCGAGCCCATGCGCGCAAGGCAGGGGTTGCGACGTCAGCAACGATGGCCGAGCAGGCAGGGGCCGGTTGGGGCAGACTACGGCGCCATGGCGCCTACGAGATACGACTTCGTGATCATCGGCGGCGGCTCGGCGGGGAGCGCCCTCGCCAACCGCCTGAGCACCGATCCTTCGAACCGGGTCCTCGTCCTGGAAGCCGGCCGCCCCGATTACCTGTGGGACGTCTTCATCCACATGCCGGCCGCGCTGCCCTTCCCGATCGGCAGTCGCTTCTACGACTGGAAGTACGAGTCCGAGCCCGAGCCGTTCATGAACGGGCGGCGGGTCTACCACGCCCGCGGCAAGGTGCTCGGCGGTTCGAGCAGCATCAACGGGATGATCTTCCAGCGCGGGAACCCGCTGGACTACGAACGGTGGGGCGCCGACGAAGGCATGGAGACGTGGGACTACGCCCACTGCCTCCCCTACTTCAAGCGGATGGAGAACTGCCTGGCCGCCGACATCGACGACCCCTTCCGGGGGCATGCCGGCCCCCTGGGGCTCGAGCGAGGCCCGGCGACGAGCCCGCTCTTCGGCGCCTTCTTCGAGGCCGTGCAGCAGGCCGGGTACCCGCTCACCGACGACGTGAACGGCTACCGCCAGGAGGGCTTCGCGCCCTTCGACCGCAACATCCGCAACGGCCGGCGGCTCTCTGCGGCTCGCGCCTACCTGCACCCGGTGATGCGGCGGCCCAACCTCGAGGTGCAGACCCGCGCGTACGCCACGAAGATCCTGTTCGAGGGCACGCGCGCCGTGGGGGTCGAGTACACGAAGGGGCACGGCGGCACTCAGCAGGTGCGCACGGGCGAGGTCGTGCTGTGCGGCGGCGCGATCAACTCACCGCAGCTCCTCCAGCTCTCGGGCGTGGGGAACGCCTCGGATCTCGAGGCCCTCGGCGTGCCGGTGGTCCACGACCTCCCCGGCGTCGGCGAGCACCTCCAGGACCACCTCGAGGTCTACATCCAGTACGCCTGCACGCAGCCGGTGTCGGTCGCCCCGTACATGAAGTGGCGCTGGCGCCCGCTGATCGGGGCGGAATGGCTGTTCCTGCGCAAGGGCCCGGGCGCGACGAACCACTTCGAGGCGGGCGGGTTCGTGCGAGGCAACGACGACGTCGACTACCCGAACCTGATGTTCCACTTCCTGCCGATCGCCGTGCGCTATGACGGCTCGGCGCCCGCGAGCGACCACGGGTACCAGGTGCACATCGGCCCGATGTACTCCGACGCCCGCGGCACGGTGAAGATCACGAGCACCGACCCCTCGCGCAAACCCGCGCTCCGGTTCAACTACCTCTCGACCGAGCAGGACCGCCGCGAGTGGGTCGAGGCGATCCGCGTCGCTCGCTCGATCCTGAACCAACCGGCGTTCGCGCCGTTCAACGGCGGCGAGCTCTCGCCCGGCCCCTCGGTCGAGACCGACGACGAGATCCTCGAGTGGGTCGCCCGCGACGGGGAGACCGCGCTCCACCCCTCGTGCACCGCCCGGATGGGCGTCGACCCGATGTCGGTGACGGATCCGCTCACGATGAAGGTCCACGGTACCGACGGCCTGCGCGTCGTCGACGCCTCGGTGATGCCGTACGTCACGAACGGCAACATCTACGCGCCGGTGATGATGACGGCGGAGAAGGCGGCCGACCTGATCCTGGGCAACGCACCCCTCGCGCCCGAGACCGTCGACTTCTACCGGTACCGCGACCAGGCCTGAGGCCGAACGGCTCGGCCGAAACGCTCAGCCGAGACCGAGCACGACGAGCCCGAGCACCGTGAGCGCGATCCCGACGTACTGGTTCACGGCCGGCCGCTCGTGCAGCAACCCCACCGAGAGCACGACCGCGATCAACGGGAACACGGCCGACGCGATCAGCACCACCGACACGAACCCCTGCGCGGCGCCGTAGGAGAACGAGATCACCCCGAGGAGGTCGGCGGCGCCCACCCCCAGCGCCATCAGCAGTCCACCGTGCAACCCCACACGCCCGAAACGATGCCGCTGGGAGAGCGCGAGGATCGTGAACGCGACCAGTTGCACGCACCGCGACGCCCACAGCCCCGTGACCCAGCCGACCTCCTGCGCGAAGTACCCCAGGAGGAACCCTCCGATCCCGAACAGCACCGCGGACACGATCGCCCACGGGAGCCCGGGTGGCCGGGTATGCGTGCCCTCCCGCAGCTTCTTCAGGTCGGTCGAGGTGAGCATCACGCCGACCACCGTGACGAGCCCGCCCGCGAGCGTGATCGGCCCGGGACGCTCCCCCAGGAACACGACGGCCAGGGTCACGCCCACCACCGCGTAGGTCGCCCCGATCGGCGACACGACGGCCACCGGTCCCAGCTCGAGCGCGTGGTAGTGGCTCACGTACGCCCCGGCCGACGCGAGCCCGTTCGCGAGTAGCAGGAGCAGGTACGCGGACATCACGCCCGGGTCGTGCCCGCCGGCGAACAACAGCACCGTCATCACGAGGGCGCTCAGGCCCTGCGCGATCAGGACCGTCGGCAGGCTGCCGATCCGGCGGCCCGAGACCGCGCCGCCGAAGTCCGCGAGGCCCCAGCCGAGTGCGGCCGAGAGCCCGAAGATCACGCGGGCCGGGCTTCCGCGAGCGCGTCGACCGCGACCGCGCCTCGCTCGTCGACGAGCAGCGGGTTGGCCTCGAGCGACGTCAGTCGGTGGCGCAGGTCGTGCGCGGCGCGCGCCAGGCCCTCGACCGCACGGGCCGCGGCCTTCACGTCGTGGTGGTTCGGATCGAGCCCACAGCGGGGCGCCTGCTCGGTGAGGTAGTCGAGGGCCTGCTTCGGGGTGAGGGGGCACGGCACGAAGACGGCCTCGCCCGCCTCGGCGAGGGCGCCGCCCGGCCGCACCGTGATCAGCGCCCCGAAGCGGTCGTCGATCACGGCTCCGACGAGCAGCTCGGTGCCCGTCACCATCTCCTGTACGAGCACCTTGGGCGCCGCGGCGCCGGCTCGACGCGCGGCCTCGAGCACCTCGGCGGCGGCCACCTCCACGTCGGTGGGGTTCGTGAGCCCGAGCCGCACACCGCCGAGCTTCGCCTTGTGCGGCAGCTCGGGCGCGAGCGCCTTGACCGCCACCGGGAACCCGACGGTGCGCGCGAACGCGGCCGCCTGCTCCGGGGTCGCGACCGTCGATTCCTTCGGACGGCACACCCCGTACAGCTCGAGGAGCCTGGCGCCCGTGGCCTCGTCGACCGGACCCGACAGACCCCTCAGCACCCGGACGGCCTTCGCGCGGTTCGGGTGCGCGGGGAGGGTGGCGATCGCGCGCGCGTTCGACGACCGGAACCGGGTCAACGCCGCGATCGCGCCGCTCGCCGCCCGGTGCCCCTGCAGGAACGGCAGCTGCTTCCACCGGCGCGTGAAGGCGACCGCCTCCGAGCCGTAGGCGAGCGGGCTCATCGCGACGCTCGCGAACGCGACGCCGGTCGTCTTCTGCAGCTCGACGGCCTTCTTCAGGACCGGGTCGGCCCACGGGGTCTCGCCCTCGATCCTCGGCGGGAAGGCATCGAACGCGATCAGGCCGACGCTCGGATCGTTCGCCAGCGCCTCGAGCGCGCCGCAGTACATATCGGTCTCGACCGCGGCCTGACCCGTCACGTCGAGCGGGTTGTTCTGCGAGGCGAAGTGCGGCAGCGCCTTCTTCAGGCGGCGCTTCGTGGCGGGCGCGAACTCGGGCAGGGAGAGCCCGACCCCGCCCGCGGCCTCGGCGAAGAGGGTGCAGGCTCCCCCCGACTGGAGCGCCGCCGCGACGCCGGGCGTGCGGAGCCTCTTCACGTGCGAGAGGAGCAGCGCCGCCTCGAACATCGTGACCGGGTCGTCCACGAGCACGACGCCGTGGCCCTTCAGCCATGCGTCGCGCAGCCCCGTGTTCCCAGCCAGCGCCCCGGTATGCGCGACGATCGAGCGGCGGGCGGCCTCGCTGCGGCCTTCGGGCGCGCAGATCAGGACGGGCTTCCTCGCGCGGCGGAGCGCTTCCAGTCCCTCACCGATCCGGTCGACGTCGCGCATCGTCTCGATGTAGCTCGTCACGACCTTCGTGCGCGGGTCGTGGGCCGCCCACTCGAACAGGTCGCCGAGCCCGAGCACCGCCTCGTTCCCCACCCCCAGGATGATCCGCAGTCCCACCCCACGATCCGAGGCGAGCTGGCTCATCGCCCACGCGACGGTGCCCGACTGCGAGATCACGCTGATCGTGCCCGGGAGCGGGTTCGGGGGCGGCGTCGTCCCGTAGGGCGCCACGCGGTCGACGTAGTTCACGAAGCCCTCGACGTTGGGCCCCAGCACCGGGATCCCGGTGCGCTCGGCGGCCGCCCGCAGCTCCTCCTGGAGCGCGCGGCCCTCCTCGCCCGCTTCGGCGAAGCCGGAGGACACGACCATGATCGCCTTCACACCCACGGCGCCACAGTCGTCGATCATGCGCACGACCACGCGGGCGGGCACCACGAACACCACGAGGTCGACGCCGCGCGGCAGCTCGCCGATCGCCTTCAGGCAGGGTCGTCCCCAGACCTCGTCGTACTTCGGGTTGATCGGATACAGCGCGCCCTCGTAGCCCAGGTGCCGCAGGGATCGCTCGATCTCGGGCGCCCACGAGTCGGGCGATTCCGACGCGCCGACGATCGCGATCGAGCGCGGCGCCAGCAGCGGCCGCAGGTCGCGGCGGCGGCTCACTCCCCGCCCCGGAACTGCTCGTCGCGCCACGCGATCGCGGCCTTGAGGCCCTGCTCGTTCGTGATCGTGCGGAACTCGTCGCGCGCCGGAAGGTTCGCGGTCTCGATCATCACGTCGAGCTCGGTGTTGGCGGCCAGGGCCGCGCGGAACCCGGCGACGTCCCAGGCCCGGTTCACCGCGCGCTTCGTCGTCTGGATCACGAACGCCTCGTTCTTGGCGATCTCGTTCGCCAGTGCGAGCGTCGCGTCGTCCAGGTCATCCCGGGGCACGACGCGGTTCACCATGCCGATCCGCAGCGCCTCGTCGGCCGGGATCCGGTCCTCGCCGGTGAAGAGCAGCTCCTTGGCCTTGCGCACGCCCACCACCCACGGCAGGAACATCGAAACCACGCCCGAGCCGAAGCGGATGTCGACGTAGCCGAAGAACGAGTCATCGGCGGCCACCGCCAGGTCGCACGCGAGCATCAGGTCGGTCCCCCCGGCCAGGCAGTACGAGTGGACCTGCGCGATCGTGGGCTTGGGGCAGTCGGTGAACTCGAGCATCTTCTCGGTGGAGGCCGTGAGCTCTTCGTGCCAGTGGCGAGCGTCGTGCGCGCCCGCCGACGCGTCCTCGTTCAGGTCGTAGCCGGCGCAGAACGCCCGGCCGGCGCCTCGCAGGATCACGACCGAGACGGCGGGGTCGTTCCCGGCGGCGCGGATCGCCTCCGAGAGACCGTCGATCAGGTCGCCGTTCAGCGCGTTCAGCGCCTTCGGCCGGTTCATCGTCAGGCGGCGCACGGGACCGAGATCTTCGACCAGCACGACGGACTCGACGGCGGCGGTTGCCTCACTCACGGGTATCCCTCTTCCTTGGTCGGTCGCCGGCTGCGGCGAGAGGTGGCCGGGATGCTAACAACCGTCCCCCGGTCGGCGTCAGCCCGGCAGCAGGCCCTCCTCCACGAGACGGGCGCGGAACGCCGCGGGGGTCGTGAACCGCTCGACCGCGAAGCCGAGCGCAGCGGCGGCCTCGACGTTGCGCGGCGAGTCGTCGACGAACAGGCAGGTCGAGACGTCCAGCCCGAAGCGATCGAGCAGCCGCCGGAACACCTCGGGCGACGGCTTGGCCACGCCTTCCTCACCCGAGATCACCACGCCGCGGAGGACGCGAGCGAGGGGAACCGGGCGAGCGCCCGCGGGAACATCTCGGCCGGCCAGTTCGTGAGCCCGTACTGCGGGACACCCACGGCGTCCAGGGATTCCATCAGCGCGACGGATCCCTCGATCTCACCCGCGAACATCTCGTCCCATCGGTCCAGGTACGCACGGATCAGCGTCGCGTGGTCCGGGTGCGCCTCGACGAGCTCGGCGACCCCCTCGGCGACCGGGCGGCCCTCGTCGTGACGGTGATGCCAGGCCGGCGTGCACACCTCACCCAGGAACGCCTCGACCGCGGCGTCGTCGGGCAGCAACTGCCGGTAGAGGTATCGGGGATCCCAGTCGATCACGACGGCGCCGAGGTCCCACACGACCGTGTCGACGCGGGGCGTCATCGCGGCCGCGCGCGATCGGGAGATCCGGCGCCAGCCATGATGACCCTCGGCTGCGTATCCATCGTTGAGACGGCCTTTCGAACTAGTCAGTTCGGAGGGTGCCAGCCCGTGGCTTGCGTAGCACGTGCCGCCTATGGTACTCAGCGCCATCGACGATTGAACGGTCGCTCAAGCCCGGGCGCGATGAAGGGGAGGAACGCATGATCAGGCACCCGATGGAGCATCGCTGGAGCCGCCGGCAGTTCATGCGGAGGGCGGGAGGTGCGGCGATCGCCTTGCCGACCATGAGCGCGATCCTCGCCGCCTGCTCGAAGCCGGGCACGACGTCGAGCGGCGGGAGTGGCAGCGCCGGAGGCGAACGGGTCCTCGCCCGGCCCGACAACCCCGTGACGCTGCCACTCAACGGTGAGCCGATCCCGGCGGACACGCCGATCGAGGCCGGGGCGACGCTCCAGGTCTACAACTGGGACGCCTACATGTACAAGAAGGTCCTCAAGGACTTCGAGGACAAGTTCGGCGTCACGATCGAGTGGACCACCTTCAACAACATGGAGGAGGGGATCCAGAAGCTCGTCTCCGGACAGGTGAAGCCCGACGTGTTCTTCCCGACGACGGACTACATCTCGCGCCTCGTCGAGAAGGACCTGTTGCAGCCGCTCCAGCACGCGCTGATCCCCAACATGGAGAGCAACGTCTGGCCGTCGTTCTCCGATCCCGGGCCCTGGTACGACACGGGCTGGCAGTACACCGTCCCGTACACGATCTACACGACCGGCGTCGCCTATCGGCGCGACCGCGTCGAGGACTCGCTCGCCGACCAGAAGGGGTACGACCTCCTCTGGAGCGCCGACTACTCGGGCGAGATCAGCTACTACGACTCGTACCGCGACGCGATCGGGATGTCCTTGGTCCGCAACGGGAACATGGATCCGAACACCGGCGACGACGCCGCGATCACCGCTGCGAAGGACGCGATCATGCAGCTCCTGAACGACTACGACGGCCGCCTCACGATCAACGGCACCTTCGCCAAGCTCCCCGAAGGCGAGTTCACCGTGTCGCAGGCCTGGTCCGGCGACATCGTGGGCGCGAAGTGGTATCTGCCGAAGGGCACTTCCGAGGACGTCCTCGGGTACTGGTACCCCGACGACAAGGTCGGCCTGATCGGCAACGACTGCATCGTGGTACCGACCACCGCGCAGAGCCCGCGCCTCGCGCACGAATTCCTGAACTTCTTCCTCGACGAGACGTACGGCTACGAGAACTTCGCGAGCTGGAACGGGTATCAGCCACCCTTCACCTCGATCGATCCCGACAAGCTGATCTCCGACAAGGTGATCCCGGCGGCGCTCGACAATGCCGTCGTCACGGAGGAGATGTTCACGAAGGGCCTGATCCAGGGTGAGCTCTCGGCCGAGGTCGACCAGAAGTGGCTCGACGCCTGGAACGAGATCCAGGCGGGCGGGAGCAGCTAGTCCGGGTGGAGACGACGACCCCGACGACCGAGCCCGAGCGGAAGGCCAGGCACACCAAGAGCTCCGACGTGGTCTCCGGGGCGTGGTACCCGCGGTGGTATTGGCCGTCGTTCACCGGCCCCGGCACGATCTGGATGATCGTCCTGTTCCTCCTGCCCTTCTACACGGTGCTGGCCGTGGCCTTCGGCACCGTCGACCCCCTGTTCCGGACCCCGCTCCCCGTCTATCAGCCGTGGTGGTGGAGCTTCGCGACCTTCCAGACGACGCTCGAGAAGTTCTACGTCGCGCCCGCCGTCTATCAACCGCCGCTGATCAGGACGTTCGAGTACGTGTTCGTCGCGAGCCTGATCTGCCTCGTGATCGGGTACGCGGTCGCGTACTACGCGGCGCGTTACGCAGGGAGGTACCGGGTGCTGATCCTCGTGCTCCTGGTGGCGCCCTTCTGGATCAGCTACCTGATGCGGATCTACGCGTGGCAGTCGCTCCTGCAGCCCGACGGCTACATCAACGACATCCTCATGGCGCTCGGCATCGTGAGCCAACCGGTGCTGTGGCTCTCGGGCAAGGGGATCACGGTCGTGCTAGGCCTCGTGTACGGCTACATCCCGTTCATGATCCTGCCGCTGTTCGGATCGCTCGACCGGATCAACCAGAACCTCCTGGAGGCCGGCCGTGACCTCGGCGCGAGCCCGTCGCAGACGTTCCGCCGCGTGACCCTGCCGCTGTCGAAGCCGGCGATCCTCGCGGGACTGGTGATCGTGAGTCTCCCCATGCTCGGCGACTACTACACGAACAACCTGCTCGGCTCGACCCGCACGTCGATGTACGGCAACCTGATCGACGGCTCGGTGGGGCAGGCCGGGCAGGGCCCGGAGGCCGGCTCGCTCGTGCTGATCCTGATGGTGATCGTGATCATCCCGATGCTCTACTACCTGCGCGAGACCCGACGCGCTTCGGAGAACGCATGAGTGACGCCGTCCTCACCTCGACGAGCACCTCGGCCGACGCAGGCTCGTGGCTCACCCGGTGGCGGAAGAACCCGTGGCGCAAGCCGCGGGTCCTGCAGGCCGTCACGATCGGCTACCTGCTCTGGTCGCTGATCCCCGTGGTGATCGCCGTGATCTTCTCCTTCAACGCGGGGCGCTCCCGCAGCACGTGGCAGGGCTTCTCGATGCGGTGGTGGACGGGCGACCCGTTCGACTCGCTCTTCCACGACCCGAGCCTCCGCACCGCGATGCTGCAGACCTTCCGGCTCTCGTTCATCACCGTGCTGATCGCGGTCCCGCTCGGCACGGCCTTCGCGATCGGCATCGACCGC
Source organism: uncultured Actinomycetes bacterium (assembly GCA_963821925.1). Taxonomy (GTDB): domain Bacteria; phylum Actinomycetota; class UBA4738; order UBA4738; family HRBIN12; genus JAOUEA01. The sequence continues at coordinate 786,440 of CAWGFO010000001.1, read as the reverse complement.
TGGCACGGCCGCCCGGCGCGCCCGGCGAACTTCGTGATGCTGCTCTCCTTCGTGGTGCCGGAGATGATCCTCGGTGTCTCGCTGTTCCTGCTCTTCACGAACATGCTGAAGAACCTGGTGCCGCTCGGGACGCCCGCACAGATCCTCGGGCTCGCGACCTTCCAGATGTCGTACCCGGTGATCATCGTGCGCGCACGATTACTGTCGATCGGCCCCGAATACGAGGAGGCCGCGATGGATCTCGGCGCGAAGCCGGGCCAGTCGATCCGTCGCGTGCTCCTGCCGCTGCTGTCGCCCGCGATCCTCGCGAGCGTCGCGGTGACCTTCGCGGACTCCGTCGACGACTTCGTGATCGTGCGCTACCTGTCGGGTCCCGCGAACAGCGAGCCGCTCTCGGTCAAGATCTATTCGGCCGCACGATCGTCGCCCACGCCCGCCGTGAACGCGGCCGCCACGGTGATGCTGCTGGCGACGATGGCGATGATCATCGTCGGCTACCTGATCTACCGCCGGTACGCGAAGGACACGGGCGACGCCGGCGACATGGCGAGCTTCACCCAGCTGTAGCGCCGAACGGGATGTCGTCGAGCCGGGCGGCTCGTGGTGGGGCGCCCTACTCCTCGTCGAGCTCGCCGCTCGCGATCACGGGCGTCCCCGCGTCGGGCAGCACCCGCAGGGCCTCCTTCGGGAAGTGCGCCGTCACCGCGGCTCCCGAGGTGTACGGGAGCGCGCCCCCTTCGTTCTGCTGCCACGCTTGGATCGTCTGTCCCGCGGCCAGGTGGAGGATCACCTGGAGCACCGAGCCGACGTACACGACACGCTCGACCATCGCGGGCAGGTGGTTCTCGCCCGTGGTGCCCTGGGGCAGCAGCTCCACGCGCTCGGGGCGGATCGTGATCTTCGCCGCGCCGACGGTATCGGCCTCCCCTTGGCCGGCCACCAGGTCGAACTCGCCGAGCGCGACCTTGCAGCCGCCCTCACCGGTCCCCGACGCCGTCGCGTCCATCAGGTTCGACACGCCCAGGAAGTCGGCGACGTAGGCCGTGGCGGGCTCCTCGTAGATCTCCTTGGGCGGGCCCACCTGCTCGACGCGGCCCTGCGACATCACCGCGATGCGGTCGGACATCGTGAGGGCCTCTTCCTGATCGTGGGTCACGTAGATGAACGTGATGCCGACCTCCTCTTGCAGCGCCTTCAGCTCGATCTGGAGACGCTTGCGGAGCTTGGCGTCGAGTGCGCCGAGCGGCTCGTCGAGGAGGAGCACGGCCGGGTTCAGGATCAGCGCGCGGGCCAGGGCGACCCGCTGTTGCTGGCCGCCCGAGAGCTGCGAGGGTCGCCGGTGGCCGAACCCCGTCAGCGCCACGAGCTCGAGCGCATTGCCCACGCGCTCCTTCGTCTCCTGCTTGGTCGCCTTCTTGTACTTCAGGCCGAAGGCCACGTTCTCCTCGACCGAGAGGTGCGGGAACAGGGCGTAGTTCTGGAACACCGTGTTCACGTTCCGCTTGTGGGGCGGGGTCTGCGCCATGTCGACCCCGTCGAGGAGGATCTGGCCCTCCGAGGGTCGCTCGAACCCGGCGATCATGCGCAGGCTCGTCGTCTTGCCGCATCCCGATGGGCCCAGCAGGGAGAAGAACTCGCCGGACGGCATCTCGAGATTGATGCCCGCGACGGCGGTGAAGTCACCGAAGCGCTTCACCAGATCGACGAGCTGGACCTCTCCGCCTGCCATGGTGCGCGGAGTCTAGCCCATCACGCCCAGCGCGGGTCAAGTTTGCACGGCCGTTCAAGCGCTCGTGGCATGATGCCGCGATGGATGAGCTCCGGCTGCCTCTGCGACCGGAGGAAACCCCCGAGATCGGCAGCGTCTCGTCCCGGGCGACCCTCCCCCTGCTGGCCGGCTATTGGGCGTTCGGCCAGTACTGGGGCGTCTGGGTGATCCTGGTCTTCGACTTCCAGCGGTTCCATTCGATGTCGGACAGCCGGCTGGGATTCTCGTACGCGACCCTGTCGCTCACCGCCGTGCTCGTGATGCTCCTACTGGCCCCCCGACTGCAGCCGCTCTCCCTGTCGTTCAGCGTCCCGATCTCGCTCGTGGCGCTCGGGGTGGGTTCGTTCGCGATCGGCTACCTGCCGACGTCGGCGATCGTCGTCGGGTTCGTGCTCGTGGGCGCCGGGAACGGCCTGATCGACGTCTACCTGAACGTGGCGGCGCAACGCGTCGAGGTCGCGACGAAGCGCCCGGTGCTCCAGTGGCTCCACGCCTCGTACGCCCTGGGCGGCGTGACCGGCGCCGCCATCGCGGGGCTCCTCCTGATGGCCGACCTCGACTTCCGGATCGGACTGCTCCTCGCGACGATCGCGCTGTTCCTGACGGCGGTGTGGAACCTGCGTACGGCGCCGCAGGAACGCGGTCCGGAGGGCACGGCCACCGCGCTCTCGATCTCACCCCTGCGGCGCACCCCTGCGCTCTGGGTACCCGCGATCTGCGTGCTGTTCGCGTTCCTGGTGGAGGGATCGATGGACACGTGGTCAGGCCTGTACCTCCGCGACCAGCTCGGCGCCACGGCCGGGATGGCCGCCCTCGTGTTCGTCTCGTTCTCCGGCGCGATCTTCCTGGGACGGATGTTCGCCGGGAAGGTCCTCTTCGGTCTCGGCCCCCGCGCCACGATCCTGATCTCGGGGATGGGATCGGCGGTCGGCGGTCTGGTGGCGATCCTCACCGACAACACCGTCGTCGTGGGGGCGGCCTTCCTCCTCCTCGGCTTCACGATCAGCGCGGCCGCCCCGGCCGGATTCTCGCTGACCGAGGACATCGACGAGGACCCGACCAACGCGATCGCCGCCGTCACCACGGTCGGCTACACCGGGTTCATCTGGAGCCCCCCGCTCCTGGGGTACATCGCCCAGACCGTGGACCTGCGGGCGGCGATGGGCGTGATCGTCGTGGCCACGCTCGGGATCGTGGGGGCGGGGTTGCTCGCGCCCCGGTCGCGTCCGTCCTCCCGCGCGGGCGACCCTGGCTAGTCGGCCAGGTTCAGGTAGACGGCCTTCTCCTCGAGGAAGTCGTCGAGGCCGTGCTTGCCGAGCTCGCGGCCGATGCCCGACTGCTTGTATCCGCCCCACGGCATCTCCGTGGGCGCCGGCTGGGTGTCGTTGATCCACACGATGCCGGCCCGGATCGCCTGGGCCGTGCGCATCGCCTTCTTCACGTCGTTCGTCCAGATCGCGGCGGCGAGCCCGTACTCGTTGTCGTTCGCCATCGCGACCACGTCGTCGACGCTCGAGAACGGGATCACCGACATCACCGGCCCGAAGATCTCCTCGCGCGCGATCCTCGCCGAGTTGTCGACGTCGGCGAAGACGGTCGGAGGGACGAAGTAGCCGCTCGCCAGCCGCGGATCGTCGGGGATCACCCCCTGCCCGGCGAGCCGGGCCTCCTGCGCCCCGACCTCGAGGTAGCCCTGGACGCGATCCTGCTGTTCCTTCGAGATCAGCGGACCCATCGTGGTCGTCGCGTCCTGCGGGTCGCCCACCTTCACCGCGTTCGCGTGGCCGACGAGCTCGTTCACGGCGTCGTCGTAGATCGGGGCGTCGACGAAGACCCGCGTCCCCGCCGAGCAGATCTCGCCCTGGTTCCAGAACACGCCGTTGGCCGACCCTTCGATCGCCGTCGGGAAGTCGGCGTCGGCGAACACGATGTTCGGGGACTTGCCGCCGAGCTCGAGCGTCACGCGCTTCAGCGTGTCCGCCCCGCTCCGCATGATGATCTTGCCGACCTCCTTCGACCCCGTGAAGCCGACCTTGTCCACGCCCGGATGCGTGGTGAGCGGCGCGCCGGCCGTCTCGCCGAACCCGGTGAGGACGTGGAGCACCCCGGCGGGCAGACCCGCCTCTTCGAGGATCTTCGGGATCTCGAGGCACGTCAGCGGCGTCTGTTCCGGCGGCTTCAGGATGAAGGTGCAGCCCGCCGCGATCGCGGGGGCGACCTTCTGGACGGCCATCATCATCGGGTAGTTCCACGGCGTGATCCCCACCGCCACGCCGACCGGCTCCTTCCAGATCATGAACATCGCGTCGGCGTCGACGTGCTGGCTCTCGCCGGCGATCTTCGTGGCCCAGCCGCCGTAGTACTCGAACATGAAGGCGACCTCGTCGATGTCGGCGCCGGACTCAGAGATCGGCTTGCCGGCATCGAGCGACTCCATCGCGGCGAGCCGATCTCGCTCGCGGCGCACGATGTCGGCCGCGCGCAGCAGGATCCTGCCGCGCTCGCGCGCGGGGGTGCCGGGCCACCACGTGCCGTCATCGAAGGTGCGGCGCGCAGCGGCGACGGCGCGCTCGACGTCGTCGGGTTGTGAGTCCGGCGCGGTCGCGATCACCTCGCCGGTCGAGGGATCGAACACGTCGAAGCGCCCTCCGTCGAGCGCGTCCACCCACTTGCCGTCGATGTAGTTCTGCAGCGCGTCAGCCATCGGTTCGTCGCCTCCCGGGCTCGGTCGCGGACGCCGGAAGCCTACCGCTCGTCCCCGGACGCGAGGAAGCCCCGGCCGGATCGCCGAGGCTCCTCACGCTCGGAGGGTTGTCAGCCCTGCTCGATCTCCCCGTCGTGCCACTCGGGGTCGGCCTCCATGAGTGCCCGGTACTCGACGTAGCGCTCGTTCTGCGCGGGGTCGTCGGCGTTCCGGTCGTAGGACGCCTTGTCCTCGAAGATCGCGAACAGCCACGAGACGTCGCTGTCGTTCTCATGCAGGACGTACGAGGCCACATATCCCGGGACCTCGTCGTAGCTCTGCCGCTCCATGATCTTGCGGAGCGCTTCCTGGTTCTCAGGCTTCACACGCGTGCGTGCGACGGTGCCGTACATCGACATCCCCTTCCCGCGGGCAGTTCTGGTGGGCGGGCACCCACGGTACGCCCGGCACTGTCGTCTGAGAACCCCTCCCCAGCCTGCTCCGGGATAGGCTCGGTCCCGATGGACGCCGGCGCACCTCCCCGACCTCGCCGAAGGATCCTCGCCGTTCTCGTGGCGCTGGCGGTCGCGGGGGCAGCGACCGCCACCTGGCTCGCGACCCGAACCGAGCAGGATCCGTTCGCGGCGTTCCACCAAGCTCGAACCCAACCGATCCCGGGGACGTTCGGCTACGTCCTAGCCCCGGCCGAGGGGCGACCGAGCATCCCGCCCGACGCCGCGTACGGGACGCTCCTCGGGTCCGGTGACGGGCTGGACGTGTCCGTGACCTACGCCGTCGTGCGCAACGACCTCGACGGGGTCCGGTGGGGGCCGGCATGGGTCTACCTCACGCACGACCTCTGCTACTTCACCGCGAAGGGCGACTTCGTCTCTCCGAGCCGCGCCGGCGAGGACGACGGCTGCACCCCGAAGAACATCCTCGTGCAGGTGGTCGACGCACAGAGCGGGCGCTTCGTCGCGGCCTTCGACGCGTTCGACCTCCACGGCGGTTGGCTCCCGGCGCGGACGGGGGACCCTCAGGCGTCGGCCACCACGCGGTTCCACTGAGCGAGCCATCGCGCCCGTTCGCTCGGCCCGAAGCCCACCAGCATCTGCCCGTCCGCGAAGTCGCCCTCGGACAGGATCGTGTCCCGCAGGTTGGGCGGCACCGCGTCGCTCCAGGCGAAGGACGGATCGTCGAACGCCTCCCGCGTGAGGGCGGCCAGTGGGGGCTGGTACCCGTTCCACGTGAAGTTCACCATGCCCACGTCGACCTGCAGGAGGTGGTCGATGAAGGCGTGCGCAAGCTCGGGGTTCCGGCCGCGCGCGCAGATCGCCATCAGGTCGCAGCCCACGACCTTGCCGGTGGGCGGCGACCAGTACCGCAGCCGATCCACCCGCTCCGGGTACCCCTCCTCCTCGGCGTAGCGACGCGCGGTGAGGATGTCGCCGGACCAGGCCTGGTGGACCGAGAACTCTCCCCCGGGAAGCCCGTCCCACGCGCCGTCGGACGTGAACTCGACGCCCACGTCCCGAACGGCGGCCTCGAGGTCCGACGCGGCGGCCGCGAGTTCGTCGTCGGTGGCATCGCGCAGGTCGGTGACCCCGCGCCGCTGGAGCGCGAGCGAGAGCGCCTCGACGTAGTCGTCGTACATGCCGACCTGGCCGCGGTACCGGGGGTTCCAGAACACGTCGAAGGGGTCGGCGAGCGCGTCAGGCGCGTCCATGGGGTCGACCCGGTCCTTCCGCCACCCGATGCCGCTCGAGTACACCGTGTACGGGACCGTGTACCTCGCCCCCGGGTCGTAGAACGGGCCGTCCGATGCGCGGAACCAGGGCCAGAGGTTCTCCAGATTGGGGAGCTGGTCGTGGTCGAGCGGCCGCAGGAGTCGGGCGGCGATCAGAGCCTCCAACACGTCCACGGTGGGGAAGAAGATGTCGTACTCCGTCGCGGGATCGGCCAGCACCGCGACCGCCTCGTCGACGTGCGAGAAGCTCTCGACCTTCACCGTCACGTCGTCGGCGCGGAACCGCCGTTCGAACGAGCGCAGGACGTCGCGCGCCAGGTAGTCCTTCCACTCGTACACGCGGAGCACGGCGCCCCGCTCGATCGGGCGCCCGCTCTGGAAGGTGGGACCGAGCCCCCCGGCGCCGATCGGCGCCACGGTCGACGGGGCGGGCGGCGGCGGGTCCGAGGAGCACGCGGCGAGCAGCGCGCCGGCCGCGGGCAACCCCGCGACGGCGAGGCCGGCGCGACGCAGGAACTCCCGTCGGTTGAGTGACGACGCCATGTCAGGCATCCTCGCGGACCCGACGACGACGAGGCAAGGGCGTCACGGTTCGAGCGCGGGCGGCTCGGCCCCGATCCCCCAGGCGTCGGCGCCGCCGTCCACCACGACGGTGGTGCCGGTCACGTAGGCGGCCCCGGACGACGTCAGGAACGCGATCGTCGATGCCACCTCCTCGGCGGTGCCGGCGCGGCGGGCGGGCACCATCGCCTCGAACGCCGCCACGGCCTCCTCCCCGCCATACTGCAGCACGCCCTCGGTCCGGATCAGGCCGCAGGCCACGCAGATCGCGCGGATCCCGTACTTGGACCATTCGTTCGACAGGCTCGAGGCGAGGTTCTCGAGCGCAGCGCGCGCCGTGGAGGAATGCACCATCGTCGGGATGCCCCGCCGCGGGCTGAACCCGACGAAGAGCACCACGCCGCGGCGCGCGGGGATCATCCACCGGGTCGCGACCTTCTGCGTGACGTCCCAGGTGGCGTCGACGTTCAACCGATGGACCGCGCGGAACCCCTTCAGCGCGATGTCCTCGGCCGGGGCCGCGAACTGCCCGCCTGCGTTGTTCACGAGGACGTCGACCGCGCCGAACCGTTCCCCCACGGCATCGAGGAACCCGTCGACCTGATCGGCCTCGCGGATGTCACACGGGAGCGCCAGGATCGCTCGTCCGGCGCTCTCGAGCTCGGCACGGACAGCCTCGAGCGGCTCGGGTCGCCGTCCGCAGATCGCCACCGAGGCGCCCGTTCTCGACAGTTCCCGCGCGACGGCGCGGCCGATCCCGGTCCCGCCACCCGTCACGATCGCGACCGCGCCTTCGTTGGCGTCGGCGGCGAGGGGCGATCGGAACCCGTCGGTCATCGTCGGAGTATGGAACACGGAGGCACCGGTTCGGGAACCCGCGGTCGCGGCGGTTCGGCGTAGGCTAACGAGATGCTCGTGTTCATCCTGATCCTGCTGCTGATCGCCGCGATCTTCGGCGTGCTCGGCGCGGTCCTCAAGTGGACCCTCGTGGTCGTCATGGTCTTCCTGCTGAGCGTCATCGTGCTGGGGGCCATCGCGGCCTGGATGGTCCGCCGCCAGATGCGCAAGATGCAGGCCGAGGGGAACCAGCAGGTCACGGTCCGCCGGGTGATCCGCTACAACACGGAGCCCCGGCCGCCCGACCAGCTCCCCGGCGACCGCGACGACCGCTACTAGGCCCAGCGTCCCGCGCCTCGCGTGGCGATCCGTTCGCGGATCTCGCCCGGCGCGTAGCCGATCCTGTCCCTGAGCCATCCTCGGGGCTCGCCCGCGTCCTCGCGGAGGTCGCCCGAGCGCAGCGCCCATCCCGCCATCCGGGCGGCCGCGTACCGGAACGGCTCCGGCGGCACCTTCGCGATCTCGGGCCCCACGACCGGCAGCGCGGTCCACTCGTCCTCGACGCCCTGGACGAGGGACGCGAGGATCCGTCCTCCCACCATCGTCTGCGAGAGCCCGTGCCCGCTGAACCCGAGGCCCGCGTGGACGTTGCCCGGCGGCAGGGTCTTGAAGAAGGGCAGGAAGCTCATCGTCTGGTCGATCGGGCCACCCCAGGCGTGCGTGAACCGCACGCCCTCGAGCTGCGGGAAGAGGTGGATCAGCCCCTCGGCGGCGGCCTCGGCGACGGCGCGGTCGTGCGTGACAGCCCGGCCGCTCGCCCGGCCGCCCAGCACCACCCCGACCGCGCCGCCCCCGATCGCGATGCGGCCGTCGTCGGTCGGCCGGAGGTAATAGAGCAGCTCGCGCCCGTCGGCGATCCCGACCTGGGACGTCCACCCGATCTCCTCCAGCCGGTCGGGGATCGGCTCGGTCACGACCACGTTGTCGACGATCACGGCCAAGCTTCGGCGGAACCCGGGCCAGGAGGCCGCCCACGATCCCGTCGTGAGCACCACCTGGTCGGCCCGCACCGCTCCGTGCTCGGCGCGCACGACGGCGGGCCGCGAGCTTCCGATCGCGGTCATCGGGGTTCGCTCGAAGATCCGGACGCCCCGTTCGAGCGCCACGCGGCGGAGCCCGCGCGCCAGCCGGGCGGGCTGCACGATCGCCCCGTCGTCGATCATCCGGGCCGAGACGATCTCCGGAGCGTCCGCGATCGCCCGCGCCTCCTCGACCGTGATCGCGCGGATCTTCTCGCCCAGACCGCGAGCGGCGAGGAACTCGGCCGGACCGTCCCCGGCGGGCCCTTCCTGCCACGCGGCGGTCCGGATCCCCATCACACCCTCATGGTGGTACCAGGCATCGACGTCGTGCTCGGCGAGCCACGCGCCGACCTCGGTCACGGTATCCGCGACCACCTGCAGGTAGCGGAGGCCGGCCTCGTCGCCGAAGAGGCCGCACGTCGCGGGCGCGTCCCACCACGACGACGAGAAGAAGCCGCCGTTGCGCCCGCTCGCGCCGCCGCCGCAGATGTCCTGCTCGAGCAGCGCGATCCTGAGGCCCGGCTCGCGGCGGGAGAGCTCCACCGCGGTCCACAACCCCGCGAAGCCGCCGCCCACGATGCAGACGTCGGCCACGATATACGCGTCGAGCGGCGGGCAGGGCTCGCCCGGATCGGCGGCGAGCGCCTCCTGGAGCCAGAAGGAGCGCGCCGCCCCGGGGTCCGGCAGATCGAGGTCGAACCGGCGACTCATGACCGCCGCCGCTCGGGGTACCCGCGGCGCGTGACGAGCGTGACGAGTCCCCGCCCGATCAGCAGGAACAACAGGGTGAACGCGAGCCCCACGGCCAGGAACGTCAGGAACCGCCCCACCCCCGTGGGCGAGCCGACCCACAGCGACCGGACGACGAGTGCGACCGGGACGGCCACGATCCAGGTCCGGAGCAGCGATCCCAGCCCGGGATAACGGTACGCGCCGAGCACGGCCGAGAAGATCGCCCACGACCCGAGGAGCGGGATCGCGTTCCGGAGGAAGATCGTCGCGTAGGCACCCTCGTGGTGCGACCGCATCCCCGTGAGCACGAAGACCACGAGCGCCAGGAGGTCGACCGCGACCAGGATCGGCACGGGGACGGGACGCGGCGACGACCGCGCCGCCGTGGACCTCGCGGGCTTCGACATGCCTCCATGATGCCAGCCGCGCGAGTCCACCACCTGTGCCACGATGGACGCTCATGGCCGCCACGACCTTCCCCGTCGGCGTGCGTCCGATCCTGGCGCTCGCGTGCATCGCTGCCCTCGCGGCCTGCGGCGGCTCGACCCCACCGCCTCCTCCCCCCGTGCGCGTGACCGTCGACGGGGTCACGCAGGAGATCGATCCCGGGACCACGCTGAAGGAGCTCGGGCTGCACGCGCACGACGGCCGGCTCGTGTCGGTCTCGGGCACGGTGCTGGACCCGCTCGCCGATCCCGGAAGGATCCTCGTGAACGGACGCACCGTGCCGCCGCGCACCCGGCTCCGGAGCGGCGACGCGATCCGCGTCGTCGACGGCGAGACCCGGACCGAGGGGACCCGCCGGATCGCGGCGGAGCTGCCGGGGCGGCACGTCGGCAACCCGGAGTTCACCCTGCGTACGTACCGGATCCGGCAGGTGACGGTCGAGGGGCGGATCAGCGGCGAGCCGGTGTCGGTCCACGAGATCCCGCGAGGCGCGGGCCGTACGGGGAAGGAGGTGGCCCTGACCTTCGATGACGGACCCTGGCCGGGTGCGACCGACCGGGTGCTCGCGATCCTGCGCCGCCTCCACGTCCGTGCGACGTTCTTCATGGTTGGGCGCCAGGTCGAGGCGTACCCGGGCGTCGTCCGGCGGGTCGAGGCGGCCGGGCACGAGATCGGGAACCACTCCTTCGACCACCCCGAGGGCTTCGCCGGGCTCGCCGAGGAGCGGATGGCCGCGCAGATGTCGGACACGAGCGCGCTCCTCGCCGATCTCGGCGTGGTGCCGACCAGCTTCCGGCCCCCGGGCGGGAGCTACGACGACGGCGTCGTGTCGGCGGCCCGCGCCCAGGGCATGCGGACGGTACTGTGGGACATCGACCCGAGGGACTGGGTCACGGGTGAATCACCGAAGCTGATCGTCTCGACCGTCCTCCGCAGGGTCCGGCCGGGCTCGATCGTCCTGCTGCACGACGGAGGTGGCGACGCCCAGCACACGATCGAGGCCCTCCCTGACCTGATCCGCGGACTCCGCCACCGCGGGTACCGGTTCGTCGCGATCCCGGGGCCGAACGGCTGACCGGTCGTAGGCTCGGATCCATGAGCACGCCCACCTCGATCCGCGATGGGGCGCTCGATCCGGTCGCCGGCGGGCGGGCACGCGCATGAAGGCGGCCACGCGCCGCGTCGTCGACGAGCTCCGCGCGGTCGGAGATCCCTCCCGGACGCCCGGCATGGCGCGGGTCGGGATCCCCGTCGACCGAGCCCTCGGCGTGAGCATCCCGCACTGCCGCCGGATCGCGAAGGCGCACCGGTTCGATCACGCGCTCGCGCTCGACCTGTGGACCACCGGGATCCACGAGGCCCGCATCGTGGCCTCGATGATCGACGACCCGGCGGAGGTGACGCCGGCGCAGATGGACGCCTGGGCCGCCGACTTCGATTCGTGGGACGTCTGCGACCAGGTCTGCAGCAACCTCTTCGGTCCCTCCGCGCATGCCTTCCCGGCGGCGCGCGCCTGGGTGCGTCGCGACGAGGAGTTCGTGAAGCGCGCCGGCTTCACCCTGATCGCGGAGCGGGCGGTGCGCGACCGCCAGCACGACGACGTTTTCTGGGTCGGATGGCTCCCGGTGATCCGGATGGGCGCCGACGACGACCGCAACTACGTGAAGAAGGCGGTCAACTGGGCGCTCCGCCAGATCGGCAAGCGGAACGAGGTCCTGAACGACGCGGCGATCGCCGAGGCCGAGGCGTTGCTCGACCTGGGCACGACCAGCGCCCGGTGGATCGCGCGGGACGCGCTCCGCGAGCTGCGGAGCGAGGCCGTCCAGGCGCGGCTCCGCGCCCGCCGCTAGACCGCGAGCACCGCCTCGGCGAGCTCCCGGTACGCGGGCAGGCAGACGTCCGCGTCGTCGTCGGACACGAACTGCAGACAGACGTGGTCCGCTCCCGCGTCGAGGTGCTCCCGGACACGGCCCGCGATCGCCTCGGCGTCGCCCCACGCGATCGTGGCGTCGATCAGCCGATCGCTGCCGCGTCCCGCGACGTCGCGCTCCTCGAACCCGCGACGACGCAGGTTGTTCGCGTAGTTCGGCAGCTCGAGGTAGTGCATCGCCCAGCCGCGGGCGACCTCCCGGGCACGGTCCGGCTCCCTGTCGAGCACCGCCGTGAGCTCGACGGCCAGCACGGGCTCGGGTCCGAGCACCGCACGCGCGTGCGCCGTGTGCGCGACCGGCACGAAGTAGGAGTGCGCGCCGAGCGCCCGTTCTGCCGACAGCCGCAGCATCCCGTCGCCGAGCGCGGCGAGGAGACGCGGTACGGGCGTCTGGGGGGTCCATCCCCACGGCACCGCGTCCATCCGCTCGAGGTACGCGCGCATCCGTGCGAGCGGACGGTCCCACGCGATCCCGCGGGCTTCGGTCGAGTACTCGTGCCCGACACCGATCCCCAGCACCGGGCGGTCCCCATACGCGTCGGCGAGGGTACGGCCGCCCTGGGCCATCACCTCGGGTTGGCGCGCCGTGATGTTCGCGATGCCCGACGCCACCGTCATGCGGCTCGTCGCCGAGAGCAACAGGGACAGGTGCGCGAACACGTCGCGGGACGACGATCCCTCGGGCACCCAGATCGCGGCGTACCCGAGCCCCTCGAGCTCGCCCACATCGGAGCGCACCTCCTCGGCGGGACGCGCGTCGAACGCGAACGTCCACGCCCCGACGGTCCCGAGCCGTTCGCGGAGGGCGTCGTGCTCTGAGGTCATGCCGGCACGCTACAGGAAGCAGGGAGGCGACCCATGGGGCCGCCTCCCTGCCAGACCGGATCCGGTCGGAACCGGCCGCGACTACTCCTTCTCGCTGGCCTCGATCAGCTCGGCCGGTGTGTCGGGCACGACCACGTCCGGCTCGATCCCGTGGCCCTCCACGTCCACCTTCGGCAGCCACTCGAGCCACTTCGGCAGGTACCAGTTGCGGTCACCGAGGAGCTTCATCGTGGACGGCACAAGGATCGAGCGAACGATCGTCGCGTCCATGAACACCGCGACCGCCAGGCCGAAGCCCATCTGCTCGAGCGAGGTCAGCCGTCCGGCCGCGAAGCCCGCGAACACCGCGACCATGATGATCGCCGCACCGGTGATGATGCCGCCGGTGGTCCGCAGCCCGTAGGCGACGGCCTCTGCGTTGTCGCCCGTCTTGTCGTACTCCTCACGGATCCGGCTGATCAGGAACACGTGGTAGTCCATCGAGAGCCCGAACAGGATCGAGAAGAGGAACAGCGGGAGCCACGCCTCGATCGCGTCCACCTGCTGGAACCCGAAGAGGTTCGCGATCGCCTCGCCGATCGCCGGGCCGCCCTTCTGGAAGACCAGCACGATCAGCCCGTAGGCCGCGCCGACCGACAGCAGGTTCATCACGATCGCCTTGGCGGGCACCACCAGCGACCGGAACACCACGGTCAGCAGGATGAACGACAGCCCCAGCACCACCAGGATGATCAGCGGCGTGTACTGGTTCGAGATGTCGAAGAAGTCCTTCACGAAGGCGGTGTCGCCGCCCACGAGGACCTCGGCGTTCACCCCGTCGAAGGCCGCGGGGATGTAGTCGTTCCGCAGGTGGGCGATCTCCAGGACGGCCGCCTCGCTCTGCGCGTCGGTCGCCGCGCCGGCCAGCGGGATCGAGACCAAGGCGACCGAGCCGTCCTGGCTCACCTGCGGGGCCTCCGGCGTGCCCAGGTTGGGATCGTCGGCGATCGCGGCCCCGAGGGCATCCACCGCCTGCTGGACCTCGGCGGACAGGGTGGCGGGCGCACCCGGCTCCGTGGCCGGCGTGCCCACCGCCTCACCCGAGATCACGATCTGCGCCGATGCCTGCGCACCCGCCCTCGGGAACTCGGCGAGGAGCACGTCGTACGCCTGCTTCGTCTGGATGCCGTCAGGTAGCGTGCTGATCCCCGACAGCCCCGTCTTGATCCCCCTGCCGTCGTCCTCGGGGTGGCTCTGGATCCAGTACGGGAGGGACAGGGCGATCATGAAGCTCCCCGCTGCGATCAGCCAAACGACCGGGTGGGCCATGACCGTGCGCGACGCCCGATCCCAGAACCCGCCGGGCTTGCCGTGCTCGGAGCCCTCGCCTTCGGGCCGCGCGTACCGCTTCAGGAACCCGAAGCCGTTGCGCACCGCCTTCGTCATCAGGATGCCGATCGCCGCGATCGCCACCAGATAGCCGACGAGCACGAGGATCGGGGGTGCGCCGGCGGCCGTGAGGAGTCCCGCCACGACCGACACGCCGATCGCGATCACGAAGAACGCGATCAGGTTGGCGATGCGCGAGAGCCACGGCCAGTTCATCCAGTCGCCCAGGAGGGCGATGATCGCTGGCAGCAGGGTCATCGATGCCGCGACCGAGACCAGCACGACGATGATCGCGCCGCCCGCCAGGCTCCGGAAGATCGTCGTCGGGACGAGCAGCATGCCCGCAAGCGCCAGCACGACGGTGAGGCCGCTGAAGAACACGGCGCGGTTCGCCGTGGCGCCGGACGCGGCGATCGCGTCGAGCTTGTCGCGTCCACGGTGTCGCTCCTCCCGGTACCGAGAGACGATGAACAGCGAGTAGTCGATGCCGACCGCCAGGCCCATCATCGAGATCAGGTTCGGCGTGAAGAAGCTGAAGTGCCAGACCTGGCCGAGCAGGCCGACGATGCCGAGCGTCACGGCGATCGCGAACATGCCCATCACGATCGGCGCCACGCCGGCCACGATCGCGCCGAACACGATGATCAGGACGAGGATCGCGGCGGCCACGCCGATCGTCTCGCCGAACCGCAGGTCTTCCTCGGAGATCTTCTTGAAGTCCTCCGACGAGCTGACCTGGCCCAGCATGTAGGCCGTGACACCGTCACCCGACGCCTCTTCGCGCAGGGCGTCGATCTCGGTGAAATGCTCCGTCGCCTGGTCGATGTCGCCCTTGTAGACCATGAAGAAGAGCACGGCCTTGCCGTCTTCCGACGGGATCGGGCCGAGCGCTGCGAGCTGCGGGTCCGACGCGGCCTCTTCGGGCGGCGGGAACGACGCGGGAACGGCGGCCACCACGTCGGGCCCGAGCGCCTGGAGACCCGACAGGAGGCCGTTCACGCGCTCGACGAAGGCGGGATCCTGGATCGCCCCAGGGCCGGAGCCCGTGACGACGAACGTCTCCGAGATCGAGTCGTCCTGCAGCTGCTGCTGCTTGAGCAACTGCTGCGCCTGCTTGGCCTCGGGCGTGTTCGTGAAGTCGAAGTCCGTCGTGAGCGACCCGGCCAACAGCGTGGACAACGACACCATCGCCGCCACCAGCACCAGGAACCAGACCCCTACGGTCCTCCACGGATGGTGACTGCTCGCCTTCGCGAGTGACTCGGGATTGATCCTCACCCCGGGTTCCCCCTTCCCCTGCCGGCAGCGCCGGCCGACGTTGACGTACGTTGTATGCTTACGATGTACGTGACGATAGACGTACAGCGTAAGGGTGTCAACCGAACGGACGGTGACCATGCCCCCGAAGACCGAATCTACCGCCAAGACGAGGGAACGGCTCACCCGGGATCGGGTGATCGACGCGGCGCTGCGGATCATGGACGCCGAGGGGATCGAGGCCGTGACGATGCGGCGCGTCGCGCGCGAGGTCGGCGTCGAGGCGATGTCCCTCTACAACCACGTCGCCGACAAGGAGGACCTCCTCGACGGCGTGTGCGCCCGCGTGATGGCCGACTTCAGGTTCCCCGACGAGGAAGGTGACTGGGTCGCCACCACACGTCACGGCGCGTCGGAGTGGCGACGTGTGCTCAAGAGCCACCCGAACGTGCTCGCCCTGTTCGCCGAGCGCACCAAGCCGATGACCGATCTCGAGGCCTTGATGCCGATGGAGTTCGCGCTGCGCACGATCGGGCGCGCCGGCATGACCGAGCGCGAGGCCGTGCAGGTCTTCAACGTGATGGGCGGGTACATCATGGGCTTCGTGATGATGGAGAGCGGCCGGATGTTCGGTGGCGGAGCGATGGAGAAGGACGCGCCGTCACCGGACCAGATCGCGCACGTGCTCGCAGGCGGACAGCTCCCCTGCGTGGCCGCCGCGCTCCCCCATCTCGCGACCTGCGACCCCGACGAGCAGTTCGCCTTCGGGCTCGATCTTCTGCTCGCGGGTCTCCAGGCCCGGTACGGCCTCCCCGTCGAGTCGCGCTAGATCAGCGCGAGCTCGCGGCCGACGCGGCCGAAGATCTCGAGCGCCTCGGCGAGGTCGTCTGCGGTGTGATCCGCGATCACGATCGTGCGCACCCGCGCCAGCCCTTTGCCCACGGTCGGGAACACGATCGCGGGGCAGAACACGCCCTCCTCGAAGAGGCGCCGGGCGAACGTCTGCGTGACCTCCTCCTCGCCGGTGATCACCGGGGTGATCGGGGACTCGCTCGCGCCGGTGTCGAAGCCGAGCGCCTTCAGGCCTTCCTTGAGCGAGGCGGTGTTCGCCCACAGCCGACCGAGCCGGTCGGGCTCGTCTTCGATGATCGCGAGCGCCTCGATGCAGGCGGCGACCACGGCCGGTGGAGCGCTCGTCGAGAACAGGAAGGGGCGCCCGCGGTTCTGGAGCCACTCGGTCAGATGCTCCGGCCCGGCGATGAACCCGCCCAGGACGCCGATCGCCTTCGAGAGCGTACCGACCTGGATGTCCACCCGGCCGTGGAGCCCGAAGTGATCCACCGTGCCGGCGCCCCCCGTGCCGAGCACGCCGCTCGCGTGCGCGTCGTCGATCATCATGATCGCGTCGTGCCGCTCGGCCACCTCGACGAGATCGGGCAGCGGAGCGATGTCGCCGTCCATCGAGAACACGCCATCGGTGATCAGCAGTTGGCGGCGTCCCGGTCGTGCCGTCTCGGTCAACAGACGGTCGGCATGATCCGCGTCCCGGTGGTCGAAGACCGCGATCTCGGCCCGCGACAGCCGCGCTCCGTCGATGATCGAGGCATGGTTCAACCGGTCGCTGACGATCACGTCCTCCTTCGACAGGATCGCGGCGACCGTGCCGGCGTTCGCGGTGAACCCGGACTGGAACATCAGGGCCGAATCGGCGTGCTTGAACGCGGCGAAGCGCTCCTCGAGCTCGTGGTGGATCGACATCGTGCCGGCGATCGTGCGGACCGCCCCGCTCCCGGCCCCGAGCCGGAGGGCCGCGTCGGCGGCCGCCCGGTTCATGCGCGGATGGCTCGCCAGTCCGAGGTAGTTGTTCGAAGCCAGGTTGATCACCTCGCGTCCGTCGAAGCGAGCGCGCGCGCCCGTCATCCCTTCGAGGGTTCGCGGGTGGAGGAGCAAGCCACCCTCCTGCAGGGTCGCGAGCTCGTCCTTCAGGTAGTCGAGGGCGCCCATCTCATCCTCCTGGCAGCATGATGACCTTGCCCGAACGGCCGGACGCCGTCGTCGCGAAGGCCTCCTCGTAGTCCTCCAGCGGGAACCGGTGCGTGATCACCGGCCCGACGTCGACGCGGCCCGTGGAGAGCAGCGTCGTGGTCTGCTGCCACGTCCGGAACATCTCGCGTCCCGTGATGCCTTGGAGCCGCGCTTCCTTGAAGATCACCTGATCGTTCAGGTCGAGCGTCACGGACCCATCGGGCAGACCCAAGAGTGACATCCGGCCGCCGCGCGCCAGCATCCGTGTGCCCTGATCGATCGCCCGCGCGTTCCCGCTCATCTCCAGGACGACCTCGGCGCCCGTCCCCTTGGTGAGCTCGAGCATCGCCTGCACGGGGTCCGTCTCGAGCGGGTCGATCAGGATGTCGGCCCCCATCTCCGCGGCCTTCTCGCGCCGGTAGTCGTTCGGCTCGATCGCCACGACCTTCCAGGCGCCGAGCGACCGGGCGATCGCGACCGCGAACATGCCGATCGGACCGCAGCCGATCACCGCGACCGCGTTCGTCGCGATGTCCTCGCCGCCCCCGGTGCCGAAGGCCGCGTGCACCGCGTTGCCGAACGGCTCCATGATCGAGGCCGCATCGGGATCGATCCCCTCACCGACGACCCACGCGTTCTGGGCCGGCAGGACGACGTACTCGGCGAACGCGCCCTCGACGTCCACCCCCAAGATCTTGAGGTTCTCGCAGATATGCGCGCGGCCCGTCTGGCAGGTCGAGCAGTGTCCGCAAGCGATATGCGTTTCGGCGGCCACGAATGCCCCGGGCTGCAGGTGATGCACCTCGTCGCCCACCACCTCGATGGTCCCCGCCACCTCGTGACCGAACGTCATCGGCACCTGCGGCATCCGGTGCTCGGCCCACTCGTTCCAGTCGAAGATGTGGAGGTCGGTGCCGCAGATCGAGACCCCGTGCACCCGGACGAGCACCTCGTCCTCGCGCGGCTCCGGGACCGGGACCTCGACGAGCTCGGCGCCCGGTGCACGGGCGGTCTTGCGCAGCGCTCGCATCGTGGCCGTCACGGTGCGAGCGTACCCGTTCGGCTCCCCCACACGCCCCTCGCGATCCCGGGGAACCGATACGCCGCCCGGGGCGTCGAACGGGCGACAATGGGATAGGAGGATCTGCCATGAAGCTCCGCGCCATCGCCCCCGTCGCCCTCGTCGCCTTGGTCGCCGTCGCGTGCGCCGACAGCTCCTCGACATCCTCGAACGACGGAGGGATCGAGCATCCGACCGGCGCCGATCAACTCGTCCTCCGCGTCGCCACCGGGGGAGGGTTCACCGCTCCGGAGTATCAGCTGCGGTTGATCCCCGAGTTCAGCCTCTACGGGGACGGATCGATCATCACGCCAGGCCCCCAGATCGAGATCTACCCTCCTCCCGCCCTCCCGTCCGTGCAGGCGCAGCCCGTGTCTGAAGACGGGGTCCAGGCGATCCTGCAGGCGGCGATCGATGCCGGCCTCGACACCGACCACGACATGACCGACATGGGGAGCACGATGGTCGCGGACGCCGCCACCACGACCTTCACGATCTCGGTGAACGGCACCACGAACTCGTTCGGCGTCTACGCACTCGGGATGTTCGACGGCAAGTGCCCCGATGCGATGTCCGCGAAGGAATGCGATGCCCGCGGGATCCTGTCGTCGTTCGTGCAGCAGCTCGGCGACCTCCAGAGCTGGCTGCCCGCCGGCTCGCTCGGGGAGATGTCGACCTACGCGCCCACCGGCTCCCGCGTCTACGTCGGCGACGTCCGCCGCGACGCCCAGCTCCCACAGCAGAAGGTCGCGTGGCCGCTGGATCCGGCGCTCGCCTCCTTCGGGGAGGACACCGGCGCGGGCTACCGCTGCGGGGTGGTGACGGGCACCGACTGGACCGACACGCTCCAACCGCTGGCCGCCGGCACGAACGAGCTCACGCCGTGGACGAGCGGCGGGATCTCGTACGGCCTGGTCTTCCGGCCGCTCCTGCCTGACGAGACGGGCTGCTGATCCGTCTGGTGGCCAGCGCCGAGCTCACCTAGCGCCGGTTCAAGAACCGCTCCGCCGCAGCCGACAACTGGGGGGTCTACCGACAGTCAGGTATCGGCCCTTGACCTTGAACGAGTACGGGACGGAATCCGCGGACGCCTGGACGGCGCAGGGCGGCTTCTTCGCGTCCGGTGTCGAGGGGAGCGACGTGCCGCTCGAGGCCAGATACCGGAACCTCGAGGCTCGCTACCGCGATCTGATCGACCGGCTCCCCGCGGTGATCTACCTCGACGGCGTCGGCCATCTCGAGACGATGGTCGACATCAGTCCCACGATCGAACAGCTCCTCGGTATCACCCCGGACGGATGGCGAGGCCGCCTCAGGGGTTGGGAGTCGACCGTCCATCCCGACGATCTCGAACGTGTCGTCACCGAGAGCGAGCGGTCGGCCGCCAAGGGTGAGCCGTTCCACGTCGAGTACCGAGCGTTCCATCGCGACGGCCGGCTCCGGTGGATCCGCGAGGACTCGATCCTGATCTCCGGGGACGACGGCGCGCCGCGGTACTGGCTCGGGCTGATGCTCGACGTCACGGAGCTGACGCTCGCGCGCCGCGAGCTCGAGGAGACCCAGACGAAGTACGGGGCGCTCGTGGAGCAGATCCCTGCGATCGTCTACGTCGACCTCGCCGACGCGGAGATGAGCACGACCTACGTGAGCCCGCAGATCCGGGAACTCCTCGGCGTCAGCCCCGAGGAGTACATCGAGGACCCCGACCTGTGGGCGAACCTGCTCCATCCCGAGGACCGGGACGAGGCCGTCGCCACCTACCTCCGCGGCCGGGAGTCCGGTGAGCCGTTCGTCTTCGAGTACCGCCTCGTGGGGCGCGACGAGCGCATCGTGTGGTTCCGTGACTCGGCGATCGTGCTCCCCGACGCGGAGGGACGCCCGCAGCTGATCCAGGGCGTGATGCTCGACATCACCGAACGCAAGGCCGCGGAGGAGCAGATCGCCTACCTCGCGTACCACGACAAGCTCACGGGCCTGCCGAACCGCGCGATGTTCGACGAGCTGCTCGGGCTCGCCC
Organism: uncultured Actinomycetes bacterium; assembly: GCA_963821925.1. Classification (GTDB taxonomy): domain Bacteria; phylum Actinomycetota; class UBA4738; order UBA4738; family HRBIN12; genus JAOUEA01. The sequence continues at coordinate 766,101 of CAWGFO010000001.1, read as the reverse complement.
TCGCGCGCGCCCGGCGCACCGACCTCGGGGTCGCCGTGGTCTCGGTGGACCTGGACGACTTCAAGCTCGTGAACGACTCGCTCGGGCACGAGGCCGGCGACGCCTTGATCGGGCAGCTCGCGGAACGGCTGCGGTACGCGACGCGCGAGACCGACCTCGTCTGCCGCCCCGGCGGAGACGAGTTCCTGCTGCTGCTCGCCGACATCGACCGGACGCCGCCGATGCCGGGCGGCCAGGACGGCGCCGCGATCGTGGCCGAATCGATCGCCGTCCGAGCCCAACAGTCGTTGAAGGAGGCGTTCCGGGTCGGCGACACCGAGCTGTACCTGACCGCCAGCTTCGGGATCAGCGTGTTCCCGCTCGACGCCGACGACGCGATCGAGCTGTTGAAGAACGCCGATACCGCGATGTTCCGCAGCAAGAAGGCCGGCCCAGGTGGCTACGTCGTGCACACGGCGGACGACGCCGACGCGATGACACGCCTCTCGCTCTCGACGCGGCTGCGCAAGGCCGTCGAGCAGAAGCAGTGGACCCTTCACTACCAGCCGTTGATCGAGCTCACGACCGGCGAGATGTTCGGCGTCGAGGCCTTGATCCGGTGGCCGGAGCCGAGTGGCGGCCTGGTGCAGCCGGGAGAGTTCATCCCGCTCGCCGAAGAGATGGGCTTGATCGAGGCGATCGGCGACTGGGTGCTCGAGGAGATCTGCCGCCAGGACGCGATGTGGCGCGCCGAGGGCCTCACCCTCGAGATGGGGTTCAACCTGTCGCCGCGCCAGCTCTGGCAGCCCGAGCTCGTCGACAGGATCGTGTCGCCGCTCGTGATCGCCGGCATGGACCCGACCCGGGTCACCGTCGAGATCACCGAATCGACCGCGATGACCGACCCGGATCGCACCGTCGAGATCCTCCGGGAGATGCACGATCGCGGGCTCCGGCTCGCGATCGACGATTTCGGCACGGGGTACTCGTCCCTCGCGCGGCTCCGGCACATGCCGGTAGACATCCTGAAGATCGACCGATCCTTCGTTCGGGATATCGATGGGAACCGTGACGCCGGCAGCATGGTCTCGGCGATGATCTCGCTCGCGACGAATCTGGGGATGACGCCGCTGGCCGAAGGGATCGAGACCGAGGCCGAGCGGCGGTTCCTCGTCGACCACGGCTGCGAGCTGGGACAGGGCTACCACTTCTCCCGCCCGGTACCACCCGAGGAGATCCTCGCGCTTCACCGTCGCAGGGCGCTCACCGTCGTCGACGGCGAGCGGCCCGCCTAGCGCCGGCGCTTCGGGCGGCTGAGGCCGCTGCGGCGACCCCGGGTGCTCCCGCTGAACACCGTCCGCGGCGGCGCGACCTTCATGCCTTCGAGCTCGAACTCCGCGTGGAGATCGAGCCTCGCCGCCATGCGGCTGACGTCGCCGAGCTGATCGGGGGTCACGAACGTGACGCTGGTCCCGGCACGCCCGGCGCGGGCCGTGCGGCCGACGCGATGGACGTAGCCCTTGTCGTCCTGCGGAGGGTCGTAGTTCACGACGAGGGTGATGTCGTCGAGGTCGAGGCCGCGCGCGGCGACGTCGGTGGCGATCAACACGCCCACGTGCTTGTCCTCGAAGCGCTGGAGCGCCTTCTCACGCGCCTGCTGCGTCATGTCCCCGTGCATCGTGACGGTCGGCACGCCCTCGTTGCGGAGCTGCCGGGCGAGCGTCTCGACGTGGCGCTTCGTGTTCACGAACACGAGGGTGAGCCCGGCCTCCTCCTCGGCGTGGGCGAGCTCGATCAACCTGGCGAGCTTGCCGTGCGCGTCGACGGGCACGAACCGGTGGTTGGCCTCCTCGACGGTCTGGCCTTCGGACTCGATCTCGTGGCGGACCGGGTTCCGCGTGTAGACCTCCGCGATGCGACCCACCGCTCCGTCGAGCGTGGCCGAGAAGAACATCGTCTGACGATCCTTCGGGAGGTGGCGCACGATCCGATCGACCTGTGGCTGGAACCCCATGTCGAGCATCCGGTCGGCCTCATCCAGCACGAAGATCCTGACGGCGCCCAGGTCCACGAGCCGCCGCTCCACGAGGTCGTCGAGCCGTCCCGGCGTCGCGATCAGGATGTGCGCCCTGTCGGCCCCCTTCGCCTGCTCCTTCACGTTCGTGCCGCCGTAGACGGCCTTCACGCGGAGCCGCATCGCCTTGGCGATGTCGGTGAAGTCGTCCTTGACCTGGGTCGCGAGCTCGCGGGTCGGCACGAGCACCAGCGCCTCCGGATGGTGACCGTGATCCGGATCGAGCTGCTCGACGATCGGGATCGCGAACCCGAGCGTCTTGCCGGATCCCGTCTTCGACTTCGCGAGCGTGTCGCGACCCTCGGTCGCGTCCTCGATCACCATCGCCTGGATCGGGAAGGGCGCCTCGATCCCCCGAGCGGCGAGGACGTCGATCACGGCGTCGGACACGCCAAGATCACGGAACGAGGGGAGTTTCGACGTCATATACCCGTCGAGACTACAGCTCGAACGCGCCGTCGAACGCCCCGGCGATGCGCGCGACGATCGGCGGCGCGGCCCGGTGGGTGGCGGGCGGCGGCGGTAGGCTGGGGCGCCGTCACGGACACGACACGGGGAGAACGATGGACGACCGCCTCCAGCTCTGGAACGACCTCGCCGCGCAGATCGGGGTCGACAGCATCCGCTGCACGACCGCCGCCGGATCCGGTCACCCGACCTCATCGCTGTCGTGCGCCCATCTCCTGGCGGTCCTGTACGCCGACCACTTGCGCACGGACGTCGCCGATCCTCACAACGTCGCGAACGACCGATTCGTGATGTCGAAGGGCCACGCGGCGCCGGCGCTCTACGCGGCGCTCAAGGCGGTCGGCGCGATCGACGACGAGCTGCTGATGTCGCTCCGAAGGATGGGGTCGCCGATCCAGGGGCACCCCGCGCCGGTGCCCGAGCTCCCGTGGGTCGATGTGGCGAGCGGCTCGCTCGGACAGGGCCTCGCCGTGGGCCTCGGCATGGCGCTCGCGATGCGGCTCGACGGAGCGCCCGGCCGCGTCTGGGTGCTGCTCGGAGACTCCGAGATGGCCGAGGGCTCCGTGTGGGAAGCGATGGAGGCCACGTCCTATCACGAGGTCGGATCGCTGACCGCGATCCTCGACCTCAACCGGCTCGGCCAGCGCGGCCCGACGATGCACGGCTGGCAGGCCGATCTGTTCGCACGCCGCGCGCAGTCCTTCGGCTGGTCGTCGATCGAGATCGACGGCCACGACGTCGCCGCGATCGACCACGCCTACACATCCGCGACCGCCGACGACCGCCCCACCCTCATCGTCGCCCGTACCGAGAAGGGCCACGGTGTGTCCTTCCTCGCGAACAAGGAGGGGTGGCACGGCAAGGCGGTTCCCGCCGACCAGGAGGGCCCGGCGATCGAGGAGCTCGGCGGCATCCGGTCGATCGTCGTCACACCACCGATGCACGACGACTACAAGCCGCTGATCGCCGGCGAGCTGCACGCGGCGCCCTCCCCCACGTACCCGGACGGCATCGCGACGCGCAAGGCGTTCGGCGAAACCCTCGCCTGGCTCGCCGGCCATCGCCCCGACCTCGTGGTGCTCGACGGCGAGGTCGGCAACTCGACCCACACCGAGGACGTGGAGGCCGTCGCCCCCGAGCGGTTCATCCAGCTCTACATCGCGGAGCAGTGCATGATCGGCGCGCAGACCGGGCTCCAGGCGCTCGGCAAGATCGCCTTCGCCGCGTCGTTCGGTGCGTTCCTGACGCGGGCCGCCGACATCGTGCGGATGGGAGCGATCAGCCGAGCCGACCTGCGGATCTGCGGATCGCACGCCGGTGTCTCGATCGGCGAGGACGGCCCGTCCCAGATGGCGGTGGAGGATCTCGCCTTCTTCCGGGCACTGAACGGCTCCACCGTGCTCTATCCGGCCGACGGGCACGCCACCGTCAAGCTCGTGACGGCGATGTGCGACCTCGACGGCATCTCCTACCTGCGGACCACGCGCGAGAAGACTCCCTGCCTGTACGGTCCCGACGAGGAGTTCCCGATCGGGGGGAGCAAGACCCTCCGGTCCTCCGACGATGACCTCGCGACGCTGGTGGGCGCCGGCGTCACGCTGGTCCAGTGCCTCGAGGCCGCCGAACGGCTCGCGGGCGAAGGGGTCCGGGTCCGCGTGATCGACACCTACTCGGTGAAGCCGATCGACGCCGAGGCGCTCCGCTCGGCGATCGACGACACCGGTCACCTGGTGGTCGTCGAGGATCATCGGGTCGAGGGCGGCCTGGGCGACGCGGTCCTGGATGGGCTGGCCGCGACCGGTCCGTTCTCCGGCCGCGTCACGAAGCTGGCGGTCCGCGACATGCCCGGCTCCGGCACGCCCGACGAGCTCCGGGCCTGGGCGGGCATCGACGCCGACGCGATCGTCGAAGCCGTGCGGGCGGGCTCGGCCAGCGTGACGGCCCGCTAGCGGACCGCGCTCGGGTCGGCCGTCCGCATCCCCGCGGGGAGCGGCACGCCGCCGAACGCGTACGCGATGATCTCCTCGGGCGGCACCGGCCGCGCGAAGAGGAACCCCTGCCCGAGCCGGCATCCGTGCTCCCGAAGGAAGGCCAGCTCGGCCTCGGTCTCGATGCCCTCGGCGAGGGTCTCCATCTCCAGGCCGCTCGCGAGCTGGAGGAACGCGGAGACGATGCTCGCTGCCTGCGGGTCGCTGTCCAGGTCGCGGACGAACGACCGGTCGATCTTCAAGACGTCGACCGGCATCTCGCGAAGCCGCGACAGCGACGAGTACCCGGTCCCGAAGTCGTCGATCGCGATGCGGAGGCCACCCTCGTGCAGGCTCCAGAGCACCTGCTGCGCCCGATCGGGATCCATCATCGCGGAGGTCTCCGTGATCTCGACGAGCACGGTCGACGGATCCACCCCGCCGTCGACGATCCGGCTCAGCACCCGCTCGGCGAGGTCGGGCTGCCAGAACTGGCGGGGCGACAGGTTGAACCCGATCTCGAGCTGCATGTCGAGCTCGCGCCACGCCACCGCCTGATACACGAGCTCCCGCACGACCCAGTCGCCGATCAGCTCGATCAGGCCGAGCTCCTCGGCCAGCGGGATGAACTCGTTGGGCGGCACCATGGTCCCGTCGGGCTCGATCCACCGGATCAGGGCCTCGACACCTCGCATCTCGCCGGTGTCGAGCTCCACGACCGGCTGGTAGTGGAGCGTCCACCGCTGGCTCTCCACGGCCTTACGGAGCCGAGTCACGAACTGCAGCTTGGCCGCCGAGTCGAACGCTCCGAGGGACGAGACCACGAACCCCGCGGGGCCGGCCTTCTTGCTCTCGTACATCGCGGCCTCGGCGTTCCGCTGGAGCGACCCGGCGTCCTCGGCGTCCTGCGGGAAGAGGCTGATCCCCATGCTCACCGAGACGTATAGCTCGGTCCCGGCAACGACGAACGGAGCGGCGAGCGCCTCCTGCACCCGCTGCGCGGCCCCCTCGGCCCGCAGGATCGCCCCGTCCATCTCGCCGGCGCTCTCGCGTTCAAGATCGGACAGCAGCATCAGGAACTGGTCGCCGCCCCGCCGAGCCACGAGGTCGGTCTCGCGCGTCGCCTCCCGGAGGCGGTCCGCGACCATCTTCAGCAGGTCGTCGCCCTGCTGGTGGCCGAGCGAGTCGTTCACGAGCCGGAAGTCGTCGATATCGACGCAGACCACCGCCACGGCGTCGTCGTGCCGCCGCGCCCGCGCGATCGAGAGCTCCAGCAACTCCTCGAACATCGAACGGCTCGGCAGGCCGGTCAGCGAGTCGTGATACGTCAGGAACGCGACGCGGTCCTCGGCTTGCTTGCGCTCGGAGATGTCCATCATCACGCCGTGCGAGAACCGGGGCATGCCGCGCCCGTCGCGCACGATCATGGCCTCGTCGTGCACCCAGACGACGTGACCGTCCTTGTGGAAGATCCGGTATTCGAGGCGGAACGGCTCGCCCGTCTCGTTGTGCCGCTCGTTCTCGGAGATCGCGCGGGCCCGGTCGTCGGGATGGAGCAGGCGCGGCCACAGATCGGGGTCCGACGTCCACTCCTCCGGGGTGTACCCGAGGAGCTCCTCGACCTGCGGGCTGATGAAGAGCGTCGACGCCGTCTCGTCGGGACCGTCGATGTAGGTCACCGCGGGTCCGTGTTCGACCATCGAACGGTACTGCTCCTCCGTGAACCGCCGCGTCTCGTCGGCGAGATCGCGTTCCAGCGCCGCCCCGAGCGCCCCGGCCACCGCCCGGAGCGCGTCGATCTCGCTCTCGGTCCATCGGCGCGGACGATGACAGTCGTCGAACGCCAGGAACCCCCACCATTCCCCGGCGCTCCGAACCGGAACGGCCAGCACGGACACCACGTGCTCGCTCTCGAGCAGATCCCGCTCTGGGGCGGGCAGCTCCCCGACGATCGCGTTCACCAGACCCCCGTGCGAGAGCATCTCGATCCACCGGACGAAGTGAGGCGCGAACGGATGGAGGTGGTTGCCCGGGTCCTCGAAGACCTGCGGGACCCCCGGAGCGTCCCACTCGGCGCACAGGTCCATCCAGAGCCGGCCGGCGGGATCGCGCACGTTCTGGTAGCAGGTCACGCGGTCGGCGCCCGCGGCGGCGCCCAGGTGCGCCAGCACCTCGTCGAGCCGTTCCGGCCAGGCCTCAGCGCCGAGCAGACGCTCGGTGGCGAAGGCGACGGCGGCCAGCACGGCGTCACCGCCGCCCCATGGAGCCCCCATACTCCCCTCGATATCGGCTGGGGCCCGGGCACCCTGAAGCCGGCGCGCTCGTGCGACGGTCGCCCTCGCCACCCTGTTACCCTGTTGCGACGATGGCCGATTACAAAGAAGTCACCCATGAGCGCCTGTACGTCCGCGTGCCGGGCACCGACAAGCTCCGCAAGACCGCGGCGAACCGTCTGAAGCACCTGACCGCCGCCGGTTGGCGTGAGACCGACCGCCAGCAGTTCCCCGATCATGTGATGGTCCGCTTCGAGCGCACTGGGCACGCCCCGATGCGCGCACGTCTGCCGAAGCAGGGACCCGAGATCAAGATCGAGCGCCGCCCGCGGCGCGACGGGCAACAGCAGGGCGGCCGCGGTCGCGGCCGGCGCTGAGAGCGTCCCACCGAACATCCTTCGGTTTCCCTCTCGTTCAGCCGGACGTTCCACGGGTATGATGGATTCTCACCGTTGAACGTCCGTTCCGCACGCCGTGACGCCACCTGGGGCCGTCCGGGCGCGGCCGATCAGACCCTGGAGGTGCGCACATGAGCGTGGAGTCCCTGCCGACGTCCTCGACCGACCGACCGGCCCACCGTGAGGCGCACGCCCACGCGGCCGAGGACCAGCCGTTCCACTACCCACTCGAGCGCGCGTACACGGAACCCGACTGGACCCGTCTCCCCGGCTATCGAGACGTGACCAAGGAGCAGTGGGAGAGCGCCCAGTGGCAGCGCGCCCACTCCGTCAAGAACCTGAAGGAGTTCAAGGAGGCCCTCGGCGACTTCCTCACCGACGACCTCCTCGCCGACATCGAGCGGGACCAGCAGGAGCGGGCCACGATGTCGATGCTGATCCCGCCGCAGATGATCAACACGATGGGGGAGGCCGACCTGCGCGCGGACCGCGTGCGCCGGTACATGGCGCCCGCGTTCTCCGAACGCGAGACCGAGTGGGCGAGCCATCCGATGGCCTCCCGCGACTCGCTGCACGAGGCGGACATGTGGGCCGTCGAGGGTCTCACCCATCGCTACCCGACCAAGGTGCTCGCCGAGCTGATCCCGACGTGCCCGCAGTACTGCGGGCACTGCACGCGCATGGACCTGGTCGGCAACGACACCCTGCAGGTGCTCAAGTACAAGTTCGAGATCAAGCAGAACGAGCGCTGGGAGCTGATGCTCGACTACCTGCGGACGACGCCGCAGGTCCGTGACGTCGTGGTCTCGGGCGGCGACATGGCGAACGTCCCGATCAAGCGGTTGGAGGACTTCGTCATGAAGCTCCTCGACATCGAGAACATCCGCGACATCCGGATCGCCACGAAGGGCCTGATGGGGATCCCGCAGCACTTCCTGCAGGACGACGTGAAAGCTGCGTTCGCCCGGATGGGCGAGACGGCGGTCGAGCGCGGTGTGGACATCGCCGTCCACACCCACGTGAACTGCGCGCAGCAGGTGACGCCGCTCGTGGGCCAGGCGGCCCGCATGGTGCTGGACTCCGGGTTCCGCGACGTCCGCAACCAGGGCGTGCTGCTGCGGGGCGTGAACACCTCACCGGGCGATCTGCTGGAGCTCTGCTTCATGCTCCTCGATCACGCGAAGATCATGCCGTACTACTTCTACATGTGCGACATGATCCCGAACGCCGAGCACTGGCGGACCTCGGTCGGCGAAGCGCAGGACCTGCAGTACGCGCTGCTCGGATACATGCCCGGGTTCGCGACGCCCCGCGTGATCTGCGACGTGCCGTTCGTCGGCAAGCGCTGGGTGCACATGCTGAAGGACTACGACCGCACGAAGGGCATCTCGACCTGGACGAAGAACTACCGGACCGGGATCGAGTTCGACGACCCTGCCGCGCTGTCCCGCGAGTACGTCTACTTCGACCCGATCTACACGCTGCCCGAGGAGGGCCAGGCGTTCTGGCGGGAGCAGGTCGCGGCCGGCCTACCCGATGTCGGCTGGGTCGAGCCCACGGCGGTCTGAGCTCGGGGCGCCGTCAGGACGACGGGCAGGGGTCGCGCGGCGGCAGTACCAGCGGGTCGAGCCGTGGATCCTGCGTGAAGTCGAACGCCCCACGCAGCGGGTTCGCCTGCGCGTCGCGGTCGGTCAGCGGCTTGAGCTCGTGCAGGTCCTCGATGAACTTCAACACCGACGAGAACTCGTAGGTGGTGTGGTCGATGTACCCGCCGTCCGGGTTGTCGCCCCGGCGGGTCCACGGCGAGATGATCAACGCCGGCGTGCGAGGACCCAGACCCATGATGTCGTAGTGGGGCGGCTTCACGTGGTCGTAGAACCCCCCGAAGTCGTCCCAGACCAGCACGATCGCGGTCGACGGCCAGAGGTCGCTCTTCATCACGGCGTTGATCTGCTCCACGGTCCAGTTCTCGCCGGCGCAGACGTTCACGCCCTCGCCGGGATGCTCGTTCAGCCCCTCGGGCGGGATCAGCCAGGACACCGCGGGAAGCTTGCCCGCCTGGACGTCACCGATGAACCCGTCGGGATCCACCACCTTGTTCCACATCGGTCCGAAGCGGACGTGGCGGATCGACTGCAGGCCGTTCATCCAGACGTCGGGCCGCGCGTAGTACTTCCAGCTGATCCCGGCAGCCTCGAGCTCGTCGGGGAGCACCTTGATGTTGATACAGGTGCGCGTGTCCTCCCAGTAGTTCGCGATCCGGTAGAGCTGGTCGGGGATCTGCTTCGTGATGCCCTCCTCGAGCTTCATGATCCGCGACATGTCGTCGCCGGACAGCTCGCTCATCGGGAACCGCTTCGTGTACTCGAGCGGGTCGTCGCAGTAGTTGCCGGTCGTGTCGGCGTTCGTCTTGTTGTCGATGATGCCGTACGACTGCGCGGCCACCGTGTAGAGGTGCTCGGGGAACGTCGGCCCGTACATCGAGGTGAAGAAGCGATCGGCGAGCACGAACCGGTCGGCGTACGCCCAGTAGTTCGGGAGGGTCTTCCTCGAGTGCTGCACGTAGCCCGAGAGGTCCTGGCCCGCACCGATGATGTTGAACCCGTTCATCGCCCCGCCGTTGATCGCGTACAGCCCCGACGAGAAGCCGTGCGTGATGTCGTGGGGCTGGATGTAGGGCGCCGGCTTCAGGGGGACATCGGGGCCTGGCACGCAGCCGCTGTCGGTGCACTCGAGGGTCCCACCCTCGGTCGCGCCGTCGGCCCCGGGGTAGGTGCCGAAGTAGTGATCGAAGGTCCGGTTCTCCTTGACGATGAAGATCACGTGCTTGATCGGGTTCTCGCCGGGCACGATCACGCCGACGTGCCCGCTGCCGTTCCCCTGACCGCCGCCGTTGCCCTTGCCCGGCTTCGACGGGCCCGTCGCCACGGTGCCCTTGCCGCCCGCCGGCCAGAACTGCCAGACGAGGAAGAGCGCCACCACCACCACGATCGCCACGAAGGCGCGGCGTCTCGCGACCTGTTGGCGCGTAGGGCGTCGCGGGGAGGCCGGGCGGATGATGGGGCCGGGTCGTCGCTCCACGACGAAGGAGTCTACCCGTGCGACTGCCCCGCACCGAGGAGATCTGCGAGGCGCGCCGCCAGTTCGTCCCGCACGCCGGCGTATCGCGGATCGTCGGCCCGGTTGTGCAGCTGCCACGGGTCGGGGGGTCCGAGCGCGCCGCCGACGTCGTACAGCTCGACCCACCCGCCCTCCGTCTCGATGTAGGCGAAGTTGGGCGTGCGGACACCCTGCCAGGGTGGGACCTCGGCATCGCCCGCCCACTCGATCAGGATGCCGTCACGGGGGATCTGGCGGGTCGTGTCGCCCGTGATGAGCGGCGCCAGGCTGATCCCGTCGTGCATCGGCGCGGTGCCGCCCGCGAGCCCGGCGATCGTGGGGGCGATGTCGACGTTCGAGACCAGCTGGTCCACCGTCGCCGCCTCGACCCACGGCGATCGGATCGCGAGCGGCGTGCGGATGCACGGGTCGTACGGACAGCGCTTGCCGACCCAGCGATGCTGCCCGAACGACCAGCCGTTGTCCGTCATGAAGATGATGACGGTGCGACGGAGCTCGCCGCGCGCCCGCACCTCGTCGACGATCCTCCGGAGCGTGTCGTCGAGCGAGAGCAGCGTCTCGGCTTCGCGGCGCCGCCAGCGACGCAGCTGCACCGCGAACCGATCGTCGATCGGTCGGAGGTCGCGCACCCACGGGGGCGAACCACGGACCGAGTTGATCGCGCGCCTGGGCGCCATCGGAACGTGGACGCCCGCGAAGCTGCCCTGATCCCGACGGGCGGGGATCCACGGAGCGTGGGGCGCGCTGGGCGCGAAGTAGAGGAAGTACGGTCGGTCGCTCGGCTGCGCTCGCACGAAGTCGACCGCGTACTGCCCGAGTCGATCGGTCGCGTAGCCGCCGGGGTAGTCGCCCACGAACAGCGGCACGCCTTGGTCGATCAGGTTGTAGCTCTCGTACGTCGTTCCCTTGTCGGTGTTGCGCTTGGCGACCCACCGGTCCCAACCGCGCGGGATATACGGGCCGCGTGCCCACGGGTACTCGTTCAGGTATTTGCCGATCAGCGCGGTCTCGTAGCCCGCGTCGTCGAGCCGGGTGGCAAGGGTGTCGGACTCGTCGAAGTTGATGCCGTCACCGTTGCCTTCGACGCCGGTGTGGTGCGCGTACCCACCGGACAGGATCGTCGCGCGCGACGGGCAGCAGAGCGGCGTACTGAGGAACGCTCTCGGGAACCACAGCCACCGTCCCTCGGGATCGAAGATCTGCGACTGGAGCCAAGGCATCGCCGCGGGACGCGAGGGAAGGCTGTCGTACGTCTGATCGTCGGTGACGATCAGGATCACGTTCGGCGGGAGCGTGGCGGGATCGATCGGCGCGGGTGGCGGACGGCTCGCGGCCACCAGCAGCGCGGTGACCGACACGGCGAAGGCGACGACGGCCCGGGTCCAAGTCCGAGGCCGCCGCTCCTCGACGTTCGCCACTCAGGCCCCGGAGGCCACTGCCGCGAGCGTCATCGGTCGAGCCACCCGCCCTCGCGGGCATGCGCGTCGGCGACGACCCCCGCGGCGATCGAGAGCGCGACCTCCTCCGGGCGGCGACCTCCGAGGTCGAGCCCGAGCGGCGAGCGGATCCGCGCGAGCTGCTCATCGCCGAACCCGAGCCCGCGGAGCTCGTCCACGTAGTGCCCGACGTGACGCCGCGAACCCATCACGCCGATGAAGCGCGCCGACGACGCCAGGGCGGTCGCGAGGTTCTCGGTCACGTCCGGCGCGTCGTGATCGGTGAAGAGCACGACGTCACGCTCCGTCACGGCGGCTGCATCGAGCGTCCCGAGGGCCGTCTCGCCGGCCAGGAGCCGCTCCGTTCGGGGCTCCACGAGCACCGGCTCGAAGCCGAGACGACGGAGGTGACCGGTCAGCAGCCGTGCGACGTCGGTGGCGGACACGATCACCGCGCGTGGCGGCTCACGGACCGGTTCGAGGTAGACCTCGATGTCGCCCAGATCATGGTGGAGCACCCGCGTCTGCGGCTCGCCGGACACCGCCACCTCCGCGGCCGCCTCGACCGCCCCGGCGTCGAACTCCGCACAGCCCAGCGTCCCGTGCACCGGACCCGCGGCGTCGATCGTCATCTTGGCGCCGACGCGGCACGGCGGCTCGCCGATCACCTTCACGGCGGTCACCTCGACGCGATCGCCGATACCGCGCATCCCGACGTTGTCGAGCGCGCGGGCGATCGTCGGGGGCGCCGGTCGTTGGCCTCCGGTCCCGTGCCCGGTGGGATGGACGCCCGTCGCACCGCCCAGCAGCTCCACCGCGTGCGGGAGGACCGGCAGGATCGCCTCGAGCGATTCCTTCACGCCCTTCGGCGAGCCGGGGAGGTTCACGATCAGCGTGCTCCCCCGGCTCCCCACGATCGCGCGCGAGAGGGCCGCCATCGGGGTCGCCGCCAGGCCGGCGGCACGCATCAGCTCGGCGAGCCCGGGCGCCTCGCGATCGATCACCGCCCGCGTGGCCTCGGGCGTCACGTCCCGGGGGCCGAACCCGGTCCCCCCCGTCGTCACGATCAGACCCTGGTCGCCTGCCAGCGACTCGAGGGTCGACTCGATGTCGGGGCGCTCGTCGGGCACGACCACCCGGCGGCGCACCTCGAACCCGGCTCCCGCCAGGATCGCCTGGGCGAGATCGCCCGAAGCGTCCTCGCGCGTCCCGTGCGTCACCCCGTCGGAGACGGTCACGACGGCGGCGGTCAGGGCGTCCATGCCGCCTATCGTGCCAGAACGCGGAGACGGGCCGCTCGAGGTCGCATGGTCCGTTCCCGCCGCGAGGGGTACGCTGACCCTCCGATGACCTGGCAGCCACCCACGCAACCCGCGCCCGCCGAGGGACCCCTCCTGGATACCTTCGACCGGATCGCCGACGACCTCAGGGTCTCGGTCACCGACCGATGCAATTTCCGCTGTTCCTACTGCATGCCGGCCGAAGGGCTCGCCTGGCTCCCGAAGGACGAGATCCTCACGTTCGAGGAGCTCACGCGGCTGCTGTCGATCTTCGTGGGGCTCGGGGTCCGGTCGATCAAGGTGACCGGCGGCGAGCCGCTCGTGCGCGCCGACCTCCCGACCCTGGTGAGGATGTTCCGGGAGGTCGGGCCCGAGCTCGACATGTCCCTCACGACGAACGGCGTGCTCCTCGACACGCTCGCGGCGCCGCTCGCCGAGGCGGGCATCGATCGCGCCACGGTCTCGTGCGACTCGCTGCTGCGCCACCGGTTCAAGGAGATGACGCGTCGCGACGGGCTCGAGAAGGTCTTGGCCGGGCTGAAGGCCGCCGAGGCCGCCGGCCTCACGCCGATCAAGATCAACGTGGTGGTGATCGGCGGCACGAACGACGACGAGGTCGTCGACTTCGCGCGCTGGTCGAGGGAGACCGGCTACGAGGTGCGGTTCATCGAGTACATGCCGCTCGACGCGCAGCGCGCGTGGGAGCGCGCGAAGGTCGTGCCCGCGGCCCGCATCCTGGAGACGATCGATGCGACCTATCCGCTCGCCGCCACGACGCACGGCGCGGAGCCGGCGACGTCGTACCGGTTCGCCGACGGGGAACGCGGCGGGATCGGCGTGATCGCCGCCGTCACCGAGCCGTTCTGCGACACGTGCAACCGCCTGCGGCTGACCGCGGAGGGCCAGGTGCGGTCGTGCCTGTTCGCCCTGGAGGAGACCGACCTGCGCGGCCCGATGCGCGAGGGCGCCTCCGACGACGAGCTCGCGGCGTTGATCCGGGGCGACGTCTGGCGCAAGTGGTCGGGCCACCGCATCGACCATGACGACTTCGTGCAGCCCGCGCGCAGCATGTCGATGATCGGCGGCTGAGGCCCCCGCTCCGCCGAACCCCGGCACGACGCCCACACCCCTGAACGCGGAACGGGGGGCGGTCGCCCGCCCCCCGTTCGTGATGCCTTCGAACGCCTGATCCTTACGACGAACCCTGGTTCGTCGCGAGGTGATCGAGCGCCGCCATGCCGCCGAACTCGTCGTAGCTGAAGTTGACGATGTTCGCGGAGACGATCTCCGTGGCGTTCGTGAACGTCCGCGGCACCCAGGGCACGACCTCTTCCATCAGGTACTTGTCGAGGTCGGCCCAACACTGCGTCCGCTCGTCGCCCACCGCGAGCGCGGAGCACGCGGACAACTTGTCGTCCACGCTCGGGACCGAGGTCACCGAGTAGCCCCAGTCCTTCAGCTCCTCGGACGTGGCACCGAGAGCGTCGTAGTTGCAGCACCCCGGGTAGAGCGCCCCGAAGGCCGAGCCACCGAACAAGGGTGGCCCGAAGGTGTACGCATCCGGATAGTCCTGGATCCACCCGACCGAGAGGCAGATCGGGACGGATTCGGGCAGGTTGTTGCACTTCGCGTACATCGTGGTCGTCGACAGTGCCTTGATGTCGAGGTCCAGACCGATCGCGGCGAGCGTCTCCTTGACGAGTGCGGCCACCTTGGGTGCAGGTGACGTCGTCGAGGTGATCGCCAGGATGCCCGAGCACTCGGGAGCGTCGCAGACGCCGTCCTGGTTCGTGTCGTACTTCGACTGAGCCATCTCGGCCTTTGCCTTCTCGACGTCGCCCGAATCGTCGGGCGTCGCGTACGGGTTGTAGTCCTTGAGAAGGTTGTTGAGCAGGCCGTCGGGGAACACGTGCCCCGCGTTCGTGCCGACCAGCGGACCGCCGGCGATCTGCCGGCCACCCGCCTTGTTCCAGGCCCAGTTGACCGCCTTGCGGACGTGCACGTCGTCGAACGGCGGAACGGCCAGGTTCATCGAGGAGTAGCTCACCGCGTTCTGCGGGTGGATGAAGAGGAGGCTCTGCAGGTCGGGGTTCGTGCTGTAGTCCTTGAGGACGTTCGCCGGTGGGTAAGCGTCCAGGACGTAGTCGAGGTCCCCGGCGCTCACCTGCGTGTAGAGGTCATCGACCGCACCACCGATCGTGGCCTCGAGCCGGTCCGCGTAGGCGGGACGGAGATCGTCGGTCGCAGGGTCCCACGCGGTGTTGCGGACCAGGACGATCGATCGGCCGGGGATGTACCCGGATGCCGGCTTCTGGTCCTTGGCCGGCACCGAGTAGTCGATCTGGTCGGCACCCTCGAACATGTAGGGACCGGAGGCCACGAGGTAGCGGCCGTAGTCCTTCGTGTGGCCCTCGGCCGCCCCCAGAGGACCGGCGTCACTCGGCGGGATCGGCGCCGCGGCCGGCATCGCCATGCGCCAGCCGAGGTCGCCCGTGGGCTCCGTGACCTTGATCTGGAGGGTGTAGTCGTCGACCGCGGTCATGCCCGAGATCGACTTGGCCTTGCCGGCGCCGAAGTCGTCGAAGCCTTCGATCGCCGAGTAGTAGAAGCTGTACCCGCCCGAGCTCGCGGCAGGATCGGCCTCCCGCTCCATCGCGCGGATGAAGTCGCCGGCGGTGATCTCGACGGTGTCGAACGGAGGTGCGTAGTGGACGCCCTGCTTGATCGGGATCGTCCACGTCAGCCCGTCGTCGGACACCTGGGCGGCGTCGGTCGCGAGATCGGCCCGGAGCTCCGAACCACCCTGCGCGACTTCCTGACCGTTCGTGGCGTAGAGCGTGCGGAGCAGGCAGCAACGGAAGAACTCGAAGGAGAGCTGGTAGTACTCCTTCGCGGGGTCGAACGCCGCGCTCACGTCACCGACGGCCGCCATGTTGATCGTGCCGCCGGTCGGGATGTCGGTCCCGGTCGGTGCCGCGGACGTGGGCTCGTTCGACGTGCCGTTTCCGCCACACGCCGCCGCGACCACTCCGAGGACCGCCACCACGGCGATCCAGCGCATCGCTTGCTTCATGCGCAAACCCCCTCTCTCAAAGGCGCTACAGATGGTGCGCCGGACCCGTGCCGAGCCCGGTCAACCCCATATACGCAGGGAGCAGGGTACGCGGGTTGCGCTGTCATGTCTCGTCGGAGTTCCGTCGATCGTCCCGCGGTCGCCACCTCCCGTTCACCCTCCGATGGCACGCTCCTCCATGAGAGGAACGCGCCCCCTCTCCAACGCGAACAGGCCGGGCCGTGGCCCGGCCCGTTCGCGGCCCCGCTCGGCCCGCTACGAGCCCGTGGCCGCGAGCTCTTCGAGGATCTGCGTCAGCTGATCGTCCGGCACCTCGCCCACCGTGACGTTCACGACCGTGCCGTCCGGGTCCACGTAGTAGGTCGTCGGGTAGCTCTTGACCCCCATGCCCTGCAGGATCGTCCCGTTCCCGTCGTCGACGCCCACGGGGAACGCCAGGCCCTGGGAGGCCATGTATTCCTCGGGCGTCGGCCCGGGCTGCTGGCCGACCGCGGACACGACCGAGATCATCTGCACGCCCGGGTGCGCGTCCACGCCCGCGGAGAGACGAGGGAGCTCCGCCTGGCAGTGCGGACACCACGGTGCCCAGATCGTCAGCACCGTCGGCGCCCCCAGGAAGTCGTCCCAGGTCATCGTCCCGCCGGCGAGCATCGGAGCCGTGAACGCGGGGATCGTGTCGCCGACCTGGAGCTGCGGGCCGGGAGCGCGGTCGATCGTGACCTCTCCGGCCGGAGCCGGGCTCGTTCCGACCGCATCGCCGCCACCGCCGCCGCTCAGGGCGATGGCGCCGACCACCACGACCACCGCCAGCACCCCGCCGCCGATCAGCATCAGCCGGCGCTGGCTCTTCCTTCGCTGCTCCGCTTCTCTGCGTGCGGCCTTCGACCCCTGCGCCGCTCTTGACTTGGTCGCGTTCGTCATCGTGAGAACCTCCGGGTGGCGTCTCCCCATATTCGGTGGAGAGGCCGCCCGGGTGCGCAGGCCGGACGACCCGCCACGGGAGGGACGGTCGGCCCTCAGGCGCCGATGATCGGCACCCGTTCGATCGGGTCTCCGAGCTCGAAACCCAGGATCTGCGCGTAGAACGACAGCTCGGCCTCGTACGCCCGACGGATCGTCTCGGCCATGCGGAACCCATGCTGTTCGCCCTCGAAGAGCAGGTACGCGTGCGGGATCCCCTTGGCGGCCAAGGCCTCGACCATCACCTCGGACTGGGAGGGCGGGACCACCTCGTCCTCGTCGCCCTGCAACAGGATCATCGGGCACGAGATCATGTCGACGGAGTGGATCGGCGAGCGGGCCCGGTAGAGGTCGACCGCCTCCGGGTAGGGCCCCACCAGGGTGTGCTCGTACCGCGACTCGAACTTGTGCGTGTCACCCATCGCGAACGGCTCCAGGTCGGAGATCCCGAAGTAGCTGGCGCCCGCGGCGAAGTCGTCGTGGAACGTCAGGGCGCAGAGCGTCGTGTAGCCGCCGGCGCTGCCGCCACGGATCAGGAGCCGGTCGCCGTCGGCCTCGCCGCGTTCGACGAGGTACCGGGCCGCGTTGATGCAATCCATCGTGTCGACCACGCCCCAGTTCCCGTTCAACCGCTGCCGGTACGCCCGCCCGTAGCCGGTGCTGCCTCCGTAGTTCACGTCGACGACGGCGAAACCGCGGCTCGTGAAGTATTGCTTCCGGAGATCGAACTCGGGGTTCGATTCGCTCGTCGGACCACCGTGGCTCATCACGATCAGGGGCGGCCGTTCTCCGTCGGGCGCGACGAACGCCGGGTTGGACGGCGGGAAGTGATGCGCGAACGCGGTGAGTCCGCCCTCGGTCGGGAACTCGATCGTCCGCGGCGTCGAGAAGAGCGACGGATCGATGTCGATGCTGAGGCTCTCGCGCAGCACCTCCACCCCGCGAGAGGCGAAGTCCAGGGAGACGACCTGCATCGGGATCGTCGGGCCGCCGCCGATGAAGACGAGCTGCGACCCCTCCGCGTGCAACCACGGGTAGTCGAACGCCGTGTAGGGGAGGTCCAGGTCGAGCAGCTCCCCCGAGACCGGGTCGAGGATCCCGAGATGCCCGACGCCGTCACGCTCGAACTGGCAGGCGATCCGCCCGTCGTCGAGGAAGGCGAAGTTCGAGGCGCCGAAGAGCCACAGCGGTCCGGCGAACTCCATGTCCGCCGGGTGCAGCGGCGTGACCGTGTCCTCGTCGTCCCGGTACAGGTTCCACCACCCAGAACGATCGCTGACGAAATGCAGCACACCCGACGGGCTCCACTCGGGCTGGACGATCGCTTCCTCTCCATCCGTACCGGCGACCCGGCGTGCGGTCGAGACCTCGCCGTCCGCGCCAAGGTCGCCGACCCAGAGCTCGCACCCGTCCCACGGCATCCAGGGCAGATCCCACGACAGCCAGGCGAGCTTCGTGCCGTCGGGCGAGATCCGCGGCGCCGAGTAGAAGTCCTTTCCCCCGGCGATCGAGCGGACATCGCCCCCTTCGAGCGGCACGGCCACGAGCTCGTTCACGACACCGTCGTCCTCATGGCGCTCGCGAACGCAGATCAGGCGTGAGCCGTCGGGCGTGACGCGGCCGTCGGCGTAGCGATGCCTGCCGCTCGTATCGGGCGTGATGGGTTCGGGGTCGGCCCCCTCGGCCTGCCCATAGAGGCGCTGATCCGCGAAGTTCGAGAAGTACACCGTGCCGCGATGCACCAGGTACGACCCACCTCCGTACTCGTGCACCTTCGTCCGCACGTTGAACCCGGGCGGCGTGACGTCGGCGGGGGACGACCATGGATCCCCACGGACCACCACGTAGCGACCTTCCTCAGCGGGCCGCCCTTCGAGCCAGTACGCGATGCCGTCCTCCAGCCAGGGTTCCATCAGGCCCACCCCGGCGGTCGCGAGCAGGTCGGCCCCGATCGGGGACGACCAGGTCCCGTACGGGGCCGTGCGGGGTTCGGTCATGCCGGTCTCCTCCCGACGATCACGCGGGTCACCTTGAGCTCCCCGCCCTTCGTACGTTCGACGTCACGGAATCCGGCCTTCGTGAGGACCCGCGCCGCCGCCTTCGCACGGTCCGGGCTCACCTCGACCAAGAGCCATCCCTTGCGCGCCAGCCACTCCGACGCCTCGACGACGGTCCGCTGCACCAGTCCGAGGCCGTCGACGCTCCGGTCGGTGAGGGTGTGTTCGGGTTCCCATTCGCGGATCTCGTCGGGGAGCTCCTCCATCTCGTCGCGCGCCACGTACGGCGGGTGCAGGGTGATCACGTCGACCGAGCCCCGCAGGCGCTTCGGCAGGGCGCCGAACAGGTCGCCTCTGGCGAACGTGGCCGTCAACCCCAGGCGCTTCGCGTTGCGGCGCGCCAGCTTCACGGCGTCAGCCGCGACGTCGGTCCCGTACACCTCGGCCTTCGGGACCTCGTCGGCGACCGCGAGGGCGATCGTGCCGCCACCGGTGGCCAGGTCGACCAGGACCGGGTGCGTGCGACCGCGCAGACGTCGGATCGCCTGCTCGGCGAGCCACTCGGACGAGTCCCGAGGAACGAACACGCCGGGAGACGCGATCAGCTCGATGTCGCGGAAGGTCGAGTACCCCTTGATGTAGGGGATCGGCTCGCCCTCGGCGCGCCGCGTCACGAGCGCCTCGAACTCCCGGCGCGCCCTGGGCGGGATCTCCTCGTCGGGATCGGGGTCCTCGCCCAGCACGTGCAGGAGCAGCTCCTCGGCCTCGATCAACTCCCGATCCTGCTGCCAATGGTCGATCGCGGGCGAGGCCTTCAGGGTCGCCTCCGCGCGCGTCAGGAGTTTCGCCGCCTTCACGGGCCGCATCGTACCCGGTGCCGCTCGCTACACTCCTGCCCGAGATGCCCCGCGCCGAGAGCCCCAAGCCCCCCGCGAAGAAGACCGCCGCCAAGACGCGGAGGCCGCGCGCGCCGAAGCCCGGCTCACCCGCCGAGCTCCGCCTCACCGGTGACCGGCTCGTCGTGCGCGTCCCGGGTTCCGGCGAGCGGACATCGGCGAGCGGACTGCTGATCCCGGCTACGGCGATGCCCGCACCCAAGCGCCTCCAATGGGCCGACGTCACGCTCGTCGGACCCGACGTCCGGGTGGCGGTCGCGGGCGACCAGGTGCTGTTCCTGCCGGCGTCGGGACTCGAGGTCGAGCTCGACGGCGACGAGCTCGTGCTGCTGCGTGAACGCGACGTGCAGGCCGTACGGTCGGCGTCCGGCCGCGACCGGACGCCCGGCCAGTACCTCTAGCCCTCCAAGAAGCTCAAGCGCAGCGTGCGCCTGTCGTTCTCGCGGTTCGGGTCGACGACGACCACGGACTGCCAGATCCCGAGGGCCACGTCGCCCGCGACCACCGGGAGGACCAGGCTCGGCGCGACGAACGCCGGGAGCACGTGGTCGCCGCCGTGTCCGACCGAGCCGTGCCGATGGCGGTAGCGATCGTCCCGGGGAAGAAGCCGCTCGAGCGTCTCCTCGAGGTCGGGCTCCGTGCCGGCGCCGGTCTCGATCAGGGCGAGACCGGCGGTCGCGTGCGGCAGGAAGACGTGCAGGAGGCCGTCGCTCCCCGCCTCCGCCGCGAACCGTCTGACCCGGTCCGAGACGTCGACGACGCGACGGCCTCCTGTGTCGATCGTGAGCGTGGTCGTCAGCACGCTAGGCCGTCGTGCCTCCCTGGTCGTCCCCGGGCATCTCGGGCATCGGGTCGCTGACGGGCGCCGCGTCGGCCGAGGTCGGGGGCTCCGGCTCGGCGGGCGGCATCGGCGCCGGGGGCTCCGAGGCCGAGGGTGCAACCGGCTCCGGGGCCACGGGGGTCGAGGGAGCTGCCGGGGCCGCCGACGGGGCATCGAAGCCGGAGCCCATCGGGGCGGCGGGTCCGCCGGCCATCGCGGGAGCGGGTTTCGCGGCGAAGGCCATGACGCCGCCGACGATCGCGATGAGCCCTCCCGCGATGCAGACCCAGATCCCGATACCTGCGGAGACGTCGAACACCTCGTCGAGCACCCCGGCGTCGATGCCCGCCGCGGCGAGGCCGCCGCCGGCGGCGTCGACCGCCTCCTGCTTCACGTCGTTCACCTTGCTCAGGTCGTAGAGGGCCACGCCGCCCCCGACCAACCCGGCGATGATCAGGATCGCACCCATGGGCTTCTTCAGGTCGGCCTTCATGATGAGCACGATCGCGACCACGACGGCCGCGATGCCGGCGATCAGCGTGAAGGTCCCGTCGGCACCGCTATCCATGCCCTTCACCGAGAACGACGTCGAGCCGGGCACGGCCCCTTGGAGGAGAGCCGGATCGACGCCGATCGCGTTGGCGAGCGCATCGATGTTGATGGATGCCGTGGCCCAGGTCAGGAACGAACCGATCACCAACACGGCGCCGCCGACGATCCCCACGATCGCCGCCGGAGACGGCGACGCTTTGCTCGAAGTCCCTGATTGCATGGATCCCCCCTCTTCGCGTTGCGGGAAGCATGGCACGCCGGCCGAGTCGAGAGAAGCAGCGGCACGACCGGGTCAGGCGACCGAGCCCTCGGCGAGCACCTCCGTGTGCTCCTGCTCGACGAAGCCCTCGAACCCCAGCCGCCAGACGAACGACGGCCATCGGTAATCGACCACGCCATCGCTTGCGCGGTAGGCGGCCGTGTACAGCGTGCCGAAGCCGCTGGCGTACGACGTGCTGAACAGCGGCGCCTGCATGAAGGCGTCGCAGAACCCCTCCGCGGTGAGGTCCGGCTCCTCGAGCAGCCGCACGATGCGCTGCTCGCGCTCGATCGTCCGGGTCGCCCGCGCCTGTTCCGGCCACTCCACGATGCCTTGGTGGTTCGTGGCGGCCGGGAAGGCCCGGAAGATCGGCTCGCGGTCGGGCGAGAGGTAGGCCGTGAGGACCTCGCCTGCACGATCGACGATCGTCAGGTTGTGCGACAGGCTGTACGGGAGGCGCGCGAGGATCTCGCGCGCCTCGGCGACCGTCTCGCAGACCTCGAGCAGGTACCGGACGACGATCGGGATGCCGAACCCGTCGCCGAGCGCGCGGCGCCCTCCGAAGGTCAGGGAGACCGCGAGCCCGGCGTCGTTCATCCCGTCGAGCAGACCCCAGAGGCAGTCGCTCATGCCGAGCACGTGCCGCTCGAGGAGCCGCGTCGACCAGATCACGCCCTCCATCCGAGAGGGCGCGTAGTCGTAGTTGCGGACCAGCATCGGCACGCCGTCGCGGGTCCATGCGCCCTGGGAGCAGGCCGCCAGATACGGCGGCGGCTTGTAGAGGGACAGCATGCGGGCGGCGAGATCGCCACCACCCGCGAGCTCGACCACGCGGTCGTACGCCGGCACGAGCTCCGGCATGTGCGCGCGGAGCATCCGCGCGCTCGTCGCGTACGAGGGTCGCGCGGCCTCGCCTTCTCGCAGGAACCAGGCCCGATAGTGCGGCCAGCGTTCCTCGAACACGGCCTGCCACTTCGGGCCGAGCTCGAGCTCCTCGATCGATCGGAACGTGAACGGCACCATCCGCATCACAACATCTTGAAGCCGAACGGCTCGGGTGCAACGGAAGGTGGCGCTTCGGGCGGGACGCTCTCGAACTGCGACTTGATGCCCGTGATCCACCCCCGCGCCCGGTCCATCAGCTCGTGGTGCTCGTCCATGAACCGTCCGCGGGTCACCAGGATCCCCAGATCCGCGCCCGGGTAGCGGTACTGACCTTCCGAGGCGATCCGCAGGTAGAACGCCTCGCCCTCGTCGGCGACCGTGTGCCAGTCGGTATCGCGTCGGGCGAACGCGATCGTCCCGTCGTCCCGCATCCGATAGATGCCCGATGCGGGCGCCCGGGTGATCAGCTCGGTCACGTCCTCGGTCTGCTTCAGGATGAACTGCGTCCAATCGTCGATGTTGCCCGGGTGCGCCCACCGGCGGTTCAGCTCGTCGACATCGATCTCGTAGTCGACGTCCATGAACTCCAGCAGGTGGAACAGGAACAGCGGCATGTCGCCGTACGCGACCGCCGTGACGTTCGTGATGCTGCTCGCGCCGGTCACCCGCGGGTTCAGCTCGCCCAGGTACATCTCCCCGCTGTTGGCGTCCGCGAGGAAGTCGAGCTCGAAGTACCCGCGGTAGCCCTCCTGCCGGAGGCGTTCGCCCATCGCGAAGGTCCGCTCACGGGCGAGGTGTCGCTGCTGCTCGGTGAGCACGTCGGGGAAGACGTCGTTGCCGCACCACCCGCCGTCGTACGGGGTGAGCTCGGGGAAGCCGGTGAGCTCGGCCATCAGCGGGCCCACCAACGTGCCGTGGCGGGTGATCACACCCTCGATCGCACACTCGCGAGGGTCGATCCGTTCCATGACCTTGAGGTCCTCGCCGGCCATCTTCTGCTCGTCGGCGTTCCAGTCGTCCTCGCTCGCCACGAAGAAGGTGGTCTGACCCGAGTCCCCGTACGGGGTCTGGATCACGAGGTCGTCGCCGAGGCCTGCCGACGCGGCCAGGTCGAGCACCTCCCGGTAGCTCGCGGCCCGGCCCATCGTGTTCGGCACGCTCGGCACACCCGCCTCGTTGCCGAGCCGCGTGGTCTCGATCTTGGAGTCCATCCGGTGGCGCAGCTCGGCGGGCGGGAACGCGACCTCGAGCCCGAGCTCGGCCGCGAGCGTCTCGGTCTCCTCGTCGAACATCAGGAAGACGACCTTCCCGCCGTCGCCGCGATGCGCGACGTAGTCGACGACCTCCTTGTGGCCGAGCAGGTAGTTGCAGATCTCCTCGATCGATCCGAACGCCCGAGGCTCGCGTTCCGACGGCACGAACACGTTCGGATGGGTGCCGTCGAAGGAGTCGTAGTAGTTGATGAAGCGGAAGTTGCGCACCCAGCGATCGATGCCCAGGAGGTTGAACGCCGTGGCGCTCACGAAGTAGATCGGCGTCTCGTTCGTGCGGAAGAAGTGACGGATCGCCGGGATCCCGCGGAGCGGCTCGGACGCGGTTCGCTGCGGCGACGTCGGCACGCCCCGAGGAGAGGGCGCCCCCGCGGGTCGGGCCTCGGTGGGCGATCCGGCGGGTCCGCGGTCGGCTCCGTGCCGCTCGTCCTCGGCTCGTTGCAGCCGGGTCACGAGGATCCGAGCCCCCAGCACGAGGGCGACGGTCGCCGCGAGCACCAGGGCTACCCAGATAGCCCGCACCAGTCCCTGATCAGGAGCCCCATGACCTGCGCCGTCTGCACCACGGACGGAAGGTACACCCGTTCCCCGACCCCGTGCGCCTGCTCCGCGTACGGTCCGAAGCACACGGCGGGGATGCCGCCGGCGTTCCCGAAGATCCCCGCATCGGTCGTGCCCGTGGTCGACACGAGGGCGGGGGGCGCGCCCGCCTGGCGAGCGAACGCGCCGGCGAGCGTCGAGATCAAGGGATGGTCGTCGGGGATGTCGTAGCCCTCGGAGGCGAACCCTCCGTACGTGACCTCCGCCATGCCCGGCTGATCGGCGGTCGCATCGGCCACGACCTGCTCGATCCGCGACTGGAGGTCGGCCACCTTCTGACCGGGGTACAGCGCGATCCGGTACTGGGTCACGCAGACGCCCGGCACCGTGGATGCCCAATCCCCGCCCTTGATCGCGCCGACGTTCAGGGTGATCGGGTTCGTGAACAGGTCGTAGGGGGGCGGTGGCGTGACGTTCATCTCGGACTCGAGCTCGCGCAGCGATTGGATCACCGAGAGGCTCTTCTCGATCGCGTTCGTCGCGTTCCGGCCCTCGGCGGCGTGGCCCGGCACGCCGGTGATCCGCACCTTGAACCACAGCACACCGACCTGAGAGGTGGTGATCGCGGCTCCGAACGGCTCGGCGACCACCGCCGCATCCGCCGTGTAGCCGGCGAGCAGCGTCTGCAACGTCCCGTTGCCCGAGCACTCCTCCTCGACCACGGACTCCAGATGGATCGGCGCCCCCGGCGAAAGGCCGAGCCGCCTGAGGGCCCGCACCGCGCCGAAGATCGCCGCGAGGCCGCACTTCATGTCGGCGGCACCACGGCCGTAGACCCACCCATCCTCATGGTCGCCGCCGAACGGATCGCGGTCGTCCCACTGGCTCAGCGGCTCGGGGCTCACGACGTCGATGTGGCCGTTCAGGATCAGGGACCGTCCGCCGTTCACGGGAGTGCCGTCGGCGGGCTCCCACGTCGAGACGACGTTCGCCTTGCCGTCGGTCTCCCAATCGAAGGGCGACGCGAGCGGGTGCGCCCGAAGCGCCTCCTCGTCCATGCGGACATCGACCGGGTCCAGGTCGAGGTCCCGCAGCACATCGCGGACGATGGCCTGACCCGCCTCCTCGTTGCCGAGGGTTGTGTCGGCGCGCACGAGTCGCTGGAGGACGTCGGTCATCCAGCCGGCCTCTTCGGCGATCGCCTCGAGGATGCGCTGGTCCTCGGGGCCGGGGGTCTCGCTCGCCAACTCGTGGGCGAGGTCGCCACGGCCGTCGAAGGCCAGCAGATCCGGCTGCGCCTCGTCGGAGGTCAGGCGACTCCCGCCGTAGGACCCCGTCAGCGCCTCGTCGGGCACGGGCTGCATGGAGGGAGAGGGTACACGGGCGCGACGGGTGGCTCCGGGGTGACTTGACGCATGAAGGTAATGATGTAATCTCAGATACATGACAGATACGACGAACGCCATCGACACGATCCGCGGCTGGTTCGCCGGCCGACTCCCCGACGACTGGTTCGTCGGCACTCCCGAGATCTCGGTCGACCGCGACGAGATCCTCGTCGTGGGCACGCTCGCCGAGCCCGGGCTCGACGCGAACGCCAGCGCCGAGACCCGAGCCGCCGCCCTCGCCTCCCGCATCGCCGGGTTCCGCGAGGACACCCGCGGGCAACGCATGCGCGTGGCCGACGAAGCGCAGCGGCGGTTCGAGCGCAAGGTCTCCTGGGGAGCCCAGTGCGGCGACCAGCGTCACCTATTCACGATCTTGAGCGTCCCGGCGATGACCCGGCTCCGGATGCCCGAGCGCCAGGTGCTCGACACGCTGGTGGCCTCGGGTGTCGCACGGAGCCGGAGCCACGCGCTGGCCTGGTGCGTGCGGCTCGTGGCCGAACGCCAGGAGGACTGGCTCAAGGACCTCCGCGGCGCCCTCGAGCACGTCGAGAAGGTGCGGTCCGAAGGGCCGAAGGACTAGCCCGGAGCGGGCCCGTCCGAGGCCGGTCCCTCGGGCTCGACCGCGGCTCGGCGGATCGCCACCACCACGCTCATCGCGCTGCTGACGAGCACGACCTCGCCGGTTCGCAGGTCCTCGGGCACGCTCTCTCGACCCAGGCGAGCCGTCGTCGTTCCGCCGTCCCGGTAGCCGACCGTGACGTCGACGTAGCCGACACCGTGGACATCCAACCCCCGGACCTCGAGCACCATCGCCTCGCGTTCCCCTAGCATCGCGGCAGCGTACCGCAGGCCCCGTGCTCCCCCGTCCGAGCGGCCGGTGGGTCCGATGCGGGGCACGGTCCGCGCGTCGTCCTACCGCAGATGGCTCAAGCGGACCTGCGGCCTTGCCGACCCCTTCAGCATGGATCGAGGGAGGATCGGGCTTCGTCGTCGCTTCGGTGCGCTCGTCGTGCTGGCAGCCACGGGACTCGCGCTCGTGCCCGCGAACGGCGCCCACGCGGCCGCCCCGGGCGCGGCACCCGACCTCACGGCCGGAGAGGCCGGCTCAGGCCCGGCGCCCTTCCCGATCGTCGTCCCCGAGCGTCCGATGCGCAGCGCGACCTTCAAGTGGACGGACGTAGACGCCAGCGACGCCTGGGCGAAGCGCGCGATCGACTTCGTCGGCAAGACCAAGGACTGGATGCGCGACTTCGCCCCGGGCGCCGACGGCAGGGTCCCCTTCAAGCCCGACATGCCCGAGACCCGCAAGTACTTCGCGCGCGCGGCGATCAAGGCCTTCGCGCCCGGCGAGTCGATCGACGCCGCGATCGCGTTCCCGGACCTCGAGCCCTCGCAGACGTTCTACCGGTGGGCGAACATCGCGGTGAAGCTCGGCTGGATGCGCCGCTCGGCCGACGGTCGGTTCGGCCCCGACAAGCCCGTGACGATGGCGACGGTGCATCGCGTGCTGATCCTCGCGCTCGGCATGGATGACGTCGCCAAGCGGCTCGACGCCCTCCACACGCGCGACGGCGTCACGTTCGGCACACCGGCCAACTTCGGCGCACTGATGCTCGGGATGCGCCTCGGCCTGCGCTACAACAGCGCGACCGAGGCGAACGACGTGGGCCCGTCGAGCCCGATGCCCCGTTCCCAGGTCGCGTTCTCGCTGTACAAGGCGGCGAACCTCGAGTCGTGGGTCGTGCCGTACGTGCGCGACCAGTACGACGGGATCGTGCTCCCGAAGATGGGCCCCTCTCGCCAGGCGATCGTGCGGTGGGGCGTGAACTACATCGGGTACCCCTACGTCTGGGGCGGCGAATGGGGGTTCGATTCCACCGAGCCGTCGGCGCTCGGCGGACAGCCGATCCCTGGCTTCGACTGCTCGGGGCTCGCATGGTGGAACCTGCGCGCGAACGACGGTGGCGCGTGGAGCATCGCCCCGCCCCGACCGTACGCGGGGTGGGCGCTTCCCCAGCGGACCTCCGCCGACATGGCCGGCGTCGGCCACCTGAAGTACGACCAGCTCCTGCCCGGGGACCTGATGTTCTACGACGGGAACGACGACGGCACGGTCGACCACGTCGACACCTTCATCGGGAACGGGTACGCGCTCGACTCGTCGAGCACGCCCGGCGGAGTGACGATCATGTGGGTAGGCGATGGGTGGTACCGCGACCACTTCGTGCACGGGCGCCGCGTGCTGCCCTCCTAGGCCGGGCTATCCGGCCTCGATCGCTGCCTGCAGGGTCGCCCGTTCCACCTCGGTGAGCGGACGACTGCCGCCCCGCTCGCGATCCCGCGGCACGACGACGGCCTCGGCCTCGGCGGACACCGTCCCGTCGGCCTTCACGATCGTCTCGCGCGTCCGCACGCTCGACCGCCCGACCCCCGAGATCGCGCACCTGACCGTGATCTCGCCGTCCTCCTGCGTGAGCTCGTTCCGGAAGTCGATCCCGACGTGCGCGAGCACGAAGTCCCACGACCCCTGGGTGCCCATCAGCGACTCGATCGCCCGATCCCGGCATTCCTCCAGGTAGTTCAGGTACACCCCGTTGTTGACGTGACCGTACGCGTCCATGTCACGCCAACGGATCTTGATCGTCACCTCGGTCGCCATGGCGCGCAATCCTAGCCCGAGACGGCAGGAAGCCCCGAGTCGGGGGGACTCGGGGCTTCCGTTCGGAGAGAGGGGCTCCACCCTGTCGTTCGGTGCGCCCCGGCGGGTGGTTCGATCCGAGTTGTTGCGGTTCCGTGACGACGGCCGGCGCTCACTCCTCGCGGCCGAGCTCCTCCAGACGCCGCTCGATCATCTCATCCGCGCGGGTCGCGCTCGGCCGTGACCCGGTCACCGCGCCGAGGAATTCGGCCCGGCTGAGCGCCAGGAGCTCCGTGGGCTCGACCGCCGTCACGGTGGCCGTGCGCGGCACGTCACGCAGCAGCGCGATCTCGCCGAACTGATCGCCGTCGCCGAGCTCCGCCACCGCGCGACCGTCCGCCTCCACCGACAGGCGACCGTGCTCCACCACGTAGAAGCGGTCGCCCGGATCTCCCTGGCGGATCACGAGGGTGCCGGCGGGGACGACCACGTGCTCGAGGTTGCGTGCCACCCGTTCCAGGACCGGCTGAGCAAGCGGCGCGAAGAGCGGTATCCGCCGCAGGGCTACCACTTCGGGTCCGGGCTCCGTCGCACGGGCATCCACGAGACGGAGCTGCGGCCAGGCCACCAGGCCGACCGCCGGCAGCAGCGCTCCGGCCACGACGAGCGCACCACGGCTCCCGAATCCCGCGATCAGGAGGGGAGCCGCCGCCGCCCCCACCGCCAGCCCGAGCATCACGAGGGCCTCCTGCACGCCGAAGACGCGCGAAAGCATCTCGTCGGGGACGGAGCGTTGGAGGAGCGTGCGGGCCGCCACGTCGAAGAAGGTGCGGCCGGCGCCGCAGACGATCAGGAACACGATCGCGCCAGCGAGCCCGGCCACGACGATCCCGACCGCGGCGAGACTCGCCCCACACACGGCGAGGCCGAGCTGCATCGCCGGCGTGAGGTTGCGGCGGCCCACCAGGGCGACCGACGCCGCCGCACCGAGCAGCCCGCCGACGCCCATCGCGGCGGCGAGGATGCCGGCGGCCGATTCGCCGACGTCCAGCAGGTCGATCGCGAGGAGTGCGTAGAAGACATCGAGGAGCCCCACGACCACGAACTGGGCGCCGCCCAGGAGGAGGAGCATCGAAGCCCCGGGCTCGCGCCGGAGCTCCCGCGCGCCGGCCACCGCGTCGGCGACGACCCCCTGGGGATCGACGCGCTCGGGTTCCGGCTCTTCGGCACCGTGATGCATCGGGAGCCGGAACGTGAGGAGACTCGCCGTCACCATGAATCCCGCGGTGACCGCCACGACGAACGCCGGACCGGCGATCGCGAAGCCCACCGCGGCGAACACGGGGCCGACCAGGACGCCGACCCCTTCGACGCTGCTCGACGCGGCGTTGGCCGCGGTGAGCTCCTCGGGCGTCTCGGCGATGTGCGGCAGGATCGCGTTGTGCACGGGGCGCGTGAGCGTGATCGCGCAGCTCGCGAGGACCGCGGCGGCGTAGGCGGCCATGGGCGGCGCCTTCCAGAGGGCCAGGGCGAGCACGACGTCCGTCGCCGCCTGGATCGCGTAGCCCAGGCCGAGCGCCCGGTCGCGGCGCATCCGGTCCCCGATCGTCGCCCCCAGCGGCGCCACCAACGCGGAGGGCACGAGCTGCGCCACGAGGACGAGGCCCGTGACCGTGGCGCCGCCGCGTTGGAAGGCGAAGACCGACACGGCGATCCATACGGCCGCCTCGGCCGCGCTGAATTCCTGGAAGGCGAAGAGCACCCGGACGAGCGTGCGGTTCCGCAGGACCGTGAAGAACACGCGGACGGCGTCTCGGATCGGCACGGCGGGCGCGAAACCCTTTCTCAGAGGATCCGCGCATCCTCGCGGCCGCCCCCGGACCCGGTCAAACGCCGGAACGCGGAACGGGGGCCCGAGGGGCCCCCGTTCGGGTGACGCGTTGAGGCGGCTGGACCTAGAAGTCCATGTCCCCGCCGGGCATGCCGCCGGGCATGCCGGCCGGCGCCTTCTCCGGCTTCTCGGCGACGATCGCCTCGGTGGTGAGGAACAAGGCGGCGATCGAGGCTGCGTTCTGCAGCGCCGAGCGCGTGACCTTGGTCGGGTCGATCACCCCGAACTTCAGCATGTCGCCGTACTCACCGGTGGCCGCGTTGAGCCCGTGACCCGGGTCAAGCGCGCGCACCTTCTCGATGATCACGCCGCCCTCGAGGCCGGCGTTGTGGGCGATCTGCTTCAGGGGCTCCTCGAGCGCGCGCCGCACGATCGCGGCGCCGGTGAGCTCGTCACCCTCGAGGTCCACCTTGTCCAGTGCGGTCTGCGCGTTCAGGAGCGCGACGCCGCCGCCGGGCACGATGCCCTCCTCCACGGCCGCCTTGGTCGACTGCACGGCATCCTCGATGCGGTGCTTCTTCTCCTTCAGCTCGACCTCGGTGGCCGCGCCGACCTTGATGACCGCCACGCCGCCGGAGAGCTTCGCCAGCCGCTCCTGCAGCTTCTCGCGGTCGTAGTCGGAGTCGGTCTTCTCGATCTCGGACTTGATCTGGTTGATGCGGCCCTGGACGTCCTCGTCCTTGCCCGCACCCTCCACGATCGTGGTCTCGTCCTTCGTGACGATCACCTTGCGGGCCGTGCCCAGCAGGTCCATCGTCGCGCTCTCGAGCTTCAGGCCGACCTCTTCGGAGACGACCGTGGCACCCGTGAGGATCGCGATGTCCTGCAGCATGGCCTTGCGGCGGTCGCCGAAGCCCGGGGCCTTGACCGCGACGGACTTGAACGTGCCGCGGATCTTGTTGACCACGAGCGTCGCGAGGGCCTCGCCCTCGACGTCCTCGGAGAGCACCAGCACCGGCTTGCCGGCCTGCATGACCTTCTCGAGCACCGGGAGCAGGTCCTTCACCGCGCTGATCTTGCTGTTCGCGATCAGGATGTAGGGGTCGTCCAGGACGGCCTCCATACGCTCCGCGTCGGTGATGAAGTACGGCGAGATGAAGCCCTTGTCGAACCGCATACCTTCGACGAAGTCGAGCTCCATGCCGAAGGTGTTCGACTCCTCGACCGTGATGACGCCGTCCTTGCCGACCTTGTCGACGGCCTCGGCGATCGTCTCGCCGATCTGGGGGTCGGCGGCGGAGATGGCGCCCACCTGGGCGATCTCGTCCTTGCCCTCGACCTCCTTGGACTGGTTCTTGATCGCCTCGACGGCGAGCTCGGTGGCCCGCTCGATGCCGCGCTTCAGCGACATCGGGTTGGCGCCGGCGGCGACGTTGCGCAGGCCTTCCTTCACGATCGCCTGGGCGAGCACGGTGGCCGTCGTCGTGCCGTCACCGGCGACGTCGTCGGTCTTCTTGGCGACCTCCTTGACCAGCTCTGCGCCGATCTTCTCCTCGGGGTCGTCGAGCTCGATCTCCTTGGCGATCGAGACACCGTCGTTCGTGATCGTGGGGGCGCCCCACTTCTTCTCGAGGACGACGTTGCGGCCCTTGGGGCCGAGCGTGATCTTCACGGCGTTCGCGAGCTGGTCCATGCCCCGCTCGAGGGCGCGCCGCGCGTCCTCGTCGAAGGAGATGATCTTCGCGGCCATCCCTTCCCTCCTCTTGACTCGTGGCTTCTCAGCCTGGGTACCCGACTGCTAGCACTCATACGTGCCGAGTGCTAACGATTGTAGCCGGAACACCCCCGGACGTGGCAAGGGGTTCCGGGTTCCGGGCGTCCGGGTCGACCGCGCCGCTCAGCCTCTGAGCACGTACGCGACGCTCGCGAGCGGCCCCACGACGGTCAGTGCGATCGTGAGCCCCACGAAGTCGGTGTACACCGCGAGCGGCACGAGGATCGCGATCCAGATGCCGAGCACGGCGACCACCCAGGCCGCGGACGGCTGGAGGATCGCCCCGTCGCGCCAACGCCGGTAGCTCCGGAGGGCGATCAGACCCGGGACGACGAGCATCAGGAACCCGAGCACGACGCCGAGCAGGGCGACGAAGCGGGGGGCACCCTCGGTGGCGTACCGCCAGGCGTCGTCGGGCGGTGGCGCCTCCTGCCCGACCCGGTCGACGTCCTTGCGGCCCAGGGCGCGGCCCTGTGGCCCGACGAGCGGTGGCGGCACCTGAGGCATCGACATGCCGTTCATCATCCCCCACGACGAACCGTTCGGCGAGACCCGCGCTACGCTGCTGACCCGCTCGAGCCCGAGGAAGGATGCGCACACGATGGCCGACACGCCGCTGTGGCACCGACGCTTCACCGTCCCGCGCGTCGACCAGGTCGACTGGTCGAGCGCCGCCCCGGATCGCGTCGGGGTCGTGTCGAACGAGAGCGGCAGCTCACAGGCGTGGGCGTGGGACCTGAGCACCGGCGCCCGGCGGCAGGCATCCCAGGGTGGCGTCGGGGCTGAGGAGGTGCATCTGTCGCCCGACGGCGAGGGCGTGGTCTGGTGGCTCGACCCGAACGGCGATGAGCGTGGCCGCTGGATGGTGACGCCGTTCGGTGGCGGCGAGGCACGCCCGCTCTTCGACGTGCCCGACGGCTGGGCGATGGGTCTGTCGATGGTGTCGGGCGCGGCGGCGTTCGGCCTGGCCGACGACGAGACATATGCGATCTTCGTGCAGCACGGGGACGGTGCGCCGCGTGCGATCTACCGCCACGCGAGCCCGGCAGGGGTCGGATCCGAGTGGCCGACCGGACCGGGCGGGCTCTCGGCCGACGCGGCGCTGCTCGCGATCCGCCATGCGGAGGAGAGCGACATCGCGCGCCCGGCGGTCCGGATCCTGGACGCGCACACCGGCGAGACCGTGGGCGAGGTCGTCGACGAGGGGCTCCGCACCGAGCCCGTGGGGTGGTCCCCGGTGCCGGGCGACCAGCGGCTCGTGCTGATCCGGGAACTCGACGACGTCGAGCGGCCGTGGCTCTGGGACCTCGTCTCAGGAGCGCTCGAAGAGCTCCCGGTGGGGCTCCCCGGCGCCGTGTTCCTCGAGGACTGGTACCCGGACGGGTCGGCGGTGCTCCTGCGGCACGCGCACGAGGCTCGGGACCAACTGGTGCGGCTCGAGGTCGCGACGGCGGCCGTCACCGAGCTGACCCCGCTCGACGGCACGATCTCGAACGCGAGGATCCGACCCGACGGCGAGGTCTGGTTCCGGATCGAACGCGGCACCCACGCACCGCGGATCAGCGACCTCGCCGGCGCCGGGGTGCTCTCGCTCGGCGGCGAGAGCCCGCCGGCGGGCCGCCCGTTCGAGGCGGTCTGGTTCGAGAACCCCCGGGGCGACCGGATCCAGGGATGGCTGATCCGTCCCGAGGGCGAGGGACCGTTCCCGACGGTCGTCTCGGTGCACGGGGGGCCCGAGTACCACAACACCGACGCGTTCGATCCTCGCCGGCAGGCGTTCGTCGATCACGGCTTCGCCGTGCTGCTCGTGAACTATCGCGGCTCGACGGGCTACGGCACGGCCTTCCGGCAGTCGCTCCAGGGCAACATCGGCTTCCCGGAGTCCGAGGACATCGTCGCGGGCTTGGATCACCTGATCGCGAGCGGCGTGACCGATCCGGACCGCGTGGCGATCGAGGGGTGGTCGTGGGGCGGCTACCTGGCGACCCTCAACGCCGGCCGCCATCCCGATCGCTGGAAGGCCGTGATCGCGGGCATCCCGGTCGGCGACTACGTGGCCGCCCACTACGAGTGCGCGCCGGCGCTGCGTGCCTGGGACCTCGCCACGCTGGGCGGGTCACCGATGGACCTGCCCGAGCTCTACGCCGAGCGGAACCCCATGACCTACGTGGGCGACGTCCGGGCGCCGGTCCTGATGATCGCGGGCGACCACGACAGCCGCTGCCCGCTCGGCCAGGTGATGGTCTACGCGCACGCGCTCCGCGCACGCGGCCGCGAGGTCGATGTGCACCTCTACCCGGGCGGCCATCATGCCAACGACGTCGACGAGCAGATCGCCCACGTCGAGCTGATGCTGGACTTCCTGCGACGCCACCTCGGGACCGACTAGAAGCCCCAGGTCACCACGCGCTCGGCCCGCACCTCCACGATGATCGACTCCCCTTCGGTGACGGGCGCCTCGGTCTCGTACTGCGGGTACTTCTCGTAGAGCAGTGCTCGGTCGCGGTCGAACTCGAACCCCGAGTCGATCACGTAGGCCTCGCCGTGCACGATCACCTGCTTGAGGCGCGACCAGTCCTCGTCGTACTCGTCGAACCCGATCGCCACGAACGGGTTGCCTTCGAGGTTGCGCACCTTCGTGGTATCTCGTTCGGTCGCGAAGACGAGACGATCGAGGTCGAGCACCGGGGAGATCGGCACGACGTGGGGCCGGCCGTCCGGATAGACCGTCGCCAGGTACCCGACCCGGCGGCTCGCGACGAAGTCGGCCTCGGCACGCCCGAACATCGGTCCGTCGACGGACACGGCTACTCGTCCGCCGGCGCGGTCGCGGCCTGCTCCCGGATGTGATCGACGATCTCCGCGTTCGCGAGCGTGCTGACGTCGCCCATCACGTTGCCGCGGGCCACGTCGCGGAGGAGCCGCCGCATGATCTTGCCCGAGCGTGTCTTCGGGAGGTCGGGCGTGAAGATGATCTGGTCCGGCTTCGCGATCGGGCCGATCACCTTCGCGACGTGGTTGCGGAGCTCCTTGAGCGTCGCCTCGTCACCCTCGTACCCGCCCTTCAGCGTGACGAACGCGACGATCCCCTCGCCCTTGAGCTCGTCGGGCCGCGAGACGACGGCCGCCTCGGCGACCTTGGGGTTGTCGACGAGCGCGCTCTCGATCTCGTAGGTGGACAGCCGATGTCCGGCCACGTTCATCACGTCGTCGATGCGTCCCAGGAGCCAGTAGTACCCGTCCTTGTCGCGCCGGGCGCCGTCCCCGGCGACGTACACATCCTTCCCGTACTTGCTGAAGTACGTGGACGCGTACCGGTCCGGGTCGCCCCAGATCGTGCGCGCGATCGACGGCCACGGGTGCCGCAGCACCAGGTAGCCGCCGCCCCCCATGGGTACGGTGTTCCCCGCCTCGTCGACGACGTCGGCTTGGATCCCCGGGAACGGGTTCGTTGCGGAGCCCGGCTTCAGCGGCGTCACGCCCGGGAGCGGCGTGATCAAGATCGCGCCCGTCTCGGTCTGCCACCACGTATCGACGATCGGGCACCGCCCGCCACCGATGTGCGTCCAGTACCAGATCCACGCCTCGGGATTGATCGGCTCGCCCACCGAACCGAGCAGCCGCAGGGACGACAGGTCGTGCTTCTCGACGTGCTCGGTGCCCCAGCGCATGAAAGCGCGGATCGCGGTCGGCGCCGTGTAGAGGATCGTGGCCCGGTAGCGCTCCGCGATCTCCCAGAGTCGATCCTTGTCGGGCCAGTCGGGGGCGCCCTCGTAGATGATCCCGGTCGTGTGGTTCGCGAGCGGCCCGTAGACGATGTACGAGTGCCCCGTCACCCACCCGATGTCGGCGGCGCACCAGAACACGTCGTCCTCGTGGATGTCGAAGATCAGCCGGTGCGTGGCCGCGACCTGCGTGAGGTACCCGCCGGTCGTGTGCACGATCCCCTTGGGCTTGCCGGTCGTACCGCTCGTGTACAGCAGGTAGAGCGGGTCCTCGGCGTCCATCGGCTCGGGCTCGCACTCCGCCGGCTGCGCCTCGATCAGCTCGTGGTACCAGTGGTCCCGCCCTTCCTGGAACGGATGGTCGCCGCCGGTCCGCCGCACCGTGACGACGTGCTCGATCGAGGGGCAATCAGCCACCGCCTCGTCGGCGTTCGCCTTGAGCGGCACGACCTGTCCCCGCCGGTAGCCGCCGTCGGCCGTGATCAGGAGCTTCGCCTCGGCGTCGATGATCCGGTCCTTCAGCGACTCCGCGCTGAACCCGCCGAACACGACCGAATGCGCGGCGCCGATCCGGGCGCAGGCCAGCATCGCCACCGGAAGCTCGGGGATCATGCCGAGGTAGATCGCGACCCGGTCCCCCTTCTCCACGCCGAGGGCCTTCAACGCGTTCGCGAGGCGGCACGTCTCCTCGTACAGGTCGCGATAGGTGATCGTCCGCTTCTCGCCGGGCTCGCCCTCCCAGTGGTACGCGACCTTCTCGCCGCCACCCGCCTCCACGTGGCGATCCAGGCAGTTGTAGGAGGCGTTCAGCGTCCCTCCCGAGAACCACTTCACCCAGGGCGGGTCCCACTCCATCACGGAGTCCCAGCCCTTGAACCAGGTGAGCCGTTCCGCCTGCTCGGCCCAGAACCCCTCGAAGTCGGCTTCGGCGCGGTCGTAGATCGAGCGATCCGAGACCAGGGCGCGCTCCACGAACTCGGTCGGCGGTTCGAAGACCCGATCCTCGGACAGGAGCCCCTCGATGTGGCGTTCGTCGCTCACTGCAACCTCCGTGTGTGGCGAGAGGGCTGCATCGTACGCACGAAGCGGCCTCCGTGCCGACCGCACGCTCGGGCCCGATGTGCTTGCAACCGTGCGCACACGGGGCCACCATCTGGCGTGAGCCGCCCACCGAGGCGGCTTCGAGGTTGATGGGGCCTCGCGGGAGGGGAAGGAGATCGAGGGATGGCCGAGACCGCGTACTGCATGAAGTGTCGTGAGAAGCGTGAATTCACGGGCCAGGTCGTCACGATGAAGAACGGGCGGCCCGCGTCTCAGGGCACGTGCCCCGTCTGCGGCACGAAGATCCAGCGGATCCTGGGGCAGGAAGAGGCCAAGTCGCGCGGGTGGTCGCCGCCCGCCTCCTAGTTCAGCCGCGACAACAGCTGTTCCGGGGCGATGAACGCCTGCCCCGGTGCGCTCGTCCGGTGGCGGGCCGCGAGGTCCGCCACCGTCGTCTGGCGGAACACCTCCTGCACGGCACCGGCCACGTCGGCCCAGAACCCTTGCAGCCCACACCGTGAGTCCTGGAAGCACGTATGGTCCGACGGCTCCAGGCAGAACATCGGGAAGATCTGGCCCTCGATCGCGTCGGCGATGTCGGCCATCGTGATGTCCTCGGGTGCACGGGCCAGCCGACAGCCGCCCCCCGCCCCACGGAAGCTCTCCACCAGCCCCGCCTTCGACAGCGCGCCGAGCTGCTGCTCGAGGAACCGCACGGGGATCTGCTGACGCTCCGCGATCTCGCGCGCGGGGACGAGGACGCCCTCGTCGCGGTGCTGGGATAGCTCGATCATGGCGCGCATCGCGTATTCGAGCTTCTGGGAGATCTTGAGCACGGCGTCGCCTCCTGTCACCCCAGCGTAGGTGGGGGTTCATGGCCCGTCAACGCGCGGCCCGCGGTTCCCCGGTTCCGGGTATGAGGACGACGCGAGGTCCTGCCGACAATCTCTGTAGGGGGAACGAGGGTCCCCCAGGAGGAGGACAAGGATACCCGTGGTTCGCGTGCTCGTGATCGACGACGAGCCCGACGTGCTCCTGTTGTGCCGCGTGAACCTGCGGCACGACGGGCACGAGGTGCTCGAGGCGCCCGATGGGGCGACGGGGCTGGCGCTGGCGGCCCAAGAGCCGCCCGACGTGGTCGTGCTCGACCTCATGATGCCCTCGATCGACGGCTACGGCGTGCTCGCCGCGCTCAAGGGATCGGCGTCGACCGAGGGCGTGCCCGTCCTGATCCTGAGCGCGAAGGCGCAGTTGGGCGAGCGGCGCCGCGCCCTGGAATCCGGAGGGGACGCGTTCCTCGCGAAGCCGTTCGCCCCCCAGGAGCTCGGCGAGGTGATCCGGGAGCTCGCGACGATCGATCCCGTTGAACGCGCCGAGGCGCGGCAGGCGACGCTGCGAGAGCTCGAGGCGAAGCTGCTCTAGCGAGGCTCAGACGGTGGTCGCGGCGTAGTCGTCGCCGACCACGACGACGACCTGCGTCGTCTTGTCGACGAGATCGTCGATCGCGGGGTCGAGTTCCAGGACCTTCGCACCCTTGAAGTACTTCTTGCTCATGCGCGTGGCGTTCGACTCGTTCTGCGCCGCATCGGCTCCGCCGCGGTAGTAGACGATCGTCTTCGCGACCGGCTTCGAGGGCGCGTCCAGTGCCCCGGCGTTGATCGTGTACCCCTTGCCTTCGAGGAAGGTCTCGGCCGTGGCCCCGAGTCCCGTCACGTTCGTGCCGTTGAAAACCTGGATCAGGACCTCCGACGGTTCCTGCGGTGCCGGGGTCGGCGAGGCCGTCGGCGACGTAGGACCGCTCGGCGATCCGCTGGGCGTCTCGGAGGCCGCCGCGCTCCCGCTGGGTCCGCCGCCCGGCTCCAACACCGACCCGCCGTCGGCGAATCCGTTCGCGAGCACGGCGGCGCCCACGACGAGCAGCGCGACGATCACGACGATCCGGCCGGTCCCCAGGTTCACGGGCGCCATCCTACCCCAGCGTCCGGTGCGTGCCCGGTGACCTCAGAGGCGGACACCGAGCTGTCCAGCGACCCGCCTGCGGCGACGTGCCTCACGCACGCGACGCAGCCTGCGGACCAGCATCGGGTCGTAGGCGAGCGCCCCGGGAGTGTCGATGATGCGGTTCAAGAGCTGGTGGTACCGGGCGGCCGAGAACCCGAAACGTTCGCGGATCGCCCGCTCCTTCGCGATCGTGAGCTTCCAGCCTTCCCGCTCGAAGTCGAGGATCTGGCGGGAACGGTCGTCGAGCTCGGACGCGGAGACGGGGGTGGTGGGGATGGTCACGCGCCAAGGCTACCCAGCGGCACCGACGGTTCAAGCACCTCCGGGCCCGGGTCGATGCTGAGGGGAAGCGGCGGCGTCGCGAGGATGAGAGCATCGGGAGCGACCGGGCTCGGCCCGGGCGAGAGGCGGAGCGGGTGTCCGAGGGTGAGCGCATGACGGGCGCGGACGACGGTCGGTTCAGGTCGGTCGCGCAGCTCGACATGTTGCACAGCCTCGCCGCCAAGCTGAACGCCCTCGGCGACGTGGCGGAGATCGGCGCGGCGATCACGGCCGAGCTCCGCACGATCATCGACTACCACAACTGCCGCGTGTACCTGATCGAGCCCGACGGCGTCACCCTGATGCCGATCGCGTTCCGCGGCGAGTTGTTCCATGAGTACGAGGAAGAGACGCTCGAGGAGCTGATCACCAAGGTCGGCGAGGGCCTGACCGGCCACGTGGCCGCGACCGGCGAATCACTGCTGACGCCGAACGCCCAAGAGGTCGAGTTCTCGATCCAGATCGAGGGGACCGACGACATCGTCGAATCGATGCTCCTGGTCCCGATGAAGCTCGGCGATCAGGTCACGGGCGTGATCGTGCTCTCCAGCCTCGGCTACGGCAAGTTCGACGAGGAGGACCGGCGCCTCCTCGAGGTGCTCGCCTCCCATGCCGCGGTGGCGTTCGAGAACGCCACGTTGCTCCAGGCGGAACGACGAGCGGCGGAGACCTCGGCCGCCCTGCTGCGTCTCTCCCAGGCCCTCACGAGGATGCGAGCGATCGGCGACGTCCTGCAGGAGGCGCTGGAGACGATCCCGTCGCTCGCGCCCTGCTCCGTCGCGGGCGCCTACGTGCTCGAGCCCTCGTCGGGCGCCTTCCGGCTCGTGCGGCTCCACGAGGTCGTCGAGGGTGCCGCTCGGGCCCGCGCCGAGATCGCCGACGTCTCGCCCGAGATCGCTGGCGCGATGCTCCTGAGTGACACGGACCCCTTCGTGATCGACCGCGCTGCGGTCCAGGAACTCCCGCACGAGCTGTTCATCGCGTTCGAGCCCAACGAGGTGCTCGTGGCCCCGCTGCGCTGGGATCCCGCTGGGTTCGGGGCGCTGGCGCTGGTGGCTCCCGAAGGCGCTCGGCCCTACGGGCCCGAGGAGCTCCGGATGGCGGGCGGCCTCGCGGACATCACGTCCCTCGCCCTGGGCAACGCGCGCCGGCTCTCCGAGCTCGAACGATTCCACGAGCTCGTCGAGAGCCTCGACGCGGTGTTCTGGGAGGCCGATGCCACGACCCTCTCGTTCACCTTCCTCGGCGGCAGGGCCGAGGAACTGCTGGGGCCGACGGCGCTCCGGTGGCCGCTCGAGCAGCGGCCCTGGGGTTCGCACATCGACCCCCAAGACCGGGGCGATGCGATGAAGGCGGTGCGCCAGGCCGCGACCGAGGGTCACGACCAAGAGCTCGAGTACCGGATGCGCACCCCTGAAGGGGAGAACGTCTGGATCCGCGACCTGGTGCACGTGGTCGCGGGTGCGCAGGGCGCGCGCCAGCTGCGCGGGCTGATGGTCGACGTGACCGAGCGCAAGCGCGCGGAGCAGGCGCTCCGCGAGAGCGAGCGGAAGTACTCCGAGGCCTTCAAGCGTGAGCGCGAGGCCGCCCAGCGGCTCCGCGCGCTCGACGAGATGAAGAACACCTTCCTCGAGGCCGTCTCGCACGACCTCCGCACCCCGCTCACCTCGATCCTGGGCTCGGCGCTGACCCTGGAACGGACACGGATGGAGCTCCCCCGCGAGGACGCGGCCGATCTCGTCCACCGGATCGCGTCGAACGCTCGCAAGCTCGAACGACTGCTCTCGGACCTGCTCGACCTCGACCGGCTGCAACGCGGGATCGTCTCACCCCAACGCCGGCCGACCGATCTCGACCTGCTCGTGCGCCGGGGCGTCGAAGAGACCGAGAACCCGAGCGGTCACGCGATCGAGGTGGAGGTCGAGCCGGCCGTCGTCTCGATCGACGCCGCCAAGGTCGAGCGGATCCTCGAGAACCTGGTCTCGAACGCGATCCGTCACACCCCGGCGAGCACCCGGATCTGGGTGCGGGCGCGGGCGCAGGACGGCGGCATGCTCCTGATCGTCGAGGACGAGGGCCCGGGCGTGCCGAGGGACCTGCACGAGGCCATCTTCGAGCCGTTCCGGCAGGCGCCGGGCTCGGAGTCGGGGCACTCGCCCGGGGTCGGCGTGGGGCTCTCGCTCGTTCTGCGCTTCGCCGAGCTCCACGGTGGCCGCGCCTGGGTCGAGGACCGACCGGGCGGCGGCGCGATCTTCACCGTGTTCCTGCCTGCCGGGTAAGGACGTGAAGGGACCGGGCGGCGGGGGGTACGGCCGCCGCCCGGTCCCGAGCTCCCGGATAGTCCGGGAGCGATCCGCCATCGCTCAGATGAACAGCGTGACGGCGTCGCGTGCCTCGAGGAGCGCGCTGGTCGCGCCCGCCGGCTCCTCGAGTCCATCGATCAGGTCTTCCTTCGTGAGCCCGAGCAGGTCCATCGTCATCTGGCACGGGACGAGATGGACGCCCAGGTCGCGCGCGACCTCCAGCAGCTCCGCCGGCGAGGCCACGTGGTGCTCCTCGGCGAGCTTCTTCATCATCGCGGGGCCCGCCCCGACGAAGTTCATCTTGCCGAGCTTCAGGTGCTCGGTGCCGCCGCGGTTCATCATCGACATCATCTTCTGCATCCAGTTCTCGCCGGTGATGTGCACGTCGTTGCGCACCAGCGGGAAGAGCCCCCAGAAGGTGAAGAAGATCGTGGTCTCCATGCCCATCGCGGCACCGGTGGTGCCGAGGATGAACGTGGGCCAGATCTTGTCGAGGTCGCCGCTCCAGGCCATGATCACGAGCTTGTCGTGCGGCACGTGCTCGGGCGCGGGAGCTCGCTCCGGCGCCTCGATGGTCGCTTCGGTGGTCGCCATCGTGCTCACCCCTTCTTGCGGATCACGAAGCGGAAGACGCCCGCGTCCTCGGTCTGTTCGACGAGCTCGTTCCCCGTCGAGGTGCACCACGCCTTGAAGTCCGGCACGGAGCCCGGGTCGGTGGCTAGGGACTCGATCAGCTCACCCGGCTGCAGGTCGCGGATCCCTTGCGCGGTCTTCGCGATCGGCATCGGGCAAGAGAGCCCCTTCAGGTCCAGCGTCTTGGCGATCGTCTCGGTCATCGCGGTACCCCTTTCTCAGTGCTCCGTCTCGGCCGACGCCTTCGGCTTCGAGAACGGTGCGTTCTCCGGGATCCGGCCCTGCGGCACGGTCTCCCAGTACATGCGGTTGAACAGCCACTTCGCCATGTGCCAGGCGCGGTTCGGCTGTGGCGGCACCGGCGGGTGCTCGTAGTCGAACCGCAGCGAGGTCGCCTGGCCGTTGCCGGTCTCGAGGAAGCACATGACGCGGCCGCCGTAGTTCTCCTTCGGCGCGGTGCCGTGGATCAACGACGCGATGCGGCTCGCGATCACCGGCGCCTCGAAGTGAGCGGTCGAGCCCGACTTCGAGATCGGCAGGTTCGTCGCGTCGCCGAGGGCGAAGATGTGCTCCTGGCCCTCGACGTTCAGGGTGTGCTTGTCGGTGGGGAGCCAGCCACCGGGGTCGCCGAGGCCGGAGTCGATCACGACCTGCTGCCCCTTGTGCGGCGGGACGAGCACCAGGAGGTCGTACTCCTGCTTCTCGCCCTCGAGCGACTCCACGACACCCGCGCTCGGGTCCACGGCCTCGACGTTGAAGAAC
Organism: uncultured Actinomycetes bacterium; assembly: GCA_963821925.1. Classification (GTDB taxonomy): domain Bacteria; phylum Actinomycetota; class UBA4738; order UBA4738; family HRBIN12; genus JAOUEA01. The sequence goes on along the minus strand of CAWGFO010000001.1, from coordinate 723,436 downwards.
GTCGTCAGGCCGATCCCGCGCTCCTCCATGATCGGCGCGATCAGCTTCGACGCGCTCTCGATCGTGAACGCCCGGTTCAGGGGGCTGAGGAGCTCCACCTCGCTCTGGTCGCGGATCCCGCGCTTGCGCAGGTACTCCTCGACCATGAAGGTGAACTCCACGGGCGCCGGCGGGCACTTGTACGGGATCCCCGCCACGCCGACCTTGATCCGGCCGCCCGTGAATCGCGCGAGCTCCTGGCTGAGCCGCTCGGCGCCGGGCAGGGAGTAGAACTCGAACGACCCTTCGCTGAGGCCGGGGATCGACTCGGGCACCAGCCGGGCACCGGTCGCGATCACCAGGTAGTCGTACGAGAGCTCGCCGCCGCGCTCGAGCTGCACCGTGCCGGCGTCCGGGTGGATGCGGATCGCACGCTCGATCGCCAGGTCGACGCCGCCGCGGAGGAGCGTGCGCTCCTCGCGCGTCAGCCAGTGACCCTTGGCCTCGCCGAGCGCCACGTACAGGTACCCGGGCTGGTAGTCGTGCATCCCCGTGGGGTCGACCACGGTGACGTGCACGTCATGGCCGAGGTCCTTGTCGAGCAGGTTCGCGATCAGGGTCCCGCCGACCCCACCGCCGAGCACCACCACGCGTGCCGGCATCGCGGGTCACCGGGCCTTCCGGATCACGAACCGCGCGTAGCCGTCCTCTTCGACGACCTCGACCATCTCGTGCTGCGCCTTCTGTACCCACGCGGGGATGTCGGACTTCGAGCCCTCGTCGCTCGAGAGCACTTCGATCACGTCGCCGACCTGTCCTTCGCGGATCGCACCGATCAGCGTCATCAGCGGGCCCGGGCACGCCATGCCGCGGGCATCGATCGAACGCGTTACCTCTGCCGTCGTCATCGTCGCCACCTCCTAGATGAACGTCACCGGGCCCTCGGCCTCCATGAAGAAGGAGGCGACGCCCCAGATGCCGTCCACCATCGGGTCGAGATCGTCCTTCGTGATCTCGAACATCTCCATCGAGTCCGCGCATGCCTGGATCTGGACCTCGCCGAGGTCCTTGGCCTGCACGAACAGCTCGCTCCAGTGCGTCTTGCCTTGGGCCTGCATCGCCCGTTGCCCGGCCTCGCCGGCTTCGGGCGACACCCCGTGGTCCTTCAGCACGCGGTCGACGCGGAACGCATCGAGCGCCCAGTACTGGAGGAAGACGTTGACCTTGCGGCCCATCGCCGCGGCCCCGACGGCCAGCACCGCTGCCGCCTGGAGCTTGTCGTCGGTCCCAGAGAACAGCACCAGTGAAACGGTGTCGTCGCTCATGGCGTACCCCTTTCCATGTACCCCTGTTCCGATACGCCCAGCATCGGTGACCCCACCGGCGACGGCAGGGGGCGGCGGACCCGCCGCGGATGGGACCTTCCGGGACCTGCAGCGGGAATACCTGCGAGCGGTCGTGGGTTCGCGCGGCGGCTAGGATGCCGCTCCGATGCTCGACCTCGCGATCGCCGGTGCCTTCGTCGTCGACGGTACCGGCGCGCCGGGGTTCCTGGGGTCCGTGGGGATCCAGGACGATCGCGTGACGTGGATCGGCCACGGCGCCGACCCGCCGCCCGAGGCCGGGCGGACGATCGAGGCCGCGGGGCGCGTGCTCGCCCCCGGCTTCATCGACGTCCACACCCACTCGGACCTCGGTCCCCTGGTCGCCCCCTGGATGCCGAGCACGCTCCGTCAGGGTGTGACGTCGGTGGTCGCCGGCAACTGCGGCACGTCTCCGTGGCCGCCCGCCGGTGCCGACGAGGCCGCGGCGCTCGTCGGAGGTCCGTCCGGCGCGTTCCGCTACGACTCGTTCGGCGCGTACCTCGACGCGCTCGCGGCAGCCGGCCCGGCCGTCAACCTCGCGGCCCTCGTGGGTCACGGCGTCGTCCGCCTCGAGGTCATGGGGCTGGAGCGACGGCCGCCGGACGAGGAGGAGCTCGCGACGATGCGCCGGCTCGTGGCCGAGGCCGTCGACGACGGCGCGATCGGGATGTCGACCGGACTGATCTACGTGCCCGGCCTGTACTCGACCACCGACGAGATCGTCACCCTCGCTCACGAGGTCGCTGCCCGGCACGGGATCTACGCGTCGCACATCCGCGGCGAGGGCGAGCACCTGTTCCGCGCGGTGGACGAGGCGATCGAGATCGGTCGCCGCGCCGGACTCCGGACACACGTGAGTCACCTGAAATGCGAATCCGACCTCGCGTGGGGACGCGCGTCCGAGTTGCTCGAGCGGTTCCACAGCGGCGCCGACGTCACGGGCGACCAATACCCGTACGCCGCCTGGGCGTCCGTCCTCTGGTCACTGCTACCCGAGTGGGCGCCCGTGGGCGAGCTGCCTTCGCTGCTGCAGGACCCGGTGACGCGAACGCGTCTGGCTTCGTCCGTCGAGGACGGCGAGGGCGACGCCTTCCAGTCCTCGGTCAAGGGTGTGGGCTGGGATCGCATCGTGATCGAGAGCGGGGGCAACGGCCGCTGGAACGGGAAGAGCATCGATGCGGTCGGCGCCGAGCTCCGCGTCGCCCCGATCGAGGCCTGCTTCCAGCTGCTCGAGGAGGATCCCGACACAGCGTGCATCGGTCACGCGATGCACGAGGACGACGTCCGCACGATCCTGGCCGACCCGACGGTGATGGTGGCATCCGATGGGGCCTCGATGTCGCCGGAAGGACCGCTCGGGAGCGCGGCGGTGCATCCCCGCAACTACGGCACCTTCCCGCGGGTGCTGGGCCGTTACGTGCGGGGCGGGGTCCTCCCGCTCGAGGCGGCGATCCGGAAGATGACCTCCCTGCCGGCGGATCGGTTCGGGCTCCGGCACCGGGGTCGCGTGGTCGAGGATGCCTTCGCCGACCTCGTGGTGTTCGATCCGCTCACGGTGACCGACGAGGCGACCTTCGACGAGCCCCACGCGTACCCGAGCGGCATCGACATCGTCGTGGTCAACGGACGGATCGCGTGGGACGGAGCCCCGGCCGAACGCGCCGGTCGTGTGCTGCGACGCGGCACCTAGCGGGGGGACCCGGCCGTCACCCCGCGGGGCACATCCCCCACAGCCCGCGGCCGCCGTCGCGGGCCGCGCGCTGGGCTGCGAGGAAGCGATCCACGTACTTCACGTTCGGAGGGAACGTCGCCACCACCGCGAAACCGTCGGCGACGATCTGTTCGTCGAACAGGTGGCCATCCAGCCACACGTACGCGAGCGTCCGGTCGTACCGGTCGGTCCGTTCGACGTCGAACTCGAGCTGGATCTCTCGACCTGCAAGGGCGCGCTCCGTGTAGGCGCTGGCCTCGCGGCCGAAGCATTCCTCGTGGGTGTACGGGCCCTCCCGCTCGGGCGTGTCGATGCCGATCAGCCGGATCGTCGTATCGACATCGTCGAGGTCCACGTGGATCGTGTCGCCGTCGACCACGCGCGTGACCCTCGCCGCGACGAGCGTTCCCGCCGGCGGCATCCCGGCCCCCGGGGAGCCGGTGTGGTCGACGGGTGTAACTCGGTCGCAGGCCGCCAGGAGAGCGGATGCCGCCGCGAGCGCAACGATCCAACCCCGCGAGCTCATCGCCGAGACGCTACCGTAGCCCGATGGCGACCACCGACACGTTCGGCTTCGCACCCGAGGATCCGTCCTTCGTCGCCGACCCGTACTCCGTCTATGAGCGGCTCCGATCGGAGGCCCCGCTCCACTACGACGCGGCGACCGATCACTGGCTCGTCTCGCGGTACGACGACGTGAACGCGCTCCTGCGCGACCGTCGGCTCGGGCGGACCTACCGACACGTCGCCACCGACGACGAGATGGGCCGGCCATCGCCCCCGGACGCCCATGCGCCGTTCTGGCATCTGATCGAGCACGGGATCCTCGATATGGAGCCGCCGGACCACACGCGCGTCAGGCGGCTGGTGTCCAAGGCCTTCTCGCCCAGGATGGTCGAGGCGATGCGGGCCCCGATCGACCGCCTGATGAACGGGCTGGTCGATCGGGTCCAGGGCGCGGGCGAGTTCGACCTGCTGCGTGAGATCGCTGAGCCGCTGCCGGTGGCCGTGATCGCGGAACTGCTCGGGATCCCCGAGGTGGACCAGCCGCACCTCCGTCCCTGGTCGGCGGACATCTGTCGGATGTACGAGCTCCACCCGGACGAGGAGGACGCGGCGGTCGCCGTGCGGGCCTGCCTCGAGTTCTCCCGGTACCTGCGCGACCTCTCGCGCGAGCGTCGCGCTCGTCCGACCGGCGACCTGATCAGCGAGCTCGCGCTCGTCGTCGACGACGGCGAACGGCTCACGGAGGACGAGCTGATCGGCACCTGCGTGCTGCTCCTCAACGCTGGCCACGAGGCCACGGTGAACGTGACCGCGAACGGCTGGTGGACGCTGTTCCGCCACCCGGAGGCTCTCGCCGCCCTCAGGTCGGATCCATCGCTCGTCCCATCGGCCGTCGAGGAGCTGATGCGCTGGGACACCCCGCTGCAGCTGTTCGAGCGCTGGGCCCTCGAGGACATCGAGCTGCACGGGGCGACCGTGCAGCGCGGGGCTGAGTTCGGTCTGATCTTCGGGTCGGCGAACCGCGACCCGGCGATCTTCCCCGCGCCGGACGCCTTCCGGGTCGACCGCGATCCCAACCCGCACCTCACGTTCGGCGCGGGCATCCACTTCTGCCTGGGAGCCCCCCTCGCGCGGATCGAGCTGCATACCTCGTTCGGCACGCTCCTGCGGCGGATGCCCACGCTCGACCTCGCCGAGGAGCCTCGCTGGAAGCCGAACTTCATCATCCGCGGGCTCGAGGCCCTGCTCGTTCGAGGCTGAGCCGCCGGCACGACCTCGCGCATCATGCCCATCCGCGGGACGGGCCGTGCGGTTCCCTCAGCGCACCTGGATCCGCCGCGGGCAGGCCAACATCGCGGGTTCCAGCCGCTCGAGCCGGCGGTCGGATTCGAACCGACGACCTACCGATTACAAGTCGGTTGCGCTACCGGACTGCGCCACGCCGGCGTGTCGGCCCGAGTCTACGACCGCGAGGCGAGCACGTAGGCATAGAGGACCGCGGCGAGCGAGGCCGAGGCGTTCAGCGAGCCGACGCGTCCGCCCATCGGGAGCGCCACCAGCGCATCGCATCGCTCGCGCACGAGCCGCGCCATGCCTTCGCCCTCGCTGCCGACCACCACCGCCACACGGCCCGGTGGGCACGGCTCGTCGTAGATCGTCCCTTCGGCGTCACCGTCGAGCCCGACCACCCAGAACCCGGCGTCCTGCAGCCGCTCGATCGCCCGCGCGATGTTCGCCACGCGCGCGTGCGGCAGATGCAGGAGCGCGCCCGCCGACGCGCGCACCGCCGCCGGCGTCACGTCGGCCGCGCGGCGCGTCCGCGTCACGAGCATCGCCGCGCCGGCCGCCTCCGCCGAGCGCGCGGCCGCACCCAGGTTCTGCGGATCGGTGATCCCGTCGAGGATCACGACCACCGCGTCCTCGGAGAAGTCCCACCCGGCGAGCTCGCGCTCGGAGAGCGGCGGAGCCGCCGCCTTCCCGGGACGCTCGCGCAGCCGCGCGACGACCCCTTGATGATCGTCGGCGAGCGCGTCGAGGGTCGCGCGCGGGCTCGGGGTCACCGGCACGTCGGCCGCCCGGGCTGCGTCGAGGAGCGCGCGGAGTCCCTGGGTGGCCTTGGGCGAGGCCACGATCAGCACCTCCCGTGCGGCCCCGGACCGGATCGCCTCCGTGACCGCGCGCCGGCCGGCGACGACGCCGTCGCCGCGTCCGTCCCCCCGGCGGGGGCGTCGGCCTCCGCGCTCGCTCACGTCAGCACGGCGACCGCCAGGCATCCGGCGCCGTCCCCCGCGAGCCCGAGTCCCTCGGGCCGGGTGGCCTTGACCGACATCACGCCCGGATCGATCCCGAGCACGGCGGCGAGGGTGGCCCGCATCTCCTCACGGCGGGGTGCCACGGCAGGCCGCTCGCAGATCACGGTCACATCGCATGACGCCACGGCGAAACCCGCCTCACGCACCAGCGCCACGCTCCGACCCAGCAGCTGCGTGCCCGCGATCCCGGCCACGGACGGATCGGTGTCCGGGAAGTGCTCCCCGACGTCGCCCAGCGAGGCCGCACCGAGCAGCGCGTCGGCGAGCGCATGGCAGACGGCGTCGCCGTCAGAATGACCGGCCAGGCCGTCGATGCCTTCGAACCGCAGGCCGCCGAGCCACATCGGGCGGCCCTCCTCGCGCGGGTGCACGTCGAACCCCAGCCCGACCCGTGGCGGCTCAGGCATCGCCACCGCCCATCCGGGCCTCGGCCCGGGCGAGGTCGAGCATCGTCGTGATCTTCACGTTCATCGGGTCGCCGGGGATCGCACGCACGAGGCACCCCGCGGCCTCGAGCGCCTGCGCGTCATCCGTCACCTCGAGGCCGGCCGCGGCGGCCCGGTCGTGCGCGGCACGGAGCGCGGTCAGCCTGAACGCCTGTGGGGTTTGCGCGAGCGCGAGCGCCTCCCGCGGCACCGTGGCGACCACGACGCCGTCCTCGACACGCTTGACCGTGTCGGCGATCGGGAGGACCGGGATCGCACCGTCGGTCTCGTCGTCGATCGCCTCAAGGACCGACGCGAAGAGGGCGGGCGGGGCGAACGGCCGGGCCGCATCGTGCACGGCGACGAGCTCGATCCCGTCGCGAAGCGCGCCCAACGCCGCACGGAGCGAGGCCTGCCGCGAGTCGCCACCGGGCACCACCGTGCACGGGATCCCGAGCCCGTCAACGCACGAACGCGCCCGGTCCTCGAAACCCTCGGGGACGGTCACGATCAGCTCGTCGACGGCGCCCGACGCCGCGGCCGCCGCGGCCGCCACCGCGAGGATCGGCCGGCCGCCGATCGAGAGGAACGCCTTGGGTTCGTCGGCACCGAGCCGCCGACCCGCGCCGGCGGCGAGCACGATCGCGGCCGCGGCGGGTCGAGGACTCATGCGGGCAAGCATGCCAGACGCCCGGGAGGCGCGAAGCAGGGGATGGGTGCGATCAGGCGTCGACGTGGCTCTCGGACGCCAGCGCCGCGAAGACCATCCGCCCGGTCGTGGTCTGGATCACGTTCGTCACGCGGACATCGACCTGGGTGCCGATGTGCTCGCTCGCCTGTTCCACGACCACCATCGTGCCGTCATCGAGGTACGCCACCGCCTGTGCGTGCTCGCGGCCCTCCTTGACCAGGCGGACCGAGATCTCGTCGCCCGCCGTGTACGGAACCCGGAACTTCGTCGCCAGGGCGTTGATCTGGGCGACCGGCACGCGGAGGGCCTCCGCGACCTTGGCGAGGTTGTGGTCCACCGTGATCAGCGACGCTCCGCGCTCGCGTGCGAGCCGGACGAGGGCCGCATCCACATCGATCACGCCGGCCTCCTCGACCAGCTGGAACTGGACCGTCGGGGCTTTCTGGAGCTCGACGAGCACGTCGAGGCCGCGTCGTCCCCGAGTCCGACGGCGAGGATCCGACGAGTCGCTGATCGCCTGGAGCTCGCGGAGCACGCCTTCGTGCAACAGGATCGTGCCGCTCACGAACCCGGTCGCCACGAGGTCGGCCACGCGGCCGTCGATCAACGCGCTCGTGTCGACGACGTGCAGATCACCCCGCGCGGCGGCGCCTGAGGCCTGGGGCTTCATCCCGACAAGGGCGAAGATGTCCTCGTGCTTCGCCTTGCCCAGGCGGAAGCCGAGCGAGCCCAACACGAGGTAGATGAACACGACCGCCGGCCACGCGGCACCCGCCGGGAGGAACAAGAAGGGCACCATCATCAGGGCGGCGACCACGAGCCCGACGATCAAGCCCACGACGCCGCCGGCGAGCTGCGGCGCCGGCGTGCGGCGCAGTTCCCGCTCGAGGCCGCTCACCGCGCGCAGGGTCAGTCGACCCGCCACGCCGCCGATCACGAAGCCGACGCCGGCGCCCAGGAAGATCCAGAGCAGGGCGCGGCTCGGACTGTCGGCCGCCTGCGACGAGCCGACCTGGTAGCCGGCGGTCGCGAGCAGGGCGATGAAGAGCAGGCGGACGCCCTCGACCAGACGCCCGCGAAGAGCGGTCTTGCTGGGCTCCGGTTCGCTCATAGCCACCGTCCGATCGTCCGACGGGCAGCCCGAAGCGCGGGCGCGCATGAGCTACCCCTTACCCGAGTGGCATCGGCCCGCGAACGAGGGGCCTGTAGGGACTGCGGTTAGGCCTGGGCGACCATCTTGGCGCCGTGGGCGCCGTCGAGCGTGTCATCGATCAGAGCCTCGGCGTCCTCTTCGGACTTGCCGGTGGCGTGCGACAGCTCGGAGATCAGGATCTGGCGGGCCTTGGTGATCATCCGCTTCTCGCCGGCCGACAGGCCCTTCTCCCGGTCGCGGATCGAGAGGTTCCGGAGTACCTCGGCCACCTGGTAGGGATCGCCCGAGTGCAGCTTCTCCATGTTGTTCTTGAAGCGACGGCTCCAGTTGGCGGCCATCGAGGACTCGTCCTCGGTGAGCACCTTCAGGACCTTCTTGACCTCGGCCTTGCTCACCACCGAGCGCAGGCCGACCTGGTCGGTCGAGTCGGTGGGGATCATCAGGGTGAGGTCGCCGTAGGCCACGCGGAGCACCAGGTAGGTGCGGGTCTCGCCGAGGAATTCCTTCTCCCGCAGCTCTTCGATCACCGCCGCGCCATGTTCCGGGTGCACAACCGTATCGCCTTTGCGGAACACGAAACCTCCCCTACCGAGATGGAACGCGTGGGATTCGCGAGCTGACTAGTTAGAGGGTAGCACGGGACCTCCTTGCGGCGCAACCCAAAACCGCAGGTCAGAAGGCTATTCCGGGGCCCGAAGGGGTCCGAACGGTCTACGCCGAAGTGCCGCGCGCGCCGCCGGCGGCGTCCGGGAACGCCCAGCTCACGGCCTCCCGCACGTGCCGTACGGGACTGATCCGGAGGCCGTCGACCCTCGTCGGCGCCCCTTCGGGGGCGAAGACCACGCTGCACCCGGCCGCCCGAGCGGCGGCGAAGCGCTGCGCGACCGCCGGCGCTGGCCGGACGAGCCCCGTGAGCGCCACCTCACCGACGAACGCGGCGCCGGCGGGCGGGGGGGTGCCGGTCGCCGCGGAGGCGAGGGCGGCCGCCACCGCGAGGTCACAGGCTGGATCGTCGATCCGCACACCCCCCGAGGACGCTCCGAACAGCTCGGCGCGGCCGAGCGGGATCCCGGCCGCCCGGTCGAGGACCGCCGCCACCAGCTGGAACCGACGAGGGTCGAGCCCCGTCGCCTGGCGGCGGCCCGGGCCGTCGGCCGAGCCGACCAGCGCCTGGACCTCGACCGCGAGCGCCCGGCGTCCCGCTTGCGGTAACGCCGTCGCCGCCCCCGCCACCCGCTCGCCGCTCACGAGCAGGTCGGTCGGATCGATCTCGCGGAGGCCCTCGCCGCCCATCTCGAACCAGGCCGATTCACCTTCGGCACCGAACCGATTCTTGCCGCCCGCGAGCACGCGCAGACCCGACCGTGGATCGCCGTCGAAGGTCAGGACGACGTCGACGGCGTGCTCGAGCGCGCGCGGTCCGGCGAGGTCGCCGTCCTTCGTGACGTGACCGGTCAGCAGCACGGCGATGCCCTCGGCCTTCGCGAGCCCCACCAGCGCGTCGGTGCACGTGCGTACCTGCGAGACGCCGCCGGGCATCTGCGTGCCCGCCGTGTCGCGGATCGTCTGGATCGAGTCGACCGCCAGGAGGAAGGGCCGTGCCTCCCGCGCGAGCTGCACGACCTGCTCCAGATCGCGACCGGGTGCGAACTCGATCCCTCGATCGTCGATGCCGAGACGACGGGCGCGAGCGGCCACCTGCGCGTGGGATTCCTCACCGCTCACGAGCAGCGTCGTGTGGCCGGCGGCAGAGAGATGGCCGAGCAGGTGCAGCAGGAGGGTCGACTTGCCGATCCCGGGCTCGCCCGCGAGGAGCGCCACCGACGCGGGCACCAGCCCGCCCCCCAGGACCCGGTCGATCCCGGCGAAACCGGAGGGCACGCGCCCCTCGTCGACCGGCCCCTCCGCGCCGACGAGCGAGACCCGAGCCGGTGCCGGACCGCCCGTCGCCCGCGTGCCGGCGGCCTCATCGATCGTGCCCCACGCGCCGCAGCCGGGACAGCGACCGACCCACTGCGACACCTGCTGCCGACACGAGGAGCACGCGAGGATGGTCCTGGTCTTCGCCATGGCGGGGAGCCTAACGGGAGCCGCCGACACGTCAGGGTAGGCTCGCCGCATGAACGTCTCCACGATGTCGACGCTCTTCGCCTTGCTCACGGTGATCGCCGACGTGGCCGTGCTCGCGATCCTGGTGATCGGCGTCGGCGCCCGATGGTCGGCGAGCCTGCGGGGCGCCCGCGACGCCGTGTGCGATCTGATGTCGGAGACCGGGCTCTGGCTGGCGTGGCTGGTCGCGCTCACCGCCACCCTGGGCAGCCTGTACTACTCGGAAGTGGCACATTTCGTGCCCTGCAAGCTGTGCTGGTATCAGCGGATCGGGATCTACCCACTCGCCGTGGTGCTGCTGCTGGCCGCGCTCCGCCGCGACCGCGCGGTCCGGTTCTACGCGATCCCGGTGGCGGCGATCAGCGCGGCGATCAGCACGTACCACTACCAACTCGAGCGGTTCCCGAACCAGGCCTCGCCCTCGTGCAGCGTGGAGGCCCCGTGCACCGTCGTCTGGGTCTGGCGGTTCCACTACATCTCGATCGCGATGATGGCCCTGTCGGCGGCGCTCCTGATCATCGCGCTGCTCTGGGCCGCCGGGCGAGGCGATCACACCCCCTGGCGGCTCGAGGATCCGATCCTTCCCGATCCCGGCTAGCCCGCTGGCATCGCTCGAGGCCGAGTCGTATAGTGACTCGACACGGCGCGATCGGCGCGTCGTCACGACCGCAGAAGGAGGGATGAGGTATGGCCGCGATCTCGGTTCTCGACATCGCGCGCGCGCCGCGTCCCTCCCGGTCGCCTCGCGTCGCCGCCTGAACCTCCGGCCGGCGCCGCCCTGCATTCCTTCGGGGACGTGGCTTCGTCATGTCCACGTCACGGTCGCCCCGGCGATCGGCCACCGGAAGGAGCACCGCGTTGCACGACGCGAACGCACTCGAGCACTTCTTCGATGAAGGGCTCATCGAGAAGGTCATCAGACCGATCAAGAGCGGCAAGGAGGCCTCGGTCCACCTGTGCCGCGCGAACCCCCGCACCACCGGCGAGGAGCTCGTCGCGCTGAAGCTGTACCACCCGCTGGACCGGCGGGACTTCCGCGACGACGCGATCTACCACGACGGCGAATGGATCAAGGAGCGGCGCGTCCGCGTCGCCCTGGAGAAGAAGACACGCTTCGGGCGCGAGGTGCAGGGTGGCATCTGGGTCGACCGCGAGTGGGAGATGCTGCGCCTGCTCTCGGAGGCGGGCGCCCCGGTACCGCGCCCGATCGAGCGGACCGGCGAGGCTGTGCTGATGTCGTACATCGGCGATATCGACGTCGCCGGTCCGCAGCTGCACGTCTATCGCCCCGACGACCGCGAGGAGGCCGAGGCGCTCTTCGACCAGACGATCAGGGCCGTCGAGCACTTCCTGTACCGGAACGCGATCCACGGGGACCTCTCCCCGTACAACATCCTGGTCTGGGAAGGCGAGCTCACCGTGATCGACTTCCCGCAGGCGGTCGACCCCCGCAAGAACAAGCACGCCGAGGCGCTGCTCGGGCGCGACATCAAGCGGATGTGCGATCACTTCGAGCGCTGGGGCGTGCAGCGTTCGGCCGGGCGGATCGCGCAGGACCTGTGGACCGCCTGGACGTTCGCCGACCTCGTGCCCGAAGAGCTGCGGGGCCTCACGATGTAGGCGATCCCTCGGATCGGTGCATCATGATGATCGGATATTCGGCTCACCCCTAAGCGCTGGGATCGCCCGCGGCATCAAGGAGGGTGATGCAGGCAGAGGGCGACGTCGTTCGGTTCCCTCGCGAGGCCGAGGCCCCGCCCGACTTCACGGCGTTCTTCGCCGAGGAGCATCGGGCGCTCACCTAGGGGGCGAACCCCACGATCTCAGGAGGCAGCAGGGTATTCGTCACCCCCGCCAACCTCCGGCCTGTCGCGAAACGCCGAGAAGCCCGGTCCCCTCGCGGGGCCGGGCTTCGGCCTTGGTGCCGCCCGAGGGCGGCTGGTTGAACCGGGGTCTCGCCCCGGCCCAGGTCGTTACTCGGTCGAGCCGGCGAGCTCGACCGGCGGGACGTCGGGCGGCAGCACGGACGTGCCGCCGTCGAACACGATCTCGCCGTCCTGCGCGTCGACGAAGATCGTCTGACCGGCGCGGAACTCCTTCCATAGGAGCTTCTCGGCGAGCGGATCCTCGACCAGCCGCTGGATCGTCCGGCGGAGCGGCCGGGCGCCGAGGGCCATGTCGTAGCCCTGCTCGGCGAGCAGCGTCTTGGCGGCGTCGGTGAGCTCGATCTCGATGTCCTTGGCCCGCAGCTGCTCGGTCACGCGCTTCATCATCATGTCGACGATGTCCTTCACGTTCTCCTGCGTGAGCGAGCGGAAGACGATCACCTCGTCGATGCGGTTGATGAACTCGGGCCGGAACGAGCGCTTGAGCTCCTCGGTCACCCGGTCCTTCATCTTCTCGTAGGTGACCTCCGCGTCGCCGCTGGTCGCGAAGCCGATCCCCGGGCCCTTCTGGATGTCGCGGGTGCCCAGGTTGGAGGTCATGATGATGATCGTGTTCTTGAAGTCGACCGTACGCCCCTGCGAGTCGGTCAGGCGCCCGTCCTCGAGGATCTGCAGCAGCGTGTTGAACACATCGGGGTGCGCCTTCTCGATCTCGTCGAACAGGATCACGCTGAACGGCTTGCGGCGCACGGCCTCGGTGAGCTGACCGCCCTCCTCGTACCCGACGTAACCGGGAGGCGAGCCGATCAGGCGGCTGACCGTGTGCTTCTCCATGTACTCGGACATGTCGAGCTGGATCAGCGCGTCCTCGTCGCCGAACAGGAACTCCGCGAGCGCCTTCGAGAGCTCGGTCTTCCCGACGCCCGAAGGGCCTAGGAAGATGAAGGAGCCGCCCGGCCGACGCGGGTCCTTGAGGCCCGACCGGGTGCGGCGCATCGCGCGCGAGACCGCCGAGATCGCCTCGTTCTGGGTGACGATCCGTTTGTGCAGCTCGTCCTCCATGCGGAGCAGCTTCTCGGTCTCCTCCTCGGTGAGCTTGAAGACGGGGATGCCGGTCCAGATCGAGAGGACCTCGGCGATCTCCTCCTCGTCGACCTCGGACAGGATGTCCATCTCGCCCGACTTCCAGACCTGTTCGCGGCGAGCCCGCTCCTCCTGGAGCTGACGCTCTTCGTCGCGGAGCGACGCGGCCTTCTCGAAGTCCTGTCCGTCGATCGCGGACTCCTTGCGGAGCCGGACCTCGGCGATCTTCTCGTCGACCTCGCGGACGTCGGGCGGCGCGGTCATGCGGCGGATCCGCATGCGCGAGCCGGCCTCGTCGATCAGGTCGATCGCCTTGTCGGGAAGGAACCGGTCGCTGATGTAGCGGTCGGCCAGGTTCGCGGCGGCCACCAGCGCGTCGTCGGTGAAGTTCACGCGGTGGTGCGCCTCGTACCGGTCGCGCAGGCCCTTGAGGATCTCGATCGTGTGCGCCACGCTCGGCTCCTGGACCTCGATCGGCTGGAACCTGCGCTCGAGCGCCGCGTCCTTCTCGAGGTGCTTGCGGTACTCATCGCGGGTGGTGGCGCCGATCGTCTGGAGCTCGCCGCGCGCGAGCATCGGCTTCAGGATGCTGGCGGCGTCGATCGCACCTTCGGCGGCGCCGGCGCCGACGAGCGTGTGCAGCTCGTCGATGAACAGCACGATGTCCCCGCGCGTCTTGATCTCCTTCAGCACCTTCTTGAGGCGCTCCTCGAAGTCGCCGCGATAGCGGGAGCCCGCCACGAGCGCGCCGAGGTCGAGCGTGTAGATCTGCTTGTCCTTGAGCGTCTCGGGGACCTCGCCCTTCACGATCGCCTGGGACAGGCCCTCGACGACGGCGGTCTTGCCGACGCCGGGCTCGCCGATCAGCACCGGATTGTTCTTCGTGCGCCGGCTGAGCACCTGCATCACGCGCTCGATCTCCTTCTCACGCCCGATCACCGGGTCGAGCTTCTGATCTCGAGCGAGCTGCGTGAGGTTCCGGCCGAACTGGTCGAGGACCATCGAACCCTGCGGGCCGCCCTCCCCCTGGCTCGATCCGCCGGGCGTGGTCTCGCCCTTGCCGCCGGTGTACCCCGACAGCAGCTGGATCACGGTCTGGCGGACACGGTTCAGGTCGGCGCCGAGCTTCTGCAGGACCTGGGCGGCGACGCCCTCGCCCTCGCGGATCAGCCCGAGGAGGATGTGCTCGGTGCCGATGTAGTTGTGTCCGAGCTGGAGCGCCTCGCGGAGCGACAGCTCGAGGACCTTCTTGGCGCGCGGGGTGAAGGGGATGTGCCCGGTGGGAGCGGCCTGGCCCTGGCCGATGATCTCCTCCACCTGCTGGCGCACGGCTTCGAGCGAGATGTTCAGCGACTCGAGCGCCTTCGCGGCGACGCCCTCGCCCTCGTGGATCAGCCCGAGCAGGATGTGCTCGGTGCCGATGTAGTTGTGGTTCAGCATCCTCGCCTCTTCTTGGGCGAGGACCACGACCCTTCTCGCGCGATCCGTGAAGCGTTCGAACATGTCAGCATCCTCCGGGCCATCGAGCCCACATGTTCCGGCCCCTGGGATCAACGGACTCCGTCCTACCCCTGAGGCACCGTAGGCGCCGCCCCGGAAACCGGTCGCAGCGCCCGTTGGAAGCAAGTATACCCACCGCCCCTGATAACCCCGGAACGAAGGGATCCTTCCCGCCCACGTGCGATGTTCCTATCCAGGTATTCGGTAGGAACGGGCTTCGGGATGAGGTGCCTTTCGACGTAGGCCATCGACCCCCCGTTCGGGCTAGTCGAAGTCCCCCGGATGGCAGATTGTCCTTGGCCTACAACGCGGGGGACAATGCCCCTGCTTCCCACCCCCGCAGGCCGAACCGTCCACCAGGAGGCATCCGACGTGGACCCGCATACCCTCGAAGGAGACATGCCCGTGCGAGTGCTCGTCGTAGACGACCACCCGGCCTTCCGCAAGGCGCTGACGTCGGCGCTCCGCATGGTCGACGACATCGAGGTGGCGGGCGAAGCGGGCGGCGGCGTGGCCGCGTGCGAGGAGGCGACGCACCTCGAGCCCGACGTGATCCTGATGGACCTGTCGATGCCCGACCTGTCCGGCATCGACGCGATGAAGAAGATCCACGAGACCAAGCCCGACCTGCCCGTGGTGATCCTCACCGCCCATGCCGACGAAGGTGTCGAGCGCGCGGCCCGTGAGGCCGGCGCCAGCGGGTTCCTGGCCAAGGGCACGGGCCTGCAGGATCTCGTGATCGTGCTACAGGAAGCGGCCGAGCCACCCGAGACCCGCGAGGCCGCTGAGGGCTGACCGCCCTAGTGGGTGATCATCGCCTCGACGTTCCGCAGGCGTGCGCAGAGCATCAGGAGGAGCTCCTTCGCGATCACCGGGTGCTTGTCGAGGAGCGCGTTGAAGCTCCACGACGGGATCACGAGTGATCGCATCGCGGTCTTCGTCTTCACGGTCGCGGTGCGGGGCTTCCCGTCGATCAGCGAGACCTCGCCGAAGTAGTCCCCGGGGCCGAAGGTCGACACGTGACGCCCGCTGACCTCGATGTCGGCCTCGCCCTCGAGGATCAGGTGGAACCCCACGGCCGAGGCATCCTGCTCGACGGTCGTGTGCCCGGCCTCGAGCGAGACCTCCTTCGAGATCTCGAGGATCGCCCGCAGATCCTTGTCGGAGAGCGAGCTGAACAGGGGCACGGCCCTGAGCGTGGCGATCATGTCGTCGGCCATGTGGAACAACCCCTCTCGGCGATCGAGCGCCGCGGTGAGCGGCGTGGCGCGATTCTAGTCCGAGCGTTCGCCGTGACGCGACCGGCCGGCGTTCTCACTCGGGGCGCTGGCTCGGGTACATGATCAGGTCGCGAAGGCTGCCCGCATCGGTGAGCAGCAGCAGCAGCCGGTCGATCCCCATGCCGAGGCCGCCGGCCGGCGGCATGCCGTGCTCGAGCGCCCGCAGGAAGTCCTCGTCGAAGGGGTGGACCTCGTCGCCGAGCACCTCCTTCATCTGTTGCTGGAGCTCGAACTTCGCGCGCTGCTCGATCGGATCGGTGAGTTCGGAGAAGGCCGTCACGAGCTCCACCCCGGCCGCCACGAGGTCGAAATGCTCGGTCAGCCCGGGGTCGTCGCGATGGGGCCGGGCGAGCGGCGAGACCTCGCGCGGGAAGTCGCAGACGAAGGTCGGCGCCTCGATCGCGCCCTCGACGAGCTTCTCGAACAGCTCCTGGACGATCTTGCCCGGACCCCAGGCGTCGTCCACGGACACCCCGTGGCGTTCGGCGATCCCCAGCAGGTCCGGGTGGTCGAGGGTCACGGTCTCGCCCGTGGCGTCGCTCACCGAGCCGAGGATCGAGAGCCGCGCGAACGGCGGCGTGAGGTCGATCGTGCGGCCCCGCACCGGGATCCGCAGATCGTCGGGATCGCGGCCCATGATCGGGTTCACGGCGCGTGCGCACTCGACGATGATCGCCTCCGACAGGTCCATCATCGTGTGGTAGTCGCCGTACGCCTGGTACGCCTCGAGCATCGTGAACTCGGGGTTGTGGTCCCGATCGATGCCTTCGTTCCGGAAGTTGCGGCCCAGCTCGAAGACGCGTTCGACACCACCCACGAGCATCCGCTTCAGGTACAGCTCGAGCGAGATCCTGAGCTTCATCGGCATGTCGAGCGCGTGGTGGTGGGTCGTGAACGGTCGTGCGTTCGCTCCGCCCGCGACCGTCTGCAGCATCGGGCCCTCGAACTCGACGTAGCCGCGTTCGTCGAGCACGCGGCGCATCGTCTTGAGCACCGCGGCGCGCGCGAGGAAGTAGCGTCGCGGCTGCTCATCGACGATCAGGTGCAGGTACCGCCGGCGCTGCTGGAGATCGGCGTCCTTGATCCCGTGCCACTTCTCCGGGAGCGGGCGGAGCGACTTCGTGAGCATCGCCCAGCGCTCGACGAAGATCGAGAGCTCCCCGCGCTTCGTGACGCCGACGTGCCCCGTGGCGCCGACGATGTCGCCGAGATCGACCTCGTCGAGAAGGGCGAAGGCGGCCGGGTCCATGCCCTTCGCGGTGCAGAACAGCTGGAGATCCCCGGTCCGGTCACGCACCACGATGAACTTCAGCTTGCCCATGTCGCGACGCTGCACGACGCGCCCGGCGACGGTCCGGATGTCCTCGGCCGAATCGCCGGGCTGGAGGCCTCCGAACGACGCCTGGATCCCGGCGATCGGATCGGGCTCGGCCACCCCGAGCGCGGTCTCGAGGCTGAGGGCGAAGGGCGGGATGCCGGCCACCTCGAGCCGCCCGAGGCTCTCCCGGCGCGCGGCGAGCACCTCGGCCTCGCGGCCGTGTCGTTCCTGCTCGGACCCATCGGGTGCCTCAGCCGCGCCCGCATCGTCGGGGCCGACGGGCTCGCGTGGATCACTCATCGGCGCCCACCGCGTTCTTGTCGAAGACGAGCCGCAGCCCTTCCAGGGTGAGCCACGGCTCGTGCCGGTCGACGGTCTCGCAGTGCGGGATCACGACCGGCGCGAGCCCACCGGTCGCCACGACCGTCGACGGGCCCGCCTCCGCCTGGATCCGCCGCACGATCCCGTCGACCTCGCCCGCCGTGCCGAAGATCAGCCCCGACTGGATCGCCTCGATCGTCGAACGCCCCACCGCCGCCGGGGGCGCAACGAGCTCGACGCGCGTGAGTCGCGCCGTCCGGCTGAACAGGCTGGCGGCGCTCGCCTGGATCCCCGGGGCGATCACCCCGCCGACGAACTCGCCCTTGTCGGAGACGACGTCGAAGTTCGTCGCCGTTCCGAAGTCGACCACGATCGCGGCGCCGCCCACCTTCGTGAACGCGGCCAAGGCGTTCACGACACGGTCGGCGCCCACCTCGCGAGGGTTCTCGGTGAGGATCGGCACGCCGGTCTTCGTGCCGGGCCCGACCAGCACCGGCGGGAACGGGAAGTAGCGGGCGGCCATCTCGCGGAACGCCGCGGTCACGTCGGGGACGACGCTCGCGATCACGAGGCCGGTGACCTGCGACTCGAAGGCCATCCCTCGCTGGGCGAGGAACCCTCCCAGCGCCAGCGCGAGCTCGTCGGCCGTGCGCTCCGGCCGCGTCGACAGCCGCCAGGTGTGCTCCAACTCGGAGCCCCGGAAGACCCCCAAGACGATCTCGGTGTTGCCGACGTCGGCGGCCAGGAGCACGCGTCACCCTTCGATCTCGAGACGGAACGACGGGCTATCGTGGCCCACCGAGCCGGGGGGCGACAACCGCACGAGGCCGGCGGCCCACGCGTCGAGCGGCTCTCCGGGGTCGGGAGACTCGATCCCGGCGGCCACGGCGGACAGGCGGGTCAGGAACCGGAGCGCCGTGGGGGCGGCCGCGCGGATCGCCCCCAGCGGACCGCCCAACTCGGCCACCGGGGTTCCCGGCCCGACCGGCTCGCCCTCGTCGACGAGCGGACGGAGCCGTGCGCCCAGCCGGCCGAACGCCTCTTTCGCGACCGCGATCCCCACGACGCGCCCCGCCCCCACCGCCAGGATGCGGGCCGTGCCGATCTCGTCCGGATCGCCGACCGGGCTCGCCCCGTCGGCGAGGAGGGCCGCCATCACGACCGGCATCATCGTGACCCGGTCGGGAGCCTCGATCGTCATCCAGACTCCTTCGGGAGCGGCAGGTTGTCGATCAGGCGGGTGCCGGGGAACCGCGCCGCGACGATCGCGCGGACAGGCCCGTCGAGCGTGTCCACCGGTTCGAAGGTCCCCTCGTCGACGACGGCCGCGTACTCCAGACGGGCGAGCGGTGTGGCGCCGACCTCCCGCGCGATCGCGGCCACCAGCACGGGCGCGGAGCGCTCACCGGCGCGCGCGAGCGAGGCAGCCTCCGACAGTCCCAGGAAGAGGCATCCCGCCTGGTC
This sequence comes from uncultured Actinomycetes bacterium, assembly GCA_963821925.1. Classification (GTDB taxonomy): domain Bacteria; phylum Actinomycetota; class UBA4738; order UBA4738; family HRBIN12; genus JAOUEA01. Next base: position 704,333 of record CAWGFO010000001.1, on the reverse strand, counting down.
GCGCTCCTCCGGCGAGAGGTACGCGTTCCGCGACGAGCGCGCAAGCCCGTCGGCCTCCCGGACCGTCGCACAGCCCACGATCGCGTCCGGCATCCCGAGATCGTCGACCATGCGCCGAACGAGGAAGAGTTGCTGCGCGTCCTTCTCCCCGAAGTACGCGGCGCACGGGCCCGTGACGTCGAGGAGGCGGTGCACCGCCTTGAGGACGCCCGCGAAATGCCCGGGCCGGGCCGCGCCCTCGAAGACGTCGCCGACCGGTCCGGGGTCGGGCTCCGCGAGCGCGAGACCCGGCGGATACATCTCGTCGAGGCTCGGCGCCCACACCGCGTCGACCCCCAGCGACGCCGCGTGTGCCACGTCCGTGTCCTCGTCCCTGGGATACCGGTCGAAGTCCTCGCCGCGGACGAACTGCAGCGGGTTCACGAAGATCGAGACCACGACGCGGTCTCGTTCGCGTCGCGCCCGCCCGATCAGCCCGTCGTGCCCCCCGTGCAGCGCGCCCATCGTCGGGACGAGCGCGACCGTCTCACCGGCATCGCGCCAACGATCGGTCGCCGCACGCAGCTCTGCGGCGGTCCGGATCAGCTCCATCGGGCGAGCACCTCGTCGACGCGCGCCCGAGCCTCGCCGTCGAGCCGTCCGGCTCGCTCCGCCAGGTCGAGTGCGACGCGGGCCAGCGCGACGTACGCGGGCACAGCCTCGGGCATGACCTCCGCCACGGCCCGGACGTTCCGCTCGATCGTGCCGGCATCCCCCCGCACCGCGGGCCCCGTCAGCGCCACACCCGGCCCGAGCCGTGCGACGTTGTCGAGGGTGGTGCGCTGCAACGGCTGCATCGCGCGCACCGGATCGGGCACCCCCACCGACGCGAAGAGGTCCGCGGCAACCGCCGACGTCGCGACCAAGTAGTTCGACGCGAAGACGGCGGCCGCGTGGTACCGGGCGCGCAGCTCGTCGTCGAGCCGGAACGGGACGCCGAGGAGGTCGTCGGCGATGCGTTCGGCCACCCGGTAGCCGGCCTCGTCGTCGGCCGTGATCGCGACGGCGCAGTCGGGGATGCCGTCGATCGCACTCACGACGTCGGGGAAGGTCTGGAGAGGATGGATCGCGAGCCGCCCCCCTCCGGCCTCCCGTACCGCGCCGAGAGCATCGAGCCCCCTGGCACCCGACAGGTGCGCCACCCACCGTCCGGGACCCACCGTGCCGGTACCGGCCAGCGCCTCGGCCGTCGGCGCGATCAGATCGTCGGGCACGCCGAGCACGACGAGCTCGGCGAGCTGGGCCGCGGCGGCGGCCTCGAGCACGGGGACGCCGGGGAGGTACCGCGCCGCTCGATCGCGGGTCGGCCCCCGCCCCGAGACGGCCTCGATCCGATGTCCGGCGCGCTGGAGCAGCACCGCCACCCCCGTGCCGACGCGGCCCGCTCCGACCACCGCCACCCTCATGAGCGCGAGTATCCCAACTCAGGGGATCCAGACGATCGGACCGCTGGGCTCGGCCGCGCTCGCAGGCAGCTCGAGCGGCACGAGCCGGCCGGCGCTCACGATCGAGATCCCGCGCTCGGACGAGACGAACGCGGTCCCGTCGTCCGCGTACGACGCCCACGTGAGCCCGTCGATCGGCCCCACGAAGCGAGGGGGTCGCAACCCGCCGCCGGGACCGCCGTCGATCTCGAACAGGCCGGTCCGTTCGCCCAGGCGCCCGGCCACGAGCGCGGTGAGGCCGTCCGGCGTCCACGCCATGATCCGGTCGATCTGGAAGCGGTCCGCCCCGCGCCCGTACGGGATCGGCGCCGTGTCGAGCCCGCGGAAGAAGAGCGCCGTACCGAACACGCCCGTCGGCGGGCGGTCGCGGTCGATCCGCGCACCGAGCGGCGCGATCGGCTGCGGCGGCAACGCGGACACGGGTACGACCAGCAGATCGCCCACCGGCGAGGTGCCGATCATCGCGAAGTCGCGCAGCACGGGGTGCACGAGGCCCACGCTCACGTACGCGATCCGCACGTCGTTCCCTCGCTGGAGGGTGAAGTACGTCACGACGCCGCCGCGGCCCACCGACAGCAGGTCGCCGCAGACGTCGCCGGCGAACGGACGCTCACGCCGGAGCGGCAACAGCTGCACGACCGTCACCGAGACGTGGCGTCGACAGTCGCCCACCACCGGGCTCCGGTCTCCCGCGACGACGGTCGCGCCGCCGGGACCCCAGCCGATCAGGCCGCCGCGCACGAGCGGCGCCGCGCGTTCCGAGGGATCGAGGAACCGCAGGACGGATGCCTGGAGCTCGGTCCGGGATACCCGTGAGGTCACGCCGACCCATCCACCGTCGGCGTCCCGCGCGTCGACGAGCTCGACGGGCTCCCGGACCCGCGGGCCGGGGGTCACCGTGCCGGCGGCGAGGTCCCACCGCCACAGTCGCGAGATCCCGTCGCCGAGGTCCTCCGCGTAGAGGATCGTGCCCGAGAGGGCGCCCGGGACCTTCGCCCGCGGGGTGTTCGAACGGATCCACAGGAAGGCGACCGTGGCCACGAGCACCGTGATCGCCCCCGCCAGCACGAACGGCCCCCGGCGCCGCGGTCGGTGGTCCGCCTGCCCCGGATCGTCGTCGGCTCCCGGATCGAGGGGTCGAGGATCGGCCCCGCCCGCGGCTCGCGGCGCAGCCCGATAGAGCGCGGTCCCGCAGGCGGGACACATCGATGCCTCGGTCTCGCCCTGCCAGTCGCAGCGGAGACACACGGCGCCGGCCACGTCAGGTCCTGAGCGGTGGCGCGGATGGATGCGCGCCCCCGACGGCGTCGGGGCCGAGCGGCACGTCGAGGACGCGGGTCCCGTCCGACAGCACCGGATCGGGGTCGAGGTCCAGCAGCGGCAGCAGCACGAAGGCCCGCTCCGTCATGCGGGGGTGCGGGACGGTCAGATGCGGGTCATCCGAGGCGAAGCCGTCGATCGTCAGGACGTCGATGTCGATCGTCCGTGGTCCCCACCGCACGTCGCGCACGCGGTCGAGCGCGGCCTCGACCTCGTTGCATGCGGCGAGCAGTTCGGTCGGCGCCCGCGACGTCTCGATCCGCAGGACGACGTTCAGGAAGTCCGGCTGCGGAGGACCGCCGACCGGCTCGGTCTCCCACACGCGGGAACAGGCCTCGACCTCGACCCCAGGCGTCGCGCCGAGCAGGTCGACGGCGCGCTGCAGCGTGGCGAGCCGGTCCCCGAGGTTGGACCCCAGACCGAGAAAGGCCCCGGTCACGCGTCACCCCGGGAGCGTGACGGAGGCGCTCACGCCATCGATGTCGAGCCGCGTGGCGGCGTTCGGCTTGTGGACGGTCGCCGTCACGCGGACCACGTGCGGGAACGCGAACGCCGCGGCCGCGATCTCGCCGGCCATCGCCTCGATCAGGTCGAACGATCGGTCGACGATCACCGCGCGCACCGCCTCGCTCACGCCGCGGTAGTCGGCGGTGGCGTCGATGTCGTCGGCGGCCACGTCGACGTCGAGCTCCAGGTCCACGACGAACGGCTGCGGGTCGTCCTGCTCACCGGGGCGCGCACCATGGTGCCCCTCCGCGCGGATCCCGGTCAGATGGAGTCGCGCCACGGTCATCGCTCGGCGCCCTTCCCGATCTCCTGATCGGCCGGATCGGGCACCCGCGGCTCCTCGCCGCCCTCGTCGAACCAGTCGTCGGCCGCCGCTTCGGCGAGGTCGACCCACGGCGGGCGGCGTTCGAGCTGCAGCCGCACGATGCCGCTCGTGTCGCCGTGCCCGTGGGGCGCGTGCAGCCATCGCGCGCGCAGGTACTCCGAGATCATCGGGCCGATCGTGTCGGCCGCCTCGTCGACGATGAAATGGCCGCAGCCGGGAAGCAGACCCAGCGCCGATGACGGCATCGCCTCGTTCAGGCGCTCGCCGACGATCGGCGGGAAGAACGGGTCGTCCTCGCCCCACAGGATCAGCACGGGGAACGCGATCCGTTCGAGGTCCACCTCACGGCCGGAGAGCCCCTTGCCGTCGATCGCGTTCAGCGCCCGGAAGAACGCGCCATCGGCGCCGGCGAACGGGACGACGTAGGCCTCGACGACCTCCTCGGGGATCCGGTCGCGCGATGCGGCGCCGATCTCGATGCTGGTGCGCACCAGCGCGGCTGCGAGCTCCGCGCTCTGCGGAAGCTCGGCCGCGCGGACCTGGGCCTCGCGCGTGCTGTCCGAGGGCCACGCGTGGAACGCGGTCGCGTCGAGCAGCACCATCGCCTCGACCCCGTCCTCGTCGAGGGCGAGCACCTGCGCGATACCGCCGCCGAGACCATGCCCGACCACGGCGTACCGGTCGATCCCCAGCCCCGCCAGGAGCTCTCGCACGTACCCGGCCTGCGCGCGGATGTCCAGCGGCGCGTCCTCCGGCCTCTCGGAGTCGCCCGACCCGAGCAGGTCGGGCGCGATCACCCGGAACCGTGACGAGAACAGCGGGATGAACTCGCGCCACTCGAAGCTCCACAGGGGGAACCCGTGCAGGAGCACGACGACCGGCCCCTCGCCGGCGTCCGTGTACGCGAGCTCCCCACCCGACGTACGGAACCGGGCGCGCGGGCCGAGCAACGCCGCCTTGGCCCCGGGAACGCTCACGCGCCACCTCCCCGCGCGATCGCGTCGACGACCTTCACGACCCGAACCATCTCCTTCACGTCGTGCACGCGCACGACGTCGACGCCCTGGGCGGCGCACCACGCGACGGCGCCGGCCGTGCCCTCGACGCGCTCAGCGGGTTCGTCGACGCCCGACAGCTCGCCGATGAAGCGCTTCCGGCTCGCGCCGACCAGCACGGGCACACCCAGCCGCCGGAACGTCGCGATGTCGTGCAACAGCGCGAGGTTGTGCGCGGTCGTCTTCCCGAAGCCGATCCCGGGATCGGCACAGAGGCGCTCGCGGGGGAGGCCGCCGGCCACCGCCGCCTCGATCCGTTCGACGAGGAAGTCGCGCACCTCGGCCACGACGTCGTCGTAGGTGGGATCGGCCTGCATCGTCTGCGGCTCGCCCTGCATGTGCATCAGGACCAGGCCGGCACCCGACTCCCGCACCGCCTCGAGCGTTCCGGGGGCCGACGCGGCCGTGACGTCGTTCACGATGTCGGCGCCGGCGGTAAGCGCCGCGCGGGCGACCTCCGGGTGGCGCGTGTCGACGCTGATCGCGAGGTCGGGGGCTTCCGTGCGCAGGCGCTCGATCACGGGCACCACGCGGGCCACCTCCTCGTCGAGCGAGACGGGCTCGGCCCCCGGGCGCGTGGATTCGCCGCCCACGTCGAGGATGTCGGCCCCGTCGGCCGCGAGCTGCATCGCGTGCCTCACGGCGTCATCCGTGTGCAGGAACCGCCCGCCGTCGCTGAACGAGTCGGGGGTGACGTTCACGACGCCCATCAGGAGCGTGCGCTCACCCAGCGGGAAGACGCGGTCGCGGCAGCGCCAGACGGCCTCGGTCATGGCGACCATCGTAGCGGTGGCCCGAGGAAGGCTGGTTCAGTGCGCGCCGATGTGGTTCATGGCCTCCTGGCGGGTGCGCGCGTCCGTCCGGAAGAGCCCGCGCACCGCGGAGGTCACCGTGACGGCGCCGGGCTTCTTGATCCCGCGCATCGTCATGCACAGATGCTCGGCCTCGATCACGACGAAGACGCCGCGGGGATCGAGCGCACGCTCGATCGTCTCGGCGATCTCGGTCGTGAGCCGCTCCTGCACCTGGGGTTTCTTGGCGAGCACGTCGACGACGCGCGCGATCTTCGACAGACCGGTGATCTCGTGCTGCTTGTTCGGGACGTACGCCACGTGGGCCTTCCCGCTGAACGGCACGAGGTGGTGCTCGCAGATCGATGTGAGCGGGATGTCGCGCACCATGATCATCTCGTCGAAGTCCGCGCCCTCGACGACGGTCACGATGTCGGTGGCATCGACGCCGACCCCCGCGCAGATCTCCTCGTACATCCGCGCGACCCGCGAGGGCGTGTCCTTCAGCCCACCGCGATCGGGGTCCTCCCCGATGCCCTCGAGCAGCAGGCGGATCCCCTGCTCGATCTTCGCGTGGTCGAACCGCTCGCTGGTCACGACCGGAATCCTACGCGGGAACGAGCCGATCCAGGGTGTCGGCGAGCGCCGACAGATCGGTGAGCTCGCCCGCGCGCGGGAGTTCGCTCGCCTCGCCCTGCCGGTTGATCCACACGCAGGGCAGGCCGAGCTTCGCGCACGGCTCCACGTCGTGGAAGAGCGATGCCGCGACATGCACGTGCCGGCTCCGATCGGCGCCCGTCTCGCGGAAGAACGTCTCCCAGTGATCGAAGGCCGGCTTGTAGCTCCCGATGTCGGAGGCCACGATCCGCAGATCGACGGGGACCCCGATCGCGAGCAGCGAGGCGTCGAGCAGGTCGGCGTCGGTGTTCGACAAGATCGCCAGCTTCCACCCACGGGCCCGCAGCTCGGTGAGGCCGGGTGGCACGTCGGGGAAGACCGGCCACGCGGGGAGCGACACGGCGAAGGCGTCCCGGTCGTCGTCGGGGAGCTCGAGCCCTCGATCCTGGGCGATCCCCGCGAGCGTCTCCGCCATCACCTGCCGGTACGGGATCCCCCGTCCGGCCTGTACGGCGGGCTCGATCCGGTGATAGGCCACTGCCAGCGCGTCGAGGTCTTCGTCCGGCCAGACCTTCGCCAGCGTCGTGCGGATCCCGCCCAGCCAGTCGACGAGCGTTCCGTAGCAGTCGAAGGTCGCCCAGCGGTCGCTCATGCCGCGAGTCTACGCACGAGCGAGGGTGAGCCGCCGCGACCTAGGCGGGCGCGAGCCCGGGGCCGCCGATCGGTGGGCGCGCGGGAGTCTCGTTCGGATCGGGCCGCTGATGGCGCGTGACCGCCAGGCCCACCGAGCGCACCTCGTGCGTGCGCGGCTTCCGCTTCGGGACGTCGGCGAAGAACCGCTCGACCTCCTCGCGGTCGAGCGTCTCGTGCTCGATCAGCTCGTCGGCGAGCGCGTCGAGCTTCGCGCGATACTCGGTGAGGATGTCGAGCGCGACGTCGTGCGCCTCATCGATCAGGTGGCGGACCTCGGTGTCGATCTCGAGGGCCACCGCGTCGGAGTAGTCGGGCGTAGAACCCCAGTCGCGGCCGAGGAAGACCTCGCCCTGCTTCTGCCCGAGCGTGCGTGGCCCGATCGTGTCGGACATGCCGTACTCGGTGACCATCTGACGCGCGACCTTCGTGGCGCGCTCGATGTCGTTGCCGGCGCCGGTCGTGATGTCGCCGGCCACGATCTCCTCGGCCACACGACCGCCCATCAGCATCGCGAGCTCGTCCCGCAGCTGCTCGCGCGTCATCAGGAACTTGTCCTGCTCGGGCAGCGTGAGCGTGTAGCCGAGGGCGCGCCCGCGCGGGATCACCGTGATCTTGTGGACCTCGTCGGTGTTCGGGAGCACGTGGCCGACGAGCGCGTGCCCGCCCTCGTGATAGGCGATCAGGCGGCGCTCCTGCTCGTCCATGATCCGGGTCTTGCGCTCGGGGCCGGCCATCACGCGGTCGACGGCCTCCTCGATCTCCTTCATCGAGATCGCCCGCTTGTTGCGGCGGGCCGCGAGCAGGGCCCCCTCGTTGATCACGTTCGCGAGGTCGGCCCCGGTGAACCCGGGCGTACGGCGCGCGAGCACCGACAGGTCGACCGTCTTGTCGAACGGCTTGCCACGGGCGTGGACCTTCAGGATCGCCTTGCGCCCCTCGAGGTCGGGCCGGTCGATCACGACCTGGCGGTCGAACCGGCCGGGCCGCAGGAGCGCCGGGTCGAGGATGTCGGGGCGGTTCGTCGCGGCCATCAGGATCACCGTGGAGCGCTGGTCGAACCCGTCCATCTCGACCAGCAGCTGGTTCAGGGTCTGTTCGCGCTCGTCGTGCCCGCCGCCGAGCCCGGCGCCCCGGTGGCGACCGACGGCGTCGATCTCGTCGATGAAGACGATCGCGGGCGCGCTGGCCTTCGCCTGCTCGAAGAGGTCGCGCACGCGCGCCGCCCCCACGCCCACGAACATCTCCACGAAGTCCGAACCGCTGATCGTGAAGAACGGCACGCCGGCCTCGCCGGCGACCGCGCGCGCGAGAAGGGTCTTGCCGGTGCCGGGCGGCCCGAAGAGCAGCACGCCGCGCGGGATCTTCGCCCCCATCGCCTGGAACTTCGAGGGGTTCTGAAGGTACTCCTTGACCTCCTCGAGCTCCTCGATCGCCTCGTCGACACCGGCGACGTCGGCGAACGTCGTCTTCGGCTGGTCCTTGGCGACCGTCTTGTGCTTGCTACGCCCGAACTGCATCACCCGCCCGCCGCCGCCCTGTGAGCGGTTCATCACGAACAGCAGGATCCCGCCGATCAGCAGCACCGGCAGGAAGACGGTGATCAGCGTCGACAGGAAGGCGTTGGGGGTCTGGGGGTCGACCTCGATCTCGACGTTGGCCTTGTTGAGCTCGGCGACCAGTTCGTCCCCGTACTCGACCTCGTACTTCGTGCGGTACTCGGATCCGTCGGAGAGCTGCCCGGTCACGGCCTGCTCGCCTTGCAGGATCTTCGCGGTCTTGACCTCGCCCGCGGCCACCTTCTTCTGGAAGTCCGAGAAGGGGATCTCCTCGCCCTTGGGGGACTGGCCGATGAACGAGATCACCAGCAGGAACACCAGCGTCCCCAGCACGATCCAGAGCGTGGGCGTGCGGGTCAGACGCTTGAGCGGCGGCTCGTTCGGTACCTGGCTCAGGGTCGGCTCCTCGGGGCGGTCGTGAAGATGCATCGAGCCGCGGCGCGACGCGCGCCCGGCCCAGTCGACGATGCTAGCACCGGGTCCGGACCCGCGGCCCGGCTCAGCGGATGCCGGTATCGACGGTGAGCGCGACCTCGACGTAGCCCTGGCCAGGTACCTCCACCGTGACGGGTGGAGCGGTCGCTGGCCCCGTGACCTCCGCCTGGACCTGATAGGTGCCCGGCCCGAGCGCGATCGCGAACCTGCCCTCGTTGAACGTCGAGATCTCGAGGTCAACGCCGTCGCCACCGGTGATGCGGATCGTCCCGTTCCAGGGGGTGTCGGGACAGGGCGACCCCGCCTGCACGACCGGGCACTGGGGTCCGGCGACCACCGTTCCATGGATCCCGGAGTCGGCGGGCGACGGGAGGTCGTCCGCCCCATCGCCTCCGCATGCCGGGAGCACCAGGAGGATCGCGAGGAGGGGGAGGATCCGGCGCATGTCGTTCTGACGGTCGCGTCGACGGCCGAGGTTCCCGCCGCCGTCGATCGGATCTACTCGCCGCCGTACACGCCGGGGTGGAGCGTCGCGACGTACGGGAGGTTCCGGTAGCGCTCGGCGAAGTCGAGCCCGTAGCCGACGACGAACTCGTCGGGGATGTCGAAGCCCACGTAGCGCAGGTCCAGCGGCACCTTCTGGATGCCCTCCTTGCGGAGGAGCGCCGCCACCTCGAGCGACCTGGGCTTGCGAGCCGCGAGGTTCTTCAGCAGGTACTTCAGCGTGAGGCCCGAGTCCACGATGTCCTCGACGAGCAGGACATCCTGGCCTTCCAGGTCGTGGTCGAGGTCCTTCAGGATCCGCACCACGCCCGAGGTCTTCGTGGCCGCGCCGTACGACGAGACCGCCATGAAGTCGAACTCCAGCGGCAGGCCGATGTAGCGGGCCAGATCGGCCATGACCACGAACGCGCCCTTCAGCACGCCGACGAGAAGGAGCCGCGAGCCCGCGTAGTCCTCGGTGATCTGCGCCCCCAGCTCGGCGAGCTTGGTCTGGATCTCCTCGCTGGAGATCAGGACCTTCTCGATGTCGGCGGCGTAGGCGTCCACGTGGAGGCGAGTGTAGCGACCCAGAGGAACGGCGTGAGGTCAGCCCGAGTCCGAGCGGACGCTCACGCGTGTCTCGCTCAGCGTGAAGGACTCCACGCACACGTGGGTCCGGTCGCGTCGAGCCAGCCGCCCGCCGGGGAGGTCCCGGCGCCGCCCCGGCCGTCCGGCCGCGAGGTCCAACACGGCGCGCACCGCGTCCCGGGTCCATGGCGCCACCTCGTCGTCGACCGCGGCGAGCTGCCAGAGCGCCGAGCGGACAACCCGGGCGCCGAGCGAGTGCGGGAGCGCCGCGAGCGATCGGGCGTCGAAGCACACCTCCCCCTCGCGGTGCTCGACGATCGCCCGTTCCTCCCGGTGCGCCCGTTCCAGGAGCTCGAGGCGATCGGCGTGAAGCACGGACGCGGTGCGCGCGAGCGTGGCGTTGATCCGGCGACCGGTCACCTCCTCCAGCATCGGGATAGCCTCGAGCCGGATCCGGTTCCGCAGGAAGCGACGATCCTCGTTCGTGGGATCGTGCCGTGGACGCAGGCCGAGCGCGCGACAGAAGGCTTCGACGTCCTCGCGGGGGACGTCGAGGAGTGGCTGGGCGTGGGACCCGTCCGGCCAGATGCCGGCCAACCCATCGAGCCCGGTGCCGATGATGAGGTTGAGCAGCACCGTTTCCGCCTGGTCGTCCAGCGTGTGCCCCTCGACCACGACCCTGGCGCCGGACTCCCCGCGCACCTCCGACATCGCCTGGCCACGACGCCCGGTCGCCCAGGACTCGATCGACTCTCCTTTGGCCGGGGCGTCGGCGGCGACCCGGAGATGGAACGGCAACGCGTGCCGCGCGGCGAGCCGCTTCACGTAGGCGGCGTCGGCCGCCGATCCTGGGCGCAGCCGATGATCGAAGTGGAAGACCTCGAGCCGGATCCGGAAGAGGCGACGGAGCCGGACGAGCGACTCCAGGAGGCAGACCGAGTCCGGGCCGCCCGAGACGCAGACCAGGACGGTGTCGCCCGGCTCGAACATGTGGTGCTCGCGGACCGTGGTCGTGACCCGCTCGAGGACGCGGGCGACGGCCGGGGGGCGGCGCATCGGGCCGGCTACTCCACCACCCGCGCGACCCACGCGGCGGGGTCGGAGATCTCGGCGAGGCTCGGGAGGTTGTTCGGCCGCGCCCACACGAGGTTGAACGAGTCCTGACCGCCGAGCCGCACCGCCTCTCGGACGAACCGCTCGCCGGCGTCGTACTGGCGGATCTTCTGCTCGAAGCCGATCGCCTTCTGGAAGGTGCGCTCGACGTTGGAGGACTTGCGACGCTTCGCGAGCGTCCGGCGCATCCGGTCGACGTCGGCGACGTGCTCGCGACCGACCTCGTTCATCACGAACGAGGCGTGCCCTTCGAGCAGCGACATGATCCCCTGCAGTGTCATGACCAGCTCACGCTGCGCCGGCGTGAGGATCAGGAAGAGCGCACCCATGCCCCGCAGGTCCACGCCCTCCTTCGCTTCGTCGGCGGCCCGCTTCAGCTGGTTCATGAGGTCCTTCGAATCCAGCGAGACCGAGCCGAGGTAGGTGTCGATCATCCCGGCGAGGTGGTCGCGGAGCCAGGGCGCCGCGCCGAACTGGACCCGGTGCGTGACCTCGTGGATCGCGATCCACAGCCGGAAGTCGCGGGCTGGGAGCCCGAAGGTGCGTTCGACCTCGGCGACGTTCGGTCCCACGAAGTAGAGGAGTCCCTCGTCGTCGGGCGGCACGAAGACGTCGTACTGGCCCAGCACGCGCTTGCCGACGTAGCCGAGGAGGGCGCCGGCCTGTGCGCCCATCGCCTTGCGCTTGTAGCTCGCCCGGGAGGCCTTGTCGGCCATCACGCGGGCCGCGAGCGGCTCGATCAGCCGCTGGAGACCGTTGAGGTTCGCGCGGATCCACTCGCCGCGCGACATCACCCACGCCCTCGAGCGGAACCCCTCGACGCTGAGGCCGCTGAACGAGGTGATCAGGGACTCGGCGTGCGGCACCAGCTCGGCGAAGTCCTCGCGCATCCGAGCGCGCTCCACCGCGGGGACGGGGACGCCGGGGCCCGAGACCTTCTTGCCGATCTGGAGCGCCGTGTCCCAGTCGGCCAGCCGGGCCGCCTGAGAACCCATGGACCAGTCGACCTCCGTCGCGCCCATGGGGGGAGGGGAGGCGGTCAGCTCTCCCCCGCCGCCTTCTTCTTCGCGGCGATCATCGCGGCGCGCCGGGCCTTGCCCTCGGCGATGCGACGGTCGGTGCCGGCCGCCAGGAGCTCCTCCAGGGTCGAATCGAAGACCGCCTGGTCCATCGAGACCTCGACACGCTCGGCGGGCGCGGCCGGCGGAGCGGCGGCGGGCGCGGGCGCTGCGGCAGGAGGGGCCTCGACGGCGTCCGGAGCGGCAGCCGGTGCAGCTGCGGCGGCGGGCGCGGCGGCGGGCGCACCAGCCGCGGCGGCGGGGACGGGCGCGGGAGCCGCGACGGCGCCCGCGGGCACCGGGACCGCGGGCGGCGCGACCACGACGGGCACGGCCTGTGAGAGATCGACGTTGCGGCGAGGCAGCTCCTGCCCCACCACCACGCGGTCGGCCCGCACGACCTTGATCGACTCTTCGTCCTTGGCGAACCGGGGTGCGAACCGCATGTAGCCGATCACGATCATCACGACCGTCACGATCCCGAGCAGCGCGAGGAGCTGAGCGGCCTGGAACACCCAGCCTCCGTCGTTGCGGACGGGGGTGGCGGTGGGCTCGACCCTGACCTGCGCCTGGGCGACCCCGGCGGCGTACATCACGGACACGGCGGCGACGGCGAGCGCGGCGAGGAGTCGTCGAGAGGTCTTCATCACGCGGCGGATTCTAGCAACACGGCGACCCTCGACAGGAAGGGGCCGTGTGAGAGCCGGAGGTGGGATTTGAACCCACGACCTACCACTTACGAGGCGGTTGCTCTGCCCCTGAGCTACTCCGGCGGGAGCATGTGAGTCTACCAAGGGGTGGTTCGGGCCCACGGAGGCGCCCTCTGCGGGGGTGGTGGCACCACCCGAGATGTCGCGCACGCCACCCTTTCCCGCCGTAGTCTCCTCGTCCATGATGCGCGCATGGCGAGGACCGACGTGGACGTAGCGCGACCCGTGCAACGGGTGATGGTGGGGACGGACCGGTCCGAGACGGCCGAGCGGGCGGTGGGCTGGGCGGCCGCGTTCGCGGAACGCTATGGGGCCGAGCTGCATGTCGTGCAGGTCATCTTGCCGCAGCACCCGGGTGACACGGCCTACGGCGCGGCCGAGGCCACGCGCGCGCGTGGCGCGGCCGACGCGCTCGAGACCTACGTGCGCGAGCTCGCCGGCGAACGCGGGCGGTCGCACGTCGTGATCGACGACGATCCGGCGATGGCGATCGTCCACGCCACGGAGGACCAGGCCATCGACGTGCTCGTCGTCGGCAACGCGGGGATGGCGGGACGAAAGGAGTTCCTGCTCGGCAACGTCCCGAACCGGATCAGCCACAACGCCCGCTGCACGGTGATCATCGTCAACACGGCCGGCGCCGACGGCCATGTGCAGCCGGTGCGCGACCCGCGCAGCACCGCCGTGATCCGCAGCTCGAAGGTCGACGAGGACGTCCAGCCCCACCTGACCCGCCGCGGGACGCAGATCGCCGCGGTGTTCGCCAAGCACGGCCTGAAGGAGCTCTTCGGCCGGCCCGACGAGGAGGGCGCCGTCGGACGGCGGCGCCAGGCCAAACGTCTGCGCAACGCGCTCGAGGAGCTCGGGCCGACCTTCGCCAAGCTCGGCCAGATCCTCTCGACGCGCCCCGACCTGCTGCCGCCCGAGTTCATCGAGGAGCTCGCCACGCTCCAGGACCACGTGCCGGCCCTCACCGAGGAACAGGTCGTCGCCGTGATGGAGCAGGAGCTCGGGGTCCCGTGGGAGGACGTGTTCGACACGCTCGATCCCCAGCCGCTCGCCGCTGGGACGATCGCCGAGGTCCACCGCGCGAAGCTCGCGTCCGGCGATCTCGTCGTCGTCAAGGTGCAGCGACCCGAGGCCAAGGAGCTGATCGAGCAGGACCTCGCGTTGCTCGAGGTCTTCGCCGAGAAGGTCGGCGAGCGTCAGGGCCTGAAGGCGGTGATCGACATGGAGGCCGTCTTCAACCACCTGTCGGACTCGCTGCATCGCGAGCTCGACTTCCGGGAGGAGGCCTCGAACATGGAGCGGATGCGCGGCGTGATCGCGCCGTTCTCCCGCCTCGCGGTCCCAGTGGTGATGGGCGAGCTCTCCACCTCCCGGCTGCTCGTGATGCAGGACGTGCAGGGCGGGCCGCTGTCGATCGCGCCCGAGGGGGCGGCGCGGCACGAGGCCGCGCGTCAGCTCCTGGAGTCGTTCTACAAGCAGATCATGGTGGACGGGTTCTTCCACGCCGACCCACATCCCGGGAACCTGATGTGGCAGCCGACCGAGGACAAGCTCTACTTCCTGGACCTGGGCATGGTGGGCGAGGTCGGGCCCGAGATGCGGGAACACATGATGCTCCTGCTGATGGCCTTCTGGCAGGAAGACACCGGGTTCCTGACCGACGTGTCGCTGATGCTGGCGGGAGCGATCGACCGGAGCGACCTGGACGTGGACGCGTTCGGCGCCGAGATCGGCGATCTGATGGGGAAGTACCGCACCGCGAACCTGAGCGACATCCAGCTCGGTCCGATCCTGCAGGAGATGACCGAGGTCTCGCTGCGGCACGGCGTGCCGCTCCCGGCCTCGCTGACGTTGACCGGCAAGGCGCTCGCGCAGATGCAGCTCGCCACCGCCCAGCTCGACCCCGAGATCGACCCGTTCGAGGTCGCGGGCAAGTTCCTGATGCGCAGCATGTTCACCCAGATGGGCGGGAAGACCGACCCGAAGGCGCTCTTCTATCAGGCCCAGAAGTTCAAGGTGCGGGCGATGCGCGTGATCGAGGCGATCGAGCGGATGATCGGCGCCCGGCCCGGGCAGAAGCTCGAGGTGAACTTCCGCGCGTCCACGCTGGAGGCCACGATCCGCCGGGCCGGCCGCCGGCTGGCGCTGGCGCTCACCGCGGGCGCCGCCGTCCTCGCGAGCGGGATCACGGCCGTCTCGGACAAGCCGGCGGCCTGGGTGCCGATCGCGTTCGGCGTCGCGGGCGCCGTGCTGACGTTCGCGATGATCGTCGACATCGTCCGCAAGCGTTGAGACGCAGCGGCAACCCTGCCCGCCGTTCGGCACGTATCACCGACGGGTGCTAGGTTCGCGCGACCGCAACCGCGACGAGAGAGGGAGGGGCTCACATGTCGTTCGGTTCTTCGTCCGCCCGGAGGCGACTCGGGGCGATGGTGGCGGCCGGCGCGATCGCGCTCGCCACGTTCGGAGGGACGGCGCCCGGCGCCGTCGCCGGTGGACGGACCTCGGCCGGCGTGCGAGCGGTCGCTCGCCCCGCGGCCGGCGGGCCGGCGGCCGGGTACGACGCCCGCACGGCCGGGACGGCCGTCGCGGTCGGCCCGCGGATCGCGAAGGCGCGCTCGTCACTGGCGCGTTCGCTCGGCACCCTCGGCGTGCTCCAGAGCGACCCGGTCACCGGCACGCTCCGATACGTTGGCCGACTCGACGGGTTCCTGACCGAGGCAAGCACCGCCCCGGCATCGGCGGTCGCCCTGCGCTACGTGCGCGCGAACCGCAGGGCCTTCGGGCTCCGGCTCGCCGACCTGAAGACGCTCCGGCTGCGCGACGACTACGTCGACGCCCTGGGCACCCACCACCTCTCGTGGATCCAGCGGGCGGGCGGCCTGACCCTGTTCGGTCAAGGGTTGCGGGCCAACGTCGCGAAGGACGGCCGCCTGATCAACGTGGTCGGCGGTCCGATGCGCGGGCTCCGCGCACCGACGACGACGGCGCGCATGAGCGCGGCCGGCGCGATCGCCGGCGCCCGGCGCGCCGTCGGCTCGACCGGCACCGACGCACGCGACACGGCCACGCTGGCCCTGTTCCCGACGGGCCGCGGGGCGCGCCTGGCTTGGACCACCACGACCTACGTCTCCCCGGCCGAGACCGACCTCTCGGTCCTCGACGCGGTGAGCGGCGCGGTCCTGTACCGCGACAACCTGACCGACGCCGGCGCACCCGCGGTGCAGACCGGCACCGCCGAGGCGTGGGAGTACTACCCGAGCGACATCGCGACCGGCGGATCGGGCGTCGCGCAGAGCGTGACCTTCCCCGTGTTCGACGGCGGCGCGCTCTTCGGGCCGAACGCCTGGGTGTTCAAGGACATCAAGGACGATTCGTACCCGGACCCGAGCGATGACGTGGCGGCCTCGGACGGACTCCTGGATTGGTCCGGGTACACGGCGCCGCTCGATACCACCACGGCGAACCAGAACTGCAGCACGTCGGTGGCCTGTACCTGGGACAAGAACGTGGGCTTCAGCTGGAAGGCCAACACGAAGCACGATGCGGTGCAGGTCTACTACTTCCTGAACCGCTTCCACGATCACCTGGCCGGGGCGCCGATCTCGTTCACCGATGCGGCCGGCAACTTCGAGTACGGCGGCACGGGCGGCCACGACCCGGTCCTCGGGAACGCCTCCGACGGCGCGAACACGGCCGGCGGCGGCTTCCCGGACCTCGGGCACGTGGACAACGCGAACATGACGACCCCGCCCGACGGCACGGCGCCGACGATGCAGATGTACCTGTTCCGCAAGCTCAACCGGTTCGGGCTGCCGGACGTGGCCTCCGCGAACGGCGGCGACGACGCCGAGGTCGTGTACCACGAGTACACCCACGGGCTCTCGAACCGACTGGTGCTCTATCCGGGCGGGAACAGCGGCCTCGACAACCAGCAGGCCAACTCGATGGGTGAAGGCTGGAGCGACTGGTACGCCCTCGACTTCCTGGTGGGCGAGGGCTACAAGCCGAACCCGGCGGGCGACGGCAACCTCGTGATGGGAGCGCTCTCGTTCGGCGGCGACCTGCGCTCGCAGCCGGTCGATTGCCCGGTCGGCTCACCCAGCCCGAACTGCCCCGGCACGACCGACGCCGGTCCCGGCGGGTACACGTTCGGGGACTTCGGCCTGATCGGCGGCGGTCCCGAGGTGCATGCCGACGGCGAGATCTGGCTGGAGACCCTGTGGGACCTTCGCCGCGACCTCGGCCGGAACGCGACCGAGGAGCTCGTGACGCGGGGGATGGAGCTGTCCCCGCCGAGCCCGTCGTTCCTCGACATGCGCAACGCGATCCTGCAGGCCGACGTCGTGGCCAACGGCGGCGCCAACGAGGCCGCGATCTGGAACGTGTTCGCCAACCGAGGGATGGGCTACTTCGCCTCGTCCCTCGGCGGTGGCGACGTGTACCCGGTCGAGGACTTCGGACTTCCGCCCGACTGCGCCGTCGTCACCTGCAACACGGTGAGCGGCACCGTGACCGACACGTCGACCGGCGCCCCGGTCGAGGGCGTCACGGTGGGGATCGCCGGACTGGACTCGGGCTTCGCGACGAGCCTGTCCGACGTCACCGCGGCCAACGGCACGTACAGCATCGCGAACGTGCCGCAGCACGACGCCTACGCCGCCCTGAACTTCCGGGGCGGGGGCTACGAGCCCAACGCGGTCACCGACCTCGTGGTGAACGGCAACGAGACGGTCGACAACGCGCTGAACCGCGACTGGGCATCCCTCGAAGGAGGAGCGACGCTCAGGAAGTACACCCCGCCGGATTACGCGGAATTCTGCGGATCGAACGCCAACGGCGCCTTCGACCTGAACCTGGGCAACGGGTGGCCCTCAGACTCCCCGGGCAACGACAGCAGCGGGGTCGGCGGCGCACGGAAGGCGACCGTCGAGTTGCCCAAGAGCGTCGACGTCACGAGCTTCGGCGTCGCGTCGGGCGGCACGTGCGGTGACGGACCCGACTCTGCGGTCAAGGGGTTCGAGATCTGGACCCGCACGGCGAGCGGCGACTGGCGGAAGGCCTTCGCCGGCTCGGCGCCCGCGAACGGACGCCTGAAGACCTACACCCCGACGAAGGGCACGAAGAACGTCCGCTTCATCAGGTTCGTGATGGTGAGCAACCACGGGAACCCGGCGTTCATGGACGTGCTCGAGGTGACGGTCAGGGGCACCTAGCTCGAAGGATCGACAACGGGTCGACGGGGGTGCCGCGAGGCGCCCCCGTCCCGTTCCGGGATGCGTTCGCCGGTCGCGCAGCTACTCGAGATCGACCTCGGCGCCCGAGCCGGTGAGCTGGGTGGTTACCTGTTCGGGCTCGGGGGCCGACGGTTCGCCACCCCCCTTGCGTACCGACCGCATCACGGCCTTCTCCAACACGAAAGCGATCACCGCGAAGAGCACGCCGATCATCCATCGCTCGAGGCGACGGAGCCCTTTCGGCCTGGGGGTGTCGCGGGCGGTCATCGCGTGACCATACGCGCTTCGTGGCTGATCGGGAGTCGGCCGGTGACCGTCGTCCCTGACCCGTTCGCGCTGGCCACGTGCAGCGTGCCTTCGAGCGCACCCAGGCGGTCGGCGATGCCCTGCAGCCCGGTGCCGTATCCCGTCGAGCCCGTATCGAAGCCGTGGCCGTCGTCGGTCACGGAGAACCGCAGCGACCCTTCGTCGGTCTGGATCGCCACGGTGGCTCCGGACGCCTCCGCGTACTTCGCGACGTTCTGGAGGGCCTCCAGCGTCGAGAAGTAGACGGCCGCCTCGACCTCCTGGGGGAACCGTCCGACGCCCTCGGCCTTCACCGTGACCGGGACCGGCGACTTGCGCGCCTGCGCGGAGAGTGCGGCCTCGAGGCCCTTGTCGGCCAGGAGCGGCGGGTAGATCCCGCGGGCGAGGTCGCGCAGATCCTCGAGCGCCGACTGCGTCTCGGCTTCGATCTGCTCGAGCATCTCGGCGGCCTTCGCCGGATCGCGCTCGGTGAGCGTCCGGGTCAGGCGCGCCTTCACCGCGAGGGCGACGAGCTGCTGCTGAGCGCCGTCGTGGATGTTGCGCTCGAGCTTGCGGCGCTCCTCGTCTTGCGCCGCGACGAGGCGCTTCTGCGCGGCCTTCAGGTCCTCCAGTCGGAGCTTCAGCTCCTCCGTGAGACGCACGTTGCGCAGCACGAGCCCGGCCTGCGAGGCGAGCCCGGAGATCAGCTTCTCGTCGGCGGGCGACATCGGATCGTTCGGCGGCTTGCGCACGGCGAGCGCGCCGAGCACATCACCTCCATGCTCGACGAGGCTCACGCGATCCATGTCCGGTATCGCCGGGGTGCCGGCGTCCAGCACGGGCACGGGCACGGGCTCGACGCTCGTCAGCTCGTCGGGCCAGGCGGCGACGTGGCGCAGCTCCGAGCCGACGGCGAGCCAGACGTCGCTCCGTTCGGCGCCGATCCCCTCGCCCAGGACGCGCGCCATCCGCGGTAGGACGTCAGCCTCGGCGTAGGCGTCGCCGACGCGCTCGGAGAAGTCCGTGAGGATCTCGTACGGCGTGGCGCGCCTGCCGTACACGACCCGGTTCGCGAACCGGCTGAGCCGCTCCCGCACCGGCTGGAAGGTCACCGCGACGATCACGGCGGCGACCATCGTCAGGAACGAGCTCCCACTGCCCCAGCCAGGTGCCGAGCCCGACCACGAGACCGAGGTACACGACCGTGGCGAACAGCGCGAGCGCGGCGTAGACGACCGCCTTCTTCACCACGACGTCCAGGTCGTAGAGGTGGAAGCGAAGGACGGAGACGCCGATCGAGATCGGGAACATCATGAAGGCGATCCCGCCGATCAGTCCGTTCAGGGCAGGATCCGTGATCGGCATGCTGGCGAGGATCAGCGCGAGCGCGCTGAGGAACCCGAACGCCACCCATTTGATCTGCTGGCGCTCGATGCCGGACGATCGCCGGAACCGCCGGAAGAGCGAGTAGAGCGTCAGCCCGAAGAGCAATGGGAAGCTGAGGCCGATCACCGGGTCGAGCGAGGGCAAGGTCGCCGATGGCCGGCACGTAGAGAGGGTTCGCGATCCCCACATCGCCCGATCCCGTCAAGGTCTTCTGTCCGAAGAGCAGTGAGATCGCGAGGATCGCGAGCAGGGCGACGACGGACCACACGTACACGCGCCACCGCCGAGAGGGCAGGCGACCGTCGGGGAAGAGCAGCGGGAGGAAGAAGACGACCGGCAGGATGCCGAGCAGCCAGCCGAAGTTGTTCATGAACCCGACGAACACGGTGAGCGGTCCCACGTGTCCCTGCGTCGACGAGCCACGTCGTGAGCTCCCCGGACACGAAGGCGGATCCCGTGATCAGGGCGGACCACAGGAGCATGAGTCCGATCACGTTGCGGCGGTCGCGGCTCACGATCAGGGCGCCGACCACGGTGAACATCCCGAACGCCACGAGGTACGAGACCTGCCCGACCACCGACTCGCCGTTGGCGACGACGAGGAACATCCCCGAGATGGCCATGACGGCGAACAGGACGACGAGGAGCCACGGCCAGCGCGCCGGAGCCGACGGGAGGGTCCCTGTCGCCGTCGGCCCGACCCCGTCGAGGGTGGTGCCCGCCGGTCGCTCGGCCGCGTCGGCGCGCATCAGCGCACCGCCCCCACGCGCACCGGGATCCTGCCGTCCACCGTGGTGCCGTCGTCCGGACGCGAGGTGACGGACACGCTGCCGTCGAGCGCCGCGAGACGGTCCACCATCCCCTGCAGGCCGGTCCCGTAGTCGATCGCGTCCGGATCGAACCCTCGTCCGTCGTCGTGCACCCGGAACGTGAGGGCGTCGGCGTCGCGACCGAGACGGACCTCGGCGCGCGTGGCGTCGGCGTATTTCGCGATGTTCTGGAGCGCTTCGAGCACCGAGAAGTACACCGCGGCCTCCACCTCCTGCGGATAGCGTCCGATCCCGTCGCCCGTCACGGTGACGGGAACGGGTGACTTCCGAGCTTGCGCGGAGAGGGCGGCCTCGAGGCCCTTGTCGGCCAGGAGCGGCGGGTAGATCCCGCGGGCGAGGTCGCGCAGATCCTCGAGCGCCGACTGCGTCTCGGCTTCGATCTGCTCGAGCATCTCGGCGGCCTTCGCCGGATCGCGCTCGGTGAGCGTCCGGGTCAGGCGCGCCTTCACGGCGAGGGCGACGAGCTGCTGCTGGGCGCCGTCGTGGATGTTGCGCTCGAGCTTGCGGCGCTCCTCGTCCTGGGCGGCCACGAGGCGCCTCCGCGAGCTCCGGAGGTCCTCGACCAGCCGGACGTTGCGCAGCACGAGCCCGGCCTGGGCGGCGAGATCGGCGATCAGCTTCTCCTTGGCGGGGTCCATCGGGTCGTTCGCCGGCATCGCGACCGACAACGCGCCGAGGAGGTCACCCTGGTGCCGGACCTCGGCGAGATGATCGTCGGTCCGCTCCGGCTCGGCATCCGGCGGGTACACGGCGACCGGCCGGAACCCCTGGCCCTCGGCGAGCCACACGCGCGCGCGCTCGGCCCCGACGCCCTCGGCGAGAACCCGCGCCGTCCTCGGCAGGACGTCGTCGGCCGAGTAGGTGTCGGCGAGCTGGTCCCCGAAGGCCGCGAGCACCTCGTACGGCGTGGCCCGATCGCCGTAGACGAGCCGGTCGGCGAACCGGCGCGCGCGGGCGAGCACGGGCTGGAAGAGGGTGGCCACGATCGCGGCGGCCGCGAACGAAAGCGCCGTGTTGCTCGACCCCTCAACCAGCGCCCCGACGCCGCCCACGACGAGCGCGTACACCACCACGAAGAACGCCGCGAGCACGGCGAGGATCACGGTCTTCTTGATCACGACATCGATGTCGTAGAGGCGGTACTTCAAGATCGCGATGCCCATAGAGACCGGGATCGCCGCGTAGGCCGAGAGTGCCATCACCGTCATCACCGGGCCTGGCTCCGAGCCCTGCGTCGTGACGATCGTCACGATCCAGGCGACGATGAAGACCACCGCCCCGATCGCGATCCAGCGGATCTGATGCTTCTCGTCCGAGCCCGCTCGCCGGGAACGCACCACGAGCGACGCGATCGAGGCGATCGCGCAGAGCCCGAGCGCGATCAGGCCCACGACACCGACGACCGTGAGGTCGACGCCAGGGATCGGGTTCCCCGCGTTCGCGGGGTCGAAGGTGATCCCGACACACGTCAGCACCATCGCGGTCGTCGCCGCCCTCGAGACCCACCGCCATCGCGGTGAGAGCAGTCGCCCGTCGGGCAGGCGGAGGGGCAGATGCGTCGCCATCAGCCCGAAGGGCGGTACCCAGCCCCACGAGGTCGCCCACGCCACGGCCGAATCGCTGGCCGGCTGCGGGCTCACGCCGAAACTCCAGATCGTGCCGATCACGAGCATCAGCCAGCCGCAGGCGTTCCAGGGCTGGCGCAACGCGACGCTGAGTCCCACGATCGAGAACGCGCCCGCAGGTGCCAGCAGGGCGAACTGGCTGATCACGTCCGAGCCGGTGAGCGAGCCGTCGGCGAGCCCGAGCAGCAGCAGGACCGATCCGAGCGCGACCCACGCGGCGCCGAACAGGAACAGGCCCCACGCGAGCCGGCGCCGTGAGGGAGCTGTCGCCGTGGTCTCGGTCGCCGACGCCGCGGTGGGCTCAGCCGTCGACGCGGACACGGAACACCTCGACGGGCTCCTCGCGCCCCTTCACGAGGCGCGGCCCGATCGACTCACAGGCGACCTCCGGGGCGGCCGCCACGGTGCTCGCCGCTGCCACGATCTCGCCCCCTTCGGCCTCGGACTGCAGCCGCGACGCGACGTTCACGGCGTCGCCCACCACCGTGTACTCGAGCCGCCCGGCGCCGCCGATCGTGCCGGCGATCACCGAGCCGGTGTTCACGCCGATCCCCACGCCCATCGTGGGGAGGTCCTCGACGCTCCATCCCTCGGCGTTCAGCTCCGCTTGGCGGCGCTGCATCCCGATCGCGCAGCGGAGCGCGCGAGCCGCGTGATCGTCGAGCGGCTCCGGCGCGCCGAACACCGCCATCACGGCGTCGCCCTGGAACTTGTCGATCGTGCCGCCGTGCGAGACGACGACCTCGGCCATCGCGGTCAGGTGCCGACCCACCACGGCCGCGACGTCGCGCGCCTCGAGCCGTTCGGCGATCGTCGAGAACCCGCGGATGTCGGAGAACAGGACGGTCACCACGACCTCCTGGGGCTCGATCGCGGTTTCGGGATGCGCGGCGAGCCGGTCGGCCAGCTGCGACGGCACGAACGACGCGAGCGTCTTGCGGGACTCGGTCTGCTCGATCACCGCGGCGTGCATCCGCTTGAACTCGTCGACCAGGCTCGACCCGCCGTTGCCGTCGGCCATCCCTCGGAACAGCTCGGTCACCTGCCGGTCGACGGCCTCCTGCGTGGTGCCGAGCGCGGACGCGATCTCCTCGTAGCCGAGCCCCTTGGCCATCATGTCGAGCAGCTGACGGTCGCGCTCGGCGGCGCCGCTGCGGTCCGAGAGCCGCTCGGCGATCGAGGGGTCGACCATGCTCCCGCCCGCGTGGACCTCGCGGATCGCGCGCGCGAGCTCGTCGCCCTGGGCGATCCGGTCCTTCAGGAGGTAGCCGAGCCCGCTGTGCCCGCGGCCGAGGAGCGCGATCGCGTACTCCTCGTCGTCGTGCGCGGACAGGACGACGACCCCGGTGTCGGGATGCTGTTCCCGGATCGAGTGCGCGCAGTCGATGCCCTCGAGCTGGAACGTCGGCGGCATCTTGATGTCGGTGACGACCACGTCGGGCACGTGCTCGGCCGCCGCGGTCAGCAGCGAGGGCGCATCCTCGGCCACGCCCACCACCTCGATGTCGTCATAGGAGTCGAGCAACGCGCGAACGCCCTCGCGCACGAGCACGTTGTCCTCGCCGAGCACGACCTTGATGCTCACGCCGTCACGCCTTCCGCCGCATCTTCTGGCCGGAGCGGCCCGTGTACCATCCGCGGATGATCCGAGTGGTGTTCGCGGAGGATAACTACCTCGTGCGAGAAGGGACAGCGGCGCTGCTCGCGACGAGCGACGAGGTCGAGCTCGTCGGAACGGCCACCGACCGCGATGCCTTGCTCGCCGCCGTCGAGGCGTTGGCGCCCGACGCCGTCCTCACGGACATCCGCATGCCCCCCACGGGGACGAACGAAGGGATCGAGGCCGCCAAGACGATCCGCGCCGCGCACCCCGAGATCGGCGTCGTCGTGCTCTCCCAGTTCGCGGAAGAGGAATACGCCTACGAACTGCTGAAGAACGGCGCGGCCGGACTCGGCTACCTGCTGAAGGAGCGGGTCGCCGACGTCGACGAGCTCGTCCGGGCGCTCGGCGAGGTGGCGCGCGGCGGCAGCGTCCTGGACCCGAAGGTCGTCGAGGCGCTCGTGGCCGCGAAGGACCGGATGGCCCACTCGCCGCTCGCGTCGCTCACGGACCGCGAGCGCGAGGTGCTCTCGCACATGGCACAGGGTGAGAACAACGCCGCGATCGCGAAGTCGCTGTTCCTTACCGAGCGGGCGGTCGAGAAGCACATCAACTCGCTGTTCCACAAGCTGGACCTGACGGAGGAGCCCGACGTGCATCGCCGGGTCATGGCGGTGCTCGCGTTCCTGCGCGAGACCGAGCAGGCGTAACGCCGGCGCGGAGAGGCGCCGGCGTCGCTCTCGCGTGGGTCCGATCGTCACTGAGCCTTCCTCGTGTCCACCACGTAGACGCTGCACGGCGAGTGCCGCAGGACCAGGTTCGGGATGCTGTCGCGGACCCGCCACCAGCTCCCGTGCACGCCCCGGTTGCCCACCACGATCGTGTCGGCCTCTTCGTCGGCGGCGACCTCGCAGATGCGCTCGGCAGGGTCGCCCTGCTCGACCCGCGTCGTCGTCGTGACCCCGTCGAAGCGTTGCACGAGCCCAGCCAGATAGGCCTCCGGGCTCGCCGCCTTGCTCGGGTCGACGACGGCGCGGAGCTCACCTTCGGGCGCCACGTAGAGCACGAGGAGCTCGGCGCCGCGTGCGCGGGCCAGCTCGGCCGCGTCACGTACGGCGAGGTCGGCCGAGGCCGTCGTGTCGGTTCCCACCAGGATCTTCTTCATCTCACGCCTCCTTCGGATGCTGCGGGTTCACCGTAGGCCCCGTGACCAGCGGAAACGACCCGGCCGCCACCACCGTTGCGAGGGGGTGCCAGCACCCTTCGGCAGGGGATGTTCCGAGCGTCGGAACACGGGGGAGACCCACCTTCCTGCGGGCGGGCCCGAGGGAACAGAATGCCCCCATGCCCAGGACCCGGCTCAGCCCCAGGACGGCCCTCCGCCTGGCGCCCGCGTGCGACGCGATCATCGCGTTGTTCCTGCTGGCGGCGAACCGAGCCGAGGCGCCCGACGACAACGCCGCGGGCCTGCTCGCGCTCGACGGGCGCCTAACCGTGACGAGCATTCCCGGCGAGGGCACCACCGTGACGGGGACGGTTCCGGCATGAACGAGCGTACGGCTCGACGGCTCGTGTATGGACTGGGTGGGTTACGGTTCGCGGTCACCGACGACCGGGCCGGATTCGACAGCACGGCGACCTCGTACGGGACCGGACTGCAGGGGATCGCCGGCCTGCTGGCGGCGCTGGACGGGACGCTCGAGGTCAAGAGTCGACCTGGTGCTGGCACGACGCTCGAGGGTCGCGTTCCGACCGAGGCGGGGCGATGACGCGGAAGGGATGGGCCCCCTGGCTCGCGTGGAGCCTCGCGGCGCTCGGGCTCGGCAGCATCCTGACCGCGGAAGCCCTCAAGGTCATCTTCGATCTGACCCTCGGCGAGGACATCGGGCTGTTCGTGCCGGTGCTCGTCGGCGGGGGGGCGATGGCGTTCGTCGGGGCCTTGATCGCCACGCGCACCGACAACGTGATCGGGTGGATCCTCCTCGCGATCCCAGCCACGACCGGCGTGGCGCTCGTCGCGCAGGCCGTCTACGAACACGCGCCCGAAGGCGCCGGATATGCGCAGATGGCGTATTGGCTGTCGCAGACCCCGTTCTTCACGTCCCTCATCTTGCTCGTTGCGGTCTTCTACCTCTTCCCCACCGGCTCGATCGCGTCGCCGCCGTGGCGGTGGCCCTGGCGGATCTACCTGACCTCCGGGATCGTCACGATCGTCGGGTTCGCCGTGCAGCCGTACGAGGTCCACGACGCAGGTCCGGTCGTGACGAACCCGATCGGTATCGAGGCGCTCGACGGCATCCTCGGACCGATCCTCGCCGTCGCGGGCCTGACCCTCGTCGTCAGCTCGTTCCTCGCGTTCGTCTCGCTCGGCACTCGGTACCGCAGGGGCTCGCCCGACGAGCGGCAGCAGCTGCGCTGGCTGTTCCTCGTGGGTGCGATCGGGGCGGTCCTGTTCCTCGTCTTGATCGCGACCGCGATCGTGACGGGCGACGCACAGACGGGCACCGCCGCCCGGGTGGCCGACATCGTGATGGTGCTCCTCGTGACCGACGTCGTCGTGGGGATCCCGGTCGCGACCGGCATCGCGATCTTCAAGTACCGGCTGTACGACGTCGACGTCGTGATCTCGAAAGCGATCGTCTACGGACTCCTCGCCGTCTTCATCGGCGGGGTGTACGTCGCGATCGTCGTGGGCGTGAGCGCACTGATCCGCGTCGGTGCCGGCAGCCCGCTCCTCTCGATCGCCGCAACGGGCGTCGTGGCCCTCACGTTCCAGCCGGCCCGCGACCGCGTGCAACGCCTCGCGAACCGGATCGTGTACGGGCAGCGCTCCACCCCGTACGAGGTGCTCACGCGGTTCAGCGACCGGGTCGGGAACACGTACGCGACCGACGACATCCTCCCCCGAACCGCGAGGGTGATCGCCGAGGGAGTGAACGCCGAACGCGCGACGATCTGGCTGCACCTCGCCGACGAGCTCCGGCCGGCGGCCGGCTGGCCCGAGGTCGATCCGTCGGCCCGGCCCATCGTGCTCGACGACGACACGCTCCCGGACGTACCGGGTGAGCACGTCGCCGAGATCCGGTACCGGGGCGACCTGCTGGGCGTGATCTCGATCGACAAGCGACGCGGCGATCCACTCAATCCCGGGGAGACGCGCTTGATCGACGACCTCGCAGCGCAGGCCGGTCTCGTGGTCTCGAACGTACGCCTGACCGCGGACCTGGAAGCACGCCTGGAGGTCATCACCCGCCAGGCCGCAGAACTCCGTGCGTCCCGACAGCGCATCGTCGCCGCGCAGGACGAAGAACGACGTCGACTCGAGCGGAACATCCACGACGGCGCCCAGCAGCACCTCGTGGCGCTCGCGGTCAAGCTGCGGCTCGCGCGAGGTCTCCTCGGCCGCGATCCGGAGAAGGCGCGCACGATGCTCGAGGAGACCGGAGGCCAGATCGACGAGGCGCTCGAGACCCTCCATGCGTTGGCGCTCGGGATCTATCCGCCGCGATTGGAGAGCGACGGCGTGGCCGCCGCCCTGATGGCTCGGTACGCCTCCTCTGACCTCCCCGTCCGGTTCAACGCCGACGGCATCGGCCGCTACCCGCTCGATACCGAGGCCGCCGTCTACTTCTGTGTGTTGGAAGCCCTGCAGAACGCAGCGAAGTACGCGACCGCGGGATCGATCGACGTGACCTTCAGCGAGCGGAACGGAGCCCTGACCTTCGAGGTGATCGACGACGGCGTAGGATTCGATGCCGCGGTCGGCCGCAACGGCACCGGCCTGGACGGGATGCGCGACCGCCTGGCCGTGCTCGGGGGCGACGTCTCCCTCACCTCGGCACCGGGGCAAGGCACGGCCGTCCGCGGCCAGGTGCCGTTGGCGGCGGGGGTGTCGGCATGACCGCCCGGGGCAAGCGGATCATCGCCTGGGCGATCTTCGCCGCGAGCTGGGTCGGCATCGCGCAGCAGGCGTGGTTCGAGTGGCAGCTCCAGGCGACCCCGCAGCGCGAGGCTTGGGCCGGCAGCAACAGCGTCCTCGAAGGGGTGCTGTTCGTGGTGCTGATCTCGAGCTTCACCCTGACGGGGCTCCTCGTCGCCCTGCGCCGACCTCGCAACCCCCTCGGGTGGATGCTCCTCGCGATCGGCGCGATCTTCGCGCTGGGAACGACCGCGTACGGCCGCTACTCCGTCCTGGTCGACCCACTGCCCTTCGGGACGTGGGCGCTCGCGTTCGATCAGTGGACGTGGGTGCCCGCGGTCGGGCTGCTCGGGACCTTCACGCTGCTCCTGTTCCCCGACGGACACCTGCCCTCTCCTCGCTGGCGCTGGCTCGGCCGCCTGATCACCGCCACGCTGGTGATCTCCTCGGCGGCGATCCTGTTCTCCACCGACCCGATCCAGGTCGCGGAGCACGTCCACATCGACAACCCCTTCTCGATCCCCGCCGTCGCTCCGATGGTGAACGTCCTGCAGTTCGCGTTCCTGCTGATCCCCGTCTGCATCGTCGCGTCGGCGGCGAGCCTGGTCGTCCGGTTCCGCCGGGCAGGTGGCGTCGAGCGCCAGCAGGTCAAGTGGCTCGCCTTCGCGGGTGGCACCGTCGCCGTGCTGTATCTGTTCGTGATGTTCGTGTCGCTCGGATATACGAACGGCGGGACGCAGCCCGGTTGGCTGGACGCGCTCCAGATCTACACCGTCTACACGTTCGCGCTGATCCCGATCGCGATCGGCGTCGCCGTGCTGCGCTACCGCCTCTGGGACATCGATATCGTGATCTCGAAGACCGTCGTGGTCGGCCTCCTGGTCGCCTTCATCACGGTCGTCTACGTGGCGGTGGTGGTCGGCATCGGGACGGTACTCGGCAACCCGCGCGATCCCGCGCTCTCGATCGCCGCGACGACCCTCGTCGCGCTGCTATTCGGGCCGGTCCGAGAGCGCGTACGCCACCTCGCCAACCGGCTCGTGTACGGGAAGCGCGCGACCCCGTACGAGGTGATGGCGGGATTCGCGCACAGGGTCTCAGGATCGCTCTCGGTCGAAGACGTCTTGCCCGAGATGGCGGAGACGGCCGCGCGTGGGGTCGGCGCTCGCGCCGCGAGGGTCCGTGTGACCCTGCCCGGTGGCGAGGACCGGACCCGCGTCTGGCCGGAAGACGCCGACGGGCCGTTCGACCGGACCCTCGACGTGGCATACCAGGGCGACGCGATCGGCGCGATCGAGGTCGCGATGCCGGCGAACGAGCCGCTCCGCCCCGACGCCGAGCGCCTCCTCGAGGATCTCGCCGCACAAGCGGGGCTCGCCCTGCACAACGTCCGGCTCACCGACGAGCTCGCGAACCGAGCCCGTGAGCTCGCCGCCCAGGCCGAAGGGCTCCGCGTCTCGCGGGAACGCCTCGTCACGGCCCGCGATGCCCAACGCCGGGGGCTCGAGCGCGACATCCGAGAGGGTCCGGAGCGTCAGCTCCGTGAGATCCGCGTTGAGCTCGACACCGTCGCCGTCGACGCTCCTGGCGCCGAGGACCGGCTCACCGCGCTCACCGTCCGCGCGAACGACACCCTGGAAGGTCTGCGCGACCTCGCCCGTGGGATCTTCCCACCGCTGCTCGCCGACAAGGGCGTCGTCGCGGCACTCGAGGCGCACATCCGCAAGGTGGGCGCGAACGCGGAGGTCCACGCGACGCCGGCGTTCGCGGGGCGGCGCTTCGACGCCGACATCGAGGCGTGCCTCTACTTCTGCGCGCTGCAGGCGATCCAGAACGTGATGCGGCACGCGGGCAACACAGCGTGCATCGTGGACCTCGAGGCCGAGGGCGAGTCGATCACCTTCTCGCTCTCGGACCGTGGTCAGGGGTTCGACCCGACGACGACGCCGCGGGGCATGGGGTTGGACATCATGCAGGATCGGATCGACGCGCTCGAGGGCACCCTCGTCGTCACGAGCGCCCCCGGCGCCGGCACCACGATCGCCGGCACGGTCCCGATCGAAGCAGCAGGGAGCCTCGCGTCATGACATCTCGTGTGAAGCGGGGGCTCTCCGTCGCGGTGATCGTCGCGGCGGTCGCCGCCGTGTCGGCGACCCTCCTGATCTCGATCAGCACGAGGGCCAACGCACCGCCGCACGTGGTGAGGGTGATCGGCGACCCCACGATCGCAGACGGCCCGACCGTGTTGAGGGAGATGGAGCGGGACGCGGCGAAGGATCCTATCGGGGTCACGACCGCGCCGAGCGTGGGCAACGTCGCCGCAGCGGTCCTCATGATCGTCTGGATCGTGACGGGGATCCTGATCCTCACGAGGCAGCCGGGGAACAGGGCTGGTTGGGTCTTCCTCGTGATCGGGGTGGCGTGGCTCGCGAGCGGACTCGCGGTCGCACTCGTCGCGTGGGACGTACGGATCAACCCCGGAGCGCTCCCTTTGCGCGCGCCGCTCGCCGTGATCGGCGAGGTCGGGATCGCACCGCTCATCCTGATCCCGCTGCTCTTCATCCTGTTCCCCGACGGGCGGCCCCCCTCCCCACGGTGGCGCTGGGTCGTGTGGGCGCTCGTCGGCGGCGCCAGCCTCGCGATCGTGGGGACGCTCACCAACCCGGGCCCCCTGAACAACTTCGTGAGCGGCGGCATCCTCTACGAGAACCCGCTCGGCATCGACGCGTTCGTCCGTCTGGCGCCCATCATGATCGGCGTGGGCGCCATCGTGGCGCTGGTCGGCGCGATCGCGTCGGTCTTCGGCGTGCGGAGCCGGTTCAAGGCGTCGACCGGCGAGGCCCGGCAGCAGCTCCGTTGGCTCGTGTCCGTCGCGACGGTCGCCCTCGCGATCCTCGTCTTCGGGATCCTGGTCACGATCCTGGTGCCCGAGAACATCTCGGGGTTCAACTGGCTCTTCGTCACGATCCTCGGACTGCTGGTGGTGACGGTCGCAGGAGGGATCCCGACCGCCTACCTGATCGCGATCTTCCGGTACGGACTGTGGGACCTGGACGTCGTGATCAAGAAGACCGTGATCTTCTCCCTCGTCGTGGTGCTGCTCATGGCGATCGGTGCGGTCGTCGCCGTGCTCGTGGGGATCGTCGCCGGAGAAGCGTTGTACGACACTCCTCCGTTGATGCTGCTCCTTGGCCTGATCGCGGGCCTCCTGGCGCTCCCCCTCTACCGCCTCGCCACGCGCATCGCGGACCGGGTCGTCTACGGCGGTCGCTCGAGCCCGTACGAGGTGCTCACGGCGTTCTCGTCACGCGTCGGCGAGACCTACGCGTCCGAGGACGTGCTGCAACGGATGGCGACCACCCTGGGCGAGGGAACCGGCGCCGAGCAGGCGACGGTCTGGCTCCGGTTCGGCGACGAACTCCGACCCGAGGCGTCGTGGCCCTCAGGGGTCGAGCCACCCGGCAGCGCCCCCGACGACGTCGTCGAGGTGCGCCATCGCGGCGAGCCACTGGGCGCCCTCTCGGTCACGATGCCCGCCAGCGATCCGATGAACCCGGCGAAGGAGCGCCTCGTGCGCGACCTCGCCGCGCAGGCCGGCCCGGTCTTGGGCAACGTGCGCCTGATCGAGGAGCTTCGAGCGTCCCGACAGCGCCTGGTCGCCGCCCAGGACGAGGAACGCCGCAAGCTCGAGCGCAACATCCACGACGGGGTGCAGCAGCAGCTCGTGGCGTTGGCGGTGAAGCTGAAGCTCACCGACACGATGATCGACCGCGATACGCAGGTCGCGCACGCTTCGCTCGCGCAGCTCCAGACCGACGCGCAGCAGACGCTCGAAGACCTGCGTGACCTCGCCCGCGGGATCTACCCGCCGCTGCTCGCCGACAAGGGGCTGGTCGCGGCGCTCGAGAGCCAGGCGCGGCGCGCGCCGCTGCCGGTGACGCTGGCACCGGACGGGGTCGGCCGCTACGGTCGCGACGTGGAGGCCACCGTCTACTTCTGTGCGCTCGAGGCGTTGAACAACGTCGCCAAGTACGCGAACGCCTCGAACACCACGATCGAGCTCGCCGAGCGCGAGGGCATGCTGGACTTCCGGGTGGTCGACGACGGCGCCGGGTTCGATCCCACCGCGACCTCCTACGGGACGGGCCTGCAGGGCATGGCCGATCGGTTGGACGCGGTCGGAGGCTCGCTCTCCGTGACGAGCGCCGTGGGCTCGGGGACGACGGTCGCCGGACGGGTGCCGGTCCGATCGGAGGGGCCGACGTGAGCGTGTCACGCGCGCGTATCGCTGGCCGGGGGCTGTGGCTCTTCGCGATCGCGATCACCGTCATCACGCTCACGTTGGTGTGGCGCAATCGGAGCCTCGGGGAAGACGCGTGGTTCGTCGGGGTCGCCGTGTTCTTCATCCTCGGGTACGTCACGGTGGGCGCGCTGATCGTCGCGCGACAGCCGCGCAATCCGATCGGCTGGCTCTTCATCACGGTGGGGCTCGGCTTCCTGGTCGGCGGGCTCGCCGACGAATGGGTCACGTACGCACTGGTCACGCATCCGGGCTCTCTGTTCGCGGTCACCTTCTTCGTGTGGCTCTCGACGTGGGCCTCGGTGCTCGCCGCATTCATCCCGTTGATCTTCATCCTGTTCCCCGACGGGCATCCGCCGACCCCTCGGTGGCGGCCGATCGTGATCTTGCTGATCGGGGCGATCATGCTCTCGATCCTCGGGAGCGCGCTCACCCCAGCGGTGACGATGTTCGGCAGTGGG
Organism: uncultured Actinomycetes bacterium; assembly: GCA_963821925.1. Taxonomy (GTDB): domain Bacteria; phylum Actinomycetota; class UBA4738; order UBA4738; family HRBIN12; genus JAOUEA01. The sequence goes on along the minus strand of CAWGFO010000001.1, from coordinate 671,945 downwards.
GATGTGACCGTGGACGTGCGGAAGCCGATGACGCTGCAGTTCCTCGACGGGGCGGCCGGCACGGCCTTGGGGTGGACCGCGGGGCTCGCGATGCTGTTCGGTGGGCTCGCCGCTGTCGCCTCCCTCGTGCTGCGGTGGCGGCGCTCCCAAGGCGACGAGCGCCAGCAGATCCGATGGGTTGCGGCCGCCGCCGGCGCCACGGGTCTCGCGCTGATCGCTTCCGTGGCTACCACGCTCATGGCGGGTGGCGAGGACTCAGCCCTGAGCAACGCAGCGTTCATCGCCTTGCTGGTGGCGGCGGGCGTCGGCGTACCGGTCGCGACCGGCGTCGGCGTCCTGAAGTACCGCCTCTACGACCTCGGTCTCGTCGTGAAGAAGACGCTCGTGTTCGCGGTCGTCGCGACGATGCTCACCGCGCTCTACGGGACCCTGCTCTTCCTCGTGCCGCTCCTCGTAGTGGGGGTCGGCAGCGGGAGCGGATTCAGCTCCTGGCAGTTCCTCGTGACGATCGCGGTCGCCCTCTCGTTCGCGCCGATCAGACGACGCGCTCGCAAGCTCGCCGATCGCATCGTGTACGGCGGCCGGGCCACCCCGTACGAGGTCCTCTCGGACTTCTCCGAACGGCTGGGCGAGACGTACTCGACCGACGACGTGCTCCCGCGGATGGCGCAGCTGCTCGGAGCGAGCACGGGCGCCACGGAGGTGATGGTGCTGCTCAAGCGCGGTGGGGAGCTCGTGCCCTCCACCGTCTGGCCCGATCGGGCGGACACCACCGCCGATACGCGATCGGCCGACGAGGTGTCGGTGTTCCCCGTCCTCCATCAGGGCGAGGAACTCGGGGCGATCACGCTTCGGATGGACGCGCGCGATCCGATGAACCCCGCGAAGGACCAACTCGTGCGCGACGTGGCCTCGCAGGCGGGGCTCGTGCTGCGGAACGTCCGGCTGATCGATGACCTCAAGGAATCCCGGCGCCGGATCGTGGCCACGCAGGACGAACGCGCGAAGCGGCTCGAGCGCAACATCCACGACGGAGCGCAGCAACAGCTCGTCGCGCTCGCGGTGAAGCTGCGCCTGGCCGAGCAACTTGCCGACCGCGACCCCGCCCGCGCCAAGGCGATGCTCGGCGACCTCCAGACGGACGCGAACGACGCCCTCGAGAACCTGCGAGACCTCGCGCGGGGCGTCTACCCTCCGCTGCTGGCGGACCGGGGCCTCACCGCCGCCCTCGAAGCGCAGGCGCGTAAGGCTCCCATGCCGGTGCGGATCGACGCGGACGGCGCGGGCCGCTACCCGGCCGAGGTCGAGGCGACGGTCTACTTCTGCGCGCTCGAGGCGCTCCAGAACGTCGCGAAGTACGCGGATGCGAGCGAGGCGACGGTGTCGCTCGCGCCGCGCGACGGCACCCTCACGTTCACCGTCGCGGACGACGGGCGCGGCTTCGAGCTCGCGACGGTCGCGGTGGGCAGCGGACTCCAAGGGATGCGTGACCGCGTCGAGGCCGTCGGTGGCAGCCTCGCGATCGAGAGCGGGGCGGGGCGGGGCACGACGGTGACGGGCAGGGTCCCGATCACCACCGTCTGAGAGCCGGGCGCCATCGGGGCGTTGCGGCTCGGCCGCCCGCCCGGATAACGTCCGACGTAGGAACCCCCCGACCGGAGAGGACGACCCGATGAGAAGGCTGTTGACGGGTGTGCTCGTGTCGACGCTGCTCCTGAGCACGAGTCTGAGTGCGTCGGCCGCGCCCTGGGTGCGCAAGGCCGTCGTAGACGGCGATTACGGCGGCCACTACCGCCGGACCGAATGCACCTACTCGGAATGCAGCAAGCGCACCGCTGCCTACCGCCTCGGCTGGGTGTTCACCCCCGTGGAGCGCGGGATCCGCATGGTTGCGGTCGCGCAGGACTACCGGATGTTCCTGCGATGGGTGCCGGGGGGTGGGTACTACGTCGGCACGAACATGGCCGAGCCGGGGCGTGCCCGCCGGATCATGATCCACGTCAGCCGGCAGCTGCAGATCGAGGGTGTGTGGACCGCGCGGAAGCTCGTCGGCACGTTGCGCACGTGGCTCACCGATGCCCCCCGCTTCTACGACGAGGGGACCGTGATCCTCGTCCGGAAGTAGCCGCCGGTCCGTGCAGGGCAAAACGGCGGACGGTCAGGCCCTCGCCGCCTCCCAGGCGGTCTCGAGCCGGTCCGGCCCGAAGACGGCCTTGGGGATGTACGCGGCGGCGCCGCACTCGGCCGCGCGCGGCGCGTACTCCTCCTCTTCGTAGGTGGAGAGCAGCAGGACCACCACCGCGTCACCGGCACCGGACAGGATCTGCCGGGTCGCGTCGAGCCCGTTGATGCCGGGAAGGTTCACGTCCATCAGCACGAGATCGGGTTTCAGGTCGGCCGCCATCGAAACGGAATCCTCCCCGGTCTCGGCCTCCCCCACGACCTCGAAGCCGTCGGTGACCTCCACCACCATGCGGGCGGCCATCCGGAACGGCTCCTGGTCGTCGACGATGAGAACGCGGATGGGCATCGGTGCATCTTCCTCCACGTTCATGGTGGCATCGAGCACCCCGGTACGACAGTGATGCCAGCACCACAATCCGGGCGGGACGGACCTCCTCCCGGCCGGCGTCATCGGTGCATTGACCGGTGGCGATACGCACGCGTAGGGTCGCGCGGTCGGCGCCCGGACGGCCCGCCGACGGTGGAGACGACGCGATGGTTCACCGCTGATGTCGGACCTGGTCCAGCTCCTGTCGCAGACCTCGCTGCTCCGCGGGCTCGAACCGGACGTCATCCAGGCGATCGCCTCGGAGGGACACGAGCGCTCCTTCCGGCGCGGAGAGACGATCTTCCTCGAGGGAGAGACCAGCGACGCGTTCTACGTGATCGCGGACGGGACCGTGAAGGTGTTCGTGCACTCCAGCTCCGGGGAGCAGATGGTGTTCGCGACGCTGCGCTCCCCCGAGTCGCTCGGCGACGTCGCGCTGTTCGACGGCGGTCCCCGTTCGGCCTCGGCGGAGGCCATCGAGGCCACCCGGCTCGCGGTGTTCCCCCTGAGCACGGTGGAGACGCTCGTTCGGCACGACGCGCGGGTGGCCCGCGCGCTGCTGGGAGCGGCCGGTGTCATGCTTCGCCGACTGAGCACCCAGACCGCCGACTTCGTCTTCCTCGATCTCGAGGGACGCGTGGCGAAGGTGCTCGCGCTCTCGGCCGCTCGGCGACACGCCGACCGGGACGACGCCGTGCGTCTGGATCTCGGGCTCACGCAGACCGAACTGGGCGCGATGGTCGGCGGTTCGCGTCAGTCGGTCAACCAGAGCCTCCACGCGCTCGCGCACCGGGGCTTCATCTCGCTCGACGGACGCAGCGTGGTGGTCCGTGACCTCGACGCGTTGCGACGCCGGGCCGGCCTGGACGTGTCGGAGATCTGACACGGCAAACGTCGGCTACCCGACAGCCCTGCGCCCCTCCACGGCCGATGCTCGGCCCATCGGACGAAGGAAGGGAGAGGGAGATGGGTATCAACGCACAGGCGAGTCAGGTGGGAACGGGACGTGGCACAGGCAGTTCGGTCACGATGTGGATCGTCGTCGCGGCGGTGGTCGTGGTGTCGATGGTGGCCGCCGGGATCGTCACCGCTCTCCGTACCGAGACGGCGACCCCGTCACGGCAGGTGGCGCCCTCGGTCACGGTCGTCGTCCCGGAGGCGCCGGCAGCCGATGCGTCCACCGGCGGAAGCTCGCAGGTGCAACGCCAGATCGGGAGCGGTTCGGCCGTCGCGCCCGGCGGCTACGTCCTGAACGGGAGCGCTCAGTACATCCCGCAGCAGCGGTAGGCAGCGAGGATGAGCACCGTCGACGTCGTAGAGGCACGCGGGGATCGGCCCACACATGCGGGGGCCGGTCCCTTCGCGTCGCGGCCGGGACGGGGCGGGCGGGCCGCCTGGACCGGGGAGCGTCAGGCGGCGATCTCGGCCAGCCGCAGGAACGCCCGTTCGAGCACGAGCCGGGTGTTCAGGTTCAGGTCCTCGGCGAGCTCGGCTCTCGCCTCCTCGATGCCCGCGAGCCCTCGCGCGGCACGGGCCACCGAGAGCCGCTCATCGGGTGGCAGATCCGGGTTCATCCGCGTGTCGTCGGCGCCCACCGCGGAGGCGATCCGGTCGCGCAGGAGCGACGACACCGCCAGAAGCACCCAGTCGACGTAGTCGCGCTCGGCACGCCGTTCGCGCCGCTGGAACCGCGTCTGGATCCGCTTGATCGCCCCGCGATAGGCGTCCTCGGGACGGCCGCGTTCGTCGAGGAACGGCGCGAGTTCCTCGTCGAGCTCGGCCTTCAGGTTCTTCTTGTACACGGCCGCGGCATCCAGCACGACCCCGGCGGCGTCGAGCGCGCCGGGCGGGCCCTCGGCGGCGTGGATCACGGCCTCGCGGGCGGCGTCGCGGAACGCCAGGCCGTCCTCGGCCACCGCGAGGCGGCGTGCGCGCCCGAGGTTCCCACCGGCGAGACGGGCGGCGAGCCTCGCCCGCACGTCGGGCACGCCCTCCCGCGTCAGTACCTCGACGACGAAGGTCTCGGACAAGGCCGTGAAGGTCACGACGTGACACCGCGACAGGATCGTCTCGGGCAGCTCATGCGCACGCGCGGACATCAACAGGAAGACGGCGTCGGCGGGCGGTTCCTCGAGCACCTTCAGCAGGGTGTCGGCGGCCGCCGGCGAGAGCCGGTCGGCTTCACGGATCACGAAGACCTTGCGTCCCGGCTCCGGGGCGGTGCGCGAGGCGGGCGTCCAGACCTCTTCCCGGATCGTGTCGACGTGGATGTCGCGGCCCTCGGGCTCGACGTGGAACTCGTTCGGGTGGTGATCCTCGAGCGCGAGCCGGCAGTCGCGGCACGCCCCGCAGCCGCCGAGTTTGCACAACATCGCGGCCGCGAACGCGCGCGCCGCGAGCGACTTGCCGCTGCCCTCGGGCCCGGCGAGCACGTAGGCGTGATGCGGCCGCTCGGCGGCGCCGTCGAGGAACGCCATCGCGGCGTCCTGGCCGGGGACGCGGGCGAGGACCGGGGTGCGCATGGGGCGGATGCTACCGCGGGCCCGGGACACACCCCCGTCGGCGGGCGCCACTCCGAGACGTCAGCTCGAGCCCATCTCCTCGTCGCGGTCGCGGATCCGCCCATCGACCGCGTCGCGCACGGCCGCGAACACCTCGTCGGGGGTCTGGTCGCCGTCGACCACGACGAAGCGCTCCGGATGCTCCTCGGCGATCTTCAGGTAGGCGTCGGCGACCTTGGCGTGGAAATCCTCGCCCTCGAGCTCCATCCGGTCGGGCGCCTCGGTCGAGCGCAGCAATCCCCGCTCGGGCTCGACGTGCAGCAGGACGACGAGATCGGGGAACAGACCCTGCGTGGCCCAGACGTTCAGGGTGAGCACGTCGGCCTCGCCGAGCCCGCGCGCCCACCCCTGGTACGCGAGCGAGGAGTCGACGTACCGATCGCAGATCACGATCTTCCCGTCGGCGAGCGCGGGGCGGATCACCGACGAGACCGTCTGGGCCCGCGCGGCCGCGAACAGCAGCGCCTCGCTCCGGGCGTCGAGCTTCCCGGTCTTGGGGTCGAGCAACACATCACGGATCTGCTCGCCGAGCTCGGTCCCCCCGGGCTCGCGCGTGACGAGGACATCGCGGCCCTCCGAGCGAAGATGCTCCTCGAGCTTGCGGATCTGGGTGCCCTTGCCCGCTCCCTCGACACCCTCGAACGCGATGAAGACGCCCGTCGCGGGCGGCCGCTTCAGCTTCGGCACGAGCGCGAGGGGTTGGGGACGCGAGAGCCGATGGCGGTGGAGGAGGCGGCGCGTGTTGAGGCCCGCCGCGAGCGCGAGCACGCCGGCGCTCCACAGCGCCAAACGCGTGCCCGCGAAGTCGAAGCGCTGACCACCGACGAAGACCTCGTGATGCTCGCCATAGACGCTCGACAGGATAGGGAACACCGTCAGCGACAGGAAGAGCCCCAGGCGCGAGAGCACCGTGAGCGACGCGAAGGTGCGGCCCCGGTACTCGTCCTCGACGTTCTCCTGGAGCAGCGTGTAGCCGCTGACCCAGGCCAGGCCACAGAACGCGCCGAGCCACACCGCGACCACCGCCACGAGCGACAGCGTCGGCATCGCGGCCAACACGAACAACGCACCCGCCGCGGCCACGAGCGACCAGACGAACGTCACGTCGCGCTCGAAGAACTTCGCCACCTCGTTCGTGCCGGCCATCCCGATCGCCATCCCGATACCGAAGGCGACGACCACGATGCCCCAGCCCGACGGGTCGGCGCCGATCGTGCTCTGCACGAAGATCGGACCCACCGCGAGGACCGCCCCCACCGAGGCGAAGGCGATCACGATCCCCGCGGTCATCGCCGACGCGATCGAGTCCTCACGCAGGAACTGCAGCCCGTCGACGATGTCTCGCCACATGCGCGAGAGATCGAACTTGCCGCGCGTCCGCCCGACCGGGTCCGGGATCGCGATGCCGCTCACCATCACGGCCGAGAAGGCGAACGTCCCGGCATCGAGGAGCAGCGGCAGCGTCGTGGGCCACTCCCCGAGGTAGGGCACGCGCGCGGCGAGCCCGCTGGAGAACCCCGCGAGCAGCGCGAAGATCGCCGCCCCCAGCGGCAGGGTCGCGTACGTGCTGACGAGCCCGATCGAGTTCGCGTTCGCGAGCTGCCGGCGCGGCACGAGGTTCGGCAGCGAGGCGTCGCGGGCCGGTGTCCACAGGAGGGAGAGACACTCGATCGCGAAGGACAGCAGGAAGATCGCCCACAGCTCGTGCACGAAGGCCATCGAGGCGTACATCACGCCGCGCCCGATGTCGGCCAAGATCATGATCTGCTTGCGGTTCACGCGGTCGACGAGCGCGCCCGCGATCGGGCCGAACAGGATCGCAGGCAACATCCTGGCGGTCATCACGGCGCCGATCGCGAGGCCGGCGGCCGCCGTCGACCCCGAGACGCGCGTCACGAGCGAGGTGACCGCCACGAACCCGATCCAGTCGCCCAGCGACGAGATCGACATCGCGGCCAGCAGCCGCGAGAACGCCGGGTGGGTCAGGAGATCCTTCAGGGTCGCCGGCTTGGTCCCGCGAAGGGCGGCGACCTCGTCGGCGATCGTCGACACCGGAGGCTAGCCCTCCCCGGGGGCCTCGGTCGTCGGGCCCGATCCGGCGCCGGTGGGCTTCCGCTTCGCGACGGTCTTCTTGGCGGTCGACTTCCTCGTCGTCGACTTCTTCGCCGCGGACTTCTTGGCGGGCGACTTCTTCTTCTTCGCGGCGGCCCTGGCCGCGCGGGCGGCGGCCTTGGCGGCGCGGACCTCGGCCTCGGCCTCGGCGTCGCCCTCCTTCGTCAGGTTGAACTCCAGGTCGAACTCCGCGCCGCAGTTCCAGCAGCGGATCGACTTCGGCCGCTGGACGAGGACCGAGCCGCACTCGGGGCACGGGTGATCCTTGATCGGCTCGTTGTTCACGCCGAAGTCGCAGTCCGGGTAGCGGTCGCACCCGAAGAACACGCCGAACCGGGTGCGCTTCTCGACGATCTCGCCCTCCTTGCACTGGGGGCACGTGATGCCGAGCGTCCGTGGCGGGTCCTTCTTGATGTACTTGCAGTCCGGGTAGCCGCTGCAGCCGACGAACGGGCCGAACCGCCCGACGCGCTTCTGGAGCTGCCGGCCGCAATCCGGGCAGGTCTCGTCGAGCATCTCGGGCTCCGGGCGGACCGACCCGTCCATGTTCCGGATGTACTTGCACTCCGGGTAGTTCGCGCAGCCGACGAACTTGCCGAACCGCCCGAGCTTGACCTCGAGCTTCCCGGGCTCGCGCCCCTCGGTCGGGCAGAGCGGGCACGTCTCGTCGAGCTCCTCGCTGTAGCGCTCGAAGGAGTGCTCTGCCTTCTCGAGCGCACGCTCGAACGGCCCGTTGAACTCGTGCAGCACCTGGGTCCACCCGATCTGACCCTCGGCGATGTCGTCGAGTTCCTCCTCGAGGTGCGCGGTGAAGTTGACGTCGACGACGTCGGGGAAGTGCTCGATCAGCTTGTCGATCACGACCCCGGCCACGTCCTCGGGGAAGAACCGCTTGTCCTCGAGGCGCACGTAGCCGCGGTCGACGATCGTCGACATGATCGAGGCGTAGGTCGAGGGGCGGCCGATCCCGAGCTCCTCGAGGGTCTTCACGAGCGACGCCTCCGTGAAGCGCGGCGGGGGCTGCGTGAAGTGCTGCTCCGGCAGGACCTCGAGCATCCGCAGGAGCTGCTCGGCCGTGAGCGCGGGCAGCATCGACTCGGCGTCCTCGTCGGGCTGGTCGTCACGGCCCTCGAAGTACACGCGGCGGAACCCGTCGAACACGAGCGTCTGCCCGGTGGCGCGCAGGCCGTAGCGGACCTCGCCATCCGCGACCGCCTCGATGTCGACGCCCACCTGGTTGAAGCGAGCCTCCGCCATCTGCGTGGCCATCGTCCGCTGCCAGATCATCGTGTAGAGCCTGAGCTGGTCGCGGTCGAGCGCGCTCGCCACCCGGGCCGGGCTGCGGAGCGCGCTCGTGGGCCGCACCGCCTCGTGCGCCTCCTGGGCGTTGCGCGACTTCGTCTTGTACCGGCGGAACTCCGGGAGGGTGTACGCGTCGCCGTAGTCGGTCTTCACGAGCTCGGCGATCTCTCGGAGCGCGGTCTCGGCGATGTTCACCGAGTCGGTCCTCATGTAGGTGATCAGACCTACGGTGCCCTCGCCGGGGAGGTCGATGCCCTCGTAGAGGCGTTGGGCCACCGACATCGTCTTGCGTGCGCCGAACCCGAGCTTGCGGGCGGCCTCCTGCTGCAGGGTCGACGTCGTGAACGGCGGAGCGGGTGAGCGCTTGCGCTCCTTCTGCTCGACCTTCGTGACGCGGTAGCTCGCTCCGTTCAGGCGCTCGACGTGGGTCGCGGCGTCGGCTTCGGCGCCGAGCAGGATCCCCTTCTTGCCGGGCGCGGTCGCGAGCTTGCCCTCGGACACCTCGGTGAGGCGTGCGGTGAACGGGGACTCGGCGTCCCGCGGCGTGAGCCGCACGTCGACGCTCCAGTACTCCACGGGGTCGAACGCCGCGATCTCGCGTTCTCGCTCGACGATCAGGCGCACCGCCACCGACTGCACGCGCCCCGCCGACAGTCCCGGTCGCACCCGCTTCCACAGGATCGGCGAGATCCGGTAGCCCACGAGCCGGTCCAACACGCGGCGAGCCTGCTGGGCGTCGACGAGCTTCATGTCGATGCCCCGGGGGCTCGCGATCGCCTCCAGGATCGCGTCGCGCGTGATCTCGGTGAACGTCGCGCGCTTCGCACCGACGGGGTCGACGCCGAGCAGCGCGGCCACGTGGAAGGCGATCGCCTCGCCCTCGCGGTCGTAGTCCGTCGCGAGGATCAGGTCATCGGAGCGCTTCAGCGCGCTCTTCAGCTCACGGACGTGCCGCTCAGAGTCCTCGGGCACGATGTACTCGGGCTCGAAGTCACGCTCGGGGTCGACGCCGAGCTTGGACTTGGGAAGGTCCCGGATGTGCCCATACGAAGCTCGGACGGTGTAATCACCGCCCAGGTACTTCTCGATGGTCTTCGCCTTGGCCGGCGATTCGACCACGACGAGGGTCTTCGGCATGCGCGCACCTTCTCGGATCGAGCCCGGGAACCCGTCTCGAGGGCATCCCTGGGGCGGGACGGTACCACCGACCGTCCGCACGTCCGTGCAGGTCAGGGCTCACGATGACCGCACAGAGGGTCGATAACGTGCTGGTACCGTTCTCGTATTCCCCGAACGGAAGGTCCCGTCCGTGCACGCCGTCGCCCTCCTCACCGACCAGATCACGAGCCTGCTGCTCGACTACGGTTACGTGGCGATCTTCGTGCTGATGGCGCTCGAATCCGCCTGCGTCCCGATCCCGAGCGAGGTCACGATGCTCTTCGGCGGCGCCCTCACGAGCGCGGCGGTGGCCGGGCCCGGCGCGGAGCTCAGCATCTTCTGGGTCGGGTTCGCGGGCGTCGCGGGCAACCTCGTCGGGTCGTGGCTCGCCTACGGCGTCGGATGGAAGGGCGGCCGTCCGATGATCGACCGCTACGGGCGTTACCTCCTGATCCGGCCGCACGAGGTCGACCGCGCGCACACCTGGTTCGAGACGAGAGGCGAGGCCGCGGTGTTCGGCGCCCGCCTGCTCCCGGTGGTCCGCACGTTCATCAGCCTGCCCGCGGGGATCGCGCGGATGCCGTTCTGGAAGTTCACCCTCTTCACCGTGCTCGGGTGCGTCCCGTTCGTGTACGCGCTGACGTTCCTCGGGCATGCGGCCGGCCGGAACTGGGAGCAGGTCCAGCACGTGCTCGCGCCGATCTCGTGGATCATCCTGGCGGTGCTGATCGTGCTGGGCGTGATCTACGTGGCCCGGCGCTGGCGGCAGGTGCGCACGGAATACGCGGCGCTCGACGCGCAGCGCGCGCTCGAGCAGGAGCCCTCATCGGAGGTCTGACGCTCGGACGGCCGCCGGCAGCTGGCGCGTCCGCTACAGGTTGACGAGCATCGTCCAACTCTCGCCCTGCTCGCCCACCTTCTCGAAGCCGACGCGCTGGTACATCATCCGCGAGCGGTTGTGGACGGCGACCGACAGCGAGAGCGTCTGGTAGCCCTCCTCCCGGGCCTGCACCATCGCCGCGCGCAGGAGCGTCCCACCGATCCCTTTGCGACGATGGAGGGGCTCGACCGCGATCGACAGCTCGGGCGTCTTCTCGTCGACGAACCCATACCCGGGCGCGTCCGCGGTGAACTGCCGGTACCACGCTGCACCGACCGGGTGGCCGTCGAGCTCCCCGATCACACCCCCGTCGCCGTCGCGACCCCAGCTTTCGTGATAGCGACGAAGCACCGGTTCGTCGAGCACGTCGGCCATCGGCTCTCGAGGCCAGTCGGGGTTCCAGCGCGCCGCCTCGTACTGCATCGTCTTCAGGAACGCGACGTCGTCCTTGGTCACCGGCCGGATGTTCATCGGAGCCTCCCGTGCGGGGTCGTCACGCGAAACCTAGCGCAGCCGGACGCGATCACGCGCGTTCGGCCGCCGCGGGCGCCTTCTCGCGATGCGGCGCCAGCACGAACGGCACGCTCGTGAGGACCGCCCGCTCCTCGAACAGGAGCAGCCGCTTGATGAACAGCGCGTTCTGGTTGTGGAGGAACAGGTGACGACGCTTCCGCACGATGAACTCGGGGATCACGACGTTCACCACCGTGTCGGTGCGCTTCGTGTGCCTGCGGATCTCGTCGAGCATCGGGGTCGCCAGATCGCGGAACGACGCCTCCACGACGTCGAGCGGGATCGGCATCCGCGCGTCCCACCATCGGGTCTCGATCCGTCGCGCCTCGTCGGGATCCAGGTCGAAGTAGATCGCGCGCGTCTCGGCCGCGGCGAGCGTCTGCGCGTAGTTCACGGCGCGGATCGTCGCGTCGTTGACCGACGCCACGAAGACCAGGGTCACGGTGCGGTTCGGGATCAGCGGCTTGGCGTCGACGCCTTGCGGCCCGCGATCGGTGGCGATCACCGGCACGTCCGTCACGACCACGTTCGGCTCGCGGAGGAGCCGGCCCTTCAGCCGGATCAGCTGCCGCTTGCGCAGCACGTAGGAGAACAGGCTCTCGCGCACGACCTCGGGCACGACGACCGTCACGAAGTCGTCGGGGGCTCGATCGATGCTGCGCACGAAGTCACGGACCCGGTGGAAGAGATCGCCGCCCCCGTCGGGCAGCGTCACCAGGTCGGGCGCGTCACCGCGAACACCCGCCACCGCTCGGGCAGGTCTCCCGAGCCACCGGGATAGAGGCAGATCAGGTGCGACGGGCGGAACGACCGGATGTAGCCGAGCGCCTCCGCCGTCGCCGCGTCGAGGTCGCGCACGAGCAACACGATGTGGTTCGTCGTCGGCTCACCGATGCGGTGCTCCCCGCGCCGGAGCTGCGCCGACACGGACAGGTAGTGACGATGGATCGAGAGCAGCAGCGGAACGATCATCGCCATCACCAGGATCGAGAGCCACGCCCCGCCCTTGAACTTCGTGGCGGTCACGACGACGAGCACGACGCCCGTCGTGATCGCGCCGATCGTGTTGATCACGATCGAGGTCTGCCAGCCCTTCTGCGCCTCGGCCCCCTTGTGGCGCTCAGCGAGCCAGTGCCTGATCATGCCCGTCTGCGACAGCGTGAACGACGTGAACACGCCGACGACGTACATCTGGATCAGCTTGTTCAGGTTCGCGTCGAAGGCCACGATCACGAGGATCGAGCCGAGCGCGAGGCCGATCACGCCGTTCGAGAAGACCAGCCGGTCGCCGCGGTTCATGAACTGGCGCGGCATGTAGCGGTCACGGGCGAGGATCGACGCGAGCCGCGGGAAGTCCTGGTAGGCGGTGTTCGCGGCCAGGATCAGGATCGCGGCCGTGAACGCCTGGACCACGTAGAAGGCGAACGATCCCTCGCCGAACACCGCCGATCCGATCTGCGCCACCACCGAGCGCTCGGCGCTGATCGTGATGCCGTCGATGTGCGTGGTGAGGAACGAGATCCCCAGGAACATCGCGACCGAGATCGTCGCCCATCATCGCGAGCGTGGTCGAGGCGTTCTTGGCCTGAGGGCGGCGGAACGCAGGGACCCCGTTCGAGATCGCCTCGACGCCGGTCAGCGCGGTGGCGCCGGACGAGAACGCTTTCAGGATCGTGAAGATCCCGACGGCGGCGATCGCCGGTCGCCAGGTCTGCCTCCGGGTGGATGTCGGGCGGCAGGACGGCCACGGGGCAGCCGGAGGCGCACTTGAGCGAGGCCGACGCCGACCAGCGTCACGATGCAGACGATGAAGCCGTACGTCGGGACGCGAAGAGCGTGCCCGCCTCCTTCACGCCACGGAGGTTCGCCAGCGTCACGAGCATCACGAACATCACCGACAGCTGGACACGGTACGGAGACGAGCGCCGGGACCGCCGAGATGATCGCGACCACGCCGGCGACCGTCGAGACACGACCACGGTCATCATGTAGTCGACGAGCAGGGCCGACGCCGCGATCAACCCGGGGGTCTGGCCCAGGTTCTCGCGGCTCACGATGTAGGCGCCGCCCCCATTCGGGTACGCCTTGACGGTCTGCCGGTACGAGAGCACGACGATCGCCAACAGGAGCGAGATCGCGAGCGCGATCGGTCCGACGAGCGTCGGCGGTCCCCACGCTCGCGATCAGCAGGACGCGGAGGATCTCCTCGCTCGCGTACGCGACCGACGACAGCGCGTCCGACGAGAACACCGGGAGCGCGAGGACCTTGGGGAGCAGCGTGTGCTCGAGCTTGCCGCTGGATACGGCGCGACCCACGAGCAGCCGCTTCGTGACGCTTCCGGACGGGGTCGATGGGGTCGAGGTCTTCGACATCGGGCCGATGCTACCCCGCGGACTCGGGCGTGCGGTCGTCGCCCGACCCGCCTCGACGGCACCGCCGAGGTGATCGCGACCGTGCCTGCGGTGATGCTCACCGCGACCGTCAGCACGTAGTCGATCAGGATCGCCGCCGCCGCGGTCAGGCCGGGGATCGTCCCAAGGTTCTCTCTCGCGACGATGTAGGACCCGCCACCTCGCGGGTACGCCCTGACCGTCTGCCGGTACGACGTGACGACGATCAGGAGCAGGGTGGCGATCCCGATCGCGATCGGCAGCTTGTACCGGAGCGCCGCCGCACCCGCGAGCGCCAGTACGAGCATCATCTCCTCGGTCGCGTACGCCACCGAGGACAGCGGATCGGACGAGAAGACTGGGCAGCGCGAGGAACTTCGGGAGCAGCTGGTGCTCGGCCTTGTCGGTGGAGATCGCACGGCCGACCAACAGGCGCTTCAACGACCCACCGACGCCGACGCTCGAAGGGCGAGAGACCGACGACACGGCGAGCATCGTACGCCGACCCCGTCGGGCGGCTTAGCCGGGCCTCGCCGACCCACCGGTACCCGACCCCGGGCTCCGTAACGATCAACTCCGGGGCCTGTGCGTCGTCGCCGAGCTTCTTGCGCAGGGCTCGGACGTACGTGCGCAGGTAGGTCGTCTCCGTCCCGTACCCCTGGCCCCAGACCTTGCGGAGGAGCCATTGGTGTGTCAGCAGCTTGCCCGGATTCGCGACGAGCGCCTCCAGAAGCGCGTACTCGGTTGGGGTCAGGTGCACCTGCTCCCCGTCGCGTGAGACGAGGCGACGGGCGAGGTCGACCTCGAGCGATCCGAACGTCAGCACGGGGGCGATCGGCTCCTCAGGGGCCTTGCGCCGCATGGCCGCGCGCGCCCGCGCGAGCAGCTCCTCCATCCCGAACGGCTTCGTGACGTAGTCGTCGGCGCCCACATCCAGGGCCGCGACCTTGTCGTGCTGACCCTCGCGCACCGAAAGCACGATCACCGGGACGTCGCTGAACGCCCGCACACGCCGGATCACCTCGGTGCCGTCCATGTCGGGGAGCCCCAGGTCGAGCAGCACGAGGTCGGGCGCCTGCTCGGCCACGCCGACCACACCCTCCTCGCCGGTGCCGACCGTGGCCACCTCGTACCCGTGCGCCTCCAGGCTCGTGCGCAGGGCGCGCCGGATCTGCGGCTCGTCGTCGACCACCAGGACCCGACTCACGTCCCTCCCTCACCGCCGATCGGGATCTCGAACACCACGGCCGCGCCGCCGCCCGGGGCCCCCTCGACCCAGATCCGCCCTCCGTGGGCCGTGACGATCGCCTTCGCGATCGCGAGGCCCAGCCCGCTCCCCGGCATCTCGGGGCTCCGGCCGCCACGATAGAACGCCTCGAAGACCCGCTCGCGCTCTTCCGGCGGGATCCCCGGGCCACGGTCGCTCACGCGCACCTGCACGGCCTCGCGGAACACCCCGGCCGACACCTGGATCTCGCTCCCCGCCGGCGTGTAACGGGCCGCGTTCTCCAGCAGGTTCGTGAGCACCTGGTCCAGCTGCATCTCGTCGACCATCACGTCGGGCAGGTCCGGACGGATCTTCGTCTCCACGCGGACCCCCTGCGCCTGCAGCCGGGGACGCATGCGCGCCAGCACCGCGCCGACGATCTCGTCGACGGCCGCCGCCTGGCGGGTCGGGATCAGCGCGCCGGCCCGGATCTTCGCGAGGTCGAGGATGTTGCCCACGAGCCGGTTCAGGCGGTCCGTCTCCTCGAGGATCGTCGTGAGGAGCTCGCGCTCCTGCTCGGGCTCGTACTCGACGGACGGATCGAGCAGGCTCGTGACGCCCGCCTTGATCGAGGCGAGCGGGGTCCGCAGATCGTGCGTGACCGAGGAGAACATCGCCGCGCGCAGCTGGTTCGTCTCGGCGTCGAGCTGCGCCATGCGGACGCGGACGTCGAGCCGGGCGCGGTCCAGGGCCGCGGCCGCCTGCTTGGCCGCCGCCTCGAGGAGGAGCTCCTCGTCCTTCGTGAGTGCCCGGCGGCCCATCGGCCGTTCGGCCTCGAGGGTCCCGAAGGAGACCGCGCCCACGACGAGCGGGACCAGCGCCTTGGGACCGCCGGGCTCGACGCCCGGACGCTCCGCCCGCGCGTGCAGCGGCTGCCCGTCGAGCTCCACCAGGATGTCGCAGGAGGCCAGGCCGAACGGATCCAGCAGGATGTTCGCGAAGTCGTCGAGCACACGGTCGGGGATCTCGCCGGTCAGGAGCTTGGACGAGAGGTACCCGAGGAGTCGCGCCTCGCGCTCCCGTCGGGCCGCGCGGGCGCGGTCCTCGGTCGCACCCCCGACCAGGAGACCGACGACCAACGCGACCGCGAGGAACACGATCGCGGCCACCGCGTCCTCGGCCCCGTCGAGCTGCAGCGAGAACCGCTCGGTCCCGAACAGGAACGGAAGCGTGACGGACGAGATCACCGCCGCCAATAAGCCGCTCCAGAGCCCTCCGGCCACCGCCGCGATCACGCAGGCCAGCAGGAACACGGCGATCGCGCTGGCGGGGCCGCTCGTGGCGAGCGGCACGGACACGATCGCCGCGACCGCCGGCGCGAGGAACGCGATCACCGCACCCCGCAGGGTGAACGCGTGCGAGCGGGGCTCGTCGGGAGTCGGCCGGTTCACGGATCTCACGCTAACGGCTTTCACGCGATCTTCACGCGAGCCCCGGGATCCTTCACGCGCCTTTCACGGCTCCTGCCCGAGACTTCAAGCACGGAGTCACCCATCCTCCGAGTCTCATCGCCCGGGGGACCGCCGACACCCTCCAGTCGGCAGTCCCTCGGGCACCGTCCTGTTCGGCCCGGATCGGGCCTCGCCACACAGGACCGCGGTCCGGACGGACACGGCCTTCACGCCTTCTTCACGCCGGACTCCCTCTTCCTAGCGCGGCCCTCACGCCGGGGCGTCGACCCTTTGAGTGACAACGCGTCTGGCGAAGGGCACCGATGGGAACGCGCACCGAACCGCTCACCGCACCGCCGCCTGGGGTCGGCCCCGCTCCGCTCCATGAGAAGGCCGGCCTCAAGCGCGTCCTCCTGGGGCCGGCACTCCCCACCGCGCACCTCGTGCACGAGCGCCTGGGAAAGATCGCGGCGCTCGCGATCTTCTCCTCCGACGCGCTGTCGTCGGTGGCCTACGCCTCCGAGGAGATGCTGAAGACCCTCTTCATCGCCGGGTTCGGCGCCGTCGCCTTCTCGCTCGTGATGCCGCTGACCCTCGCGATCACCTGCGTGCTCGCGATCTTGATCTTCAGCTACCGGCAGACGATCAAGGCCTACCCGTCGGCCGGCGGCGCCTACATCGTGACGAAGGACAACTTCGGACTGCTCCCCGCGCAGGTGGCGGGCGTCGCGCTCCTCACCGACTACGTGCTCACCGTCGCGGTGTCGGTCTCGGCCGGCGTGGCGGCGATCATCGCCGCGGCGCCGAGCCTCCACGTGTTCCGAGTGCCGATGGCGGTCGTGTTCATCTGCCTGATCGCGCTCGGGAACCTGCGCGGCGTCCGGGAGTCGGGGAAGATCTTCGCCGCTCCCACGTACCTGTTCATCCTGAGCGTCGTCTCACTGATCGTGATCGGGCTGGTGCGGCTCGCGACGGGATCGCTCGAGCCGGGTGGAGCGGTCGCCACGGGGAAGCAGAGCCTGGGGTTGCTCGCCGGGGTCCCGCTCTTCATCGCGCTCCATGCGCTCGCCTCCGGGAGCGCCGCGATGACCGGCGTCGAGGCGATCTCGAACGGCGTGCCGGCGTTCAAGGCTCCCGAATGGCGGAACGCCCAGAAGACCCTGACGGCGATGGGCCTGATCCTCGCGTCGATGTTCATCGGGATCTCGTTCCTGGCGTCGCGCCTGCACACCGCGCCCGACTTCACCGGCAAGTCGACCGTGCTCGCCGACATCGGCAAGGAGGTCTTCGGGCAGACGGGGATCGGGTACGTGGCGTTCCTGGTGCTGCAGGTCGCCACCACCCTGATCCTCGTACTCGCCGCGAACACCGCCTTCGCCGACTTCCCGCGGCTGGCGAACTTCCACGCCGACGACAACTTCCTGCCACGGCAGTTCACGACCCGCGGGCACCGGCTGGTGTTCTCGAACGGGATCATCGCCCTCGCGGCCGCCGCCGCGGTGCTCGTCGTGATCTTCCGCGCCGACGTGACGCGGCTGATCCCCTTCTACGCGATCGGCGTCTTCACCTCGTTCTCGCTCTCACAGGCGGGGATGGCCAAGCGCCACCTCAGGCTGCGGGAGCCCGGTTGGAAGCTCGGCCTCGTGATCAACGGTGCCGGCGCCGTCGCCACCGCGGTCGTCCTGGTGGTCATCTCGATCACGAAGTTCGCCGAGGGCGCGTGGGCCGTCATGGTGCTCGTCCCGGTGCTCGTCTGGCTGTTGATGCGCATGAACCATCAGTACGAGCGCGAGCGTGGAGAGCTCGAGGAGGATCTGCAGTCCTACGTGACGATCCCGCGCGACCGGCCGATGGCCCTCCTGCTGGTACGCGACGTCGACGACCGGACGATCCACGCCCTGCAGTACGCGAAGACGCTTCGAGCCGAGACGCTCGCGGTCCACCTGGAGGACGACCCCATGCACACGCTCCTCCTGGAGGCTGCGTGGCACCAGGTAGGGCTGCAGGACGACGTGCCGCTGCGGATCGCTCGCGGGAGCGGCGACGAGGCCGAACGCCTCGCCGGGTTCGTCGGGGCGCTCCCGACCGAGCGGGACATCACCGTGCTCGTCCCGGTCGCGCACGACGTGTCAGCGCTCGAACGGCTCTCGGAGTCACGCGAGGGTACGAAGCTCACCCGCGCGCTCCTCCCCTACGAGCACGTCCGCGTGACCCTCGTCCGCGACCATCCACGCGACCATCCCGACGGTGTCCACCCCCTGTCCCACGACGAACAGGGGAACCCGGTGGTCAAGCTCACCCCGCGTGGGATGCACACGAGCGTGGTCCTGGTCGACAAGCTCGATCGGGCCGTTCTGCGCGCGGTGGCCTACGCGCTCACGCTCGGCGCTACCGAAGTGCGAGCGGTCCACGCCGCGGTCGATCCCGATCGCGCGATGCACCTCGCCGACGCGTGGATGTCCAGCGGCGTACCCGTCGCGCTCGACGTGGTCGAGTGCTGGGACCGCAACGTCCCGCGGACGCTCGAGGAAGAGGTGATCCAGCTCGGCCACCGCGGGGCCGAGGTCACCGTGGTGATGCCCCGACGGGACTTCCCGAAGCTCCGTCAGCGGCTCCTGCACGACCGGACGAGTCGACGGATCATCCGCCGCCTCGGCCACCATCCGCACGTCGACGTGGCGGCGGTGCCGTACTACTTCGCCCCCAGGACGAAGGCGGCGCGACCGCTGTCGGCCCCGACGAGCGTCGGATAGGCTGCCCGCATGCGCGTGATCATCATGGGATGCGGCCGGGTGGGCTCCGAGCTCACCGTCGGGCTCTGCGAGGGCGGCCACGACGTGGCGATCATCGACAAGCGAGAGTCCGCCTTCCAGCGGCTCCCACCGGGCTTCAACGCCCGCACGTTCGTGGGGCTGGGGTTCGACCGTGACGTGCTCCAGGAGGCCGGCATCAAGGAGGCCGACGCGTTCATCGCGGTCTCGAGCGGCGACAACTCGAACATCGTCTCGGCCCGCGTCGCGCTCGAGCACTACCACGTGCCCAAGGTGATCGCGCGGATCTACGACCCGCGCCGCGCCGAGATCTACGAGCGGCTGAACATCCCCACCGTGGCGACCACGAAGTGGGGCGTGAAGCAGATCCAGCTGATGCTGTTCCACGATCGCAGCGAACTCCGCGAGTCGATCGGCGGCGGTGACCTGCTGCGCATGCGCGTCCCGGTGCCCGAGCACCTGGTGGGTAAGTCCGTGAACGCGATCGACGTGCCGGGCAAGATCCTCACCGCGGGCGTGTCCCGCGGCGGCGGCGGATTCATCCCCACCTCCGACAGCACCTTGCAGGAGGGCGACTATCTCGTGGTGATGATGGCCAAGGACGGCATGGAGCTGCTCGATCAGCAGCTCGCGGCGCCCGGGGAGCACCACTGATGCGCGTCGTCGTGACCGGCGGCGGTGCCGTCGGACGGCATCTCTCGGCGGACCTGGCCGCGCGCGGCCACGACGTCACGCTGATCGAGCAGGAGTCCGACGTCGTCGACAAGGTGCGGCCGATCGTCCCCGACGTGCGCGTCGTGCTGGGCGACGCCTGCGAGCCGTGGGTGCTCGAGGAAGCCGAACTGTCGCAAGCCGAGGTGGTGGTCGCGGCCACGGGCGATGACGAGGACAACCTCGTGACCTCACTGTTGGCCAAGCAGGAGTTCGCGGTCCCCCGCGTGCTCGCGCGTGTGAACCATCCGAAGAACGAATGGCTGTTCAACGATTCCTGGGGCGTCGACGCGGCGGTCTCACCGCCGCACATCCTGACGGCGATGGTCGAGGAAGCGGTCACGGTCGGCGACCTGGTCCGCCTGATCCGGCTCGAGGGCGGCCGTGTCTCGATCGTGGAGATGACGCTGCCCGAGGTCGCGCCGTCGATCGGCCGCCCGATCTACGAGCTCCGGCTCCCGACCGACGCCGCGATCGTCGCGATCCTCCGTGACGGCCACGTCGTGATCCCGCAGCCCGAAACGGTGCTGGCGGGCGGCGACGAGGTCGTCGCGCTGTCGAACGTGGCCTCCGAGCGGACGCTGCGCGATGCGATCGTCGGGGCCGAGACACCGGGCGGGGTCCCGTCCGACGACGCCGCCCAGGTTGAGCTCGGCGAGTAGCGCGGAGCGGGCGTCAGCCGCCCGCGACGACCTGCCGCAGCAGCCGATCCCGTTCGAGGACGAGCGTCAGCTGGTTCGCGAACGCATTCAGGATGCGGCGCTCTGAGGGTTCGAGCGGCGGACGCGCATCCCTCGAAGCACGAGCACCCCGAGGTTCCGGCGACCGACGTTCAGCGTGATCCGTTCCTCGCCGAGTCCCAACGCGGCCTCGAGCTCCGGCCACCTCCCACCGACCATCGCGGCCGTTCCATCCCACCGAGATCGGCCTTCGGCGTGATCAGCAACTCCGCCTCCCGGAACCGGAACCGCGACGACGATCATCCGCAGGACCAGTGCGTACCGTCGCCCTCCCGGCCCGCGGATCGACGAGGGCCCGCGTCGAGTTCCTGCTGGATCTGGAGCTCGCGCGCCCGCGCCTCGGCGATCTCGGCGCGCGCCGAGCCTGAGCGAGCAGACCGCGATCAGCACGGCGAGACCCAGGAACGAGAACAGCACGACCGCGTTACTGCGGCTCGGGCGATCCTGAATGTGTCGTACGGCGGGCATGAAGAAGTAGTTCAGCGCGAAGGAACGCGAGCACCGACGGCGACGAGCCCGGGCCACAGTCCGCCCACCGCGACCGTCAGCACCACCAGCGCGAGGAACGCGAACCCGTGGCTGAGCGGGGTGAGTCGTCCCGTGACGGCATGAAGACCGCCACGAGCACAGCGCGTACCGACGACCGCGAGACGTACCCGAGCAACGAGCTGTCGCCGTCGCGCGCCGAGGGCGCGTATCGTCGGTTCCCCGTGACCGGGCTCGCCGGGTCGATCCGTCATCGGATCCTCCTCACTCCCCGGCTCGAATCGGTAACCCATCCCTGGTTCCGTGATGAAGTACCGGGGACGCGCGGGATCCGGTTCGAGCTTGCGGCGGATCTGCGCCATGTACACGCGCAGGTAGTTGGTCTCGTCTTCGTAGCGGGGGCCCCAGACCTCCTGCAGGAGCTGGCGCTGGCTGACGAGCTTGCCCGGACGACGAACGAGCGACTCCACCAGACCCCACTCGGTGGGGGTCAGATGCATCTCGTTGCCTTCGGAGGACGTCACCTTCTTCGCGGCGAGATCGACCGTGAACGCATCGGTCTCGACGACGGCCGTCTCGCCGGCCGGAGCGGCGCGGCGCTCGGCCGCGCGGAGACGTGCGAGCAGCTCGTTCATCCCGAACGGCTTCTCGACGTAGTCGTCGGCGCCCGCGTCGAGCGCTTCGACCTTGTCGCGCTCCTGATCGCGCGCCGAGAGCACGATGATCGGGGTCCGCGTCCACGCGCGGAGACCGCGGATCACCTCGACCCCGTCGATGCCCGGCAGGCCGAGGTCCAGGATCACGACGTCCGGAAGGGTCGACGCGGCCACGGTCAGCGCGCGCTCGCCGTCCGGCGCGGTCTCGACGTCGTACCCGCGAGCCCGCAGGTTCGTGCCGAGGCCCCGCAGGATCTGCGGCTCGTCGTCGACGACGAGCACCCGGGTCATGCCGCCTCCTCGAACGACAGCACCATCGTGAGCCCTCCGCCCGGCGTGTCCTCGATCGAGAGCTCACCGCCCATCGCCTCGACGAACCCCTTCGCGACGGCGAGGCCGAGGCCGACGCCGGCACCGAGGGACCGGTCGCCCAGCCGCTGGAACGGCTCGAAGACGCGATCGCGCTCGGACGGAGGGATCCCCGGGCCGCGATCCACGACGCGAAGCTCGACGCGGCCCGCGGCCCCGGACCCGCAGAGGCGCACGACGCGGTCGGGCGGCGACCAGGCCATCGCGTTGCTCGCGACGTTCGCGATCGCGCGCTCGAGGAGCGCGGCATCGACATCCACCCGTGGCAGGTCCTCCGGGACATCGACGTCGATCGACCGGCCGTGATCGGGCAGGCCGGCGAGCGCCTTCGGCACCACCTCGTCCAACCCCACGCGCCGGCGCACGAGCGTGAGCGACCCGGTCTGGATCCGACTCATGTCCAGGAGGTTGCCGACGAGGCCGTCGAGCCGGTCGGTCTCCTCCTCGATCGTCGCGAGGAACTCGGCCACCTCGTCGTCGGTCCACGCGACGTCGTCCTGGCGGAGGCTGCTCACCGACGCCTTGATCGAGGCGAGCGGGGTCCGCAGGTCGTGCGAGACGGCGGCCAGGATCGCGGCCCGGAGGTCACTCACCTCCGCGACCTCGGCCGCCTCCGCCACCTCGGCAGCCAGTTCGCGGCCCCGCACGGCCACCGCGAGCTGCGCCGCGAAGGCGGTCAACACGCGCCGGGACTCGGCCGGCAGCCCGACGCCCCGCAGCACGAGCACGGCGTCGTCACGGAGCGGCAGCGAATCGGTGCCGTCCTCGGGCCTGGCGGGTGCAGGGAACCCGGAGGCCGCCTCGAGCTCCCACCCTCCTTCGCCGTCGGGCCTGAGCACCGACACCGCCTCCAACCCGAAACTGGTCCGCAGGTGCTCGAGGAGACTCGGGATCGGGTCCTCCTCGGCGAGGAGCCACCCCGCCTGACGGGCGAGCGTCTCCGCCTCGGTCCGCGCGCGTTGCGACTCCATCCGGAGCCGGGCCGCCCGGTCGACGAGGACGCTCACGACCACCGCGACGACGATGAAGACCAGGATCGCGAGCAGGTTCTCGGGGGCGGCGATCGTCCACGTGTGGATCGGGTGCGTGAAGTACCAGTTGATCGCGAGCGAGGCGGCGATCGCCGCCGCGATCGCGGGCCACAGGCCCCCGACCGCGGCGACCGCGACGACGGCCGTCAGGTACAGGAGGATCTCGCTCGGCAGGCCGAGGCGATCCCGGAGCTGCACGAGCACGACCGTGAGCAGCGGCAGGACCACCACCGCGAGCGCCCACCCCGCGAGCCGCCGCGACCGGTCGAGACCGACCGCGCGCGGCGTGCCCAGCGCTTCGCGCGCCGGGGGCGCCTCCTGCGAGATCACGTGCACGTCGATCGGGCCCGATCCGCGCACCACGCGGTTCACGACCGACCCGTGGACGAGCTCTCGCCATCGCGAGCGCGTGCTCGCGCCGATCACGATCTGCGTGACGTTCTCGGCGCGGGCCACCTCGAGCAGGGCTTCCGGCACGCTGCGACCGACCACCTCGCGGAACGAACCGCCGAGCGTGAGCACGAGCGACCGATGCTCGTCGAGCGCGGGGGGATCGGCGGGCGCGTCGTCGAGCGCGACATGCACCCCCAGGAGGTCGCCACCGCGTCGCGCCGCCATCCGCGCCGCACGCCGGACGAGGGTCTCGTCCTCGCGGACGCCCGGAGATGCCGACCAGGATCCGTTCGCGGGCTTCCCACGGGCCCTCGATGCCGCGGTCCTTCATGTAGTCCTGGAGCGACTCGTCGACGCGATCGGCCATCCACAGCAGCGCCAGTTCCCGCAGCGCCCCCAGGTTCCCCTCGCGGAAGTAGTTCGAGAGCGCGGCATCGATCCGCTCGGAGGGGTAGATGTTGCCGTGGGCCATGCGCCGGCGCAGCGCGTACGGCGTCATGTCGACGAGCTCCTGCTGGTCGGCGCGGCGCACGACCTCGTCCGGCACGGTCTCCCGCTGCGCGACGCCGGTGATGCGCTCGACGACGTCATTCAGGGACTCGAGATGCTGGATGTTCACGGTCGAGATCACGTCGATGCCGCGCGGCGAGCAGCTCGTCCACGTCCTGCCAGCGCTTCTCGTTGCGAGCGCCCGGGACGTTCGTGTGCGCGAGCTCGTCGACCAGGGCGACCTGGGGAGCGCGCGCGAGGATCGCGTCGACGTCCATCTCCTCGAAGACCGACCCGCGGTACTCGATCCGGCGCCGTGGCACCACCTCGAGGTCGCCGATCCGGTCCCGGGTCAGCGGACGTTCGTGCGGCTCGACGAACCCGACCACGACATCCGTCCCTCGGTCGCGCCGGCGATGACCCTCACCGAGCATCGCGAAGGTCTTGCCGACCCCCGCGGCGTACCCGACGTAGATCCGCAGCTCACCGCGCTTCATGGCGTCGAGGCTAGTCCCTCCAGGGCGAGGTTGAGCAGGAGGACGTTCACGCGCGGCTCGCCCAGGAACCCGAACGTCCGGTCCTCCGTGTGCGCATCGATCATCGCGAGGACGTCGGCGACATCGAGACCCCGCGCCGCCGCCACCCGTGGCGCCTGCAGTCGTGCGTACGCGGGCGAGATGTCGGGGTCGAGCCCGCTCCCGCTGCCCGTGACGGCGTCGACGGGCACCGAGCCGGCCGGTCCGTCGGACGCGATCACCGTGTCGAGCCGTCCGCGGACCGCATCACCGAGGGCGGGGTTCGTCGGGCCGAGGTTCGACGGACCGCTCGCCGTGGGGTCGTAGGACGCCGGGACGCCCGTGGAACCACCCGCGGCCGTCGAACGACTGGCCGATCAGCGCCGAGCCCACCGTGGTCCCGCCGGCCTCGACGAGACTGCCGTTCGCCCGCTGCCCGAAGAGGCCCTGGGCGGCCGCCGTGATCACCAGCGGGTACGCGACGCCCAGCACGATCGTCATCACCAGCAGCATCCGCAGGCTCGCGAAGACCGTGCGCCGCATGTCAGTGCACCACCAGTCCGACGAGCAGGTCGATCAGCCTTGATCCCGATGAACGGCGCGATCACGCCGCCCAGGCCGTAGATCGCCAGGTTCCGCCGGAGCATCGCGGCGGCCGAGCTCGGGGTGTACCGAACGCCTCGAAGGGCGAGCGGGATCAACGCGACGATCACGAGCGCGTTGAAGATCACGGCCGAGAGGATCGCCGTGCTGGGGCTGCCCAACCGCATCACGTTCAGGCGGTCGAGACCGGGATACACCGCTGCGAACATCGCGGGGATGATCGCGAAGTACTTCGCGACATCGTTCGCGATCGAGAAGGTCGTCAACGACCCGCGCGTGATCAGCAGCTGCTTCCCGATCGCCACGATCTCGATCAGCTTCGTCGGGTTCGAGTCGAGGTCGACCATGTTGCCGGCCTCCTTGGCCGCGCTCGTCCCCGTGTTCATCGCCACGCCGACGTCGGCCTGTGCGAGCGCGGGGGCGTCGTTCGTGCCGTCGCCGGTCATCGCGACGAGCTTCCCGCCATCCTGTTCGCGGCGGATCAGCGCCATCTTGTCCTCGGGGGTCGCCTCGGCCAGGAAGTCGTCGACCCCCGCCTCGTTCGCGATCGCCTCGGCGGTCCGAGGGTTGTCCCCGGTGATCATCACGGTGCGGATCCCCATGCGGCGGAGCTCGTCGAATCGCTGCCGCATGCCTTCCTTCACGATGTCCTTCAGGTAGATCACGCCGAGCGCGCGGCCGTCCTCGGCGACGGTGAGCGGCGTGCCGCCCTGCACCGAGATGCCGGCCACGATCGTCTCGATCTCCTCGGGGACCTCGCCGCCCTGCTCCTCGACCCATCGGCGGATCGAGTCGGCGGCGCCCTTGCGGAGCTGGCGGCCATCGATGTTCACGCCGCTCATCCGCGTCTGTGCGGTGAAGGGCACGAACTCGGCACCCTCCAGGTCGCGGCCGCGGAGCCCGTACCGCTCCTTCGCGAGCACGACGATCGATCGACCCTCCGGCGTCTCGTCCGCGAGGCTCGTGATCTGCGCCGCGTCGGCGAGCTGCTCGACGGTCACGCCCGGCACCGGCAGGAACTCCGCTGCCTGGCGGTTGCCGAGCGTGATCGTGCCGGTCTTGTCGAGGAGGAGCGTGTTCACGTCGCCAGCGGCCTCGACGGCCCGGCCCGACATCGCGAGGACGTTGCGCTGCACGAGCCGGTCCATCCCCGCGATCCCGATCGCGGAGAGCAGGGCCCCGATCGTCGTGGGGATCAGGCAGACGAGCAGCGCCACGAGCACGATGATCGTCTGCTCAGCGTTCGAGTAGATCGCCATCGGCTGCAGCGTCACCGTGGCGAGCAGGAACACGATCGTGAGGCTCGCCAGCAGGATGTTCAGGGCGATCTCGTTCGGCGTCTTCTGGCGCTGGGCGCCCTCGACGAGCGCGATCATGCGGTCGATGAAGGTCTCGCCCGGCTTCGACGTGATCTGGACCACGATGCGGTCCGACAGCACCTTCGTGCCGCCCGGTGACCGCGCTGCGGTCGCCGCCGGACTCGCGGATCACCGGCGCCGACTCACCCGTGATCGCGGACTCGTCGACCGAGGCCACGCCCTCGACGACCTCGCCGTCGCCCGGGATCGTGTCGCCGGCCTCGACCACCACGCGGTCTCCCGGCTGCAGCTGCGTGCCCGGCACCTCCTCCTCGGAGCCGTCGGGGCGGAGCCTTCGGGCGATGGTGTCGGTGCGGGTGGCGCGCAGCGCCGCGGCCTGAGCCTTGCCACGCCCCTCGGCCACCGCCTCGGCGAGGTTCGCGAACACGACGGTGAGCCAGAGCCACACCGTGATCAGCCCGGCGAACAGCGACGGATCCCGGACGAACAGGAGCGTGGTGAGCACGGACCCGATCTCCACGACGAACATCACGGGGTTCCGCCACATCACGCGCGGGTCGAGCTTCCGCGTCGCATCGGGGAGCGAACGCCACAACAGACTCAGGTCGAACATCTACGACAGCCCTTCCACGATCGGTCCGAGCGAGAGCGCGGGGAAGTACGTGAGCGCGGTGACGATCGCGATCACCCCGATCAGCAGACCGACGAAGAGCGGAGTGGTGGTCGGGAACGTCCCCGCCGACGCCGGGACGTGGCGCTTGCCGGCGAGCGAACCCGCCGATCGCGAGCACGAGCACGATCGAGGCGAAGCGACCGAGGAGCATCACGAGCCCGAGCGAGGTGTTGAAGAACGCGTGTTCGCGTTGAGCCCGCCGAACGCGCTGCCGTTGTTGTTGGTGCCCGACGTGAACGCGTACAGCACCTCCGAGAGCCCGTGCGGGCCGGGATTCAGGATCGACGAGGTGGCCGAGTCCAGCACGACCGCGATCCCCGTGAACACGAGGATCAGCGCCGGAACGAGCAGGATGTACAGCGAGACCAGCTTCATCTCGCGTGGGCTCGATCTTCTTGCCCAGGTACTCGGGGGTGCGCCCGACCATCAGCCCCGCGATGAACACCGCGAGGATCGCGAGCACCAGGATCCCGTAGAGACCGGACCCCACCCCGCCGGGCGAGACCTCCGACAGCATGATGTTCACGAGCACGACGCCGCCGCCGAGCGGTGTGAACGAGTCGTGGCTCGCGATCACGGACCCGGTCGACGTGCCCGGTCGTCGAGGCCGCGAACGACGCGCTCGCCGGGGATCCCGAACCGGACCTCCTTGCCCTCCATGTTGGCGCCCGACGACCTGCGCCCCGGCGTCGCCTGTACCTGCGGGTTCGACTGCGACTCGAAGTGCCAGGCGAGCAGCACCGAGCTCATCCACAGGATCGCCATCACGGCCGCGAGCGCGTACCCCTGCCGGCGGTTGCCCGACGAGCTTGCCGAACGTGCCCGTGAGGGCGAAGGGGATCACGAGCAGCAGGAAGATCTCGAGCAGGTTCGTGAACGGACTCGGGTTCTCGAACGGGTGCGCTGAGTTCGCGTTGTAGAAGCCGCCGCCGTTCGTCCCGAGCTCCTTGATCGCCTCCTGCGAGGCGACCGGTCCGCCCGGGATCGACTGCGGCGCCGCCCTGGACGGTGGTGACCTCGCGGGACCCGTGGAGGTTCTGCACCACGCCCTGCGAGACGAGCACGATCGCGCCGACGAACGCGATCGGCAGCAGGACCCGTACGGTGGTCCGCACGAGGTCCGCCCAGAAGTTGCCGATCGTCTCGGCTCCGACGCGCGTGAACCCGCGGATCAGCGCCACGGCGACGGCGATCCCGACCGCCGCAGACACGAAGTTCTGGACGGCGAGGCCGTCCATCTGCACGAGATGACCCATCGTCGACTCGCCCGCGTACGACTGCCAGTTCGTGTTCGACACGAACGAGGTCGCCGTGTTGAACGCCTGGCTCGGCCGCACGCCCGGGACGCCCGAGCGAGAGGGGCAGCGACGCCTGGGCCCGCTGCAGGACGTACAGGAAGAGCACCGACAGCAGCGAGAACACGAGCATCGATGTCGCGTACGAGATCCACCGCTGCTCGGCGTCGGGTTCACCCCGCCAGGCGGTAGCATCGCGCGCTCGACCCGCAGCGGTCGCGGCGAGGTGAGCGCCCAGGCCATGTAATCCCCGAGCGGCCGGTAGGCGGCCACGAGCAGCAGCGACGAGGAGCGCAGAGCTGCAGCCACCCCGTCATCAGAACCGCTCCGGGAAGAGCAGCGCGCCACGAGGTACACGATCAGCACCACCGCCAGCACGAGCGCGACGACGTCGTCGGTCACAGCCGATCAACCCCTCGCGACGAACAGGACAACGAGGCGAACACCGCGAGGGTCACCGCGACGAACACGACGTCTTCCATGAGGCCCTCCATACGACCGGCTCACGGAGCCAACGTCTACGCGTCTGCGCGCTAGGGGTGCGGTATTCCTTGACGAGACCTTCACGCGGTCGGGCCCGCGCTGCCTTTCAGCCACCGCGGCCTTGACCGCCACCTCGGCTAGGCGCTGAACTCCAAGCGAGGGTTGATCATCCGGATCGCGCCGCGCTGTTCGCCGAGCACCCCTTCGACGACCACGCGGGTGCCCAGGGACAGTCCGCCGATGCCGCGGCGGCCCATGAAGACGATGGTCACCTGCCCGGTGCCGTCGGAGACGACGGCCTCGAGGGATTCGTGGTCCTGCATCGGGAAGACCGTGATGCGCCTGATCACCCCGGCGATCCTCACGTGGCCGCGCATCGGGGCGTCACCGATCCGGGTGGTGTCGGCGACCTTGTCGGCCCAGTCGCGCACCTCCGCGGCGAGGCGCGCTTCGTCGCTCTCGGTGAGTCGATCGAGCCAGCGACGAAGCGCGCCCATGCCGTGGATGTCTGCCTTCCGCCGTCTAGGCCGACGCTTTGACGTTGGCCCGCTTGATCTCCTCGCCCAGCTCCGACTTCCTGGACTTCGAGACGTAGATCGCGGCGGCCAGCACCGCGGCGACCACGATCACGATCGCCATCCGTAGCGCGGTGTCCTCGGCGTGCGAGACCACGAGCGGGGCGATCAGCAGGGCCACGAGGTTCATGACCTTGATCAGCGGGTTCAACGCGGGGCCGGCCGTGTCCTTGAAGGGATCGCCGACGGTGTCGCCGATGACCGCGGCCTTGTGGCTGTCCGAGCCCTTCCCGCCGTAGTTGCCCTCCTCGATGAACTTCTTCGCGTTGTCCCACGCGCCACCGGCGTTCGAGAGCATGACCGCCAGCAGCTGTCCGGTCAGGATCGCGCCGGCCAGGAAGCCACCCAGCGCCTCACCCTTCAGGAAGAAGCC
Organism: uncultured Actinomycetes bacterium; assembly: GCA_963821925.1. GTDB lineage: Bacteria > Actinomycetota > UBA4738 > UBA4738 > HRBIN12 > JAOUEA01. The sequence continues at coordinate 642,337 of CAWGFO010000001.1, read as the reverse complement.
CGCGAAGATCGGCGAGAGCACGGCCAGGAGACCCGGCGTGGTGAGCTCGCGGAGCGAGGTCTTCGTGCAGATGTCGACGACCGCACCGTAGTCCGGCTTCTCCTCGTAGGTCATGATCCCCGGGTGCAGGCGGAACTGGTTCCGTACCTCGACCACGACCTGCGCAGCCGCCCGCCCCACCGCCCGGATCGCGAGCGACGAGAACAGGAACGGCACCGAGCCCCCGATCAGCAGCCCCACGAGCACGTCGGGCCGGTCGATCCGGATCCCCTCGAACAGGAACCCGGCGCCTCGAAGGGCCTCCTCGAACGAACCGAACAGCGACGTCGCCGCGAGCACCGCCGTCGCGATCGCCATGCCCTTCGTGATGGCCTTCGTCGAGTTGCCGACCGCGTCCAGCCCGCCGAGGATCTCTGCGGGGCGACCCTCGAACTCCCCGGACATCTCGGCGATGCCCTGCGCGTTGTCCGAGATCGGGCCGTACGTGTCCATCGAGACGACGACGCCCACCGTCGTGAGCATCCCCATGCCGGTGAGCGAGATGAAGTACAGGCGTTCGGCCGTCGAACCTCCCAGGTAGAAGCTGGCCACGATCGCCCCCGCGAGGATCAGCGCCGAGTAGACGGTCGACTCCATCCCCGTGGAGAAGCCCGAGAGGATCGTGGTGGCCGGGCCCGTCACGGTGGACTCCGCGATCTCCTGGACCGGCTTGAACTTCGTGTCGGTGAAGTACTGCGTCAGCACCTGGATCACCGCGGCGAGCACGAGCCCGATCGAGACCGCCACCGCCGGCTTGAGGTTCGGCATGTAGAGCCCGGCGATCACGAAGGCCGCGGCCGCCGAGATGAACGCCGAGATGAAGAACCCACGGTTGATCGCCTTCATCCCGGACTCGGCCTCGGTCCGGGGCGTGACCGCCATGATGCCGATGATCGAGGTCACCACGCCCACGGCGCGGATGAACAGCGGGAACATCACGCCGATGATCGCGCCCTCGGTGGAGCCCGCGTACGCGGCCGCCCCCAGGATCAGCGAGGCGATCAGCGTGACCTCCGCGGACTCGAACAGGTCGGCCGCCATCCCGGCGCAGTCACCGACGTTGTCGCCGACGTTGTCGGCGATCGTCGCGGCGTTGCGCGGGTCGTCCTCGGGGATGCCCTGCTCGACCTTGCCCACCAGGTCGGCGCCCACGTCGGCCGCCTTCGTGAAGATGCCGCCGCCCACCCGCATGAACATCGCGAGCAGCGCGCCACCGAAGCCGAAGCCCACGAGCACGCTCGTGGCGTCCTGCTTGTAGATGATCAGGATCGCGGTGGCGCCGAACAGACCGAGGCCAACGGTGAACATGCCGGCCACGCCGCCCGCGCGGAACGCGAGCTTCACGGCCTGGCGCAGACCCGACTCGCGGGCGGCGTTCGCGGTGCGGACGTTCGCACGCACGGCGAGCCACATGCCCACGTACCCGGTGATCGCCGAGAAGCCGGCGCCCAGGATGAACGCGATCGACCGGCCGAACCGGATCGCGAAGTCGGAATGGATCGCGTCCTCGGGCACCGGGAGCACGAAGAAGAGCGCGACGCCGATCACGACCACGAAGACCGCGAGCGTGCGGAACTGGCGCGACAGGTAGGCGCTCGCGCCCTCCTGGATCGCCTTGGCGATCTCCTTCATCTTGTCGGTGCCCTCGGATGCCGCCAGCACCTCACGTACGAGGAAGTAGGCGAACACGAGCGCGACCAGTGAGATGCCGAGGATCACCCAGAGCGCCGTGTTGTCGAACGAGTTGAAGACGACCTTGAGCGGGCCGCCCTCCTGGGCAAGGACGCCGAACATCGAACCTCCTGTGGTGGGGTTGGGGCCTCTCTCCCCGGCCTGGGCCGGGAACCCGAGCAGTATAGGGAAGCGAACCGGCCACTGACCTGCAGAGATACTCGCGTGCGCCCGGATCGTAGCCGCGGTCGAGGCCGTGGGACGAAGCTGCAGGCGACGCGCTAGGGGCCGAGCTCGTATCCCATGCGGCGCGGCAGCTTCGTCACGAACCTCGTGAGTGGATCCGTGCGGCGGCCACGGTCCTCCGCCTCGTCCTTGCGGACGATCGCGTGCTGCGTGATCGCGGCGCCGACCGAGAGGAACGGCTCCGGCGGGAACCGCATCATCTCCAGGTCCACGAGCGGCAGCGCGGTGTGCTCGTCCTCGACCCCGAGGGCGAGGGCCGAGAGGATCTTGCCCCCGAGGTGGCACGGTCCGACGCCGCCGCCCGTGTAGCCGAGGCCGTAGTGCAGCGTGCCCCCCGGCAGCGTCCCGAACGACGGCAGGTGTCGCCCGGTGACGTCCATCGGACCGCCCCAGGCCGCCTCGATCGCGACGTCGGACCACGAGGGGAAGAACCGCCGGAAGTCGTCGACCAGCGTGGCCACGGATCGCTCGTCGTACCGGAGCCGGGGTCCGAGCCCGACCCCGAGGCCGGCCGCCGCGGACGCCGCGCCGAACGCGATCCGCCCGTCGGGCGTGGTGCGGAAGTACCGGAGCGCGGTCCGCCAGTCGGCGAGGCCCTCGCCCCCGGTCCAGCCGATCTCCTCGAGGCGCTCGGGCGCGGGCTCGGTCACCACGATGTACGTGCCGCGCGGCACGATCGACCGGCGGAACCGAGGGAGCGACGCCGCCCACGCGCCGAGACCGAGCACGCCGTGCTCCGCGACGACGGTGGCCCCCCGGTCGGTCTCGACGCGCACCGGCGGTCCCTCCGTGAATCGGACGGCCGCGGTCGATTCGTGGATGCGCACGCCGCGCTCGAGCAGGGCGGCGCGCAACCCCAGGGCCAGTCGAGCCGGCTGCAGGATCGCGTTCTCCGGTTGGAGCAGGCCGCCCCGGAAGACGGGCGAGCGGCACCGGGCGCGCACCTGATCGTCGTCGAGCTCGACGAAGCGTCCATCCAGGACGCCCAGACGGTCGGCCTCGGCCACGAGCGAGGACCAGGCGCCGTCCTGCGCCGCGGACGTCGCCACCGTGAGGTGCCCCGCGCGCGTGAACCATGCGTCGACGTCACGCTCGGCGAGCCACGCCTCGATCTCGTCGACGCTCCGCTGGGCGACGTGGGCGACCCGCAGGGCGTCCGCCTCACCGAAGAAGCGCACCAACGCCTCGAGGTCCTCCCACAGGCCGTAGCAGAAGCCGCCGTTGCGGCCGCTCGGCCCACTCCCGCAGAGCTCGTCGGCCTCCAGGAGCACGACGTCACACGAGGGGTCGCGCTCCTTGAGGAACCATGCGGTCCACATCCCCGTGTAGCCCCCGCCGAGGACCACGACATCGGCGGTCGACCGACGCCGTCGAGCGGGGGCGTCGGGGTCGGGCTCGGAGGGCCCCGCGCGCCTCCTCCATCCACCACGACACCCGCGCCGGCCTGGGGAGGTTCATCGGTCCGGCTCAGGCCCGACGCGAGCCGGCAGGAACCGGAAGACCGCGTACCCGGCGGCGCCCGCGATCACCGACGCCGCGAGGATCGCGACCTTCGCGTAGCACGAGACGCACCGGATCGTCCTCGAACGCGAGCCCGGCGACGAAGAGCGCCATCGTGAATCCGACGCCGGCGGTCATCCCGAGGCCTGCCGATGTGGCCCCAGCCGACACCCGGCCCGAGCCGTCCGAGGCCCGACCGGACCCCACGCGCAGACGCGAGCAGCACGCCGACCGGCTTGCCCACGACGAGGCCGAGCACGATGCCCAGTGCCACCACGCTGGTCAGGGCGTCGCCGACGGCGCCTCCCGTGAGCGTCACGCCGGCGTTCGCGAGCGCGAAGAGCGGCAGGATCACGAAGCTCGACCACGGCAGCAGGGCATGCTCGACGCGGGCGAGCGGCGAGACGGCCTCGCGCGAGAGCCAGGCGAGCCGGAGCCAGGACGTCGCGTCCGCGTCGGGCGGCTCAGGCTCGTCGACCGTCTCGTCGGCGATCCGATGCGCCTCCTCGCTGACGGTCGCCGGACGCTGGAACGGGTGCGCCGGGGTCAACAGGCCGATCGCCACGCCCGCGATCGTCGGATGGATCCCCGCCCGGTACGTCGCGTACCAGAGCGCCACGCCCAGCAAGAGGTAGACGCCGGTCGCTCGGATCCTGATCCTCGTGCACACGACGCACGAGGGCCGTCACGCGAGAGCGGCCGCACAGCCAGGCCACGCCACGCCACCGGAATAGAAGACCGCGATCACGATGATCGCGCCGATGTCGTCGACGATCGCGAGCGTGAGCAGCAACGACTTCAGCGACGGCGGCGCGTGCGCCGCGGCCAGCGTGAGCACGCCCAGGGCGAACGCGATGTCGGTCGCCATCGGCACGCCCCAGCCACCGGGCGCCGTCCGTCCAGCGACCGCCACGTACACGAGCGCCGGCACGATCATCCCGCCGACCGCCGCGAGCGCGGGCAGCATCGCGGCCCGCCGATCGCGCAGCTCGCCGGAGACCACCTCCCGCTTGATCTCGAGCCCGACGAGCACGAAGAAGAGGGTCATCAGCCCGTCGTCGATCCAGAAGCGGAGGTCCTTGTCGAGCGCCCACGAGCCGATGCCCACCGAGACGCGCGTCAGCCACAGCTCGTCGTAGGACGTCCTTCCAGGGCGAGTTGGCCCACAGCAGCGCGACGACCACCGCGGCGAACAGCAGGATCGCGCCCGAGGTCGAGGTCTGCAGGAACTCCTGGAGTGGCCTGAGGATGACGCGGGGAACGGTCCGCTCCGAACGCGACCAGGTCGGTTCCATCGCAGGACGCAGCCGGGTCGGGCGTCGGCGTGCCGCTCTCGGACATACGGGTCCTTCCTGCCGACCAGTCTTCCCGGCACACCGTTCGCGAGGCGTCATCCTAATCCGCGAGCGTCGCGGTGGCCTTCACGGAACCTTGACACGCGCTTCCACGGTTCCACGAGAGGCCGCTGGTAGCCTGGTCGCGCTTTGCCTGATGAAGGACGTCACGCGCCCGCCTCCTCCCGCCGCACACCGCTGCTTGATCGCCGGTGTCGTGGCGCTCGTCGTGCTCCTCGGCATCGGCGCCGTCGTCCTGGCCGACGGAAGCGACGGGAGGCATCCTCCCCGGCAACGACCTCCCGCCGGCGCCCGAGTTCGCGTTCCAGGTCTCGAAGCCCACGGTCGAGACGACCGCGCAGATCGATCCCGAGGCCACCGTGGACGAGGCGAAGGCGCACGCGGCCGCCAAGCCCGCCGCCGAGCAGGTCGCCACGGAGCTGCACGACCTCTACGTCGCCGCCTTCCTCGAGCCCGCGAACTGGACCGAGGCGAACTACGAGAGCGTGAACGACTTCTTCGCGCCGTCGGCGCAGGACGCCGCGACGAAGCAGGCGAAGGTGCTCACGGCCGGCGAGGGCGTCACCGAGCTCGACGCGATCGTCCCCCAGCCGAGCACGTTGAAGCTCGAGGTGCTCCTCGATCCGCTCGGCAAGCCGGCCGCCGTCGCCGGCACCGTCAACTTCCAGGCCAAGGGCACGGGCGGTGGCTCCGTCTACATGTTCAAGAGCAAGGGGCAGTACGTGTTCCGCAAGGTGGACGGCGAGTGGAAGGTCGTGTCGTTCTCGGTGCGCCGGGCCGACACGGAGAAGGCCCCCGCGAGCTCGACCGCGTCGCCCACCGAGGAGGCCTCCTGATGAAGCGGCTCGGGATCGGGATCCTCGCGCTCGCCGTCTGGGTGGCGGGCAGCACCTTGGGCGCGATCGGCGGCGGCACCGCGGCGACCGCCCAGTCCGGGATCATCGTCGGGAAGGCGCACGCGGGGTACACGCCCACCCTCGACGGGAAGGACCCGATCACGATCCTCGCGGTGGGGAGCGGCGCCCGTCCCGGCGAGGACGTGCTCCACTCGCTCGCCGACTCGCTGCACGTGATCTTCATCGACCCGGCCACCCACAAGGCCTCGATGATCGGCGTGCCGCGCGACTCGTACGTGCCGATCGAGGGCCACGGCACGGGCAAGATCAACTCGTCCCTGTTCTACGGCGGGCCCGAGCTCCTCGTGAAGACGGTCGAGCAGCTCGGCGGCTTCAAGATCGACTACTGGGCGATCACGACGTTCTGGGGCTTCACCGACATGATCGACGACATCGGCGGCCTCACGATGGACGTGCCCTTCGCGATGAGCGACAGCTACGCCCGGGCCGACTTCCAGCCTGGGGTGCAGGAGCTCTCGGGCCGGGACGCGCTCGCCTTCGCGCGCACGCGCCACGACCTGCAGCAGGGTGACTTCGGACGCCAGGAGAACGGGGGGCGGCTCTTCCTGGCGGCGCTCGCCCAGTTCCAGAAGGAGTACAAGGCCGATCAATCGAGCCTGTTCACGTGGATCGGCGCCGGCATGCGCAACACCGACCTGACGCTCTCCCTGAACGAGGTGATCGACCTCGCATACACGGCCTCGCGTCTCCCGGTCGCGAAGGTCCAGAACCTCGTGCTCCCCGGATCCGCACAGATGGTCGGCAGCCTCTCGGTGGTCGTGCTCGATACGGCGCGTGCGAAGGCGATCTTCACCGATGCCAAGACCGACGCGGTCGTGGGCAAGAAGAACGTCCCGCCGAGCCCCACCGCGAACGAGTAGCAGCGCTTCCGGTCCGCACGGCCTCGCGGGCCGGGCCTTCAGACCTTCGTGATCACGTAGGCGACGTAACCCACGTAGAACACGCCCTGGAAGAGCAGCAGCGGCGCCGAGAGGCGACCTCTGATCCGCAGCGTGAGCCAGAGCACCCCGCCCGCGGCCAGCGCCACCAGGGCCGCGGCCAGCGCGAACCCGTCGAGCTCCCACGGGGTCAGCAGCAGGCCGATCGTGACGGGGAACGACGACTGGAACACCATCGCGCCGGTCATGTTGCCCATCGCGAGCGTGTCCTTGCGGCGGCGGATCCAGAGCACGCTGTTGAACTTCTCCGGGAGCTCGGTCGCGATCGGCGCCACGAGCAGCGAGAACGCGAGCGGCGACACCCCGAGCGACGTGCCGATCGTGTCCACCGCCCCGATGAACAGCTTCGCTCCGCCCACGATCAGGCCGAGCGCAAGGGCCACCTGCACGAACGGCAGGATCGCGCTTCGGTCGGCCGTCCAGGCGGCCAGGCCCGTGCGGAGCCGCCCCCACCACGCCCACAGGTAGAGATCCTTGATCTCGGTCGCGGCCTCGGCCTCGAGGTCCTCCTCACCCGGGCTCGTGAAGTGGCGCTTGACGTAGTAGCCGTAGCCGACGACCAGCACGATCGCGAGCCCGACGTGCAGCGTCTTGACGGGGATCAGCCCGGCCACGACCGCGAGGGCGTACATCACGAGGAAGTAGCCGAGGTCCTGCCGGATCACCCCCCGGTCGATCTCGAGGTCGAGCGGCCTCCGGCCGCCCCGGGCGGTGACCAGGACCGCGGTCGCCACCACGACCATCGCGAGGGTCGTGAGCATGAAGGGCGCCCCCAGGATCGCGCCCGTCCCGATCTCCTCGCCGGCCGCGTGTCCCGACAGGATCGCGACGAGCGGCAGCAGGGTCTCAGGGAGGGCCGTGCCGACGGCCGCGAGCACCGATCCGACCGCGCCCTCGGACAGGCCGAAGCCCTCGCCGATCCACTCGACACCGTTCGTGAAGAGCTCGGCGCCGCTGAGGATCACGACGAGGGAGACGAGGAGCGACAGGACGGCCATCGACGCGCATTGTCCCAGCGGAGGAAGCCGCCCGTACGGGACGGGGGCCGTGATCCGCGCGCCGGACCCGGCGGCCCGGCGCGCGGGGAGGGCGATGATAGGCTCCCCCGCGATGTCCGGCTCCCGCCCCGACGCCTCCGACGTCCGCCCCGCCCGCGCCCGCGTCTCGATCGCCCTGGCCGTCGCGATCACGCTGCCCGCGGTCGGCTACCAGCTCGTCCATCCCGATCTCGAGCACGCCTTCGCGGCCCTGATCTTCGGGCTCGCGATCGTCGGTGCGGCCTTCCTGCTCTCGTGGGCGGCCGAGGTCGCCCAGCTCGACATCTCCGCCGGACTCGCGATCGCGATCCTCGCGCTGATCGCGGTGCTCCCCGAGTACGCGGTCGACTTCGTGTTCGCGTGGAAGGGCGGGCAGTCGTTCGCGGCGACCGGCGCAGCCTGCCTCCCGATCGACGGCGGCACCGAGTCACCGTGCTCGCTCGCGCTCGCGAACATGACCGGCGCGAACCGGCTGTTGATCGGCATCGGCTGGACGATGGTCGTCTTCGTGACCTTCTACCGGCTGCGGAAGACCGGGAAGCTCCGCAAAGGGGGGCCGCGCTGGGCCGGCGTGGTGCTCGACCGCGAGCACTCGATCGAGATCTCGTACCTGGCCGTCGCGACCATCTACTCGCTCTCGCTCCCACTGAAGCACTCGATCACGCTGGTGGACGCGGCCGTGCTCGTCACGATCTTCGTGCTGTACACGATCCGCGTCTCGCGGGCACCGGCCGAAGAACCGCATCTCGTGGGCCCCGCCCGCTACCTGGGGACGTTCGGCGACACGAAGCGCCGCGCGGCGATCATCACGATGTTCGTCGTGGCGGCCGCCGTGATCCTGCTGAGCGCCGAGTCGTTCGCCGAGGCCCTTGTGGCCGCCGGCGAGACCTTCGGGGTGAGCGAGTTCCTGTTGGTGCAGTGGATCGCGCCGCTCGCCTCCGAGGCGCCCGAGCTGCTCGTGGCCGGCCTCTACGCCTGGCGCCTGAACTCGAACGCGGCGCTCGGGACCCTCGTCTCCTCGAAGGTGAACCAGTGGACGCTCCTCGTCGGCACGCTGCCGATCGTGTTCGCGATCTCGTCGGGAACGCTCCACGGCCTGCCGCTCGATGCGATGCAGCGCGAAGAGCTCTTCCTTACTGCGGCGCAGTCGTTCTTCGCGGTAGCTGTGATCTCGAGCCTCTCGATGTCCCTGCGCGAAGCGGGCTTCCTGTTCGGGCTCTTCTGGATCCAGTTCATCCTCGGGGCGATCGTCCCCGAGTCGATGCAGGCGGTCGAGCGGATCGGCGTCGGCATCGTGTACCTCGTGCTCGGAACGTGGGTGTTCGTCGTCGATCGCGGCCGACTCCGGCACCTGTTCCACGATGGGTTCAGAGCCTCGTACGACGAGCTGGCCGGAGAGCGAGCCGTGGACGAGCGGGTCGCGTCGCAGAGCTGAGTCCCGCCGGTCGCGTCCCGGCATGCCGGTAGCCTGGGCGGCGTGGACCCCCGCGCGTTCCTCGACCAGCTCACCGCCGATCCCGAGGTGGCACCCTCGCTCGTCGGCGTGCGCGAGCTCCCGGCGCGAGCCCCCCTGACCGAGCCGTACCCCGACGACCTTCCTGAGCTCCTGGTCCAGCGGCTCGCCCTGCTCGGGATCGAGGGCATCTATCCCCACCAGGCGCGCGGGCTCGAGGCGCTGCGAGCGGGGCGCAACCTGATCATGGCGACCGGCACCGCGAGCGGGAAGACCCTCGTGTACAACGCCGCATTCGCGGAGGCCGCGCTCACCATCCCGAAGGCCACGGCGTTGTTCCTGTATCCCACGAAGGCACTCGCGCGGGACCAGTTGCGCGCCGTCCGGGCGCTGAAGATCCACGAGGTGAAGGCGGCCGTCTACGACGGCGACACGCCGAAGGCCGAGCGGCCGCTGATCCGCAAGAACGCGAACCTCGTGATGACGAACCCCGACATGCTGCACCTGTCGCTCCTGCCCGATCACGCCCGGTGGGCCGACTTCTTCTTCCGCCTGTCGATCGTGGTGGTGGACGAGGCGCACGTGTGTCGGGGCGTGTTCGGCTCGCACGTGGCGATGGTGCTTCGCCGGCTCCGACGTCTGGTGGCGCACTACGGAGGCGACCCGCGCTGGTGCCTCGCGAGCGCAACGGTCGGCAACCCCGGTGAGCTCGCGACGCGTCTCACCGGCCTGGACGTCGACGAGATCGTCGAGGACGCCTCGCCCCGAGGCGAGAAGCTCTTCGCCCTGTGGAACCCGCCGATCCTGGATGAGGAAACCGGGCAGCGCCGGAGCGCCCTGACCGAGGCGTCCGGGATCATGGGCTCGCTCGTCGAGGACGGGATCCGCACGATCGGATTCACACGGTCGCGGCGGGCGGCCGAGCTGCTCGCGGAGTTCGCCCGGCGCGCGGTGGGGGACGCCCAGCTGCGGACCCGCATCAAGGCCTACCGTGCAGGCTATCTGGCCGAGGACCGGCGGAAGCTCGAACAGCAGCTGGCGGATGGGGAGCTCCTGGGCGTGGCCTCCACGAACGCGCTCGAGCTGGGGATCGACATCGGCTCGCTCGATGCCGCCGTGCTGGTCGGCTACCCGGGGACCCGCGCCTCGATGTGGCAACAGGCTGGGCGCGCAGGGCGCCGCGACACCGACTCCCTCGCCGTCCTCGTGGCCCAGGACGACCCGCTCGATCAGTACCTCGTGCACCACCCCGACGACCTCTTCGACAAGCCGGCCGAGGCGGCCGTGATCGATCCGACGAACCCGTACGTGATGGAGCCACACCTGCGGTGCGCAGCTCGGGAGCTGCCCCTGCGCGAGCCCGACCTGGCGTTCTTCGGAACTCCGGCGATCGCCGCGGTCGAACGGATGACCGAGCGCGGCGAGCTCGTCGAGCGGCGCGACGCCTGGCACGAGCGCGGCACGGAGTCGCCTCACCGCGCGGTGGACGTCCGCGCGGGCGGCGGCCATGTCTACACGATCGTGGTCGCCGAGACCGGCGAGCTCCTCGGCACCGCCGACGAGCGCCGAGCGTACGCCACGCTCCATCCCGGCGCGGTCTACCTCCACCAGGGCGAGCAGTACCTGGTGCGCGAGCTGAACCTGGTCGACCGGGTCGCCGCCGTCAGCGAGGCCGACCCGGACTTCTACACGCAGGCGCGTGACGTGACCGACATCGAGGTGGGCGAGGTCGAGGCGGCGTCCTCGATCGGCGAGGTCGGTCAGCGATTCGGCACCGTGCGCGTGACGAACCAGGTCGTGAGCTATGTGAAGAAGCTCGTCTCGACGAACGAGATCGTCGACGAGATCCCCCTTCCCCTGCCGCCCGTGCATCTCGAGACGAAGGCCGTCTGGTGGACGATCCCGCAGCGGGTGTTCGACCGCGCGGCGGTCGGCCCGCGGGATCTTCCGGGGGCGATCCACGCGGCAGAGCACGCGGCGATCGGTCTCCTCCCGCTCGTGGCCACGTGCGACCGATGGGACATCGGCGGGGTGTCGACGCCGATGCACGACGACACGGCGATGACCACGATCTTCATCTACGACGGCTACCCGGGCGGGGCGGGGATCACCGAGCGGGGCGCCGCCACGAGCGATCGCTGGCTGCGAGCCACGTTCGAGGCGATCCGCCAGTGCCCATGCCCGCGCGGGTGCCCGTCGTGCGTGCAATCGCCCAAGTGCGGCAACGGGAACGAGCCGCTCGACAAGTCGGGCGCGGCCTCGCTCCTCGCCGCGATCCTCGGCATCGCCTGGGGCTGATCGGGTCCCCTGAAGGTTTTCGTCCGGGACGGCCGTACGACCTGCTGCGTTCACCGTATTGCCGCACACTCCCCGCTGGGCCACCCTTCGGAACCCGCCCCTCGGGACGGAACTTCGGAAGGTCTGGCCCTTCCCCCCAAGGAAGGAACCGAACCATGATCGGTGCCACGTTCGTCGCTCTGGCGACGGCCTGGACGGTCGTCGCGGCGGATGCCATCGCCGAGAGCGCCCGCACCGACGGTCGGTCGATCGTCGTGTTCGGCACCACCCTCGGCAACCCGGGGAGCCCCGGCGGGATCTGGATCCTGATCGGCGCGGCCGTGGTCGCGATGCTGCTGTGGGCGATCGCGATCTCGATCCTGCACGGGCGCCGGCTGCAGCGTCGCGTCGACGCGCAGCTCGAGCAGGGATGGCTGCCCGTCGGCTCCCGAGGGATCCCGGCGATGCCGGCAGCGCCCTATCCCTCGCGGTTCGACCCCGAGATCGTGAACCTCGAGCGCCGACGTGACGGCCTGCTGCAGGAGCTCCGCCAGGTGCAGCGCGAGCTGGAGGCCGCCCGGCGCGTCCTCGACCAGGCCGACTGGTACGACCAGATCGAGGAGGCCCTGATCGTGCTCCCCGAGTTGGACGGCGCGGACGAGCTGGCCTCACGACGGACCTCCCGGCGGGAACCGCTCGAAGGCTGACGCCCCGGTCGCGCGCCGTGCGGGAAGATGCCCCGTATGGACCAGCCGTACTACCGCGACGACCTGGCACGGATCCACCATCTCGGGTTCGGCTTCCACGCGGAGGCCACCGCGCCGGGGATCCTGGCGCTGCTCGAGCCGGTCCGCGGCGGGCTCGTCGTCGAGCTCGGGTGTGGGAGCGGGCTGCTCACGCGGTTCCTGGTCGAGGCCGGCCATCGCGTGATCGCGACCGACGCCTCGCCGGCGATGCTGGAGCTCGCGCGCTCGCACGCCGGCGAGCCCGACGAGATCCGACGGCTGACCCTTCCCGACGACCCGATCCCCGAGGTCGACGCGATCGTGTCGGTCGGCCACGCGCTCAGCTACCTCGACGAGGTGGCCGACGTGGAACGATCGCTCGTCGCGATCGCCGGGGCGCTGCGGCCCGGCGGCGTGCTCGCGATCGACCTGTGCGACCTCGAGTGGGCGGCCGCCCGCCGGGACCAGCGACCGGTCGGCTGGGTGGGCGAGGACTGGGCGCTCGTGACCGAGTTCTCGGTGCCGTCACCCGACCGGTACGTGCGCCAGATGGCCACGTTCACCAGGAACGACGACGGCACCTACCGGCGAGACGACGAGCGCCACGACAACGTGATGGTCGACGTATCGACCGTGCCGGCGCTGCTCGCGGAACACGGCGTCGAGGCCGAGGTCCGCGACGCGTTCGGCGACGAGTCGCTTCCGGTCGGCCTGAAGGCGATCGTCGGTCGCAAGGCAGGGTGACGGCGCGGGGCCTCGACCCGGTCCGATTCAGACGAAGGCCAGCGCGAGGCGAGCGACCGCGTCGATGTCGAACTTCGTGGCGTTCCCCATCACGGCCGCACCGACGCCCGCCGTGGGATACAGACGGATCACGTCGAAGAACCCCGCGCCGCCGCCGAGGTGCTCGACGAACGGCGGATCGGCGTCGCGAGCGTCCGCGGGGCGGAACCATCCCAGCCCCAGGTCGACCCGCTTGCCGTCGAGGGTGACCCGGCGCATCTCGGTGGCGGCGTCGGTCGGGATCACGCGCACGCCGTCGAGCTCACCGTCGCTCAGGTGCATCCGCAGGAACCGCGCGGCATCGTCGGCCGTGCCGACCAGCCCACCGTAGGCCGCGCCGTCGAGGAGGAAGCGCCGAAGCTCGAGCCAACGGCCCTGCGTCTCGCCCCGAACCCAGCGTGGCAGCAGGAACCGCATCGGGCTGCGCGCGGGGTGGTAGCCCGTCGCGGCGGGCACGACCTCAACGAACGTGAAGTCCGTATGCGTCATGCCCACCGGCTCCAGGACCTCCTTGCGCGCCACGTCCTCGAACCGGGAGCCCGAGGCGCGCGCCATCGCCGCACCCAGGATCAGCGTGCCGAGGTTCGAATAGCTCGAACGGCTGCCGGGTTCGAAGCGCAGCTTCGGATGCTTCGCGAGGAGCCGCTGCAGGAACGAGTCGGGGTCGGGGCCCGGCGCGTCGGCGGGATGGACCCACGAGACCGGGATCGGGTTGGCGAGCCCACCCGCGTGCTGCAGCAGATGACGCGCGGTGATCCGCGAGGCCTGGTCCGCCGGCTTCAGCAGCCGCATCGCCGGCACCATCGGGAGCAACGGCTCGTCGAGTGGGAGCACGTCCCGATCCGCGAGACGGATCGCGGCGGTGGCCGTGGCGATCTTCGTCATCGAGAACCAGGGCATCGCCGTCTCGGTCGTCATGGGGGTCGCGCCCGCCAGGTCGGCGTCGCCGACGGCCGCCTTGGCGCGGACACCCTCACGACCGACGATCACCAGCGCGACCCCCGGGACATCGTCACCGACGGCCGCCCGGAGCCGCTCCTCGAGCTGGATCGAGTCCTGCACCGTCACCTCCGCGGCTAGGTCGCCGGGTCGAGCGCCACCCGCGCCTGGGCCATGTGGAACCGGTCGTGGCCGGCGATCATGCGGAACGCGAGGTCGAAGCTCTCGGGACCCCGCTCGGCGTGGATCCCGACCCGCGCGCGATCGGTCACGGTCGTCGACCGCCAGAGGGCGACGTTGGCGATCCGCAGCGCCTCGAAGAGATCCAGCATCGCGTCGACGTTTCCCTGGTCACCGTGGAGCCGGTCGACCCACCGATCCTGGTCGTAGCCGATCAGCGGCGGCTCGTCGTGCGCGAGCACGAACCGGTAGCGGGCGCTCATCACGAGCTCGGCGTCGGCGATGTGCGCCAGGCAGCCATACACCGCCCACTCCCCGGCCTCGGGCCGCACGGTCAAACGGTCGCCGGCCTCGGCCACCAACGCGCGGAGCGTTGCCGGGGTCGCCGCCTGCACCTCGGCGGGATCGTCGTCGCCCAGCAGGCCCAGCAGGTGTTGCTGGTACCCCCGGGGGTCGGTCAACTCGTTCGGCGCCGCGAGAGCGGATGAAGGGTCCATCCGCTCAGCCTACCGGCGTCCCCTGACGTCCGCGGGCCTTCCCGACGAGCTTGAACACGCTGGCTTTCTCGCCGGGCGTGAGCCCGTAGAAGACGAGCGTCACGTAGTAGACGGCGCCGCCGATCGCGCCGGTCGCCAGCAGGTCGAAGGCCCAGTGGGGGCCGCTCGTGACCGCATGGACGGCGACCATCACCACGGTGCAGACCGCGGTCGGGATCAGCAGGCGCGCGTAGTACCTGTCGTACGGCTGGATCCGGACGAACCGCCAAACCAGGTACAGGCGCAGGGCGTTCGAGACGACCAACGCGGTCGCCTGCGCGATCGCCGCGCCCATCGCGCCCATGTCCAGCGATCCGATCAGCGTGATCGCGAGCACGAGGTCCAGCACGAACGACAGCGCGTAGACGGTTAGGTCCCACCCCGTGCGCTTCACCATGATCAAGATGAAGCCGGCCGCGCCGACGCTGACGTTCACCGCTTGCCCGATCAGGAGCACGCGCAGCCACGAGGTGCCCGCGTCGTAGCTCTCGCCGAACAGCGCCAGGACCGAGGCCGGCGCGATCATGAACAGCAGCAAAAGCGGGATCGTCCCGGCGAGCGTCCAGCGGGTGATCTGCTTGAACAGATCGTTCAGGCGGTCGCGTTCGCCGCGCTCGTGCAGGTCCGCGACGAACGGGCTGAACATGTACGAGACCGCGGTGAGGAAGAGCACGAGCGCCTGCGCGATGCGGATCGCCGCGGCGTACTCGCTCACCTCGGGGTTGTTGCCCAGGTAGTGCGAGAGGACCGCGAGGTCCGTGTAGAACAGCGCCTGCGACAGCAGCGCGGCCGGGGCCCGTGGGGCCCCGTACGTCGCGAGCGCCTTGGCTTCCCCGGCCTCGGCCGGCAGGTGCGGGAACGGTGTCGTCACGCGGTGCCACGAGACGAACGCCACGAGCGTCGCGAACACCCACGACAGCGCGTACGCCCAGGCGGTGACGGCGACGGTCTCGCCGACCAGCGCCCACATCGCGAGCGTGATCACGATCCAGCCGATCGACTGCCCGATCCAGTACGCGTACAGGGTGTGGCGCATGATCTTCAGGCCACGGGAGCCGCCCAGGTAGACCTGCGCGATCGCCACGAAGATCAGGCCGACGGCGGCGGCCTGGACGCTGGCGCTCGGCACGTTCAGGAGGTCGCCGATCGATCCCGCGCCCAGGAACACGATCGCCGCGACCACCGCGCTGACGGCGGCCGCGATGCCGATCGCGAGCCGGACGATCGCGCGGGCGCGGCCGGGCTCACCCTTTCCGACCTCGATCGCGACGCGCCGCACGGCCGCCATGTCCATGCCGAACCGCGTGGCCGCGCCGGCCACGAAGGCGAGCTGCGTGATCAGGGTGATCTGTCCGAACGCCGCGGAGCCCTTCCCGAAGGTCCGCGCGATCAGGATGTTCATCCCGAAGCTGGCGAGGACGAAGACCCCGAGACCCACGATGTTCTGGCCGGTGCCGGCGAGGATCGTCTTGCGGTCCCTGACCTCGTCGGCGTGCTGCGGGAGCGCGGCGTCTTCGGCGGTCGCGAGTTCGAGCGCGTCTTCTGGGGTTCCCACGGCCGGACCAGTATCCCGGACGCCCGGGCACGTGACCGGGTTCTACGCAGGAACGTCACACCCCCCCGCGGGGGCGGTTCGACCCCGCCGACGGGGGTCGGGCGGCCGTCGGCGTGGAGGCCACCGAGGTGCGACACTCCCGTCGTGCGGACCCCTCGCGACGGGAGACGGCGACGATGCGGACGAAGCTGACGATCTCGGGGATCGTGCTGGCGATCGTGGTCGGCGTGGTCGCGTTCACGGTGCTGCTCGTGACGTGGCTCGGCCCCTGGATCGGCCTCGCGATCGTGGTGGGCGTGGCGGCGGCGAAACTGCTCGCGTACCACTTCCTGATCGGACCGCGGTGGCGGAACTGGGGCGCCACCGAGGAGGACCGGCGACGCCTGATGCCGGGCGATGTGGCGTTCGTGGATGCCCCTTCCACGACGCGCGCGATCACGATCCGTGCGCGGCCCGAGGACGTGTGGCCGTGGCTCGTGCAGATCGGCTACGGGCGCGGCGGCTGGTACAGCTACGACTGGATCGACAACGACGGGAAGCCGAGCGCGCGCGGGATCGACCCGGCCCTGCAGGATCTCGACGTCGGCGACCGGATCGAGATGGTGCCGGGGATGGGCCCGGTCGTGATCGAGATCGTGCCGAACGAGTACCTGCTGAGCGGCGGGCCGACCGATCGGTGGTGCCTCGCGCTGTATCCCGTGGCCGGCGGCACACGGCTCGTGAGCCGCTGGCATCAGGCCTGGAAGCGGAACCTCGCGACACTGGTCTGGACGATGCTCTCCGACCCCGGGTCGTTCGTGATGGAGCGCAAGATGCTCCTGAACCTGAAGGACCGAGCGGAGGTCCTCGCGCGGGCGCGGGCGCGCCACCCGTCGCGCGTCGGCCGCTGACCTACCGAGGCTCCTTCGGCCGCCACTCGGTCACGCGCCGGTTCTCGGCGGCCCCCGCCACGGTCTGGGCCACGCGCTTGGCCCGCGTTTCCGGACGCTTCGCGTTCTCGATCCAGAAGTAGACCTGCTTCTTCGTGCTGGGCGGGAAGGCCTCGAAGTGGCGTGCGGCGTCGGGACTCACCGCGAGCGCCTGTGCCAGATCGTCCGGCATGACCAGCGCATCGCTCCGATCGAGCGCCGCCCACGAACCGTTCGCCTTCGCCGCCTCGATCGCGGCGAACCCGGCGGGCTGGATCAGGCCGGCCTCCGCCAACGCGGCCACACGCTCCTTGTTGATGGCCGACCAGACCCCCTTCGGCTTGCGCGGCGCGAGCCACAGCTTGTACGTCTCGTCGTCGAGTCGGTTCGCCGTCGAGTCGATCCAGCCGAAGCAGAGCGCCTCGAGCACCGCGTCCTCGTACGAGAGGGAGCCCGAGCGGCTCCGCTTCTTGTGGATCACGAGCCAGATGCCCCCGTCACGATCGTGGTGGCGCACCAGCCACCGTCGCCAGGCGGCGCGATCCTTCGCCTCGACGACCTCGGCGTCCGCGTTCATCGTCGGGCCGCCTCAGTCATGCGAGCTCGCGTAGCCGGCCGCTCCCTGCAGGTGGAGCGAGACGTACGGCTCGTCACCCACGACCCAGCTGTCGTGGCCGCCGGGGATCGAGAACACGTACGCGAGCTCCACGGCGAGCCTCCTCGGTGTCGGGACCGTCCGACCGTACCGCCGACCCCCGACACCTCGCTACCGACGCGCGACACCGTCGAGGAGGAACGTCTCCATGGGACCCTTCCCCTTGACCTCGATCGTGCCGCGCGGGTGCACGACGAAGCCGGGGCCGAGGGCGGCGGCCGTCCGCGCCGTCACCTGGATCGCGCCCGGCACGCCGTGCGACTCCATGCGGCTCGCGGTGTTCACCGTATCCCCCCACAGGTCGTAGATGAACTTGCGCTGGCCGATCACGCCTGCCACCGCCGGGCCTGTGTCGATCCCGATCCGTACGTCGAGCCATCCGTGCTCGGTCGACGCCGCGATCGCCGCGATCTCGTCGCGCATCGCGAGCGCCATGCGCGCCACCGCGTGTACATGGTCGGGCTGGGGAACCGGGATCCCGCCGGCGACCATGTACGCGTCGCCGATCGTCTTGATCTTCTCCAGGCCCTCGGCGTCGGCGAGCGCGTCGAACGCGGAGAAGATCCGATCGAGGAGCGTCACGAGCTCATGCGCCTCCATCGCCGCGGACCGCGCGGTGAACCCGACCAGATCGGCGAAGAGCACGGTGACGTGGTCGTGCTGTTCCGCGATCACGCCTTCGTGGCGCTTGAGCCGCTCCGCGATCGGCGCCGGGAGGACGTTCAGGAGGAGCCGTTCCGACCGATCCTGCTCGGCCTCGAGCGCTCGGTGCACCAGTTCACGCTGATGCACGAAGTACCCGAGCATCAGGAAGGAGCTGAACGTGACGCCGAACAGGTTCAGGGCGAAGAAGGCCGTGACGATCCCCGCCGGGAGCGCGGCGGGGTCCTGCGCGAGCCGCGGATCGAGGAGGGTCAGCACCAGGATCTCGACGATCCACACCAGCAGCCAGGGGAACGAGCGTCGGAGCCCGAGCAGGGCGAGCGCGGCGAGGGGCGTGGCCGTGGACCACATGACGATCCCGCTCGATGCGACGAAGCCGCCGAGCGAGACCTGCAGCAGCGCGGGCAACAGCAGGAACATCACGAACTGCGTCGTCCGGAACCGATCGAAGCGTTTCGTCCGGTAGAGCGCGAGGAGACCGATCGCGGTGACCACCTGATAGGTGGCCGGGATCGCGGCCGAGACCGGGTACCCGTACGCGGCGTAGGTGCCCACCCACACGAACGACACGAGCACGATCGCGACCGACGCCAGGATCAGCGTGCCTTCGCGGAGCCGGTCGTCGTGGCTATCCTCGGGCCGCGCGCCGATGTCGGCCAGTCGCTCGAGGAGGTCGATCAGCGCACGCCGCAGATCGCCGGAGTGTGCGGGTCCTGCGTCGTGGTCGGCCACGCGACGGATGCTAGGCGGGTCCCGGTCCGCGACGCTACCGGCGCAAGGCAAGAAATCGGAGAACGATGTCGACGGAAGGGCGTACCGTTCGTCGTTGGAGTAGATGCGCGGCCACCGGTGCGCCGCGCGGGAGGAGGAAACGGTGAGCGACTACGTGCTGATCTACCAGGGCGGATCGATGCCCGAGACCGAGGAAGCCCAGAAGGCGGTCATGGATGCCTGGACCGCGTGGTTCACCTCGATCGGCGGCGCCGTGAAAGATCCCGGCAACCCGTTCACGCCCGGCGCGGCCAAGACGATCGCGGCCGACGGCGCGGTCTCCGAGGGTGGGCTGGGCGCGGCGTCCGGCTACACGATCCTGTCGGCGGACTCGCTCGACGAGGCCGTGACGCTGGCCAAGGACTGCCCGGTCCTCGCGGGCGGCGCCAGCATCGCGGTGCACGAGACGTTCGACGTGATGTGACCGTCGTCCTCGGACGGTGACGCAACGAGGCCCGGGCGAACGGCCCGGGCCTCACGTCGTTCGGAGAGCCTCGATCAGGTTCACCGCATGCTCGGGACCGGGCAGCGCGGCGCCCTCTTCACGGACCCGCTCGGCCGCCCGGCGATAGGTCGGTTCGTCGAGCACCTGCACTACCGCTCCCCGGATGTCCTCGGGCGTCGACCCGATCGCGTCGAGCGTTCGACCCACACCGAGCGCCTCGATCCGCGCGGCGTTCATCGGTTGGTCCGCCCCCATCGGGAGCACGACCAGCGGCACCCCGAGCACGAGCGCGCCGGTCACGCTCCCGGGGCCGTCCGGCGACCGCGACCGTGTGACCCGCCGCCTGCGCCGCCCGGGCGATCGGCGCGATCGGCAGGAAGTGCCCGATCCCGCCGGCGAACCCGAACAACATCCTCATGGGTGATGTCTACAGGTTCTCGGCCGTTCGGGCGTTTCACCCCCGATGGATGACGTCGCACGCCTCGCGGGAACGTGGAACGCTGCGGGCCAGGCCATGTCCGAGACCCTGACCTTCGACGTGTTCTTCCGCGATGAGTGCGATCGGCTCCTTCGTGTGCTCTGCGTCGTGACCGGGAGCCGATCGCAGGCAGAAGACATCGCGCAGGAGGCGTTCACGAGGGTCTTCGAGCGATGGGATGACGTCGCGACGATGGGGAACCCAGCCGGCTACCTGTACCGGACTGCGATGAACCAGTTCCGCAGCGACTACCGGCGGGCGGCGCGGGCGCTGAAGCGAGTCGTGACCCTGCACGCCGAGGCCGACGACGTCTTCGCGCCGGTCGACGACCGCGACGAGGCCGCGCGCGCCCTCTCGGCGCTCACGCCGCGTCAGCGCGCAGCGCTCGTGCTGACCGAGGCGCTCGGGTACTCCGGTGAGGAGACCGGCGAGCTCCTCGGGATCAAGGCGTCGACGGTCTACGCGCTTACGCACCAGGCCCGCGCGGCGCTGGCCGACACCGTGGAGGCGAACCGATGACCGATCCCCGAACCCTCGTCGAACGCGAACTGGTGCGCGTGAAGCCGCCGACACTGACCCTCGACGGTTTCCACCGTCGCAGAGACCGCAAGCGGAGGAACGAACGGATCGCTGCGGCGGGCATGGCCCTCGCGATCGTCGCCGCGGGGCTCGCGTTCGCGGCGAGCATGCTCCGCACGACCGACACGACCATGCCGGCCGACACTCGCAGTGGCTCGATCCTGTTCCTGGATCACGGGAACCTGATGCTGAAGCCCGCCGGAGACGGCCCCGTCCAGCCTTTGGTACGGGCCGGGGCAACCCTTGAAGGACCCGGTGGGGCCACACGCGCGGGACGAGGGGTGCAGCCCGTCTTCGCATGGTCGCCGGACGGGACCCAGGTCGCCTTCGCCTGGGGTGACCTGGCGGATCAGGAGGGGTCGACCTCCCGCTGGGACATGGTGTTCTCAGCAGGGATCCCCGACGGCACGGCTCGAGTTCGTCAACTCGTGCGGCGCCGGGAGTCCCGGGGGCGTCTGCACCGAGATCGCGTGGTCGCCCGATGGCGACGAGATCGCGTGGACGCTCGCTGACGGCAGCCTGTGGGTGACCCGGGTCGGGTCACAGGGCGGATCCAACGTCGCGGCGCCTGTGACCGGCTTCGCGTGGTCGCCCGATGGCGACGAGCTCGCGATCGTCCAACCACCCGGCGAGGTGCGAGTGGTGGCGATGACATCGCCGACGGAGTTTCCGACCGAGCTCGTGGCCGAAGTCGCGGGCTCCCCCAACGGGCCCCTGGCCTGGTCGCCCGACGGGACCACGCTGCTCGTGACGAACAAGGGCGATTCCTCGGCGGAGTCCGACGTCATCACCGCGATCGATCGGCAGACCGGTCGCGAGACCACGATCGTCGACGGCGGCCGGGACCGGTTCCTGGCCGACGCGTCGTGGTCGCCCGACGGCGCGCTCATCACGTGGTCGGCGTTCCCCGGCCGCCAGTCGTTCGGCGGCCCCGGCCCTCCGTTCGAGGCCGAGATCTGGGTGGCGAACGCCGACGGCTCCGGCGCCCACCGGATCTACACGACCGGATGCTGCGTCGCGGGCATGACCGAGCACGCCTTCACCGGTCCGACGTTCTCCCCCGACGGGACGTCGATCGCCTTCAGCGTGATCGGCGATCGCGAGGATCTCCCGAACGACACCGGGGTCCTCGTTGTGAACCTCGACGGAACCGATGTGCGACAAGTGTCTGAGAGCGGCATCTCCCCGACCTGGCAGCCGCTGCCCCAGGAGGGATGAGGTCACCGAGATGAGAGATCGACTCGCAGCGACCGTGCTCGCGGCAGTGCTGATGGCGGCCTGCAGTGGGGACGCCACGCCCACGACGGCGGCAACGTCACCCCCTACGGCGACCGACGAGGCCGGACCCACGACGGCGTTCGTCGATGTCGGCGGGTACGAGCTGTTCATCGCCTGCCGCGGCTTCGGATCCCCGACCGTGGTCTACGAAGCGGGCGCGAGCGGCGACAACGGTTGGTTCTCGACCGTCGACGCCGAGGTGTTCCCGACCACGAAGACGTGCGGCTACGACCGAGCAGGTATCGGCCTGAGCGACGACCGTCCGGCCAGCGCGGAACCGGTCTCGGCTGGAGACGCCGCCGACGAGCTCGACCGCCTGCTGGTCGGTGCGGGCATCGACGGACCACTCGTGCTCGTGGGCCACTCGTTCGGCGGGATGGTCGAACAGCTGTTCGCGGATCGCCATCCCAGCGAGGTTGCGGGACTCGTCTTCGATGACTCCTCGATGGCCGGTCAGTTGGTGGGCCCGGACAACGTCGTCTGGGAGGACGGGCCCGGCAACCCGATCGATATGCGAGCGTCGAAGAAGGAACTTCTGGCCGCCGGGTCGTTCGGCGACACACCGATGGTCGTGCTGACCCAGAACTTCGCCGACACGAACGAGATCCCGCCGAGATGGCAGCGGAAGTGGCGTGTCCTGCACGCGGACCTCGCCGCTAGGTCGACCAACGCGATCCACGTGATCGCGGTCGACTCGGGTCACATGATCCAGGAGGACGAGCCCGACCTCGTGATCGCCGCCATCGAAGAAGTGCTCGCGGCGGTGCGGACCGGGCAACCGCTCGAGCCCTGCGACGATCGGTTCGCGGACGTCGGCGGCGAGTGCGCTCACTGATCCTCTACGCGACCACGGCCACTGCCTCGATCTCGACGAGCTGCCCCGTATACCCGAGGAGCGCGACCCCGAGCAGAGTTGAGGGCGCCGACGCGATCGGCGAACGCTGCACGACGTCCCATACGCGGATCATGTCGTCGTGATCGCTCGCGACGTACACGGTGGTCTTCACGACGTCGTCGGGTCCTGCCCCGCCGGTGTCGAGCTGGCGCAGCAGGTTCGCGAGCACCTGCGCGGTCTGCACCTCGATGTCGCCGGCACCGACGAGCTCGCCGTCGGTGTCGATCGGGACGGCGCCCGCGGTGAAGACGAGCGTGGCGCCGCTCGCGACGGCGACGTGCGTATACCCGGGCGGGGCGGCGAGTCCTCCGGCGTCACGACGATCGACGGTCACGCCGACAGCCTAGGGGTGAGTCGGCAGACCTGAGGCTTCACTCGATGTAGCCGAGGCCTCTGAGGTGCTCCTCCATCTCGT
Source organism: uncultured Actinomycetes bacterium (assembly GCA_963821925.1). Classification (GTDB taxonomy): domain Bacteria; phylum Actinomycetota; class UBA4738; order UBA4738; family HRBIN12; genus JAOUEA01. The sequence continues at coordinate 619,099 of CAWGFO010000001.1, read as the reverse complement.
CGGCCTCGGTGTCGGTGACCTGGCCCTCGTTGCCCATCCCGGGGATCCCGGAACCGGCGGAGCTGACCTCGGCGGCCTCACGCTCGGTGAGCTTCGCCTCTGTGCCGACGATCTCGGTGAGCACGCGGCCGGTCGGCTTGACCGCCGTGGGCGTGTCGAGCGCGGCCACGATCGTCGGGGCCATGTCGATCAACGCCGGAGGGTGTTCGAACGGCTTCACGTTCGGGCCGACGGCCACGATCGTGCCCTCGATCCTGTGATCGCCGCTCACCCAGTCGGCGTCCTCGTAGGCGGCCTTCGCGTGCGCCAGGGAATAGCCCTCGGCCGGCACCATGAGGATGTCGGGCGCGGTATCCGCATACCTCCCCTTGAAGATGTCCTCGCGCTTGTGGATCTCCTTGACCGGCTTCTTGCCGGTCTTGGGGTCGACGAAGCCCGCGAGGCGGTCCATGACCTCGCCGCGGACCTTCTCGTAGTCGGCGGGGTCGACGACGCCGTCGACGTCACGACCCGCGAGGTTGATCGTGACGCCCTCGCCGGTGGAGCGGATCGAGGTGAACGCCTTCGTCTTGGACCAGTTGATCGACTGCGGCAGGGCGACCTTGCCGTGCAGCCCGAGCGTGTCGTAGATCTTGCGGGCGACCTGGCGGACGGGGCCCCACTGCATCGGCCCGAACACGACGTTCGAGGCGCTGAAGTCCAGGTAGCCCATCTCGTGCAGCAGGCGATCCATGTTGATCGTGCGCGTGCACGACTGGAAGCCGTGGTCGGAGATGAACAGGATGATGTCGTCGTCGCGGGCGTTCGCCACGAAGCGGCCGATCGCGTCGTCGGCCTGGCGGAAGATGTCGGCGACCTTCTGGCCCACGCGGGTGTCCTTGTTCTTCGCGTAGTCGGGGTGGTCGGGCGCGATGTGGCTCGACAGGCAGTGCTGGGTGCGGTCGATCGAGACCCAGACGCTCGCCATCAGGTCCCAGTCGGTCTCTTTCATCAGGAACTCGGAGACCTCGATCCGCTTCTTCGTGACCTCGAAGGCTTCGTCGAGGTAGGCGTCAGGCTTGTTGTGGTAGGTCGTCCACGACATGCCGTTGATCGGCCACTCGAGGTTCGCCTTGGCGAGCGTGTCAGGCAGGTCGGCCGGTGAGGCGAAGGTGCGTCCCTTCGGGAGGACGCCGCCGGCCAGGAGGTTCCCGTCGAACGGCTGCGGCGCCGGGAAGGTCAGCGGCACGTCCAACAAGAGCTGCTTCTTGCCCGCGGCGGTGAGGTCGTCGAGGAACGTGCGGGCCTTGATCGACTTGTAGGTGACCGGGTACTGCTTGTGGGTGCCCGGCACGGTCTCGAGGATGTCGTAGATGCCGTGGTCCACGGGGTCGACGCCGGTGAGGAACGAAGGCCAGGCCGACCAGCTGTGGGTGGGCACGGTGGAGCGCAGGACGTCCTTCTGCCCCCGGTCGATGAGCGCCTGCAGGTTCGGCAGCGCGCCCTGCTCGAGCAGGGGGTCCAGGATGCGCCAGTCGGCGCCGTCCCACGCGATCAGGATGACTCGTGACATCAGAGGGCCTCGTTTCCGCAGGTCAGGAACGACCGGGAGTGTACCGAAGGGCAGGCCGGTGCCTCGGCGGGGCGTCGACGGAGGGCCAGGCGCCAGGTTGCCGCCCCCTACGGGCCGGGCCCGCTCGATCCTTCAGTTCAGCGGGCCGCGGATGAAGACCTCGTCCCGACCGTTCGTGTCGCTCGCCATGAAGTTCGTGGCGTAGGAAACGAAGACCACGAACGCTCCGTCCGGCGAGATCGACGGGTCGTAGCTCTCGCCGTTGCCCTGTGCCCCCGACGAGCTCAGGCTGAGCCGCGTGGTGGACTTCGTCCGCCTGTCCCGCAGGAAGATGTCCGGCTGGCCGTTCGAGTCGTTGCCTACCAGGTTCGTGGCCTCCGACACGAAGACGACGAACCGCCCGTCAAGAGAGATCGACGGGGCGACGCTCCGATCGTTGGCCTGATGCCCGTTCGACCGTACGCTGATGCGCTTCGTGGTCGACGTCACTCGGTCGCGGATGAACACGTCGTCACTCGCGTTCGTGTCGTTCAACACCAGTACCCCTCCACAGGTTCGGGCGTTACCTGAACTCGACTACCGACCATCTCCCCGAGATGCGGGCATCGCTTGTTCGTGTGCCGTCTGACCTGAACACGACCACACGACCATCCCCCGAGATGCGGCCAGTTCGGGCCGCGCTACACGACACACGCACGGCATCGGTGCTGTCGCCGTTGCCTTGGAAGCCCAGGGAATTCATGCTGACGCGCTTCGTCGTGCCGAGTCGCAGGTCGCGGATGAAGATGTCCTGCGCGGCATTGGTGTCGCCTCCCGCGAGGTTCGTGGACGAAGAACCGAACACCACGTACCGGCCGTCGGGCGTGATCGAACCGTCCACGCTGTTGCCGTTGGCTCCGACCTCGTGCGAGTTCACGCTCACCCGCCGCGTCCTCTGTCGTTCTCGATCGCGCACGAAGACGTCGTACGAACCGTTCGTGTCGCCGGGGGCGAGGTTCGTCGCGGCCGATGTGAACACGACGAAGGCCCCGGTCGCCGAGATCCGCGGTGAGAAGCTCGCTTCGTTGCCATCTCCGCCGTCGTTCCTGAGGCTGATCCGACGCGTCGTGCCGAGCTTGCGATCACGGACGAACACATCTTCGACGCCGTTCGTGTCGCCGGTCACCAGGTTCGTCGCACCCGAGACGAACGCGACGTAGCGACCGTCGGCCGAGATCGACGCGCTGTGGCTGGGCGCATCTCCCTGCTGTTCGGATGAGCTGATGCTCACTCGGCGAGTGGTGCCCGTCTGACGATCACGTACGAACACGTCACCCGCGGCGTTCGTGTCGCCACTCACCAGGTTCGAGGCGTCGGAGTCGAAGACCACGAACCTGCCGTGGTTCGACGCGGAGGGCCAGTAGCTGCTGCTGTTGCCTTGCACCTCGCCGGAGCTCACGGCCACCGGCCGGGTCTTCATCGTGACCGCAGATCCGGTCGGCGCCATGAGCAGGAACCCCAGGGTCATCGTCACGACGCACGGGACATCGTCCGCGTCTTCGACGCGCCCCGCGAGCTCGTCTTCAAGGCCTGGACCGAGCCCGAGCGGTTCGTGACCTGGTTCGGCGAGCACGGGTCGTCGATCCCGCTCGAGCAGATGTCGATGGATCCGCGGCCCGGCGGCGCGTGGAGCGCCGTGATGATCCACGGCCCCGAGCGCATCGAGATCCCGTTCTCCGGCGAGCCGAGATACGACCTCGAGGTTGCAGCTCACTCGTGGGTCCCACCATCCCGAGAGCGGCCACGTCGAGGTGCTCCTGGCCGAGTTCCGCGACCTCGGCGTCGACCGCACCGAGATGACGTTCACCCAGCGCGGCGGCAACCTGCCATCGACGAGTACTCGCGCGCGATGCGCGGCTCGCTGATCTTCTTCGACCGGCTGGCGACGCACCTCGCGGACGCCTCAAGGCGCGTCACGAAACGACCCTGAAGTCGCGGCACGACACCCTCGAGCGGCGCTACACCGTGATGACGATCTTGCCCGCCGCGTGACCTTCCGCCAGGTACCGGATCGCGTCCGGGGCCTCGATCAGCGGGTAGGTCCGGTCGACCACCGGCGTGAGGGTGCCGGCCTCGATCAGCTCCGAGAGGGCGACGAGGTCGTCGTGCTTGATCTTCGTGGCCAGCCCGCGCATCCGCTGGCCCACGAACAGGGACACTACGGGGGCGCGCAACACGCCGCGGAAGAAGCCTCCGGTCCAGCGGCCGCCGCCGTCGCCGCCCACGATCACGAGCGTTCCCTTGGGGGTGAGGGCGCGGCGTAGTTGCGACAGCGGCCGGCGACCCGCCGTGTCGATGATCAGGTCCCAGCGCCGCGACCCATCCGCGAAGTCCTCGCGGGTGTAGTCGATCACGTCGTCAGCGCCGATCGAACGGACCAGGTCCGCCTTCGAGGTGCTGCACACGGCGGTGACGGTCGCGCCGGATCCCTTGGCGATCTGCACCGCGAGCGTTCCCACGCCGCCGCTCGCGCCGATCACCAGCACGGACTGGCCCGGTTGCACCTTCCCCTCGTCACGGACGGCCCGCAGGGCGGTCATGCCGGAGATCGGGATCGCGGCCGCCTGCTCGAAGGTGAGCTCGGCCGGCTTCGGCACGAGCTTGTCGGCGGGCGTGGCCGCGAGCTCGGCGAACGAGCCGTGCTCGGCGGTGCCCATCACCTCGTCGCCCGGGCGGAAGCCCGTGACGTTCGCGCCGACGGCCTCGACCGTGCCGGCGACGTCCCATCCGCGGACGGCGACCTTCGGGCGGCGGAACCCGATCACCGGGCGCGCCATGTACGGCATCCCGGCCATGATGTGCCACACGTCCGGGCCGGCGCCGGCCGCGTGCACCCGCACGAGGACGTCGTTCTCGCCCACCACGGGCTCGTCGATGTCGCGGAACTCGAGCACGTCCGCCGAGCCGTACCGATCCTGCACGATCGCCTTCATCTCTTCTCCTCTGATCGGTGGCGCAATCCGTGTGTACGCCGTACACTACGTAGGAGCAGAGTACGTGTACGCCGTACACTTGTCAAGTCGGACGCGGGAGGATGGGCCGGATGAGCACGGAGATCGACGCGGGGACCCGGACCCGGGCGCCGCTGACCAGGGAGCGGGTGCTGCGCACGGCCGTTGCCCTCGCCGACCAGGGCGGCATCGAGTCGCTGAGCATGCGGAAGCTCGCCCAGGCCCTCGACGTCGTGCCGATGGCGCTGTACCGGCACGTGGCCAACAAGGACGAGCTGCTCGACGGTCTCGTGGATGTCGTCGTCGGCGAGATCGATCCGCCCCTCGGCGGCGTCGACTGGAAGACGGCGATGCGGGAGCGGATCCTCTCGGCCCGGCGCGCGCTCATCCGTCATCCCTGGGCGTCGCGCGTGATGGAGTCGCGCACGACCCCCACACCGGTCGTGCTCGGCTACATGGACTCGATGATCGGGCTGCTCCGGACCGGGGGGTTCTCGCTCGATCTCACCCACCACGCGCTGCACGCGATGGGCAGCCGGACGTTCGGCTTCACCCAGGAGCTGTTCAACGACACCGCGGACGTCGAGCCGGAGGCCGCGGCGGCGATGTGGGAGGCGATGGCCGACACCTACCCGTTCATCCACGAGATCTTCGTGACGATCTCTCACGACGACGTGTCGGTCGTCGGCCCGGGGTGCGACGACCAGTTCGAGTTCGAGTTCGCGCTGGATCTGATGCTCGACGGCCTCGAGCGGATGCGGGAGCGGCAGTGACGGCGAACCCGCCGCGGCCCGCTACGTCACTTCCGACACGTCGTCGTCCTGACCGTTGAAGGTCAGTCGATCGCGACCCGATCCGTCGGGCGAGATCGTCCAGATCTCCGTGTCCTCGCCCATGGGCCGACCGCCGAATGCGATGCGGTCGTTCGGGAGCCAGATCGCCTGCGTGGCGTCGACGTCGAAGTTCTTCGTGACGTTGCGTACGTCCGTGCCGTCGAGCTTCATCGTCATCACGTCGGTGCTGCCCGTCCCCTCGAGGTAGACCGTGCACGAGAGGCGTTTCCCGTCGGCGCTGAAGTCCGGCGAACCTTCGTAGCGCTTCGGGGTGTCGGTGATGCGCTTCCTGCCCGTTCCGTCGGGCGCGTACCGGTACAGGTCGTAGTTGAAGACGGGATCGTTGTCGTTGTTCGCGGAGACCACGATCCACCTGCCGTCGGGCGACCACACCGGCTGGTACTCGTCGATCGCAGGCGTGTCGGTGACCTGCTTCGGCATGCCGCCGTTCGCGTTCACGGTGAAGATCTCGAGGCTGGAGGTCGCCGCCGTGTACACCGAGAACACGATCTTCGTGCCCGCGGGGTTCCAGCTCGGGTCGAAGAAGAACCCGTCGAACGACGTCAGCTCCATCGCGTTCGAACCGTCGATGTCGGCGACCCAGACGTCGAAGCCGGTGCCCATGCCCGAGTCGCTCACGAACGTGACGCGTGAACCGTCGGGAGAGAGCTGTCCCGGGAAGGCGCCGGCGAACCCGGTGCCGATGGGCTGCTGCCCGTGGCCGTTGGCCTTCATCTTGAAGAGCTCGGCCGAGCCGTTCCTGGCGCTCCAGAACACGATCGTGTTCGGCTGTCCGGGGAACGCTGCCGAGGCCGACGTCGACGACACGAGAACGAGGACGACCCCCGCGAGCAGGAGCGACACGGTCCGGAAGCGCCGGTGCATCGAGCGAGACCTCCTCCGCACGCCGCCACGGTGACGGCCGCGGCTTAGGGTAGTCCGACGAAGGAGTGGGGGTTGCTATCCATGGCCAAGCTGATCTACTCGGCGATCATGTCGCTCGACGGCTACGTCGCGGACGCCGACGGCAACTTCGACTGGGGTGCGCCGGACGAGGAGGTCCACGCCTTCGTCAACGACCTCGAGCGACCGATCGGGACCTACCTCTACGGACGCCGCATGTACGAGGTGCTCGCCGCCTGGGAGTCGGACGACATCCTCGCGGGTGATCCTCCGCCGTTCATCCGTGACTACGCGGCGATCTGGCGGGCGGCAGACAAGATCGTGTACTCCACGACGCTGCAGACGGTGTCCAGCGCCAAGACGCGGATCGAGCGCACCTTCGACGTCGACGAGATCCGGCGGATCAAGGCCTCGGCGGGCAGCGACCTCTCCGTGGGCGGCCCGGACCTCGCCGGCCAGGCGCTCGGCGCCGGACTGGTGGACGAGTGCCACCTGATCGTCGCGCCCGTCGTGGTGGGTGGCGGTACGCAGGCGCTCCCCGACGACGTCCGCCTGGAGCTCGAACTCCTCGACGAACGCCGCTTCGCCAACGGCATGGTCCATCTCCACTACCGCGTGATGGCGTGACGATGGATGTGCCGGCGATGTCGACCGTCCCGTCATCCGTCGCCTCGGTCGTCTTCGTCGAGGGGATGAGCGACCGGCGCGCGCTCGAGACGCTCGCGGAACGCCGCGGTCGCGACCTCCAGGCGGAGGGCGTCGCCGTCCTCTCGATGGGCGGCTCCAAGAACATCCGGCGCTTCATGGACACGTACGGCCCGCAGGGCCGCGACCTCAGGCTCGCCGGCCTCGTCGACGCGGCGGAGGAGGGTGACTTCGGACGGGCGCTCGAGCGAGCCGGCCTCGGCGCCGGCCTCTCCCGTCTCGACATGGAGGCGCTCGGCTTCTACGTCTGCGTCGCCGACCTGGAGGACGAGCTGATCCGGGCGCTCGGAGCGGCCACGATCGAGCGCATCCTCGAGGCGCAGGGCGACCTCGGATCCTTCCGAACCTTCCAGCGCCAACCGGCGCAGCGAGGGCGGAGCACCGAGGCGCACCTCCGTCGCTTCATGGGCACCCACAGCGGCCGGAAGATCGCGTACGCGGCCCTGCTCGTCGGCGCCCTTGATCTCGATCGGGTCCCTCGTCCCCTCGACCGCGTCCTGACCCACGTCTGAACCCCCGGCCGAGGCCGCGGTTGCACGATGTCGGTGCCCGTCCGTAGGGTCGGAGGATGACGAGCGCACCGATCATCCTGGTTCCCGGTTTCTGGCTCGGCGCGTGGGCGTGGGACGAGGTCGCCGAGTCGTTGCGTGCAGGCGGCCACGACGTCACCGCGCTCACGCTCCCCGGCCTCGAGTCGGTCGACGCCGACCGATCCACGATCACGATGGCGGACCACGTCGACGCGATCTGCGAGGCGGTTCGGGCGGCGGGCGCGCCCGTCGTGCTGGCCGTGCACAGCGGAACGGGGTTCTCCGGCTACGCAGCCAGCGACCGCGTCCCCGAACTGATCGCGGCCATGGTCTACGTCGACTCCGCCCCGGGCGTGGGTCCGCTCGACCCCGATTTCGACGCCCTCGAGAAGCCGATGTCGCTCGAGGAGCTCCGGGCCGAGGAGAACTTCGACGGGCTCTCGGAGGAGCAGATCGAGACCTTCGGGCGTCGCGGCGTCCCCGAGCCGGGTGGCGTGCTCCGCGAGGCGCTCGCGCTGACCGACGATGCTCGGCTCGACATCCCCAGCACGGTGATCTGCACCGGGTTCAGCTCCGAGCAGTACAAGGAGGCCGTGAAGGAGGGCTACGCGTGGCTCGCGGGTCTCACCGAACTCCGCGACGTGACCTGGGTCGACCTGCCGACGAGCCACTGGCCGATGTGGTCGCGGCCGCAGGAACTCGCCCAGATCATCGGCGAGATCGCGAACGTCCGCGGCGCCTAGCGATCCTCTGCGAGCGTGGCCGCCACGAGGGCGTTGGCGTGCCCGTGGCCCATCCCGTACTCAGACTTGAGCCAGTTCACCAGCTCCATGTGCTTCTCGAGGTCGCTGGCCCGGATCAGCTCCTGCCACTCCCCGATCGGACGCCCGTAGGTGCGCTCGATCGAGGGGAAGTACGAGGCGGGTCCCTTGACCTTCTCGGTCGGCTTGCCGGTGTCGCCCTTCGCTGACATCGAGGTCGCTCCTCTCGGATCGGTCGTCAGTCCGGCCAGGGCCGGAAGCCGGAGCACAGCGCACCCACGAACCTCGTCTCCAGCTCGCCATCGGGGCGCGCATCCGTCATGCGAAGGAGGGTACCCCTCGGTACAGTCCGACGATGGCCACCCGGGACGACGTTCGCCGGATCGCCCTCGCCCTCCCCGACACCGCCGAGGACGACGACCACTTCGCGTTCTCGGTGCGTCGCGGGTCGAAGCTGAAGGGCTTCGCGTGGGTCTGGATGGAGCGCGTCGACCCGAAACGGCCGCGTGTACCGAACCCCGACGTGCTCGCAGTCCGAGTCGCGAGCCTCGAGGAGAGGGAGGCGCTGCTCGCCTCGGAGCCCGACGTGCTGTTCACCGAGCCGCACTACGACGGCTACCGGGCGGTGTTGATCCGGCTCCCTGCGATCGAGGTCGACGAGCTGGAGGAGCTGCTCATCGACGCCTGGCGATGCCAGGCGTCGGCGACGCAGGTGAAGGCGCTCGACGCCGGGTAGCGCCTGAGGTTTCGTCGTCGGTGGCGCGAGGTAGAACCGAGGGAGGAGAGGAGGAGACCGATGGACCTGAAGCTGAACAGCATCCTGATCGGCTCGGAGGACCCCGGGCGGCTCGTCGACTTCTACACGAAGGTCTTCGGCGACCCGCAGTGGAGCGACGGCGGCTACACGGGCTGGCAGGTGGGCGCGGCAGGCGTGATGATCGGGCCGCACGACCAGGTGAAGGGCAAGAACGCCGTCCCCGGCCGTCTGATCTGGAACCTCGAGACGGCGGACGTCCGCGGCGAGTTCGATCGCATCGCCGGAACGGGCGCTACCGTCGTGCATGAGCCGTACGCGCCTGGCGGCGACGCCGCCTCCGACATGCTGCTCTGCACGTTCGCGGATCCCGACGACAACTACTTCCAGCTCGCGACCCCGATGCCGATGTCCTGATGCAGGCGCAGGGCGCCGGCCCGCTCCCCGCCAGACCGCAAACACGATCAAGCCGTTATCGGCGCGCTGACCCATCATCGGAGACATGAGGATGGGGGTGATCCTGCCGGGCGGAACGGCGCGCGAGCAGCTGGAGCTCGCGCTCGTCGCCGAGCGCCATGGCTGGGACGGCGTGTTCGTCTGGGAGGCCGCGTACGGGGTCGACGCCTGGGGGCTCCTCTCCGCGATCGCCGTGCGCACCGAACGGGTGCGGCTCGGGACGCTGCTCACGCCGTTGCCCTGGCGCCGCCCGTGGAAGGTCGCGAGTCAGGCCGCGACGCTCGACCAGCTCTCCGGCGGACGCGCGATCCTGACCGTGGGGCTCGGCGCGGTCTCGCCCGACCTCCCGGAGACGGGTGAGGAGACCGACCTGCGCACGCGGGCCGCTCGGCTCGACGACGGCATCGACCTGATCCGCGCCCTGTGGGCCGGCCGCACTGAGCACGCGGGACGTACGGGCGGCTACGCCCTGCGCGAGCCGTCGCAGATCGACGTCGTGCGCCCGGCGCAGGAGCGGATCCCGATCTGGGTCGTAGGACTGTGGCCGCGGCCGACCTCGATGCGCCGGGTCCTTCGGTGCGACGGGATCGTGCCGCAGTACGACGTGGGCGACCGCGAGGGAACACCGGACGACATCCGAGTGATGCGCGCCTGGCTCAGCGAGCACGGAGCACGCCCCGACGTCGATGTCATCGCCGAGGGCGAAACGCCGCCCGGCGACCCTCATCGGTCGACCGACGAGGTCGCTCCCTGGGCGGAGGCAGGCTGCACGTGGTGGCTGGAGACGCGGTGGGAGATGCCGCACCACGCCCCCGAGCGCATGGCTGAGGTACGCGCGCGGCTCGAGGCCGGGCCGCCGAGGCTCACGTGACCGACGCACGTGCGGACACGTTCGCCGCGTTCGTCGAGGTCCTGGCCGACGCGCTCGACGACCACGACGCGTCCGGCGACGATCTCGCGGCGCGCGTGCATCTCTCGCGGTTCCATCTGGACCGCGTGATCGCCGCCGTGGCCGGCGAGCCGCCGGCCGCGTTGCGCAGGCGTGTCCTCCTCGAGCGGGCCGCCTACCGGTTGACGACGTCGGACCGCACGGTGCTCGACGTCGCGATCGAAGCCGGCTACTCGTCGAACGAGGCCTTCACGCGCGCGTTCGCCCGCGCCTACGGGTCGACGCCCGCGGCGTGGCGCCGCCGACCCACGAAGCTGCGCCTCGACGCACCGAACGACGTGCACTTCCATCCGCCGGGGTGGCTCCGTCTCCCGGCTCGAGCGAAGGTGGGTGACGTGGATCTGATACGCACGATGCTGGAACACCACGTGTGGACGGTGGGCGAGATGATCGGACGGGCCGGCACCCTTACCGACGAGCAGCTCGACGCACCGATCGAGATCTCGGTCGAGGGGATCGACGACGACCCGACGATGCGATCCCTGCTGTCGCGACTCGTGGGACAGATGGCGATGTGGAACGCCTCGATGGACAGCCACCCGTACGAATGGTCGCTCGAACAGCACGAGTCGACCGACTCCATGCGGCGGCGGCTCGCCGACGACGGCGCCTCGTTCCTCGCCCGCATGACCGAGATCGCGGAGGACGGGCGGCTCGACGAGACGTTCGTCGACGCGACGTGCGATCCACCGCGGACGTTCACCTACGGTGGGATGGTTGCCCACGTGCTCACGTTCGCGGCGCACCGACGAACGCTCGTGGCGGGCGCTCTCGAAGATGCCGGGATCATCGACCTGGGAGCGGCCGACCCGATGCTCTGGATCGACGGGCACGCCTGAGCCCGAGCACGGGCCGTCCGGCGGCGGAAGGCCTCCACCGCCGAACGAGCTCCGTGCGGGAATGCTCAGGCGATGTCGCGCCGGGCGAATGCCTGTGAGCCGATCGCGACCGAGCCGAGCGCCCAGCCGATCAGCGCGACGGCGCCGGCGAGCGGCGCCAGCAGCGACGCATCGCCCGCCGCGATGCCGAGCATCGAGGTCGCCGCGTGACCCGGCAAGAACTTCGCCACGCCGGACGCCAGCATCTCGGCCAGGCTCTCGCCGACCAGCAACCACAGGATCGCGCCGACGATCGCCGCAACCTGCTGCGGCACGGTCAGCCCGATGCCGAGTCCGACCGCCGACCACAGCACACAGATCGCGATCGCCTTGACGACGAGCAGCCCGACCGACGCGAGGCTCACCGTGATCGCGGTGCCCTGGCGCCACGAGCAGCGCCGACGAGACGACGGCGACCGTCGCCGACGCGGCCAGCGCGAACCCGACCGCAGCGATGCCCAGCACGACGGCCTTCGCGGCAACCACGCGACGCCGATTCGGGTCCGCGAGCAGCGTCGGCACGATCGAGCCGTGTCGCGCCTCGTCCGTGTACGACCGGATGCCGAGCACGACCACGAAGATCGGCACGATCACCATCATCTCGGCGAACCCCGGCAGCGTCGTCAGCGCCACGCTCGATCCGAAGTGCATCGTCGCCACCATCGCCCACGCGGCCAGCCCGGCGAGCGTCACCGCGCCCGCGAGCAGCCCGTACGCGCTCCGCGTCGTGCGGAGCTTCCGCCACTCCGATGCGATCTGGTTCCTCATCGTTCCGCTCCTTCCGTGAGCTCGAGGAACGCGTCCTCGAGGGTGGTCTCTTTCGACACCAGCTCGCTGATCGGCACGCCGGCCGCCAGCGCGGTCTCGCCCACGCGCCGGGCGTCGACGCCGGTGACGAGGTACCCGTCGCCATCGGGCTGCCGCTGGAATCCCGCCGCGAGCAACGCGCCGCCGAGCGCCTCGCGATCGGGCGACGCCACGCGGACCGTGGAACGCCCTCCGGTCAGTCCGACGATCGAGCCCTGCCGAACGAGCCGCCCACGGTCGATCACGACGACGTCGTCGGCCATCTGCGCCATCTCCGAGAGCAGGTGGCTCGAGACGAACACGGCGTTCCCCTGGGCTGCGAACCCTCGCAGGAACTCCCGCAACCACCGGATCCCCTGGGGGTCGAGTCCGTTCGCCGGCTCGTCCAGGATCAGGACGCGCGGATCGCCCAGCAACGCGCCAGCGAGCCCGAGCCGCTGCCGCATCCCGAGCGAGTAGCCACCGGCCTTGCGGTCGGCCGCGGCAGCGAGATCCACGAGGTCGAGTACCTCGTCGACGCGCTCGTCGGGCAGCCCCGACGCCGCAGCCAGCACCCGCAGGTGGTTCCGGCCGCTCCGCAGCGGATGGAAGCTCTGGACCTCGAGCACCGCCCCGACCGCGGTCGCGGGCCGGTCCAGGCTCGAGTACGGCAACCCGAGCACCGAGGCGGATCCCTCCGTGGGCCGCACCAGGCCGAGCACCATGCGCATCGTCGTGCTCTTCCCTGCGCCGTTCGGCCCGAGGAAGCCGGTCACCTGCCCGGGCCGCACCTCGAAGCTCAGGTCCCGCACCGCCTCAACGGAGCCGAAGCGCTTCGTGAGTCCCCGGGCCACGATCGCCGGCGACCCGATCGGCTGGATGTGGACGGCCGGTGCCGACGTTCCGTCCGTGATGGCTCTCATCGTCGTTCCCTCCTTCGCGTGGTCCTCGTTCCTGACGGAGTCCACGCTATGGAAGGGTGGTCGTGGCGCCGTCGGCCGCAGGTGCCGTTCTCGCGTCCTCCTGAAGGATGACGGTCGGCGTGCGCTGGGCCGGGTCTAGGCGCCTGGCTGCACGAGGCCGGATTCGTACGCGAGCACGACGGCCTGCGCACGATCGCGGAGCCCGAGCTTGTGGAGCACGCGGCCGACGTGCGTCTTCACCGTGGTCTCCGCGACGAACAGCGAGGACGCGATCTCGGCGTTCGAGAGGCCCCGCGCCATAAGCACGAGCACCTCGCGCTCCCGGTCCGTGAGCTCCTCGAGCCCGGCCGGAGCGACCGGCGCGTCCGGGCGGTGCGCGAACTCCTCGATCAGCCGGCGCGTGACCGCGGGGGCGAGCAGGGCGTCCCCGCCCGCCACCACGCGCACCGCATGCACGAGCTCTTCCGGCGGCCGGTCCTTCAGCAAGAAGCCACTCGCGCCGGCACGGAGGGCGTCGTACACGTACTCGTCCAGGTCGAACGTCGTGAGGATCAGCACCTTCGCCGAGGGGTCGATCGCGGTGATGTGCCGCGTGGCCGCGATCCCGTCCATCGTGGGCATCCGGACGTCCATCACGACGACGTCGGGTTGCCAGCGCTCGAAGCCGCGGACCGCGTCGGCGCCGTCGATCGCCTCGCCGATCACCTCCAGGTCGGGCTCCGCGTCCAGGATCATGCGGAACCCGCCGCGCATCAGCGCCTGGTCGTCGGCGATCAGCACGCGGATCGCGGTTCGGTCGTCCGTCACGGGGTTGCCTCGGTCAGCGGGAGCCGGACCATCAGCAGGAAGCCGCCGCCCGGCCGCGGGGCCGTCTCGAGTGAACCGCCGTACAGCGCGACGCGTTCCCGCATCCCGATCAGCCCGTGACCGGGTCCGTCGGCCTCGGGGCCGCCGTGGCCGTCGTCGGCCACCTCGATATCGAGCACGTCGTCGTGCCACCCGAGTCCCACGCGGGCGCTCGCTCGCCCCGCGTGCTTGATCACGTTCGTCAAGGCCTCCTGCACGACGCGATACGCGATCAGGTCGAGCCCCGACGGGAGCGACCGCGGCGTCCCCTCCACGACCACCTCGACCGGGACGCCCGCTTCCCGAACCGTGTCGACCAGGCCATCGAGTTGGGCGAGACCCGGCTGCGGGGCGAGTTCGGCGTCGGCCCCGTCGTCCTTCAGGATCGCGATGAGGCGGCGCATCTCGATCATGCCATCGCGTCCCGTGGCCTCGATCCGGCCGATCGCGGTCCGTGCGGCCTCGGGGTCGTGATCGAGCACGCTCCGCGCCGCGCCGGCCTGCACGACCATCACGCTCATCGCGTGCGCGACCACGTCGTGCAGCTCACGCGCGATCCGCGAACGCTCCTCGGCGACGGCGTCGTGAGCCGCCCGGTCCCGCTCCACGGCGATCCGGCGCCGCCGGTTGTAGCCGATCCGCCCGAAGAGCATCGGCAACCCGACCGAGAACGTCGCGCCGATCAGCACCTCGACCCAGTTCGTGCCGGCGTAGGCGAGCACGAGGCTCGCGGCCGCGGCGACGAGCGATATCGGCACCGTCAGGCGGACGAAACGGTCGCGGTCGACGTGCGCGGCCGCCGTGTACGAGGCGATCACGACCGCGAACGTCAGATCGAACGCGTGGTCCACCGACGAGAGCGCGATCGAGCACGCACCCACCGTCACGAGCACGGCGATCGGCCATCGACGCCTGAGGGCGAGCGGCGCTGATCCGAGCACCAGGAGGGTGTAGGAGACCGCCGTGAGCGGACCACGCGCCGGATCCTGCGACGCCTGGTCGCCGAGCGCGGCGCCGAGGATCGAGAGGCCGGCCACGGCTGCGGCCAGCAGCGAATCCCAGATCAAGGGGTTCACCCGCCGGAGGCGTTCCCAGAAGGTCGGTCCGTCCACGCCACGACGGTAGCCCGCGCGGGCGGCTCGCGGCGTCATCCTCAGGGAGGATGCGCCGTTAGGGTGAGACGCGAGGTGGGACCCGGAGCTCGACCGAGCGCCCGGCTCCGCGCCGAGTCGGAGGGGATCGACGGTGGCTGATCCGAGCGTGGGTACTGCGGACGTGGAGGCGTTCCTCGCCGCGCTGCCCGACGAGCAGCGGGATGCGCTCAAGGCGCTGCACGCGACGATCCGGTCGGTCGTGCCGACGGCCACCGAGGGGATCAGCTACGGGATCCCGACGTTCAAGTTGAACGGTCGCCCGCTGGTCGGGTTCGGCGCCGTGAGGGGCCACTGCGCCTTCTACCTGATGAGCACGGCGGTGATGGACGCCCACCGAGACGAGCTCGCCGCGTACGACCTCGGCAAGGGCACGATCCGCTTCCAGCCCGACGCGCCCGTCCCGGCCGCGCTCGTCCGGACGCTCGTCGAGGCGCGCATCGTCGAGAACGGCCTCAGCGGCGAACGCTGAGCAGCGTGCCTACAGGTAGCGCGCCGCCCTCCCCGCGTGAGGAGCCTCGCACGCCCGGATCTCCGTCCGCCAGCCTCCGCATCGGTGCAACCCCGCCGGGGTATCGTCGGCCGATGCGTACCTCGATCAGGCTCTCGATGCTCGTCACCCTCGTCCTCGCCCTCGTGCCGCCGATCTCGGCCACCGCCGGGGTCCCGGTCGACCCGAACCTCGGGGACACGGTCCTCGGGACGGCCGGCGGGGTCCGTTACGCGTCGGAGGCGACGGTGTACGACGCGATGAGCTCGTACGGCGAGGTCTACGTCGGCTGCGGCGGGGCGCGGTGGCACCTGATCGGCGGGGGCTCCGTGGCCGGCGGCCCGGCAGCGCAGTCGTGGGAGGTCGCCAGCCATCCCTATGACTTCGACGATGCCGACATGATGGGTGACGATGGGTGGCAGGTAGGGGCGTACGGGCCTCCCACGTCGGAGGTCACAGGCTTCTCGATCTGCATCCGCGGCGGCGAGTTGACGTATCCGTTCAGGTCGCTGCCGGCGTCCCCGACGGGTCTGCGCTCCGCCTCGGTGGGCTGCGGTGGGGCGCGCTGGCAAGCCACGACCGGGAGCGCGTTCGTCGCCACCTCGGGGAGTTGGACCCAGTCGTCGTTCCCGATCGACAAGGGCGACGCGGGCGCGACCCCCGACGACGGATGGAGGGGGGTCGTGTACGACGCGATCGGTGGCGGAGGCGTCTTCAACATGTACGCGGTCTGCGCGGCGGGCGTCGCCCTGTCGTACGTGCGCGGCGCGCCGACCTCGCTCGCGGGCGGGAACGCGGTGACGCGGAAGGTGGCCTGCGCGGCCTCCGAACACGCCGTCGGCGGCGGCGTGAGGACGTCGGGACCGGCCGACGGGGCGCGCCTCGTCTCGTCGTTCCCGTACGACGGTCCCGACGCCGACGACGTGCCGGACGACGGGTGGCAGACCCGCGCGTACGCGATCTCGGGCGCGGACAAGACCGTCACCCCGTTCGCGATCTGCCTGGGCTGACGCCCGGCGCTGACCGCGGCCCCTCCTACACTGGGTCCGATGAGCCTGTCCGAACGCGAGACCGCGTGGCTCCGCGAGCATCGTTCCGCGGCGATGATCACGATCGGCGAGGACGGCGTGCCCAAGGCCGTCCGGATCGGGGTCGCCCTGGTCGACGGCGGTCTCTGGAGCAGCGGGACGGCCGGCCGGCGCCGGACCGAGCGCCTGCGCCGCGATCCCCGCTGCACGCTCTTCGTGTTCGACACCGCCTACGCCTACCTGACCATGGAGACCACGGTCACGATCCTCGAAGGCCCCGACGCGCCCGCGATGAACCTGCGGCTCTTCCGCGAGATGCAGGGCAAGCCGACGGGCCCGCTGAGCTGGTTCGGCGCCGAACTCGACGAGGACGCCTTCCTCCAGCGGATGGCCGAGGAGGAGCGACTGATCTATCGCTTCGACGTACAGCGCGCGTACGGACTCACCTGACCGCTCGGCTCAGACGCTCGGGCTTGACAACGACGAGACCTATCTATAACCTCTCGTTTACATAACGTAGGAGTTATCTATGGCGGTCGATCAGCTCGATGCGGTGTTCGGGGCGCTCGCGGATCCCACGCGGCGTGCGATCCTCACCCGGCTGTCGCTCGGGGAGGCGACCGTCGCCGAGTTGGCCGCGCCGTTCAGCGTGACCCAGCCCGCGATCTCGCGGCACCTCAAGGTGCTGGAGCGCGCGGGACTGATCTCCCGGACGCGACGGGCCACGGCCCGGCTCAGCCATCTCGAGGCCGAACCGCTCAAGGAGGCCACCGTGTGGCTCGTCGGCTACCGGGAGTTCTGGGAAGAGAGCTACGAGCGGCTCGACGAGCTGCTCGCGGCCCTGCAGGAACGTGAGACCGATCGATCGCAGCCAGGCGATCCGACAGGAAGGGGTACGACATGACCGAGCTGAAGGTCACCGCCGAGCCGGGGGTGCCGCAGGTCTTCACCGAGCGCACCTTCGACGCGCCGCGCGAGCTGGTGTTCCGAGCGTTCATCGAGCCGGACCTCCTCGTGCAGTGGCTCGGACCGCGGCAGTACACGATGACGATCGATCGGTTCGACGCCCGCGACGGGGGCTCGTATCGGTACGTCCATGCCGACGACGCCGGCAACGCGTTCGGGTTCCACGGCGTCTTCCACGGGGAGCCCTCGCCCGACGGGTTCGTGCAGACCTTCGAGTTCGAGGGGGCGCCCGGGAACGTCTCGATGGACACCCTCACGCTCGAGGAGCGCGACGGGAAGACCACGGTGCGTACCAACTCGGTGTTCCAGTCGGTCGAAGCCCGCGACGCGATGGTGCAGAGCGGTATGGCCGAAGGTATGAACGACGGCTACGACCGACTCGAGGAGCTGCTGGCGAAGCTCGTCGCCAACCGCTGACGCCCAACCGGAGGAAGGAGCATCGATATGCAGAGGATCACGCCGTGCCTGTGGTTCGACACCCAGGCCGAGGAAGCCGCGAACTTCTACGTCTCCCTGTTCGAGGACTCGGAGGTGACGAACGTCCAGCGCCTGAACGACACCCCCAGCGGCGACAACGTGGCGCTGGTGTTCTTCCGGCTCGCAGGGCTCGAGTACATGGCGATCAACGGCGGCCCGCAGTTCCCGTTCACCGAGGCGGTCTCGTTCAACGTGAACTGCAAGGACCAGGCCGAGGTCGACCGACTCTGGACGGCCCTGACCGCCGACGGCGGCGAGGAGAGCATGTGCGGTTGGCTGAAGGACCGGTTCGGCCTGAGCTGGCAGATCGTCCCCGAGCGGATGGGCGAGCTGCTGAGCGACCCCGACCCTGAGCGCGCGCAGCGCGCGATGCAGGCGATGCTGCAGATGCAGAAGATCGAGGTGAAGGTCCTGGAGGACGCGGCGAACGGCGCGTGACGCCCGGTGGTGGTACCACCCCGACCCGGACGGGTGCATCCCGGCTGTCCCAGCGGCGTCCGCACGGGCAGGGTGGCGGCATGAGGTCGCCTCGCGGGTTGCTCTCGTTCGGTATCGGCTTCCTGATGGTGGCGGGGCTGAGCCTCCTCACCGGCCCCAGCGAGTTCCCGTGGATCTACCTGGCGGCGCTCCTGATCGGCACGGCCCTGCTCGTCGCCGGGCTCGTGCTGAGCCGGCGCGAGCCCGACCCGTCTCCCGAGCGAGCGCCCGATCCCGACCGGGGCGAACGGCTCGTGCGGCTGGCCGCGGCGACGATGGCCGTGCTGGGGAGCGCCGCCCTGGTGGTGGCGCTCCTCGTCCCCGAGGACGAAGCCCAGGCGCACGCGGCCGGCCACCTCGTGACCGGCCTGGTGTGCGCCGGACTGTTCGCGGCCCTCGCGTTCCCCTGGCACCCGCGTCCGGGCACCGGCACCGCGATGGTCCGGGGGATCGTGCTGTCGCTCCTGGCGGCCGCCGCGATCGGCGGGTTCGTAGAGTCGCTCGGCGGTTCCGGGTACGACGCCGCGAACGAAGGGCACCGCATCGTCGCGCTCACGACGCTGCACAACCTCGTGACGCCGTTCGGCGCTCTGACGATCGGGGCCGTGCCGATCGGGCTCGCGACCGGGCTCGTCGTGCTGGTGACCTGGATCGCGCGCCGGAACCGCGCCGAGCTCGCCTGACCGGATAGGCTCACGCATCCCGCCCACGAGGAACGAGCCGATGGACCGCGTCGCGATCGGAGACCTGTCGATCGCCTTCGAGCGCCGGGGAACCGGCCCGACACTCGTGCTGCTCCACGGCGGCCTCTCGGATCACCGGGAGTGGCGACCGCAGCTCGACGGACTCGCGGACGCGTTCACGGTGATCGCCTGGGACGCGCCGGGCTGCGGCGGCTCGACGGATCCTCCCGAGGCGTTCCGCATGCCGCAGTACGCCGACGCGCTCGCGGACTTCATCGATGCGCTCGGGCTGGTTCGGCCGCACGTGGCCGGGCTGTCGTGGGGCTCGACCCTGGCGCTCGAGCTGTACCGACGCCGACCCGAGATCCCTCGGACCCTCGTGCTCGTCTCCGCGTACGCGGGGTGGGCGGGCTCGCTCCCGGCCGACGTGGTCGCCGAGCGGCTCCGTGGCTCGCTCGACGCGCTCGCTCGCCCTCCCGAGGAGGTGGCTCGCTCCTTCGCATCGAGCCTGTTCAGCGAGCGAGTACCGTCGGCGGTGGTCGAGGAGGCCGTGGCGATCATGGCCGGGTTCCGTCGTTCGGGCGCCGAGCCGATGCTCCACGCGATGGCCGAGGCCGATCTCCGTGACGTGTTGCCGACGATCGATGTCCCCACCCTGCTGCTCTACGGCGAGGAGGACGAGCGCTCACCGAGGGTCGTCGCGCAGGGACTGCTCGAGACGATCCCGGGCTCGACGCTCGTGATGCTTCCCGCCGTCGGCCACCAATGCAACCTGGAGGCCGCGGACCGATGCAACCGCGCCATCCGCGACTTCCTGACCGAGCGAGAGGAGCCACCTGATGCCTGAGCACACGCCGGATCGCGACCGGGTCTCGTCCCACAGCGACGCGGACGGGATCGAGATCGTGCGGACGTTCGACGCGCCGCGCGAGCTCGTCTTCGAAGCGTGGACCCGGGCCGAGGCATGGGCCGCGTGGTTCGGCGAACCCGGCTCGTCGATCAAGCCGGACCGGATCTCGATGGATGCCCGTCCGGGCGGGCGGTGGAGCCTCGTGATGATCTACGGCCCAGAGGAGGTCGAGCTCCCCTTCTCGGGGGAGTTCCGCGAGGTGGTCGAGCCTCAACGGATCGTGCTGACGCTCACCGACGCCGAACACCCCGACGGAGCGCAGGCCGAGGTCGTGACCATCGTGCTCCGCGATCTGGGCGACGACCACACCGAGGTCACGTTCACGCAGCGTGGCGGCAACCTCCCGCCCGAGCAGTACGAGCGGGCGATGCGCGGGTGGCTCGTCTTCCTGGAGCGCCAGAGCGACTACCTCAAGATGCGGCACGACGCGCCGTAGAACGCCGTCTCGACCGCGTCGACCGCATCGTCCGGGGGGGCATCGTTCGCTATCCCGAACGGTCGGCCGTCGGACCGGGGGCACGCCAACCGATGCTCCGTCCGATCAGATCCCTGAGCTCGTCCCGGCGGACCTTCCCTGCGGCGTTCCGCGGGATCGCGTCCACCTGCACGATCCGGCCCGGCGCCTCGTGGGGCGCCAACGTATCGCGGAGTCGAGCGAGCAACGCGGCCGGGTCCGGCGGTGCATCCGCTTCCGCGACGATCGCGGCCACGATCGATCCGTCGACATCCACCGCGGCCATGTCCGCGACCCCCGCGGCGCGGTAGAGCGCTCGTTCGATCGTCGCGGGATACACGACCTCGTCACCGGCCGCCATCGCGGACGATGCGCGGTCGAGGAAGGTGAGGTACCCCTCGGCGTCGATCGATCCGACATCGCCGGTCGGGAACCACCCGTCGGCGTCGACGACGGGTGGGCGGCGCCAGTACCCGGACGAGACGTTCGGCCCGCGGATCCACCAAGCCCCGATCTCGCCCGGCGCGCAGGCCGAGCCGTCGGGACGCACGGCGCGGACGTCGACGAACGGCAGCGGCTTGCCCACGGAATCGGCCCGGGTGGCGGCCTCGCGCTCGTCCAACAGCGAGACGACCGGCGCGGCCTCGGTCAGCCCGTAGCCGTGGCGGAGGCGGACGCCCCGATCCAGGTACGCGCGCAGCAGCTCCTCGGGAACGAGTCCCCCGCCGACGACGCCCGTGCGGACCGAGGTCAGGTCGGCGTCACTCCATCCCGGCGCCCGCACCATGCCCTCGAGCAGATCGGGATTCGCGAAGACCACGGTCACGCGCGCCTGCTCGATCGTCGCCAGCACCGCTGGGCCGTCGGATGCGGACGGGACGACGACCGCGCCCCCGGCGAACAACGTCGGCAGCACCGTGACGCCGAGCCCTCCCATCCGGGTGAACGGCGCCGCCGCCAGGGTGACATCCGCCGATGCGAACGCTCCCGCGCCCAGCATCTGGATCACGTTCCAGAGCACGTTGGCGTGGGAGAGCATCACGCCCTTCGGCCGCCCCGTCGTGCCCGAGGTGTAGGCGAGGATCGCGAGATCGCCAGGGTCGGGCTCCCACGGCGGCAGGGGTCCGGGCGAAGGATCGTCACCCGAGAGGTCCGAGAGGTCGGTCGCCTCGAGCTCTTGGACCGTCGTCTCGGGGTGCGACCGCGGCTGCGCCCGGATCAGGAGTCGGGGCTCCGCGTCGTCGAGCACGGCTCGCACCTCGTCGTCGGGCCGAGCGGGATGGATCGGGACCCACACGGCGCCGATCGCCGTCGTCCCGAACAGGGAGGTCAGCGCCGCCGGATCGTTGCGACCATGGAACGCCACCCGATCACCGGGAACGATGCCGAGACGCCGCAGCACCTCGGCCACGCGACGGACATCCGCCGCGAGCTCCGAATACGTGTGGGACAGACCGTCGACGACCAGCGCCACGTCGGAGGGCGAGGACGTCGCGCGTCGCTCGATCCATGACCCGAGGCCGGGGGATCCCATGGCCCACGATGCTAGACCTCGCCGCCCGATGGAGCGGGACTCACTCCTCGTTGGGTGCGCGCTCGCTCACGACGATCTCGTCCGGCGTGTGGTGGGCGGCCGGGATCGATCCGAGCTTGCCGGCCTGGTAGTCCTCGAACGCCTCCATCAGCTCGGCACGGGTGTTCATCACGAACGGCCCGTACCAGGCGACCGGCTCGCCGATCGGACGGCCGCCGAGCAGCAGGACCTCGAGCGACGGCGACCGGCTCTCCTGGTTCGCGGCCGCCTCGATCCGCAGCGCGTCGCCGGGACCGAAGACGGCGAGCTGACCCATCTCCACCGGCCGCCGCTCCGCGCCGACGGAGCCACGCCCGGCGAGCACGTAGGCGAGCGCGTTGAAGGCCAGGTTCCACGGGAGGTCCAGCCGGGCGCCGGGCGCGAGCGTGGCGTGCGCGTAGGTGATCGGCGTGTACGTGTCGCCGGGACCTCGGTACCCCGCGAGGTCACCGGCGATCACCCGCACCAGCGCGCCGGCGTCGGCCGATGCGAGCAGGCCGACCTCGCTCGCGCGCAGGTCTTGGTAGCGCGGCGGCGACCACTTCTGCGCCTTCGGCAGGTTCACCCAGAGCTGCGACCCGTGGAACAGGCCGCCGCTCATCACGAGCTGCTCGGGCGGCTTCTCGATGTGGAGGATGCCCGCCCCCGCCGTCATCCACTGCGTGTCGCCGTTCGTGATCACGCCGCCGCCGCCGTTCGAGTCCTGGTGCTCGAAAGTGCCGTCGATCATGTAGGTCACGGTCTCGAATCCCCGGTGCGGGTGCCACGGTGTCCCTTTGGGCTCGCCGGGGGCGTACTCGACCTCGCCCATCTGGTCCATGTGGATGAAGGGGTCGAGGTCGGCAAGATCGACGCCCGCGAACGCGCGCCGGACCGGGAAGCCCTCGCCCTCGACGCCGGTCGGCGCCGTGGTCACGGAGCGGACCGGGCGCTGGGGGGCATCGCCCACCTCCGGGATGCGGGGCAGGACGGTGACGTCGTCGACGGTGATCGCAGGCATGGTGGCGCTCCTCCTCGGGTATGCGGGCAACAACGCCGGCTCCCCCACCAGGCATTCCGCATCGGGGGTTGACGGAAGGGCGGTACACCAGGATACTTAACCGTATGGTTCAGTCTCAAGTCCTCGATCGGACGTTCTCGGCGCTCTCGGATCCGACCCGCCGCGACATCCTCGAGCGTCTGTCGGCGGGGCCGGCCTCGATCAGTCAGCTGGCCGAGCCGATCGGCATCTCGCTGCCCGGCGTGATGAAGCACGTCCGGATCCTCGAGGAGGCGAAGCTCGTGACCACCGAGAAGCGCGGCCGCACGCGAGAGTGCCGGATCGCTCCCGGGGACATGGACGAGGTTACGGACTGGATCGAGCACTACCGGCGTATGTGGGAGCAGCGTCTCGACCGACTCGAGGCGTATCTGGAGCAGCAGAAGGAAGGAGAACGATGATGAGCGACGCCACACCCGACACCGACCTCGGCGAGGTCACGTTCACCCGGGTCCTCGATGCCCCGCGCGCGATCGTCTTCCGCGCGTTCATCGAGCCCGAGCACCTCACGCACTTCTGGGGGCCTGCCGGCATGTCGACGCCGCTCGAGACGATCGTGATCGAGGCCCGCCCGGGCGGCCGTTTCGAGACGGTGATGGTGAACGACGCCGACGGCACCGAATACCCGACCAAGGGCGTCTTCATCGAGATCGTCGAGCCCGAGCGGCTCGTCTTCGGCGACCCCGACGGGCCGGAGCGGCAGACGCTCACGTTCACCGAGCTCGGCGGCAAGACCGAGCTGACGATCCACCAGGAAGGACTCCCGGCCGCGTACCGCACGCCGGAGTCGCTGGAGGGCTTCAACAGCTACCTCGACAAGCTCGCCGCGTACGTCGAAGGGATCCAGGGAGGGGGCGCATGAGCCACGAGCTGAGGATCGAGCGGCTCTACGACGCCACCCCCGAGCAGGTCTTCGACGCGTTCGTGGACCCGGCAACGCAGGAGCAGCTGCACGGGGCCGGCCAGGAGGGCTGGACCGTGCAGCGCTGCGAGACCGACGTCCGGGTCGGCGGCACATCCACGTACGCGATGGGCTACAACGGCGTCGAGCCCGACGTCGAGGTCCGCGTGTTCTCGGTGGTCGACCGGCCGCGTCGGCTCGTCTTCCGACACTCGATGACGGTCGCCGAGTGGGGCGGACGCACCGTCGAGACCGAGATGACGATCACCTTCGAAGAGCAGGACGGCAAGACCCTGCTCACGATGGTGCAGACGGGGTTCGCGACCGTCGAGGACCGCGACGATTTCAACAGCGGCTGGCCCGCCTACCTCGACACGCTCGGGCGGGTGGTCGGCGGCATGCCCGACGATGACGCCCTGAAGGCGAGGCACGACACATGACGACGATCGATCCGATCGAGGCACTCCGAGTCGCCGGCATCGCCGGTGCCCTGTTAACCCCCGGCGACGAGGGGTACGACCGCGCACGCACGATCTTCTACGGGGGCGTCGACCCGAGGCCGCCCCTGATCGTGCGGGCGGCCGATGCCCAGGACGTGGCCCGCGTGATCGGGGTGGCGCGTGAGACCGGCGCAGAGCTCGCCGTGCGCAGCGGCGGCCACAGCACGGCGGACCACAGCACGACCGAGACGGGGATCGTGCTCGATCTCCGCGACCTGAACACGATCCAGATCGACGTCGAGGACCGCTCGGCGTGGGTCGGGACCGGGCTGACCGCCGCCGAGGTGGCGGCTGCGACCTCGGCCCACGGGCTCGCGATCGGGTTCGGCGACACCGGGACGGTCGGGGTCGGCGGCATCACGGTCGGCGGCGGTGTGGGCTACCTCGTGCGCACGCACGGCCTCACGATCGACGACCTGCTGGCCGCCGAGGTCGTGACGGCCGACGGCGACATCCTGCACGCGGACGAGGCGTCGCATCCGGACCTCTTCTGGGCGATCCGCGGCGGCGGCGGCAACTTCGGCGTCGTCACGCGGTTCCGGTTCCGGCTGCACCCGATCGCCACGGTGATCGGCGGGATGCTCGTGCTGCCGGCCACCCCCGAGACGATCGTGGGGTTCATCGCCGAAGCCGAGGAGGCTCGCGAGGAGCTCTCCACGATCGCGAACGTGATGACGGCGCCGCCGATGCCCTTCCTGCCGGAGGCGGTGCACGGGGAACGCGTGATCCTCGCCTTGATGTGTTGGTCGGGTGAGCTCGAGGCAGGCGAACGCGCGCTCGCACCCTTCCGGGCGCTGGCCGAACCGCTCGCCGACCTGCTGCACCCGATGCCGTACCCCGAGCTCTATCCGCCGGACGACCCGGGCTACCGGCCGATCGCGGCCCACCGTTCGATGTTCCTGGACCGGATCGACGAGGCGGCGGCCGAGACGATCCTCGAACGGCTCGACGCCTCGACCGCGCAGATGGCGGCCGCGCAGCTCCGGGTCCTCGGCGGCGCGATGGCGCGCGTCCCGTCGGACGCCACCGCGTTCGCGCATCGCTCGTCGAAGATCATGGTGAACCTCGCCGCGCTCTGCGGCTCGGTCGAGGAGCTGCCCGAGCACGACGCCTGGGTCGGCGCGTTCGCCGACGCCCTGCGCCAGGAGGACCAGGGGGTGTACGCGAACTTCCTCGGTAACGAGGGCGAGGCGAGGATCCGCGACGCGTACCCGGGCGAGACCTGGGACCGCCTCCGCGAGATCAAGGCCCGCTACGATCCGACGAACCTCTTCCGCCTGAACCAGAACATCCCGCCGGCCACCGACTGATGAGGAGCGCTCGATGGACACCGTCCGTTCCGCCGACGGCACGACGATCGCGTTCGAGCGGACGGGTGACGGCCCGCCGCTGATCGTCGTCGGTGGCGCCTTGAGCGACCGGTCGGCAGCGGCCGATCTGGCCGCGGTCCTCGCGGCGAGGTTCTCGGTGGTGGCCTACGACCGGCGGGGCCGGGGCGACAGCGGCGACACCCCGCCGTACGCGGTCGAGCGCGAGGTCGAGGACCTCGCGGCACTCCTCGATGCCGTCGGCGGTTCGGGGTTCGTGCTCGGCCACTCGTCGGGCGCTGCCCTCGCGATCGAGGCCGTGATCCGCGGGCTCCCGATCACGAAGGTCGCGGTGTACGAGCCGCCCTTCATCGTGGACGACAGCCGGCCGCCGCTTCCGGCCGACTACTTCGAGCAGCTCGATCGACTCGTCGCCGAGGGCCGGCGGGGCGACGCGGTCGCCTACTTCATGACGACCGGGGTCGGGTTGCCGTCCGCGGTGGTCGACCAGATGCGAGACGCACCGATGTGGCCTGCGATGGAGGCCCTCGCCCACACGATCGCGTACGACGGCCGGGTGATGGGCGACCACATGTCAGGTCGGCCGCTGCCCGCCGGGTGGGCGAGCGACGTCACGATCCCGACGCTCGTGATCGACGGCGGCAACAGCCCCGATTGGGCGCGGAACGCGGTGTCGGCCGTCGCCGCGGCGATCCCCGGGGCCGAGCGTCGTACCCTCGACGGCCAGGAACACGGCGCGGCGCCCGAGGTACTCGCTCCTGTGCTGGAATCGTTCTTCGCCGCCTAGCGCGACGATCGAAGGCGGCCTCGAATGGGAGGGACGATGGAGTTCCGATCCACGATCCAGCTGAACGGCAAGACCGCGACCGGGATCCCCGTGCCCCGGGAGGTCGTCGAGGACCTGAACGCGGGGAAGCGACCGAAGGTCCTCGTCACGATCGGTGATCACACGTACCGAAGCTCGATCGCCGCCTGGGGCGACGACTACATGCTGCCGTTCGCCGCCGAGCACCGCGAGGCCACGGGACTCGCGGCGGGCGACGGGGTCGACGTCACGCTCGAGCTCGACGCCGCCCCGCGCGAGGTCGAGATGCCGCCAGACTTCGCGAAGGCCCTGAAGGCCGAGCCGAAGGCCAAGGCGTTCTTCGAGGGACTCTCGTACAGCAACCAGCGGTGGCACGTGCTCTCGATCGAAGGAGCCAAGGCGGCGGAGACCCGGCAGCGCCGGATCGAGAGGTCCGTCGCGATGCTCCGGGAGGGCCGCGCCCGTTGACGAGGGGGATCGGCCGGTGTCAGGCCCCGGGGCACCGGTCGGCGAGTTCGGTCTTCAGGGTGTCGAGGGCCGTTCCGACGCCGACCAACGCGGTCCCGATCTCGGTCGCAGAGGTCGCGAGGTTGCTCGTCGTGACGCCCTGCAACGCCGACTCCAGCTGATCGAACGCGGATTGCACGTCGTCCACGGCGGGAGCCATGGCCGTCGACACGGCGGCCTTCGCGGTCGCGAGGTCATCCTTCACCTGGGTGACCGCGTCCTGGAGCGCCGTGAGACCGTCCTGCGCCGGCTGGATCTCCGTCAGCGCGGTGACCGAGTCCTTCAGCGCGGCGACCGCCGCGCACTCCTGCTGATCGGACACGGTCGAGCTCGGTTCGTCGGAGCTGCACGCGCCGGCGACCAGGCCCATCACCGCGACCAGCATGACCATCGATGCCGCGAACCTGCGGTGCGTGCGCATGGGGAACCTCTCTCTCGTAGGGAATCCTCCGGTCACGATACCTACGATCGATCGGGAGTTGACATGTGACTATCTAGTCACCTATTCTCGCCCCGTGACCGACGACGACCGTGTGTTCAAGGCGCTCGCAGATCCGACGCGACGCTTCCTGCTCGACCGGCTCTTCGCGCGTGACGGCCGCACGCTGACCGAGCTCGAGTCCGAGCTGGAGATGACGCGGTTCGGCGTGATGAAGCACCTGCGCGTCCTCGAGGACGCCGGGCTCGTGGTCACCCGGCGCTCGGGCCGGGAGAAGCTGCACTTCCTCAACCCGGTGCCGATCCGGTTGGTCCACGACCGGTGGATCGACAAGTACACGGAGCAGCAGGTCTCGGCACTGGCCGACCTGAAGCACGAGCTGGAAGGAGAGATGGCATGAGCGTCACCGAAACCAGCACCACGACGCAGGTCTACCGGGTCTACATCAGGACCACGCCCCAGGCGATCTGGGACGCGATCACGAGCCCCGAGTGGACCGAGCGGTACGGCTACGGTGGCCGCGCCGAGTGGGACCCGGGTCTGGAGGTCGGCGCCACGTACCGCGGCATGGCGAGCGAGGCGATGCGCGCGACGGGCTCGCCCGACGTGGCGGTCGACGGCGAGATCCTCGAGATCGACCCGCCGAGGAAGCTCGTCCAGACCTGGCGGATGCTGATGGACGAGTCGATGATCTCCGAGGGCTTCACCCGCCTGACGTACGAGATCGCCGAGGGCAAGGGCGGCGTCTCGAAGCTCACCCTCACCCACGAGCTCGAAGGCAAGCCGCAGCTCGCGCTGCTGCTCTCCGGCGGCATGGAGGAGTACGGAGCCGGCGGCGGCTGGAGCTGGGTCCTCAGCGACCTCAAGACGCTCCTCGAGACGGGCACGTCGATGGACCCGCACGACGGACTCAACCAGGGCTCGCCGTAACTCCCGGGGAGATCTGCGAGGGAAGGCCGCCCGAGGGCGGAGGACGCGTCACGACGCGAGCCTCCGCCCTCGCCTCGCGTCCGGGGTCGGCTCAGTCGGTGCGCTCGTGCCCGAGATGCAGGTCATCCTCCTCGTGGCGGATCCGTTCGCGGTCGTCGGCGAAGCGGACCGACTCGGCGGCGATCAGACCCACCATGACGGCGGTCACGACCGCGAGCGCCCCGAGGGCCGGCAGCTGAGCCGCGGCCGGTGCGAACAGGACCACGAGGACCGCCGTCGCGATCCGCATCCGTTTGACCGTGTGGGCGACCCGGTAGTGGAACGCGACCAGCGCGAGGAGATAGAGCGCGACGCCGGCGTACATCGCGGCGAGCGGCGCGGTCGCGAGGCGATCGGTCCAGTCGTGACCGAGCTCGCCGCCCACGTAGGCGAGCACCTTCTTCAGACCGAGGGCCAGCAGGACGATGCCGGCCACCATGGGCAGGTGCAGGTAGCTGTAAGCGTCGCGGGCGAGCCGGGCGCGCTGCTCGCCTTCCGCGCGACGCAGGGCGCGCTCGGCGATCAACGCACCCACATCGAAGTACGCCCACCAGATCGCCCCCGCCAACGCCAGCCCCAGGAGCGACGCCAGGACGATCGGCGCCGATATCGGGAGCTTCGCCACCCCCAGGCCGATCGCCACGATCGACTCGCCCAGCGCCACGATCAGGATCAGGCCGTGGCGTTCGGCGAAGTGCGACGCGGAGTTCAGCCGCCAGCCCGAGGCGCCGGCGAGGATCGTGCCGACGTAGTCGACGACCACCACCGCCGCCCACGTCCACGTCTGGGCGCGGCCGTGTAGTTGCGACGCCACCAACAGGAGCGCGGTGCTGCCGAGCACGGACGGCGTGAACCGCAGCAGCTGCCCCCGGAGCCCGTAGTCGTCCCCCGACGCCAGCCAGAAGATCAAGAGGTGCAGCAGCCGGACGGCGAGATAGGCGAGGGCGACGACGACCGGCCCGGTCAAGCCTCCCGGCAGGTCATCGAACGCCTCCGGCACCGAGAGCGCGAGCACGAACATCGCCCCCATC
The DNA here is from genome assembly GCA_963821925.1 of uncultured Actinomycetes bacterium. GTDB lineage: Bacteria > Actinomycetota > UBA4738 > UBA4738 > HRBIN12 > JAOUEA01. The sequence continues at coordinate 589,505 of CAWGFO010000001.1, read as the reverse complement.
GCCGAGAACATCGCGACCCGTCCCACGCCCTCGTCGGCGCGGACGACGTTGCCGAGCCACGCGTAGCCGACCCAGCACCACCACAGGAGCGCCAGGACGAGCAACCCGCGGATCACCCCGTGCGCGGTGAGGTCGTTGGCCATCAGCGCCGTGACCTGCGTGATCGAGAACACGAACACCAGGTCGAAGAAGAGCTCGATGGGCGTGACGCGCGATTCCTCGACGACGGCCAGGATCCGCGGGTGGCGCGGCGTGCTCATGCAGAGCATGCTCGCACGGGCCGGCGCGAACGGCGGGAAAGCCCGCGTGGCACGATGTCCGATGATGCAGCTTCGTCCGGTCACGCTCGACGACGTCGCGCTCTACGAGCGCCTCCGCTGCGATCCCGCGATGATGGCCGAGCTCGGCGGTCCGCTCCCCCGTGAAGGGATCCCCGCCAAGGTCGCCAGCGACGCCGCCGACGTGGAAGCCGACCGCGCGTGGATCTTCGTCGCCGAAGACGACGACCGGGCGGTGGGGCATGTCTGCATCTGGGACCACGACGAGGACGGCGAGGTCATCAACGAGATCGGCTGGATGGTGCTTCCCGAGTTCCAGGGGCGCGGTCTGGGGCGCGAGGCCACGCGGGCGATCCTCGAGAAGGCGCGAACCGAGGGCCGCTGGGACGTGGTGCACGCCTTCCCGGGCGTCACGAACGCGCCTTCGAACGGGATCTGCCGCACGCTCGGATTCGAGCTCGTCGAGGAGCGCGACATCGAGTTCCAGGGCCGGACGCTCCGCGCGAACCACTGGCGGATCGACCTGCGGAGCGCCGGCCCCTGACGGCCGCTACGGCGAACTCCTGGAGGAGGCCGCACCGAGCCTCCTCCGGGACCTCCTCGGGACGGCCTGACCACCGTTCCCGATCTGGCGCTCGGACAGGCCCTGGTCTCGAGGCCTACTCGCCGAACACGGAGCGCGTGATGCGCGCCTTCACGGCCGCGCGCAGCACGAGCAACGCCGCGATCGCCACGAGCTGACCGCCCAGGATCACGCGGTTCACGTCGATCGCCGGCCGCCATGTCACGTCGCCGTCGGCGATCACGAACACCCCGAACGGCTTGGCGGAGATTCCGAACCCGGTGCCGGTGCCGCTGCCCTCACCGTCGGGCGCCTCGCCCCCGCCGCCGCCGGCGCCGCCGCTCACGCGCGCGGCCGGGATCACCGTGACCCCATCCTTCTCGTACGGCTCGCCGAACGCACGGCGCACGGAGATCGCCTCTTCCACCTGGTGGATCTTGTCCAGGAGGTCCGTCTGCATCGTCGCCATCGTCGTCCCCTCTCCGGCGCACCTCCACGGTGTGCCTCGTGTCGACATCCCCATGGAACTCCGTCCCCGGGCGTCCGGCCCGGGTACTCCGGCCCGGAACGCAGGGGCGGTTCAGGCGAGCGAAGAGCGCGCGAACGCCGCGATCTCGAGCGCGACCGACTCCGTCCGCTCGAGCACGAGCATGTGACCGCTGTCGGGATAGGAGACGTATCGGGCGTCCGGGAGGCCGGCGACGAGATCCTTGGCAAGCGCAGGACGGACGGAGGTGTCGCGTCCGCCCTGCAGCACCAGGACGGGCATCGTCACGCGGTCAAGATCCGGCGTGAGGTCGAAGTCGAGCACGGCCCTGGGCGCGCTCCGCATCGTCGCCTCCGTGTTCGAGGCGAGGATCCGCCGGACCCCTTCCAGCGTCGATCGCCCCGGATCCTCGGCGAAGAGCGCCTTCGCGAACGCGCGTCCGAGCGACGGTCGGCGAACGATGATCCCGAGGCCGCCGTTGAAGAGGACCGGCGCGGCGAGTCGTTCCTTCAGACCGCCGATGCTCGATGCCGACGTCGATATCAGCACGAGCCCGCTCGGTGGGGACGCCGTCCCGGGATCCTCCGCGAACGCGAGCGCCCCCATCCCTCCCGAGGAATGGCCGGCCAGCACGTACGCGTCGGGCGCGAGCGTTTCGATCACGCGCGCGAGGTCACGCCCGTACCCCCGGATCGAGCACCTCTCACGGCCCGCCGTGGATCGACCGTGGCCTCGGAGATCCTGCACGGCCACGGCGTATCCCTCCGCCATGAGCCGGCGAGCGAGGGGGCCCATCACATGGGAGGAGACCAGCGTGCCATGGAGCAAGACGACCAGCGGCCCGTCACCCGCCACCTCGACGGCGAGCCGCCCGCCGTCGTCGGTATCGACGGAGAGCGAACGATCCGTGGGGAAGGTCAGGTCCGGAGCCACGACCACATTGTCGCGCGCGCCGCGGTGCCACGAGCGACCTATGCGAGCGCGGTGACGCCCGCCTCCCAGGCCGCGTCGAGGTCGGCCCGCGGAGGGAACCGCCCGTCGAGCTCGAGGATCGTCATCCCGTGTGCGAATGCCCACGTCGCCCTCGCGCGGGACTCGCTCCCCGCGGCTCGCACCACGGGTTCCGCCGCCCATGCCTCGAGTCCCTCGGGGAGCTGCTCGCGAGGCAGCGGGCCCTCGGTCGCGAGCCGGTACAGGTGCGGATGCGCCAGCGCCCAGGTCCGGTAGACCCTCGCGAGCGCCTCGAGCTTGGCCTTCCGCGGAGCGCGCACAGGGAGGTGCGCGACGGCCTCGTGCATCTCGGCGCCCTGATCGCGGAGGGCCTCCGCGATCAGCAGCACCTCGAGTTCGTCCTTGTCGGCGACGTGCTTGTAGAGCGATGGCGCGCGCATCCCGAGCCGCTCGCCGAGCGCACGCATCGTCAGGCCGCCCGGCCCCTGGGATTCCAGGAGCTCGCGGGCGGCCCCGACGATCTCCTCCAACCGCGCCGAGGGTTCGGCGCTCACGCGGCGCCTCGCGCGCGGAGCTCGACGACCCGGCGGGCGAGCGCCTCGTTCACCTTCACGAAGGTCGTGGCCGTGTCCACCTCGATCAACTTCTTGAGGAACGGCACGAGCAGTCCCTTGAACCGCTCCCCCTGCACGAACGTGACGCTGCCCGGCGCCACCTCGTGGATCTCGAACCGGTGCTCGCCGTCGAACACCCACGGCAGGAGGAAGCGCCCGAGCCAGCGGAGCTCTCGCCCCGGCTCGGCCACCAGTACGGTCGGCTCCATCGTCCTCGTGCGGCCGCCGTCCAGCGTGAACCTGATCGTGAGTCGGGTGCCGGCTTTCGCCTCGCCCTGCACCTCGCCCATGCCCGGGTTCCATTCGCCGTACGAACCGAAGTCGCTGAGAACCGCCCAGACGTCGTTCGGGGTGCCCTGGATCGTCGTCTCGGACCGGATCTCGTTCCTGAAGCCCATCTGAGTCCTCCCTACGGTTCGCATGGCTAACATCGTTAGCCCACCGTAGGCTAACGATGTTAGCCTGTCAACCCCGCATCCGACAGACCCGGTTCGCTAGGCTCTGAGCGCATGCGGATCCTCAGTCTCGCGCTCCGGTTCCTCCTGGAACTGGCGATGCTCGTCGCCCTCGGCGTGTGGGGTTTCACGGTCGGCGGCGGGACGTTCACGAAGATCGTGCTCGGGATCGGCGCGCCGCTCACGGCGGCGGTCGTGTGGGGGTTCTTCGTGGCGCCGAAGGCGCCGAGGCGTCTGGACGACCCCGCGCGGTTCTCGCTGGAGCTGCTCCTGTGGATGGCGGGAGGGCTCGCGCTGCTCGCGGCCGGCCACCCCGGATGGGCACTGATCTTCGGCGTGCTGGTCGCCGGTTCGCTCGGCCTGATGGTGATCCTGGGCCAGCGCCGCACCGCCTAGTCCCTTGCCGTTCTTCGCTCCGCGACGCACCCTGGAGGCATGGTGGATCTCCCGCGCTCCGAGGGCATCGAGGCGATCGACGGGTGGCGGCTCTGGCGGCTGGGCCTCGCTGCCGATGGCCGTCCCGGCCTGCTCCCGGCCGGATCCGGCGGCACCGACGCGTGGATCCCCCGGCGAGCGGCCGAGGCCCGATGCAGCGTCCCGGCGCTGATCCGCGGCTCGCGCCGGCCGCACGAGGCCCCCGACCTCCGCTGCGTCTGCGGGATCCACGCGAGCCGCGCCCTCGGCGACGCGCCGCGTGACGCCCCCGCATACCCGACGCCACCGGTGGCCGGCACCGTCGCGCTCTGGGGGCGCGTGATCGAGCACGAACGAGGTTGGCGCGCGCACTTCGGCTACCCGTCGCGACTGACGCTGGTCTGCACGCTCTGCGTCGGGCTCGAACCGGGTCCCGGCGTGCCCGTCGTCATGCACCGGTTCGACGGCCAGCTGTATCCGCTCTGCGAGCTCCACCGCCGCGGGATCGAGCTTCCCGGCGGTCGCCACACGGCGGACGCCGGGATCGACCCGGCCGAGTTGCAGGGCGAGCTGCTCGACGTCTACGCCGTGGACCTGCTGCCGTTCGATCAGGTGGAGGCGATGTGCGCGCGACCGGCGGCGCCGCTGCCCCCGGCGTTCTTCCCCCGGATCCTCCCGGTGACCGGCTAGCGCGCGCGCATCCGGTTGTTGCGCGGCTCGTGCTCGAGCTCGGCGAGCCCGAGCGCCTCCAAGAGTGGCGGCACGTACATGCCGAAGCGGCCCCGCAAGCCCTTCTTCGTGCCGTACCAGCCGCCGACCGGGTTGTCGGGCGACCGACCCCAGGCCTCGACCGTGCCTTCCTTGGCGGGCTTCTGCTCGTCGGCGCTGCCGAGCGGCATCCAGTCGCCGTGCTCCTGCAGCATCGCGTGCAGGTCCTCGATGCACCGGAGCCGGTAGCCGAGCTTCGTCGATCCCACCTGGCAGACGAGCGTCGGCGGATCCGCCTCCTCGTCGCGGTACATCGTGTACTCGGAGGTCCCCGGAGGTGTCATCAGCACCCAGGGATCGTCCTTCGTGCCGGAGCCGCTGGCCATCGCGTCCTCCCTCCCGAACCGGAAAGGTCGAGCCTGCCACGGATCATCGTCGGAGCGACAGCCCCGCGAGGCTCAGTGGTGGACGGTCGGCGAGCCGAGACCTTCCGGACGCGAGGCGAGGTCGGCGATCTCTTCGGCCGGCACCGGGTACGCGAACCAGAAGCCCTGCGCGAGGCGGCAGCCGTTCGACCTGAGGAACACGTACTCGCCCTCGGTCTCGACCCCCTCGGCGAGCGGGACCATGTCGAGCGACTGCGCCACCTGGATCATCGCCCGCACCATCCCGGCCAGACGCACGTCCCGATCGACGTTGCGGATGAACTCCTGGTCGATCTTCAACACGTCGACGGGCATGTGCTTGAGGCGGGCGAGCGACGAGTAGCCGGTGCCGAAGTCGTCGATCGCGAGCCGGAGGCCCCATGCATGCAGGTCGCGCAGGATCCGCTGCGTCCGGTCGGGGTCGGCCATCACGGTGGACTCCGTGATCTCGGCCTGCAGGGTCGACGGATCGAGCCCCGCGTCGCCGAACTTCGCGATCAAGCGCTCGGCCAGTCTCGGGGTCCACAGCTGGCGCGGCGAGAGGTTGAATGAGACCTCCAGATCGAGGCCCGCGTCGCGCCACGCGCGTTGCTGCTGGGCGACCTCGTCGACGACCCAGTCGCCGATCGCCTCGATCAGGCCGAGCTCCTCGGCCACCGGGATGAACTCACCGGGCGGAACGATGCCGCCGTGGACGTCGTTCCAGCGGATCAGCGCCTCGGCGCCGACCACCCGTCGGTCGGACAGGTCCACCACCGGCTGATAGTGGAGCAGCCAGTTCTCGTCCTGCACCGCCTGCCGCAGGCGCGTCGCGAACGACAGCCGGTCGAGCGCGTCCTCGGGATCGGCCGCGAAGAACACGTGGCCTCCCGGCTCGAGCCGCTTGGCCCGGTACATCGCGATGTCGGCGGTCTTCAGGAGCTCCTCGGCGTCGACCGCGTCCTGCGGGTACAGGCTGATCCCCATCGATCCGCGCGCGTGGAATTCGCTCCCCTGCAGTTCGAACGGGTCGTCAAGCGCCTCGTACACGCGCTCGACCACCGCCTGCACCGCGTCGTGTACGTCGTCGCCATGGAGATCGGCCAGGAGCAGCAGGAACTCGTCCCCGCCCTGCCGTGCCACGAGGTCGGTCTCGCGCGTGCACGCGCGGAGTCGGTCGGCGAGCTCGATCAACATCCGGTCGCCCGCGTGGTGGCCGAGCGAGTCGTTCACGAGCTTGAAGTTGTCGAGGTCGAGGAAGAGCACCGCGACCACGGTCTGGTCGCGCTTCGCGCGTTCGACCGCGAGCGTGAGGGCCTCCTCGAACAGCTGCCGATTCGCGAGCCCGGTCAGCGCGTCGTGGAAGGCCATGTGCGCCACACGGGCCTCGGCCTCCTTCAGCTCGGTGACATCGAAGAGGATCCCGTGCTCGAAGACGACGCGGCCGGACTGGTCGCGTTCGGCGTACGCGCGGTCGCGGACCCACACCACGCGGCCGTCGGGTCGGACCATGCGGTAGTCCGCGAGATCGCCTCCGACCCCCGCGATGAAGGCCTCGCTCTCGGCCTCGACCGTCGAGCGGTCGTCGGGATGCACCATGTTCAGCCACAGCTCGGGTTGGGTGCGATAGGCCTCGGGCGTCACCCCCAGGATCTGCTCGATCTGCGGGCTCACGTAGATCGTCTCGTCCCCGGTGTCCGCGTAGACCACCGCGGGGATCTGCTCCACGAGGCTCCGGTAGCGGGCCTCCGCCTCCGCCAGCGCCTCCTGCGCCTCGCGACCGGCGATCAGATGGCGCGCGTCCCGGATCGACGCGACCACGAGATCGGCGGCGAGCCGTCGCATCCGGATCTCGACGGGGAGCTCGGCGCCGTCGGGCCTGACGAGCGTGGTTTCGAACGGCACGGCGTCATCGGGCTCCTCGGGCCAGTCAGGGAACACCTCCCGCACGTCGAGCTCCGAGAGATCGCGCCCGGCCAGCTCGTCGGCGCGCTCGTTCGCGCACGCCACGCGGCCCGCGCGCAGCACGAGCATCGCCTCGGGGCCCGCGGCGAACAGCCGCGCGGGATCGATGGTGGCCTCGATCCTGATCTCTTCCTGCATCGAAGGGTCATCGACGCGTCACGGGACGGACCTGAGTCCCGGTGCGGCCCGGCGTCCGTGTACGGGTGGGCCGCGTCGGTACCCAGCCATATGCTGGAGCGATGACCTGCACCGTCTGTGGCGAGCCGCTCCCCGACGACGCGCGCTTCTGCCCGAACTGCGGCACCGTCGTGGGCTCGTCGCTCGGCACCGAGGAACGCAAGCTCGTGACGGTGCTCTTCGCCGACCTGGTCGGAGTCGACCGCGCTCGCGCAGCGCCTCGACCCCGAGCGCGCACGGGAGGTGCTCGGCCGCTTCTACGACGCCGTGACCGAGGAGCTGCGTGCGCTCCGCGGCCAGCCCGAGAAATTCATCGGCGACGCCGTGATGGCGGTGTTCGGGCTGCCGCACGTCCACGAGGACGACGCCGCGCGGGCGGTACGGGCGGGACTCGCGATCCGGGGTCACACCCGTCGACTCGCCGCGGAGCTCGGGCTCGATCAGCCCCTCGACGTCCGGGTCGGTGTCGAGACCGGCGAGGCCGCCACGGGCGTCGGTCCGTCCGGGCAGCTCCTCGTGACCGGGCCGGTCGTGAACGCGGCCGCCCGGCTGCAGACCGCCGCGCAGCCCGGCGAGGTCCTCGCCGGCGCGACGACGTTCGCGCTCACCGAGCACGCCGTCTCGTTCGGCGACCGGCGCGACGTTCTGGCCAAGGGGTTCGCGGAGCCGCTCGTCGCCTATCCCGTCGACGGGCTCACGCCGCGAACGGCGCGGCGCACGATCCCCTTCGTGGGGCGGGCGAACGAGCTCACGCTCCTGCGGGACGCCCATGCGCGGGTCGAGGCGACGTCGCGGCCGCTGCTCGTCACGCTGATCGGCGAACCGGGGATCGGGAAGTCGCGGCTCGCCGACGAGTTCCTTGCCGGGATCGAGCACCCCGGGAACGTCCTGGTCGGGCGGGGTCAGCTCGCCTCGGGCAGCGCGACGTTCGCTCCGGCCGCCACGATCGTGCGGGAGGCGGCGGGCATCGAGCACGGGGAGCCGGGCGAGACGTCGCTCCGCCGGCTCCGTGAGCTCGTCGAGCGATGGAGCGACGGCGACGAGGCCGACCGTACGGCCGAGCGCCTGGCGCTCGCGCTCGGGCTGGCGGCGGAGCGCCGCGAGGAGTCCGCATTCATCCAGGAGGTCCAGTCGGGCGTCCTGTCGATGGTGGCGGCGCTCGCGACCGAGGCCCCGGTCACGCTCCTGTTCGAGGACGTGCACGCGATGCGCGCGCCGATGATGGACCTGGTCGAGCGGCTCGCGGGCCGAGCGAGCCAGAGCCCCGGACGGGCCACCGTCCTCGCCGCGGCGCGTCCCGAGCTGCTCGACGCCCGCCCGGGGTGGGGCTCGCGCGCCGCCAACCACGTCCTGCTGCACCTCGAGCCCCTCGGCGACGACGACGCCGTCGCGCTCGCGCGACAGGCCGGTGGCCCGCGGATCCTCGAAGCGGAAGCTCGAACGATCGCGGCGCGCGCCGGTGGGAACCCCTTCTTCATCGTCGAGACCACCGGGATGCTGCTCGGGCGCGGCGAGGCGACCAGCGCCGGGTCGGAGGGAACACTGCCGCCGACCGTGCAGGCCGTGATCGCGGCGCGCCTCGACAGCCTGCCGAGCGATCAGCGCGAGCTGGCGCGGCGGCTCTCCGTCTACCTGTACTCATTCGACGCGGAGGAGGCGGCGCTCGTCGCCGACTGCAGCGCCGACGCGATGGATCAGCTGGTCGACGCCGAACTCGTCGTCCCGGACCTCGGCGGAGGCTCGCCCCGATGGCGGTTCCGTCACGAGACCCTCCGCGACGTCGCGTACGCGAGCCTGCCGAAGCGGCTCCGACTCCAGCTGCATCTGACGATCGCCGACACGCTCCAGGATCTGGAGCCGACCTACGCGGCCGCGCACCTCGAACGCGCCGCGTTCGCCTCGATCGACCTCGATCCGGCCGACCGGACGGTCCCCGATCGCGCCGTGGCCGCGCTGGCCGAAGCCGGCGACCGGCAGCGACGTCGCATGGAGAACCGGGGCGCCGTCGACTACTACGCGCGGGCGCTCTCGCTCGCCGGCGACGACGAGCGCTACGGCGTCCGCGAGGCGCGCGTCCTGGCGGGCCTGGGCGAGGCCCGCTACTGGCTGGGGGAGTACCCGGGCGCGGTCGAGGTGCTCGACCGGGCCGTCGACCTCGGGACGACGCTGCACGATCACTGGACCCTGACGCACGCATTGCGGTTCCTGGGGGACATCGCGAACAACGTCGACGGTGACCTCGAGCGGGCAGAGACGCTGCTCGCGCGGTCGCTGGCGGCCGCGGAGGCGCTCGAGGACCCGTGGGCGATCGTGCGGACGCTCCTGTTCACCGGGTGGATCCCATGGACGCGGCGCCGCTACGAGGAGGCCGATCCGATCTGGCGCCGTGCGCTCGAGATCGCTCGCGAGCACGGCGACCGGTGGGCCGAGGTGCGGGCGCTCACGGCGCTGTCGATCAACGCCGAGAACATGGACGCCTACGACGAAGCGAAGGCATTGATCGACGAGGCGGGCCGGCTCGCCGAGGAGATGGACGACCTGTTCAGCGTGGCCGTCGCGCGCGTCCAGCACGCGCGGTTGCACGAGGACGAGGAGGAGTACGAGGACGCCCTCCCCGACTTCGAGCACGCGATCGTCGTCTTCTCGGACCTGGGGGCGCGGTGGGAGCTCGGCGACGCGCTGGCCGAACGCGGCATCGTCCTCCGTGAACTCGGCCGGCTCGACGAGGCCGAGGACGACCTGCGCCAGGCGATCCGGATCTCCGAGGAGCTCGGCGAACGTCAGCTCGCGAGCTGGACCTGGCGCGCGCTCGCGCGCGTGGCCGAGAAGCGGGGCGACCGCGCCGCCGCCGACGAGCGCTTCCGGCGGGCGGCGCAGGCCGAGGCCGAGCGGCTGCGATAGCCGGTGGAGGAGGCGATCAAACGATGACCAGCGACGTCGCCCACGTCACCGCCCACGCCGAGCCCGGTGACCCGATCGAGCTGCCCGACACCGTGCCGCCCGGTTTCGTCCGGTTCGGTCACGCCCTGTTCGGGCCGACGATCCCGCGGGTGGAGACGTTCTCGATGCGCGGGCCCGCGCGGATGCGGATCGGCCGCGGCCCGTGGCTCCCGCTCCGGGCGGCGACGTACCACCGGATCGGCCGAGGCTTCGCCGCCGAGTTCGACATGACGGTCGCGGGTCGGACCGTGTTCGGAGGGAAGGACTCGTTCATCGACGGCCGGGCGGTGTCGTGGGTCGGTGGCCGGCGTCAGCCCTCGTCGCCACGGGCCGACCGGTCGGCCAACGCGTTCCGGTGGCTCGAGGCCGGGATGCTCCCCCTGTCGTGGCTCCTCCCGGGCGTGGAACTCGAGCAGGTCGACGAGCTCACCCTGCGTTTGACCGTGCCCGAGGACGGGACGCCCATCACCTGGCGGCTCGATCCCGAGACCGGCATGCCGTGGCGCCTCGAGGCACCGCGGTACCGGAACGGCGGCGAGCGGCCGATCCCGTGGCGCGCCGACCTCGGTCCCTGGCGGACGTTCGGATCGATGTCCTGGTTCAGCTCGATCGACGCGGTCTGGGCCGACCAGGCGCGGCCCTGGCTCCGCTGGCGGATCGAGGACGTGGAGCCCGGCGCCGACGTCGACGAGGTGCTCGCCCGCCACGCGGCCACCTGAGCACCGACCGCCGCCGAAGGAAGCCTCGTGACGTCGGTGGTACCGTCGCGCCGACCGTTCGTGGAGGGAACATCGATGCTGCTGGAAGTCACCTGCTTCTGCGGGTTCCAGGCCCGGGGCGACGAGGACGAGGTCGTCGAGCAGATCCAGGCCCACGGGCTCGCAGACCACGGTCAGATGTCGTCGCGCGAGACGATCCTCGCGTTGGCGGAGCCGCTCGGCGAGGACTGACGGCGTGGCGCCCGGCTCCGACGCGGATCGTCCGCCGGTGATCGAGTGGGTGCCGGCGCTCACGAAGGTGGGCTGGTCGCGCGAGCTCGTCGCGCAGACGATCGAGGCGCTGTTCGTCTCCCTGAGGAGCGACGGCGCACACCACCTCCGGCCGATCCATGCCGAGACGCTCCGGATCGGATGGCGCCCCGACCGCCAGCCCGGCGAGATCGTCTCGGCGGCCGCGACGCGCTACGGGCTCCAGCCGCTGTTGGTGCATTCCACCTCGTGGCGGTACGAGGACGCGCGCGTCGTCCTCACCTACGTCGTGGCCGTCTCGGTGCCCGACCACCTGAACGAGCACCTCGCCGACGAGCCGGTGCGGCGAGCCGATCTCGCGCGCGGCGACGCGATGGGTCCTCCCCCCGAGATCGGCGTCGACCAGGTGATCGAGCACGCCTTCCGCCACCTGTCGTGGCTCGTGAAGGACGACGAGGCCGTGCGGGACGCGCTGCCCGAGTGGGTGGCGTTCCTCGACACCTACGAGCCCGAGCCCTTCCGGGCGTTCGGCTCGCCCGGCTGAGATCAGGCGGCGCGGCCGGCGAGGATCGAGCGCAGTCGACCACCGATGCCGTCGGCGTCGAGTCCGAGGTCGCGGTCGTGCTCGGCCGCCGTGCCGTAGTCGCGCAGGAACCGGCGCGGGACACCGATCGCGTCGATCCGGCTCGGCACGTGGGCAACGGCGGCCGCGAGCGTGCCGGTCACCGTGCCCTCGTACCAGGGCTCGACCGCGATCAGGTGCGGGTGGTCACCGGCGATCGCGGCGAGCCCCGGCGCGTCGAACGGCACGACACTCGTGGCGTACGCGACGGTCACGTCGAGGCCCTCGGCCGCCTGGAGGGTCCGGGAGAGCATCGGACCGAAGGCGACGACGACCGGCGCGTCTTCCTGGGTGGCCTGGCGGACGACCTCGAGCCGCCCCGGGTCGACCTCGAACGAGACCTCGTTCTGCGCGGTGCTCGCGCGCAGGTAGGACGAGCGCCCGTTCGCGTAGATCGCGCGCACGAGTCGATCGGCCTCGGCGGCCGTTCCCGGGGCCAGGATCTCCATACCCGGGATCGTCGCCATCACCCCGACGTCGCCGGGCGCGTGGTGCGTGCCGCCCTCCGCGCCGTAGTCGTACGAGCCGCCCACGCTCACGAACGTGCCTTCGAGCCCCTGATAGCCGAAGTCGAGCTTCAGCTGCTCGAGCGGACGCTCGGCCATGAAGGGACCGATCGTGTGCGCGACCGGATGGAACCCCTCCATCGCGAATCCGGCGGCGACCCCCACCATGGTTGCCTCCATGATCCCCACGTTCACCGCGCGCGCAGGATCGAGCCGGCGGGGACCGCGGAAGAGATCGGTGCTGATCTCCGCGAGGACGATCGCGAGCCGATCGTCGCGTTCGAAGAGCTCGCTCAGCGTGGCCGCGAGCTGCGGCCGCATCTCGGTCACCACTCCCCCTCCGGGATGTCCGCGACGACCGCGGTCGGGACGCGATCGTCGCGGATCGAGAGCGCGGCCTCGAGCGCCACGTGGTCGTGGCCGTCCACCACCTCGACACGCCAACCGAAGGCCCCGAGCCTCGCGTCCCACGGCGCCATCGGGATCGTCGAGCTGTGGTTGTCGATCGCGAGCAGCGTCAGGTTCCCGAGCCCGAGGTGAGGCGCCAGCATGATCGCCTCCCAGTTCGAGCCCTCGTTCAGCTCGGCGTCGCCCGTGAGCACCACGACCCGCGGGTCGTCGAGATGCTTGGCGCGCAACGCCTGTGCGACGCCCACCGCGATCGGAAGCCCGTGGCCGAGCGACCCCGTCGACGCCTCGACGCCCGGGACGAGCAGGCGGTCGGGATGGGAGCCCAGTCGTCCGCCCCACGCCATGAACCCGTCGAGCCACGCCTCCGGGAAGAAGCCCTTCGCCGCGAGCATCGCGTAGAAGGCCATCGGCCCGTGGCCCTTGCTGAGGATGAAGCGGTCGCGGTCCTCGGCGGTCGGGTCCGCCGGGTCGACCCGCAGGATCCGGTCGTACAGGACCCACAGCGCGTCGAGCGTCGAGGTGCTGCTCTCCTCGTGCTTCTCGTCTCCGGTCGCGCGCACCATCAGCTCGCGCACGTGGGTCAGCGGTGACAGGTCAACGTCCATGGCGGGGGACGTTACAACCTCAAGTTCACTTGAAGTCAAGTATCGTGACCACATGGATCGGAACGATCTGCTGCCGATCGGGGACGTCGCCACGCGCAGCGGCGTCGCGGCCTCCGCGCTCCGCTTCTACGAGTCCGAGGGACTGATCTCCGCGGAGCGCTCGGCCGGCGGGCGGCGGATGTTCCGCCGGCATGTCCTCCGCCGGATCGCCTTCATCCGGGTGGCGCAGCGGGTCGGACTCTCGCTCGAGGAGATCGCCGATGCCCTCTCGATGCTGCCCGCCGACCGCGCTCCCACCGTCCGCGAATGGTCGCGGATCAGCGGCACCTGGCGCGCGCGGATCGACGAGCAGATCGCCGCCCTCGAGCGCACCCGCGACGACCTGACGAGCTGCATCGGGTGCGGCTGCCTCTCGCTGAGCCGGTGCCGCCTCTACAACCCCGGCGACGCGGCGGCCGCCCTCGGCGACGGCCCGCGGTTCCTCCTGGGGGACGAGCCCGATGACGTACCCGATCCGGGCTCGACGTGACGGCGTCCCGTCAACCCGGCGGAACCGACCGTGGCGCGCCGATCGCGTCCACCACCCCGTAGGCGAGCGCCTCCTCCGGTCCCAGGATGAAGTCCCGATCGAGGTCCTCGTGGATCCGGTCGACCGTCTGGCCGGTGTGGCGCGCGAGGATCTCCTCCATCTGGCGTCGTTGGCGCCCGATCTCGACCGCGTGGATCCTGATGTCCTCGGACTGGCCCTGGAGCCCGCCGTGCGGTTGATGGAGCAGGACGCGCGCGTTCGGCAGCACGTGGCGCTTCCCCGGCGCGCCAGAGGCCAGGATCACGGCGGCCGCGCTGGCGGCCTGGCCGATGCACCAGGTCGCGACGTCGCACCGGATCGCGCTCATCGCGTCGTAGATCGCGAAGAGCGCCGTCATGTCGCCCCCCGGCGAGTTCACGTAGAGCGAGACATCCTTCTCGGGCTCCTCCGCCTCGAGGAACAACAGTTGCGCGACGACGAGGTTCGCGAGGACGTCGTCCATCTCGCCCCCGAGGAACACCACGCGGTCGCGGAGCAGCCGGGAGTAGATGTCGAACGCCCGCTCGCCACGTTCGCTCGGCTCGACGACGGTGGGGATCAGCTGACTCGCGCCCATGGGCGACCTCCTATACGATGGCAACCGTTCGGTTGCCGACACCGTACGCGAGTGGGTTCGCGACGGCAACCTACTGGTTGCCGTCCCCGACGGCGAGCGAGAGGAGCCGCTGATGCCGCCCATCGAGCACGAGCAGACGATCGAGGCGCCCCAGGCCGACGTCTGGCGGTTCATCGTGGACCCCGCGGCGCTCTCCGCCTGGTTCGGTGCCGACGCCTGGCTCGAGCCGGAGCTCGGAGCGGCGGTGCGGTTCCGCTTCGCCGACGGGCGCGAGCGCCGCGGCGCCGTCACCGAGGTGGAGACCGGCCGGCGCCTGACCTGGCGCTGGCGCGAGCTCCACGGCGCCGGCCTCACCGGGCTGGTGGTCGGTGCGCCCTCGAGCGTCTCGATCGAGCTGCGGCCGGCGGAGGACGCGGAGGCCACGATCGTCACGATCACGGAGACCGCCGACCATCCGGCGGGCGCCGCCGAGGCGCGCGGGTGACCCGCGACCCCGACGACGTCTTCGAGGCGCTCGCCGATCCGACCCGACGGGCGGTGATCCGGGCCCTGGCCGAGGAGGGCCCGTCGACGCTGTCGGAGCTCTCGGCCCGGCTCCCGGTCACCCGGCAGGCCGTCTCGAAGCACCTCGCGCTGCTGCAGGAGGCCGGCCTGGTCGCGACGCAGGGCCTCGAGCCGCGCGGGCGGCGGTACGCGTTCACGCCGGAGCCGCTCTCGGACGCGATGGGCTGGATGGTCGACGTCGGGGCCGACTGGGACACGCGCCTCGCCCGGCTGAAGCGGTTGGTGGAGGACCCGAGCCGGCCGAGCTGACCTTACGTCGGGCCTCAGTCCCGGCCCTCAGCCCCGCGTGGCCCTGAACAGCTCCACCGGGTCGGCGATCCCCTTCAGGTCGACCGAGCCGATCGACTCGAACGACGCCCCCACCTCTTGCGAGGCATCGATCACCTCCCGGCTGACGAGCACCTCGTGGGCCTCCGCCTGGCTCGAGATCCGGGCCGCCCAGTTCACCGTGCGCCCGAAGACGTCGCCGTCGCGCATCACGACCGGTCCTGCGTGCAGTCCGATATGCGCAGGCGGGAGCCCGGCGTCCGGCGTGCCGGCCACGACGTCGAGCGCGGCCCTGAGCCCGTCGGCCGCCTCGCGGAAGTAGAACATCACCCCGTCGCCGAGGAACTTCACGGCCTGGCCGCGGTTGCGGACGGCGGTGCCCTGGACCAGGTCGGCCATCGCCGACGCGAGGTCGGCGGCCACCTCGTCCCCGTGCTCCTCGGTCAGCCGCGTGTACCCGGAGATGTCGGCGAACACCATCGCGGGCGGCCGCTCCAGCCGCTCGTGCACGCCGGCCTCCTCGAGCGCGATCTGCACGTGCTCCACGAGGTCCGCCATCCAGGCGGTCTCCTGCATCCGTCGGTACATGCTGATCAGCGCCTGGTCCATCAGCGGCATCACGGCCTCCCCGAACCCCAACCCCGCCTCGAGCACCTCGCGCTGACTCATGCCGGCCTGCTGGAGCGGCACGTCGACGTGCTCGTGCCACAACCCGGTCTCGGCGCTCGCGATCAGCCGGAGGCCGTTGCCGTACACCCGGAAGAGCCTGATCAACGCGTCGGGGTCGATGCCCTGCGCGTACGCGACCGCGAGCACGGGCATCGTGTCCATCTCGTCACGACGGGGCCGGTCGTCGGCCGAGGGCGCCGCGAAGCCGAGCGCCTCCTGCATCGAGCAGAGGAACTCGAACGGCACGCCGATCCGGGCCGCGAGCTGCCCGTACGTGACGTCGGCCTTGTCGCCCCACCGCTCGTAGTGCGGAGCGTCGAGCGGGGCGAGCGTCAGCGTCCCCTTCGACAGCGCCAATCCGATCGCCTCGACCGAGAGACCGGCGTCGGCACAGGCCCGAACGAGCTGCACCCGCCGGACGGCCGCCGTGGTGTACGTGCCGTCGTCGTCCGGATCCACGATGTGCACGGCGGTGAGCTCGGCGAGGAATGACTCCTCGACCCCCGCGCGATCGGCGACCTCGCCCGCGGTCAGACGCGACTCATCCATCGCGGCATCATCCCATCGGACGTGGGCTCGGTGGTCGGCAGGCCGGCCATCGGCGCCACCGGCTAGCATCCCCGGGTGGACCTCCGCGACGCGTTCCGTGGCATCGGGCTCGGGTGCATGCCGATGTCCTTCGGGTACTTCGGCGATACCGACGACGATCCGATCGCCCTGATCCGGCGCGCGGTCGAGCTCGGCGTGACGCACGTCGACACGTCCGACGTCTATGGCCCGTTCACGAACGAGGAGCTCGTGGGCGAGGCACTCGAGCCCGTCCGCGATCGCGTCGGGATCGCGACGAAGGTCGGGCTCCTCGTCGGTCCGAACGGCGGCTACCCACTCGTGAACGACGCCCGGCCCGAGCACATCATGGGCGCGGTCGAGGCGTCGCTCCGCCGTCTGCGCGTGGACGAGATCGACCTGTACTACCTCCACCGGATCGACCCTGGCGTGCCCTTCGAGGAGTCGTGGGGAGCGATGGCCGGTCTCGTCGAGGCCGGGAAGGTGCGCGCCCTCGGCCTCTCGGAGGTGACGATCGAGCAGCTCGAGGCGGCGCGCGGGATCCATCCCGTGGCGGCGCTCCAGTCGGAGCTCTCGCTGTGGACGCGCGAGGCGCTCGACGACGTCGTCCCGTGGTGCCTCGCGAACGGCGTCGTGTTCGTCCCGTTCTCACCGCTGGGCCGCGGCTTCCTCACGGGCACGATCACCCGGGCATCGTTCGAGGACCTGGACTTCCGGACGAACAACCCCCGGTTCACGCCCGAGGCGATCGACGCGAACCTCGCGATCGTCGACCGCGTGCGGGCGGTGGCCGACCGGCACGGCGCCACCCCCGCCCAGATCGCCCTCGCGTGGGTGCTCGCCCAGGGTCCCCACGTCGCGCCGATCCCGGGAACCAAGCGACTCCGCTACCTCGAGGAGAACCTCTCCGCCGCCACGATCGTGCTCGACGACGACGACCGGGCGGACCTCGACGCGCTTCCACCGGCCGTCGGCACCCGCTACTGAGCGCGGCGGGCAGCCCCGAACGCTCATCGTTTCCTCAGGTTCCTCTCGGGGAGACCCCAGACGGCCGCAGCACACTCGAGGTGCATAGGACAGGCACCCCGTTCGGCCGGCCACCCTCCGTCTCTCCGACCCCGGTCCGGCCGGGCGGTGAGTGCCTTCTCGTCTAGGAGGACCGCGAATGCCCACGCCCCGCGCCCGCGACGAAGGACTGCGGCGGATCAGGTCGATCACCGGGTGGGTCGCGGCCGCCGCCGTCTCTGCCGCCGCCCTGATCTCGGTCGGCGTCGCGCGGGCCAGTACGAACGCCACCTCGAAGGCGACGACGCCCACCGGCACCGGCGTCACCGACCCAGGGCTCACCGATCCCGGCTTCGCCAGCACCGGACCCGGCGACGCCTGGGGTGCCACGGGCAGCACGGGCCTCCAGCCCCCCGTGAACCCGCCCGCACAGGGGATCGGCGGCGGCCAAGCCGTCTCCGGGGGCTCGTGATGCGCCCCCCGGCCAGCTGCTCCTTCCGCGCCCTCGGCACCTCGGCCAAGGTGGTCACCACCGTTCCCCAGGCGCTCCCCGACGCGATCGTGGCGGTACGTGAGGAGGTCGACGCGATCGACCGCACCTGCAGCCGGTTCCGGCCCGACAGCGAGCTCGCGCGGCTGCACGACGGTGCCGGCGAGTGGGTCGAGGTCGATCCGGTCCTGATCGAGGCGATCGAGGTCGCTCTGCGGGCCGCGATCCTCACCGACGGCGACGTCGACCCGACGGTCGGCGAGTCGTTGCTCCTCGTCGGGTACGACCGCGATTTCGCCGGCCTCGATCCCGACGGGCCACCGATCGGAGCGCTCCGGGCCGCCCCCGGCTGGCGGACCGTGGAGGTCGACCCGGCCGGTTCGCGGGTCCGGATCCCGCGGGGCGTCCGACTGGATCTGGGGGCGACGGCGAAGGCGTTCGCGGCGGATCGGTCCGCACGGGCGGCGTTCGATGCCACCGGTTCCGGCGTCCTCGTGAGCCTCGGTGGGGACATCGCGGTTGCCGGCCCACCCCCACGCGATGGATGGGAAGTCGGCCTGGCCGACTCCCACGCGGCGTCCGCCGAGCCCGGCCACACCGTGCGGATCGCGGCCGGCGGGCTGGCGACCTCGAGCACCACGGTACGACGTTGGCTCCGGGGAGGCCGAGCCGTCCATCACGTGGTCGACCCCTCGACCGGTCGCCCCGCGAACGAGGTCTGGCGCACCGTGAGCGTGGCGGCCGCCACCTGCGTGGACGCCAACGTCGCCGCCACGGCCGCGATCGTGCGGGGCGAGCCGGCAGCCTTGTGGCTCCAGCGTATGGGCATGCCGGCTCGCCTCGTGCGCACCGACGGGTCGATCGTCCGAACCGGCGGCTGGCCCCTGGAGGCCGCGGCGTGAACGACACCGGCACCCAGGCGTTCTGGTTCCTGACGCGCGGCACGGGTGCGCTCTCGCTGTTGATGCTGACCGGGGTGGTGGTCCTGGGGATCACGGGGTCCGTGGGCTGGGAGAGCCGGCACTGGCCACGCTTCGTCACGCAGGGGCTGCACCGCAACATCTCCCTGCTGGCGGTGGCGTTCCTCGGCGTGCACGTGGCGATGTCGGTGTTCGACGGCTTCGCCCCGATCCGGTGGGTGGATGCGGTGGTTCCGTTCGGTGGAACGTACCGGCCCGTCTGGCTCGGTCTGGGGGCGGTCGCCTTCGATCTGTTGCTCGCCCTCGTGATCACGAGCCTGGTGCGGGTCCGACTCGGGTATCGCTCGTGGAAGGCGATCCACTGGCTCGCATACGCGTGCTGGCCGGTCGCCCTGGTCCACGGGCTGGGGACCGGCAGCGACACGAAGGCCGTCTGGATGCTGGCGCTCGTGGGAGTCTGCGTGGCGACGGTGATCGGCGCGGTGTGGTGGCGCGCGTACGGCGTGCAACCGCCGCAGCTGGCCCCGCGGCTCGCGGCCGTCGGCGCCACCGCGGTCGGTTCGCTCGCCGTCGCGGCCTGGCTCCTGGCGGGACCCCTTGCCCCCGGCTGGGCGAGCACCGCGGGCACCCCCGCGCAGACCCTGGCCGCCGGTAACCGGCAGGCGGCTCCCGCGACGCTCCCGACGACGTCGGCGTTCTCGGGCCAGGCGAGCCAGCAGGCCGGCCAGAGTGGAGACGTCGTCCTCGACATCGTGGGCACCCTCGATACCTCGGCGATGCCGATCGAGATCGTGCTGGACGGCACCGCCACCTCGACCGGCCTGGCGGTGCAGCGGGGGCGCGTGTCGCTGGGCGCCTCGTCCGCCCGATATGTCGGCACGATCGAGTCGCTCGCCGACGGGCGGATCTCCGCCCGTCTGACCGACGCCGCAGGCGCGGTCGTGGACGTCGACCTCACCCTGCAGATCCTGGACCAGGCCGGCACCGCGCAGGGCATGGTCCGCCTGACGCCCGCCGGAAGCTCGGCGTAAGGAGCCCGCCATGGCCGCCGTCGATCCCCGAGCGCTCGAGGCCCCAACGGGGCTCCCTCGACTCTTGGCGGCAACGCCCGCGTCGAGCGGCCCGGCCGATCTCGCGGCGCACCGGTCACTGATGCCCGCGCCGCCGCGCCCCCGGCGCGGGGCGGACCTCGCGCTGATCGAGGAGGTCGAACGCGCGGGACTCCTCGGGCGCGGTGGCGCCGGGTTCCCCACGGCGACGAAGCTCCGCGCGGTGGCGTCGGGCCGTCGCCGTCCGATCGTCGTGGTCAACGGCGCCGAGAGCGAGCCCGCGAGCAGGAAGGACCTGCTCCTACTCACCACCCGCCCGCACCTCGTGCTCGATGGCGCGCTCGCCGCGGCGGCGGCCGTCGGGGCGGACCGGATCGAGATCGGCCTCGACACCGACGAGGCCGCCCGGGCGATCGAGACGGCGCTCGCCGCGCGACGCGGGCCCGAACGGCCGGCCGCCACGGTTCACATCGTCCGCGTGCCGCGGCGCTACCTCTCGGGGGAGGAACGATCGCTCGTCCGCGCGGTCGGCGGCGGCCCCGCGATCCCGGCGCTGGGACCGCGCCCGTTCGAACGTGGCGTCGACGGTCGGCCCACCCTCGTCCAGAACGTCGAGACCCTCGCGCACCTGGCACAGATCGTGGCGTTCGGCGGCGCCTGGTTCCGTGAGGTCGGCGCTGACGACGAGCCAGGCAGCCGTCTGGTCACCGTGTCGGGCGCCGTCACCCGGCCCGGGGTGTTCGAGGTTGCCGGCGGCACGCCGGTCGCGAACGTCCTGCGCGCGGCGGGCGGACGCCGCGAGGACGTGGCCGCGGTGCTCGTGGGCGGCTACTTCGGCGCGTGGATCGACGTCGAACACGCGTTGCCGGTTCGGCTCACCGATGCGGACCTGGCCGCGCACGGGACGGCGTTCGGTGCCGGCGTGATCTGGTTCCTGCCGCGCGGCGCCTGCGGCGTGCGCGAGACCGAGCGGGTGGCGGCCTGGTTCGCGGGTCAGACGGCGAACCAGTGCGGTCCGTGCGTGCACGGGCTCGCGTCGATCGCGGGCGGGCTCGGGTCGCTGGTGCGGGGCGGCGGTCGCGACGAGGCCGCCCGTCTCCGCCGGTGGAGCGACGACGTCGAGGGCCGCGGCGCCTGCCGGCTGCCGGACGGCGCCGTGCGGTTCGTCAGGAGCGGCCTCAAGGTGTTCGCGTCAGACATCGAGCGACATCGGATCGACGGCCGCTGCGACGCGGTCCCCGACCAAGCCCTCCTCCCCCTCTACTGACGAAGGACGAACGATGCCCGACCCGATGACCCTGACCCTCGACCCGATCGCCTGCGACGGGCACGGTCTCTGCGCCGACCTGCTGCCGGAGATGATCCGTCTCGACGACTGGGGGTACCCGATCATCGATCGTCGGGAGGTGCCGCCGCAGCTCCTGGCGCACGCACAGCGCGCGGTGACCGCCTGTCCCGTCCTGGCGCTCAAGCTCCAGGCGGCGAGGCGGGCGCGCTCGGCGTAGCGGCGGACCCGTCGGCGTCGGCCGGCATCGCCCCTGGCTCTTCGCTCGTCGTCGTCTCTGGCGGTCCCGCGACCGGAAGCCGCACCGTGAAGGTGGCACCCACCCCCGGCTCGCTCGTCACCGACGCCGACCCGCCGTGTGCCTCGGCGATCGCGGCCACGATCGCGAGTCCCAGGCCCGTGCCCGCGCCGTTCGCCTCGGCCGAGCGGCCACGCGCCGGGTCGGCGCGATAGAACGCCTCGAAGATGTGGGCGGACTCGACGGGCGTCAGCCCAGGCCCGTGGTCGGCCACCGCGAGCTCTGCCCACCCGTCGGCCTGGCTCGCCCGCACCTGGATCGCCGAGCCCTCAGGGGTGTGCGTGAGGGCGTTCGAGAGCAGGTTCGCGAGCACCTGGCGGACCCGGCCCTCGTCGCCCACCACGACGAGCGACCCCGGCGCCTCGAGCCCGATCTCGCGAGACGGATCGACCGCTCGCGCATCCTGCACGGCATCGGCCGCCACCCGCGCGAGATCGAACGGCTCTCGGGCGATCGGGCGACCCCTGCCGGAGCGCGCCAGGAACAGCAGATCGTCGACGAGGACGCCCATCCGCGCGCTCTCCTGTTCGATGCGCCGCATCGCGATCGCGGTGTCGGCCGGGTCGTCGCCCGCCCCCCGCCGGAACAGCTCGGCGTAGCCTCGGATCGAGGTCAGCGGCGTGCGCAGCTCGTGCGAGGCGTCGGCCAGGAACCGACGGAGAGATTCTTCCGACGCTCGCTGTTCATCCATCGAGCGCTCGATCCTGCCGAGCATCACGTTGAGCGCGCCGCCCAAGCGCCCCACCTCGGTGCGGGGATCGGCGTCCTCGACGCGGCGGGAGAGGTCGCCCGCGGCGATCGCGCCGGCCGTCTGCTCGATCCGTTCGAGCGGCCTGAGGCCGCGGCGCACGATCGACGACGCCAGGACGGCCATCGCCGCGATCACGGCGACGGTCACGAACACCGCCACCACGAAGAGCTGACGGAGCGTCTGCCGGACCTCGGTGAGCGGGATCGCGATCACGACCGTGTAGCCACCCTCGAAGTGCTCGGCGATCACACGGAAGTCCGAACCGCCGACCACCGATCCGGACGTCGACAGCTGCGACCGGCCGTCGAACGACAACACGTCGGACGGAAGTTCCGGGGTCGGCTCCCCGCCCGCGCCGTAGCTGAAGACGACGTGATTCACCTCCTGGTCGTTCGGGTCGTACAGGGCGGCGTAGGTCCCCGATGGCACGGATGCGTCGTCGCCGTCGCCGGGCAGCGGCACCTCTCCCGACGGCAGGTCGGGAGAGGCCAGCAGGCGCCCGATCGGTGCGGTCGCGGCCTGCAGCTGCTGGTCGACCCGCTGCACGAGGAAGGACCGCAGGGCGGCGAACGTCGCCACGTCGGCCACGATCAGGCCGGCGGCGACGAGGACCATGAGCACGAGCGTGAGCCGTGCGCGGAGCGTCACGACGTCAGTCCTCCGAGGGCGGCGCCGCCAGCCGGTAGCCCACGCCGCGCACCGTCTGGATCAACGGCGGACCCACCGCGTCCAGCTTCCGCCGGATGTAGCTCACGTACGTCTCGACGATGTTCGCGTCGCCGCCGAAGTCGTAGTTCCACACGTGGTCCAAGATCTGCGCCTTCGACAGCACGCGGGGCGCGTTCTGCATCAGGTAGCGGAGCAGCCGGAACTCCGTCGCGGTCAGGTCGATCGATCCCCCGGCGCGGCGCACCTCGTGGGTGTCGTCGTCCAACTCGAGGTCGGCGAAGACCAGCCGTCCGCTCTCCTCCTCGGCGCCGGCCCGCCGGAGCAGCACGCGTACGCGGGCGACGAGCTCCTCGAGGCTGAACGGCTTCGTCACGTAGTCGTCGCCCCCCAGCGTGAGTCCGCGCACCTTGTCCTCAACGGCATCGCGCGCCGTGAGGAAGAGGATCGGCACCTTCACGCGGGCGCTCTTGAGCCGCTCGGTGACGGCGAAACCGTCGACGTCGGGGAGCATCACGTCGAGGATCACGAGCTCGGGCCGGAACCGCTCGACCAGGCGGATCGCGTCGCGACCCGTCGCGGCCGTCTCGACCTCGAACCCCTCGTAGCGGAGCGCCATCGACACGAGGTCGGTGATGTTCGACTCGTCGTCGACGACCAGGACCCGCGGCTCGCTCACGCTCTCAGGCTAGCCCTGAAGTCTGAGCGTTGCCTGAGAAGGCTCTGGGACCCTCTGGCATCCTCGCGACGGTTCAGGGACCGCTCAGCCCCGACCCATGGGGCCCCAAGGCGGTGCGGCTTGACTGGCGGTGGACGATGGAACGGGACGCCGCGCCGGGTCCCTCGCCGGTCGGATCGACGGTCGGCGGGGCCGGCGGCGCCCCACGATGAGCGAGGTGATCCGCGATGTGGCGACCGGACGGACCGATGCACGAGACCGCGTGGTGGTCGAGCTGGCAGGGGGCGCTCGTGATCTGCCTCCTGCTCCTGGTCGCGGGACTGTTGATCTGGCTGATCGTGAGATCTCGCGAGACGCCGACGGGCAGCTCGGCGCGAGGCGGACACGGCGACGACGCGGCCGTGGCGCTCGCGCGGATGCGGTACGCGCGAGGTGAGCTCGATCGAGACGGCTTCGACCGGATCATGCAGGACCTGACGGGGCGCTCGCCCGCGATCGCCGAGCCACGCGCGAGCGGGACGCCCGAGTCGACCGAGCCATCCACGTCGTCGGAGCCATCCACCTCGTCGGAACCGCCCGGGTCGCCCACCACGGAGCCCGCGTAGCCTTGTCGTCGTGCCCGACGCCCTGACCCTGCTCCGACGGATCGACGCCTACCTGGATGCGGTGCCGCGGTCCGCGGTCCGCACGGAGGCGGTCGGCCCCTTCACGCTCTTCGTGCAGGAGGGGAACGGCTGGCGCTACTACGCGCGGCCGACCCCGGGCGCCGAGACCTTCACACCCGCCGACGTCGAGGCGGTCCGTGCCCGCCAGCGCGAGCTCGGGCAGCCGGAGGCGATCGAGTGGGTGGTGAGACTCGCGCCCGACGTCGGCCCGTCCGCCGCTGCGACGGGCATGACCACCCACCGGATGCCGCTGATGTACCTGCCCGCCGGTGCCGCGCGGGCGGTGACCGCACGCGACGGTGTCGAGATCCACCTCGCCGGAGCCGACGACGACCTGGCGACGCTCACCGCGGTCGCGATGGTGGGATTCGGGAACCCCGGCACCGACGTCGGCGACGTCGGCGTGGGGGCGCTCGCCGCCGTGGCGGCCGCGACCGATCCCGGGATCCTCGCGTTCGCGCGCGAGCGCATGCGCGCCGGGGCCACCGTGACCGCGGCAGCCTACGTCGACGGGGTGCCCGTCTCCGTGGGGAGCCACAACCCCTGCGACGGCGCCACCGAGATCGTCGGCGTGGCGACCCTGCCGGCGTACCGACGGCGTGGGATCGGCGCGGCCCTGACGTCCGTGCTGATCCGCGATGCGATCGAACGGGGGATCGAGACGATCTGTCTGTCGGCGGGGAGCCAGGACGTCGCGCGTGTGTATGCGCAGGCCGGGTTCCACCAGGTGGGCGAGGTCGGGGCGGCCGAGCTCCCGAACGACTGAACCTATCGAGCACCTCAGGGAGGACCGTCATGACCGACGACCGTTACGAACGGGGACGCGCCCGCTTCCTCGAGGTGCACGACGAGAAGGCGCTCGGCGCGGTGGAAGGGCTCGGCGACCTCGGCCGGACGATCGTGGAGTTCGTGTACGGGGACGTCTACGAACGCCCGGCCCTATCGATCCGCGACCGCGAGCTCGCCGCGGTGGTCGCGCTCGTGGCGTTGGGACGCTCGTCGCAGATCCCGCAGCACCTGCGCGCTGCTCTGAAGGCCGGGGTCACGCCCGACGAGCTCAAGGAGGCGATCCTGCAGACCGCCACGGTCGCGGGGTTCCCCGTCGCGATGAACGCGATGTCTACGCTGAAGAACGTGCTGGCCGAGCCGGAACGCCGGCCCTGACCGCTCAGTTCCCAGGGCAGCCGTACACCCTCGCCGACCAGGTGTCGCCCTCGCCGCCCACGTCCAGGCGAGCCACGATCTGCAGATCACGCACGATGCGGTACACGAGCGGGCTCGGAGGCTGTGCCGAGAACGTCGACCCGGGGTAGGCCGCTCGCTCGATCGTGTCGGTCGGACGCACACCCGCGTCTGCCAGCCCTTCGCGCAACGTCCCCAGGTCGTCGTCGGTGAAGCCCGGCGGGAGGTCGACGATCTCGTCGCAGCACCCGGACGCCGGGCACTCCGGAGCGGTGCGGAGGTAGACGTGGTCGGGATCACGCACCTCGAAGACACCCAGGGCGACCGACTCGCTCACCACGCCCGACCCGGCGCAGCCCACGCTCCAGCCCCCCGGCGAGAGCGGCAGCCGGTAAGCGCCGGACGGCTCGAACACCCGCATCTGGTAGCCGGGCGTCCCCGGCGAGGCGAAGGACACGACCGCTCCCTCGTCTCCGACGATCCGAACGGGAACCCCTGCGGACGACGCGTCGACGGCCTCGCCCTCGAGGGCGGTATCAGCGCCGCAGGTGATCTCGACCGCCGGCACCGTGGTCGCGGACGGAGCGGTGGGCCCCGACGACGCGGCGTCCCCGGTGGCCGCCCGCGGTCCGAGGAACAGCACCAACGAGAACCCCACGATCGCGGCCGCCACGAGGAACACGAGGGCACCGACCAGCAGGGATTCGATCGGGGACGAGCCGACCTGGGGCGAGAAGCGGGCGAGCCGACGCATGACGCTCCATCGGCACACGGAAGGGGGCGCCTTACCCGACCGGCCTGCGCTCGACCGGCCCATCGGCCGGGGCAGGGCCGGGCCATGCGCCGCAGCATGGTGAGTGGAGGTGACGTCGATGGTGTCGGGATCGCATGACGACGAGCTCCGCAAGATGGCCCTCGCACGCATCGCACGCAAGCAGGAGTTCTACGCGCACCTGCTCGCCTACGTGCTGGTGAACGGGATGCTGGTCGCGATCTGGGCGATGAGCGGGGCGGGGTTCTTCTGGCCGATCTTCCCGATCCTGGGTTGGGGCATCGGGATCGCGTTCCACGCGTGGGATACGTTCCGCCGGAGCGAGCCCACCGAGGCCAGGGTCCGGCGCGAGATGGAGCATCTGCGACGCGGCTGACGGAGCGGGCGGGCTCCCCCGTCGCGCCGCCGCCTATCCTGGACGGGTGAACCTGATCCACGTCGTCCGTCCGCTCGACGACCTCGCGGCGCCCGTGCTGCTGGGGGCATTCGACGGGTGGATCGACGCGGCCGGGTCGGCGTCCGCCACCGCCGACCATCTGGCTCACGACGCCGACACCGTCGCGACGTTCGATCCCGACGCGCTCTTCGACTACCGCTCACGGCGCCCGGTGCTCGACGTGGTCGACGGGGTACTGAGCCGGCTCGATTATCCGGAGCTCGCGATCCGGCGACGCCGGGTCGGGGGACGTGACCTCCTGGTCTTGCACGGCGCCGAGCCCGACTTCCGCTGGAAGCAGCTCGCCGACGACGTGATGGAGTTCGCACTCACGCACGGCGTGGTCGAGTGGGTGAGCATCGGCGCCGTGCCGGCGGCGGTGCCGCACACGCGCCCGGTGCCGGTGTTCGCGACGGCCTCCGACGCCGGCCTGCTCCGTCACGGGGAGACGCACGGGCCCGAGGGGTTGCTCCGCGTCCCCGCGGCGGCGCTGAGCGTCGTCGAGATGGGGGTTGGGGGTGCCGGGATCCCGACCACCGGCTTCTACGCCCAGGTACCGCCGTACGTCGGCGGGCCGTACGCGGCCGGCTCGATCGCGCTCGTCGAGCACGTCGCGCGCCACCTCGAGATCGAGATCCCGCTCGGGTCGCTGATGGACGAGGCGAACGCCCAGCGGATCGGCCTCGATTCCGCGGTGCAGGCACAAGAGGAGACCCGGGACTTCGTCACGCGGCTCGAGGAGCAGCAGCCCGAGGACGGGATCCCGTCGGGCGACGAGCTCGCGAGCGAGATCGAGCGGTACCTCCGCGACGCCGGCGACGATCCCCGGTAACCGGCACGTGGCTCCGACGTTCCCGCTGATCCTGTTGCCGCCGTCCGAGGGCAAGGCGCCGGGTGGCGACGGCCCGGCGTGGGCGCCCGGGACGATGTCCCTGGACCTCGACGACCGTCGCCACGCGACGCTCGACGCCCTCGCGCGCGCCATGCGGGGCAGCGCGGCGTCGCGCGGGAAGCTGCTCGGTGTGAAGGGAGTCGCGCTCGCGGCCGCCACCGAGGCGAACCGCGACGCGCGTTCCGCCCCCACGATGCCCGCGATCCAGCGGTACACCGGCGTGCTCTACGAGGCGCTCGACGCCCCGTCCCTCCGCGCCGCCCCACGACGACGCCTCGACGACATGGTGCTGATCGTCTCCGGGCTCTGGGGCGCCGTGGCGCCCTGCGATCGGATCCCCGACCACAAACTGAAGATGGGCGCGTCCCTCCCTCGGCTCGGGAAGCTCTCGACGTGGTGGCGCCACGACCTGTCCGCCGCGATCGCGCAGCGGGCATCGGGGCGCACCGTCTGGAACCTGCTGCCGAACGAGCATGCGGCGGCGTGGCGCGCGCCGGACGACCTCGCGCAGTATTCGGCGGTGTTCCTGGACCGGCGACCCGACGGGTCGCTCGCGGTCGTCTCCCACTGGAACAAGTTCCTGAAGGGGGCGCTCGTGCGGTTCCTGCTGGCCCATCCGGGTGCCGGCCCGGCCGACCTCGCGGGATGGGAGCACCCCGCCGGCTATCGCTACGACCCGGACCGCACCGAGGTCGTCCGCGGCATCACCCTGTTGGGGTTCGTGCAGGGGCGGTGACGGGCGGCAGCCCGTACTCCCACTGCCGGACGACCTTCCCGCCGTCGAACTGCAGCACGAGGACCCCCACGCCGTGGCCGGCACCGGCATAGCGGTACGTCGCCGTGGCGTACAGGCCGTTGGGCGTGACCGACACGTCGCCCGTGCGGACGATCGTGAAGTCGCGGCCCAGCGACTTGGCGTCGGCGACGATGGCGGCGAGGCCGCTCACCTTCGTGCCATCGGCGTGGACCACCAGGGCGTCACGCGCGTACACGGTCGAGAGCGCCGAGGGCGTTCCCGCATCCCAGGCGGACACCGCCGCATCGGTGAGCCGAACCGGTTCGCTCGGGCGCAGCCGTGGCACGAACGTCAGGATCGCCAGCACCACGAACGCCGCGGTCGTGACCATGAGGCCCGCCACGAGCCAGGGCGTCGAACGCGCGCTGGGCTGAGCCGCCTCGGGTACACGCGTCACCGACGCGGGTCCACGGGCGACGGGCGTCTTCGCTGGTTCCTCTCGAAGGGTCTCCATGACAGTCACCTCTCCTTGCTGCGGGTCGTGCATCCGATGTAACGACCGCGCGGGTAAACACCGCCCCAAGGCATGGGCAACGGCGGGGCATGATCTTCGGGTCTCCCCGGTTGGGCGGGTGCGGCGCCGGCGTGCTAGCGTCGAGCCCACAACGCGTCGCGGAGGCGAAGCCGGTCAGATTCCGGCGCTGTCCCGCAACTGTAGGTCCACCGCCCGAGTGGACGAGCCAGGCCGCCCTGCGCGACGCACGGCCGAACGACCCTCGCGGACAGGGGATCGCGCCGCCGGGCTCACGCCCCGACGTCGACCTCCCGCTTCCGGGAGGTCGTTCCGTAGGGCGCGCGGACGCCCGGAAAGGAGTCGACCCGATGGGCTCGACCCGTACGAAGATCCTGACCTTGCTGTGCGCCGGGGCGTTGCTGATCGCCGTGCCCACGTCGGCGTTCGCCGCCACCGATGCGGGCCGCGCCGAGCGCGGTCTCGGCTACATCGCCTCGAGGCAGAAGGCGAACGGCTCGATCCCGGCGTTCTCGCCGATCGGATCGACGGCCGACGCGGTCCTCGCGGCCGTCGCCGTCGGGAAGGGCCGCGGCGTCGTCAAGGATGCCCTCGGCTTCCTGTCGGCCCAGGTTGCCGCCGGCAAGGTCGACGGCGTGGGGCTGCAGGCCAAGGTCGTGCTCGCCGTATCGGCCGCCGGCCGCGACCCCCGGGCCTTCGGCGGCACGAACCTCGTCTCGGCGCTCCGCGGCACGATCTCAGGCGGTCGGTTCGGTTCCGCGGCCGTGTTCGACGACGCGCTCGCCACGCTCGCGCTCGTGAGCGCCGGTCTCAAGCCCTCGGTCAGCGTGACGGACTGGCTCCGCAACGCCCAGTGCCCCGATGGCGGGTGGGCCTACGATGAGCCGTACGACGCATCGACCGACGACGACTCGTGCGACGACGGCACCGCCGGCGACTTCTTCACGTCCGACTCGAACACCACGTCCTACGTCGTGCAGGCGCTCGAGGCCGCGAACCGGGCGACGTTCGGCGCGAACCCGTTCGCCTACTTCGACACCGTGCGTGACGACGTGAACGGCGGCTGGAGCTACTCCGGCAGCTTCATCGCGACCGACGCGAACTCGACCGCGCTCGTCCTGCAGGCGTACGCGGCGGCCGGGGCCCCCGTGCCCGCCGGCGGACGGATCGCGCTCCGCGCGCTCCAGTATCCGCGGTGCGGCGCCTGGGCCTACACCTACGAGGGAGCTGCGCGCGGCACCCCCGACGTCGGCGCCACGATCGGCGCCGTCCCCGGACTGTTGCTGGAGCCGCTCCCGTTCACCGGCCCCGTCGTCGGCACCGCTCGCCCCGACGCCGCCCTGTGCGAGCTGACCCGTGACGAACCCGCGGCTCCGCTCCCTCGCGATCGCGCTGGTCCTGACGCTGCCCGCGGTGGCCCGGCCGTCGCGGGTACCAACGTCGCGTGCGCCGCTGAGGCCGCCGGCACGCCCCACGCGGCATTGGTGGTCGACAACGGGAGCCGGACCACCACCTACTGCGTGGCGCTGGACGACGCGTCCGTCAGTGGGCTGCATCTGATCCAGCTCGCCGCGGGTCAGTACGGCCTGCAGTACCGGCTCGGGTTCGGCGGGCAGGCGGTCTGCCAGCTCGACGGCGTCGGCCCGGAGGGCGGCGACTGCTTCGCCGACTACCCCGACTTCTGGGGGTACTGGCACGGCGACGGCCACGGCGGCTGGAGCTGGGCCGGGTCGGGCGCCGCATCGGCGTCGATCGGCGACGGGGACATGGAGGGCTGGGTGTGGGGCCCGGGTGACAGCGGCACGACGCACGCAGCGCCCCCCGCACTCGCGTTCGACGACGTGTGCGAGCCCGCGCCCTCTCCCGCCCCGAGCCCGAGCCCGCCTCCCGGCGGCGGCTCGGGCGGCGGGGGTGGTTCCGGTGACGGAGGCGGCGCGGGTGGCGCCGGCACGACCGGCGGCTCGAGCGGCGCCGGCGTCTCGGCGTCCCCGACAGCGGCACCCACCGACGTTGCGAGCGCGCACGCCGATCGCAGCGCGACGCCGGCGCCCACACCGACCGAGTCGACCGCCACGGGCGACGAGATCGTCCAGGCCAGCCCCGTGAGCGCCCGGGCCGCCGCGGCCTCCCCGGGAGGCGGAGGCCCGTCGGTCGGCGCGCTGCTCGCCCTGATCGCGGTGGTCACCCTGGGCGGCGCCGGCTGGTTCACGCTCCGGAGGAGGCGCGCCGATGGCCGGCCGTAGCGCCATGCATCCGGGCGCGTGGATCCTGTGGGCGACCTGCGCCGGCATGGTCACGTTCACGACGACGAACCCCTTCTACCTGGCCCTCGTCGTGGCCGTGTCCTTCTTCGTCTATGCGGCTCAACGGATCCCGGGGCCGACCGCACGGTCGTTCCGGGTCTTCGCGATCGCGGGTCTGATCACGATGGTGGTGCGCACCGCGCTCGTGTTCCTGGGAACCGTGGACGCCGGGAACGTCGCCTTCGCCGCGCTCGAGGGGGCCCGGCTCGCCACCCTGTTGATCGTCTTCGGCACGTTCAACGCCGTGACCGACCCGTTCGGGGTCGTGCGGTTGGCCCCCCGTCGGTTCCACGAGCCGGCGCTCGCCGCGGCGCTCGCCCTGTCGATCGCACCCCGGACGGTCGCGATGGTCGGGCGGGTCCGCGAGGCGCAGACGCTCCGCGGGATCCCGACGTCGTGGCGAACCCTCCCGGCGCTCGCCGTTCCCGTGCTCGAGACCGGGATGGAGGAGGCCGTCACGCTCGCCGAGAGCATGGACGCGCGCGGTCACGGCCGCGGCCGACGTACGCGGTACCGTCCGGCTCGTTGGACCCCGGCCGCGGTCGTCGTCTCGGTGACCTCCGTGGTGGCGGCCGCCGTGTTCGTCACAGCTGCCTGGACCCAGCGCGGCGACCTGCATCCCTCGACCTCGCCGTTGGCATGGCCCGAGGTGCAGCCGGCACTCCTCGCCGTGATCGGGCTGCTCGCGATCCCGGCCTTCGTCACGCGGCCCCGGGTGGACCCGTGACCGAGGCGCTCCGCGTCGACGCCGTCTCGTTCCGCTATCCGGACGCCGCATGTCCGGCGCTCGTCGACGTGACGCTCGAGATCGAGGAGGGAACGTTCGCCCTCGCGGTCGGGCCCACCGGCGCGGGCAAGTCGACGTTCCTGCGTGTCGCCAACGGTCTCGTCCCGCACTTCACCGGTGGCGCGTTCACCGGCCGCGTGTTCGCCGCGGGTCGCGACACGCTCGCGTACCCGCCCCGCGCGCTCGCCGATGCCGTCGCGTTCGTCCCGCAGGACCCGGGGGCGTCGTTCGTGCTCGACCGTGTCGAGGAGGAGCTCGCCTACGGGATGGAGAACCTCGGCGTCGATCCCGCCCACATGCGCCGACGCGTCGAGGAGATGCTCGACCTCCTCGACATCGAGCCGCTCCGGGCGCGGAGCGTCCGGTCGATCTCGGGCGGCGAGCGCCAGCGCGTCGCGATCGCCGCCGCGCTGGCCGCCGGCCCGAGGATCCTCGTGCTCGACGAGCCCACGTCGCAGCTCGACCCGCAGGGGGCCGAGCACGTCTTCGCGGCGCTCCAGCGGCTCGTGCACGATCAGGGGATGACCGTGATCCTCGCCGAGCACCGGCTGGAACGCGTCGCCGGACAGGTCGACCTCGCACTGGGCTTCGACGAGGGCCGCGTGACCGCGGGTGATCCGGCCGCGGTGATCCGGCGGCTCGCCCTGGGGCCGCCGGTCGCTCGCCTGGGCCGGTTGGTGGGCTGGGATCCGGTGCCGCTCACGGTGCGCGACGCGCGCCGCCTGGCGGGCGCGTTGCCCGAACGGCTCCGCGCCGCGGGGCCAGCGCCCGGCGACACCCGGGTCGAGCTGCGTCGACTCTCGGCGCGACACGGCGACGCTCCGGCCCTGCACGACGTCGACCTCACGGCCGGTGAGGGCGAGATCGTCGCGGTGATGGGACGCAACGGCGCCGGCAAGACCACGCTCCTGCGGTCGATCGCGGGCGTGCACGCGCCCGCGTCGGGATCGGTGAGGGTCGGCGGTCGCACCCCCCGCCCGGGGGTCGACGCGGCGCTCTGTCCCCAGGAGCCCGAGTCGGTGCTCTTCTCCGACACGGTCGCCGACGAGGTCGCCGTCACGCTGAAGGCGCGCGGCATCGACGACGTGCGGCCTGAGACGCTGCTCGCCGAGCTGGGGATCGCGGAGCTCGCCGACCGGCATCCGCGCGATCTGTCGGCCGGCCAGCGGCTCCTCGTGGCCACCGCCGCGATCGCCGCGGGCCGGGCGCCCGTGCTCCTGCTCGACGAGCCGACCCGCGGCCTCGATCCGGAGGCGAAGGAACGCCTCGCGCGGTTCCTACGATCGCACGCGGCCGACGGCGGGACGGCGCTCTTCGCGACGCACGACGTCGAACTGGCGGCGGCGGTCGCCACGCGCGTCGTGATGCTGGCGGGCGGCGAGGTGATCGCCGACGGCGACCCCGCGGCGGTGCTCGGCGACTCGCACGTCTTCGCGCCGCAGATGACGCGCGCCTTCGGCCCCGGCTGGCTGACGCCCGAACAGGTCGCCGAGGCGCTCGCGTGAGCGCGACCACGATCGCCCGACCGATGAGCGTGCGCACCCTGACCGGCGGATCTCGCCTCCGTGCCGGGGCGTTGATCGTGCTGAACGTCGTCGGACTGATGGCGTTCCTCTGGCCCTTCGCGCTGCCGACGTTCACCGGCGGGAACGAGAACCACCACGCCGATGGGCCCGTCATCCTGCTCGTGCTGCTGGTCTGCCTGGGCACCCTGCTCTTCGTCGAGCTCGGCCGCGGCGGGATGGGTCCCAAGGCCGTCGCACTCGTCGGCGTGCTGGGCGCGGCGATGGTCGCGCTGCGCCTCCCCGGGTTCGTCGCCGGGTTCAGCGCGATGTTCATCATCGTCCTGGTGGCGGGGAACGCGTTCGGACCGTCGTTCGGGTTCCTGCTCGGGGCGGTCGGCACGTTCGCGAGCGGGCTGTTCATCGGTGGGCTCGGACCCTGGCTCCCCTTCCAGATGGTGGCGGTCGGCTGGGTCGGGATGGGCGCAGGTCTCCTGCCGCGCAGCGGGTCATGGCGAGTGCGGATCTGGGCCCTGGCCGCGTACGGCGTGGTCGCGGGCTACCTGTTCGGCGCGCTGATGAACCTGTGGTCCTGGCCGTTCCTGACGGCCGGGTCGGCGGTCAGCTGGAGCCCTGACGCCACGGCCGCGGAGAACCTCCGCCACTACCTCACCTTCTACGCCGCCACGTCCCTCGTGTGGGACACGTTCCGCGCGGTCGGCAACGGCGTGCTCGTGCTCGCCCTGGGCCGGCCGCTGCTCGGCAGCCTCGACCGCGCCGCCCGGCGCATGCGGCTGGAGGTGGGCGGTGATATGAACATGACCGGACCGGCGGTGCCGGTCGCGAGGGAAGGAGCCGTCGATGTCGAAGATCCCGCCGCAGTTCTGGGAGGACCCCGAGGCGTTCCCGTCGGACGGTGATGCCGTCGAGCACCGGCATCATGCGGAGCACGAGGACCACGAGCACGGCGAGGGCTGCGGCCACGAAGCCGTCCAGCACGGCGATCACGTCGACTACGTGCACGAAGGTCACCGCCACTGGTGGCACCACGATCACTGGGACGAGCACTGAGCGCCGAGGCTGAGACCGAGCCGGGAGCCCCGGGCCGCTCTGCGGCCCCCACCGAACGCACCCGTGTCCGCCGGATCCCCGAACGTGGGGCGTACGACCCGGCGGTCGTGCGCGCGATCGTGGACGAGGCCCTGATCGTGCACGTCGCGTGGGTCGACGATGACGGCTCGCCACGGCAGATCCCCACGCTCCACGCGCGCGTCGGCGACACCCTGTACGTCCACGGGTCGCGCGCCTCGCAGACGATGCGCGCGCTCCGCGGCGGGGCTGAGGTCTGCATCACCGCCACGATCGTCGACGCCCTCGTGCTCGCCCGGTCGCTCTTCCACCACTCGATGAACTACCGATCGGTCGTGGTCTACGGGCGAGCGCGCGAGGTGACCGACCGCGAGGAGTTCGACGCGATGGCGCGGGCGCTCGCCGACCACGTGGCGCCCGGTCGCGGCGCCGACGCGCGCCTCCCCAACGAGGACGAGTTCCGCCAGACGATGATCCTCGCCGTCCCGATCGGCGAGGCCTCGGCGAAGATCCGGACCGGGCCGCCGATGGACGACGACGACGACCTCGGCCTGCCCGTCTGGGCCGGCACCCTGCCGCTCGGGCTGGCGACGGGCGAGCCCGAGCCCGACCCCACGCTCGCCGACGGCATCGCGCCGCCGAGCTACGTCACGGACTACCGCCGGCCGACCGCGTGAGCGACGTCCCCACCCGGCGGAACCTCCGGGCCACGCTCCGATCGTTGCCGCGCGAGGCCTGGATCTTGTTCGCGGGCGCCTTCGTGAACCGGCTCGGCTCGTTCGTCCTGCCGTTCATCACCCTGTATCTCACGGACCGTGGGTACACGGTGACGCAGGCCGGCCTCGGTCTGGCCGCCTACGGCCTCGGCGCGACCGCCGCCCAGGGGATCGGGGGCCTGCTCGCCGATCGACTCGGCAGGCGGAACACGATCGCGTTCTCGATGCTCGGCGGGGCCGCGCTGACGCTGTCGCTCCTGTGGGTGGACGGCCTGTTCGCGATCGTCGCTGTGATCCTGTTGCTGGGCTTCACGGCCGAGCTCTACCGGCCGGCCTCGAGCGCCCTCGTCGCCGACCTGGTCCCCTCCGATGATCGCGTGGCGGCGTTCAGCGCCTACCGGCTGATGCTGAACCTCGGATGGGCCTTCGGCCTCGGCCTCGCCGGGCTCCTCGCGGAACGCTCGTTCGACCTGCTCTTCGTCGGCGACGCGATCACGTCGGCGGCGTTCGCGGTGATCGCCTTGGTCGCGCTCCCCCACGGCACCCGCACCACGAAGCAGGAGGAGCGCGACCTAGGGTCGGCGGGGCGCTCGATCGCTGCGGATCGGGGCTTCCAGCTGTTCCTCGGCGCGGTCTTCCTCACGGCCGTGGTCTACATGCAGAGCGCGAGCACGTTCGCGCTGCACGTGCGCGACCTGGGGTACTCGACCTCGACGTACGGGTTCCTCCTCGCGGCGAACGGCGTCGTGGTGGTGCTGCTCGAGCTCCCGATCACGGCCTGGGCGATGCGGCACGAGCGCACACGGGTCGTGGCGGTCGGGGCCGCGCTCGTCGGGCTCGGGTTCGCGACGCTCGCGGTCGTGCAGGCGCTCCCGGGGCTGGCGCTCATGGTCCTGATCTGGACGCTCGGTGAGATCGTCGAATCGCCCTCGAGCGCCGCGTTCGTCGCCGATCGTGCGCCCGAACACGCGCGCGGGCGCTACCAGGGGTCCTTCGGGATGATGTTCGCGACCGCGGCGATCGTCGGCCCTCTCGCCGGGACGGCCGTCTACTCCGTGAGCGCGACGGCGCTCTGGCTGGGCTGCGGGGTGCTCGGGCTCGCCTCCGCAGGCATGGCCCTGGCGGCCGGCCGCCGGCCCGCGCCTGCCGCCGTCACTCCTCCTCCAGCGACAGCCTGACCGTCGCCGACTCGAGCCCCGCCGCGATGTCGAACAGCGGCAGCCGGCCCTGTGCCGTCATCCGGGTGAGCAGGGCGAGCTCGTCGGGCTCGGCCTCGAGGTCCCAGCCGTTCAGGTTCAGGAAGACCGTGACCGCCAGGAGCGCGACCTGCTCGTTCCCCCAGGCGAACGGCTTCGTACGCACGAGGGCCTCGAGCAGCGCCGCCGCCTTCAGGTGGATACCCGGGTAGGCGTCGCGATCGTCCTCACGCGCGGACGGCAGGTCGACCGCGGCCCGGAGGGTCTCCGGGTCGCAGGCGGCACCCGCCCCCACCTCCGTCACGGCGATCGCCTCGACGTCGTCGGGGGTCAGGTAACGGATCTCGATGGATCGGCGAGCAGGTCGAGCGCGCCGCGATGGCGTCGCCGGGCTCGCTCCGCGTACCCGGCCACCGCGGCCGCACGGCCGCCGTCATCGAGGTACGCCCGTAGGGCGCGCGCGGCGTGCTCGTCGACCTCGATCCCGGACACGAGCGCAACGGTACGCAACTCGTCGTAGAGAGTCCGGGGGACGTTGATGGTGGGGGGCTGGCGGATCTCGGTCACCTCCGCCGCCCATCTTCCACGAATCCGCGCCGGGCCCCAACGCCCCATGAGTTGACGCGAGCGCCGGCCGGCGGTATAGATATATCGAAACGATATATGCGTCCGATATATCGAACCGCCACACCGTCCCCGGGAAGGAACCCAACGTCAGATGCTCGAACTCGCGATCCTCGGCCTGCTGAAGGAGCAGCCGATGCACGGCTACCAACTCTCTCGGGAGCTGGGTGACGCGCTCGGCGGATTCTGGCGGGTCTCCTACGGGTCCCTGTACCCGACGCTGCGACGGCTCGAGCGCGACGGCGCGATCGAGGTCGTGCAGGGCGACCAGCCCACGGCCGGGCGCCGCAAGCACGTCTACCGCATCACCGAGCACGGGGAGAGCGTCTTCCTCGAGCTCCTGCAGGAGACCCCCCACGACAATTCGACCGAGGACACGCGGTTCCGCGTGCGGCTGGCCTTCTTCCGTTACCTGCCGCCCGAGACCCGGATCCGCCTCCTGGAGCGCCGCCGCGCGACCCTGGAGGACCGGCTCAATACGATCAGCGACTCGCTGCGCACCACGCGCGCGCGGGTCGACGACTACACGCTGTCGCTGATGGAGCACGGCCGCTCGGCCACCGAGTCCGATCTCGCGTGGGTCGACGGCTTGCTCGCGGCGGAGCGTTCCCGCACGACCACCACCGCATCGGAGCGGCGATCGCTCCGCAGGAAGGAGCACACGTCATGACGAAGGTTCGAATCGCGATCGTGGGCGTGGGCAACTGCGCCTCATCGCTGGTCCAGGGCCTCGAGTACTACAAGGAGGCGAGCCCGGAGGACCGCGTCCCCGGCCTGATGCACGTCGAGCTGGGCGGCTATCACGTTCGCGACGTCGAGGTCGTGGCGGCGTTCGACGTCGACGCCGCCAAGGTCGGCAAGGACGTCGCCGAGGCGATCTTCACCGCGCCGAACAACACGATCACGTTCTCCGACGTCCCACCGACCGGCGTGACCGTCCAGAAGGGCCGCACGCTCGACGGGCTCGGCACCTACTACCGCCAGGTGGTCACGGAGTCCGACGCACCCGAGGTCGACGTCGTCCAGGTCCTGAAGGACAACCGGGCCGACGTGCTCGTGTGCTACCTGCCGGTGGGGTCCGAGCAGGCCGCTCGCCACTACGCGCAGTGCGCCCTCGACGCGGGCGTCGCGTTCGTGAACGCCCTGCCCGTGTTCATCGCGAGCGACCTCGCGTGGGCGAAGAAGTTCCGCGATGCCGGCGTGCCGATCGTGGGCGACGACATCAAGTCCCAGGTGGGCGCCACGATCACGCACCGCGTGCTCGCGAAGCTCTTCGAGGACCGAGGCGTCGAGCTCGACCGCACCTACCAGCTGAACTTCGGCGGCAACATGGACTTCATGAACATGCTCGAGCGCGAGCGCCTCGTCTCGAAGAAGATCTCGAAGACGCAGTCGGTGCAGTCGCAGCTCGAGGAGCCGCTCGCCAAGGACAACATCCACATCGGCCCGAGCGACCACGTGCCGTGGCTCGAGGACCGCAAGTGGGCGATGATCCGGCTCGAGGGCCGCAACTTCGGCGACATCCCCCTGACGATCGAGATGAAGCTCGAGGTCTGGGACTCGCCGAACTCCGCCGGCGTGATCATCGACGCGGTGCGCTGCGCGAAGCTCGCGCTCGACCGCGGGATCGGCGGTCCGCTGATCGGCCCGTCGTCGTACTTCATGAAGTCGCCGCCGGTGCAGTTCACCGACGAGGAGGCGCACCGGATGGTGGAGGCCTTCATCGTCGGCAAGCCGGCCGACATCGAGGCGCAGCAGCGCCACCAGCAGGCGATCCAGATCGTGGACGCGCGGGAGACCCAGCCCACGGTCTGACGCTCGCGACACGGCGGACGCATCGAGGGCCGGGCCTCGCGCCCGGCCTTCGTCGTGCTAGCGCTGGTCGAGCAGTTCCCGCACGGGGCCAAGGTCGAACGGCTTGTCGCCGGTCGTGCCGAGCTCGACGATCAGGTGCTGGGCGCCGGCCCCGAGATAGGCGTCGACCTGAAGGTCGTCGTGCTCGATCAGGATCGTGCGCTCGATCTCCTTCGGATCGCGGCCGATCCGGCCGCACCACTCGTCGAGGACCGCGTTCTTCCTCGCGTACCGCTCGGGCGGGCCGAAGCTGTTCCACATCGACGCGTGCTCGGCGACGAGCCGCAGCGTGACCTTCTCGCCGGCGCCACCGATCAGGATCGGCAGGGGGTCTCGGGCGGGCGGCGGGTTCAACTTCCCGAGGCGGGCCTCGATGCGCGGCAACGCCGCCTCGAGGGCCCGGAGCCGCTCGACCGCGGTACCGAACCCGTACCCGTACTCCTCGTAGTCGCGCTCGAACCAGCCCGAGCCGATCCCGAGGATCAGGCGGCCGTGGCTCAGGTGGTCGATCGTCCGGGCCATGTCCGCGAGCAGCTCGGGGTTCCGATACGAGTTGCAGGTCACCATCGCCCCGAACTCGGCGTGCTGCGTGTCGCAGGCGATCGCCGCGAGCAACGACCATCCTTCGAAGTGCGCGCCGTCGGGATCCCCGTACAGCGGGTAGAAGTGGTCCCACGTCCAGACCGAATCGACGCCGAGGGCGTCGGCCTCGCGCCAGCCGGCACGGAGCACGTCCATCGAGGTGTGCTGCGGATGGAACTGCACGCCGACCTTGAAGCGGGTCATCGGGTCTCCCCTCATCGAGTCTCAGCTCGACGGTACCGCTCCCGGACGGAACGAGGATGGCTACCCGACCTGGACGACGGCGGGCCGCGACCAACCCGAGGCTGCCTGCCCCACCTCCCGGAGCCGCGCGCGGAATCGATACGTGCCCTTCCCGGCGTCGGCGAGGAACGAAGCCGAGGGCCACGGGGTGCCCTTGCGCCAGGAGGTCCAGTGCTTGCCCGGACGCCTGATCTGGACGTCGTACGCGAAGCCGTCGAGCGCGATCGCCGTCGCGTAGGTCACCTTCCGGATCTTGCCCGCCGGGCCCGTGGCCGGCCCCGCCTCGATGGACACGTATGCGCGGCCCGACATCTCGGGGTGGAAGACACAGAT
Organism: uncultured Actinomycetes bacterium; assembly: GCA_963821925.1. GTDB lineage: Bacteria > Actinomycetota > UBA4738 > UBA4738 > HRBIN12 > JAOUEA01. The sequence goes on along the minus strand of CAWGFO010000001.1, from coordinate 549,639 downwards.
GAACGGATAGCGCCCTGACGCCTCGAACGTGTACCAGGTGGGCGGGCTGGTCTCATCGACGGAGCCGGAGTCGTACAGAAGCATCCCCGTTCCGTCGGTTGCCGTGTGGTGCGACGGGCCCAGATGGTCGAAGACGATCGTCCCGCCCAGCGGGATCGCGGCGGTGGCGGGCGTGAACAGGTTGTCGGTGACCTCAACGTGAACCCCGTCCGGGGGAGGTAGCGGCGGAGGCGAGGAGGTGGGGCTCGGGGAAGGGGAGGCGCTCGGGCTCGGGGAAGGGGAGGCGCTCGGGCTCGGGGAAGGGGAGGCGCTCGGGCTCGGGGAAGGGGAGGCGCTCGGGCTCGGGGAAGGGGAGGCGCTCGGGCTCGGGGAAGGGGAGGCGCTCGGGCTCGGGGAGGGAGCTCGGGCTCGGGGAAGGGGAGGCGCTCGGGCTCGGGGAAGGGGAGGCGCTCGGGGTCGAACTCGGGCTCGGGGAAGGGGTCGCTGAAACGCCGGCCGCCGTCGGTTGCCAGCTCGGGTTCTGCTCGGTGAACGAAGACGACGCGAGCACGTACGCAGAGCCATCCGATGCGTCCACGACGTAGAGCTGCATGTTGGTGACGGAGCCGCTCCCGCTGTTCACGGTCACGACGAGCTTCTGCCCGTCAGGTGCCCAGGAGGGCGGGTAGACCTCTCCGGTCGGATCCCACAGGGTCCGGGTATCGGTCCCGTCGACGTTCGCGAGCACGAGACGCGGCACCTCGAGCGTCGCACTGTTTGCCCCATGGAAGGCGAACGTCGTGCCGTCGGGTGACCAGGAGGGACCGCCAAGGAGGTATGCGGGTGGGGTCGACGCACCGGTGAACGTCACCTTCGCCTGCGCGGTGCCGTCCGCGTTCATCGAGTAGAGCGTGCCGGGGTCGACGCGCGTCGAGTAGAAGACGATCTTCGAACCGTCGGGTGACCAGTCCGGTGACCAGTTCGCGTACGCCGACGACGTGAGCTTGGTCATCGAGCCTCCCGCCGCCGGGATCGTCCAGATCTGCTTGAAGAACTGACCGGTCCCATCGTTCGTCGGGTGCGCGAATGCGATGGTGGTGCCGTCCGGCGACCAAGTCGGATCGGCATCGGCGATGCCCACCTCGTTCGTCAGCTGCAGCTCACCGGTGCCGTCGGCGCCGATCTGCCAGAGGTTCCGGCAGGTTCCGTTGCAGGCATCGCGGACGAATACGAGGGTCGTCCCGTCGGGGGACCACGCCGGGTTCCGATCGGCGACGGTGTTGTGCGTCAGCTGCAGCAGTCCCGTGCCGTCCGACCGGATCGTGAAGATCTCGAGGTCCCCGTCACGGTCGGACTCGAACGCGATCGCACCGTTGGATCCCGGCGCCACCGCGAACGAAGGCACGCTGCGAGCCGCCACTACGAACGAAGCCGTCAGCAGCACGGCCGGGATGAGGTAGAAGACGCGTCGCACCCTCCCCGTATCGGCATCTCGGGGGGCGTTTCCGAAGCCACCGCAAGTACGCTCGGGCCATGGCCGGGAAGATGGGGAGCGTTCGCGATACGCTGCGCCACCCCGACTTCCGGCGGCTCCTGGGGATCCGGCTCGTGAGCCAGACCGCCGACGGGTTCATCCAGGCGGCGCTCGTCGCCTCGCTCGTCTTCTCGCCCGAGCGAGCGACGACCGCGGCGAGCTTCGCGCTGGCGTCGGCGATCGTGATCATCCCGTTCTCGATCCTCGGGCCCTTCGCGGGGGTCTTCATCGACCGATGGTCGCGCCGCAAGATCATGGTGGTCGCGCCGATCCTGCGCGCCGCACCCGCCTTCCTCGTCTTGCTGAACCCCGACCGTCGCGCGCTCCTGTTCTACGCGGGGGCGCTGTGGGTCATCTCGGTGAACCGGTTCTTCCTCGCGACCGCACAGGCCGTGGTGCCGAGGCTGGTTCCGACCGAGGATCTCCTGGCCGCGAACTCGGTCGCGACGGTCGGCGGCACGGTCGCGCTGCTCGTCGGGGTCTTCGCGGGGGGACTCGTGTCCGACACCTACGGGAACGTCGCGATCGTCACGGTCGCCGCGGCCGCCTGGCTGGTCGCGTCGGGCATCGCGGTCACGATCCGTAGCGACCTTCGGCCTCATCAGCTCCCCGAGTCCCCGGAGCTCCTCCGACACGAGATCCGGCGGATCGGCGTGGAGTTCTCGGACGGGATCCGCCACATCGTTCGTACCCCGCGGGCCGTCGGCCCGATCGCCTCGATCTCGGTCGACCAGATGGGGCAGGGACTCGTGCTCGTTCTCGCGCTCGTCGTCTTCAAGGAGCGCTTCAACGAGGGCGTGGGCTCGTTCTCGTGGCTGATCGGCGCCGGCGGGGTGGGCGTGTTCCTCGGGCTCGCCACCGTGGGACGGCTCGACCGACGGTTCGCGCGCGAGCGCATCATCGCGTGGTCGTTCGTGTTCGGCGGCGTGTCCCTGCTCGCCGTGAGCCTGTTCCTCGACCGGTGGACCGTACTGATCGCGAGCTTCGCGATCGGTCTCTCGTTCGCCTGGAAGAAGATCCCCGTGGACACGATGGTGCAGGAGGCCGTCCCCGACGGGTTGCGAGGCCGCGTGTTCGCCGTCTACGACGTCGCGTACAACCTGTCGCGTCTCCTCGCGGCGGTGCTCGCGATCGTCCTGCTGCCGACGATCGGCGAGGCGGGGTCGGCCGCGCTGGTCGGCATCGTGTTCCTGCTGTGGGCGCCGGTGCTGCCGCGGTGGATCCGGGACGAACCCGAGATCCGGCTGCGGTTCTACGAGGGCGCCCGGGCCGAGGAATGGCCGCGAGCCATCGTCTGGGGCGGGATCGAGGAACCGGTCGAGGTCGTCCGCTCGGCGCGCGTCGAACGGGAGGGTGAGCGGTTCCGCACCTTCCGGCTCGCGTTGACCGATGGCACCGTCCTCGACGTCAGCAGCTGCGAGCCCGACGGCGAGTGGACGATCGACCGTGAGCTCCCCGAGTGAGCGACGACGGGCCCGGGCCGGCCGATGTCACGGCCCGGCTCGTCCGAAGGTCTCGCCCCGCTCGTCCGTTCGGCCGATGCGGGGCCCGGCGGCGGGTGAGAACCTTCGAGGTACGACCATGGCGCCGGCTGATCCCATCCCGCAGCCGTCACGTGAGCCCGCACCGGGATGGAAAGGGAGGCTTTCGATGAGACGTATGAGGCGGCTGTCCGCCCTCGTGGCGGCAGGAGTGGTGGTGGCGTCGCTGTTCGCGACCGCCGGCACCGCATCGGCCGCACCCGGCGACGCGACGCTCTGGGTGGTGCACGGCGTACCCGGCGCGACGGTCGAGGTCTGCGTGAACGGGGCATCGGCGAAGGAGGACTTCGCGTATCGCCAGAAGTTCTCGACCCTGATGCCCCCTGGCGACTACACGTTCGCGCTGTACGCGAACGGAGCCAACTGCACCGGCACCCCGATCACCGCCGACTTCACCCGCACCGTGGCGATGGACGGCAACTACACGATCGTCGCGGCTGTGTCGGCCCAGACCGGCAAGGTTCGGTTCCACTGGTTCTCGAATGACCTGGCCAACACCCAGCGCGGGAAGTTCCGGCTGTCGATCCGTCACGTCGCGGTCGCCCCGGCCGTGAACGTGTTCATGAACAAGACCCGGATGACGGTTCCGGCGCTCGCGCAGGGGGCCTCGAAGACGGTCCAGCTGCCGTGGGGCGACTACGTGACGCGCGTCAAGGTCGCCGGAACGTCGAACACGATCCTCGGTCCGGGGACGCGGAGCTTCGAGTCCCGTACCGCCGTCCAGCTCTACATCATCGGGAATCCGACGGTGGGCTACAAGTTCCTCCGGATCGACCAGGACGTGGTGAAGGCGGTCTGACGGGAACTGACCCGTTCGGACTACCTACGTAGTGGTACGTAGTTCAACTTACCTAGCGCATGGTAGCTATCTTCCCCATGGCGAGGGTATTCACGTCTCCTCGCCATGGGCGCACCATCGTGCAGGTCAGGACGGTACTCGGAGGAACCGATGGGCGATCACGCGACACACCGGACGGGCGACGTGGACACCTGCCCCGATTGCAGGCAGGTGGCCTACGAGCCCAGCTGGTACGGGACGATGCTCGCGTTCTCGAAGGAGGAGCGAGACGTGATCCTGCTCTCGGCCGAGGAGGCGATCGCCTCGACGACCGACCGATAGTCGGAGCGGCCAGGGACGCAGCGAGAGCCTCCCGGTCGACCCCCGACGGGCGCGATCCGCGCCACGCACCATCGCATCACCCGACGATCCCGGACGGTGGGAGCGCTACCCCCTCCCCGTGGCACAGGTGACGACCTCCCCCTCGGTCATGCGTCACCGACCACCGTCCGGGATCGTCGGCCCCTCTCGAGGCCGGCACGCGTCTCGAATCCCTCAGGCCGACACCGGCTCCGCGGCGGTTCCTGCAGCCGAGCGATGCAACGCCCACAGGAGCGAGAGCCCGAGTCCGGCGGCCACGAGCCCGCTCAGGACGAACCCCACCTGGGGGCCCAGCTGTTGCCCGATCACGCCGGCGATCGGCGCCCCGATCGGCGTGGACCCGAGGAACACGATCCCGTAGAGGGCCATCACGCGGCCCCGCGCCTGCGGGAGCGCGCGCAGCTGCAGCATCGTGTTCCCCGTGATCATGAACGCCATGACCGAGAACCCGAGCGGCACCATCGCGAGGGCGGCGAAGGGGAGGGTGGGCGCGAGGCCGACGATCGCCAGCGCGCTGCCGGCCGCGACCGCCCAGAGAGCCAGACCTCGCATCTTGGGCTCGGCCGCGCGGCTCGCCATCGTCATCGCCCCGAAGAAGGACCCCACCCCCGCGAGCGCGGAGAGCATCCCGAACGTGCCGGCGTCGCCGGCGAACGTGCGTTCCGCCAGCAGCGGCACGAACACCGCGAAGTTGAACGCGAACGTGAACACGACCGCCATCGCGATCAGGGGCCGGCGCAGCTCGTCGGCGCCCCAGATGTACTTCAGCCCGGCGACGAGGTGGCCGCGTTCGCGGGTGCTCCGCGTCTGCGGGTGCAGCTCGGCCTGACGCATCAGGAGCAGCGCGGTCAGCACCGCGAGGTAGGACAGCCCGTCGATCAGGAAACATGTCGCGATCCCGACGGTCGCGATCAAGATCCCGGCGACCGCCGGGCCGATCACACGCGAGCCCGTGAACGCGGCGCTGTTCAGGCTGACCGCGTTCCGAACGTGCTCCTCGCCCACCATCTCGACGTAGAAGCTCTGCCGGGTCGGATTGTCGAACGCCGTGACGACGCCGCTGGCGAGCGAGAGGACGAAGACGATCCATACGCGTCCCTCTACGAGATCCGAGACGACGACGCCCCACATCGTGAGGGCCACGACCGCGTAAGCGGACTGGGTCCAGATCAAGATCCGCCGCTTGTCGAAGCGGTCGGCGAGCACGCCGCCGTACGCGCCGAGGAGCAGGACGGGGAGGAAATACAGCGCGACGTTCGCGCCGAGGGCCGTCCCGCTGTCGGTGAGCTGCAGGACGAGCCAGGCCGAGGCCGTGAAGTTCATCCACGTGCCGACCGACGAGACCAGCTGGCCGAACAGGTACAGGCGGAAGTTCCGCGAGGTGCGGAGCGACGAGAACGTGCGACCGATCGCCGCGCCGACGCGCGGGCTCAACGGTCGTCCTCCGTGAGGCGGTCGAGGAGCTCGGCCGCACGCGCGAGCGTGTCGATCTCGTCGGACGTGAGCCGCTTCAGCCGGGCCGATAGGAACGCGTCGTTGCGACGGCGCACCCGCAGGAGGAGCTTGCGCCCCACCGCCGTGATCTGGACCCACGCGACCCGCCCGTCGAGGGGGTCGGGCGTGCGCTCGATCATCCCGAGCTCGGAGAGCGATCCGATGATGCGGGTCGTGGTCGGTTTGCGGATGTGCTCGTGGGCCGCGAGCGCGCCCGGGGTCATGGGGCCGTGCCGCTCGATCGTGGCCAGGGCGGCGAGGAGCGTCGGCGACACACCCGCGTCCCCCTGGTACCGGAGCCTGCGGGACGTTCGGAACACCGAGATCCGCAGGTGCGCGGCGAGGGCCTGGAGATCCACGGTGCGGGGTAGGGTGGCATCGGTCATACGCTCCATGATAGTTCGCAATGCTAACTAGCGTCACGAACGATCGCAGTCGTTGCACGGACGTCACGATCTGGACCGCTATCGTGGGTCGGAGGCGACCGGGTTAGCGTCCGAGCGGAGGAGACGAGCACGGCATGTCGGCGCGGAACAACGGACACGGACGGGCGGGCGCGGCGCGGCAGGTGCGGCGGAACCGCACGATCGCGATCGCCGTGGTCCTTTCGCTGGTGCTGGGCGCGTTCGGGGTCGGCTACGTACTGGCGACCGGCGGGAACGACGTCTCGCCCACGCCCGTCCCGTCCGCCGCCTCGTCGTCCGAACGCCCGACGCCGTCCCCCGAGCCGAGCGAGAGCCCTTCCGAGGAAGCCAGCGAGAGCGTCTCTCCGGCGCCCCCCGACGACGTGCTCCCCGACGGCCGGTCCTTCGTCTACGCGAAGGACGTCTCCGAGGGCACCGACGGAACCGAGCTCACGTTCGATCTCGCGTACTTCTTGACCGACGAGGCCGCGCAGGAGGCCGCCGCCGCACACGGAGACGAGGTCGTGAACGGCTATTACATCGTGAACGACAACCCCAAACTGAGGTCGATGCCGATCTCGCCCGACGCGATCGTCCGGTACGTCCCGGAGGGGACCTGCTGCCAACTGAAGTCGGGCAACCTCGACGCGTGGAGCGCCGCGGTCAACGGGACCGCGCAGACCGACTACCCGAACATGACGTACACCGGGTGGTGGATCGGCGTGGAGGGCGGCGAGATCGTGCGCATCGCCCAGCAGTGGGTGCCCTGAGCCGTGCCCCGGGACTGGGACGCCGCCACCTACGACCGCCTGCCGATCCCGATGACCCGCTGGGGCGAGACCGTTGTCGGCTGGCTGGATCTCGCGGGAGCCGAGCGGGTGCTGGACGCCGGCTGCGGCACGGGGCAGGTGACCGCGACGCTCCGCGACCGGCTCCCCGGTGGGCACGTGATCGCGCTCGACGGCTCACCGTCGATGATCGAGCGCGCTCGTGCGCGTCTCGGCGATGACCGCGTGGAGTACCTCGTCGCCGATCTCCTACAGCCGATCCCGATCGACGAGCCGGTGGACGCGATCCTGTCGACCGCCACGTTCCACTGGATCCCCGATCACGCCGCGCTGTTCGCGAACCTCGTGACGGTGTTGGCGCCCGGCGGGCAGCTCGCGGCCCAGTGCGGCGGCGCCGGGAACATCGCCTCGATCGAGGCGGCCCTGCGTGACCTGCGCGTCGATCCCGGCAGGAAACACTTCGCGACGCCGGCGGCCACCGCGTCGCGACTCCGCGCGACCGGCTTCGTCGACGTCGAGACGTGGCTCCACGAGGAGCCCACCCCGCTGCCCGAGGAGGACCTCGAGCCGTACCTCGAGGCGATCTGCCTGGGCGACCACGTGGAGCACATGGCGGAGGGAGAGCGCCGCGCCTTCGTGCACGAGGTGGCGCGCCGCCTGCCCGCCCCGACGATCGACTACGTCAGGTTGAACATCCGCGCCCGTCGCGCGAGCGCGTGACCGCGTGCCAGGCCCTCGGAGCGCCGAGCTCGGCGAACCGGCCTCAGATGAAGAGCGAGACGGCGGCGTCGCGCATCTCGGCGATCGCGGTCGCCGCGCCGATCGGCTCTTCGAGTCCGTCGATCAGATCGTCGCGCTTCAGGCCGAGTAGGTCCATCGTCATCTGGCACGGGATCAGGCGGACCCCGAGATCCTGGGCGGTGGTGATCAGCTCCTCCGGCCTGGCCACCTGGTTGTCGTTCGCGAGCTTCTTGAACATCGCGGGGCCGGCGCCGGCGAAGTGGTAGTGGGACAACTTCGCCTTCTGCGCCGAGCCCGGGTTCATCGCCGACATCATCTTCTGCATCCAGTTGTCGCCGGTGATGCGCACGTCGGGCCGCACGATCGCGAACAACCCCCAGAAGGTGAAGAACACGCTCGACTCCATCCCGCTGGCGGCCGCGGTCGTCGCGAGGATCGTGGTGGGCCAGATCCGGTCGAGGTCGCCGCCCCACGCGATGATCGTGAGCTTGTTCTTCTTCTTCACCGGGCTCTGCCCGGCCTCGAGGGCCTCGATACGGGCGAGGAGCTCGGCGTAGGTGGGGGCGTCGATCCGATCCTCGGTCGCAGCCACGATCAGACCTTCCTGACCAGGTACCGATAGGCGCCGTCGTCGGTCTCGGCGGACTCGAGCAGCTCGTTGCCGCTGATCTCGGCCCAGCTCGGTACGTCGGACCTCGAGCCGGGGTCGGTGGCGAGCAGCTCGAGCAGGTCGCCCGAGCTGGCGACCTTCAACGCCTTGGCGAGGGAGACGAGCGGACCGGGGCACGACTGGCCCCGGGCGTCGACGGTGGTGGTGACGGTCGTGGACATGCAGAAGACCTCCCGGGATGCGTGAGGAGCGAGGGATGGAGCGGGGAACGGGCTGCGCGAAGCGTCCTCTGTGTCAGCGTGGACAGCAGAGGCGATCGGGGATCATGGCCCCCACGATGCCGGCTTCACGTGTGCAGATCATTTGCAGGTGCAATAGCCTAGCGCACCTCGCCGATCCCGGCCAGTCGGATCCATGGGCCGTGCACCTCACGGGAACGAGCCGCCGGGCTCCGGCGGCGGCGTCAGCAGACAGCCGGCGTCTCGCCCCAGATGGTCCAGCCCGGCGAGGTCGCCCGGCCCGAAGGAGGTCACGCCGCCGCCCGAGGGCTCCATCAGGTTCCCGTTCAGCTCGGCGTGGCCGAGGCCCAGCACGTGGCCGAGTTCGTGCAGCACCACCGGCCCCTGCATCCCGGGAAAGCCGAAACCGGAGGGGTTCGGGTCCTCGACGTCGAGCGCCACCCAACCGCTGACGTACACGTCGCCGTTCCCGTCGTCCGGAAGCTGCGGCGACGCGACCGCGGCGGCGTCGTGCCCCTCGTCCGAGAACGGGATATCGGTCTCGTCCGGATGCACCCACGCGATCAGCACCGGGGCCCAGCGGTCGCCGTACCGACCCGGCTGGTACGAGAGCCGCCTCCGCCTCGGCTCCTCGTCGGTGAGCCCGTCGTACGTGAACTCGATGCCGGTGACATCGGTGATTCGACCGATCGCACCGTGCACGTCCTCGATCGCGCTCGCGGTGAGCCCGTCGCGGCCCAGCACGTAGTGGATCGGCTCGCACGGGTTCCAGCGGACCGGATCGTCACCGGTCGTCAGGATGTACGAGTAGTCGCCCTTGGGTCCGACCGCCCTGGGCTGCACGTCTGTCGATCGGAAGATCGGGGCCACGGCCGCCGCCAGGATCGCCGCGACCACCAGCAGCGCCACCACGGCGGGGAGCACCGACCGTCGTCGCGGGGATCCGGGACCGGAAGGGGGGAACCACGGACCGGGCGGGGGCGGGAGCCGGTCGCCCCGGAGATCTGGGCGAGGCGGGACACCGGTGCGGGCGGAAGGGTCCACAGGGGATAGGTCGGGTCGCAGGGGCTGCTCCTTGATGGCACCGTACCGCTCCACACCGCGAACGTCCGCGACCTCGGTCGCCGTCACCGCACGAGTCGGCGGCGGTCGCCCGGACCGTAGACGAGCAGCACCTTCGCCCTGAGCGCCTCGGCGTGGACCGGCCCGAAGTGGCGGCTGTCCGTGGACGCGGGCTCGTGGTCACCCTCGACCCAGAATTCGTCGGGCGCGAGACGCCGCTCCCCCACGTGGTCCCCGGGGACGCCGACCAGACGCTTGACCATCTCGTAGCCCGGGCGACCCGGGTGCTCGACCACGACGACGTCGCCGCGTTCGAACCGGTGCGACACCACCGCGAGGGCCCAGTCGCCCGGTGCGAGGGTCGGCGCCATCGATCCGCCATCGATCTCGACGCGCTGGGGCCTGAACCGCACGCACGCCCAGGTGACGCCCGCCGCCAGGGAGACAGCCGCCGACACGCCCGTCACCCGTTTGCGACCCCGGTGATAGGTTCCGGATGAACGTTCGTCAGAAGGAGGCGGTTCCATGCTGGAAGCATTCCTCAAGCCGCGTCGCTCCGTCCACGCGCACTGCGACCTGCCCTGCGGCGTGTACGACCCGGCCCAGGCCCGGATCGAGGCCGAGTCGGTCAAGGCCTGTCAGGAGAAGTACCAGGGCAACGAGGACCCGATCTTCCGGGCCCGCGCGGTCTCGATCAAGGAAGAGCGATCGACGATGGTCAAGGAGCACCTCTGGGTGCTGTGGACCGACTACTTCAAGCCCGAGCACCTGGAGAAGTTCCCCGACCTCCACGACAAGTTCTGGAAGGCCACGAAGCTCGCCGGCGACGCCAAGAAGTCGGTGGACCCAGCGCAGGGCCAACAGCTGCTCGACGCGATCGACGACCTCGCGAAGATCTTCTGGGAGACCAAGAGCTAGTCGTCTCGCCACCCTGATATCGATGAGGCCCGAGCCGTACGGCCCGGGCCTCATCGCGTTCGCGCCGGCCGTCCACCGGTACGAGATGCCGGGCGGACGGGGCCGTCGGATTCCCCGCCCGCCCGGACGATGCGCCCCCTCGGCGCAAGTCGTCACCCATCGTTCCGAACCGCACCTGATACCGCGACCGACGGACGCGGCAGAGAGCCCGGCGGAGTGGGGCGGGTCTGGCGGCGCCCCACCCCGCCCGGTCTCGTTGAACCACATCGGCATCGGGCGGCTCCGTGGCGCAGTGCCCGAACGTCGGTACCTGTCGGACGAACGGATGAATGCGTCCATGGACCATCGGCGGGTCGAACGGCCGAGTCCCGAGCCGGAGGTCCCCGGCCGGGCCGGCTGCCCTCCCTGTTAGCCTGCCGACCATGAAGGACGTGGGGCTCGTCGGCGTGCCGTTCAGCGGGAAGTCGACGCTGTTCACGGCGCTGACGCGCGCCGGTTCGCACGGCGGTCAAGCCAACGTGGCGGTCGTGCCCGTCCCCGATCCGCGCCTCGAGGTGCTGACCGAGATGGAGTCATCGAAGAAGACCGTGGCCTCCCAGGTCCGGTTCGTCGACGTGCCGGGCGGCGTCTCGAGCGCGCAGGGGATCGCGAAACTCCGAGAGGTCGACGCCCTCGCCGTGGTCGTCCGCTGCTTCGGGCCCGACGCGACACCGGCCGCCGAACTCGCGGACGTGCGCGCCGAACTGCTGCTCGCAGACCTGGCGGTGATCGAGAGCGCGCTCCAGAAGGCGCTCAAGCGCGCGAAGGGCAAGGCGAACGACGAGACGGTGGCGCTGCAGGCCGCGAAGGACGCGCTCGACGCCGAGACGCCCTTGCGCGACGCGAAGCTCGACCCACAACAGGTCGAGTTCCTCCGGGGCATCGCGCCCCTGACGTCGAAGCCGCAGGTCGTGATCGCGAACCTGGAGGAGGGCACGCACGTGCCCGCGGACCTCGACAGGGATGACGCCGTGGGTGTCTATGCGTCGATCGAAGCCGAGACCGCCGAGATGGACCCCGAGGAGGCGCGCGCACTGCTCGAGGAGTTCGGCGTCGAGGAGCCGGGGCTCGACACGGTGATCCATGCGTCCTATCGCGCGCTCGACCTGATCACGTTCCTCACCACCGGCGACGACGAGACGCGCGCATGGGAGGTCCGCCGCGGCGCGAAGGCACCCGAAGCCGCCGGCGTGATCCACACCGACCTCGAGCGCGGCTTCATCCGCGCCGACGTGATCGGCTACGACGAGCTGGTCGCGCAAGGCTCGATGGACGCCGCCAAGCACCACGGCAAGATCCGCGTCGAGGGCAAGGACTACGAGGTCGCCGAGGGCGACATCCTGCACGTACGGTTCGCGGTCTAGCGCCCACCTACACTCTGGGCATCGGCACGAGGAGGCCCGCATGTTCAGGCACACCGGACCGACGACCCGCTATCAGATGCGCGAGAAGCTCGCCTCGATCGGCGACGACTCGTGGATCGAGGACGACGGCGGCAACAAGGTCTTCAAGGTCAACGGCAAGGCGATGCGGATCCGCGACACGTTCATCCTGGAGGACGCGCAGGGGAACGAGGTCGCGAAGATCCAGGAACGCAAGCTCCACGTCCGCGACACGATGGCGATCGAGCGCGGCGGCAAGAAGATCGCGACCGTCCACCACCGGCTCGTCGGGCTTCGCGACCACCTCAAGGTCGAGATCGAGGACGGTCACGACATGAAGGTCCACGGGAACCTCGTGGACCACGAGTACGAGATCGAAGGCGAGCACGGAAAGGTCGCCGAGATCTCGAAGAAGTGGTTCCGGGTGCGCGACACGTACGGCGTCGAGATCGAGGCCGACCAGGACGTGCCGATGATCCTCGCGATCACGGTCGCGGTCGAGGACCTCACGAGCCGCCGGGGCGACTGACCCACAGCGCCAGAAGGGGCCGCCACCCAGCGGGTGACGACCCCTTCCGCTGATCCGTCCGACTAGCTGAGCGCCTTCGCCTTCAGGGCGGCGAACTCCTCCTGCGAGATCGTGCCCGCATCGAGGAGTTCCTTCGCCTTGGCGATCTGCTCGGTCGGCGACCCCGTGGTCGCCACCGACTGCACGTAGTCGTTGAACGCTGCAGCCTGCTGCTTCTGCTGCTCCAAGGCCCGCTTCTGCATCCCCGGTCCCCGTGCGATCACGTAGATCAGCAACGTGATGAACGGGAAGAACAGGAGGCAGAAGATCCAGACCGCCTTCGTGAAGCCCGACGTCTCGTGGTCCCGGAACAGGTCCCCGATGACGCTGAACAGGATCATGAGGTACATGGTGAAGAAGAAGATCACCACGATCGCCCAGAGGATGTTGCCGAACGAGATCTCTGCGAGCACGACGTCACTCCTTCTCGAACGCGCGGCGGATACGCCGCGGGCGGTTCGACTGAACCCCCGCGGAACCCTATACCGGACCGGGGGTCCGCGGCGACCCTCCGCCCGTCGCACTAAGCTCGCGCCGATGAGCGATGCCTACCGGATCGGCGAGGCGGCCAAGATGCTCGGCGTCCGCGTGGAGACCCTCCGACGGTGGGAGCGCGACGGGTCGTTGCACGTCGAGCGGACCGAGGGCGGCCAGCGGCTCGTACCGGCCGGCGAGGTGGCACGGATCCTGGCCGAGCGGCACGGGCAGGAGCCGATCGCCGCGGGGAGCGCGCGGAACCGGTTCCCGGGCGTGATCACCGAGGTGAAGCGCGACGGGCTCGCCGCGACCGTCGAGATCCAGGCGGGTCCGCACCGCGTGCTCGCGTTCATCACGCGCGAGGCCGCCGATCAGATGGAACTCGAGCCGGGCATGGAGGCGATCGCCACCGTGAAGGCCACCAGCGTGATGGTGAACCTCCCGGAGGACTGACCCTCCGCGGTGGCCTCAGTCGCTCCCCGTCGCTAGGTTCGTTCTATCTCATCAACAGCTTTCCCTTGGTGCGAGCCACGTGGAAGCGGTATGCTCCGCGTCTGACGGGGGAGGCAATGTGCAGCGACCGATCATCGTGTTCTTCGTGCTCACGCTCGTGGGGGCCGCATGTTCGTCGGACGACTCGAGCGGTACGGCGGCCACGGGTTCGGCGGGCGCCGAGACCCAGCTGACCGTCTTCGCCGCGTCATCGCTCACCGCGGTCCTCCAGGACGCGATCGGCCCCGACTTCGAGGCCCAGCACGACGGGCTGACGATCACGTTCAACTTCGGCGCCTCGGACAGCCTGGCCGGCCAGATCCAGAGCGAGGGGACCGCCGACGTCTTCGCGAGCGCGAGCGGCACGTGGATGGACGCCGTGCAGGACGACCCCGGCGTCACCGACCGGTCGGACTTCGCGACGAATCAGCTCGTGATCATCGCGCCCCCCGACGAACCCGGCGAACATCACCTCGATCGACGACCTCGCGACGCCGGGCGTCCAGCTCGTGCTCGCGGCCGAGGGCGTGCCGGTCGGGGACTACGCCCGCGAGGCGCTCGAGAACGCGGGCATCCTGACGGAGGCCGAAGCCAACGTGGTCTCGAACGAGGAGGACAACGCGAGCGTCGTCGCCAAGGTCACCGCGGGCGAGGCCGACGCCGCGATCGTCTACACCTCGGATGTCTCGTCGGCTGCGGGGAACGACGTGACGGCCGTGGAGATCCCCGAGGACGTCAACGTGCTGGCGACGTACCCGATCGCGGTGATCTCCGGTGCGCCCGACGCCACGCTCGCCGGCGAGTTCGTCAGCTACGTGCTGAGCGACGCCGGCCAGGCGAGCCTTGAGGCGTACGGGTTCGGCACGGCAGGGTAGGGGGATGCGCCGTCGTCTCCCCCTCCCGGTGGTCTGCCTCGCCGCGATCGGCGCGGCCTTCGTCGCGCTCCCCGTCGTCGCGCTCGTCGTCCGCGCGCCCTGGGGAGATCTGGGCGAGGCGCTCGGCGGCGTCGGAGCCGGGAGCGCGTTCAGGCTCTCGGTGGTGGTCTCCGTCGGCGCCACCGTGCTCTCGGTCCTGTTCGGCGTTCCCCTCGCGTGGGTGCTCGCACGAGGTTCGTTCCCCGGCCGGTCCGTGCTGCGGGCTGTCGTCGTCCTTCCGCTCGTGCTCCCGCCGGTCGTGGGCGGGCTCGGGCTGCTCTTCGCGCTCGGCCGGAGCGGCGTCGTCGGACGATGGCTGCACGAGGCGCTGGGGATCCAGCTGACCTTCACCACGTGGGGGGCGATCGTGGCCGCGACGTTCGTGTCGATGCCGCTCGTCGTGATCGCGACCGAAGCCGGTCTGCGCTCGATCGACCCGCGTTACGAGCTCGCCGCGGCCACGCTCGGCGCGCGGCCGAGCCGGGCGATGTGGCGGGTCGTGCTGCCGATGCTGGCGCCGCAGGTGGCGGCCGGGGCCGTGCTCGCCTGGGCCCGGGCGCTCGGCGAGTTCGGCGCGACGATCACCTTCGCGGGGAACCTGGCGGGACGGACACAGACCCTGCCGCTGGCCGTCTACCAGGCTCGGCAGACGGATCCCGGCGGGGCGATCTTCCTCTCACTGATCCTCGTGGTGATCTCGATCGTCGTGCTCGTCTCGATGCGTCACCGCCTGACGGGCGGCCGGTGACGTGGGTCTGCGAGCCGATCTCACCCTGCGCCGGGGCGCGTTCGAGGTCGCGGTCGTGCTCGAGGCCGCCGACGGGGAGACGATGGCGATCGTCGGTCCCAACGGGGCCGGCAAGACCACGATCCTGGAGGCGCTCGCCGGACTCCTGCCCGAAGTCGCCGGCACCGTCGAGCTCGACGGCGTCCGGGTCGAGGCCACGCCTCCCGATCGCCGACGGGTCGGCGTCTGCTTCCAGGACGACCTGCTCTTCCCGACGATGTCCGTGCTCGAGAACGTCGCCTTCGGACCCAGGGCGCGCGGGAGCGATGCACGGGTGGCGCGGGCGCAGGCGGTGGCGTTGCTGCGCGATCTCGCTCCGGCCGTCGAGCCGAGCGCGAAGCCACGGACGCTGTCGGGCGGTGAGCGGCGGCGGGTGGCGCTCGCGCGCGCCCTGGCGACCACGCCCCGGCTGCTGCTCCTCGACGAACCGCTCGCCGGGGTCGACGTCGCGGCCCGCGCCCAGATCCGCGACCTGCTCAGGACGATCCTCGCGGGCTTCGATGGCGTGGCGGTGCTCGTCGTCCACGATCCGGTGGACGCGCTGACGCTCGCCGACCGCGTCACGGTGCTCGAGGAGGGCCGCCAGATCCAGACCGGCACCCCCGAGGAGATCCGGTCGGCACCGCGGTCGGCCTACGCCGCGGAGTTGGTGGGCCTGAACCTGTTCGTCGGCACGCTCGAACCCCTCCCGGATGGCGCCGCGAGGCTCACGACCGACCTCGGGACGATCACGGTGGCGCCCGAGGAGCCGGTCGCGCACGCGATGCGCGCCGTCGCGACCCTGAAGCCGATCGACGTGGCGCTC
Source organism: uncultured Actinomycetes bacterium (assembly GCA_963821925.1). GTDB lineage: Bacteria > Actinomycetota > UBA4738 > UBA4738 > HRBIN12 > JAOUEA01. Next base: position 533,706 of record CAWGFO010000001.1, on the reverse strand, counting down.
CACGCGGAGGAGCCCGAAGGGTCCCCCCGCAACGTCGTGCGCGGGCGCGTGGGCGAGGTCGCGATCGACGGCGAACGAGCACGGATCCGGATCGACGGCCGGCCGCCGTTGACGGCCGAGATCACCGCCGGTTCGGTCACGCGCCTCGGCCTCGCCCCCGGCAGCGACGTCTGGGCCAGTTTCAAGGCCGTCGAGGTGACCGTGTTCCTTACGGACGAAGGGGCCGCGCCCGGTACCCTGAGCGGGTGACGACGACCGCCCAGCGGGATTCCCTCGAGGCTCCCGAGCCCGAGACGTCCCCCAAACACCGGAATCCCGTCCTCCAGTTCCTCGGAGAGCTGCCGGGCCTGATCCTCATGGCGTTCGTCCTGGCGCTCCTGATCAAGACGTTCCTGGTCCAGGCGTTCTTCATCCCGTCGGGCTCGATGGAGCCGACCCTGATGCCCGGCGACCGCGTGATCGTGGTCAAGGTCCCCTACTACTTCCACGATCCGCGGCGCGGCGACGTGATCGTGTTCGAGGACCCCGATCCGTCGAAGCAGCCGGACCGCGGCGTGATCGGCGGCTTCTTCCACTGGCTCGTGCAGGGCCTCGGGGCGGCGCCGCCCGACAACGAGGACTTCATCAAGCGGGTGATCGGGCTCCCCGGCGAGACGGTATGGGCCAAGGGGGGCAACGTCTACGTCGACGGCGTCAAGATCGACGAGCCCTACCTCACCGCAGACAGACCGACGACTTCCCGAAGACGAAGGTGCCGGAGGGCGCCCTCTTCGTGATGGGCGACAACCGCGGGAACTCGCTCGACTCCCGGTTCGGTCTCGGGTTCGTGCCGCTCGACCAGGTGATCGGGAAGGCCGACTTCGTGATCTGGCCGCCCGGGCGGGCGGGCGGCATCAACTAGTCCGTAACAGACTAGCTGGGCCGTGGCGCCCGCGGTCCGATCGGCGACTCCCCAGGGACGAACAACCGCGCGAACGACCACGTGATCGCCGCGATCCCGAACGCCGCGAGCCACACGATCAGCGGGGGCGGCTCGAGGGCGAAGAAGGTCTTCGTGATCTCCAGGTTGAGCGTGAGCAGGAAGAGCCCGGCCATCGTCCAGATCAACGCGAGCCGGGCCCGGGTGAGGGGCGCCGCGAGGATCGACAGCACGAGCAAGCCGATCCACGTCAGCACCATCACGGCCGTGGTCTGCGCCTGCAGGAGCGACACGCCCGGCTCCTCGCGGGCCAGCGCGTAGCCGAGGAACGTCGCGATCGCGGCGAGCGTGCCCGCCGGGATCGCGAACCGCAGCACGCGCGGCACGAATCCTGGCCGGAACAGGTCCGTGTTCGGTGCGAGCGCCAGGAAGAACGACGGGATCCCGATCGTGAGGGCCCCGATCAGCGTCAGATGCCGCGGCAGGAACGGGAACACGAACCCGGCCACCCCGACCGCCAGGGAGAGCAGCATCGCGTACACGGTCTTCGTGAGGTAGAGGCCGGACGTGCGCTCGATGTTCCCCAGAACCCGGCGGCCCTCGGCCACGACCGGCGGCAGCGCGTCGAAGGTCGAGTCCATCAGCACGAGCTGCGCGACCGCGCGTGTGGCGTCGGATCCCGAGCCCATCGCGACGCCGATGTCGGCGTCCTTCAACGCGAGCGCGTCGTTCACGCCGTCGCCGGTCATCGCGACCGTGTGCCCGAGGCCCTGGAGCGCCTTGACCATCGCGCGCTTCTGCTGCGGCGTGACCCGGCCGAAGACGGAGTGCCGCTCCACCACCTCCGCCAGCGCGTGGTCGTCGTCGGGCAGCTCGCGCGCGTCGAACGGCTGATCCGCTCCCGCCAGGCCCAGGCGCGTCGCGATGGCCCCCACGGTGCGCGGATCGTCGCCGGAGATCACCTTCACCGTCACGTCCTGCTCGGCGAAGTAGCGGAGCGTGTCGGCCGCATCGGGACGCGGGATGTCGCCCAGCACAACGATCGCGATCGGAGCGAGCGCTCCGGGGAGCCGCTCGTCGTCGAGACCGTCCGCATGGGCGAGCAGGACCACCCGGTGACCCTGCTCGGCCTCGGCATCGACGGCCGCCAGCACGTCGTCGTGGCCCGCACGCCCATCGAGGAGCACGTCGGGCGCGCCGAGGAGCCATGTGCCCTCGCCCTCGAACGCGATCCCGCTCCACTTGCGCGCCGACGAGAAGGGGACCGCGTCGGCCACGCGCCAGCCCGCCGGGGCGTCCGGATAGTGCTCCCCGATCGCGCGCATCGTGGCGTTCGGAGAAGCGTCGTGCGCGGCGAGCGAGGCCAGGGCCTGCGCGGCGACGTCCGCATCCGCACCCTCGATGGGGTCGAGACGTTCGACCGAGAGCTTCCCTTCCGTGAGTGTGCCGGTCTTGTCGACGCACAGCACGTCCACCCGCGCGAGGCCCTCGACGGCCTGCAGCTCCTGCACGAGCACCCGCTGCTGCGCGAGACGGACGACGGCGACCGCGAACGCCAGCGAGGTGAGCAGCACGAGGCCCTCGGGCACCATCGCCACGGTGCCGGCCACCGCCCCGGACACGGCCTCCCGCCACGAGTCGTGCGCGCGCAGCTGGCTGAAGAAGAGCAGCGCCGCGGTCGGCACGATCGCGTACGTGACGTAGGTGAGGATCGTGTCGATCCCCGATCGGAGCTCCGAGCGAGTGACCGTGTAGCGGCGGGCGTCCTGGGCGATCTGCGCCGCGTAGGCCTCCCGGCCGACCTTCACCGCGCGGTACCGCCCGATGCCCGCCGCAACGAACGACCCCGACCGCACCTCGTCACCCGGCTGCTTGATCACCGGTTCGGCCTCACCGGTCAGGAGCGATTCGTCGACCTCGAGCCCCTCCGTCGTGAGGACCTCACCGTCGACCACGATCTGCGCCCCCGCGGGCGCCTCGAGCACGTCGTCCTGCACGACCCGACCCACCACGACCTCGAGCACCTCGCCGTCGCGCACGACCCGCGCCTTCGGGGCCGTCAGCAGGGTCAACTGGTCGAGGGTGCGCTTGGCTCGCAGCTCCTGGACGATGCCGATCAGCGCGTTCGCGACGAGCACGAACCCGAACAGCGCGTCCTGCACGGGCCCGACCACCACGATGATCGCGAACATCGCGCCGAGGATCGCGTTGAACCGCGTGAAGATGTTCGCGCGGACGATCTGGGCCACGGTCCGGGTCGTCGCGGCCGGGACGTCGTTCGTGCGACCCTCGGCGACGCGGGCCGCCACGTCTGCGGACGAGAGGCCTCGGGCCGGATCGACCTCGATGACGGTGCTCGTGTCGCTCATGCCCGCCGAGCGTAACGGGCGCGAGCGAACCGCGGGCGGTTGCCGCCCGCGGTTCGCTCTTCGTTCGATCACGTGAGCCGGATGGGCGCGACCCCGATCCTCCACCTCGACGCCTGTACCGAGTGACCTCCCGTACCCTTGACGGGTGCGCACTTTCCTGATCGTCGTGGGGATCACGCTCGCCGTGTGGGCGGTCGCGATCGTCGTGCTCTACGTGGTCGGACGGCGCATGACCGCCGCGAAGCTGGCGCGCGCGATCCCCGACGTGCTCGCGCTCTTCCGGGGCCTGTTGGCCGACCCGCGAACCCCGCTCGCGTCGAAGATCGTCGTCGGGCTCGCGTTCCTCTACCTCGTGAACCCGATCGACCTGATCCCGGAGTTCGTCCCGGTGATCGGGCCGTTCGACGACCTGATCGTGACGGCGCTGGTGCTGCGCCACCTCGTGAAACGGGCCGGCCGCGAGACCGTGACCGCGCATTGGCGCGGCGATCCGGGGACGCTCGCCACGGTGTTTCGGCTCGCCGGGCTCCGCGCGGACACGGCGTGAACACCGGCCGCCGATCGCGCCGGGGGTCGACGCGGTCATGACCGGCCGGTGGTTCCGTCCGGCCCCCATGCGGGACTTCGACAGCGGAGACCGCACGAGCACGTGGCTGGAGCTCTTCTTCGATCTGTGCTTCGTGGCGGCGGTGGCCGCCCTCGCCGACGGGCTGCACACCGATCCCTCGCTCACCGGGCTCTGGCACTTCGCGCTGCTCTTCGTGCCCGTGTGGTGGGCATGGATGGAGTTCACGTGGTTCGCGACCGCCTGGGACAACGACGACCTGTTCCACCGCCTGACGACGCTCGTGGCGATGCTCCTGGTGATCATCCTCGCCTCGGGCATCCCCGATGTCCTCCACGGCACGAACGATCGGCAGTTCGTGCTCGCCTATGCCGCGATGCAAGGGTTGCTGATCGTGATGTTCCTGCGGGTGCGGCCGGACGCCGGCCAGGCCCGGGGCTTGGTGCGCAACTACATGATCGGCGCCGCGATCGGCGGGGTCCTGATGCTCGCCTCGCTGGCGGTGGACCCCCCGCTCCGCTACTGGGTCTGGGCGGGGGCGGTGCTCGAGCTGATGATCACGCCGGTCTTCGCGGTGCGCGCGTACCGAGGTCAGCCGTTCGATCAGACGCATATCCCGGAGCGGTACGGCCTGTTCACGATCATCGTGCTCGGCGAGGGTGTCGTGGCCGTCACGGCCGGTCTCGGGGAGGTGTCGTTCGACGGCGGCTCCGTCGCCTCCGCGCTCCTCGGCTTCGGCATCGCGGCGGCGATCTGGTGGGCGTACTTCGAGACGGTGTCATCCTCGGCGCTCTCGCGCGACCGTGCGGCCGCGGCGTTCCTCTGGGGCTACGGACACCTGTTCGCCTACGCGGGGATCGCGGCCACGGCGGTCGGCGTCGGACTCGCGATCGAGGCGGGCGCGCACGCCGACCACGGCCTCTCGCTCGCGACGCGACTGATGCTCTGCGCAGGTCCCGCCGCGGTGTTGCTGGCCCTCGCGGCGATCCACACGGCGAACATCCACGCCTGGGACGGCGTGATGACGGAACGCCTGATCGCGATCGGGCTGCTGCTCGCCGCCGCGCTCGCCGGCCGCGGCGTCCCCCCGGCCGGTCTGACCGGCATCGTCTTCGTGGTGCTCGCGGTGACGGTCGCCCTCGACGTGCGCCGCGCCGGCGGCGAGGGCCTGGCCGCCGACCACCTCCCGGACGACGAAGAGACCTCGGCGATCTGAGTTAGCGCTAGCGCAGTCCTCGCTCCTTCGCCCACCCGTCGAGCAGGGAGAAGGCCTCGGCCTCTTCGATCGGGCCGCGCTCCATCCGGTGCTCCATCAGGAAGGCGAGCGCTTCGCCGACCTGCGGTCCCGGCGGCAGGTCGAGGTGCTCCATCACCTGACGCCCGTCGAGCGGCGGGCGCAACGCGTCGAGGTTCTCCTGCTCGGCGAGCCGTGCGATCCGCTCCTCCAGGTCGTCCTGGAGCCGGGCGAACGCGTTCGCTCGGTTCTCGTTGCGCGTGGTGACGTCGGCGCGCGTGAGCTGGTTCAACCGGTCCAACAGAGGACCTGCATCGCGCACGTAGCGCCGCACGGCCGAGTCGCTCCACCCCTCGCCGTACCCGTGGAAGCGCAGGTGCAACTCCACGAGCGTGCGGACGTCGTCGACCACCGCGTTGGAGAACCGCAGTTCGCGCAGGCGCGCCTCCGCCATGCGGGCGCCCACGACCTCGTGGTGATGGAACGTCACGCCCTGCGGCGTGATCTCGCGCGTCTTCGGTTTGCCGATGTCGTGGAGCAGCGCGGCGAGGCGGAGCGTCCCGGTCGGCTCGGCCTCGCACCGCTCGACCACGGCGTAGGTATGGCGGAGCACGTCCTTGTGCCGGTGCACCGGGTCCTGCTCGAGGCTGAGCGCCGACAGCTCGGGGAGGAACTCATCGGCCAGGCCGGTCTCCACGAGCAGCTCGAGCCCTGCCGACGGCCTGGCGCCGTTCAGCAGCTTCACGAGCTCGTCGCCGATCCGCTCCGCGCTCACGATCGCGAGGCGCTCCCGCATGCGTGCGATCGCCTCGACCACGCGGGGCGCGGGCGTGACCTCCAGCTGGGACACGAAGCGGGCCGCCCGCAGCATCCGCAACGGGTCATCCGCGAACGAGAGCTCCGGCTCGAGCGGCGTGTCGAGCGTCTTCGTCGCGAGGTGCCGCACCCCGCCGAACGGATCCACGAACCCGCCGCCCGGCAGCCGGACGGCCATCGCGTTGATCGTGAAATCGCGGCGCGAGAGGTCGGTCTCGATGTCCTTGGCGAACGTCACCGCGGGCTTGCGGTGCGCCTCCTCGTAGACGTCCTCGCGGAACGTCGTGACCTCGACGATCCGTCCGCGCTTGCGGGCGCCGATCGTGCCGAACCTCGCACCGACCAGGTAGATCCCCTCGGCCCACGGGCGCAACACGCGCGTGGTCTCGTGGGGCGCCGCATCGGTGCAGAAGTCCAGGTCGGCCTCGTCACCCTGGTCCCGACCCATCACGAGGTCGCGCACGGATCCCCCGACGAGGTACAGCTGGTGGCCGGCCGCCTCGAACAGGGCGCCCAGCTCGTCCGCGAGCGGGTCGACCTCGATCGTGGCGCCCCCGGGCGGCGATGTGGGCTCGGTCATGACGGCACGAGGATACCCTCGGTCCTTCCCGGCCCCGGGGACGAACCTGCCGGGGACGAGCCTCGTCCCAGACGGCCGCGCGGTACCGTCCGCGGGTGCCCACCTGGCTCGGTTTCATCTGGACGCTGCCGAACACCCTGCTCGGCCTCGTCGTCGGGCTGCTCACGTTCCAGCTCCCGCGCCTCACCGACGGGGCGCTGATCTTCGACCGATCCCCACGAGGCGTCACCGCCCTGATGCCGCGTGCGAACCGCGCCGCGATGACGATCGGGTTCGTGATCGTGTCGGCCCGGCCGGTGACGGGGACGCTCCTTGCGCACGAGCGGCATCACATCCGCCAGTACTGCGCGTGGGGGCCGTTGTTCATCCCCGTCTACGTCGTGCTCGCGATCCCGTACGGGTACCGGCGTCACCCGATGGAGCTCCGGGCGCAGCGGGCGGCCGGCGAGCTGCCGGGAGGAGTGGGGCGCGCCTAGAAGGGCAGCCCGGCGATCTCGTCGGCCGGGAGCGCCGACCCGCGGTCGAGCACGCCCCGCAGCCGGAGGTCGAAGTCGTGCGGGTTCGTGGCGGTCCGGCGCGCCTCGGCCTCTTCGACGAGGCCTTCCTTGACGAGTTGCACGAGCGACTGGTCGAAGGACTGCATCCCGTAGAAGTCGCCCTCGGCGATCACCTCGGCGATGGAATCGGTCTTGTCGGGGTCGACGATGCGGTCGAAGACCCGGCCGGTGTTCACCAGCACCTCGACGGCCGGGACGCGGCCCTTCCCGTCGGCGCGCGTCACGAGCCGCTGCGACACGATCCCGCGGAGCGAGCCGGCGAACGAGGTCCGCACCTCCTTCTGCTGCTGCGGCGGGAACAGGTCGAGCACCCGGTTGATCGTCTCCACGCAGTCGATCGTGTGCAGGGTCGAGATCACGAGGTGGCCGGTTTCGGCCGCCTGGATCGCCGAGAGCGCGGATTCGGCGTCACGGATCTCACCGATGAAGATCACGTCGGGGTCCTGTCGGATCACGTGACGGAGCGCCGACGCGTACGACCCGGTGTCGATCCCGATCTCGCGCTGCTGGACGATCGATCGGATGTCGTCGTGCATCACCTCGATCGGATCCTCGATCGTGACGATGTGGGCGCGCCGGGTCCGGTTGATGTGACCGATCATCGCGGCGATCGTCGTGGTCTTGCCCGTTCCGGTCGGCCCCGTGACCAGCACCAGTCCCCTCGGAGAGTCGGCGAGCGTCGGCATGACGTCGGGCAGCCGGAGCTCCTCGAACGTCGGCACCTCCGACCGCACCCGGCGCACCGCGAGCCCGATCACCGCGCGCTGCCGGAAGATGTTGACGCGGAACCGGCCGACCCCGGTGAGCGTGTACCCGAGGTCGGCCTCGTTCGTGTCCGCGAACTCCTGCCGCTTGTGCTCGGTGAGCAGCGCGTCGGCGAAGATCTCGGTGTCCGCGGCCGTGAGCGCCGCGAACGGGGTCGGATCCAGCGCGCCGTCGACGCGGATGAACGGGACGTTCCCGACCTTCAGATGGAGGTCGCTCGCCCCTCGTTCGACCGTGTACCTGAGCAGCTCGTTGATGTCCATACCGGCCTCGTCGCTCCCGTTCACTGCGTCCAGGCGCCCGCCACCAGCGAGGCGCACTCCGAACACACATCGGTCGTCGTCCCGGCGCACCTGAGCGCGCGGCCTAGAATCGCCCGCGATGGGAACGCAGGACGGCGGAGCGGCGGACGGCGGGTCGGGACGACGGCGCCGTCGGCGTCGCCGGCGCAAGCCCGCCCAGCCTGGTGCGGCGACCCAGCCCACGTCGACGGACGCCCACGAACCCACCACCGAGGCGCAGACCCCGCCGAAGGCCCGGCCCGCCCGGAAGACGACGGGGAAGCGGCGCAAGAGGAAGCCGCCTGCCAAGACCCCCGGTAAGGGCCCGGTCCACAAGGAGGTGTCGGCGGGCGGGGTCGTCTACCGTCGCGTGGACGACGGGATCGAGGTCGTGCTGGCGTCGCGCCGGACCCGGCGAGGGGAACTCGCCTGGGGCCTCGCCAAGGGCGGGATCGAGGAAGGCGAGAGCCACGAGGAGGCCGCCGTCCGCGAGGTCCAGGAGGAGACCGGCCTCACGGCCGAGATCGAGGCGTCGCTCGGCGAGACGAAGTACTTCTACGTGTGGGAGGACACCCGGATCCGCAAGACCGTCCATTTCTTCTTGATGCGGCACACCGGCGGCGACCCGGCCGATCACGACGACGAGATGGAGGAGATCCGCTGGTTCCCGCTCGAGCGCGCGATGAAGCGGGCCGCCTACCGCGGTGAGCGCGAGGTCATCGGGCGCGCCGCCGAGCTCCTGCGATGACCGACGTCCTGGTCGCCGTGCTGATCGGGCTCGTCTCGGGGATCCTGTCGGGACTCTTCGGGGTCGGTGGCGGCATCGTGATGACTCCGGGGATCCAGGTCCTGCTCGGGACCGCGCCGATCGTGGCGCTCGCGACGCCGCTCCCGGTGATCCTGCCCACGGCGATCGCCGGGGCGCTGACCTACCGCAGGGCCGGGGAGATCGATGAGCGCGCGGCGCTCTGGATGTCGGTGCCCGGGATCGCCGCGGCCGCCGTCGGCGCTGCGCTCACGGACGTGATCGACACCCACCTGCTCCTGGTGGTCACGGCGCTCCTCCTGGCGTATCAGGCGGTCGGGATCTTTCGGGGCCGACACGCGACCGAGCAGAAGCCCGGACGTGCAGCCACCACCTGGACGTACGTGGGCATCGGCCTCGCCGCGGGGTTCATCAGCGGCCTGCTCGGGATCGGCGGCGGCTTGATCATGGTGCCGCTGCTCGCCGGCTGGCTGGGCATGCCGTTGAAGCGCGCGCTCGGCACCTCGCTGCTGGCGATCGTGGTGCTCGTGATCCCCGGCACGATCGTCCACACGGCGCTCGGCCACATCGACTGGGCGATCTTCGCGGCCGTCACGCTGGGCGCCGTGCCGGGCGCGTTGATCGGGGCCCGCATCGCGCTCGGGACCCAGGAGCGCACGCTCCGCCTCGCGGTCGGGTCGTTCCTGCTGATCGTGGCGGTCGCGTACGGGATCTCGGAAGCGTTCGAGCTGCTCCGGAGCTGAAGGGTGGGCCGCTACGATGGGCCGGGCATGACCACCCGACGCGTCTCGCGCGCCCTCCTCTCGTTGTTCCTCGCGGCCGTGCCGTGCCTCACCGGCGCGCCGGGGGCGCGGGCGCAGGACCAGACCGACGTCTCGCTCCGTCTCGTGGCGCAGACGGCCTGGACCACCCTGAAGGATCCCGTGCTGTCGGTCACGATCGAGGCGAGGAACGACGGGACCGAGCCGATCGGCGATCTGCAGTTCGGCATCACGCTCGGCCCCACGATCCGCTCGCGGACCCTGTACGGAGCGTCGCTCGACACCGGGCCCGGATCCTTCCCCGTGTTCGGCGACACCCCTTCGAAGAAGGGCGAGCTGGTGCCCGGGGAACCCCGCCTTTTCTCCTACGACCTCGATCTGTCGACCGTGGGTGGCGTCAGCACGATCGACTCCGGCGTCTACCCGCTCCAGGTCGATCTCCGGAGCGGCGGCGTGCCGCTCGCGTCCCTGAACTCGGCGGCGATCCACCTGGTCCGCAAGCCTGAGCAGCCGCTCCGGCTCTCGTGGTGGGCCGAGGTGGCTGCGCCCAATGCCTTCGACCCCGACGGTCGTCTCGCCGACACCGGGTTCGAGGCCTCGATCGCGGAGGGAGGCGCGCTCTCGACCCAGCTCGCCGCCCTGCTGCGGATCGCGGAGGACCCCGACCGGGCGGCGGCCTTCGACCTGGTGCTCCAGCCCTCGACGCTCGAGCAGCTCTCCCGGATGCGGGACGGGTACACCCGGACGGACGGCTCCTCGGTCGGCCCGGACGGACCGGGCGCCCGCGACGCGACCCGCGCGCTCGAGGGATTGTCGCGGCTCGTGCAGGACCCCGCGGTCGAGCCCTCGGCGATGCCGTTCTCGGCGCCGCTCCTGCCGTCCCTGCTGGCGACCGCCATCGCTCCCGACCTGACCACCCAGCTCTCGTTCGGCCGACAGACGGTCGCCGCGACGATGGGAACCCCGCCCGCCCGTGAGGTGCTTCGCCCACCGGCGGGCGCGCTCGACGATCCGACGATCGCCACGCTCTGGGCGCGGGGCATCCACACGATCCTCGGGAACCCCGACACGATCGATCGTCCCGACGCGCCGAACACCGGGACGCCGCTGGCCACCGCGGGGCTCGCCACCACGGGAGGCGAGGAGGTCGACGCCGTCCTGCCGGACCCCGGGGTAGCGGAGCTGCTGGCTGACCCCACGCTGCGGGCGGACCCGATCCTGGCGGCGCAGGTGACGTTGGGCGCGCTCGCCACGATCTGGCGCGAGATGCCCGTGCCGGTCCCCCCCGCGGTGCGCGGGGTCGCCGTGGACCTGCCCGCCGATCTTCCCGCGGGGATCTGGGGGCCGCTGACCCGGCGGCTCGCGGACGCTCCGTTCTTGCTCGGGGTCACGGCGCGGCAGCTCGTGCACCAGGAGTTCCCGGTGGGCGACACGAGCGCCCTCGCCGCGCCCTCCGAGGTCTCGTTCCCGCGCACCTACGCCGACTCGATCAGGGACGCCCGGCGTCGCGTGGACGGGTACGCGTCGATGCTGAAGCCGGGGTCGTCCACCCCGGACCGTCTGCGGCGCAACCTCTTGATGGCCGAATCGGGTGAGTACGTCGAGGACCTGCCGGCGGGCGCCCGATGGATCGCCCAGGTCGACGCGGTGACCGCGGCCCTGTTCGAGCGCGCCGCGCCCGACACCAGCCAGAGCTTCACGCTCGCGGCCCGGGAGGGGACGATCCCGATCCGGATGGGCGACCCGGGCGGTATCCCGATCACCGTCGAGCTCCAGTTCAGATCCTCGCGGTTCACGTTCCCCGACGGCGACCGCCAGACGGTTCAGCTCACGGGCCCGAACCAGATCGTGAACCTCCGGGTGATCGCGACCGGCTCGGGACCGGGCACGATCGAGGTCGTGACGCGCGCCCCGAACAACCTCCCGCTGCATCAGCAGCAGCTCGTCGTGCGCGTGACGGCGGTCAACCGGATCGCCCTGATCATCACGGGGGCGGCGGCGCTGCTCCTGGCAGGACTCTGGGTGAGGAGGATGGTCCGACGGCGGACATGACCCCCTCTCCCGACCCGGTCGACTTCGCCGCCGAGGACGCGGGCTACGTCCGCAACGCGGCGGTCATGACCGCGGGCACGGCCCTGTCACGCGTGACGGGCTTCCTGCGGCTCTCGGCGCAGGTGGCGGCGATCGGCGTGACCGGCAGCGCCCTCGCCGACACCTACACGACCGCGAACACCACGCCGAACATCCTGTACGAACTCGCCCTCGGCGGGATCCTCACCTCGGTCTTCGTGCCCCTCTTCGTGGACTGGATGCAGCAGCACGGACGTGGGGCGTCCTGGGAGGTCGCCGACCGGGTCCTGACCCTCACGTTGGTGGTCCTCAGCGCGATCGCCGTGCTCGGCATCGTCTTCGCTCCGCAGATCATCGGGCTCTACAACTCGCTCTCCGAGGCGCCCGACCAGGCGGCGCAACTCGCGCTGGGCACGTTCTTCCTTCGGTGGTTCATGCCCCAGATCGTGTTCTACGGGATCGGCGCCGTCGCGGGAGGGCTCCTGAACGCGAACCGCCGGTTCGCCGCGCCCATGTTCACGCCGGTCCTGAACAACCTCGTGGTGATCGCGACCTTCGGCGTGTACGCGTGGATCCTGCACGGCGGCTCGCCCACGAGCGTGGCCGACGTCACCGGCACGCAGAAGCTCGTGCTCGCCGCGGGCACCACGCTGGGCGTGATCGCGATGACGGTCGCCCTGTGGCCGTCGCTCCGCGCCGTCGGCTACCGCTGGCACCTGCGGTTCGACTGGAACCATCCCGCGCTTCGACGTCTGGCCCGGCTCGCCGGGTGGGTGGTCGTGTACGTCGCCGCGAACCAGCTCGCCTACCTCGTGATCATCGTCCTGAACCGCCAGGTGCAGGGCGGCATCACGGCGTACGCGGCGGCCTTCATCGTCTTCTCGCTGCCGCACGCGATCTTCGCGGTCTCGATCTTCACGGCGCTGCTGCCCGCGATGTCGGCGGCCTGGTCCGATCGGAACGTCGACGACGTCCGGATGCTCTTCTCGCGCGGGATCCGCGACACCGCGGTCGTGATCGTGCCCGCGGCCTTCGGGTTCATCGCGATCGCGTTGCCGATCACCCGACTGCTGTTCCAACACGGCGAGTCTCACGCGAACGACGCCACCCTGATCGCCGACACCCTGCGCGCCTTCGCCGTCGGCCTCCCGTTCTTCTCGATGTTCCAGCTGCTGACCCGGACTTTCTACTCGATGCAGGACACCCGGACCCCCGCGCTCGTGAACGTGGGCGCCGCCGCCGTGAACGTGGTCGCGGACCTCGTGTACTTCTTCGTCCTCGACCTCGGGATCCCAGGGCTCGCGCTCGGGCACGCCACCTCGTACGTGGCGGGCACCGTCGCGTTGCTGGTGATCGCGCGCGGGCGCCTAGGCGGGCTCGACGGCGCGCGGATCGGCATCACGATCGCGAAGGTCGTGCCGCTCGCCGCGCTGGCGGCGCTCGCCGCATGGGCCGTGACGCTCCCCTTCTCCGAGACGGGCGCCAGGCTCGGCACCTGGCTCCTGGAGGTTGCGTTGGCGGTCTCGGCCGGGTTGCTTGTCTTCCTCGCTGGGGCGCTTATCGTCAGGCTTCCGGAGGTCGATGACGTCAAGAACGCGGTCCGCAGACGGTTCCGCGGCTGACGGAGGTCGTGATGCGAACACGGATGCACGAAGAGACCGGGATGATGGGCAAGCTCGTCATCGTCTGGGCCCTGCTGTTCGCCCTGGTGGGCGTGGCGGCGGTCGACACTGTTTCGATCATGTTCACCACGTTCCACCTGTCCGACGTCGCCGCCAAGGCCGCCAACGAGGGGGTCGACGCCTACGGTCGCACGGGGAACGCGAGCGCTGCGTGCGACGAAGCCGCGGTCGTGATCCACGCCTCGGACGACACGATCAAGCTTCCTAAGACCGGCTTCTGCACCGTGAATCCGCAGACGGGTCGCGTCAAGATCACGATCGGGAAGACGGCCCGGACCTTCCTGGCGGGCCGTCTGAGCGCCACGAAGCACTACGCGGAGGTCGTCGAGACCGAGAGCGCCGGCCCGTCAGCCGTGTAGCGTCGAGCGCGTGAGCCGGCCCGACGACCTCCTGCTGCGCCGGGCTCAGGACGGCGACACCGCCGCCTTCGGTGAGCTGGTCGAGCGGCATCAGTCGAGGATCTACGCCGTGTGCCTGCGCATCCTCGCCGACCCGGAGGAGGCCCGCGACGCCGCGCAGGACGCCTTCATCACGGCGTTCCGCAAGCTCGCGCAGTTCCGGGGCGACGCGGCGTTCACCACCTGGCTGCACCGGATCGCGGTGAACGCCTGCTACGACGAGCTCCGACGCGCGAAACGCCGACCGATGCTGCACACGGTGTCGACGACCGACGACGACCGGGCGCCCGAGCCCGGACCACCCTCGGCCGACCACGCCGACGAGATCGCCGGGACGCTGGACGTGACCAAGGCGCTCGCCGCGATCCCCGACGACTTCCGGATCGCGCTGGTGCTGGCCGACCTCGAGGATCTGCCGTACGACGAGATCGCGCGCGTGCTCGAGGTGCCCGTCGGGACGGTCAAGTCCCGCGTCCACCGCGGCCGGATCGCGCTGGCCAAGGAGCTGACGGGGGAACTTCCCACGGCCCGCGGAGCGTCGGAGGAGGGACGATGACGCATCCCGAAGAGCTCCTCGCCGGATACGTCGACGGATCCCTGTCCGGTTCCGATCGGACGACGGTCGACGCCCACCTGCAGGCGTGCGCGCGCTGTCGCGCCGAGGTCCAGGCCGCCGGGACCGCCCGTGGCGCGCTCCGCCGCCTCCCCGACCCCGAGGCGCCCGACCTGTCGGCGGCCGTGACGGCCGAACTCCAGGGCCTGCGTCCCCCGGTCTCGACGGCGCCCCGCTGGTACCGCTACGCGGGGATCGCCGCCGCCGCCGTGATCGCGCTCGCGATCGCCGTCTCGCTCCCGAAGGTCGGCTCCGGTCCATCGGCGGACCGAGAGGCCGCCGGAACGAGCGGGGCAGCGCCGACCGTCGGTCATGCCGACACGCTCGCGGGTCTCGCGCTCGAGCTGCAGGCGACCGACTTCGACACCGCCGCCGTGCAGGCTCTGGCTGGAGAGGCGGCGCGGGTCGCCCCCCCGTCCGAGGCCGCCGGTGCCGGCAGCGCCGCGAGCGTGCCGGTCGGCACGCCCGCGCAGGCGAAGCGAGCGCAGGCCTGCGTGGCGAAGGCGTTCCCGGACTTCCCCGGGACCCCCACGCGCCTGATCTCGGCGACGTTCGAGGGCACGCCCGCTTACCTGGCGGTCGTCCTGGAGGGACCGGCGCCGGGGCAGCCGGCCGACACCGGCAGCGTCTGGGTCGCCGACCACGCCTCGTGTCAGCCGCTGAGCTTCACCACGGCGCGCCTCTGACGCGGCGCGCCCCTCCGCTCCTTTGGGAATATGGGGGCGTTGAAGCCGGTGGAGGGACAGGGGCATGGGCGACGTTCGTGACGTGATCATCATCGGGTCGGGGCCGGCCGGATACACGGCGGCGCTCTACGCGGCGCGCGCGAACCTGCGCCCCCTCGTGTTGAAAGGCCTCGAGGCCGGCGGACAGCTGATGCTCACCACCGAGGTCGAGAACTACCCGGGCTTCGGCGACGGGATCATGGGCCCCGAGCTGATGGAGCAGATGGAGAAGCAGGCGTCGCGCTTCGGCGCCGAGATCCTGCCGGTGCACGTCACCCGGGTCGACCTGTCCTCGCGGCCGTTCGGCGTCTGGGCCGGCGACCAGGAGTGGCGGGCACGCGCCCTGATCGTGGCGACGGGCGCCAGCGCGAAATGGCTCGACGTCCCCGGCGAGGAGAAGCTCCGCGGACGGGGCGTCAGCGCGTGCGCCACCTGCGACGGCTTCTTCTTCCGCGACCGGGAGCTCGTCGTGGTGGGCGGCGGTGACACCGCGATGGAAGAGGCGACCTTCCTGACGAAGTTCGCCAGCAAGGTCACGATCGTGCACCGCAGGGACGAGTTCCGGGCGTCGCCGATCATGGCCCAGCGAGCGCTCGACAACCCGAAGATCGAGGTGATCTGGGACTCCGTGGTCGAGGGGATCCTCGGCGACGACGCCGTGACCGGTGTGCGGCTCCGGAACGTGCAGACCGACGAGGTCAGCGAGTTCCCGACCGACGGCGTGTTCATGGGCATCGGGCACACGCCCAATACCTCGCTCTTCGAGGGGCAGATCGAACTCGACGACGGGTACGTGAGGGTGGACGAGCCGCGCACCACGACGTCGGTCCCCGGGGTGTTCGCCGCGGGCGACGTCACCGACACGATCTACCGGCAGGCGGTGACGGCCGCAGGACAGGGGTGCAAGGCCGCGATCGATGCCGAGCGCATGCTCGAGGCCGAGAGCCACGCCTAGATCGGGAATCCCCGCCGACGTGGGCGTGTTCTGAGAACCTGAAGGAGCGGCCGCAGCGGCCCGCCCGAACGAACGAACGAGGAGCGAGACGACATGGCCAACATCGGCGACGTGACCGACCAGGAGTTCAAGACCACCGTCCTCGACTCGGAGGCCCCGGTGCTCGTGGACTTCTGGGCCGAGTGGTGCGTTCCCTGTCACATGGTGTCCCCGGTCGTCGAGGAGATCGGCCAGGAGAAGGGCGACGCCCTGAAGGTCGCCAAGCTCAACATCGACGACAACCCCGACGCCACGCGCCAGTACGGCGTCATGAGCATCCCCTCGCTGATCCTGTTCAAGGACGGCGAGGAGGTCGCGCGGGTGATCGGCGCCCGTCCGAAGGACGCGATCATGCGCGACATCGAACCGCACCTGGGCTGACCCGGCTCGGCCTCGGTTGCCGCTCCGCGCGCGCGGAGCGCAGACTCGACGTGTGCGCATCTTCCGCCTCGGCGACGAGGGCACCGAGGTCCTCGACATCCAACGACGCCTCCTCGAGCTCGGCGCGGTCCTCGACCCCGCCGAGCTCGATGGGCGCTTCGGCGCGTCGACCGACCGAGCCGTCCGAGCGTTCCAGGACGCGCGGAACCTCCGGATCGACGGCCTGGTGGGACCCGACACGTGGGGTCAGCTGGTCGAGGCGGGATGGCAGCTCGGCGACCGCACGCTCTACCTCCACTCCCCGATGTTCCGCGGTGACGACGTGCGCTCCTTCCAGCGGAAGCTGAACGCCCTCGGGTTCGACGCGGGCAAGGAGGACGGCCTCTACGGTCCCCTGACCGATCGCGCCGCACGGGAATTCCAGCGCAACGTCGGCGAGGAGGTCGACGGCATCGTCGGCCCGCACATGATCGCCTCGCTGCTTCGCGTGCGGCCGCAGGAATCCGCCCCGAGTCGCGCGCTCGTGCGCGAGGAGGAGGAGCTGCGTCACGCGCGAGGCTCGATCGAGGGGCGGATCATCGCGATCGACACCGCGGACGCCCCCGACGATCCGGCCGTCGTCGCGATCGCCCGGGCGCTGACGGCGGACCTGCGTTCGATGGGGGCGGAGCCCGTCGCGATCGACGGTGCGGGCGGCGATGTGGCGACCGACCCTGCCCGGGCCGCGAACGACCTGGATGCGGACGTGTGCCTGTCCTTGCGCCTGGCCGAGGGCCTGCCCGAGGCGGTCGGCCCGACGTGCTCGTACTTCGGGAGCCTCGTGACCCACTCCCCCGCCGGGATGCTTCTGGCGCAACTGATCCTGGAGGAGCTCGAGGGGGCGCTCGACCGGCGGGGGCGCCTGCAGCGGCTCACCGCGAGCATCCTCCGAGAGACCCGGATGCCGGCCGTGCAGATCGAGCCGGTGTTCGAGACGAACGAGGTGGAACTCGCCCGCCTGGGCGATCCGGCCTTCACCGCCGCGATCGGGCGGGCGGTGGCGGCGGGCGTACGACGCTACTTCAGGGGCTAGGCGCCGCGGCGGCCGGCCAGGAGGGCGAGGACCGCGCCGAGCGCCGCGCCGAGCCCCGTGGCACGGATCGCGCGCTCGCGTTCGGTGGGCTCACCCGTCGTGTCGACCTCGTCCCGATCCTCGCGTGGCTCGGCTCCGGGTTCCATGACCCGACTATGCTACGCGCCGATGCGTGTCTGCCTGATGCTCGAGGGCCAGGAGGGCGTGACCTGGGAGGAATGGGTCGCGGCCGCGCAGACGGCCGAACGCCTGGGGTTCGAGGCGATCTTCACGTCCGACCACTACTTCAGCGTGCAGGGCGGACGCGACCGAGGCTCCTCGGATGCCTGGACGAACCTGGCGGGACTGGCGGCGGTGACGTCGACGATCCGCCTCGGCACGCTCGTCTCCCCGGTCACGTTCCGTGAGCCCGCCGTCTTGGCGAAGGCGGCCGTCACCGTGGATCGGATCAGCGGCGGCCGGGTCGAGCTGGGGATCGGCGCCGGATGGTGGGAGGAAGAGCACCGCACGCACGGCTTCCCGTTCCCGCCGGTCGGCGAGCGGTTCGACCGGCTCGAGGAGCAGCTCGAGATCGTGCACCGGCTGTTCACCGAGGACGTCGTCACGTTCGAGGGGCGGCACTATCGGCTCGAGGGCGCGCCGTTCGCCCCGAAGGGCGTGCAACGGCCGCACCCGCCGATCATCGTGGGTGGCGACGGCGGACCACGCCTCGCGGGACTCGTCTCGCGGTGGGCCGACGAGTTCAACACGGTGAGCGGCCCGCCCGCGAGCGTCCGCGAGCGCATCGGGCGGGTGCGGGACCGGCTCGAGGCGGACGGACGCGCACAGTCGACGCTCACCACCTCGTTGATGACGTGGTGCTACGTCGGCGCCACCGAGGCCGAGGCGTTCGAACGGATCGAGCGAGCCCGGCAACGCGGGATGCGCGCCGGCACGTTCGAGGACGAGCTGGCCACACTCCGGGACGAGTGCATCGTCGGCGACCCGGCTCGGGCGGTCGAGCGCCTGACGGAGTACGAGGAGGCGGGCGTGCAGCGCATCATGCTGAACCATGAGCTGTTCGACGACCTCGAGATGCTCGAAGTGCTTGCCGCAGAGATCATCCCGGCGGTAGCCAACCCGTGAGTGCCTCGGACCTGCTCGCGTCGCGCACGGTCGAGATCGACGCCGGTGGCGGGGTCGTGTTGATCCTTCTCGCGTTCTTCGTGATCCTGGGGATCGCGGCGCTCGGTGTGTGGATCTGGGCGCTCGTGGATGCGATCCAGGTGCCCGACGACTCGATGTACCGGTCGGGAACCAAGCTCGTCTGGGTCCTCGTGATCGTGTTCCTGCAGGTGATCGGGGCCGTCATCTACTTCGCGATCGGCCGGCCCGCGAAGGGGACGGCGAGCCCTCCGCCACCGGGGCCCGGCGGGTTGCCGCCACCACCGTCCTGAGCGAGTCGGGGCCGATGCTACGCTGAGCCTCCCCATGGCCGAGTTCTCGATCGATCGGTTCGTCGACCGCTACGCCCATCGCACCGAGGGCATGTCGGCGTCGGAGGTGCGGGCCCTGTTCGCGGTGGCTTCCCGGCCCGAGGTAGTCTCTCTCGCAGGCGGTATGCCCTACGTACAGGCGCTGCCGACCGAGGACGTGCTCGAGGTCGTCCGACAGGTGCTCGACGAGCACGGGACGATGGCGCTCCAGTACGGCGGCGGCCAGGGCCACGTCGCGCTCCGCGAGCGTCTGGTCGCGCTGATGTCGGAGGAGGCGGTCGTGGCCGACCCCGAGGACTTGGTGATCACGACGGGCGCCCAGCAGGCCCTCGACCTGGTGGGGAAGATCTTCATCGATCCCGGCGACCTGGTCGCGGTGGAGGCGCCCGCCTACGTCGGCGCGCTCACCGCCTTCAGCGTGTACGAGCCGCGGTACCTCCAGATCGACCTCGACGACGAGGGCATGCTCGTCGACCAGCTCGAGGAAGCGTTCGTGCGCGGCGACCGCCCGAAGTTCGTTTACACGTGCCCGAACTTCGGCAACCCCGCCGGTGTGACGTTATCATACGCGCGCCGCCAGCGACTCATCTCGCTGTGCCGAGGAGCCGGCGTGCCGATCGTCGAGGACAACCCCTACGGGATGCTCCGCTTCGAGGGCGACGCGCTCCCGGCCCTGCGAACCCTCGACCCCGACAACGTGATCTACCTCGGCACCGTGTCGAAGGTCTTCTCCCCCGGGGTTCGCGTCGGCTGGGCTCTCGCCGAGCAGTCCGTGATCCAGCGGCTCGTGCTCGCCAAGGAGGCCGCCGACCTGTGCGGCTCGTCGTTCAACATGCTCGTCACGGAGCGGTACTTCGCGGGCGATCGCTGGCGGACGAACCTTGCCACGCTCGTCGACACGTATCGCGGGCGGCGCGACGCGATGCTCGAGGCGATCGACGAGACGTTCCCCGACGGGGCGATGTGGACCCACCCGGCGGGAGGATTCTACGTGTGGGTGACCCTCCCGGACTGGGTCGACACCCGGGCGATGCTCGCGGCGGCCGTCGAGCGCCGGGTCGCCTACGTGCCCGGGACGGCCTTCTACCCCGACGGCCGGGGCACGAACCAGATGCGGCTCGCCTTCTGCTACCCGACGCAGGACCGGATCCGAGAGGGCATCGCCCGTCTCGGATCGCTCCTGGCCGACGAGGAGCAACTCTACCGGAGTCTGGGCGGATGAGGGTCGCGGTGCTGGCCGGCGGGCGCACGCCCGAGCGCGATGTCTCCCTCCGCTCGGGTCACCGTGTGATGACGTCACTCATCGAACTCGGCCACGACGCCTGGCTCATGGACCCGGCGGAGACTGCGCTCGTCGAGGCCTTGCGCGAACGCGAGCCGGAGCTCTGTTACCTCGCGCTGCACGGCAAGGAGGGCGAGGACGGCACCGTCCAGCGCCTGCTGCATCTGCTCGACCTCCCCTTCACGGGGACGGCGCCGTTCGACTGCGAGGTGGCCTTCGACAAGGTGCTCGCGAAGGATGCGCTGCGGCGGGCGGGCGTCGACACTCCGGCATGGGTGACGATCGAGGACTCGGCGCTCCGCGACCTCGGCGCCGGCGCCGCGCTCGATCAGGTCGTCGAGCGGGTCGGCCTCCCCTGTGTCGTCAAGCCTTCGCGGAGCGGCTCCGCGCTCGGCGTCAGCTTCGTCGAGCGTTCGGCCGACCTGCCGGCGGCCGTGATGGCCGCCCTTTCCTTCAGCGGGGCCGCGATCGTCGAGCGTTCGGTCGAGGGCACCGAGGTGGCCGTCGGCCTCGTCGGATCGGCCCTCGAGACGCTCCCCGCGGTCGAGATCGTGCCCAAGAACGGGGTCTATGACTACGCCGCCCGCTACACGGCCGGCGCCACGGAGTATTTCGCGCCCGCCCGGCTGAACGGGGAGATCGCGGGCGCGGTGGCGGGGGTCGCGTCCCTCGCGGCCGCGTCGCTCCGACTCCGCGACGTCACGCGGGTCGATGCGATCGTGGACGCCGACGGCCGGCCGTGGATCCTCGAGGTGAACGTCAGCCCCGGCATGACCGAGACGAGCCTGCTGCCTATGGGAGCCCGGGCCGCCGGGATGACGCTCGCTGACCTGTGCGACCGCGTCCTACGGTCGGCCACAGACCGACGGTAGCCGGCCTCAGTTACTCGGGGGAGAGCCCCGGGCCCGAACCGATGATCTCGGAGACGATGCGCTCGAGGTCGTCGGGCGAGCCGAACTCGATGATCACCTTGCCGCGCTTCTTGCCCATCTGGATCTGCACGCGGGTCGCGAGTTGCTCCGAGAGGATCTCCTCGACCTCGCCCATCCCGCTGTTCTCGGTCTTGGACGTCGCCTTGCCGGCCTTCGGGGCTTCCTTCGGAGCCTCGAGGTAGCGACGCACCAGCTCTTCGGTCTCACGGACCGAGAGGTCCTCAGCGGCCACGCGGAGCGCGAGGGTCGTCTGCGCCTCGGGGTCGCCGAGGGAGAGGAGCGCCCGTGCGTGCCCCGCTTGGATCTTCGAGTCCGTGAGCAGCTGCTGGACGTCCAGGGGGAGTTGCAGCAGCCGGATCGTGTTCGCGATGTGTGACCGCGACACACCGACGCGGTCGGCGAGCTCCTCCTGCTTGAGGGAGAGGTCCTCCAGGAGCGCCCGGAAGGCCTCGGCCAGCTCGATCGGACCGAGATCCTCGCGATGGATGTTCTCGATCAGGGCTTCGCGCAGGATGTCGGCGTCGTCGGTATCGCGCACCACGACCGGGATCGTCGCCAATCCCGCCTGTTTGGCCGCCCTGAGGCGCCGCTCCCCCGCGACCAGCTCGTACGCGGAATCGCCGGCCTTTCGCACGACGATCGGCTGGAGGATCCCGACCTCCCGGATCGAGGCCGCCAGAGAGGCCAGCTCTTCGTCGGGGAAATGGGTCCTGGGCTGCTTCGGGTTCGGGGCGACCGCGTTGACCGGCACCTCGAGCAGCCCGCTCGCGAACTCCCCCGCCTCGGGCGCGCCCGGGATCAGCGCCGACAACCCTCGACCGAGTCCACCTCGCTTCGACATCACTCGCCTCCCTTGCGGAACAGTCGCCATCGGCGCTTCGGCGGCTCGTCGTCATCCTCGAGCGTGGCCCCGATGTCGGCCACCGCCGGTTGCGGTTCGGCCTCGGCGCCGCCTCTGGATGCCGGCGGACCCGCCGGCTCGGAGGGCGTCACGTAGTCCGCGGCGTCCTCGTCGATGACCACTACCCGTCGTTCGGGAAGGTGCCCGGGTGGGGCGGGGGAACGGGGTGGCGAGACGCGCGGCTGGGTGGTGGCCGACTCGTCGACCTCCTCCCACACGTCGTCGTCGTCAGCCACGGTCGCCGCGACGGTGTCGCCGATCGTCTCGGCGAGCGACGGGGACTCCTCGAGCTCGCGAGGTTCCGCCTCCTCGGCGACCAGCTGGCCGGTCTCCGCGACCTGTGCCGCCTCGACGTCGTCGGGCATCGGTTCCGGGCCCTCGTCCAGCTCCGCCGCCTCGATGGCGTCTTCGACCGCCCCGGTGACCTCGTCCTGGATCACCTCCGCCTCGAGCTCGTCCTCGACCTCTCGGGTCGCGGCGACCTCGAGGACCTCCTCCTCGGCGGCCTCCTCCATCACGGCGTGCACCGTCGGAACCTCCTCGAGGTCGGCCTCGTCCATCGGCGGGCGCACGACCGTGTCGTCGAGCGCCGGAACGACCACCGTCGGGAGGTCGTCGAAGATCGGCATCGGCTCGTCGGGCGGCGGACGCAGGGCGACCTCGCGGGCCAGCTCGCGGTAACACTCGGCGCCCTTGGACTTCGGGTCGTACACCGTGATCGGCTGTCCGTACCCCGGCGCCTCGGACAGACGCACCGTCCTCGGGATGATGACGTCGTACACGAGCTCCCCGAAGTACCGCTGGACCTCCTCGACCACCTGCTCCGAGAGCTTGGTCCGTGGATCGAACATCGTCATCACGATGCCGGAGAGACGGAGTCCCGGGTTGATGTTCTGCTGCACGAGAGAGACGTTGCGCAGGAGCTGGCCGAGGCCTTCCAGCGCGTAGTACTCGCACTGGATGGGGACGATGAGCTCCTCGGCGGCGGTGAGCGCGTTGACCGTGAGGAGCCCGAGACTCGGCGGGCAATCCAAGAGGATGAAGTCATACACGCCCTCGCCGACCTCGGCGAGGGCCTTCTTCAGTCGGTGCTCACGCGAGAACTGGCTGACGAGCTCGATCTCGGCGCCCGCGAGGTCGATCGTGGACGGGATCGCGTGGAGATGCTCGACCGGGGTCGGCACGATCGCGTCACTGACGTGCGCCTCGGCGACCACGACGTCATACACGGTGATCTCGCGCGCCTCGTGGCGGATCCCCATGCCCGTCGAGGCGTTGCCCTGCGGATCCAGGTCCACGACGAGGACCCGGAAGCCTAGATCGGCCAGGGCCGCTCCCAGGCTGACGGCCGTCGTCGACTTGCCCACGCCGCCCTTCTGGTTCGCGATCGCGATGATGCGCGCCGTGCCGGGCGAATCGGGGACGACCGGGCGGGGCTTCGCCTTCGGCGTGGTCCTCGGCTTGGGCTTGGATGCGGCGGACGAGGCACCCTTGCTGGAGCCGGAGGTACGCGAGGCTGAGGTGCCGGAAGAGGCGTTGGTCACTGCCGGCTCATGATAACGAGTGCCCCAGCCCTTGCAAGCGCCGAGGTCTCGAAAACCGTCGTATCGACCCCTTCGGGCGGGTCCGCACGCCTGTCGTACCGTTCGCCGGCCCAATAGATCATCCGACCCGAGGGCCCGAGCAGCCGCTCGGCGGCCGCCCACGATCTCCGCGGATCCGCGAACGCGCGGGCGGTGCACACGTCGAACCGCTCCCTGAGCGTCTCGATCCGCCGCGCCCACACGGTCACGCGGGGGAGTTCCAACTCCTCGATCGCCGACGCCAGGAACGCCGCTCGGTTCCTCCGGACCTCGGTCAGCACCACCTCGAGATCGGGCAGAACGCACGCCACCACCAACCCCGGCAACCCCGCGCCCGTCCCCAGGTCGCAGAGGCTCCGATCGTCGTCTCCCAGCAACGGCACCGCCCGTAAGCAGTCCAAGATGTGCCGTTCCCGAACCCGACCCACGTCCCCCTTCGAGATCATCCCCATCGGCGCGGCACGCTCCACCAACAGCTCCTCGAACAGAACCAGCCGCCCCTCCGCCTCGGCGTCCAGCTCCACCCCCAACGCCGCAGCCTGAAGCACCCAACCCTCATGTTTCACGTGAAACACGCCCCCTCACACACAGGTACGAGGCTATCCGACCGAATGAACCTCGTCGTAGGGTTCGGCGCTTCACGCGATAGAGCCCGAGGATCCCAGAGGCCAACATCACGAGCGCAGCGAGCGCCAGCGAAGCGAGCGAGGTTGGCCGGCGGGACCTCGGGCGAGCAGCGTCACGCGCCAGCCACAGACGAACCAACGTCAAACGGGTCGGATCACCACGTACCGCGAAGGCTCTTCGCCCCGCGACACCGTCTCGACCCCGTCCACGCCGGCGACCGCGTCGTGCACGAGCTTGCGCTCGTAGGCGTTCATCGGGTCGAACTCGTACTCGCCCCCCTCGCCCGCGACGCGGAGCGCCGCCTCACGGGCGTCTTCCTCGAGGCGGGACTCCCGGCGCTTGCGGTAGTCCTCGACGTCCACGATCACCCGGATCCGTTGGTCGAGCCTGCGGCCGATCGCCATCCGCGCGAGCTCCTGGATCGCCTCGAGGGTCTGGCCGTGGCGCCCGATCAGGAGGGCCATGTCGTCCTCGGGGCCGTCGACGATGTCGACGTACATGTGCCCGCCTTGCGGGTTCGGCTCGGCGATCGCGTCGATGTCCATCTTCGCGAGCAACTCGTCCACGAAGTCGGCGACCGCGTCGGCCTGCTCCTCCAGCTCGTCGAGGCCGGTCGCGGCATCGGCGGGGGTGCCCGGAGCAGACGGCGGCTTGGGCGGCTCGTCGTCCTCCTCGCGGAGGCGCACACGCACGATCGCTCGGCCGGGCTCGTCGCTCTCGGGAGCGCGGGCCTGCAGGACCTCGACATCGACGTCGCCGGCATCGGCACCCAGCCATTCCAGCGCGGCGGCGACGGCCTCGTCGACCGTGGCGGCGGTGCGCTCGACCTCACGAGCCATCGGTGCCTCCAGGCTTCTTCGGTTTGGGGCGTGGCTGGTTCTTGGGGGGCGGCTTGCGGGGGCCGCCCTTCGTGCCGCCGGCGCCCCTGCTCCCGCCCTTGGGGGAGCCCTTCGACGTGCCACCCTTGGTACCGGGCTGCTGCTGGCGCGCCTGTTCGGCTCGCTCCATCATCCCGGATATGAAGCCCTTCTTCGCGGGCTTGTCCGCCTGGCTCGCGGCGCGGGCCTTCTGCTCGGCGATCCGCTTGTCGAGCGCATCGGGACCGATGTGCCCCGCCCGTAGGAGGGCCGCCTGCTGGCCGATCTGGAAGAGGTTGGACACCATCCAGTAGAGCACCAGGCCCGCCGGGAAGCTGAAGCCGAAGATGCCGAACATCAGCGGCATGAACTTCATGATGGCCTGCTGCTGGGAGGACGAGGCGCCCGGGGGGCTCGCCTTCTGCATCTGGCGCTGCTGATAGAAGGTCGTCCCGATCATCACGATCAGCAGGAGGAAGTAGGGGATCTTGTCCGGGACGCCATCGCCGCAGTTCAGGGTCCCGATCGATGTGTAGGGGAGCGGGTTGCCCTGCCCGTCCTCCAGGGCCCACCCGTTCTGGACGTTCTGGCCCTTGGTGTCCTTGAGTTGGGCCTGAGTGCCGCTCTGGGCCGCGGAGCATTGGAGGTTCACGAAGATCATCCCGGTGTTCGTGTGCGTGATGACGTCCTTGAACAGCGTGCTGTCCTCGGGCAGGTGGTTGTTCATGACTTGATAGGTCTGCGGCTGATCCTGGACCGGCTGCAGTGAGGGCGCGCGGATCACCGCGTACATCGCGATCAGGATCGGGAACTGCAGGAGGAGCGGGAGGCAGCCGCCCAGCGGGTTCACGCCGGCCTCCTTGTAGAGCTTCATCGTTTCTTCCTGGGCCTTCTGCTTGTTTCCCTTGTACTTCTTCTGCAGCTCCTTGACGCGGGGCTGGATCGCCTGCATCGCCTGCATCGACTTGATCTGCTTGATGCCGAGCGGCAACAGGAGCAACCGGATCACCAGCGTCAGCACGATGATCGAGATCCCGTAGTTGGGGATCAGGTCGAAGATGCGCGCCAGGACCCAGCCGATCGCGTCGAGCAGCGCCTGGAACGGAGCGAAGGCGAGCATCTAGACGTGAGCTCCTTCGGGGGTCTGTGAGATAGCATCATACGCCGCATGCCGGCGAGCCGCGGGCACGTGGTCGATGCCGCCCTTGCCGAACGGGTTGCAGCGCAACACTCTCCAGGTCGCGAGCACGGCGCCCTTCGTCGCGCCGTGCGTACGGATCGCGTCTTCCGCGTAGTGGGAGCACGAGGGATAGAAACGGCACTGGCCGCCGAGCCAGCCCGAGAGCGTGGCGCGGTACAGCCGGATCATCCCGATCAGGAGGGCGCGCGCAGGCACCCCGGCGATCCACAGGGCGCGGCGGGCTGCGTTCATGCGGGCGTCACGCCCCGGAGCAGCTCGGTCATCTCGGCCACCAGATCTCGTGTCGTGGCGCCCCGGATGGCCTCTCGAGCCACCAGGACGGCGTCGGAATCGGCTGTGACCTGCGGCGTAACCTGTCGCCAGGCCTCGCGCAGGATGCGCCGGGCTCGGTTCCGCTCGACGGCGCCACCTACGCGGCGCGCGGCGACGACGGCGAACGACCCGGTCCCGGGCGCGAGAAACACTACCACCCGCCCCCCGTGCAGCGGACGGCCCTCGGCGAAGACGCGCCGCACCTCCCGCGCGCGCACGGGGATGGGGGATCAGACGGTCAGCCGAGCGCGGCCCTTGCGGCGGCGCGCCGCGAGGATCGAGCGGCCGGCGCGGGTCCGCATCCGCAGACGGAATCCGTGCCGCTTGTGCCGGCGACGGTTGTTCGGCTGGTACGTACGCTTGCCCTTGGCCATGATCGGTTCCTCGGTCGGTGGGTCGGAGGCGAGATGAAGGCCGGCTCTCGCCGGCCAAGGTCACAGAGTATACGGGGCGGCATCGCCGCAGGACAAAGCGGTTGACAACAGAAAGAGTGCCAAGACCCCCCGCCCGGCGGGTCGTGTGGAAAAGTCCCGTGCTATCGTGCGCCCCGCGCTTCCCCCCGGCGGTGCGGCCCCGAACCCGCCCGCCAGCCAACGCTTCCCGAGAGGGTTTTCCACCGTTGTGGAAAGGTTCTGTGGATACGCATGGCCCTAGCCGTTCCTGAGCACGACGCCCGTCACGTGTGGTCGTTCGTCCTCGAGCGCGCCCGTACCGAGCTCCCCGAGACCACCGTCGTGATGTGGTTCGCGGACGTGGCGCCGCTGTCCCTGTCCGACGAGTCGCTACAGCTGGCGGTGCCCAGCCAGCTCGTGCGCGAGCGCCTCCAGCATCACCACCTCTCGATGATCGAGGAGGCGGCGGCCCAGTCGGTGGGCTATCCGGTGAAGGTGGAACTCGCGGTCGACGAGCGGCTCCGTGCCGACGCGCCGGTCGAGCTCGGGGCGGGCGGGGGAGGGATGGTCGAAGAGCGCCCGCCCGCCGCCTACGCCGCGATCGGCGCGCCCCCCGAATTGCTGCCTCCCAAGGACACGCTCGGCGCGCCCGGCCTGCCGTTCCCGAACTACACCTTCGACGCGTTCGTGCCCGGACCCTCCAACCGGTTCGCGCACGCCGCGGCGATGGCGGTCGCCGAGGCAACGCCGTCGACGGCCTATAACCCGCTCTTCATCTATGGCGCAACAGGTCTGGGCAAGACGCACCTGTTGATCGCGGTCGGGCACCACATGCACCGGCTCTCGCCGGGGATCAGCGTGAAGTACGTGACCTCCGAACAGTTCGTGACCGAGTTCATCAAGGCGGTGCGCGAACGCAAGGGCGACGAGTTCCGTCAGCGCTACCGCGAGGTGGACGTGCTGCTCGTAGACGACGTGCAGTTCCTCGCCAAGCGTGAGGAGACCCAGACGGAGTTCTTCCACACGTTCAACCACCTCCACGGCGCCGGCAAGCAGATCGTGATCGCGTCGGACCGATCCCCCAACGAGCTCTCCGGGCTCGAGGAGCGGCTCGTGAGCCGGTTCAAGTGGGGCCTGTGCGTCGACGTGCAGCCGCCGGACCTCGAGACGCGGATCGCGATCCTGCAGTTGAAGGCCGAGCACGACCGCATCCAGGTCCCGCCCGCCGTGATCGAGTTCGTCGCCTCCAAGTTCGACCAGAGCGTGCGCGAGCTCGAGGGCGCGCTCGTGCGGGTGGTGGCGTGGTCGGAGCTCACGAGCCAACCGATCGACGACGCGCTCGCCGAACGTGCGCTCCAGGACCTGATCCCGCAAACCGAGACCGAGATCCCGGCTCCCCTGATCCTCGAGGAGACGGCAGCGTACTTCGCGATCTCGGTCGACGAGCTGGTCTCGAAGAGCCGGTCGCGACCGCTCACGCACGCCCGGCACATCGCGATGTACCTGACGCGCGAGAACACGGGTTTGTCCCTCGTCAAGATCGGTGACATGTACGGGGGACGCGATCACACGACCGTCCTGCACGGCATCAAGAAGGTCGAGGACGAGATGCGGGCGCGCGACGCGACGTTCCGTCAGGTCCAAGATCTCACGAGGATCATCCGCGGGCGCGTGCGAGGTGCGGCATGACCCGACCGCGACGCCTGTGGAAAACCTCCGCGGCCGAGGTGGGGTGTTCCTGTCGCTCTGCGAACATCGGCCGGAGCGACAGGGTTTCCACACCGACTATCCACATGTCAGAGAACCGCTCTACGCTGCAGGAACCGTGCCTC
The DNA here is from genome assembly GCA_963821925.1 of uncultured Actinomycetes bacterium. Taxonomy (GTDB): domain Bacteria; phylum Actinomycetota; class UBA4738; order UBA4738; family HRBIN12; genus JAOUEA01. The sequence continues at coordinate 504,764 of CAWGFO010000001.1, read as the reverse complement.
CGTGCACCTTTCCACAGCGCCTACTACTACCGGTCTATCGAGAACTCTTAAGGACAGAAGCAGGGGGTGGGCATGAAGTTCCGGTGTGACCGCGACGCGCTCTCGGAGGCGCTCCAGACCGTCCAGCGCGGCGTGTCGTCCAGGCCGGGGATCCCGGCCCTGACAGGCGTTCTCCTGGAGGCGACCGACGACGGGCGGCTGACGCTCACGACGACCGATCTCGAGGTGTCGGCACGGCTCTCGACCGGCGTTCAGGTGCAGGAGGCGGGCGTCGCGCTCGTCCCGGCTCGGCTCCTCGGCGACACGGTGAAGTCGTTGTCCGACGCGCCGGTCGAGTTCGAGACCGATCAGTCCCAGGCGCACCTGCGCTGCGCGGCCTACGAGGGCACGCTGCGGCTGCTGCCGTCCGAGGACTTCCCGGGGCTGCAGGAGCCGAGCGGCACGTCGATCACGGCCGAGGCCGGCGCCTTCGCCGAGGCCGTGACCCAGGTGGCCCGTGCCGCGTCACGCGACGAGGCACGGCCCGTGCTCACGGGGGTGCTGGTCGAGGTCAGCCGCGAAGGGGTCGTGATGGTGGCCACCGACTCGTATCGACTGGCCGTCCGGGACCTGGTCGCGAGCGCCGACGGCGAGGGCCGCGCGATCGTGCCGGAGCGGGCCCTCACCGAGGCGGGCCGCGCGGCCCAGGCCGATGAGAAGGCTTCGATCCAGATCTTCGTGGACGAGTCGCAGGTGGCGTTCCGGATCGGGGAGCTGACGCTCACGTCGCGCCTGATCGAAGGGGAGTTCCCGAACTACCGTCAGCTCCTGCCCGAGCAGCACGAGAGCCGGCTCACGATCAGCCGGCAGGCGCTGCTCGACGCGGTCCGACGCGTGGGGCTGCTCGCCCGCGACACGACCCCGGTGCGGCTCGAGTTCAACGCCCTCGGCGTGAAGCTCTCGAGCTCGAGCCCCGATCTCGGGCAGGCCGTCGAGACCGTGGAGGCCCGCTATGAGGGCGAGGACCTGACCGCCGCCTTCAACCCGCAGTACCTGGCCGACGGGCTCACGGCCTGCCACGGCGAGTCCGTGCGGCTCGACGTGCGCGACGGGCTGAAGCCGGGCGTGGTCCGCGGGGACGGCGACGAGTTCACGTACCTCGTGATGCCGGTGCGGTTGCCCGCATCGGTGTCGTAACCGGCTGCGGCGCAGGGCTTCCCCGCGATGCGCCTCGCCTGGGTCGAGCTGCGTGACTTCCGGAACCACGCGCTGACGCGCATCGACCCGGTGCCCGACGGGCTGCTCGTCGCGGTGGGGCCGAACGGGGAGGGGAAGACGAACCTGCTCGAGGGCATGCACTTCCTGTACGCGCTGGGGTCCCCGCGGACGTCCACGAACGCGCCGCTCGTACGGGTGGGGGCCGCCGCCGCCTACGTGCGCGGGGAGTTCGAGACGCGGGACGGTCGTGCCCTCGTCGAGATCGAGATCCCGTCGCAGGGTGCGAGCAAGGTGAAGGTCAACCGCTCCCCGGTGCGTCGGAAGCGCGACCTTCGGCGGCAGGTCCGCGCCGTGCTGTTCGGCCCGTTCGACCTGCCGATCGTGATCGGCGACCCATCGAAGCGCCGCGCGTTCATGGACGAGGCCGTGATCGCGCTGTGGCCGGTCAGGGACTCGCTGTTCACGTCCTACGACCGGGCCCTGCGCCAGCGGAACCGGCTGTTGAAGGAATGGGACCGCCCGGGCTCGCCGCCGGGGATCGAGGCGTGGGACGAGGAGTTGATCCAGGCCGGCTGCGCCGTGATCCGTGCCCGCGCCGACGCCGTCGAACGGCTCGCCCCCTTCGCCGACGAGGAGTTCCGCGCGATCGCCTCGTACGGGCTCGATTGCGCCTACGCGCCCAACCTGTGGTCCGCCGACGATCTCGAGGGCGCCTTCCGAGCGCGGATCGGGGAACGTCGCGCCGATGAGCTCCAACGCCGGACCTCGCTCGTGGGCCCGCACCGCGACGAGCTGAACCTGGCGGTTCGGGACCTGGGCGCGCGGGCGTTCGCCTCGTACGGGGAGACCTGGGCGGCGGCCCTCTGCGTCCGCCTCGGGCTCGCGTCCGCGGTGGCGGCCGAGATCGGCGAGCCTCCGCTGCTGCTGATCGACGACCCGTTCAGCGCGCTCGACCCGCGCCGCCGCGACCACATCGGCGCGCGGCTGGCCTCGCGCGGGGGTCAGGTCTTGATCACGGTCGCCGACGACGCGCACGTGCCCGCGAACGCGGCCGCCGTCTGGGACGTGGTGGACGGCACGATCGCCGCGAGGAGCGCCTGACGTGGCCCACGCGAAGGGGTTCGACAAGGCGAAGGGGAAGCGATCTCGCGATCCCGTGACGCTCGCCGACATCGTCGACGGGCTGCTCGCCGAGGAGGTGTTGTCGCGCGGGATGCCGGTGGCCGAACTCGCGTCGCGGTGGCCCGAGATCGTGGGGCCGCGACTGGCCGCCGAGACCGCGCCGGTCAGCCTGGAGGAGGGCCTCCTGGTGGTCGGCGCGACCTCGGGACCGTGGGGCGCACAGGCCCGGTTCCTGCACGAGGAGATCCGCCGCAAGGCCGACGAGGCCCTGGGCGAGGGCCGCGTGACCGCGATCAGGATCGTTGTAAGAAACCCCAGCTAGAACGCCCTTTTTCGGCCCTCGCCACCGGTCGGGCGTCCCTCCCGTACGGTAGACTGAACGGGTTCGTGCGACCTTCCCGCGCACGGCTTCCCGCGGCACCGCGTGAGGCCGCCGCGTGGGCTCGATCGGAGGCTCGTTGGCGACCAAGAAGACCGCAGCAGGCTACGACTCCAGCAGCATCCAGGTGCTGGAGGGACTGGAGCCGGTCCGCAAGCGGCCGGGCATGTACATCGGCACCACGAGCTCCCGAGGGCTCCACCACCTCGTCTACGAGGTGGTGGACAACGCGATCGACGAGGCCATGGCCGGCTTCGCCGACAAGATCCTCGTCACGATCCACGCCGACGGCTCGGTGAGTTGCCACGACAACGGGCGCGGGATCCCCGTGAAGCCGATCCCCGGCGCCAAGGACCGCCGCCCGGCCGTCGAGGTCGTGCTCACGGTGCTGCACGCCGGCGGCAAGTTCGGCGGGGGTGGCTACAAGATCTCTGGTGGCCTGCACGGCGTCGGGGTCTCCGTCGTGAACGCCCTGTCCACGCGCCTCGAGGTCGAGGTCACGCGCGACGGATACTCGTGGAGCCAGGCCTACGAGCGGGGCAAGCCCCTCGGCAAGCTCGCGAAGGGCAAGCCCACCACGAAGACCGGCACCCGGGTTCGGTTCTGGCCCGACCCCGAGATCTTCGTCGAGACGCTCGAGTACCGATTCGAGACGCTCGCCGAGCGGTTGCGCGAGCTCTCGTTCCTGAACAAGGGTGCCGAGATCACGCTGGCCGACGAGCGCGAGGAGCCCACCCGCAAGGAGTCCTTCAAGGCGAGCGGCGGCCTCGTGGACTTCGTGAAGTACCTCTCGCAGGGCAAGGAGACGATCAACCGGATCATCGACATCGACACGAAGGCCGACGACGGCGAGGTCGAGCTCGCGATGCAGTGGAACACGGGGTACACGGAGTCGCTCTACTCGTTCGCGAACACGATCAACACGCACGAGGGCGGCATGCACGAGGAGGGCCTGAAGAAGGCGCTCACGAACGTGCTGAACCGCCACGCGCGCGCCAAGGGCCTCCTCAAGGAGAAGGAAGACAACCTGATCGGCGAGGACGTCCGTGAAGGCCTGGTCGCGATCATCTCGGTGAAGCTCCGCGACCCGCAGTTCGAGGGTCAGACCAAGACCAAGCTCGGCAACGCCTCGATGCGCTCGCTCGTCGAGACCACCGTGAACGCCGCGTTCACCACGTGGCTCGAGGAGCACCCGGGCGACGCGAAGCGCATCTTCATGAAGGCCTCGTCCTCGGCGAAGGCCCGCCTGGCGGCACGGCAGGCCCGCGACCTCACGCGCCGGAAGTCCTTCCTCGAGAGTGGGTCGCTCCCCGGCAAGCTCGCCGACTGCCAGCTCTCGGACCCGGCGCTCTGCGAGCTCTACATCGTGGAGGGCGACTCCGCGGGCGGCTCGGCCAAGAGCGCGCGGGACCGTGCGAGCCAGGCGATCCTGCCGATCCGGGGCAAGATCTTGAACGTCGAGAAGGCGCGCCTGCACAAGATCCTCGAGAACAACGAGATCCAGGCGCTGATCACCGCGATCGGGACCGGCATCGGCGAGGAGTTCGACCTCGAGAAGACGCGGTACCACCGCATCGTGCTCATGGCCGACGCCGACGTCGACGGCGCGCACATCCGCACGCTGCTGCTCACGTACTTCTTCCGCTACATGCCGCAGCTGATCGACGCCGGCTACGTGTACCTCGCGCAGCCGCCGCTGTACCTGCTGAAGGAAGGCAAGCAGGAGCACTACTTCTACACCGAGCGCGAATGGGACGAGTACCGCAAGAACGCGAACGGCAAGAAGCTGGGCGACCCGCAGCGGTTCAAGGGCCTCGGCGAGATGGACGCGATCCAGCTGTGGGACACCACGATGGATCCCGAGAAGCGCACCCTGCTGCAGGTGACGCTCGAGGATGCGGTCGCGGCCGACCGGCTGTTCTCGATCCTGATGGGTGACGACGTGCCGGCACGCAAGGACTTCATCGAGCGCAACGCGAAGTACGTCCAGAACCTGGACGTCTGAGGAGCTGATCGACGGACATGGCGCAGGAAGGGCTGTTCGTCGGGCGTATCGAGCCCGTCGACCTCGAAGACGAGATCCAACGGTCGTACCTCGACTACTCGATGTCGGTCATCGTGGGACGGGCGCTGCCCGACGTCCGTGACGGCCTGAAGCCGGTCCACAAGCGGATCCTGTGGGCGATGCTCGAGGCGGGCTACCGTCCCGACCGCCCGCACCGCAAGTCGGCGGCCGTGATCGGCGACGTGCTGAAGAAGTACCACCCGCACGGCGACCAGTCGGTGTACGACGCGCTCGTCCGCATGGCCCAGGAGTGGTCGCTGCGCTACCCGCTCGTCGACGGCCACGGCAACTTCGGTTCGGTCGACGGCGACCCGGCGGCCGCCTACCGGTACACCGAGGCGCGGCTCGCCCCGATGGCGATGGAGCTCCTGCGCGACATCGACTCCGAGACGGTCGACTTCGTCCCCAACTTCGACGGCTACGAGCAGCAGCCGGTCGTGCTCCCCTCGCGGTTCCCGAACCTCCTGGTGAACGGGGCGGGCGGCATCGCCGTCGGCATGGCCACGAACATCCCCCCGCACAACCTCGGCGAGGTGATCGACGGGGTCGTGCACTACCTCGAGAACCCCGAGTCGACGCCCGACGACCTGATGAAGTTCATCAAGGGCCCCGACTTCCCGACCGGCGCCACGATCATGGGGCGCCAGGGGATCCGCGACGCCTACGAGACGGGCCGCGGCTCGCTGAAGGTCCGCGCGGTCACGCAGATCGAGGAGAGCTCGAACGGCAAGTCGAAGATCGTCGTCACCGAGCTCCCGTACCAGGTGAACAAGGCGCGGCTCGCCGAGAAGATCGCCGAGCTCGTGAAGCTGCAGAAGCTGAAGGACATCGCCGACCTGAAGGACGAGTCCAACCGCGAGGGCATGCGCCTCGTGATCGAGACCAAGCGCGGCGCGAACCCCCATGTCGTGCTGAACCAGCTGTACAAGCACACGCAGCTCCAGGAGAGCTTCGGCGTGATCATGCTGGCGCTCGTCGACGGGGTCCCGCGCACGCTGAACCTGGCCGAGATGGTCGGCTACTACGTCGACCATCAGGTCGACGTCGTCACGCGGCGCACCCGCTACGACCTTCGCAAGGCCGAGGAGCGCGACCACATCGTCCTCGGGCTCCTGATCGCGCTCGACAACCTCGACGAGGTGATCAAGATCATCCGCGGGTCCCAGGACGCCGACGCCGCGCGCACGTCGCTGATGAAGCGCTTCAAGCTCAGCGAGATCCAGGCGAACCACATCTTGGACATGCCGCTGCGCCGCCTCACACGCCTCGCACGCACCGAGCTCGAGAAGGAGCACACGGAGTTGCTCGAGCGCATCGAGTACCTCAACTCGCTCCTGAACGACCCGGTGAAGCTTCGCGCCGTGATCAAGGAGGAGCTCACCGAGATCCGCAAGAAGCACGCGGACTCGCGTCGCACGTCGATCCGGGCCGAGGAGGGAGACTTCGACGTCGAGGATCTGATCGCCGAAGAGGACGTCGTGATCACGGTGAGCCGCGCCGGGTACGTGAAGCGCCTCCCGATGGACTCCTTCAAGCGGCAGGGCCGCGGCGGCAAGGGCGTCCGCGGCCAGAACCTGAAGGAGGAAGACGTCGTCAAGCACGTCTTCACGACCACGACCCACCACTGGATGCTGTTCTTCACCACGAAGGGCCGCGTGTATCGCGTGAAGGCGCACGAGATCCCCGAGTCGGGCCGCACGGCCCGCGGGATGTACGCCGCGAACCTCCCGGGCGTGGCCCTGGACGGCGACGAGAAGATCAGCGCGGTGATCGACCTCAAGGAGTACGCGGAGGGGCGCTACCTGCTCTTCGTGACCCGCAACGGGATCGTGAAGAAGACCGCGCTCCCCGAGTACGACTCGCCGCGGACCGGCCTGATCGCGATCAACCTGCGTGGCGACGACGAGCTGATCGACGTGAAGTTCACCGAAGGGGAGGACGAGGTCATGCTCGTCTCCCGCAAGGGCCAGGCGATCCGCTTCAAGGAGTCGCTCGCGCGCCCGATGGGCCGGGCGACCGGGGGCGTGATCGGGATGCGCCTGTCCGAGGACGACCGGGTGCTCGCGGTCGGGCTCGTCTCCGAAGGCGAGGAGCTGATCAGCGTGACCGAGCAGGGGTACGGGAAACGCTCGAAGCTCGCCGACTACCCGACGAAGGGCCGCGGCGGCAAGGGCGTGATCGGCCACCAGCTCACCGGCAAGACCGGCCTGCTCGCGGGTGCCTACATCGGGACGAAGGACCTGGACATGTTCGTGATCTCCTCGAGCGGGCAGGTGGTGCGCGTGCCGGCCGACCAGATCCGTCGGGTCGGACGCGCGAGCCAGGGCGTCCGCACGATGCGCGTCGAGGACGGCGCCAACGTCGTCGCGCTCGCGCCGGTGATCACGCAGATGGACGAGGACGACGAGTAAGAGCCCTGAGGGGGCGGGGCGGCAGGGGACACCCCGCCCCTCAAGCTCAGCCGCAGGCCGCGGTCAGGTAGACGTAGGGATCGACCGCACCGCCGTTGCCCGGGTGCCACTCGAAGTGGTCGTGGGGAGCGGTCGCGTTCCCGGTCTCGCCTACGTAGCCCACGATCGTGCCGGCCGTGACGTGCCCGAGCCGGCCGTAGGCGGACAGATGGGCGTTGTAGACGTAGCCGTCGGCCCCGTAGACCTTCACCTGCGAGCCGCCGAGCTCGCTCGAAGACGCCACGGCGGTCCCGTCGAACGGCGCCACGATCGGGGCGCCGGTGGGCGCGGAGACGTCGTCGCCCATGTGCACGTGCCGGGGCGTTCCGGGCATCTCGCGGATGATCCCGAAGTTGTCGGCGATCGCGACCGAGCCCTGCACGGGACAGGTCTCGAAGACCCCGTAGGTGTCGAGCCATTGCGCGAGCCCCTCGCGGCGCGAACGGAGCGCGTCGACGCGGGCGGCGGTCTGCTGGACGATCATCCGTTCCTGCTTGCGCAGCAGGTCGATCAGATGGAGCTGGCGCCGTCGGAACTGTTGGTAGCGGCGCTCGTCGCCGACGCCGCCCGCACCGGGCGCGTTCGCGATCCGGGCCTGGTTGAACCGGATCCGCTGGTGGATCGCCTGGCGCGCGTCGTGACGCCGGTCGTGAAGCTCGTCGATCTTGACGCGGAGGTCGCGCCGGAGCGCCACGGCCTCGTCCACCGAGGACGAGGCGTTGGCGCTCATCGCGATCCACCCCACGCCGAGTGTGCCTGCCAACACCAATGCCGCTACGCGACGAAGCCCCGTCCCACTCATCGGATGCGTTCGACCCCCTGTCATGGTCCCGACGTTCACCGCTGGTATCGGCCGAACGGCCCTCAGAACTTGAGGGACCGGGTGAGATCACCTAGTCATGTGTGACCGGTCATCGCCCGATCGCCGCTCCTGTTTCCGCGCCCGTGCGAAGATGCGCAGATGGATGTCGTCGGCGCCGTGACGCTCGTCACGGCAGGGGCTCTGGTCGTGACCACGGCGGTCGTGTGGGCGCGGATCCCGCGTCGGCTCGGTGACGTGCTCGTGGTGGCCGGGGGTCTCGGGCTTGCGGTCGGCGCGCTGCTGCTGATGGACGACGCGGCGCCCTCGGCGTGGGCGATCGCCCCGCCCGTGGTGGCGGTCCTGACGCTGCTGCACGTGCGGCTGATGGTGGCGCCCGGCGGCCCGATGCGCACCTGAGCTTCGATCCGGGTGCTTGCCCCGGCCAGGGCGTACCCTTAGAACTCTTCCCGAGGAGATGTCGCAGACGATCGAAGATCAGCAGAACGACGCCCCCGAGGGGTCGGGGCCGGCGAAGGCCGCGCCCGACGCCGCGCCGACGGCGCCGGTGCAGGCGACCCCCGCGGTGACCGAAGCGCCCGTCCGGGCGGATACCGCGGCGTACCCGGACGGCCCGGCGGAGTCCGCATCGGGGTCCCGCGCGACGGCTCGGCGCCGACCGCTCCGCCCCGTCCGTCAGGGCGCCCGCCGGACCCGCGTGGTCGTCCGGCGCGTAGGCCCGCTCTCGGTGCTGAAGTTCTCGCTGATCTTCTACTTCTGCGTGATGCTGATCGTCTTCTTCGCGCTCGCGATCATCTACGCGGTGCTCTCGGCCGCTGGCGCGATGGAAGAGATCGGGAAGCTCCTCGGCTACTTCTTCGGGACGGGGGAGACGGGGACGCGCGATCCCGAGCCGATCGCGATCAACGGCGGCGCCGTCTTCACGTGGCTCTTCATCGGCGGGCTGGTGTTCACCGTCGTCTGGTCCGTGATCAACGTGTTCGTCGCCTTCCTGTACAACCTGATCAGCGACATCGTCGGCGGGATCGATGTGACCCTCGCCGAGAAGCCCCCCCGCTGACCCGCCCCGGCGGCCTCCCTTCGATTGACGTGGTTTCCGACCCCCGGCTACGCTGGGCCACGGGCTTCATGCCCCGGCTCGTGGGGCCTGTAGCTCAGCTCGGTTAGAGCGCTTCCCTGATAAGGAAGAGGTCGATGGTTCAAGTCCATCCAGGCCCACTCCCGGAAGGAGGGCACCTCCATGGCAGATGACACCACCGAGGCGACCGAGGAGAAGAAGGGCGGCTTCTTCAAGAAGCTGCTGAAGATCGCGTTCGTGGCGGCGATCGTGGCGACCGTCGCACAGATCTTGAAGCGCCGGCGCGGCCAGGATCTCGACGACGTCGAGTGGCAGGAGCTGCCGCCCCCCGCCGGCGGCTAACCCGACTCCGCGGTTCGTGACACCCGAGGGCCCGCGCAGAGCGCGGGCCTTTCGGCGTCCAGGCTAGACTCCGCGCGATGACGAGCGAGGCCTGGGATCTGGCGCATGCCGCCGCAACCGCCGCCGGCGTGACGCTCCGACCGCTCACCTCCATCGAGGACGCCGACGCGATCCTCCGCGTGATGATCGCGACCTGGGGCGAGCATCAACTGCTCCCGCGGGAGGAGATCGTGGCGCTCGCGGAGAGCGGGAACGTGCCCTGGGGGGCCGAGGCGCAGGGTGAGATGGTCGGCTATGTGCTGGGGTGGGCCGGCGTCGACCCCGACGACGGACTGCATCTGCACTCCCACATGCTCGCGGCCCTCCCGGATCGGCGCCACCGCGGGGTGGGGTTCGCCCTGAAGCTCGCCCAGCGCGCCGCCTGTCTCGACCAGGGGATCAACCTGGTCCGCTGGACCTTCGACCCGATGATCGCTCGGAACGCCTGGTTCAACCTCGGGAAGCTCGGCGCGACGGCGGATCGGTTCCGGCGCAACTTCTATGGGGAGATGGCGGATTCGCTGAACGCCGGGGAGCGCAGCGACCGGCTCGTGGTCCGCTGGGCGCTCGATCGCGTGCCGGGGCCGCGGACGCCGCCCGACGTGCACGAGACGGTCGCCGTGCCCCGCGAGTACGACGCGCTGCGCGCGTCAGATCCCTCAGCCGCCTTCGCCGCGCGCGACCGCGTGGCGGCCGCGCTGGGGGACGCCTTCGCGCGGGGCAAGGTGGTCGTGTCGTTCGACGGGATCGCCGCGACCTACGCCCTGGCGCCGGAGGCGACCGCGTGACGCGCGTCCGCGCCGTCGAGCTCCGACTGGTCGGGCTGCCGCTGGTGCGGCCGTTCCGGACGAGCTTCGGCACCTCCTCCGAGAAGGTCTGCATCCTCGCCCGGGTCGAGACCGACGCCGCCGAGGGATGGAGCGAGTGCGTGGCCGACATCGAGCCCGACTTCAGCGCGGAGTTCAACGAGGGCGCCTGGCTCGTGATGCGCGACTTCCTCGTTCCGGCCCTCGTCCGTGCCGGCGACGTGAGCGTCGACGAGCTCGAACGGGTCTTCACGTTCGTGCGGGGCAACCCGATGGCAAAGGCCACGATCGTCGACGCCTTCCTCGACGCCGAGCTGCGCGCGCGCGGCGAGAGCCTGGCGGCCTACCTCGGCGCCGCGTCGTCCCGGGTCGCGTGCGGCGTCTCGGTCGGCATCACGCCGACCACGGACGAGCTCCTCGCCCAGGTCGAGGGATACCTCGGGGAGGGCTATCGCCGGATCAAGCTGAAGATCGAGCCCGGACTGGATGTGGAGCGCGTGTCGGCCGTCCGGGCGGCGTTCCCGGGGATCCTGCTCAGCGTCGACGCGAACGCGGCGTACACGCTGGAGGACGCCGACACGTTCCGTGCCCTGGAGGCGTACGACCTCCTCATGATCGAGCAGCCGCTGCACCACGACGACCTCGTGCAGCACGCGGCGCTCCAGCGCATGCTCACGACCGACCTGTGCCTCGACGAGTCGATCCGTTCGGCGGCGTTGGCTCGCGATGCGATCGAGCTCGGTGCGTGCCGGATCGTGAACATCAAGCAAGGCCGGGTCGGCGGCGCCCTCGAGGCGCGCCGGGTGCACGACGTGGCTCGGGCTGCGGGTGTGCCGGTGTGGTGCGGCGGCATGCTGGAGACGGGGATCGGGCGCGCGCTCAACCTCGCGCTCGCCGCGATGCCCGGCTTCACCTTGCCGGGCGACACCAGCGGGTCCTCGCGGTACTTCCCCGAGGATCTGACGGCGCCGTTCGTGATGGCGCCCGACGGGACGATGGCCGTGCCGCGCGGCCCGGGGATCGGCGTGGATCCCCTGCCGGACCGGCTGGAGGCCTGCACCCTGCGACGCGAGACGATCCGCCCGTAGTGCTTCGTCGGAGCGCATCGCCGGTCTAGGGTTGAGGGACGGCCTTCGTTCTGCCGATACCCACCGCAACGATCCCCGACGAGGAGCCTTCATCGTGCAGCCACCTACGCCGAACGACCCCACCACGCCCGACGGCCTGACCCGGGTCGAGGCCACGGTCGAGGGGGCCGGCGCCCCGATGCCGGCGCCGCCCGCGCGCCGAGCCCGCAAGGCGGTGGTGATCGTGGTGGCCTCCGTCGTCGGGCTGGCCGGCGTCGCGGCGGCGGCTTCGTTCGTCGCGCTCCGCGGATCGAGCGAGACGCTCACGACGAAGCTCCCGGCCGACACGGACGTGGTCGTGTCCGCGTACCTCGACCCGGCCGCCTCGCAGAAGGTGAACCTGTTCCGGCTGACGAGCGCGTTCCCGTCGCTCGGCGGCGAGTCCGAGGTCACCGGGCGTGCCGGCGATCAGGTCGACGCGATGCTCGAGACGACCGGGCTGACGCACGAGGACTTCGACTGGGTGGGCTCGCAGGTGGCCGTGGCGGTCGACGTGCGGATCGACGGCGAGCCGTCGATCGCGATCATGCTCGACACCACCGACGAGGCCGCCGCGGAGGTCAGCCTTCGCGCCCTGCGCGATGGGCCGATGTTCCGGGGGACGACGTGGACCCGGGAGGATCACGGCGGCGTCCAGGTCTGGGCCGGGGACGACGGTCGCGAACATACCTACGTCGGGATCGTCGACGGAACGGTCGTGGTCGCGAACGACGGGGGGACGTTCGACGGCATCGTCGCCACCGCGAACGGGGACGCCCCCTCGCTCGCCGACGACCAGGACTTCGTGGACACGATGGCGGGGCTCCCCGAGGCTCGTCTCGGGATGATGTACGTCGCGCCCGGGGACCTGCTCAGGCTGCTGGAGCGGATGCGGGGCCCAGGGTTGTCCGATCTCGGTACTGCCGCGGGCGTGGACCCCGAGGCGATCCGGGGGATCGGCGTCACACTGGCGGCCGAGCCCGGCGCGCTGGCGGTGGATTCCGAGGTCACGATCGACGCCTCGAAGCTCACGCCGGAACAGCTCGATGCCTACGGCGCCGAGGACCACGAGAACGTGCAACTGGCCATGGTGCCCGCCGACGCCCTCGGCTTCGTGGGGGCGCAGCACCTCGACAGCGGGCTCGACGCCGCGCTCGCCGGCCTCCCCTCTGATCAGCGCGCGGCGCTCGACCAGAGCGGGCTCGAGCCGGCGATCACCTCGCTCAGCGGCGACCTCGCCTTCGAGCTGTCGATGCCGTCGGGCTCCGTGACACCCGCTGGGGCCGTGATGATCGGGACCGACGACGAGGAAGCGATGGCCGCCGCCCTGGCGATCGCGGCGCAGGCCTTCCCTCCCGCCTCGCCGTTCGCGACGAGCGAGCTCTCGACGCCGTCGTGGAAGACCGTGGACCACGACGGCGTCGCGGTCACGTATCTCTCCGGCGACGGCGGTGGGACCGGCTTCGCACCGGCCTACGCGGCCTTCGACGGCACCGGGCTCCTCGCGAGCTCCAAGGACGAGGCGTTCCGGATCATCGACACCGCGCACGGGGCGCCGAGCGCGGTGGACGCCGATGCGGTCACCGCGGCGCTCGACGACGTGGCGGGGTCGGAAGACGTCGTCTTCCTCGACCTCGCGGGGATCGTGGACGCCGTCGCGAACACCGGGATGATGGATCCGGAGGTCCGGGGGAACCTCGTCGCGCTCCGTACGCTCGTCGCAGGCACCCAGACCGACCCGGACCACCAGCACGCACGGCTCGTGCTCCGGATCGGCTGATCCCGCCCGACGCCTGCCTCGCCGTCGCGAGCCGTCGCGTGCTTGAGCCGAGGCGGTGCGTGCGCCACCATACGGGCACGCCCGCGCCCCGCGGGCACCCGGGAGCCTCGTCATCGTGAAGAAGCGTGTCGTCCGAGCCGAGGAGTTCGAGGTCGTCGACGAGCAGGGCCACGTCCGCCTGCGGATCGGCGTCTCGAACGAAGATGCGCCGTTCTTCTCGCTCCTGTCGCCCGACGGGCAGGTGCGCGCGCGGTTCGGCCTGGGCGCCGACGGCAGCGCCGGGCTCGCCGTGGGCGACGAGAACGGGAAGGTCCGCGCCACGCTCGGCCTGTCGAGCGACGGCAGCGCGAGCCTCGCCTTCGGCGACAAGAACGGCCGGATCCGGGCGAAGTTCGGGCTGGCCCCGGAGGCCTCCCCGACGATGGGCATGCAGGTGAAGGACGGCGAGCTCTCGCAGGTCTTCAGCCTCGCCGAGCAGGGGACCCCGACGCTCGGCCTCTACGACAAGGACGGGAAGGTCCGGGTGCGCCTGGGGCTCGCGGCCGCCGGGTCGCCCGTGCTCCGGCTCCTCGATCCCGACGGGGAACTGCGCGCGGTGGTCGGCCTGGCCTCCGACGGCTCGCCGTTCATCCAGTTCCTCGATCCCGACAAGCAGCCGACCTGGACGATGCGCTGAAGGTCACGCTGGCCTCGAAGATCGAGGTCACCCGCACGATCGCCGCGCCGTCCGGGAACTCGCTGAACCCGAAGCCGGCGGGCGGGCACGGGGCGACCGGCCCCAGGTCCCGGCCGTCGACCGACGCGGCGGCATCGGCCTCGAGGTAGTCGTGGATCGCGTAGCGCTCTCGCGATCCGTCCCGCGTCACGCCCCGGGTCCGGATCGCCCGCGCGTTCGGGCCGAAGAGGGGGCCGGCGGCGGGCCGCAGGATCGTGTCCTCGAACGCGATCCACGCTCGCTTCGTGCGCAGCGCGCGCGGCCGCAGGCGGAGCAGATGGGAGGCGAGGCCCGGCCGGCGAGGGGTGAGCCGCATCGCGATCGGTCCCGCGTCGACCGACACGGCCCCCCCGTGACGCTCGACCCGCACCTGCGACGGGGCCGCGTCGGCCAGGCCTCGGTGGCGCCAGCAGGGTCCGTCGGCCGTCGGACCACGTCGGCGAGGCCCGAACGGCGTCCCAGCGTCCGGCCGCCGTTGCCGGGATCGATGCATGGGTCCGCGACAGCGCTCCGTATCATGGGGCGGGGACGCAGCTCAGGGGGACGTAGCTCAGTTGGTAGAGCGCCGGCTTTGCAAGCCGGAGGTCGCCGGTTCGATCCCGGTCGTCTCCACCGCCACTCGGACGTACGATGCGCCCATGCGTCGCCTCGCCCCGATCGCGCTATGCCTCGCGATCGTGCTGTTGGCCCCGACCTCGGCCGGCGCCCGCCCGCCGTTCGGGTCGAGCATCTCGCGCATCGACGCGCAGACCCGCGAGCTGATGACGGGCCGATCGTGGCGCCCCGGGTGCCCGGTGGGCTTCGCGGAACTCCGGCTCGTGAAGGTGACCTACTGGGGGTTCGATCACGCCGCCCACCGCGGGCGTCTGGTCGTGCATCGCTGGTACGCCGAGTCGATCGTGCGGGTCTTCGAGCGCCTGTACGGGGCGTCCTACCCGATCCGGAAGATGATGCTGGTCGACCGCTTCGACGCGAACGACCATCGCTCGATGCGGGCCGACAACACCTCGGCGTTCAACTGCCGGTACCGGGGCGGGGTCTGCTGCACGTGGTCGCGACACGCGTACGGGAAGGCGATCGACGTGAACCCCGTCGAGAACCCCTACGTCTGGAACGGCGGCTTCTCCCCGCCGAACGGCGAGCCGTTCCTCGACCGCTCGCAGCACCGGCGCGGCATGATCCATCGCCACGACGCGGTGTGGTGGGCGTTCCACGCGGTGGGGTGGACGTGGGGCGGTGACTGGGCCGGCGAGAAGGACTACCAGCACTTCTCGGTGTGCGGGGCGGTGTGCTGAGGGTGATCGCTCAGCAGACGACGTCGAGGTAGGGGTTCGGGTCGACGGCGCCGCCGTCCCAGGGGTGCCATTCGAAGTGGTCGTGGGGGGTCGTCGCGTCACCGGTGCTCCCGACGTAGCCGATCACGGCGCCGGCACCGACGTACCCGAGTCGTGCGTACGACATCAGATGCGCGTTGTACACGTAGCCCGTCGCCCCCTTGACCCGCACCTCGAGGCCACCGAGCGGGCTCGAGGATGCCGACGCGTAGCCGTCGAACGGCGCCACGATCGGCGTGCCCGTCGAGGCCGAGATGTCGTTCCCCAAGTGACGGTGGACCGGGACGCCTTCGAGCCGGACGGTGATGCCGAAGTTGTCGGCCACGACGTGCGGGCCGCCCACGGGGCAGGCTCGGAAGACGGCCCAGGTGTCGAGCCACGCGCCGATCCGGTCGCGCCGACGGAGCAGCGCGCTCACCCGGCGGTCCGTGTAGCGGTCGAGCCGGTGCAGCCGGGTCGCTGTCTCCCAGCGCGTACGGTGGATCTGACGGCTGATGTGTCGCCATCGCTGGGGATCGAGCGCGCGTCCACGGGCCCCGCGCTCCAGCATGTGGTCGGCGCGCGCGATCGTCGTCGCGAGCGCCCGGGTCCTGCCCCGATGGTCAGCTCGGATCTTGCCGATCGTCGCGGTGATCCGGCGGCGATCGCGGAGCATGCCGTCGAGGACCGACGCGTTCGCCGCGGGCGCGAGGACGCCGGCGAGGATCGCGCCGCACGCGAGGACCACCAGGGTCCGGCGCGCCACGGGGGGAAGACGCACGGGAAGCCTCCAGACCGCTCCGGATACCGTTCCGGATGTGCCCCCTTATCGGCAGGCGGGGCGGCTTCCCTGAGTGGTCCCCGGCGATCGGATTCAAGGTCGGGGGAACCGTGACGACAACCCAGTGACCGGAGCGTCTCCGCCGCGCGCGCGGCGGAGACCGTCTGAGGGTGATCGATTGAAGGGGATCCACCGGAACGCGCGGATCGGCTATCTCGTCTGGGGCGGGCTGGCGGCGCTGTGCCTGCTGCTGTTCATGGTGGCGCGCGAGCGAGAGCGGGCGGCGCTCACCGAGCGGGTGGACGCTGCCGAGCGCCGGGCGCTCCAGTACGGGGACACCGTGCTCCACCACGCGCTCGCCGCGCGCGACGTGTCGACGCCGCTCGCCGGCACGGCCTACCGGAACCTTCAGGCCGTCGTCCAGGACCGGGTGTTCGACGATCCGCTGGTCGCCCGAGTGCGGTTGTGGTCGCCCGACGGCACCCTCCTGTTCTCCACCGCCGCGAACGAACGCGGGAAGATCGGCCGGCTCCGCGTGAACGAAGACCCGGCGATCACGGCCGCGGCCGGGGGGGCCGTGGCGAGCCGGCTCGCGACCGTGCCGTTCGCGACGCCCTCGGGCGGAGACGCCGCCCCGACCGACCTGTTCGAGACGTTCGTCCCGCTCCGGGTGACCGACCGCACCGACGTCCTCGGCGCGGTGCAGATCGATCAGTACTTCGACGCCGTCCGCTCGGCCGCGGCGGGTCCGTGGCGGGCGGTCCAGTGGACGTGCGTCGCCCTTGCCGTGGTGTTCGGCGGGTTGACCCTTCGCTCGTTGCGCCGACGGGCCGCGGAGCCCGTCGTCACCCCGCCGACGTCGAGACCCGCCGCCGCGCCATCCGTCCGCGAGGAGGAGCCGGCCCGGCAGAGCGGAGAGCCCGAGGAGACGATCGCCGCGCTGAAGGCGGAGCACGCCGAGAACATCGCCGCGTTGCGGACGGAGCTCGCCACCGCTTCGGCCGCCGCCGAGACTGTCGCGGAGACCGCCGCCGAGACCGATCGGCTGGCCGACGCCGAGCGTCGCGTGGCCGAGGCGGACGATCGCGCGTCCGAGGCGGAGCGCCGGGCCGCGGACTTCGAGGTCATGCTGGCGGCCGCGAAGCGTGAAGCCCCGGAGATCGCCGACGAGGCGCTCGCCTCGCGCACCGTCCCGTCGAGCACCGCCGCCTCGCTCGAGGCCCAAGCGCTCGAGCTGCTCGAGGCCCGGGTGATCGCGGCCGAGGAGCGGGCCGCCGACGCCGAACAGCGGCTGGCCGAGCTCGGCTTCGAGGGTCCCGTCCGCTCGAACGGGCATCCGGCGCCGGCCACGAACGGTCAGCACGCGGTCGTGGGGGAGGCCGGCCACCTATCCGAGTACGACCCCGCAGTGTCCGAGGCGTCGGACGAACACCACGAGGATGACGATGAGGCCGACGGATCGCCGGTCTTCCCGATCAGCCCCGAGGCCTCCGAGCTACGGGCCCGCCTCGCGCGCTCCGCCGCCCTGAAGAAGCGTTCCATCGAGGGGTAGTCAGATCGCGAGCGGGTCGACGGCGTAGGTCTCCCGCAGGCACTGATCCACGAGATCCGCGGGCAGCAGCCTCCTGGGTGGCATCCCGTTCGCCTGCGCCGACTCGAGGTGGGTGGCGCAGAGCGGCACCAGCTCGTCCCGCGGGTAGAAGGCCACGACGGCCGGCGCCCGCCCGAGCGGGCCCTTCTGCCAGAAGCAGAACTGGCAGATCAGCCGCAGGCGCTGCGGGTATCCGAACCGCGCTCGGTAGCCGAGCTCGTGCTCGACGACCCGGCCCCAGAGCGCCACGCGCCCGAGCACGGCCGGGCACTTCGTCCTCCGCAGGATGTCGAGCGTCTGGGAAGCATGGAGGCCGCACGTGCAGCCGACCGCCGGTGCCTCGTGGAAGACCCCGCTCCGCTTGCACGTCGCGGTCGCGGGCTCCCGCGGGCGCCACGGATGCGCGCGCCCCGCGACGGGCCGCAGGAGGAGTTTCGTGCCGTCCCTGTGGCCGGTCAGGGCCCACGAGCGCCACGCGACGATCGGCTCGGTCGATCGCTCGACCGCGGCGACGAGGTCGGTGTCGACGCGGGACACGGGCTAGTGGCCGGGCTCGACGGGGGCGGGTACCGGTTCGGCCGCCGGGAGCGGCTCCTCGCGCACGGGTCCGGGCACGGGGAGCTCCGCCGGTTCGACCTCGATGATCCGCTTCGGGGCTCCGATGTCCATGGATCACCTCCCGAGGGTTCGTGCGGACCCGGGAGCCGGGCGTTACGCCGAGGGTACTCCTACCGCGGCGGATCGGGCCAGAGACGCCCCCGGCTCATGTGATCCGGTAGATCGCCTCGTAGTCGCTGAAGTAGATCGAGCCGTTCGGACCGACCTCCATCGAGTAGATCGCGCCCCCCGGCGCCGTCCCCACGTCGGTGCGGCTCATCACGCCGTCGCGCCCCGCGTTGAGCTCGAGCTGCTGGATGACCCCCCCGTCGCAGCAGGCGCCCAGGAACAGGTCGCCCTCGGCGGCCGCGCCCAGGCCACAGCCGTCGCAGAACGCCGCGCCGGTGATGCCGATCGTCGTCGTCCACCAGTCTTCGGGGAGACGGCGGTTCTTCCCGTCCTGGTTCGTGTTCCCAGGCGCGCTTCCGGCGCAGGTCTCGTTCGGTCCCCACGCGTAGTTCCCGCCCCGGACGATCAGGTTCAGCTCGTCGTTGCACTCCGGACCGTTCTCGGTCTCCCAGAGGCTCCCGGTCTGCGGGTCGAACGCGAACCCGAACGAGTTGCGGATCCCGTACGCCCACCACTTGTGGCCGCCCGGGTTGTCGGCGGGGATCGACCCGTCGGGGTTCAGGCGGAGGATCTTGCCGCGCAGGTTGTTCGAGCGGTCCTGAGCGTTCGACGAGTCGTGCCCGTCCCCGACGATCGCGTACAGCATCCGATCGGGACCGAACAGGATCCGCCCGCCGTTGTGGTACGGATCCGCACTCGCGGGGACCGAGAGCAGCACCTTCATCGCGGTACCCGCGCCGCTCCCGTCGTGGATCCGCACGATCTGGTTGCGCAGACCGTCCGCTGTGGAGCGCGTGACGTACACGTACACGAACTTCTTCTGGGGCCACCGGGGGTGCAGCGCCACGCCGAGCGCGCCTCGTTCACCGCTGCCGTTCACGCCGGGGATCGTCATCAACAACCGGTCGTGATCCGTCGCAGGATTCAGGTAACGGATCTCGCCCGTAGCACGTTCGGCGTAGACGATCACGCCCTTCGGGGTGAACGTGAACCCCGCCGGGTCGTTCAGACCGCCCTTCACCTTCACGGTGCCCACCCCGGTCCCGGCGGCCGCGGGTCCCGCGGCGCCCACCAGCGCGGTGCCGGTGAGCGTCAACGCGACGAGCGCCGCCGCGATCCTCGTCCCTCGCATCGATGCATGCTCCCCTCGGTCGTCGCGCATCACGCGTGCGCCAGTCGGTAGATACCACGGTAATCGCTGAACCAGATCCGCCCGCTGGGCGCGACCTCGATCGAATAGACCGGTCCGTCGAACCGGGTGCGGACCTCCTCGGGGGCCGCGAGCGCGTCGCGCGCCCCGTTCAGGTCGAACCGGCCGAGCGGGCCGACGGTGGCCTTGCAGTTCCCGTTCGCGCACCCGAACAGCAGGTCGCCCTCGAACGACGGGCCGAGCCCGCATCCCTCGCAGAAAGCCGCGCCGGTGATCGCGATCGTCCGCTCGAACCACGCGGCCGGCAGTCGCTTCGGGTCGGGGCCGTCGCGGTTCGTGTCGAGCGGCGTGGTGTCGATCCCACACTGCTGGGTCGGCCCCCAGGCGAAGTTCCCGCCCTCGACGATCAGGTTCACCTCGTCGTTGCAGTCAGGGCCGTTCTCGGTCTCCCACAACGAGCCGGTCTCGGGGTCGAAGGCCATCCCGATCGAATTGCGGTGTCCGTAGGACCACAGCGGGTTGTCCGCGATCGGGTTCGTGGCCGGGACGGTGCCGTTCGGGTTGAGCCGCAGGACCTTGCCGCGCGGCTCGGAGGCCGAGAGATCCTGCGCCGTGCCCGGATCCTCGCCGCCGTCACCGATCACGACGTAGAGCTTGCCGTCGGGACCGAACAGGATCCGGCCGCCGTTGTGGTTCGCCCGTGAGCCGATCGGCGAGCGCAGCAGGATCCGCATCCCCGCGCCGTGTCCGGCCACGTCGCGGATGCGCACGAGCTGGTTCTGGAGCGGACGGTCGCCGAACGCACGCGTGACGTAGACGTAGACGAACGGCTGCCGTGGCCAGGCTGGGTGGAGCGCCACGCCCAGGGCGCCGCGCTCGCCGTCGCTGTTCAGGCCCCTGATCCGGAAGAAGAGGTGGTCAGCGCCGGTCCGAGGGTTCAGGAACCGGACCTCACCCGTGGCGCGCTCCAGGTAGACGACCCGCCCGTTCGGCGTGAACGTGAACCCGACCGGGTCGTCGAGCGCCGCGACGGGCACCACCCGAGCCCGCGCGGCCACGGCGCCGGTCGCGGTTCCGAGGACGAGCGCTACGGCCGCAACCGCCGTCGCGACGGCGCGGAGATGCCTCATCCGGACCTTCCCCCTCTGCGCGGGAGCCCGTGTGCGAGCATGGGCCCCGTGACGATCCTGCCTCCCTCGATGTTCGGCGTCTCGGCGCTCCGTTCTGAAGACCCGAGGTTCCTCCGGGGCCGGGGCCGATACGTTGAGAACATCCCGATCGAGGGCGCGGTGCGGGCGATGTTCGTTCGCTCCATCATGCCGCACGCCCGCCTGCTGGGGGTGGACCTCGACGCGGCGCGCGACTCCCCGGGGGTGATCGCCGTTTACACGGCGGACGACCTCTCGCTGCCCCCGATGCCGCCGAGCGGCAACGTCGAGGGGGCGAGCGGGACCCTGGAAGGCGTGTTCGGCCGCGAGGTCCTCGCGCGCGACACGGTGCGGTTCGTCGGGGAACCGTTCGCGCTGATCCTCGCCGAGTCGCTCGCGGCCGGAGAGGACGCCGTCGAGCTCGTGCAGCCCGAGTACGAGCCGCTCGAGGCGGTGACCGACGTGGAGCGCGCCGCCGACGACGGCGCTCCCTTGCTCTGGCCGGCGCGCGGCTCGAACGTCGCGAACGCCTTCGAGACCGATTGGGAAGAGGACGTGCTCGCGGGCGCCGACGTCGTGGTCGAAGGGCGGTTCGTGAACCAGCGGCTCGCGCCCGTCCCGATGGAGACGAACGCGATCGCCGTGGTGCCCGAGTCGGGCGGGGGGGTCACGGTGTGGGTGTCGACCCAGATCCCGTTCGACGTCCGCGACGACATCGCCGAGGCGCTCGGGCTCGAGAAGGCGCAGGTGCGCACGATCGCGCCCGACGTGGGCGGTGGGTTCGGGGCGAAGCTGCAGGTCTATCCCGAGTACCTGGCGGTGGCGAAGGCCGCGGTGCTCGCCGGCAGGCCGGTACGGTGGGCCGAGACGCGCACCGAGAGCATGCTCGGCCTGACCCACGGGCGCGGACAGGTCCAGCACGTCCGGATCGGCGCCCGCCGCGACGGCACGATCGTCGGTCTGCGGGCCGACCTGCTCGCGGACATGGGTGCCTATCCGATCGCGGCGTTCCTGCCGGTCACGACGCAGGAGATGTTGTCGGGGGTGTACGCGATCCCACGGATCGCGAGCCGCGGGCGGAGCGTCGTGACGAACGCGACCCCGATCGCGCCGTACCGCGGCGCCGGGCGTCCGGAGGCGACCGCGCTGATCGAACGCGCCCTCGACCTGGTGGCCGACGCCCTGGCCCTCGACCCTGCGGAGGTCAGGCGGAAGAACCTGATCCCGCCCGATGTCTTCCCGTACACGACGGCCTCCGGCACCACGTACGACTCGGGCGACTACGAACGCGCCCTCGACGAGGCGCTGAGGATCGCCGACTACCCGGCGCTCCGCGCCGAGCAGGCGACCCGCCGCGCGCGTGGCGACCATCTGCAGCTCGGGATCGGCCTGTGCACGTATGTCGAGATCACCTCGTTCTCGTCGAAGGAGTTCGGATCGGTCGAGGTCCATCCGGACGGCGGCGTGACGGTGCTCACCGGCGTGACCCCGAACGGGCAGGGCCATGAGACCGCGTTCGCCCAGATGACCGCCGCCGTGCTCGGGGTGCCGTTCGACGCCGTGCGCGTTGTGCATTCCGATACGGGGGTCGTCCCGCGGGGCCAAGGGACGTGGGGATCTCGGTCGCTGCAGGCGGGGGGATCGGCGGTCGTCGAGCAGGCCGGGAAGGTGATCGAGAAGGCCCGCCGTCTGGCCGCGCACCTGCTCGAGGCCGACGAGGCCGACGTCGACCCGCCGGCCGACGGCCGCTTCGCGGTGCACGGCGCGCCGGACCGGTCGATCACGTGGGCCGAGCTCGCCGCCGTGGCCAGCGATCCCGCGCTGCTGCCCTCGGACCTTGAGCCCGGGCTCGTGTCGGCGGGCCGGTTCCGTCAGTCGTCGTCGTCGTTCCCGTTCGGCGCCCACGTGGCCGTGGTCGAGGTGGACATCGAAACGGGCGCGGTGCGGTTGGTCCGCCATATCGCGGTCGACGACTGCGGCCGGATCCTGAGCCCGATGCTCGTCGACGGCCAGGTGCACGGAGGGCTGGCCCAGGGCATCGCGCAGGCCCTCTTCGAAGAGGTCGTGTTCGACGAGCTCGGGAACCCGTTGAGCGCCACGCTCACGACGTACGGCATGCCCTCGGCCGCGGAGTTCCCCTGGTTCGAGACGGCGCACACGGAGACGCCTACGCCCACGAACCCCTTGGGCGCGAAGGGGATCGGCGAGTCGGCCTGCATCGGATCGACGCCCGCCGTGCAGAACGCGGCCGTCGATGCGGTGCGCCATCTCGGCGTCCGACATCTGGACCTCCCGCTGTCGCCCGAGCGGGTCCTCGCCGCGATCGCGCGGGCCGGGGACTGACGCGACCTTCGTCGCGGCGCGAGGCAGCAAGAACGGGAGCCCCGGGAACTCGCCCGGACCGGGTCTCCTCGGTAGGGTGTCCGGATGAGCGATCCTTCGATGCCTCGGTGGGAGCGGCGGTTCCGCGCGCCCACGCTGTCCATGCCCGATTGGCCCACGCGCGCCCCCGACCGGATCGGCTACGAGGGGACCGAGAGCGGGATCTGGCAGGTGCACGTCTGGAACCCGGGAACCGGTCTGCGGCGCAAGGTCACGGACCATCCGGTGGGCGTCGTGACCGCGTCGTTCGACGTCGACGGCGCGCACGTTCTGTACTGGCAGGACGAGAACGGTGACGAGTCCGGCCGGTGGTTCGCGCAGCCCTTCGCGGGGGGCGACGCCCGTCCCTTCCTCGAGGGCGTGCCGCAGGGCTGGAACGAGGGGTTCGCCGTGGCGCCGGGCGTGACGGCCGCGTCGGTCAGCGACCGCGATGGGTTCGCCGTCTACGTCGCCCTCGAGGGCGGCGAGGCCAAGGAGCTCTACCGGAGCACCGAGTTCGTGGGGGTGGCCGGTGGTGACGGCTACAACCGCGGCGGGCTCTCCACCGACGGCGCGCTGCTCTGCCTCTCGCACAGCGAGCACGGCAACCTGATGCACCCGGCGCTCCGCGTCGTGGACCCGCGCACGGGCGCGGTGGTCGCCGAGCAGGTGGACGAGGGCAGGAGCCTGGATGCGGCAGCATGGTCGCCGATCGAAGGCGATCAGCGTCTCGTCGTGATCCACGAGCGTGGGGGCGAGGCGGCCCCGGCGATCTGGGAGCCGTCCTCCGGCGGATGGCGCGACCTCGAGACCGGGCTCGAGGGGCCGGTGCTGGTCCTCGACTGGTGGCCCGACGCGTCGGCGCTGCTCCTTCGCCACGAGCACGAGGGCCGCCATCGGCTGTACCGGTTCGACCTCGCCGACGGCACGCGCACGCCGATCGAGCACCCCGAAGGCCAGGTCAGCGGCGGGCGTGTCCGGCCCGACGGGCGGGTCTGGCTGCGGCACGCCTCGGGTACGACCGCCCCGCGGATCCTCGACGACACCGGTGTCGAGGTGCTGGCTCCGGAGGGCGAGCGTGCGCCCGAGGGCCGCCCCTACGTCTCGTGGCGCTTCCAGAACGAGCACGGGCAGTCCGTGCACGGCTTCTACGTCACGCCCGAGGGCGAGGGCCCGTGGCCCTTCCTGATGCATCCGCACGGCGGCCCAACCTGGCTCGACGAGGACCGGTGGTCCCCGGAGGTGCAGGCCTATGTCGACGCCGGGTTCGCGGTGGGGCTCGTGAACTACCGGGGGTCGACGGGGTTCGGCGCCGAGTGGCGGGACACCCTGATCGGGGACATCGGCGGGCCCGAGATCGAGGACCTGAACGCCGCCCTCGCCGATCTCGTCGCGGAAGGGGTCGCCGATCCCGAGCGCGCGGCGATCGGCGGCTGGTCGTGGGGCGGCTACCTCACCCTGATGGAGCTCGGCACCCACCCCGAGCTCTGGCTCGCCGGGCTCGCCGGCGTGCCCGTCGGCGACTACGTCATGAGCTACGACGACATGTCCCCGATCCTGCAGGCGTACGACCGAGCCCTGCTGGGTGGGGCGCCGACCGAGGTGCCGGAGCTGATGGCCACCCGGAATCCGATCGTGCACGCGGACAAGGTGACGGCCCCGGTCCTCTTCGTGATCGGTGAGAACGACAGCCGGTGCCCGCTCCGGCAGGCGCTCGCGTACGTCGACGCGCTGAAGGCGCGGAACCATCCGCACGAGGTGTACCTGTTCCCGACCGGACACGGGTCCTTCGACATCGACGAGGACGTCCGCCAGCAGCGGACGATCCTCGACTTCTTCGCGCGCACGGTGCCGGGGATCGACGCCGATCCCGCGTAGCGTCGGGACCCCCAGACCCCAACCGTCGCTGCGCCCGTGGGGCTTTCGGTCCTTCCCACGGGCGTCGCGGATACCTAGACTCCGCCCAGATGACCGGAAACGGGGCAACGAGATGAGCGAGTACGTCGACGGGCTGCTGCGGGCGGTCCGGGCGAAGGATCCGCACGAACCGGAGTACCTGCAGGCCGTCGAGGAAGTGATGGAGTCCCTCGAGCTGGTCCTCGATCGACATCCCGAGTATCGCGACGCACGGATCGTCGAGCGCATCGTCGAGCCCGAGCGCGTGATCATGTTCCGGGTCCCATGGATCGACGACGCGGGCGAGGTGCACGTGAACCGCGGGTACCGCGTCGAGATGAACAGCGCGATCGGCCCGTACAAGGGCGGGCTGCGGTTCCACCCGAAGGTCTACCTGGGCAAGCTGAAGTTCCTGGCGTTCGAGCAGGTCTTCAAGAACGCCCTCACCACGCTCCCGCTGGGGGCGGGCAAAGGCGGCGCCGACTTCGACCCGAAGGGCAAGAGCGAAATCGAGGTGATGCGGTTCTGCCAGTCGTTCATGACGGAGCTGCAGCGGCACGTCGGGCCCGACACGGACGTCCCCGCGGGGGACATCGGCGTCGGCAAGCGCGAGATCGGGTTCCTGTTCGGGCAGTACAAGCGGATCAGGAACGAGCACACGGGCGTCCTGACGGGCAAGGGGCTCGGCTGGGGCGGCTCGCTGATCCGACCGGAGGCCACCGGGTACGGAGCCGTCTACTTCGCCGAGGAGATGCTCGCCAGCCACGACGACGGGCTCGAGGGCAAGCGGTGCCTGGTCTCGGGCTCGGGGAACGTGGCGCAGTACACGGTCGAGAAGCTCCTCGACCTCGGGGGCGTCCCGATCACGCTGTCGGACACCGGCGGGTTCATCCACGATCCGGACGGTATCGACCGCGAGAAGCTCGACTGGGTGATGGCCCTCAAGAACGAGCGGCGGGGCCGGATCCGCGAGTACGTCGACGCCTTCCCTCACGCGACCTTCACGCCGGCCGACCCGACCAGCGACCACAACCCGTTGTGGAACGTGCCCGCCGACGGGGCGTTCCCGAGCGCGATCGAGAACGAGATCAACGAGAAGGACGCGCGGAACCTCGTGAACAACGGGGTGCGGTTCGTGAGCGAAGGCGCGAACATGCCGACCCTGCCCGACGGCGTGCAGGCGTTCTACGACGGCGGCGTGATCTACGGACCGGGGAAGGCCGCGAACGCGGGCGGCGTGGCGGTGAGCGGGCTCGAGATGTCGCAGAACTCGATGCGCGTGACCTGGGATCGGGAGGTCGTCGACGAACGGCTCCGCACGATCATGAAGCGGATCCACCAGCAGTGCCGCGAGACGGCCGAGGAGTACGGGAAGCCCAACAGCCTCTTCCACGGCGCGAACATCGCCGGCTTCACGCGGGTGGCCGACGCGATGCTCGCGCAGGGCGTGATCTAGCGGCGGTCGAGCCCGGCCCGGCTGCTACGGTGGTCGCATGCCCCGCTGGTTCCTGATCGTCACCGCGCTCGCGGTCGGCTACGCGATCTGGCGGATCGGGATCGCGTCGATCCGGTCCCTCGCGCCCGACCCCGACGCCGACGTGGCGCCCGACGAGCCCGAAGACGTCGACGACCTGGACGTGTATCTCGTCTGCGGGGAGTGCGGCACCGAGTACAAGGTCTCCCGGCTGGGCGAGCTCCAGGTGCCGCGGCACTGCGGCGAGCGGATGCAGGTCGTGCGGCGCCCGGCCGAAGCCTGAGGGACGGCTCGGAGCGCGGTCAGCCCGGTCCGCTCTGAGTCGTTCACCGAGGCGCAACGGCCGTCCACCGGTTATCCACAGGTCGATCCCTGGGGGTAGGGGTCGGTTCTCCACGATGTGGACAACCGCTGTGGGGAATCACATCGGTGTGATCTCAGTACCAGAACGTGGTGCCGACGAAGCCGAGGCCGATCAGCCCGAGGCCCACCCACAGCCAGCCGTTCGAGGTCCCGCCCGGGAGCACGCCGAGGTAGTTCAGGACGATCGAGAGCACGCCGAGCGCCATCACGACCAAGATCGCGGCCCCGTACCAGCGCGGGCTGGTCTTGTGGCGCTTCTTCGGCGTCGGCGCCGCCCCGTACTTCCGCGGCTCCTTCTTCTTCGTACGTCCCCGTGACTTCGGCATCGCGAAGGATGTTACCCGGGGAGGAGCCGCAGGTCGCCGACCGTCGCCGCATCGACCGCCTCGACGGTGAACGGCAGCGGATGCGGATCGCCGGCGCGCCAACGCTCCGTCTGGTCGCTCCAGTGCGCGCTCGCCGGGTTCCCGCTCACGCCGGCGGGCATCACGCCGACGCTCCGGTCGAGGTCGGCGAGGTCATAGACGGCGCGCCACGAGGGGATCACCGCCGCCGGATAGCCGTGACGCCCGTCGAACCCGGCCTGCATCACGGTCTGCTCGTCCCCCCCGAGCTCGACGTCTGCCGCGAGGAACAGCGGTTCGAGACCCGGGATCGCCGCGAGGGGGTGGGCGAGGCGCAGCCGGTGGATCGCGCCCCAGCGCCACCCGCTCGGGTCGTCGCCGCAGGACCCGCGCAGCTCGGAGAGGGCGTCGTCCAACGCCGCGCGCAGCAGGTCGTCGTCGAGCCAGCCGTCGGGATGGCGGAGGAGCGCGCCGAGAGCCTGGCACTGGAAGGGCTCCCGCCAGGCGTGGTAGTGGCGGAACAGGTCTTCGCCGAGGCGCGGTTCGAGCACACGTCGGGCGATCTGCCGCGTCCACACGTTGTAGACCGATGCGGCCGCCGAATCGGCCGACATGTCGCCGTCCCACGCGCGAAGCAGGTCCAGGGCGGCGCGGGCGTCGTCGGTGCGTGGCTCGAGGGCCGTCAGGAGGGGCACGGTCTCCCGCGCCGGGAGCGAGACCGTGTCCAGCTGCAGCCGGACCATGTCGTCGACGGTGCAGCGATCGTTGGCCTGGAGGACCTCCACGATCCGCCTCGCCCGGTACGGCGTGTGGAAGTCGTGGCCGATCAGGTGCGGGTAGGCGTCATCGTGGACCCGGTTGTTGGCCGTGGCGAGGAATCCGCGTCCGGGATCCTTCGCCCACGGGAGCTCCTCCGGGGGGATCCAGCCGTCCCATTCGTGGTCGCCGGTCCATCCCGGGACCGGCACGGTGCCGTCACCATTGCGCCGCAGGGGGAACCGGCCGGTACAGGCGTAGCCGATCGTACCCTCGATGTCGGCGTAGACGACGTTCTGACCGGGACACTCCAGGCCGAGCGCCGCCTCACGGAACGTCTCGAAGCTCGTGGCCTGCGCGGCACGGAGCGTCAGGGACGGGTGGATCCCCACCTCGTGCCCGGCCCAGCGCAACGCGTATACCTCGCCCGCCGGCAGCTCGACCTGCTCGGCGTCGAGGACGCCGCTCGGGAACGTGTCGAGGATCGGCCCGTGACGGGTCTCGCGCACCGCGAACACGTGGGGCTCGTCCTCGCCCCGCACGACGATCTCTTCGCGGTGGATCGTGACCGGTTCCCACCCGCCCTCGAACTCGGCGGCGGTGCGGTCCTCGTCCAGACGCTCGACGTAGAGGTCCTGGACGTCGCCGCTCACGTTCGTGACACCCCACGCATGATGCTCGGTCGTCCCGAGCAAGATCCCGGGGGAGAACGTGAGCGCCACCCCGCGCGCCCGGTAGCCGGGCGCCGACAGGTGCAGCTCGATCCACACGCCGGGCTGCAGGGCCAGCAGGTGCGGGTCGTTCGCGAGCAGGGCGCCGCCGGTGGCGGTGCGGCTCGGGGCGACGACCCACTCGTTCGAGCCCTGCGCCTTGGGCCGCGGGAGCGCGTCGAGGATCGCGCCGTGCAGCGCTCCCGCCACGACGGTCGGAGGGTCGGCGGGCAGGGGCGGCAACAGGGCCTCGGCCGCGTCGTCGCCCGCCCGCTCCCGGATCCACGTGCGCAGCAGCTCCTGGTCCCAGTTCCCCGAGAGTCCCCACGCCAGGTACGCGAACACCGCGGCCCAGCTCGCCTCGTCGTCGGGGAGCTCGGGCCGCAGGTCGAGGAGCGTGTACTCGACCGGCGGCGCCGGCATCTGCGCGATCCACGCGGCGACGCCCGCACGGAACCGTCCGTGCATCGCGCGGTCGGTCTCGTCCCATGCGGCCGCCACGGTCGCGCCGGCCCGGTGCAGCCCGATCGTTCTGGCGAACCGGTCCTCGGCGAGCGTGCGCTCGGCGAACACCTCGCTGAGGCGTCCGGTCGAGGCGCGCAGCGCCAGGTCCAGCTGGAAGAGCCGCTCGCCCGCCGTGACGAACCCCTGCGCGAACCACAGGTCGTCGAGGGATGCGGCCTCGATGTAGGGGACGCCCCAGTCGTCCCGACGCACCCTGACCGGCGCGGCGAGCCCGGGAGCCGTCAGCTCGCCCTCGGTCGGGAACAGGGCGGCGCTCGCGGCCGCGCGGAGCCCGTCGATGAAGTCGCTCACCGCGGGAGGTTACCGGACGTCCGCCGCCGGCTCAGGCGTCGAGCCGGGTGTTGCCCAGCCAGCTCCCGTAGAGGCCGGCGTACACGCCGCCCATCGCCACGAGCTCGTCGTGCGTGCCCTGTTCCACGAGACGCCCGGCGTCGAACACGAACACGTGGTCGGCCGCCTCGGCCGTCGAGAGGCGGTGGGCGATCGTCACGGTCGTGCGGCCGGTGGACAGGCGTCGGAGCGCCTCGGTGATCCGTTGTTCGGTGGCGGGGTCGACCGCGCTGGTCGCCTCGTCGAGGATCAGCAGCCCGGGATCGCCGATCTGCGCCCGGGCGAGCGCCACCAGCTGGCGTTCGCCGACGCTCAGCGCCTCGCCGCGCTCGCCCACGCGCGTGTCGAACCCCTCGGGGAGCGAGATCACCCACTCGCCGAGCCCGAGCTCCTCGAACGCGGTGATCACGTCACGGTCCGACGCGCCTTCGCGCCCGTACCGCACGTTCTCGCGGACGGTCGTGTCGAACAGGAAGCCGTCCTGCGGCACCATGCGGACGGACGCGCGTCGCGAGGTCGGTGCCACGTCACGCAGGTCGACGCCGCCCAGCAGGATCCGGCCGCCGGCCGGGTCGGCCAGGCGCGACATCAGCTTCACGAACGTGGTCTTGCCGCATCCCGTCTCGCCCACGATCGCGACGTGACCGCCCGCGGGGACCGCGAGCGAGATCCCGTGGAGCACCTCGGGTCCGGTCCGGTAGGCGTACCGGACCTCGTCCGCCGCCACCGAGAGCGCCCCCCGCTCGAGCTCGACGCCCGGGGACGGTTCGACGATCTCGACCGGCAGATCGAGCACCGCGAGGATCTTCCGCCAACCCGCGATCGCGTTCTGCGTCTCGGAGTAGACCTCGGGGAGGTCGGTGAACACGTGCAGGAACACGTCGGCCAGGAACAGGAACGCCGTGACCTTCCCGAACGTCAGGCCCCACTCGGGCCCGTACGTGGCGCCCAGCACGATCACGGTCGAGAGCGCGACGGCGTAGAAGACCGACGACAGCGGCCACAGGGTCGCGGCCCTGAAGTGGGCGAGCACCTCGGCGCGGTACCGCTGGTCGATCGCGCGTTTCACGCGTTCGTCGGTCATGTCCTCCAGGCCATAGGCGCGCACGACCGCGGCCCCCATCACGGACTCGGAGACCTCCGAGAGCATCTCGCCCACGCGTGTGCGCGCCGCGTTGAAGGCGGCCGTGAGCTTGGCCTGCAGGGCGCCGACCACCAACAGCAGCGGGATCACGAGCAGCACGACCGCGAGCGCCAGCTGCCAGGCGTAGGCGATCATCAGCGCGAGCGCCCCGATCACCTGCGCGATCGAGATGATCCACGCGATCCCGCCCCACTCCATGAACTGCTGCAGCGCGTCGACGTCGGCCGTCACGCGCGCGACGAACACGCCGCGCTTCTCGTCGGACTGCTCAGCGATCGAGAGGTCGTGGATGTGGGCGAACGTGCGGACACGCAGCTCCATCAGCGCGGCCTCGGCCGCCGTCACGAGCCGCCGTCCCGCCGCGCGGGCCGCCGCGAACGCCAGCCCCACCAGCAGGATCGCGGCGAAGCAGAGCGAATACACGTACACGGGCCGGAACCCCCCGTCGAAGCCGTTGTCGAAGATCTTCTGGATCAGGACCGGCGTCACGAGCGAGGTCACGGTCACGCCCAGCGAGACGACCACGGTGAACCCGAGACCCCGGCGGAGCTCGGGGCTCTCGTGGATCCCGCGACGCAGCACCGCCCAGGCGCCCGACAGCTCCTCGGGGACGGGGATCTGGTCGTCGCCGGCTGCTCGGGCGGCGTCGAGCTCGGCGACGGCGCTCATCGCTCTCCTCGCTCGTAGGCGTGGATGATCGCGGCGTACCCGGGCATCGTCTCGAGCAGGTCCTCGTGCGTCCCGGTCCCCGCCACGTGGCCCCCTTCGAGGTAGATCACGCGGTCGGCGAGTCGGATCGTCGACAGCCGGTAGGCCACCACGATCAACGTCGTCCGGAGCTCGCGACGGAGGGCGCCCAGGATGTCGGCCTCGATCGACGGGTCCACGGCCGAGGTCGCGTCGTCCAGGATCAAGACGCGGGGCGACCGCACGATCGCCCGGGCCAGTGCGACGCGCTGGCGCTCGCCCCCCGAGAGCGTGTGTCCGCGCTCGCCGACCACGGTGTCGTACGCGTCGGGGAGCGCTCGGATGAACCGGTCGGCCGAGGCGATCCGCGCGGCGGCCTCCACCACGTCGTCGTCGGCGCCGGAATCGAGCGCGATGTTCTCTCGCACGTTCGTCGAGAACAGGAAGCTCTCCTGGAACACGATCGCGGTGGACCGCCGCAGGGAGGCGGGGTCCGCCTCGCGGAGGTCGACCCCGCCGATCGCGACCGAGCCTTCGTCGGGGTCGGCGAGCCGCACCAGCAGCTGGGACAGCGTGCTCTTGCCCACCCCCGTCTGGCCCACGATCGCGACCGACTCCGAGGGGGCCACCTCGAACGAGACACCGCCCAGGACCAGCTGATCGTCGTAGCGGCGCCGCACCCCGCGGACCGCCACACCGAGCGGCCCGTCGGGCAGCCCCTGTGGATGCGCGGGAGGCGTGACCGTGACCTGCTCCTCGAACACGGTCTGCAGCCGGTCCCAGCCCACGACCGCCCGTGGGAGCTCGGCCAGGATCCACCCGATGAACCGCATCGGCCAGGCGAGCAATCCGAAGAGCGCGACGAACCCGGTGAGTTCGCCGAGGGTGACCGCCCCGCTCGCGACCCGGGACGCGCCCACGGCCAGGAGCAGCGCGGTCGCGAGGGTCGGCAGGGAATCGAGCGCGGCCTCGAACGTGGCGCGCACGTACCCGCCCGCCACGCGGTGGTCACGGAGGGCGGTCGCACGCTCCCGGAGCCGTGTGGTCTCCGCCGACTCCCGTCCGAGGGTCTTCACGACCAGGGCGCCGTCGATCGATTCGTGCGCGACCGAGGAGACCTCGCCGATCGCCTCCTGGGCGCTGCGGGCCGGGCCTTCCATCCGACGGGCGAAGCTCCGGTTCATCAGCGCGAGCGACGGGAACATCACGAGCCCGATGAGGGCGAGCCAGACGTCGGTCCTGAACAGCGAGACCAGTGCGAGCACCACGAGCGCGAGGACGCCGATCGCGAACGGCACCGGCCAGAAGACGTCGACCGCCGCCTTCACGTCGGCCTCCATGTGCGCCAGCAGTTCTCCGGTGGGCGTCTCGCGGTGGTACTGGAGCGCGAGATCCCGGTAGCGGTCCGAGATCTGGGTCCGCAGGGTCGCCATCACGCGCTCGCCCGAGACCCCGCTGTAGTAGCGGCGGATCATGATGCCGAGCGCGCGCAGGCACCCGAACACCATCAGGGAGACCACGGCCGCCCAGATCGCCTGGCTCGACACGCCGCCCTCGAAGGCGGGGCGGAGCACCTCGTCGGTGGCGCGCCC
Organism: uncultured Actinomycetes bacterium; assembly: GCA_963821925.1. Classification (GTDB taxonomy): domain Bacteria; phylum Actinomycetota; class UBA4738; order UBA4738; family HRBIN12; genus JAOUEA01. The sequence goes on along the minus strand of CAWGFO010000001.1, from coordinate 471,974 downwards.
CAGGGCCTTCGTCAGCAGCAGGGACGAGACGGCGAACAGGAGCGCGCCGGCCACCGACACGGTGAACGGCCAAGGATGCAGCTTGATGTAGGCGACGACGAGGCGCATCCCGCGCATGAACAAGCCGCGCTGTCGCAGTTCCTGGTCTTCGATCGCGACCGCCATGTGCTCCCTCTCACCCACCGCTCCGCCCCAGCATCGTACGCACCCGTGCCGGGAGGGACGGCTGCCAGGTTGAGCGCTCCGCACCCCGCTGCGATGATGCCGCCATGACCGACGAGCGCCCGTGGCACGCGACGTACCCGCCCGATGTTCCCACCAGCCTCGCCCCGTACCCCAGAGAGTCGGTGTTCGCCCTGCTCCAGAACGCGGCCGCCGGCTTCCCGGATCGTCCGGCGTTGGCGTTCTTCGGACGGCACCTCAGCTACGGCTGGCTCCTGAAGGAGGTCGAGCGCTTCTCGGCGGTGCTCGCCGGGCTCGGCGTGGCGAAAGGCGACCGCGTCGGGTTGATCCTGCCGAACTGCCCCGAGTACGTGATCGCCTGGTACGCCTGCATGCGGATCGGCGCGATCGCCGTGGGCAACAACCCGCTGTACACGGAGCGGGAGCTCGAGCACCAGATCAAGGACTCGGGCGCGCGCGTGATGGTGGTGCTCGACCAGGTCTACGCGCGCTTCGGACGGATCCGCGACGCCGCCGGCGTCCAGGAGGTCATCGCGGTCCGCCTGAACCGCTACATGCCGGCGCCGATCAAGTGGCTCGCCCCCTTGAAGTTCAGGTCCGACGCGAAGAAGCACGAGACCCCGCTCCCGTTCATCCCGCCTGAGCACGAGGTGCGCTGGTGGTCCGACGCGATGAAGGCGGCCGGTCCGGTGCCGCCGGTCGCCCGCGTGGAGGACCCCGAGAAGGAATGCGCCGCGCTGATCTACACGGGCGGCACGACCGGTCTGTCCAAGGGCGCGATGCTCTCGCACATGAACCTCGTCGCGAACGCCAGGCAGGCGACCGCCTGGTTCCCGGTGGTGCGGCAGGGTGAGGACGGGATCCTCGCGTCGCTCCCGTTCTTCCATTCGTTCGGCACCCTCGCGATGAACTTCTCGATGACGAAGGCCGCCAAGCTCGTGCTGATCCCTCGCTTCGAGATCGACATGGTCCTGAAGGCGCTCTCGAAGGAGAAGCCGTCGCTGTTCCCCGGCGTGCCGCGCATGTACATCGCGCTGAACGAGGATCCCCGCACGCCGAAGCACGATCTCAAGTCGCTCAAGGCGTGCATCAGCGGCGCCGCGCCGTTGCCGATGGCGGTGGCCAAGCGCTTCGAGGCGATCACCGACGGCGCGAAGGTCGTCGAGGGTTACGGCCTCACCGAGTGCTCGCCGGTCACGCACGCGAACCCCTTGATGGGGGAGCGTCGCGAGGGCTCGATCGGCATGCCCCTGCCCGACACCGACGTGAAGCTCACCGACCTCGATGAGCCCGACCGCATCGTGCCGCAGGGCGACCGCGGCGAGATGTGCATCAAGGGCCCGCAGGTGATGCTCGGTTACTGGAACCGTCCCGACGAGAGCGCGATGGTGATCCGCGACGGGTGGCTGCACACGGGCGACGTCGCCGTGATGTCCCCCGACGGCTACTTCACGATCGTCGACCGGATCAAGGACATGATCATCGTGTCCGGATTCAACGTGTACCCGACCGAGGTCGAGGCCGTCCTCTACCACCACCCGAAGATCCTGAAGTGCGCGGTCGCGGGCGTGCCCGACGCGACGACCGGCGAGCGCGTGAAGGCGTACATCGTGTTGCGCGAGGGCGAGTCGGCGACCGCCGAGGAGATCACGATGTGGTGCCGTGACCCCGAGCAGGGCCTGACCGGCTACCGCGTGCCCAAGGACATCGAGTTCCGCGACTCGCTCCCCGAGACCCTGATCGGCAAGGTCCTGCGCCGGGCGCTGCAGGACGAGGAGCGCCACAGGGCCGCCGCAGCGGCGGGTGGGGCCGGCGGGTCGCCCGCCTCGTGATCCGGATCGACTTCGACCTGGGCGACGGCGTCCGGATCCGGTCGCTCGATCCGGGCGACGCGGAGGCCCTGTTCGCGGTCGTCGAGGCGAACCGCGACCGACTCCGCCCCTGGATGCCGTGGGAGGACGGCACGCGCTCGCCCGACGACATCCGCGACTTCATCGAGCGTGCCCGTGCCTCCTCGTCCGACGCCGAGGCGAACGGCATCTGGGTGGACGGTGAGCTGGCCGGCACGGTGGGGATGAGGATCGACACGCTCGCGAACGCCGCGGAGATCGGCTATTGGATCGACGGCCGTCACGAGGGCCGCGGCATCGTGACGCGCGGTTGTCGTCGGTTCATCGACGAGGCCTTCCGGGCGTTCGGCTTGCACCGCGTTTCGCTGCATGCGGCCATGACGAACGTGCGCAGTCTGGCCGTGGCTGAGCGTCTCGGGATGACCCGCGAGGCCGTGCTCCGGGAGGCCGAGCGTTCGCCCGAGGGCTACCACGACATGGTGGTGTTCTCCGTCCTCGAGCATGAGTGGCCGACGGCGTGACCGGCGGTCCGTTCGAGGCGGTCGTCTTCGATCTGTTCGGCACGCTCGTCCCCGAGTACACGAAGGCCGAGTTCTACGGCACCGTCGATGCCGCCGCCCGAGCGCTCGCCGCCGACCCGGTGGCGTTCCGGGCCGAGTTCGACCGCACGGCCCCGGCTCGCCAGGCGGGCGGGTTCCCCGACATGCGATCCAACGTCCTTGCGATCTGCGACGCCATCGGCGTCCGTGCCGGCGACGCCGAGATCGACCGCGCACTGGGGCCGCGCGACGCGATGTACGAACGGGGGTTCCATCCGCGGGAAGGGGCCCTCGAGACGCTCACGGAGCTCCGCACACGCGGCTACCCGATCGCGCTCGTGAGCGTGTGCGCACCGGACATCCCGGCTCGGTGGCGCAGGCTGCCGCTCGCGCCGTTCGTGGAGGTCACCGTCTTCTCGAGCGAGGTCGGCTTGCGCAAGCCGGACCCCGCGATCTACCTCGCGGCCACGGACGGGCTCGGGGTCGCGCCCGAGGCGTGTCTGTACTGCGGAGACGGAGCCTACGGCGAGCTCACCGGGGCCGCCGCCGTCGGCATGACGCCGTACCTGATCCGCGATCCGTCGCTCGACCAGGAGGGGCTGCTCACGCCCGAACGCGACGCGTGGGACGGCCCGGTGATCGGCGATCTCCGGGAGCTGCTGGCGCTCCTCCCTGCGCGCGTCCTCTAGCAGCCGCTCCCCGGTCCGAAGATCGAGCCCTTCGGCCCCTCAAGGCCCGTGGATCGCTGCCGACCTAACCTTCAGCGACCGCTCCCCCCGAGCGTCGCGCGTACCGCCGGCGATGCGCCACGATCGCGGCGCCGCCCAGCGGCAGCGGCAGCCAGTACGAGACCAGCCGGTACGTCAACGTGGCGAGCGCCGCCTGACCCGCGTTCACCCCGGCCGCCGCGAGCAGTCCCGTCAGCCCCGCCTCCACGAACCCGAGCCCGCCCGGCGTGATCGGGATCATCGCCAGGACCATCGAGGCCGAGTACGCGAGGAGGACCAACGTGGGACGGGGGCTCGCGCCGGCCGCCGCGAGCGCCGCGAGCAGCGCCAGGTAGTCGAAGAGCCAGTTCCCCGAGGCGTAGAGCAGGGCCTTCCACCACGAATCCTCGAGGGCGTCGCCGATCTCGTTGCGCTCGCGCACGAGGAGGTCGGGCAGATCGTGGCGCGGCGCGCGCTTGCGCAGCAGACGGTTCCGGACCCACTGGATCCAGCGGCCCACCATCCGGAGCGCACCTTCGCGCCGGTAGAGCACCCACCCGGCGACGAACCCGATCACGAACAGCAGCCCGCCCAGCCAAGCCGCCTGCGCGAGCCCGGAGGGCACCGGGCGTCCCGCGAGCGCGGCCGGCACCGAGAGGATCGGCAGCGCGAAGAGCGCGCCCGTGCTGATCAGCGATGCCACCGTCAGTCCGGACCCGATCGTCGCGGTCTCGACCCCGGCGTCGGAGAGCATCTTGAACTGCATCGCGCCGCCCGCGGCCGCGCCGCCCGGGACGATCCGGCTCACGGCGTTCCCGCCGAGCTGGGAGGTTGCCACCGCGAACCATCGGTTCGTGCGGAGGGCCACCCGTTGCAGCCCCCACGCGCACATGAAGCTCGCGGTCTCGAGGGCGAGCATCACCGGGTACCACGCGGGGTTCAGCTTCAGGAGCTCGGGCCACGAACGGAACACCGAGATCAGGCTCGGCCACAGGATGTACAGGGCGGTCCCCGCGGCCGCGAGGAACAGCAGGCGTGGCCAGATCGCCTTGAGGATCTCTTTCCCGCTGCGCTGTTCGAGGCGCTCGACCTCGGCGACCTCGGCGGGGGTCGGGACCGGAACGGGCTCGCTCACACCGGCAACCCTAGCGTGAGGGACGCGATCGCCGGCTCAGCGGGTGATGGCGGCGGCCCCGGCCGGGCGTCGCGGGCGCCAGCTCCAGGGCCAACGCCGCCACCGCGCCCACGACGACCGTGGCCGGCGGTCCGATCGAGACGGCTGCGGCGAGGCCGGGAAGATCCTTCAGCGTGCCCACCACGGAGCGCTGCTCTGGCGTCCCCGCCCACTGGACGATCGCGGCGGGCTCATCGGCGTTCCGTCCGCCTTCGATCAGCGCCGCGCACGTCTCGGCGAGCTTCCCGGCGGCCATCAGCACCACCAGCGTATCCGTGGCGGTCGCGAGGGCGGCGAGGTCGACCCCGTCGCCGTGCGCGGTCGAGCCGGTCACGACCGCGAACGATCGCGCCACGTCGCGGTGGGTCACGGGGATCCCGGCGAGCGCGGGCGCGGCGACGGCGCTCGTCACCCCGGGCACGACGTCGCACGGGACGCCGGCACGAGCGCAGGCCAGCGCCTCCTCGCCGCCTCGCCCGAAGACGAACGGGTCGCCCCCCTTGAGGCGGACGACGGTGGCCCCGCGCCGGGCGCGGTCCACGAGCAGCGCATCGATCGAGGCCTGCGTCATGGCCGACCGCCCCGGCTCCTTGCCCGCGTAGACGCGCTCCGCGGCTGCCGGGGCGAGGTCCAGCAGGGCCGGCGACGCGAGCCGGTCGAAGACGACGACGTCGGCCACGGCGAGCGCCTCGGCTCCTCGAACGGTGATCAGCTTCGGATCGCCGGGTCCGGCGCCCACCAGGATCACGCGACCCGCGGTCATGTGGTCACCCCGTCGAGCAGCCGCGCTCGCAGTCGAGCGGCCAGCTCGTCGGCGCGCCCGCCCCGGACCAGCGCCGCCGCTTCCTCGACGTCGAGCGCCTCGCTCCACCGGCGCGCGCGCGTGGCGAAGTCCGGCAGGAGCGCCAGCGTCTCTTCGCGCACCGCGCGGACGACCGCGAGCACCTCCGACCATTCCTCGCCGAAGGTATCGGTGAGCTGCTCCCGCAGGCGTTTCGCGAGCGCGGGAGCGGCGCCGCCCGTCGAGATCGCGAGGACCAGCTCGCCGCGGCGCACGAGCGCCGGCGCGGCCCAGTCACAGGCCCGGATGTCGTCCATCACGTTCACGAGCACGCGACGGGCCCGCGCCTCGCGCGCGATCGCGGCCCGTTCGCCGGGATCGCGGCTCGCCGCCACGCACAGGAAGCCCCCGCGCAGGTCGTCGGCCCGCCAGCGGCGGCGCTCGACCACGACGCCGTCGAGCGTCCCGAGCTCGTCGAGCCGCGCGGCGGGCCCTTCGGCGACCACCAGGACGTCGTCGGCGCCCGCGGCGAGCAGGCCGTCGACCTTGCCCTCGCGCACGGCATCGTCGCCGATCACCACGACGTGCCGACCGGAGAGCTCCAGCATCACCGGGTAGCCGAACGGCATCAACGCACCCCTTCCTCGGTCTTCTCGCGATCCGACCTCGTCCCGACGAGCTCGACGCTGCAGTGGATCCCGCACTCCTTCGCCGTGTCTTCCTCCCACCACCAGCGGCCCGCGCGCTCCGACTCGCCGGGCACGATCGGGCGCGTGCAAGGCGCGCAGCCGATCGACGCGTACCCGTGGTCGAACAACTCGTGGTACGGGACCTCGTGCTCGCGCACGTACGCCCACACCTGGTCGAGGGTCCAGTCCGCGAGGGGGTTCAGCTTCACGATCCCGCCGTGGTCCCGGTCGAACTCGACCTTCGCGATGTTCGTGCGGCTCGCCCACTGCTCGCGCCGGAGGCCGGCGACCCACGCATCGAGCGTCGCGAGCTTCCGCGTCAGCGGTTCCACCTTGCGGACGGTGCAGCACGCGAGCCGAAGGTCGACGCCGCGGTACATCAGGTTCGGGCCTTCGCGGTTCACGAGGGTCGCGACCTCGGCCGTGTCCGGGTACTCGAACTCGACGGAGATGCCGTAGCGCTCGCGGACCTCCTCGAAGAGCGTGTAGGTCTCGGGCGGCAGCCGTCCCGTGTCGAGCGTGAACACGCGGACGCTCGGATCGATCCGCCACGCCATGTCGATCAGCACCATGCCGTCGACGCCGCCGGCCGCGCTGATCGCCATCCGCGGGTGGAACCGGTCGAGCGCCCACGCGAGGATGTGCTCGCCGCGCGCGTGCTCGAACCGTTCGGCGGCCTCGTGCACCCAGGCGGCCTCCTCCTCGAGGACGGGGACCGCGGGCTCGTGCCACGGCGCGTGCGGGTCGGCGTCGGCCATCAACGCTCACCTCCCAGCGACGTGATCGAGAGTTCGAACGTGCGGTCGCACGATCCGCAGCGCCAGCCGGCGGGGTCGGCGGGACGCAGGTCCTGCTCGCCGCAGAACGGGCAGTAGAACGGGACGGCGCGCGCGCTGCTCATCGCAGCTCCCCGTGGGCGATCGGTGGCGCCGCGAACCGTGCCAGCTCGTCCGCGTCGAGTCGCCCGACGAACGAGGTGAACGTGTCGCCACCCTGTTTGGCACGGAGGTACCGGCGGAGCAGCAGCTCCAGGTAGTCGGCCGCGTCCTCGGCGTAGATCTTCACGCCCTTGACCTTGCGGCCGAACGCGGCACCTTCGCCCATCGTGCCCCCCAGGTGCACGAGGAACGCGTCGGACTTCGAGCCGTCGGGCCGAGGCTGCAGGGCGGCCATCAGCCCGATGTCGGCGACCTGGAACCGCGCGCACGAGTTCGGGCAGCCGTTCACGTGGATCCGCAGGTCCTCGTCGAACCCGGGGAGGCGCTCCTCGAGCTCGGCGTACAGCCACTGCGCGCGCCCCTTCGTCTCGCCGATCGCGAGCTTGCAGAACTCGATGCCGGTGCAGGCCATCGTCCCCTTGCGGAACGCGCTCGGGCGGGCAGGCAGGTCGAGCGCGTCGAGCTCCCCGACGAGGTCGTCCACGAAGGCGACGTCCACACCCGGGATCACCAGCTTCTGCTGGGCCGTGAGCGCAATACGGCCGTCGCCGAACCGGTCCGCGAGGTCGGCGACGAGCCGCAGCTGGTGCCCGGCGATCCGCCCGGCGCGCGCCGCGAAGCCCACCGAGACCCGCCCGTCGTGCTGCGGCCGCACGCCGACATGGTCGCGAAGCGCGATCGGCAGGGTGCCCGGCGCGGGCCCGTCGGGCAGCGGCGCCTCGAGGAACCCTCGCTCCAGGACCTCGCGGAGCCTGGCGGCGCCCCAGTCCTTCACGAGGAACTTGAGCCGGGCGTGGTTCCGCGACCGCCGGTAGCCGTACTCGCGGAAGAGCGTCGCGACGCTCGCCCACACCTCGGCCACGCGTTCGGGCTCGACGAATGCGCCGAGCCGCTGCGCGAACATCGGGTTCGTCGAGAGGCCGCCACCGACCTGCAGGTCGTAACCGGGACCGAGCTCGGGATGCAACACCCCCACGAACGACACGTCGTTGATCTCGTGGTTCGTGCAACCCGCGCGGCAGCCGCTGATCGAGGTCTTGAACTTGCGCGGCAGGTTCGAGAACGCGGGGTCACCGACGTAGCGCTCGGCCACGGCCCGGATCGCGGGGGTCGCATCCAGCAGTTCGTCGCCGGTGACGCCGGCAAGCGGGCACCCCAGGATCACGCGCGGGGTGTCACCGCAGGCCTCCTGCGTCGTGAGCCCGACGGCCTCGATCCGTTCCCAGATCGCGGGCATGTCCTCGATCCGGATCCAGTGGAGCTGCACGTTCTGTCGGTCGGTGACGTCGGCGACGTCGCGCCCGAACCGCTCGCTCACCCACGCGATCGCGCGGAGCTGGTCGGCGGTCATCCGTCCACCGTCGATCCGGATCCGCAGCATGAAGAACTCGTCCTCGAGCTCCTCGGGCTCGGCGCTCCCGGTGCGCTCGCCGGGCACGCCCTGGGCGCGCTGCGTGTAGAGGCCCCACCACCGGAGGCGGTTGCGCAGGTCCTGCTTGCCGATCGAGCGGAACCCACCGGGCGCGAAGATCCGCTCGACGCGGTCGCGGACGTTCAGCCCGTCGTCTTCCTTCTTGATCTGTTCGGCCGGGTTGAGCGGCTCGCGGTAGCCCAGGCCCCACTGCCCCTCGCCGCGGCGGCGCGGGGTGGCGGTGCGGGGAACGGTGATGTCGCTCATCGTCGAACGGTCCTCACGTTGGAAGGGAACGGGAACGCACGACGAGGCTCGTCGCGCGGGTCGTGCGGCGGGCCGAGAGGGGGATGGGTGGGGGCTAGGGCCGCACGCCGAGCGGGGCGATGGCACACAGACGCGAGGGGATCATCGCGCCCACTTCGCCGGCCGTGCGTGTACGGATCATCGTCCGGTACCCCTACTCGAACGTGTCGCCGGAGCGTTCGCGCCCCGGATCGGCGAATCTCCACCGTGGAGGTGGGATTTGCAGGTGCGAAGGGTAGGCCGCTGCCGCGCGCGGCGTCAAGTCGAGGCGGTCAGACGGCCCCGAGCTCGGCCGCGAGCGCCAGCACCTTCACGCGTTCGTCATCCGTGAGGCCACGCAGGGGCGGACGCACCTCGGCGCGGAGCAGCACGTCGCGCACGACGAGCACCTCTTTCAGCGCCGCGTGGAAGGGGATCCCCACGAGGCGCTCCCGCAGCGTCCCCACCTGCCGGTGGGCCTCATCGCTCCGGTCGTGCACGAGCGCGGCGGTGATCTCGGGGAACGCCGCCGCGAGTCCGCTCACGCACCCGACCGCTCCGGCCGCCATGCCCTCGAGCGCAAGTGGTTCCGATCCGATGAACACGTCGAGACCGAGCCCCAGGTACGGGCGCACCGCCTCGAACGGCGAATCCGAGACCTTCATGCCCACGACGTTCGGCGCCTCGGCCCGCAGACGTTCCACCACCGAGGGTGGGATCGCGTACCCGCTCCGTCCGGTGAATGCGTACACGTAGAACGCGAGCGGGTCGGCGGCGTTCGCCGCGCTCCGCAGGTGCCGGAGCAGCTCCTCGTCATCCAGCGGGAAGTACGGCGGCGCGATCACCGCGACGGCGTCGACGCCGACATCGACCGCGTGCGCGGCCAGGGCCACCGTGTCCGCCGTCGTCTGCGCGCCGGCGTGCACCGCGACCTGGAACCCATCGGGCCGGTTGTCGAGGAACAGCTCCGTGGCGGTCCGGCGTTCCGCGACGCTCAGCAGCACGCCTTCCCCGGTCGTGCCGCACGCGAGCACGCCGTCGACGCCGCCCTCCGCCAGGAACGCCGTGAGCGGCGCGAACGCCATCGTGTCGAGCGTTCGGCCGCCATCCTTCAGGGGCGTGACCGACGCGGCGATCGCCCCGTGGAGGCGCGTCATACGAGGTTCCGAAGGGCCAGGAGGCTGTTCGTGACCGGCTTCTCGGCGATCCGCCGCATGAACCACGGGTACCAGTAGTCGCCGTAGGAGATCAGGGTGCGGATCGTGTAGCCGTCGCGGGCGTAGCGGAGCTGATCGTCGGATCGGATCCCGTAGAGCATCGCGAGCTCGAAGCGATCCCTCGCGCCGTCGCCCAGCGCGCGTTCGATCCGGTCGACGAGCTCGGTGTCGTGCGTGCCCAGCACCGTGCGCCGGACCCGTCCCTCGGGGTCGTTCACGAGGTGCGTCGCCAGTCGCAGGTACGCCTCGTCGATCAGCCGCTTGTCGCCGAACACGAGCTCGGGTGATTCCTTGTAGGCGCCCTTGACGAGGCGGATCGAGGGGCGGTGCGGCAACAGCCGCTGGATGTCGTCCCACGTCCGCTTCAGGTACGCCTGGATGCAGAGGCCGACGTCGTGCCCGTCCTTCAGGAGGCCCTCGTACAGATCCAGGGTGCCGTCGACGTAGCCGGTGGACTCGATGTCGATCCACACGGTCCTGCCGAGCGCCTTCGAGCGTTCCGCGAGCCGCGTGACCTGCATGGCGGTGTGCTCGGGATCCAGGTCGAAGCCGAGCTGGGTGAGCTTGACCGAGACCTCGCTGTCGACGCCCAGCTCCGCGATCCGGTCGAGCAGCCGCAGGTACTCGGCGGTCGCGGCGGTGGCCTGGCTCAGGTCGGTGACGTTCTCACCGAGCACGGTGAACGTGGTCGGGAGGCCGTCGGCGCCGAGCCGCTGGGCGGCCGCGAGCGCGTCGTCGGCCTCGGGGCCCGGCATGAACTTCTCGACGGTCTTCCGCACGAACCACAGGCGCGGGAGCTGGGTGCGCAGCGTGGCGTTCCCGGAGGCCCAGAGGATCGTGTCGCGGAGCGGCTGCATACGCGTCGAGCCTACCGAACACGCCCGTCGCACGGAGGCGTGCCATCCCGCACATCCCCCGCGAGCGGGAGATGGATTCCGTTGCCGACCTCAGCCCGCCCGGGGGGCCGACTCGATCGCCGCGACCAGCTCTCGGCAGAAGTCGGGGATGTCCTCCACGACCCGGCCCCACACGATCGGGCCGTCGCGGAAGGCGGGTTCGTCGACCCACGTCGCGCCCGCGTTCACGAGATCGTCCTTGATCCCGAGGCTGCCGGTGGCGCGTCCCCCGGAGACGATGCCGGCCGAGATGCCGACGAGCCCTGCATGGCAGATCATCCCGACGATCGCGCCGCGGTCGTGCATCCGCTTCACGAGCGACGTCACCGACGGGTACCGCCGCAGCTTGTCGGGTGCCCAGCCGCCCGGCACGAGCACGGCGTCGAGCGTTTCGGCGTCGACGTCGTCGATCGCGACGTCGGCTTCCGTCACCAGGCCGTTCTTACCCGTCACGGGGGTCTTCGGCTGCAGGCCCGCGACCGTCACCACGGCGCCTTCCTCCCGCAGCCGCATCACCGGCACCCAGAACTCGAGGTCCTCGAATCCGTCGCCGAGGAGGACCACCACCGTGCGACCGTCCAACCGTCCGGTCATGCCGTCACCACCTCCGAGGGATCGCTCCCTCCCAGGCTAGCGGCCGACGGGCCTACTGCTCGAACTGGGCCTCTTCGGTGGAGCCCTTGAGTGCGAGGGTCGATGAGCTCCCGCCGCTGATCACGGTGGAGACCTGGTCGAAGTACCCGGTGCCGACCTCGGCCTGGTGGCGGGTGGCCGTGTACCCGTCCTCCTCCATCGCGAACTCCTGCTCCTGCAGGCGCACGTACGCGGTCATACCCTCGCTCGCGTACCCCTTCGCCAGCTCGAACATGCTCGCGTTCAGGGCATGGAACCCGGCGAGCGTGATGAACTGGAACTTGTAGCCCATCGCGCCCAGCTCCTTCTGGAACCGCGCGATCGTGGCGTCGTCCAGGTGCTGCTTCCAGTTGAACGACGGCGAGCAGTTGTAGGCCAGGAGCTTGTCCGGGTACAGGGCGTGGATCCCGTCCGCGAACTCCTTCGCCTCGTCGAGGTCCGGGGTGGAGGTCTCGCACCAGATCATGTCGGCGTACGGCGCGTACGCCTGGGCTCGCGCGATCGCGGGCTCGATCCCGTTCTCCACGTAGTAGAAGCCCTCGTGGGTGCGCTCGCCGTTCGTGAAGCGTCGGTCGCGGGCGTCGATGTCGGTGGTCAGGAGGGTCGCGCCGAGCGCGTCGGTGCGCGCGACCACCAGCGAGGGCACGCCCAGCACGTCGGCCGCCAGCCGCGCCGCGGTCAGCGTCCGGATGAACTGATCGGTCGGCACGAGGACCTTCCCGCCCAGATGGCCGCACTTCTTCTCGGACGCGAGCTGGTCCTCGAAGTGCACGCCTGCGGCGCCCGCCTCGATCATCGACTTCATCAGCTCGAAGGCGTTCAGGGTGCCGCCGAACCCGGCCTCGGCGTCGGCGACGATCGGCGCCATCGTGTCGGCGTGCCGGCCCTCGGCCCACGCGATCTGGTCGGCGCGCTGCAGGGCGTTGTTGACGCGGCGCACCACCGACGGGACCGAGTTGGCGGGGTACAGGGACTGGTCGGGGTAGGTGTGGCTCGCGAGGTTCGCGTCGGCGGCCACCTGCCAACCGCTCAGGTAGATCGCCTTCAGGCCGGCCTTCACCATCTCGACGGCCTGGCCGCCGGTGAGGGCGCCGAGCGCGGCCACGTAGTCCTGATCGTGCACGAGCTCCCAGAGACGCTCGGCGCCTCGGCGCGCGATCGAGTGCTCGATCCGGAACGACCCGCGGAGCCGCACGACCTCGTCGGCGGAGTACGGCCGCTCCACGCCGCGCCAGCGCGGGCTCGTATCCCACTCGCGCTCGAGCGCCTCCGCTTCCTGGAGGATCCGCTCCTCGATCCGCTGGTCCGTCATCGTCGCCGCCCCCTTGGGTCCTCCGTCGTGTGTGCCTGCTCGTCATCCTCCGCGGCACATCGGCCGCCGGAAACGAAAGGACCCCTCGCGAGCGAGAGGTCCCCCGGGCGCGTCGGACGCCGAAGCGTCCGGGCCGCCCCTACTCGTGCGGTACGAAGTTGAATGAGTGTTCAAACATCTGTGGTCATCTTGCCATACCGGGGTCCAGGCCTGTCAAACGGCCGAAGGACCTATCTCCGTGGGGCGTCTGACCCCAGGCGGGGCCGATGCCGGCGTCCGCCTCAGTTGTCGAGGTACCGGGCGACCGTGAACCGGTGCGCCCCCTCGACCTGGCCGTCGCCGGCAACCACGATCTTGCCGTTCTCCTGGATCGCGACGTCGCGGGCGGTGTCGTTCCCGCTGCCGAAGTCGGTGAACGTCTTGCCGTTGCCGCTCCAGGACTGGTCGAGCGCGCCACCCGGCTTGTAGCGGAACACCCCGAAGTTGTCGGCGGTTCCCTCCCGGGACGCCCGCCCGACGACGACGAGCCGGCCGTTCGCCTGGACCGAGATCGCGGACGCGAACTCGTACTCCGTCGTCATCTTCGTGACGACCTTGCCGTCGCCCCCGAAGGTCTTGTCGAGCCGCCCCTTGGGGCCGTAGCGGACGAGACCCCAGTCGGCCTTGCCCGAGTTGTTCGCGTAGCCCACGACCACGATCTTGCCGTCGGACTGCAGGGCCGCTCCGTAGCCGATGTCGGAGCCCTTGCTCACGTCGGTCAGGTTGAACCCCTTGTTCCCGAACTCGGGATCGAGCGTGCCCTTGGGCCGGAACCGCGCCACCGCGAACCGCGGGATCAGGCCGCTCTCGGCGTAGCCGACGCCGACGAGCTTGCCCCCCGGGACGAACAGCAGGTCGCGGATCGATTCGTCGCTCGAGCTCAGGTCGACCGTCACGCGTCCGTCCTTACCCCAGGACTTGTCGAGGACACCCTTCGGCCCGTACCGCGCGATCGCCCAGCGGCCGGTCGAGCCGTTCGAGGCGAACCCGCCGGCCGCGATGTTCCCGTTCGGGTAGACGACGACGGCGTTCGCGCCCTGGTAACGCTTCCCGAAATCGGTGAGGACGATCCCGTCGCCGCCCCCGAAGTCCTTGTCGAGGCCGCCCTTCGGCAGCAGCCGCACGAGCGCGAACGTGTTCTGGGTCTTCGTGTCCCGTTCGCCGGCCACCACGATCTTGCCGTCGGACTGCAGGGCGAGGTCGAACCCGTAGTCGGCCCCCCCGAGGTCCACCGTCACACGGCCGTCCCTGCTGAACTCGGTGTCGGGCGCCCCGTTCGGCAGGAATCGCGCCACCGCGAAGTCCGGTTTCGCGGTCTGGGTAGATCCGGCCACCACGATGCGGCCCTTCGCGTCGATCGCCACCGCGTAGCCGGTGGCGCCGTTCGCGAAGGCGGTGGCCTTGCCATCGCCGCTGAAGAACGTGTCGAGCTTGCCCGGGTCGGCGTGGGCCGGCACGGCCAGGCCCGCGATCAACGCGAGCGCGAGCGTAAGCGAGAACGGTAGGGCGGCGGTGCGACGTCGGCTCATCGGGACCTCCCTGGGTTGCGTTCGCAGGGTATCTCGCCCACCGGCGGGGTCAAGACCCGTGCGGCCCAGAGGCTACGGGCGTTAGGGAACGATCTTGGAGATCGGGAGCTCGAGGATGTCGGTGGCGCCGGCCGCGAGCAGTTCGGGGATCAGTCGATTCACGCCCCGCTTCTCGACGACGGTCTCGATCGCGAAGCCGCCGCCGGCGAGCGGCGAGACCGTGGGCGCCTTCATCGAGGGCACGACGGCGAGCACGGCGTCGCGGTCGGTTTCCGAAACGTTGAGCTTGATCAGCACGCGGCCCTCGGCGCGGAGCGCGCCCAGCAGCAGGGTGGTGATGTCGTCCATCGCGGCCCGCTTGACCGGGTCCGAGGCGGCGTCGCGGTTCGCGACGAGCACCGGATCGGAGGTGAGCAGCGTCTCGATGATCTTCATGCCGTGGGCGCGCAAGGTGCTGCCGGTCTCGGTGACGTCGACGATCGCGTCGACGATCTCGGGGACCTTCGCCTCGGTCGCGCCGTACGACCAGGCCACCTTCACGGGGATCCCCAGCTCCGCGAAGTGCCGCTCGGTGAGCTTCACGAACTCCGTCGAGATCCGCGAGCCGGCGGGCATCTCCTTCGCCGCGTTCGCCGGGTGCTCGTTCGGCACGGCCAGCACGATCTTCGTGCCGTGGCCGGGGCCGGTCTTCGCGTACGACAGGCTCGTGAGCACCTCGACGTCGGCGGAGGTCTCGGCGATCCAGTCCTGTCCGGTGATCCCGAGGTCGAAGAGCCCATCGGCCACGTAGACCGGGATCTCCTGCGGGCGGAGCACGCTCACGCGCTCGATCCGATCGTCGTCGATCGTGCCGTGGTAGTCGCGGCTCGAGCCGCGGCGCACGTGCAGGTCCGCCGCCTCGAACAAGCGGAGGGTCTGCTCCTCGAGCGAGCCCTTCGGGATGACCAGCTTCAGCATGGTCCCGGGAGTCTAGCGGCGGTCAGGTGGCGAGCGGTCTGAAGAAGCACGAGCGCTCGCCCGTGTGGCAGGCGGCGCCCTCCTGGTGGATCCGCGCGAGGAGCGACGTCGGCGTCGCAGTCCACGCGGAGCTCGTCCCAGTGCTGCACGTGTCCGCTCGTGTCGCCCTTGCGCCAGAGCTCGGCCCGGGATCGGCTCCAATAGACCATGCGCCCCTCGGCGAGCGTCCGCTCGAGCGCCTCGCGGTTCGCCCACGCCATCATCAGGACCTGGCCGGTCTCGGCGTCCTGGGCGATCACGGGGATCAGCCCGCGCTCGTCGAACCGGAGCCCGTCGAGCTCGACGGGGGAGCGGTCGAGCGGCTCGGTCACAGCCGCACCTCGAGGCCCTTCGACCGCAGGTACTCCTTGATCTCGCGGATCGTGAGCTGGCCGCGATGCAACCGGCTCGCCGCCAGTACCGCGTCGGCGCCGCCCTCGAGCAGGGCCTCGGCGAAGTGGTCGAGGTCGCCCGCCCCCCCGCTCGCGATCACCGGCACCCGCACGACGGCGGCGAGTTCACGCAGCAGGCCCAGGTCGTAGCCCTCACCGGTGCCGTCGCGGTCCATCGAGGTGAGCAGCACCTCCCCGGCGCCGCGCTCGGTCGTGGCCTCGACCGCCCACTCGATCGCGTCGCGTCCCGTGCCGGTCCGCCCCGCGTCGATGAAGACCTCCCAGCCGTCGCCGTCGGCGCGCCGCTTCGCGTCGATCGCGATCACCATGCACTGCGTGCCGAACCGGTCGGCGCACCGCTGGAGCGTCGCGGGATCCCGCACGGCCGCGCTGTTCATCGAGACCTTGTCGGCCCCGGCGCGCAGCAGCTCGTTCACGTCGTCCTCGGTGCGGACGCCGCCACCCACGGTGAGCGGGATGAACACCTGCTCGGCGGTCCGCGAGATCACGTCGAGCGTCGCCGTCCGCCCCTCGACGGTGGCGGTGATGTCGAGGAAGACCAGCTCGTCGGCGCCTTCGCGGTCGTAGTGCGCGGCCATCTGGACCGGATCGCCGGCGTCGCGCATGTCCTGGAACCTCGTGCCCTTCACGACGCGACCGCCGTCGACGTCGAGGCACGGGATCAGGCGCTTCGCGAGCATCGTCGTCAGCCCCGGATGACCTGGGCGAGCTTCAGCGTCTTCTCGTAGAGCGCCTTGCCGGTGACGGCGGCCTCGCACCCGAGGTCCCGCAGCGCCCAGATGTCGTCGGCGTCGCGCACGCCGCCGCTCGCGATCAGCGGGGTCTCGGTCAGCTTCAGCACCTGCGTGTAGAGCCGCAGGTCCGGCCCGTCCAGCGTCCCGTCACGGGCGATCGAGGTCACGAGGTACCGCGGGGTACCGGCGTCGTCGAGCGCCGCGATCGTCTCCTCGAGCTTGGGGCCCTCCTCCTGCCAGCCGCGCACCATCACGCGACCGCCGCGCACGTCGACCGCGACGACGACGCGCTCGGCGAACTCCTCGACCGCGCGCGCCACGAACCCGTGGTCGAGCGCGGCCTGGGTGCCGAGGATCGCGCGCGCGGCGCCGTCCTCGATCATCGTGCCGATCGCCTCGAGCGATCGGAGCCCGCCGCCGACCTGCACGGGGATCACGACCGCGTGGCAGATCGACCGGATCGCCTCGCGGTTGTCGCCCTGCTCGAGGGCGGCGTCGAGGTCCACGATGTGGAGCCGCCGCGCCCCCTCCTCCTGGAAGCGTTCGGCGACGGCCACGGGGTCGTCGGCGTACGAGGTCTCGTCGTCGGGGTTGCCGCGGAGCAGGCGCACCGCGCGGCCGCCGCGCAGGTCGATCGCGGGGATCACGATCACGGATGGGCCACCGCCTTCACGAATCGCTCGTACATCTGGAGCCCGGCCTCGCCGGACTTCTCCGGGTGGAACTGCGTGGCGAACACGTTCTCGTGCGCGACCGCCGCCGCGAACGGGCGGCCGTGCTCGGTCACGCCCACGGCGTCGTCGCCAGGGTCGGGGGCGAACGAGTGGACGAAGTAGAACCGGGTGCCGTCGGGCAGGCCGTCGGTGTACGGGTGCGGGCGGGCCCAGGTCACCGTGTTCCAGCCCATGTGCGGAACCTTCACGTCGTCCGGCAGCCGTCGTACGCGGCCCGGCAGCACGCCGAGACCCTCCTCGGGGTCCTCGTCGCTCCCCTCGAACAGGACCTGCATCCCCACACACACCCCGAACACGGGGCGGCCGGTCGCGCGGAACGCGAGGATCGCCTCGTCGAGGCCGTGGTGGCAGATCGCCCGTACGCACGCACCGAAGTGGCCGACGCCCGGGATCACGAGCGCGTCGGCCCGTCCGACCTCGGCCGGATCGCCGGTCACGGCCGGATCCCCGCCCACGCGCGCGAGGGCGCGGGAGACGGAGTGCAGGTTCCCCGAGCCGTAGTCGAGGACCGCGATCGTCACAGGGTGCCCTTCGTCGAGGGCACGTCGCCGCGGCCCGTCAGCGCACACGCGTCGCCCAGGGCGTTCGCGAGCGCCTTGAACTCGGCCTCGCAGATGTGGTGCGGCGAGCGCCCGTACCGCAGGTGCACGTGGACCGTGAGGTTCGCCGCCTGCGCGAACGCGCGCACGAAGTCCTCGAGCAGCCCGGTGTCGAACCCGTCGATCGTCTCGTAGGGCACGGGCACCTCGTGGATCACGAAGGTGCGGCCCGCGAGATCGAGCACGACCTCGACGGCGGCCTCGTCGAGCGGCACGACGATCGAGGCGAACCGCCGGATCCCCGCCTTGTCGCCCAGGGCCTCGGTCAGCGCCTGGCCGATCGCGATCCCACAGTCCTCCACGGTGTGGTGGCCGTCGACCTGCAGGTCGCCCTTGCAGGTCACGTCGAGGTCCCAGCCGGCGTGCTTGCCGAGCTGCTGCAGCATGTGGTCGAAGAACGGGATGCCGGTATCGGACGTCGAGCGGCCCGACCCGTCGAGCGTCAGCTCGACGCGGATGTCGGTCTCCTTCGTCGTGCGGGTGACCGTGGCGGCGCGCGGAGCGGTCACGTGGCGAGCACCTCCCGGAGGCTCGTGAGGAACAGGTCGACCTCGTGCTCGGCGCCCGCGGTCACCCGCAGTGCGTTCGGCACCACCGCCGTGAGGTCGCGGACCAGGACGCCGCGGTCGAGCAGCCCCTGCCAGACCTCCGTGGCGTCGTGGCCCGGCGGCGGCACGAACAGCACGAAGTTCGCCTCGGAGGGGAAGACCGTGATCCCGTCGATCGCGGTGAGCGCGTCCACGATGCGGTCGCGCTGGATGCGGATCGCCTCGAGGATCGCCATCGCCTCGGTGGCGTGGCGGAGCGCGACGATCCCGGCGGCCTGCGCGAGCGACGACAGATGGTACGGCAGCCGTACGCGCTGCAGGTCACCCACGACCTCGGGACCCGTGAGCACGTAGCCGAGCCGCGCGCCCGCCATCGCGAACGCCTTCGAGAAGGTGCGCACCACCGCGAGGTTCGGGTGGTCGGCGACGAGCTTCAGCGCGCTCTCGCCGCCGAACTCGACGTAGGCCTCGTCCACGATCACGAGCGCGTCGGTCGACGCGGCGAGACGGGTCACCACGTCGAGCGGCTGCGCGGTGCCGGTCGGGTTGTTCGGCGAGCAGACGAAGACCACGTCGGGCGCGCCGGCGAGGGCCTCGTCGACCGCGGCCTCGGTGAGCACGAACGGGTCGTCGAGCCGGCGGCTCGCCACCCGGGTGTGGGTGAGCCAGCACAGACGCGAGTGCAGGAGGTAGGTCGGCTCGAAGATCGCCGCGGTGCGGCCGGGGCCGCCGTAGGCGAGGAGCAGCTCGGTGAGCACCTCGTTCGAGCCGTTCGCGGGCCACGTGCCCTCGACCGGGTGGCCGAGGTGCGTGGCGAGGTCCTCGCGCAGCCGGGTCATCTGGCCGTCGGGGTAGCGGTTCAGCGGCAGGTCGCGGATCGTGCGCGCGAGCTCGTCGCTGAACCCCTCCGGGAGCGGGTGCGGGCACTCGTTCGTGTTGAGGCGCGCGGCGACCTCGAGCTGGGGGGAGATGTAGGGCGCCACGTCGCGGACGCCCGGGCGGGGCGTGGCCGCGGGGCTCATGCCGGGTTCCCGTCTCGGTGGTCGTTCGCGCGGGCGTCCATCGCCTTCGCGTGGCCGACGAGGCCCTCGGCGCGCGCGATCCGGCAGGTGCCCGGCGCGAACCGCGAGGCGGCCTCGCCGTCCATCTCGACGACCGAGGTGACCGTCACGTAGTCGGCGGCGCGCAGCCCGCTGGAGAAGCGAGCGGTGCCCGCGGTCGGCAGCACGTGGTTCGAGGCGACGCCGTAGTCGCCGAACGGCACCGCGGTCCACCGACCCAGGAAGATCGCGCCGGCGTTCCGCACCTTCGCGAGGAAGACGTCGGGCTCGGGGAGCAGGATCTGCAGGTGCTCGGCCGCGAGGTCGTTCACGACGTCGGCGGCCTGGTCGAGGTCGCGCACGACCACCGCGCGCGTGTACCGGAGCGCCGCGTCGACGATGTCCCGGCGGCCCGCCTTCTTCAGGGCGGCCTCGAGCGCGGCGCCCACGCGCTCGATCAGGTCCGCCGATGTCGTGACGAAGAACGTCCGGGCCTCGGGGTCGTGCTCGGCCTGCGCGATCAGGTCGAGCGCCGCCATGTGCGCGTCGACGTCGTCGTCGGCCACGATCGCGAGCTCGCTCGGCCCGGCGAGGCCGTCGATCCCGACGAAGCCCGCGACCTGTCGCTTCGCCTCGGTCACGTAGGCGTTGCCCGGACCGACGATCCGGTCCACCCGCGGGACCGACTCGGTGCCGTACGCCATCGCACCGACGGCCTGTGCACCGCCGGTCTTGGCCACGTACGTGGCGCCCGCACGCTTGGCCGCGTACAGCACGGGCGCGGGGATCGTCCCGTCGGGCAGCGGCGGGGTGCAGAGCACGATCTCGCCGACCCCCGCGACGACCGCGGGGACGACCGTCATGCACACCGACGACGGATACACGGCACGGCCGCCGGGCACGTAGCAGCCGACCGACTCGAGCGGCCTGACGATCTCGCCGTAGCGCACGCCGTCGCGTTCCTCCCACCACTCGGCCGGGATCTGCCGCTCGGCCAGGTGGTGGAGGCGCTCGATCAGTTCGTCGAGCGCCTCTCGGAGCTCCGGCGGCGTGTCGCGCTCGGCCGCCGCGAGCTCCTCGTCGGTGACCAGGATCTCGCCGAGCTCGGCGCCGTCGAACCGCAGCGCGAGCTCGATCAGGACCTCGTCGCCCTCCACGAAGACGCGTTGGAGGATGCGGGTGACGGTGTCCGCGACGGTGGGGTCGATCTCGAGCCTGGTGGCCTCGAGACGCTCGCCCCGCTCGCGCAGGTCGAGGAACTCGAGCACGTCAGGACTCCTCGTGGCCCTCGGGATGGGATCCGCGATCGGTCGTCCCGTGCGCCGCACGGACGAGCCGTCGATCGCGGGTGAACAGCACCACGCCGCTCACACCCACCGCGAGCGCGGAGGCGATCAGCATGCCGAGGGCGAGCAGGAGCGTGGTTTCGCGGTCCATGGAAGGGTTCCAGGGTACCGAAACGGCTCCCGGACCGGCCGGGACGACGAACGGGCCGGGACGAGGCTCGATCCCGGACGCACGGAAGGCCCGGCACGGGGCCGGGCCCTCCGTCACGCTCGATGAGCGGGGGGAGCTTACTTCCCGGAGACGCTGCCCTTCAGGCGCGCGCCCGCGGTGACCTTCACGGTCGCCGATGCCGGGATCTGGATCGTCTCGCCGGTGCGCGGGTTGCGGCCCGTGCGCGCGGCGCGCTTCACCTTCTGGAACGACGCGAAGCCGGGGATCGAGATCTTGTCGCCCTTGGCGACGTTCTCCTCGATCGTGTCGGTCATGCCCTTGATGACGGCGTCCACCGTCGACTTGGCCACGCCCGTGCGATCGGCGATCGCGTCGATGAGCTCGGTCTTGTTCACTACAGGCACCTCCCCAGGTGTCGGATTCCGGGGGAGCCTACCCGATATCCGGCGGAAACCCCTGCAACCACGCGGGTTTTCAGGGGTTCTCCCTGGTCAGAGCAGGTCGGGTGCCGTCGGTCAGACCCCGTCGAAGGTGTGGTCCGCGTGCGGCGCGGCCGGGTCGAGGCGGTTGCCGAGCACCCCGTCGGCGAGCCGGAACGCGGCCGACGAGACGTCCAGGTCGTCGCGGTTCGCGAGCACGATGACGGTCAGGTCCTCGGTCGGGAACCGCACCATCTTCGCCTCCCATCCCGGGAAGTTGCCGCCGTGGCTCACGATCGGGAGCCCGCGGTGGGTGCGCACCGACAGCCCCCAGGCGTAGTGGATCGGCGTCCCGTCGTCGAGGGCGCCGCGGCGCACGAGGCGAGCGGAGAGCCAGCCGTCGGTCAGACGGTCGCGGCCGAGGTTCGCGCTCCAGGTGGCGAGGTCGGTCGCGGTGGTCCACAGCCCACCCGCGCCGACCGCGTGGAAGCGCCCCGGCTCGACGTGGACGGCGCCGTCGTCGGCCTCGAAGTGCCCGCGGGCCGCCCGGGCGGGCAGCGGAGTCGGAGCCTCGCGGAACGACGTGTCCGTCATCCCGAGCGGCTCGAAGATCCGCTCGGAGGCGAACGTCGCGAGCGAGGTGCCGCTCGCCGTCGCGACCACCTCCGCGAGCAGCAGGTACCCGCGGTTCGAGTAGCCGTATCGATACCCCGGCTCGAAGTCGAGCTGCGGCACCGAACGGAGCGCTCCGAGCAGCTCCGGGTTCCCCCAGGCCGGAACGCCCTCGACCGGAACGCCGGTTCGCCCGCGGGTGCGTTCCTTCACGCCGCCGGTGTGATGCACGAGGTGGCGCACCGTGACGCGGTCGCCCCAGCCGGGCAAGCCGGGCACGAACCGCGAAACGGGATCGCCCAGGTCGAGGTCGCCGTCGTGGTCGAGCATCGCGACGCACGCGGCCACGAACTGCTTCGCGATCGATCCCACGTAGAAGATCGAGTCCGCCGCCAGCGGTCGCCCGGTCCGAACATCTGCGAGCCCGCGCACCTCCGCGCGTTCGATCGCGCCGGCCCGCACGACCGCTTCGAGCGCGCCGGCCTCGGCGTCGCCCACGGCCGGGTCGCCGTCCATCAGGCGTCGGGTGTTCGCAGCGCCTTCCGCTTCTGCTCCGTCCGACGTTCCGCCTCCAGGCGCTCGAGGTCGACGTCGGCGTAGCTCATGTGCGTGAAGGCGCCCGCGATCGCGTGATGCCCGGCCTGCTCGTCGATCAGGCGATGCATCGACTGCGCCACGCGCCGGTAGACAGGGTGCCCGGCCGGCTGCGACCTGAGCTCGGTGAGGTGCATCGCTTCGCGCGCGGTCATCTGCATCACGAAGCGGATCCGGTAGGCCATCGCGACGGCGTACTGCGCGGCCTCGACGTGGCCGGCGTCGAGCAGCTCGGCCTCCATCTCGGCGCTCGCCGCCATCACGCGGTCCCACGAGGCGCGGAGCCCGGCCTCGTCGATCTGTGCCGGGGTCTCGTACCCGTAGGCGGTCGTCAGGCGCTGCCACTCGATCGTGAGCGGACGGTGCCGCTGCAGGTCGCGGAACGCCCCGAAGTCGCAGAGCACGTCGAACCGGTACTGCGTGCGCTCCCAGGCGCGACCCGGCTTGTGCCGGCGGTTCCCGCGCTCGCCGACGCTCGCGATCAGGAGCTCCTCGCGCTCGGCGGCGGTCATCCCGCGGACGATCGAGTGCAGCTGGTCGTCGGGGAGGCCCGAGGAGGCGTACATCACCGCGGCGGCGATCTTCAGCTCGCCCTCGGGGTCCCAGTCGACGAGCGTGACCTCGTCGCGCGGCTCGGGATCGACGCCCTTCAGCACGCGGCCGGTGAGCTCCTCGACACGCTCGCGGTTCGCCTGCCAGTAGCGGCCCCAGGCGACGCCGCGCTCCTCGACGTCGACGCGCTTCAGGAACTCGGGGATCACCTTGTTCAGCTCGGTCTTCAGCAGCTCACCGTACTCGCGCATCTCGGCGAGCGGATGGACGGCGAGCCGCATCAGCAGCTGCTCGTACGACTGCCCGGTCGCGTAGATCCCGAGGTTGGAGCGCGTCCCGGCGGGCAGGAGCACGCGCAGCGTGTCGCACGTCTTCGCCAGGATCGTCTGTCGGTAGACGAAGTCGCTATCGCCCTCCTCCTTGGGGAACCGTTCCTTGAAGTGGGCCTCCATCGGGCCGTACATCTCGCCGTACAGGCCGAAGATCCCGTCGAGGAAGGCCGCATACCGATCGGCGAGCGGCGAGCCCTCGAGCTCGGGCGGGATCGTCGCGCGCCAGCGCCCCCCGGGCCGGTCGTCGTAGCGCATGTACCGGGTCGACTGCTCGAGGTACGCGGCGAGGCGGCCCCACTCGAGCACCTTCGCGAGGAGCTGCGAGGACTGCTCGCAGGCGACGTGCACGCCGCCGAGCTGGGCAACCGAGTCGTCGCCGTACTCGACGAAGACGTTCTCGTAGAGGCGCTCGGCCCGGGCACGGCCCATCGAGGTGAGCTCGCCGCCCCCGTCGACGTCCTCGGCGAACTCATCGAGGAAGAGCCGTCGGAGCGACTTCGTCGTGCGCGAGTAGCGCGCGAACATCGCTCCCTTCACGGCCTCGGGAAGGTTCACGAGCGCGAAGACCGGCCCCTCGAGGTTCGTGAAGTGCCGCTCGAGCACCGCCCGCTCGTCGGGTGTGAAGTCCTCGGTCGCGAACCACATCGTCATGGCGATGGGGACGTCGTCGATCCCTGGAACACGGTCACGGTCGAGCCGAACGGCACCTCGGTGCCCGCCGCCGGATCCTGCGCGACGATCCGCGACAGGTTCGGGCAGGCAGGGTTCGCCGGGGCGGTGTCGGGGCTCAGCACCAGTTCGAGGCCGACGGCCTTCAGGGCGTTCCGTGCGCCGCCGATCGACAGGCACTGGGTCGAGACGTCGGGCACCGCGACCATCTCCGGACCGGTCGAGACCACGACGTCGACCAAGGTCCCCTTCGGGACCGCGTCGCCCGCCGCCGGGTCCTGCTGGAAGATCAGGCCCACGTCGAAGTCGTTCGAGGGGCCTTGCGTCGGGTGAGCCGAGCCGAGCCCGGCGTCTTCGAGCGCGGTCTTCGCCTGGCCGAGCGTCATACCCGAGAGGTCCGGGACGGGGATCGCGGTCGGCTCGCGAGCGACCGTCAGGATGACGGTTCCGTCCTTCGCGAGCTTGCTTCCGGCCTCAGGATCCTGCTCGATCACCGTCCCGGGCGCAGTCACGGCGGGATCGACCGCCGCGGTCTCCTTCGTCACGTTCAGTCCGAGATCGCCGAGCTCGGCTGCGGCGTCGTCGTAGCTGTTCCCGACGAGGTTCGGAACGACGACCAGGGTGCCGCCGTCGTCGCCGCCCGTCAGGCTGTTCACGAGCAGGTAGCCGCCGCCGCCCAGCACCGCCACGATCAGGATCCCGATCAGGATCCCGAGCCAGACCTTCCGGCCGCTCTTGGGCTCCTCGGCGACGGGCGGGAGCACGGACGTCTGCGAGGGCCGCGAGATCACCTGCGTGGCGTCGCCCATGCCCGCGAGGAGCGGGGTGGCCTCGACCTCCTGGCCCTTCACGACGCGATCGAGATCGGCCGCGAACTCGTCGGCCGTCTGATAGCGGTTCGCCGGGTTCTTCGAGAGCGCCTTCATGATCACGGCGTCGAGCCGGGCGGGGACGTCGGGGTTCAGCTGCGAGGGCGGGACCGGCGTCTCGTTCACCTGCTTGTAGGCGATCGCCACGGGGGACTCGCCGGTGAACGGCGGACGCCCGCCGACCATCTCGTACAGGACCGTGCCGAGGGAGTAGATGTCGGTGCGCGCATCGACCGGGCCTCCCTGCGCCTGCTCGGGCGAGAGGTAGGTCGCGGTGCCGAGCACGGCCGAGGTCTGCGGGGCCGTCTCGACGCCCGTGGTCATGCGCGCGATGCCGAAGTCCATCACCTTCACGGTGCCGTCGCGCGTCACCATGACGTTGCCCGGCTTGATGTCGCGGTGGATCACACCCTGCGCGTGCGCGGCCGCGAGCGCGCTGCAGATCTTCTGGGCGATCTCGGCCGACTGGACGGGCGTGGGCCGGCGTCCGGTGGCGAGGAACTCGGCGAGGGTCCGCCCCTCGACGAACTCCATCACGATGTACTGCGTGCCGTCGTCGGAACCGGTGTCGTAGGCGGCCACGATGTTCGGGTGGTTCAGGCGTGCCGCGGCCTGCGCCTCGCGCCGGAACCGGGCCACGAAGGCCTCGTCGCGGGCGAACTGCGGGAGCAGGGTCTTGATCGCGACGGTCCGGTTCAGGACGGGGTCGAAGCCGCGGAAGACCTCGGCCATCCCGCCGGCGCCGATCCGCGCCTCGACGCGGTACCGACCTCCGAGCACCGAATCACTCAATGCTTAACCTCCGCTTCCCTTCAAGAAGGCCGAGATGACCTCCGCGGCGATCGGGGCCGCGACGCGACCGCCGGTCGCCTCGTTCCCGAGATCGCCACCGTCGAGAACGATAACCGCCACGGCGATCCGAGGGACGTCGTTCGGCCCGGCGGGCGCGAACGCGACGAACCACGCGTTCGGCGCACGTCCCGGTCCGTTCGTGGCCGTGCCCGTCTTGCCGGCCACCGTCACGCCGGGGATCTGCGCCGAGTAGCCGGTCCCGCCCTCGACGACATCCACCATCAGCTGGCGCACCTGGTCCGCGGTGTTCGGGGAGACCGGCTGGGAGTACTTGCGCGGGTCGAACGTCCGGATCACCTGGCCTTGCGGGTCCCTGATCTCGCTCACGAACCGTGGCTCCCACATCGTGCCGCCGTTCGCGATCGCCCCGCCCACGAGCGCCATGTGCAGCGGGTTCGTGATCACGTTGTCGAGCCCGATCGCCGAGAACGCGAGCAGCGGGTCGTTGTCGACGAAGTACGCGGGGATCGGGAAGTGGCCGACCTGGAAGGGCACCTCGGTCGTCAGGGTCGGGTCGATGCAGGCGGTCTCCTCGGGCGGGTCGGTGGGGCAGAAGCCGAACGCCCGCGCCTGATCGGAAAGCTTCTTCGGGCCCAGGTCGAGGCCGATCTCGGCGAACGGCACGTTGCACGACTCCTTGAAGGCCTCGGCGACCGTGACGGTGGCCGAACCGCCGTTGCACAGCTCGCCGCCGAAGTTCTCGAGCGTGCCCGACGTCAACGGCAGATCGAGCACGCGCGGGTTCTTCACGGTCGTCTCGGGTTGGAACCCGTGCTGGAACGCCGCCGAGGTCGTGATGATCTTGAACGTCGAGCCCGGCAGGTATAGCTCGTCCTTGGCACGCGACAGGAGCGGCTTCTCGGGATCGGCGTTGTACGCGGTCCATGCCTTCTTCATGTCGTCGGCGGTCCCTTGCGAGAGCAGGTTGGGGTCGTAGGTGGGGTTCGCGACGAGCGCCATGACGTCGCCGCTCCCCGGCCGCACCGCGACGACCGCCCCGGGGAGGCTCCCGAGCGCCCGCTCCGCCGCCTCCTGCAGGTCGGTGCGGATCGTCGTCACGACGGTCCCGCCCTTCTTGGGCTTGCCGAGCACCAGGTCGCTGAAGTTCGAGACCGCCAGCTCGGGTGCGTCGCCCGAGAGGTACTCGTTCATCGAGGACTCGAGCGCGGTGCGCCCGTACACCCGCGAGTAGAAGCCGGTGATCGCCGCGTACAGCGGTCCGTTCGGATAGGTCCGCTCGTAGAGATAGTCGGTCCGGCCCCGCGCCTTGACGCTCTCGGCGAGCACGCGTTTGTCCTGCGAGAGGATGGCCCCCCGCTCGACCTTGTACTCCGCGATGATCTGCCGGCTCGCGTTCGCGGGGTCGTTCCTGATCCGGTCGGCGGCGATCACCTGGACGTACGCCATCTGCGCGAACAGCACCCCGAACAGGATCGTGAGCGCGATCCCGAGCTTGCGGATCTGCCTATCCACGCGACCGCTCCCAGGGTCCCGCCGAGACGCGGAGGAGCAGCGCCAGCATCACGTAGGTCGCCACGCGGCTCGACCCCCCGTACGAGACGAGCGGTAGCGGCACGCCCGTCAGCGGGATCAGGCGCGTCACGCCGCCCACGATCGCGAACGTCTGCAGCGCGAAGATCGTCGTGATCCCCGTGGCGAGCAGCTTCCCGAAGGCGTCGGTCCGTTCGATCGCGACGCGCAGCCCGCGTCCGATCAGCACCAGATACAGCAGCAGCAGGCCGGCGGCGCCGATCATCCCGAGCTCCTCGCCGAACGCCGCGAAGATGAAGTCGCTCCCGACGTAGGGGATCAGCGTGGGCGAGCCCTGGCCGAGTCCGGTGCCGACGAGCCCGCCGCTCGCCATCCCGAACCAGCCCTGCGCGAGCTGGCCGTAGCCGATGTCGTGCACCTTCGCCGGGTCGAGCGCGTTCAGCCAGTAGTCGACGCGCAACTGGACATGGCTGAACGCGAGGTACCCGAGGAAGGCTCCCGCCGCGAACAGCAGGAGCCCCACGACGAGGTAGCCGGGGCGTCCGCTCGCCACCCACACCATCACGACGAAGACGCCGAAGAAGAGCAGTGAGGCGCCCATGTCGCGTTCCAGGAAGAGCACCGCGAGCGACGCGCCCCACGCGAGCAGCAGCGGCCCCAGGTCCTTCACGCGCGGCAGCCCGAGCCGTCCCGACCCGGCGGCGAGCAGCTCCCGCTTCGCCGACAGGTACGACGCCAGGAAGATGACGATGAAGATCTTCGCGAACTCCGCAGGCTGGAACGAGAGCCCGCCGATATCGACCCACAGTCGTGCGCCGTTGATCTCGCGGCCCACGCCGGGGATCACCGGCAGGAACAGCAGGATCACGCCGACCAGCCCGATCGTGTAGGTGTACGCGTCGAGCTGCCGGTCGTCGCGGATCAGCAGCAGCACGACGGCGAGCACCCCGAGTCCCACCAGGAGCCAGACCGCCTGCTCTTCCCAGACTTCGGGACGGAGGCGGTACAGCATCGCGAGGCCGAGCCCGCCGAGCAGCGCCGCCGTGGGGAACAGCACGGGGTCGGCGCGCCGGGCGCTGAACCGGATCGCGAGCCACGCGCCGACGTTCGCGGCGACCAGGATCGCGCCGTACGTGTAGAGGTCGCGCGGGGGCTTCCCATTCAGGCCGAACCCGGCGGCGGCGAACGCCCCGAGCGACACCACCATCGCGAGGGCCAGCAGGCCGATCCCGGTCTTGGCGCGGAGCGGCCGGGGCGCCGCGATCGCCTCGCTCACGCGTTGGCGCCCTTCTTCGGCGGCTCCGCGGCGGCGATGTCGGCGCGGATCTGCTCGACGATCGCGTCGGCCTCCCCCCGCGAGTTCGCGCTGATGCCCTCCGGGAGGGTGGCGTAGAGCGTGAGCGCCTCGGCGTCGGTCGCGGGGATCTCGGTGACCTCGGCGACCGAATGCAGCTCGTAGCCGAGCGGCGTGGCGGGGATCCCCTGGAAGATCGCGAC
This sequence comes from uncultured Actinomycetes bacterium, assembly GCA_963821925.1. Taxonomy (GTDB): domain Bacteria; phylum Actinomycetota; class UBA4738; order UBA4738; family HRBIN12; genus JAOUEA01. Next base: position 443,382 of record CAWGFO010000001.1, on the reverse strand, counting down.
CTTCCCGTCGGACACGCCCACGTACCACTGGCGGTCGACGTAGACGCGCAGCGCCACGAGCGCCCCGGCCAGCAGCACGACGGCGATCACGGCTCCGGCGATCCAGCGGCGGATCGTGGGCGCGTTCTCGCGGAGCACGCGTTCGCCGGGCGTCAGGTCGGTGACCTCCTCCACGGCGGCCGCGTCGTCGCTCCCGTCGTCGTGCGCGTCGAGCACGATCACCGTGATGTTGTCGACGCCGCCCGCGCGGTTCGCGGCCTTGATCAGCCGGTCGGCCGTCCTCTGCGGGTCGGGCTCGGCCTCCATGATCGCCTGCAGCTGGTCCTCGGCCACCATCCCGAACAAGCCGTCGCTGCACAGGAGCAGTCGGTCGCCGTCCATCAGCGGGATCTGGTCCTCGTCGACGTGCACCTCGGCCTCGGTGCCGATCGTGCGGGTGAGGACGTTGCGGTGCGGATGGACCTCGGCCTCGGACTCGGTGATCTCGCCGGCCTTCACCATCCGGTTCACGAGCGTGTGGTCGTCCGTCAGCTGGCGGAGCGCGCCCCCGCGCAGCAGGTACGCGCGGCTGTCTCCGACGTGTGCGAGCCGGACGGCGCCCCCTTCGATCTGCGCGGCGGTCAGCGTGGTACCCATCCCGCTCACGTTCCGGTCCTCCTGCGACCGGGCGAAGACCGCACGGTTCGCCTCTCGCACCTGCTCGGCGAGCGTCGTGTCGCCCTCGCGGAAGAGCGCCTCGACCGTCTCGAGGGCGAGCTGCGACGCGACCTCGCCCCCGCGGTGACCCCCCATCCCGTCGGCGACCGCGTAGAGGGGGGGCTCGACGAGGTACGAGTCCTCGTTGCCCTCGCGAACCCGCCCGATGTCGGTCGCGACGCCGACCTCGATCTTCATCGCCGCAGCTCCAGCACGGTCTGGCCCACGCGGATCCGATCGCCCGGCTGCACCATCGCCGGGGCGGCCAGGCGCTGCTCGTTCACGAAGGTCCCGTTCGTTGAGCCCAGGTCCTCGACGTACCAGGAGCCGTTCTTGCCGAACAACCGCGCGTGCTGCTGTGAGACGTAGGTATCGTCGATCATCAGCTCGCATTCGGGCGCGCGGCCCATCACCATGCTGGCCGCGACCTTCACCGAGCGGGGCTTCTGCTTGTCCTGCCCGTAGATCAGGACGCTCGAGGGGCCGGGCGGCGCGGCGGGGACGGGCGGCGGGGCCTTGCCCGACCGGACCGCACGCGAGGGGCCTGTGTCGACGTTCAGCCCGCGCACGACCCAGCGCATCGAACGCCAGATGAACAGGAAGAGCAGCGCGAACAGCCCGTACTTGATGGCCGAGAGGGCGAAGGGCGTGATGCCGTCCGCGAGCACTAGCCCCTCCGGAACTCGAGGGTCGTGGTGCCGATCGTGATCCGGTCGCCGTCCTCGAGGGCGCGCGTCTGGACGGTCTGGCCGTTCAGGCGTGTGCCGTTCGTCGACCCGAGGTCGGTGAGCGTGGCCACGCCGTCCTTCGTGCGGATCTGCGCGTGCCGACGCGACGCGCCCTTGTCCTTCAGCACGACGTCGCACTCGGCGAGCCGGCCGATCGTGACGACCTCCTTACTGAGCGGCACGGTCCGGCTGCTGCCGTCCTCGTGCACGACGACCGTGGGGCGCGCGCTCGGCGCCGCGACCGGCTCCACCTTCTCGGCCCCCTCCACCAGGGTGGCCTCGCAGGTGAAGTCGCCCTTCTTCAGTCCCTCGTCGGTCTCGAAGCCGATCTCGGGCGGGCCGACCAGCCCCCAGCCGCGCTCGTCGGCGGTCTCGCGGACGACGGTCTTCAGCTCGGTGGCCAGGGCCGCGCCCGCCTGCTCGAAGCGCTCGGCGTCGTCGGGCGCGAGCCCGAATACGAAGTGGTTCGGCGCCCAGACCTCGTTGACCCCCACCGTGCGGCCGGCGTCCATCTCCTTGACCAGGCGCTTCGCGAGCTCGACAGGCTGCACGCCGCTGCGGAACGTCTTGGAGAACAGCCCCTCGACGAGGCCACCCAGTCGTCGTTCGAAGTCTCGGAGGTTCGGCACCGGTCACGCGCGCGCGGCGGGTCCGCGCGTCCCGGGGCTGAGTCTACCCCTGGGGTTGTGACGCCCCCGTGGAGGTCGCCAGGCTGTCGACGCCGAGTACCGTGTCCTCGTGGCCGTGAACCTCGAGCGGATTCGCGAAGCCGAATCGCTCGTCGGGCGGGAGCCTGCGCCAGCGCCACTCGCGGATCTCCCAGTACGTCCGCCGGGCGAAGACCAGGATCAGGACCGCCAGGAGGAATCGGAGTGTGGCCTGCGGCGAGACCGTGAAGATGCCGGTGGGCACCGTCGCGGCCCCGACCGCGGCCCAGGTGGCGAGCGCGATCCCGCCGACCACCGCCAGATGACGCATCAATGCGTCGAAGTCGACATGCACGTGCCCCCCCTGCCTCGCCATCCCCGCCTCCCCAGTCGCCATGAGCGGGGTATCGGTAACTACCCGTTTCCGGGTACATGACCCGAAGGGGCCATTTCGCCGTTCCCTCGGATGGGGGATGGGCACGCAGGGAAGGGTGAGAGCGTCCGGCCGGGGGCCGAGCGCGGAGGGCCGCTGCTACCATTCGAGGTCCACTCGGGCGAGTGGCGGAATTGGCAGACGCGCAGGATTCAGGTTCCTGTGTCCGAAAGGACGTGGGGGTTCAACTCCCCCCTCGCCCACCAGCGTTGACCTCTGACCTGCAGCGATGGCCAACCCCCCCTCGCCAAGGCGTACCGGTCCCCGTTTCGATCGGTACGGATTTCGGGGATTCCTTGCGTCGCCGCTCCCCCTAGCCTCGAGCTCACGGATCGGAACCGAGGCGAGAGGAGGAGCACCATGGGCACGAAGGCCGAAACGATCGGGGTCTCAGCCCGACCGACGGGGTTCACGCTCTGGACCGCGGCCGTGACCGCCCTGGCCGCAGCGGCGCTGATCATGAGCGCGGTGGCGCTCACCGTGGCGGCGCGCGATCGCGCGGTCACCGGTGTGGCGGGCGTCGGCATCCACGAGGTGGCGAGCACCGAGGCTCCGCCCTGGAGCGCAGCCAAGCTCGACGCCATGCAGGGTCGCATGCTCGCCGAGAGCATCAGGATCACGGGGCAGGTCCCGCTCTGGAACGCGGCAAAGCTCGACGCCATGGAAGGCCGCATGCTCGCCGAGAGCATCCGGATCAACGGGTACGTCCCGCTCTGGAACGCGGCAAAGCTCGACACCATGGAAGGCCGCATGCTCGCAGCCGAACTCGAAGCCGAAGGCCGTGGTCTGGCCGGGTAGCTCCATGGTCGAGCAGGCGGTTCGCGCTCAGGTTCACCCGGATGGCTGGGTGGACCTCGAGCGCGTCGCCGTCCGGGGTCTACGCGGCGTTCGGTCGCCCACCCTAGAATCCTCGTCTACCGACCGTGGAAGGGCGCTGATGGCCGGCGACGTGATCGGGCGCGAACCCGAGCTCGAGATCCTCGATCGCTTCCTCGACGCGATCCCGGCCGAGCCTGCGGTCCTGCTCTTCTCCGGTGACGCCGGGATCGGGAAGACCACCGTCTGGAAGGAAGGGCTGAGCGGCGCCCGACGTCGTGGGTATCTGACGCTCGCGTGCGGTCCGGTCGAGGCGGAGACGCGTCTGTCGTACGCCGCCCTCGGTGATCTCCTCGAACCGATCCTCGACGATGGGCTCCCGACGTTGCCGGAGCCCCAGCGCCGGGCCCTCGAGGTGGCGCTCCTGCTGGCCCCGAGCTCGGGCGCTCGAGCCGACCAGCGGGCGGTCTCCCTGGCCGTCCTCGGCTGCCTTCGGTCGGCGGCGACCGCTACGTCCGTCGTCGTCGCGATCGACGACATCCAATGGATGGACCTGCCCTCGGTCCGGGTGCTCCAGTTCGTCGCGCGCCGTCTCAAGGACGAGGCGCTCGGCCTGATGGCGGCCGTGCGAACATCCGACCCCGACGAGGACCCACTGGGTCTCGGCGGTGCGCTCGACGAGGATCACGTGTATCGCGTGCACGTCGGGTCGCTCTCGGTCGACGCGATCGAACGGGTGCTGCGCGACCTGCTGGGTGAAGGGTTCTCGCGCACCACGCTCCTCAGCATCCATGAGGCCTCTGGCGGCAATCCGTTCTTCGCTCAGGAGATCGGGCGTGCGCTCCTGCGCCGCGGGGGCGAGATGACGGCCGGCGAGCGCCCCCCGATCCCCGAACGGCTCCAAGAGCTCGTCGAGGACCGCCTCGAGGGGCTCCCCGCGGAGACGATCGAGGCGCTCGAGGTGGTGTCAGCCCTGTCGGCGCCGACGCTCGACGCGATCGCGGGGGTGACCGGCGCTCCCGCGGTGGACCGTCGACTCGGTCCCGCGATCGAGAACGGCGTGCTGGAGGTCACCGGCGACCGGCCCAGGTTCACCCATCCTCTCCTCTCGTCCGCCGTCTATCAGACGACCTCTCAGGATCGGCGGCGCGAGCTGCATGCTCGGCTCGCGACGATCGTCCGCGATCCGGAAGAGCGAGCCCGGCACATGGCGCTGTCCGTCGAGGCGCCGGACGTCGACGTCGCCGCCGCCCTCGAGGAGGCTGCCGGGCTGGCCTTCTCTCGGGGAGCGCCTCAGTCCTCGGCGGAGCTCTGGGAGATGGCCCGCCGCGCCACGCCGCCGGACCGAGGTGAGGACCTGGTGCGGCGGATCCACCAGGCGGGCCTAGCCCATCACGAATGCGGCGACACCGCGCTGGCGCGGAGCGTCCTGGAGCAGGCAGTGGACCTCTCGACCGCCGGGTCGGCTCGGGGCCGCGTGCTGCTCGACCTCGGGATGGCCGTCGCCGAGACCGAGGGGTGGCGGAGCGCCTGGGCCGCGTTCGAGGCGGCACGAGGCGAGGCGGGGGCCGATCGCACGCTGCGGGCCTCGATCGAGCAGAACCTCGGGTACACCTGGCTGTTCAGGGGAGATCTCGCGGCATCGGAACGGCACGCGCGCGCCGCGCTGCAGCTGGCCGAGGAGCTGCAGGACCCTCGGGTGATGGCCGAAGCGTTCCAGGCATATCCGTTCGTCGAATTCGTCCTCGGACGCGGGGTCGATCGGGAGCTGCTCGATCGCGGGGTCGCCCTCGAGAGGCACATGGAGGGTGAATTCAAGTTCCACGTCCTCCGTGCGAGCTTCGTCGTGGCGATGCTCCTCAAGTACACGGATCGCCTGGACGAGGCTCGGCGGACGTTCACCGAGATCCTGGCTGATGCCGCGGCGCACGGTGTCGAGAGCCCGATCCCGCAGTTCCGGTACCACCTCGCCGAGTTGGAATGCTGGGCGGGCAACTGGGACGCAGCCATGGAGCACGCCCGGGCGAGCAACGCGGCCGCCCAGCGGCACCGCTGGGGGGCGCCGTTGTCGTCGGAGGGGCACTTCGCGGTCGGCCTGGTGGAGGCCCATCTGGGGCGGGCCGATCCGGCGAGGCTCGCAGCCCTCGAGGGCCTGCGGGTTGCCGAGGAGGCGGGCGAGGTCCTCATCCAGATCATGAACCTGGCGGCCCTGGGGTTCCTCGAGCTCTCCCTGGACCGTCCCGCCGAGGCCGATGCGTATCTGTCCAGGGCCGTCGAGCTCGAGCGAGCGATGGGCGTCCGGGAGCCGGCCTTCTTCCGCATCGTCCCGGACGAGGTCGAGGCGCTCGTCGCGCTCGGGCGGCTCGACGATGCCGAGACGCTCCTCGCGCCGTTCGAGGATGCGGGCAGGGACCTCGACCGGGCGTGGACGATCGCGACGGGGGCGAGGTGCCGGGCGCTCGTGTCGGCGGCGCGGGGAGACCTCGATGCGGCGTCGGCCGCCGCCGACGAGGCGGTGAGGGTCCACGACCGCCTCCCCCTTCCGTTCGAGCGGGGGCGGACCCTCCTGGTGCGCGGAGCGGTGGAGCGCCGTGCGAAGCGGAAACGGGAGGCGCGGGACACGCTGACTGAGGCCGTGGAGATCTTCGACAGGCTGGGTGCCGCGTTGTGGGCGGACAAGGCACGTGCGGAGCTGGCGCGGATCGGCGGACGGGCCTCCTCGTCGCTCGAACTGACCCCGACCGAGGAGAAGGTGGCTGCCCTGGTGGCCGCGGGCAGCACCAACCGGGAGGCTGCCGATGCGCTGTTCGTCAGCATCCACACGGTGGAGGCCAACCTCAAGCGGATCTACCGCAAGCTGGGCGTTCGCTCGCGCACAGAGCTTGCCTCGAAGTACCAATCCGACCCGTCAGGATCCTGAGTGGAGGGTCAGAGCGGCCGGATGACGGGCTCCGTCTCGGGAGTCCCCCGCCGATCGGGACCGTCTGAACCGGACGGTCCCTGAGCTGATCAAGCAACTCGGGCGCGTGGACCGGCCCCCGAGCAGTCACCGTGGGTGCAGCATGGTGACCGGAAGGCCCACCAGCCAGGGCCGTGCGGTCGGCTCTGCTGCTCGCACTATGGCTCAAGGGCAGAACCGGCCGTGGTGATCCGTCGTTGGCCGAGCCTAACAACACATCACGAGCTTCAGGTTCCTGTGTCCGAAAGGACGTAGGGGGTTCAACTCCCACTCCTCCACCGTCGGTGACCGGCGACGCTGCCGCCTGTCCGCAACCATCTGTTGGGATCGCGGTTGCTCTTGGCACCTTGGCTATTTAGCGTTACTATCTAGCGGTAGTCAGTAACACTGAATAGGGCTGAGGAGGAGGAGGTCTCCGGTGGGCAAGCAGATGACGGAGATGCTCAAGGGGACGCTGGAGGGCATCGTTCTCGCGCTCCTGTCCGGCCGGTCCGCGTACGGCTACGAGATAACGGCGTGGCTGCGAGAGAAGGGCTTCTCCGACATCGCCGAAGGGACCGTCTACGCGCTGCTCATCAGGATCGAGCAGCGCGGTCTCGTCGACGTGGAGAAGGTCCCATCCGACAAGGGGCCGCCGCGCAAGGTCTACTCCCTCAACGGTCAGGGACAGGCATACCTCGAGGACTTCTGGAGGACCTGGAGCTTCCTCGCAGATCGACTGGAACAGCTCCATGAAGGAGGCGGATGACCATGTCTGACAGAGAACCGGGGGGCTTCATCTCAAAGGTGATCGGCCCCAAGCGGCGGTGGCGGGCGTACAAGGCGCGCGTTCGACAGCTTCCCCCGAACTATCGCAGCGCGGTCGATGCGATCGAGCGATACCTCATGTTCTTCGGGCCGATGGATACCGACAGCGCTGGTTCACTGCTCGAAGACGTCGCCGACCTGTTCGAGCGGGCCGCGGCGGACGGAACGCCGATCCGCGAAATCGTCGGAGACGACCCGGTCGAATTCGTGGAGGCGCTCGTCGCGAACTACACGAAAGGCGGGTACGTCACCCGGGAGCGGGAACGGCTGACCGGCGACATCGCGCGCGCCGCCGGAGAAGACACGGGAGACTCAGAGGTGTCCCGATGACCACACTGACGGTCCAGGCGCTGCACGTGGAAGGTCTGGAGAAGTCCTACGAGGAGCTGCGCGTGCTCCGCGGCGTGGACTTCAACGTAGCGCGGGGCAGCATCTTCGCCCTGCTTGGCTCCAACGGCGCAGGCAAGACCACGGTGGTGAAGATCCTGTCCACGCTGCTCAAGCCCGAGGCGGGGACGGCCACGGTCAATGGCTTCGACATCGCCACCCAACCGGCGGACGTGCGGGAGTCCATCAGCCTCACCGGACAGTTCGCCGCCGTGGACGAGATCCTCACCGGGCGCGAGAACCTGGTCCTGATAGCCCGGCTGCGGTACCTGAAGGGCGTTGGCCGGATCGCGGATGACCTGCTGGCCCGCTTCCAGCTCATCGACGCGGCTGACCGGAGGGTGTCGACGTACTCCGGAGGCATGCGCCGCCGCCTGGACATCGCCATGAGCCTGATCGGGGATCCGCCGGTGATCTTCCTGGACGAACCAACCGCCGGGCTCGACCCACAATCTCGCGTCGAAGTGTGGAACAGCGTCAAGGAGCTCGCCGAGCGGGGAACGACAGTGCTGCTCACGACGCAGTACCTGGACGAGGCCGAACAGCTTGCCGACCGGATCGCGATCCTGCACGAGGGGCGCATCATCGCGAACGGCACGCTCGCCGAACTGAAGCAGCTCCTCCCGCCCGCCAGGGTCGAGTACGTCGAGAAGCAGCCGAGCCTTGAGGACGTCTTCCTCGCCATCGTCGGTACCGGCAAGTACGGCGACGCTGGCGATGACGCGGTATCGGCACCGACGAGTAAGGAAGAGCGATGAGCAAGCACTTCTTCGGCAACACGGCCGTCCTAACGGGACGATCACTGCGCCACATCGCGCGCAGCCCGGACACCATCATCACGACCCTGTTCATGCCGATCGTCTTCATGCTGCTGTTCGTCTACGTCTTCGGCGGCGCGATGAACGAAGGGCCGGACTCGTACGTGAACTACCTGCTGCCTGGCATCCTGCTCATCACGATCGCGTCGAGCATCTCCTACACGGCCTTCCGACTCTTCATGGACATGAAGAGCGGCATCTTCGAGCGCTTCCGATCGATGCCGATCGCTCGGTCGTCTCTGCTGTGGGCGCACGTGCTGACCTCGCTGGTCGCCACTCTCATCTCGCTCGTGGTCGTCGTGCTCGTCGCCCTCCTCATGGGGTTCCGCTCGGGGGCGGGAGTGCCGGCGTGGCTCGTGGTAGCCGGCATCCTGATCCTGTTCACCCTCGCGTTGACGTGGCTCGCTGTCACCGTAGGCCTGTCCGCAAAGACCGTGGACGGCGCAAGCGCGTTCTCCTACCCGCTTATCTTCCTGCCCTTCATCAGCTCGGCTTTCGTACTCACCGAAACCATGCCCGGCCCAGTGCGCGCCTTCGCCGAGCACCAGCCGGTGACACCCATCGTCAACGCGATCCGCGACCTGTACACACGGCAGCCGGTCAACACCGACATCTGGATCGCCTTCGCCTGGTGCGTCGGCATCCTCGTCGCCGCGTACGCGCTCGCGATGGCCACCTACCACCGCAAGCACGTCTAGGGATGTGTGTACCACGGGTCCATCGACGCAAAGACTAGCGTCTACGAGCCCTCGATCGGACGCTCCGGCGAGGCGTTTGACCCACCCTCACACCTGTCAGAGTGGTGACGCCGTGGTGATGCGCCGTCATGCAAGAGTTGGCCAGTGACGGTCAACTGCGGTCACGCGTACCTTGCACGACGGGCGCGGGATGACCGCCCGCGACCGTGCGCGGCCGCCCTGCGTCACCCGGACACGAGCTTCAGGTTCCTGTGTCCGAAAGGACGTGGTGGGGTTCAACTCCCCCCTCGCCCACCATCGGTGAGCGCCCACCTCAGATCTACGTGATCCGATACAGCTGCCAGCGATCCGGTACGCCCTTGAGCTCGTGTTCGCCCGCGTCCTCGAAGGTGAATCCGCTCCCGGCGGTGAGATCCTTCACCGTCCGAGATACCAGGACCTCGGAAGGACCGGCCAAGGCACCGACGCGGGCGCCGATCGCCACCGAGATCCCGCTGATGTCGTCGCCGTCGAGCTCGATCTCGCCGGTGTGGAGTCCCGCGCGGATCTCGATCCCGAGCTCGCGGACCCCGTCTGCGATCGCCCTGGCGCAATACACGCCGCGTGCAGGACCCTCGAAGGTCGCGAGGAACCCGTCGCCCATCGTCTTGATCTCACGCCCCCGGTAGCGCGCCAGCTCAGCGCGGACGATGTCGTCGTGACGCCGCCGCACCGAGGTCCATCGCCGGTCGCCCAGCGCCGCCCCGCGCCTGGTCGAGTCGACGATGTCGGTGAAGAGGATCGTGGCCAGGATGGAGTCAAGGGCTTCGGGTCGCCGCTCGGCGCCGACGAACTGACGGATCGTCTCAGCGTTGGCAGGGATCGCGGTGTTCGGGTCGTCGATGAGGACGTACGGCGCGATAACGGAATCGGGTATCAGTGAGGCGACGTGCTCTCCAATGGTCGTCAGGTGAAGGTCCCCTTCCTCTCGATCGACGAGCAGGAGCGTCGGCACGCGGATCGATGGCAGCGCGCCGCGGACGTCGGTCTCGTACCACATCCGGTTCAGTTGCTCCGCCACGTCGGGTGTGCACGTGCGACGTGTGATGCGAGCGAGGTAGGGCACGTAGCTGTCTTCCGACCACGGGCCTTCCATCACGTCGGCGTTCAGATCGATGAAGCCGCGCGCATAGGCCTCGGTGCCCCACTCGCCGATCAGCGCGGCCTCGCGCTCGACGTACGAGGGTGGTACGCCCCATGGATAGTCGGGCCCCGCCAGCGCTCTCGGAACCGGTCGAACCCACACCAACGACCGGACCCGCTCGGGGTGCATCGCCGCCAGCAGAGCCATGCTCGCGCCGCCCTCCATGAGTCCGCCGACCACCGGGCGCTGAGCGCCGGCGGCGTCCATCACCGCGAGGGTGTCGGCGACCCGGGTCTCGAGGTTCCCCGGCCCGCCGTCACGGCTCGAGCACCCGGTGCCGCGTCGGTCGTGCAGGATCACTCGCGCGAACCCACCGAAGTTCTCGTACACGGCCCGCTCCGGCGCGTCCCACCATTCGTCCACGATCGAGAAGAAGTCGTCCTGCCAAACCAGGTCGATCGGCCCCTCGCCGAAGGTCTGGTACGCGAGGTACGCCCCGTCCTGGGCGCGGGCGAAGGCGACACCGGGGCGATCCATCCGCGCATCGTGCGGCCCGTACTCACGCGACGCAACTCGCCGACCGCTGAGCGCGCGCGCTGAGTCTCCCCTTCGCTCACCGCTCTTGACCTGCGGATCGGGTGACTCACGGCAGCAGGCGTTGAGCGGTGCATAGGTTCGTGCCGGGCGCGCGACGCTCGGCGTTCATAGCCTTGGCGGAATGCTGGGAGTTCGTGTGCTCAGCGGCCACCAGAGGGAGGGCATCGTGAACGAACAGGAAGTGGGAACCATGCGGGTCCGACCCCGTCCGATCGTCGGCATCGCGATCTTCGTGGTGTACGCGGTGATCTTCTCGGTCGGGTTCCTCGCGTCGGGGGTCGACTACGACCAGGTCGGCGATACGACGAGCAACGTCATCAAGGCGATCGTGATCCCGGTGGGCATCGGGGCGCTCGTCTTGCTGCTGGCGACCTACTTCTTGGGGTGGTGGCGGCCGGTGTTCCGCGACGAGGACCGGACGCCGCGGTGGACGCTGCTGATGCCCGCCTTCATGGCTGCGGCGATCCTCGTGGGGCTCGTCACCGCCGACTGGGGCGACAGGAGCTCGTCGTTCATCGTGTGGCTCCTGGTCGGGACGCTGTTCGTCGGGATCGCCGAGGAGACGCTCACGCGCGGCCTGCTCCTCGTGGGCTTCCGCGGTGGGATGGGTGAGGTGGGCGTGTGGTTCTGGACCTCGCTCCTGTTCGGCGCGCTGCACGGTCTCAACATCCTGTTCGGGCAGGCGGTCGGCGCCACGGTGCAGCAGATCGTCTTCGCCTTCGTGTTCGGCAGCGTCCTGTACGCGTCGCGTCGCGCGACGGGCGTGCTGCTCGTCCCGATCGTGCTCCATTGGCTCTGGGACTTCACGACCTTCATGGCCAGCTCCGGCGAAGGCACGACGGCGGCGTCCGCGACGGCGAGTCTCCAGGGCATCGTCGCCTACGGTGCGGTCATCGTGCTGATCGTGGCGCTGATCAAGCGGTCGCTCTTCCGGGTGCGAACCGCCGAGACCGCGCCTGCGCAACCGGCGGCCGCATAGCGTACGGTCGCTGATATCGAATTGGACACCCGACCCGCCGTGGAGCTTCCCGACGCCGAATACCTCCCGAGGCTGACGCTCGGAGAGCGAACGGGTGGCGGAACGGATCTGCGCGCCGAGGTGCCGCACGAGCGGCACGCGTCGTGGCGACCCTCGCCCAGCCGTCCGGACCCGGTCGCGATCCTCGAGGAGCAGTCGGCGGAGCGGATCCCCGAGCTGATCCCGCTCCGGTACGCGCGCATGGCGTCGTCGGCCTTCGCCTTCTACCGCGGCGGAGCCGCGATCATGGCGGCCGACCTCGCCGGGACGGCCACCTCCGGGCTCCGCGCGCAGCTGTGCGGCGACGCCCACCTGTTGAACTTCGGCCTCTTCGAGACGCCCGAACGATCGCTGATCTTCGGCCTGAACGATTTCGACGAGACGCTCCCGGGCCCCTTCGAGTGGGACGTCAAGCGGCTCGCGGCGAGCTTCGAGATCGCGGGACGGGCACTCGGCCTGACCGCCGACGAGCGCGAGGCGGCGGTCGCAGGGACGGTCCGCGCCTATCGGGAGGCGATGCAGGAGTTCGCCGAGCGGCGAGATCTCGAGGTCTGGTACGCGCGGCTGCCCGCCGAGGAACTGCAGACGAAGCTCGCCGCCCTCGCCGACGCCAAGGCCGCGAAGGAGGTCAATCGCGAGGTTCAGAAGGCGCTGCGCCGGAACCATCTGCGGGCCTTCGAACGGCACCTCGAGAACGTCGACGGGGAGATCCGGTTCGTGAGCGCACCGCCGTTGCTCGTCCCCGTCGAGGAGCTGCTGGATCAGGATCAGCGTGCCCGGTACGTGGAGGTGATCCACTCGTTCCTTCGTCAGTACCGCGCGAGCCTGCCCCCACACCTGCGATCCTTGGTCGAGCGATACCGGTTCGTCCACATCGCCCGCAAGGTCGTCGGGGTGGGCAGCGTGGGGACCCGCGCGTGGGTCGTCCTGATGATGGGCCGGGACACGAGCGACCCGCTCATCCTGCAACTCAAGGAGGCGAAGCGCTCGGTGCTCGAGCCGTACACGGAGCCGTCGGTCTACGAGTCGCAGGGTCGCCGGGTCGTGGAAGGGCAGCGGTTCATGCAGGCGGCGAGCGATCAGCTGCTCGGCTGGTATCGCCTGCAGGCCTGGGACGGCCGGGAGCACGATTTCTACGTCCGCCAGCTGTGGGACGGGAAGTCGTCGATCGACGTCACTCGGCTGACCGCCACCGGCCTCCGCGCGTACGGGGATGCGTGCGGCTGGACCCTGGCGCGCGGTCACGCGCGGTCGGGCGACCGGGTCGCGATGGCCGCCTACCTGGGCGTCGACGACGGGTTCGACCAGGCCATCGCCGAGTTCGCGGGCCGCTACGCCGACGTGAACGAGACCGACCACGCCCGCCTGCTCGAGGCGATCGACAGCGGCGCGATCCCTGTCGCCGACGAGGCCTGAGGGCGAAACGTCCGGAGGCGGTCGGCAACCCCAACGGCCCGACCCACCTCGATCGATCTCGGAACGCACGATCCCCGGTATGTTCGTCTGATGCGCGGGAAGCGACGATGAGCGTGCGCCGTGCCTGACGCCGTGATCCGGACCCAGGGTCTGTCGAAGACCTACGCCACCGGCGTGGTGGCCGTCGACGCGCTCGACCTCGAGGTCATGCCCGGCGAGATCTTCGGCCTGCTCGGTCCCAACGGGGCCGGGAAGACGACCACGGTCGGGATGCTCACGACGCGTGTGATCCCGACCAGCGGGAGCGCCCGGATCGGCGACGTCGACGTCCTCGCGCACCCGACCGCGGCCAAGCGCCTGATCGGCGTCGTGTCACAGACGAACACCCTCGACCGCAGCCTGTCGGTGTGGGAGAACCTGTACCACCACGGCAAGTACTTCGGGATGTCGACGAGGGCATCGCGGGCTCGCGCCGACGAGCTGCTCGAGCGGTTCCGCCTGGCCGATCGCGCCGGAGCCGACGTGAACACGCTGTCGGGTGGGATGGCGCAGCGGCTGATGGTGGCGCGGAGCATCGTCCACCGCCCCTCGATCCTCTTCCTGGACGAGCCGACCTCGGGGCTCGACCCGCAGAGCCGGCTGGCGCTGTGGGAGATCCTCGGCGAGGTCCACGCCGACGGCCAGACGATCCTGCTCACGACGCACTACATGGAGGAGGCCGACCGTCTGTGCTCGCGTGTCGCGATCATGGACCACGGCCACCTGCTGGCCCTGGACCGGCCCGACGCCCTCAAGCGGACCGTCGGTGCCGACACGATCCTGATGGTCCGAACCGACGGGGACGCCGAGGCGCTCGTCGACGTCGTGCAGGGCATCGAGGGCGTCGACCACGCGAGCGTCGTGGAGGGCGAGGTCATGATCGCGACCCGCGCGACCGACGGCCTGCTCGCCCGGTTGATCCAGGCGGCGGAGTCGAACGGGTTCCCCGTCCGTGACGTCTCGGTCGCCGAGCCCACGCTGGAGACCGTCTTCATCACGCTCACCGGGAAGGAGCTCCGCGAATGAGTTCGGCGACCACCGCGGCCCGGGAGACCGCCCACAGCACGCCGACGGTGGCGTTCGTGGCGCTCTTGATGCGCGACCTCAACGTCCTGCGCAAGAACGTCGTGGAGTTCATCGTCCGCTCGGTGATGCAGCCGCTGCTCTTCGTCTTCGTGTTCACGTACGTGTTCCCGAAGATCGGGTTCGGGGTGGGCGGCTCGGGCTCCGGCGAGACCACCTTCTCGAGCCTGCTCGTGCCCGGCGTGGTCGCGATCGCGTGCATGTTCCAGGGGGTACAGGCGGTGGCGCTCCCGCTCGTGCAGGAGTTCGGGTTCACGCGCGAGATCGAGGACCGCGTGATGGCGCCGCTGCCGATCGCCGGCGTCGCGATCGAGAAGGTGGTGGCCGGCGGGATCCAGGGGATGTTCGCCGCGCTGGTGGTGTTCCCGTTGGCGGCGTTCATCCCGGCGACGCCGGTGCACCTCGACGTGCAGTGGCTGCCGATCCTGACGCTGCTGCCGCTGACCGCGTTCACCGGTTCCGCGCTCGGACTCGTGATGGGTACGAAGGTGGAGCCACGGAAGGTGCCCTTGCTGTTCGGGGTCGTCGTGATCCCGCTGACGTTCCTGGGTGCCACCTACTACCCGTGGGCGCTGCTGCACGACATCAGGTGGCTGCAGATCGTCATGCTGGTCAACCCGCTCGTGTACATGAGCGAGGCGATGCGGGCATCGCTCACGCCGGACCTCGTGCCGCACATGCCGCTGTGGGTGATCTACGTCGCGCTGATCGGGTTCACCGCGGGCCTCGGCTGGATCGGCGTCCGCGGGTTCCGGCAGCGCGTCCTGAGCTGAGCACTCCCCAGTCACGGATCGGTCGGGAGCCGGGACCAGATCTCCGTGTCCCGCCACGTGTCCTGCTTGACGTAGAAGGAGCGCAGGGTGCCTTCGTACCGGTAGCCGTTCCGTTCGGCGATCCGCTTCGAGTGGTCGTTCTCCGGGCTGATGATCAGCTGGATCCGGTGGGGCGCGAGCTCGGCGAACGCCCACTCTGTCAGCAGCCGCAGTGCCTCGGTCGCCACGCCACGACCGCGCGCCGCTGGGTGGATCACGTACCCGAGTTCCACGGTACGAGCGATGGCGTCGATCTCAGGCACGACCGCGATCCCGAGGAACGCGTCGTTCGTGTCGACGATCGCGAAGGCCTCGCGGGTCCCGTCGCGCCGACCGTCGCGGTACCGCTCGAGCCACGTCTCGGCGAAGTCTTCGGGCGGTGGATCCGGCACCCGCGTGAAGCGCAGGACGTCGGGGTCGAGCAACATCTCGTGCAGACCGGGCAGGTGCGGTCCGTCGAAGGGAACGAACCGGATGTCGGGTCGATCGATCGACATGGTCGGCAGTATCAGAGCTCACCGCCGAGCTGTCATCCGCCGCCGCCGGCTCCGTCGTGGGCGAGCTCGGCCGCCTCCACCAGGTTCTCCCGTCCCTCGTTCGCGGCGGCGACCGCTACGATCAACGCCGCCGCCGGATCGGCCCACGCCCAGCCCAGTACCGCGTTCAACGCGAGCCCCGTGAGCGTGAGGGTCGAGAGGATCCCGTCGAGGAACGTGAGCGAGGCCTCGGACCTGAGCGGCGCCGAGCCGAGGGACGCCGCCGTGCGGTGCTTGGCGGCCGCGAGGGAGAACATCACGACCGCGGTGATCGCGAGGTACACGATCCCGGCGACGCTCTCCCCCGCTCGCCGGCCGAGGACGAGGTCGCGGATCGAGACCACCGCCAGCACGATCGCCAACGCGATGAAGGCGGCCCCCACGAGCCGTAACGCCCGCGTGGTACGCGCAGCCTCTTCCGTGGCGTGGCCGGGCCGGATGTGCCACACGACGACCGACGAGGCGAACACCTCGATGATCGAATCGGCCCCGAAGCCGATCAGCGCCAGCGAGCCCGCCGCGATCCCCAGGCCGATCGTGAAGACGGCCTCGCCGAGGTTCCAGACGATCGTGGCGTACTCGAGCCGGATCGCGAGGCGCTGCAAGCGGACCCGGTCCGCCCCGGTGGCGATCGGCGACGGCATACCGCAGAGGCTATCGGAGCGAGCCGGCTAGGCCGTGACGGCGTGGATCGCGCGACGCAGCGCCGACGCCGAGAGCGCGATGGCCAGCCACGTGCCGCCGATCAGGAGCGCGGGCGCCATCACGATCCAGGGGGTCACCCCGACGCAGTCGATCAGCGTGCCGCCGTGGACGTCGCAGCGCCCGGTGAGTCCGGCGGCCGCGAGCTGGAACGCGCCGGCGGCCACGATCGTGACGACCCCCGCCACCGCGAGCCGGCGCGCGAGCCAGCGTTCCGGGTGCGAACGGATCATGAACCAGACCAGCAGACCGATCACCCCGGCGAGGATCGCCCACCCGATCGCGAAGCCGATCGCGCGGAACCGGTCGGGGCTCGCGAGGACGGCCGCCACGATCGTCCGCATCGTGGGGTAGGCCAGGAGGAAGCTGAGCCAGGCCGTGCCCAGGGAGAGCGCCCCGATCGCGGGCTCCGACCCGTCCCCGCCCCGCCGCTTGCCGGCGATGCACCGGATCGAGAGCACGATCGAGGCCGGCAGGGTGAGGTACATCGAGATCGCACCGAGCAGCGCGAGCACGAACGCCCAGATCGCTTCACGTTCGACGAGCGGGCGGAGGCGGCGAGCCATGCCCTCCACCGTACCGAATGGCACCGACGTCTTCTATCGGCATCTTGCCCCGGGCGGCACGGCCGGATCGCGGAGCGGCCGAGGAACTAGGTCAGGCAGAGGAGCGGGGTGTCGGCCTCGGCGACGGGCCCGAAGCGACCGACGCGCGGTCCCTTCACGGCTCGGACGCGATAGGCGTAGCCCGTGTCGACGCCCAGGTCGACATCCCGGAACGAGGTCGTGTGCCAGTCGTCGAGCCTGGCGATCAGGGTGAAGGCATCCTCGGAGGCGCCGCGCCGGAAGATCTCGTAGCCACCGGAGGGTCCGCCCGGCGTCCAGGCGACGTCGACGCCGGTCGAGAGCCACCCGTCGCAGGATGCGGTCGCCACCATGCCGGAGGGCACCGGCAAGGGCTTCGGCCCCTTCACGGTGGGGGCGACGGTCCCGCCGAGGCCGGCGAGCGAAGGCCCGGCCACCCAGAGCGCGCCGAACGCCATCGCCGCGACCGCGAGCCAGGCGATCACGCGACCGGGGCGTCGCCGGCCGTCGACCGGGGTCGCCGCGGTCGACGCGAGGCGCGAGGTCGGCCGCGCCGGGGGCAGTTCGGCCGTCGCGTCACCGACCCGCGGGACCGGCACGGTGACGGCGTCGCCGGATCGTGCCGCAACCATGATCGGCTCGGCCGCCACGTCGTCGACGGCAGCCCGGAGCGCATTCGCGAGCCGGTCGGCCGTCAGGTACCGGGTGCTCGGGTCCTTGGCGAGGCACCGGGCGACCACCTCGTCGAGCGCCTCGGGGACGTCCGACCTGATCGAGCGCACGGGCGGGGGTATCTCGCGGCGCACGAGGTCCGCGACCTCCCGGGTCGAGCCGCCCTCGAAGGGGGGCCGGCCGGTCAGCATCTCGTAGAGGACGGCGCCGAGCGCGTACACGTCGACGCGCTGGTCACCACCGTCGGCGTCGGCCTGCTCCGGCGCGACGTATGCGAGCGTGCCGAGCGCGTCCGAACCCGAACGCGTCGCGCCGGAGCCACGCACCGCGCGGGCGACGCCGAAGTCCAGGATCTTCACGGAGCCGGCGTCGGTCACCATCACGTTGCCCGGCGAGACGTCTCGGTGGACCACGCCGCGGTCGTGGGCGTGCGCGAGCGCCTCGGCGGCGTCGGCCACGAGCCGGGCAGCCGCTCCCGGGTCCATCGCTCCGCCCCGGGCGACCAGGTCCCCGAGCGTCGTGCCCGGCACGAGCTCCATCACGATGAACGCCCGCCCATCGCTCTCGGCGATGTCGTGCACGGCGACGATCCCGGGGTGGCCGAGCCGCGCCGCCGTTCGTGCCTCGCGCCGGAACCGGGCGAGGAACCGCCGATCCGCGGCCAGCTCGGGACGCAGCACCTTGACCGCCACCGTCCGGTCCAGGTGGTGATCGGCGGCCTCGTACACCTCGCCCATCCCGCCGCGACCCAGGAGCGCGCGGATCTCGTAGCGGGAGGCGAGCACCTCGCCGACCAGGGTCCGTTCCGTCACATGTCGTTCGGTCATCGCCGCATCAGGGTACGCCGAACGCGGCCGAGCGACGCCTCAACCCTCGCGGCGGGCCGGCCGACACCTCGGATAGAGCACCGCTCCCCCCGAGCCAGGAGGTCCACGTCGTGGTCACCATGCTCCGCCGCACGATCAGCTCGTTCGGCGCGTTCGCCGCGTTCCTGATGGCCGCCGGCGCGGCCCCGGCATCGCTCCCGACCCCGCCCCCGCGAGCCAAGCGCTAGCGTCCCGCGACGGGCGCTCGCCCGCCCGCGCAGGGGGTCATCGTATACTTCGGTCCCGCTCGGGCTCCCGCTCGAGAACCGCTCGAGAACCGCTCGGAACCGGCCATCCGGGCGAGAACGGACGTGCGATGACCCTGTCCCAGAGCACCCTCACGCTCCTCGCGCTCGTCGCCGTGGGGCTGTCCGTGCTCGCCCTGCTCTTCGCGATCGTGGGCAGCGCCGGTGCCCGGCGTCCGAAGGCGCCGACGGGACCGATCCAGATGGACGATGCCCTTCGCGTCGTGCTCGAGCGGCAGGCCGCGCAGATCGACCGCCTCGAGCAGGCGGTCCGGATCCTGAACGCCGCCGACAAGCGGCAGCAGGTGCTGATCGACGGGAGCGTGCGCCACGTGGCGCTCCTGCGCTACGACGCGTTCGAGGACGTCGGCGGCCGGTTGTCGTTCTCGTGCGCGATGCTCGACCATCACGGCACGGGGGTCGTGCTCACCTCGATCAACGGGCGGCAGGAGACGCGTGTCTACGCGAAGCCCGTGACCGAGGGCACGAGCTCGTACAACCTGTCGCTCGAAGAGGAAGAGGCGATCCGACAGGCGATGGCCGCGCCGGCCGAGACGGTGGAGGCGCGATGATCTTCAAACGTGACGACGACGACGCTGACCCGGTCGAGGCGACGGCCCCGGCCACGGCACGACGGGAGGACCAGATGGCGGATCAGAACGGTGAGGTGACGATCGTCGGCGCCGGGGCGCGCCTCGAGGGCAACGTCGTGTCGGCGGGGTCGCTGCGGATCGACGGCCAGGTCAAGGGCCAGATCAACGCCGAGGGAGACGTGGCCCTCAGCCCACAGAGCCAGGTCGAGGCCGACATCCGCGCGCAGAACGTGAGCGTCGCGGGCGCCTTCAAGGGGAACATCATCGTCAAGGCGAAGGCCCACCTCGCGCGCGGCGGCCGCGTCGACGGGAACATCACGTCGAAGACCCTCGTGATCGAGGAGGGCGGGATCTTCCATGGGCAGAGCATCATGGACGGTGGCGCGTCGGGTTCGTCGTCCTCGTCCGGTCAGGCCGGCACCTCGCAGGGCGCCCAGGCCGCCGCGCAGACCGAGAAGGGAACCGACCAGGTAAAGGTGCCGTAGATGCTCGACATCAAAGCGATCCGAGAGAACCCCGACCCGTTCCGAGCGGGGCTGGCCCGCCGGAACCTCGCCGACGCCGTGGACCAGCTGCTCGCCGCCGACGAGCGCCGACGCGCCCTGACCGCCCGCGTCGAGGAGCTCCGCGCCGCGCAGAACAAGGCCTCGAAAGAGATCGGCCGCGCCGAGGGAGACGCGAAGCAGGCCCTGATCGCCGAGGTCGCCTCGGTGAGCGTCGAGCTGAAAGAGCTCGAGCCCCAGCTCGCGGAGGCCGAGGAACAGCTCGCCGCGCTCCTGGCCGCCACGCCGAACGTCCCGCACGAGAGCTGTCCCGACGGGTTCACCGACGAGGACGCCGTCGAGGTGCGACGGCACCTGGAGCCCACCGTGTTCGGGTTCCCACCGCGGGATCACGCCGAGCTCGGCGAGCTCCTCGGGGTGCTCGACACCGAGCGCGGCGCCCGCACGAGCGGATCCCGGTTCGTCTACCTGATGGGCGACCTCGTGTTCGTGCAGTTCGCGCTGATGCGCCACGCGATGGACATCCTGAACGAGAAGGGCTTCCTGCCGGTGATCCCGCCGGTGATGGTGCGCGAGGAGGCGATGTACGGCACGGGGATGCTCCCGGCCGACGAGGCGCAGCTCTACGTGACACGCGAGGACGACCTCTACCTGGTGGGGACGGCCGAGGTGCCGCTCGCCGCGCTGCACCTGGGCGAGATCCTCCCCGAGGACGAGCTGCCCGCGCGGTACGCCGGGTACTCGACGTGCTTCCGGCGCGAGGCCGGGACCTACGGCAAGGACATGGGCGGCATGTTCCGCGTGCACCAGTTCGACAAGGTCGAGATGTTCAGCTTCACCACGCCCGAGGCGAGCTGGGACGAGCACGAATACCTCGTGAGCGTCGAGGAGGAGATCGTCACGAACCTGGAGCTTCCGTACCGCGTGGTCAACATCGCGGCCGGCGACCTGGGCAGCAGCGCCGCCAAGAAGTACGACATCGAGGTATGGCTCCCCGGCCAGGATCGCTACCGCGAGCTGACGTCGTGCTCGAACACCACCGACTACCAGGCGCGGCGGCTGCAGGCGCGCGTGCGCCGGGAGACCGGCTCACCCGAGATCCTGCATACGCTGAACGGCACGGCGACGGCGGTGGGCCGCACGCTCATCGCCCTGCTTGAGAACCACCAGCAGGAGGACGGCTCGGTGGTGCTTCCGGCGAAGCTGCATCCGTACCTGCCCGAGCGTGCCCAGGTGCTGCGTCCTCGACGCTGACGATCCACTGGGTCTCGTCGAACGTGACCCCGTGCCAGACGTGCAGCCCGCCCTCCGTCACGGTCCGACGAGCCGAGCCTCGTAGGTATCGCACCGAACCGTCACGGGCGATCGCTCGGAACCGATCGCTCCACACGCCGCTCGCCTCGGCGTCCTCCGACACGGCCGCGACCCGCGCCCGGTCATCGTCGTGCACGATCCTCGTGAAGTGCGTCGGCTCGGCCAGGAGTTCCTCCGGCGTGTAGCCGAGGATCTCGAGGCTCTGCGGTCCGATGTACGTGTAGCGTTCCGTCCCGGTCGCGGGATCGGTGATCTGGGTCCAGGGGATCGCGGGGAGTCCCTCGACCAGGGAACGCAGGTGCAGCTCCGACGCCTCGACGTCCGCCATCAGGGTGCGTTCCGTGCTCACGTCCATGATGGCGCCCTGGATCCGGGACGGCCGGCCGTCGTCGTCGCGTGCGACCACCCTGCTCTGAGTTCGGAGCCAGCCGATCGATCCGTCGCGCCGGATGACGCGGTACTCGAGCGCCCAGGGCTCGCCGGTGGCCCACGACCGTTCCAGCGCTCGGGTCACCGCAGCGAGGTCGTCGGGGTGCACCAACTCGAGCCAGCGACCCGGATCGGAGCCGAGCTCGGCGGGCGTATAGCCCAGCAGGTCGGCGACCTGCGGGCTCATGTACTCGAGCTCGACCGGCGGATCGCTGCCGTGCCCCACGCGGTAGAGGTACGAGACCACCGGACCCTCTTCGGCGAGCTGCCGGTAGCGTTCCTCGGCGGCCTCGGCCTTCGCCTCGGCATCCTTCCGCGCCGTCACGTCGAGCATGACGCCCTGGAAGTGCGCCGGGAGTCCGCGTGCGTCACGCGTCCGGAGGGTGGCGCGGTCCAACACCCAGACGATCCGGCCGTCCTTCGCGAGGTAGCGGTACTCGGCGGTGAAGGGTTCGCCCGTGGCGGCGCTTCGCTCCGCGAGCTCCACGACCCGATCGACGTCGTGAGGGTGCACCCTCGACTTCCAGAAGTCGGGCTCTTGGAACTCCTGAGGCGTGTAGCCGAGCATCGGGCCGAGCTGCGGGCTCATGTACGGGGCCGTGTCGTTGTCGTCGGGCTCCTCGCCCCGACCCCGCCAATTGGTCTCCCACGAGTAGACGACGGCGGGCAGCGCCTCGACGAGGTCGCGGTAGCGCTGCTGTGCGACACGGAGCGCCACCTCGGCCCGCCGGCGCTCCGCGACCTCGAGCGACATGAACTCGTTGGCGTCCTCGAGTTCCGCGGTACGCGTGAGCACCCGCAACTCGAGCTCGTCGTGCGACAGGTGGAGCGCCTCCTCGGCGTCCTTCTGCCCGGTGATGTCGAGCATGACACCGCACCAGCGCGTCTCGCCCGTGGTCGGGTCTTGGACGAGGGTGGCTTGGTCGCGGACCCAGACACGACGTCCGTCGCTCGCGATCAGTCGGTACTCGCGGTCCCATGGCTCGCGTGTCTCGGTATGGAGGTCGTGGGCCGCGAGCTCGGTCTCGCGGTCCTCCTCGTCGAGAAGCTCCACCCAGATGTCCGGTTGGTCGAGCCATTCCTGGCGTGAGTACCCGAGGAGCGCCTCGACGTGCGGGCTCACGTAGAGCGTGTGACGCTCGTCGTCGGGTCCCATCTCGTACACGATGGCCGGAACCTGCTCGACCAAGGCGCGGTGGCGCTGCTCCGAGCTCTGTAGCTCCTGCTCCGCGAGCTTCCGAGCGGTGATGTCGACGAAGACCCCCTGCCACGCCGGCGTCCCCTTCTCGGCCTCGGACACGAGGTGCGCGCTGTCGCGCACCCACACGACCACCCCGTCAGGCCGCACGAAGCGGAACTCATGTTGGTAGCCGATCTCGTTGCGCCAGGCCGCTCGCCAGGTGGCGACGACGCGCTCGCGGTCGTCGGGATGCACGATGTCGTACCAGCGTCTCGCGTCGGCGAGGAACCATTCCGCCGGGTAGCCGAGGATCTCGCGGACGTTCGGGCTGACGTAGGCCGTGCCCGTCTGGGGCGGGTCGGTGTCGAGGTACACGATGACGGGCAGGCGCTCCACGAGCGCTCGGAAGCGGCGCTCGGACCTCCGAAGCTCGTCCTCGACGGCCTTCGTGTGTGAGATGTCGAGCATCAGGCCTTGTCGGACCCCCGGTGCCCCGTCGCGCGCCTCGCGCACCACCCGGCAGACGTCGTGCAGCCAGACGACGGTCCCGTCACGCTGGATCTGCCGGTACTCCTCGTCGAACGGTTCGCCGGTGCGTACCGCCTGCTTCCAAGCTTCGAGCACCCGATCCAGGTCGCGCGGGTCGATCATCTCCTCCCACGGCCGAAGGTCGCCGTCGGTGGGCCCGGGGACCAGGCCCAACGCGGGGTCGAGGCGCGGGCTCACGTACAGCGTGCGGGTCACCGGCTCGTCGGTGCATGCGTAGACCGTGGCGGGCACGTTCTCGACGAGCGCCCGGTACCGCGATTCGGACGCCCTGAGCTCGTCCTCGATCTCCTTCTGGGCGGTGATGTCGAGGATCACGCCCTGCCAGCAGACGACTTTTCCCTCGTCGTCTTCGACCGGGAGGGAGGTGTCCCGAACCCAGACGACGCCTCCGTCGGGCAGGACGAACCGGTACTCCTCGGCGAAGGCGCTCCCGTCGAGGACCGCCGCCGTCCAAGACGCGGCGACCATCCCGACGTCGTCGGGATGGATCGTCCGCATCCACAGCGACGGATCGTTCAGGTACTCGATGGGCGCGTAGCCGAGGATCTCGGTCGAGCTCGGGCTCACGTACAGACTGAGCGGCTCGACGTCCGGGGAGTCCACGTAGACGACGGCCGGGAGGTGCTCGACGAGATTCCGGTAGCGCGCCTCGGAGCGGGCGGCGGCTTCCTCGGCGAACCGGACGTCGGAGATGTCGACGATCACGCCCTGCCAGCCCGTCACCCCGCCGCCGGCATCCGTGATGGGGTGCGTGGTCTCTCGGACCCACACGAGGGACCCGTCTCGACGGATCAGCCGGTACTCGCTGTGGAACTTGGCGCCCGCCTCGAAGGCCGCCTTCCACTCGAGATCCACCCGTGCACGGTCGGCGGGGAAGAGCGCCCGGTACCAGAGGTCGGGGTCGCGCGCCCACGTCTCGAGGTCGTAGCCGGTGACGGTCTCGATCGTCGGGCTCACGTAGCGGACGTCGGGCTTGACCGCGTGGGAGAGCTCGAAGATGACGGCGGGGACCTGTTCCACGAGGCGCCGGTAGTGGTCGCCGTCGAGGGGGGGCCTTGGCTTCATGCCAGGAAGCCTACGCGCAGGCCAGAGACAGGGTCACCCGAACGGAACGGGAGCCCCCGGCCGAGGCCGGGGGCTCCACAGGGGCTGCCGCGCGTTTCCTAGACGGCGGTTGCGGACGGCGCCAGGTCCGCAGTGATGGGAGAGGGCCTGAACCCCTTCACGACGCAGTAGATGCCCAACGACAACTCCCAGAAGAATTCCGGGATGGTCGCGATGCCCTGGAGCGTGCCGCCCCGCTCGGTGAGACCGAGCATGATGGCGATCCCAGACAGCATGACCAGCGGACCGCCGATCAGCCCGAGATAGGTCATCCCCCCGGGATCGGGATAGTCGAGGGCGAGATCGCACGGGTATGCCCGACGATTATTCTCCGCTTCCCCTCTCCACGTTGTCGATCGACGGTGATCGGCTCACGGGAGTCGAGATGTCGGACGGTCGGGTCATCCCGCGAACCGCTGTGTTCGTCCGACCCGAGAACGTCCCTCTCGGTGATGGCCTGTTGGCCGGGCTGGGATGCGACCACGACGACGCCGGCTTCCCTAGGGTCGATGCCGCGGGACGCACGAACGTGCCCGGCGTTTGGGCGGCCGGCAACGTGGTCGATCCCCGCGCCCAGGTGATCACCTCTGCCGGTGCGGGCTCGGCGGCAGCGATCTCGATCAACGCCGACCTTGTCGAGGAGGAGGTCGAACACACGCTGGGTGTCCTCCATCCAGGTTGAACCCGAGCCCTTCACCCTCTGACCTGTAGGTATGGTGGTCCGGGAGGATGGCCGAGCGGACGAAGGCGACGGTCTTGAAAACCGTTTGAGGCGCAAGTCTCACGTGGGTTCGAATCCCACTCCTCCCGCCAACATGCCCTGCGCCGTCCATGATGTCGGTGGTATCACCCGTCGACGCCGTGCCCGAACGTCGCCCTGCGATCTGATCGGATCGAAGTGCGTAGGGCCGGCGGCGTCCCGGTCCGTATCCTGGAGGGGTGATCACCCAGCCCTCAGACCGGTTCCTGCGTGCCTGCCGGCTCCAGCCGGTGGACCGCACGCCGGTGTGGTTCATGCGCCAGGCGGGCCGCTACCTGCCGGAGTACCGGGAACTCCGCGGCGACCGCGACATCCTCGAGACCTGCCGCCGCCCGGACCAGGTCGTCGAGATCACCCTGCAGCCGCTGCGGCGGATCGAGCTCGACGCCGCGATCCTGTTCAGCGACATCATGGTGCCACTGGCCGCGGTGGGGATCGACGTCCGGATCGAGCCGGGGCGCGGCCCGGTGGTCGACACGCCGGTCCGCGACCCCGGCGACGTCGCGCGGCTCCGACCGCTGCAGCCTGAGCAGGACGTGCCCGAGGTGCTCGAGGCGATCCGGCTCCTGCGCGCCGAACTGTCGGTCCCCTTGATCGGGTTCGCGGGCGCCCCCTTCACGCTCGCGAGCTATCTGGTCGAAGGGGGGCCGTCACGCACGCACGAACGCACGAAGGCATTGATGGCCTCGGACCCCATGACGTGGGACGCGCTGATGCGGGCGCTCGTCGCGATCGTCGTGCCCCATCTGCGCGCGCAGGTCGAGGCGGGCGCACAGGCGCTGCAGGTCTTCGACTCGTGGGTGGGCGCGCTCGACCGCGACGACTACCGACGCCGGGTGCAGCCCCACATGTCGCATCTGTTCGGCGAGCTCGCCGATCTCGGCGTCCCGCTGATCCATTTCGGCGTCGGCACCGGCGAGCTGCTACGGCACCTCTCGGAATCCGGCGGCGACGTGATCGGGCTCGACTGGCGGGTCCCGATCGACGAGGGCTGGGACCGGGTGGGCCACGACCGAGGCGTCCAGGGGAACCTCGATCCCACCTGTCTGCTCGCCCCGTGGGAGACGGTCGAACGTAAGGCGCTCGAGGTCCTGCGACGCGCGGGTGGCCGCGACGGCCACATCTTCAACCTCGGTCACGGCGTGCTGCCGTCGACCGACCCATCGACGCTCGCTCGCCTGGCCGAGCTCGTCCATATGGAGACCGAAAGGAAGCCCGCGTGACCGCCGAGACCCCGGCCGGCCGACCCACCGGCGTGCTCGTGATGGCGTACGGCACCGCGAGCGGCGTCGACGACATCGAGCGCTACTACACCGACATCCGCGGCGGGCGCCCGCCGACCCCCGAGCACCTGCAGGAGCTGAAGGACCGCTACGCCGCGATCGGGAACGTCTTCCCACTGCTCGACACGACGCGGGCTCAAGCCGAGGGCATCGTCGAGCGGTTGAACGCCGACGGCGAGGGCGCGTACCGCGCCTACCTCGGGATGAAGCACTCCGACCCATTCATCCCGGCGGGCGTCGACGAGATGCGACGCGACGGGATCGAACGCGGGATCGGGATCGTGATGGCGCCCCACTGGTCGGGCATGTCGATCGAGACCTACATCGAGCGCGTGCAGCAGGCCGTCGAGGATCAGGGCACGACGCCCGCGTTCACGTTCGTGCGCTCGTACCACGATCATCCTGCGTTCGTGGCCTTCCTGGCGGACCGGGTGCGCGAGGCGCTCGACGCGTTGTCGCTCGAGGACCGCGCGGGTGTGGCCGTGATCTTCAGCGCGCACTCGCTGCCCGTGCGCACGCTCGAGGACGGGTCGCAGCGCTGCAAGTACTGCGACTGCGACGCGTCCTGCAGGTACCGCGACGGCCTGCAGGAGACGGCCGACCTGGTGGCGGCGCAGGTGGGGATCGAGGACTACCTGATCGCCTGGCAGAGCGCCGGCCGTACCGCCGACCCGTGGTGGGGGCCGCCCGTCGAGGACGTGATCCAGCAGCTCGCGGCGCAAGGCCACACGGCGGTCGTCGTGTGCAGCGCCGGATTCGTCGCCGACCACCTCGAGGTCCTGTACGACCTCGACATCGAGGCGCAGGCGCTCGCCGACGAGGCGGGGATCCACTTCAGCCGCACCCGCATGCCGAACGCGGACCCCGCGTATCTCGACGTGCTCGCCCAGGTCGTGCGCGACCATCTGGCCGGGGTGCCGGCGGGTTGAGCGACCGCGGGCCGCGCCGGGTCGTCGTGGTCGGCGGTGGGGTCACCGGGCTGACGGCGTCGTTCCGGCTGACGCAGACGGACGTGTCGCCCCAGGTCATGGTGCTCGAGGCAGGCGACCGTCCGGGCGGCAAGCTCAGGTCGACCGAGGTGGGCGGCCTGACACTGCCCGCGGGCGCGGATTCGTTCGTGGCGCGCAAGCCCTGGGCGGTGGACCTGTGCAAGGAGCTCGGCCTGGGCAGCGAGCTGATCTCGCCTGCCTCGGGCGGAGCATCCCTGTGGACCGACCGCGGGCTCGTGCCCTGCCTGCGCGACGCGCCCTTCGGGATCCCCGGTGACGTCGGCGATGTGTTCCGGTGGCCCGGGATCTCGCGCGCCGGGCGGCGTCGCGCGCTCCTCGACCTGCTCAAGGCGAAGCGGAAGGCCGACGAGGACGAGACGCTCGGCTCGCTGCTCCGCCGCCGGCTCGGCGACGAGGTCACCGATCGTGCGGTGGGTCCGCTCCTCGCCGGCCTGTTCGCCGGTGACGTCGACCGGCTCTCGGTGCGAGCGACCTTCCCCGAACTCGAGGCGTGGGAGCGGTCGCAAGGGAGCCTGATCCGCGGTTCGCAGGCGGCGTCGCGGAACGCCCGCCGCGCCGGGCCGCTGCCCCCGATGTTCGTCCGACCCCGGGGTGGCGTCGATCGTCTCGCCGAGGTGCTCGCCGACGAGCTCGGCGAGCGGGTGCGCACGAGCACCCCGGCGACGGCGATCGCGCGCGATGGCGCCGGCTGGCGGGTCGAGGTCGACGGCGCCGCACCGATCGCGGCCGACGCGGTCGTGCTCGCGACCTCCAGCCCCGTGGCCTCGCGGCTCCTGGCCGACGAGGCTCCCGCCTCGGCGCGCGAGCTCGACGGGATCCCATACGCCTCGACCGGGGTGATCCTGCTGGTCTACCCCGAGGGCACGCAGCACGCGGTCCAGGACGGATCGGGCTTCGTGGTGCCGCGGGGGAAAGCGCCGATGACCGCGTGCACGTGGGTGAGCAGCAAGTGGCCATCGGAGGCGTTCGGCTCTCGCGCGGTGGCGCGCTGCTACGTGGGGGCCGTAGGCGAGGAGGACATCCTCGAGGCCGACGACGCCGAGCTGATCGAGGGCTGCGCGCGGCACCTCGCGGCGGTCGTGCCGCTGCCCGAGGTGCCCGAGCACGCGGCGGTCGTCCGGTGGCCGTCGTCGATGCCGCAGTACGAACTCGGGCACCGAGCGCGGGTTGCCCGGATCCGGCAGGCGCTCCCCGAGGGTATCTTCGTCGTGGGGCAGCCCTACGACGGCGTGGGGGTTCCCGACTGTGTCCGCGGTGCGGGCGAGACGGCCGAGCAGGTCGCCGCGTACCTCGCGGACGCGCCGATGCGCGAGGAGACGGTCCGATGAGCGACACGGTCTACGCCTTGTACGCGGTCTTCATGGGCAGCGACGATCTCCGAGAGGAGCTCGCCGACCCCGACGATCGCCGAGATGCGGTCCAGGAGATCGAGAACCTCTATAAGTCGTGGGAGGGAACGATCACGGTGCGCGGGACGTACTCGACGGTGGGTTTCCGCGCCGATGCCGACCTGATGATCTGGCTGCACGGTCCGACGCCGCAGGACGTGCAGCGCGCCCTGGTCGAGTTCCGCCGGACGACGATCGGCCGGCTCACCGACCTCACGTGGACCTTCATGGGCGTCGTCAAGCCGGCGGAGTTCACGGCCGACCACGCGCCGGCGTTC
Source organism: uncultured Actinomycetes bacterium (assembly GCA_963821925.1). GTDB lineage: Bacteria > Actinomycetota > UBA4738 > UBA4738 > HRBIN12 > JAOUEA01. The sequence goes on along the minus strand of CAWGFO010000001.1, from coordinate 414,309 downwards.
GTGAAGGGCACGCCGCCGGAGACCTTCCTGTGCGTGTACCCGTTCGTGCGCACGCCCGAGTGGTACCTGCTGCCGCGCGACGAGCGCGGCGAGTTGCTGCGCGACCATGGGCTCGCCGGGCGCGAGTTCCCCGAGGTGCTGGCGAACACGACGAGCAACTTCGGCCTGGGGGACTGGGAGTGGATCCTCGCGTTCGAGGCCGAGAAGGCGGACTCGCTCGTCGACGTGATCCGGCGGCTGCGCGAAACGAAGGCGCGGCTCTACACGAAGGAAGAGGTCCCGTTCATCACGGGGATCCGCAAGCCCGTCGTCGAGGCGATCGACGACCTGATCTGACCGCTACTCCTCCACGTCGGCCAGGAGGGTCGCGGCGTGGTCGGGCACGTGGGGCGACAGGTCCTGGGGCGGGCGCACGTAGCCTTCATCGACCTGTCGGTCGGGGATCTCGATGGCCGGGAGCGGCATCTCCTGCCACGGGATCTGCGACAGGAGATGCGCGATGCAGTTCAGGCGCGCCTTCTTCTTCACGTCGGCCTCGACCACGTACCAGCGGGCCTCCGGGATGTCAGTGTGCACGAACATCTCGTCCTTCGCGCGCGAGTAGTCGACCCACTTCGTGCGGGAGTACAGGTCGGTCTCGCTGAGCTTCCAGCGGCGCATCGGGTCGTTCACGCGTGCCAGGAACCGTCGCTCCTGCTCGTCGTCGCTCACCGAGAACCAGTACTTGATCAGGACGATCCCGTCCTCGACGAGCAGGCGCTCGAAGATCGGGCACTGTCGCAGGAACCGGTAGTACTCCTCGGGCGTGCAGAAGCCGAGGACCCGTTCGACGCCGGCCCGGTTGTACCAGCTGCGGTCGAACAGCGTGATCTCGCCCGCCGCGGGGAGTTCGGCCACGTATCGCTGGAAGTACCACTGGGTGGTCTGGCGTTCGGTGGGCTTGGGCAACGCGACGTGCCGCGTGATGCGCGGGTTCATGTGCTCGGTGATCCGCTTGATCGTGCCGCCCTTGCCGGCCGCGTCGCGGCCCTCGAAGACGACCACCACGCGGGCGCCGGTATCGGCGACCCACTGTTCCATCCGCACGAGCTGCTCCTGCAGCCGGAACAGCTCCCGCTCGTACAGCTTCCTGGGGAACTTCTCTCGCTTCATCCCGTGAGTGTATGCCGACGAGCCCCGGCGGCCTCTACCCTTGAGGGGTGAGCGACGCCGGAACGGTCCCGCGGCACCTGCGGGACAAGCCCCGCCTGCGAGGGCGGTTCCACCAGGCGGGCTTCTTCGCGTCGCTGCCGGCCGGCATCCTCTTGGTCTGGGTCGCGCCGGGTGCTGCCGCGCGGGTCGGCGCGATCGTCTACTGGATCGCGCTCCAGCTGCAGTTCGGCGCGAGCGCGATGTACCACATCGGCGGATGGAGCGAAGAGGCGTACATCCGGATGCGCCGCCTCGACCACTCGATGATCTTCGTGCTGATCGCGGGCACGTACACGCCGATGTGCCTCGTGGCGCTGCACGGCACGGCGTCGTGGCTCGTCCTGGCGGTCGTGTGGACCGGCGCCGCGATCGGCATCGTCACGAAGATGTACCGCGTCGACCTCCACGTGCTCTCGGGGATCATGTACATCGGGCTCGGATGGATCGCCGTGTTCATCCTGCCGGCGCTCTCGCGCGCGATGTCGGACATCGGCATGGCGCTCGTGGTGTTGGGAGGCGTCATCTACACGCTGGGCGCGATCGTGCTCGCGACGCACAAGCCCGATCCCTGGCCCGAGTGGTTCGGCTACCACGAGGTGTGGCACGTCTTCACGATCCTCGCGGCGACCTCGCTCTATCTCTCGATCCTGCTGCTGTACCTGTCCGCCTGACGCGGTCGGTCACAGCAGGGCCGTGAGCGTCTCGATCGTGCGGTAGGCGTCGGCGTTCGCGGGGCGGCCCTCGGCGGCCTCCTCCGGGCGCAGGATCAGGTAGGTCTGCAGGCCCACCGCCGCTGCTCCGTCGCAGTACGAGGTCTGATCGTCGACGAACACCGCCCGTGTCGCGTCCTCGATGCCCAAGCGGTCGAGCGTGATCCGGTAGATCGCCGGATCCGGCTTCATCGCCCGCACCTCGACCGACAGGATCACCTGGTCGAACTCCTCCTCGAGCCCGAGCCGTTCGACGAGCGGGCGCGTGTTGTGCGAGCAGTTACTCACGAGGGCGGTCCCGACCCCCCGGGCGCGGAGCGCCCGCACGACGGGCAGCGAGTCGTCGTACAGCGTCACGCCGCCCTCCTCGATGTGCGCGTGCTCGAGGCCGCGCAGACGCGCGATCAGCTCGGCGCCGGGATCGATCCCGAGGGCCCGGATCACCGAGGCGAGATCTTCGTCGGCGTCGGCATGGGCGCCCGTCGAGCGGGCCGGTCGTGTCAGGTCGAAGGCGCGCCCGACGTCCTCGTGCGTGACGCCGAGCTCCCCGGCCAAACGTTCCTGCCATCCCCACCAGTCGCTCCACACGAGCGTGTCGTAGAGGTCGAGCAACACGGCATCGGGCGCGGGCATACGCTCAGCGTAGCGTCAGTCCGCCCAGAGCCCGGCGAGGAACGCGTCGACGTCCGCCGTCCCCGTCAGGTCGACCACCCCGTCGGGCTCGGGCTCGGTGGCCGGGGCGATCGCCTCGAATCGGGCACGCACCTCTTCGGGCGCCAGGAACCGGGAGAGCTGCGCGTACGAGTGCGGGTCCTCGAGGCCGCGCGGACGCCGGTAGTACCGCATCGGCAGGTAGACGTGGAGTGCGTCGCGCGGACGGGTCAGCGCCACGTACAGGAGCCGGCGTTCCTCCTCGATCTCGTGGTCGTCGCCGGTGGCCATGTCGGACGGGATCATGCCGTCGGCGGCATGGATCACGTGCACGACATCCCACTCCAGGCCCTTCGCGCTGTGGATCGTGGACAGCACGAGGTAGTCCTCGTCGAGCAGGGGAGGGCCCGCGAGATCGCCGGTGGACGACGGCGGATCGAGGGTGAGCTCGCTCAGGAACCGGCCACGGGCCTCGTAGCCGGTCGCGAGGAGCGCGAGCTGGTCCAGGTCGGCGAGCCGGGCGGCGGGCGCCTCGTACCGCTTCGCGAACACCGGTTCGAGGAACGTGCGGAGCCGCTCGACCTGCCCGGCGGGGGTGAGCCTCGCCTCGTCGGCGCATCCCGCGAGTGCGCTCCGCAGCTCGCGGATCCCCGCGGCGGCCGCCTTGGGCACCTCGAGCGATTCCTCGAGGAACGCGACGAGCGGCGACCGCTGCTCGTCGTCGACCCGGCGCACGGCGAGCCGATCCATCAGTCGCCGTGCGGTCGCCGGCCCCATCCCGTCGGGGAGCTGCAGGACGCGGAACCAGCTGATCTCGTCGAACGGGTTCTCGAGTACGCGGAGTAGCGCGAGCGTGTCCTTCACGTGCGCGGCCTCCATGAACTTCAGGCCGCCGAACTTCACGAACGGGATGTTGCGGCGAGCGAGCTCGACCTCGAGCAGGTCGCTGTGATGCCCGGTGCGGAAGAGCACCGCCTGTTCCTTGAGGGGCACGCCTTCCTCGCGGTGCTCCAGCACGGTGCGGCAGACCGCGTCGCACTGCTCCGCCTCGTCGAGGCACGTCCGGAGGGTCGGCGTGCGGTCTCCGGGCCGGTCGCTCCACAGCGTCTTCTCGTGACGCTGGGGGCTGAGCGAGATCACCGCGTTGGAGGCGCCGAGGATCGGCGTCGTCGAGCGGTAGTTCCGTTCGAGCTTCACCACCGTCGCCCCGGGGAAGCGGTCGGGGAACTCGAGGATGTTGCGGACGGTCGCCGCGCGGAACCCGTAGATCGATTGGGCGTCGTCGCCGACGACCGTGAGGTTCCGTGGCGTACCCTCGGGCCGTAGGCCCTCGAGGATGTCGGCCTGCAGCGCGTTCGTGTCCTGGTACTCGTCGACGAGCACGTGGTCGAACATCGCGGCCAGCGGACCCCGGGTCGCCTCGCTCCACGCGAGCGCCTTCCAGAACAGCAGCAGGTCGTCGTAGTCCAGGACGTTCTGCGCGCGCTTGCGCGCGGTGTACGCCTGGAAGATCTCGCGGATCCCCTCGGCCTCGTCGAGGCACCAGGGGTAGTGACGCTGCAGGACGTCGCCGAGCTTCTCGCCGGCGTTCACGGTGCGCGAGTAGATGCCCGCCAGCGTCTCCTTCCGCGGGAACCGCCGTTCGCGCGCGCTGAACCCGAGCTCGTCGCGGAGCAAGTTCATCACGTCGGCGGCGTCGGCCTGGTCGAGCACCGTGAAGTCGGGTCGCAGGCCGAGCGGCCGGCCCTGGAGCCGAAGCAGGCGGTTCGCCACCGCATGGAACGTGCCACCCACGACCCGGCCGGTGTCGCGCGTCCCGGAGAGCCGTTCGGCCCGAGAGAGCATCTCCCGCGCGGCGCGGCGGCTGAACGTGAGCAGCAGCAACCTTTCGGGCCGGACGCCCTGCTCGACGAGCCACGCCACGCGGGCCGCGAGGGTGGTGGTCTTGCCGGTGCCCGCGCCCGCGACGATCAGCAGGGGGCCCTCGCCGTGCGTGACGGCCTCGCGTTGCGCGTCGTTCAGGTCTCCGAACATGTGTTCGGAGTATAGGGCCCGGGATGACGCGGGGCGCGCAGCTCCGGCGGAACTACGCGGTGCCGATCACGTACTTCGCGAAGTCGACGACGTTGTAGGTCTTCGAGGTCCTCGTCAGTCGGGTGAACCCTCCGCCTCCCGTCGAGACCGAGTACAGGTCGAGCGAGCCGTGAGCGAGGCGCGAGACGATCAGCGAGGTCCGTGTCCCGTAGATCACGCGGCCGAAGGCGTTCGTGTCGTCGGTCACCTGGAACGGATGCGTGCCGTCGGATCGCATCGTGTAGACGTCCCCGAGGGTGCCGGGGCCGCGCCGGATCGGCGCGCCGAACCGCAGGCCACGGCCGAACACCGGCGCGACCGGCACGCCCAGCTCGCGCACGAAGGCGATCCGCCCGCCGTTCGGCGACCAGTCGCCGGCGTAGTCGTCGATGCCGTTGTCGGTGAGCGCAGCGACCTTGGTGCTGGAGAACGGGGTCCCGATGAAGACCTCGACGTCGCTGCCGTCGAACGTGGAGAAGATCAGGTAGGTGCCGTCGGGCGACCAGCTCGGGTACCAGACGAAGCCGATAGGGCTCGTGAAGATCGGGACGTAGTTGGTGCCGTCGGCCTTCATCACGGCCATGCGGCCATAGCTCGCGTTGTCGGTCTCGGCGAACACGATGCGCTTGCCCGACGGCGCCCAGCTCGCCGAGTACTCCCAGATCCCGTCCGTGTTCGTGATGCGGTCGACGCCGCCGCCGATCGTCTTCACGAAGAGGTCGATGTTCGTGTCGCTGATCGCCCGCGCGTACACGATCTTCGTGCCGTCCGGCGAGAGCGACGCGGAGAGGAACCGCGGGAACATCGCGCCCAGCGCCTTGACCGGGGTCTTCAGGCCGCTGCCGTCGAGGTCCATCGTGTGGACCGTCGCGTCGGTGCCGTCGAAGCGGGCGAAGGCCACCCCGTCCTGACCGGGGAAGCTGGCGTGAGCGGGGGCGGCGAACGCGAACGCCGACGCGACGGCCGTTCCGACGATCGCGATCCTTCGGAGCCAGGTCCTCATCGTGCGTCCTCCTCGTGGCGACTGACGTGTGAGCTTCGCACGTGAAGGGGCGTCGGCCGTGGAGGGAGAGGGGTCAGTCCGGTGAGATCCGTGCCGCCCGCAGGACGGCGTCGATCGCCACCTCGTCGGCGATGTTCGCTGCCCTGGCGCGCACGAGGTACGCCCTCGCCAGGTCATCGACGCTCGGTGCGGCCGCCGGACCCGGTGGTTCGTCGGCGACGAACGTCCCCGCTCTGCCTCGGCCGACCAGGTATCGCTCCGCTTCGAGCTCGCGGTACGCCCGCGCCACGGTGTTCGGGACGACGCCGAGGTGGGCGGCGAACGCGCGGACGGTGGGGAGCCGCTCGCCGCCCTCGAGTCCGCCCGCGTCGATCAGGCGGCGCAGCCCGGACTTGAGTTGGACGGACGCAGGCTCGCGGGCGCTACGGTCGATCGTGATGCCGAGCTCGTGCATCGGGCTTCCTCCGACCCCTCGGATGCTGCGATGCTAGACGTCCGATGGACGAGGCAGCCCAGCAGCCGGAGATCCGGGTGACCGCCGACGGCCCGTACGAGGTGGTCGGCCTGCCGATCGGGCGGACGCACCAGATCGAGACCGAGTACGGCGAGCCGATCGATTGGGCGCCGGTCGAGCCGCTCGAGGGCGCCGACGCCCCGGTCGTCCGCCTGTGCCGCTGCGGCACGTCGTCGAACAAGCCGTTCTGCGACGACAGCCACGAGACGGCCGACTGGGATCCGGCCGTCACCGCCGACACCGGTCCGCGTTCCGCCCGGGCGCGGCGCTTCCTCGGCCCCGAGATCGTGATGACCGACGACCACTCGCTCTGCACGCATGCCGGCTACTGCGGGACCCGATTCACGAACGTCTGGCGGATGCTCGGTGAGACCGCCGACCCCGAGACGAGGGCGCGGCTGCAGCGGATGGTGGAGCTCTGCCCGTCGGGCACCCTCGCGTGGGCGCCGACCCGCGATGCCGACGAGGTGGAGCCGACGCTCGAGCCGGGCGTCGCGATCTCGAACGACGGGCCGATCTTGGTGCGCGGCGGCGTGCCGGTGATCGGCCCCGACGGCGAGCGGTACGAGGTCCGCAACCGTCAGACGCTCTGCCGGTGCGGCCATTCCGGGAACAAGCCCTTCTGCGACGGGACGCACAAGGAGATCGGGTTCACCGACCCGTGACCGACACCGGCATCGAGATCGTGCGCGGCGGGCCGATGGTGGTCACGGCGCTGCCGCTCCGGAGGATCGCCGGGCTCGATCTGGGGCCCGACCTGGCCCCCGGCGAGACGTACGCGCTCTGCCGGTGTGGGCGATCCGCGGCGATGCCCTTCTGCGACCGGGCGTCGCCGTACCGCTGCTTCGACGAGGGGTCGCCCGTACGGACGCTGGAGAAGCTCCCGAGCTGGGACGTCCCCGATCCGTCGGCCCCTTGCGTCGGGCTGAAGACGAACGGGCCGATCCGGGTGTCGGGCGATGTGGCCGTGAGCGGGCCCGACGGGGCGAGCGTGCCGGCCCACGAGGGCCGGCGGTCGCTCTGTCGCTGCGGCGCCTCCGCCTGCCAGCCGATGTGCGACGGCTCCCACAAGCTGGCGCCGATCGTCGATCCCCCCTAGGTCGCGGCGGGGACGAGCCCCAGGTCCTGCAACAGGTTCGGCGGGATCGAGTGGCAGTAGGGCTCGTGGCCGGTCTTCTCGTAATACCGCTGGTGGTAGTCCTCGGCCGGATAGAAGGCCCGGAACTCGGTGATCTCGGTCGCGATCGGCGAAGAGACCCGCGCCTGAGCGCGGTCCCGGGAGGCGGTCGCGGCGGCACGCTGCTCGTCGGAGTGCGTGAGGATCGCGCTCCGATACTGGGTCCCGCGGTCGGGACCCTGGCGGTCCACCTGCGTGGGGTCGTGCATCGCCCAGAAGACCTCGAGCAGCTGCTCGTAGGTCACGACCGCCGGGTCGAAGGTCACCTGCACGACCTCGGCGTGCCCGGTCGTGCCGGTGCACACCTCGCGGTAGCTCACGTCGGGCACGGTGCCGCCGCTGTAGCCGCTCACGACATCGGTGACGCCCGGCACCTGCAGGTAGACGGACTCGACACCCCAGAAGCAGCCGGCGCCGAAGGTCGCGGTCTCGGTGGTCATGCGGGTTCCTCTCTGATCGGTCACATCCCATCGTCTCGCGAACGGCCCGGAACGTTGCACCCCGCCGAGGATCGGCGCTCGGTTAGCCGGCCCGCAGTCGGTCACCGACCTCGCGGAGGCGCTCGGCGTCCGACCCGACACGCCGCCATGGTGGCGTGAGGCGGTCGTCGCGCCATCGAGGCACGAGGTGCGTGTGGAAGTGGAAGACATGCTGCCAGCCCGCCGCGCCGTTCGCCTGGAAGAGGGTGAGGCCGTCGGGATGGAGCACCTCGCGGAGCCGGTGTGCGACGCTGATCGTGAGCCGCCAGACGTCGTCGGCATCCTCGCCCTCGAGCTCCCAGATGTCGGTGACGTGACGACGGGGGATCACGAGGGTGTGGCCCTCGCCGGCCGGGTTGATGTCGAGGAACGCGACCGCGCGATCGCTCTGCATCACGACCTGCGCGGCTTCGGCGCCAGCAACGATCGCGCAGAACACACACGAGGCGCTCATCGGTGGAGCTCGGACATCATCCCACCGGTAGCGGCGTCGCCTGAGCGGCGTTCCTGAGCCGAGCGACCCCGAAGCGGTCCTCCAGCCCGGCGAGCAGGCTGTAGTGGTTGAAGGTGGTGCCGTTCACCGACGGGGTGATCCCCGCGCCGACCTCGACCGTGTAGATGTGGCCACCCACGCCGCTCTTCGTGTTCCCCTCGTCGAAGGTGATGATCACGATCGCGCCGGCGTTCAACCAGGCGGGGACGTGGGCGGCGAGCCACGAGTCGCCCCGGGTGATGAGCGCCTGTGTCCCGATCTGGCAGTCCGCGGGGTACGTGAGGTCGTTCTTCACCCCGTGCATGTCGTTGCAGTAGGCGGGCGTCACGAAGCTCAGATCCGGGAGGAGCGCGCTCATCTGCGTCAGGGGCTTCACGTTCTGGCACTGCGACGAGGTGAAGATGTTCTTGAACACGGTCGCGGGGTTGTGTCCGATCGAGTACTTGTCCTTCGTGGGTGCGAAGACGACCTTGCTCTTGTTCGCGAAGCACACCGTGGGCATGTGCTCCTGGTACACGCCCCACGAGATGCCGGCCTTCGTGAGCTGGTTCCAGATGTTGTCCGCGGAGAACGCGCCGGCCGAGGCCCCGCCACCGGTGTTGCCGAAGGTGTCGCCGCCGGCGAACGCGAGGTAGTTCGGGAAGCTGGGGTGCACGACGCCGTAGTACTTCGAGAAGTAGCGCCCGCTGGCCTTCAGGCTCATGAGGTAGGGGGCGTTGGTCTGGGTGAGCTTGAAGTCCTCGACGTTCTCGAGCATCACGACCACGACGGGGGGGCGGGTCCCGGCCTCGGCGACATCGCTCGAGGGCGCCCCGGCGATCGCCCCGAGCGCCGATGCGGCGAGCGCGAGGCAGGCGAAGGCGATCAGGAGCCGCTTCATCGAGCGAACGTACGAGCCGTGGGCCCGAAACGCAACCGACGAACGGCTCGTCCTTCCCCCGGTCCCGCGCTCCCAGGGCCCGCGTCGTCGTGGGATAGTCCTCGGCCATGGGCATCGAGGATGCGCTCCGCGAGGTCGACGGGATCTTCGGACGCGCTGCGGCCGAAGGCACGATCCCCGGCATGGCGTACGGCGTGGTGATCGGCGACGAGCTCGTGCACGGGGCCGGCCTCGGAACGCTCCGCCAGGGTGAGGACCGCACGCCCGATGCGGACAGCGTCTTCCGGATCGCGTCGATGACGAAGAGCTTCACGGCCTCCACGGCGATGCTGCTCCGCGACGAGGGCCTCCTGCGGTTCGACGAGTCGGTCGGCACGTACGTGCCGGCGCTGAACGACCTGCGCGGGCCCACGGCCGACTCGCCGCCGATCACCGTGCGGCACCTGTTGACGATGGCGAGCGGCCTTCCCACCGACGACCCGTGGGGCGACCGGCTGCAGGGGATGGAGCTCGACCGGTTCGCCGAGCTGCTCGCAAGCGGGTTCGACGCCGTCTGGGCACCGGGGACCACCTTCGAGTACTCGAACCTGGGATACGGGATGCTCGGGCGCGTCCTGACCAACGTGACCGGCACCGAGTATCGCGACCTCGTACGCGCGCGGGTGCTGGAGCCCCTGGGCATGGACGTCACGGTGTACACCGCTGACGAGGCGCCGGCCGACCGGCTCGCGACCGGCTACGTCCGGCGCGACGGCGCCTTCGTCGAGGAGCCGTTCGACGGGTACGGCGCGCTCGCGTCGATGGGCGGGATCTTCAGCTCGGTGCGCGACCTCGCGGTCTGGGTGGCGGGGTTCACGGACGCGTTCCCCCCGCGGGACGAGCCGGAGGGGCCGCATCCGCTGTCGCGCGCGTCGCGTCGCGAGATGCAGATGGTGCACCGTGCGTTCGATCCCGAGCTGCGGCGCACGTCGACCGACGCGGCGCCGGAGCTGATCAGCGGCGGGTACGGCCTGGGGCTGTTCGTGACGCACGACCTGCGCCTCGGCCACGTCGTGGGCCACAGCGGCGGCTATCCGGGGTTCGGGTCACACATGCGCTGGCACCCGGCGTCGGGGGTGGGCGTGATCGCGCTCGGGAACCGGACCTACGCGCCGATGTCGACGTACGCGGCGGAAGCACTCGCCGCGCTCATCACTCGAGAGGCCGCGCCGGTCAGAACGGTGGTGCCGTGGGAAGCCACACGAGCCGCACGGGCTCAGATGGAGGGTCTGCTGCGTACGTGGGACGACGATCTGGCGGCGGAGGTGTTCGCCTTCAACGTGGACCTCGACGAGCCGTTCGAGCGGCGTCGTGCCGAGACCGAGCGGATCCGGGAACGCCACGGCATGCTCTCACCGGACCCGGAGCTCCCGGCCGAGTCAGATTCGCCGGCGCATCTCGTGTGGTGGCTGCGCGGGGAGCGCGGCGGCCGCGTCCGGGTCGAGATCCTGCTCACGGGTGAGCGCCCGCCCCGCGTGCAGACCTTCGAGCTGCGATCCGTCCCCGACCCGTCTCCGGCGATGGCTGAGGCGATCCGACGGGTGGCCGAGCTGATCGCCGAACCCGTCCCCGCGTGGCCGGATGCGCTCCCGTTGGACGGTGGCGTGGATCGAGCGGCGCTGGACCGGGCGCTCCGGGCGGCCTCGGCGGGGTACGGACCACTGACGGTCGGCCCCGCGACCCGCGGCGACGGTGACCGGGACGTAACGGTCGAGCTGCGCGGCGACCGGGGGACCGTCGAGCTGCGGCTCGCGCTCGACCCCGAGACCGGCGCCGTCGCGACGGTCGTGCTCGTGCCGCGAACGGTTTCCGCCCCGCGCGCCTGAGCGATCACGCGGCGACGGTCGCCCACCGCGCTAGAGCTCGAGGCTCCGCATCAACCGAGCCATCTGGATCTCGTCGCTCCCGATCGACCGAGCGTTCACCTCGAAGTCCCAGAGCGCGTAGTCCACGAGGATCGCGAACGACCAGTCGCGCAGCCGTCGTCGGTCGCAGTCGAAGAGTTCGCTCAGTTGATCGAAGCGGCGCTGCAGCCGGGCGTGCGGATCGGGATCGGCCAGGACGTCCTCACGGCGATCGCGCAGGAGGGCAGTGATGTCGAACTCCCGCTCACCGACCAGCGGCTTCGGGTCGATCGCGAGCCACGGCTCGCGTTCGGCGGCGAGCACGTTCCCGTGGTGGAGGTCGCCGTGGAGCAGCACGGCGTCTCCCTGCGTGGCGACGAGGTCGCGGAGCGTCTCGACGGCCAGATCGAGGAGCGGACGCTCGAACGGCGCCATCTCCCGCACGTGGCGCAGCGGCATCGAGTCGGCCCAACGGGTCGCCTCCTCGGCGACGGTCACGAAGCGCTCGGGCGCCGGTCGCCAGAGCCGCTGGAGCACGCCCGCCGCGATCTCGTTCCCTTCGAGCTCGTCGCGGTCTTCGAGGAGCGAGGTCCCGGGGACCGCGCGCTCGAGCAGCTGCGCACCGCCGTCATCATGGTCAAGAAGCCTGACCATGCCGTCGCCGGCGACCTCGGCGATCGCGCGCGTCTCGTCGGCGAACCAGCCGTCGGGGTAGCTGAGCTTGAGCACGACCGGCTCGCCGTCGGTGTCACGCTCTGCCGCGACGGTGAACCCGATCACGCCTCCCGTGAATGGTTCACCCAGGGTCAGGTCCCAGCGCGCCGCGAGCGTCCGCAGGAACCTGGGGACCCGGTCCAACCACTCGTCGGCCTCGGGCCCGATCCGGGCACGGGTGTACCCCCTGAAGTCCTCGAGCGGGCTACCCATGGTGACCGAGACTAGCCGCGACGGATCGCCGAGGACCTAGGCCCCGTGCCGACGTCAACGTGGGCCGGTGGCCGACCTGGGAAATGGTCACAAGGCACTATGCGCTGGAACCCCCCCGTTACCCGAAATCAGGTAGTGAGTCCGAACGAACCCGGGAGGGGTGAGATCGATGCGGCAGTGGGAACTCTTCGGCATCACCGACACGGTGCCGACCCCGCCTCCACCTCGGAAGCGGTTCCAGGGCGCCGAGACGATCGCGGCGGTAGCCGCGGGGAGGCCGGTCTTCTTCTGGACGACCGATTCCGCCCTGCGGATGCGCACCGTGACCGGAGCGGCGACCGAGATCATCGGGCGCCCGTTCTCGCAATGCGAGGGACGGGGCCTGCTCGAGCTCTTCGGGATGGAAGGCCCGAACCTCGAGATCCTCGAGGCCCACGTGGCCGCGCTGAACGGGGAGACCGCGGGGTTCATCCTCCGCGGGGAGCGCGGCACCGTGCGATGCGAGGTGGCGCCGACGCACGACGCACTCGAGCGTGTGACCGGCACCTTCTGCCTCGCGATGGAGGTCGAGGACGTCGACGTGCGCGATCCTGAATCGCGCCCGCTCGACGTCGCGTACGCCGCCTGAACCGCGTCAGTCGCGGAACGAGGCGGCGGCCTCGACCACGCGACCGACCTCGTCGGGGCCGAGCGTCGCGGACAACGTCCACAATTCATACCCGCTGGGTGGCAGCCAGACCCCTCCGGCGAGCATGTGGTGGAAGAAGCGGGCGTAGCGCCCGTGGTCCGCGGCGGCGGCCCCGGCGAAGTCGGCGACCGGCGTCCCGGCCGCGCCTCCCGCGCCGGCGCCGGTGAAGAACACGCTGAAGAGCGATCCGGCGCGGTTCACCGTGACCGGGATCGCGGTCTCGGCGAAGGCGGCCGTGAGCCCGTCGATCAGGGCGTCGGCCGTGGCATCCAGGTGCGGATACGGGTCCATCGTGCGCGCCAGGTCCAGGGTCGCGATCCCCGCGGCGACGGCCACCGGGTTCCCGCTGAGCGTCCCCGCCTGGTAGACGGGTCCGACGGGCGCGAGCTGTTCCATCAGGTCGCGCCGGCCACCGAAGGCGGCACAGGGGAAGCCGCCGCCCATCACCTTGCCGAGGGCGGTGAGGTCGGGCGTCACGCCGTAGTAGGTCTGCGCGCCGCCGTAGGCGATACGGAACCCGGTGATGACCTCGTCGAAGAGCAGCAGCGTGCCGTGCGCGTCGCACGCGTCGCGCAGCCCTTCGAGGAAGCCAGGCGCCGGCGGCACGACGCCCATGTTCGCCGCGACCGGCTCGACGGCGACGACCGCGATCTCGTGCCCACGGTCGGCGAACATCGTCCGCACCGCCTCGAGGTCGTTGAACGGCGCGGTCAGCGTGTCGCGCGCCGCGCCCTCGGTCACACCGGGTGACGACGGGATCCCGAGCGTAGCGAGACCGCTCCCACCGCCCTTGGCGAGGAGCGAGTCGGAGTGGCCGTGGTAGCAGCCCTCGAACTTCAGGATCAGGTCACGGCCGGTCGCCCCACGCGCCAACCGGATCGCGCTCATCGCGGCCTCGGTGCCGCTCGAGACCAGCCGAACCTCCTCCACCGAGGGCACCGCCTCGACGATGCGCTCCGCGAGCTCCACTTCGGCCTCGGTGGGAGCGCCGAAGGTCGTGCCGCTCGACACCGCCTTCCGCGCGGCCTCGACGATCGCGGGATGCGCGTGGCCGAACAGCAGGGCGCCCCACGACTGCACGAGGTCGACGTACCGATGTCCGTCGACGTCGACGATCCACGAGCCCTCGCCGCGGGCCACGAACCGAGGGGTGCCGCCGACGCCACCGAAGGCCCGCACGGGTGAGTCGACCCCGCCCGGGATGACCTGGGTGGCGCGGGTGAAGAGATCCTCGGAGCGGGTCACCGCGCGGTCACCGGCCGTCGTGCCGCCCCATCCGTCAGGCCTTCGCGTACGTCAAGGTGCCGGCGTCGCCGGAGATCGTCAGCGTGTCGCCGTCGACCGTGTACGTGGTCGCGCCGTCGAGTGCGGCGAGGTACACGGTCTCCTGCTCCATGATCGAGGGCTCGCAGGCCATCATCGTCGAGGCGAGCGGTCCGAACGAGATCGTGTCGCCGTCGGTCGTGTACGTGCCGCTGAACGTGTTGCAGCCGCCGGTGCCGCTGACGTCGGTCTCGGTGAGCTCGAGCGTGGGTGCGGTGCCGGTGACCCCACCGCTGTCCAGGTCGGTGAGCGTCCAGCTCGTGCCCGCGAGCGTTCCGCCGTCGCCGCCGCCCGAGTCGGCGGCGACCCACACCACGGCGGCGACGATCGCAGCCACGGCGATCACCACCCCGATCAAGATCCGGTTCCTCGACACGTCAATGCTCCTCTCGCAACCATCGGGCGGCGTCCTTCGCGTGATAGGTGAGTATCAGATCGGCGCCGGCTCGCCGGATCGAGGTGAGCACCTCGAGCACGGCTCGTCGTTCATCGATCCAGCCGTTCCCGGCGGCGGCCTTGATCATCGAGTACTCGCCGCTCACGTGGTACGCGGCCGTCGGGAAGCCGGTTTCGTCCTTCGCGCGGCGCACGAGGTCGAGGTAGGGGAGCGCGGGCTTGACCATCACGATGTCGGCCCCCTCGTCGATGTCCGCGTGGATCTCGCGCAGCGCCTCGTCGGCGTTCGCGACGTCCTGCTGGTAGCCCTGACGGTCTCCGAACCTCGGGGCGCCCTCGGCGGCCTCGCGGAACGGCCCGTACAGGGCCGACGCGAACTTGGCCGCGTAGGCCATGACCGCCACGTCGTCGTGTCCCGTAGCGTCCAGGGCCGCGCGGATCGCCGCGACCTGGCCATCCATCATGCCGCTCGGGCCCACCATGTGCGCCCCGGCCTCGGCCTGTGCACGTGCGATGCGCGTGTAGCGTTCGAGGGTCGGATCGTTGTCGACCTCGCCGCGTTCGTTCAGCACGCCGCAATGCCCGTGGTCGGTGTACTCGTCGAGGCAGAGGTCCGCGATCACGACCGCGTCGTCGCCGAACTCCCCGCGGAGCGTGGCGATCGCGCGCTGGCCGATCCCGTCGGGGTTCCACGCCTCGGATCCTTCGGCGTCCTTGCGCGCCGGCACCCCGAACAGCATGAACGCGAGTACTCCGCGTTCGGCGATCTCCACGGCCTCCTTGCGGAGCGACTCGAGCGTGTGCTGGAACTGTCCCGGCATCGAGGCGATCGGAACGGGCTCGCCGACCCCCTCCTTCGCGAAGAGCGGGGCGATCAGCTGCCGCGGTTCGAGGGTGGTTTCGCGGATCAGCGCGCGCAGTGCCGGCGTGCGACGCATCCGGCGCGGGCGGGACTCGGGGAACGGCATGCGTGCAGGGTAGCGGGCGGCCGCGACCCCGTGCACGCCGCCGTCAGCGGCGGGTCCGAGGCCTCAGCGCGCGTTCCACGGCGTCGACCACACCGGCGAACGTGTGGGGGTTCGCGACCGCGTGCACCGTGAGACCGTGCGCCCGCGCTTCCTTCGCGGTGACCGGTCCGATGCAGACGACCCTCGGGGCGCCGCGGACCGCGCCGAGCGCACCCACGAAGCCTCGGACGGTCGAGGCGCTCGTGAACGTGACGGCGTCGACCTCGCCGCCGGCGAGCGCCGCCCGCGCCTCGGCGGGGAACGTTCGGGGCATCCGCGTGCGGTAGGCGTCGACCCGCTCCGGCGACCATCCCTTCGCGGCGAGCGCGTCCTCGAGACCTTCCGGCGCGATGTCGGCACGCGCACACAGGACGCGCCCGATCCCCTTCGGGAAGGCGCGCGCGAGCCCCGCGGTCGTGAACACGGTCGGCTGCAGGTCCACGTCGCGTCCGGCCCAGGAGCGGAAGGCGCCTGCGGTCCCCTCGCCGATCGCCGCGACCCTGGCGCGCACGTCGCCGGGTTCCACGCGGGCGGCGAGCATCTCAACGGTCGCGTGGCTCGTGATCGTGATCCAGGTGAACCGTCCGGCCGCCAGGTCCTTCAAGGCCCTGGTGAGCGCGGCCGAACGCGCCGGCACCACCTCGATCGCGGGCGCAAGGAGCACGCGCGCGCCGCGGCGTTCGAGCGGCTCGACGAGCGCGGCGGCCCGATCGAGGGGCCGGGTCACGAGGATCGTTCGCCCGGCGAGCGGCGTCCGCACCCCGCGCCCGCTCACTCCCCGACGACCTCGGCGAGGATCGCCTCGGCCCCCGCGGCGATCAGCGCGCGGGCCGCGAGCCCGGCGACATCCTCGGGGGCGCCGGCGGTCTCGTCGACCCGCAGGACGAGGGCCCCGTCGGGCGTCGCGATCATCGCGACGAGGCGAACGGCGTCGCCGTCGATCGAGGCGAAGGCCCCGAAGGGGAGCGCGCAACCGCCGCCGAGCCGCCACATCAAGGACCGTTCGGCGTCGAGCGCGAGGTGCGAGGTGCGATCGTCGAGCGCCTCGAGCGCCTCGAGCGTCCGGTCGTCGTCGTCGCGACACTGGAGTGCGAGACAGCCCTGGCCGGGGGCGGGCACCATCTCGGTCGCCTCGAGCGGTCGGGCGTGGTCGGGCTCGATCCCGAGACGCGCGAGCCCCGCCGCCGCCAGGACGGCGGCGTCGACCTCCCCGTCGGCGAGTTTGCGGAGCCGCGTGTCGACGTTCCCACGGAGCGGCGCGACGGTCAGGCCGGGGAACGCGGCCAGCAGCTGCGCCCGTCGGCGGAGGCTCGAGGTGCCGATCACCGCGTCCGGCTTCAGGCGTTCCTCCCGGGTGATCAGCACGTCGCGATGGTCGGCGCGCTCCGGGACGGCGCCGATCACGAAGCCGTCGTCGTCCTCGGCGGGCAGATCCTTCGCCGAATGCACGGCGAGGTCGATCTCTCCCGCCTCGAGGGCGTCGAGGATCGTGTCGATCCACAGACCCTTCAGCCCCTGGGGTGAGGTATCGGGGGCGGCGCCCTCGTCGCCCGAGGTGCGCATGGGGACGATCTCGCTCCCGACGCCGTGCGCGCCCAACCGGGAGGCCACCTCCTCGGCCTGGGCGATCGCCAGGGGTGAGCGGCGGGTGCCGATGCGGAGGGAGGTCACTCCGCCTCGGGGTCGATGCCGAGCAGCTCGGCGAGCACGCGGGCGTGGACGCCGTCGGTGCCGGGCGCCGAGCGCTCCTTCAGCTCCACGATCGGGTCGTGCAGGAGCTTCGCGACGATGCCACGGGCGAGGGCCGCCACGGCCTCGCGCTCGTCCGGCGTCAGGTCGGCAAGGCGCGAGGCCTGTCGGTCGAGCTCGGCGCGCATCACGTCCTCGCCGCGGGTGCGGATCGCACGGATCAGCGGAGCGAGATCGTCGGCGCGTCGCCGCACCGTGAATCGACGGACCTCTTCGGCGACGAGCTCGTGCGCCCGCACGATGTCGCCGGCCGTGGCCGGGTCGTGCGCGGCCAGCCGCTCGCGGAGCGAGACGATGTCGATCACCCGGACGCCGTCGAGGTACGCGGTCTCGGGCTCGACGTCCCGCGGGACCGCGAGGTCCAGCAGGACGAGCGGGCCGGCGCGATCGGCCATCGCGTGGGCCACGATCTCACGGTGCACCACGATGCCCGCCGCGCCCGTCGCACTCACGACGAGGTCGGCGTGCCCGAGCGCGTCGGGGAGCGAATCGAGGTCGCCGTGTGCCGCGTTCGTGCGCTCGGCGAGCGCCCGGGCGTGCTCCAGGGATCGGTTCAGGATCCGGACCGGGCCGACGCCGCGGTGGCGGAGGTGCTTCACGGCGAGCGCGGCCATCTGGCCCGCCCCCACGACGACCACGTCGCGTCCACCCAGACCTCCCAGGGCCGCGTCGGCCAGGTCGGCCCCCAGCGACACGAACGCGTCGGGTGCGGCGCCGAGCGACGTCTCCTGGCGGACGCGCCGCCCGGCTCGAGCCGCCGCGTGGAACAGGCCGGTGAGCGCGGGGCCCGCGCCGTTCTCGGCCTCGGCGCGCCGCAGCGCCTCGCGGACCTGAGCGTAGATCTGTGTCTCGCCGAGCACCATCGAGTCGAGGCCGGCGGCGACCGCGAACAGGTGATCGGCGGCGTCCTGCTCCCAGTGCGAGTACAGGGGTTCGGCCAGATCCTCGGCCGCGACGCCCCGGGTCTCGATGAGCAGGCGCTTCAGCGCGAGGAAGCCCGCGTGGTAGCTCGGCACGCTCGCGGTGACCTCGACGCGGTTGCACGTCGACAGGATCACGGCCTCGTCGATGCCGTCCAGGTCCAGGGCGTGACGGTACGCCTTCGCGAAGTCGTCGTCGGTGAAGGCGAGCCGCTCCAGCAGCTCGATCGGCGCGCGACGGAAGGAAACCCCGAGGGTGAGGATGGCCATGAGCGGTAGGCCAGGAAGTCTAGCCGTCCCTGCGGGTCATCCGACAGCCCGATCCGCCGGGTAGCATGCCGCGGCCATGACCAAGCCACGCGCGCGCGACCTCGGCATCCGCATCGGCCTCGGCGCTCCGGGGCCGATGAACGCGATCACGGACGTCCCCGGGGTCCGGGTGGGCCACCGCACGATCGTTCGGGGCGACGGACCGCGTGCGGTCCGCACCGGCGTGACGGCCGTCTTCCCGGGTGAGGCCGACCCCTGGCATGAGTGGGTGTACGCCGGCGTTCACATCCTGAACGGCTACGGCGAGCTGATCGGGGTGAACCAGCTCCGCGAGTGGGGGGTGCTGATGAGCCCGATCGTGCTCACCTCGTCCCTCCAGATCGGGAAGGCGTACGACGCCACCGTGCGATGGATCGCCGAGCGCGACCTCGAGGGTGCGAGGGAGGTCATGCCGGTCGTGAGCGAATGCGACGATTCGCGGCTCTCGGATGTCCTCTCGTTCCCACTGGGGGACGACGACGTCGCAGCCGCGCTCGATGCGGCGGCGCCGGGACCGGTCGGCGAGGGATGCGTCGGCGCGGGCACGGGGATGCAGTGCTTCGACTTCAAGGGCGGGATCGGCACCGCCTCGCGTGTCCTGGATGCCGCGGCGGGCGGGTACACGGTGGGCGTGCTGGTGCTCACGAACTACGGTGACCGCGAGTTCCTTCGGATCGACGGCGTGCCCGTGGGGCGTGAGATCCCCGACCTGATGCCCGAGCAGCACGCCGAGGGGTCGTGTGTGGTGGTCGTGGCCACCGACGCACCCTTCTTGCCGCACCAGCTCACGCGGGTCGCTCAGCGCGCGGGGATGGGCCTGGCCGCGACCGGCTCCTACGCCTCGAACGGCAGCGGCGAGCAGATGCTCGCGTTCTCGACGGCGAACCGGTTGGGGCTCGGCGCGCCCCAGCGCCCGGTCCGCGCGGCCGTCGACGGGCCGACCGGCGCACCGTGGCTCCTGTCCGAGGCGTTCCGGGCCACGATCGAGGCCACGGAGGAGGCGGTCGTGAACGCGCTCGTCGCGGCCGAGACCATGACCGGACGCGACGGGCACACCCTCCACGCGATGCCGGTCGACCGGGCGGTCGCCGCCCTCGAACGCGCGGGCCGCCTCGGGAGCTAGCCGGGCCGCGGACCCGGGAAAGGGTGGCGGGGTCGGCGTCAGCCCGTCGAGAATCGGAGTGGGTCGAACGGCGCCGGGTCGAACGGCGCATCGTGCCCCGCGATCTGCGCGCCGAGCAGCTCCGCCGTCCCCGCCCCGAGGATCACGCCCTCGGAGCCGTGGCCGGTCGCCACGAAGAGCCCGTCGCGCAGCTGCCCCACGAAGGGTCGCTCGTCGGGACTGAGCGGCCGGATCCCCCACCACGAGGACCGAACCGTGGCGTCGGCGAGCGCGGGCGCCAGCTCGATCGCCGCCGCGAGGAGTCGGCGCACCACCGTCGCGTCGTCGGGCTCGGGCGTGAGCCACGTCTGTCGCGACGACCCGATGAGCACGGTGCCGTCCCGGTGGGGATGCATGATCGTGCCCAGCACGTCCGCGGGGAACCCCTGCCCCGCGACCTCGCCGGCGGTGGGGAGCCCGGAGGGGTGTCCCTGTCGGAGTGCGGCGTGGGCCGCCACCTCCTCCACGAGATGCCGCACGATCCCGGGAGGAGGCGCGATCCGGACGAGCCAGCCGCGTGCGCCGACGACGGGAAGGGAGACGCCGACCGGGTCGAGCAGCCGCGATGACCACGGGCCGCCCGCCACGATCGTGACGTCGGCCTCGAGCACGCCGTCGTCCGTGATCGCTCCCACGACCCGGTCACCCCGGAGCGCCAGGGCCCGGGCGTTCGTGTGGTGTCGGATCTCGGCCCCACGCTCCCGCGCTTCCAGCGCCATCGCCACCGTGAGCGCTCCGGGGTCCAGGCGGTGGCCGTGGTGCACGAGCCAGGCGCCGGCCAGGGCCGGCGTGAGCGCCGGCTCGAGCTCGGCCAGCTGCCCGTCGTCGAGCGCGTCCACCCTCGTGCCGGCGCGTTCGGCCACCCCGGCAGCGTGCCGCGCTGCCGAGAGCTCGTCGTCGCCACGGGCGACCATCACGAGGCCGATCGGCTCCGGGTCGAGCTGGATGTCGATCGGTGCGTCCGGCGCGATGGCGAGGTAGCGCTCGAGACTCCGCGTGGCCATCGGGACGGTCGCGTCGTCTTCCGGGAGCACCCAGAGACCTTGGTTGCGCCCGGACGCGTGCGCGGCGAGCTCGTCGCGTTCGAGGAGCGCGACGTGGGCGCCCCCCCGCGCCAGTTCGGAGGCGCACGCGGCCCCGATCACGCCGCCGCCGATGATCACCACGTCGGGCATGGCGGGAGCCTACCGACCGGCGAGCCAGGCGGTGGCCCGGTCGTAGGCCTCCAGGCTCGACTCCCCGATCACGGGCGTGGCCTCGACGATGTGGAGCCCTTCCGTGTGCTCGACCACCCGAGCCGCCCGCATCTGCTCGGCGAGCTCGTGGGAGACGCCGCTGAGGTACAGCCGGCCGCCGAGCGCATGCAGTCGCCCCGCGTAGTCGTCCACGACGGTGAAGAACGTCGAGCCCAGGGTCGTCCGGCCACGCAGGCGCAGGACGACCACCGGTGTGTCGACCTCGCCGGGTTCCGGCAATCGTCGGTCGAGCGTCTTCGCCCCCGCGTAGAGCAGGCTGCCGTACGCATCGAGCAACGTGACGCGGTGTCCCTCCAGGACCGCAGGCGACGGGCGTTCCTCCCAGCGGCCCTCGGGGGTCGGTATCAACTCGACCACGGTCAGGTCCATCGCGTCCTGGTTGAGTTGCAGGAGGAGGGAAAGCGCGACGCCGACCCCGACCGCCGCCGGGATCGGGAGCACGAGGGTGGCGATGAACGTCGTGAGGAGCGCGATCCGTGAGGTCGCGCTCGTGCGCATGATCGTCAGCATCTCGCCGGCACGGAGCGCTCCGACGGCCGCGGCGATCAGCAGGCCCGCCAGCGTGGCCATCGCGACCTTCCCGATCAGGCCGCTGAAGGCGACGAGGATCGCGATCATCCAGACGCCCGACGCGATCGCGGCCCATCGGCTGTGGGCGCCGGTCGACACGTTGAGGGCGGTCCGCCCGACCGAGCCGCCGACGGGCTGGCCCTGGAACAGGCCGCTCGCGAGGTTGCCGAGGCCCTGCGCGATGAAGTCGCGGTTCTGTTCCGTCCTCGTACCGTCGAGGTTCGGTGCCGACTCGCTGACCCCCGCACCCTGCACGAGCACGATCGCCGCGACCGAGAGCGCGGCGATCAGGAGTTGGACCGAGAACAGGTCGAGGTTCGGGAGCGACGGCATCGGGATCCCGGTGGGGATCGCGCCATTCCCGGCGACGGTCGCGACGCCCGCATCGAACGCCGCGGCGATCGCGGTGGGCACGATCAGGGCGAGGAGCGCACCGACCTTCGACAACCGGGTGGGTCGCAACAGGACGACGATCGCGATCGCGGCGAGACCGACCAGCAGGGTCGGTACGTCGATCCATCGAGGGTGCAGGAGCACCGAAGCCGCCTTCTGGATCGCGAGGGTTCCGGTGGCCTCGGTCCGGGTACCGGTCAGGTCGGGGATCTGGCCGAGCACGATGTTCACGGCCACGCCCGAGAGGAACCCCACCATGACGGAGTGCGACACGAACCGCGTGTAGCGCCCGAGGCGGAGGACGCCGGCGAGGATCATCGCCGCCCCGGCCAGCAGCGTGAGGAGGAAGAGCGCGCTGCTCCGCTCGCCCGGCGGGAGCGTGGCGATCGCCTCTCCCGCGGCGAGGGCGGCGGCGCTGGTGGTCGTGATCACCATCAGCTGCGTGCTGGCGGCCCCGCCGCCGACGATCGGTCCAGCGAAGCTGGCGTACAGCCCGTGGATCGGGTTCACGCCGGCGAGGACGCTCGCCGCCATGCCGTCGGGGACGCCCGCGATCGCGCCCGGGATGCCCGCCACCGCGTCGGACCGCAGCGTCTTCCACGGAGGGAGCCGGCGGTCCCGGTGCGCGTTCATCGCCGCGATGCTAGTGGGCCGCCGAGGGTCCCGCCGGTCACCCGGCCACCGGTTCCCTAGAATCGACGGCGGAGACGTGCCTGAGTGGCCGAAAGGAGCCGCCTGCTAAGCGGTTAGAGGGTGTTGAGCTCTCTCCCGGGTTCGAATCCCGGCGTCTCCGCTGGTAGTGGGCCTTTCTGCATCGGGCTGGGCAAGCTCCGTGACAGTGACCTCACCTCGAGGCACCGAGAAGGCACCTAGGGCACCTGGCGAACGGGAGGGTCGATGCCGCTCCGCATCGAGGACTACGCGCTGATCGGCGACACCCATACGGCTGCATTGGTTGGGCTGGACGGCTCGATCGATTGGCTCTGCCTGCCCCGCTTCGACTCCTCGGCCTGCTTCGCCAGCCTCCTCGGCACGGAGGAGCACGGCTCGTGGCGGATCGCTCCGCGCGGCGACGTCGTCGAGACCACGCGACGCTACCGGCCCTCGACCCTGGTGCTCGAGACCGACGTCGAGACGGCGGACGGAGCGGTCCGCATCATCGACTGCATGCCGGCGCGGCAGACCCATCCACGGGTGGTTCGCGTGGTGGAGGGACTGCGCGGATCGGTCGCGATGTCGGCGGTACTGACGCCGCGGTTCGATTACGGCAGGACCAGACCGTGGATCAAGGTGGAGGGCGAGGGGATGGTCGCGGCCGGGGCCGGACCGGAAGCGCTGGAACTCCGAGCCGAGGTTCCCATCTCGCTCGACGACCAGCGTCTCGAGGCCCGGTTCGACGTGCACGCAGGGCAACGCGTCGGGTTCGTCCTCACCTGGTACTCGTCCTGGGAAGCGGCGCCCCCACCGGTCGACGCCGTCGATGTGGTGGACGAGACCGTGGCGTGGTGGCAGACGTGGACGGGGAGGTCGACCTACCGGGGAGGCTGGGGGGACGAGGTGGAGCGCTCGCTGATCACGCTGAAGGCGCTCACGTACGAGCCGACCGGCGGCATCGTGGCGGCTCCGACGACCTCGCTCCCGGAGTTCCTAGGCGGCGTCCGGAACTGGGATTACCGGTTCTGTTGGATCCGCGACGCCGCCCTCTCGCTGGACGCGTTGATGGCCGCCGGGTACGTCGACGAGGCGACCAGGTGGCGGGATTGGCTGATACGCGCGGTCGCAGGCGATCCCGAAGACCTCCAGATCATGTACGGCGTCGCGGGTGAGCGCCGTTTGGAGGAGTACGAGCTCCCCTGGCTCCCGGGCTACGAGGGCTCGTCGCCGGTGCGCGTCGGGAACGCGGCCTCGGGACAGCTCCAGTTGGATGTCTACGGGGAACTCGCCGACGCGATCTATCGCGCGAGGAAGCTCGGTATGGCGCCGGAAGCCGATGCGTTCGACATGGCCGCGGGTCTCGTGATGTGGCTCTCGGAGCATTGGCGTGATCCGGACGACGGTGTCTGGGAGGTGCGAGGGCCCCGACGTCAGTTCGTGCACTCGAAGGTGATGGCCTGGGTCGCCGTCGACCGCATCACGAAGATGGCGGTGGAGTCGGACCTCGAGGCTCCGCTCGAACTCCTCAGGCAGCTGCGCGACGAGATCCACGCGGAGGTATGCGAGCTCGGGTACGACGCCGACCGCAACACCTTCACGCAGTACTACGGCTCGGAACAGCTCGACGCGGCGCTGTTGCTGATCCCGCAGGTCGGGTTCCTGCCGGCGTCGGATCCGCGCGTGGTCGGCACGATCGAGGCCGTCCAGCGAGCGTTGCTCCGAGATGGATTCGTGATGCGGTACATCCCGGACGAGGACGCGGCAGACGGGCTCCCGCCCGGGGAGGGCGCGTTCCTCGCGTGCAGCTTCTGGCTCGTCACGGACCTGGCGATGATCGGTCGGTTGGACGAGGCCCGGGCCCTCTTCGAACGACTCCTCGCCTTGCGGAACGACCTGGGGCTCTTCTCGGAGGAGTACGACCCGAAGCATCGACGGCTGATCGGCAACTTCCCGCAGGCGTTCACGCACCTGACCTTGGTGGCGAGCGCCGTCGCGCTGACGGAGGCTGCCGGCGAGGGGGGAGCGACATGAGTCTCAAGAGCAAGGTCGCCATCGTGACCGGCGGCAACAGCGGGATCGGCAAGTCGATCGTGCTGGCGCTCGCCCGCGAAGGGGCAGACCTGGTGATCGATTACGTGGCCCACCCCGACGCGACCGAGGATCTCGTTCGGCAGGTCGAGGCGCTCGGCGTTCGGGCGATCGGCGTGGATGCCGACGTGAGCGAGGTCGACGATCTCAGGAAGCTCGTGGATACGGCCGTGGAGACGTTCGGTCGCGTGGACATCATGGTCAACAACGCGGGGGTCGAGACCCGCACGTCGGTGCTGGATACGACCGAGGAACAGTACGAATTCGTGCTGCGCGTGAACCTGAAGAGCGCGTTCTTCGCCACGCAGCTGGCGGCCAAGCAGATGATCGCCCAGGGTGACGGGGGCCGGATCATCAACATCTCGTCGGTCCACGAGGACTGGCCGATGCCCGGCAACACGGCCTATTGCCTCTCGAAGGGCGGCATGCGGATGCTGACGCGGACCGCGGGCGTCGAGCTCGCCCCCCACGGGATCACGGTTGTCGGCGTCGGTCCGGGGGCCGTCGACACGCCGATCAACCGGTCGACCGAGGCCGACCCCGCGAAGATGCGGACGCTCGACGCGGCGATCCCGTTGGGACGGATCGCCGATCCGGACGAGATCGCCCGGGTGGTGACGTTCCTCGCCGGCGACGGTTCGAGCTACGTGACCGCGACCACCGTGATGGCGGACGGCGGCCTGATCCAGAGCAGTCCGGGACTCTGAGCCCCTCACGACACCTCGGCCGGTTCGTCGCGTCCGAGCCGCCGGAGACGGAACCGGATCAGGAGCAGCAGGACCAGGGTCACCCCGATCGGCACGGCGATCACCACCGGAAGGACGCCCTGGGGATTGAGGTTCGAGAAGGCGCCCACCGTCAGGTGCAGTCCCGAGCTCGCGACGACCTGGCTGGTGGATCCGGAGTCTGCCGGCTGGGGGATCGCGACCAGGTACACCATGTAGTCGCCCTTCAGGATCGCCTCGATCGTCCAGGACTGCCGCACCGCGTCACCCGCGGCGACCGATCGCACGTATTGCGTGCGCTTCGGCGACCAGTCCTCCGGATCCACCACGTCGCCCGTGGACGAGATCTTGATGATGTTCATCGCCATGACGATCGGAGGCGAGTCTTCCGACCCGTTGTTCTCGAGCAGGGTGTCGAACGTGAACTCGTCGCCGGTCTTCACTTCCATGGACGTCTCTTCGAGCGTGACGCTGATGCCGTCCGATCCGGTCTGGTGCAGCGGCCGTCCGAGCGCTATCGCCGGGCCGACGCCGAGACAGAGGAGGAAGAGCGCCGTCAGTGCCATGCCCGAGAGGGATCCCCATCGCGCGCGCATCCTGCGGGCGCGTCCGGCGTCGAGCCGAAGTCGAGGGGCGGCGAACACGAAGAGGGCGAGCAACACCAGCACCACTGCCACCGCCGATGACCGCACGTACGGCAGCTTCTCGGACACCGTGCGGTTGTTGACGAGCACCTTCTCCAGGAACTCGCTGCTGGCCTGCATCGGATTGATGCGCTGGACGAAGTAGCCGAAGTCTCCCTTCTGCGCTTCCCCCGGGAGCTGCGTCAGCATGAAGAGCAGCAACCAGACGACCAAGCTGATGAACATGCTCGTCTTGTTCGAGTTGCACCAGGCGCTCACCAGCAGCCCGAAGCCGGCGAAGGCCACGGCCAGGATCGAGCCGAGGATCCCTCCGATCAGCAGGGCCTGACCCAGGACGTCGTTGCCCTGCGACACCACGAACAGCGTCGGCACCGAGATGAGGAACGCCGCCGGCCACGGCGTGAGGGCGGCCAGAAGCTTGCCCAGCACGAGCTGCCGTCGGCTCGCCGGCGTCAAGAGCAGCACCTCGAGCGTGCCTCGTTCCCGTTCGCCGCTGATCCCGTCGGCGCCGATGATCAGCCCGATGAAGACGCCGAAGGAGATCGCGTTGAGCAGCGTCAGGAACACCATCTCCTTGGGAGGGATCAGGTTCAGCTCGCTGTTCGTCGCCAGCAGGAACGTCATGAGCCCGAGCAGGAGGCTGTACAGGATCAGCAGGTTGACCGCCCTCCCCCCGACCCAGAGCTCCACCACTTCTTGTCGGAACACCGCGATCCACGCGCCCCGCGCCCTCGTCGACGGGCGTTCGGCTCGCACCCGCTCCTGCGTGGCTTCGCCGAGGCTCATGCGCTGGCTCCTTCCGTGAGCTCCAGGAAGGCGTCCTGGAGCCGGCTGCCTTCGACCTCGAAGCTCTCCACCGGGATGTCGGCACGCACCAAGGCATCGAGGACCGCGTTCGTCGCCCGGTGGTCATCCGAGGGCCGGTCCGGCGACGCGGCGAGCTCCACCTCCAGCTGGCCCTCGACGATGCCTCCGGACACGCCCTTCACACCCGGCAGAGGTTCCAGCAACGCCGATACCTTTTCGACGCTGGACTTCGGAACGCGGATACGCAGGGCGGTCCGCTGCGGGCCATCGCGCCGCGCCCGTTCGAGGACGTCCGCCACGGGTCCGGTGGCGACGACCCGTCCCGACGACAGGATCACGACGTCGTCGCAGATCCCCTCGACCTCGGCCAGCGCGTGACTGCACAGGATCACGCCGGCACCCCGCCCCTCGGCGACGTCGCGGAGCAGCGTGAGCAGCTCCTGCTGACCGCGAGGGTCCAGGCCGAGGGTCGGCTCGTCCAGGAACAGGACGACGGGGTCGTTCACGAGAGCGCGCGCGATGCCGAGCCGCTGGCGCATCCCATGGCTATACGTGCGGATCAGCGACCGGGCCCGCTCCCGCAGCCCGACCAGCTCGAGCAGCGCCAGTCCGTGGGTCCGTGCGTCCGTCCCCTTCCGCCCGTAGAGCCGGCCGAAGTAGGTGATGTACTCGATGCCGGTGATCTGGTTGGGCAGCCCGAGGGTCTCCGGGAGCACACCGATCAACGGGCGGATCTTGGCGGGTTGATCGGAGCCGATGCCGTCGACGACGAACTGCCCCGACGACGGTTGCAGGATGGTCGTCAGGATGCGGATCGAGGTGGTCTTGCCCGCCCCGTTGGGGCCTAGGAACCCCATCACGCGCCCGGGGAGCAGCTCGAATGAGAGCTCCTGGAGCGCCGTCCACCCGCCGTAGGACTTGGTCAGTCCGTCGGCCCGAAGGACCGCGGAGTCGGAAACCGTCGCGCCCATGGCCATTCGCCTCCGATGGTGCGTCCGTCGTGCAGCTGTCGGATCTCAGATGGCGGGCGAAGGATCCTCCGGTCCTACGGCGCCGACGGTATCCCGGTGGTGTCGTACGGGTCAACACCGGCGGTGGCTGCGTCTCGATGGGACCCAGTGCGGTCCAGGGGTCGCGCATCCGGTCCGGCGGGATCACTCCTCGCGCAGGATCTCCGCGGGTTGGAGCCGACGGAGGAGCTCGGTCGCGGCGAGCCCCGACACGATCGCGGCGAGGACCACCAGCGCCGAGAGCGACGCGAGTTGCCCGAGGGGAAGGGTCATCCGCGGGTCCAGGATGAAGAGGCCGCGCAGGATGCGGATCGACAGGAACGCGGTGATCGTCCCCACGAGCACGCCTGCTGCGAGTCCGCCGACCGTGACGACCGCGGCCTCAAGCAAGACCAACGCCCGCAACTCACTCGACCGAAGCCCCTGCGCCCGAAGGACGACGTACTCCCCACGGCGCTGGAGCATCAACCCGAAGACGAAGATCGCGATGGCGGTGGCGCTCATCAGCAGCGCATAGAAGGTATTGAGCCGAACGAGCCCGTTCACGTTCACCGCGGTGAGGCTCGACTGGTCATCGTTGAGGGCGGTCTCGGTGGTCTCGATGTGGAGGGGATCCCGAGCGCCCGGACCTGACCGCACCGAGGCCTCGGCCTCCGCGAGCCCCTCGTGGCCGGGATCGTCCGCACCCGCGAGGAAGACGTCGACGGTGTCGATCCCCGTGACCTCTCGGTAGCGATCCAGGTTCACGACGAGGTTCGCACCCGACGGGATGCCCGGGAACCGTGCGAAGAGGCCCGCGACGCGGAAGTGCTCCTGCGTCTCCCGCTTCGTCCCGAGCGCGAGGACGATATCGACGGGATCGCCCACGTCCACCGACAGGTCGTCCGCGGTCTCCTCGTCGACCAGTACGCCTCGCGGATCCGATCCGAGGGCGGCCAGCGTGTCGGCGGCGGAGGCACCGATGAACACCTGATCGGGCAGCGGCGCGACCGATGTGAAACTCGTGGGATCGACGGCCGCGAGGTTCTTCCGCTGCTGGTTGAACGGCCCGATCAGGACCGCGTTCTCGAGGCCGACGACCACGGGCGACACCCCGGACACACCGGGAACGGTGAGCGCCGTGGCATAGCTCGCGTCGGGTCGCTCGCCGAGGACGCTCGGAGTGATCCGGAGATCGGCACCGACCGTGAACCTGGCATCGGCGGCCTTCGTAGCGTCGTACGTCGCGGCGAACAGCGCCAACCCTACCCCGAACGCCACCACGAGGCCGAGCCCGATGATCCCGCTCGCCAGGTCGCCCGACCGTCGCCGGAGGCCCCTGCTCGCGATGCCCGGAACGATCGCGCCGAATCGCCGGTTCGACGGCGCGGGCGCGTGCGCGACGATCGCCAGCATCGTCCGTACGCACAGGAGGAGGCCGCCGACCCAGACGAGCAGGGGGGCGGGCAGGAGGCCGGCCGGCAGTGAGACGGCGACCCCGGCGTAGACGGACCCGGCCGGCGGATCGAGGGCGCCGCGTCGGATCGCGACGATCTCGATGAGGACGGCCGCCATGAGCAATGCCACGTCGAGGCCCAGACGTCGCCAGGCGGGTACCGTTGGCGCCCGCATCGAACGGCGCTCCTCGCTCACCTCGCGACGAACCGAGCGGCGAGCCGGAAGGTAGAGGGCGATCGCGGTGATCGCCAACCCCACGCCGACCGCCAGCAGCGCGGACGTCGCGAGGGCGGTGGCTGAGGCTTCCGAGAGGGAGCCCCAGCCGAGAACGGCCGCCGCAGATGCCGCGCCGAGCACGACCCCGACCGCAGAGCCGATGCACGCGATCACCAGGGCTTTGGTGAGGGCGATCGTTCGGAGATGACCGAGATGAGCGCCACGAACCCGAAGGGTCGCGTGCTCGCGGCGTTCGGTCGCGG
Organism: uncultured Actinomycetes bacterium; assembly: GCA_963821925.1. Classification (GTDB taxonomy): domain Bacteria; phylum Actinomycetota; class UBA4738; order UBA4738; family HRBIN12; genus JAOUEA01. The sequence continues at coordinate 384,711 of CAWGFO010000001.1, read as the reverse complement.
CCAGGACGCTGCCGGCGTAGGCAGCGAGGAACGCCGCGAGCAGCGCCCCGGGCAGGCCGAGGAAGAGGAACATCCGCCGTCCGGCGGCCGCATCCTCGCTGGCAACGGTCAGCGTGTTGGAGATGTTGTCGATCAGGTAGCCCTGTCCCGGCCCGATCCGATCGATCGCGGCGGCGACGGTCGTGGTCTGGGTGAGGGCCGTCGCGGGCTCGGCCCGGAGGCGGGCCCGGTCCACGAGGACGTCCGCCTCGAGCGTGGGGAAGCTCCTGGTCACGGTGCCGACCGTCGCACGCTGGCGTCCGAACGCCGGGATGATCTCATCACGGAAGCGCTCGGGCGAGATCACGACGGAGTTCGGAACGTAGAGGAACTCCTCGAGCTTGCTCGCCTTCCGGCTGGAGAACAACGGCTCGGCGCGGGCCAGGTCGACCACGCCGCCGACCGAGAGTCGGATCGGCTCGTCGCGACCGGGGATCTGCAGGGAGATCGCGTCGCCGGGTTCGATCCCGAGGGACCGAGCGGCCTCGACGCTCAGGAGGGCACCTCGAGGATCGAACGCGCCGTCGATGACGTCGATCGACGGGTAGTGGTCGAGGTAGCCCTGGTCGAACGCGAAGAGCCGGACGGGGTCGGGGACCCCGGCATCGGCAGCGCTGAGCGCGCCGGGCGGGAGGTCGACCATCCCCAGCCCGTCCGCGGCGGCCACCCCCGGGATCGCCGCGACCTGGGCGAGCAGCTCGTCGAGCGTCAGGATCCGCTCGGCGTTCGCGACGATCGGCACCGGGAGCTCCCTGCTGGAGACCGTCGCCTGGGTTCCGAGGGCGCCGACATCTGCGACGACGTCCATCGCATCTGCCGCGTACGAGATCGTGACCGACTCGCCGGGCTCCACCCGCCCGATGTTGAAGCCGAACCCGGCGACGCCGTGCGAGAGCGGGCTGTCTCCTTCGACATCCGGCACCGGGATCCCGTCCACGGTCGTGGTGCCGCCGACATAGGTCAGCGGTGGGACAGGCTCGTCGCGGACCACGACCTCGTTGGAGGGAGCGGCGCCGTCGTTCGTCACCGTGAGCTCGATCGTCGTCTGCTGGCCCGCATCGAGCGCCGCCGCCCCTGTGATCCGTTCGGTCAGGGTCATGCCCGCCGGTTCGGCCGTGACGATGCGCTGCATATCGAGGTCGAGGGGCGCAAGCGCCCGGCTCGTCATCGTGGCGGCGGACCCGTCCACGAAGAACAGCACCCCCGAGAACAGGCCGACGCCGAGCGCGACACCGACCATCGACGCGAGGGTCCGCCGAGGGTTGTGCACGAGGTCGCGCCAGGCGTACCGGATCACGCCAATCGCCCGTCCCGCAGCGCGATCGCCCGCTGCAGCTTGCCTGCGACCATCGGCTCGTGCGTCACGAGGACGAGCGTGGCGCCGGAGGCGCTCTGCGCGGCGAGCATGAGTTCCACGACGCCCCTCGCGTTGTCGGGATCGAGCGATCCCGTCGGCTCATCCGCGACGATCAGCCGAGGGCGGTGGACGAGGGCGCGCGCCACGGCCACCCGTTGGCGCTGTCCTCCGGAGAGCTGGTCGGGGAACTTGCTCGCCTCGTCCGCGAGTCCGAGCTCGGTCAGGATCCCGAGGCTCCGCGCGTTCGCGCCCTCTCGATCGTCGAGGGAGAGCTGGAGGCTCACGTTCTCGGTCGCGGTGAGGAACGGCAGAAGGTTGTCGGACTGGAAGACGAATCCGGTCTCGTGTCGACGGACGCGGGCTCGATCCTCTTCGGGCATCGACGAGATCGCTCGACCGGCCACGGAGACCATGCCCTCGGAGGGGACGTCGAGGCCGGCGATGAGTGCGAGCAGGGTCGACTTGCCACAGCCGCTCGGACCCGTGATCGCGAGACTCTCTCCGGGGGCGGCGGTCAGGCTCACCCCGGCCAGCGCGCTCACGATGCCGGCCGCCGTCTCATACCGCTTCGCCACGTCGACGATCTCGATGCCGACGCCGCCGCTCACCGTTCCCGCACCTGCCCACCATCGAGGATCAGCCGCCGCTCGGCCCGATCGGCGAGACCCCGATCGTGCGTCACGTACAGCACCGTCAGTCCATGCCGCTGCCAGGCGTCGAAGATGGTTCCCATCACCTGGTCGGCGGTCTTCGAGTCCAGCTGCCCCGTGATCTCGTCCGCGAGCAGCAGCTCGGGATCGTTGGCGAGCGCGACGGCGATCGCGACCCGCTGCGCCTCGCCGCCGGACATCCGCCGGGGCAGGTGGTCACGTCGAACGCCGACGCCGAGTTCCTCGAGCAGGTCCCTCGCCTCGACGCGGCCACCGCCGCCGTCCGCGAACCCGGTCGCGAGCTCGACGTTCTCGCCGGCGGTCAGGAAGGGGATCAGGTTCCCGCTCTGGAGCACGATGCCGATCCGGTCGGCGCGCAGCCGTGCCCGTCCCACGTCGTCGAGGTCGGTGAGGTCGTCGCCGTCGAAGACCACCCGTCCCCCGTCCGGCACGGCGAGGCCGGCCAGCAGCGCGATCATCGTGGACTTCCCGCTGCCGGACGCGCCCGTGAGGCTGATCATCTCGCCTCGCCGCAGCTCGAGGCTCACGCCTCGAAGGACCTGTCGGCCGGCCTCGAACGTCTTCGAGACTCCGTCGAGCCTCACCAGCGGTTCGGCCATGAGGTTCCCCGGTCCCGTCAACGCTCCCGGGCGGCGGCCGCGGAGGAGCCGAAGACGCTCGGCACGGTGCGAGCCGCGTTCGCGTCGAGCCTCAGAGCCTCCTTGCTGAGCTCGGCGAGCGCCTTCGAGCCGAGCTCCCGGATGTTGATCAGCTCCTCGGTCTCTTGCGCGGATCCCGAGAGCGGCTCGGTCAGGATGCCGCCGACCCCGGGCGCCCAGTACTTGTGCTCGGCGCCGCCCTCCTCGACCACCACGACGTCGTCGAAGCAGTCGAACGGTACGCAGGTCTTCGCGCCGACCTTGACGACCTGTGCGGTCGACTGCTCGCCGCCCGGGATCTGCACCTGATAGAAGGGGGGGCTCCCCGCCTTCGGATCCCCGGGGAACCAGAGGCCGGCCTCGGCGCCGTTCACGCCGGCGAGCCAGGCGTCCTGCGCGTTGAGGAACTGGCCACCTTCGTACGCCTCCGTGTAGGAGCCCAGGTACCAGACGTTGCCTCCGACGTCCTCGGCCAGGTAGTCGATCGCCTGCTCGCTGAGCTGCCCGTCGTCGAAGTCCTGGTCGAGGACCACGATCGTGCGCACCCCGTCGATCTTCTTCGTGACGTCGGTGACCGTGGTCACCTTGATGTGCGGGATCCGTCGGCCACCCACGGTGACGAAGCCCCGGTTCACCGTTTGCACGCCGGGCGCCATGGGCACCCACGTGTTCACATCGGAGCCGCCCGCGACGAAGTGCTTCGGGTCGAACGTTCGAGGGACCTTGATCGGTGTCGGGGACGGGTCCTTCGTAGGGGAGGCGCTCGCGACCGGAGACGTGGTCGGAGAGGGTCGCTCGGAAGGTGTCTCCGTCGTGGGCGTCGGTGCCGCCTCCTCGGTGGCGCGGGTGCATCCCACGGCAAGCGTCGTGAGGCAGACCGCCACGACGAGCCGCGCTGCTGCACGTTGCGCGCGCATGTCGCCATGCTAGTCCTGGGAGCTGCGGGGGTGCTGAGAGCCACCGAGCCGAGTTACCTGCGGTCGCGGACCCGCTGCGTGCCCGCCGCCGCTCCCACCGCGCAGGCGGCGCCCAGCAGCGATCCGGCCACCACGTCGGAGAGCCAGTGGTGGTCGACCACGGTGCGGGAGAGCGCCATCAGCACGATCCACGCCATGGCGAGCGCGTAGCCGAGCCGCCGGTTGCGCCAGGGGCTGGTGGCGAGCAGCACGAGTCCGATCGCGACCTGGGCGGCGGTCTTCGCGTGCGCGCTCGGGAACGAGGTGAACGGGTTCGCGAGATCGATCGGGGTGGGTCGCGCCCGCGCGATCCCGGGCTTCAACGCGAAGGTCAGCAGGTCGGCCAGGAGCCAGGCAAGCAGCCACGCCGCGAGGTCCCACCGGCGGCGCCGGACGGCGAGCCACGCGGCTACTCCCACACGCAGCGTGACCATGACGACGCCGGACCCGAGCTGCTCCAGCAGCTCGCCCATGCTCCGGCGTCCACGCCGGCCAGGCGAGGACCCGGCGTCGCCACGCGTCGTCGATCCCCTGCAGGAACGGGGGAGCAGTGGCGTCCGAGGCCACGACGATCGCGAGCACGGCGACCCCAGCCAGCATCCCCGCCGACACGATCAGGGCGCGCCGAGGGTCGCGGACGAGGTCGCCGTCCCGTCGCGGTCGTGCGGACGCGTCCCTACCGGTGTCGTCCACCCGGCGACGATACCGACGATCCGCCCCGGCGGATCGTCACCGCTTCACCTCAGCGACGGCTCGCGTACCGCCGGTACCGGAGGAGGCGTCAGTTCGTCCGCATCGGTGATCCGATCGGGGTCGGGCAGGAGCCCGTCGATCGTGTTCGCGGTCTCCGCCCTCCGTCGGAAGAACGACGGGTTCACGGCCCGCCACCAGAACATCAACGGGACCCCGAGGAGCAGCGACCCGATCCCGATCACCAACGCAGGGCCGACGCCCTGGAAGTCGCCGAACGCGAACCACGCGGCCGTGTAGGAGTTCGCGGGATCCCAGTAGTCGGTCGCGGAGCGGACGAACACGTACAACAGGCTCAGGGCGCTCAGGAGCGGCAGGACCCCTGCCAGCACCAAATGCTTCCAGCTCTTCGTGAGGACCTTGCGGAACAGGATCGGCGAGGCGAGCGCGGTGATGCCGTAGTAGAAAGCGATCGCGAAGCCGAGGCCGCTGATCGAGTCCCACAGGATGTTCTCGCTGGAGTCGACGAACACGAGCACCGCGTACCAGCTGATCGAGGCGAGACCCATCGCCCAGGTCGACCAGGTCGGCGTGAGGAACCTCGGATGGATCTCGGCCAGCTTCCTCGGGAGCGCTCCGTGCGCGGCCATCGACAACGTGGTGCGTGCGGTCGGCAGGATCGTCGTCTGCGTCGACGCCATCGCCGAGGTGAGGACCGCCAGGATCATCAGCTTGTTCCACGGGCTCCCGACCATCGCCGTCAGCACGTCGTCGGGGTTGTCGCTGAGGAAGCCCGGGCCCTTGTAGGCGGTGGTCGCGAAGGCGGCGACCAGATAGGTCGAGACCAGGACCAACGTGGAGGCCACGGTGGCCACGCCCGACGTGGTTCGGGCCCCTCGGGTCTCCTCGTTCACGTTGGCTGCGGTGTCCCAACCCCAGTAGATGAAGAGCGCGAGCAACACGCCCTGGGACAGCTGGGACCCGGTCAGTTCGAACGGGTTCATCCAGCTCCACGACGGCGTGACCGAGCCTGCGGGGTGGTTCAGGAACACGTTCACGAGCGCGAAGATCGAGAACCCGATCAGGATCACGATCTCGGCGGCCAACAGCACGAACTGCGTCCTCGCCGACAGCTCGATCCCGACCCAGCAGATCACCGTCATCGCCAGGATGTAGCCGCACCCCAGGGCCATGATCGCCCATGTGTTCGAGGCGAGTGCATCGAGTCCGAACAGCGAATACGTGTACGCCGCTGCGACCCAGGCGAGGCTCGGCATCACGATCACGTCGGCGACGATCACGCCCCAGCCGCCCATCCAGCCCGCGTGCGGCCCCATCGCTCTCGTCACCCAGGCGAAGGTCGCCCCGCAGTCCGGGTCCACCCGGTTCAAGAAGTAGTACGCCGACGCCGCGAACAGCATCGGGATGAACGCCACGAGCACGATCGCCGGAGACAACAAGCCGACGACGGCCGCGGTCAACCCGACCGTGGCGGCCAAGCTGTAGGCCGGGGCGGTCGACGCGACGCCGATCACGGTCGCGGACACGACCCCGAGGGCTCCGGACTTCAGACCCCTCCGACTCCGCCCATCACGCTGGTCCGCCGGTGCGAGGGAAGGACGCATCGGGCATCACCCCTCTCAGTGGTCGATACCGTCAGCCTCTACCGGAGCGCGGCAGGTCGGTCGGGTCGCACGGACCGGCCCGCCCGGGCCGGTGGACCCGCGGGAGCCGCTCCCCGTTCATCCGTCCGCCGCTCACGGACCCACCCGAGCGACTAGCCTGGGGGCGGTTCACCGGCGTGCCCGCGTCCGGATCGCCGTCACGGGCCCGCTCGTCCGCTCAAGGAGGCACGAGATGGCCGCAACGTTCAAGGGCACGATCAACGTCGACATCCGGGATTCCGAGCCGGACTGGGAACCCTTCGAACCGCCCAAGGCGCCCGACGGTGCGCCCAACGTCGTGTACATCGTGCTCGACGACGTCGGGTTCTCGGCGATGTCGCCCTACGGCGGACCGATCGAGACGCCGAACATCGACCGCATCGCGACCCAGGGTGTGCGCTACACGCAGTGGCACACGACCGCGCTGTGTTCGCCCACGCGTTCCTGCCTGTTGACGGGACGCAACCACACCCGCAACTCGATGGCCTGCATCACCGAGGCCGCGATCGGGTTCCCGAACGCGAGCGGCTCGATCCCGCCGGAGAACGGCATGCTCCCCGAGATCCTGGGAGAGCTTGGGTGGAACACGTACATGGTGGGCAAGTGGCACCTGTGTCCCACCGATGAGATGAACCTCGCCGCCACGCGGCGGAACTGGCCCAGCGGCCGCGGCTTCGAGCGTTGGTACGGGTTCCTGGGTGCGGAGACCAACCAGTGGTACCCGGAGCTGGTCTACGACAACCATCCGGTGGACCCTCCGACGACGCCCGAGGAGGGCTACCACTTCACGGACGACATCACCGATAAGGCGCTCGAGTTCATCAAGGACGCCAAGGCGATCGCACCGGAAAAGCCGTTCTTCCTCTACTACGCGCCGGGTGCGTGCCATGCCCCGCATCACGCGCCCAAGGAGTGGATCGAGAGATTCAAGGGACGCTTCGACGAGGGCTACGAGGCGCTGCGCGAGCAGACGCTCGCGCGCCAGAAGGAGATGGGCATCGTCCCGTCCGACACCGAGCTCCCGCCGATCAACCCGATCGGCACGCCCGAGACACGCACCGGGCCCGACGGCAAGCCGTTCCCGATGATGGACGTCACCAAGCCGTGGGACTCGCTCTCCGACGGGGAGAAGGAACTCTTCTCGCGGATGGCCGAGGTCTACGCGGGCTTCCTCTCGCACGCCGACCACCACATCGGACGGCTCCTCGACTTCTTGGAGTTCTCGGGGGAGCGCGAGAACACGATCGTGATCCTCGTGTCCGACAACGGCGCGAGCGGCGAAGGCGGCCCCAACGGATCGGTGAACGAGAACCGGCTCTTCAACGGCATGCCCGACGACCTGGACTCAGCCCTCGCGATGCTCGACGAGCTGGGTGGGCCCGCGACCTACAACCACTACTCGAACGGCTGGGCGATGGCGTTCAACACGCCGTTCAAGATGTGGAAGCGCTACGAGTTCAACGGGGGAACGTCTGACCCCTGCATCATCTCGTGGCCCGCCGGCACGAAGGCCAAGGGCGAGATCCGGACCCAGTACCACCACGCGATCGACCTGGTGCCGACGGTCCTCGACTGCCTCGGTGTCGAAACGCCGACACGCATCAAGGGACATGTTCAGTCCTCGTTCGACGGGGTGAGCATGCGGTACAGCTTCGACGACGCGTCGGCGACGTCGGCGCGGCGCACGCAGTTCTACTCGATGCTCGGATCCCGTGGGATCTGGCACGACGGATGGAAGGCGATCACGACCCACCCGACGATCGCGGGATGGAGCAATTTCAACGACGACGTGTGGGAGCTGTACCACACCGACGTCGACCGCTCGGAGCTCCACGATCTCGCGGCCGAGGAGCCCGAGAAGCTGCGCGAGCTCGTCAACCTCTGGTTCGCGGAGGCCGGGCGCAACGGGGCCTTCCCGCTCGACGACCGGTCGGCGCTCGAGATCATCCTGACGCCGAGGCCTCTCGTGTCCCCGCCGCGCGATCGCTACGTGTACTTCCCCGACACGGCGGACGTCCCTGAATCGCAGTCGGTCAACATCCGCAACCGCTCGTATTCGATCGGCGCCCTGGTGGACCTTCCCGAAACCGGTGCAGAAGGGGTGCTGTTCGCGCACGGCGCACGGTTCGGCGGGCACGCCCTCTACATCAAGGACAACCGATTGCACTACGTCTACAACTTCGTCGGCATGATGGAGCAGAAGATCGACGGCACCGAGGACGTTCCCACCGGCGAGAACCTGATCCTGTCGGCTTCGTTCGACAAGGACGGCGAAGATCCACCCGGCATCGCCACGGGGATCCTGTCCCTCTATCACGGCGACCAGAAGGTCGGCGAGGGCCGGATCAAGACCCAGCCCGGGTTCTTCTCGTTGGCGGGTGAGGGGTTGTGCGTGGGCCGCGACAGCGGTGAAGCCGTCACCGACGACTACCCGGGCGAGGCGCCCTTCCGGTTCACGGGCGGCACGATCAAGCGGCTGGCCGTCGACGTGAGCGGCGAGCCGTACCTCGACCTGGAGCGCCAGGCGGAAGCCATGCTGAGCCGCGAGTAGCGCGTCGGCACCGTCCCGCCGACGTCGCTCGCGGAACCGCGTGAGCAAGGGGAGCCTTCGCCTCAGGGCTCGTGGTGCGCCTGCCCGTGGTGCTCGTGCCAGGCCGTATGGGTGCGCCGGTCGGCGACGGCGGCCCCGCACCGCAGGCATGCGTAGCTCCGTACGCCGTTGAACGGAAGGTAGCCCGTGCCCTCGCCGTCGACCGGTCGATAGAGGGCTCGCGCGATGGCCTCGCGGAAGCGGGCCTCTGTCTCCTGAAGGGTCATGGTGCTCTTCCTTACGTAGGTCCGTGGCCCGACGGTTGAACCATCGGCGCGTCACCCGACGCGACTGCCTGCCAGCGCCCGCACGATCGCGTCCTCGATCGCGATGGCGGTGCTCTTGTCGAGCCCCCGCGAGATCACGGAGAAGGCGATCCGGGCGCCGGCGGCGTCGGTGACGTAGCCCGACAGCGACGACACCGGCGTCTCGAACAGCGTGCCGGTCTTCGCCCGCACCGCGATCCCGAGCAGGCGTCCCTCGAGGGTACCGTCGCCGGGGGGAGCGAGCGACGTGTCCAGCGTCCGTCCCCACGGTTCGTCCTGCGCGAGCAGCAGCAGCGTCACGAGGCCCTGCGCCGACACCAGGTCCTGATGGGAGAGGCCCGAGCCGTCTCGAACCTGGGCCGTCACGCCGTGTCGCGCGGCCCACGCCTCGACCGCGCCGGCGCCCGCGGCCGTCGAGCCGACGCCGCCGGTGTCCTGCGCGCCGAGCGCCTTCAGGAGCGTCTCGGCGTAGAAGTTCACCGATCCGTGGTTCTGGACGGAGAGCAGCTCCCGGAGCGGGCGCGATGCGATCCGGGCCACGGGCTCGAGTCTCGCCGGCGCCTCGCCGGCGCCCGCAGCGCCGATGACCTCGACCCCTTCCGCGCGCAGCGCGGTAGTCAGCGACGCGGCCGCCGCCTCCTCAGGCAGCCCGCTCCCCGCGTTCCCGTCGAACGCGAGGGCGGTCGTCCGGGTGACGTAGCTGCGGGAGAGCCCCGGCACCCAACCCGGCGCCCACCATTCCCGGGTGAACGCCGACGTGTCGCCGAGCACGCTGCCGGTGATCCGCGAGATGCCGGCGGTGCGAACGGCGGCGGCGAGCCGGGCCATCGACCCGGCGTCGATCTCGGGATCGCCCGCACCCACCACCCAGAGGTCGCCGCGGATCGTGCCTCCCTTCGCAGGGTGCCGCACGGCGGCGATCGTGGTGAAGCGGTGGTCCGGTCCGAAGGTGTCCAGCGCCGCCATCGAGGTGAGCAGCTTCTGGTTCGAGGCGGGGATCCGTCGGATCGCTCCCGCGTGCACGAAGCGGATGCGATCTTCAGTGCCGACGGCGACCGACACGTCACGTCCGCCGACCGCTTCCTCGATGACCCGGGTCCACGCGGTCTCGACCGGGTCGACCACGATCGTCGGTCTCGCGGAGGGCGCGACCGGGTCGGGCGGGCTCGACGCCGTGGCGGCGACGACGGAGGGCCCGCTGGGGGTGCCTGGATCGCGGACGGAGGAGCTCGGTGAGCAGGCCGCGGCGACGAGCAGCACCACCGCCGCCGCGGCCGCGCCGATCGCCGTCCGTTCCACGCGCATACGATCCGTCTCCACGGTTGGTCCATCATGCCTCGGGCGATCCCGAGTCGGGCAGCCGGCCGCAGGAAGGCTCCGACGGCCCGCGGTAGGCTTCGCCCGCATGGCATCCGTGCGAGGCGCGCGAACGAGAGAGGACGCTGGATGAGGCTCACGGCGGTGCCCGGCGTGCGGGTGCTTCGCACGTACGAGCGGGCCTGGCTCTCGAAGGACGTCGTCGCGGGACTCGTGCTGACGGCCCTGCTGGTGCCTCAGGGGATGGCCTATGCCGAACTCGCTGGCCTCCCCCCGATCACCGGCCTCTACACCACGATCCTCTGCCTGATCGCGTACGCGATCGTGGGCCCGTCGAAGATCCTGGTGCTCGGTCCGGACTCGTCGCTCGGACCGCTGATCGCGGCGACGATCCTGCCGCTCATCGGCGCCGACGGCGATCCCGCGCAAGCGGTCGCTCTCGCCTCGATGCTCGCGATCCTCGTCGGGGCCATCATGCTGCTCGCCGGGGCGGCGAAGCTCGGGTTCATCGCCGACCTCCTCTCGAAACCGACGCAGATCGGTTACATGAACGGCCTCGCGCTCACGATCCTGGTGGGACAGCTGCCCAAGCTCTTCGGCTTCTCGGTGGACGCCGACGGATTCATCCCCGAGCTGAAGGGGTTCGTCCAGGGGGTGACGAACGGCGAGACGATCGTGGCCGCGTTGGCGGTGGGGGTCTTCGCGCTGGTGCTGATCCTCGTCTTGCAGCGGGCGATGCCGAAGGTCCCGTCGGTACTCGTCGCCGTGGTGCTCTCGATCCTGGCCGTGCAGGTGTTCGATCTCACGGCCTCGGGCGTGAAGGTGGTCGGCGCACTGCCGAGCGGGTTCCCGCCGTTCACGATCCCGCACATCGGGCTCAGCGACCTGCCCTTGCTGATCGGCGGCGCGCTCGGCATCGTCTTCGTGGCGCTGGCCGACACGATCTCGACGGCGTCGGCGTTCGCCGCGCGCGCGGGTGACCGCGTCCACGGGAACCAGGAGATGATCGGGATCGGCGCCGCGAACGTCGCCGCCGGGTTCTTCCAAGGGTTCCCCGTGAGCACGAGCGGGTCGAGGACCGCGGTCGCCGAGCAGGCGGGGGCGAAATCCCAGGTCGCCGGTCTCGTCGGCGCCGGGGCGATCGTGTTGATCCTCGTCGCCGTTCCCGGGCTCCTGCGCAACCTCCCGCAACCGGCGCTCGCGGCCGTGGTGATCGCCGCCTCGCTGTCCCTGGCCGACGTCGCAGGCGTGATGCGCCTGTGGACGCTGCGCCGGACCGAGGCATGGTTGGCGCTCGCGGCGTTCCTGGCGGTCACGCTCCTCGGCGTGCTCCCCGGGATCGGTATCGCGGTCGCCCTCTCGATCCTGAACGTGTTCCGCCGAGTCTGGTGGCCGCACCAGGCGATCCTCGGTGACACCCCGGAGCTGCCCGGCTTCCACGATCTCGAGATGCATCCCGACGGCGCGACGACGCCGGGCCTCGTGATCTTCCGGTTCGACGCCCCGCTGATCTTCGCCAACGCACGCACGTTCCGTGAGCAGGTGCACGAGCTTGCGGAGGAGCCGGACCTTCGGTGGATCCTGATCGCGGCCGAACCGATCACCGACGTCGACACGACCGCTGCCGACATGCTCGTGGAGCTCGACGAATGGCTGAACGTTCGCGGTATCTCGCTGGTGTTCGCCGAGATGAAGGACCCGGTCCACGCCAAGATCACGCGTTACGAGCTGACCCGCACGATCGATCCGTCCCACTTCTACCCCACGATCCGGGCGGCGGTGAGGGCCTTCACCGCGATCGACGCCCGGGATGACAAGGAGGTCCCGTGAGAGCTTCATCACCCCGCCCCGCGGTGCGCGCGGCCGCGATCGTGGCGGTCATGGCACTGGCAGGGGCCGTCGCGATCCTGATCGCCGGCGCGATCTCCAACCTGGGGAGCCTGTTGCTCGGCGTGCTCGCCGTGTCGATGGCGATCGTCGGTGGCTGGTACGCCCTGTCTCGACGTCGCACGGTGCGGCTGGTGGCGTACGGCGGCGTCGTGCTCGGCGCCGTCCTGTTCGTGGTCGCCGTGATCATGGGTGACCTCAAGCTCGTGAACATCGTCCTGGTGGTGGCGCTCGCGGCGATCTCGACGGGCACCGCCGGCTACGCCCTCCGGTCGGCCGAGGAGGACGTCGCGCCCGAGTCACCCCGCACGCCCGCCGCGCCGGCCACCCGGCCGGTCCTGGTGATGAATCCCTGGTCCGGTGGCGGCAAGGTCGAGAAGTTCGATCTGCCGTCGGAATGTCGTGCGCGCGGGATCGAGCCGATCGTGCTGAAGAAGGGGGACGACCTGCTGCAGCTCGCCGAGGACGCGATCGCCGCGGGGGCCGACGTGATCGGCATGGCGGGCGGCGACGGGTCCCAGGCCCTGGTGTCGTCGGTGGCGAGCAAACATGGGATCCCGCATGTCGTGATCCCCGCCGGCACGCGGAACCACTTCGCGCTCGACCTCGGGCTGGACCGCGACGACGTGGTCGGTGCGCTGGACGCCTACACCGATGGGGTCGAGATGAAGATCGATCTGGCCGAGGTGAACGGCCGGGTCTTCGTGAACAACGCGTCGCTCGGCGTGTACGCGAAGATCGTGCAGTCCCCGGAGTACCGGGACGCGAAGGTGCAGACCACCCTGACGACGCTGCCCGACCTGGTTGGCCCCGACGCCGCATCGCTCGACCTGCGGTTCGACGGGCCCGACGGCGAGGAGGTCCCCACCGCGCAGCTGATCCAGGTGTCGAACAATCAGTACGAGCTGCGCCACGCCAAGGGCCGCGGCACGCGTGCCCGGCTGGACGACGGCGTGCTCGGCATCGTCGCTGCCGAGATCGAGAGTGCCGCCGAGTTCCAACGGATGGTCGCCCTGCAGGCGAGCGGTCGGCTCGACAGGTTCCCGGGGTGGCGCGAGTGGACGGCCGCCTCCTTCGAGGTACGGTCCGACGGACCGGTCGAGATAGGGGTCGACGGCGAGGCGCTCGAGATGGACCCGCCGCTCGTGTTCACGGCGAGGCCGGGCGCGTTGACGGTGCGGCTGCCGAAGGGCGCGGGTCTGTCACCGGCGGCGAAGGCGGTGCACGTGACGTCGCCGTCGACGCTCGCGGAGCTCGGCCGCCTCATCATGGGACGGCGGTCGTGACAGACGCCCTGCCGGAGCCCCAGGAGGCGCTCCCGACGCCTGCCCTGGGTGAGGACCCCGTCGAAGCGACGATCGCCGATCGGGTCGCGCATCGAGGAACGCCGCGGAGCGACGCCGTGGAGCACGTCCTGCGCGAGGTCTCCGACATCGATCTGGCCGTGTACCGGGCGATCGCCTCGACCCCGTCGCCCTCGATCGATGAGCCGCTGCGCCGCCTCTCGAACGCGGCGAACCGCTCGGTGATCTGGCTCGCGATCGCGGGTGGCCTCGCCGTGGTGGGCGGTCGTGCGGGCCGGCGGGCTGCGATCGCAGGTGTGGCGTCGATCGGCGCGGCGTCCGCCACGGTCAACCTCGGGATGAAGTCGTTGTACCCGCGTGATCGTCCCGACCGCTCCGGCGCGGGCGTGATCGAGGACCGGCACGTGAAGATGCCGTCGTCCACGTCCTTCCCGTCGGGCCATTCGGCGTCCGGGTTCGCGTTCGCGACGGCGGTCGGACGCGAGATCCCGGCGCTCGCGCTGCCCCTGCGACTGCTGGCGGGGGCCGTCGCCTACTCGCGCGTTCATACCGGTGTGCACTACCCGGGGGACACGGTGGCGGGCTCCCTCGTCGGCGGCGCCACCGGGCTCGTCGTCGGCGACCTCCTGACCCGCGCGCGGAAGGGTCGCGCGTGACGTCGCCCGCGGTCGAGTCGTTCTGGCGGTCCTTCGTGGACGCCACCGGGATCGACGGGCCCTACTCGGCCTGGTCGTTCGGCAACGAACCGGCGATGGCCGACGAGCTGGGCCTGCTCGTCCGCGACGGCCCGAAGCGCGCCACGACGAGCCTCCTCTCTTGGTACGAGGGCGACGATGCCGATCCCGAGGAGCCGATGCCGCTGGTGGGTGCCCTGAGCGTCGTGCTGGACGGCCGGGGCGAGCCGATCTGCGTGATCCGAACCGTGAAGGTCGAGGTGCGCCCGTTCGGGGAGGTCGACGAGGCGTTCGCCTGGGTGGAAGGGGAGGGCGACCGCGGTCTCGCCTACTGGCGCGACGCGCACGTCCGGTTCTTCGCGAGCGAAGGCCGCCCGGTCGACGAGGACACGCTCGTCGTGCTGGACACCTTCGAGCAGCTCTGGCCGAACCCGGATGAGGGCTCCCCGGGGCGCTGAGATCGGTCGAGCGTGGCCGGGTGCGGCTCGGCTCAGGCGGTCTTCGACGCGGCGTGGAACGAGTCCTCGACCGTGGCGAGGAGGGCGGCGGCTCGCCCCCGCAGCGAGGTGCAGGTCTCGGCGAGCTCCGCCCGCCGGGCGGGCTCGGCCACGGCGAAGGCGTTGACCTCGATGTCGGCGGTGGCCGCGACCGTGGCCGCGTGGAGGGAGGCGGCGGCGCTCAGGCCGTCGGCAGCGGTGTTCGCATCCCCGGCGCGGGTGACCTCGTCGGCCATCCCCATCAGGTACACGGCTCGCCGGGCGGTCTGCAGCTGGCCGTCGATCGTGGTTTCCAGGGCCTCGCGGAGCGCCACCAGACGGGCGGTGCGGTCGGCCTCCCGATCCGCGCTGCCCCGGAGGATCTCGAGGAACGCCTCGTAGGCCGCGGCGTTCGAGTCCGCGAGCTGGAACAGCGTGTCGCGGGCGGCCTCGGCCTCGAGCTGGATCTCGACCATCCGGGTGGCGCTCGGCTCGGCGAAGTGCAGGGCGCCTCGCCGCGCGACGGCGACCACGAGGGCGGCTCCACTGGCGGCGGCGAGGGACGCGAACGCCTCGGCCGCGGGCTCGATCAGCCCGGATGCGAGCGCGTCGAGCCACCGGTCGATCGGCTCGTCCGCCATCGTTCCTCGATCGGTCACGCCTCGAGCCTCGCGGTCGGATCGTGGCCCGTCAAGCAAGGTCCAAGCCGGCGCGAGCACGTGGGCTCCGAGCCTGGCTCGTCACGTGCTCTCGACCATCTTCCAGTACGAGTCCTTTCGAACGATGAGCCCGTTCCTGAACTCCCAGAGGTCGCACCCACGCACCTCGAGACGAACTCCGTCCGTCGTCGAGCCGGTCAACGTCCATTCCGATGCACCTCTGTCGCCGCAGACGAAATGCCGGTCGTCCCCGTAGTGGACGTCGGGGATCCCGTCGAACCTCGCTGCGAGTCCTTCGCGGACCGCCTCCTTGCCCTCGAACCGTGCCCCCCACGGGTGCGGTCCGCGCGGAGACTCGAACACGGCGTCGTCGGCGAAGAAGGCCACGATGCCGTCGAGGTCGTGTCGGTTGAACGCGTCGAGAACCTGTCTGAGGTCGCCCTCGGTGGGTTGCGTGGTCGGCATGGCGACTCCCTTCACCTCGTCCGATGCTCGCGTGACCAGGTCAGCCTAGGGTGAGCGTCACGGATGGGACAGGGAGGCAGGCACGCTCTCGCGTAAGGGACCCCTGCTAACATCGCAGGTCCTGCGCCCCTAGCTCAGTCCGGATAGAGCGTCTGACTACGGATCAGAAGGTCGGGGGTTCGAATCCCTCGGGGCGCGCCGTTGTGCAAGGCGGATGGGCGTCGGGTGACCGGCGCCCTCCGTGCGTTCCACCTAGTGTGGAGCCGGAGGCTCCGCGTGATCGAGACGTTCGCGAACGGGAAGGTGCGGTCGTGGGCGAGCATCCTCGACGACAACACCCGCGAGCAGGCCGCGCGGACGGCGGAGCTCCCGATCGTGTCGGCGCCGATCGCGTTGATGCCCGACGCGCACCTGGGGGCGGGCGCCACGATCGGAACGGTGCTCGTGACCGAGAACGCCGTGATCCCGATGGCGGTCGGCGTCGACATCGGTTGCGGCATGGCGGCCCGGCGGCTCGCGCTCACGTTGGACGATCTCGACGACCTCGATGCGGGACGTTGGGTCAGCGCGTGCGCCACTGTCGTGCCCGCGGGGCTCGGCACGTGGCACGCCGACCCGTCCGACGACGCCCTCCGTTGGATCGAGCTCAACCTCCCGCCCGGCGAACTGAAGGACGTCAGACGCGTCGCCGAGCAACTCGGGACGCTCGGGTCGGGCAATCACTTCATCGAGCTTTCCGTCGACGAGGAGGGCCGGGTCTGGCTGCTGCTGCACTCGGGCTCGCGCGGCGCGGGGAACAAGCTCGCTCTGATCCACGCCAGGGCGGCGGTCGTGATGAACGGCGAGCATGCGCCTGACCGCGATCTCGCCTGGCTCGACGCCGGTACGCCCGAGTTCGATGCCTATGTCCGGGACCTCTACTGGTCGCAGGCGTACGCGATGGAGAACCGCCGCGAGTTGCTGGCGGCCGCGCACGCCGCCCTCGGATCCGTCGTCGAGCGACCCGTCGGCGTCGAAGATGAGGTGGATTGCCACCACAACTACGCGGTCTTCGAGGAGGTCGCGGAGCTCGGGCGGCCGATGTACGTCACTCGCAAGGGCGCGATCTCGGCGCGGCGCGGCGATCGCGGACTGATCCCCGGTGCGATGGGGCAGGCGTCGTTCGTGGTCACGGGGCTCGGCAACCCGGCATCGTACGAGAGCTGCGCGCACGGGGCCGGGCGTGTGATGTCGAGAACGCGTGCGCGCAAAGAGCTATCGACTGAGGAGTTCGTCGCGAGGATGGAGGGCGTGGCGTGGCAGGACGCGGACGCGTCCGCCTTGCTCGACGAGGCCCCGCAGTCCTACAAAGACGTCGAGACCGTCATGCGTGATCAGGCCGACCTCGTCTCGATCGACCATCGGCTCAAGGCGATCGCGAACTACAAAGGGATCGGATCGGTGCGCCATCGGCACCGAAGGTAGATCCCGATCGCGTCGTGGACTCGGACGCTGTGACCGGGTCCGGCTCGATCAGGCCGTGGTGGCCGACGACGACCCCCCGACCTCGGCGCCGTGCTCGATCGGAGGCGCCGGCCTGGTCATCCGCTCCAGGGCTCGATGTCTGAGGCGGTAACCGTGGACGCGGGAGATCCCCATGAGCTCGGAAACTTCGGCGACGCTGCGGTCCTCCGTGTAGCAGAGCAGGAGCATCTCGCGTTCTCGCTGGTTGAGGCCTCGCAACCTCCGAACGAGCTCGGCGTGCTCCTCCATCCAGGATGTCGAAGCGAAGCCGTACGCATCGCCCGTGCTGCGCCCACGGTGAGGCGGGACCTGCATCAGCGAGGTTGACCGCGCGGCATCTGGATCGTTGAGCCGTGCCAGAGCTCGGATCACGGCGTCGGCGTCTCGCAGCAGTCGAGACGCCGGCTCCCGCCGGGGTTCGATGCCGGTCATGGTTCCTCCGGAGACGACGGACGTACCGCCATCGTGGCGATGACGATCGGTGCGGCTCACCCTACGGAGCGAGGGGTGACGGAGGAACGGTCGGAAGCCCTAGGGCCGATGGATCCTGCTCGGGAACGCAGATGGAGCCTCGCGTCACGACCTCCACGTAGATACTCATTGGGTGGGAGACGCGAAGGTTGTGACGACCGAACGGACGGCGGCGCCGCGACCGCACCATCACCCTCTGTGGCGAAAGGCCCCTGGTCGCCTCCTCCACCACCCCGTCTCGTTCGTCGCGCTCGCGGTCGGGGCGCTGCTCGTGGTCGTCTCGGCGTCCGCGTACCCCTTGTTCGTCTCCGCGTCGCAGAGCGAGCTGCTCGCGGCGAACCTCCACGGCACCACGGTGTCGCGCTACGAGGCGGGGCTCACGTACAAGAGCACCAACCTCCCGATCGGCGCCGAGGGGAACGGCGGCCCGCTCGCCGAGGAACGGGGTCGCGCGTTCGCGCAGGCGGCGTCCGGCTCCCCCGAGGTCGATCCGACCGTCACGCAGATGCTCGGCCCGACGGTCGACGTGACCCTCCCGGGCGGTGTGGTCCCGGAGTCGGGGCCCGTGAACGGTGCCGTCTTCTCGGGCGACGGCGCGGTCGATCACCTGCGCGTGCTCCAGGGGGATCCGGGCAGGCTGGGCGACGGCGTCTGGCTCCCGGATCTCGCGGCCGACCCGGCCGGCGTCGGCCCCGGCGACGAGGTCGAGCTCCGGCTGAACGGGCGCAGCGTGACGGTCACGGTCGACGGCGTCTACCGCGGGTTGTACGCGCTGCCGCGTGTGGGCTACTTCCAGCCGTTCATCGACGAGTTCGTCCCCGCGTACGGATGCTTCAACTGCCCGACGCCACCGCAGCCGATCGTGATGAGCGCCGCGAAGTTCCGCGAGGTAGCCGAGGCACTCTCGAGCAAGTCCCAGCCCGCGGACGCGTCGTTCGCCTGGCAGGCGCCGCTCGTCGACGACCCGCTCCCGACGCTTCAGCAGGCCCAGGATCTCGCGGCGTTCGCGGACCGCCTCGAGCGGCGGATGCAGCGTCCGGCCACTCCGTTCGGCAAGCTGGTGCCCTGCTGCGGGCCCTGGTACGGAGGGCTGGAGTTGCCCTGGCTCGTGACCGGGGAGAACACCTTCCGCACCTCGATCGACGACATCCTCCAGGTCGTGCAGGAGCGGAGCAACGCCGCGCAAGCGCCGATCCTCGTGCTGTCGATCGCCGCGCTCGCGATCGCGATGGCCGTCGTGGCGGCCGCCGCGTCGTTCGCGTTCGCGGCGCGGCGCGTCGAGATCGGGGTGCTCACCGCCCGCGGGTGGGGCCCGGGGGCGGTCGCCGCGAAGGCGGCCCTCGAATCGCTCGCGCCCGTCGTCGTGGGGGCGGTGCTCGGTTACGTGCTCGCGACGGTGCTGATCCGCGTAGCGGGGCCCGACGGGGCGGTGGACCCGGCCGCCACGGCTCGGGCGATCCGCGGGGCGGTCGTCGCGTCGGGCGCGGCGCTCCTGCTGATCGCGGTCGTGTCCGCGGCCTCCTACGTCGCTCGGCACGAGCACCGCGACCGGCTCGCGCGTGTGGTGCTCTGGTTCCCGTGGGAGCTGCTCGCGTTCGGGGCCGCCTGGGTCCTGTACCAGCGGCTCGAGACCGGCGGGGGCCTCGTCGAGTCCGAAGGGGTCACGCGCCCGAGCGGCGCGGTCTTCCTCTTCCCGCTCGCGCTCGCGCTCGGGATCGGCATCCTCGTCGCCCGGATCGCGGTCGTGGTGTTGCTCCGGCGACGCCCCGGCGAGCGTTCTCGCGTCTCGGCGTGGTTCATGGCCGAGCGCCGTCTCGCCTCGTCGTCGCGGCTGGCCGCGCTGTTCCTGGTGGCCTCGGTCCTCGCGCTCGCGGTCTTCGCCTCGGCGCAGGCGATGGCCGCCTCACTCCGTGGGACCGTCGACGCGAAGGCGGGCGTCTTCGTGGGCAGCGACGTGCAGTTGAGGGTCGGCCTCGACTCGGAGCCCGACACGAGCGGCTACCCCTACCCGGTGACGAAGGCGTCTCGGGTTCGAGACGCCGGGGCATACACCGGGACGGAGCAGCACTACGACATCCTGGCGATCGACCCCACGACGCTCGAGGGCGCGGCGTTCTGGCGAGACGCCTTCTCCGACGTGCCCCTCTCGACGCTGCTCGACCGGGTCGACTCGGGCCCCGAGGAGGCGCTCCCGATCGTGGTCTCGAACGGCCGCGGGATCGCCGTGTCCTCGATCGACCTCGGGCAGGCGACGGTCCCCGTCCGCGTCGTCGGCACGACGACGAGCTTCCCCGGCACGTCGTCGGCCGACCGACCACTGGTCGTCGTCGATCGCGACCGGCTCGGGGCTACCTTCGCGGCGCTGGGCCAGCCGAACCCGCTGAACGTCGCGCAGGGCTCCACCGAGCTCTGGGTCCATGGACCGCCGACGGAGGTGCTGGACTCGGCGGACCAGCTCGGGGTGTTCGTCCTCGCCACGCTCACGGCCGACGAGGTGAAGGACATCCCCTACATCGACGCCGCGATCGACACGTTCGCGATGCTGAACCTGCTCGGCGTAACGGCGCTCCTGCTCGTGCTCGTCGTCGCGATCGTCTACGTGCAGGCACGGCAGCGTGCGCGCGTGCTCGGGGCGGCCCTCTCCGTTCGCATGGGGATGACGGCGCGGACGCTCCGCCGCTCCATCGTGGCCGAGCTCGCCGCGATCCTGGGGCTCGCCCTGGTGCTCGGGGGCCTCGTGGGCATCGTCTCGGTCGCGGTCGTCGTGCCGACGCTCGATCCGCTGCCGACGATCCCGCCGCCCCCGCTCATCACGGATCCGTGGGTCGCGCTCGCCGTGGCCGGGGTGGTGCTGCTCGCGGCCTCGTTCGTTGGTGGGACCGTCGCCGCCCGCGCGTCCCGACGCGCCTCCCTGGGGGAGGTGATGCGCGCTGCGACCTGAGCCCTCCGGCGACGCCGTCCGACTCGAGCACCTCGTCCGTACCTACCGATCCCCGAGCGGGGAGGTCCAGGCGCTCCGGGATGTCACCGCCTCGATCGCCCCGGGCGTGGTGACGGCGGTCGTCGGTCCGTCCGGCAGCGGCAAGTCGTCGCTTCTCCGCTTGATCGTCGGCCTCGACACGCCGACGGCCGGCAGCATCTCGGTGGCCGGGCACGAGATCGGCCGCGCCTCCGGGCGCGCTCGTCGCCGCCTGCGGCATCGGTCGGTGGCCTACGTGTACCAGCGCCCCACCGACAACTTCATCGAGCACCTCACCGTGGGCGAGCACCTCGAGCTCGCCTCGCGCGGCGGGGCGAGCGGCGTCGACGCATTTGAGCTGCTGCGGGAACTCGGGATCTCGGACCGCATCGAACATCTCCCCGACGAGCTCTCAGGGGGCGAACAGCAGCGCGCGGCGTTCGCGCAGGCGCTCGCGACCGGCGCGACGCTCGTCGTGGCCGACGAGCCCACGGCCGAACTCGACGTCGCCTCCGCCGAGGGCGTGCTCGGACGGATCCGCGCGTTGTCGGAGCGCGGCGTCGGCTTCGTGATCGGGACGCACGACCCTGACGTGATGGCGGTCGCACACGCACGCCTCGAGCTGGAGCACGGCCGCGTGAAGGGCGAGGCGAACGAGGATCCTGAAGGGTCCGTGTCCACCGAGCCGATCCGATGGCCAACGGGCGACGCGAACTGGCTCGGTGAGGGCGCGCTCGCGTCGGTCCGGCTCGACGGCGTCTCGCGCTCGTTCGCGCATGGCGACGAGGTCGTGCACGCGGTGCGCGACGTCTCGCTCACGCTCGCGCCCGGCGAGGTAGTGGGCGTCGTCGGCCGGTCGGGCTCGGGCAAGACCACGCTGTTGAATCTCGTGGCCGGCTGGGAGCGGGCGGACCAGGGGACCGTCGAAGTTCCCGGCGGGTCGTCGCCCTCGTGGGCCGACCTCGCCGTCGTGCCGCAGCGGCTCGGGCTGATGGATGAGCTTTCCGTGGAGGAGCACGTGCGATACCCGGCACGGCTCGCGGGGCGCCTCACCGACACGTCCGAGCTCGTCGAGGACCTGATCGACCGGCTCGGCCTGTCGGCGTTCCGGCGCCGCTACCCCAAAGAGACCTCTCTCGGGGAACAGCAGCGCACCGCGCTCGCCCGGGCGCTCGCGCTCTCACCCCGGGTGCTCGTGGCCGACGAGCCGACCGCCCACCAGGACGCGGGGTGGGCCGCGCGCATGCTCGAGGTGATGCGTGACGCGACGGGGACCGGCACCACGTGCGTGATCGCGACGCACGACCGCGCCCTCACCCCGACCCTGGATCGCGTCGTGACGATGTCCGACGGCCGGATCGACCTGGGAGCCGACTGACCCTCGGTGTTCGCGCGTCGTCCGCGCGGCTCACTATCCTCGGGGTGTGTCCGCCTTCCGCGACTCCGTGATCGATCGCGTCGGCGTGCTCCGCCCGCTCCGGTTCGCCGACTTCCGGCGCCTGTGGATCGGCACGACCGTGTCGCTGATCGGCGACGGCATCTACATCGTCGCGATGGCGCTCCAGGTGCTCGAGCTCGACAACCGCGCGGGCACTCTCGCGCTGGTGGGCATCGCCTGGTCGGTGCCGCAGGTGCTGCTGCTGCTCGCGAGCGGCGCCCTCTCCGACCGACTCGATCGCCGCCTCCTGATGATCGCGGGGGATCTGATCCGGCTGGCCGCCGTCACCACGATCGGCGCCCTCTCGATCGCGGGAGTGCTGACGGTGCCGATCCTGATCGGCCTGGTGGTCGTGTACGGCGCCGGTCAGGCGCTCTTCGGTCCGTCGTTCTCGGCGATCGTCCCGTCGATCGTGCCCGAGGAGGCGCTCGTCGAGGCCAACGCGCTCGGTCAGATCGTGCGACCCGCGTCACTGATGCTGATCGGTCCGATGATCGGCGGCATCATCACGGGCACGTTGGGCACCGGGGCGGCGTTCCTGGTCGACGGCGCCACGTTCGCGTGGTCGGCGGTCATGATCTGGCGGATCCAGGCGCGCACCGCGACCGATCCGGCCGACCGCGATCCGGACGCGTCCCTCTGGCGTGAGATGAAGGAAGGCCTCGGCTACGTGGCTGCGCACCGGTGGCTGCTGATCGGCATGTTCGGGGCGACGCTCAGCCTGCTGGCGGTGTGGGGGCCGTGGGAGACCCTGGTCCCGTTCATCGTGAAGAACGACCTCGTCACCGATCACTCGCGTGACGGGATCGCGCTCGGCCTCGTCTACGGCGCGGGCGGCGTCGGGGCCGTGGTGGCGGGCTTCTACCTGGGGCAACGTGCGCGGCTCCCACGCCGCCCCCTCACCCTCCTCTACGTGTCGTGGGCGATCGGGATGTTCATGACCGCGTTCTTCGGGGTCGTGACCAGCGTGTGGCAGGCGATGGTCGTCGGGTTCGTGGCCGAGGCCTCGATCGCGGTGCTCGTCGTGATCTGGCTGACCTTGCTGCAGCGGCTCGTGCCGAACGAGTTGCTGGGCCGTGTGTCGAGCCTGGACTGGATGATCACGATCGCCGGGCTCCCGATCTCGTTCGCCCTGGTCGGGCCGCTCGCCGACGCCTTCGGTGCCGACGCGACCCTGATCGGCGCCGGGCTCGTGGGCGGCACGATCACGGTGCTCCTGATGTTCCTGCCGGGCGCCCGCGATCCCGAGCGCGACGGGTCGCTCTCGGACGAACCCGGCGACGGCCCGGAGGAGTTGGCCGAGCGTTCACCTTCGCCGACGTAGACTTCCCCTCTATGGAGTACACGCATGTCGGCCACCTCGGCCTCGTCGTCAGCCGCCTCTGTCTCGGGACGATGAACTTCGGCCCCCACACCGACGAGGGCGAGTCGCACACCCTGATGGACTCCGCGCTCGCGCACGGGATCAACTTCTTCGACACGGCGAACGTCTACGGCCGGCACCTGGGCGTCGGGGCCACCGAGGACATCATCGGCCGCTGGTTCGCGAAGGGGAGCGGCCGTCGCGACAAGGTGGTGCTCGCCACGAAGGTGTACGGCACGATGGGCGACTGGCCGAACGAGGCCCGCCTGTCCAAGCTCGCGATCCGCAAGGCGTGCGAGGCCTCGCTGAGGCGTCTTCGCACCGACCACATCGACCTCTACCAGATGCATCACATCGACCGTGACGCGTGGTGGGACGAGATCTGGGAGGCCTTCGAACAGCTGAAGCGCGAGGGCAAGATCCTCTACGTCGGATCGTCGAACTTCGCCGGCTGGCACATCGCCCGCGCGAACGAGATCGCGAACTGGCGCCACTCCCTCGGCCTCGCCTCCGAGCAGTCCCTCTACAACCTCACGGCCCGCACGATCGAACTCGAGGTGATCCCGGCGATCCAGGAGTACGGCATGGGCCTGATCCCGTGGAGTCCGCTCGCGGGCGGGCTGCTGGCCGGCGCCCTCGAGAAGGTCGAGAAAGGCTGGCGTCGTTCCCAGGAGTACATGGCCGGTGAGATCGAGGACCACCGGGACAAGCTCGTGAAGTGGGAGGCGCTCTGCGACGAGTTGGGCGAGCGGCCCGCCGACGTCGCCCTCGCCTGGCTCCTGCACCAGCCGGTCGTGACGGCTCCGATCATCGGACCTCGCACCGAGGAGCAGCTCCTCAGCAACCTGCATGCGCTCGAGATCGACCTGTCCGACGAGGTGCTCGCGAACCTCGACGAGATCTTCCCGGGGCCCGGCGGGACCGCGCCCGAAGCCTACGCCTGGTGACGCCCTAGCCCGACCAGGTCTCGTCGTGCCGGAGGTCGTCCATCGGCCGACGCGCGACCGTGGTCCTGGGGCGGTCGGTGGCGATCGGCGTCTTCGGATAGCCCAGCGAGATCAGGTAGTCGCACCGCTTGCCGTCGGGGAGCTCCAGGATCCGGCGTGCTTCGGCCTCGTCGTAGACGGCCGCATGACAGCCGCCGATCCCCATCTCCCACGCGGCCAGGAGCATCGACTGCACGCATTGGCCCAGATCGAACGCGATCGACTCCCGCTCCGGGTCGGTCGGGCCTGCGGGCGTGACGAACGCGATCGCGACGGGCGCTTTCGCGAGGTGGCCGGCGTAGTCCCCGACCTTCGCGAGCGCCGCCAGGCGGTCGGGCTCGCGCACCACGACGAACTCCCATCGCTGCAGGTTCATCGAACTCGGGGCCCGGCGCCCCGCGTCCAGGATCTTCGCGAGGCGCTTCGGTTCGACCGGCCGGCGCTTGAACGCGCGGACCGCACGGAGGGTCGCGATCGTCTTCCAGGTCCTCACGGGTGGACGGGGTCCTCGGGCGTCTCGTCGATCGCGGCCTGTGCCTCGGGGATGATCACCACGGGATCGGCCGCCGCGAGCTCGTGCTGGTCGCGGACCACGGCCGCGACGTCGACGTCGGCGTGCAGCGGCACGTCGTGGCGCAGGCGGAGCCACAGGTCGCGCAGGAACCACACGAGCAGCACGACCAGCAGCGGGTGGCCGATCGGCAGGTCGATGTGCATCCAGGCCGGCAACGTGAAGTTCTCGGTGGTGAGCTGCGAGGTGCAGAGCGCGAGGAACGCGATCTCCAGCGTCCGCCGGGGCACCCGCGGCAGCATCCAGGCCACCGGGAGCACCCAGCAGAAGTACCAGGGGAAGAGCGTGGGTGAGAAGAGCATCATCAGCAGCAGCGCCCAACCCCACGTGGCGCCCAGGAAGACGGTCGACTCCGCCGTCGCGGCGCGTCGCACGACCTGCTTCAGGATCATCCAGAGCCCGCCGGCGAGCGCCGCGAACATCCCGATCCGCGCGACCACCACCCCGACCGAGCCGCCGACGTCGCCCGCGACGAGCCGGCCGAGGCCCTCGAGCGCGCGCTCAGCGAGCGCGGGCGGCGCGATCCAGGAGCCGTGCTGCACGAGTTCGACCATGCCCAGGGTCGGGTTGGCCGACTGCAGGAACGGCAGCGCGGCCGCCATCGAGATGCCCAGCGCGAGCCCGATGTGCGTCGCCAGCACGCGCGGCCGTCGCGTCACGGGCGCGCGCACGGCCACGTAGGTGATCAGCAGCACCAACGGCACCGCGGCCGAGACCTTGACCAGTGCCCCCAGCGTGAGCACCGCGGTGGCGGGCAGCTCCCGGTCGGTGGTCACGAGGTACAGGGCCGCCGCGATCGCGAGCATCACGAGCGCGTCGACGTGCCCGCCCCCCGCCGTGTGGAAGAGCACCACGGGGTTCAGACCGATGAATGCCACCGCATAGGCGGTCTTCCGGGGGTCGATCCGGTCGACCGTCGCGCCGACGAACCAGACCGCCCCCAGGCTCGCGCCCACGGCGAGGGCTCGGAAGGCGAAGATCGTGTCGGGGATCGAGCGGAACATCGACGTGATCGCGGCCGAGATCCAAACGAACACCGGGCCGTACACGGACGGCGTGTCGCGCCACCCCGGCCAGGTGAACCGCCAGAGGTCGTTCGCGGGATAGTTCGCGGGCGTGGCCACGTACGGGTTGTCGCCGTAGTTGCTCAGGATCCGTCCGTAGTACGCGTAGCTGAAGACGTCGCGGGAGAGCAGGAGCGGCAACACGAGGATCGCCGCGAAGTACGCGAGGGTGAGCGTAACGACGGTGCGCACGCTGACGTCGCCGCGCTCGCACGCTCGCAGCACCAACAGGAACGAGATCCCCGCCGCGATCATCGCGAAGAAGCCGATGGCGATGAGGAACCCGGGGGGGATCTTGTCGAGCCACAGGAGCCGGGCGAGGAGACCGATCGGGCCGTGCCCGTCGTCGGTGGGGAGCACCGGGTGATAGGGCGATCCGGGCGTCCCCGCGATGAGCGCGACCACGGCGATGCTCGCGACCGAGGCCGTAACGGCTCGCCGCGCGGTCAACCAAGGGTCTACGGTGCGACGCACCGATTCCATCAGGGGCATCCTGTTCGGGAGGATACTGCGCCGGCGTGTTCCGGCGCATCCCGGGATCGATCAGGCGCCGGTGGCCCCAGCGAGCGCCGTCCCGATCGCGTCCGCCGTCTCGATCACGGCGTCGGCGTGGGCGGCCGCACCCTCCCGCCCGAGCCGCGCGGAGGGGCCCGACACCGAGACCACGGCGACGAGCGTCCCGTCGGGCCCCAGGACCGGAGCGCTCACGGATCCGACCCCTTCCTGACGCTCGCTCCCGCTGCTCGCGTAGCCGGCGCGGCGGGCGGCGGCGATTTCGCGGCGGAGCCGGTCCCCGGTCGGGGTCGACGGGGTCAGCGGCACCGCAGCCGCGATCAGGCGGTCCCGTTCGCGGTCAGAGGGCGCCCATGCCAGGAAGACCTTCCCGGCCGAGCCCGCCGTCAGCGGGAGTGCGGCGCCGACCGGCACGATCGTCCGGAGCTCGCGCTCCGACTCCACGGCATCGACACAGATGCGGACGTCCCGGGCGCGCACGTAGAGCTGGGCGCTCTCGCCCGTGTGACGGGCCAGGTCCTCCAGCGCGGGTCGCGCGACGTCCCGCAGCGGGAGGTCGGCGGCGGCGTTGCCGGCGAGCCGCAGCAGGCGCGGCCCCAGCCGGTACGCGCCGTCCCCGGCCTCCGTGACCAGTCCGTGGGCCTCCATCGCGCGCAGCAGCCGGTGGACGGTCGACCGCGGGAGCCCGGTGGTCGCCACGATCGCCGAGAAGGTCCCCGCGCCGTCCTCGACCGCGTCGAGCACGGCCATCACGCGGTCCAGCACGCCCACGCCGGTGTCGACCGCTACCCGCATCCCATATAGTGATAGCACAAGTTCCACGATGTGGAACTCATGGATCGCCGATCGCCCGAGGAGCCGCCGCCATGCCGCAGACGCTCGCCGAGAAGGTCTGGGAACGCCACGTCGTGCACCGCGCCGACGGCGAGCCCGACCTCCTGTACGTCGACCTCCACCTCGTGCACGAGGTGACCAGCCCGCAGGCGTTCGACGGGTTGCGGCTTCACGGCCGCCCGGTCCGCCGTGCGGACCTCACGGTCGCGACGATGGACCACAACGTGCCCACCACCGACGGCCCCGTG
This sequence comes from uncultured Actinomycetes bacterium, assembly GCA_963821925.1. Lineage (GTDB taxonomy): Bacteria > Actinomycetota > UBA4738 > UBA4738 > HRBIN12 > JAOUEA01. The sequence continues at coordinate 357,108 of CAWGFO010000001.1, read as the reverse complement.
ACGGACGAGATCAGCGCCCGCCAGATGGAGGCCCTCCAGCGGAACGCCGACGAGTTCGGCGTGACCCTGTACCCGTGGGGCTCGGCCGGGCAGGGCATCGTCCACGTGATCGGACCGGAGATGGGCTACACGCAGCCCGGCATGACGATCGTGTGCGGCGACTCCCACACCTCGACGCACGGGGCGTTCGGGGCACTCGCGTTCGGGATCGGCACGAGCGAGGTCGAGCACGTGCTCGCGACCCAGACGCTCCCGCAGACGAAGGCCAAGACGATGGCGGTGACCGTCGACGGCGAGCTCCCACTGGGGTGCAGCGCCAAGGACATCATCCTCGCGATCATCAACCGGATCGGGACCGGCGGCGGCGTGGGCCACGTGATCGAGTACCGCGGCTCCGCGATCCGGGCGCTCTCGATGGAGGGGCGCATGACGATCTGCAACATGTCGATCGAGGCCGGCGCGCGCGCCGGGATGGTGGCGCCCGACGACACGACCTTCGCCTACGTCGAGGGGCGTCCGCACGCCCCGAAGGGCGCCGACTGGGAGTCCGCGCTCGATGACTGGCGGTCGCTCCCCACCGACGAGGGCGCGACGTTCGACACCGAGGTGACGCTCGACGCGAGTGCCCTGAAGCCCTACGTCAGCTGGGGCACGAACCCCGCGCAGTCGGTCACGATCGACGAGGCGGTGCCCGACCCCGATGCGTTCGGCGACCCCGCGAAGCGCGAGGCCGCGGCGCGCGCGCTCGCCTACATGGACCTCGCGCCGGGCACGCCGATGCGCGAGGTCAGCCCGAACACGGTGTTCATCGGGTCCTGCACGAACTCGCGCATGGAGGACCTGCACGTCGCTGCGAAGGTGATCGACGGCCGGACGATCGCCGACGGGATCCGCGGCCTCGTGGTTCCCGGCTCGGTCGCGGTGAAGATGCAGGCCGAGAAGGAAGGTCTCGACAAGGTGTTCGAGGCGGCCGGGTTCGAATGGCGCGGGGCCGGATGCTCGATGTGCCTGGGGATGAACCCCGACATCTTGCAGCCGGGCGAGCGCAGCGCCTCGACCAGCAACCGCAACTTCGAAGGTCGGCAGGGCAAGGGCGGGCGCACGCACCTCGTCAGCCCGGCGGTGGCCGCGGCCACCGCGATCGCCGGCCACTTCGCGACCCCGGAGGACCTGAGCTGATGGAACCGATCACGATCATCGAGGGCACGGCCCTCCCGGTGGACCGGTCCGACGTCGACACCGACCAGATCATCCCGGCGCAGTACCTGAAGCGTGTCGAGCGGACCGGCTTCGGCCCGTTCCTGTTCGACGAGTGGCGCAAGGACCCGGGCTTCGTGATGAACGACCCGCGCTACGAGGGGGCGTCGATCCTGCTCGCGGGACCGAACTTCGGGTGTGGGTCGAGCCGTGAGCACGCGCCGTGGGCGATCGAGGACGCCGGATTCAAGGCCGTGATCGCGCCGAGCTTCGCCGACATCTTCCGCAACAACTGCACGAAGATCGGGCTGCTCCCGGTCGAGCTCCGCGAGGAGTCGGTGCGCGCGCTGATGGACGCCGTGCTCGACGACCCGACGACGCGGATCGTGGTCGACCTGCGATGGGCTGATCGTGCGTGCGCCCGGGCTCGACGAGGTGTTCGACATGGAGCCGTTCACGCGCTGGCGCCTGCTCGAGGGCCTCGACGACATCGGTCTGAGCCTGCGGAACGAGGAGAAGATCACCGCGTACGAGGCCACGCGGCCCTCGTACCTGCCGACGGCGTAGCCTCGCTTGCGGTTCCCTGCCGGGGAACCCAGACTGGCGCGATGAGCAGGCGAGGCGGTGACCGGCGGCTCGCCGCGGTGCTGTTCACCGACATCGTGTCGTCCACCGAGGTCGCCTCCGAGATGGGCGATGCCCGGTGGCTCGTGCTCCTCGGTCGCCACCATCGGATCGTCCGCGCGCACCTGAAGCTGTACGGCGGGCACGAGCAGGACACGGCGGGGGACGGGTTCTTCGCGACGTTCGACGTGCCGGCCGACGCCGTCCGCTGCGCGGTCAGCGCGCAGCGCGAGGTTCGCGGACTCGGGATCGAGATCCGCGCCGGCGTGAACTTCGGCGAGGTCGAGATGGTCGACGGGAAGCCCGGCGGCCTCGCGGTCCACACGGGGGCTCGCATCATGAGCGCGTCCTCGGGCGGCGTCGTGACGGTGTCGTCGTCGGTGAAGGAGCTCTTGGCCGGCGCCGGCATCGGGTTCGAGGACGCGGGGATGCACCACCTCAAGGGGCTCGAGGAGGAAACCCACCTCTACCGGGTCACATGGATCGACGACGAGCCGGTGGCGCCACCAGAACCCGACCAGGCCGAGGCTCGGGCCCGAAGGGACCTCATCGTGGACCCCGGCCCGGCCAGACGTCGCACCGCGCTGGTGGTGGGCGCCGTGTTCGGCGCCCTGGTGCTGGCGGGCGCGCTCGCGTTCTCGGCGGCGCGCAGCGGCTCGGATCCGGCCACCGCGCCCACCGGTCCGCCCTCGAACGCGCTCGTCGCCCTGGATCCGACGACGGGCGATCAGGGTCAGGTGATCCCGATCGAGGTGCAACCCCAGACCCCGTTCTTCCCGAGGGGGGCGGCAGGACAGGGGGGCGTGTGGCTGGGCCGCGACGTGAACCTGCTGCACGTCGATCCTGAGCACGAAGAGGTTGAGGCGGTGAACCTGGACACGACCGGAGCGCTCAACGTCGACACCGGTTTCGGCCGCGTGTGGGTGACCGTGTACGGCGTGAGCACGGTGAACGTGGGCACGAACGAGGTCCGCACGTACACCCGTACGGAACGAGGCGGGATCGGGTCGGGGTTCGTCGGGATCGAGTCGGACCTCGTCGCGGCGGAGGGCGCGGTGTGGGTCACGGTGACCGACGGCCGGCTACTGCGGATCGACCCGAACGACCCTCGGGCGACCCAACTCACGAAGTCTCCGACCGGAGAGCTCGACGGCCTCGACGTCGAGGCGGACGGGGTGTGGACCTTCGATACGTACGACGGATCGATCATCCGCTTCGACCCCGAGACCCTCGAGGCTGACGAGCCGATCCGCGTGTCGGGAGGGGTGGACGAGATCGCCCTCGCGGGTGGGAGTGTCTGGGTGCTCGATCGCTCGGCCGGGACGGTGTTCCCGCTCGGATCGTCGAACTCGACCCAGGTCGGCGAGAACCCGACCGTCATGAGCGCGGGGTTCGACGCACTGTGGATCGGCGATGAGGACGGCTCGGTGTATCGGGTCGACCCGCTCACGGGGGACGCGACGGTCGTCTACCGAGCCGGCGGCATCGTGAACGCGCTGATCCCGGATCGCGACGGCGAGGTGCTGTGGCTGGACGTGGGGGCGCCGACGACATAGACGCACTCGGACCGCCTCAGGCGGCCGGCTTCGACCCGAGGATCTGCCGGCCGACCGACAGCGCGATGTCGGCGCCCCACTCCTCGGCGCGCTCGAGCTGACCCGGCTCGAGCCGATTCTCGCCGGTCACGAAGAAGCTCTGCGGCGGCGTCACGACGACGTACCCGTGGCCTTCGAGGCGCCGGGCGATACCGAGCGCCGCCGAGCCGCTCACGGACACCGACTTGTCGTACCGCGTGTCGAACGCCACCGCCCGCCGACCCAGCCCGCGGGGGAGTCCGTGCATCCACTCGCGCAACCCGGCCTCTGCGACCGGCATATCGAACCGGGTACGGAGATCGTCGATCGCGATCCGGCGGGTCCGGGCCCAGCTCATCCCGTGGACGTGCGTGGGGCCTCCAACCACCAGCAGATCGATCCCCTCCGCCGCCTCGGGCCGGATGCTGCAGATGGACCCGCCCTGCACCGGCATCCCCGAGGTCCGCATCCCCTCTGCGATCGCCTCCCCGATCGCCCCTGTGTTCCCGTAGAGCGATTCGAAGACCACCAGGGCTCTCATCTGATGCCACCTCCCACCGAACGGCTCGGTGCGGTCGTGCCCCTTCCATCTCGACCGTAGCGCCACGTCAGCCGGGTCCCTGCTCGCCGAAGGCCCGACGGCGGCGGGACCGATGGCACCTTCCCGGCTCCCGGCCTTCGCGCCACGGGCTCTTATGCTCGGTGCACGATGGAGATCGGCATCTACACGTTCGTCGAGCGCGGCCCCGACCCGGTGACGGGCGAGGAGATCGATGCGGCGCAACGGATGTGCAACCTGATGGAGGAGATCGAGCTGGCGGACCGGCTCGGGCTCGATGTCTTCGGGATCGGCGAGCACCACCGGCCCGACTTCGTGGTCTCCTCGCCCGCGGTCGTGCTGGCGGCTGCCGCGGCGCGCACCTCGAAGATCCGCCTCACGAGCGCGGTCTCGGTGATCAGCTCGGACGACCCGGTGCGCGTGTTCCAGGACTTCGCGGAGGTGGATCTGCTCTCGAACGGGCGCGCCGAGATCATGGCCGGCCGCGGGTCGTTCACCGAGTCGTTCCCGCTCTTCGGCTACGACCTGAACGACTACGACCAGCTCTTCGACGAGAAGCTCCGGCTCCTGATGAAGCTCCGTGACGCCGAGAGGATCACCTGGGAGGGACGGTTCCGCGCGCCGCTCGACGACCTCGGCGTGTATCCGCGGCCGGTGCAGGATCCGCTCCCGATCTGGGTGGCGGTGGGCGGCGCGCCGGAGTCGGCGTTCCGCGCGGGGACGCTCGGGCTGCCGATGGCGATCGCGATCATCGGTGGGATGCCCGAGCGGTTCGCGCCCTTCGCGCAGCTCCACCGAGACGCCGCCGCGCAGGCCGGGCACGATCCGCTGCCGGCGGTCAGCATCAACTCGCACGGGTTCATCGCGGACACGACACAGGAGGCGGTCGAGGTCTCGTGGCCGTCCGTCTCGACCGTGATGAACCGGATCGGGCGCGAGCGTGGCTGGCAGCCGATGCGGCTCGAGGACTACATCGCGTCGACGACGCTCCGCGGTGCGAACTTCGTCGGCACACCCGACCAGGTGATCGAGAAGATCCTGTTCCAGTACGACATCTTCGAGCACGACCGATTCATGATCCAGTTCAGCGTCGGTTCGATACCGCACGAGCAGCTCCTGCACTCGATCGAGCTGCTCGGCACCGTCGTGGCGCCGGCCGTGCGCGAGGAGATCGCCCGCCGCGAGTCGTGAGGTGGCTGGCTAGGATGTCCCTCCCCGATCGAGAGGAAAGGGCATGCAGGGCGAGCGCGACGAGATGATCGGTGGCCCGCCCTGGCCCACGCTCCCGGGCAGCGATTACCACGCGCCCGGAGTATTCGCGTTCGAACAGGACGCCGTGTTCGCCCGTTCATGGATGTGCGTGGGACGCGCGGAGCAGCTCGCCGAGCCCGGCGACTACCTCACGGCCGATGTGGCCGGGGAATCCCCGATCGTGCTGCGTGGCGCCGACGGCGTGCTGCGTGCCTTCGCGAACGCATGCCGTCACCGCGGCACGATGCTCCTGGAGGGCTCCGGTTCGGTCCGCAGCGTGATCAAGTGCCCGTATCACGCGTGGACGTACGCGCTCGATGGCCGGCTCGCCGGGTCGCCGAACGTCGGCGCCGACGACGGGATCGATCGCGATCTCGTCTCGCTCTGGCCGATCCGCCTCGAGGCGTGGGAGGGCTTCGTTTTCCTGAATCTGGACGGCCAGGCCCCCGCGCTCGGGCAGGTGGTCGCGACCCAGCCCGACTCGCCGACCGAGCTCGCGCGATACGCGGTGGGCGACCTGCGGGTCGGCGCGCGCCGCGAGTACGACGTTCGGGCGAACTGGAAGATCGTGGTCGAGAACTACCACGAGTGCCTGCACTGTCCGACGGTGCACCCCGAGCTCGTGAAGATCGTGCCGCTCTACCGGAGCGGCGAAGTCGAGGAGGAGGGCCAGCTCCTGGGCAACTCGATGGGCCACGGCCTCACATCGTTCACCGCCACCGGCCTGTCGACGCTCCCGACCCTTCCCGGGCTCGACGAGGTTGACGAGCACACGTTCTACGGGGTGTACCTGTTCCCGAACCTGATCCTGAACTACCACTCCGAAACGGTGAACGCCGTGACGATCGCGCCGGTCGCGGCCGATCGAACCCGGGTGATCAGTGAGTTCCTCTTCCGCCCGGAAACGATCGCGGCCGGCGGGTTCGATCCGAGCGAGGTCGTCGACTTCCGAGACCTGGTGGCGCACCAGGACTGGCGGGTCTGCGAACTCGCCCAGCGCGGAGTCTCCTCGCGGTTCTACGCGGCCGGCATGTACCCGCGGCAGGAGAAGTGGATCGCGGCCTTCAACCGCCGGTACCTGGACGCGCGCGGCCCGCTGCCGGACGACCGAGCGTGAGCTCCCCCGCGTCCGAGGCCCAGGAGCTGGGCAGCGACGAACCCGGCGCGGAGCATCTGATGCTGCTGAGGAACCTGGTGCCGTTCGTCGCGAACTACCGGGCTGCCGGCGTCACGCGGTTCGTGCTGGCCCGGGCGATCCGCGACCGCGCGCAGATCGAGAGCCTCCGCGAGACGATCAGGATGCCGCTCAAGGTGATCGAGCTGCGTGTCCCCTGGGACGAGATCGAACGTCGGCTTTCCGCCGACCTCACGGCCGCCCGCGCCGACGACCTGCGTGAGGCGCGCGCGTGGCTCGTCGCCGGCGATCACGAGGGCCTGGCCGACCTCATCGTGGACAACGATCGTCGTCCGCTCCGCGAGATCGCGACGGAGATCCTCGAGCGGCTCGGCTGGGACTAGGCCGTCGCTCCCGGCGCGACCTGCGCTCCGACCCGTTCCTCCAGGAAGTGCGTGACCGCCGTCGCGTACGCATCCGGATCGAGGTTCCAGCACGCGATGTGCTCGGCCTCCGGGCACGGCACGAGCGTCACGATGTCGGGCCGGAGCTTCGCGAACGCCTCGCTCGTCGCGATCGGCACGGTCGTATCCGACGTCCCGTGGAAGATCAGGATCGGCACGTCGTAGCGCTTCGCGCCGTTCGCGAGGTAGTTCAGCTGGTCCCACTCGACGCCGAACCGCCACGCCGCGATCTGCTTCGCGACGGCGGTCAGCGACGAGGGGAGCGGTACCCCGGGCACGACCTCCTCGCGCGAGGCGTTGTCGTCGACCGTCGCCGAGAAGTCGAGCATCGGGGCATCCAGGATCACCGCCCGCACGTCGTCTCGGAGCTTCGAGCGCTGGAGGAACGCCATGATCACGCCGCCGCCCATCGAGTAGCCCGCGAGCACCACGTCCTTCGCGCCGTTGTCGAGGGCGTAGCGCACCGCCGCTTCGAGGTCGCGCCATTCCGTGAGGCCGTAGCGGAGCTTCCCACTCGGGTCCTCGGGCGCCCCGGTGTCGTTGCGGTAGGTCGGCACGAGCGTCGGGAACCCGGCGTCCACCGTGATCGGCACCATCCGGAGGCCGTCGAGCCTGGACATCGAGTTCCCGTGCACGACGATCGCCCACATGTCCTGCGTACCCGGCACGAACCACGCGGGGTACTCGCCGAGCGGGCCGTTCACGACCACGTCCTGCGATGCGAGACCGGCCGACTCGGGGTCGGGCCATGCGCGCACCTCCAGCTCGGCCGGGGTGCCGTCGCTCGGCGGTCCGCCGGAGATCAGGAGGAAGCGGCGGGTGATCGCGTCGCCTTCCGCGCCGAGGATGTGGCTCACCTGTCCGTACCCGCCCTCCCACCGCAGGCCGAACACGCCTTCCTGGTCGAGGTCGCCCGGATCGCCGTCGGGCGTGATCGTGATCGCCCGGCCGGCGACGTCGCGCACCACGAGGTCGTAGTCGGGGTCGAGCGACGCTCGCCGGGCGGCGCCGTCCAGCGCGCGCTCGTTGAGCACATTCGAGAAGTAGAAGCCGCCGCCCACGTAGAACACCACGAGGAACGCGAGCACCCCGATCAGGAGCCTGCGGGGCCAGCGTCGGTGGGGTGCCTGCTCGCTCACGCGCCCTCTACCGAGCGGCGCAGGGCCTCGGCGCGGGTCGCCGCCGTGAGCTCGCGCAGCGCCGTCGAGTGCGGCACGACGACGTGCTCGGGATGGGTGAGCCGCCGCGCCTTCGTCGGCACGCCCGCGAGGTCGGCGCGGAACCGCTCGCGGGACTCGTCCAGCGACGGCGAGGCCGCCAGCCGGCGACCGTCCCGCATCACCGGCGCGAGCAGCGCTTCGCCGTCGTCGGGTCCGGCTTCGTCGCGGAGCGCGAGCAGATCCCCGGCGCCCGAGCGCCAGACCTGCTTGCGCCCGGGTGCGGTCGCCTTGTCCGACGACAGCTTCAGCTTGGGCTCACCGTCGTACTCGGTGAGCTTGTAGACGGAATCGACGTAGGGCGCGTCGGCGCTCACGCCCATCTGGGTGCCGATCCCGAACGCGTCCACGGGGGCGCCCGCCTTCACGAGTTCGTGGACCTCGAGCTCGTCGAGTCCGCCGCTCGCGAAGATCCGCGCGTCGGTGAGGCCCGCCTCGTCGAGCAGTGCCCGCGCGCTCCGCGCCAGGGAATCCAGGTCGCCGCTGTCGAGCCGGACGCCCAGGTGGTCGCTCAGCCCCAGCTCGCGGATCACGTCGATCGCGTTCCTCATGCCGTTCAGCGTGTCGTACGTGTCGACGAGGAACGTCGTTCGCGTCGGGTGATCCTCGGCGAACGCGAGGAAGGCCTCACGTTCGGTCGGGAATGCCTCGATGAACGAGTGCGCCATCGTCCCGGCCACCCGCAGCCCGTAGCGGTGCGCCGCCTCGACGTTCGAGGTGGCCGCGAACCCGACCATCGCGCTCGCGCGGGCGATCGCCATCGCCGCCTCGATGCCGTGCGTCCGCCGGAACGCGAAGTCCACGAGGTCGCGGCCGTCCGCGGCCAGCACGTACCGCGCGGCCTTCGTCGCGAGCGTCGTGTGGAGCGTGATCTGGTTCAGCAGGTAGGTCTCGACGAGCTGGCCCACCGCGACCGGGGCGGTCACCTCCAGGATCGGTTCCTCCGAGTAGACGATCCGGCCCTCCGGCACCGCCCAGACCTCACCGTCGAACCGCAGTCCGCGGAAGTCCTCGATCGCCCGGTCGTCGAACCCGACCGACGACAGGTAGGCGAGATCGTCGTCGTCGAAGGAGACCGACTCGAGGAAGTCCAGGCACGCCTCGAGCCCCGCCGCCACGAGGAACCCGCGCCGCTTCGGAAGGCCACGCACGTACAGGCTGAAGGTGGCAGGCGCGTGCATCCCGCGGCGCAGGTAGCTGGCCGCCATGTTCAGCTCGTAGAGATCGGAGAGGAGCGCCCCGGGCATGTCGGCGCCCAGCCTACGCGAGCCCGCGGTTGGGAGCGTCCCTGGTCGTCCTTGCTGCGTCCGATGGTCCCGTCGAACCCCGGACCCCCGCCTACCTCAGGCCGGGTCGCGTGATGCAGGCTTCCGGGTGAAGATGTCCGCGAACGCTACGGAGGGACCTGGTGCGCTTCGTCGACCGTGATGGCTTCGCCCGGATGCTGTCGCTGCTGTCCGAACAGGGCTACCAGCTGATCGGTCCGACGGTGCGCGACGGCGCCATCGTGCTCGACCGGATCGACGGTGTGGACGACCTCCCACGCGGCGTGCGCGAGACCCAAGGTCCCGGCGCCTATCGGCTCGAACAGACCGGCGACGACCGGCTCTTCGAGTGGGCGCACGGCCCCGACGCCGCGAAGCGGTTCCTCTTCCCGCCGCGCGAGACGATCCAGACCGGCCACCGCGACGCCGACGGCGCCGTCACGGTCATGCCGGCGCCGCTGCCGGAGGTCCGCTACGCGTTCATCGGCCTCCGCGCCTGCGACCTGGCCGCGATCGAGATCCAGGACAAGGTCTTCCTGATCGCGGACCCGGCCTACCGCGCCCGCCGCGAGCAGGCGGTCTTCATCGGCGTGAACTGCGGCGCCCCCGGGGAGACCTGCTTCTGCGTCTCGATGGGCACCGGGCCGCGCTGCTCCACCGGCTTCGACGTCGCACTCACCGAGCTCGACGACGGGTTCACCGGCGAAGCCGGCACCGCGGCCGGCGCCGAGCTCCTCGACCAACTGCATGCGGTGAAGGCCGACGACGAGCAGCAAGCGGCCTCGCACCGTGTGACCGAGGTCGCGGCAGCCCGTATGGGCCGAACCTTGCAGACCGACGACCTCCCCGGGCTGCTCCACCGGAACCGCGAGCATCCGCGCTGGGACGAGGTCGGGTCGCGCTGCCTCACCTGCACGAACTGCACGATGGTCTGCCCCACCTGCTTCTGCCACGACCTCACCGACGGCATCTCGCTCGACGGCGCCGAGGCGACGCGCGAACGCGAGTGGGCCAGCTGCTTCAGCGAGGAGTTCACCCACATGTCGTTCGGCGAGGTGCGGTCCTCGAACCGCTCCCGGTACCGCCAGTGGCTCACGCACAAGTTCGATGCGTGGCACCTCCAGTTCGGGACGAGCGGGTGCGTCGGCTGCGGCCGCTGCATCACGTGGTGCCCGGTGGGGATCGACGTGACCGAGGAGATCGCCGCGATCCGCATGACCGACGGCGAGGTCCGCGTCGCCGAGGAGGTGCTGGCATGAGCACGGTCGCGGTCCGCACCGACGAGCTGATCGCAGGCGTCCCCACCCTCACCGCCACGGTGCAGCGCGTGGTGCGCGAGGCTGACGACACGTACACGTACTGGTCCACCTTCGACGACGCTGACGCGCGCCGTGCCTACGCGTTCCGGCCGGGGCAGATCAGCATGTTCGGCGTCTTCGGCGTGGGCGAGGTCCCGATCAGCGTGTCGAGCGACCCGGCGAGACCGATGCACCTCGCGCATACGATCCGCGTCTGCGGACGCGTCACGAACGTGATCGGCGCGCTGAAGGCCGGCGACCGCGTCACGGTCCGTGGCCCGTTCGGTCGGCCGTGGCCGGTCGAGCAGGCGCGCGGGGGCGACCTCGTGATCGTCGCCGGCGGGCTCGGGATGGCGCCGCTCCGCTCGGCCGTGTACGAGGCCCTCCGGCACCGCGGCTCCTACCGACGGGTGCTGCTGCTCGTGGGCGCGCGTGACCCCGGTCAGATGCTCTTCCGTCGCCAGCTCGAGACGTGGATGAACTGGTCGCGGTTCCAGGAGCGCCTCGAGGTGCACCTGACGGTCGACGTGGGTGACGCCGAGTGGCCGCACGGGATCGGCGTGATCACGAAGCTCTTCCCGTACGTCGACATCGACCCGAAGGCCTCGACGGTCTTCACCTGCGGACCCGAGATCATGATGCAGCTGGCGATGCGCGACCTGTCGGCGCTCGGCATCCCCGACGACCGGCTCTGGCTCACGATGGAGCGGAACATGCACTGCGCCGTGAAGCTCTGCGGTCACTGCCAGATGGGCCCGTACTTCGTCTGCGCCGACGGCCCGATCTTCCGCTGGGACGAGATCGGCGACCTGATGGAGGTGGAGGAGCTGTGAGCACGCAGGCGCCCGCGAAGCCGCGCGTCGCCGTCTTCAAGATGGCGTCGTGCGACGGGTGCCAGCTGCAGTTGCTCGACGCCGAGGAGGCGCTCCTCGAGCTGGCCGGCGCGATCGACATCGTGAACTTCGCCGAGGCGACCTCCTACGTCGAGCCCGGCCCGTACGACGTGACGCTCGTGGAGGGCTCGATCAGCACGCCCGAGCAGATCGAGCAAGTGAGGGCGATCCGCGCTGAGACAACGTTCCTGATCACGATCGGCGCCTGCGCGACGAGCGGCGGGATCCAGGCGCTCCGCAACGGGACGGACCTGGCGGCGCACATCCGGAACGTCTACCCGACGCCCGAGTACGTCGAGGCGCTCACGGACTCGCAGCCGATCGCCGAGTTCGTGCCGGTCGACCTCGAGCTCACCGGTTGCCCGGTCGACCGGGGTCAGCTGCTCGCGGCGCTCGCGTGGCTGCTGCAGGGCTCGGTTCCGCGGCCGCCGACCACCCCCGTCTGCATCGAATGCAAGAAGCGCGGCTACGTCTGCGTGGTCGTGGCGAAGGGCGAGCCGTGCCTCGGCCCCGTGACCCGCACCGGCTGCGGCGCGATCTGTCCCGGCATGGGCCGCGGCTGCTACGGGTGCTTCGGTCCGTCGCAGCCGCCCAACACCGAGGCACTCGCGAAGAAGTTCATCGAGCTCGGCATGAAACCCTCGCGCGTCGCCGACACGTTCCGGTTCATCACCGGGTACGCCCCGGCGTTCCGCGAGGTCGCCGAGCGCCTGGAGCGCGCCGAGCGTGAGGAGGCGACGACGTGACGCATCGATCGGTGGAGGTGCCCGTCGTCGCCCGCGTGGAGGGCGAGGGCGCCCTGCACGTCCGGATCGACGACGGCGAGATCACGCGGCTCGAGCTCGAGATCTACGAGCCTCCTCGGTTCTTCGAGTCGTTCCTGCGCGGGCGACACTTCAGCGAGGTCGCCGACATCGTGCCGCGGATCTGCGGTATCTGCCCCGTCGCCTATCAGATGACGGCGATCCATGGGATCGAGCGGCTCTTCGAGGTCGAGGTCCCCGAGGGCACGTACGAGCTCCGGCGGCTGCTCTACTGCGCCGAGTGGATCGAGAGCCACATGCTCCACGTGCATCTGCTGGCCGCGCCCGACTTCCTCGGGTTCGACTCGGCGATCGAGATGGCCCAGAAGGGCTTCAAGCCGCAGGTCGAGCGGGGACTCCGGCTGAAGCGGGTGGGGAACGACCTGATGGCGACGATCGGCGGCCGCGAGATCCATCCGGTCTCGCCCCAGGTGGGCGGCTTCAGCCGGGCGGCCACCAAGAACGAGCTGCGTGCGTTCGAGGGTCGCCTCGAGGATGCGCTCGTCGAGATCCTCGACGTGGCCGACTTCGTGGCGCCGCTCGAGATGCCGGAGTTCCCGCGCGACGCCGAGCTGGTGTCGATGGTCAACGATGCCGAGTACCCGATCAACGTCGGCGACATGGCGTCGACGCGCGGCCGCGATTGGACCGCCGAGACCTACGAGCAGGTCACCGAGGAGGTCCAGGTCGCCCACTCGAACGCCTTGCACTCGGTCTTCACCGACACGCGGACGCCGTACTTCGTCGGTCCGCTCGCCCGCGTGAACCAGAACGAGGCGAGGCTGACGCCGGTGGCGCGCGAGGCCGCGGCCCGGGCGGGGCTGACGTCCTTGCCGAACCTCGACCCGTTCCTTTCGATGGCGGCCCGGGTGGCCGAAACGGCGTACGCGTTCGAGGAGGCGCTCCGGCTGATCCGCGCCTACGAGCCGCCGGACCCGCCGCACGTTGAGGTCACGCCCCGCGCCGGCCGCGCGACCTGGACCACCGAGGCGCCCCGCGGCACGATCTACCACCGCTACGACGTCGGTGAGGACGGCACGATCCTCGAGGCGAAGATCGTCCCGCCCACCTCGCAGAACCTCCGACACATGGAGCACGACCTGCGTGAGTTCCTGCCGGGCGTGCTCGACCGCTCGGACGAGGAGCTCACGCACGTCGCCGAGATGGTCGTGCGGAACTACGACCCGTGTATCTCGTGCGCGACGCACTTCCTCCGGCTCGACATCGAGCGCGGGTGAGGTGGTCACGGTGACGGCCCACGTGCGCGTGATCGGCTGCGGGAACCCCGAGGCGGGGGACGACGCGGTCGGGCTGCTCGCGGTGGGCCTCGCGCGTCGACGCCTCCCGCCGGAGGTCGAGGTCGTCGAGGCGGGACTGGCGCTGAAGGTGCTCGACCTGCTCGAAGGCGTGGACGCCGTCGTGATCGCGGATGCCGTGCGGGCGCCGTCGGGCGGTCGGGAACCCGGAGCGATGGTGCGCGCGGTGGGGGACCCCGACGGATTGCCGGCTGAGCTCCGTGGCGCGCTCTCGTCGCACGGCCTGGGGATCGCTGAGGCCGTGGGGCTCGCGGCCGCGATGGGCCCGCTCCCGCGCGTGGTCTTCCTGGGTGTGGAGGCGGGCGACCTCACCGCGGGGCACGGGCTTTCGGCGGCGGTCGCCGCGGCGCTCCCTGCGCTCGTCGACGCGCTCGTCGAGGAAGTCGCCGCGCTCGCGGAGTCGCCCGTATGAGGAGTGCCGAGCGCGTGGCGCCGCCGGACCCCGTGGCCCGGCGGATCGAGGTTCGCGGCGTGGTCCAAGGCGTGGGTTTCCGCCCCTTCGTCTGGCGACTCGCCGAACGGCACGGCGTCGCCGGCCGCGTCCGGAACGCGAGCGGCGTCGTCGAGATGCATGCGGAAGGCACTCCGGAGATGCTCGAGGCGTTCACGGCCGCGATCGCTGGCGAGGCGCCGCCGCTCGCGCGCGTCGAGAGCGTTTCGTGGACGTCGGCCGCCGTCGAGGGCCTTGGTGGATTCGACGTAGAGGCCTCGGTGGACGGCGTCGGGGATCGGTTGGTGTCGGCCGACGCCGCCACGTGCGCCGCCTGCCTGACCGAGCTGTTCGATCCGGACGACCGCCGCTACCGGTACCCGTTCATCAACTGCACCGATTGCGGCCCTCGGTTCACGATCATCGAGGCGCTCCCGTACGACCGCGAGCGAACGTCGATGCGAGCGTTCCCTATGTGTGACCAGTGCCGCCGCGAGTACGAGGATCCCGGTGACCGGCGGTTCCACGCCGAGCCGGTGGCGTGCCCGGCCTGCGGCCCGCGCGTCTCGCTGCTGGGGGTGGCCGACGCCGATGACCCGATCGAGATCGTCGCCGCCCTGATCCGCGCCGGCGGGATCGTTGCCCTGAAGGGCCTCGGGGGGTTCCACCTGGCGTGCGACGCGACCGACGAGGCTGCCGTCGCGCGGCTCCGCGACCGGAAGCGCCGGCCCGACAAACCGTTCGCCGTGATGGTGTCCGACGTGGCGGCGGCCCGCCGGTGGTTCTCGCCGACGCCGGTCGAGCTCGACGTGCTCTCGTCCTGGCAGGCACCGATCGTGCTGATGACCTCGGCGCGACCGCTGGCGCCGCCGGTGGCGCCCGGGTTCGCGCGGCACGGCGTGATGCTGCCCTCCACCCCGCTCCACCATCTGCTGCTGCGCGCCGTCGACCGCCCGCTCGTGATGACGAGCGGGAACGCGAGCGATGAGCCGATCTGCGTCACGAACGAGGACGCGGCCGACCGGCTGGCCCCGATCGCCGACGCGGTGCTCGTCCACGATCGGGACGTCGTGGCGCGCTACGACGACAGCGTCGTACAGGTGCGGAGGGGTGACGCGACGCCCAGCGTCATGCGGCGCGCACGATCGTCCGCTCCCTCCCCGATCGACCTCGCGATCGATGCGTCGCCGACGTTGGGGACCGGTGCGCTCCTGCACGGCGCCTTCTGTCTCGCGAACGCCGGCAAGGCCTTCCTCTCCCAGCACGTCGGCGACCTCGACACCGAGGAGTCGATGGCTGCCTACCGCGACGCGCTCGATCGGTTCCGCGAGGTCTTCCGGATCGAGCCCGAGATCGTCGCCCACGACCGGCACCCCGACTTCATGACGACGAGGTTCGCGGCCTCGCTCGGGCTGCCCACCGTCGCCGTGCAGCACCACCACGCCCACGTGGCCGCGACGATGGCCGAGCACGGGCTGGACGGCGAGGTGCTCGGGCTCGCGTTCGACGGGCTCGGTCTCGGCGACGACGGCACGGTCTGGGGCGGCGAGCTGCTGGTGTGCAGCGCGGCCGGGTACCGCAGGGTCGGCCGCCTCCGACAGGTGTCCCAACCCGGCGGGGACGCGGCCACGCGCGACCCGGTCCGCATGGCGCTGGCCCATGCTCGCGATGCGGGCGTGCTCGACACCGCGATCGACCGTCTCGAGGCGCCCTCCGCGCTCGTCGACGTGGTCGAGCGCCAGGTCGAGTCGGGGCTCGCCTCGCCCCGGACCAGCTCGGCGGGCCGCCTGTTCGACGCGGTGGCCGCGATCGCGGGCGTGTGCCGATCCGCCAGTTTCGAGGGGCAGCCCGCGATGTTGCTCGAAGCGGCGGTGCGCGAGCCCGTGGGGACTCCTGCACCGTCCCCGGTGGTCGAGCGGCTCCCCGACGGGCTCCTCGAGCTCGACACGCGCCCGCTGATCCGGGACGCGTTCGAGCCGGGCGACGTGGCCGCACGGTTCCACGCCGGGTTCGCGGCGCTGATCGCCGACGCCGCGATCACCGCGGCGGCCGACGCCGGGCTCGACCGTGTCGTGCTCGGCGGGGGCGTCTTCCAGAACGACCGGCTGACGACCGAGGTCGGCCTCAGGTTGACGGCCGAGGGCCTCCGGGTGTTCCTTCCCAGACAGGTGCCGATCGGCGACGGTGGGATCGCGCTCGGCCAGGTCCTCGTAGCGAACGCGACGAAGGAGCGGAGCTAGCCATGTGCCTCGGTGTGCCCGGCAAGGTGATCGAGACGTTCGACGAGGACGGGATCCGCATGGGCATGGTCGACTTCGGCGGGATCCGGCGGAAGGCCTGCCTCGAGTACGCGCCCGAGGTCGACCTGGGCAGCTGGGTCGTGATCCACGTCGGCTTCGCGATCAGCACGGTGAACGAGGACGAGGCGGCACGCTCGTACGCCCTGCTCGAGGAGATGGACAACCTCGAGTACATCGACCTCCCGCAGGACCCCGACGGGGTCCGTCCCGAGCACATGCCGGGAGCCGCATCGTGAAGTACGTCGACGAGTACCGCGACGACCGGATCGCGATGGCGCTGGTCGACCGGATCCGAGAGACCGCCTCGCGGCCGTGGACGATCATGGAGGTCTGCGGGGGCCAGACCCACACCCTGATCCGGCAGGGGATCGACCAGGTCCTCGACGGCGTGGTCGAGCTCGTGCACGGGCCGGGCTGCCCGGTCTGCGTGACGCCGCTCGCGCTGATCGACGAGGCGATCGCGATCGCGAAGAACCCGAACTCGATCCTCTGTTCGTTCGGCGACATGCTGCGCGTGCCCGGTTCGAGCGAGGACCTCTTCATGGCGCGGGCGGTCGGCGGCGATGTCCGCGTCGTCTACTCGCCGCTCGACGCGCTCGAGATCGCGCGTCGAAACCCCGACAAGACCGTCGTCTTCTTCGCGGTCGGATTCGAGACCACGGCACCGGCGAACGCGATGGCGGTGCTGCAGGCCTCGCGTCTCGGCGTCACGAACTTCGCGTTGCTCGTGGCGCACGTGCTCGTGCCGCCCGCGATCATGGCGATCCTCGTCTCACCGGGGAACCGTGTGCAGGGCTTCCTCGCGCCGGGGCACGTGTGCGCGATCCAGGGTTGGCGCGAGTACGAGCCGATCGCCCGGGACTTCGGGGTCCCGCTCGTCGTCACGGGGTTCGAGCCGATCGACCTGCTCGAGGGGATCGAGATGCTCGTGACGCAGCTGGAACAGGGCCGGACCGAGGTCGAGAACCAGTACGTGCGGGCGGTCGAGCGCGACGGGAACCCGGCTGCCCTCAAGGTCGTGAACGAGGTCTTCGAGGTGGCCGATCGAGCCTGGCGCGGCATCGGGGTGATCCCGGCCAGCGGACTGAAGCTCCGCGAGGCGTTCGCGGCGCACGATGCCGAGCTGCGGTTCCCCTGGGAGGGCGGGATCCCTGCGAGCGAGTCCGAGGTCTGCATCGCCGGCGACGTGCTGCGCGGTCGCGCGAAGCCCTCGCACTGCCCGGCGTTCGGCGTCGAGTGCACGCCGTCGACCCCGCTCGGCGCGCCGATGGTCTCGACCGAGGGTGCCTGCGCCGCCTACTTCCTCGCAGGCCGCACCAAGGAGGGAGCGCCCGCGTGACGCCCGACCCGACAAGCGCCACCGACGAGGCGATCGAGCGCGAGGTGCGTGAGTTCGCGCTGCGCTGTCCGGTGCCGCTCCCGCCGGGCGACGCGGTGCTGCTCGGCCACGGCAGCGGCGGCACGCTCACGCAGGCGTTGATCCGGGACCTGTTCGTGCCCGCACTCGGAGGCGACCCGGAGCTCAGCCGCATGGGCGACGCCGCGATCGTGTCGCTCCCGAACGGCGCGGGCCGGCTCGCCTTCACGACCGACGGCTTCGTGGTGCAGCCGGCGTTCTTCCCGGGGTCGAACATCGGAGAGCTCGCGGTGAACGGGACCGTGAACGATCTCGCGATGATGGGCGCCGAGCCGCTCGCCCTGTCCGCGGCGCTGATCCTCGAAGAAGGCCTCTCGATGGAGCGCCTCGGCGGCGTGATCGCGTCGATGGCCGACGCCTGCGAACGGGCGGGCGTGCGCCTCGTCACCGGCGACACGAAGGTCGTGGAGCGCGGCGCGGCGGACGGCCTCTACGTGACGACGAGCGGGATCGGCCTTGTCCCCGACGGCGTGGACGTCGGCCCCGAACGCTGCCGTCCCGGCGACGTGATCCTCGTGACGGGTCCCGTCGGATCGCACGGCGTCGCGGTGATGAGCCGGCGTGCCGGGATCGACTTCGAGGCCGACGTGCGGTCGGACACCGCGCCCCTCACGATGCTCGTCCGCGCGATGCTGGCGGCCGGTGACGTCCGCTGCCTGCGTGACGCGACCCGCGGCGGTCTCGCGAGCGTGCTGAACGAGCTCGCGCAGGCGAGCGGGGTCTCGATGACGATCACCGAGCGCGACGTGCCGGTGCTGCCGGCCGTGACGGCGGCGAGCGAGATGCTCGGCCTCGACCCGCTGTACATCGCGAACGAAGGGGTGGCGGTCGCGGTGGTCGCCCCCGACGACGCCGACGCGGTCTTGATGGCGGCGCGCGGGGATGAGCTCGGCAGCTTCGCCGCGATCGTGGGCGAGGTCGGCGAACCGCCCGTCGCGGTGCGCGCGAGAAGCGGGCTCGGCGCGACGCGCCCGTTGATCATGCTCGCGGGCGACCAGCTCCCGCGGATCTGCTGACGATCGGCTGGCGCGTTCCGAGCCGCTGCCGGATCCGACCCTTCCGCGCGAGTACCTCGACATCGACCCCTACTACCCTGGCCCCGGACTCACCCGAGCAGCTCACCGGCGACGAGTGGATGGACGACACCGAGTCGATGGACTGGCTCGGGAGCATGCAGGAGACCCAGGTCCTCGAGGGACAGGAGCCGCGCATCCCGCTCACCTACATCGCGATCCGCCACCCCGACTACTGGTGGGCGCCGGTCACGCCCGAGTCCGTGCGCGCGTATCGGGCGATGCAGAGGAGGTTCGGCGATCTCTGGTCGCCCGGGCGGATGGTGATCGTGGACACCCCGCACTACATGGAGCCGGAGATCCCCGGTCGGATCGCGAAGGAGGTCCGCGCTGTGATCGCCGAGGCGACGGAGGGCTGAGCGAGGGCCGTCAGCCGCGCGGACGCACCTCGACGACGCCGTCGGTCACGCGTGTCTCGTACGCGAGGACGGGCTGCGTGGCCGGCCCCCGCATCACGCGGCCGTCGTCGAGCCGGAACATGCTGCCGTGGATCGGACAGGTGACGGTCGCGTCGGAGCCGAGTGGCTTGACGGGGCCACGCGCCAGCGGCGCGCCCTGGTGCGTGCAGCGGTTCAGCAGCGAGTAGATCCGATCGCCGACGCGGTGCAGCATCACCTGCTCGTCGCCGGCCTTCGCCATCACGGAGCGTCCTTCGGGGAGGTCCTCCAACGCGATCGTCGCGAACCAGCCGTCTCCGTCCATCGGGGACGAATCCTAGTCCCGCGCCGTCGGGTCCGTGCCACCGGACGCCGTCAGCCGAGGAGCTCCTCGAAGCCGAACACCGTGATCACGACGATCAGCGTGCCGCTGAGTGCCGCCGGGATCAGGGCGGCGGTGGCGTGGTGCCGCGCCCACCCCACGACGCCGATCACCGCCGACGCGACGAGCGGGGCGATCATCCAGACGTAGAGCAGCCGGTAGACGGATTCCGGAACGTCGGTCCCGGAGGTGAAGTCACCACCTGCGGCCCTCGTCACCAGGATCGCCAGCAGGCCGCCGATCAGGTGCCACGGCCAGGAAGCCAGGAAGAGCACCCACGACCACTGGACGCTCCGGTCGTGCAGACCGCCGCCGCGCCGGGAGTGGGTCACCATCTGCGTTGCCTCCCACAGCCAGTCTAGGACCCGCTGGGCACCTAGGGCGACCGGCGCGGTTCCTTGAACAGATGTCCGCAGTCGATGCACTTCATGTTGACCCGCGCGGCCGGGCCGCCGTGCGTGAAGGGCTGCGTGTGCGCGGATCCGCACGACGGGCAGGGCGGTCGCACCGGCCGGCCGTCGGACCGTTCGGGCCGCGGCGTCTCGTCGCTCGTGTCGTGGTCGGTCATCGGGCTCGATCGTACGCGTCCCGGCGCGACGAGGCCCGGCGCGGCCCCCGCCACGTTGGTGTAGCGTCGCTTCGAGGCATCTCACTGGACCCCGTGGCCGAACCGGACAGCGGTTCGTCGCCCGGTGGCGCGGGGCAGGATCGAGGAGATCGTCATGGTCATCGCCGAGCAGACGGCGTCCGTACTCCCACATCTCGCCCTGATCGGCGGCCGGTGGGTGGAAGGCAGCGGCGGGACGTTCGAGGTGCGCTCCCCCTACTCGGGCGAGCTCGTGAACGAGATCACGCGTTGTTCACCATCCGACGTCGACCGAGCCGTGGCCGCCGCGGCAGCCGCCCAGCCCGGCTGGGCGGCGACGCCGCTTATCGATCGGGTGAAGGTCCTGCGTCGGATCAACGCACTCTTCGTCGAGCGCGCTGAGCCGATCGCACGGGTGCTCGTCCAGGAGATCGGCAAGACGATCACGGAGTCGCGCGAAGAGGTGCACGAGTACGCGGCGCCCTCCTGGCACAAGGCGGGTGAAGAGGTGCTCCGGCACCGTGGCCTCTCGTTCCCGTCCACCCAGGAGCAGACGAACAACAAGCGCCTGGTGCTGACGCATCGACCGCTCGGTGTGGTGGGGGCGATCACCCCGTACAACTTCCCGACCGACATCGCCTCGATCGCGCTCGCCCACATCGTGGCGGCGGGCAACACCGTGGTGTGGAAGCCCTCCGAGTTCGCGGCGACCGCCTGCGCGATGGTCGGGGAGTTCTTCGCCGAGGCCGGCCTGCCCGACGGCGTGATCAACGTCGTGCAGGGACTCGGCGACGTGGGCGCCGCGATCGTGGAGCACCCCGGCGTCAAGGGGGTCTTCTTCACCGGGTCGACCGCCACGGGCAAGACGATCGCCGTGAAGGCCGCGCTCAAGCCCCATCTGCTGGAGCTCGGTGGCGACGGGCCGTTCATCATCCTGCCCGACGCCGATATCGACGCCGCGGTCGAGGGCGCGATGAACGGCTGCTTCTACTACGCGGGACAGGTGTGCACGTCGGCCGAGCGGCTCCTGGTGCACGAGGCCGTCCACGACGAGTTCGTGGACAAGCTGAAGGCGCGCGCCGCCGAGCTCCGCATCGGCGACCCGGGCCTCGACGAGACCGAGATGGGCCCGCTCTGCAACCCCGGCACGCTCCGCCGCGTCGTCGAGCACGTCGAGAACGCCCGCGAGCTCGGCGCCGACATCGAGCAGTTCGGGCCCGAGGAGGGGCTCTTCTATCCGGCGACCGTGCTGACCGGCGTGACGCCCGAGATGGTGATCGCACAGGAGGAGACCTTCGGGCCGGTCGCCCCGGTGATGAAGGTCGGCTCGACCGAGGAGGCGATCGAGATCGCCAACTCGAGCGAGCTCGGGCTGATCGCCTCGCTGTGGACCCGGGATCTGGCGTCGGCGTGGCGGGTCGGCGAGGCCCTCCAGCACGGATCGGTGAACATCAACGAGACCAGCAACTACTGGGACCAACTGGCGCCGTTCGGGGGCACGGGCAACAGCGGCGTGGGCCGGGAGCTCTCGCAGTGGTTCCTCGAGTCCTTCACCGAGCGGAAGCTGCTCGTCTTCGACCTGGGAGATGCGCAGCACCATGACCGCCGCGCCGAGGGCGGCTGGTAGAAGGGTCCTGAGCCGACCGACGGCCCTACGGGCGACCGGCCCGGTCCCGCGAGGAGATCGCCAGGAGCACCAAGCCGATCACGGCGGCCGCGGTCCACCGGAGGTAGATCGGCTGCCATCCACCGGGGATGTCGCCCATCGGGAGCGGCCGCCACCGAGGGGTGACCATCGTGGACAGGATCAGGGCAGAGAACAGGGCCGGCGCCACGGCGATCCCGCCGAGCCCTCGAGATGAGCGGCGAGCGGCGACCCCGGCGATCCCAAGCGCCAAGCCCACGAGGCCGGCGAACATCGCCGCGAGCGCGAGCGCCTCCTCCCGTCCTTCGGTTCCGTGCCATGCGAGCAGCGCCGAGAACACCACGACCGTCGGTGGGAGCGCGACCGTCAGCCGGTGCATCCGCCGCCGCCGCAGCGACGTGGGTGACGCCCCCAGGACCTCGAACGCCGGATCGTCCAACGCGTAGCCAAGGCCGCTCGCGAGCAGGACGCCCGCGATCTGCAGCGGCAACGCCGCCTCGTGATCCAGACGTGCCGCCACCACGACGGTGGCGATCAGCCCCGCCGCGACCGAGGGCAGCCAGGGCATCGCCCGCGCGGTGGACCGGAGGGCGCCCCCTTCGGTCAGAGCAGGCATGGGCCCACGGCGGGGCAGGCGCCGTCCAGCATGACGACGGCGGACGCCACCACGACGGCCACCGCCACGAGCGCGGGAACGACCAGCGTGCGCGGACGGCTCGTCTTCGCGAGCGCGATCACCGCGACGATCCCCGTGAGCCCCGCGAGATAGGCGAGATGCCACAGCGCGAGCTCGGTCGACCCGAGGGTCGCCCACGGCAACAAGCTGTGCCAGCTCGCCGGGGTCTCGCCGGGCGTCACGAAGAGCAGGGCCCATGCGAGCACCGGCGCCACGAAGGGGCTCGGAGCCCACGCCGCCAGCGCGATGCCGATCGAGCCGAAGAGCAGCAACGCGACCACGAGCTCGACCAGATGCACGGTCTCCGCGTCGTTCAGCCCGATCTCCTTGATAGCCGCGAAGCCGACGATCGCGCCGAGGATCACGGTCGCGACCGCCGCCGGCCAGAGGGTGGCGGCGAGCAAGCTCGAGGTCCGGGCCGGCGGCCGCATCGGGAGCGCCGCGTGCTGCTCCTGGGTGTGCGCACGCCGGTCGCGGAGCGCCGCGAGGTTCGTCGTCACCATCGTCATGACCCCGAGCAGCATGACCCCGACGGCCGCCGTCCAACCGTCTTCTCCCCAGGTGACCGCGGCCGCGTGGCGATCGCCTGCACGAAGCTCGCGCAGCCCACCAGCGCGATGCCCACGCCGACCAGGAAGACCGGATGCGTGATCAGCTTCCGACCTTCGGTGCGCGCGAGGGCGACGACGACCGGCCCGCGCGACCGTTCGGACACGGCGCTCATGCGGCCACCCCCCGCTCGTCACGTGCCGTGCCCACCATCAGGAGGTAGGCGTCGTCGATCGTGGGCTCGACCATCTCGGCGCCTGCCGGGGGATCGCCGATGTGCCGGTGGCGGCCGTCGCCCATCCGCCACGACAACACGGCGCGGGGGTCGGCGGTTCCCTCGAGCCAGACACGGCCCCGGGCGGTCGCGCTGAGCGATTCCGGTGTGCCGTCGAACCGCACGCGGCCCTCCGCGACGACGACGACCCGCTCGCAGAGCGCGGTCACGTCCTCGGTCATGTGGGTCGATAGGAGGACCGTCGGGCGAGCCGGCAGGTTCGAGACGAGCTCACGGAACCGCAGCCGCTGCCCGGGATCGAGCCCGGCCGTCGGCTCGTCGAGCAACAGGAGGTCGGGGCCGCCGAGGAGGGCCTGCGCGAACGCGAGCCGGCTCCGCATCCCGCCCGAGAGGGCCTTCACCTTGCGGGTCGCCACGTCGCCGAGTCCCACCACCTCGAGCACCCGCCGGACCTCGTCGTGTCGTGCCCGACGGTCGGACAGCTCCTTCAGGATCGCGACGTAGTCCACGAACTCGAACGCGGTGAACCGCTGGTAGAAGCCGGGTTCCTGCGGCAGGTAGCCGAGGCGGCGGCGGATCTCCACCCGGTCGTCCGACCGTGTCGGATCGCGATCGAGGAGCCTGACGGTGCCCGCGTCGGGCGCGAGCACGGTGGCCGCGATCCGCATCATCGTGGTCTTGCCGGCGCCGTTCGGCCCGAGCAGTCCCGTCACCCCGGGACCGATCCCGAGCGTGACGTCGTCCAGGGCCCTGACGGAGCCGAAGCGCTTGTCGAGCGATGTCAGGTCGATCGTTGCCTGCTCCACGCGTGCCTCCTTCAGATCTGCGAGGGACGTTCGAATGAGGTGTGCCGGGCGATCAGGATCGTCGTCGATGCGACCGCGAGCAGGGCGAACCCGACCTGGGCGGTCGAGCCGAACGGAGCGAGCGGCTCCCTCGCGAGTCGGTCCGCCACCAGCACCGCCGACGCCCACCCGCCCGCCACGATGCCGGCTGCGGTCGCGGCGGGTATCGAGGTCGATGACAACGCCAGCGTGAGCACCGTGAGGGCGAACGCGGGCAGCACCCACCCCGCCGCGGTCCATCCGAGCGACGGTAGCGCCAGGACCGCCAGGCCAGCGAGGGTCACGGAGACCGCGAAGACCGCGGCGGCCCGGATCAGCATCAGCCTGAAGCCGCCGACCGGGGTCGAGAGCCCGAGCTCCCACGCCGGGTCGGCCGGCCGCCGGAACGCGACCGCCACCCCCGCGACCGGAACGAGCGGGGCCAGTGCCAGGAACGGGAGTACGTCGCTGCCGGTCGTCCGCGACATGAGGACCGCGAAGGCGAGGGTCGCGGCCACCGCCCCGAGCCACGACGTGCGCAGGACGGGCGTCGCGGCCAGGAGGCGCGCGATGTCATCCCGGATCCCGATCGCGATCAGCGCGCGCTCGTCGACGCCGATCTTCGGCCGCTCGATCGCATCGCGGACCCCGGTCCAGATCCGCTCGTGTCGATCGGCGCCGGCGCGGGCCGAGAGCGCGTCGCGGCACACCGAGCAGGTCAGGACGTGGGCCTCCAGCGAGAAGGCCGAGGCGTCGTCGAGCCGTCCGGTCACGTACGCGTCGATCGTCGGTTCCAGGACGTGCCAGCTCATGCCAATGCCTCCCGTAGTTCGCGCCGGGCCCGCATGAGCCTGGTCTTGACGGTGCCTCGAGGGATCCCCAGGAGGTGCGCGGCCTCACGGGTCGTCAGGCCGTCCAGGGCCGTCGCCTGGATCACCGCGCGCAGCTCCGGCGAAAGCCCGTCCATCGCCGATGCGAGGTCGCCGTGTTCGATGCCCAACAGGACCAGTTCCTCGGCGGAGGGCTCGGGGTCGGGACGACCCACGAGCCGGGACGCCGAGCGATGTTTCCGCAGCCGGTCGATCAGCCGCCTGATCGCGATCCCCCAGATCCAGGCGGCCACCTCGCCCTGGCCCCGGTACCGCCCTGCGCCCCGCCACACGGCGAGGAAGGTGTCCTGCACGACCTCCTCGACGATCGCCGGATCGGCGCAGCGACGGGCGAGCCGGATCGTGAGCCAGGGGGCGTGTCGGTCGTACAGCGAACGCAATGCGGCGGCGTCACCCTCGCGCACGGCGCGGATCAGATCCTGATCGGTCGTGGCCGGACCGCGCACGTCGCTCATGCCCACTCTGTCGCACCCCGGCCGGCGAACGGTTCACGCATCCGTGGAGTCTCTTCCCGGAGACGGCCCTCGCGCGAACCGGGGGTACGCTGCATGACATGTGGCTCAGTCAGGAACGCTTCGAGGAGATGGTCGCCGAGGCCGTCGATGCGCTCCCGGACTGGGTGCACGAGCGCCTCGACAACGTCGAGCTCTTCGTCGAGGACGAGTCGCCTCCGGGGCAGCACCTGCTCGGCCTCTACGAGGGCGTGCCGCTGCTCCGGCGGGGCGGCAACTACACGAACGTGATGCCCGACCGGATCACGCTCTTCAAGCACCCGATCGAACGCGAGGGCGCGTTCAACGAGGAACGGATCCAACGCGTCGTGTCGCATACCGTCGCGCACGAGCTGGCGCACCATTTCGGCATCAGCGACGAGCGGCTGCTCGAGATCGACGCCTACTAGTATGGACCAGACTACTGATGAGCGGTTCATGACCCTCGCGCTCGACGAGGCGCACCGATGCCTCGAGTGGGACGACGTCCCGGTGGGATGCGCGATCGTGCGCGGCGACGAGGTCGTGGCCGCCGCCGGGAACGGACGGGAGCGCCACCACGACCCGACGGCGCACGCCGAGGTGCTGGCCCTGCGCGACGCGGCCGCGGCGACCGGCACGTGGCACCTCGAGGGCTGCACGCTCTACGTGACGCTCGAACCATGCGCGATGTGTGCGGGGGCGATCGTGCTCGCCCGCGTGGACCGCGTCGTGTTCGGGGCCATCGACCCGAAGGCGGGCTTCACCGGATCGCTCGGGAATCTCGTGCAGGACGAACGCCTGAACCACCGGACCGAGCTTACGGGCGGCGTGCTCGCCGACGAGTGCGGCCATCTCCTGCGGTCGTTCTTCCGCGATCGGCGGTGAGCGTGGAGCTCCGCGAGGGCGCCCGCTCGGACCTGGCCGACGTGCTGGCGCTCTGGCGGACCTCGGACGCGGCCGAGAGCGCGACCGACGACGAGGCATCCCTCGAACGACTGCTCGCGCACCCCACGTCGGACCTGCTGCTCGCGGTCGAGGGCGGCGCGGTGGTCGGGACGCTGATCGTGGCCTGGGACGGCTGGCGCGGTGGGCTCTACCGCCTGGTGGTGGCGCCGGCATCGCGTCGCGCCGGCATCGCGTCCGCGTTGGTCGCCGAGGGCGAACGCCGACTGCGCGAAGCCGGCTGTCGCCGGGTCTCGATCCTCGTGCTCCGCGGTCACGATCACGCCGCGGGATTCTGGACTACGGCCGGCTACGATCTCGACGAACGGCTCGACCGCTTCGTGAAGACGCTCGGACCGAGCGCGGCTGACCTTGGGGCCGCGGATATCGCCCGCTAGACTCGTCGACGGAGGCGTGCCAGAGCGGCCGAATGGGACCGCCTCGAAAGCGGTTAGGGGCCTAATCCGTCTCTCGCAGGTTCAAATCCTGCCGCCTCCGCAACGATGGACTCCGATCGAGGCGGGCGCGGGATCATCCCGCGCCCGCCTCGCGTCGGTGGAGCGGAAGGAGATCGCCATGGAGCCTCATCCCGGTGTGTTCGTCTCGAACACCTCGACCGATGCCTGGGTGCCGGACCCGGAGGTGCCCGGGACCGTCATGCACGAGTTGGTGCACGCCGACGGTGTCGTGGCCGGCATGACGAAGTACACCGACGCGGGCGAACCGATCACCTGGACGCCCGAGCAACGCGAGGTCGCGATCATCCTGGAGGGCTCGGTCCGCATCGAGATCGCCGGAGGACCGACCCTCGATCTGAGCGTCGGGGACCTCTTCTCGATCCCCCCGGGTCTGGAGACAACCTGGCACTTCACCACGCCGTTCAAGGAGATGTGGGTCCTGGCGTCGGACTGACGGGAGGAGCCGGCTCGTGCCCCCGCGGCGGCGTCAGGCTGAGGCGGGCACCGTCCGCAGGTCCCCGTGCGGGCTCGAATGGTCGTCGCCGACGATGCCAGCGTTCTCCACGAGGATCGTGGTCACACCGTCCTCGCTCATCGCCATGAAGTCCCCCGTGGTCGGGTCGGCGAAGACCTCGACGTCGGCGTCGTACGCGTGGAAGCGCAGCACGTTCGCCGGGCGACCGAGAGGGTCGGCAACGCCGGTCTCGACCCGCACCATCGGAACCCGCGACAGGACCTGCAGCATCGCGGCCCGGAGCTCGGGCGTCGCGTTCAGATACTGGGTCGACCCGAGGTAGTCGCGGATCGCGAGCCACATCTGGCCCTCCTCGACCGGCGTCCCCGGGGCGGGTGTCACGTCGGGCCGGGGTGAGGCGCCGTCGTTGCTGCTCCGCTCGAGGAGGAAGGCTTCGAGGGCGCTCGGCTCGGTCGGGAACGCGGAGAGGTCGCCCTCGTCGGGGAACTCGCCGGGCCCGAACGTGCCTTCCTGGATCCCGTAGTTGTGCTGCTCCATGACGTTGATCCGGCCCGAGCCGTCGAGGGCCCACCAGGACTCGGCGTACAACGTGTCCTTGCCGCAGGGCTCGCACGGGTAGCGGATCAGTTGGTAGGAGTACTCACCGGGCCCGAGCGGGACGGTGTGTGGAGCCGGCAGCGACCTCCCGCCGCGCGTCGCGCCTGCGGGCCGGTCTCCGCTCGAGGCCATGGCGAACGCCGCGCCGGCGACGATCGCAACGGTGAGGCCCAACCCGACGACCGCACCGCCGACCCGGCGACGTCGCTCGCGGTGTCCGCGTCGAGTCACGAACGTCCGCCCAGGTCGAAGCCGGCTTCGGGGGCTTGTGCCTGTGCTCGCTCGAGCAGGTGCTTGCTGTCATCCATCGGTGGCTCCGATCTCGGTGGAGAGGGTGGCTCGTCCGCGGGCGGCGAGCACGCGGACGGTCGACGGACGGACCCCCAAGGCCGCGGCGGCGTCGTCCGACGGCATCTCGAGGAGATCCGTCAGGACCAGGGCGGCGCGCTGCCTGGGCGTCAGGGCGCCCAGCGCCCGCATCACGACGTCGCGCGTCTCGACGGCCTCGAGTACATCGCGGGACTCCGATCGCGAGACCGCGTGGCGGAGTGCCACGGCCGCCCGTCGCCGCCGATTGCGCAGCACGTTCATCGCCGTGCGGAAGAGGTAGGCGGTGGGGTCGTCGGGGGCACCGTCCCTGTCCCAGCGTTCCAGCACACGCACGAAGGCGTCCTGCGCGATGTCCTCCGCTTCGTGGCGATCGCGGGTGATCAGCCAGAGGGCCGAGTACAGCCGGTCTCGTTCCTCGGCGAACAGCACCTCGAAGGACGGAAGCTGCGGGGACGTGACGACGACCGCCACCGGAAGGGAGGTATCCATCTGCACCATGGACACCCTAGGAGCCGCGTCTGTTTACGAACAGGCGATCTCCTCGTCGATCGAGTACAGGGTGGAGCCGACGATCGTCATCGGCCGGTCGCCGACCGTGACGATGTCCGCGCTCCCGGGAGGCGATCCGTCGGTGAGCGTCCCGAGCGTGCGGCCCGTCCGCGCATCGGCACAGGTGACCGTTCCCTCCCCGGATACGCGACCCACAGGTGACTCCCGGCGTACGCGCCGGTGATCGAGTTCGAGCCGAAGATCATGCCGTGGCCGTCCGTGCCCTCGTCGACGCCCGCGGGGCGGGACGAGAATCCGCCGAGTCGCTCGTCGCATAGAAGCCGAGCGTGCCCATCATCCCCGTCGGCTCGCCCACCCAGACCCCGTCCGGCGCCGGCACGAGGTGAGAGACGCCGTTCAGATCGGCGTAGCCCGCCCACGCGTTCGCGACGAACCTCGCCCGTCGATCCGTCCAGTTCGAAGAGCGGGCGCCTGATCCTTCCGAACGGGTCCCTCGAGCGTGACGTACAGGAGCCCGCTGTCCGGGTCGCCTGCCACCAGGTCGACCCTGTCCGATCAGTCGCACTCGCCCGATCGTGCTGCCCGATGCCGGGATCGATCTCAACGAGGGATGAGCCCACGCCGAGCCAGAGGTGTCCGTCGGCCGCGGCGAGTCCCGTCGGCCGTCGACGCGAACGCTCGCCCGTACTGGATCGCGAGCGTCTGCGGCGCCGACACCGATCAGGCGCGCGCCCTCCTTCGATCGGTGCAGGACCCAGATCGCGTCGCCGGCCTCGACGGCCGCGAGCTCACCTCCATGGCCGAGGTCCCGCTGGGCGAGCACCTCCCCCGACGTCGGGTCGACGCGCGTGACGATCCTCCCGTCGTTGGACGCGATGAGCAGCGACCCGTCCGAGGTGCCGAGCAGCGCGTACGTGCGCGTCGGCACCGGGCCGACCGCCTGCAACGCGGTGGTCGCCGGTTCGCTGGGCGAGGCCGAGGCTGACACCGTCGGCGTCCCGGTGCCCGACGGTGACGCGGACGGGGTGGTGGCCGTGCTGCTGGGAGCTGTGCTCGCCGATCCGGAACACGCGGCGAGCAGCGAGATCAGGAGAACGACGGCAGAGCGGCGTATGGTCGGCGTCATGGGGAAGCGTTCCGACGACGACCATACCCCGGGCGGCCGTATCGGTGGCCGACGGCGAGCCCTCCTCCCGATGCTCGCCGGCCTCGCCCTGCTCGCCTCGCTCACGCCGCCGTCGCGCGGCCGATCCCGGGCGGCCGCGTCGGGGTCGGCGACTCGATCATGCTCTCGGCGAAGGACGATCTGAACGGCTACGACACCCATGTCCACGCGAAGGTCGGGCGGCAGTTCTCCGAAGGCGTGGCGGTCGTGCAGCGCCTGAAGGAGGACGGCATCCTCGCGAAGCGCGTGATCGTCCACCTCGGGACGAACGGCCCGATCGACCCGGCCGATTGCGATCAGGCCGTCGCGATCGCGGGCCCGTTGCGCCGCGTCTTCCTCGTGACGAACAAGGTCCCGCGCGACTGGCAGGCGGCGAACAACGGCATCCTGAACGCGTGCGCGAGCACCTACGACAACGTGTGGGTGATCCGCTGGTACGCGTACTCCACGGGGCACCCGCACTGGTTCGCCGACGACCGCTACCACCTGTCCGCGGAGGGCGAGGCGATCTACGCGGCGTTCATCGATGCGGAGGTCCGCAGGATCCTGGCGGCCTGAGCCGTGCGGCCGCTTCGCTAGACTCGTCGACGGTGGCCTGCCCGAGCGGCCGAAGGGACACGCCTGGAAAGCGTGTAGGGGGGCAACTCTCTCGAGGGTTCGAATCCCTCGGCCACCGCCAGAACCTCTTGGCGCACCGGATGGCGGGTGCCGGCCTAGGGTTCAGACCTGGATCCGCGTGGCAGTGCGAGTCGCGCGGCAACGTCCAGCGAGAGCAGCAGCGTCACCCAGCGGACGGCCCACGAGTCGCCCGTGGTGACCGCGAGCGCCACCCCGGTCACCACGACCACGACCGCAAGGGCGATCTTCACCGATCGGTTCTCGTACCACTCGTTCATCCGGATCCTCCTCGTAGACGAGGGAGGAGTCTGGCACGGGTGGCTCGCAGACTATGAGTCCGAACGGGCGGTCGCGGCCTCGTGGCGGAGATCCTTCACGTAGTTCGTGTACGAGCTGAAGACGCGCATCCCGACCTTCTCGTAGAGACCCAGGGCGCCCGTGCGCGAGTCGGTGCTGAGTTCAACCGTTCGCTTGCCGCGCTCGCCGTAGACCTGGAACGCGCGGTGCAGCAGCGCACGGGCGATCCCACGGTGGCGGTGCGTCGCCTTCGTCGCGACCTGCTGGATCCAGCCGTCCTCGATCCCGTAGTCGATCATGAACACGGCACCGACGATCTCGTCGGTGATCTCGTCGACCGCCAGCAGCATGTTCGACGGGTCGAACGACTCGCGCCCGATCGTGAGTCCGGCCCAGTCCTCGAAGGTGACGGGCCGGCGTCCCTCCCACTCGCTGAACGCGTCCTCGATCACCCGGTGGGTCTCGCGGTCGTCGACGCCGGGGCGGAAGTCGCGGAAGGCGAACCCTGCCGGCAGAGCGGGTGCCTCGATCCCGCCCTCGAGCGAGATCGCGAGGACCCACGACGTGAAGGTCTCGCGATAGCCGTGATGAAGCAGGAACCCACGCCGCTCGGTGTCGGTGTCGTGCGCGATCTGACGGAGGGTTGGCCCCTGGGAGCGCGCGATCTCGTGGAGCCACGGAAGGATCGCGGTGCCGATGCCGCGACCGCGATGAACGGGGTGGATGTTCACCTCGCCACGCCCCTGGAACGCCTCGGCCTCGGCCACCATCACGTCGTCGTCGAACAGGGCAACGCTCATCACGGCGAGGTCCATGCCGGGTCGCGCCCAGTCCACGACCAGGTCCTCCGGGTCGAGCTCGGCGCGACCGTAATCGTGCTCCTCGCAGGCGCGCACGAGCTCGACGACCGCATCGAGGTCGTCCATCGTCGCGGGTCGCGCGGTGAGTCCCGCGGGGAGTGCGATCAGGTCGAGGGGAGCGTCCATCCCGGACACACTACCGGCGCGACCGGTCCGGGCAGGGTCTCGAGTCCCTCGAGCTTGGCGCGCACGTCGTCGAAATGCTCCCAGGCGAGGTAGGGCACGCCGTCGGCCTCGCAGTACCCGGGCAGGGCGTCCTTCGCGAAGACTACGTCCGCATAGAGCGCCCCGTAGCGATCGCTCTGCCCCTCCCCGATGAAGGCCACAGGGCCGTGTGCCTCGCGGTACATCGTGACGGCGCGCATCTTGCAGGTCCCGCATCCGACGCACTCCGGATGCGGATGGGCGAACGTGATGCCCGCCGGCATCCCTGCGTCATCCCATCGCTGCTCGTTCGCGAGGACCGTCACGTGACCCAGGCCGGCCGCCTCCAGGATCGGCCCGATGTAGAACCCGAATCCGTCCGAGACGATCGCGACGGGGACGTCCCGGTCGGTGAGCCACGCGCAGAACGCGGCGAAGGTGGGGTCGAGCGGGCAGTGCTCGAGCGCGAACGCGAGCATCGTGTCGCGGTCGGCCCCGAGCAGTGCGTTCTGAGCCAGGATCGCCTCGCGGAGCGGCACCTCCCCTCGGTCGACCGCTTCGTCCCACTCGGGCCAGGAAGGGTCACCGAACTCGATCAGGAGGTGCTCGGCGACGTCGTGCGAGCACGCCGTTCCGTCGAAATCCACGAGCACCGCATCGACCGGGATCATCGCCACAGGCTACCGGGACACCCACCCCGCTCCCCGCGCCTGGCACACTCCGTTCGATGGACATCGCGGAACGGATCGCCCTGGGCGTGGTCGACGCCGAGCGGAAGCGGCGCGAGCGGGTCGCCGGCGCCGAGGTGGTCGATCTCGACGGCTACGTGCTGGCGTTCTCGAACCAGCCCGACCCGGCGCTCAACGGCGTGATGGTCGAACACGAGCCCGATGACGCCCTCGGCTCCCTCCACCTCGCGGAGGCAGAGTTCGTGCGACGCGGCCACGCGCTCGGGGTGAACCTGCAGCGGGGCCGCCACCCGCGGGTGGACGACGCGCTGCGGTCGTTGGGCCTCGCGTTGCTGCTGGAACGCCCGGCGATGGCGGTGGATCCCGGGTCCTTGCCCGAGGCGCCACCCGCGCCCGGCGTCGAGATCCGCCCGGTGTCGACCGACGCGGACGTCGGAGCGCTCGTCGCGGTCGGCGTCGCGGCCTTCGACGACGATCCCGCGGTGGGGATGACGTTCTACGGGGCGGGGGCCCGCGGGGTCGACGGCGTGCACACCTTCGTGGCCTGGGAGGGTGACGACCCCGTCGGGATCTCGGCCGGCTACCTCGTGCAGGGGGCCGTCAGCGTGATGGGCGTCGCCGTGGTGCCCGAGGCGCGGCGCCGGGGGATCGGCGCCGCGCTCACCGTGCACGCGGCACGGGCCTTCCCCTCGGACCTCGCGTGGCTGCATCCATCAGAGATGGCGCGGCCGATGTACGAAGCCCTCGGGTTCGCGACGGTCTCGGAGTGGGAGATCTGGGTCAGGGGCTGAGGCGCCGCGTCACGACGTCGCGCCGTCCACGAGCGTCCGCCCGGCGAGCGGCTCGTCGAGCACGATCACGACCTGCTTCTGCACGGCGATCTCGATGCAGGCGACGTCCCCGGCGTCGGGGTCGTTCCCCTCGAAGAGCGTGACCGTCACGTCGCGGGCGCCGTAGTCGACGGCGACGTGATCGAGCACCGTGCACGGCTCGATCCCGCTCCAGAAGTCGATCGTCACCGTGCGGTCGTCGTCCCCGACGGTCGCCGTGTCGAAGGGCCGGGCCCGGACGTTCGCCATCCCGGGCGTGGGTTCGACGATCTGGGGACCGGGCACGGGCTCGGGACGCACGCCGGGGTCGCCGGGACACATCGTGTACGAAACGGTGGCGTCGGGGCCGGTGCCGTAGACCTGCTCCCCGCAGGCGGGAGTTTGGTCGGCGACCGCGGCGGCGACGCCGGCGCCCACCAGGACGCCGATCGAGGCGAGCAGCGCCACGACGGCGCGGGAGCGGATCTGCATGAGGGTCCTCCTTGTCGGTCGGTGCGGGGTCGCCGGCCGGGCGAGTGACGTTCCTTGGACGGCCGGACGGTGAGGTGCGGTTCCCGCGACCCGTACCCTGATGGCGTGAGAGATGTCCCGAGGCTCGTCTGGGCGTACGTCGTCGTCGTGGTCGCGATCGTCGTGACGTCGCTGTCCCTGTTCGACACCCAGATCAGGATCGTGCCCGCCGTGATCGGCGTGCTCGTCCTGGTCGGCATCGTGAAGGGATCACGATGGGCGTGGCTGGTGGCGATGCTGTTCCACGCCTCCGCCGTGCTGCTGCTCCTGCTGGGCGCGGTGTGGCCGTGGGAGCCGGGCATCTGGGCGCTCGTGGGGCTGAACCTGGCGGCCGTCGTGCTGCTCCTGACGCCCTCGCTCCGGCTCGATCGGTCGGTCGGCGAGCGGACGCCGCGCGGCGCCTGCTGACCTGTCGGGCGCCCCGCGTATACTCCCCGCGTGGCCGTGCTAGGTGGGGAGCCAGCGGTGCCCTGTAACCCGCGATCCGCTTCAGCGGGGCTGAATCCCCGCCCGAGGCCCGGATGGTCCGGGGCAGCCCTTGCCACGGAGCGTTGAAGGTCGGGTCCTACGCGACTCCAGACCGCGAACCCGGTCAGGTCCGGAAGGAAGCAGCCGTAAGCGGAGCCTGGTGGGTGCCGTAGGGATGCCTGACTGGAGCCCCGTGACGAGGAAACGTCCGAGTCGTCCGTGGTCGGAGGCGGGTGCACGGCCACATCCGTTTCCCCGGTGAGGGGAGCGCCCGCGGGCGCGGAAAGGCAGCGAGTGGCGGACGAGAAGCAGCACCAGGCCCTGTACCGCCGGTACCGGCCGCAGACGCCCACCGAGGTCCTCGGGCAGGACCACGTGGTGCGCGCGCTCACCGGTGCGATCCGCGAGGGTCGCCTGCACCACGCGTTCCTCTTCTGCGGGCCGCGCGGGACGGGCAAGACCTCCACCGCCCGGATCCTCGCGAAGATGGTCAACTGCGAGCAGGGCCCCACGGCCGAGCCATGTGGCGTGTGCTCGCAGTGCGTGTCGATCCGCGAGGGCACGCACCTCGACGTCGTCGAGATCGACGCCGCCAGCCACGGTGGGGTCGAGGACGCTCGCGAGCTCCGCGAGAAGGCGCCGACCGCGCCGGTGCAGGGCCGCGAGAAGGTCTACATCATCGACGAGGCTCAGCGGCTCTCCCGCGAGGCATTCGATGCCCTGCTGAAGGTCTTCGAGGAGCCGCCGGCCGGCGTGCGGTTCGTGCTCGCCACCACCGAGCCCCACAAGATGCCGCCGACGATCGTCGGACGGTGCCAGCGGTTCGACTTCCGGCGGCTCTCGATGGAGCAGCTGGCCGACCACCTCGCCGACATCGCGGAGCGCGAGGGCGTGACGCTCGAGCGGTCGGCCGCGCACGCGATCGCGCGCCAGGCCGAGGGATCCGCCCGTGACGCGATCTCGCTGCTGGACCAGGCGAGCGTGCTCGGCGGCGCGACGATCGACGACGACGCGATCCGTGCCCTGCTCGGCGCGCCTCGAGGCGAGGTCCAGCACGAGCTGGCCGACGCGGTCGCGGTGGGCGACGCCCGTACTGCCTTCGAGGTGGTCGACCGGCTCGTCCAGGACGGGCAGGACCTCCGGAACGTCACGGCGGAGTCGCTCGGACACTTCCGGAACCTGCTGCTCGTGAAGACCGCGCCGGGACAGCAGGACCTGATCGACGTGGCGGCCGATGCCTACGACGCCCTGCGGATCCAGGCTGAGAAGTACACGCCGGGCGAGCTCGCCCGCGTGATCTCCCTGCTGCTCGCCGCCCAGCAGGACATGCGCTGGACGACCTCGCCGCGGATCTCGCTCGAGCTCGCGCTCGTGCGCGCGACGATCCCCGACACCGACCCGAGCCCCGCCGGGCTGGTCGCTCGGCTCGAGCGGCTGGAGCGTCTCGCGAACCTCGAAGCCGGCTCCCTGGTGCCGCCGGCCTCGGCCGTCCACGCCGCACCGCCGAGCCCGGCCGACGATGTCGAGGTGCCCGCGCCGGCGGAGCCGATCGCGGTCCCGGAGCCGGCGCCGGTCGCCGATACCCCGGGGGAGCCCGTCCCGGACGACGACGTCGTGATCGTCGGGGCGGCCGAGCCCGAGCCAGTTGCCGAGGCCGAGCCGGCGCCCGAGCCCTCCGGGCCCTCGACCCAGATGCCGGTCCCGCACGCGGCCGACGCCGGCAGCGTCGACGTCACGATGCTCCGCCGGTCCTGGCCCGCCCTGATCGATCACCTGGGCACGAGCCGCCAGATGATCCTGAAGGCGATCCTGGAGTCGGCCACCGTCAGCGCGTATGACGGCGAGACCCTCGAGCTCGCGTTCCCGCCCGACCGCAAGGTCGGCCCGCAGAAGGTCGCCGAGCGGCAGGACGACCTGCGCGCGGCCCTGAACGACCTCTTCGGTATCTCGCCGGCCATCACGTGCGTCGTCCGCGAGGCGCGCGAGCCGGCCGGCGGGATCGCGGCCGTGGAGGTCGTCGACGAGGAGGACGTCCCCGACGAGGCCGAGGCGCTCCGCCGCGTCCAGGAGATGCTGGGCGCCACGCCGGCCGACCCCTCCGGAGACGCGGGGTAGCGCGTGGCGTACGAGGGCCCGATCCAGGAGCTGATCGACGAGCTGGCGCGGCTGCCCGGCGTCGGTCCGAAGTCGGCCCAGCGGCTCGCATTCTGGCTGGTCAAGGCGCCGATCGACGACGCGAAACGCCTCGCGCAGGCGATCATCCAGGCCAAGGAGCGCATCTCCTTCTGCCGTGAATGCGGCAACGTCGCCGAGGGCGACCTCTGCCGGATCTGCCGCGACGAGTCGCGCGATCGAACCCAGCTGTGCGTGGTCGAGGAGCCGAAGGACGCCGCCACCCTCGAGAAGGCCGCACTGATCCACGGGCGGTTCCACATCCTGGGTGGCGCGATCAGCCCGCTCGACGGCATCGGTCCCGACGACCTTCGCGTGCAGGAGCTGCTCGACCGGGTCGAACGCGACCACGTGCAGGAGGTGATCCTCGCGACGAACCCGAACCTGGAGGGGAACGCCACCGCGATGTACGTCGCCGCCCTGCTGAAGCCGCTCGGGATCCGCGTGACGCGGCTCGCGAGCGGCCTCCCGGTGGGCGGCGACCTCGAGTACGCCGACGAGGTCACCCTGTCGCAGGCCCTCGAGGGCCGCCGCGAGATGTGACCGGGATCCGCCGCCGATGACCCGTCCCGCCGTCGACCAGGTCTCCGACCGGGCCCTCGTGCTGTACGCGTTCGCCCGGCGCGCGACGATCGAGCTGGCGCTGGGCGAGTTCCAACACGAGCCCACGCGCGTCGCGCAGGCGGAGGCCGCCCGCGACGAGACCGACCGCTGGCTGGAACGTGAGTCACTGACCCACGCCGTCACCGAGACGGAGCGCCGGCTCTTCGAGGCGGCGTCCGGGGCGTGGCCCAAGCCCGCGATCGACGATGCCCTCTGGCGCCGGGAGGCCCTCGGCGTCCTGCTGTGGGCGCTCGGGCACCTGGCCGAGATGGCGCCCTACGGCGAGGAGTTCCCGGCGCACGATCTCGATGCCTCGGTCACGCGCTACGGCTCGGTCGACGCGTTCCGAGCCGAGGGCCGGCTCCGATCCGACGACGAGATCGAAGTGGCGTGGATGGAGGCCGACGCGTGGTTCGGCGCCACCGAGGGCCGCGACGGGGAGGATGCGCGCGGTCGCCTCGACGGCGGCCGAACGGTTCCGGGCGCTCAGCTGGCTTCGCGACGCCGACGCCGCACCAGCGTGACGACCCCCCAGATCGCCAGCCCGATCAGCGCGATCGGCACCAGGTAGCCCAGCCCCACGATCACGGCGCCGATCACCCGCAGGAACCCTTCCCATCCGAGGCGGATCGCGTCGGCCAGGCTGGGGTTGTCGGTGGTCGGCTCGGGCGTGTCGTCGGGGGCGTGCCGCTCGCGGAGGTCCACCTTGATCGTGGCCTCGGCGACCTGGTTCTTCAGGTAGCGGAGCTGGCCCTGGGTCTTCTCGATCTCGAGCTGCGTCTGTTCGATCAGGCCGGCGAGTCGCAGGATCTCCGACGACGTCGTGGCCTCGTTCTGGAGGCTCTGCAGCAGGTCGCGGCGGTCGAGCAGGATCTGCAGGCGGGCCGTCTGGTCGATGAACTCGGCCGTGACGTCCTGACCGGTCACGTCGTCGGCCTTCACCTCTCCGATCCCACGCAGCCGCTCCATCGCGACGTCGAACTTCTTCGCGGGGATCCGGAGCGTGAACGTGCCGGTGTTCTGATCGCGGGTGGACGACGTGAGGACGAAGCCGCCGAGGCTCGTGGCGATCCGCGAGACGCTCGTGAGCGACGTGTCGAAGTCACCGTCGGGCACCACGATCGCGATCCGTCCGTCGCGCACGATCTTCGAGAGGTCGCCCTGCTGCTGGGTTGCTGGGAGGCCTGGCACGGCTTGGTCGCCGCCGCTGGCCGCGTCGTAGGTGACACCGCCGCTGGTTAGGGTCCCGGCGCGGGTCCCTGCTCCGCCGACGCCCTCGAACGCCCCCTTATCGGTGGGCGCTGTCGGGGCTGGACTGGCCTGCGCCGCCGGCGCGTCGGCAGCCTCCCGGGACCCGAACGCGGCGCCGCTCGCCGTCGACGCATCTTGCGCCGTGTTCTGGCTCAGGAACCCGATGCTGCCGGCGAGCACGAGGAAGGCCACGAGCCCCGCCGCGATCGCGCCCCAGTGCCGCTCGCGCCGGGGAAGGCGGCGCGACCGGTGGATCGAGATCTCGTCGTCGGCGGCCCCGGCGAGCACGGCGGTCTCGCGCGCCGCGGCCTCCGTCAGGTCGTCCTCGAGCTGCTGCAGGAAGCGGATGTCCGTGTTCATGCCTCGACCTCCGTGGTCAGCTGCATCCCGCGCTCCTGCAGCATCAGGGCCACCTTCCGCAGCCCCCGGCTCACGCGCTGGCGGGCGTTGGCCTCGCTGCAGCCGAGCCGGTCGGCGACCTCGGGGTAGGCGAGTTCGTCGATCACGCGCAGCTTCATCGCGTCGCGCTGGTCGGGGCTCAAGGTCTCGAGAGCCTCGGACAGCGCCTCGCGGATCGGCGCGAAATCGATCAGGTCCTCGATCCGTTCGTAGTCCTCGGGCGGAAGCTCCCGTTCGGGCATCCCGATGCGACGGCGAGCGCTCGCGTCGACCCGCCCGTGCCGGAAGAAGCGTCCCAGCCGGTGTCGAGCGATGCCGTAGATCCACGCCACGCCGTTCACCCCCTTGTCGGTGTAGGTCTGCCGCGAGGCGAAGGCCTCGGCGAAGGTCTCGGCCGTCAGCTCGGCCGCCGTCTCCGGATCCAGCGTGCGACGCGCGAAGTAGCGCAGCAGGTCTTCGGCGTGTCGCCGATACAGCTCGGTGAACGCGTCCGGTTCGTCCCGGGATGCGAGCAGGAGCTCGGTATCGGTGCGCTGGTCCGGCACGGGTGTCCCTTCGTCGGGGGTCCTCGCGGGTCGGTTCTACACCCACATGCCGCGAGGCGGATCCGGCGTGACAGGCCGGTTGGACGCCCCGGCACGCTGACGAGGTTCCCGCCATGAGGGGACTAGGCTCACGGGGTGCGGGCCTCGACGGCGCGGAAGATCCTGGCGTGGCTGCTCGGGGGGACGGCGGTGCTCCTCCTCCTGGTCGGCGAACCGCGGCAGGCGCTTGCCGTCGGCCTCATCGGAGGGACCGTCGGCCTGCTCTTCCTGGGGGGCTGGTGGCTCCGGGACCGCCCGCGCGCCGACGCCTATGCGGCGGAGGCCGAGCGGCTGGATCTCCGGTACTCGTTCGAGGATCCCCACGATCTTCTCTCCCTCCGTCACCCGCTCCTGCACCGCGTGGTCCACGTCCGAGGTCTCGAGCACGTGACGTGGGGCACGTGGAACGGCCTGGAGGTCGAGGCGTTCGAGTACTGGTACGCGGTCGGGAGCGATCCTTCACGCAACGACTATCGGCGCTTCACCTGCGTCCTGATGAGCATCTCTCCGTCGTGGCCGGACATCGTGATCGAGCCGCAGCGGACGGTCACCGCGCTCGCCGATGCCGCCGGAGCGACCGAGGTCGACACGGAGCTGGAGCGGTTCAACCGTGCGTACCGGGTCGTCTGCGAGGACGCGCGCTTCGCATCGGCGCTGATCGACCAGCGGATGATGGTGTGGCTGACGGAGGCCGCGGCCGGGGTGGGGTTCCAGTCCTCGGACGGACGGCTGCTCGTGTTCGCCGATCGGGTGGAGCCGTGGCAGCTGGCGTCGATCCTGGCGATCGGCGCCGGCTTCCTGCAGCAGATCCCGGGAGCGCTCCGTTCGCTGTACCCCGACGCGTGACCCGGCGAGATCGATCGTCAGCGCTCGAGGACGATCTTGCCGAGCTGGTCGCCGGCGTCGAGCCGGGCGAGCGCGGCCGGGAAGTCCTCGAACGCGAACCTCGTGTCGACCGGCACGGGATCGACCTCGCCTCGATCCACCATGCCGACGGCGTCGGCGAACTCGCGGTGGTCGTTCATCGTGGCGCCGATCACCTCGAGTTGCCGCCAGAAGAGCGTCGGCAGATGCAGCTCGGCCGTCCGCCCGCTCGTCGAGCCGTTCGTCACGAGCCGGCCACCGCGTGCGAGCGACCTCATCGACCGCTCGAAGGTCGCCGGCCCGACGTTGTCGACGACGATGTCGACCCCGCGCCCGTCGGTGGCCTGGAGGACGGCCCGGTCGAACTCGCCCGACGAATCGAACCCACCGGCGGCGCCGTGCTCGAGCGCCCACGCGAGCTTGTCGTGCTTGGTCGAGGTGACGAAGACCTCGGCGCCGAGCGCACGCGAGAGCTGGAACGTCGCGGTCGAGGTGCCCCCGCCCACCCCGATCACGAGCACGCGGTCGCCGGTGCGCAGCCGTGCGCGCCGGAGCATCCGGAGCGCCGACGACGTCACGAGGCCGAAGGCCGCGGCGCCGGCCCAGTCCAGCCGCTCCGGCTTGGGCACGACGTTCACCGCGGGGACGATCACCATCTCGGCGTGGGTGCCCCAGCGATGCTCGCCCACGATCGCGAACCGCGCGCAGAGGAGGATCTCGCCACGTACGCACGCCGCGCAGGCACCGCACGAGGTCGAGGGATCGATCACCACCTCGTCGCCCGGCGCGATGCCGGTGACCTCCGTGCCCGCCGCGTCGACGACGCCCGCCCCGTCGGCCCCACCGACGTGGGGCAGGGACGGCGGTCGCGGGAGGCCGCGGGCCACCCACAGGTCCAGGTGGTTCAGGGCCGACGCGCGCAGCCTCACTCGGACGTCGTGCGGCCCCGGCTCGGGGCTCGGCACGTCGCCGAGGGCGTAGGCCTCGGGGCCGGTGACGTCGTGCAACAGCCAGGCTCGGATCGGAGGACCTCCACGTCGGGACGCCCGATGCTAGCGTGCCGGGATGACCGATTCGTTCCCTCGCCAGTACGCACGTACACGTGGCTTCAATCTCGGCCTCCCGCGCTCGTTCTCGATCGCGTCCGACGGGTCGCGGGTCGCGTTCCTGCGCACCGCCCGGGGTGACGACCCGCTCGGGTCGCTCTGGGTGCTCGACGTGGCCGACGGCCGCGAACGCCTCGCCTACGGTCCGGAGCCAGAGGCTCATATCACCGACGAGGAGCGCGACCGCCGCGAGCGGATGCGCGAGCGTCAGACGGGCGTCGTGACGTACGCGGCCGATCCCGACCTCCGGCTGGCGGCGTTCGTCTCGGGTGAGCGGCTCCTCGCCGCCGACCTCGTCGAAGGCGGCGTGCGCGAGCTGACGCCGGCCGGGCCGGCCTTCGATCCCCGGCCGGATCCGACCGGACGACACGTGGCCTACGTCACGGGCGGAGCGCTGCATGCGATCGACCTCGAGGGCGGCACCGACCGGCGGCTCGCGCACGACGCGGATCCCGATGTGCATTGGGGGATCGCGGAATTCGCGGCGGCCGAGGAGATGGAGCGACGTCGTGGGTACTGGTGGGCGCCCGACGGGACGCGGCTGCTCGTAGCGCAGGTCGACGACCGGCCGCTCGAGGTCTGGCACATCGCCTCGCCGATCGACCCGGCGGCGCCACCGCGATCGGTGCGGTACCCACAGACCGGCAAGGCGAACTCGATCGTGACGCTTCACGTGCTCGGCCTGGACGGCTCACGCGTCGACGTCGAGTGGGACCGCGAGGCGTTCGAATACGTCGTGGCGGTCTCGTGGACCGAGGAAGGCCCGCCGCTCGTCCTCGTGCAGTCCCGCGATCAGCGCGACATGAAGGTCCTGGCGATCGAACCCGATTCCGGCGCCACCGACATCGTGTGGGAGGACCACGACGACGTCTGGACGCACATCACGCCGGGCACACCCGCCTGGCTCCCTGGTGGGCGTCTGCTCACCGCTGGGCACCGGGACGACTCGCGACGCCTGCTGATCGACAACGAGCCGGCGACCCCGATCGGCCTGCAGGTCGACTCGGTGCTGTCGAGCGGCGCCGAGATCGTCTTCGCGGGGACCGAGGAGGCGACCGAGCTGCACGTGTGGCGCCTGGACGCCGACGGGGACCTCGAACGGGTGAGCGCCCTCGTGGGCAAGCACGCCGCGGTCGTCGAGGGCGACCTCGTGGTGCTCGTCTCCGAGACGCCGGACGTGCCGCTGCCGACGGCCACCCTTCTGCGCGAGGGCAAGCCCGTGCACACGTTCGACCGCTTCGCCGACATGCCCGTGCTCGAGGCCAGGCCCACCTTCGTGTCGCTCGGCGAGCAGGAGCTCCGCACCGCGATCCTCACCCCGCATGGGGGGGAACCGTCATCGCCGCTCCCGGTGCTGCTCGCTCCGTACGGCGGGCCGCATTGGGGTCGGGTCGAGCGCACCCAACGGGCGTTCCTCGAGGACCAGTGGTTCGCCGACCAGGGGTTCGTCGTGCTCGTGATCGACGGGCGCGGCTCGCCGAACCGCGGGGTCGCCTGGGAGCAGTCGATCTACGGGCTCGGTCCCGACCCCGCGCTCGAGGACCAGGTCGAGGCCCTGTTCGCCGCCGCCGACCGCTACCCGTTCGTCGACCTGACGAAGGTGGCGATGCGTGGGTGGTCCTATGGGGGCTTCCTGACGCTCGCCGCGCTGCTCCGGCGGCCCGACGTCTTCCACGCGGGCGTG
This sequence comes from uncultured Actinomycetes bacterium, assembly GCA_963821925.1. Classification (GTDB taxonomy): domain Bacteria; phylum Actinomycetota; class UBA4738; order UBA4738; family HRBIN12; genus JAOUEA01. Next base: position 314,120 of record CAWGFO010000001.1, on the reverse strand, counting down.
TCGGGCGCGCCGGTCACCGACCTCGCCTACTACGACACGCACTATCAGGAGCGGTACACCGGCACCCCGCAGGACAACCCCGAGGCGTACGAGCGCGGCAACCTCGTGAAGGACGCAGCGAACCTCCGGGGCGAGCTCTTGATGATCCACGGGATCGCCGACGACAACGTCTACGTGACGCACGCGTTGCGGATGTCCAAGGCGCTGATGGAAGCGGGCCGACGCCACGCGATGATCCCGCTTTCGGGTATCACCCACCGGCCGATCGACGAACGTGCCGCCGAGAACATGCTGAACATCGAGGTGGAGTTCCTGAAGCGGTCGCTCGGCGTCGAGGCGTAACGAACCGCCGGCGTCGGCCGCCTCCCTCTGGTCACCGCACTCAGGCGGTGGTGTGCTCCTGCTGCGCGATCCAGTGGTAGAAGCAGTCCAGGCATCCGCTGCCGTTCGACACCAGGAACGCCTTGGCCCACGCCAGGATCTGGTCCTGCGTGAACCCGTCGGCGAGCAACTCAGGCCCGGCTTCCTCGGCCAGCAGGTGCGCGGCCTCGATGTGCGCCGTGTCCGGGTCGACCTCGGGGACGTGCGCGTCCAGGGGCCGTTCGGGGATCAGCACGTCGTTCATGTCGTACCTCCACCCCTGACGGTAGTCGGATGCCCTGCGGGGCACCTGAGGCCGAAGGTCCCGAGCGTCCCGAGGCACTCGACACGAGAAGACGGCCCGGGGTTCCGGGCCGTCTCCATGCGCGAGCGCTTCCGTCCAGCAGCTTCGTTCGTGTAGCCCGAGCCGGTCGGGCCGTTCAGCGCCATGTTCAGCGCCCAGCGGTCCGGGTCCTTCGGAGAGTCGGGACCCTTCACCCAGCCGATCTCTGCCTTGCCGGTGGCCACGAGGCTGAGCCTCGCGTGGCTGTGGGTGTCGGCCGGGGCGGATGCCGCGACCGCGATCAGCAGTCCGAATGCGACGACTGCCGTGATGACCTTCTTCATATCGGGAGGCTCCGGGGAGCGGCGCGCGACCTCAGAACCCGGGCGGATCGCCTCCCGCCCCCCCAAGAGCCGGGACCCCTTGCTCGGAATACCAGGCTCACCGCCTGCGTCTTCAACCCTGACGACTGCAGCGGAAGGACGAGGATGACGAACGGATCGATGGTGGCGTTGGCGATCGAGGGGTTCGACCATCCACCCACCCTGGTCGAAGTCCCGGTTCCGGAGCCGGGCGCCGCGGAGGTGCGCGTCCGGGCGACCGCCGCCTCGGTGAACGCCTACGACCTGTTCGTATCGGCCGGCGCCATGAAGGAGTACCTGCCCCACGACTTCCCGGTCGTGTTGGGGCAAGACGTCGCCGGGGTCGTCGACGCGCTCGGCGACGGAGCGGAGGGGTTTCAGCTCGGAGACCGCGTCTTCGGCACCCTCGGGATGAAGCCGAGCATGCACGACGGAACCTTCGCCGAGTTCTCGACCCCGCAGGCGGGGATGCTCGCGCGCATGCCTCAGGGTCTCGGCGACGAGCAGGCTGGATCGCTCGGTGTCGCCGGTACGACCGCGGCCGGCGCCGTGGACGCGGTGGCGCCGTCCGACGGTGCCGTCGTGTTCGTGCTGGGCGCGACCGGGGGCGTGGGCACGTTCGCGATCCAGCTCGCTGCGGCGCGCGGAGCGCACGTCGTCGCCTCGATCCGGCCCGGGGACGAGGGCTTCGTGACGGACCTCGGCGCTGCCGAGACGGTCGACTACTCCGGCGACCTGGCGGCCGCGATCCGAGAGCGGCACCCGGGCGGGATCGATGCCGTCATCGACCTCGTGAACCGGAACCCGAACGACTTCGCGGCGCTGACCACCCTCGTTCGTGACGGCGGTCACGCGGCATCCGCGGTCGGTGGAGCCGGCGAGGCGACCTCGATCGGGGGCGTGGCGGTGGCGAACGTCGGGTCCGATCCGGCACGCCTGGAGGCGCTTGCCGACCAGGTCGTCGCGGGCACGCTGCGGGTAGCGATCCGCCGTACCTATCCCTTGGCCGAGGCACCCACGGCGCTCTCGGACTTCGTCCGGGAGCACACCCTGGGGAAGCTCGTCATCTCGATGCCGGAGCGCTGAGGATCCCGGGAGACGGATAAGGTCTCCCGATGGAGCCGCTCGCTGACCAGATCGATGCGGTCGCCCGGGAGACGGGCTTCTCCGGCGTCGTGCGGGTCGACCGAGCGGGGGACCTCGAGTTCGTGAGGGCGTACGGACTCGCCGACCGGGCGCACGCGATCCCCAACACCATCGAGACCCGGTTCGCGATCGCGAGCGGCGTGAAGGGGTGGACGGCGCTGACCGTGATGAGCCTCGTGGAAGAGGGCGTGCTCGGTCTCGAGACGACGGCACGATCGGTGCTCGGCGATGACCTCCCGTTGATCGACGACGGTGTGACGATCGAGCACCTGCTCTCCAACCGGTCGGGCATCGGCGACTACTTCGATGAGGATGCCGGTCACGAGATCGCCGACTACGTGTTGCCGGTCCCCGTCCAGCAGCTCTCCACGACCGAGGACTTCCTCGCAGTGCTCGATGGGTTTCCCACGGTCTCCCCTCCGGGCGAGCGGTTCGCGTACTGCAACGGTGGCTTCGTCGTGCTCGCGCTGATCGCCGAGCGGGCGAGCGGCGTCTCGTTCCACGAGCTCGTTCGGGCCAGGGTGTGCGAGCCGGCCGGGATGGGCGGAACGGCGTTCCTGCGCTCGGACGAGCTCCCCGGAGACGCCGCGCTCGGGTACCTAACCACGGACGACCCCAGGACGAACGTGTTCCACCTGCCGGTGCTCGGCAGCGGCGACGGCGGGATCTACTCGACGGCGGCGGACCTGAGCAGCTTCTGGAGCGCGCTCTTCGCCGGGCGCATCCTGCCTCGGGAACGGGTGAACGAGATGCTGCGGCCCCGCAGCACTGCGCCGGACGGGTCGAAACGTTACGGGCTCGGGTTCTGGTTGCACGAGACGTCGGATGCCGTGTGGCTCACCGGCCACGACGCCGGCGTGTCGTTCGACAGCGAGCATGATCCTGTGACCGGCGTGACCTACACGGTGATCTCGAACACGTCCGAGGGGGCGTGGCCCATCTCGGAGCTGCTCTACGACCACGTGGACGGTCTCGCCTAGATCTGGCGGCGCGGGCCATGACTCGGGACGGCCAACGTTCTTCCCCTCCGAAGCAACGTTTCGGATGCGCCAGCCCTTCGTCCCAGAACGTGGCGAGTACGTCCCACGCGGACCGAACCCCCCGTCGTTCAGGCCCGTTCCTCGCTCACATGCCGCAGCGTGGCGTGCCCCGGGATCGCACGGCCGGGTCCGCCGGATCCATCGAGATGCTTCGCAGTGCCATACCCCCAAGCTATGGTTGGCCGGTCCCTGCAAGCCGATGAAAGGGAGCGTCGTGCGCCGTTCAGTGTGGTTCCTCCTGCTCGCGCTTCTGGTCGCCGGCCACGTGCTTACGCCAGCTCGGCATCGGCCAGCGCTGGCTGCGGCCCTACCCGACATCACGATCGACGACGTCGCCGTCACCGAGGGCGACGGTGGCACGGTGTCGGCCGTCTTCACCCTGACCTCATCCGTTCGCGGGAAGGCGTCGGTGGCCTACGCGACGGGGGAAGGGTCGGCGCAGAACCCGGCCGACTTCGTCGCCAGGAAGGGCACCGTCAGGTTCGCCGGGAACAAGCTCACCCGCAAGATCTCGATCACGGTGAACGGCGACCTTCTCGACGAGAAGGACGAGACGTTCGTGGTACGGCTGTCCTCCCCGGTGGGCGCGACGCTCGCCGACGCCGAGGGCACCGGCACGATCGAGGACGACGATCCGATGCCGAGCGTTTCCGTCCCCGCCAGCCTCTCCGTCCCGGAGGGCAACGACACCGACTCCATCGCGGCCGTCGACGTCTCCCTCGACGCGCCGAGCGGGCGTCCGGTCACGGTGGAGTACGCGATGACCGACGGCAGCGCGACGGCCGGCGTCGACTACACCGCTGGGTCGGGAACGGTCGAGTTCGCGCCCGGTGAAACGTCGCAAACGCTCGTGGTGCCGGTGATCGGTGACCTCGACGACGAGAGCAACGAAACCTTCACGATCGACCTGTCGACGCCCATGAACGCGACGATCGACATATCCTCGACGCTCGTGACGATCGTGGACAACGATCCGATCCCACCCGGCAGCGCCCAGCTCGACATCGCCGGGGGCAATGTCCGTGAGGGTGCGAGCGGGGACACCGCCACGATCACCTTCACCGTGACGCGATCCGGAGAAACCACCACGGCGGTGACGACCGACGTCGCGACCACGAACGGCACGGCGACCGAAACCGTCGACTTCGCGCCGGCATCGGGAACGGTGTCGTTCGGCGCCGGACAGACCACCGCAACGATCGACGTCTCCGTCGTGGGCGACCGGCTCCTCGAGCACAACGAGACGTTCTTCGTGACGCTGGTGAACCCGTCGGCAGGCGTCGCGTACGGCACGCCGCAGGCGACCGGCCGGATCCTCGATGACGACACCCGAACGACCCTGCGGGTGTCGAAGCGAGGGTCGAGCGTCTTCGCGCGCGGGCTGGTCTCGCCGGCCCGTCCGGGCCACAGGATCGCCGTGACCCTGTTCAAGCGGAAGGGCGGTGCGTGGGTGCGGGTCCGTGGTCAGCGGTCGCTCCTCTCGGGCAAGAGCGACCTCAACGGCGACACGTTCACGGACAGCGCGTACGCGGCGAAGTTCCGTCGGTCCGACGCCACCCGCTGTCGGATCACGGCCGCGTATCGGGGGGACACGAGGTTCGCGGCGAGCGGTGTCACCGTGCGGTTCCGTTGTTAGGGGCGGGCGGGCGCCGAGGGGCGACCCTCCGGCGACGCCGTGTGGTTGGGATATCCACGCCGTTCACGGCGTAGCGGTCGAGACCCAGTCCGCATGCTGCAGCTGCTGCCCGGGCGTGGCGATCACCTCGTGCATACGGGTGCCATCGGGGCGAACGATGTAGATCGAGGACTCCTCCTGCCGCTGCAGGCTGAAGACGATCCACGCGCCGTCGGGCGACCAGGACGCGTTCGACGCCCCCGTGCTCTTGGGCAGGTCGACGGGAACCCGATGCAGGTCGGAGCCGTCGGGGCGCACGAGGTACAGCTGTCCGTACGGCCGCTGGAAGATGATCCATGCGCCGTCGGGGGACCACGCGTGGTCGTCGAACGCCGCGCCCCACGGGGTGATCCGGTGGGGACGGGCACTCCCGTCGGATCGCGTCACGAAGAGCGCGCCTGATCCGGGCGGGCTGACGCCTTCCTTCGTCTCGAAGAACGACAGCAGACGGCCGTCCGGCGAGTATCTGGGGGGCGCCACGTGCCCGCGGACGAGGGTCGTGAGGTCGCCCCCGTCGGAGGCACGGATCGAGTAGATCCCGTTGAGCTCGGGGTGATCCCCTTGACCGAACCCTTCGAGCGCGATCCGCGATCCGTCGGGTGACACGTCCCCGCAGCCCAGGTTGAGATCGGGATCGCGCGTGGCGTCGAGCGGCCGGAGATGCGAGCCGTCCGGATCGACGACCGCGGGGCGCAGCGGTCGCCGCCCCTGCCTCGCGGCCGCGTCGTTCGTTATCAGGATGTGCGCCCCGTCGGGGTACCAAACGGCGCACGTGGTGGAGATCCCCAGATCTCGCGCGCCAGAGCCGTCGGCCAGGACCGTGCGCCAGTCGGCACGCTGCACGCGCGGGTCCCACGACCCGAACAGGATGCGGCCCGTCGTGGTCGGAGTGGCGGGGAGGCCGTGCTCGTCCGTCGTGAAGGATCGCGTGACGAACACCACCGCGGCGACGGCGACGACGCCCGCCACGATCGCGGCCCCGATCCGCTCGTTCCGCCGTCTGCTCCTCCGGTGGCGTTCGAACCGCTCGAACGACCCTCGACCGGGATCGCCGGCGGTGACGTCGTCGATCGCGCGCCGTATCGCGCGACCCGCTCGCTGTCCGCGCGGGTCGATCGTCATGGCTCCTCCTCGGGCGCCAGGCGCCGAGCCAGCGTCTGGCGGGCGTCGTAGAGGTGCCGTTTCACGGTGCCCTCGGACATGTCCAGGATCTCGGCCACGTCGGCGACGGATCGGTCCTCCAGGTAGAACAGGGCCACGGCCTGGGCCTGCCGATGGGGGAGCGACCGGACGGCCGCCCAGAAGGCGAGGTCGCTCGCGGCGAGGTCGGGGAGCGGGGGCGCCTGGGTGAGGGCGAACCTGGCGAGGGCCTTGGCCTCGGCCGCGCGTCGGCGGAAGCTCGAGACCGACAGGTTCGCCACGACCCTGCGTACCCACGCGCCCGGTTGGTCGTACACACCGATCTCGTCCCATCGTCGGTGGGCGGCGAGGAAGGCCTCTTGCGCGAGATCCTCCCCGCCCCATCTCGATCCCGAGAGGGCGTACGCGAGCCCCACCACGGCCGAGTACTCCCTGACGTAGAAGTCCTCGAACGCCTCCGGCGTTCGCTCGACCGCCATCCCCAGCGGTTCCAACACGAGCCTGCTCCTCGCGGTGCGCGACACGTCGCGCTCATCTTCGTCCTTCCCGTCACTCGCGCGAAGGGGGCGTGAGGTTGAGGTCGATGTGGCTGCTGCGCCGGTGAAGGCGCCGCCGACCACCGGATGAGCAGGGTCCGGTGGCCGGGCGGGCGCCGGCTCTCCGACCTCAGGCGCTCGGCGGCACTCCCCAGTCCGGATGATCGCCGCCTCCGTGGGTCAGCCGGGTCACCCCGGTGCCGTCGGCGTTCACGATGAAGAGGTCCTCGCGCTCGCCGTCCGAGGAGCCGAGCGTGAAGACGACCTGCGTGCCGTCGGGCGACCACGCGGGCGACGCACAGCCGACCGCCTTCGGGTTGGACCAGAGCCCTCCGCACGGTCGCGCGATCGGGAAGAGATCGAGCGACCCGCTGTCGGGGTCCACGACCCAGACTCCCTTGTGATGGTCCTCGCTACGTCGGGCGGCGAACAGGATCCGAGTCCCGTCTGGCGACCACCGTCCTCCGGAGAGCTCCACGAGGCGGCTGCTCCCCTTGATCTCGCGTAGCCCCGAGCCGTCGACGTTCGTCAGGAAGAGTGCCTCGTTCCCCTCGGCGTCGACCCGGGCGAAGACCAGCCTGGAGCCGTCGGGGGAGAAGTCGCCGGGGATGTCCGAACCGTCCGGGTTCGTGGTGACCCGGACGAGCTTGCGGTCCGAGATCCGGAGCAGGTAGATCCCGTTCAGGCCGGGGTCGTCGTACCCGTGGCCCTCGCACGCGAGCCACGTCCCGTCCGGAGACCATGCGTTACCGCAGAACGTCTCGATGCGTGGATCGGGCAGCGCGAGACGGCGGATCCGTCCCGTCTCGGGGTCGATCAGGTGTGCCGCCATGCCGTCGTCGCAGCAGTTGATCTGGATCTGTGTGCCGTCGGGCGACCAGCGCGCGGACTCCGACGGCGCCTCCGTGAAGAGGGGCTGGACGTCGGTGCCGTCGGGGTTCACCGTGTAAGCTGAACGTATCCTCAGAGGAGCCCTCGAGCCGATCGAACACGATGCGCCCGTCAAGGTTCGGGGCGGCGGGCGCCTCGGTCGGGGTCGCTGCGTTCGCCGTGCGCGCGCCGCCGCTCTTCGTCGTCGCAGGCGGTCGTCCCGAGCGCGGCGGTGGCGAGCGCCGCCATGATCACCAGCCATCGCTTCACGGGGAGCTCCTTTCCGTCTCGGACGACGGTGACTCGCGCCGGCCGCACGTGAGGTTGAGCCGGACACGACCATCGGGCCCGGATCGTAGGACGCCTAGACCTTCGGCCCGAGGAAGGGGTTCATGGCGGGTATGGATGAGTCCGCGGGCGTGGTGCGAACAAGCTCCGCTGGAGTCGTCGGAGACCCCGGAGCTGGCCCCCTGATGAGGATCCGCCCCGGACAGTGCCTCTCGCTGGCGATCCTGCTCGTGCTTGCAGCCTGTAAGTCGGGTCCCAAGGTGTCGTCGTTCCACCCGGGCGGACGATTCACGCGGTTCCCGCGAATCCCTCGATGCCGTACGACTCCTCAGGTGAGTACCACTCGGGCAAGGGCGTGGTGGACCACTGCCTCAGTACGTCGTCGGCGCGCGTAACGACGGTCCTGTCCATGCCGTGGACGTTCTCTTCGGTCCACTCGATGGGCGGGAAGATCCGTCCCACGGGCGAGACGCGAGTTCGACACCGGTCCAGATGGCTTCGTCCGCCTCCATCCAGGTTGCCGCAGTGAATCCGAACTCGGTAGCGCTGAGCCTCGCCCATCCGACTTCCGCCATCTCGTCCGCAACATCATCAGCGTTGTGCAGGCTCGCCTGGATCCTGGGATCACGAGGTCTGAGCGAACGGGCGCCGGTTGCCTCACGGACCGCCGATGCCGCGAAGTTCCGGATCGCCTTGGAGCTGTCACGTGGGTCGGAGAAGATCGGTTCGGCGCTCGCTCGGCCCTCACCGGTCTGCACCGCCAGGTACGGCACGCTGGCAAGCGATGGTCCGCGCTCCCGCCCGAGCGCTTCGGATCCGACGATGCCGAGCACCGGCACGTCGCCGGAGAAGGCCCATTCGTGGCTCTCGCTCAGGAGCTCGTCTCCCATCCGCCAGCGGGAGCCGAGCCAGGTGTGGGACATGAAGCTGGGGCTGCCGCCCCGAGCGTGGCATCCGACCTGGAGCATCGCGTCGGCGTGCTGCGCAAGATGTCCATCTCCCAATCGACGGACCAGGCGCCCTCGGGGAGCTGGTCCTCGATCACGTTCGGCCATGGGGTCTCGCCGGCATTGTGATGGCTGATGACCGGGATCTCTTGGACGCCCGCGTCGAGCAGACCTCGCGCAGCGGCAACGACGTCGGCGGTCAGCTTGGCCCGACCGTTCTGCCAATATTGGCCATAGAACGGGAACGTCTCCCGGAAGTCGTCGATGTGGGAGACGCCCTCCATGTCGAACACGATCGCGACGCGCATCTCGCTCCTTGGCGTGAGGAACTGGCGCGAACCATAACAACCCCCCGTTCGAGCGGCGCGCAGTCGCGTGGAGTTCGGTCGTCGGGCGCGCCGGTAGATGTGTCCGGTGCAATTCTGGCGTGAGCGATCGCAGCGGAGAGGTTAAGTCTCTCGGCCACCGGATCCTAGGTTGCTCGAGCTAAGCACGAACCTCAGCTCTAGGTGTCGTCCCTTGCCCATCCGGTGCCGTTCCTGTCGTGAGCAAGCTGTGAGCAGGTGGATGGCTGGAGGCTAGCCAGCCGGTGGCGAGCTTCGCCTTGCCTGAAGCGCATCGAGGCACAGGATGAGCCACAGGATGAAAGTCCGAAGGGGAGTAGTCGGTCGAACGCTCGCGGGGAGGGAAGGAGGGGAGGGTGAAAGTGGTACGCGCTCACGTCGGCTTCATGCGTGTTCACCTCACTACCCGGTTGAGGTGCCGGCGGTCGGGAACACCCTTGAGGTCATGCGTGCTGGCTTCCTCGAAGGTGAAGCCGCTCCGGCCACCGGACCCTCGACCGTCTCCGAGATCAACACGTCCGACGGACCCCGCGAGTGAGGAGATCTCGCCGACCTCGGCCGACATCACCTCGGTCGAGAACAACTGGCCAACCGGGAGACGTCTCACCCCGCTGAAGGCATCAGCGGGGTGACGTGCTCGGCCTCCTCGACCTCTTCCTCGGCCATCCCCTGGGTGAGCAGCAGGGTCCGGACCCTGACCGATGGCAGGATTCGAGCGGAGGTCCGTCTCGAGCCAGTCAAGTTGATCTGGCGACTGAATCAGGCGGCGGGTGTCGGCGCCGGCGGGGAGGTGCGAGTCCACGTCACGAGCCGCGAGGGAGTGACGCGGCCCACATCGCCCCTTTGACCACGCTCGGCCAAGTCCAGGGACCTCGCGCCTACACTTGCCGTTATGGACCGGTCACACCATTGGGACGTCATATACACGAAGCGTGAGGCCGAAGAGGTCAGCTGGTACGAAGCGATCCCGACAGCGTCGATCCAACGGGTTCGGGAAGCCGTTGAACGCGGAGCGCGCAGCGTGATCGACATCGGGGGCGGAGCCTCTCGATTGGTCGATCACCTTGTCGAGATGGATCTCGATCGGATCACCGTCTTGGACATCTCACGCCGGGCACTCGACATCGCCAGGAGGCGCGTAGGAACGGCCGGCGAGGCCGTGGAGTGGGTCGTCGGAGATATCACGCGGCTCGATGATCTGGGAACGTTCGACGTCTGGCATGACCGAGCCGTGTTTCATTTCCTGACTGACTCATCCGACTGCCGACGATACGTGACGTTGTGCGAACGAGCGGTGGAACCTGGCGGGATGGCGGTGATCGCGACCTTTGCGCCGGACGGGCCCGAGATGTGCAGCGGGCTGCCGGTTCATCGATACGACGCGCAGGAGCTCTCAGAGCGATGCGGGAGGGCGTTTGAGCTCGAGGACGATGAGCATTACGTCCACGTGACTCCAGCTGGCGTAGAGCAGTCGTTCGTCTACTTCTCGTTCCGCCGTGTCACCTCGTCGGCAAGCCTTTCGAGCGCCGTCTAAGTCGGCTTCCTCTCCTTCCAGAGCGGGATCAGGGTCATGACCGCTCCCGCCGTGAATATCAACGTCGCGAGGTAGATGAGTCCCAGGTGGCCCATCGTGTCGAAGTGATTCGGATAATGCGATGGCAGGGCAACGAGAAGTGCGAAGACCGGCGTGACGACCGCACCTACCCACGCCCACAACATGCCCCTGCGAACGCCGTACGCGACCAGGAAGACCACTGCTATTCCCGTTGCTGCGATGAAACCAGACAGCGCGATCTGCAGATGGCTGATGTATTGATACAGCGACGGGCTGAAGTCCTTGATCTGGCCGGCGCTGACGTTCACCTGATTCGGACCGATACCGAGCTCGAGGAACTGGTCGGAGAAGTCTCGGATGAAGAACAAGATCGCGTAGCCGATGAAGCCGACGGCGGCGAGGATCATGAGCCAGCTGCCGATCCGAAGAAGTGGTTGATCAGTGGAGCGAGCCTGGTTCACACTCATCGTGCCCATCAGCAACCTCCCTTGTCAGCGCCTGCCCAACGGTACGGATCCCTTGGTGGGTTCAGGCGAAGGCGACGGTCTTGGCGCCTTGCACGACCTCCTCAACGACCTTCGCCGCTCCGATGATCGTCGCACCCTTGCTCACCTGTTCCTCGGTGATACCGCGGGGCTTCGTGCACGCGCCGCACAGCCAGACCTGACCGCCGTTGTCCACGAACTCCGCGTAGAGGTCACTGAGCACCGGCAGGCCGTTCTGCGCGATCCCATCGGTGCCGCCGTCCGTACCGAGCCACACGGCGTCGATCGTGCAGAGCACGACCGCTTCCTGTCCCGCTGTTGCGGCGATGTTCGCGGCGACGAAGGGAAGCGTCGCTCGCTCCGGGTCGTCACTGCCGTACGTGCAGTTGAAGATCAACTTCTCGCTCATCGTCCACGCTCCACTGTCATCAGGAGGCGTCCGTCGCCGGGCGTCTCGATCGAACGCACCTCGTGGCCCATCAACCGGGCCAGCGGAGGCAGATCTTCCTTGGCCGCGGGGTCACGTGCGGTCACGACCAGAACGTCTCCCTGCGGGATCGCGAGGATCCGGCGGCGGAACTCCTGTGCCAAGCCATCGGCACAGCTGAGCGTGCCGGCGTCGAACCTGTGCGTGCCAGTCATGTCGTCCTCCTCGTCGCGTCTTACCCTTGTGTGACTGGGTAGATCTCGTCGGCGACCAAGCCGTGCGCCTCGCGGTGCACCGTGTGCGCGGCCTCGGCGCTGGGCGCCTCGATCAGGCAGAACGCCTTGCCGCCTTCTTGGTCCACCCAGTAGTTGAGGTAGCGCACGTCGTATCGCTCCTGGACCTGAAGATCCGCCGCGTGTGCCCCAGCGACATCGGCCGCGGTGGTGCCATCAGGAAGGCTGTTGTGCACGTCCATGTACAGCGTCATCCGTCTCACCTCCTTTCGTGGCCCACGCTAGGGAGACGACCGTTCCGCTACCGTTCCGCAGGGCTGTCTGGCCGGTGCCATGGCAGCCCCGTACGATTGCTTGCGTGCGGACGTTGGCGGTCCAACTCCTCGGGCGATTCTCGGTCGCGGTCGACGCCGCCCCGATCCCGGGCGACGCGTGGCGGAGCCGCCGCGCAGCCGACGTGGTGAAGCTGCTCGCGCTCGCCCCCGACCACCGGATGCATCGGGCGCAGGTGATGGAGGCACTCTGGCCGGAGAGCGAGCCCGAAGCCTCCGGCTCGAACCTTCGGAAGGCCCTACACTTCGCCAGGCGCGCGCTCGGCGACGAGCAGGCGATCGTGAACGAGCGCGGTGTGCTCGTGCTGCGGCCCGACGGCGGAGTGGAGACGGACGTCGAGCGCTTCGAGGCCGCCGCGCGATCGGCGTTGGATGCGTCCGACGAGGTTGGCTGCCGTGCTGCCGCCGATCTGTATCGGGGCGACCTCCTCCCCGATGACCTCTACGAGTCCTGGGCGATCGAGCCGCGCACACGCCTGCGCCGTCGGTACATCGACGTGCTGCGCGCCGCAACGCTGTGGGATCGGTTGGCCGACGAGGACCCCACCGACGAGCAGGCAGCGCGCGCGCTCATCCGCATCCATCTCGATGCCGGAGAGCGTCGAGAGGCGATCCGCCGCTTCGAGCGGCTCCGCGAGGCGCTCCGCGATCATCTCGGTGTCGGGCCGGACCCCGCGACCGTCGCTCTCTACGAACAGGTGCTCGCCCTCGAAGGCGCGGAGCCGCCCTCCGATGCCGAGCGCGCCCACGCATTGCTCGCGTGGGCCCTCGTCCATATGCAAAGGGGCGAGATCGTGGAGGCGGAGCGAGCAGCGGCGGAGGCTCGCACGATAGCCCTCGACGGCGGCTTGGGCCGTGAGCTCGGTGAAGCTGCCGTGATCCTCGCCAAGGTGGCGATGGCCCAAGGGAGGTGGCGCGAGCAGTTCGCCGAGGAGCTGGCGGAGTCGATGCGGATGCGCGCCAACATGGAGCCGATCGTGTACGACGCCCACCTGTGCCTCGCCGAGTACTACCTCACCGGGCCGGAGGGCTACGACACGGTGACCGACTTCGCCCGTCAGATGATGGGCATCGCGGAGGAGGCTGGCTCAGCGACCGGTGCGGCGCTCGCGCTGCTGATGCTCGGTGAAGCCGAGCTGCTGGCCGGCCGCCTCGGCGAGGCCGAGGACCACCTCAAGGAGGCGGCCGAGGCAAACGACCGTCAGGGCTGCATCTCCGGCGCCGCGCTGGCGAGGCAGCGCCTGGCCGAGGCGGCGGTCAGCCGCGGTCGAAGGTACGACGCCAATCGACTCCTCGGCAGGGCGCGGGCGCTCGCACACCGTTCCGACATCGTCGCTCACCTCTTGGTGCGCGTGTTCGGCACGATGATCCAGGCCGCCCCGGATCCGAGTAAGGCCATCGCTGTTCTTCGCGAGGCCGAGCGGGAGCTGTCCCAGATGCAGTCTTGCGAACCCTGCTCGATGGGATACCTGACGAGCGCGGCAACGGCCAGCGCGCGAGCCGGCGAACTGGATGGTGCACGGTCCTTCATCGCGGAGGCGGAGCGTATCGCGGGCATGTGGCAAGGCGGCCCGTGGACAGGAGCAGTGTGGGAGGCTCGGGGCACCCTTCGCCAGGCTGAGGGCGAAGCCGAGCAGGCGCGTGCGATGTTCCGCGAGGCGGCAGACGCCTTCGCGAGCGCAGGGAATCGATCCGACGCGGAGCGCTGTCTGGAAGCTGCCGGTCGCATCGGACCGTGACGGAAGCAGCCAAGGGACGACATCGCCCACCGTTCGGCGATAGGGGCGCGGCGGATCCTAAGTCCAGTTCGGCCCAATCCCCGACGCTAGACTCGGACGCGTTCCCGAGCCCCTCGCCTAGGAGCGCGGCGTGCCCATCATCGTCCAGAAGTACGGCGGGACCTCCGTCGGATCCGTGGAGCGGATCCAGGCGGTGGCCGACCGCGTCGTGGCGGCCCGCGAGGCCGGCAACGACGTCGTGGTCGTGGTCTCGGCGATGGGCGACACGACCGACGAGCTGATGCAGATGGCGCACCTGATCGCGCCGTTGCCCGACCCGCGCGAGCTCGACATGCTGCTCACCGCGGGGGAGCGGATCGCGATGTCGCTCCTCGGGATCGCGATCAACGCCCGTGGATGCAAGGCCGCGAGCTACACGGGATCGCAGGCCGGGATCATGACCGACACGCAGCACGGGTCGGCGAAGATCGTCGAGATCCGCCCGAAGCGGATCATCGAGGCGCTCGAGTCGGGCGTCGTCGTGGTGCTCGCCGGGTTCCAAGGACTCTCGATGACCCAGTACGAGATCACCACGCTCGGCCGGGGCGGCTCCGATCTCACGGCGGTCGCGATGGCCGGCGCGATCGGCGCCGACGTGTGCGAGATCTACACGGACGTGGCCGGGGTCTTCACGGCCGATCCCCGGGTCGAGCCGAAAGCGCGGAAGGTCGACCTGATCTCGTACGACGAGATGCTCGAGCTGGCGGCCGCGGGGGCGAAGGTGCTGCAGTCGCGCTCGGTCGAGTACGCCCGGCGATACGGCGTCAGGCTGCACGTGCGGTCCTCGTTCGACGATGCACCCGGGACGTGGGTACAGGAGGTTGATGACATGGAAGGGGTCCTGATCTCGGGGGTCGCGCTCGACGCCGACGAAGCGAAGGTCACGCTCGGTGGCGTGCCGGACCGACCGGGCGTGGCCGCGACCGTGTTCCGGGCGATCGCCGACGACGGCATCAGCATCGACATGATCGTGCAGAACGTCTCGCACGCCGGTGCGACCGACCTCTCGTTCACGGCGCCTCGCGCGGACGTGCCGCGCGTCCGCACCGTGATGGAACGCGTGGTCGGCGAGATCGGCGCCGAGGGCTTCACGGTCGACGATGACATCGCGAAGGTCTCGCTCGTGGGGGCGGGGATGAAGACGCACCCCGGCGTCGCGGCCGACATGTTCGACGCGCTCGCCGAGGAGGGCATCAACATCGAGATGATCTCCACGTCTCCGATCCGTATCTCGTGCGTCGTGCGCCGCGCCGACGGCGAACGTGCCCTCGGTCTCGTCCACCACCGGTTCGAACTGGACCTCGACCGCATCGACGGCTGAGCCGCTCCGCGGCTCGAACCCGCCTACCGGGCGCCGAGTGCGTCGAGGTGGCCACCGACCAGCCGGGCGAGCTCCTCGGGGTAGGCGAGGCCGAGCGAACGAGCCACGCCGGGCGCTCGCTCGCGGAAGAAGGCCACGGTCTCCCGCCCGGCATCGAGCCCGGTCCCGACCGGATCGAGTGCATGTCGCCCTGGCTGAAGAAGTGCAACTCCAGCTCCGTCCCGTCCGTCAGGATCGCGAACGCCATGTGGTCGTTGCCGAAGTCCTCAAGGAACAGGGGCTCGCCGAGCCTGCGGACGATCGTCTCGCGGCCGGCAACTGACGTCGTCGTAGGCGTCGTCAGCCACGATCATGCAGAGGTCGATGTCCGAGTGCTCGTCGGCATCCCCGCGAGCCCGCGATCCGCCGAGGAACGACGCCACGATCCGTTCGTCGGCCGTGCACATCTCGACGAAACGGTCGAGCGCGCCGCCGCGATCGCGTGGTTGCCCGCCGTGGGAGGGGCTCATCGGGCGAGCATCGCACCCGGTTCCAACGGTGAGCAACGCGGTTCCCGGTCGCGCGGAACCCCGCTGCTAGGCTGGAACGACCATGCGCGTCGCCGTGATCGGAGCCACCGGAGCGGTCGGCCGGGAGATGACCCGCACCCTCGAGGAACGGTCGTTCCCGGTCGACGAGCTGATCCCGTTGTCATCGGCGCGGAGCGCGGGCCGCACGGTCCGGTTCCGCGACGAGGACTGGACCGTCCGCGAGCTCTCGCTCGACCTGCTGCGCGGCGTCGACGTCGCGCTCGTCAGCGCCGGCGCCTCCGTCTCGCGGGCGTTCATCCCGGGCGCGGCCGAGGGGGGGACCGTCTGCATCGACAACTCGTCGGCGTTCCGGATGGATCCCGGGGTGCCGCTCTCGATCCCCGAGGTGAACCCCGAAGCGCTCGAGGGCTCGCCGCGCATCATCGCGGTCCCCAACTGCACGACGATCACCGCGGTGCTCGCGGTCGCCCCGCTGCACCGTGTGGCCGGTCTCCGCTCGCTCGTGCTCTCCTCGTACCAGTCGGTGAGCGGGGCGGGGCACACGGGGGTGAGCGAGCTGCTCGAGCAGGTCGAGAAGCTCCGCGGTGACGAGGAGTCGCTGGCCCACCCGGTGCACGAGGCCCTTCCAACGGGCCCCACCTTCGGCAAGACGATCGCCTACAACGTGGTCGCGAAGATCGGGGAGTTCGAGGAGGACGGCTTCACCGGCGAGGAGTCGAAGATGATGGCCGAGCCGCGGAAGATCCTCGGCCTGCCCGATCTTCCGGTCGTGGCGACGAGCGTCCGGGTACCGGTGATCGCGGGCCACGGCGCCTCGCTGCTCTGCGAGTTCGACCGGCCGATCTCGGTGGCCGAGGCGCGCGAGGCGATCGCGGCGGCGCCGGGCGTCGAGCTGTGGGACGACCCCGCGAACGGCATCTATCCGAGCCCGCTCGATGCGGCCGGAGGCGACGGCGCCCTGGTCGGGCGGATCCGGCAGGTGCCCGGGCGCGACGACGCGCTCGCCCTGTTCAGCTGCGCCGACAACCTGCGCAAGGGCGCGGCGCTGAACGCGGTGCAGATCGCCGAGTACCTCTTCGCCTGAAGTCGCCGCCTCGCGGCGGTAGGGTTCCGGCATGGACCTCTCGTACTCCGAGGTGATGTCCGACGCGGTAAGGGCGTTCGAGCTCGTCGGCGTCGCGATCCTGATCCTCGGGAGCGTGCTCGCGTTCGTGGGCTACGGGCGCGAGCTCCTGCGCGGCACGGAGCACCTCGCCGCGTTCAAGGATCTCCGGGATTCGCTCGGCCGGGCGATCCTGCTCGGCCTCGAGGTGCTGGTGATCGCGGACATCGTGCGCACGATCGTGGTCGAGCCGACGCTGCAGAGCGCGCTCGGGCTCGGAGTGATCGTCGTGGTGCGGGTGCTCCTGAGCTTCGCGATCGACGTGGAGGTCGACGGGGTCGCCCCATGGCGGCGCAAGGCCGAGAAGGACGTGGAGGCCTGACGTGGATATCCAGACGCTGAAGCGGATCCCGATCTTCGCGGAGATCGACGACGACGGGCTCGACGTGATCGCGCGGCTCGCGACCGATTTCGAGGCGCCCGCCGGTCGGGTGCTCGCCGAGGTCGGACAGCCCGGAACCGGATTGTTCGTGATCGAGGAAGGGACCGTCGAGGTCGACCTGCCTGACGGCACGGCGGTGGAACTCGGTCCGGGGGACTTCTTCGGCGAGGTCGCGCTCCTCACCGACTCGCCCCGGAACGCTCGCGTGCGCGCGCGGACCGACGTGCGATGCCTCGCGATCGAGCGCCACGTGTTCGAGCTGCTGCTGGACGCCCAGCCCACGATCGCGGTGAAGATGCTCCCGGTCGTGGCGCGGCGGCTCACCGGCCACTGAACCGGCGGGACGGCACCGGAAGCACGGTCGTCTAGGTCTTTGGTCCGATTGCGTTCGGTCTAGAAGCGTCCCTACCCTTCGGCCGTCCCCTACCCCTCATGTCGGAGGTCGCTGAGTGAGCCACAAGCATGCCGCCGTAGCCGCGCGCGCGATGGCGAGCGTTCTCCTGTCGTGCGTGATGACCGGTTCGCTCCTCGTGGCCACGACGACACCTGCCCGGGCGGCGGCCACTCGGACGATCGTCGACTGGGAGATGAACGAGCCGTCCGGCTCGACGGTCATGCTCGACAGCAGTGGCAACGGCATCGACGGCCTGATCGGGAGCGCGGTGATCACCGGGGCGACGTACGACGGCGCCACCGGGTATCGATGGCCATTCGCCAGCCCCACGCTGCCTCCGGCCAAGCCCGAGCGCGTCGTCCAGGCGTCCGACGACCGGCTGAACCCGGGGGCCGGCGACTACGCGGTCACCCTCCGCTACCGCACGACCCAGCCGTTCGGCAACATCGTGCAGAAGGGTCAGGGAGGAGCGAAGGGCGGCTACTTCAAGATCGAGAACCCGGGGGGGATCCTCACCTGCGTGTTCCGGGGCGTGGACGATTCCGGGAACTTCCTCCGCAAGGAAGTGAACTCCGGCACGCCGCTGAACGACGGGGAGTGGCACACGGCACGCTGCGAGCGCATGGGCAGCCAGCTCACGCTGACGATCGACGGCACCCTGGTCGCAACGGCGAACGGACGCACCGGAACGATCTCCAACCCGCGCCCGATCTCGATCGCCGGGAAGCTCGAGTGCGATCAGGAGACGATCTCGTGTGACTACTTCACGGGCGACCTCGACTACATCAAGATCGAAGTGCCGGAGGTGGCCCCTCCGCCTCCGCCGCCTCCGCCTCCGCCTCCGCCCAGCGAGCGCGTGTTCCGCGACCATTTCAACTCCGGCACGTTCTCGAACTGGACCACGGTGAGGAACCTCACGATCGACGGCTCCGCCGGCGGTGCGGCCCCCCCGAGCGCCCGCGCGAACCCCGCGAACGCGGCGGCCTGGGCGGTCCGGGACCTCGGTGCCTCGTACGACGCCGTGTGCGTCAGGTTCTCGCTCAGCGTGACCGCTGCCTCGGGCTCGGTCGGTCTGATGCGATTGAGGACGGCGACGGGACGACGGCATCGCCAGGATCGTGCTGAGCAGCAGCGGATCGCTGCTGATCCGATCGGACGTGTCGGGCGCGACCCGAGACACGAGGGCCGTGCTCCCGGTCGGCTGGAACAAGATCAAGATCTGCGGCTGGGTCGGGGCCACCGGGACCTGGGATCTCTACCTGAACGGGGCGAAGATCCTGGGCGCGTGGGCGCGAACACGGGGACCACGCCGGTGGGTCGCGTGCAGATCGGCAGCGGTGCCGCCGAGACCCTGACGATCAACTACGACGACGTGGTCGTCTACGGCTGACCCGCGGCCGTCCGGAAGCAAGATCTAGTTGTCGTCGACCGGTTGGCCGCCGGGCGTGACGTCGGGCGTGAGCGGCTTCACGAACCAGGTGCCGTACTCGCTCCAACCTTCCTTCTTGTAGAAGGAGAGCGTCGCCTCGCGCCAGGCGGCCGTCACGAGCGCCATCCGGAAGCACCCCCGCTTGCGCGCGAGATCCTCGGCGGCCCGGAGCAGCGCCGTGCCGACGCCCAGGCCCCGGGCTCCCTCCGTGACGACCACGTCGTTCACGCGGGCCTGCGGGCGGTGGTCGCCCAGGCGCTGGTGGTACTCCATGTCGACGACGCCGACGACCTCGCCGCCGGTCTCCGCGACGAGCGTCACGTTCCCGATCCGGCGGAGGTGTCCCGCGAACGCCTGGCGGTGGGTCGGGTCGTCGGCCGTCCCCTCCGCGACGCCGCGCCCCAGCTCCACGAGCAGCGCGGCGACCGCGGGCCAGTCCTCGGGCCGAGCGAACCGGACGTCGACGTCGTCGGCGCCCATCAGAAGAAGAACGGCGACCAGGGATCGGGGCCGTCGAAGATCGCGGCGAGCGCATCGACCGCGGGGTCGTCGGCGTCGAGGTAGCCGAGGCGAACAGCGTCGTGCGCGCGGAGGTATCCGCTGAACATCGAGGAGAGGACGCCGATCGTCAACGCCGGACGGTCGTGGCCATCGACGCCGCTCGACCGAGCGCTCGGCCACCGGAGACCGACACGTGCCACGCTCCCGCGTTGTCGGGATACATCGCGTCGTCGACGGCGAACGTGGCCTCGGCGTCGATCGCCGGGTAGCCGCGCGCTTCGAGCGCCGCCGGCACGTCGAGCAGGCGGAGCATCCAGTCGTAGCGGTACGGCCGCTCGATGAACGCGTCGATCGAGCCGAGGGCGATCGGATCGTTCGGCGGCCCGACCCATTGCAGCCAGGTACCGAGTCCCCGGTACCCGCGGAAGTACGACCACAGCGCACGCTGCGCCGTGGGCGTGACCGCGAAGAGCGTGCGACAGTCGATCCCGAACACGACGTCGTGCCCCGGTTCGGTCTCCCGCGTGAACGACGCGACGCCGGTGATGCGGTCGTCCTCGCGGACCACGACCGTGCGCCCGGTGTCGTCGTCGGAGGGCGGGGCGACGCGGTCTATCCAATGGGCGTCGGTGACAGGCTCGACGGGGCCGGTCGACGTCGCGACCCACTCATGGAACGCCGCACGGATCTCGCCGACATCGCGGGCCATGTCGGCGAGCTCGACGCCGGGGAGCGTGTCGTCGCCCGGCGGCAGCGCGTCGAGCGGAACCCGGTGCCGGATGAACACCCCCGCGATCTCGTAGCCCATCCGTCGGTACGGGGTGAGGACCGCCGGGAAGAGCGCGGTGAGCGGCATGTCGCGCTCGCGCGCGCGGTCGAGCAGCGCGCGGATACACGCGGTCGCGAGCCCGCCCGCCCGATGCTCGGGAAGCGTCGCCACGCCCCAGATCCCTGAGCAGCCGATCGGCCGTCCGCCGAACCACTGGTCGAAGTCGGAACTCGCCCGCGACCGCCACGACCTCGCCGTCCTCGATCGCGACGCGCAGGTCGTCGAGCGGCAGGAGCCCCGCACGTGCCACGGCAGCGCTCTCGCGAGAAGTTCAACGAGGTCGCGAGCACCTCGGCGATCGCGACGCGCTGGTCCTCGCCGGGCGCGACGATCGTCATGGGAACGCGCACCCGCAGGGCTTCGAGCCGCACCGCGGGCAGCCGTCGGCGTAGCGCGCGATCGCGGTCTCCAGGTCGACGCCCTCGATGTTCGCGAGCGAGATGAGCCACGCGAGGACGTCGCCGAACTCGTGCTCGAGGTTCGCGCGGTCGCCGGTCCGCAGTGCCTTCGCGAGCTCGCCGACCTCCTCGGTCATCCAGCGGAAGGTCGCGTCACGCCCGCGCTCGGCGTCGCGCGAGAGATAGGTGTCGCGGATCGTGGTCTGCAGGTCGGCGAGGTCCATGGGGGGAGTGTAAGAGGAGTGATCCGGACGGCGAGCGTTGCGTCGGGAGCGCAACCGTGCTCAAACTCGCGCATGAGCTATGTCGTCGCCGACGGCCGGTGAGCTCTTCACGCACCTGATCGAGCTCACGAGAGGCGGATCGCTCCGCGCCCGCTCCCGCACGTTCGGGCGGGGCGAGGTCGTCTTCCACGAGGGCGACATCGGCGACACGATCCACCTGATCGAGCGGGGGCTGTTCGCCGTGCGGACGAGCACGACGGCCGGGCGGTCGCTGATCATCAACGTGCTCGCGACCGGCGACGTCTTCGGCGAGTTCGCGGTGTTCACCGCGGAGGGGCGACGCACGAGCTCGGTCACGTCGCTCGCCGGCGGGGCGACGATCGCGATCGAACGCGACGACCTGCGCGCGGTGCTCCACGACTCGCCCGACCTCGTCGACGCGCTGCTGTCGGCGGTCGTGACGAAGGCGGAGAACACCCGCGTGCGACTCGTCGAGCTGCTCGCGGTCCCGGCGGACCTGCGCGTGCTCCGGGCGCTCCTGTTCGTCGCGTCGCTCGACGACGGTGCGGGCCCGGTGCCGCTGACGCAGCTCGACATCGCGAGCCTGGCGGCCACCACCAGACCGACGGCCAACAAGGTGCTGCGAGAAGAAGAAGAGCGCGGCGCGCTCCGTCTGTCTCGCGGCGGGGTCACGATCCTGGATCCGGTGCGCCTCGCGCACCGCGCCCGCCTCGATCGCCCGTTGCGCTGATGTTCTCCGAAGTGTCACCAAACTGACACTCCATATGTCGTCGCCGGTGTGGATAACTTTCGAGACTAACGGCCTATCCTCCAAGCCCCATGCGGCCGATGGTCCGTTGGTACGCTGAGCAACGTAGGGTCATCCCCCGATTAGGGGATGGGAACATCCCTCAAACGGATGAGGTCAGGTTGAAAGGGAGTCGGGAATGAGTCGCAAGTCCCCCGCAAGAGGATCCTTCGCTGCGTCGCACCGTAGGTGCGGCGCTTTCCTTGTTCATGATCATCGCGACGTTCGCGACGCCGTTCGCGGATGCGCAGGAGGTGCCACACGCCGACGATCCGGAGTGAGTTCCCGGACTACGCGCCCGGCGACCAGGTGAAGCTGATCGGCGAGGGCTGGCAGGCCGGCGAGATCGTCAACATCTACGTTGACGACAGCCTCGACAAGGCATGGACGCACGACAGCGCGCCCGACGATCCGATCGCCGACGGTAGCGGCTACCTCGAGTACTCGTTCGGAATCTCCGCCAACTTCGTCGCGACGTACACCGTGCTTGCGACGGGAAGCTCGGGCGCCACCGCGACTACGACGTTCACCGACACGCCGATCGATAGCAACTTCCAACTCGAGCAATGGGAGACCGACGCGAGTCCTGAGTGGATCACCGGGAACCTCGGCTCTACCAACTCTGTCTACAAGGAAGGGGACGCCGTCCCCTTCCGGCTCACGATCCCGGCAAACACCCCGACCAGCGACAACCCGATTACGTTCTCTGTCTGCCGCGACTACAGCAACGGCACTACTCGCGGCTACCTCTTCCTTGACACGTTCAACAAGGACTATGCGGCTGTGGCGGGCGGCACGATCTCGGACACGGAACCGCTTCCGAATGGCGTGATGAGCGGCGTCAACCTTACGTTCAACAGCGTCACCGAGGTCGGCGGTCAGGGCGGCTGTGGAGCCGGACAGCGCGAGACGCAGGTTAGTGTGAACGTCACCTCGAGCTCTCCCCGATACGTCCTTTGGTCCGGTCACCTGGCCAAGGCCAGCGACATCCGTCCGAACGAGTCCCCCGTCGCGATCGTGGGGGCCGGTAACAGCGCCGGCAACTACCCTGGCTCCAGCCTCGCTATGCGGATCAAGGACTCGGCGAAGAACCGGTCCATCAACCCCGGCGCGATCATCGAGCTTCCCTACATCACGGCGCAGAAGGTGGTCGATTCCGGCACTGCGACTGCCGATCAGTGGTGCTTCAACATCTCTCCGAACCCGAACAACGAAACCCTGCCGAAGTGTCCGGTGTCCGGCGGTGACTCCGTCCAGTTCCTTGACCTCCCGGCCCCCGCCGCCCAGTACACGATCACGGAAACCAACACCGTCACTGGTTACGTGTTCGCCTCCGGTAGCGGCACCAACTGCACGTTCAGCGGAAGCACCGCGACCGCGTCGGTTGTCGGCGGCACGACGGCAACGAACGCGACGTGCGTCTTCCACAACAAGATCAAGAACTCACCGGGGATCACCACGCAGGTCAAGCGCGCGAGCAACGACGCCGACCGTTGCTGACGGCGCTAGCGTCCCGTTGCGGTACGTCGCTCTACGACACGGCCACGCTGACGGGAGCTACCGCGACGGCCGGTGGCACGGTCCAGTACTTCTACTCGGGTCCGATGACGCAGGCGGCAGGACGACGCCTTCACCTGTGCGACTCGGTGCCGTCGCTCGGAGCTAAGAACGTGCTCGAACGGCATCGCTTCCCAGTTCCGACGCCACCGGAGCGCTCAACGCCGCGGCATCTATGAGTTCTGGGCCATCTACTCCGGCGATTCGAACAACGACGGCAAGACGTCGACCTGCAAGTCGGAGTCCGTCGATCGTCGATAAGGCCAACCCCTCGATCAGCACGCAGGTCAAGAACACGAACGGGACCGTCGCGACCGGATAACGACACGAACATCGCGAACGGCAGCAACGTCTCGATCGGCACGATCGCTTACGACACCGCGTCGGTTACCGGCGGATCGAGCCCGACCGGCACGGTCCAGTTCTACGTCGAGAAGGGCGACGCCAGCTGCTCGACGAGTCGGCGCCACCGAACCTCGGCTCGAAGGCGCTGGGCACCTCGTCCGAGTCACTTACACCTTCACCTCGGCCGGCACCTACTACTTCTGGGCCGTCTACTCGGGCGACACTAACAACACGACCCAAACCAGTGCGTGCGACTCCGAGCTCGTCGTGGTCGACAAGAACGCTCCCGACACCCTGACGCAGGTCAAGAACACGAACGGAACCGTCGCAACCGATAACGACACCAACATCGCGAACGGGGCACACGTTTCGATCGGCACCGTGGCGTACGACACCGCGACCATCGGCGGAGCCACCGGCGGCACGGTCCAGTTCTACGTCGAGAAGGGCGACGCCAGCTGCTCCGTGGCCGGCGCGACCGAACCTCGGCTCCAAGGCGCTGGGCACGTCGTCCGAGCACCTTCACGTTCACCTCGGCCGGCACCTACTACTTCTGGGCCGTCTACTCGGGCGACGACAACAACTCGGGATCCACGAGTGACTGTAGCTCCGAGACGGTGATCGTCGACAAGAACTCGCCCACGATCACCACGCAGGTCAAGGACAACGCCGACGACTCGAACATCGCCAACGGCGCGACCGTGGCGATCGGCACCGTGGCCTACGACACCGCCGACCTCCAGGGCGAGACCTCCGACGCCGGCGGCACGGTCCAGTTCTACGTCGAGAAGGGCGACGACCAGTGCTCCGTGGCCGGCGCGACCGACCTCGGCTCCAAGGCGCTGGGCGTGAAGTCCGACACCACCACGTTCTCCTCGGCCGGCACCTACTACTTCTGGGCCGTCTACTCGGGCGACGACAACAACAACGGCAAGACGAGCGCGTGTGACTCCGAGCTCGTCGTGGTCGGCAAGAACTCGCCCACGATCACCACGCAGGTCAAGGACAACGCCGACGACTCGAACATCGCCAACGGCGCGACCGTGGCGATCGGCACCGTGGCCTACGACACCGCCGACCTCCAGGGCGAGACCTCCGACGCCGGCGGCACGGTCCAGTTCTACGTCGAGAAGGGCGACGACCAGTGCTCCGTGGCCGGCGCGACCGACCTCGGCTCCAAGGCGCTGGGCGTGAAGTCCGACACCACCACGTTCTCCTCGGCCGGCACCTACTACTTCTGGGCCGTCTACTCGGGCGACGACAACAACAACGGCAAGACGAGCGCGTGTGACTCCGAGCTCGTCGTGGTCGGCAAGAACTCGCCCACGATCACCACGCAGGTCAAGGACAACGCCGACGACTCGAACATCGCCAACGGCGCGACCGTGGCGATCGGCACCGTGGCCTACGACACCGCCGACCTCCAGGGCGAGACCTCCGACGCCGGCGGCACGGTCCAGTTCTACGTCGAGAAGGGCGACGACCAGTGCTCCGTGGCCGGCGCGACCGACCTCGGCTCCAAGGCGCTGGGCGTGAAGTCCGACACCACCACGTTCTCCTCGGCCGGCACCTACTACTTCTGGGCCGTCTACTCGGGCGACGACAACAACAACGGCAAGACGAGCGCGTGTGACTCCGAGCTCGTCGTGGTCGGCAAGAACTCGCCCACGATCACCACGCAGGTCAAGGACAACGCCGATGACTCGCAACATCGCCAACGGCGCGACCGTGGCGATCGGCACCGTGGCCTACGACACCGCCGACCTCCAGGCGAGACCTCCGACGCCGGCGGCACGGTCCAGTTCTACGTCGAGAAGGGCGACGACCAGTGCTCCGTGGACGGCGCGCACCGACCTCGGCTCCAAGGCGCTGGGCGTGAAGTCCGACACCACCACGTTCTCCGGGCCGGCACCTACTACTTCTGGGCCGTCTACTCGGGCGACGACAACAACAACGGCAAGACGAGCGCGTGTGACTCCGAGCTCGTCGTGGTCGGCAAGAACTCGCCCACGATCACCACGCAGGTCAAGGACAACGCCGACGACTGCGAACATCGCCAACGGCGCGACCGTGGCGATCGGCACCGTGGCCTACGACACCGCCGACCTCCAGGCGAGACCTCCGACGCCGGCGGCACGGTCCAGTTCTACGTCGAGAAGGGCGACGACCAGTGCTCCGTGGCCGGCGCGACCGACCTCGGCTCCAAGGCGCTGGGCGTGAAGTCCGACACCACCACGTTCTCCTCGGCCGGCACCTACTACTTCTGGGCCGTCTACTCGGGCGACGACAACAACAACGGCAAGACGAGCGCGTGTGACTCCGAGCTCGTCGTGGTCGGCAAGAACTCGCCCACGATCACCACGCAGGTCAAGGACAACGCCGACGACTCGAACATCGCCAACGGCGCGACCGTGGCGATCGGCACCGTGGCCTACGACACCGCCGACCTCCAGGGCGAGACCTCCGACGCCGGCGGCACGGTCCAGTTCTACGTCGAGAAGGGCGACGACCAGTGCTCCGTGGCCGGCGCGACCGACCTCGGCTCCAAGGCGCTGGGCGTGAAGTCCGACACCACCACGTTCTCCTCGGCCGGCACCTACTACTTCTGGGCCGTCTACTCGGGCGACGACAACAACAACGGCAAGACGAGCGCGTGTGACTCCGAGACGGTGATCGTCGACAAGAACAGCCCGAACACGAACACCCAGGTGAAGAACACGAACGGGACCGTGGCCACCGGCAACGACACAGATATCGCCAACGGCGGCCATGTCTCGATCGGTACCGCCGCCTACGACACCGCCTCGCTCTCCGGCGGGTCCAACGCCACCGGCACGGTCCAGTTCTACGTCGAGAAGGATGACGCCTCGTGCTCCGTTGACGGCGCCACGAGCCTCGGTTCGAAGGCGCTGGGCACCGTGTCGGATACCCACACGTTCGCCTCGGCCGGCACCTACTACTTCTGGGCCGTCTACTCGGGCGACGCGAACAACAACGGTTCGACGAGCTCGTGTAGCTCGGAGACGGTGATCGTCGACAAGAGCAGCCCTGACACGAACACCCAGGTGAAGAACACGAACGGGAGCGCGGACCCCGGCAACGACACGAACATCGCCAACGGCGGCCACGTCTCGATCGGGACGGTTGCCTACGACACCGCCACGGTCGCCGGCGGCGCCACCGGCACGGTCCAGTTCTACGTCGAGAAGGGCGACGACCAGTGCTCCGTGGCCGGCGCCACTGATCTCGGCTCCAAGGCGCTTGGCACCACGTCGAACGACTACACCTTCGGCTCTGCCGGCACCTACTACTTCTGGGCCGTCTACTCGGGCGACGCGAACAACAACGGTTCGACGAGCTCGTGTAGCTCGGAGACGGTGGTGGTCGACAAGAACAGCCCGTCGATCTCGACTCAGGTGAAGGCCGTTACCGGTGGTACCGAACATCGCCGACGGCGGCTCGGCCAACATCGGACAGAAGGTGTACGACACAGCGACCTTGTCCGGCGCCACGCCGAATGCAGGCGGCACCGTGACCTACTACGTCAAGCGCCAGGCGAGTGCCACGCTCGACTGCTCGACGACGGGGGCCACGAACCTCGGCACCTTCAACGTGACGAACGGGTCGATCCCGGCGTCGAACGAGTTCGCGATCCCGAGCGCGGGCACCTACGAGTTCTGGGCCGTCTACTCTGGTGACGACAACAACAACGGCAAGACCAGCACGTGTGGGACCGAAACCGTCACGGTCGCGGTCCACCCGGGGACGCTCGGCTTCTGGCGGAACTGGCGCAACCACTACACGTCGGCCGCAGTTCCAGATCCTGATCAACTACCTGGAGACGAACAACCCCAAGGTCTACAACAAGGACCTCACGCTCGGGACCGCCGACGACCTGACGATCGCCAAGGTGGACGCCATCTACACGTTCGGCAAGAGCGTGCCGCGCGACCAGATGATCCTCGCGCAGCTCACGGCGGCGAAGTTCAACCTCGCCATCACGCAGCTGCAAGGGACCGGTGGCCTCGTGCAGAAGAACGACAATCTCTGCCTGACCGGCACGGTCGATGTCTCGAGCATCTCCGGGGCGGCAGTCCTGTTCGGGACCTCGACGCCGACGATCAAACAGATCGTCGACCTCGTGGAGGGCCGCTGGACCGGAAGCCTGACGACGACCAGGAGCGATTGGAAGTTCAGCGGTACCAACGCCTCGAAGGACATCCTCATCAAGGTCCTCGACGGCATCAACAACGGGCCGCTGATCATCAACCCTGGCTGCTGACAGCGGTCGACCCGCACGAACGGGGCCGGCCTTCGGGCCGGCCCCGTTCACGTTCTAGCTACGTCGATGCGTAGGTGACTCGGAGCGAGAAGGACACCGACGAGGATCCCGACAGTTCCCACGTGTACGACCCAGCGGGGAGTGACGCGGCGACCTGCAGCACGCTCGGCCCCGTGCCGTCGGCCCAGACCGTGCCGTCGGCGCCGACGATCCGAAGCCGCAGCGACGGGGCGCCCCCACCACCCTTCTTCCCCCCGCCCGTGGCCGTGAAGGACACGTCGCTCCTGGCGTCGCCGGTACCAACGGTCAACCAGAAGCGCTTCGTCGAACGCTTCCCCGACACGGCTCCGCTAAGGATCACGGTCGTGGTCGCCGTCGGTGCCACCGTCGGGGTTGGTGATGCGGAAGGCGACGCGCTCGGGCTCGAGCTCGGCGACGGCGCGGCTGACGGCGAGGGCGACGGACTTGGCGGGGGGCTTGTGGGCGGCGGCGAACCTCCCAGAGGACAGGAACACGCTGTTCGCAACGTTCCAGTGCGTATCCAGGTACGACCCCGTCTCCGGCGTCACGTGAGAAGTAGTCGTCGTGGTTGCAGTCGAGCAGCCATTCGTGCGAGGTCGGGCAGGGGAACGTCAGCGTCACGCCCGTGCCGTCGAGTAGCACATCGCGTCGTTCTCGTCGGTGCAGTGGTAGCCGCCCGAGCTGTGCGGGGCGCTGAGCTGTACGGCTCCGAGCGTGTGCATCAGCTCGTGGAGTTCCGAGAGGTGGTCGGTGCGTCCCCAGCACGCCGGGTCCACCCGCGCGAACGTTGGACCGGAGTTCGCGGCGTTCGTGGGGGATGCTGAGTCCCCGCCGTCACCTGTGCGATGCCGCAGTAGACCGTCGCATCGGCCCACACCAGGTACTTCCGGTCGGTCGACAGGAACCCTTGGCGCTGAGCTCGTTGATCGTGTTCCCGAGCGTGTCGTCGCCTGAGGGCGAGAGCGTGACGACCGCCACGTTCAGAGAGCAGTCCGGGTTCGTCACGAACCGGATGTGGCGTTCGCCGCCGGTCTCGGCGGCACTCTGGTTCACCGCACCATCCATCTGGCCTGCCCAGCCCTGGATCAAGGGGACGATGTCGGCGGCACGGTTCGTCTGGTCGGAGGCCACCGCGTAGATCGCCTGGACCCGCGACCCGCTCGTGCCGTCGCCGAGGCACTGGACGGTCCCGGTGCTCGAAGCACGCCGAGGCAGCCGCCGTGAGGTCAGTGACCGAACGCGGCTCGGTCACGTCGACGCCGTTCGGTCCGCGATCCGGGACCGTGCGAGCAGGCGACCTCGCCGGAGACGTCCTCGATCCGGAAGACACCGTCGCATCG
Organism: uncultured Actinomycetes bacterium; assembly: GCA_963821925.1. Lineage (GTDB taxonomy): Bacteria > Actinomycetota > UBA4738 > UBA4738 > HRBIN12 > JAOUEA01. The sequence continues at coordinate 284,796 of CAWGFO010000001.1, read as the reverse complement.
CCCACCGGCCTTGCCGTTCAGCCCCGCGAAGTACAGACCGCGCTGCCGTGCCGTCAGGTTGTCCTTCGGCGTCCGCGCCTGCGCGGCGGCGCCGAGCCCCGCGAGCGCGAGGCTCAGGATGACGAGCCCCACTCCGATCCGACGATGCATCGTGTGCCCCCTCTTCGCGTGTGACCCACGGCGGACACCGCGAGCGCACTACCTCGGAACAGGTATCGGAGGGAGCGTCGATGCTGCTTGAGCCGGTGGTGTAGGACGCTCGGGGGATTCTGCAGCGCCCATCAGGCTAGAAACGGGCCACGCCTGTGTAGCGCGGACGGCCCAACGGCCCAACGTCCTCGTCCACGAGCCCAGACACCGACTTGTCTACCAACCGGTAGAGAAGGCATACTCCCCCCATGGCAGGCACGGGGGGTCCTGCCCCCTCCATCGTCGAGAAGCTGTCGGGCAAGCGCATCCTGCTGACCGGCGTCACGGGCTTCCTCGCGCAGGTCGTCTTCGAACGGCTGCTCGCCGACTTCCCCGACACGCAGCGTCGTGCTGCTCGTCCGCTCCCAGACCGGCGCCACCAGCCGCGAGCGCGTCGAGTACATGCTCCGCAAGCCCGCGTTCGACACGCTGCGCGACCGCATCGGCGACGACGGCCTCCTGCGGCTGCTGGACGAGCGTGTCGAGGTGATCGACGGGGACTTCGGCCGGGGCGTGCCCGAGATCCCGGGCGGGATCGACATCACCTGCCACTCGGCCGCCACGGTCGCCTTCGACCCGCCGATCGACGAGGGGTTCATGACGAACCTCCAGGGCGCGATCAACCTCTACACGGGCGTCCTCGACGGCGGCAACACGCCCTCGCTCGTCCACGTCTCGACCGCGTACGTGGCTGGGGTGCAGAAGGGCGTGATCCCCGAGGGTCCCCTCGAGCACAAGGTGGACTACCGCATGGAGCTCGAGCTCGCGCTCCAGGCGCGTCGCGACGTCGAGGTGTCGTCGCGCCGTCCCGAGCAGCTCGAGGCGTTCCTCGCGAAGGCGCACAAGGAGCACTCCCGTGCCGGCCCGTCCACGGTCGCCGAGGACGCCGAGGAGCGCCGTCAGAAGTGGGTCACGAAGCGCCTGGTCGAGTACGGCCGGATGCGTGCCCGGTCCTTGGGCTGGCCCGACGTCTACACCTTCACGAAGGCGATGGGCGAGCGCGCGGTCGAGGAGCTCGCCGCCGAGGCGAACCTGCCGCTGTCGATCGTGCGCCCATCGATCATCGAGTCCGCGCTGCTCCACCCGTTCCCCGGGTGGATCGACGGCTTCAAGATGGCCGACCCGATCATCCGGGCCTACGGCCTGGGACAGATCCCCGAGTTCCCCGGGATCCCCGAGGGCATCATCGACCTGATCCCTGTGGACTTCGTCGTGAACGCGATCCTGGCGGTCGCCGCGAACCCGCCCGAGCCCGGCGAGGCGCTCCACTACAACGTCAGCTCGGGCTCGCGGAACCCGGTGCGGTTCTTCGAGCTCTACGAGTGGGTGCGCGGCTACTTCGAGGAGCACCCGCTGCCCGAGCGCGGCCGCGGCGAGCACAAGGTCCCCGAGTGGAAGTTCCCGGGGAACCTGAGCGTCGACCGGATGCTCCGGCGGGCCGAGCGCTTCACCGACGTCGCCGAGCAGGTCGTCACCCATATGCCGAAGTCCAAGAGCATGCGCACCGCGATCCGGCGCGTCGACCGTGACAAGGCGCGCGTCGACTTCGTGAAGCGGTACAGCGAGCTGTACGGCATGTACACGGAGACCGAGGTCGTCTACACCGACGACCGTACGTTCGCCCTCTTCAACAGCTTGAACGAGCAGGACAAGGCGTACTTCCCGTTCGACGCCGCGATGGTCGACTGGAAGTACTACCTGAAGGACGTGCACTCGCCGGCCGTCACGCAGTCGCTCCGCGAGCTCTCGAAGCGCGACCGCGAGCAACCCGCGGTGAAGATCAGTCCACGCGACGAACCGGTCGTGGCCGTCTTCGACATGGAGGGCACGATCATCACCTCGAACGTGGTCGAGTCCTACGTCTGGACGCGCATGGCCGACCTGGAGCCCGACGACTGGCCGAAGGAGCTCGCGAGCGTCTTCGGGAAGATCCCGGGCTACCTCCAGATCGACCGGCGCGACCGGGGCGACTTCCTTCGGATCTTCTTTCGCCGGTACGAGGGGGCGAGCGTCGAGGGCATCGACCGGCTCGTCGAGCACCACGTGGGCGAGTTCATGCTGCAGAAGGCGAGCGCCGCCTCGATCCGCCGGGTGCGGGATCACCGCGCGGCCGGGCACCGCACGATCCTGATCACCGCGGCGGCCGAGCCGTTCGTGCGGCCGCTCTCCCCGCTCTTCGACGTCGTGATCGGTGCCGAGTTGGAACAGCGCGACGGACGCTACACCGGGTTCATGTCGGCCCCCCCGCTCGTCGGCGAGGCCCGCGCCGCCTGGCTGAAGCGCTACGCGCTCCTGGAGGGCGTCGATCTGAAGCATTCGTACGCGTACGCCGACTCGTACTCCGACCTGCCGCTCTTGCGCGCGGTCGGCTACCCCGTGGCCGTCTCCCCCGACTCCGCCCTGTACCGGCACGCGCGCCGGCGCCGGTGGCCGATCGAGGAGTGGGCCATGACGAAGGGGATGCCGCGCGTGCGATTCCCGAGGCCGGCGGTCCGATGAGGAGGAGCGCCTGATGGCCCAGGCCCTCGAGTTGTTCAGGAGCGCGCCGCGCTACCTGACCGCCCGCACGGTGGGAGCCAAGGCGCCCGGCCTGGTGGCGGGCCCGCTGGCGCCGCTCCGTCTCGTGACCCAGCCCGATCCCGTGCCCACGCGCGACGGATGGGCGCGCGTGAAGCCGCTGCTGTCGGGCATCTGCGGGAGCGACCTCTCGACGCTCGCCGGTAAGTCGTCCTTCTACTTCTCGCCGCTCGTGACCCTGCCGTTCGTGCCGGGCCACGAGGTCGTGGGCGAGCTGCTCGACGACTGCGGCGACCTGAAGGCCGGCTCCCGCGTGGTCCTGGCGTCGGTGCTCGGCTGCGCGGCACGCGGGCTCCCCGAGCTCTGTCCGAACTGCGCGGCCGGCGAGTACGGCCGCTGCGACCGCGTGACGGTGGGCGACCTCGATCCCGGGCTCCAGACGGGCTACTGCCGCGACACCGGCGGCGGCTGGAGCCGGCTGATGCTCGCGCACCGGTCCCAACTGTGGGCCGTCCCGAGCGAGATGAGCGACGAGACCGCCGTGCTGATCGAGCCGCTCGCGTGCGCGATCCATACGGCGCTCCGTGCGCAGGTGCCCGACGGCGGGTCCGTGCTGGTGATCGGGGCGGGGACCGTGGGGCTGCTCACCCAGATCGCCCTGCGCCGGTTCGCGAACCCGGGCAGCGTGATCGTCGCGGCCAAGCACCCTCGCCAGCGCGCCGCCGCGAAGATGGCCGGCGCGGACGAGATCGTGCGCCCCGAGCACGCGTTGAAGGCGGTGCGCCGGTCGTCGCAGGCCGTGAAGCTCACGCCCGAGCGCGGCCAGGACTTCCTGCTGGGCGGGGTCGACGTCGTCCTGGAGTGCACCGGATCCAAGAGCGCGCTCGACATGGCGCTGCGCACCACGAAGGCCGGCGGGCGCGTCGTGGTGAGCGGCATCCCCGCGCCGGGCGCCGACCTCACGCCGTTGTGGTTCCGCGAGCTGGAGCTCGTGGGCGCCTACACGAGCGCGATGGAAGACGTGGACGGCGGGCGGCGGCACTCGTTCGCCCTCGCCCTGGAACTCGCCAGCAGCCTGCCGATGCTCGACCAGCTGGTCGGCGCGACCTACCCGCTCGACCGCTGGCGCGACGCGATCGATCACGCGATGTCCGCTGGACGGCTCGGCACGTTCAAGGTGGCCTTCGCGCCCCAGACCTAGGAGACCGACGATGCCCAGACCAGGATTCGTGTTGGAGGTGGACGAGCGGACACCGCCGCTCCTCGTGCACGAGGGCGAGCGCTTCCGGATGCAGAAGTTCCCGCTGGGGACGCGGGTGGTGTACCCGCCCGACGCCCTGCCCGGCGTCCCCGACGTGAACGCCTCGATCCGCCACGCCCTGCTGCACCCGGTGGGCGACTCGAAGTCGCTCCCCGAGCTGCTCTTCTCCGGGATGAAGCTCACGATCGCGATCGACGACATCTCGATCCCGCTGCCGCCCATGGTCACGCCCGACATCCGTCAGCGGGTGCTCGAGCACGTGATCGAGCTGGCGGCGCGCAAGGGCGTCGAGGACCTCGAGATCATCGTCGCGACGGCGCTGCACCGCCGGATGACCGGCGCCGAGATCCGCAGGGCCGTGGGGGAGCGCGTGTACCGCTCGTTCTGGCCGACGCAGCTCTACAACTTCGACGCCGAGGACCCGAACGCCCTGCTCCACATCGGGATGACCGACCAGGACGAGGACGTCGAGATCTCGAAGCGGGCGGCCGAGTCCGACCTGATCGTCTACGTGAACATCAACCTGGTCGCGATGGACGGCGGGCACAAGTCCGTGGCCGTCGGCCTGGCCGGCTACCGCTCGCTGAAGCACCACCACAACGTGAAGACGATGATGCACTCGAAGTCGTACATGGACCCGCGCGAGGGCCACAGCGCGATCAACGACTCCGTCGTGCGGATGGGCCGAGTGCTCGCGGCGAGCGGCGTGAAGATCTTCCAGATCGAGACCACGCTGAACAGCGAGACCTTCCCGTCGAACCTGGGCTTCCTGAACAAGCGCGAGTGGGAGTGGAGCGCGTACGACCAGGGCCTGATGATGGCCGCCAAGAAAGGGAACGAGCTGGCGCCGCCGCGCGTGCGTCGCGAGTTCTACCGGCGGATCGAGGCCCCGTACAAGCTCACGGGCATCAACGCCGGCGAGGTCGAGGCGGTGCACGAGCGCACGCTCACGAACCTGCACCGCCAGCAGCTCGTCGAGGTGAACGGCCAGTCCGACGTGCTGATCATGGGGCTGCCGTACCTGGGGCCGTACAACGTGAACTCGATCCTGAACCCGATCCTCGTGCACTGCCTCGGTCTCGGCTACCTGTTCAACATGTACCGGAACAAGCCGCTCGTCCGCGAGGGCGGCGTCGTGATCCTGCACCACCCGGTGCCCTGGGAGTTCCACCAGATCCACCACCCGAGCTACATCGACTTCTTCGAGGAGGTCCTGGCCGACACGACCGACCCGGCCGAGATGGAGAAGAAGTTCGAGGAGAAGTACGCGACCGACCCTTGGTACATCCACCTGTACCGGACCTCGAACGCCTACCACGGCGTCCACCCGTTCTACATGTGGTACTGGGGGGCGCACGGCCGTGACCACGCGGGCGACGTGATCTTCGTGGGCGGGGAGTCGAAGTCGGTCGCGCGCCTCGGGTACCGGCGCGCCGACAGCCTCCGCGACGCGATCGAGATGGCGAAGGACACGGTGGGCTCGAGCCCGACGATGACCTACTTCCACGCGCCGCCGATCATGATCGCGGACGTCCGATGAGGAGCGCCTGATGGCCGGGCTGCGTGACGACCTGAAGAGCATGGCCGAGGGGTTCCGGTGGGGCCGCCGGCCGATGGTGCCGCGCTCCGCGGAGCCCTATGCGCTCGAGCGGGTCGACCGGACGTTCCCGACCGACTGGGCGCGCACCGAGGCGGGAACCGCTGCACGCCAGGTCATCTTGAAGTCGATGATCCTGCCGATGCTCCGCAACGAGGTGGCGCTGAAGGTCTACGGTCGCGACGTGCTCGAGGGCGTGCGAGCGCCGCTGATCTTCTACTCGAACCACACGAGCCACCTCGACGCGACGATCATCATGACGTCGCTCCCGGATCGCTGGCAGTCGAAGACGGCCGTGGGCGCCGCGCGCGACTACTTCTTCGACGTGTGGTGGCGGCAGGCGTTCACCGCGCTCGTCTACGGCGGGTTCCCGATCGATCGGGCGAAGGGTGGCCGCGGCGCCGTCACGAAGGCGCGCGAGCTGCTCGACGAGGGCTGGTCGCTCGTCGTCTTCCCGGAGGGCGCGCGGTCGTCCGACGGGCACGTGCAGCGGTTCCGTCATGGCACGGCGCGGCTCTGCATCGAGGCCGGCGTGGGCGCCGCACCGATCGCGATCCGGGGCGCCTACCAGGCATGGCCCAAGGGCTCGAACTGGCCGAAGGCCGGCCGGCCACCGGTGAACGTGCGGTTCGGCCCCCCGATCTACCCTGAGGAGGGCGAGACGCATCAGGCGTTCTCGCTGCGGATGACCCAGGCGGTGGCCGAGCTCCACGACGAGGACCACTCGACGTGGTGGGAAGCGCTCCACCGCGCCGAACGGGGCGAGACCCCGTCGCTGCACGGCCCGACGGGTCCCGACTGGCTCCGCCGCTGGGAGGGCTCGCGCCCGGTGCCGAAGCGGCGATCCTCCTCGACCTGGGAGTAGCGGTGCCCCGCGGCGACGGCCAGGCCCGGCGCAGCACGATCGTCGAGGAGGCGATCCGCCAGTTCGGGCGCGACGGCTACAACGGCGCGAGCCTCGACCACATCGCGGCCGCCGTCGGCGTGCGCAAGCAGACCGTCCTGTACTACTTCCCGAACAAAGACGCGCTCCTCGAGGCGTGTCTCTCGGCCGCGGGGGAGCGGCTGTTGCGCGAGATCGCCGCTGCGCTCGAGGGCAAGGAGAGCTACTGGGACCGGGCCGAGGCTGTGATCCACGCGGTGTTCACGCTGGCGGCCGAGTGGCCCGAGTTCCCGATGTTCGTGCGCGAGGCCGGTCGGCTCGGCCCCGACGCGTTCGACCGGTTCGCCGGCGGGCTCGACCCCTTGCGACGTCGCGCGATCGACTTCCTGCAGGCGGGCATGGATCAGGGCGAGATCCGCAAGCAGGATCCCGCCCTGTTGCTGTTCACGCTCTACACCGCGGTGGTCGGGTCGCTCACCGAGGCCAGCGTCCTCAACGCGGTGGTCGGTCCGGACAAGAGCCGCCAGTCGTTGCGCCGTCGTGAACGTGAGGTGGTCGCGTTCGTGCGGGCCGCGCTCCAGCCGCCCGAGGGGAACGACTAGATCGAGCTCGCCCGGAAGTCCAGGAACCGGGAGCGGCCGTCGTCCTCGTCGCTCCGGGTACCCCGATCGTCCACCTTGATCCGAAGGCCGACCATCGGCCCCCCGCCGAACGCCACGATGTCCTTCTGGGTCATGCGATAGCGGAGCTCCGTGACGAGGGCGCCGTTCCGCCGGACCCCGCAGCTGATGGTTCGTCCACGCCGCTCCACCGTGAGGCGATACACGGCACTCGGTTCCAGCCCGATGCCTCGGGCGGCCCTCACCAGGCTCGGCTGTCCGCCCCTGATCCGGTGTCCGAGCAGGGCCGCGCCCTGGGGATTCCGGGGGGTGAGCTCCACCTTGCAATAGAGGTAGTTGCGCGCATCTCGGAACGGCGTCACGAGCCCGACGTTCGCGTGACCGGGGCTCAGCCGGACCTGGCTCGTCACCTGGAGTCCGGCGCGATGGGCTCCCCCCAGGTCGACGACGGCGAAGCCGACCCGGGTTCGCTGGTTGACGCTGCTTTTGTGCACATGCAGCGATCCGTCCCTGACCCACCAGCGCGCGTCGACCTCGTTCCAGCGGGACCGGAGCGTCGTCCCGCCGAAGCCGTCGGCCCAGAGCACGGCCGCGGATGCGTCGGCCGCGGCCCCGACCACCAGGACCGCGACCAGCAGCACCACGACCCAGGAACGGTCGAACGTCGGTACACGCATCAGGTGAGGGTACCCTCCGGGACCGGGCCTGACCCTCGTCCGCGCTGACCGTCTAGATCGACGAGACGCGGAAGTCCTGGAACTTCGAGCGGCCGTCGTCCTCGTCGCGGCGGTCGCCGCGCGCCACGAGCCGGATCCGAAGGCCCGCCTTCTTGCCGCCGCCGAACGCCGCCAGCTCAGCGGGCTTCAGCCGGTAACGGATCGTCGTGATCAGGGTTCCCTTGCGGAAGAGGGAGCAGGTGATCAGCTTGTTGTGACGTTCGGTGACGAGCCTATAGACCGCTCCCGGCTGCAGGTTGAGACCGGTCTTGTACTTCTGCACGGTGGGCTCCCCGCCGCGGAGCCGGTGCCCGACGACCACCATGCCGAGCGGATGCGCGGGCGTGATCTCGACCCTGCAGAAGAGGTGGTTCTCGACGTTCTTGTACGGGCCGACGATCCCCACGTTCGACTTGCCGGGGCTGAGTCGCACCTGACTCTGGATGCGCAGGCCCGCCTTGTGCGTGCCCTTCATGTTGATCACGGCGTACCCGACGTTCGTGTTCGGGTCCACCGAGCTCGCGTTCACCCGGGCCACACCGCTACCGACCCGCCAGGTCGAGTTGACCTGCTTCCAGGCCGGCCGGAGCGCCGTTCCGTTGAACCGGTCGCCGACGAAGATCTGGGCGGAAGCCGCCGGCGCGATCGCGGCGAGCAAACCGATCGCGAGTATGACCGATACCAGAGAACGACTGCGGTGCTTCATCCTTGACTCCTTCGGGCTCTGATGCATGTGTTGTACCTCAAGTGAACGATACCTGTCGACCCGTCCCGGCCCACGTCGAACGGGCCGTTCGACCCGTCCTTAGGAGTAGAACTCAACGATCAGGCGCTCCTCGACCTCGACGGGCAATGGGACCTCGTCGCGCTCGGGCACGCGGCTGAGCGTGCCGGAGAGCTCGTCCTTGTTCCGATAGAGGTAGGTCGGTGGGTCGGCCGTGATCTGCACGGCCTCGCGGACCGCGACGAAGTTCTTCGCCTTGGGCGTGATCTCGATGGTCTGGCCGGGCTTGACCTTCGCGCTCGGCACGTTCAGGCGCTTGCCGTCGACGGTCACGTGGCCGTGCGAGACGAGCTGGCGGGCCTGGCGCGTGGTGAGGGCGAAGCCCAGGCGCAGCACCACGGTGTCGAGCCGGGTCTCGAGCTGACGGATCAGCTCCTCGCCGGTGACGCCTTTGGATGCCGCGGCGCGGTCGTAGTACGCCCGCATCTGGCTCTCGCTCACGCCGTAGATCACGCGGAGCTTCTGCTTTTCGACCAGGCGCGTCTGGTACTCGGAGATGCGCTTGCGCCCACGGCCGTGCTGGCCGGGCGGGTAGGGGCGCTTGTTCGACGGGCAGTTCGGGCGGCCGCAGAGTGCGGCGCCGACCCGGCGACAGGTGCGGTGCTTGGGTCCGATCTTGTCCATGTGCTCGTGTCCCTGTATGGCCCTCGACACTGCAGGGTGTTCCCGCTGGTCAGGGCGTCGGGCCATCGACCCCGGACCGTGAAGTGTTCACCTGAAAGGGCAGGTGACCTGCGGAAACTCGTGCCCTCGGTGCCCCATGACGATACCAGCCGGGGCGTCGGGTGGCCCCGCTAGGCTACGCGCGTGGACGAGCTGCTCGATCGCGCGGTGGGGAGCATCCTGGGCCTTGCCCTCGGCGACGCGCTCGGAGCGCCCTTCGAGTTCCGGCGGCGCGAGACGATCCCGTCGCCGTTGCCCGCGTTCGAGCTGCCCTGGATGGGGCTGCCGCCCGGCACCTGGACCGACGACACGGCGATGGCGCGCAACCTGTGGACCTCGCTGATCGACCGCGGGGGTGACCTCGACCTCGACGACGTGCGGGCGCGGCACCTCGCCTGGCTCGCGACGGGCCCGCCCGACGTGGGAAACCTCACGCGGAAGGTGTTGACCGGCTGGCGCGACGCCGTCTCTGAGGACCCTGCCCGTGACTACGTCGAGCAGCGCGGCCCCGAGGTGAGCGCTGGCAACGGGTCGGTGATGTACTGCGCACCGCTCGGCGTGGTGCGCGCGCTCGCGGCCGAGCGGTTGTTCACCGAGGCGCCTGGCCTGAGCGCCCTCACCCACTGGGACGAACGGTGCCGCACGGCGTGCCTCGCCGTGACGCTCGCCGTGGCCGGGCTCGTTCGCGGGGAGGCGGTCGAGCCGGCGATCCTCGCGGCGGTCGACGCCGTGGCTGACCGCGAGGGCGGCGAGGAGCTCGAGTACCTCGCAGCGGAAGCGGGCCGCGGCAGGCCGATCGACGGGCCCGACATGGGGTTCACGCTCTTCACGGCGGGTGTGGCGCTCCGCGTGGCGGCTGAGGCCACGAACGTTGAGGGCGGGCTCCGAGAGGTGGTCGCCTTCGGCGGCGACACCGACACGAACGCGGCCGTGGCGGGCGCGCTCCTCGGAGCGCGGTTCGGACGTGACGGCCTTCCCGGCGGGTGGCTCGCGAACCTCGCCGACCGCGAGGCGATCGAGGCCGAGGCCGAGGCGCTCTCGGCCCTGATCGGCTAGACGCGGGCGTTGCCCTCCGTGCCCACCTCAACGTTCTCCTCCGGCCGTCAGCGGACCGAACCGCAGAAGCGGGCCACGTCTGCATTGAAGCGGTCGGGTTGCTCCATGTTGCTCACGTGGCCGGCGTCCGGGATCACGTGGAGCTCCGCCTGAGGGATCCGATCGCGGAACCCCTCGGCGACCTCGAGGGGACTCCGGCGGTCGTCCTCACCCCAGAGCAACAGCGTGGGGACGGCGATCGTCGCCAAGAGTGCGGTGCTGTCGGTCTCGGCGAGCGTCCTGGCCATCATGCGGAAGCCGGACGGATGGAAGCTCGACACGATCGTGGACATCTCCTCGACCAGTTCAGAAGGGGCCGTGTCGGTGAAGAACTGCGGCACCCATGCCTGCACGAACCGATCGACGGGCAGCGACGCGTCGCGCTCGCATCGTTCGAGCCGCTGGTCGGCGATCTGCGGCCCGAACGAGCCCCGCCATCCGGCGTAGGTGTCGGCGAGGATGAGGGAGGAGACCCGGGAGCGATACGCCGCGTAGAAGCTCTGCGCGAGCAATCCGCCCCAGGAGAGCCCGAGCACGTGCGCGCGCTCGATGCCGACGGCGTCGAGGAACTCGGCGAGTTGCCGGGCCCAGTCCCCGATCGTGCACCCTTCCGGTGGATCCGACGACCCCCCGGCGCCCGGAGCGTCCCACGCCACGACGGTGAACCGATCCGCGAGGACCAACTGTTCACGCCAGACTCGGGAGTCGCACAGGAACCCATGGAGCAGGACGAGCGCCGGTCCGTCACCTGCCCGCCTGAACGCCACACTCCCCGATGAGAGCTGCACACGGTCGACGGAGGCAGGGTCCACCGATCGATCGTGGCGGGTCCGGCGGACGGACGCAACGTCACCTGGCCGGGCCGACGGATCCGCCGGGCACGGCGCGGCCCGGACCGGAAGCTAATCGAGCGAGATCCCCGGGACGTATTCGTCATCGATCCGCGTCACGAGGCCGGCCTGCGCGAGCTCGTCGAGGGCGCGGGTCACGGCCGACGTCGGCAGGCCGAGCGTGCTCGCGAGCCGATGCGGGCTCCACTGATCCTCGGGCTGCCGGAAGATCATGCCGAGGACGAGCCGGCGCGCTTCGCTCGGGTTCAGCTCCAGATCGGTCGTCATGTCCCACACCTCCGTGGGTCGTCGTCGGTCCGTCGCCCACAGTCTCCAGTTCGGTCCTGAGGAACGACAGGGGTATCGCGGAGGGTTCCCTGCGTGTTCCACGGGGGTTCATGCCCCCACACACGAGCCGCGTGACCGCTGTAACGTCGGTTCCACCCGGCGAGACCGTGCCCGCAGGTGCCCGAACCGAGGGGGAGAGCGAGCGATGACCGAGATCGAGCTGTACGGGGCGCCGTGGTGCCCGGACTGCCGCCGCGCGAAGAAGTTCCTGGCGGACCAGCGGGTGCCGTACGTGTGGCACGACATCGAGCAGCGCCCCGAGCTCGTGCAGGTCGTCGAGGACAAGAACGACGGCAAGCGAACGATCCCGACGATCGTGTTCCCTGACGGGTCGCACCTGGCCGAGCCCTCGAACGAGGAGCTCGCCGACAAGCTGGGCATCGCCCGGGTCGCGGACATGCACGTCTACGACCTCGTGATCGTGGGCGGAGGCCCCACCGGGCTCACCACCGCGATCTACGCCGCCCGCGAGAACCTCGACACGCTCGTGATCGACTCGAAGGGACTCGGGGGCCAAGCCGGCGTGACGGAGCGGCTCGACAACTACCCGGGATTCCCCGAGGGGATCGCCGGCGCCGAACTGGCGGACCGCTTCGTGAAGCAGGCCGAGCGCTACGGCGTCGAGATGCTGCAGGCCGTGAGCGTCACGCACATCACCGACGAAGGCCACCGCGAGCTCGACGTCGAGACGGCGACCGGCGACCACTACCACGCGCGCGCGGTGCTGATCGCGACCGGGTCGTCCTACCGCCGGACCGACGCCGAGGGCGAGGAAGATCTGATCGGCGCGGGGATCCACTTCTGCGCGACCTGCGACGGGCCGTTCTACAAGGGCGCCGAGGAGCTGCTCGTGATCGGCGGAGGGAACAGCGGCCTCGAGGAGGGCCTCTTCCTGACGCAGTTCTGCGACCGGGTGACCGTGGTCGAGTACGGCGACCGGCTCCGTGGCTCGAAGATCCTGCAGGACAAGGTGATGAACCATCCGAAGATGGAGATCCTCCTGCGGCACGGGGTGCGGTCGTTCTCCCCGAAGGACGACGGCAGCGGCAAGCTCGGGACGGTCACGATCGAGGACCGCAGCACGGGCGAGCTCGTCGAGCACCACCCGGCGGGGGTCTTCGTCTTCGTGGGGCTCGACCCGAACACCGGCTTCCTCGAGGGGCAGGTCGGCCTCGACGAGCGGAAGTTCGTGACGACCGACGCGTCGTTCATGACCGATCTCCCCGGGGTGTTCGCCGCGGGAGACGTGCGCGGCGGCTCGACGAAACAACTCGCGTCCGCGGTGGGCGAGGGCGCCGCGGTCGCGATCCAGATCCGCGGGTACCTCGACCGAGTGGAGCGGGAGGAGGCGGTCTAGATGGCGACGCCCGACGAGATCTTCCAGCTGATCGTGAAGGCCGACGAGAAGCTGAAGTACGCGACCGCCGGGAAGGGCGACGTCCGCGCGCAGCAGGCGGCCGACCTGCTCGCCGAGGCGATGCGCGAGGCCGAGGCGATCGGGAACGAGGGGCTCGTGCAGCAGGCGAAGGTGCGCCTCGCCGACCTGGAGACCCTGCTGACGGGTGGCGATCCGGCGATCTGAGACCTGGCTAGCTCGTCTCACTCCGCCAGGCTCGGAACACGCTCCGGACCGGCTCGAGCTGCTCTTGGGCGACCTGCTCCTCGGTGAGCGTCCCGGTCACGCGGATCGTCTCGCGGAGCTGTTCCAGCGCCGCGGAGCAGCCGTCGCATCCGGCCAGGTGCGCGTCGAGCCGCGCCCGGTCGGGCGCGGGGATCGCGTCGTCGAGGTAGTCGCTCAGCAGCTCCACCACCTCGCGGCAGGTCACGTCGGCCTCCGTGGTCATCCGTCGTCTCCGAAGTACCGGTCGAGGGCCCGACGCACCTTGGCGCGAGCCCGGTGCAGGAGCACCCGTTGATTGGTCTCGGTCAGGTCCAGGGCGTTACGGACCTCGTCGGAGGTCCACCCCGCGACGTCGCGGAGCCTGAGCACCTCGGCCTGCATCGGCGGCAGTTCGGCCAACACGGCCGCCACGACCGCGCGCGTCTCGGCCGAGAGCAGCCGGTCCTCCGGGACCCCTCGCCAGTCGTTCGGCAGGCTGGACCAGTGGCCGGCCCAGGTGTCATCGTCACCGAGGAACGAGCCCGGGTCCCAGGCGGGAGCGTCGAGGTCGTCGCCCGCGAGTGAGGCGAACGGCACGCTCCGTCCCTCCCGCTGGCCTCGCGTCTTCGCGATGTTCGTGAGGATCCGGAAGATCCATGTCCGCAAGGACGAACGCCCCTCGAACCGGTCGAGGCCCTGCAGGACACCGAGCCAGCACTCCTGCACGCACTCCTCGGCGACGGCCTGGGTCGAGACGAACATCCGAGCGACGCGGAGCATCGAGGGCTGCAGCTTCTCGACGAGCGTCATGAACGCGTCCTCGTCGCCGGCGCGTAGCCGTTCGACGAGCGCGAGATCCGCCGCGTAGGGCGTGCCGCCGTCCACGAGGCGGAAGCCTACGGCAGGCGGCGCGGAGAGGGTGCGGCTAGCCCGGGCGGGCGACGCCCACGACCGGGGTGCCGTAGCCCGAGACGGAGGTCGATCTGGACCTGGCCGCCGGGGCCGGGGTGCCGGGCGTGGATCATCATGCCGCCGCCGATGTACAGCGCGACGTGGCTGATCGGGCTGTAGAAGAAGAGCAGGTCGCCGGGCTGCATGTCGCTGACCGACACGTGGGGGAGCGACGAGTACTGCGAGGCCGACGAGTGCGGCAGGTACACGCCCGCCTGCGCCCACGCCCACGACGTGAGCCCGGAGCAGTCGAACCCGACGCTCGGGTCGGCCGAGCCCCACACGTACGGTGCGCCGAGCACGGACTGGGCGGCCGCGATCGCGGTCTGGGCGCCGGTCGTGTTCGGCGGGGGCGTGAATCCGCCGCCGCCGTCGTAGCCGCCTCCGCCTCCGCCGCCTCCGCTCGCCGCGGAGGTCTCGTTGGCCGCCGCGGCCGCCGCGGCCGCCTCCTGGGCGGCCAGGTAGTCCTGGTAGTCCTTGTTCAGCGTCTCGTAGAGCTGCTGCTGTTCCTGCAGCATCTGCTGGATGTCGCCGCGCTTGGCGGCCATCTCGTCCAGCCTCGCCTTGCGGGCCGCGAGCTGGGTGTTGTACTGCTGCGTCGCCCATTCCGCCTGCTGCCGGGCGGTGTCGGCCTGGGTGGCGAGGTCGGCGTCACCCTGCGCGATCGAGCCCATGAACTCCAGCCGGTCGGAGAATTCCGAGAGATCCTGAGCCTCGAGCAAGACGTCGAGCTGCGAGCCCATCCCCGTATACGCCTCGACCGCCCGCTCCTCGAGCCGCGTCGTCGCGGCCGCCGCGATCGCCTCGGCCTGCTGCTTGGCCTTCAGCGACTGCGCGAGCTTCTTCTGGACGAGCTCCATCTGGTACTTGGCCTCGTTGTACTGCTCGATCACGAGCTCGAGGTCGTGTCCGAGCTGTGCGGCCTTGGCCTTGGCGGCCTCCACCTCGGCCTTCGAGGGCGCGGCGGAGGAGCTGAGGGTGAAGGAACCGAGGACGACGGGGAGGACGAAGACGACGGCTACGAAGAGCCGTGTGATCCGCGATCGCGCCCTGGTCATGATCTCCCGAGGTTCGGTGGATATGGCAAAGGCCCCGTTTCCGGGACCTGACGTACCGAGGCTATCGGGCTGCCGGTGAGGCGTCAAACCTCTCGGTACAACCCCTTCACGCGCCCGGACGGCCTGGAGGGCGGGCCGTTCGGCCCGCCCTCCGGCGCTCCTCGAGTCGGGACGGCGGGATTTGAACCCGCGACCTCAGCGTCCCGAACGCTGCGCGCTACCAAGCTGCGCTACGTCCCGAGGGCCTGCCAGTGTAGCGAGCGGGCGCGGCCCGTCACCAGGGTCGGCGGCGCCGGCCGCCGGCCTCAACCCGGTGCGCGCCCGAGCTCGAGGAACGTGGCCTCGGGCCGGCAGCAGAAGCGGAACGGCGCGAACTTGCTGGTCCCAAGGCCGGGCGAGGTGTGCAGGACCGTCTCGCCCATCCGGATCAGGCCGCTCACGAGGCGGCGCGGCATCGAGCAATTCGTGACCAGCGCGCCCACCAGGGGCAGCCGCACCTGACCGCCGTGGGTGTGCCCGGCCACCATCAGTGGGTAACCGAGCGCCGCGGTCTCGGGTGCCGAGTCGGGCGAGTGCATCACCGCGATCCCGAACCGATCGGGTGCGGTGCGCGGCGCCACCCGGGAGTCGTGCCACCGGATGTGCGCATCGTCGAGCCCGAGCAACTCGACCGGGAGCCCGCTCAGGTCGAGCTCGCGCCGGACGTTCGTGAGGTCGGACCACCCGTCGTCGGTCAACTGGGCCACCAGGTCCTGCGCGCGCCCGCGCGGCGCCTTCCGAGGCTTGCGGTGCCGCCGGAAGTACGCGAGGTAATTGAGCGGCATCGGGACGAAGTAGTCGTTCGAGCCGAGCACGAACCACGATGCCAGCCGTCCGCGTACCGGCTCGACGGCCGCGACGACCGTCTCGACCGCGTCCGGCTCGGCGAGGAAGTCCCCCGTCACGACCGTCACGTCTGCCGGGGGAAGGCTCGCGAGGAACCGCGCCTTCTTCGCGTCGTGGGCGACGAAGTGCAGGTCGGACAGGTGGAGCACCGTGAGGGAATCGGGCCCCGGACCCCCCGCCGGTAGGATGTCGAGACGGTACCGGCGCACCCGGTACCAGGAATGCTCGATCAGCGTCCCGTAGAGCACGCAGAGGACACCGATCACCGCGATCGCGAGCAGGACCAGGGGCAGCACGGGAGGGAGTCTACGTGGGCGACGACACGCTCAAGACGCAGGTCCAGACACAGATGACCGAGGCGCTGAAGGCCGGCGACAAGGTCCGGCTGGGCGCCCTCCGCATGCTCTCCGCGGCCATCACGAACCGCGAGAAGGACGTCATGCACGATCTCAGCGACGACGAGGTGCGTGAGGTGGCCGGCAAAGAGGTGAAGAAGCGCACCGAGTCGATCGAGGCGTTCGAGGGTGCCGGGCGCACCGAGCTCGCCGACAAGGAGCGCGATGAGCGCGAGATCCTCGAGGCGTTCGCCCCGTCGCAGCTGTCCGAGGAGGCCACCGACGCCCTGATCGACGAGGCCTTCGCCGCCACGGGCGCCTCGACCCCCCAGGAGATGGGGAAGGTCATGGGCTTCATCATGGGCAAGGCCAAGGGCCAGGTCGACGGCGGCGCGGTCCAGCAGAAGGTCAAGGCGCGGCTCGAGGGCTGAGCCGGCGCGGCCGGGCTCGCCGGAACTAGCGGCGCCGTGCGGTGGGCGCGTTCCCTGCGGTCGCGTTCCCGCCGCCGCCCACCTTCTTGCCCACGGTGATCGTGACGGTGGTGCCCTGGTCGGCCTTCGCGCCGCCCTCGGGTGCCTGCGCCAGCACGATGCCGTAGCGCGCCGGGTCGGTGACCTCCTTCTCCACGATCTTCGCGACGAACCCGGCCTTCTCGAGGGCGGCCTGCGCGTCGGCGGACGTCATGCCCACCACCTTCGGGACGGGCACCACCGCCGGCACGCCGTTGCTGACCTCGATCGTGATGAGGCTCCCGAGCGCCGTGACGGTGCCGCCGGCCGGCGTCTGCGCCACGACGATGCCCTTGGGCTCGGCGGAGTCGACGACCTTGATCCTGGCCTGGAAGCCGGCCGCGGCGAGCTCCTGCACGGCGCCGGGCTTGTTCATGCCGACCACGTTCGGGACCGGACCGGTGGGCGGTGCCGGCGGAGCCGGGAAGCCCTCGGCGGGCATGCCCTGCATCACGCGCGCCATGTAGGTGCGCCAGATCGGGGCCGCGAGCGTGCCCCCGAAGACGTCGCCCATCGAGTAGGGCTCGCCCGGCGACCCGACCCACACCGCGGTGACGACCTGCCGGGTGTAGCCCATGAACCAGACGTTCGTGTTGCCGTTCGCCGTGCCGGTCTTGCCGGCGACCGGCCAGGTCCCGAGGTTCGCGGCGGTGCCCGTCCCCGACTGCACCACGCTCTGGAGCATCGCCGAGATCTGGTGCGCGATGTCCGGCTTGATCGCCGGCGCGCAGTCGTCGCCGTGCACGTACAGCTCGCCCTTGTCGCCGACGATCGACTCCACGCTGTACGGCGGGCAGTGCACCCCGCCGTTCGCGAGGGTCTGGAAGCCCGAGGCCATCTCGAGCGGGGTCACATCGACCGAGCCCGTGGCGAGCGCATCGACGGCCGGGATGTCCGTGGTGATGCCCATCTTGTGCGCCTCGGTCACGACGTTCGAGGCGCCCACGTCCTGGATCAGCTGCGCGAACACCACGTTCACCGAGTCGGTGGTGGCCTGGTACAGGTTGATGAAGCCGCGGCTCCCGGGGCCCTCCGCGTTCATCACGCAGTTGCAGTCGCTCCCCGGCCAGCCGCCCGGCGGGAAGTACGGCGAGGTGCTGTCGTAGACCTGTGTGGGCGGGATCCCCTGTTCGAACGCCGCCGCCAGCACGTACGGCTTGAACGACGACCCCGGCTGGTGGGCGGTCGTGGCCAGCCGCAGCTGGTCCTCGCGGTAGTTCCGGCCGGAGAGCATCGTCCGGATCGCGCCGCTCCGCACGTCGAGCGAGACGATCGCGGTGTCGGGCTTCAGCTTGCCCGGGGGTGTGTACGGGGTCACCGCGTAGGGCTGGTTCGCGGCCGACTGGGCGTACGCCTGCCACTTCGGGTCGAGCGTCGAGTAGATGTCCAGACCGCCCTCGTAGAGCGAACGGCGTCGCGCTTTCTCGCTCTTGCCGAGCACGTCGAACTGCCCGTCGGGGTTCTGGATCATCTGCTCGGTCAGGTACGTCACGAAGAACGGCGGCCGCTTCAGCTTCAACTTGCCCGCATCCTTGGCGAGCTCGACCTTCCTGGCCTTGATCTTGTCGGCCCTGGCTTGCGTGATGATGCCGTCGGCCGCCATCCGGTTCAGCACGTCGTCGCGGCGCAGCCGGGCCTTCCGTGGATGGTCGAGCGGGTCGTACCACTCGGGGCCGCGGACCATCCCGGCCAGGAGCGCGCCTTCCGCCAGGCTGAGCTCGGAAGGGGGCTTGCCGAAGTAGAAGTCCGACGCCGTCCCGAACCCGTAGATCCCGTTCCCCATGTAGACCTCGTTCAGGTACATCTCGAGGATCTCGTCCTTCGAGTACTTCTCCTCGACGCGGAGCGCGAGCGCGAGCTCCTGGAACTTGCGCTCGAACGTCTGCGCGTCGCTGCCGCCGATCGTGTTCTTCACGAGCTGCATCGTGATCGTCGAGCCACCCTGCACGACCTGGCCGGCCTGGGCGTTCTGCGACAGGGCGCGGACCAGCGAGCTCCAGTTCAGCGCGCCGTGCTCGTAGAAGCCCGAGTCCTCGGCCGCGAGCACGGCCTCGCGCGCGATCGGGGCGATCTTCTTCAGCCGGACGATCTCGCGGTTGTCCAGGTAGACGGTGGCAAGCACGGTCGTCCCGTCGGACGCGTAGATCGTCGAGCGCTCGGGGAACTTGGGGATCCGCGTGAAGTCGGCGCCCAGCCGGTCGAGCTTGGCCTGGACCCGGTGCGCGCCGAACGCGAGTCCGGCGAACGGCGGCGCGAGGATGATCGCCATCAGGCCCGACGCGAGCAGCACGATGGGCACGATCAGGAGCACCGCGAACGGTTTGAACGCGGGTCGGTCGGTGAACGGACGCAGGTCGGTCCGAGGCGTGTGGGAGGCTCCGGCCATGGGGTTGCCGCCCAGGATACCCCCGGCCGCCTGCGGGTACGATGGGCAGATGCGACGCCTGGCCCTGTTCCTGTGCGCCCTCGCGCTGCTCGCGCTCGGGCCGGGCTCCGCCGGCGCCCAGGCCCCGAGCACCCCGGTCGTCGTGCTGCGTGTCGAAGGCGCGATCGACCGACCGCTCCTGTCGTACCTGCACGACCGGCTCGCCGGGGCTGAGTCCGACGGCGCGGTCGTCGTGCTGCAGATCGACACGTCGGGCACGATCGACGAGGACGGCGTCGCGCTCGCGCAGATGGTGGCCGATCTCGACGTCCCGACGATCGCATGGGTCGGGCCCGCGCCCGCGAAAGCCGCCGGCGCCGGGCTCCTGCTGATGTACGCGAGCTCTCTGGCGGCGGTCTCGCCCGGCTCGCAGACCGGCCCCCGCTCGCCGATCGACCTCGCGCACCCCGAGCAGGTCTACCCGGGCCTCGACGAGACGATCGCCGGATGGGTGCAGGCCAAGGACAAGCCGATCCCCACGGGCGACGACGAACACCCGATGCCCGCCCAGGAGGCGATCGACGCCGGCATCGCGAGCGTCGCGGCGACCTCCGTCCCCGAGCTCCTGAACGCCGTGGACGGCACGACCGTCGAGACGGCCGCCGGTCCCGTCGAGCTGCAGACGCGGATCGCGACCGACGAGCAGCAGGCGAACGAACGCACCGTGGACATCCGCTTCGACAACATGGGCCCGGTGATGCGGATCGCGCACGGGGTGGCGTCGCCCTCGATGATCTACTTCCTGCTGGTGATCGGGCTCGCCTGCCTGGCCTTCGAGATGACGCAGCCGGGGTTCGGGTTCGCGGGGTTCGCGGGGGTCGGGATGGTCGCGCTCGCCGCGTACGGGATCTGGGTCGTGCCGCCGTTCTGGCCGGGGATGCTGCTGTTGGTCGGCGGGGTGGGTCTGATGATGCTCGACGTCCGGATCCGCAACCTCGGGCTGTTCACGGCGCTCGGTCTGCTCGCGTTCGCGGCCGGCTCGGTGCTCGCGTGGCACGGCGTCGCCGACGCGATCCAGATCTCGCCCTGGTTGATCGGCGGCGCGACGGTCGCGAGCCTCCTCTACTACGGGTTCGGGCTGACCGTGGCGATGCAGTCGCGCGACCGCATCGTGAACACGCAGCGCGGGCTGATCGGCCTGGTGGGCGAGGCGCGCGGCAAGCTCGCCCCCGAAGGCCCCGTCTACGTGAAGGGCACGATGTGGCGCGGCCGGAGCACCGCCGGCGCGATCGCCCCGGGGACACCCGTGCGGGTCCGCGGGGTCGACGGCCTGGTCCTGCGGGTCGAGCCCGACCCGGGCGCCACCCCCACCCTGCGCGACCCGGAGCCGGCGCCCGCCGAGTAGCCATCCGGCGCCTCGGCTCCAGGGTTGCGGTTCCGTGGCGAGTCCCATGCATCTGGCGTCCCGCGGAATCCCGACGGCCACCGTTTCCGAACAACCAAGTGAGATGCTCGACGACCTCACCACGCAGTGGCAGCACCTCGCCGCCTGCCGGGGCGAGGATTCCGCCTACTTCTACGCCCCCAACTACTTCGAGAAGCGTGCGGAGAAGAACGCCCGCGAGGCGGTGGCGAAGGCCCTCTGCGTCCGGTGCCCGGTGCGCGAGATCTGCCTGGAGTACGCGCTGGAGGTCCGTGAGACGCACGGGATCTGGGGCGGCCTGAACGAGATGGAACGCCGGGCGCGTCCTGCGCGACCGGGCGCGTCAGGCCGGCTGACCGGGCGGGCGATGCGGGCCCCCGCGGCCCGTGGGAGGATGCCCCGCATGAACGACGCCGACGTCACCGCCCGCCTGTCCGAGCTCGGGATCGAGCTGCCCGCGCCGCCGAAGGCCGTCGCCGCCTACGTGCCCGTCCGGATCGCCGGGGACACCGCGTACGTCGCCGGGCAGGTGCCGATGCGCGACGGCCGTCCGATGCACCCGGGGCACTTGGGCGGCAGCGTCCTCGTGGACGAGGGGCAGGCGGCAGCGCGTCAGGCGGCGCTGCAGGCGCTCTCGGCGCTCCGCGAGGCGCTCGGCGGGTTCGAGCGACTCGAGGGGATCGCCCAGGTCACCGTCTACGTCGCTTCGACCCCGGAGTTCGCCGACCATCCGACCGTCGCGAACGGCGCGAGCGAGCTGCTCGTCGAGGTGCTGGGTGAGCCCGGGAAGCACGCCCGCGCGGCGATCGGGATGGCGTCCCTGCCGCTCGGCGCGTCCGTCGAGGTGCAGGTCACCGCGCAGCTGACCGGGTAGCCGCCGGGCACGTCCCGTGCCAACCGAGCGCCGGGTGTCAGGCGCCCGCGTCGCGGGGGAACCGCAGGTCGCCTTCGCGCCGGGTGATCCCGCGATGGTCGAACCACTCCAGCAGGGGCAGGGCGAACTTCCGGCTCGTGCCGAGCGCTTCGCGGAACGCGCTCACCGTGATCCCGGACGGCCCGGCCTCCCGGACGATCGACTCGGCCTTCGCCACGAACCCCGGGGTGAACACCAGCTCGGGTGAGATCCGCACGATCACGCCGGCGCGCGCCGCCGCCTCGATCACGTCGCGTCCGAGCCCGTCGGCCTGGAGCTCCTTCACCGTGGCGGGCGTGGCCTCGCGGTCGCCGCCCACGGCGGCGAGGAGCCGGTCCACGTCTTCGCTGCGTTCGTCGAGGGTGACCCGGTGACCGGGGAGCCGGACGGTGGCGGCGCTCCGCGCGATGTCGCCGCGCGCCGTGAGGTCGTCGAGGAGCGCGTCGATCAGTCCGGGGTCCCGTGGGGCTCCGGCCACCTTGAGCGCGTCGGCCACCGCGTCGCGTGCTCCGGCGGACGGGAGTCCTTCCTCCAACGGGTGCGCCGCATGGAACGCCTCGAGATGCCCTGCGAGCGAGCGCTCGACCGCTCCGCCCAGGTCGTCGCGGACGAACCAGCCGCCGATCCGGACCGGGGCCGGGGCCGCCGAACCCGTGAGCCTGAGGGCCTCGGTGACCCGCACGGCTCCGCGCTCGGTCGTGAGGAGCCGTGGAAGGTCGTCGACGCTTGCCGACGCGCGCGCGGACAGCCGCAGGTGCGCATCGGCGCCCGGTCGCAGCGGGGGGAACGGGTCGAGCACGGTCCCGCCACCGACCGTTTCCTGACGTCCGGCATCCCGCAGGACGAATCGATCGAACGGGTCGAGCACCATGGGGTGCGAGAGTCGTACGCGCACGAAGGCCTCGCCGCCGGGAACGAGCTGGCCCGGCCCGAGGAACCGGAGCGTGCCCCCCGCCTCGGCCGCCCCGGCGTGCACGGCGAACGCTCCCTTCGTCGTCACCGCGTGCGCGAGTCCCCGGACCGGGCGGATGACCGCGTCGAACGTCGCGGTCGCGCGCCGGGTGCCGACATGGCCGAGCACCTCGCCGCGCGCGAGGCCCTGCCGTTCGACCCCGGCGAGGTTCACCGCGACCCGGCTCACCGGGCACGCGCGATCCTCGGCCTGTTTGTGGGTCTGGAGCCCTCGGATCCGCGCCCGGGTGCCTGAGGGCAGGAGCTCGACCTCGTCGCCGACGGCCAGGCAGTCGCCCGCGAGCGTCCCCGTCACCACGGTCCCCGCCCCCTTGATCGTGAACACGCGGTCGACGAAGAGCCGGGGGCGGCCGGGCTCCGGCTCGGCGGCGCCGGCGAGCATCGACTCGAGCGCGGCCACCAGCGTGTCGATCCCGTCGCCGGTCCTGGCCGAGACCGGCACGATCGGCGCCGACGCCAGCGCGGTGCCGACGAGCCGCTCGCGTACGTCCGCCTGGGCCAGCGCGAGCGTCTCGTCGTCGACGAGATCACGTTTCGTGAGGGCGACCACGCCCCCGGCGACGCCCAGCACGTCGAGGATCTCCAGGTGCTCCTCGGACTGCGGCTTCCAGCCCTCGTCGGCCGCCACCACGAACAGGACGAGCCGCACCGGCCCCACGCCCGCGAGCATGTTCCCGATGAAGCGTTCGTGGCCGGGGACGTCGACGAACCCGATCTCGCGGCCGCTCGGGAGCGTCACCCAGGCGTAGCCCAGATCGATCGTGAGGCCGCGGCGCTTCTCCTCCTCCCACCGGTCGGGATCCATGCCCGTGAGCCGCGCGATCAGCGCCGATTTGCCGTGGTCGACGTGGCCGGCGGTGGCGACGACACGGAGCTCGGCCACCGCTAGTCCTCGGTGAGGTCGTCGCCCTCGAGCGCGTACAGGAGCGCGCGGGCCAGGTGCGGCTCCTCGGTGGGCGCGACCGTGCGCAGGTCCAGCAGCACGGCGTCGTCCTCGACGCGGCAGAAGACCGACGGCGTGCCGACGCGGAGCCGCGCCGCGAAGCCCGCCGGGTCGGCGACGGTCACGCGGATCCCGTACGAGGGGAGGCTCGCGCCCGGGGTCGACCCGCCGCCGACCACCGAGTGGCACTTGTGGACGTGCGCGCCCTCGAGGTCCCCGCCGATCTCCTCACAGAGCGCCTGCGCCCGGTGGTGCACGGAGTCGGCCGTCTCCCGGAGCATCCGGTGGACCGGGATGTCGTCGTCGCGGCCGGTCGCATACATCGAGAGGACCGACTCGAGAGCGGCGACCTGCATCGCGTCGATGCGGACGGCGCGCGCGACCGGGTGCCGGCGGAGCTTGGCGACGAGCTCCGCCCGGCCCACGACGATCCCGGCCTGCGGGCCGCCGAGCAACTTGTCGCCCGAGCACAGCACCAGCCCGGCTCCGTCGGCGAGCGCGTCGGCCACGCTCGGCTCGTCGGGCGGCATCCCGTGGCCGTGCGCGAGCAGCCCCGAGCCCACGTCGTACAGGAACGGGACGCCTCGCTTGTCCGCGAGCGCGGCCAGGGCCTTCGCGCTGGCCTCGGCCGTGAAGCCCGACTACGCGGTAGTTCGAGGGGTGCACCTTCAGGATCGCGCCGGTGCGCTCGGAGGCGGCCGCCCGGTAGTCCGCGATGCGTGTGCGGTTCGTCGTGCCGACCTCGACGAGCTTCGCGCCCGACGCGCCCATGATGTCGGGGATCCGGAACTCGCCCCCGATCTCGATCAGCTCGCCGCGCGAGACCAGGACTTCCTTGCGCTTCGCGAGGGCCGCGAGGGACAGCAGGAGCGCGGCCGCGCAGTTGTTCACGACGAGCGCGTCCTCGGCGCCGGTGAGCGCGATCAGGAGCTCCTCCGCGCGGCCGCCGCGCCTGCCGCGCTTCCCGGTTGCGCGGTCGACCTCGAGGTCGGCGTACGCAGAAGCCGCGCGGGCTGCGGCACGCGCGGCGTCCACGGGCAGCGGTGCGCGTCCGAGGTTCGTGTGCAGGATCACCCCGGTCGCGTTGATCACGGGGGTGAGGCCGGACGCGATGCGCGACGCGCGCTGGCACGCGCGGGCGAGGATGTCATCTGCGGTGGGGACCTCGGCGCCGCCCGCCGCAGCCGCGCGCACCTCGTCGAGGGTCACGGCGAGGCAGCGCTTCAGGAGTGGCCGGCCGAGGGATGCGGCCGCACGCCTGCCGGGTTCGCTTCGCAGGAGCGCGTCCACGGAGGGTAGAGAGCGGCGTGCGTCGACCATGCCCGGAGCCTACTGCCCGCGGCAGATCGGCGAGACACCGCGGTGGGCCGGTTCGGTAGGATGGGGCGCCATGGTGGACACCGACCAGCGCCCCGCGTTCCAGAACCAGGTCACCTCGATGATCCGTGGCGGCGGACTCGACGTCGAGGTCGTGCCCGCCGGGAACCTGACCACCGAGGAGATGATCCTCAACATCGGGCCGCAGCACCCGTCGACGCACGGCGTGCTCCGCGTGGTGCTCGAGCTCGACGGCGAGGTCATCACGCGCGCCGAGCCGGTGATCGGGTACATGCACCGGGCCGCCGAGAAGCTCGCGGAGTTCCGCGACACCCGGCAGACGCTCGTGCTGATGAACCGCCACGACTGGATCAGCGCGTTCAACAACGAGCTCGGCTGGACGATCGCGGTCGAGCGGCTGGCCGGTATCGAGGTCCCGGATCGCGCGCAGTGGATCCGCACGATGTTCGCCGAGTGGAACCGCATCCTGAACCACCTGATGTTCAGCGGCTCGTACCCGCTGGAGCTCGGCGCGATGACGCCGATCTTCTACGCGTTCCGCGAGCGCGAGATGATCCAGGACCTGATGGAGTCCGCGACCGGCGCGCGGATGCACCACTCGTACTGCCGGGTCGGTGGCCTGAAGGACGACCTTCCGCGCGGCTTCCTGAAGGAGAGCGCCAGGGTGCTCGCCGCCGTGCGCAAGTCGATCAGGGACTACGAAGCGCTGATCATGGGGAACGAGATCATCTTCAAGCGCTGCCGCAACGTCGGGATCATCCCGACCGAGATGGCGGTGCGGTACGGCACGTCGGGCCCGGTGCTGCAGGCCTCGGGCGTCGCGATGGACCCGCGCAAGGACGAGCCCTACGAGAAGTACGCCGAGGTCGAGTTCGAGGTCCCGGTCGGGCAGACCGGCGACTCGTACGACCGCCTGTGGATCCTCGTCGAGCGCATGAAGCAGTCCTGCAACATCATCGAGCAGTGCATGGACAAGCTCCCGCCGGGCGCGTTCCGGGCCGCGAAGCTCCCGAAGACGCTGAAGCTCGACGGTGAGATCTACGTTCGCACCGAGAATCCGCTCGGCCTGATGGGCTACTACGTGGTCGGCGACGGGAAGAAGGCCCCGTACCGCTTGAAGATGCGCACCGCCTCGTTCTCGAACGTGAGCGTGATCCCCGCGATGCTGCCGGGCACGGTGCTGCCGGACCTGATCTCGATCCTCGGCTCGGTCTTCTTCGTCGTCGGCGACGTCGACCGCTGACGGGTTCGCCCCGCCGTAGGCTGGGCCGGTGAGCGACCTCCTCGGCACCGCCCTCGCGAACGTTCGCGTCGTGGCCGACGACGTGCTGTTCCCCGCCGCGCAGGCCACCGACGTCGCCCCGCTCGTGCCCCAGGCGAACCTCGAGGCGCTCCGTGATGCCGGGCTGCATGGCCTGCAGGGTCCTGCCGACGTGCCAGGTGGGCTCGGCGCCGACCATGTCGTCGCCCGCCCCATCCTCGAGGCGATCACCGGCGGGTGCGGGGCCACAGCGTTCGTGTACGCGCAGCACCACGGCGCGGTCCGGCGGGTGGCGTCGGGCGAGGGCCCGGCCCGCGCGGTCTGGCTCCCACGCCTGTGCGACGGATCGACGCTCGCCGGCATCGGCTTCGCGTACCTGCGGCGACCGGGGCCGCCGGCGATCAGGGCGACATCCGACGGCGACGGGTGGCGGCTCGACGGCGAGGCGCCGTGGATCACCGGGTGGGGACTCGCGGAGGTCTTCGTGCTGATGGCGCGCGCCGACGACGGCCGCGTCGTGACGGTCGCCATCGACGACCCCTACGAGCGGGACGACCTGTCGCCCGGACCGCCCCAGCGGCTCGCCGCGATGGGCGCGACGGGAACGGTCGCGTTGACCCTCCGCGGGCTGCGCGCGGCCCCCGAGGACCTCGTCGGCGTGCAGAGCGACGAGGGATGGCGCCGCCGGGACCTGGCCGGCTCGGCGATGCCGTCGGCGGCGCCGCTCGGGATCGCGGACCGCGCACGTCGACTCCTCGAGGAGCGCGCCCCGGAGGCCGCCGAGGCCCTGAGCGCTCAGCTCGAGGCCCGACGACACGCGGCCGACGAGCGATCCACCGAGATCGCCGCGGCGCTCGCCACCGCCGACGAAGATCCGGAACGGCTCGCGCGCGCGATCGCCGAGGGGAGCGCCGAACGCGACCGCGGCCTGGATCTAGCCCGCCGCGCGACCGACGCGCTGGTCGCGGCGAGCGGCGGCGGGGCGATGTCGCTGGACCATCCGGCGCAGCGGCTCTCGCGCGAGGCGACCTTCTACCTGATCCAGGCGCAGACGGGGGACCTGCGCGCGGCCACGCTCGCGCGTACGATCCGGGCCTGACGACTTCAGGCTCCGCCCCCTCCGGGCCGATACCCCTCCCGAGGGGGTTCAGACATGCAACAGGAACTGGTGGGCGGTTTCCGCGTGCGCGACGACAAG
This sequence comes from uncultured Actinomycetes bacterium, assembly GCA_963821925.1. Classification (GTDB taxonomy): domain Bacteria; phylum Actinomycetota; class UBA4738; order UBA4738; family HRBIN12; genus JAOUEA01. Next base: position 257,542 of record CAWGFO010000001.1, on the reverse strand, counting down.
GGCGGCGCGCTCGAGGTGTGGGCGAAGGGCTGGCGCCTCGAGTTGCGCGTGCTCCCGCTCGTGCCGATCGTGATGGCGGCGGCGTTCCTCGTCTCTCCCGCGTCGATCCCGGTCCGGGTGATCGGCGCGCTCCTGCTCCTGGGGTGTGCATGGGTGTGCCGTCGCCTGACGAGACTCGGGATCCGGCTGACCGAGCGCGGGGTCGAGGTCGTCGGCGTGCTGTCGACCACCCGGGTGCCGTGGGACCAGGTGATCGGGTTCGTGAGCGAGCCCGGACCGCACGAGACCTACTGTGTGCTCGTCGGCGAGCACGACCTGCGCGTCAAGGCGCCGGGAACCTTCGACGCCGAGGAGATGGGGGCCTACGAGAACGCCGATCGATCGCCGATCGACGAGCTGAACCGCCTGCTGTGGGCGGTCAGGCGTGGCGAACGTCAACCGCTCGCCTGATCAACGCTCTCGGTTGAACCAGACTCCGCCCGGTCCCAGGTAGCTCATACCCTCGCCCCAGACCGCGAACGTCTTCCCCGTGCTGGTGATCGCGATCTCACCGTAGTCGCCGTACGGCTCGCGGAAACCGCGCTTCGAGAGGTACGCCCATCCCGCCGAGACGTCGGACAGCTTCACCGGCGGGGACCACGTCGCGCCCGCGTCGGTGGACGCCCGGTACCAGACGTTCCAGGCGTTCCGGCTGCCTCCGACGGTCTCCATATACCACATGCGCATGTCGCCGGATCCGGTGGCGTCGACCATCGGGAACCCCGACTGCTCGTGCGGGGTCGAGACGGGGACGGGCGTCGTCCAGGTCGTGCCGTCGTCGCTCGACGTGGTCACCCAGGTGCGCTGCCGGGCGCCGGCGCGACTCGAGCCGTCGAAGACGAACACGAGGTTCCCGTCGGCGTCGGAGGCCACCGAGCTGTGGCCCAGGTAGTAGTCGTTCGGGCACGCGACCGCCACGCACGGCGGGCCGATCCGCACGGTGCCGACGACCACGTTGCGCCAGGTGTCCCCACCGTCGTCGGAGATCAGCGCGTGATGCTTCACGGCCCCGACCGGCGCCCCGTCGGGACCCGAGTAGTCGAGGCTGGATTCCGCGAGCACTACGGATCCGCTGGGGGTGATCGTGCCGTCGTACGCGAAGTAGTAGCGATCCGAGTCGATGATCTTGCGCCGCCGCCAGGTCGCGCCGCCGTCGTTCGAGCGTGCCACGAACGCGTCGCCGCCCGAGGGACCGTTCCACGAGACGAAGACGTCCTGCCCATCGTCGCTCACGGTCATCGCCGGCTTGTCGTTCCAGGCGACCTTCCCCTTGGTCGAGACAGGCTCGGTCCACGTCCTGCCATGGTCGTCCGATCGTGAGAAGTGGACGTCCCAGCCGTTCATCCAGATCGCGTACACCGAGCCCGTGTCACGGGCGACCTCGAGGATCGGGTCGGCCTGCCAGGCGGTGCCTTCGCACCGGCACACCGGCCGGGCCTTGCTCCAGGTCTTCCCGCCGTCCTTCGAGCGTTCGAACATGATCGTGGCGTCGGGGCAGTCCGCGCAGAGCGGCGCCCCGTAGCGCGTGACGGCCACGTACACCCAGGGGTCGTTCGGGTCCGCGGCCACGGCGGGTTCCCAGTCGTCGTGCGAGGGGTGGACGATCCGTGCGCCGGCCCAGCCGGGGGCCGGGTCGCGCTCGATCGGTTCGATCCGTCCCAGGGTCCCGTCGATCTCCGCGTCCAGGAGCGCGCTGAGGCGCTCGACCGTTTCGCCGGTCTCGTCCTCGCCGGATCCGCCCGGCCCACGGGCCCCGGCGCTGGACGCTTGCGCGGGGCCGGTGGGGCGGCCGGACGTCGACACGGCGAGCCATGCCGCGCTCGCGAGGACCGCGATCGCCGCGACGCTCGCCGCCGCACGTCGGAACCGTCTCGCCGTCATCCGCCCGCCACCTCCGGCGGGCATCGTAGCCGGGCCGCGGGAGAAGGCGGTAGGCAACGTTCGCGGCTCCGGGGCGACCCCCGCTAAGCTCGCCGGACCGTGGAGCCCGCCGCCTCACCGCTCGGTCGACCCAGCCGACCTCCGGCGTACGAGCGGCGTGCCTCCCGGGCGCGGACGCTCGTCGCGTTACCGTTCGCGGCGTTGTTCGTCTCGCTCTTCGCGGTGCTCGTCCTGGGGTCGCTCCGACCGGTCGGGCTCCCGCCCCCGAAGAGCGTCGAGCTGATCCCTCCGACGTGGGCGTTCGGGAACTACGTGGAGGTGTTCTCCACGGTGCCGATGGCTCGGTACCTGCGGAACTCGTTGATCGTGGCGACGGTGGCGGTGCCGGTGAGCGTCGTCGTCGCCTCGTGGGCCGGCTTCGCGATCGCGCGACTGCCCCGCTCGGCCGGCGCGTTCCTCGTGGCCCTCTGCGTGGTGGTGCTGATGATCCCGGCGACGGCCCTGTTCGTCGGGCGCGTCACGGTGTTCCGGTGGCTGGGGCTGACCGACACGCTGATCCCGCTGATGGCGCCGGCCCTGCTCGGGATGTCACCCCTGTTCGTGGTCTTCTTCGCGTGGTCGTTCCGGCGGCTGCCCGAGTCCTGGTTCGATCTCGCGCGGGAGGCCGGCTGCGGTCCGGTCGCGCAGTGGTGGCGCGTGGGGGTGCCGCTCACGCGGGGCACCGCCGGCACGGTCGCGGCGCTCGCGTTCCTCGTGTCGTGGGGGAACTTCCTCGATCCGCTGATCTACGTGTACGACGAACGGTGGTTCACGCTGCCGATCGGGATCCGGTCGCTGGCGACCCTGCCTTCGACCGACCAGCCGCTGATGCTCGCGGGCGCGACGATCGCCGTCGCGCCCGTCCTGGTGGTGTTCGCCGTGATCCAACGCCGGTTCCTCTCGGATCGGCCGACGATGGAAGGGGTACGGAAACGATGAGTGAACGCACGCGAGGAGGATCGTTCGTGGTCGTGGTGGCGATCGCGATGGCGGTCGCCGCGTGCACGGGGAGCGACGAGCCCGAGGCGTCCGCGACTGCCGGGTCGCTCGCGCCGCAGGAGATCGACGTGCTGGTCTCGGGCGACCCGGAGGAGCTGAAGGCCTACCGGCAGGTGGTCGACGGCTACGAGGCCTCGCAGGACACGGTGACGGTGAACCTGATCGAGCTCGCCGAGCGCGATGAGTTGATCGCGCGCCTGTCGACCTCGATCGCCGGCGGCAACCCGCCCGACCTGTTCCTCCTGAACTACCGCTACTACGGGCAGTTCCAGTCCAAGGGCGCGCTCGAGTCGATGACGCCGTACCTGGATGCCGAGGGCGGGCTGGAGTCGGATCGGTTCTACCCCGAGGCGATGGAGGCGTTCCAGGACGGTGGACAACAGACCTGCATGCCGCAGAACGTCTCGAGCCTGGTCGTCTACTACAACGAGGACCTGTTCGCCGAGGCGGGGGTGAAGACACCGAAGGAGGGATGGACCTGGGCACAGATGGTGGCGACCGCCTCGCGCCTGACGGAGGACGCGGACGGCGACGGTACGCCCGAACGGTACGGGCTCGGCGTGGACCCGGAGATGATCCGTATCGCGCCGTTCATCTGGTCGAACCTGGGTTCGCTCACCGACGAGCCGCCCACGCGGTTCACCCTCGACTACACGAAGGATCTGCAGGCGATGCAGGCGTTCTTCGACCTGCGCACGAAGCACGGGGTCACGCCGACCGACGAAGAGGCCGAGGCCGAGGACTTCGAGACGCGGTTCCTGAACGGGACGCTCGGGATGCTGATGGAGTCGCGCAAGGTCGTCCCGACGTTCCGCACGATCACCGACTTCGGCTGGGACGTCGCGCCGCTGCCGCAGTGGGTCGAGCCTGCCTCGATCCTGCACTCCGACGCGTACTGCATGACCGCCGCATCCGAGCACAAGGACGCCGCCTGGGACTTCCTCGAGTTCGCGCTCGGCGACGAGGGCCAGACGATCGCCGCGAAGACCGGGCGAACGGTGCCCTCGCTGATCGACGTCGCGAACGCCGAGGCGTTCCTCGACCCATCGGCGGCGCCCGCCCACTCGCAGGTGTTCCTGGACAACATCCCGGTCCTGCAGGCGGTGCCGCACATCTCGACGTGGCCCGAGATCGAGGACGCCGCGAACGGCCTGTTCGAGGAGGGCTACTACGCGGGCGCCGAGGCCGCGGAGGTGGCGAACGAGATCATCAGGGCCACGCAGCCGCTCTTCGACCGGGCGAACGCGGGATAGCGGGATGCTCGAGTCGGAACGACGCGGTCTGTGGTTGATGGCCGCGCCGTTCCTCGTCGGCGTGGTTGTGCTCGTCGCGGTGCCGGCCGGCCTGACCCTGGTGATGTCGGCGTTCGAATGGGACCTGGTGCAGCCGCCCCGCTTCGTGTGGCTCGACAACTTCAGGGAGCTGCTGCGCGACGACGTGTTCCGGATCTCGCTCCGGAACTCCCTGCAGTACGTGCTGTTCGCGGTGCCGATGCGCCTGGTGCTGGCCGTGTCGCTCGGCCTGCTGCTGGCGGGACGCGCGCGCGGCGCCGGCCCGATGCGGGCGTCGGTCTTCTCGCCGGCCGTGATCTCCGACGTCGCGTACGCGCTGCTCTGGTTGTGGATCCTCAACCCGCTCTACGGGCCGCTGAACCTTGTGCTCGGCGCCCTGGGTCTGCCCACGCCGTCCTGGCTCACGGTCGGCACCGACGCGCGGTGGGGCGTGATCCTGATGAGCCTGTTCCTGATCGGGGAGGGGTTCCTGATCGCGGTGGCGGCACGCCGCGAGATCCCCGACGAGCTGTACGACCTCGCCGCCGAGCAGGGGGCGGGCCCGCTCGGCCGGCTCGTACGGATCACGCTGCCCTTGATGGCGCCGGCCCTGTTGCTGCTCGTGGCCCGCGACACCGTGATGAGCTTCCAGTCGACGTTCGTGCCCGCGCTCGTGGTCACCGACGGCGGTCCGCCGCCGTATCAGACGACCTACCTCCCGCTGTTCGTCTATCGGAACGCGTTCGAGTACCTGCGGTACGGGTACGCGTCGGCCGCGACGACCGTGATGTTCGTGCTGACCGCGTCGATGGTCTACCTGCAGTACCGGGTGTTCGACGGGCTGCGCCGCGGGCGCCTGTTCGGCTAGGAGACGGTGTCGGAAGCCGCCGCCCCGAGCCACGCCGGCGACGGGAGCCCCGGCGTCGCGAGGAGCATCCACTTGAACCGGCCGAGCGATGCGGGATCGGCGAGGAGCGTGGCGCGGCTCCGCCCGGTCCACGCGCGGACGGCGCCGAGCCCGTCGCGCTCGTCCAGCAGCCCCACCTGGCGGGCGAGCTCCGCGCGGACCCAATCCTCGAAGCCCAACGCCATCAGCGCGCGGTGCTGCGTGACGATCGGGAACGCCGTCAGTCCAGCCGCCTCGGCGCGCCCGGCGATCGCCGAGAAGTCCACCCCGGCCGTGATGTCGGCCTCGCCGGGCATGTCGAGCGGATCGTCGACCACCCGGTGGCCGCGATAGCCGTGCGCCCTTCCGCCGCTCGAACCGAGGTCCCCGTAGTCGATCAACAGGGCGTAGCCGCGCGTCAGGGCGGCGATCACGTCGTCGACGAAGGCGAGCGCGCCGTCGGGCACCACGGCCTCCTCGTCGGGCTCGAGCCCGGCCGTGGCGCGCGTCAGGTCGGCGTCGGGACCCGGGTCGGCGAGGACCTCCACGAGCCGGTCCCCGATCGAGCCCACGCGGACCTCCCGCGGGCCGCCGGGCGTGCGACGGACGCGGCGGAAGGGGAGGTTGTCGAGCAGCTCGTGGGCGAGGACGAGGTGGGGGCCGCCCCCGGTCGCGGACAGGGTCTCGCCGAGCGTGATCCCGTCGATCGCCGCCAGCGCGTCCCGAGCGCCCGCGCTGCGCTCGACCGCCGTGTAGACGAGGCCCTCCGCGCCCAGGGCACCGAGCAGCTGGGTCGCCAGCGTCCCGTCGCCGGCGCCGACCTCCGTGATCCGGAACGGCTGGGGGTCGCCGAGCGCCGACCGGAGTTCCCCGATCGCCCGACCGAGCAGCTCCCCGAACACGCGGTGGACGTGGGGGCTCGTGACGAAGTCGCCCTCGGCGCCGACCGGCGGGTCCTCGTAGAACCCGCCCGTGCCGTACAGCGCGAGCTCCATGTACTCGGCGAACGAGATCGGGCCGTGGTCGCGGATCGCCTCGAGGATCGCGGTGCGGACGGGTGCCGGCATGCAGCGAGTATCGCCGTGCGCGCACCGCCGCGGCACCTGGGAGGATGACGCGCGTGAGCGATGAGCGACCGATCCGTCACGCCGCGTCCGTGATCGCGGTCCGCCCCGGAGCCGATGGCCCGGAGGTTCTCGTGCTCGAGCGGAGCGCCGCCAGCCGGTTCCTGGCGGGCTACGTCGTGTTCCCGGGCGGGGCGGTGGACGGCGACGACGCGGTCATCGCCGAGCGCTGGTTCGGTGATGCGGCCGAGGCCGCCCGCGCCGCCGGCGTGCGCGAGCTGGTCGAGGAGGCGGGGCTCGCCCTCACCGCAGCGGGGTTGGTCGACGCCGGCGCGCCGGACTCGCTCGACCCGACCCACGCGGCGCCGCCCTCCGTCTCCCAGCTCCCCGAAGTGGCGCACTGGATCGCACCCGAGGACGTGCCCGTGCGGTTCGATGCCCGGTACTTCGCGGTAGCGGGCCCGCGGGGGCTCGAGCCCGCGCCCGACGGTCGGGAGGCAGAGCACGCCTGGTGGGAGGGTCCGCGGTCCCTCTTGGCCGGCTGGGCGGAGGGTGACCGCAAGCTCTACTGGCCCACCTACGTCACGATGCTCCACCTCGCGGAGTGCGCGAGTGTCGACGACGTGCTCGCGCTCCGGTTCGAGACCCGCGAGCCCGACGAGGCCGAGGTGGACACGCTCCCGTCCTCGGTGTTCTGGGAGGAGTGACGTGCTGCGGATCGTGCGCGTGTTGGCACCGAACCCCGACGTGTACACGCTCGATGGCACGAACACGTGGATCGTCGGCGAGGCGCCGTCGGTCGTGATCGACCCGGGGCCCGACATCCCGGCGCATCTCGAGGAGGTCGCACGCGTCGCCGGCAGGGTCGGCGCCGTGTTCGTCACCCATGACCATCCCGACCACGCTCCGGGCGCGGCCGCGTTCGCCGAGGCCGCCCGGGCCCCGCTGTACGCGTTCCGGCTCCCCGGCGCGGAGCACCTGCGGGACGGCCAGGTCGTGCGGACCGGCGACCTCGAGTTCGCGGCGGTCCACACGCCCGGCCACTCGGCCGACCATGTCGTGTTCCACCTCGCGCGCGAGGGCGCGCTGTTCACCGGCGACGCCGTGCTCGGCCGGGGGACGAGCTTCATCGACCCGCCCGAGGGCGACCTCGTGAAGTACCTGCGTTCGCTCCACCGCATGCAGGAGCTGGCCCCCAGGACGCTGTACCCCGGGCACGGTCCGGTCGTGATGCGGGCCGGCGCGAAGTTGCAGGAGTACCTCGACCACCGAGCCGAGCGGGAGGGGCAGGTCCTTGCGGCGCTCGCCGACGGCCCGCGAGCGATCCCGGCGATCGTCGAGACGATCTACGTCGACTACCCGCCCGAGGTGCATCCGCTCGCGGCCCGCTCGGTGCTCGCGCACCTGGTGAAGCTCCAGGCCGAGGGGCGGGTCGCGCGCACGGGCACGGGGGAGGACGCCACCTGGGGAACGGTGGTACCTCGGGCATGTGCCCGCTGCGGTCGCCCGGTGAACGGTCGCGCGCGGTACTGCCCGACATGCAGCCTGGTGATCCTCCAGGAAGGCGCGGCCGCGTCCACGGCGGCGATCGCCGACACCGACGGGGTGGCCGAGCCGGAGCCGGAACCGGAGCCCGCTCCCGAGGGCTGACGCGCGGCTCACGGCCGGACCGCCCGAAGGTGGTGCCGCACGACGTAGCGGCCCCGTCCCACGACCTCGATCGTCCCGAAGGCGACCAATCGGCGGATCGCCCGATTCGCGGACTCCCGCGACGTGCCTGCGAGCGAGGCCAGCGACTCCTGGGTGAGTGCGAAGGGGATCAGGGTGCCGCCGGGGACCGGGCGGCCGAACCGGGCCGCCAGGTCGTCGAGCCGCCGGGCAACACGGTCGGCCACGCCGAGCCAGGCCAGGTCGCAGGCGAGGGCCTCGCGCCGCCGGGCGCGGGCCGCCAGCAGCGCCTCGACGTCGTGGCCGGCGACCGGCACGAGCCGCGACGGCCGCATCGCGCGGACCGTGAGCGCCGATATCCCACCGGCCGGTTCGCCCACGGGATCGCCCGGCCCCAGCACGTCGAGCATCAGCTCGTGGCCGTCGTGGCCGACCGCCGCGGCCGTCAGGACACCGGATCCGACCCGCCACAGGGCGGGGCAGTGTTCGCCCTGGCGGACCACCGTCTGGCCGGTCCGCAGGGGCACGAGGGGGAGCGGATCGTGCGAGCGGGGCAGCCGCTCCGCCATCGTCGCCACTCCTTCCGGGGGGAGCCCGGGGCGCGAACGATACCCACCGGCACCGACACACCCGACAAGTGGCTCACGTCGATGCGCTGCCTTGGCCTGTTCCCCGGTCACCCGGACCGGATAGGCTGACCGGGCGAGTTCCCCTGACGCGATCGATGAGGAGGCGTGATCCGTGGCGAAGCCGAAGCTCGAGCCGGTGCTGGCGGCCGTGCCCCTGTTCGAGGGGCTCTCGAAGAAGCAGTTGAAGCAGATCGCAGGCCTGGCCGAGATCGTGAACTACATGAAGGGGCACTCCGTCGTGCGCGAGGGCGACATCGGGGACTCGTTCTTCGTGGCCTTGACCGGCCAGGCGAAGGTGCAGGTGAAGGGCCGGACCGTTCACCGGGTCCTCCCGGGCGACCACTTCGGCGAGATCTCCCTGCTCGACGGCGGCGAGCGCACCGCGACGGTCACCACCGAGACGCCGATGACGATGCTGATGATCTCCCGGGACAACTTCCTGACGTCGCTCGAGAGGGACCCGCTGATGGCGATCGCCCTGATGGAGAGCCTCGCCCGCATGATCCGCCGGGTCGACCGGTCGCTCGCCCGGTAGCCTTCCCGCATGAGGGCCGAGTTCTACCGGGAGGACGCGCCCGACGACGTCGTCGCCACCGCCTCGTGGGACGGCCGCGCCGTGACGATCGGGTCCGAAGATGAGGCGGTCGCAGCCACCCTCACGAAGTCCTTCCGCCGAACCCCGATCGTGACCGACGACGGGGCCTACCGACGCCAGGGCACGAGCGGTGAGGTCCAGATCCAGCCCGGCTCGCTCGAGTGGTTCCGCGCCACGGCACAGATCCGCGCGACGGCCGAATCGGGGCTCCTCGCGCGCCTGGTTCCCGGCATCTCCGAGGGCGGGTTCGACCCCGCCGCGGGCTACCGTTCCTTCGGGGACGCGGTGGAGCGGCTCAGCGCCCGTGCCGCCGACCCGAACTAGTCTGTAGCAGACTAGTTCCCCGCAGCCAGCCAGGCCTTCCCCGCGTCGCAGAACGCGCGGAAGTCGCAGTGGCGGCACCATGGCCCGGGCGTCGGGTCGAACGCGCCGCCCTCGATCGCGCCGAGCGAATCCGCGACGCGCTTGCGGACCACCTCGGGGTCGTCCATCGGGCGGACGACCTCCTCGCCGCTCGCCAGGTAGAAGTAGGTGAGCGTGACGTCCTCGGCCGGCTTGCCCCAGATCTCGACGCAGGCCAGGCCGTAGAGGTCGAGCTGCAGGCCGAGCGAGGGATCGTCTGCGGGTGGTCGCTTCCCGGTCTTCCAGTCGACGACCTCCCACGGGCCGTCGGGCTCGCCGTAGATCGCGTCGATCCGGCCCGCGACGCTCATCGCGCCGAGCCGCAGCAGGAACGCCCGCTCGGCGAAGAGCGGCGTCACGTCGTTGAACCGGCTCTCGATGAACGCCTGACGGAGACGCTCGACCCGTCCCGGGTCGCCCGCGAGCTCCTCGTCGGTCAGGTCGGGCGCATCGCTCACCTCGAGGAACTGGCCCTGCCCGCGGGCCCGTCGCTCGATCCACTTGTGGACGTCGGTGCCGATCCGTGCCGCGGGGCCGCTGAACCGCGGGAGCGGCCGCACGCTCGTCCAGTAGAAGCGCTTCGGGCACTGCGCGTACGTGGTGACGCCACCGACCGAGACCGAGAGCGGCACGCCTTCGGCCGGGGGAACGCCCTCGGCGGTCTCGCGCTCCCGGAGGTGCGCGGCGACCTGACGGCGCTCGGCCGCCAGGCGCTCGAACGCCGCGCGGTCCTCACCGACGAGCGTCTCGATCAGCGAGGCCTGGACGCCGCCGGCCGCCGTGGCGTCGAGCGCGGCACCGCGCCACCCGTCGGGGAACGTCTCGTCGGACTCGTCGGGGCGGGCCGGGCCGGGCCAGTCGCGCACGAACCGAGCGCGGAACCCGAGCATCGGGTTCACATCGCCGGCCTCCTCGGGTCCCCGCACGACCTCGGCGTCGCCGGTGCGCTCTCCCCATGCGAACAGCTCGTCGAGGAACGCGCTCGCCTTCTTCGGGCGCGAGTTGTCGCCGTACCAGAACGACCCCGAGACGTGGAGCGATCGCCGGGCGCGCGTGAGCGCGACGTAGGCGGTCCGGCGCTCCTCGACGATCTCCTGGACCTTCAGGGCGTCGCGGAACGCGGAGAGGTTCCCCTCGAAGACCGGCAGGATGTCGCGGTCGCCGCGCAGCTCGAAATCGAGCGACTTCCCCCGCTCGGCCGGGTTCTGCGGGACGGTCGGGTTCGGCAGGATGTCGTGCGCCATCCCCGGCACGAAGACGTGGTCGAACTCCAGGCCCTTCGCGACGTGGATCGTCATGGCCTTGACGGAGTCCTCGTCGGAGGGCTGCACGGGCGCCCACTCCTGCTTGTCGAGCGCCTCGACGGCGTCGACGTGATCGAGGAACGCGCGCAGCGTGAGCTCGCCCTCGAGCGGCTCGAACGCGTGCACCTCGTCGAGGAACGCCGCGAGGTTCCGGCGGGCCGAGACCGCGCGCGCCCGATCGACGTCGGCGTCGAGCTCGGCGAGGGTCCCCGTGCGCCGGATCACCTCTCCGAGGAACTCGCCGACGGGCCGACGCGCCTCGACGCGGAGGGCCCGCAGCTCGTCGCCGAACGCCGTGACGCGTGCACGGCCCTCGTCCGAGAGGTCCTCCACCTCGTCGAGATGCTCCAGCACCTCTGACACGAGGAACCGGTCGTCCTCGTCGAGGCCGAGCGACTCGCGCAGCTCGCGCGTGTGTTTCCCGGCCGCGCGCGCGAGCACCGCGACGTCCTTGAAGCCGACGCGGTACCGAGGGCCCATCAGGATCCGCGCGAGCGCGACCGACGCGGTCGGGTCCTGCACGGCGCGCGCGTACGCGAGCACCTCCACGACCTCGGGCTGACTGAGCAGCCCGGCGAGGCCGAGCACCTCGACCGGCACCCCGCGCTCCCCGAACGCCTGCTGCAGCAGCCCGAAGAGCCGGCTCGTGCGGCAGAGCACCGCGACGTCGGACCAGGCGGCGCCGGCCTCGTGCAGGGCCACCACCCGCTCGGCGATGCCGCTCGCCTCGGTCCATTCGTCGGTGCAGCGGGTGAGCGTGACCTCGCCTGCGCCGTTGGGCGGGTGGGGGACGAGCTGCTTCTCGGCGTCGGGCCGCAGCCGCGCCGGCACGGGCTCGATGATCGCGTCGGCCGCCGCGAGGATCCGCGAGCCCGACCGGAAGTTCGTGTAGAGCGGGAGCCGCTCCGAGGGTGAGCCGTCGGCGCAGGGGAACTGCGTGGGGAACTCGAGCAGGTTGTAGAGGGACGCCCCGCGCCACGCGTAGATGTTCTGGTCGGGGTCGCCCACCGCGGTGACCGGATGCCCGTCGCCGAACACGAGCCGCATCAGCTTGGCCTGCGCGACGTTCGTGTCCTGATACTCGTCGAGGAGCACGGCCTGGAACCGCGCCCGGTGGTCCGCGACGACCTCGGGGTGGCGTTCCATCACGTCGATCGCCCGCTGGATCTGGTCGCCGAAGTCGATCACGCCGAGCTCGCGCTTCAGCTCGCGGTAGCGTCCGGCCGCTCGCGTGAGCTCGAGACGTTCCTGCGCGGCCTTGTAGACGCGCTCGGAGCGGGCGGCCTTCAACGTGTCGAGGCGGCCCTCGAGCCAGGTGGCGGCGTCGGCCGGCTCCACCAGGTGGTTCTGCATCTGGTCGTCGAGCTCGAGGATCTTCGACACGAGCGACGGCTGGTAGGTGGCGGCCGCGTGCTCGAACGTCATGTCGTCGAGCACCCGCGCGCACAGGGACGTGCGCTGGGCGGCCGACAGCACCCGTGTGCCCGGCTCGTAGCCCGCGAGCATCCCGTAGCGCTCGAGCAGGCCCGCCGCGAACCCGTGGTAGTTCGCGATCTCCGGCTCCTCGCCCTCGCCCAGCTCGAGGCCGGCCAGCGCGCGGCGCACCCGGACGCGCAGGTTGTCGGTGGCCTTGTTCGTGAAGGTCAGGCAGAGGACGTTGCCCGGCATCGCGCCCTCGTGATCGGCGTCGACGCGGCCCGTGGCCGCGAGCGCCAGGTAGACGACCCGTGCGGCCATCACCGAGGTCTTGCCGGAGCCGGCCCCCGCGATCAGCACGTAGGGCTCGAGCGGCATCGAGATCGCCCGCCACTGTTCCTCGGTGGGTGGCGCGCCCATCGCGGCCTCGATCTCGGGCGGGACCGGCGGCAGCTGTGACGGTCGCCCGCTCATGCGCGGACCCCTTCGACCGGGAAGAGCGGTCGTCCCTCCGCGTACAGCGGACACAGCGACTTGAACTCGCACCAGAAGCAGTCGGCGGCCGGGTTCGGGCGGTAGACCTCCTCCTCGTTCAGGCGCTGCTTCTCGGCGATCAGCTGCGAGAGCTGGGCCTCGACCCGCGCCTGGTAGTCCTCCTGCGAGCGCTGCGAGACCTGCCAGGCCTTCGTGACGATCTCGCCCGTCCTCCAGTGGCCCTTCACGAACGCGAGCTCCACCGCGCGCACCGGTCGGAACTCGGCGAGGTCGTCGCTCCGCTGCACGGCCAGGTAGTAGATGCCGAGCTGCAGGCTCTCCTCCGCCTTCGGGCCGTTGTCGGGGTTCCCCGTCTTGAAGTCCGTGATGCGTGTGCCGCCCGACAGGATCTCGCCGATCCGGTCGATCACGCCGTTGATCGTGACCCCGTCGAACTCGAACTCGAAGTACTGCTCGACGGCCAGCGACTGGCTCACGCCGTAGGCATGCCACCAGTTCGGGAACATCCGTTCCTCGACGAGCCGGCGGTACGCGACGCTCACGGCCTTCGACGGGAACACGCGCTCGTCCCAGCGTGCGTCGACCGCGGCGAGGATCGCCTCCTTCGTCTTGGGCACCGCGCCGTTCTCGCAGTCCTCGATCAGCCCGTGCACGACCTTGCCGACCCAGGCCTGATAGCCGGCATCGCGCCCGAGGCCGAGGTCGTCGCCGAGGACGTGCTGCAGCTCGCAGTTCGCGAGGTTCGACAGGCGCGAGTACGAGACGCGCATCGACTCGTGGAGCGGACGTCCCGTGTCGGTCCAGTCGTGCTGGAACCACCATCCCGCGGGGTCGACGCCGAGCGCGATCAGGCCCTCGATCGCGGCGAGGCGCTGCCACGCCGGCAACGACAGGTCGGCCAGCGTGCGGCGCCAGGCGGCCTGCGCCTCGCGCACGCTCACCGGCTCCTCGAACGGGCCGGCAGGGACGTGGGTCCACGGCACACCGCGCTCGTCCACGAACCGCGACCGAGAGGACAGCTCGTCGGCGTCGGGATGCGTGTCGGCGCACGCGAGCACGACGCGCGACCGCGCCCGCCCGAGCACCATGTCGAACAGACGCCGCTCGTCCTCGATCCGGGCACGGGTGCGTTCGGCGTTCGTGATCGAGCGGTCGAGCACCGCCAGGTCGAACATCGGCTCGGGACGCGTGAGGCTCGGGAAGTTCCCCTCGACCGCGCCGGCCACCAGCACCGTGTCGAACTCGAGCCCAGCCGCGCCGTGCGCCGTGAGCACCTGGACCGCGTCGGCACGGGCGCGCTCCCAGGCCGAATAGCCGGGCCCGTGCTCGCCGGCGTCGAGGCCCTCGAGGAACGCCGCCACGCTCGTGTCGCCGCCCTCGCCGGTGTCGGCGACGGCGTTCGCGAACGTCACGACGGTATCGAGCTCGCGGCGCGCGTCGGCATCCACGGTGGCCGCGTCCACGAGCCGGCGCGAGCAGGGGAGTTCCTCCCAGAGCGTGCGGAACGCGTCCTGCACCGACATCCCGGCGAACAGCGAGGCCTTCGCGACCGCTTCCCGGGCGGCGTCGACCCGGGCGGCCTCGGCCTCGTCGAGGCCCTCGGTGACGTCGAGCGCGTGCGCCGCGGATCCCAACCGGGCCACCGCGGTGCGAAGCAGCCCCCGCGTGGCGGCCGGCGACAGCCCCACGACGTCGGAGGTGAGCAGCTGCTCGGCCAGCTCCTCGCGATGGAGCTCGTCGGCCACGAGCCACCGCAGCGCGAGCACGTACGGGCGGGTGGCCGGTTCCGCGGTCAGCGACAGCCCGCGCTCGGGGACCGCCCGCGGGATCCGGGCGTCGTCGAGGGCCCGCAGGAGCCCGCCGAGGTGGGCGCCCTGGCGCCGCACCACCACGGCCATGTCGGCCCAGTCCACGCCGTCCTCGACGTGGCGCCGACGCAGCTCCCGGGCGATCGAGGCGTGCTCCTCGGCGGTGTGGGGCGCCACCCAGGCAGCGATCGCGGGCGGCTCGGCCGCGCGGTGCGGCGTCTCGAGCGCGACGACCGACGTGCCCGCGAACGTCTCCGCGAACCGGTCGAGCGGCACCCGGCTCATCCCCTGGAACGAGAAGATGTGGGCGCCGGGATCGGCGGCCACCACGAGATCGGGCGCGCCGAGCCCGCGGAGGATCGCCTCGGCCGCGAGGCTCGTGTCCTGGAAGTCGTCGACGAGCACGTGGTCGAAGAGCGGCTCACCGTCGCCGGCCACCGACGCGGCGCGCTGCAGGAGTGCCGCGAAGTCCACCACGTTCAGGTCGTCGAGCACCGCCTGGTACTCGCCCAGGAACCGGGCGAGCTCGTGCCATCCGGTGAGTCCGCGGCGGTCCGCGGCCTCCGCGATCGCCTCGGGCGAGCGCATCGCTTCCTGCGCGCGGAGCAGGAACTGCCGCACGTCGTCGGCGAACCCGCGGAGCCCCAGGAGCGACCCGTACGCGGGCCACTCGGCCGCGGTCCTGATCGGCCAGCAGCTCCTGCACCTTCGCGAACTGCTCGGTGGCCGAGAGCACCTGTGGGGGCTCCGCGTACCCGAGCGCCTCGAAGCGGTCCTTCAGGATCCGGTAGGCGAGGCCGTGCACCGTGACGACCTGGAGCCCGGGGAGCGATGTGGGTAGCCGCCGGAGCAGCGCCGCGCGGCTCGCGTCCTTCGCCCGGCTGGACCCCGTGACGAGCACCACCCGCTCGGGGTCGGCGCCGCCGGCGAGCAGCCGCGCGAAGCGCTCCCGGAGGATCGCGGTCTTGCCCGTGCCCGGCCCACCGGTGACGAGCAGCGGGCCCTGGGTGTGCGCGAGCACGGCCTCCTGCTGTTGATCGGGAAGGAAGGCGATGCCGGGGGAACTCACGCAGCGATGCTACTCGCCGCCGGCGACACCCCGGGCTAGACGTCCGGACGGGGAGGGACGTGTCCGATCGTCACGCCGCCCGCGGGTCCACTCGGCCCAGGGTCCACTCGTCCTTCGATCACCCGCCGGTACCAGCGTTCGACGTCGCCCGGGCCGATCGCCCCCACGAGCACGCCGTCGCGGAGCACGAGACTCTCGCGGCCGCCGAGCCATTCCAACGCGTCGTCGAGCGGTTCGTCCGGTCCGACCGTGGGGAACTGGTCGAGCGGCACCATCGCCTCGCCTACCGGCCGGAGCGGGTCGCGTCCGCCGACCCGTCTCGCCCCTGCGAGCGAGATCGTGCCCGCCACGCGACCGTCGTCGCCGACCACCGGGAAGGAGCCCGCGGCGCCCCGAAGGGAGTGATCGAGCGCCTCGCTCAGCGTCATCGACGCCGGGATCGGCGGCGGCGGCGGTCGCATCGCCTCGGCGACCGTGCCCTTCGCGAGCTGGTCGCGGAACGCGATCCGCTGGTCCATCGCCCGTCCCGTCGAGATCAGGATGAACCCGACGTACCCGAGGAAGAGCCAGTAGCCCCCGCCCTTGCTGAAGTCGTAGACGGCGTAGGCGAGCATCGCCCCGCCGACCACGATGCTCGCGTATCCAGCCGCGCGCATGCCGGTCCGTCGACTCCGCGTCGCGCCCCAGACGCCGGCCATCAGCACGCGTCCCCCGTCCAGCGGGAACCCCGGCAGGGCGTTCAGCCCCGCGAAGAGCAGGTTCAGCCTGGCGAGGTCGAGCAGGATGTCGGAGACGAGCCCCGAGGTCGCGCCGGCCGCCACGAACAGGAGGCCGGCGACGGCCAGCGTCGTGAGCGGGCCGACGACCGCCACGAGGAACTCGCCGCGTGCCCCCTTCAGATGCGCCTTCGTCTCGGTGGCGCCGCCCCAGAACACGAGCGTGACGCCCAGGACCGGGAGGCCGAGCGAGCGGGCCATCACCGCGTGGGCGCCTTCGTGGAGGAGGACGCTTCCGAAGAACACAGCGGCCGCGAACACGGCGAGCCATACGGCCGTCGACGGCGCCGCGTGCCAGCTCTCGGTGAGGCGCACGTACTGGATCCACACGTAGAGCGCGGCCACCCAGATCCACGACATCCCCACGTAGAGAGGGACGCCGCGGAACGTCGCGATCTTCCAACGCCGGCCGATGCCCATCCTCCGAGCCTACCCCGCACCTGCCGTTTGCCTTACCGGCTGAAGGGTGAGCATGCTCGCGGCGTTCATGGACGCGATGGGAGATCGGAAGCGGCTTCGCCCCCGGGTCATGGCCGGCGTGATGGTCGCCGTGCTCGCGTTGGGTGCCACTGCTGCGGTGTGGGCGACGCTCCGCGGCGACGATGAGGCGCCGTCGGTCGCCGCGTACGTGCCGCCACGGGTGCCGACGGTCTGGCCCGAGGCCGGTCTCGAAGGCCAGGAGACGGCACGGGTGGTGCAAGACCGGGCGGACAACCACGACCCGGAGATCGTGTGGCGTCGGTCCCCGGGGAAGGTCGTGCACGGCTTCGTGGCCTCCGTGCTGGGATGGTCGGATCCCGAAGTCCGACCCCAGTATCCGGGCCTCCAGGGTCCGGACCGCTGGTACACGGTCACGAAGCACTCGTCCTGTCCCGCCGGGGCGATCTGCGATCGCCCAGCCTCGACTCTCGACATCGAGGTCGTGCAGCCCGCGCGGCAGGGCGACGGGGGCATCTGGTCGGTGGCGACCGTTCGGAGCTCCAACCTCCGGATCGCCGTCGAGACCGCAGATCCCCCGAGAGCCGGCACGATCCCCGGGGTCGCCGCGAGGGCGGCCGGGCTGCACACGCTGGCCGGTGCCCAGTGGTACGACGGGTGCGCCGCCGGCCACGACATCGTCGACGAGATCCTGCGACCGAGTCGCTTCGAGATCACCCTGCCGGATCCGATGCCCGCCGCTTCACCTGGGTGCGGCTCCGTCGCGTCCGGCTACGCCTACGCGTACGCCGTCCCGCGGCTCACCCAACCGGTGGGCGACCCCCTGCTCGAGAGCGCCTCGCTCACCGACCTCACGATCGTGCCCATCCGCGTTCGGGTCGCCGGAGAGGCGCCGTCCGGCGGCTCCGCCTCGGTCGCCGGATCGGGATTCACGACCTACGTCGATCCGCTCGGCTGGCGCGTCGACTACCCGGCGGACTGGGCAGTCACGCCGATCGCCACACAGGATCGCGTGACGACGACCGGCGCCGCGTTCTCGAACGTGAGCTCGGGCGTCGCCTCGCGGAACGCTGAGACCCCCAGTCCCGTCGGCCTCGATCCCGATCGGATGCCGTCCGACGCTGTCGAGGTCGTGATCACGCATCTCGAGGGAGGTCCCATGCCGGATCTATTGTCCGACGACTCCCCGTTCCCCGTGACCCTCGACGGGCTCGGCTGCCCGCTCGACACGATGCTCCTGTGCGGCACGAGCGTCCGCGGTGGGGGACGCGACTTCTCGATCGAGGTCCAACGAGGCCAGGACGCCTCGCCCGGGGACATCGCGGCGGCCGAGGCGCTCGTAGCCTCGATGCGGTTCCGGGCGCTCCGACTCGGGCAACGGGCCAACGGCTGGGCGTCGCTCGGCCGCCCCGCCCTCTATCCCCCGGGGAGGGGTAGCCCCGCCTGGGTGGGTGGTCGCCTCGGCGTCGTCTACGTGATGCGCGGGCCTGGTGGCACCTACGCGCTGGATCTGAACCCCGACACATGCGGAGAGGGCGAGAACGAGACCTGGGATCCGAAGACGCTCCAGATATGGGTCCAGTGCCCGGCCTACCTGGGGACCACCGACATGCGCTACGACCGCTTCGGGAACCCGGATCCGAGCAACGCGCCGACGTTCCAGACGCCGCTCGACGCCCATCCCGTGATCACGGCCTGGGACGGAAGCCTCCTGATCTACGTGGACGGCTCGATGGACCAGCTCCCTCAGATGTACTGGCCCTGATGCATCGGTTCGGGTGCCCGACGGCCCCCGAACCGCACCTACCGTGGATACATGACGGCGGTCGTCCTCTTCACGCGTGACCTGCGGGTACACGATCACCCTGCGCTGCGCGCCGCTCTCGCCGACGGCACGGTCCTCCCGCTCTTCGTCCTCGACCACGGGCTCCTCGGCCGGTCGCCGAACCGCGACCGCTTCCTCGCCGAGAGCCTCCACGACCTGGATCGTTCGTTGGCCAAACGCGGCGCGCGGCTCGTGATCCGACGGGGCGACCCGGTGGCCGAGACCGTGTCGGCTGCGGTCGAGGCGGGCGCCGAGTCGGTGCACGTCACGGCCGACGGCTCCGCGTACGCCGCCCGACGGGAGCGGGCTCTCCGCGAAGCCCTCGGGCAGGCAGGGATCGCGCTGCGCGTCCATCCCGGCAACGCGGTGGTCGAACCGGGCGAGGTCGCCCCCGACGGGAAGCCCGTCTACTCCGTGTTCACGCCCTTCCACCGTGCCTGGCTGCAGGCGCCGCGACGCGCGGTGCTTCCGGCGCCCGCGAGGATCACCCCGGTACCTGCCATGGATCCGGGGGCCCGTCCCGCCGTCGTCACGGCCGACTCGATCGACCTGCCGCCCGGCGGTGAGACGGCCGGCCGTCGCGCGATGGAGTCCTACCTGCACGCCGGGATCCAGCGCTACGCCGACGTCCGCGACGACATGGCGGCCGACGCGACCTCGCGGCTCTCTCCGTATCTGCGTTTCGGCTGCGTGAGCGCGATCGAGCTCGCGGCGCTCGCCTCATCGCGCTCGGGCGGCGAGGCCTTGGTCCGTCAGCTCGCGTGGCGCGACTTCTACGGCGCGCTCCTGGCGCACGACCCGTCGATCGCCTGGCGCGACTACCGCGAGCCGCCGCCGGACGTCCCCGAGGCGCCGGAGTTCGCGCCCTACGCGTTCGGATGCTGGACGCTCGGGCGCACCGGCATCCCGCTCGTCGACGCCGGGATGCGGCAGCTCCGCCGCGAGGGCTGGATGCACAACCGCGCACGGATGGTGACGGCCTCGTTCCTCACGCGGCGCCTCGGCGTGCCGTGGCAGGAGGGCGCCGCCCACTTCTCGCGGTGGCTCGTCGACGGCGATCCCGCCAACAACAGCGGTGGCTGGCAATGGGTGGCCGGCACCGGCACCGACCCTCGCCGGTCGCGCTCCTTCAGTCCCGTGCGGCAGGCGGAACGGTTCGATCCCGCGGGCACCTATATCCGCCGGTACGTCCGGGAGCTGGCAGATGTTCCGACCCCGCTGCTGTTCGCGCCGTGGCGCGATCCCGCTGTGCTGCGCGAGACCGGCTACCCGTCTCCCGTGCTCGAAGTCCCGGCCCCGAACGTGCGGCCCGTGCGTGACCCGATCCCTCGCTCCCGAGCGCGGCATCCCTCGCAGCCGGACCAGGAGGGAACCCAGACGCCAACCCAGCTGGGTCTGGTCTGACGACGGCTCGGGCGCGTGCCCGCGACGCCCGAGCCGTCCTCCGACCGGATCAGCCCCCGTGGGGCTCGTCGGGCAACGCGGTCACTCCTCGTCTCCCAGATCGACGTCGAGCAGGCCGCCCAGCTCCCGCGCGTTCCGCACCGCGAAGTCGCGGTAGCAGTTGTTCATCAGGACGTGCGTCTCCCGTGCCTGCTCTGCGAGCCCCTCGATCCTGGGCGCCCATTCCTTCAGCTCGTCGGTCCGGTAGTCGTAGCGGAAGCGGTTCGAGGCGGTCTCGCTCGGGACCTCCCACGCCTCGACGTTCCGTCCGTGGAACCGCACCAGCGCCAGGTCGGAGGCGGTCGCCGCAGCGACCGGCGGCACGCTCGACTCGAATCCCTGCGGCATGTCGACACAGACGTACGGCAGGTCGAGCTCCTCCAGGAAGCCGAGGGTATCCTCCACGTGCTCGGGCGACATCCACGACCGGTGTCGGAACTCCACGGCGACGCGGTAGTCGGCCAGGCGCGCCTTGCACTCCTGGATGTACCCGCGCGACTCTCGGTTCCGCACGAACCACTGCGGGAACTGGAAGAGGACGGCCCCGAGCTTGCCGGCCTCGTGCAGCGGCAAGATCGCGTCGTGGAACCGCTGCCAGACCTCGTCGACGGCCTCCTGCGGGAGCTGCTCCCGGTAGACGAAGCGCTTGCGGATCGGCGGCATCGACTCGCGGATATCGGCGAAGAGCGAGTCCGGCCGCGTGGGGTGGTTCGTCAGCAGCGAGTACGCCTTGATGTTGAACGTGAAGTCGTCGGGGGTCCGCTCGACCCAGCGGACCGAGTTCGCCTCGCTGGGCGGGTAGTAGTAGCTGGAGTCGACCTCGACGAGCCTGAACCTCGTCGCGTAGAAGCGGAGCCGCTTCTCGGCCGTGCTGACCCCCGGCGGATAGAAGTCGGACTCCTTGATCAGCGTGGGGTCGGTCCACGAGGAGGTCCCGATCAGAACGCGACCGGCCATCTCAGACGTACCGCGCCGACGCCATCGCCACGACCGCGAGGAGGACCAGAGAGAAACTCACACGCTCGGCGGCGACGAGCCGGCCCTGGAGCACACCGATCTGCTCGGCCGTCTCAGGCGGGGGCGTGCCGCCAGACTCGGCGACCTGCTTCCCGAGGGAAACGAGCCGACCGATGGTGGGGCGCGTGACCGCTCCTGCGACGCCGAGCCCCGAGATCGCGAGCAGGGCGCCCACCGTCAACCAGGCCCCGAAGCTCGAGCCGATCCAGTCGCCGAAGGTCGGATACAGGTGCCAGTCGTGCCAGTAGATGAACGCCCCGGCGACGACGGTGAACACGGCGTCGATGAAGACGACATCCACGAATCGACGCCGGCGGAGCTCCGACATGAACGGAGCCCCCGCTGCCCCGAGCGCCGCGGCGCTCGGCTGCACGAATACCACCACCACGAACAACGAGCCGACCCAGATGACCCCGGTGGCGATGTGCACGATCCGCAGTGCCACTACGTACGCGTCGGTCGCCAGCATCGCCGCTCCTTTCAGGACGCCCGCGAGTGTCCTATGGATCGAGCACCAGCGCCATGCGCCGAGGGGAGAAGCTGTGGGGTAACCGGCGACCATATCGACGTGCCGATCAGGATCTGGCCGGACACGGGCGGGTCAGGCGGCCGGCGGCGCGTCGTCGCCGTTCTTCTTGCGGAAGACCGCGTCCTTCGCCTGGCCCGCCTTCTCCTTCGCCTTCTCGAGCAGCCGCCGTGCCCAGACGTATTCCGTGGACAGGATCGCGAGCCCCGCGAAGATCAGCACCCATCCCGGGCCGGGGAGCACGAGCAGCGCGACCCCGACCAGCACGACGACGACCCCGGCGATCGTGACCGCGATCCGCTTCCCGCTGCGCCGGATGAACCGGCCGATCGCCTTGAACGGCACGAACGCGGGGTGTTCGTGCCAGAGCCGCGCGGCGGAGGGGTCGACGATCTCGAGCTCGGCGACGACGGCGTCGGCGTCGCGTTCCTCGGGATCGTCGCCCCAGACCTCGTGGTCGTGCGGAAGGTGATGGTGCTCGCTCATCGAGCTCCCATCTTGTCATGCACCTTCGCCTCGTGCGACGCGGGGGTCTCCGTAGGGGCTCGGCGGAGCGAGACGATCACCGAGATCGCGATCGCGGTGGCGATCACCGTGAGCGAGAGCCAGATCGGCACGTGGTACCACTCGCTGATCAACATCTTCACGCCCACGAAGGCCAGCACGAACGCCAGGCCGATCTTCAGGTACGCGAAGCGCCCGATCATCCCCGCCAGCAGGAAGTAGAGCGCTCTGAGGCCCAGGATCGCGAACGCGTTCGAGGTGAAGACGAGGAACGTGTCCGTCGTCACCGCGAAGATCGCGGGGATCGAGTCGATCGCGAAGATGATGTCGGTGGTCTCCATGACGACCAATACCGCGAGGAGCGGCGTGGCGAGCCGCCGTCCGGCCTCCTTGACGAAGAACCGCTGGTCCCGGAGCCCGTCCGTCATCGGGACGAGCCGGCGGAACACCCGCAGGACCGGGTTCTTCCCCGGATCGACGTGCTCGTCGCTCGAGCGCGCCATCCGGATACCGGTGATCACGAGGAACGCCCCGAACACGTAGATCATCCAGTGGAACTGGTCGAGCAGGGTGGCGCCGGCCGCGATGAAGATCGCGCGGAACACGAGCGCGCCGAACACGCCCCAGAACAGGACGCGGTGCTGGTACTCGGCCGGGACCGCGAAGTACCCGAAGATCAGGGCGAAGACGAAGATGTTGTCGACCGAGAGGCTCTTCTCGATCAGATAGCCCGCCAGGTACTCGCCCCCGGCCTGAGGGCCTTGCCACAGCCACACGATCGCGCCGAAGGTGAGGCCGAGCGCGACCCAGACGCCGCTCCAGATCGCGGCCTCACGCATCGAGACGGCGTGCGCCTCCTTCTGGAAGACCAACAGGTCGATCGCGAGCATCCCCACGATGAACGAGAGGAACGCGATCCAGATCCACGGTTCGACGTGCAACGAGCAGCTCCTTCGGTCGGGGCGGTCGTGCCGCCTGGTCCGGCCGAAGGTCTCTCCCGCCCCGTGGTGGCGGCTCCGGCGCCGGGTCGCGAGCGACCGTCATGACGACGACGGATGAGGGGATACTCCCCTTCGGTGTTGCAGGGATGGTACCTGGAATCGGGTCGAACGGTGGCAGCCCTGGGCTCAGTCGTCCCCGCCGTGATGACCGCCGCTGGGGTGGTCGTCGCCCGAACCGCTGCCACCGCCGGGGCTCGAGTCGTCGTGCCCGGGTGACGACGTCGGCGTCTCGGTCGGCTCCGGGGCGTGGGTCGGCGTCGGCTCTTCCGACGGGGTCGGCGACTCGCTCAGGCTGAAGGCAGGCCGCACCGGGGTCGCCGGGTCCCCGATCTGGCGGCCCGCCAGCGCGAACGCCCCCAACGAGAGGAGCAGGGCGACGAGGATGCCGCCGAGTCCGTAGCCGAGCATGACGAGGGAGCGTTTCATGGGGAGACCTTCCACTCTATGCGCGGCCGGGTAAAGGCGAGGCTAACCATGTCCGCCGGGGCGCGAGGTTCGCGGCCATCGCTTCAGTTCGAAGAAGTCCGCCCGCTGAGCGAGCCAGCGGACGTGCGTCCACCATTCGAGCGCCTCTCCGTCTCGCGCCGCCGTCGGGAGGATCGGCCCGTAGATCGGAGGAGCGCCGTCCACTTCGAGCGTCGGTACCCCGAACACGCTCGCGTCCCTGCCGGCGGTGAACTCTGCCGTTACCTCGTGGGCCAGGTCGGCCATCGCCGCGGCACGCGCGGGCAGGTCGGTCAGGCCGACCTCGTCGGCGGCCGCGAGGAGGAGTTCGGGCGACATCGACTCCTTCGCGTCGTGCAGCCGCTCGCCGACCGCGACGTAGAGGCGCTCGAAGCCTTCGACGCCTCGCTCGCGGCGTGCCAGCGCGAGCGTCGTCAGCGCGTGGCCGTACGTCGCGGCAGCGTCGTGGAAGGACAGACCATCTCGATAGGTGGCGTTCAGCTCGAGGCTGTACAAGCGCCAACGGAGCCCGACGACCCCTTGATCCCGCAGGTCGCGCAGCCACCGGGAGGTCTGCCAGGCCCATGGGCACGACGGGTCGACCCAGACGACCACGGGCGTCGGTTCGGCCTCGGGCACGAGCATCTCCTCGGTTCCTCAGGCGCCGCCGTCGGCGGCGCGCAGGCGGATCTCGATCCGGGCGCCGCCGCCGTCGGCATCGCGGACCAGGAGCGCACCGCCCCAGCGTTCGGTCAGGTCTCGCGCGATCGCGAGGCCGAGCCCCGACCCGCCCGACGTGGCGGTCCTCCCGCGGTAGAAGCGCTCGGTGACCCGCTCTTGTTCCCCTTTGGGGATCCCGGGGCCGTGGTCGCGAACGGCGAGCACGGCTTGACCGCGATCCCCACCGGTCTCCAGCTCGACGGGGCCGGCACCGTAGTCGATCGCGTTGTCGATCAGATTGTCGATCGCCTGGTCGAGGTCGGCGGGGTTGCCCTGCCCGACGATGGGCGCGCCGGTCACGCGGATCTCGACGCCCTTGACCGCCGCGCGGTCCCGCCATCGAGCCAGGGCTCGGGCAGCTGCGTCGGCGAGGTCGACGTGGGTGGGGTCGCCATGCTCGATCCGTTTGGACATCACGAGCATGCGGTCCACGGTCTCGGAGAGCCTGTCCACTTCGAGGTCCGCCGCGTCGAGCTGAGCCTGGAGCTCCGGCTCGTCGGTGCGGTCCTTCACGTTCTCGAGTCGGAGCTTCATCCCCGTGAGGGGAGTGCGCAGCTGATGCGACGCGTTCGCCACGAACTCGCGTTGCGCCTGCACCGTGCGCTGCATCCGGTCGGCCATCTCGTCGAAGGAGCGGGCCAGCTCCTCGATCTCCTCGGCCCCGCCGACGTCACCCGCGCGCGCTGAGAGGTCGCCCTCTCCGAGCTGCTCGGCCGTGTCGGCCAGCCGCGTCAGCGGGCGAGCGAAGGAGGCCGCGAGGCCGTACGCGATGAGCAAGCCCGCCAGGAGGCCGGCCGCCCCGACGATGATCAGGCCCACGGTCGCATCACGGATCGCGTTGCTCACATCCTGGACGTTCCGCGTGATCCTGACGGCGCCGGCGAGCCCTTCGTCGAGGATCGGCGCGGCCGCGACGAGCAGGTCGGCCTGCGCGGTCTCGGAGTATCGGGTGGTGGCGTAGGGGGTGGGGTTCTTGGGGTCGAGCGCCGCGGTCACCTCGGGGCGCTGCCCGTTGTTGAAGAACTGACCGATCGCCGAGCCGTCCGAGTCGGCGATCACCCGGCTGTTCGCGTTCATCACGACGATGCGGCCGCCGACCTGAAGCGCGTAGTCGTTCACCACGCGATCGAGCATCGCGCTCTTGCCCAGACCTTCGCTGCCGATCTGTGCGGCGATCGTGAGCGCGTCGATCTTGGTGTCGGACTCGATCTCGGCTCGGGTGCGTTTCGCCAGGTTGAGCGCGAGCGGGACCGTGAGCGCCACGATCACCGTCAGCAGGATGTAGGCGAACGCCAGGACGAGTCGGCCGCGGACCTTCGTGGCGCCCTCCCTCCTGCTCGATGGACCTCAGGCGAGGTCGTCGTCGGTCGCGAACCGGAAGCCCACGCCGCGGATCGTCGTGATGAACCGCGGGTTGGCCGGGTCGTCCTCGATCTTCTTGCGGAGCCACGAGATGTGGACGTCGAGGGTCTTGGTCGGGCCGAACCAGTGCGGGTCCCACACCTCGTCCATGATGTCCTCCCGCTTCACCACCTCGCCCGGGTGCGCCATCAGCATGTGGAGGAGGTCGAACTCCTTCGCAGCGAGCTCGACGTCGTCGTCGCCCTTCGTTACGGTCCGGGCGGCCGGGTCGAGCGTGATCGGGCCCAGGGTGATCGGTTCCTTGCGGGTGGCCGTCGAGCGTCCGCGGCGCATGATCGCGCGCATCCGCGCGACGAGCTCGCCGGCGGAGAAGGGTTTGACGACGTAGTCGTCGGCGCCCAGCTCGAGGCCCACGATGCGGTCGATCTCCTCGCCGCGAGCCGTGAGCATGATGATCGGGACGTCGGAACGGCGACGGAGGTCACGGCAGAGGTCTCGCCCATCGCCGTCGGGGAGCATGACGTCGAGCAGCACGAGGTCGGGCTGCTGGCGGTCGAAGGCTTCGGCGGCGGTGGCGATCGTCGCGGCGAGGTCGGTATCGAACCCTTCTCGAGCGAGGTGGTCGACAAGCGGCTCGGAGATCGCAGCCTCGTCCTCGACGAGGAGCACACGTGGCTTCATGCCCACGATGGTAGTCGGGCGGCCCAAGGGCCGACCGCGAGATTGTCACTGTTGACCCCGCGTGGCCTCGTTCGTTAGAAACTGCTTTCACGTTTTCCACAGCCGCATCGGACACCCTCCCCGGTCACGACGGCGCGAGGAGAGGAGCCCTCATGTCGGCAACCGCACGCACTCATTCGGAAGGCCGCGCCTCTCAGGCGCGGCTGCAAGAACCTGCTGGACTTCGTGCCTTGGAGGCTCTTGTGATTGCCGCGGACCTCGTCGTGATTGGGACGGGTGTGTGGGTAACGGACCTCCCAGACGCGTCGGTCCTCTACGTGTTGGCGGCGTGGACTCTCCTAGTGGCCCTCGCCGGTCTCATGCCCGTGCCCACCCAGCGGGGTGTCTCGCTCGGATTGGACTTGCCCTTGGTTCTCGGCGCCGGGTTGGCCTTCGGCCCACTGGCGGCCGGGGTAGTTGCCTTTGTGGGAGTCCTGGATGTCCGGGAACTGCGGCGCGAGGTCACCCTGAGTCGCGCGTTGTTTAACCGAGCTCAGGTCTCTCTGAGCGCGATGGCTGGTGCGTGGGTGTTCCTGGCGGTGGGAGGTCACCTGGGCACGTGGCCATATGCAGCGATCGCTGGACTAATCGCGTTGCTCGTCGATTCGTTTGTCAACTACCTGCTCGTCGGGACGTACTGGGCGATCAAGGACGACCAATCACTTCCCGCAGTTCTTCAGCGGCTGAGCCTTGGGCCGATTGATTCGTTCCTGTTCACGTACGTGTGCTTCGGCTTCCTGAGCGTGTTTGTCGGCGAGGCCTACCTAGCGTGGGGTCTCCCTGGGGTGCTCGCCTGCGTCGCCCCCGTGGCTCTTGCTCGGCAGGCGTTTCTACACCGAAACTTGTTGGAGCGAGCAGATCTCGAGATTGAACGCGGGGAGGAGGCTCTTCTCCTCGCTTCGAAGCGCATAGCTGAGGAACGCCGAGACGAGCGCATGTTGATCGCTGGCGAACTGCACGACGAGGTCCTGCCGCCGCTCTTCAAGGTCCATCTCATGGGACAAGTGCTGAAGCAAGACCTGGCTACCGGCCAACTCCTAGCCTTGGATGAAGACCTGCCTGGACTTATCGAAGCTACTCAGGTGGCGCAGGCGGCAACTCGCGGCACGATGGGTAACCTAAGGCGCTCGCCTCTCGGCCCTGGTGGTCTTGGACCAAGTCTCTCGATGTACGCCCGACAGCTTGAATCGGCCGGAGCCCCACCGATTGAGCTTGATCTCGAGTCGTTCCCTGCAAGCGAGGTCTCGGAGTTGCTCTGCTACCAGGTTGCCAGGGAGGCGCTGAACAACGTCCTCAAGCATGCGCAGGCTTCCAGAGCTAGGGTGCGTCTACGGTCAAACGGCGAAGTGATTAGGCTGATGATTGAAGATGACGGGGTCGGCTTCAACCTCCGGACCGTGGATCGCGAGTCGCACTATGGCCTGCAGATGCTCCTTGAGCGCGTTGAAGCTTGCGGCGGCATGGCCGCCGTCGACAGCGAAGTGGGACTGGGGACTCGCGTCGTTGCCGTCATCCCCTGTGAGGTCTCTAGCTAGCGAAGAGCACAAGAAAGGCCCGGGGAGTCCCCGAGCCCTT
The DNA here is from genome assembly GCA_963821925.1 of uncultured Actinomycetes bacterium. Lineage (GTDB taxonomy): Bacteria > Actinomycetota > UBA4738 > UBA4738 > HRBIN12 > JAOUEA01. The sequence continues at coordinate 229,626 of CAWGFO010000001.1, read as the reverse complement.
CTTCGAACGCCTGGAACTTTAGATCTTGAAGTGAGCACCGCCCGCGAGCATGACCGCGAGCAGGGAGCCCAGAGCGATGGCAATGCGCTTCGCGACCTTCATGAGCGTCCTCCCTGTATCATCAGCTTCTCTTCTGGAGTCCACTACGTTCGTGGACACATCCCCACTCGGGGGACCCGCGTCAACTATCGGTGGTCACCCACTCGGGGGACAATCCCGCTCATCGGGCTACGCCATGCGGCGTAGGGAGCCCACTCGTGCGGAATCGGGTGGCTGGCTGCTTCCCCGAGGCCACTCGTCGGGGGATGATGGTTATCGATGTCCTCCACTTCCTCGACAGAACGTGCCCCTCGTCTGGTTACGGTGAGAAGCGGTTCACTCGCCGCCTGGTTTGCCCTCGCTGTGGTCGTCCCGACCATCTTGGGGCTCACCCTGAACACCGTCAGGACGTGGGAGAGCCTCCCCTTGGACGAGCTGGTCCTCTGGCTCGTGATTGTTGCTCTCGTTGAGCTACTGCCCGCGCCAGCTTGGGGTGGAGTGCAGGCGAGCCTCGGCTTCCCGCTGCTGACCGCGGTAGCGATCCTGTACCCGCCCGGCGCGGCCGCCCTTGTGGCGTTCCTGGGCTCTTCCGATCCGCGTGAGTTCAGGGGTGAGATCAATCCGCTCAGGACGCTCTTCAACAGGAGCCAAGTAGCTCTAGCCGTCTTGGCTGCCAGCGCCACTTTCCACGCGCTTGGCAGCTATGAAGACCCACTGATGCAGATGGTTCCGCCGGCGCTGCTGGCGACGGTCGTGGACTACGTCATCAACATCAGCCTCGTGGCTGTCTGCCGTTAGTCTCATCTATCGGCTGTCCCCGCGCGTGGTGGTGAAGCAGCTCTCGAGGGGTCAGGAGTTCATCGTCAGCTACATAGGCCTCGGGCTTGTGGGCACGGTGCTGGCAAAGCTCTCCTCCACGAGGAGGTCGGCCTCTGGTCTGTTGCAGTGGTCCTTGCGCCGCTGCTATTTGCGCGACAGATCTTCATTCAGGTCGCAGGCTCTCGAGGAGGCTCACAAGGAGCTTCAGGAACGCGAGCAGGTGCTCCGCGCCCTTTCGAACACGATGGCTGAGGAGCGCGCGGACGAGCGGCTCCAGATCGCCGGGTATCTCCACGACGACCTCGCCCAGGTTCTGTTCCGCCTCTCGATCCAGGTCGACGTCGCACGCAAGCTCCTCGAGAAGGGTGACATCCCCGAGGTCCGAGAGCAGCTCGAGAAGATCCGCGAATCAAAGCAGGAGACGTCCGACCGCATCCGCGCCCTGATCCGCGACCTGCACCGATCGCCGCTCGGTGCTCGCGGTCTCGCCGATTCCCTCGAGTCGTTCACCGACGAGGTCGGGCGCGACTCGGGCATCGCGTTCCACCGCGACGTCCAGGACATCGACCTGCCGGCGCCGATCGCCCTCCTCGTATTCCACATCGCCCGCGAAGGCGTCATGAACGCGCTCAAGCACGCGCAGGCGACGGAGGTCTGGATCTCGGTCCGTGAAGTCGAGGACCAGATCGAGCTGGAGCTGGCCGACAACGGCGTTGGCTTCGACACCTCGGCCCCGGGACCCGAGGGACACTTCGGCATGGCGATGATGCGCGAGCGGGCCCAGGTCGGTGGCGGTTCGCTCGACGTCGAGAGCGAGCCCGGTCAGGGCACGACGATCACGGTCCGCTTCCCACTCGCCCTGCTCCAACAGGCAGGCGAGAGCGGGCCTGGGACCGGCGGGGCAGCCGCCGCTCCGGCGGCAGATGCTTCCCCCGGTAACCCTGGAACCGGCGAGCCGGCGGACGAGGATTCTCGCCAGACCGTCCGAGCATGATCAGCACCACGAAGCTCATCACCCCGACGTAGAGGAACAGGTCGCCGATCGAAAGCACCGCCCCTATAGGCGACGGCACGGCGATCACGTCGGCCAGGGGCGTGAGCACATCGTCGTCGGTCATCAGATGGTGCTTCCCGTCGTCGATCGGCGACAGGAGCGCGTTCGGCCCTCCGGACGTTTCGGCCGCCGAGGCGCTGACCGGCATCCCGCCGTTCGGAACGACCACCAGCAGGTTGAGCACCAGCCCGATCAGCATGATCGGGGCGGCGGGCAGGCGTCGGTTCACCCAGAGGAACGCGGCCAGCAAGGCGTAGGACAACCCCAGCATGACCGGGCCAACCGCTCGGCCACCGACCGAGAACGACGGGATCACCTGCACCGCCAGGCCCGCGAACGCCGCACCCCACCAATGGATCTGCACACGCTCGAACCCGCGCAAGCTCCCGCCGGCCACGAACCCGGCCGCCACGGCCACGAGGATCAGGATCACGATCAGCATCAGGGAAGCGACGGTCGGACCGCCGGGCCTGGATTCTCCGACGCGCGTCCGTCCAAGTCCAGCGAGGCACTAGGCTCGCGCCATGGCGCGGATGGTCCCGTTCCCGATGCTGCCCACCACGAGCACCGCTGAGCGTCGCCTGTACGAGGGCTTCATGGAGCAGCTCGACGACGTGTACGTCGTGTATCACTCGGTGGACTGGGTCCTGGGAGGCGATCCCACACCGATCCAGGGCGAGGCGGACTTCGTGATCGCCCACCCCGACGACGGCGTGCTCGTGATCGAGGCGAAGGGCGGGGGCCTCACGTACGACCCGGATCGCCGGACGTGGACCCAGGGGGGTCGGGACGGGATCCATCGGCTGAAGGAGGATCCGTTCCATCAGGCGCGCGACGAGATGCACTCCCTCGTCACGATCCTCGAGTCGCGGCCCGGGTGGTCGCGGTGGCGTCCCTCGTATGGCTACGGCGTCGCGTTCCCCGACGGTGTCTACGACCACGACGCTCATCCGGGCGCTCCCGCCGCCTATGCGATCGACCGCGGCGACATGGACGACCTCGCGAAGCGCGTCCGCCTGATCATGCGCGCGTGGAAGCATCCGGGCCGCACGTTCGGTGAGGCCGGGATGCACGCGCTCGCCGACGCGCTCGGGTACCGCGTCGAGATCCGCACGCCGCTCCGGCTCCTCTTCCACGAGGAGGACAAGAAGATCGTGGAGCTCACGGACGAGCAGGCGTTCATCAGGTCCTACGTATTGCATCGCCGGCGTGCGGCGGTCACCGGCCCACCGGGCGCAGGCAAGACCGTGCTCGCGATCGGGGTGGCACGCCACATCGCGGAATCGGGGAAGCGCACGCTCCTCACCTGCTTCAACAAGCGGCTCGCAGAGCACCTGGTCGCATCGACCGAGGGCCAGGCGAACCTCCACGTCGCGCACTTCCACGGGTTGGCGATGGAGCTCGCCAACGAGGCAGGCCTCGAGGTCACCCAGCCGGACGGGAACGACGACCGCGTGTGGTTCGAGGAGACCCTCCCGGGCCTGCTGGAGGAGGCTGCGCGCCGGCTCGGTCCCCGCTACGACGCGATCGTGGTCGACGAGTCGCAGGACTTCCGCGCGTGGTGGTGGCCGGCGCTCCTCGCGACGCACAAGGATCCCGACGAGGGGACGCTCTACCTGTTCGGCGACGACAGCCAGAACCTCTACGGCGGTGGAGACCTCCCGGTCACCGAAGACGACATCCTGCCTCCGCTCCCGAACAACCTGCGGAACACGAGCTCGATCCACGGGTTCGTCTCGGTGTTCTTCGATGCCGACGGGCCGGGCGCCGGGGAGGCGAAGGGGCCGCGCGGGTTGCCGGTGGAGGTCCTCGACTACGACGACGAAGACGAGCTCGCGCGGCTCGTCGACGTCGTGATCACGAACCTCCTGGAGGAGGAACAGCTCACCCCGGACGACCTCGTGGTGCTGACGCCGGGCGGTGCGTCCAAGAGCCGGCTGTGGGCGCGCCGCGACCTGGGTCGCAACCGTCTGTCGGACCGACCCGAGGAAGGCGCGATCCTCTGGTCGACCGTGCATTCGTTCAAGGGCCTCGAGCGGCCGGTCGTGATCCTGGCCGAGATCGAGGACCGCGGTCTCGAGGAGATCGCGCCCTACCTCCGCGTGGGTGGGACACGCGCGCAGCACCAGCTCATCGTCGTGGCCGAGCACGACGCGGCGCGCGTGATCCGCAAGCGCGCGTCGATCCGGCACCGCGCGACGCGGTGACGCGGTGCGGCGGACGCAGAGGTTCCCGGCGGGGCGCTCGCGACCCGGATGCGTAGCCTCGGGGTATGAGCCCCTCCCGCGATACCGGCTACTTCGGGCCCGACAGCGTGAGCTGGCAGGTTCACAAGGAGGTCACCGTGCTGTTCGGCGGTGCCCGCGCCCTGCTGATGCAGGCCGCGCACCCGCTGGTCGTCGCCGGTGCGAACCAGACCGCCATGTACGAGCGGGATCCGTGGAAGCGGCTCCAACGGACGCTGATCCTGACCTACACGATGACCTTCGGGACCCGTGCCGAGGCCGACGCGGCAGCCGAGAAGATCAACGTGGTGCACACGCGGATCAACGGCGTCGACCCGATCACGGGCAAGCGGTACGACGCGCTCGACCCGGAGCTCCTCCTGTATGTGCACGCCTGCCTCGTGGACTCCGCGCTGCTGTTCGAGCGCCTCACGGTCGGCAAGCTCGACGACGCCGCGCGACAGCGGTTCCACGAAGAGCAGATGCTCGCGGCCGAGCTCTGCCTCGTGCCTCGAGAGGTGATCCCGCCGACCGTCCCGGCGCTCCGCGCGTGGCTCGCCGACTTCGAGGACAGAGGCGACCTCCAGGTCACCGACGGCGCCCGGCGGGTCCTCGACCTCTTCCTGGATCCGCCGGAGGAAGCCGAGTGGCGCCCGATCCTCCGCGGGGTGTCACGGCTCGCCTACGGCACGCTTCCGCCGAGGATCCGTGAGATGTACGGCCTGCCGTTCGGCCCCATGAAGGAGGCCGCGATGGCGGCGACCTTCCCGCTGATCCGGGCGGCCCGTCCGCTCCTGCCGCCGAAGTTCCGCTACATCGCCCCCTACCAGGACCACCTGCTGCGTGAACGGGGGATCGAGCCCCGCGACGTGGACGATGCTCGCCGACGGGTCGGCATCCGGCTCTGACGCCGTCCGCGGTGGCCCCCTCTCTGCCGGGCCGTGCGAGACTGCCGACATGGCGCTCGACCACATCGACGGCGTGCTGCTCGACATCGACGGGGTGCTGTCGATCTCGTGGGAACCGATCCCGGGCTCGATCGACGCGGTGGCCTGGCTCCGGCAGGCGGGGATCCCGTTCCGACTGATCACGAACACCACGACCCACACCCGGGTCGACATGGCGGCCACGCTCCGTGACGCCGGCTTCGACGTCGAACCCGGCGAGATCGTGACCGCGGTCGTCGCGACGGCCTCCTACCTCCGCGAGCACCATCCCGGCGCCAAGATCCAGCTCCTCAGCGACGGCGACGGGTACGAGGACCTCGAAGACGTCGTGGTCGTCGGGCCCGAGGAGCGTGCCGACGTCGTGGTCCTCGGCGGCGCCTGCGACGCCTTCTCGTACGAGGCGATCAATCGCGTGTTCCAGCAGGTGATGGGCGGGGCCGCCTTGGTGGGGATGCACAAGAACCTGTACTGGCGCACGTCGCAGGGGCTGCAGCTGGACGGCGGCGCGTTCCTGGCAGGCCTCGAGACCGCGACGGGGGCGACGGCGGCGATCTGCGGGAAGCCCGCCCCCGCCTACTTCGAGGCGGTGTTGGACGAGCTCGGCATCCCGCCCGAGCACGCCGCGATGATCGGCGACGACATCGTGAACGACGTGTTCGGCGCGCAGGCGCTCGGCCTCACCGGCGTGTTGGTGCGCACGGGCAAGTTCGCGCCCTCCGATCTGGAGCGGGGGGAGCCGGACCACGTGATCGACGCGCTCGCCGACCTCCCGGCGTTGCTCCGCGGCTGATGTCCGACCGCGGCGAGGCGCCGGCGATCTTCCTCGGGATCGCGCCCCAGTACTCGTGGGTCGGAGGCGTGATGTCGCTCGGGCAGGACGGACGCTGGCGACGGGAGATGGTGACGCGGACCGGTGGCGCACACGGCCCCAGGATCCTGGACGTGGCCGCGGGCACGGGGTTGGTCTCCCGCGCGCTCGCAGGCAGCCGCCCCGACGCGCGCATCATCGCCCTCGATCCCAGCGAGGCGATGCTCTCGGTCGGCGCGACACAGAACGCGTCCGCGGGCCTCGACGCCCGCATCCATCCCGTGCTCGGGCGCGCGGAGTCGCTGCCGTTCCCCGACGCGACCTTCGACGCGGTGACGTTCACCTACCTCTTGCGCTACGTCGACGATCCTCCGGCGACCGTTCGCGAGCTCGCGCGCGTTCTGCGCCCTGGCGGCACCCTCGCGTCGCTCGAGTTCCACGTGCCCGACGGTCCCGCGCTGAGGCTCGGGTGGCGGTGGTATACGCGGTTCGTGCTGCCCTCGATCGGCGCGGCCGTGTCTCCGGCGTGGCGCGAGACCGGCGCGTTCCTCGGGCCGAGCATCGAGCGGTTCGTCGAGCGCGCGCCGCTCCCGGAGCAGGCCCGGTGGTGGCAGGAGGCCGGCCTGCGGAACGTCCGCAGCCGCGTGATGTCGCTCGGCGCCGGCGTCGTCTGGTCGGGGGTGAAGGCGTGAGTGACGCGCCGGCCGACGGGGCTCAGTCGGACGACCGAGCCCGACCGGCGGACCGGGCATCGCCGAGCGAGGCCACGTCGCCGAGACCCGCCTTCTACGCCCTCTCACCCGGCGGTTGGCGCGACTACTGGACGCTGCTCCACCCGCCGTACACCCTGTGGCACCTCTCGTACGTCGCGATCGGCGCCGCGCTCGCGCCAGAGCTCCGGGTCGGGTGGTGGCTCGAGACGACGGCCGCGTTCTTCCTGGCTATGGGCGTCGCGGCCCATGCCCTGGACGAGCTCAACGGGCGGCCACTCCGCACACGGATCCCACAGGGTGTGCTGATCGGGCTCGCCGTCGTGGGCCTGACGGGCGCGCTCGCGATCGGGGTGCACGGCGCGATGGCGGCCTCGCCGTGGATCTGGGGGTTGATGCCGATCGGCGCGTTCCTGGTGTTGGCTTACAACCTCGAGCTTGCCCATGGCTGGTTCCACTCCGACCTGTGGTTCGCGCTCGCGTGGGGAGGGTTCCCGGTTGTGGTTGCCTACGTCGCCCAAACCGGCACGCTGAGCATCGGCGCCTTCCTGGCCGCGGCTGGATGCGTCGCGCTCAGCGCCGCGCAGCGCACGCTCTCCACCCCGGTGCGCCGCCTCCGGCGTCAGGTCACCGGGGTCACGGGGACGATCGCGCTGGAGGACGGGACCGCCGAGCCGATCGACGCCGGCACGCTGGGGCACGCGCCCGAGGCGGCGCTGCGGCTGCTCTCGATCTCGGTGCCGCTCCTCGCCGCCGGGATGATCGCCGCGAAGCTGGCGTGAGCTCATCCGAGGACAACCGGCGCCGCTACTCGCTCGTCACGATCCCCAGGATCTCGTCGGCGTACCGCTCGAGCTTGGCCGGTCCCACACCGGGGACGCCGGCCAGGTCGGCCCAGTCTCCCGGCTTACGCTCGGCGATCTCGGCCAGCGTCTTGTCGTGGAAGATCACGTAGGCCGGTACCCCGTCGGCGGACGCGCGACGGCGCCGCCACTCCCGGAGCCGCTCGAAGAGCGGTCCGCCGCCGACGGCTCCGACCGAAGGGCCCGGGGTCCGGCGCGCGGTCCCCGCCGCCGGCGCCGGCGCGGACACGATCCCGAGCTCACGGAGGAACGGGCTGGGCTCCGAGCGCGCCTCGCGTGGCCACGAGAGGTACAGGTGCGTGCGCGCCCGCGTGATCCCGACGTAGAAGAGCCGGCGCTCCTCCTCGGGATCGGCCGTCGACTTCTGCGAGCGGAAGGGCAGCTCCCGGTCGAGGAGCCTCGGCAGGAACACCGCGTCGAACTCGAGTCCCTTGGCGCGGTGGTAGGTCAGGAGGTTCACGCCCCGCCCACTCTGCTCGGTGCTGAAGCGCGCGGACAGCTCGGCGACGAACCCGGCCACGTCGCCGTCGGGGTGGGCGGCCACGTACTCGGCCGCGAGCACGCGCAGGCGCCCGAGGTCGGCCTGCCGCGTGACCTCCTCGGCGTCGTCGGGGTCGGCATCCGGGTCGTAGCCGACGGCGTTCGTGGCGGTCTCGACCGCCACCTGCGCATCGACGCTCTCGGGCCGCCGGAGCGCCGCGAGCACCGACCGTGGCCCGGGCCTGCGGAGGAAGGCGCCGTCGCGCACCTGATACGGGATCCCCTCGTCGGCGAACGACTCCTCGTACGCCTCGGAGCGGGCGTTGATCCGGTAGAGGATCGCGATCTCCTCCCACGGCGTGTCCTCGTCGTGCAGGCGCCGGACCTCGGCGACGACGAACGCGACCTCGGCGTCGGGGTCGGGGAGCGCGCGGCCGGTCGGGTTGGGGCCGTCGGGCTTCGTGGGACGGAGGAGCTTCTCGAAGCCGCCGAGCTGAGGTGAGAGCCCGTTCGCGACCGCGAGCACCTGCGGGGTCGACCGGTAGTTCTCCTCGAGCCGCACGATCGTCGCCCCCGGGTACCGCTGCGGGAACCCGAGGAGGTACTCGGGCGACGCGCCGGTGAACGAGTAGATCGTCTGGTAGTCATCGCCGACGACGCAGAGTTCGCTCCGGTGGCCGAGCCACGCTTCGAGCAGCGCCTGTTGCACGGGGTTCACGTCCTGGTACTCGTCGACCGTGAATGCGTGGTACTTCGCACGCACCTGCGCGGCGGCGTCCGGGTACTCCTGATACAGGAGCACCGACATCCCGAGCATGTCCTCGAAGTCGATCTTGCGGGCGCGCTCCTTGCGGCGTTCGTAACCCTCGAACACCCCCGCCATCAGCTCGGCCGGGATCGGCGGTGTGTGCGCGAGCCGCTCGACCTCGGCGAGGTATCGGCGCCAGGGGATCATCCGGTTCTTCGCCCATTCGATCTCGCCCGCGAGCTCGCTCCGTGGCATGAACCTGTGCGGCATCGGCAGGGAGCTCGCGAGCGACGCGATCAGCGGCGCCTTCGACGGCAACACCTCGGGGAGCGGGTCGCCCGTGTGCCGCTCCCACAGGCGGCCGAGCTGGGAGAGCGCCGCCGCGTGGAACGTGCGGGCCTCGACGCCGCTCACACCGAGTGCGGCGAGCCGCTCCTTCAGCTCCCGGGCGGCCTTCTCGGTGAAGGTCACCGCGAGGATCCGATCTGCGGGGAAGGTGCCGGTCGCCACCTGATAGGCGACCCGCCGGGTGATGGTGGTGGTCTTGCCGGTGCCGGCGCCCGCCAGGATCGCGACCGGCCCCCGCACGGCCATCGCGGCCTCGCGCTGGGCGTCGTTCAGTCCCTCGAGGATCGCGGCGGGGGTCGTCACGCGGCGACCCTACCAGCGGCGCCCGACAGCACGGGACCCGGCCGAACCGCTAGCGTGGTGGCCAGGGCACCGCTGGATCCCACCGTCGAACGGCAGCTCGCGGTCGACCTCTTCAACGCGACCTGGCAGCTGCTGGACACGCCGGATCGCTCGCCCGACGACGACCTGCGCATGCTCCACATGGCGCCCGCGTCGCGCCATCACTGGGCGCAGGTCGGGGAGCCAGTCAACCTCGCGCGGGGCGAGTGGCAGGTCAGCCGCGTCCACGCGGTCCTCGGGCGGGCCGAGCCCGCCCGGTTCCATGGAGAGCGCTGCCTCGAGATCTGCGAGGAGTACCGGATCGCCGATTTCGACCTCGCGTACGCGTACGAGGCGCTCGCGCGCGCGGCCGCGGCGTCCGGCGACGGGCCTGAGCGCGACCGCCGACTCGCCCAGGCCCGCACGGCGGCCGAGGTGGTCGCCGACCCCGAGGACCGCGAGCACCTCGACGGCGACCTCGCCACGGTCTGACCACCGACCGTATCGGCGAACCCGACTACCCTGGTCGCATGGACCGAGCGACCACGATCGGCGAGCTCCGCGCCGCCGGCTACCCCGACCGCACGATCAAGGAAGAGCTCCGCGAGAACCTGCTCGCGAAGCTCCGCGCCGGCGACGAGCTCTTCCCCGGGCTGGTTGGGTTCGACGACTCGGTGCTCCCCGCGATCGAACGCGGGATCCTCGCGGGCCACGACCTGATCCTGTTGGGGGAGCGCGGGCAGGCCAAGACGCGCCTCGTGCGCGCGATCGTCCACCTGCTCGACGAGGCGGTGCCGGTGATCGCGGGTTGCGAGATCAACGACCACCCGTACCATCCGATCTGCGCCCGGTGCCTCGGTCTCGTCGAGGCAGATCCCGACGGGGTCGAGATCCGCTGGCTGCCGCGCGAGGATCGCTACGCGGAGAAGCTCGCCACGCCCGATACGAGCGTGGGCGATCTGATCGGCGACGTCGACCCGATCAAGGTGGCCGAGGGTCGGTCGCTCGGCGACGAGCTCACGATCCACTACGGGATGATCCCTCGGACCCACCGCGGCATCGTGGCGATCAACGAGCTCCCGGACCTGCCCGAGCGGATCCAGGTCTCGCTCTTCAACATCATGGAGGAACGCGACGTCCAGATCCGCGGCTACCGGATCCGGCTGCCGCTCGACCTGCTCCTCGTCGCGACCGCGAACCCCGACGACTACACGCACCGCGGCCGCATCGTCGCGCCGCTCAAGGACCGGTTCGGAACCCAGGTGCGCACGCACTATCCGGAGACCGTCGCCGAGGAGATCCGGATCATGGGGAACGAGGCCGCGGTCCCCGACGCGGGGATCCCGGTGCGCGTTCCCGTCTTCATGACCGAGATCGTGGCCGCCCTCACGCAGGAGCTTCGGCGATCGCCGCACGTGAACCACCGCAGCGGCGTGAGCGTGCGGTACTCGATCGGGAACCTCGAGACCCTGCAGGCGTCCGCGGTCCGCCGGGCCGCGCGCGCGGGCGAGCCGGAGGCCGTGCCCCGCGTCTGCGACCTGTACGCGGTGCTCATGTCGTCGGAGGGCCGGGTCGAGTTCGACACGATCGAGGAGGGGCGCGAGCCCGAGATCTTGGCACGCGCGCTGCGGACCGCCGAGCTCGAGGTGTTCCGACGCCGCCTCTCGGGTGCCGACCTCTCGGCGCTCCTCGGGCGGTTCGACGAAGGGTTCGTCCTCGAGACCTCAGACCTGACGCCCGCGAGCGAGCTGCTCGGCGCCTTCGGCGACCTGCCCGGGCTCGCCAAGATGCTCGCCCGCCTCGGTGTCGAGGAGGAGAGTCCGGGCGTGGCCGCGAGCGCGTTGGAGTTCGCGCTCGAGGGGCTCCACCTGTCGCGCCGGCTGAACAAGGCCGGGGGCGACGGGGAAGCGCGGTACACCGCGCCTGCCGGATCGTAGGATCTCCCCGCATGTCGGACATCCACGCCTTCGTCGGCTTCGTCGTGGTCGGGATCTTCGCGATCGGTTGGATCTGGGGCTTGGGTGCCTGGATCGCGAAGCGGGGCCCGGGTGACCCCTATTGGTGGTGGCTGACCGCCGCGCAGGTGGTGGCCGGCGTGCAGGCGGTGCTCGGCGTCGTGCTGCTGCTGATGGGCCGGCGACCCGGCACGTGGCTCCACCTCGTGTACGGGTTCGGTCCACTCCTCGTGCTCGGGATCGCGCACGTCGTCGCCCGCGAGGGACAGAAGGTGAAGCCGGATGTCGACCCGATGAAGCCGTGGGTGCCGTTCGCGTGGGCCGCGTTCATCTGCTTCGGGCTCACGCTGCGCGGCTTGATGACCGGTCTCGGCATCGGCTGACCGCGGGCCGGCCGGTGTTCGGCGGGCATCTCAAGCTCCAGCCTCGCTCGGCCGAACTGACGTTCATGCCCAGGTTCGGATCTCGCGCGTCGGTCGATCCCTCGCCGGCGGCCGTCGCCCGCGTGACCGCCGAGCTCGGCCGGTTGGACGCCTTCTCGTTCTGGGTCGTCCCGACCGGGGCGAAGACGCGCGGCGACCTGGTCGTGGTCGGCGCGACCGGGGCCTTCCTGATCGAGGTGTGCGCGCTGCCCGGCCGGCTGGACTACGGGCGAGGAGCGCCGACGGTCGGCGACCTCGTGATCCCGGGACTCCTCCGACTGAAGAAGGCGGCCAAAGGCGTCACCACCACGCTGGGGCGTGCATCGGTCTTCGCCGAGGCGGAGCCGGTGCTGTGCCTGACCGAGGCGGTGGCGGGCGCGCCGACGACCTCGAAAGGGGTCGCGATCCTGCACCTGCGCGATCTCGTGACGCACATCTCGAGCCGTCCGCGGGTGCTCGAGCACGGGCGGGCGCAGCGGGGCGCCCGCGCCCTCGGGATGACGATCGCGGGCGACCACAAGCGGCACTTCACGGTGGGCTGAGGCGCGCCGACGGCGGGCTTCCGCCGCGACGCGCGTAGGCTGGTCGGATGCGCTACCGCTACTCGGCATGGGACGGTTCCCAGGACCCGCTCGGGCCTGACATCGCGGCGGCCGATCTCCTCGAGGAGCTCTCCGACGAGGTGCTGATGGGCGGCGATGCGGACGACGCGCTCCGCCGGCTGCTCCGCCGGGGGATGCATGGTCGGTTCTCGGGGCTCGACGCCCTGCGCCGGCGGCTCCAGCAGCGCCGGGACGAGGAAGAGGCCCGGCTGAACCTCGCGGGTCCCCTCGAGGAGATCCGGCAGCGGCTCGATGAGATCCTCGAGCGTGAACGGACCGAATTGTCGTTCCGGGACGATGACGACGCGCGGTTCCGCGAGTCGCAGCTCGGCGCGCTCCCTCGCGATACGGCCGGGAGGATCGCGGAGCTGAGGGACTACCGGTTCGTCGACCCGGGCGCGCAGGAGGCCTTCGACCGTTTGCTCGAGGACATCCGGGAGCAGGTGATGGGCGCCCACATGCGCTCGATGGCCGAGGGTCTCAAGAACGCGACGCCGGAACAGCTCGCGCGGATGCGCGACATGGTGGCCGAGCTGAACGGCCTGATCGAGGCCCGCGCCCGGGGAGAGGACACCCAGCCTGCCTTCGAGGACTTCAAGGCCCGGTACGGCGACCTGCTGCCGGGCGACCCCCGGACCCTCGAGGAGCTGCTCGAGCAGATGGCGCGGCGGATGGCGGCGCTCAGCCGGTTGATGGCCTCGCTCAGCCCGGAGCAACGTGCCGAGATCCAGGCGTTGAGCGACCAGGTGATGCAGGACATGGACCTCGCGTTCGAGATGGACCGCCTCGGGGCGAACCTCGCCGGCGCGTTCCCGGAGCTCCCGTGGGGCGAGCAGGCGTGGGGCGAGGGCGAGGAGCCGTCGTCGATGTCGGGGACCGTCGATGCGCTCGAGCGTCTCCACGACTACGACGAGCTGGACGAGGCGATCGAAGGGTCGTACCCGGGAGCCGCGATCGACGACGTCGACGAAGAGGCGCTCCGCCGCACCCTGGGCGATCCCGCGGTGCAGGACCTGCGCCGGCTTAAGCAGATCGAGCGCACGCTGGAGCGGGCGGGCCTCGTGCGGCGGAGCGGTGGCCGGCTCGAGCTGACGCCCCGCGGCGCGCGCAAGCTCGGCGAGCGAGCGCTCACGCGGATCTTCGAGGAGCTCACGCGCGACCGCGAGGGAGCGCACGAGGCGCGGGACCCGGGCGGCCAGTCAGAGCCCACCGGCGCGACCAGGCCGTGGACGTTCGGCGACCACGGGCCGATCGCCGTCCAGCGGACCGTGCTGAACGCCGTGACGCGCACCGCGCCGGGCGATCCCGTCCGCCTGCACCCCGACGACTTCGAGCTCGTGGAGGCCGAGCAGCGGACCGAGGTCGCGACCGCGCTCCTGCTCGACCTCTCGTTCTCGATGCCGTTGCGCGGGCACCTCGTGCACGCGAAGAAGCTCGCGCTCGCGCTGCACTCGCTGATCGAGAGCCGGTACCCGCACGACACGCTCTACCTGATCGGGTTCAGCGACTACGCCCGCCGGCTCTCGCCCGAGGACCTGGCCGCGCCCGGATTCGAGCGCACGTACGGCACGAACATGCAGCACGCGTTCATGCTCGCCGGGCGGCTGCTCGCGCAGCACCCGCGCGCGACCAGGCAGGTGATCATGGTCACCGACGGGGAGCCGACGGCGCACCTGGAGGACGGCGAGGCGTATTTCGCGTGGCCACCCGAGGCCGAGACCGTCCGGCTGACGCTCGCCGAGGCCGTCCGGCTCTCGAGGTCGGGCGTCGGGCTGAACATCTTCATGGTCGAGGAGTCCGAGGGTCTCGCGCGGTTCATGGAACGGCTCGCCGAGCTGACCGCCGGCCGGGTGTTCCTGATGGATGATGAGCGCCTCGGTGCCTTCGTCATGCGCGATTTCGTTGCCCGCCGGAGCCGTTAGGTGTCACGGCGGCTCCTGAAGGTCGCGGCCTGGGCCGCGGTGTTCCTGGCATGCGCCGGCGTGGGCGCCATGATCGCCGCGCGGACCGATCCGTTCCCGCCGGGCGTCGACGACCCGGGGTTCCGGCCCACACCGAGTACGGGCTCAGACGCTCCCGGGGTCACGACCTGGCCGGCCGTGGTGGCGAGCCGAACGTGGCACGACCTGCCGGTGGGCGGCAGGTGCGCGACGTCGTGGAGGATCGAGCTGGACCTGGTGGTCGACGACGCCGGCGACGTCACGGTCGAGGGGGCCGCGCGTCTGAACGGTGAGTTGCGCTGCGATTTCCCGACGGCGCAGCTCCAGTCCGAGGAGCTGACGATCGTCGGGACCGGTCGTCTGCGCGGACAGGAGTTCGTGTTCACGATCCAGGAGGCGGGGCGGAAGCCGCCCGGTTCGAAGGATTACGGCGGGCTCACGAACACCCTGAACTTCCTGCGGTTCCGGGTGCCGGCCGAGGACGGTGCGACCGTCACGGTGAGGTACTCGCGACCGGCCGACGCCGGCCGTGGGGAGTACGGCTCGGTCAACCGTCTGACGCTGTCCGGTCCCACCACAGGGTGACGACGGTGCCGCTCGGCGGCCCCGCGGACCAGAGGCCATCGTGCTCCACCAGCCGGGCGCCGAGCGCCGCAGCAACCTCGGGGTCGCGGTCGGCGGGCAGGCAAAGGCGGCGCCGGATCAGCGCGACCGCGTCCTCGCGTCGCTCGAACCACCCGATGCCCTCCTGCAGGCGCTCGTCCCGCGAGGGTTCGATGCCGAGCTCGCCGAGCGCGATCTCGCAGTCGTGGGCGGTGGGACCCTCCGGCCGCGTGAGCCCGTGGAACGTCTCCCAGAGATCGTGCATCCACGCCAGCGGATGCCGGTCGGTCAGCTCGAGCACGACCCGCGCCCGCGCATGCCGATCGAGGGCTTCGACGAACGGCGCCAGCTCCCACACGTTGTAGAGCACGTGCCCGCATACCGCGACGTCGACGATCCGGACCTCGTCGGCGACCTCGGGCCAGGTGCCGAGCACGGTCTCGCTCCGGACGCCGGCCTCCGCCGCCGCGCTCCGGAACGACGTCAGGAGTTCGGCCGAACCGTCGACGCCGACGAGCAGCCCCGCGCGGCCGGCGAGCGGGATCGACGTCGCGCCGCCGCCGACGCCCACGTCGAGCACGTCCCCGCCGTCGGGGAGCGCCTCGAACGCCACCCGCGTGGTGGGGGTGACCTCGGACCGGGTGGCGGCCGTCACCGCCCGCCGCGCGAACAGCTCGGGCGGGAACCCGTAGGGCGACTCCGGTGCCGCCTCGAGGATCGCCTGGGGGATCGTCCAGGCGCGGAGCGCGGTGCTCCAGTCCTCGAGCGCCGTCATGAGCCGAGTGCCTCGTCGTCGTGGGCCCCCAGCGTCGGCGGTGGCCGCCGGACCGGCAGGCGCTCGCCGTCGAACCGGATCGGGCTGGCCACGAGCCTGAGCGTCGTCCCGCGCACCTCGTCCTCGACGGCCTGGATCAGCGCCGCGCCCTCGGGTGCGGCGAACACCTCGTCCATCGTGCGGATCGGCGAGCACGGCACCGAGGCCGCCTCGAGCGCCTCGAGCCACGCGGCGGCCGGTCGTTCGACGAACGCGGCCCCCAGCAGGCCGACGAGCTGATCGCGGTGCGCCACTCGGGCCTGGTTCGTGGTGAAGCGCGCGTCGTCGGCCCACTCCGGATGGCCGACGACCTCGCACGTGCGTCGGAAGATCCGGTCGTTCCCACCGGCGAGGATGAAGGGCCGGTCCGACCCATGGAACACCTGGTACGGCACGATGTTGGGGTGCTGGCTGCCCATCGCGACCGGCACGATCCCCCCGATCAGGAAGTTCGCGGCCTGATTGACCATCGCGGCCACGCTCGCGTCGAAGAGCGAGACGCTCACGTGCCGGCCGACACCCGAGCGCTCGCGTTCCTGCAGCGCCGCCAGGATCCCGATCGTCGCGTAGAGGCCGGTGACGACGTCGAGCAACGCGACCCCCGCCTTCGTCGGCTCGCCGTCGCGCTCGCCCGTGACGCTCATCAACCCGCTGAGGGCCTGCACGATGATGTCGTAGCCCGGGCGGCTCGCCGCCTCGGGGGCATCGTCGCCGAAGGCGGTGAGCGAGCAGGTGACGAGCCGAGGGTTCACCGCCCGGAGGTCCTCGAGCGAGAGCCCGAGGTCCCGCATCAGCCCGGGGCGGAAGTTCTCGATCAGTACGTCGGAGCCGGCGGCCAGCCGCCGGACCGCCTCCACGCCCTCGGGGGTCTTGAGGTCGATCGCCACGGACCGCTTGTTCCGGTTGAGCGAGAGGAAGTAGGCGGCGTCCTCGCCGGCGAACGGCGGTCCCCAGTGGCGCGTGTCGTCGCCTTCGCCGGGGCGCTCGACCTTCACGACGTCGGCGCCCAGGTCCCCGAGGGTCATCGTGGCGAGCGGTCCGGCCAGCACGCGCGACAGATCGAGCACGCGGACGCCGGAGAGCGGCGCGGGACCCTGCTCCTCGGTCATAGGCTGAGCCTACCCTTCTGAGCGGATGCGCCGGAGCGCACCTTGGCTTATCGTCCGGCAATCAGTCATCATCGGCGGGTGAACGACGAGAGTCTCGAGCGCGTCAACTCGTTCCTGGCCGCCGCGTCGCGTCGCGTGCCGGTAGGACAGGTGCTGGACGTCACGCCCGCCGAGATCGGGCGAGAGCTCGGGTTCCCCGACGCGCTGTCGACCGCGCGGGCCGTGCGCGCGTTGATCGCGCGCAAGCGGATGGAGCCTGCGATGGGCTCCTACCGCCTCCTCGATGATCGCCCGGTGGATCCCGGCGAACGCGAGGCGGTGGGGCGCCCCCCCCGGAAGCCGCGCGCGACGACGGCTGCTGCATCGGGCGGAGCCGCCGACGACCCGGGGTCGCCCGCCTACTCCGATTTCGGCCGCGCGATGGTGGACCGGCTGCTCGAACTCGGAAGAGAGGTCGCCACGCAGCGCGCCTCCACGCGTCAGGCACGCGAGGAGTCTCGCGCCGCTCGCCAGGATCGCGACGAGGCGGAGCAGCGCGCCCGCGCCCTCGCCGAGCGCGTGCAGTCCCTCGAGGGTCGTGCGGAGATGGCCGAATCGAACCTGCGGACGCTGCTCGCCGCGGCCCGGGCGAAGGACGTGCCGAACGACGCGAAGGTTTCGGACACCGAGATGGAAGCGATCCTCGGCGTGCTCAAGGGCGCCGAGGCGCCCGAGGGCGACGCGTCCTAGATCGGGAAGGCTCAGGCCTCGGGCGACGAGCCCTCGTCCTGCGCATCCGCGGCCGACCCCGCCGGGGTTTCGGCGATCGGTGAGGGGGCCACCGCCGCCTCGACCGCAGCGATCGTCGCGTGCGCCGCCTCAGCGCCCAGCTGCCGTGAGGCGTGGCACGCTGCGAGGTGCCCCGTGTTGATCTCCTCGAGCGCCAGGTCCTCGCCCTTGCACGCTGCCTCGATCCCGAGCTCGGCCGCCTTCCCGGTGACCACGACCGGGCACCGCGGGTGGAACCGGCATCCCGGCGGGATCTTCGTCGGGTCCGGCGGCTCGCCCGTGAGGATCGGTCGGTCCAGGCCGCCGGCTTCCGGCACGACGTCCAGGAGCGCCTTCGTGTACGGATGCAGGGGGCGCAGGAGCACTTCCTCGGCGGGTCCGATCTCGACGATGCGCCCCAGGTACATCACGGCCACACGGTCGGCCACCGTCCACGCGAGGCCGAGGTCGTGCGTCACGATCACGATCGTGAGATCGAGATCCTCGCGGAGCTTCATCAGCAGCTGCAGGATCTCGCCGCGCACCGACGCGTCGAGGTTCGAGACCGGCTCGTCCGCCACGATGACCTCGGGCTCGAGCACGAGTGCGCCGGCGATCACCACGCGTTGGCGCTGTCCGCCGGACAGCTCGTGCGGGTACCGCAGGAAGAAGCGGTCGGGCGGGCGAAGGCCCGCGCGCGAGAGCGCTCGCGCCACGAGCTGTTCTTCCGGTTCGCCGTTCGGCCCCCGGTCGATCCCGTGGATGCGCAGACCTTCGGCGATGATCTCGTAGATCGTCTGTCGCGGGTTCAGCGTGCCCGTCGGGTCCTGGAAGACCATCTGGACCTTGCGTAGGTAGGGCTTCAGGTTCCGGGGGAGAGGCTTGCCCTCGTACTTGATCGTGCCGCCGTCGACAGGCTGCAGCCCCATGATCGCGCGTGCGGTCGTCGTCTTGCCGCACCCCGACTCCCCGGCGATCGCGAGCACCTCACCCTTGCGGACCACCAGGTCGACGCCGTCGACCGCCCGGGACAGCGTGGCCTTCTTGCCTCGGATCCCCGCGATCACACCGACGCGGCCACGGAACGTCACGTGCAGGTCCTCGACCTCGAGGATCGGTGCACCTTTCGGCAGGCCCAGATCGTCGGCGGAGGTCTCGGTGGCGCTCACTCGGTCACCTCAGTGGCCCCGGCCTTCGCGCCCTCGACGAGCAGGCACGCCGCCCGCCGCCCGTCACCCACCGCGTAGAGCTCAGGGACGGTCCGCTCGCAATCGGCGAACGCCACCGGGCATCGGGGGTGGAACGGACATCCCGAGGGGATCTCCTGCGGATCCGGCGGGTCGCCGCCGAGGCCGGTGGGGTTCCCCCGGAACCGACGGTCGCCGATCTCGGGGAACGCCGCCGCGAGGGCCGCGGTATACGGGTGCTTCGGATCGTGGAAGACGGTCTCGGCCGGCCCTTCCTCGACGATCTTGCCCGCGTACATGATCGCGAGCCGGTCGGAGGTCTCGACGAGCACCGAGAGGTCGTGCGTGATGAAGATCATCGACAGGCCGAGGTCACGCTGCAGCTCCTTCATCAGGCGGAGCACCTGCGCCTGCACCATCACGTCCAGCGCGGTGGTGGGCTCGTCGGCGATCACCATCGAGGGGTTGCACGCCAGCGCCATCGCGATCATCACGCGCTGCTTCTGCCCCCCCGACAGCTCGTGCGGGAAGTCCATCGCGCGGCGGGTCGGAAGGCCGACCTGCTCGAGCAGGGCGCCCACCCGCACGCGCGCCTCGCGCTCCCCGGCCTGCTGGTGGACCGTGATGGCCTCGCCGATCTGTTCGCCGACCCGCTGAACGGGGTTGAGGGCGTGCATCGCGCCCTGGAACACGATCGAGGCCCCCGTCCACCTGACCGCGCGCAAGCGTCCCGGCTTCATCGACAGCACGTCCTCGCCGTCGAGCGTGATCGACCCCTCGACCTTGGTCGTGCCCGGGAGGAGCCGCAGGATCGCCCCCGCGATCGTGGACTTGCCGCAGCCCGACTCCCCGGCGAGGCCGAGCACCTCGCCCTTGGCGACCTCGATGCTGACCCCGCGCACCGCCGGAACGCCGCCGGAGGCGGTGTGGTACGTGATGTAGACGTCCTTCATGCTCAGCACGCTCATCTGGTCAACGCTCCCGCAGCTTTGGGTTGATGATCTCGTCGAGGGCGAACCCGATCATGGTGAACGCCAAGAC
The DNA here is from genome assembly GCA_963821925.1 of uncultured Actinomycetes bacterium. Lineage (GTDB taxonomy): Bacteria > Actinomycetota > UBA4738 > UBA4738 > HRBIN12 > JAOUEA01. The sequence goes on along the minus strand of CAWGFO010000001.1, from coordinate 209,844 downwards.
CACGAGCACGATGCAGAGTCCGGGTGGGACGATCCACCACCACGCGCCGAGCGTCGTCGCACTGCCGGTGAAGGCCTGCTCGATGATCGTGCCCCACGAGGCGCTGAAAGGGTCGCCGAGCCCGAGGAAGGACAGTGCGGTCTCCGACAGGATCGCGATCGCCACGACGAGCACGGCATTCGCGAGGATCACGGGCATGACGTTCGGAAGCACGTGGTGGCCGATCATGTGCCAGTTGCCGCCGCCCAGCGCCCGGGCACGTTCCACGTAGGGGCGCTCTCGGATCGAGAGCACCTGCGACCGCACGAGTCGCGCGGTGCTCGGCCAGGAGGTCAAGCCGATCACGAGGATGATCGTGACGAGCGACGGTCCGATGATGGACGCGAGGATGATCGCGAGCGCCAGCCAGGGGACCACGAGCCCGAAGTCGGTGAAGCGCATCAGCAAGGTGTCGTACGCGCCGCCGCGGTAGCCGGACACGATCCCGATGAGGGCGCCGATCGAGATCGTCATCACGGAGGCCACGAGCCCGACGAGCAGCGAGATCTTCGACCCTTGGACCACCTGGGTGAGGACCGAGACCCCGACGTCGTCGGTGCCGAGCGGGTACTTGAGGGACGGTGGGGCGAGCACGGGGCCGTTGACGAGGGTCGGGTCGATCCCGTCCTTGCTCGCGAAGACCGCATAGATCGCCATCACCACGAAGAAGACGAGGATCAAGAGCCCGGCCATCCCCATCTTGCTCTTGCGGTACTGCTTCCAGAAGGCGGCGCGGCCGCGGCGGTGCCGTGCCCTCCGGATCTGTCGGGGGCTCCGCACCTCGGCGAGCGATTCGGGCAGGCCCTGCTGGGAGAGGTCCGGGTCGCCCCCGGGCGAGATCGGCGGCGTCTGCATCTACGCCTCCCTCACGCGGGGGTCGAAATAGCCGTAGATCAGGTCGGCCACGAGGTTCATGCCGATCACCGTGGCGCTCGAGATCAGGAAGATCCCCTGGAGGAGGGGGAAGTCGCGGTTCTGCAGTGCGGCGTACGTGAGCCCTCCCAGGCCCTTGTACCCGAACACGACCTCGACCGTGATCGCGCCACCGAGGACGAACCCGAACGAGAGCGCGATCAACGTGATCGTCGGCAGGAGGGCGTTTCGCACCGCGTGGCGTCGCAGCACCCACTTCTCGCGGACCCCCTTGGCACGTGCCGTGGTGATGTAGTCCTCGCCCAGCACGTCGAGGAGCGACGACCGCATCACGAGGTAGTACTCCCCGAGGTAGGCGAGGGTCAGCGTGAGCGCGGGGAGGAACAGGTGGTTGACGACGTCCGCGACGGCCGCCATGCCTGTATAGGCGCCGCCGACGGTCACCCGTCCCGAGCTCGGGAACCATCCGAGCGTCGTCGAGAACAGCAGGATCAGCAGCATGCCGAGCCAGAACTCGGGCATCGAATATAAGACGAGCGAGAAGCCCATCGAGAACAGGTCGAACTTGCCGTTGCGCCTCCAGCCCGCATAGATGCCCATGAAGATGCCGAGCACGGTGGAGACGATCGTGGAGACGCCCACCAACAACAGGGTGGGCCACATGAACTCGCCGAAGATCGCGGTCACGTCCTCGCCCGGTCGTTGGATGATCGACTGGCCGAGATCGCCCCGAAGCGTGTCCCCCATGAAGTCGAGGAACTGACCCGGGAACAACGGCTTGTCGAGGCCGTAGCTGGCACGGAGCTCGGCCTTCTCGGCTTCGTCGAGCTTGGCCCCGGCACCCCTCGTCAGGATGTCGACGGGGTCGGCGGGCAAGATCCTGAACAGGAAGAAGTTGAAGACGATGACGGCGAGCAGGGTGAGGAATGCCTGGAACACCTTCTTGAGGATGTATCCACGCGTCCCCACCCTGCGCTCCGCTCCTTCCTCGCGAGGCTGTCAGGCTAGCGAGCCGATCAGGCCTTGTCCTCGTCGGATCCACGGCGGCGGACGAGCACCACGATGCCCACCACGACGGCGATGCCGGCCAGGATCGCGATCCAGACCCCGGCCGAGATGCCCGAGTTCGAGGCCGTACCGGCCCCGCTGCCCGTCACCGGCTGGATGTTCTCGTACGAGTACGTCCCGTACTGGAACAGGGCGTAGCCGCCGTCGCCGTTGGCGTCAGGGGTCGGCTGCAGCTCGAAGCCGGTCCACTTGTCGCTCCGCCAGGCCTGCAGGTCGTTGTCGTACCAGAGCACGATCTCGGGGACCTCTGTGTAGACGACCTCCTGCATCTGCTTGACGATCCCGGCTCGCTCGTCGGGGCTGGTGGCGGCCCGCTGGTCGTCGTAGAGCTGGTCGTACTCCTCGTTCGAGAAGCACGTGTCGCTCCATGACCCGCACTGATCCGTCGTGAACGTCGACAGGATGAAGTCGGGGTCCGGGTCGGGACCCCAGCCCCAGATGTACAGGTCGTAGTCGAGCGCGTACCAGGCGTCGATCAGCTTGGCGTCGGTCACGGCCGTGGTCTGGGTGCCGATCCCGATCTGCTTCAGCCAGCCGGTGATCAGCTTGCCGGCCTTGATCTGGTCCGGTGACTCGGAGCGGACGATGAACCGGAAGTTCAGCTCCTCGCCGCCGCCCGGCATGTTCCGGATGCCGTCGCCGTTCGAGTCGGTGTACCCCCCGGAGTCCAGGAGCGCGTTCGCCCCGTCGATGTCCCACGGGATCGTCGCGTCACCCGGATCCCAGTGCCAGAACGGAGTGGTCGGCACGACGATCGTGGAGCCCGGCGTGCCGTAGCCGCCCAGGATCCGCTCGACCAGCTGGTCCTTGTTGATCGCCATCGCCACGGCCTCGCGGACGGTCACGTCCTTGAGCGCAGGATGCCCCGTGCTGTCGGCACAGTCCTTCTGCACGTAGCACTGGTTGAAGCTCATCTGCGAGAACGAGAACGATCCTCCGACGTTCGTCGTGATCCCTTCGTCCTCCTTGCCTTGCAGCGATCGGAACAGATTGACCGGGATGCTCTCCGCGAAGTCGATCGCTCCCTGCTCGAGGTCCTGCACCATCGTCTCTTCGTTCGAATACGTCTTGAAGATCACGCGGTCGATCGTCGGCTCGGTGCCCCACCAGTTCGGGTTCTTCTCGAGGGTCCAGTCCTCGTCCTTGTTCCACTCGGTGACCCGGAACGGCCCGGAGGTCACCTGGTCGGGGAACCCCTGGTACTTCTTGATCGCCTCCTTGTCCTTGAACTTGGACCAGAAGTGCTCGGGCATGATGTAGATCCACGGCGGGATCAACGGCGCGATGCTGGGCTTCGTGGTCTTCCAGATCAGCGTCGTGTCGTCCTGGGCGGTGATCGAGTCCGTGAACGGCAGGTAGCTCGTGAACGCCGAGAAGTTGTCGTCCAAGATCAGGTTGTAGGTGTACGCGACGTCGTTGGCCGTCAGCGGCTCGCCGTCGCTCCACTTCAGGTTCGGCTTGATCTTGATCGTCCAGGTCAGGCCGTCCGCGGACAGTCCCGCCGTTCTCCTGGGTCGGCACCTCGGCCGCGATCTCCGGTGTGGCCGACATGTCCTCCTGCGCGAAGCCGAACAGCAGGTTGTATTGCATCCCGTTCACTTCGTACTCGGGAGCCTCGATCGCTGTGAGCGGGTTGAACGTGACCACGTTGTTGGTCAGCCCGATGATGAAGGTCAGGGGTTCTGCGGACGCGCTCGAGCTGGCATCCTGCGCCAGCGCGGAGCTCGACAGGGAGATCCCCGCGAGCATCCCGAGCACGGCCGTTGCGGCGACGATGCGTCGCGCTCTCCTCATGCCGTGCCTCCCTTCCATACCTGGTTCCTCCCTTTGGGTCTTACCCCTCTTACGAAGACGCCGCGACGCCTGGTTGGTCGATCGTCAGTTCCTTGCCGTCCGCGTCCAGGGTCGCGGTGACCCCCAGCGGGATGCTCGCGAGGTGTTTCCCGTGGCCGAGAGGCAGCTTGTATAGCACCGGGACCCCCAGAGGGGCTAGATGCCGCTCGAGCACATCCTCGATCGACCGGGTGCGGGGCGCCTCGGGGCGGTCCTCGCTCCAGTCGCAGTCCTTCAGCTCGCCCACGACGACCCCGACGACGTTCTCGAGCTTGCCGGCCATCGTGAGATGGCTCAGGTGGACGTCGATCACGTACGGCGGCTCGTGCACCTCCTCGAACAGCAAGATGGCCCCGTCGAACACCGGGTCGAACGGGGTGCCGATCAGGTGGACGAACGTGAACAGGTTGCCGCCCACGATCGGGGCGGTGACCTTCCCACCGGCGATCGCGCGCACGTAGGGGTCGTCGGGATCGCGGGGAACCGGTCCCGTGGCGCCCGTCCGGAAGGCCTCGAGCGCGGAGTTCCAGGTGAAGTCGGTGCGCTCCGGGATCCCCATCGACCCGAGCCCGGGGCCGTGGAAGGTGGCGAGGCCGGCCCGTTGCCGGAGCGCGATGTGCAGGTTCGTGATGTCGGAATACCCCATCAATGCCTTCGGGTTCTCGGCGATCAGGTCGTAGTCGAGGTGCGGGAGCACGTCGATCGCGCCCGTCCCGCCCCAGAGCACCTGGATCACGTCCACCTCGGGGTCGGCGAACAGGGCATGCAGGTCGGCGGCGCGCTGTTCGGGCGATCCCGCCACGTAGTCGTCTTTGGCCCAGGCGCCGTCGGTGAGCTTCACGCGGTAGCCCTTGCCCTCCCACCATTCGACCGGTCGGAGGATGTCGCTCCGGTTGAAGTACGGGCCGCTGGGCGAGCAGACACCGATCGTGCCGCCGTCCGGGAGCGGCGAGCCGTGGCGCGTGGCGGCGACGTCCGTCATGGGGTCGAGGGCTCCATCAGATCGTGAGGTCCGTGAGATCGATCTCGACGTACTCGTGCTCGCACGGGTTGCCCTCGGCCACCCACATGCGGCGCGCCTCCACGTCGACCACCATCGAGAACATGCAGGCGCTCGCCTCCTCACCCTCGGCGGGGTCGGGATGGAGGCAGATCGCCTGGGGAGTGGAGTCGTGGTCGCGCATCACGTCCATCAGCTGCTCCGGCGTGCGCGGATCGCGCTCGGCCAAGAGGGTTCGGAGCCGCGCGAGACGGGCGACGCTTCCGTCGGACGCCGGCGGGGCCATCGCGGCGAGCTCGGGGTCCTGGTAATGGTTCGTATGCGGCCCGGGGCGGTCGAGCAGCGTGTGCCGCTGCCCGGTGGTCTCGATCGTGAACGCATCGCCGCCGGGGAACGCGTACACGTGGCCATAGCCGCCCGCGCGACCGAGCATCGAGGCTCGGGCCAGCGCGTCCGCCCGATCGCGCCCCTCCAGGGAGCTGCGGGAGACCAGGACACGGGGCACGCCGACCCCGTCGTCGGACGCGGTGAGCGACCCGATGCCTTGGGCCACCCCGTGCGCGTTGACGCCGACCGCCGGGAGGCAGCAGACGACGGTGGGCGAGGCGACCGGCACGCGACCGTTCCCGGGCACGTCCACGACGACCGCCACGTTCCCGACGTCGCCGGCCAGCCAGTGCTCGTTGTGCCCGAGCAACGTGGTCCCGGGCGCGCTGACCGAGAGACTCGAGCAGCGCTCCGGCGCCTCGGGGGCTCGGACGTAGCCCTCCTTCTTCTGCAGGAACAGGAGCTCACCCTCGGGCTGTTCGAGGAGCGGCTCGAGCTCCTCGAACGCGTTGATCGCGAAGAGCTCCAGCACGGGGACGAAGGCGCCGACCGACATGCCCTTGAGGACCGCCATCGACTCCGGGTAGGCGGTCTCCGACGCGACGAGGTATGGGGTCAGCAGGTCCTGGAGCTGCTCGGACGAGACGCCGCGGCGATCCAGGTACCGGTGGTAGAAGTCGACCGAGCGCTGGATCAGGTCGGCGAGCTCCCTGCCGATCTGCATGCCCCGGTCGAAGCCCTCGCCGGTGGCGCGCACCACGCGGATCTCCGTCACGCCAGCCCTCCTGCGGGTCGGCCTCGCCCAAGCGTACGCCGGGTCGACGGGCCGGAGCGGAAGGACCGGCCCCCCGCCACGACGGCGGCGGTTCGGCACGGCATGGCGAGACCCGTACGGATGCTCCCTCACTTCCCCGGTCGCCGTGATCCGTTCGGCGCCCACCTCGAGATGCCGGGGATTATCCAGGGAACCGCGATACGGCGCTAGTCCTTCCTTGCCGGTTATCCGGCACTAGTCCGGTGGTGCGGCGGAGGCTCGCTCCTCCACGCTCCGGATGAAGTCGCTCTTGCCCTGCACGTAGCGCACGATGTCTCGCGGGTGATCCTCCGCGAGCTGACGCTTGAGTGCCGCGTACTCGGCGGCGGTGTCGGCATCGGCGCGCAGGGCGTCGCGGAAGGCCAGATGACGTCGCTCCCAGTCGCTGCCGGCCAGCGTCACGTGGAGGTTCACGGCGCGCTGCCCGTCGCCTTCGTCGAGCGAGAAGAACTCGTGCGCGTCGTCGTGGCCGTCCGGCTTCCAGTGATAGCCGAGCCCGACGAGCGGGCCGAGGTAGGGGGCCCTGGGGACGATGGTGGTGACCGAGAGCTGGATGTCGATGTACGGCTTGGCGGGCAGACCCGGCACCGAGGTGGAGCCGATGTGATCGATGCGATCGACGAGCCCCGGCGGCAGCGCCCCGACGATCCGGGTCGCCTCCGCCTCGTACCGCTCGGGCCACGAGGGGTCGGGTTCCGCCAGGCCGTACTCGTGGCTGCGCCCGAACGGTTCCCCCGGGGGCGCGAGCTGCCCCCGCCACCGGGCCAGGTTCACGAACACGTCGAACAGCGCCTGCTGGCTGAGATCGCTCGCAGCCGTCTCTTCGGGATGCCACTGGACCCCGAGCATCCACGTGGTCTGCTCGACGTCGTTCCCGTCGGCTCCGGGGAGCTCGATCGCCTCGACGAGGCCGTCGCGGCTGCGGCCGGTGACCACGAGGCCGTCGCCGACCCGGTCGACACCTTGATGGTGGTGCGACGAGCACGCGAGCGGTCCCGCCTTGGTGGTCGCCGAGAGCAGGGTCCCCGGCTCGGGCACGACCTCGTGCAGGGTCTCGGACCCCTCGAGCGGCACGCCGTGCTGGAGGAGCGCATCGATCGCCGGTAGATGCTGGTGCAACGTTCCCCCGAAGGCGACGTTCATGATCTGCATCCCGCGGCAGATGCAGAGGGTGGGCAGGTGCAGCCGGTCGGCCGCGCGCAGCAGCATGATCTCGAACGCATCACGGTCGGGCTCCACGCCGTAGTTGTGCTCGGTGTCCGGTTCGGCGCCGTACCGGGCGGGGTCGACGTCACCGCCGCCCACGAGGAGGAGTCCGTCGAACGGCTCGAGCAGCTCCTCGGGATCGCCCTCCTCGCCGGGAGACACGATGGCGGTCCTCGCTCCCGCCCGCCGGAGCGCGTCGAGGTACGGCGCCGGGACGCCGTAGCCGCCGTCGGGCCAGCGCGCGACCCGGCTCCCATCGAGGTGGTACGCGACGACCGCGATCAGCGCGCGGTACCGACGAGCGGCGGGCTCGGTCACCGGGTGCGCCTCACCCTGGCTCACCGCCCGTGCGCCGCCGCGACCTCGGCGAACCGCGTGAACATCGCCGCCCCCTTCGACTCGTGGTCGGCCATGTGGCGGGCGGCCTCTGCGCGGATCTCGGCCGGAGACTTGCCCCAGACCTCCTTCAGGTCCATGAACTGGGACGCCTCGTCGAGCCAGAGCTCGAGCTCGGCGGCGTCGAGCTCGAAGTGGAACTGCGTGGCCCAGGCGAGGTCGCCGACGCGGTACGCCTGTACGGCGATCCGATCTCCGGTCGCGAGCTGCTCGGCCCTCGGGAGGAAGCGCCATCGTGTCCTGGTGCCACTGGAACACCATGTCGCCGTCGGACCAGACGGACAGGAGCGGATCTCCGGCGGCGGCGGGCAGCGGTCGCACCGGCTCGAAGCCGACCTCCTTCACGTCGGCGCGCCGTACGGGCGCGTCGAGGGCGCGGGCGAGCATCTGTGCGCCGAGGCAGATCCCGAGGTACGGGACGCCGCGGTCGACCGCCTCGCGCGTGAGGTCCCGGTTCTCCTTCAGGAAGGGATGCTCGTCGACCTCGTCCACGTTCATCGTGCCGCCGAACATGATCACGCCCGAGAGGTCGTCGAGCGAGGGGCGCGGAGCACCCGGATCGGTGGCGTCGAGCGCGATCACCTCGGCACCTGCCCCTTCGAGCGCGCGCACCGCCACGCCGAACGTCTCGACGGGGTCGTTCTGGACCAGGAGCAGCGGCTTCATCGTGTCGAAGTCTACGGCGGCTCCCGGCGCTCGGGCGAGCCCGTCCCGGCGCTTCCGCCCGGTGGTAGCGTGCCCTCGTCGTGACCACCGGTGCGAAGATCCCGCCCCCCGAGCCGCTCGATCTGATCGGCATCGACGCCCTGCTCTCCGACGAGGAGCGCGCGATCCGCGACGCGGCGCGCGAGTGGGTGGCCGACCGGATCCTTCCCGAGGTCGACGACTGGTACGAGCGCGCGGTGTTTCCCGGGCGCGAGCTCGCGAAGGAGCTGGGTGCGCTCGGCTTCCTCGGGATGCACCTCGACGGGTACGGGTGCGCGGGGGCCAGCGCCACGATGTACGGCCTCGCGTGTCTCGAGCTCGAGGCCGGCGACAGCGGCCTCCGCAGCTTCGTCTCGGTGCAGGGTTCTCTGGCGATGTACGCGATCCACGCCTTCGGCTCGGAGGAGCAGCGGCAGGAGTGGCTCCCCCGGATGGCGGCCGGCGAGGCGATCGGGTGCTTCGGGCTCACCGAGCCCGATGCGGGCAGCGACCCGGGCGCGATGCGCACGCGGGCGCGCCGTGACGGGGACGACTGGATCGTCTCGGGCACGAAGATGTGGATCACGAACGGCACGGTGGCCGACGTGTCGGTGGTCTGGGCGCACACCGACGACGGCGTCCGTGGCTTCCTCGTCCCGGCGGGCACCCCGGGTTTCACGGCGAACGATATCCACCGCAAGCTCTCGCTCCGGGCGTCGGTCACCTCCGAGCTGGTGCTCGACGAGGTGCGTCTGCCCGCCGACGCCGTGCTCCCCGGCGTGACCGGGCTGAAAGGCCCGCTGTCCTGCCTCAGCGAGGCACGGTACGGGATCGTCTGGGGCGTCATGGGGGCGGCCCGCGCGTGCTTCTCGGCCGCGCTCGACTACGCGAAGACCCGTGAGCAGTTCGGCAAGCCGATCGGCTCGTTCCAGCTCACCCAGAAGAAGCTCGCGGATATGGCGCTGGAGTTGAACAAGGGGACCCTCCTCGCGCTCCACTTCGGCCGGATGAAGGACGAAGGCCGCCTCCGGCCCGAGCACGTGAGCGTCGGGAAGCTGAACAACACGCGGGAGGCGCTGGCGATCGCCCGTCTCTCACGGTCGATCCTGGGCGCGAACGGCGTGACGCTCGAGTACCCGATCATGCGGCACATGACGAACCTCGAGTCGGTCATCACCTACGAAGGCACCGAGGAGATCCACACGCTCGTGGTCGGCCACACCCTGACCGGGCTGCGGGCGTTCGACTGAGCCGAGCCTCGGTCAGATCGGCTCGCCCGCCACGCGCAGGAGGTCTGCCATCGGCATCGCCGACGCGTTCCCGAGGAGCCGCGAGAAGTGGCGGTCGGCATAGTCCACGAAATCGACGTCCAGGGTCGAGATCGCCTGCTGCACCACGCCCCACATCGCTTCGCGGAAGTCCGACATCAGGCACATCAACGCCAGCCGGGCCCGATGCCGATCACGCACGTCACCCAGGAAGTACCGGTCCAGCAGCACGTCGCGAGCGACGTCGTCCAGGTCGTTGTTGACGCTGAGGTTCCCCAGGTCGAAGAAGACATCGCCCATCCCCGCGTATTCGTAGTCCACGATCCACACGTGATCCCCGTCGCGCAGGAAGTTCGCGTTCAGCAGATCGTTGTGACAGGTCGTGAGCGGCGACGGCGACACTTCGAGCGCGTTCTCGATCCGGTCGGCGACGGCGTGGGCTTCGTCGTAGGCCGCCGGCACGGTGACACCCCGGGTCGACGCCGTCGCGAAGTACGTCTCCACGATCCGGAACGCGTTGAACGACGACGGGATCGGCGGACACGCGTGCAGCCGGCGGAGCGAGGCGACGACCGACCCGAGGACCTCCGGGGCGCGCAGGTCCTCCATCGGGATGTGGGCGCCGGGCACGAACCGCGAGACGAAGCTCCCGAGCTCGGGGAGGAACGCCACGACCTCGGGGCCGACGCCGGCCTCGGCGGCCACGCGGGCGGCTCGCAGCTCGTTCGCGCGGTCGATCCCGAGGAGCTCCGTGTCGCGGCCGGGCACGCGCAGCACGTAGGCCTGTCCGTCGGTGCGCACGACATAGTTGCGATTCGTGATGCCGCCGTCGAGGGGCTCGACCTCGAGCTCGGCGTCGGCCCAGCCCGGCACGGACCGGAGGATCGCGTCGAGCTCGGGGTCGGGCGTCATCGTCGTGATGGCTAGCCTCGTTCGAAGTACCGGGCGAGCTCCCAGTCCGTCACGCAGAGGTTGTCGAAGATCAGCTGCTCCTGCACGGCGGTGTTCAGCAGGTGCTCGAACACGAAGTCGCCGAACATCTCGCGTGCCACCTTGCTCTTGCGGAACACCTCGATCGCCTCGTGCAGGTTCGAGGGCACCCGCGGCACCCGCTTCGCCTCGTACCCGTTCCCCTCGAACATCGGCGGCGGCTCGACCTTGTTCTTGATGCCCCACATCCCTGCCGCCACGGTGGCCGCGAACGCGAGGTACGGGTTGGCGTCGGCGCCCGGGATCCGGGATTCCACGCGGAAGGCCGTGTGCTCGCCGACCGTCCGGTACCCACACGTCCGGTTGTCGCGGCTCCAGATGATCGCCGTGGGGGCCCACGACCCATGCTGGTAGCGCTTGTAGGAGTTCACGAAGGGGGCGTACATCCACGCCATCTCGCGCGCGGTGGCCATGAGCCCGCCGAGGTACCAGCGGAACTCGTCGCTCATGTGGTGCAGGCCGTCCTCGCTCCAGGTGAGGCTCTTCGTGCCCTTCGCGTTCCAGATCGACGAGTGGAGGTGGCACGACGACCCCGCCTCCTCCATCGTCCACTTCGCCATGAAGGTGGCCGCCACGCCGTTCAGCGCGGCGATCTCCTTCACGCCGTGCTTGTAGAGCACGTGATGGTCGGCGTTCGACAAGGCGTCGGAATACGTGATGTTGATCTCGTGCTGCCCCTTGCCGAACTCGCCTTTCGAGAACTCGATCGGGATGCCCGCCCCGCGCATGTCGTTGCGGATCTGGCGGATGATCCACTCGTCCTTGGTGGTCTGGAGCATGTGGTAGTCCATGATGTACGTCGACGACGGCCGCGCGTCCCGATAGCCGCGCTCGGCGAGTTCGTCGTAGCCGTCCTTGAACAGGTAGAACTCCAGCTCCGATCCGGTCTTCACGGTGAACCCCATCTCGGCGGCCTTCGCGAGCTGGTCCTTCAGGATCTGCCGGGGCGCGACCCGTACAGGGTCGTCGGAGTCCTCCTCGTAGATGTCGCAGATCACCATCGCGGTCTTCTCGAGCCACGGGCACAGGCGCATCGTGTCCATGTCGGGGACCATCCGGAAGTCCCCGTAGCCGGTGTCCCAGCTGGCGTACTTGTAGCCCGGGAGCGGCTCCATCTCCATGTCGATCGCGAGGAGGTAGAGGCACGCGTGGAGTCCCTCCTCGCCGAGGATCTCCTCGAGGAAGAAGTCCGGGAGCACCCGCTTGCCCATGAACCGGCCCTGCAGGTCGGTGAACATGCACAAGACCGTGTCGATCTCGCCGGCGCGGGCGAGCTCCTCGAGCTGCGTGCCGGTCAGCATCCCCTGGCGTTCCATCGCTCCTCCTCTCCGGACACGCGACGGGCGCGGGGACCGAGGGTCCACCGCGCCCGGTACGCGCCGGTTCCTCTCAGACGACCTCGAGGTCGCGCTCGATCTCGGCGAGCTCCTCGGGGGTGCCCATCACCTTCGGGCCCTTGAACCACTTGCGTGCGGACACGAGCCACCAGATGCCCGCGAACCCGATCACGATCCCGACCGCGATCGGTGCGTAGTTCAGAGCGTCCATCGTCTTGATGCCCAGCCCACCGGGACTGAACTGAGGCATCATCAAGATGATGCAGATGAACAGCACCCAGACGACGGCAACCGTGCCCACGAACCTCGACCACTTGCCGAGATTCCAGGGACCCGGCTTGAAATTGTCGCCCGCGCGGAGCCGCAGGAACGTCGGCATCACGTAGGCGATGTAGAGACCGATCACGGCGATCGAGGTCACGGCGAAGTAGGCGACCGCGCTGCCACGCCAGTAGGCGGGCGCGACCAGCAGCCACGAGAGCGTGACGGCCAGCCAGATGCCGTTGGTGGGCGTGCGGGTGCGCTTGTTGATCTTGTGCCAGTGCTTGGAGCCCGGCAGCGCTCCGTCGCGCGAGAACGCGTAGATCATCCGCGAGTTCGCCGTGACCGACGCCATCCCGCAGAAGAACTGTGCGCCCAGCACGATCAGGAGCATGAAGATCGTGAGACCCTTGCTCGTCGCGTCCAAGAAGATCTGCGCCGGCGCTGCGACGTTCGCGGTCTCCAGCTGGAACGACAGCGCGGCCGAGTACCCCGTCGATCCCTGCACGGCGTACCAGACGCCCAGCAGGAGGATGTACCCGAAGATCACCGAGATCACGACCGAGCGGTAGACGCCCCGCGGGCCGGAGACGTCGGCCTGGTGCGTCTCCTCGGTCATGTGCGCCGACGCGTCGTACCCGGTCAGCGTGTACTGCGCGAGCAACAGGCCGATCAGGAAGATGTAGATCGTCGATCCGAAGAACCCGTTCGTGAACCCGGAGCCGTTGATGAAGCCGGGGACCGTGCTCGGGTCCGACGCCTCCTTGCTGAAGGAGAAGATCGTGCCGAAGCTCGTGTGCTGGTCGGGAACGAAGAACAGGATCCCGAAGATGACCAGCACGCCGGCCACGTGCCACCAGACGCTCACGTCGTTCAGCAGCGCGACGAGCCGGATCCCGAAGGTGTTCATGATGGCGTGGACCACGAGCACGCCGGTGTAGGACCCGACCAGGATCAGCTTCGTGATCTGGACGTCGAACGCGATGTTCAGGAAGGCGCAGAAGAACGCCGCGAACCCGAAGTCGATGCCGGCGGTGACGCCGACCTGGCCGAGGAAGTTGAACCAGCCCGTGAACCATGCCCAGGCCGGGCCGTTCTTCGTCGCGAGCTTCGCCGACCAGTAGTAGAGGCCGCCCGCCGTGGGGTAGCTGGAGCACACCTCGGCCATCGCGAGCGCGACGAACGTGACCAGGATCCCCACGAGGGGCCAGCCGTACGCGGAACTCGCGGGACCACCGATCACCATCCCGTACCCGAACAACGTCAGGCACCCGGACAGGATCGAGATGATCGTGAACGAGACCGCGAAGTTCGAGAAGCCGCCCATCCCTCGCTTGAGTTCCTGGGCGTAGCCCATCTCGTGGAGCCGTTCGGTGTCGGACTTGGCCCCCGACGTTGGTGTGTCGGCCATCCTCACCCTCCTCTCTCGAACGAGTCGCAGGGGAAGCCGGACGGTCTCCCCCCCGCGAGACGCTTGCGGTATCAGATTCCTCTCGGGCCGACTCGTCAAGTCCGGTTCGGACGCAACGGGCCACCGCGGGCATCTGCCGGCGTCGACGACAGGTGGAGAACGCGGCAGGATGGAGCTGTCGCGAATATCCGAGGAGGGAACGATGGGCGATCGGATCGCAGGGAAGGTGTGCATCGTCACGGGGGCCGGCTCGGGGATCGGGCGCGCCTCGGCGATCCGGCTCGCCGAGGAGGGCGCGCGGGTCACCGTCGTCGACGTGAACGAGGAGGCGGTCCGCGAGACCGCCGCCACGATCGGGGACGCGGCGTACGCGGTGACCGCCGACGTCTCCGACGACGCGCAGGTGCGTGCGTACACGGACGAGACGGTCGCGCGGTGGGGCCGGCTGGACGTCGCCTTCAACAACGCCGGAGTGAACCTGCCCACGGTGTTCCACGAGGCGCCCGACGAGCTGATCGAGCGGACCCTCGCGGTCAACCTGAAGGGCGTGATCTACGGCTGCCGGGCCGCGATCCCACACATGCTGACGCAGGGCGGCGGCTCGATCATCAACACGGGGTCGGTGAACTCCCTCGTGTCGGAACCGTTCCTGTCGATCTATGCGGCGACGAAGGGCGGCATCCTGATGCTGTCGAAGTCGATCGCCCTGGACTACGCGAAGCAGGGGATCCGGTGCAACTGCCTCTGCCCCGGCTGGGTGGACACGCCCGTGAACTACGCGCACGCGGAGATGCTCGGCGGGCTCGAACAGGTCTACGCCACGATCGATTCGTTCCAACCGATCGGCCGCCCGGGTGAGCCGCGCGAGATCGCGAACGTCGTACTGTTCCTGGCGAGCGACGAGTCGTCGTTCATGACGGGGTCGGCCGTGGTGGCCGACGGCGCCATGACCGCGCAGTAAGTCAGTCCTCCGGAGTGACGTACGCCGCGGTGAGTCCTCCGTCGACGATCAGCGACGCCCCCGTCATGTAGGAGGCGTCGTCGCTGGCGAGGAAGAGGGCCGCCTTCGCGAGCTCCTCGGCCTGCCCGAGGCGTCCCATCGGGATGTGCACGAACCGGCGCTGCTTCTTCTGCTCGTCGGAGAGCAGCTGCATCAGCAGCGGCGTCTCGATCGGGCCAGGGCACAGGGCATTGCAGCGGATCCCCTTGCGCGCGTACTCGACGGCGATCTCGCGCGTCATCGCGAGCACCGCGCCCTTCGAGGCGGTGTAGGCGGTCTGCGAGGTGGCGGCGCCCAACCAGGCCACGAACGAGGCGACGTTGATGATCGAGCCACCGCCCCCGGCGATCATGGCCGGCACGCCGTACTTGCAGCCGAACGCCACGCCCTTGACGTTCACCGCCAGGGTCAGGTCCCAGATCGCCTCGTCCATCGAGTCGACCGAGCCGTCGTCGGGGAGCATCACGCCCGCGTTGTTGTAGAGCACGTCGAGCCGGCCGAACCGCTCGACGGCTGCATCGACCATCGCCTTCGCCTCGGCTTCCTTCGAGACATCCGCGTGGACGTATCGGGCCCGCCCGCCCGCGGCCTCGATCCCGGAGGCGGTCGCCGCGCCCGCGTCGTCGTTGAGGTCGGTCAGCACGATCGCGGCGCCCTCGGCCGCGAACAGTTCCGAGGCGACCTTGCCCATCCCGCTGGCGCCACCCGTGATCAACGCGACCTTGCCGTCGAGACGCATCCCTTCCTCCTCCGTCGGACCGCCGGCAAGCGTACGCGCTAGCCGGTACGGTGTGCCGCGTGCGAGTGGTGGCCGGCGACGGTGTGACGGAGTTCGTACAGGAGCACGGCGGGATGCTGTGGGTCTGGTTGGACCCGCACGGCGGGATGGGCGGTCCCGCCACGATCTACCTGATCGCCGCGACGGAGTTCCCCGGCTCGAGCAAGGCCACGAGCAAGCTCCGGAGCGCCCGGCGGGAGCACCGGTTCAAGCGGTACCCGGCCGAGGGCTTCGAGCTCCGGTTCGACCACGGGAAGTTCGACCCGCCGGAAGAGCTGCATCTCGTGATCAAGCGGTTCCCGAAGCGGCGGATCGACGCGTTCTGGGACGGGAAGATCTTCGTCGACGCGGATCTGCCCGAGCGCTGAGCGGAGGAGCCATGACCGAACTGATCAACCTGGGCGGTGAGCGAGTGACCGCCGCCGACGGCGCCACCTTC
This sequence comes from uncultured Actinomycetes bacterium, assembly GCA_963821925.1. Taxonomy (GTDB): domain Bacteria; phylum Actinomycetota; class UBA4738; order UBA4738; family HRBIN12; genus JAOUEA01. The sequence continues at coordinate 194,120 of CAWGFO010000001.1, read as the reverse complement.
GAGGTGATCGAGCCGTCGACGGGTGTGCCGATGGCCGAGGTCGCGAAGGGGAGCCCCGAGGACGCCCGCCGCGCGGTCGAGGTGGCCGAGCGCGCCTTCGAGGATGGCGCCTGGCGCCGCACGAGCGCCAGGGAACGCGGACGCCTGCTCATGAAGGCGTCGTTCCTGATCCGCGACCGCCAGGAGGAGCTTGCGCGTCTCGAGGCCCGCAACGGGGGCAAGCCGATCTCGTCGGCCCGTGCCGAGATCGACATCGTCGCGAACGTCTTCGAGTACTGGGGCGGTGCGGCCAACAAGATCCTGGGCGAGTCGATCCCGATCGTGCCCCCGGGGATCGACGTCACGATCCGCGAGCCCGTGGGCGTCTGCGCCCTGATCACCCCCTGGAACTTCCCCGCCGTGATCGCGTCGTGGAAGATCGCCCCGGCCCTCGCCTGCGGGAACACCGCGGTGGTCAAGCCCGCGACGCAGACACCGCTCACGGCGCTCGCGATCGCGGACATCCTGTACGAGGCGGGGCTGCCCGAGGGGACCCTCAGCGTGCTCCCCGGTCCGGGGTCGTCGACCGCGGGCGCCCTGATCGCCGACCCGCGCGTCGCGAAGATCTCGTTCACGGGATCGACCGAGGTGGGTACGGCCGTGATGCAGGAGGCGGCCAAGAACATCGCGCGCGTCTCGCTGGAGCTCGGCGGGAAGTCGGCCAACGTCGTGTTCGCCGACGCCGACCTCGACGCTTGCGTGCCCAGGTCGATCTGGTCCGTGTTCGACAACGCGGGCCAGGACTGCTGTGCGCGGTCGCGGGCCTTCGTGCAGCGGCCCGTCTACGACGAGTTCGTCGAACGCTTCGCGGCCGCCACCGAGGCGATCGCGGTCGGTGAACCGCTCGACGAGGCCACCGAGATGGGCCCGCTCATCAGCGAGGGTCAGCGCGCGACCAGCCTCCAGTACCTGGCGCTCGGTGAGGAGGCGGGCGCCCGGCGGGCGGCGGGAGGGGACGTGCCCGACGGCCCCGGCTACTTCATGCGTCCCGCCGTGCTGGCCGACGTCTCGAACGACATGCGGGTGGCGCAGGAGGAGATCTTCGGGCCGGTCGCCTGCGTGATCCCGTTCGACACCGAAGATGAGGCGATCCGGATGGCGAACGACTCGCCCTACGGGCTCTCCGGCTCTGTCTGGACGCGCGACCTCGGGCGGGGGATCCGCGTGGCCAAGGGCATCCGCACGGGGGTCATCAGCGTGAACTCCTCGTCGAGCGTGTTCACCGAGGCGCCGTTCGGCGGCTACAAGCAGAGCGGCATGGGCCGCGAGATGGGGATGCACGCCGCGGCGCTCTATACCGAGGTGAAGAACATCTACCTCAGCGAGGAGTGACGCGGTGGAGGCGTGGCGGGCCGCGCTGAAGGCCGATCCTCTCCCGTGGTTGCTCGATCGCGAGGATCCGGCGGTCCGCCACCTCGCACTGCTCCGCCTCTGCGACGAACCCGAGGATGCGAGCGACGTGCGACGTGCGCAGCGGGCGGCGATGCGCGCCGACCCGATCGCCGGCACCCTGTCCGCACAGGACCCCGAGGGATTCTGGGACAGGCCGGGCGCCGGGTACGGGCCGAAGTACACGGGCACCGTGTGGTCCGTGATCTTCCTGGAACAGTTCGGGGCGGACGGGTCGGACCCGCGGATCCGCGCAGCGTGCCGGTACGTGCTCGACCACGCACAGGCCGCGTCGGGCGGCTTCGGTGCCACGGGCGCGCTGTCGGAGCGACCGCCCCCTCCGTCGACGGCGATCCACTGCCTGCACGGCAACCTGCTGCGGTCGTTGATCGCCTTCGGGTGGCTCGACGACGAGCGCGTGAAGCGGGCCGTCGCCTGGGAGGCGAGCGCGATCACGGGCGACGGGCACGACCGCTTCTACGCGTCGGCCACGAGCGGCCCCGGATTCGCCTGCGGCGTGAACGGTGGGCTGCCCTGCGGATGGGGCGGCGTCAAGGCGATGCGCGCGCTGGGGTCGATCCCGCCCCGCCGCCGGACCCGGGCGGTGCGTGCCGCGATCCGGCAGGGCACCGACTTCCTGCTGAGCGTCGATCCGTCGACGGCGGCGTACCCGACCGACACGAGGATCAGCTCGTCGTGGTTCAAGCTCGGGTTCCCATCCGGCTACGTCGCCGACGTGCTGCAGATCGGCGAGACGCTCGCCGAGCTCGGCCTCGCGACGGATCCGCGCCTCGAGGGTCTCGTCGACCTCCTGCTGGGCAAGCAGCTCCCCGGTGGAGCCTGGCGGAACGAGTACGCGTACCACGGCAAGACCTGGGTGGACGTCGATCCCCGGGGAGGGCCGAGCAAGTGGGTGACCCTGCGCGCTGCGACGTTCCTGAAGGCGGCCTTCGGGTAGACGGGCACCCCCTCGGTACACTGCGACCCATGGCTGACCTCCCCGAAGAGCTCCAGAACCGACCCCAGCGCAAGCCCGGACAGGAGCCCACCGCGACGCTCACGCTCGATGCGTACCTGCGCGTCAAGGCGGAGCTCGAGGAGCTCACGACGTCCGGGCGCGAGCAGATCACCGAGAAGATCAAGATCGCGCGAGAGCACGGCGACCTCAAGGAGAACGCGGAGTACCACGCCGCGAAGGACGAGCAGGGGCTGATGGAGTCGAAGATCCGCAAGCTCCAGCAGATGCTCCGCGATCCCGAGATCGTCGAGGCACCGGCCCATGCCGACGAGGTCGGTCCGGGGATGCTCGTCACGATCCGGGCCCTCGATGAGGACGATCCGGACGACGAGACCTACCTGCTCGCCGAACACGCGGAGGAGAAGGCGCCCGGAGCGCGCACGGTGACCACGACGTCCCCGCTCGGGACCGCGTTGCTCGGCGCGGCCGTGGGGCAAGCGGTCGTGTACGAGGCCCCCGGCGGGAGCTTCCGGTACGAGGTGGTCTCCTTCGAGCCGCACGTGGGATAGGACCGAGATGAACTCGTGACGGGCACCTCCGACCACGCGGATCGTGAGGCACCCCGCGTGCGCGACATGCCCGCCCCGCGCAAGAACGAGAGTGCCGCCGGCGGGGCGATGCAACGCATCTTCGCGTGGCCCTACCGGGCGATCCTGGCGTTCCTGATCTGGACGGGCGTCTGGCCGTGGCAGCTCACGCTGCTCTCCCTCGCCCTGAACGTGCTCTGCGGCTGGCAGATCATCGAGGGGAATTGGCTCGTGGCCGGCTTCCTGCTGCTGGGAGCCGGGCTCGCCGACGTCTTCGACGGCTCCGTGGCGCGCCACCGGGGGATCGCGGGGCGCTCGGGGGCGTTCCTCGACTCCGTGCTGGACCGGGTGTCGGACATGATCCTGTTCTCGTCGTTGTTCTGGGTGCTGGCCTCTCGCGGCGAGACGCTCCAAGCGGTGCTCGCTCTGGTCGGGCTCGTGCTCAGCCTGTCGGTGAGCCACGTCCGTGCCGAGGCCGAGGCGGTGGGGGTGCAGCTCACGGAGGGCTTCTTCCAGCGGCTCGAGCGGTTCCTGGCGTTGATGATCGGACTGCTGATCCCCGGGATGATGCCGGTCGTGCTGGTGGCCCTGGCCGTGCTCGGTGGGGTCACGGTGCTCCAGCGGAGCTTCGCGGCCTTGACCCGCGCCTGAGGCGGTAGGCTCCCGTCGGATCAGCGGAAGGAGCGGATGGATGGAGTACACGCGGGTCGGCGGGGTGGCGGAGATCCCCGAGGGCGAGATGCGGGCGTTCGACACGACGGCGGGCCGGGTGGCCGTCGCGCGCGTCGAACAACGGCTGTTCGCGTTCGGCGACGAGTGCACCCACATGGGGTGTTCCCTGTCCGAGACCGGCACGTTCGACGACCGGGCGGCGACCGTGGAGTGCGCGTGCCACGGGAGCGTGTTCGACGTGGGGACCGGGGAGCCCGTCGAGGGCCCGGCCGAAGACCCCGTGCCCGTCTTCCGCACGCGTGAGGTCGACGGCTGGGTCGAGGTCGCCGACGAGCCCGGCACCGAGTAGCCCTCCAGGGACCCACGTCGCGTGCCGATGCCCTTGGGGCATGGGAGCGCGCATCTCCACCTCGTTGCGGCGTTCGCTCGCGGGTATCGCCGTGAGCGTCATCGCCGTGTCCGCATGTGGTGGCGGGGGTGAGGTGGGCGGCACCACCAGGTCGCCGCTCCCGGTCCGGATCACCGCGATCCGCGAGGGCGCCATCGCGTTCACGCGCGATCAGGGCTCCGGCCCGCGCGTCTATCTCCTGAATCGCGACGGCTCGGGCGGCACCCCGCTCTTCGCCCCCGGCCGCTCCCAAGGGAGCCCCGCCTGGGCTCCCGGCGGCAAGACGATGGCGTTCGACATCGGGTGCGGCTCGAGCAGGGCGGCGGCGTACGTGGTCGCCCCCTACGGCAGGAAGCACGTCGATCGCGCGATCCCCAAGAGCGTCGACGGGTGTGCGCCGGCGTGGTCGCCGGGCGGACAGCTGATCGCCTTCGAAGGTCTCCACGCAGGCCAGCAGGACATCTGGGTGTCTCGGACCGACGGGAGCGCCGCTCATCGGTTGACGGACGACGCGGCGATCGACGCTCACCCGTCCTGGTCGCCCGACGGAAGACGGATCGTGTTCGCGTCGGACCGTGGTGGCAACAGCGACCTCTACGCGATGGACGCCGACGGGTCGCACGCGCAGGTGCTCTACGCGGGCCCCTCCGCCGACATCGACCCCGTCTGGTCGCCCGACGGGCGCTGGGTCGCGTTCTCGAGCGCCTCGAAGGAAGGATGCGCGGTCGACGACGATGCGTGTTCGTTCCATATCTGGGTCGTGAGGGCCGACGGGTCCGGCGCCCGCCAGATCACCACGGACGCCGGGCACGATCTCGAGCCCACGTGGTCGCTCGACGGCGCTCGGGTCGCCTTCGTGAGTGACCGCGACGGCGACTTCGACATCTACGTCGTCGGCGTCGATGACGGCGAGGTCGAGCAGGTCACGAACGACGACGGCGCCGACCGCACGCCCTCATGGGGCGAGCGTCCCACCGACGCCTGAGCGTCCGGCCCCGACGGCCCTTCCCTCGAACCGGACCGGTGGATGAGCGCTCGGTCGGTGTCGGCTAGCCACGCGGATGTCTCGACGGTAGGCTCGCGCCCTTCGTCGTCTCCAGGAGGTTGGCAGTCATGACCGACGCTCGTACCCGCTTCGACCTTCGGCCCGACGAGATGCCCACGGCCTGGTTCAACCTGATCCCGGACATGGTGCAGGCGGGCATGACGCCCCTGCCCCCGCTCAGCCCGCAGACGAAGGAGCCGATCGGACCGGCCGACCTGGCGCCGCTGTTCCCGGAGGCGTTGATCATGCAGGAGGTGTCGGCCGAACCGTGGATCGACATCCCTGGGCCCGTGCTCGACGTGTACCGGCTGTGGCGACCCTCTCCGCTGTTCCGGGCGACGCGGCTCGAGCAGGCGCTGCAGACCCCGGCGCGGATCTACTTCAAGTACGAGGGCGTCTCGCCTGCCGGGTCGCACAAGCCCAACACCGCCGTGCCGCAGGCCTACTACAACAAGGAGGCCGGCATCCGGCGGATCGCGACCGAGACCGGCGCGGGTCAATGGGGCTCGGCGATGGCGATGGCATGCACCTTCTTCGGCCTCGAGTGCGACGTGTACATGGTTCGGGCCTCGTACGACCAGAAGCCCTACCGGCGGATCTTCATGGAGACCTTCGGGGCGAGCGTGGTGGCCTCGCCGAGCGACCGGACGAACAGCGGGCGCTCGATCCTCGCGGAGCACCCTGATTCCACCGGATCGCTCGGCATCGCGATCAGCGAGGCGGTCGAGGACGCGGCCACCCACGAGGACACGAACTACGCGCTCGGCAGCGTGCTCGGCCACGTGCTGTTGCACCAGTCGATCATCGGGCTGGAGTCACAGAAGCAGATGGCGCTCGCGGGCGAGGAGCCCGACGTGATCGTGGGCTGCGTCGGCGGCGGTTCGAACTTCGCGGGCATCGCGTACCCGTTCATGGCCGAGAAGCTCCGCGGGAACTCGACCACGCGGTTCCTCGCGACCGAGCCCGCGGCCTGCCCGACCCTCACGAAGGGCCGGTTCGCCTACGACTACGGCGACACGGCGCAGATCGCCCCGATCGTGCCGATGTACACGCTCGGGCACGACTTCGTCCCGGCGCCGGTCCATGCGGGCGGCCTCCGGTACCACGGCGACGCACCCTCGCTCTCGATGCTCGTGCACGAAGGACACATGGAGGCGACGGCGTACACGCAGAACCAGATCTTCGAGGCGGCGAAGCTCTTCGCGTCGACCCAGGGGATCCTGCCGGCGCCGGAGCCCAGCCACGCGATCAAGGGCGCGATCGACGAGGCGATCGCGGCCCGGGAGGCCGGCGAGGAGCGCGTGATCCTGTTCAACCTCTGCGGGCACGGGCACTTCGACATGCAGGCGTACGACGACTTCAACCGCGGGCTCCTGCCCGACTTCGAGTTCGACCCGGCCGACGAGGACGCCGCGCTCGCGAAGCTCCCCGAGGTGTCGATCAAGATCTGAACGGGTGCGTCGTCGCCCGGCCGCGCGATCAGCCGTTGATCGCGCGGGGCGTCAGCTTGAACTCGTCCACGGCGGCCTGGGCCACGGCCTGCGCGATCAGCTCGTACCCGCGAGGGTTGAAGTGGAGGCCGTCGGTCGCGCGGATCAGCTCGACCTGGCCGTCGTGCCAGTAGAACGGCGTGTAATCGCCTTCACGGGTGGCGAACCGGTCCCACGTGTCGACGTAGGCGGCGTTCGGGGTCTTCCCGATCACCTGCTCGAAGATCTGGTTCTGGCGCTGCATCACCGCCCAGCGGTCCTTCCGGTCGACGATCGGCAGGCCCACCCAGACGACATGCGAGCCGCCGTCGACCGCGATGCGGGTGAGCTCCTCGACCCGGTCCCGGTAGCCCTGCGGCCACTCGTAGGTGCCGATCGGGGTCTCGAGACGCCCGCCCGGGGTCATGAGCCCCTGGTTGTCGTTGTCGCCGATCATCACGACCACGAGATCGGGCCGGAAGTCGCGTTCGATCTGCTCCATCGTCGAGAGCCAGTCGAAGTAGTCGAGGCGGGACAGGCCCGTCGAGATGCGTCCCTGCTTCGAGACCCGGCTGAGCGAGGGGCGGAACTCCCGCTCGAGGTACACGCCGAGCCCGGCGGCCAGCGAGTCGCCCACCACGACGACCCGCAACTCGTTGTCGGGCGTGGGTCGGCGCATCGGGGACGATCTCGTGACCGGGCCCTCGGGGGCGGGGGGCACCGAGACGTCGGGGTCGAGCGTGGGCAGGTCGTCGGGACCCTCGCCCCCGGGGGCCGCCTCCGGGTCGCGTCCGAGCGCCCGTGCGGCCGCGTCGGTGACCTTGGTCAGCTGGAGCGCGTCACTGATGCTCGCGAGCGGCCGCAGCACCCAGAGCGACACCGTTCGTCGGGTGCCGAGCGGCTGGGCCTCGGAGGCGCGCTCCAGCGCGGGCGCGTACAGCACCGTCCAGGTCAGGAGGCACACGAGCATCACGACGAGTACGCGCCCGGCGGGCAGCGTGTGCCGCCGGTGCGCACCGGGACGCCGTCCGGTGGTTCCGGCGTCGTCGGGCATCTCGGGCATCATCGGGGGACCTCGCGGATCATCAGAACTGGAAGTAGATGAACGGCGCCACACCCTGGGGACCGAGCGTGGCGATCACGAAGAGGGCCGTCGCGAAGCCGACCCCCATGACCCATGGACGGAGGGCGGAGATGCGGTCCTGCAGGACCTCCGCGCTCCTGTGTGGCGCGAACTGCAGCGTCAGCATCATCGCGATCACGAACAGCACCATCGGGCTGACGAGACCGGTTCCGGCGGTGCCCCACCCCGTGACCATCTGCCTGAGCAGAGCCAGGGCCGTCGCGACCGTGTCGGCGCGGAAGAACACCCAGCCGATGCAGACGAGGTTGAAGGTGATCGCGCGCTGGAGCCAGATCCGGCTCGGGGTCTCGACCGGCTCGGTTCCCGCGGCCTTCGCCCGGGCGCGTCGCCACGCCCCGAGGCACTGCCCGGTGCCGTGGTACGCGCCCCAGATGATCATCGTCCAGGCGGCGCCGTGCCACAGACCGCCGAGGACCATCGTCGCCATGATGTTCACGTAGGTGCGGATCTCACCCTTCTTCGACCCGCCGAGCGGGATGTAGAGGTAGTCGCGGAGCCACCGGGACAACGTGATGTGCCAACGGCGCCAGAAGTCCTGCAGCGAGCGGGCGCTGTAGGGCCGATCGAAGTTCACGGGGAACTGGAACCCGAGAAGCTTCGCGACGCCGATCGCGATGTCGGTGTACCCGCTGAAGTCGCTGTAGATCACGATCGCGTAGGCCCAGACACCGACGATCGCCTCGATCGCGCTCACCCTCGACGGGTCGGCGAAGACGGGGTCGACGATCGTGGTGGCCAGGAAGCTCGAGACCACCACCTTCTTGAACAGGCCGCCGAAGATCAGGTAGCCGGCGCCCGCGACGTCGATGTGCCGTGGGTCACGCCGGACGTCGAGCTGGGGGATCAGCTCGTCGGGCCGCACGATCGGTCCCGCCACCAGGTGCGGGAAGAACGAGAGGTAGAGGAACGCGTCGATCCAGCTCGCCACCTCGAACTGACGACGGTAGACGTCGACGACGTAGCTCACGGCCATGAACGAGAAGAACGAGAGCCCGACCGGGAGGATCAGGTTCACGAGCGGCAGTCCGGCGTGGATCCCGGCCGATTCGATCGCGCGCGTGAGGTTCAACGAGAAGAAGCCGTAGTACTTGAAGTACGCGAGCGGGGCGAGCGTGGCGGCCACGCCGATCCCCATCGCCCAGCGGCGCCGGCGCTCGTCGTCCTGGCGCGTCACGACGATCGCGGCGACCTGCGCGATCACTGAGACGCCGGCCAGCAGCCACACGAAGTGGACGTCCCACCACGCGTAGAACACGTAGCTCGCCGCGATCATGAAGAGCTTCCACGGCAGCGGCCGCGGGTTCAGCAGCCAGTGGCCCAGGAAGACCAGGCAGAAGAAGATCGCGAAATCGACGGTGGGGAAGAGCATCGCCGCGTAACTCTAAGGCAACCCCTCGGACACCGCCCTTCCGGGGGTCAGTGCCCCGCGAGCCGCCCCTCGAGGAAGCGCCGCTCGGCGGGGTTCGTGGCGAGCGCGAGCGCCCGGCGGTACGCGTGTTCAGCCTCCGCCCCCCGCCCGAGGCGTCGCAGGAGGTCGGCGCGGGTCGCGTGGAACAGGTGGTACGTGTCGAGCTCGCCGGCCAGCTCGTCGACGAGCGGGAGGCCCGCCCCGGGACCGTCGGCCATCGCGATGGCCACGGCCCGGTTCAACGAGACCACGGGCGACGGGTGGCGGGCGGCGAGCGCGGTGTAGAGGCTCGCGATCTCGGGCCAGTCGGTGTCCTCGGGTCGCGGTGCCCGGGCGTGGGTCGCCGCGATCGCGGCCTGGAGCTGATACGCGCCCGGCGAGCGCAGCTCGACCGCACGGTCGAGCGTCCGCAGGCCTTCGTCGATCATGTCCTGGTCCCACCGAGAGCGGTCCTGGTCGTCGAGTAGCACCAGGTCGCCGGCCGGATCGACCCGGGCGGCCCGGCGCGAGTGCTGCAGGAGCATCAGGGAGACCAGTCCGAGCACCTCGGGCTGGCCGGGGAGCAGGCGGTCGACGACGCGGGTCAGCCAGATCGCCTCCTCACAGAGATCCGCGCGGATCAGCTCACCGCTCGTGGCGCTGTAGCCCTCGTTGAAGATCAGGTAGAGGACCGCCAGCACGCCGGCCATCCGTTCCTCCAGGAGCTCCTTCGGAGGAACGCGGTACGGGATGCCCGCCTGCCTGATCTTGCGCTTCGCGCGCACGAGCCGCTGGGCGATCGTGGGCTCGGGCGTGAGGAACGCCCGGGCGATCTCGCGGGTCGACAGGCCACCCACGGTGCGGAGCGTGAGCGCGACGCGCGCGTCGGCGGCGATCGCCGGGTGACAGCACGTGAAGATCAGGCGCAGCCGCTCGTCGGGGATCTCGTGCATCTCGTCGTCGGCCATCGCTCCGAGCTCCTGCAGTCGCGCCGCGTCCTCGGCCTTCGTCGCGCCGACCCGTTCGCGGCGCAGCCGGTCGATCGCTCGGTTGCGCGCCGTGGTCGTGATCCACGCACCGGGGTTGTCGGGGACGCCGTCCCGTGGCCAGCGTTCGATCGCCACGCCGAAGGCCTCCTGCACGGCCTCCTCGGCGAGGTCGAAGTCGCCCACCGCGCGGATCAGGGCCGCGACCGCGCGCCCCGACTCCCGCCGGAAGACGCGGTCGACGACCTCGGCGGTGGTGAGCGCGTCTACGGCCCCCCCTCGAAGGTGCTGAGGTCGACGATGGGCCGGATCTCGACCGATCCGTGCCGGCTGCCGGGGCACGCGCGAGCCGCCTCGAGCGCATCGTCGAGGTGCTCGCATTCGAGCAGGTAGAAGCCGCCGAGCTGTTCCCGGGTCTCCGAGAACGGGCCGTCCAGGGTCGTCGCACCGTCGTCGCGCACCCGGATCGTCGTGGCGCGGTCGGTGGGCCACAGCGCCTCACCGCCCCGCTTCATGCCGCGCTCGGCGAGCCAGCCCTCGTAGGCGCGGTATTCGTCGACCATCGCCTGCATGCCTTCGGGCGATGCGTCGCCGGACGTCTCGTCCCCGTAGATCAACAGGGCATAGCGCATCGGTGTCCCGTTCCCCTCCTCGCGGTGGTGGTCAAGGGCCTTCGGCGATCGCGCGCACCTCGATCGTGCCGTGCGAGATACTCGGGATCCGGGTCGCGTAGTCGAGGGCGGTCTCGAGGTCGCACTCGACCAGGAAGTAGCCGCCGAGCTGCTCGCGCGTCTCGGCATACGGTCCGTCGACCACGCTCACCTCGCCGTCGGTGAGGCGCACGATCTTGGCCGAGGCGGCCCCCACGAGCTCGTCGCCCCCGACCAGGTGGCCACGCTCCTCCATCTCGGTGGAGAGCTTCCCGTACTCGGCGTACATCGCCTCGCGTCCCTCGGGGGAGGCGGTCTCCCACGCTTCCTCGTCCGCGTGGATCAGCAGCAGGTATCGCATCCGTCGCCTCCTCGGTGGGCCGGTGCTTCCGGCCGCGCTCACCACAACGACGAACGGCGGCCGTCTTCCCTCGACATCCTGCCCCAAGTTCCGGATCCGGTCGCCCCAGCTTCCGTTCGCCGGGGGCTCGGGTGACCCACGCGATGCCCGTGATCTTCGCCGTGCCGAAGGGGGGTCCGCGCCAGCGTGTGGATCAGGAAGCCTGTGGTCGCCAGGCTGCGACGAAGGCCGCGGCCACGATCCGCTGCCGGTGCGTCCCGTCGGGATCCATGGTCCAGACTGCGCCCTGGTGCGTGAACGCCAGCAGCGTTCCGTCCGGTGACCAGATCGGATCGTCGAACCGGCATCGGACGGAGCGCAGGGTTTCCGAGCAGCCGGTGAGGCGTCGCAGGTCCGACCCGTCGGGCGCGACCAGATAGAGGTTGTGGGCGCGCACGAACGCGATCGTCGATCCGTCGGGCGACCACCTCGGCGACGTGTCACCCAGCCCTCCTCGGCACACCCGTCGTCGGCACCGAGTGATCCGTACGGGGTCGGTGCCGTCGGCATCCATCACGACCATCCGAGAGACCCCCGACATCGTTTCCTGCGCGTAGACGATCTTGGTGCCGTCGGGAGACCAGTCGTACCCGCCGCCGATCGAGCCCCAGGTCGGTATCGGAACCGGCGTGGGATCGGATCCGTCCGGAGCGACCGTGATCAGTCCTTCGTTGTTGAGGACCAGCAGCCGCGTGCCGTCGGGCGACCATGCGGGCCTGCCGAAGCACATGTGGAGGTCCTCCGACAGGATCGTATCGACCGTGTCGGTGTTCGGGTCGAGCGTCTTCACCGCGCAGGCGTTGAGATGTGCCTTCTGGGTCGAGAAGGTCAACACCGAGCCGTCGGGAGACCACGAACCGGGCCAGACGTAGGCGCCGTTCTCTCCTGTGTACAGGCGCCTGAGCCTCGAGCCGCCTGCCGCGACCGAGAGGACCTTGGAGCGGACGTCCCACGGCAGGTTGTTCAGGTGTGTGACACGCACGATGGTCAGGGACCCGTTCGCCGGGCTCCCAGCGGATGCCTCACCATCGGCTCCTGCCAGGACGAGGGAGCAGAGGACCGTGACGACGAGGAGTTTCTTCACGAAGGAACCATATCGCGAGGACGGCCCGCGGATCCCCCACTCCGCCTCAGGTAGCCTCTGTCTCATCGACCCCAACGCACCCACATCGGAGGTTCAGATGACCCGCGAGAGCGACTGGCACGTGTTCGAGAAGGCCTGCGAGATCACGGCATCGGCCGTGCGCGGCACGATGAGCGGCCACGAGGGCCAGGAGGCGGGGTTCGTCGGCGACGTGTTCCGGGCGGCATACGCTGCGCTCAAGCAGGCGGCCGACGAGATGCCGAGCCAGTCCTCGAAGGCCGGGTTCTAGACGCGGCGCATGACGTCGCGCATCGAGACGATGCCGACGACCTGGCCCGCCTCCATCACCGGCAGGTGCCGGAAGCCGAACGCGAACATCGACTCGAGGGCCTCGTTCGCGGGCGCGTCGACGCCGATCGTCGTGGGGTCGGCCGTCATGAACTCGCGGACCTGATGCTGTTCGCCGTCGAACTCCCCGGCGACCGCGCGCAGGGTGTCGCGCTCGGTGAAGATCCCGACGAGGCGGTCGCCCTCCATCACGAGTGCCGAGCCGACACCGCGGGTGCTCATCACCGTTGCGGCCTCCGCGATCGTGGTCGACGGCGCGACCGTGATCAGGTCGGTGCTCATCACGTCCCGGATCGACACGCTCATGGTCCCTCCTCGACGCGAGCCTAGCCCCACCCAGGACGCGCGGGAAGCCCTCCTGTCGTGGGATCGGGCGCACCGGGTGGACTACCCATGGCGCCGTACGGAGTCGGATCCGTACGCGACGCTCGTCTCCGAAGTGATGCTGCAGCAGACGCAGGCGTCGCGCGTCGGCCCGATCTTCGTCGCGTTCCTCGAGCGGTTCCCGACCGTGGAGGCACTCGCCGCCGCGCCGCGCGGCGATGTGCTCACGGCGTGGGCCGGCCTCGGGTACCACCGGCGCGCGGTCGCGCTGCACGAGACGGCACGCGCGATCGTGCGCGACCACGACGGCTCGGTGCCCGGCGAGCCCGCCGCGCTCCGCGCGCTCCCCGGCGTCGGCCCGTACACGGCGGCCGCCGTGGCCTCGATCGCGTTCGACGCGCCGGTGGCGACCGTCGACACGAACGTGCGCAAGGTGATCGCGCGGCTGGCGTTCGGGGCCGAGCGGGACGAGATCACGGCGCGCCAGGCGGACGACGGCGCCGCCGCGTGGCTCGATCGCGATCGTCCGGGCGAGTGGAACCAGGCCGTGATGAACCTCGGGCGGGACGTGTGCCGGACACGCCCTCGGTGCGATGCCTGCCCGTTGGCCGATGTCTGCCGGTTCCGAGCCTCGGGTCGCGACGGGCGTCCGTCCGTGAAGCGGCAGCCGGCGTTCCTCGGCTCGTCTCGGCAGGTGCGGGGCGAGGTCGTGGCGGCGCTGCGGGATCGGAGCCCGTCGACGCTCGGAGCGATCGCCGCGTCGACCGAGCGGCCCGTCGACCGGGTGACCGATGCCGTCGCCGGCCTGCATCGGGACGGGGTGGTCGAGGCGAGTCCGGCCGCGCTCGAGGGCCGGCCGCGCGGGCGCGTCCGGTTCCCCGAGGGCTAGCGAGCCTTCAGCGCCGGGATCACCTCGGCGCCGAACCGCTCGACGGCCCGCGCGGCCTCGTCGAAGGCCATGCCCGGGTAGTGGAGGCGAACGATCAGATCGAAGTTCGCCCGCGTCGCGTGCGCCTCGACGACGGGCCGGAACCCTCGCGCCAGGTCCGCGGGCGCGCCCCAGACCCCGGCCGCGCGGGTGGTGTCCTCGTCGGCCACCGACGGCTCCATCGAGTCGTGCGCGGGCGTGTCGTGGCCTGCCGCCCACGCCTCGTACGCGCCGAACTGATGGATCACGCCGGTCCGGGCCGCGGCCCACGCGTCGTCGGGGTCGCCGCCTACGAACGCGTTCGCCATCACGGCCAGGTGCAGTGCCGAGGGGTCGCGCCCCGCGTCCCGTGCGCCTTGCTCCATCAGCGTGACGGCGTGCCTGAGGTGGTCGGCGTCGTCGAAGTCGGTGATGTGACCGTCCCCGATCGCGCCCGCACGTGTGAGGGAGGCGTCGACGTAGCCGCCCAGCAGGATCGGCGGCCCGCCCTCCTGTGCGGGTGGCGGCGTGACGCGGACGTCCTCGTAGCGGTAGGTCCGCCCCTCGAAGGAGAACCTCCGCCCGGTCCACGCGCGGCGCAGGATCTCGACGGTGTCGAGCGTGCGCGGGAGCCGCTCGGCGAACGGCACCCCGAGCATCCGGAACTCCTCCTCGCGCCAGGCGATGCCCAGGCCGATCGTGAGCCGCCCGCCCGAGAGCTGATCCACGACGGCTGCGTCCTCCGCGAGCCGGAGCGGGTCGTGGAGCGGCGTCAGGACCACGCCCGTGCCGAGTCGGATGTGGGACGTGGCCTCGGCGAAGGCGGCGAGCATCACGAGGAGCGACGGCAGATAGCCGTCGGAGGCTCCGTGATGCTCGCTCACCCACGCCGAATCGAACCCGACGGCTTCCGCGAGGCGCACGAGCTCCACCGTCTCGCGGTATTCCTGGGCGAACGTGCGATCCGAGCCGGCGGGGAGCTGTCCGGTGAACAGGCCGATGCCGAGGCGCAGGGTCATGCTCGCGACGCTACCTGGCTCGGCGCGTTCGGGACAAGACGCGTTTGACGCGGTGCTCATCCCGACGTAGCGTGGGGCGATAATGAGACCGATTCTCACTATCGGGACAGTGATGGCGCTGCTCGCCGCCGCGTGCGGCGGCGGCTCGGAGGGTGGCGGCGACGGGCGCGCCTCGGTGGTGGCCGGCTTCTACCCCCTGGCCGAGGCCGCGCAGCGGATCGGCGGTACCTGCGTCTCGGTCACGAACCTGACGCCCCCGGGGGTGGATCCGCACGACCTGGAGCTCACACCCGACGATGTCGAGGCGCTCGCGACCTCCGACGCGGTGCTGCTGATGGGCGGCGGCTTCCAGCCGGCCGTCGAGGAAGGGGCAGCGGCATCGGACGGCATGGTGGTCGAGGTGCTGGCCAACGCGGACGCCACGATGCCCGCGCCGCCGTCAGCGGCCGATGACGGCCTCAGCGTGGACCCGCACCTGTGGCTGGATCCTCGGCGGTGGGCCGATGTCGTGCGCACGCTCGGCACGGATCTGGCCGAGATCCTGCCGGCGTCCTGCGACGCGACCGCGAACGCCGACGCGTACGCCCGCGAGCTCGAGGCCCTCGCTGCCGACTTCGCCGCGGGGCTTTCGGCCTGCGAACGGACGACGATCGTCACGACGCACGCGTCGTTCGGGTACCTCGCCGACGCGTACGGGCTCACGCAGGAGGCGATCACGGGGATCCTCCCCGAGGCCGAGCCCAGCGCCCAGCGTCTCGCCGAGCTTCGCGACCTCGTGGAGCGCGAAGGGGTCACCACGATCTTCACCGAGGACCTCGTCGCCCCCGACGTCGCCGAGACCCTGGCCGCCGAGGCGGGGGTGCAGATCGCAACGCTGCACACGCTGGAAGGGCTGACGGACGATCAGCGCGCGGCGGGCGCGGACTATCGTTCGGTGATGCGGGAGAACCTGGCGACGCTCGAGGAGGCGCTCGGCTGTGGCTGAGCCGGCTCGCCTCCGGCCCGACGCGCCACTCCTGGAGGGCGCGGGCGTGACCTTCGCGTACGGCCGCACGCCGGTGCTGGAGGGCGTCGATCTCTCGATCCGTCCCGGGGAGTTCGTCGCGCTCGTCGGTCCGAACGGCTCGGGCAAATCGACGCTGCTGCGGGTGCTGCTGGGGTCGCTGCCGGCGGCGGCCGGCCGCGTGCGGCTCTTCGGCGAGGCCCCCGAGCACGTCCGCGACCGTGGTCGACTCGGCTACGTGCCTCAGCGGCCGGTACTTGCCTCCGAGGTCCCGGCCACGGTCGCGGAGATCGTGGCGACGGGCCGGCTCTCGCGGCGGGGATGGTGGCGGCCCCTGGGCGCCGCGGACCGCGAGGCGGTCGAGCATGCGCTGGCCTCGGTGGGCCTGGAGGGCATGGCCGACCGACCCGTGAACCAGCTCTCGGGAGGCCAACAACAGCGTGCGTTCATCGCCCGCGCGTTCGCGAGCGAGCCCGACCTGCTCGTGCTCGACGAGCCGATCGCCGGCGTCGACGCCGAGTCCCAGCGCCGCTTCCGTGACGCGCTCGTGCACCTCGTCGAAGAGCACGGCGGGGCGGTGCTGCTCGTGTCGCACGAGCTCTCGGCGGTCGCGTCCGACCTCGATCGCGTGATCGTGCTGAAGCGACGCGTGCTGTTCGACGGCCCGCCCGCGCGACTGACCGATGAGGGCGTGAGCCTCGGCGTCCACCGGGACGACCTGCCGCTCTGGCTGGAGGGACTGCGATGACGGCCGTGACGCTGCCCTACCCGTTCGACTACGTGTTCATGCAGCGCGCGTTGATCGCGAGCGTCGCGGTCGGGGTGTTCGCGCCGATGATCGGCACCTTCCTGGTGCAGAAGCGGATGTCCCTGATCGGCGACGGGATCGGGCACATCGCGTTCGCCGGCGTCGGCGCCGGCCTGCTCGCTGGCGTATGGCCCGTGTGGTCGGCGCTCGTCTTCGCCGTGGTGGGGGCACTCGGGGTGGAGTGGCTCCGCGCGAAGCGGAAGGCCTCCGGCGACCTCGCGCTCGCGCTCTTCTTCTATTCGGGGATCGCCGCGGGCGTCGTGCTCGTGAGCGTGGGCGGCGGCCTCAACGCGAGCGTGCTCACGTACCTGTTCGGGCAGCCGCTCCTCGTGAACCGGCACGAGCTCCAGGTGATCGTCGGCCTCGGCGTCGCGATCATCGCCGTGATGCTCGTCTTCCGTCGGCTGCTGTTCTCGGTGGTGACCGACGAGGACTGGTCGCGGGTGGTCGGGCTGCCTGTCGGGTTCGCGAACACGGTGCTCGCGGTCGTCACCGCGTGTGCCGTCGTCGCCGCGATGCAGATCGTCGGGATCCTGCTGATCGCCGCGATGATGGTGCTGCCGGTGGCGAGCGGCCAGCTGATCGGACGCTCGTTCGGAGGCACGATGCGGTGGGCGGTCGCGATCAGCGTGGGATCGGTCATCGCCGGACTGGCGGTCTCACGGATCTGGGGCCCTGCTCCCGGCGGGACGATCGTGCTGATCACCGCGGGTGTCTTCGCGCTCGTGGCGATCGTGAGGCGGGGGGTCGCCCCGCGGCTGCTGCTCCCGGTCGACGAGACGGCCGATCAGGAGGCGTGATGACGCGCACGGACGATCTCCACGCGACCGCGGCGGCGCGGGTGCGGGCGGCGGGCCAGCGGTACACGGCGGCCCGTGAGGTGCTCGTCGATGCGCTCGCGGGAGCCGGGAAGCCGCTCACGATCGCCGGCGTGCTGGCCGCGTGCCCCGGCGTTCCGCAGAGCTCCGGGTACCGGAACCTCGCCGCCCTGGAACAGGCGGGCGTCGTGCGCCGCGTGATCACCGACGAGGGGTTCGCCCGGTACGAGCTGACGGAGGACCTCACCGAGCATCACCATCACCTCGTGTGCTCGTCGTGCGGCCGTGTCGAGGACGTCACGATCCCCGGCTCCCTCGAGACCTCGATGGACCGCACGCTCGACCGTCTCGCGCGGCGGACCGGGTTCGCACAGGTGAGCCATCGGCTCGACCTGATCGGCACCTGCCGGGACTGCGCGTGAGGTAGCCACCGACGCCGGGCCCGGCGGTCGCCACTACGGGGTGAGGTAGGGATCGTCGGGCACGGGGATCTGCTGCGGGGCTCCGTTCGCCGCGATCAGCACGTCGTTGCCCAACGGGTACATCCGCCCGGTCACGCTGACCCATCCATCGCTCGTCACGGAGCCCGGCGGCGCGCCCACGACGCGCACCTGCGCGATCGTCGCGTCGGCCACGCAGCACGTGATGATGAAGCGTGTCAGACGGAACTCATCCGGTCCGTCGCCGGCGACGAGCGTGACGAAGCCCTCGAGCGTCACGACCTCGCCGGCTCGCGCCCGGAGGGCCGCCTGGCCCTCCTTCGTGGTCTGCGAGGCCGCGATGTCGACGAAATCGATCGGTCCCGACACGATCCGGGCGCTCGCACCGAGCGTCGAGCCGGAGAAGCTCGATCGCTTCCCGGCCGCGTACGCGCCGAGCGTCACGGGGGGCAGCGCCAACAGGATCACGACGGGCAGGACGACGACCCCCAGTGCCCAGGTCTCTCGGCCACCGAGCGGCTCCGGCTCCGGGACCCGGGCCGACGCCAGGCGGCCGATCGCCGCGGCGGTGGCGATGATCGCGCCCATCGGCACGAGCCAGGCCGTCCGCGTGGACAGATAGAGCATCGTGCGGTCGGTGGCGAGCAAGACCCAGAACAGCGTGGCCCACGCAGCGAGCACCAGTCCCGCGGCGACGCGCGCATGGCTCCAGCGCTTCATCCGAACACCACCTGCACCCACATCGTCGCCACGAGCGTCGTCGCGGCGACCGCGATGATCACGACCCGCAGGAACCCCCGTTCGTAGGTGCCCACGTAGAGTGCGCTCAGCTTCGTGTCGATCATCGGGCCGGACACGAGGAACGCGAGCTGCGCGGCAGGACCGAAGGACACGAACGACGCCGCGACGAACGCGTCGGACTCGCTGCAGAGCGACATCAGGAACGCCAACGCCATCATCGCGACGAGGCTGAGCACCGGCAGGCTCGCGACCCGGTCGACGATCGAGTTCGGCACGAAGGTCTGGACGGCCGCCGCGATCGCCGCTCCGAAGATCAGGAACCGCGCCATGAAGATCACGTCCCCCGTCAGGTGCCCGAAGAACCGCGCCCACCGCGCTTCGTCCTCGTGCACGGCGTGCGCCTCCGTGCGCGCGTCGCGTGCGCGGAGCAGGTCGCCCGCGCGGACCCGTCCGACCACCCAACCGACGGTCATCGCCACGATGAACCCGAGCGTGAACCGGCCGATCACCATGACCCAGAGGTCGCTCCGTCCTCGGTACGCCACGAAGGTCGACGCCACCACGACCGGGTTCACGATCGGCGCCGCGAGCATGAAGGTGACGGCCGCCGACGGGGCCAGCCCTTTCGCCGCGAGCCGCCGGGCGACCGGCACCGAGCCGCATTCGCACACCGGGAACGCGATGCCGGCCGCCGCGGCAGCCGGCATCTGGAGCGCGCGAGGGAGCCGGCCGATCTTCGCGAAGGCCGACGTGGGCACGAGGACCTCGATCGCGGCCGACACCGTGGCGCCGAGCATGATGAACGGCATCGCCTCGACGAGCAGCGAGCCGAACACCACGAGCAGGTTGCGGAGCCACCCGATCCGGATCGGGTCCGCGAACCGCGCGAGCAGCGCAGCGAGCACGAGCATCCCGATCACGGAGGCGCCCGACCGGCGGCGTCCGGCGGTGGGTGTCCCGGGGGCGGAGGCGCGGCGGTCGACGTCGACGGCCATCAGCAGTACCTCGCGAACGCGACGGAGAAGGACGGATACGCATCCAGCACGAGCGGCTGCTCGTCGACGCCGAGCAGGCCGCGGAGGGCGGTGGCTACCTGGTCGGAGCTGATCCCGCGCGAGGTGACCACCGCGGGGTCGAGGAACACGCCGTCGCTCGCCACCGCCGAGACGACGGGCGCGCCGACCGCGGCGTCGAGCCGACGCGCGACCGAGCCGCCGGGCACGGCGTGCGTAGCCGTCCGCCGGCTGCCGGTGGCGGTCACGACCACGGTGGCGTCCGGCACCGACGACGTCACGGCGTCGACGATCGCCTCTGTACGGCGATCCATCGTCTCCAGCGGTCCGCCCACCACCACGCCCAGCATGTCGGGGACGGCGTCGGCGCCGTACCCGTCGGCGAGCATCCGGTTCACCGCGGGGAGCGGATCCCCGCGCGCGATCCTCACGTCGTCGTCGTCAGAGCCGACGTACCAGCCGTCGCCCACCAGGCCGCGGTCCGCGACATCGGGCGCGACGAGCCCGATCCGGGAGGCCTGCCCGTTCGCCTGGTCGAGATCGTCGGCCAGGGTCGTGATCACGGAGGGCGGCGCGCCCTTCGTCCACGCCCGGGTCACGCGATCGTGGCCTCGCAGCAGCGTGCCGGTGATCCCGTGCTGTGCCGGAAGGCCGCCCGAGCCGATCGTCGTCAGGACCGCGGCGGGGTCCAGGGGCAGCGAGCCCGGCGTCGCCACTCCGGCGGCTCCGTCCGGGGCGCTCACCCCGAGTTCGGCGGCGAGCCACGGCCAGGCGTCCGGCCGAGCCGTCAGTTCGGGCATGCCGACGGAACGCCACACGATCGTCACGACCAGGGGCGAGCGGGCTCCCTCGTGCACGACACCGGGGATCGCGACCCCGGCCCGTACCTCGGGATGGGCGCGCCGGAGCCCGAGCAGCGGTTCGAGCGTGGGCGCGATCCGGTCGAGCTCGAGCCGTGACGAGAGCTCGCCCACGCGGATCCCCGGTCCCAGGAAGAGCAGCGGCACCGACGTGGCCCGCCGGACGTCGGCGGTCGAGGGCCAGGCGGTCCCGGAGGTGCCCATCACGTGCGCGGTGGCGCCGGTCGCCGCCAGAACCTCGGGCGAACGGCCGGCGCGGAACCCGTCGGCGATCGCACCTCGGAGCCACACGGGGAGCGGGCAGAACGGCACCGTCGCCTGGGCCGTTCCCGCCTGCGCACAGCTCTCTCCGACGCAGAAGGCGCGGAGCACGAGGGCGGGGGCGCCGATCAGCGCGAGGACCAACAGGAGGACGGTCAGCCGACGGCCGGTGGACACGCGTCCACGCTACCGCCTGGGTTGTCGATGCGACCGGTTGTCGTGTTCCCTATGGCGACCATGACTTCCCGACGTCGGCTCATCGCGCCCGCGCTCGTCCTCGCGCTTGCGGCCACCGCCCTGCTCAACCGGCCATCGGCGCCCGCCCACGCGGCCTCGTCGGACCAGGATCTGGTCAAGATCGCGTGCTCGATGCCGCACGAGTACCTGCTGCGGACCTGGCGCGGCTGGCGCCCCGACCGCGGCGCCCAGCTGAGCTTCATCCCGAAGGAGCCGAACTTCGTCGGGTCCGGACTCCCACACGTGGGTCCCTGGGACTACATCCAGCACGTGCCGATGCTCTGGTACGGCCCCGGCTTCATCCGGGCCCAGGGCGACATCAACCGACCCGTCACCGTCGCGGGGATCGCGCCCACGGTGGCCGACATCCTGCGGTTCGACGGGTTCACGGCCCCCGACGGTCAGCCGATGGACGAGGCGATCGTGCCCGGCCTGACGAAGCAGCCCAAGCTCGTGGTCACGATGGTCTGGGACGCGGGCGGGATGAACGTGCTCGAGCGGCATCCGAGCTCGTGGCCGTACCTGAAGTCGCTGATCCCGAAGGGCACCTTCTTCACCGACACCACGGTCGGGTCGTCGCCGACGAGCACCGCGCAGATCCACGCCACGATCGGCAGCGGCGCGTTCCCGAACCACCACGGCCTGGTGGGTCACCACCTCGAGGTCGGCGGCAAGCTCACGACCCCGTGGAACAACGGACCGTCGTTCTTCGTCGAGCCGACGCTCGCCGACCTCTACGACCGGGCGAAGGACAACGAGCCGGTGGTCGGCATCGTCGGCACCGTCGACATCCACTTCGGCATGCTCGGCCACGGGGCCTTCTTCAACGGCGGTGACCAGGACATCGCGCTCACGCGGTCGGTCACGGGCGGCGACACGCTCACCGACGAGGGCTTCGAGTGGAACCTGCCGGCGCGCGACGCCGGCTACTACTACGTGCCGCCCTACGCGAACGACGTCCCCGGGTTCGCCCAGGACGTGAAGAAGGTCGACCAGGCCGACGGCAAGCTCGACGGGAAGTGGCGCGACAACGAGATCGAGCCGCTGCTGGCGGGCTTCGACACCCCGGCCCGGACGCCCTACCAGGAGCGCGTGGTGGAGACGGTGATCAAGAAGGAAGGGTTCGGCAAGGACGACGTGCCCGACCTCCTCTATCTGAACTTCAAGGAGATCGACTACATCAGCCACATCTGGTCGCTCGACAGCCCGGAGATGCAGGACGCCGTCGTGGCACAGGACCTCGCGTTGAAGAACCTCGTGGCCTCCCTGAACCGGCAGGTGGGCAAGGGCCAGTGGGTGCTCGCGCTCACCGCGGACCATGCCTCGATGCCCGACCCAGCCGTCTCCGGCGGCTACCAGATCTCCACCGCGCCGATGCAGACGATGATCAACGAGAAGTTCGACACGGACGGCGACGACACCCCGATCGTCGAGCTGATGCAGCCAACCCAGGCGTTCCTGAACGTCGACGAACTGACGCAGAACGGCTACACGGTGGCCGACGTCGCGCGGTACATGATGACGTTCACGCAGGCCCAGACGGCGGGCGGCGGCGTGGTGCCGCTCCCGGGCCAGGACAACGAGACCGTGATGGAAGCCGCCTTCCCCTCGGACATGATGCAGGACCTGCCGTGCCTCCCCGAGGCGCGTGAGTAGGCCGCTCCGACCACAGGGGACCCAGATGGCTGCGACCGAGACGAACGCCGCCGTGACCACCGTCGGCGACGCCGCTCCACGCCGGAGTCCGCTGGGGTCGTGGTGGATGATCGGCGGGTTCGCGCTCCTCCTGCTCCTCGTGCTCGGCTGGAAGTTTCTCGCGGATCCGTCGCTCTCGGCTCCGACGCGCGACCCCGCCTGGTACACGTGGCGCGCGCAGGTGATCCTGGAAGGCCAGCCCGTGCGTGTGGTCCAGGAGTGGGGACCCGACGGGCTCTTCGCGGGCGGCTACCGCGTCTCTGTCCCGGTGATGGGCGCGCTGCTGCAACGGGTCACGGGCATCGACCGGTACTCGTTCAGCGCGTTCCTGATGCTCGGCGTGCCGATCCTCACCGGCCTGGCGCTCGGCGCGGCCTTCTTCCGGAGCCGCCGCGATCCGCTCGTGGTCCTCACGACGATGCTCGCGACGGTGGCGCTGTTCCTCACGACGCCGTACGTCGGGTACCTCGACAACATCACCGTCCTGTTCCTGCTGTCGCTGATGATCCCGTTCGTGCACGAGGCGAGGACCTCGTGGGGCGCGAGAACCGCGCTGTTCCTGATCGGCATCGCGGCGGCGTTCACCCATCCCACGACGTGCGTGATCTTCGGCGTGGTGCTGATGGCGGTGTTCGGGTTCCACTTCCTCACGAGCCGGTTCTCGTTCGGGTCCGCCCTGAAGGCCGACGCCCCGATGCTGATGTCGGTCGGGTTCGGCATGATCGCGGGCCTCGCCTGCTGGGTGATCGGGATCTGGGGCAAGCCGGCGAGTCTGGCCGAGGCCGCCCTGCCCCCGCCGTACACCGCGAAGTTCTTCGCCGACCGGCTCTACGGGTGGATCGGGTCGCTCCAGCCGATCGTGATCGTCCCGTTCATCGTGATCGCGATCGTCTCCACGATCCTGCTGTCGCGTTCGTCGCGTGAGCCGGCGCGCACCGAGGACCAGGTCTCGATCTGGTGGCTCCTGGCCTTCGCCGGCGCAGCCACCGTGGTGACCGGCGCCGCGATCCCGTACTACCGCTTCATGAACGCCTCGGCGGCCCCGATGGCGCTCGTCGGGCTCGGCGCCTTCGTCGTGATCCGGTGGTTCGCGTCGGATCGGCCCGCCTCGAAGGTCGCCGCGTTCGCCGGCGCCGCGCTGATCGCGTGGGCCGCGATCGCGTACGTGGCGCGCGACTCGCTCTCGGAGAACGCGCCGATCTGGATCTTCGGGCTCGTGGGGTTGATCGGCCTGCTCGTGCTCTTCCGCGCGCTCGCTCCGACGGCGATGCCCAGGGTGATCGCGGCCGGGCTCGCGGCGGTGCTCGTGTTCGCCTCGCTCGGCTGGCTGCTGCTCGACGGAGTACAGCACCGCTGGGTGAGCGACACGAACCAGTGGGCCGAGCAGAGCGTGCGGACCTCGCTCGCCGCCGTGCACGAGGTCGTGCAGGCCGCCGGCGACCGGGCGAACGTGCTCGTCGTGAACTACGGCGATCAGGATCAGGATTTCGAGACCAACACCGGGTACGGCTGGGCCAAGACCTACACGAACGTGTTCCGCACCGGACTCCCCGGTGACGCGATCGAGCGCTCGACCACGTACTTCGGATCGCTCGACAACTTCCTGGCCGGACAACCCACGACGTCCACGACGGGGAGCGAGGGGTATGACGACACGTCCACCTCGCATTGGTGCGAGACGTTCGGGGGTCCCGCGTCGGTCTGCGACCCCGACGGTAAGAAGCCGGCCGACTTCCAGCCGCGGCTCAGCGAGTACCCGCAGGACCCGGTCGTCTTCGTGATCGCCGACGACTACGGTGGCCTGTGCAACGGCATCGAGGACTGCGACGCGGCCGCCCAGCAGGAGGTCCTGGACGCCGCCACCTCCAAGGGCGTCGAGATCGGACCCGGGGTCTACGTGATCGAGGGCGACGGCCTGTGGAGCCCGCCTGCCGACGTAGTGGCCCAGGCGCAGGCCGCCGCGTCGGAGGCGCAGCAGCGCTTCGAGAGCCATCCCGGCCCGCTCGACAACCTGCCCCAGAACCTGCTGGTGATCGCGATCTTGGCCGGGCTCTTGATCGTCCCCGGCTGGCTCGCGTCGAACTGGCTCGGCCTGAAGACGACGCCCGATCGGATCGGGCTGATCCCGGGGATGTCCGCGGTGTTCCTGATCGTGTCGGGCATCGCGGTGCTCGCGGTCTGGCGCGGCCCGCTCACCACCACGAAGGGCTGGGTGATCGTCGCCGCCGCGGTGGGCATCGGCGCGGCGCTCCGCGTGGCCGATGCCTGGCTCCGGCGTCCCCTCGAGTCGTTCGGGAACTTCTTCAACGGCCTCTTCGGGGTCTTCTCGAACCGCGACTTCGCCGTGCTGATGGGCGTTCAGTTCCTCGTCCAGGCGGGACAGGGCGTGATCCAAGGGGCGATCGGCAAGTCGATCGCGTTCGGCGGCAAGGAGGGCTTCGACATCCAGAACGTCCCCTCCGCGGACTACCTGCTGAAGGTCGTGCTGGCGCTCTACGTGCCCTACACCCTGCTCTCGCCGTTCATCGGCGTGTTCATCGACCGGTTCGCACGGCGCCGCGTGGTCTGGTGGACGAACCTGATCACGTCGGCGATCGTCGCCGTGATCGCGACCGCGGTGATCCTCCCACTCGGCAACGGCACCTCCGAAGGCAAGGCCGGCACGACGATCGCGCTGATCCTCGCCCTGCTCGCCGCCCAAGCGGTGGTGCGCGTGGTGCTCGCGGTGAAGTCGGCCGCGATCCCCGACGTGCTGTCGGGCAAGGACCTGATGCAGGGGAACGCCCTGTCGCAGGCGGGCGGCGCGTTGTTCCAGATCTTCGGCATCGCGTTCGCGCTGGGCGCGGGCGCCGTGCTGCCGGCGTGGCTCGTGGTGGTCGCCGGCGCCGGCGTCCTGGTCGTGGGGGCGATCGTCGCGAAGCAGATGCACCACGTCGAGACCGCGCCGCACGAGACCACGTTCGGGCGCGAGGCGAGCCAGGTGATCCACAACATGGTCGCGGGCATCAAGGAGATCGCGTCGCGGCCTCCGGCTGCCCTCGGCCTGCTGTCGTTCCAGATGCTCCGCTACCAGTTCTGGGGTTTCGGACTGTTCGTGTTCGCGCTCTACGCGAAGAACCTGGTGCAGGGCGGCGGCGACAAGGCCGATACCCTGGCCCTCCTGCTCTCCGGCCTCGGCGGGCTCGTCGGCGGGGCACTGGGTCTCGTGCTCGCGCAGAAGTGGAAGGACCGGATCCCGCCGATCCGCCTGCTGCTCGCCTCGATGGTGCTGCTCGGCGCCGGCACGCTGGTCTTCGGCGGTCTCGTCTCGGTGGCCGGGTTCGCCGGGATGTTGTTCGTCGGCTTCTTCGCCTTCTTCCTGGGCAAGATCTCGGCCGATACGATCACCCAGCAGGCGATGCCCGACGACTTCCGTGGCCGCGCGTTCGCGCTCTTCGACATCGCCTACAACCTGGGCTTCATCGTCCCGGCGTTGATCCTGTCGTTCATCTGGGTGGAGCACAGCGTCTCGCGGACGCGCGTGATCCTGATGGCGTCGGGCGTGGTGTTCCTGGTCCTGACGGCCCTCGTCGCGTGGTGGGCGCGCTCGATCCGCGATCAGTTCGCGCCGCAGGACGACCTGGTCGAGATCCCCGAGTAGCTAGGCGGGCGGCGCGAGCTCGCGCTCCCAGCCGGGGAAGTACGTGGAGATCTGGCCGAGGTCGAACGAGGCGAGGATCTGCTCCTTCGGCTCACGCGCGAGCAGGTAGGTGAAGGACGCGCGCACGAGGTCGTCGGGCGACCGGAACGGCTTGCCGAGGCGTTCCCAATCCGGGCCGGACAGGGTGACGGTGTGAGTGGACGTGCCGGACTCGTCGGTCACGCGCACCGTGAACCGCGAAAGGAACTGCTCGACGTCGGTCCGCTGGACCTCGATGTTCGGCGGATCGGCCATCTCGCCGCGCATCGTACGCTCTCGGGGAACGCCGAGGAGGGAGCCGGGGTGCCCGAGCTGACGACCCGTGACGCCACCCTGCACGTCGAGGTCGATGGTGCTGGCGATCCGGTCACGGTCTTCGCGCATGGGCTCACGAACTCCTGCATGGAGCTCGCCGCCTTCACGCCCTTCGCGCCCGGGACGAAGGTGCGGTTCTGCTTCCGTGGGCACGGCCACTCGAGCACCCCGTCGGCCGGCAGCTTCGCGTTCGCCGACTTCGCGCGCGACCTGGAGGATGTGGCGACGGCCTACGGCGCGAGGAACGCGGTGGGCACGTCGCTCGGCGCGGGAGCGCTGGCGCACCTGCTGGCGCGCGATCCGGCCGGGTTCGAGCGGCTGGTGTTCCTGTTGCCGGCGGCCCTCGATCGTCCGATCGGCGACCGGGCGCTGTTCGACCGGACGGCGGAGCTGCTCGAAACCCTCCCGCGCGAGGAGGCGATCGAGGCGGTCCTCGCGGCGTCGGGGCGCGCCGATGCGTACGCGCAGCAACCGGGGCTCCGCGACTTCGACCTGCTGCTCTGGCAGGACATGAACCCCGTCGGCGTCGCGCGGGCGATCCGGCAGGTGGTCGGTGACGTCGCGGTCGATGACCCGGAACGACTGCGCGCCGTGACGGCGCCCGCGCTGATCATCGCGCGCGAGGGCGACGCCGTGCACCCCGCCTCGGTCGCGCGGGCGCTCGCCGACCTGATCCCGTCGTCGGAGCTGGTGATGCTCGGCTCCGAGGAGGAACTGATGGACGCGATCCCCGACCTGGTCGGCCGCGTGAGCGCCTTCCTCGGGGGCGGTCCGTGACGGGGGGCTCCCGCCGCGCGACGGACCGGCGGGGCGAGCTCGCCGGATCCGGGCTCTCGGCCCTGATGGCCGTCCTGTTCGCCGTGGTGGTGATCCTCGGCAAGCAGGTGCAGGCGGGCGAGTTGCCGTTCGTGATGCTCGCGATCCGCTTCGGTGGCCAGTCGGCGCTGTTGCTCGGGCTCGTGGTGCTCACGGGTCGTCCGCTGCTGCCGGTGCCGGAGGAGCGAGCGGCCCTCGCGATCGCCGGCACGATCGGCTACGGATCGGAGGCCGCGTTCTACTTCTCCGCCTTGAACCACGGGAGCGCGGCCGCCGTCACGCTGCTGTTCTACACGTACCCGGTGTGGGTGATGCTCGCGACGATCGCGCTCGATCGGAAGGGCCCGCCCGGGATGCTGTTCGTCGCGCTGGGACTCGCGATCGCCGGGAGCGCGATGGTCGTCCTGGGCGGGGGCGGGGCCGACATCACGAGCCTGGGGATCGTGCTGGCCCTCTGCACCTCGGTGGCGTACACCGCGTATCTGGTCGGCACCGATCGGCACGTGAAGGCCACCGACCCGCTCACGGCGGCCGCATGGCTCGGCATCGGCGCGGCCACCGCGAACGTCGTCTACGCGGTGGCGTTCGGCGCGGTGGTGTTCCCGCCCGCCGCCTCCGCCTGGCGGCTCGTCGCGATGATGGTGTTCTCGGCGGGCGCCTTCGCCGCCATGCTCGCCGGGCTGCAGCGGGTCGGCGCCGTCCGCAACGCGATCATCGGGGTGATGGAGCCGCTCACCGTCGCGATCCTGGCGTACTTCTTCCTGGACGAGCCGATCACCGTCCCGGTGGCGATCGGCGGCTCGCTGATCCTCGTCGGTGCGGTGATCGCGTCGGTGATCCGGACCACGCGGATCGCCGAGCCGAACGTCTGAGGGCGCCGCGCACACCGTGCGTCCCGTGCGAGGATGGCCGGGATGCGGCGGCTCCTGATCCTCGGCTCGGTGAGTGCGATCCTGGTGGCGACCCCGGCCGCTTCGGCGGCGCCGCGCACCTGGGTCCGTGGCCCGGCCGCCCAGGCCGGCATGATCGCGAGCGTGCTCGACGTCTTCGCGGGAACAGATCAGATCCAGGTGCTCGTTCGGCGCTGTGCGAACGTCCGCGAGGAGACCGGTTGCACCCGGATCTCGCCGCGGCTCCGCACGGCGATCGAGGACGCGTCGGATGCATCGATCATCTGGGTACACCGGATGTGGCCGAACGCCGGCGTCTACTGGGTCCTGGCCCCGTTCGTGTGGCGCGGTGTTCGTGCCCGGCTGAAGTGGGCGTGGACGGACCCTGCCCCGTTCGGGTGCACGGGCGGGGGGAAGGCGATCTTCACCCTCATCCACGGGGCCTGGCGACAGACCGGCGGCGGAGCCTATGAGGGCTGCCCATGAGACCGGCGCTCGCTCCGTCCCGTGCGGTGCCGCGGTAACGTCCCGAGCATGACCGACGATCTCTGTGCCCACGACGCCTACCTGACCACTTGCGACGCGACCGTGGCCGACGTCCGCGAGGACGGCGTCGTGCTCGACCGAACGGTCTTCTACGCGCGGGGCGGCGGCCAGCCCGGCGACATGGGCGAGCTGCGCTGGGAGGGCGGATCGTGCGCGATCATCGACACGGTGAAGTCCCGCGACGACGGCGAGACGCTGCACGTGCCCGAGCCCGGGTCCGACGTCCCCGCCGTCGGCACCGCGGTCACCGCCGAGATCGACTGGGACCGCAGGTACCTCCACATGCGAACGCACACCGCGCTCCACGCGCTCTCGGGCATCGTGTTCTCGGGATGGGGCGCGAAGGTCACGGGCGGCAACATGGACTCGAGCGGGTCGGCGAGGATGGACTTCGAGCTCGACGGCATCAGCCAGGAGTTCGGCCGCGAGGTCGAGGAGCGCCTGAACGGCCGGCTCGCCGAAGACGTCCCGGTGCACGTGAGCTTCCTGCCGCGTTCGGAGGCGCTCGCCGACCCCGACCTGATCCGTACGAAGGTGTCGCTGATCCCCGACCACGTCGACCCGATCCGCGTGATCGACATCGAGGGCATCGACAAGCAGGCCGACGGCGGCACGCACGTTCGCTCGACCTCGGAGGTCGGCCGCGTCCGTGTCGTGAAGACCGAATCGAAGGGCAAGGCGAACAAGCGGATGCGCATCGAGCTCGAGGCCCGGTGACGCTAGCCCCCGAACACCGCCGCGAGCCCCGAGACCAGCAGGCACGCGAGTGCCCCACCCGCCGTCAGCATCAACCGCAGCTGTGTCGGGATCGGTGACCTCCCGAACCCGAAGTAGAGGAGCGGACCGAGGAGCGGCACCAGGATCACGACCGCCATCCATCGGGCGCGGAAGGGGATCGGGACGGATTCCTGGCGGATCAGGTCCCACAGGGCGATCGTGACCCACGCGGCGTAGAGGAACCCCGGCAGCACGTAGCCGTAGAGGCCGATCAGCAGGCTCCACCACGAGGTGGCGAGCGGGACTCCGAACACGGTGAGCTCCTTCCCGACGGTGAGTGACGAGGTGGACCGGATGTCGGCGACCGGGCGCACGCGGACCGGCTGCGGCACGACCTCCTCGGGGATCGCGGGGTGTGGCGGCGCCGCGGCCGCGTTGGGCATCGGTGGCTGATCCGGCGGCACCGGCTGCGAGCGCCAGTCGCCGTGCGGGAACGCGCCGTCGAGCGCGTCGAGGAACCGCGTGCCGAGGTTCACGGTGGGGGCGAAGTCCCCGCCGCCGATCGACGCGAGCGGCGACCCGCATCCCTTCAGCAGCTCGATCGCGGGCGGGGCGCTCGTCGCGTAGTCGTTCCCCGCGAAGCAGTCGCCGCCGGCGGCCGGAGCGCCCAGCGCCAGGTCCGCCCGGCCCGACGCTCGCACCACGTTGCCGCGGACCTCGTTCTCGGCGGTGGGCCACAGGTTCGCGTCGAGGTTCGGCATCACCGCGATCCCGTAGCTCTCGTGATCCTCGACGAGGTTCCCCTCGACCAGGTTGTCGCGACCGCCGGCGAGGATGATCCCCGAGCCGAACGTCGGGTACTCGAGGTCCTTCGTGTCGGCCGTGGTCGAGTTGTTGTCGTGCACGTAGTTGCCGGCGATGTAGGCGTCCTGCTGCGGTGCCAACAACTCGGAATCGAGCGTGTTGGGGACGATCCCGCTCATGTTCAGCCGCCATTCGCTGTTCACGATCGAGAGGTCGCCACCGGCGTTCGTCCCGCTGTACCCCATCGCGTTGTGCTCGGCCAGGATGTCGGTGATCACGGCGTGGCACGGGAAGCACTGCCCGATGTAGAAGCCGCTGTCGGGTGACCCGCTCGCGTACGAGTGGTCGATCTGTCCCCAGTCCGAGTCGTACGCGTAGATCCCGTAGTCCCCGTTGTTGTACGCGGTGACGTACGAGGCCCAGTACCCGTGCACGCCCGTCCACTGCACGCCGTTCAGCAGGTGGTTGCGCACCGTGAGGTTCTCGATCGACACGCCGTCGGCCTCGATCACGTGGATCCCGATCGCGCGCTCGAACCCTCCGTCGATCACCACGCGGTTGCGGTCGGTGCCCCGGATCGTCAGGTAGGGCGTGGTGACGGTCGCGTCCTCCTCGTAGACACCGGGCGAGATCAGCACCATCCCGCCCGGCTCCGCCTCGTCGACGGCGTCCTGGATCGTGGCGGCATCCCGGGGCACCCGCACGGTGTCCGCGAACCCCCCCGGCACCGGCTCTCGGCCGGGTCCCACGCCGCCCGCCGGACCCGGGAGCGGCACGTCCCCCACGAGCACGGTGCCGGTCATCCCCACGCCCGGGGAGCCGTGGTACTTGCAGAAGTAGGTGTAGACGCCGGGCTGGTCGAAGCTCCACGTGTACTCGTCGCCCGGCTCGAGGTTCCCGGACCCCCACGAGCCGTCGTCGGCCTGCACCGTGTGGGGGCTGCGGCCGTCCATCGTCCATTCGACGGCCTCGCCCGGCTGGACGCGGACGACCTCCGGGGCGAACACGTTGTCGATCGCGCTCACCGAGGCCCCGTAGTCGTCGGCGCGGGCGATCCCCGCGCCGCTCCCGAGGGCGAGCAGGGCGCCCGCCGCGACCACCCGTACGACTCGACCCGCCCTCATCGCGCCGCACCCTAGCACCGGCGGTTCCGCGCCGCGTGTCGGACGGTAGGGTGGAAGGCGATGGCCCCTGAACGTCTCTCGAGCCTCGACGCAAGCTTCCTCTACCTCGAGCGCCCCGCGATGCACATGCACGTCGCCGGGGTATCGATCCTGGAGCCGCGCGCCGACGGCCCGCTCACGTACGACGACGTGCAGCGGGTGGTCGAGGCGCGCCTCCACCTGGCGCCGCGCCTGCGCCAACGGGTGCTGCGCGTGCCGGCCGACCTCGCCCGCCCGCTCTGGGTCGACGACGACCACTTCGACCTGGACTTCCACCTGCGCCGCTCGGCGATCCCGTCGCCGGGTGGTCGGTTCCAACTCGAGCGCGCGGTGGGCCGGGTCCTCTCACGCCCCCTCGACGTATCGAAGCCGCTGTGGGAGCTCTACGTCTTCGAGGGCCTGGAGAAGGGTCGCACGGCGGTGCTGCTGAAGCTGCATCACGCGCTCGCCGACGGCATCAGCGGGATGCTGATCGCCTCGGCGCTCTTCGACCTCGAGCCCGATGCGCCGCTCGGCCCGGCGCCGAAGCGTCCGTGGGAGGCGGAGGCGCCACCGTCATCGGGCGACCTCGTGCGCGACGCGATGGAGGACCTCGTGCTGCATCCCCTTCAGGCGATCACGCACGCGGTCCGCGCGCCCGGCCACGCCTGGGAGTACGTCTCGGAGACGGTCGCGGGCGCCACGCACATCTTCGGCATGGGCGGTCGTCCGCCCGGGCCGTTCGATGCCACGATCGGCCCCGCCCGCCGGTTCGCGACGGCCGAGACGCCGTTCGAACGCGTGCACGGGATCCGCGCGGCGCTCGGCGGCACGATCAACGACGTCGTGCTCGCCTCGGTGGCGGGCGGCCTCCACCGGCTGCTGGCGCATCGCGGCGAGGAGTCGAAGGGCCGCACCTTGCGCGTGATGGTGCCCGTCTCCGTGCGCTCGCGTGCCGAGCAGGGAGACGTCGGGAACCGCGTCGCCCCGGCCTTCGTCGACGTGCCCGTCGGGCCGATGAAGCCCTCGACCCGGCTGCGCCGTGTGCGCGGGGCCACCGAGCAGCTGAAGGCGTCCGGCATGGCCGTGAGCGCCGACTCGATCATCGGGCTCGGGGCGTACGCGCCGCCTGCCCTGCACGCGATGGCGGCCCGCCTGATCTCCCGAGGACGCTGGTTCAACCTCGTGGTCTCGAACGTGCCGGCGCCGCAGGTGCCGCTGTACCTGGCCGGCGCCAGGCTGGTCGCGAGCTTCCCCGCGATGCCGCTGGCCGAGAACTGCGGGCTGTCGGTCGCCTGCACGAGTCTCGCGGGGACGATGGCGTTCGGGCTCACGGCCGACTGGGATGCCGTGCGCGACCTCGACGTCCTCGCCGCCGGGATCACCGCCTCGATCGACGAGCTCGCCGAGGCCGCATCATCGCCGCGAGCCAGGGCCCGCTGAGGTCGGGGACGTACCGATGGAGGCGCACGCCGGCTCACTCACCGCCACGATCGCGATCGCCCTCGGGGCCGCGTTCGTCTTCGGGCTGGTCGCTCGCCGCCTCGGGCTGCCATCGATCATCGGCTACCTGGTCGCCGGCATCGTGATCGGACCCTTCACCCCGGGCATCGCGGCCGATCCGAACGTCGCCCTCGAGCTGGCGGAGGTCGGCGTCGCGCTGCTGATGTTCGGCGTGGGTCTCCACTTCAGCGTTCGAGACCTCGTCAGCGTGTACCGGGTGGCGGTGCCGGGCGCCGTGGGTCAGATCGCGGCCGCAAGCCTGCTCGGGGCGATCGTCGGCCTCGCCTTCGGGTTCGACCTTGCGGCGTCGCTCGTGCTGGGGCTGGCGGTCTCGGTCGCCAGCACCGTCGTGCTCTTGCGCACGCTCACGAAGCGCGGCGCCCTCGGGACGGAGCCGGGCCGCGTGGCGGTGGGGTGGCTGATCGTGGAGGACGTCTTCACGGTCGTCGCCCTGGTGTTGCTGCCGACCCTGGCCGTGGTCGCGGGCGTCACCTCAGGGAGCGAGCCGTTCGCCGCGGGTCAGGGCCTGATCGACGTCGGTGTGGCGCTCGCGAAGGCCGGGCTCCTGACGGCGCTGATGCTCGTCGTCGGCGCCCGGGTGCTGCCGTGGCTGCTCACCACCGTGGAGGGCGAGGGCTCGCGCGAGCTGTTCACGCTCGCGGTGTTGGCCGCCTCGCTCGGCGTGGCGTTCGCGGCGACCGCGATCTTCGACGTGTCCCTCGCCCTGGGCGGATTCCTCGCCGGCGCGGTGCTCAGCGAATCGACGGTGAGCGAGAAGGCGGCCAAGGATATCGTGCCGCTGAGCGACGTGTTCGGCGTGCTCTTCTTCGTGTCGGTGGGGATGCTGCTCGACCCCGAGATCCTCCTCGAGCGGCCGCTCGAGATCGTGGCGCTCCTCGCCGTCGTGGTGCTCGGCAAGTCGATCGTCGCGCTCGCGATCGTCGCGGCGCTACGGCGCCCCCTCGAGATCGGCCTCATGGTGGGTGCCGGCCTGGCGCAGGTGGGCGAGTTCTCGTTCATCGTGGCGACCGAAGCGCACGGGCTCGGCATCCTGCCGGACGATGGGCTGCAGCTCGTGGTCGCGGTGTCGCTCCTGTCGATCACGCTGAACCCGGCCGTCTTCGCGAGCGTGGCGCCGCTCCGCCGGGGGATCGAAGCCCGGCCCCGGCTCGCCCGGGCCTTGCGCGCGGGTTAGTTCAGCGCACCTCGCCCAGCCAGTCGGCGACCTCGGCGAGCCATCGGCCCGGCGCCTCCAGCATCGGGACGTGCCCGAGGTCGGGGAAGATGCGTCCGCGCCAGGCCGGGTGTTCGCGCAGGGCGGCCTCGGCCCATCCCGCGGGGACCAGCGTGTCGCGCCGACCATGCAGTACGAGGACCGGTGCCGCCACGTTCCCGAGGATGCGGGGGCCCGCGTCGGGCCGCCGTCCGAGCCGTAGGAGCGACCGTGCCGCGTCCACGAACGCGGGCCCGGCGTCCGTGTCGTTCGCATGCGCGCGCACGGCGTCGACGTGCAGCTGGAGCACATCGTCGGGGATCGAGGCGAGATCGGCCACGATGAAACGCATGCCGAGCCGCACCACCCGCTCGGCATCGATCTCCCGCGTGCGGATCTGAGCGAGGAGGTCGCCGATCTGGGGTGCCTCGTAGACGGCGAGCG
Organism: uncultured Actinomycetes bacterium; assembly: GCA_963821925.1. Classification (GTDB taxonomy): domain Bacteria; phylum Actinomycetota; class UBA4738; order UBA4738; family HRBIN12; genus JAOUEA01. The sequence goes on along the minus strand of CAWGFO010000001.1, from coordinate 159,379 downwards.
CCGCCCACACGAGCGGATGCGGCTGCACGTGGTGCGCCCGCGGGAATCCGGCCCCGGTCAGGACGAGCGCGTGCACCGATCCCGGCTCGACGGCCGCCTGGATCATCGACACGACGCCTCCCATCGAGTTCCCCGAGAGGACGACGTCACCGGTGCCGACCGCTCCGACGAACCGCGACAGCGTGCGTCGCAGATCCATCATGCCCGACCCCCTGCCGGCGCGTGGGCTCTGTCCGAACCCCGGGAGGTCGAGCGCCAGCACCCGCCCGAGCCCGGCGAGCCCCGGGGCGACCCGCACCCAGTTCACGTTGGTGCCACCGAGCCCGTGCACCATCACGAACGTGGTCTCCGCCGGCCCCGCCCACTCCCGGTACGCGACGGGGCCGTCGAGATCGATCGTCTGGAGGGGCGGCAGGTCGTCGCTCACGACTCCACGCTATCGCGCGGGAGACGCCCCTCCTCGACTACGCGCCCCTCGTGAACCAGGTGCCGCCGGGCCCGACGTAGTTGTTCCCCTCGGCCCAGATCAGCACGTTGGTGCCGGTCGGGGTGACGTCGAGGTCGAAGTAGTCGCCGTACGGGAACGCGTAGCCGTTCGCGTTCTTGTACGTGGCGCCGGAGGTCGCGTCGGACAGCCGCACGGCGGCGCTCCACGTGGAGCCGCCGTTCGTCGTACGTCGGTACCACGTGTTCCACGAGGTCGCCCCGTTCCGATCGTCCTGCCACGCCACCCGGAAGTCGTTGGCACCCACGCCTTCGATCACCGGGAACCCGGCGTCGCCCGAGTTCTGACCGATCTCCGTCCTGGCGCTCCAGGTCACGCCGTTGTCGGTCGAGGTCCGCACGAACAGATCCTTCGGGGCTCCGGCGACCGTGTTCAGCGTGTAGGCCACCATCAGCGTGCCGGCGCTGTCCACGCCGATCCCCGCTTGCGAGGACAGGAAGTCCGCCGGGCAACTGGGGACCGTGCAGACCGGCTGCTGCTCGCTCGTGTCGATGATCTGCGCCGTCCAGCTGGTGCCGCCGTTCGTGGAGCGGATCACCGCGAGCTTCACCTGGCCGGTGGCGTTCTGATTCTCGGCGCTCTCACCGAAGAACACGTTCCCGTTCGGCGCCACGATGCCGCCCTCGGCGAACCAGTACAGGGAGTCGCTGTTCGTCTTCACCCGTGCGGCGAACGATGCCCCGCCGTTGTGCGACACGCTGATATAGGAGTCGCTCGCGTTCCAGGCGATGTACACGTCCTGCCCGCTCGGGCTGATCGCGAGGATCGGCTTGTCGCTGAACGAGAGGCCCTTGCCCTTGACGCTCACGGGAGCGCTCCAGGTCACGCCGTGGTCGGTCGACTTCGAGAAGACGACGCCCGGGTTGTAGTCGTTCAGCCAGGCCGCGTAGACCGTCCCGTTCGTCGCGACCGCGAGCTGGGGGTCGTTCTGGCCCTTGGTGTTCTTGCACGCGCAGAGGTAGCGGTCGGGACCCCACGTGACGCCGCCGTCGCTCGAGGCGCGGACGATGATCGCGGGGTCGGGGCACTGCGTGCACGCCTTCGGTCCGCCGTAGCGGGTGGTGGCCTGGTACACCCAGGACGATCCCGCACCCGGATCGGCGGCGATCGCCGGCTCCCAGTCGTTGCCGGTGGCGCTCCACACCTGCTCGGGCGCCCATCCGGCGGCCGCCGCGCTCACGATCGGTTCCACCGCGTTGGCCTCGGAGGTGTGGGTGGCGGCCTTACGGAGATCCTCGACCGCTTCCTCGGCCTCCTCACGGGCCGAGCCGGCCTCCACCCGTCGCCCGTCGCCGACCGGCGGGGATGGGGGCGAAGCGAGCGCGAACGCGACCGCGCCGGCCAGCAGGGCAACGGCTCCGAGGGTGGCCACCAGACGACGATGCATCGACGGATCCTTTCGATCGGGGGGAAGCTGCACGCGCCGACGCATCGTGCGCACGGCGGTGCGCCGCGTCAAGTCACGGGGAACCGCGGGTCGCGTGGCGGCGAACGTCCGGTGAGGGTACGCACCGAGGGAACATCGCACGCCCTCACGGGGTTGTAGTGGTTGAACCGTCAGGAAAGGTGGTGCTCACCGGGGTGAACGTCACGCGCGTCCTCGTCCCGTCCGGGGCCGTCTTCACAAGACCTTTACCTACCCTGAGCTTTACAAACGCGCGAAGCACCCCTTACCATGCGGAACAGCGGCTGCCAAGGCGTTTTCTCGCTGCGCCCGGCACCCCTACGCCGCTGACCGAGGAACCCGAGTTCCCGAGGACCCAGTTGCGTCGCGTTCCGCGACGCCCACAGGGCCTCGAGGAGGAGAGTGATATCTAGTGCCAGAGCCGGCGCGTCCCCTTGGGACCGACGACGCTGATGACCTGCGCCTCTACCTCGAGGCGGCGGCCCGCGAGCCGCTGCTGACCAAGGAGGAAGAGGTCGAGCTCGCCATGACGATCGAGCGCGGCAAGGAGGGGGAGGAACGCCTCCGAGCCGGACGTCTCCGGTCCGAGAAGAGCATCGCCAAGGCCCGCCAGGATGTGAAGAAGGCCGAGGCCGCGCGTCAGCGGTTCATCATGGCCAACCTCCGTCTCGTGGTGTCCGTGGCCCGCAAGTACCAGGGCCAGGGCCTGCCGCTGCTCGACCTGATCCAGGAGGGCAACATCGGTTTGATGCGTGCCGTCGAGCTGTTCGACTGGCGCCGCGGGTTCAAGTTCTCGACGTACGCGACCTGGTGGATCCGCCAGGGCATCACGCGTGCGATCGCGGACCGTTCCCGCTCGATCCGTCTGCCCGTCCACATCCACGACCGGCTGCGCAAGCTGAACCGCACGCGGTTCCAGTTCGCGCAGAGCATGGGCCGCGAGCCCAGCCGCGAGGAGCTGGCCAAGGCCCTCGACACCACGGTCGAGGAGATCGACGACCTGACGGAGATGGGCCGCCGTGAGCCGCTGTCCCTGCAGTCGCCCGTGGGCGAGGACACGGAGCTCGGCGATCTGATCGAGGAGGTCGACTCCGACGCCGCGTTCAACGAGGTCGAAGACGCGCTCCTCCGCGAGGAGATCGGCGACGCCGTCGACCGCGTGCTCGACGAGCGTGAGCGCCACGTGGTGGCCCTGCGCTACGGGCTCGAGAACGGGCAGCCGCTGTCGCTGCGCGAGACCGGCAAGGTGCTGGGTCTCTCCGGCGAGCGCGTCCGCCTGATCGAGCGCGAGGCGCTTCGGAAGCTCCGTGACTCCAACCTGATCAACGCGGTGGCGCTGGGTTAAGCGCCACGGACATCGCGTCACACGAAGGCCGGCCCCGAGGGCCGGCCTTCGTCGTTGGGGGGGTACCATGCCCGCGTGCCGGACGAGCGACTGATCGACACCGTGCGAGCCGCGGTGATCGGCGAGGACGAGGCGATCGCGACGCCGTTCGGGCTGCGGCGGGTCACGTACGCCGACTACACGGCTTCGGGCCGCTCGGTCTCGTTCATCGAGGATCTGATCCGCGATGCGGTGCTGCCGTTGTACGCGAACACCCACACGGAGTCGAGCGGCACCGGCTTGCAGACCACGAGGTTCCGCGAGGACGCTCGCGCGATCATCCGGGAGGCGGTCGGCGCGAACGCCGATGAGCACGTGGTCCTGTTCTGTGGGGCCGGTTCCACGGGAGCGATCCACACGCTGATCGACTGCCTCGAATTGCGGATCCCGGCCGGGCTCGACGACCAATACGGGTTTTCGGCGCGCATCCCGGCCGACGAGCGACCGGTCGTGTTCATCGGGCCGTACGAGCACCATTCGAACGAGCTGCCGTGGCGCGAGTCGATCGCCGACCTCGTGACCGTCCCCGAGGACCAGGACGGCCGGATCGACCTGGCGGCGCTCGAGCGGGCGTTGATCGCCCACGCCGATCGGCCCGTGAAGATCGGGAGTTTCTCCGCCGCGTCGAACGTCACGGGGATCCTGAGCGACGTCCGCGCGATCTCCGTGCTGCTGCACCGGCACGGCGCCCTCTCCTGCTGGGACTTCGCGGCCGCCGCGCCCTATGTGGACATCGAGATGTCGCCGCGCCACGGGCCGGCCGATGCCGGACTCGACCACAAGGATGCCGTGTTCATCTCGCCGCACAAGTTCGTGGGTGGGCCGGGGACCCCGGGGGTGCTCGTCGCGCGCCGGGATCTCTTCCACAACCGCGTGCCGAGCGTCCCCGGCGGCGGCACGGTCGCGTACGTGAACCCGACGGAGCACCGGTACCTCGATGACATCGAGCACCGTGAGGAAGGCGGGACGCCCGCGATCGTGGAGTCGATCCGGGCGGGCCTCGTGTTCCAGCTCAAGGAGGCCGTCGGCACCGAGGCGATCCGCGCGCGCGAGGAATCGTTCACCCACCGTGCGATGCATCGGTGGGAGGAGAACCCCGATATCGAGATCCTCGGGAGCCACGACCTGCCGCGGCTGTCGATCGTGTCGTTCGTCGTGCGCCACGAGCAGCGGTACCTGCACCACAACTTCGTCGTGGCGCTCCTGAACGACCTGTTCGGGATCCAGGCGCGGGGCGGATGCTCGTGCGCGGGCCCGTACGGGCACCGGCTCCTCGGCATCGATCTGGATCGGTCGCACGAGTTCGAACGCGAGATCGCCACCGGGTGCGAGGGCATCAAGCCCGGCTGGGTGCGGGTGAACTTCAACTACTTCTTCACCGAGCGGGTGTTCGACTACGTCCTGGATTCGGTTGACCTGGTCGCTACCCACGGATGGCGGCTCCTGCCGCGCTACTGCTTCGATCCGCCAACCGGGATGTGGCGGCACGTGGACGGTCAGCCGGAGCCCCCGATGTCACTCCGCGACGTTCGCTACGAGGGCGGCGAGATGATCTTCGAGGGACACCGTCACCGCGCGCCCGAGTCGGCGCTCGACCGGTACCTCGAGGAGGGCCGAGCGATCCTCGCCGAGGCGCCACTGCCGGTCGTGAGCCCCTCGGTCGAGGTGAGCGAGGACTTCGAGTATCTGCGATGGTTCTGGCTCCCCGAGGAGGTCGGCGCGCGCTAGCCCGTGCGCTCGCGGTGGAGCGCGAGGAGTGCGACCTGGGTCATCACGTCGTGGATCTCGCCGCCGTCGACCATCGCGAGCGCCTCGTCGAGTCCGACCCAGCGGACCGCGAGCTCTTCGCTGGGGTCTGGCTCCGCGTCGCCCGGCGTGAGACCCGTCGCCACGAACATCATGCCCTCTTCGTCCGTGACCGAGTTCGACAACGTGAAGCGGATCAGCTCGCGCCATCCCGAGGCCGTGTAGCCGGTCTCCTCGGCGAGTTCTCGCTTGACCCCGTCGAGCGGGTCCTCACCCCATGGGCTGCCGCCCTCCGGGATCTCCCACGAGTAGCGACCGAGCGTGTAGCGGTACTGCCCGACCAGCAATACACGGTCGGCGTCATCGAGCACGACCGCGCCCACCGCGCGCGTCCGGAAATGCACGACGCCGTAGATGCCGTCGCTGCCGTCCGGCCGCACGACCTCGTCGTGCCAGACCTCGATCCACGGGTTCTCGTATGCGGTGGCGCGGGAGCGGCGGATCCACGGATCGCGGGACTCGTCGGTCACGCGTCGTCCCCGGCGAGCTGCTGCGCGCGGGCGAGCTGCGCCTCGAGCGCCACCCGGTAGCGCTCGCGGAACTCGGTGGGCGTGCTACCGGCCGGCATGATCGGCGGCCCGAACACGATCGCGAGGTGGGGACGCCGCAGGAGTGCCGCGCGGTCGACGCCCGCCTTCGCCCACACCCTCTGGGTTCCCCAGATGCCGACGGGAACCACCGGCGCACCCGTGGGGACCGCGACCCGGGTGAGGCCCGAGCGGATCCGTTGGAGTCCTGCATCCGCGTCGTCGCTCACCCGGCCCTCCGGGAACACCCCCGCGCACGCGCCGTGGAGGATCGCCGCGACCGCCTCGTCGAGGGCTCCCATGTCGCCGGTGCCGCGCCGGATCGGGATCTGCCGGGCCTGACGGAGTATCCATCCGGTCAGGCCCGTGAAGATCTCCGCGGCGATCAGGCATCGCGTGGCGCGCCAGCGATGCGTGCCGACCGTGGCAACCATCAGCGGTCCGTCCAGCACGCTCACGTGGTTCGGAGCGACGATCACTTGGCCCCTCCGGGGGACGTGTTCGATGCCTTCGATCCGCAGGCGGAAGAACAGCCCGAAGAGCATCCGAACGAGGGGAGCCCCGATCGTCCAGATCCAGTTCATCTCGCGGCGGTCGCCGCCGGTCGTGGTGCGCATCGCGCCGGGATGCTACCCCGCGGCCTCGGGGTCGAGGACCACGACGGTCCTGATGACCTCCCCGGCCAGCATCGCGCGGATCGCCTCGGAGAGGTCGTCGTCGGTGAGGCTCGCTTCGCGCGTCACCATCGCGTCGAGGTCGAGGGACCCGTCCAGACACCAGTCCGCCATCTCGGGGAAGTCCTGCTCGGGGATCGGGTCACCGCCGTCGGTGATCAAAAGGTTCGCCTTGTGCGGGTAGGCCGCGCGATCCGAGCCGTTCCACGGGAGGGTGACCTCGCTCGGCACGGGCGGCACGCCGATCGCCACGGCGGTGCCCGCGAACGCCAGCATCTCGACCGCCTGACGAACGCACGACGGGTTCCCGACCGCCTCGAACGCGATGTCCACGCCCTCCCCGTCCGTGAGTGCGCGCACCGCGTCCACCGGATCCCCGACGCTCGCGTCCACGACGTCGGTGGCGCCGAACCCGCCGGCCCACGCCAGCTTGGCGGGTGCGACGTCGACCGCGATCAGCCGTCCGGCGCCGGCGATCTTGGCGCCCTGGAGCGCCGCGAGGCCGATCCCGCCCAGTCCGATCACCGCGACCGTCGCGCCAGGCCAGACCTTCGCGGTCTGGATCGCCGCGCCCACACCGGTGGAGACGCCGCAGCCGAGCAGGCAGGCGCGCGAGAGCGGGATCCCGTCGGGCATCCGCACCACCTGCGGGGCGGTGACGACGGTGTGGGTGGCAAGCGTTCCGCAGTCGAGCACGCCCGTGAGGACCGCGCCGTCGCGGGCGCGGGTCACGCGCGGCGGCTGTGCGAGCTCGTGGCCGCATCGGCGGGGCATCCCGCGCCGGCACTGGCGACAGCGGCCGCACGGCACGGCCCAGGCGATCACCACGCGATCGCCCGGTGAGACGTTCGTGACACCCTCGCCCACGGCATCGACGACACCGGCGCCCTCATGCCCGAGGAGCATCGGCCACGGGGAGCCCCAGTTCCCGTGCTCGATCGCCCATACGTCGCTGTGGCAGACGCCGCTCGCCGCCAGCCGGACGAGGACCTCGCCCGGGCCTGGATCGGCGATCAGGATCGGCTCGACCGAGATCGACCCGCCGGCGTGGTCGACGACGGCGCCTGACCCTTCGCGTGCCACCCGTCCTCCTGTCTCGGTTGAGGAGGCCATGCTAGCGTCGCGTCGTGGACGCACGTGCACTCCTCGCGATCGCCGAGCGGCGCTACGACGAGTTCATCGCCGAGCTCGAGCGGATGGTCAACGTCGACTGCGGCTCGTACTCGCCGGCGGGCGTGAACGAGATCGCGGACCGATGCGAGGCTCGACTCCGGGCGGCGGGGTGGTCGATCCGACGGACGCCGCACGTACCCGGCCCCGACGAGCCGCGGGTGGGGGACCTCCTGATCGGGACCTTGGTGGGCGGTGGCGGCCCCGACGTCCTTCTGGTCGGCCACATGGACACCGTGTTCGACGACGGGACGGTCGCCGAGCGGCCGTTCTCGATCGACGGCGACCTCGCACGCGGCCCGGGCGTCTCCGACATGAAGGCGGGGCTACTGACGGGGATGTTCGCCGTCGAGGTGCTCCAGGAGGCCGGATTCCACGGGTTCGGCACGATCACGTACGTCTGCAATCCCGACGAGGAGATCGGCTCTCCGTTCAGCGGCCCGGTGATCCGGGAGCTGGCGCCGCGGCACGATGTGGCCTTCGTGCTCGAAGGCGCGCGGGCCAACGGCGACATCGTGAGCGCGCGCAAGGGGATCACCGATTACGAGATCTCGATCATGGGGCGCGCCGCCCACGCCGGCGTCGAGCCAGAGAAGGGCCGCAACGCGCTCCTGGAAGCGGCCCACAAGATCATCGAGCTCCAGGCCCTGAACGGCCGGTGGCCCGGCGTCACGGTGAACGTGGGCGTGGCGCGGGGCGGCACCCGGAGCAACGTCGTGCCGGCACGTTGCGAGCTCCATGTGGACCTCCGTTCGCCCGAGCTCGAGACGCTCGAGGCGGCCGAGGCCGAGATCGAGCGGATCATGGCCGACCATGTGGTGCCCGACGTCGTGACCGAGGTGCACGGGAACGGTTGGCACCGCCCGATGGAGAAGAAGGAGGGCGGCGCCCATCTGGCGCAGCTCGCGATCGAGGTCGCGGCGGAGCTCGGGATCGAGCTTCGGGACGCGGCGACCGGTGGCGCGTCCGACGCGAACACGACCTCGGCGGCGGGCACCCCCACGATCGATGGGCTAGGCCCGATCGGCGGTGACGATCACGCGCCGGCGGAATGGATCGACCTCCGCAGCGTCGTTCCGCGCATGGCGTTGCTCGCGGGGATCATCGCGCGCCTGTGAGCGGCGGCTCGTCGACCTCGGGTGGTCCGGAGGACTTCGAGGCCTATCGCGCGATGGTCGAAGGCATCCCGGCGATCGTCTACCTCGATCGTCCCGACGAGTTCTCCACGAACTTCTACATGAGCCCGCAGGCGGTGGAGCTCCTCGGGTACTCGGCGGAGGAATGGGGGTCGACCACCGAGTTCTGGTTCGAGAAGATCCATCCCGACGACGTCGGCGCCGTGATCGATGAGAACCGGCGGTCGAACGAGGTGGGGGACCGGTTCTTCGCGGAATACCGGATGTTCGCGAAGGACGGGCACCTCGTGTGGATCCGCGACGAGGCCGTGCCCGTGCTCGATGACGAGGGCAAGCCCGCGCACTGGCAGGGCGTCATGCTCGACATCAGCGCCCAGAAGGACGCCGAAGACAAGCTCCGATGGAGCCTGGATGTGCTCCGGAGGACGATCCAGCAGCGGCGGGAGCTCGCGCAGCGACTGGAGCACGCCCAGGAGGAAGAGCGGCGGCGGATCGCCGCCGACATCCACGACGATCCGATCCAGGTGATGAGCGCGGTCGACCTCCGGCTCCAAACCCTCGCCCGGTCGGGCCAGGTGATGGAGCCGCGCGAGCTGATGGAGCTCCACGAGACCGTGGGACGCTCGATCGAGCGCCTCCGGTCGCTGCTCTTCGAGTTGCGGCCCGGTGCCCTGGACCGCGAGGGGTTGGTGGTGGCCCTCCGCCAGTACCTCGATCACACGGCCCGGGAGACCGGCTGGGCGGTCGAGGTCGTCGACGGGTTGACCGCGGAGCCGGCTCCTGATCTGCGCGCCACCCTCTTCCGCATGGCGCAGGAGGCGGTGACCAACGCACGGAAGCACGCGGCCGCCAGCCGCGTCACCGTCGAGGTCGCGACGGTCGGCGACGGTGTGGAGGTCCGGGTGCGGGACGACGGAGCCGGCTTCGACCCGTCAGCGGTCGAGGAGCCCCGTCCCGGGCACATCGGGCTCTCGACGATGATCGAGCGGGCGGAGCTCGTGGGCGGATGGTGCCGCATCACGAGCGCCCCGGGCGAGGGAACGCTCGTCGAGTGCTGGTTGCCCGCCGACGGCGAGGAGATCCGCTCCGGCCGTACCGCCTGAGCCTCAGGCTCCCAGGTGGGCGAGCACCGGGTCGATCGCCTCGCCGCTCTCCGGATCGAAGAAGTGGAACCGGGAGGGGTCGACCGACAGCCGAACCCGATCGCCCGGGCGGCAGTGCGTGCGAGCGTCGACCCGGGCGCAGAAGCGAGCCTGCTCCTGGGTGTCGGCGATCAGCGGGATCTGATCGTGGTCGGCCTCGTCGCTCGCGGCGGCGATCGTGTCCTCGGTCATCACCGGGGGCGCGTCGACAGGGAAGATGATGTTCACCTCGGAGCCGAGCTCCTCCGTGACCTCGGCGACGACCTCGATCGTCGGGAGCGTGTCCGTGTGCCAGACCTCGAAGTCCTCCAGGTCCGAGGGCCGGATGCCCAGGATCACGGAGCGGCCGCGATAGGCCGACAGGTCGATCTCGGCGATCGGCAGCGTGGTCGAACCGAACGAGACGGAGTCGGCGTCCACGGTCGCCTCGACCAGGTTCATCGGCGGGGACCCGATGAACGCGGCCACGAACAGGTTCGCGGGGTGGTTGTAGAGGTTCTGCGGCTTGTCGCACTGCTGGAGGACCCCGTCGCGCAGGACCGCCACCCGCTCGCCCAGCGTCATCGCCTCGACCTGGTCGTGCGTAACGTAGACCGTCGTCGTGCCGAGACGCTCGTGGAGACGCGAGAGCTCGGCGCGCATCTGCACCCGGAGCTTCGCGTCGAGGTTGGAGAGCGGTTCGTCCATCAGGAACGCGAGCGGCTCGCGCACCATCGCACGGCCCATCGCCACGCGCTGTCGCTGACCACCGGAGAGCTCGGCCGGCTTGCGGTGCATCAATGGATCCAGCCCGAGGATCCGGGCGACGTCCCCGACCCGGCGCCGCTGCTCGTCCTTGGGGGTCTTGCGCAGCTTCAGTCCGAAGCCGAGGTTCTGCTCCACGGTCATGTGCGGGTACAAGGCGTAGTTCTGGAAGACCATCGCGATGTCGCGGGACTTCGGCGCCAGGTCGGTGACGTCCGTGTCACCGATCGTGATCGTGCCGGCCGTGACCTCTTCGAGACCGGCGAGGATCCGGAGGATCGTCGACTTGCCGCAGCCGGAGGGGCCGACGAGCACCATGAACTCGCCGTCACCGATCTCGAGCGATACGTCGTTGACGGCGATCACGTCGTTGCCGAAGACCTTCGACACACCGTCCAGCACGATCTGGGCCATCGGAAGCTCTCCTTAGCGTCGCGGGTGAGTGTGGGCGGTGAGCCGGTCGTGGGTCAAGGCACGGCGCAGCCGGCGCTGCGCGGCCGGGCCCGCCCCGAGGTGATCGAGACCCATCAGGGCGGCCCCGAGGACCGGCGGTGCGGTCAGGACATGCGTGCGCGCCGCGGGCGCGACGGCCCGGACACCCTCGTCGATCCGTGTGAAGAAGTCGTCGTCCTCGTTGCGGAAGATCCCGCCCCCGAGCACCACGTCGACGTCGAGTGCGGTCATGCGGAGCCGCTTGATCGCCGTCGCCGCCAGCGCCACGACCTCGTCGGCCTGCCGGTCCACGATGCTCCGAGCGATCGGATCGCCCTCGGTCGCGGCGCGGAACACGACGGGCGCGAGCTCGGCGGTACGCGCCTCGTCGATCCGGCCCAGGTAGAGGGCCTCGAGCACCTGCTTGGGCCGGCGGAGGCCGAAGTGCTCGGGAACGAGACGCGTCAGCGTGGTCTTCTCGCCGCGGCCGTCCTCGGCGCGGATCGCGTACCAGAGGCCGGCCCCCCCGACCTCAGCCCCGCCTCCCCAGTCGCCCGAGATCGGTCCGACCGACGGGAACCGCGTGATCCGCCCCTCGGGCGACACGCCCGAGCAGTTCGTCCCGTAGCCGCAGACGACGCCGACGCCCCAGGTGCGGTCGGTGCCGGCCCGCAGGACCGCGAAGGTGTCGTTTCGGACGATGTCGCCGCCGGTCACGCGGCGGGAGCGGAGCCACCTGGCGATCCGCCGGTCGTCGACGGGGAGATCGGCTCCAGCCAGGCAGTAGACACCGATATCAGCGACCGGGAAGCGCTCGAGGCTCACCTCGGCGTCGGCGCACGCGGCGACCACGGCGTCGATCACCTGGCTCATGTGCGCCTCGCCGCCGCTCTCGCCGAACTCACCGGCGGCGATCCTCGCGGCGCCGAGCACCGTGCCGTCGCGCCGGACGAGGACGGCATCCATCTTCGAGCCGCCCCCGTCGACCGCCAGGATCGCGGGGCGGCGGCTCACGGGAGACGCTCCAGCTCGTCGATCCCCACGAAGTGGGCGTCGAGGTCGCGCAGCCCAGCGATGATCGGCCCGACCGCGTCGCCCGTGCCTCCCGGCCACGTGTGCAGCAACACGACCGCGCCGTCCCCGTGGTCCCTGACGCCGTCGAGGCAGTCGGCGGCGATCGCCTCGCCGGTTCGGTGCGCCTCCCAGTCCTCGAGCTCGACGTCCCAGTGGACGTCGCGGTAGCCGGCGGCCTCGATCCTCGCGAGCACCCGGGAATCGTCATGGCCGGCCCCGAACGGACAGCGGAACCAGGGGCGCGGATCCGAGCCGGTCGCGGCGACGATCGCCGCCTGTCCGTCGGACAGGTCCTGGTCGAGCCCGTCGTCGGACAGGAGCGGCATCCGGGCGTGGTAGTGGGAATGGTGGCCGATCAGGTGGCCGTCGTCGGCGATCCGGCGGGCGGCGGCCGGCTGCGACTGCGCCCAGCGACCCTGGACGAAGAAGGTCGCCCGGACCCCGTCGCTGCGCAGCACGTCGAGGATCCGTTCGGCGTTGCCCGGCGGGCACCACGGCCGGTCGGGGTGCTCGGCGTCGAAGGTCAGCGCCACGCGGAGCGGGCTACTCATGGGTCGTCACCTTGGAAGCGCGGTAGTACGCGCCGGGCTCGCGTCCGTGGCGCGCGGCCAGGCGCCACGCCAGCAACTGGATCGGCACGATCGCGACGGCCGGGCACAGCGCGCGGTCCAACGGGCCGGTCGCGATCGTGCGAGCCCCGGACACCTCGCGGTCTTCGGCGGTGACGAGCAGGACACGGGATCCGGCCCGCACGAGCTCGACGGCGAGCCCGAGGTCGATCTCGAGGGTCTCCGGTTCGGTGGCGACCACGATCGCGGCCAGGCCCGGGCCCATGAGCTCCAGCGGGCCGTGCCGGAACTGCGCCGTCTGGAGCGACTCGATCGGGATCCCGACGGCCTCCTTCACGGTGAGCGCGCCCATCTCGGCGGCCGCACGTGCAGGCCCGCGCCCGAGGATCACGGCGGTGTCGGGAGCGCCGAACCAGTCGGCGAGCTCCTCGGCGAGACGGGGTTCGGCCAGCAGGCGTTCGGTCGCTACCGCGGCGAGCTCGGCCTCGCGGTCGAGCCGGTCGATCACGGTTCCGGGATCGGCGCCGGTCAGCACGCGCCCAAGGCCGGCGACCGAGACCAGCGAACCGGCGAACGTCATCGTCGATGGGCCGGTCTCGACACCGGCATGCGTGTCGAGCACATGGTCGGCCGCGCGCGCGAGCGAGTTCTCGGTTCCGTTCGTGACGGCGACCACGATCGGCGGCGTGGCGCCGGCGCGGACCCGGTCGACGGTTCGCACCACCTCGGCGCTCTCGCCCGACTGGCTGATCGCGACGAGCAGGGCGTCGCGTTCGAGGATCGCCGTGCGGAAGTGCAGGAGCTCGGCGGCGTCGAGCATCGTGGCGACGATCCCGGCACGAGCGAGCTCCGTCACGGCGGGATAGCACGCATCGTAGGAGGACCCCATCCCGGTGAAGACGACGTGGCGTCCCTCGGCCGACCGGGCGATCGCGTGGAGGGTCGCGGCGTCGGCGCGGAGCCCACTCGACGCGCGCCTGAGGGCATCGGGCTGCCCCGAGATCTCGGCGATGAATGGGTCAGGAAACTTTCCTAACGATTTCATCACCGCGAGTGTACGATGCCGATGAACCGGCTGTGAAGGTGGATGCCATGGGTGTGAAGGTCGCGGTCGTCGGCGGCGGAAGTACGTACACGCCGGAGCTGGTCGAGGGCTTCGTGACGCGGGGAGAGCGCCTTCCCGTCGACGAGTTGGTGCTCCTGGACATCGACGCCGAGCGCCTGGGGATCGTCGGCGCGCTCGCCGAGCGGATGATGCGGCGGGCGGGCTGGAGCGGGCGGCTGACCCTCACGCAGGACCGGCTGGAGGCGATCGACGGCGCTGATTTCGTGATCGTGCAGCTCCGTGTCGGGCAGCAGGCTGCGCGCTACCGGGACGAAACGATCCCGCCGCGCCACGGCTGCATCGGTCAGGAGACGACGGGGCCGGGCGGGTTCGCGAAAGCGCTCCGCACGGTGCCGGTGGTGCTCGAGCTCGCCGAGCTCATGGCCGAGCGCGGCGCTCCGGGCGCCTGGTTCGTCGATTTCACGAATCCGACGGGCCTCGTGACGCAGGCGCTGCTGGACGCGGGACATCGTGCGATCGGCCTGTGCAACGTCGCGATCGGGTTCCAGCGGCGTTTCGCGCAGCACTTCGGGGTCGAGCCCGAGCACGTGCAGCTCGAGCACGTCGGGCTGAACCACCTCACCTGGGAGCGGAGGGTCATGGTGGACGGGGTCGATCGTCTCCCCGAGATCCTGGAGCACGCGATCGATCTGGTGGCCGACGAGACCGACATGCCCGCCGAGCTGATCCGGGCGATCGGCGCGATCCCGAGCTACTACCTGCGCTACTACTACCTCGCGAACCGGGTCATCGAGCAGCAGAAGACCTCGCGCACCCGCGCGGAGGAGGTCATGGAGATCGAGGCGGGGCTGCTCGAGCTCTACCGGGACCCGGCGCTCGACACGAAGCCGAAGCTCCTCGAGGAGCGAGGCGGGGCGTTCTACTCGGACGCGGCGGCGGCGCTGGTGGCGTCCCTCCACGCCGGCACGGGCGACGTCCAGGTCGTGAACCTGCGGAACGACGGGGCGATCCCGAACCTGCCCGACGACGACGTCGTCGAGATCGCGGCGACGGTCGACCGTGACGGGGCACACCCCTTGGCCGTGGCGCCCCTCTCGCCCGACATGCTCGCGCTCGTGGAGCACGCCAAGGGGTACGAGCGGCTCACGATCGAGGCCGCGATGTCGGGCGATCGAGACATCGCGCTCCGCGCGCTCATGGCGAACCCACTGGTCGGCGACTTCGACGTTGCCGTGCCCCTCCTGGAGGAGCTCCTCGAGGCGAATCGGGACCTCCTGCCGCGGTTCTACCCGGACTCCTGAGGTCCTCCGACCCCACCGCCCTTAGGGTCTTCGAGCCACGATGTCGGTAGCGAGAGGAGCCAGGAGGCCGTGATGACCTACGAGATGACGATCAAGCGGGTGCCTCCGCGCCACGTCGCCCGTCTGCGCCGCCACACGACGATGGCCGAGATCGGCCCCGCGATCCGGGAGGCGTTCATGACGATCGGCGCGAGGCTGCACGCCGTCGACGCCGAGACCGTCGGGCCGCCGTTCATCGTGTACGACCACGTGGGTGAGACCGATGGGCAGGCGGAGTTCGAGGTGTGCATGCCGGTGGGCTATTCGTTCCCGGGGGACGACGAGGTCGTGGTGACCGAGATGCCCGGTGCCGCGATGGCCGCGACCGTGCACCACGGGTCGTACGAGGACGTCGGATCCGCCTACGAGGCGCTCAACGAGTGGATCGAATCGCAGCGCCTCGTGATCGACGGACCCCCGCGCGAGGTCTACCTGACCGATCCCGAGACCACGCCCGATCCCGCCGACTTCGTCACCGAGATCGAGATCCCGGTGCGCTGAGGACCGTGGCCGCGATGCGGGGCCGGCCCGTCGGCCAACCCCGCGCACCGACGTCGTCATGCCGCGGGCAACTCGCCGGCGTGCCGCTGGATCTTCGCGAGCGCGTCGGCCGCGTCGCGGATGCCACGCTCGCCGTCGCGGAAGACGGTCTCCATGAAGTAGATCGACTCGCGCTGGCCCGCCGCCTCGGCCACGGGGAAGGACATCCGCTGAGGATCCAGCCGGTCGGCGTGCGCGACGGCGACCGGCAGCTTCGAGAGCGACGGCTGGAACAGCTCGTACCGGTTCATCGAGGGGTACTGCACCTCGGCCGGGATCCCCTCGGCCTCCATCGCGGCGGCCACGACCTCGTTCGTCGCGCCGCCGAACGCCTCGGGGTCGATCGCGATCAGGTAGTTGTAGAAACTCCACCGCGTGATGCGGTCGTCGTGCGGCATCACGCGGACGCCCGGGATCTCGGCGACCATCGCCTCGAAGGCCTTGCCCGCGACGGCGCGCGATCCCTGTTGCGCGGGGAACCGGCGCATCGCGACCACCAGGAGCGCCGCGTTGAGCTCGCTCAGCCGGTAGTTCGCCCCGAACGTGAACTCCTTCTCCTCGGGATCCTTGGCGCGGCCGCAGTCGATGATCGAGTGTGCCCTGCGGGCGAGCGTGTCGTCGTTCGTCAGGAGCGTGCCGCCCTCGCCCGACGTCAGGATCTTCGAGGACTGGTGGCTGAACGAGCCGACGTCGCCGATGCAGCCTGCGCCCTGTCCGCGCCACTGCTGGCCGTGGGCGTGCGCGCAATCCTCGATCACGGCCAGCCCGTGGGCGGTGGCGATCGCCATGATCCGGTCCATGTCGGCCATCTGATGGCCCAGGTGCACCGGGATGATCGCCTTCGTCCGCGGCGTGATCGCCGCCTCGACGGCGTCGGGGTCGATGCACCACGTCCGGGGATCGACGTCGACGATCACGGGGAGCGCTCCCGCCGCCATCGGCGCGTACGCGGTGGCGGCGAACGTCAGCGCGGGCACGATGACCTCGTCGCCCCACCCGATGTCGAGCGCCTTGCAGGCCACCTCCATCGTGACCGTGCCGTTCATCATCAGGACGCCGTGACGGGCGCCCTGGTACGCGGCGAACGCCTCCTCGAACGCGGCGGCGTTCACGCCGGGCTCGGGGAACCCGCCCCACTCGCCGCCGCGCACCACGTCGGCCACGGCCTCGACGTACTCTTCGTCCGGGGCCGGCCACGCGGGGTACGGGGTGGCGCGCACGGGTGTCCCGCCGTTGATCGCGAGCTCAGGCATCGTCTGCTCCTCTCGATGGGTGGGTGGCCCCGGGTGGGACCGCCGTCGTCGAACGACTCACGCATGGGTTCCCTCGCTCCTGGGGCCGACATCCAAGAACGTCCGGGCCGCCATCACGCCCTCGGCCGCGCCCATCAGGAGGGCGTCGGGGGGCGCATCCCCTCGCAGCCGCGCCACGAGGTAGCCGGCGTTGAACGCGTCGCCCGCACCTACCGGATCGATCGCGATGTCGGGTCGTGGACGGTGCTCGTGCCATCCGCCGTCGGCGTCGAGCGCGGCGGCCCCGGCGTCTCCCCGCTTGATCACGACCTCCCTCGGGCCACGACGGGCGACCGCCCGCGCGAGCGCCTCACCCTGATCATCGCTGCCGATCACGATCTGCAGTTCGGACTCTCCCCCGAGCACGAGGTCGCACCGCTCGATCAGCGGCCCGATCGCCGCGCTCGGATCGGCGGATCCCGGGAGGCCCGGACGAAGGTTGGGGTCGACGGCCCGGATCCCCGTGCCCCGCTCCAGGAACGACATCGCCGCGGCGCGCGGCCCCGAGCCCAGCATCGCGGTGATCCCGGTCACGAGGAGCGCTCGGGCCTCCTCGATCGGGACGTCGTCGAGGTCGCTCGGACGCAAGGCGCTCGCGGCGGAGCCCGACCGCCAGTAGCGGACACCCCCGACGGTGTCTCGGAGCATCAGGCCCGTCGGACGCCCCGGATCGGTGCGAGCCCATCGGAGATCGACGCCCTCGCGGCCGAGGGCGTCGCGGATCCGGTGGCCCGCCGGGTCGTCGCCGAGCCGGCTCACCCATGCGGCGCGGAGCCCTCGGCGCGCCATCGCCACGCACGTGTTGCTCTCGGCTCCGCCGTGGGTGGCCGTGAACGTGCTCGCCGTCATCAGGTCGCCGTCGTTGGCGACGAGCGAGAGCATCGTCTCCCCCAGGGCGAGCAGATCGAACCGCTCGGTCATCGCCCGGCCGCCTGCACGGTCGCGAGCGCTCGAGCTCGGAGCGCCTCGAGCTCGTCGTCGTTCGCGGGGGGTCGCCTCCCGGTGAGCGATCCGCCGAGTCCGACCGCGTTCGCCCCCGCGGCGAGGTAGGCGGGGATGTCGCCGATCTCCACGCCGCCGGTCGGCAGCATCCCGATCTCGGGGAAGGGACCCCGGAGGGCGGCGATGTACCCGGGTCCCCCCACCGGTCCCGCCGGGAAGATCTTGACGGTTCCGGCGCCCAGACGCGCCGCCCGGTGCAGCTCGGTCGGCGTGAGGACCCCGGGGATCGGCTCCACGCCCAGGGCCTGGGCCGCCTCGACGACCTCGTCGATCAGGCTGGGGGAGACCACGAACCGGGCGCCGGCCGCCGCGGCGGCGCGCACGTGGTCGACGGACAGGACCGTGCCGGCCCCGATCGTGATCCCCGCGTCCGCGGCACGGGCGATCGCGGCGAGCGCCCCGGGCGTATCCAGCGTGATCTCGACGACCTCGATGCCGGTCTCGACGAGCACCCGGAGGACGACGTCCAGATCGCCGCCAGCTCGGAAGCGCACGATGCCCACCACCCGTCCCTGCTCGAGGATCGTCATCGTGCCTCCCGCGGATCGAGCGCCCTCATCGGCGGCCGTCTTGACTCGGGTCCGAGCCGGAGCGTAGCATCCGGTCGAATAGTTAGGAAAGTTTCCTTTGAGCTGGGGGAAGGGGCCGCCACGAGCCAGGTACGGTCGCCCGCCGGGACGCCGAGCCTCCTTCGGGCCATCAACGAGCGGACGGTCCTGGAGTGCGTGCGCCGGTCTGGCCCGATCTCCCGAGCGCAGATCGCTCGAGAGACCGCCCTCTCGAAGCCCACCGTCTCCCAGGCGCTCGCCGGGCTCGAAGTCTCGAGGCTCGTCCGCGAAGCGGGGCGTTCCCATGGCGCGAAGGGACCGACGGCGGTCCTGTACGAGCTGAATCCCCGCGCCGGCTGGGTCGTCGGGATCGATGTCGGCCGTGATTGGGTGCGGGCCGCGATCGCCGACGTGACGGGCGCCTTCGTCGCCCGGCGGGACGAGCGGGCGAAGGTCAAGAGCGCCCGTTCGCTGATCCAGCAGATCGGTGCGATCGCGCACGGCCTGGCTACCGACGCGGGCATCAAGTGGCGGCAGGTGACCCTCGCGACCGTCGGGAGCCCCGGGGTGTTCGACCCGCAGCGCGGTCAGGTGGCCCTCGCCTACAGCCTGCCCGGGTGGGGCCGCGAGGGCATCGTCGAGGCGGTCCAGGCCGAGCTGGGCACGAAGACCGCCTTCGAGAACGACGTGAAGCTCGCCGCGCTCGGCGAGCAGTGGCATGGGTGCGGCCGGGGCGTGGAGAACTTCGTCTACCTGCACCTGGGGACCGGCGTCGGCATGGGGCTGATCCTGGACGGCCACCTCTATCGAGGCAGCACGGGCGCCGCGGGTGAGATCGGGTACCTGCCGCTGGCCGGGACCGACGTCCGGAGCCCCGAGAGCCGTCGGCGCGGCGCCCTCGATGCCGCCGCCAGCGCGGCCGGCGTCGTGGCGGCCGCCCGATCGCTGGGCATGGCGCCGCCGCTCACGGCGAAGGGTGTGTTCGAGGCGGCACGGAGCGGCGATCGGAAGGCGCGGCGCGCGGTCGCCGCCGAGGCGGAGCGGATCGCGCTCGCCGCCGCGGCTGCCGCGGCGGTCGTGGACCCCGAGCTCGTGATCCTGGGAGGCGGGATCGGTGGCAACGCGGATCTGCTGCTCGAGCCGGTCGAGCACGAGCTCCGCGAGATCTCGCCGTTCCGGCCCCGGATCGAGGTCTCGACCCTGGGCGAGGAGGCGACCCTGCACGGTGCGGTGTGGATGGCGCTCCAGGCGGCGCACGATCGGCTGTTCGAGCGAGGGAAGGTGTCGGCATGAAACCCCCGGACGAAGGTGGTCACGTAAGAACTCCGTGGATGGGATGGGTTCGCAGGCAGCCGAGCGATGCTCGGGGAGGGAGGGCACGATGAAGCGCTGGATGGTGGCGATCGCGACCATGGCGCTCGTGTCGGCGGCGTGCACGGCGGGCGGAGACGAGACACCTTCGCCGGTCGACACGGGCGCCAGCGCGTCGCACGAGCCGGTCACGATCGAGATGTGGAGCGCCTGGACGTCGAAGGCGGAGCTCGAAGACTTCGACAAGATCTTCGCGTCGTTCGAAGAGGCCTATCCGTGGATCACCGTGAAGAGCGTCGGGAACGTGGACGACACGAAGATGCTCGCGGCGATCAACAGCGGCACGCCGCCGGACGCGGCCCTCTCGTTCAGCCTCGACAACATCGGCAAGTTCTGTCAGAGCGGGGCGTGGCAGGACCTGACGCCCTTCATCGACCAGACCGGCTTCGACACCACCCAGTTCCCTCCGGTCGTCGAGGAGTACACGAGCTTCGGCGGCAGCCGGTGCGCGCTGCCGTTCCTCACCGACGCGTACGGGCTCTATTACAACCAGGACATGTTCGATAAGGCGGGCATCACCGAGCCGCCGAAGACGATGTCCGAGCTGGTGGACGTCGCGAAGAAGCTCACCGTCTTCAACGCCGACGGATCGATCAAGGTCGCCGGCTTCGTCCCGTACATGGCGTACTACGAGACCAACGTGGTCACGATCTCGTCGATGTTCAACGCCCGCTGGTACAGCGACGACGGCACCACGTCGGCCGTGAACACCGACCCCGCATGGCAGGACATGGCGAACTGGCAGAAGGAGCTCGTCGACTTCTACGGCTACGACAACCTCCAGCGGTTCGTCGCCGGTCAGGGTGACGAGTGGGGCTCGGAGCAGGACTTCCAGACCGGTCGGGTCGCCATGACGATCGACGGCGAGTGGCGGACGTCCGAGAACTTCATGGGCGACCCGCCCGCGGTGAACTTCATGACCGCGCCGTTCCCGGTGCCCGACGCCAACGCCGACATGTACGGCATGGGCCAGGTCGGCGGGACGATCATCGGGATCCCGAAGGGCGCGCCGCACCCCGATGAGGCATGGCTCTTGGTGTCGTGGATGGCGACGGACACACCGACCCTCGTGTACATGGCGAACACGGTGCGCAACGTGCCGACGACGCTCGAGGCGCTGAGCTCGCCGGATCTCGACGTGACGCCGCAGTTCCAGACGTTCCTGGACATCTTCGCCAACCCGAACAGCCACTACAAGGAGACCTCGGCGATCGGGCAGGCCGACCAGGACCTGATGGCGTCATTCATGGAGAAATGGCAGGCCGGCAAGGTGGACGATCTGCAGGCCGGGCTCGACGACGTGGCCAAGCAGATCAACGACCAGCTGGCGCAGGCAGAGGCGCCGTAGGGGGGCCCGGACATCGCCTCCTCGAACGCCGCCGACGCCGCCGCGGGCATCCGGGCTCGACGCCCCCGCCCGCGGCGGCGTCGAACCCACTGGCCCACGGTGCTCCTGTTCATGTCGCCGTGGATCATCGGGTTCAGCGTCTTCATCGTGTACCCGATGGTGTCGAGCCTCTACTTCTCGTTCACGCACTACGACCTGATCGGGTCACCGATCTGGATCGGGCTCGACAACTACAAGTACATGTTCACGGAGGACGTCCTGTTCTGGCAGGCGATCCGGAACACGGTGTGGTTCATCGTGGTCGCGGTCCCGCTGCAGATCGTCTTCGCGATCTTCACCGCTTCGCTCCTGACGAGACCACGCAGGGGGGTCAAGGTCTATCGCACGTTGTTCTTCCTGCCGGCGATCGCGCCGGTCGTGGCGGGAGCCCTCGCGTTCCTCTTCCTGTTCAATCCCTCGTACGGCCCGGTCAACGCGTTCCTCTCGGCCGTGGGCATGGCGCACCCGCCGACGTGGTTCTACTCCCCGACCTCGTCGAAGTGGGCCCTCGTGATCCTCGCGTTGTGGGGGGTGGGGGAGGCGATGATCATCTTCCTCGCCGGCCTCCTCGACGTGCCGCAGCAGCTGTACGAGGCCGCCGACATCGAGGGGGCCAGCGGGTGGCAGAAGTTCCGTCGCGTCACCCTCCCCATGATCACGCCGGTGATCTTCTTCTCACTCGTGATCGGGGTGATCCAGGCGTTCCAGTACTTCACGCAGGCGTACGTGGCGAGCACCACCCTCGGCGGGCAGCGGTCGAGCCTGGGCGCGCCCCAGAACTCGCTCCTGTTCTACGCGATCTACCTCTACCAGCAGGGATTCAACTACTTCCGGATGGGCTACGCGTCGGCGTTGGCGTGGGTGCTGTTCGTCGTGACGATGGCCTGCACGATCGCGCTGATCAGGACCTCCAAGCGCTGGGTGCACTACCAGGGCGGGATGTTCAAGTGAGCGTCCGCACCGGGACCGCCACGTTCACGAGCGCCGAGCAGATCGTCGTGCGACCGGTGCCGCGGGCCACGCGCCGTCACCGGGTCCTCCGCGCGTTCATCGACCACACCGTCCTGATCGTCGTCGCGGCGATGTTCATGGTCCCGGTCTTCTTCATCCTCGTGACGTCGCTGATGACGCAGAAGCAGGCGCTCACGTCGTCGCTGTGGCCGAACCCGTTCCACCCGCAGAACTACCTGGACGTGTTCTCGGAGATCCCGCTGCTGCGGTACACGTGGAACACGACGCAGGTGGCCGTGCTCTCGACGGTCGGCACCGTGGTGTCGTGCGTGCCGGTCGCCTACGCCCTCGCGCGGATGCAGTGGCGAGGGCGACAGGTGGCCTTCGTCGCCGTGCTGGCGACGTTGATGCTGCCGTTCCAGGTCACGATCGTGCCGCTGTACATCGTGTTCGTCCGGCTGGGGTGGATCGGCCACCTCACCCCCTTGATCCTGCCGAGCTTCTTCGGGGATGCGTTCTCGATCTTCCTGCTGCGGCAGTTCTTCATGACGATCCCCGAGGAGCTCTCGGATGCCGCGCGGGTCGACGGCGCCAGCGAATGGCAGATCATGACGCGGGTGATCGTGCCGCTGGCCAAGCCCGCGATCGCCGCGGTGGCGCTCTTCAACTTCCTCTACGCCTGGAACGACTTCTTCGCGCCGCTGCTGTTCGTCGGGAACAACCCCAAGCTCTACACGCTCGCGATCGGGTTGGTGGAGTTCAAGACCCGGTACCTCGCGCAGTGGAACCTCACGATGGCGGCCTCGGCCCTGATGATGATCCCCATCATCGTCCTGTTCTTCCTCGCGCAGCGGGTCTTCGTCGAAGGCGTGACGTTGACCGGCGTGAAGGGGTAGCCGTGCGCGTCGCGCTGTTCGGCTGCGGATGGATCCAGGACTTCCACGCCCGCGGAGTGCTGGCGCACGGCGACGAGCTCGTCGCGGTGGCCAACCACCGCGAGGAGACGGCCCGCGCGTTCGCCGATCGGTACGCGATCAGGCACGTCACCTCCGACTGGGAGTCCCTGGCCGCCGATCCCTCCGTGGACGCGGCGATCGTGGCCACGCCCAACGCGCTGCATGCGCCGCAGGCGATCGCGCTGCTGCGGGCGGGAACGCACGTCCTGGTGGAGAAGCCGATGGCCACGAGCGTGGCGGAGTGTGACGCGATGATCGAGGCGTCGGCGTCCTCGGGTGCGTCCCTGATGGTCGCGCACTGCTGGCGGTTCCGGGACGAGGTGATCGCGCTGCGGGACCGGATCGCGGCCGGCGAACTCGGCGAGATCGTCAAGACGCGCGGTTACGGGGTGCATGCCGGCTGGGGGCCGAGCGGGTGGTTCACGGATCCCGCGCTCGCGGGCGGCGGGGCGCTCGTCGACATGGGGGTGCACGCGATCGACACCGCGAGGTTCCTCCTGGGCGACCCGGATCCCGGACCCGTCTGCGCGGCGATCGGCACGCGGTACGCGGACGGGCGCTACACGGTCGACGACGAGGGGATCGTGCTGATCCGCTGGGCGAACGGCACGAACAGCCTCGTAGAGTCCGGGTGGTGGCAACCCCATCTGGGCGGGCTCGAGGCCGACACCGAGGTGTACGGCACCGGCGGCTATGCCCGGGTCTGGCCGCCCGAGGAACCGGCGGAGGACTACGAGCACTGCACGCAGCCGATGTACTCGGCGCAGGTGGCGGAGTTCCTGGGGGCGATCGCCGAGGGACGGCAGCCGCGCCCGAGCGGTGAGGACGGGCGCGTGGTCATGCGGGTGGTCGAGGCCGCCTACCGGAGCGCCGGCGAGGACTGAGTCGCACCCCTCGTCGCGACCGAGGTCATTCGATCGTGTAGCTCGGTGCCACGCGCTGGCCGAGGTTCATCCAGGTCAGTAGGCATCGGTACAGCTCGCGGACGTCGGGCGTGTCGAACCGCACCCCGCGCGGCGCTCGCCGCTCCGTCCCGGGCGTCAGGGAACACATGTCGGCGACCGCGGTGTTGATCACGTCCACCTCCAGCGTGAACGGCCCCGACGGGACGAACAGCTCGAGTCGGTCGGGGTGCTCCGCGACCTCGCGGAGGACGTCGCGTACCTCTGCCCGTGCCGTTTCGGGCGATCGCGAGCGCCCCACCCGGTTGCCGAAGCCGTCTTTGACGGCGACGGTCCTGATCCACGGGAGCTGCTCCTCGGCCTGTTCGCAGCAAGCGCGGTCACCGGCGACGAACCCGACGGGCACGCCGAAGGTCCCGGCGAGTGCGGCGTTCAGATGGGTCTCGTTCCAGGTCTCGCCGTTCACCCGAACGTCCGTGATGAAGCCCGTGTAGGTGTGGTCGAGGACCGCGTCGGGCGTGCCCGCGCCCGCGTGGTAGCCGATGAACGCGGCGAGCGAGAACCCCTCACCGATGCCGGTCATCATGCTGAAGGGGGTCTTCGGGGTTCCCTGCACGAGCTCGGCGCGTGGGTCGAGCTCGTGGGGCAGGAGGTTCCCCATGTCGCCGTGGGAGTCCGTGACGACGACGGTGTCGGCCCCGGCCTCGAAGGCGCCGGCGATCGCGGCGTTCGCCTCCTCGGTCATGAGCTGACGTGCCCACACGTAGTCGTCGGTGCCGCGGAACGTCTGGCGCAGGGTGGTGATCCCCGCGATGCCCTCCATGTCGACCGAGATGAAGATGTCGAGCGTCATGCCCACCTCCCGGCGGGGATGCTACTCGCGGTCGGGGGCGGCCGCGAGCGCCGCCACGCTCTCGTTCGCGACGACCAGCAGGGGCTTGCCGAACACCCGCTTGAACCGGTCGGCGACCCCGCGGGGCCTCCAGCCCGACGGCACGGGCGCCACGACCTCG
Organism: uncultured Actinomycetes bacterium; assembly: GCA_963821925.1. GTDB lineage: Bacteria > Actinomycetota > UBA4738 > UBA4738 > HRBIN12 > JAOUEA01. The sequence continues at coordinate 134,443 of CAWGFO010000001.1, read as the reverse complement.
AAGCCGCCCCGAAGCCAGTTGCAGCTGAGCGGTGCGGCCGAGCCCAGCGGGATCCGCCGGTTGAGTTCGTCGGCGAGGGCGAGCGTGGAGGCGGCCCGCAGCACGGCCGTCCGGTCCTCTTCCTCGACGAGTCGGCCGTACGGGCCGAGCCGCGTGTCGTCGTCGGCCTGACGCAGGATCGCGGTGAGCGCCCCGAGGTCGGCGTGCGAGAAGCCGGCGAGATCGGCCGCCATCACGATCATCGCGGCGTGCTCGAAGCGGTCGTAGTAGTCGATCGCGCGGCCGACGTCGAGGATCGTCGCCGCGTGCTCGAGCATCTCGCGCACCGACGTGGGTGCCGTCGGATCGAGCTGGCCGTGCAGGTGGAGCGCGAGGCCGGCGCGCCGTTCGGCCACGGGGGATTCCCAGGTCGCGAACCGCGCGGCGAGCGTGGCCACCGAGATCGTGCGGACCCAGCCGGCCGGCGGGATCCCGCCGCCCGTGCCGGTGAGCAGGGCGAGCCCTTCGCGCAGACCGCGGCTCGACACGACGATGTCGTCCGCGCCCACCCGCCGCGCGATCCCGTGGGCGACCAACGCGCCGCCCACGATCGTGTCGGCGCGGTCCGGGTTGAGGCCCGGCGCGTGCGCCCGCCGCTTCATCGAGCGACCGGCCAGATCGTCGATCAGGGCGCCCAGCCGCTGCTGGGGGAGCCGGTAGCCGTGCAGCAGCGGCATCGGGTACTCGGTCCGTTTCAGGTCGATCTTGGCCAGGTTGCGCACGGTGCCGCCGATCCCGACGAGCTCCTCTCCGCGCGAGAGCTCGGTGATCCCGGCTCGGTCGAGCGCCTCGTCGACCGCCTTGCGGAGCGATCGCACCTCCTTGTCCGAGGGCGGGTCCGACTCGAGGAAGCGGTCGCTCACGCGGAGCGAACCCAGCGGGAGGGACCAGGATCGCATCAGGTGACGCTCGCGGAACCGCGAGAGCTCGACACTGCCGCCGCCGATGTCCATCGTGAAGCCGCTCCGCACCGGGAGGTCGTGGACCGCCCCGAGGAACCCGAGCCGCGCCTCGTGGTCGCCGTCGATCGTCTGCAGCGGCACGCCCAGCCGGTTCGCGCGCGCCACCAGCTCCTCCCCGTCGGCGGCGTCGCGGACGGCCGAGGTCGCCACCGCGATGATCCGTTCGGCACCCGCCCCGTTGGCCACCGCGACGAAGTCTCGGAGGGCCTCCACCGTGCGGTCGATCGCATCGGCACCCAGCACGTTCGAGTCGCGGAGGGCACGCGCCAGCCGCAGCGGAGCCCGCGCGTCCTCGAGTACGTCGAGGTGCTCGCCCTCGCGCAGTCGGAAGACGATCATCCGGCCCGAGTTGGAGCCGATGTCGACCACGGCGAACGGCCGGTCGTCGGGGGCGGGGTGGGGGACGGCGCTCACCCATTGATGCTCGCACACGGAGAGGACCGGGGACGAGCCGCCGGGTGAACGGGACGGGAACGGGCGATGCGGCGTTGACACCCATGTGGGTGTGGGTCATCCTTCCCGCGCAGTGCCAACCGCCTAGCCGACATCACCCGATCGCACGGGGCGCGCCGTCGCCCCGTTCCGGCGTGCCTCGGCCGGGCACCTCCCGCCGCGCGCCCCGACCTGTGAGGAAGATGCGACGTGCGACGTCTGCGCCCTGCCACCGTCTACCTGATCTACGAGACCGCCGGCGGGTTCATGTTCCGCCTGATGGCCACCGTCTACACGGTGTTCATCGTGGTCCGCCTGGACCCGACTCCCTTCCAGCTGCTGATGCTGGGCACGGTGCTGGAGGGCACGTACCTCCTGTTCGAGCTGCCGACCGGCGTGGTCGCCGACACGGTCGGCCGCCGTATCTCGGTGGTGATCGGCGTGCTGGGCACGGGGGTGGCCTTCGTGGTGCTCGGCCTCGCCGGCACCTACCTGATGGCCGTCGTCTCGCAGGTGCTGTTCGGGATCTTCGCCACGTTCACGAGCGGCGCCGACGTCGCGTGGCTCACCGACGAGATCGGCGAGGAGGCCGCGCGTCCGCTCTACGTCCGCGCCGAGCAGTGGTACCACGTGGGGGCGCTCGTCGCGATCGCGGCCAGCGTTGCGTTGGCTTCGATCGACCTCCGGCTCCCCGTGGTCCTGTCGGGGGTGGGCTTCATCGCGCTCGGGGTCTTCCTCGCGATCGCGATGCGGGAGGAAGGCTTCACGCGGCGCGCGCGTCCCGAGGGCGAGCGGATCCACCGCACCCTGGTCGGCACGCTGAAGGAAGGGGCGCGCGAGGTGCGCGGCCATCCCGTGCTCTGGCTGATCCTCGTGACGGCCGCGATCCACGGCGCATCGACGGAGGGCTTCGATCGGCTCTCGGACTTCCACCTGCTGAAGGACATCGGACTACCGGCGATCGGCGGGCTGAACCGCGTGGTGTGGTTCGGGATCCTGGACGGCGTCGGGATGCTGTTCGGGTTGGGCGCGCTCTCGATCCTGAAGCGGCGGTCGCACCTGCGTGGTCACGCGGCGGTCGCGCGCATCCTGGCCGTGATCGACCTCCTGTTGGTCCTCGGGGTGGTCGCCTTCGGCGTCGTCGGCGCGTTCTGGGCGGCGGTGCTCGCGTTCTGGATCGTGGGGGCGCTGCGGAGCGTGCGCGACCCCGTGTTCACCGCGTGGGTGAATCAGGGGCTCGACCCCGCGACGCGCGCGACCGTGAACTCGATGGGCACGCAGTCCGATGCGATCGGGCAGACCGTGGGCGGCCCCCCGCTGGGGATCATCGCGAGCGCGATCTCGGTGCCCGTGGCCCTGGTCGTGTCGGGACTCCTCCGCCTGCCCACGCTTGCGCTCTACGCGCGCGCGATTCGGCGCGGGTCGGTGGGCACCCTCGCGCCCGACGAGATCGACGAGGAGCTCGCGCTGGACGAGGCCCACGAGGCCGAGGCGCTGCAGTTGCCCGAGATCCCCGGCGACTAGGACGTGGCTCCCGGGCAGCATGGTTCGCGTCAAGGCGTTACGCTGAGCCGTCCGCCGATCGCACCGGAGGTCGAGCGATCGGGACCCCTTCACCGCACGGAGGTGCTCCGCGATGGCTGAGAGGAAATCCGCAAAGAAGGGCTCGCAGACGTCCGCCGAGGGATTCACGGACGAGGAACGAGCCGCGATGAAGGAACGCGCCCGAGAGCTGAAAGCGGAAGCGCGCGCGAACAAGAACAAGGCCGATGGGGAGCGCGACGTGCTCGCGAAGATCGCCGAGATGCCGGAACCGGATCGCGCGATGGCCGAGCGGGTCCACGCGATCGTCAAGGCCAGCGCACCGGCCCTCTCGCCGAGGACCTGGTATGGGATGCCCGCGTACGCCAAGGACGGCAAGATCGTCTGCTTCTTCCAGAGCGCGGACAAGTTCAAGGCGAGGTACGCGACGTTCGGCTTCAACGACACGGCGAACCTCGACGACGGCGACATGTGGCCCACCTCCTTCGCGCTGAAGGCGTTGACCGCCAGGGAGGAGGCGAAGCTCGGCGCACTGGTGAAGAAGGCGGTGAGCTGAGTCCGGCGCCCCGGCCCGCTCCACCCTTACCGGCGAGCACCTCGCGGCCTACGTCGGCACCTGACCGAGACCCTCGTCAGGTCGCCCGCCTAGGGCGGTACGGGGGGCACGTCGATGACCCGCGTCACGTGACGGCGGCGGGCGTCCTCGCTCCGCTCCCAGTCGCGGATAGCGTCGGCGATCGCCATCACGATCGCGGCGCCGCCGGTGACCTCGATCAGCCGCCCGATCGGCGAGCGGCGGAGCCCGGGGATCCGCATCACGAGCGGAACGGAGACGATCAGGCCCGTGGCGAGCATCCCGCGGAGCCGCCGCCCCGTGGGCGAGTCGAGGAACTCCGCGAGCTCGTCGATCGTGATCTCGGCGCGCTCGGCGAGCTCGTGGAGCCGGGTCATGTCGAACCTCCGGTGTGCGGGGGCGGTGCCGTGTCGGGACATCGGTCCCCAGCCTAGCCGCCGCCGCGCGAAGCGAACCGGCGCCGGGGCTCTGGCACGCGCACCCGAACGCGCGCGTCGACGATCACGGCGCCGTGCGTCCGGACCACGACGGGGTTGCAGTCCATCTCGGCGACCTCGGGATGGTCGGCGCACAGCGCGCTCACGCGCAGCACCACGTCCCGGAGGGCCGCCACGTCGGCCTTCGGCGCCCCTCGGAACCCGTCGAGCAGCGGGAACGTCGCGAGGCCGTGGACCATCTCGTCGGCGTCGACGTCGGTGAGCGGCGCCACCCGGACCGCGACGTCGCGCGTGAGCTCGACGGTCACGCCGCCCGCCCCCACCGCGATCATCGGCCCGAACATCGGATCCGCGGCGGCCCCGACGAGCATCTCCACGCCGTCGCCGACCATCTCCTGCACCACGAAGCCCTCGAGCGGCTCTCCCGCGGCTGCCAAGCGCTCGGCCATCTCCGCCGCGGCCTCGGCCACGTCGGGGCCCGGCATCAGGTCGAGGGCCACCGCGCCCACGTCGGTCTTGTGCACCGGACCGATCGCCTTCAATGCCACGCGGCCGTGGAACGCGAGCGAGGTCTCGGCGGTCTCCTCCGCCGTCGTTGCGCGCTCCTCCGGCACGGTCGGAAGGCCGTAACAGTCGAAGAGCTGTCGGACCTCGTCGGGGGTCAGCCACTCCTCGTCGCGGGTGAGCGCGGCGGCGAGCACGGCCGCGGCCTCGTCCTCGCGCACCCCGTCCAGCTCGGCGATCTCGCCGTGCGGCTTCGCGCGCCAGGCGCCCAGCTCGACCGCGTGCGCGAGGGCGATCGCGGCCTGCTCCGGATAGGCGAACGAGGGGATCTTGACGCCGGGCGCCCGAAGTGGCTCGGGGAGTCCCCGCGCCGACATGAAGCACGTGAGCACCGGGATCCGTCGCTCGATCGAACCGATCGCCTCGACCATGTGCTGCGCGACCTCGGGCGCGGCGTCCTCGAGCGGCGGGATGTAGAGCACGATCAACGAGTCGATACCAGGATCGGCCGCCACGGTGCGGATCGTGCGCCCGTAGTCCTCGCCGCTCGCCGAGGCGATCATGTCGACCGGGTTGTCGGCCGAGGCCTGCTCCGGCAGGAAGGACGTGAGCTCGGCCACCGTCCCTTCTTCCAGCTCGGGGACGACCAAGCCCCGCGCCTCGCACGTATCGGCGCACAGGATCCCGAGACCGCCGGCGTTCGTGACGATCGCGACGCGGTTCCCGTCCGGGACGGGCTGGTTCGCGAGGAGCGTCCCGACGTCGAACATCTCTTCGAGCGTGTCGGTGCGGATCACGCCGTGCTGGCGGAACATCGCGTCCACGGTCGAGTCCGACGATGCCAGGAGCGACCCCGTGTGGGACGACGCGGCCCTGGCGCCGGCGACCGACCGACCGCTCTTCACCGCGACGATCGGCTTCGTGCGGCCGATCCGGCGGGCGAGGCGCCCGAACCGCTTCGGGTTCCCGAAGGACTCGAGGTAGAGCATGATCACGTCGGTGCGGGGGTCCTGGTCCCAGTAGCAGAGCAGGTCGTTGCCCGAGACGTCGGCCTTGTTCCCGACCGATGCGAAGGTGGAGAGGCCCAGGCCCAGCTGCGCGGCCTGGCTCATCACCGCGATGCCCAGCGCGCCGCTCTGCGACAGGAACCCCACGTTGCCCTCGGGCGGCCAGGCGGCGGCGAACGTTCCGTTCATCGCGATCTCGGGGGAGGTGTTGACGACGCCCATGCAGTTCGGTCCGACGAGGCGCATCCCCGCTGCGCGGCAGACCTCCAGCAGATCGGACTGGCGGGCGCGGCCCTCGGCACCGCTCTCTCCGAACCCCGCCGAGATCACGACGAGCCCGTGCACGCCCTTCTCGCCGCATGCCTTGGCGATGTCGATCACGTAGGCGGCGGGCACGGCGATGAAGGCGACGTCGACCGGCCCGGGCACCTCGGCGATCGACGCGTACGCCGGCACGCCCTGCACGGCCTCGGCGGTCGGGTTGACGGGGTACACCACTCCAGTGAAGGGACGCGAGAGCAGGTTGTGGAACAGGCGTCCCCCGATCGACGAGGGATCACGTGAGGCGCCGATCACCGCGACGGCCTTGGGCTCGAGCAGGGCACGCACCGCGTTCGCCGCGGCGATCCGCTCACGCTCCTCGTAGGTCTCGACGGCCTCCTCCGTGATCGTCGTGGGGAACTCCACTTCGACCTCGCCGGGCTTGGCGTGGATCGCGACGTCGAACCCGGTCCGTCGGAACACGTCGATCATCCGGTGGTTCTCGGGGAGCACCTCGGCGAAGAAGAAGCGGATCCCCGCCTCGTCGGCGGCCTGCGCGAGGTGGGCGATCAGCAGCGATCCGAGGCCCTTGCCCTGCAACTCGTCGGCGACGCTGACGCTGACCTCGGCCCGGTAGCCCCCCACCCGGATGTACTGCGCGCCGGCCACGACGCGCCGATCGGAGAACGCGAGGAGGGTGAGGTGATCCACGTAGTCCGTGTCGACGGCCTTGGCCGCCACCCCGCGGATGTCGACCGACGGCCCCCAGAACCGGAGCCGTCGCGATTCCTCGGAAAGCCCGAGGAGATAGTCCTCGACGGGCTCGGCATCCTCGGGACGGGCGGGGCGGATCCTGACGGTGCTGCCGTCACGTAAGACGACGTCGGTCTCGAGGTGCGCCGGATACTCACTCACGCCGGTCATCGTAATGGGCGCACGCGCAACGCCGCCGGGCCGCACGGCCCGCCATCGCGGAGGCGGACGGGAATCGAACCCGCCTGGGAGCTCGCGCCCCCACATCGGTGTTGAAGACCGAGGGGCCCACCAGGAACCCTGACGCCTCCGTCGCTGAGCATAGTCGCGCGTAGGATTGTGTCCGTGCTCGCCTCGATCCCGTACCGCACGTTCCCGGTCCTGCACCTCGGACCGGTCCCGATCCGGGTGTTCGGCGTCTTCGTGGCGATCGGGATCCTCGTGGGCTCGTGGGTCTTCCTGCGGTTCGCGCGCCAGCGGGGGATGGATCCCGAGGCGCTCACCTCGCTCGCGTGGCGCGTGATCCTGCTCGGGATCATCGGCTCGCGGCTCCTGTTCGTGCTGACGCACCTGTCCGACTTCACCGACCAGCCGCTCTCGGCGTTCGCCCTCTGGGAGGGCGGGCTCCAGTTCTCGGGGGCGTTCCTGATCGCGATCATCGTGATCGTCTGGTGGCAACGTTCCCACCGCGAGGTGAACACCCTCACGCTCACCGACGGCATCGTGCTCGGGCTCGTCCCGGGCCTGATGATCGGGCGGATCGGTTGTTACGCCGTCGGCGAGCACTTCGGGAACGAGACGACGTTCTTCCTGGGCGTGAAGTACCTCGGGGGCGAGACCCGGGAGGGCCCGATCGCGGTCGGCACGGTGATCCACAACACGGCCCTGTACGAGTTCATCCTGCTCGCGCCGCTCGCGGCGCTGCTGTTCTGGATGGCGCGTCGGGAGGCGCCGACCGGTGCGATGACCGCCACGTTCCTGCTCTGGTACGGGATCCAGCGGTTCCTGACCGACTTCCTGCGGGCGTACGACGAGCGGGTGGCCGGCCTCACCGGCGCCCAGTACATCAGCCTCGGCATGATCGCGGCGGGGATCGTCCTCGCGTGGCGGGTCCGTCGGCGCGAGGGGCGCACGGCCGACGAGCCGGGCGCGGTAGGTCCGGAGCGAGATCCAGAGCCCGAACCGGCCTGAGACACGCGAACGCCCCGGGGCGCGAGCCGCCGGGGCGTTCGGGTCGTGCCTGCCTCCCTACGGGATCGAGATCGTGTTCCCGTAGATGTTCTGGTCGTACCCGCCGAGGTTGAACTGGCGGGTGTACGAGCCGTCGGACTGGAGCTGCCACCCGGACTGGACGTCGAACCCGTCCTGGGTCGTCTCCCGCGGGTCCGTGCCCGGCACGACGTCGCGGTTGTCCGTCCAGGTCATGTAGCCGAACAGCGAGCCGTCGGCCCTCTGCACGAGCTGGATCCAGTTGTAGTCGCCGAGGAACGGCACGCTCGCCGCATCGAACATCTCGTACTGCGGCTGCATGCCGACCGACGAGACCTTCTGCGAGTTGCCGAACGTCGTGCCGTCGGTCGAGACCGCCACGTACGTGTTGACCACGGCGGTGCCCGACGAGGTCGCCGCCGCGGTGTTCCCGATCGGCCGCTGCACGCTGTAGGCGGGGTCGACGCGGCTGTCCTGCCACACGACCACGAGGCGGCCGTCGAGCGCGTCCGCGTCGGGGAAGAACTGGTGCCCGACGCTCGACGTGTCGACGCGGTACGGGGCGCTCCACGTCTTGCCGTCGTCCAGCGACCGCATGATGTAGATCGCGCCCTGGCCCACGAGGCCGCTCGCGCTCGGCGCGCCGACCGACGAGTACGACGAGGTGCTCGCCACGATCGTCGACGGGTCGGCGGCCTGCACGATCGAATAGATGCCCGGCAGCTGCCCGGTGGGGTCGGCGGTCAGCCGCGGCTCGAGCGGCACGCGCCCGAAGACGAACCCGGACGGGCACGCGTCGACGCCGTCACCACAGTCGCGAGCCCCGTCGAAGGGGTTGTAGCCCGCCAGCTGGGCGATCATCACCGGCTTGGAGAACGTGGCGCCCGCGTTGCCCGAGCGGACCGCGGCCACGCCGAAGTTCTTCTTCGAGGAGCTGGTGTCGAAGGTGCGCCACGAGACATGGACGTCGCCGTCGTGCTCGACCGCGATGTCGCAGCCCTGCGATGCGAGCATCCCGCTGATCGCGATCGGCTTGGTGAACGTGGCCCCGCCGTTCTTCGAGGTGGAGAAGTAGATCGTGCCGCGGCCGTTGCCCGGGAACTTCGTGAAGCACATGTACACGTTGCCGTCGGTCGTGCCGCCGGTGCGGTCGACCTCGAGCATCGGCTTGTCGAGGAACTTGCCCAGGAAGTTCGCGCTGGGCGTGCCCTTGCCGACCCGCGTCGTGCCCAGGTAGTCCAACGGGTAGCCGTGGTTCGAGGCGGGGTTCACCACGTCGTACTTCGCGACCCAGACGTCGGCGTTCGTCTTGGGGCCTGCGAACCCGTTGTACGAGATCGCCCCGAAGTAGAAGTGCCCGTGGGTGTCGAACGCGCCGAGCGGGTCGCTGGCGTTGTTCGTCCGGATGTACTCGGGCGATTGCATCCCTTCGGTCGACGTGTCGGCCGGGTACCCGGGAACCAGGGAGTTCGTCCAGGTCTGGCCCCCGTCGGTCGAGAAGCCGAGGCCCATCCAGTCCGAGCAGTAGTCGTTCCAGCCCGCGACGATCAGGTTCGGGTTGTTCGGGTCCACGACGGAGAACGGCTCGTTGTTGACGGTGAGGTTCCCGTAGTCGGCCGGGACGGTCGAGTTGCAGAGGTCGATCGTCGGGTCGCTGCCGCCGTCGTGGCGGACATACGTGTGCCGGGTGACGCGGTCGTCGGCGCCGCCGACCGTCGCGTTCCCGCTGAGCGCCGTCGCGGGCGCTGCGAGCGCGCCGACGGTCACTGCGGCCGCGATCGCGGCCAGGATCTTCCGCATGTCGGTTCCCTCCCGTGCGGATACGCGGGGGGCCTTCGTCCCCGCCGAGACCTCTGACGCTAGTGGCGGCGGCACGCCGTCACATCGGCCGAACGGCTCGTTTCTGCAGGGTTTCCAAGGCGTCCGAGACCCGTCGCCTCTGCCGACGTTGCCCTCGAGCGGCGACCTGCGCGGTTCAGCTCGTGACCGCGACGTCGTCGTACACGATGTCGTAGGTCCTCGCTGAGGAGTCGCCCAGCTGCACGGACCCGATCTGCGCGGTGCCGAAGTTGGTCGTGACGCTCAGCTGCGGCACTTTCACGCCGTCGAGCCAGACCTCCGACGTCCCCGAGGCGCCGGCGACGGTGACCTTCAGCGCGACGTCGTGCCAGGTGCCGATCGACGCCACCGTGGAGCTGGTGAACGTCGTGCCCGCCACGAGGTTGCGGAGCTGCAGGTTGTCGGCCTTGTCGACGTAGAGCGTCGCGATCACGGTCCCGCCGGTGTTCCGGAACTTGATCAGGTCGATCCAGTTGGCGCCTTGGCTGACGATGTCGAAGTGATCCTCGAACGTCACGCTCGACGACGCGCTGTCGAGCGTCTTCTGGGCGAACGCGGTCTGGCCGGACGGATGCGCGTGCGCTCCGTACGAACCGCCGAACCCGATCCCCGACTCGGCGGTGATCCTCGTCGAGGAGGTCCAGGCCGCGAGGGCGCCGCTCTCGAAGTTGTCGGCGAAGCCCCCCGGCGGCGGGGGGGAGGCGGCGTGCCGGGGGTGGTCAGCGAGAACGGGGCGCTCGCCGATGAGAGCTGACCGATCGTATCGACGGCCCGCACCCGGTACTGGAACGTGGTCCCGGGCGCGAGGCCGAGGTCCACGTAGTTCGGCGTCAGCGAGGTGCCGAGCGGCGTGCTGGAGCTCACGTCGGTGCGGTACACGGCGTAGTGATCGACACCGTGGTCGTCGATCGAGGGATCCCAGCTGAGGTGGGCCGTCGTTCCGTCGGGATCGATCGAGCCGGTCAGGTTCGCCGGCGTCGAAGGGAGCTGGTCGGCTGTAGGCGCCGACGGTGAACCGGGCGAACCCCTGCTGGCGTTGGCCGTGCACGAGCGAGAACTCGCCTCCGGCGACCAGACCCGTCGGCGTCGCCTCCATGTCGAAGACGCCGAGAGGTCCGTTCGAGTCCGGGTTCCAGGACGTGAGTGCACCCGTCGCGCCGTCCAGCGCGGCGAACTTGTTCCGGGTCAGCGGCTGGTCGCAGACGAACGGGGCGCCCGCTCCCGTCCCGCCGACGCAGTAGGCGACCTGGTGCCCGCCCGCGTAGACGATGCCGTCGCGCTGGACGAGCGCCTGCATGTCGCCGTCGAACTGCGCGGTCCACTGCAGGGACCCCGCGGGCCAGGAGAAGGCTTGGACCTTGCCGCCGGCCCGCCCTCGGCGACGAACACCTGGGTCGCGGTCGGGGTGATGCCGTCGATGTAGAAGGGGGGGTGGTTCGCGATCGGCTTCACGGCGCCGGTCGTGGCGTTGAGCGCCGCCAAGTACGGCTGGGACGCGTTGCCGCTCACCGACGTGAAATGACCGCCCACGAGGATCGTCGACGTCCCGTCGGTCGCCGCTACGCTCGACACGGTGTTGTCGGCGGTGGGGTGCCACGCGCCGTTCAGCGTGAGCCCGGGAAGATCGAACGCCGCCAGCCGCGTCCGCGACGAGCCCGCGATCGAGGTGAACCGACCCGACCACGTAGAGGCGTCCGTTCGCGACCAGGAGGTCATCGACCTGCCCGTTCGGCGCCGGGTTCCAGGCGGTCGGCGGACGCCGGTCACCGGGTCGATGGCCGCGAGACGAGTATGGGTCTTGCCGCCGATGCTGGTGAAGGTGCCGCCCACGAAGACCGTTCCCGAGCCCGGGTCGACCGTCACCGCGTTCACGGTGCCGTTCGCGTTCGGGTTCCACGAGGTCACGAGGGCGCCGGAGCCGTCGAACGCGGCGAGGCGGTTGCGAGCCACGTTCCCGCTGCCGAACGCTCCGCCGGCCGGCCGCACGTTCGGTGAAGCTCCCACCGAGGTAGTAGCGGCTCGACGCGACCGCGATCGAGTTGACCCGCGAGCCCGCGAAGTCCGAGGCCGACTTCCCTCCGGTCTGCCACGTCGCGTCCGGCGTGTCGGGGGCCAGGGTCGCCGCCGACGCGCCGACCGGGATGCCGGCGATCGCGATCGCCATCGCCAGGACCAGCGGAACGCGCCATGCCCGCGTGTCGCGTACCCCCTCGTAGCGCCATGGATGATCCCCCCGTCACACGCTCAGCGACACGTCGTCGAACGCGACCGAGAAGGTCCGGCCCGAGTTCGCGTCGCCCAGCTGGAATCGGTTCGTCCCGGTGGTCCCCAGGTTGTCGGTGAGGCTCACGTCGTTCACGCGAACGCCGTCGAGCCACACCTCAACGGCACCCGAGGCCCCGTTGATCGTCACGTGCACCCGCAGCTGATGCCACGCGCCCTTCGTGATGGCGGTGGCGCTCTTGTGCGAGACGTTCGTGGCGGAGTTCCGGGAGATGATCCGCTGGGCGGACGTCACGCTCAGCGAGTAGAGCGACGCGCTGCCGTTCTTCAGCTTGAACAGGTCGAGGTTGTTGGATCCCTGTGACACGATCTTGACCTGCATCGTCACCCAGACGTCGTTCAGGCTCGGGCTGAGCGTGCGGTAGGCGGAACGGCCGCCGTTCGCGGTGCTGGTGCCCAAGGCGCCCCACGAGCCCGCGAAGCGCTCGGCCTGCTGCACCGTCAGCCCGCTCACCGAGGTCCAGGCCGACAGGTTCCCGGACTCGAAGGAGTCGGAGAAGAGCGCGGCGGGCCCCGAGGTCGTGGTCGCCGAGGCCGACGGGCTGAGCGTCGACTCGTTGCCGGCGGCATCGACGGCCGAGACCCGATACGAGTGGGTGGTCGACGGGCTGAGCCCCGTGTCGTCGAAGGTCGTCGTCGGCGAGGTGGCGGTGGGCGTCACGGCCCCGTCGCGGTAGATCGCGTAGTGATGCACCCCGATGTTGTCGTTGGACGCCCCCCATGACAGGTGGATCGACGTCGAGCCCGTCGCCGTCGCCGTCGGGGCGCCCGGTTCCGTGGGGTCCTCGTTGTCGGGCGTGGGCGCCGCCACGCCCAGGTTGAAGGCCGACACCATGTCGTTCACGCCGGCGTCACCGGCGTGCCGCAGGTACGGGAGGCCCATCAGCCTCTCGGTGGTCTTCAGCAGCCCGTAGAGGGTGAAGAACGTGTTGCTCTTCGTCCCCGGGTTCACCCAGCGCGAGGCGACGATCGTGGCGATGTGGCAGCTCTCGTCGCTCAGGTTCGCGGGGGCGAGGCAGTCCTCGTTGAAGGGCCGGCCCCCCTCGACGCCCTCGTCCCAGGTCACGAAGACCACCGTCGAGCCGTTCTGGTAGTCGGGGGTGGCCATGATCTTGGTCATCTGATCGCGGATGAACGTGTCGCCCGCCGTGATCTTGTTCACGCCCGACGCGCAGTCGTGCATGTCGTTGCACTTGTTCGGGACGATCCACGAGTACGTCGGGAGGTTGTTGTTCGCCACGTCGGTGTTGAACTGCGGGAACGGCACCGCCCACTTCTTGCAGTCGGCCGCGATCGGCGTGAACCACACGGGCGGGTTGTGCCCGGCGCTGTACTTGTTCTGCGCGCTCGTCTGGCAGTTCGTGGTCATGTCCTCGGCGTAGGTGCGCCAGCTCAGGCCCGCCGTCGCGATCTGCCCGAAGATGCTGGGCTGGTTGAGCGGGACCGACACGCAGGTCCAGTCCTTACAGGTGGATGGGACGTACGTGTCGCCGGCCACCGTCGCGATGTAGTCGGAGTGGCTCGGGTGCGTGATCGCGTGGAAGTCGGTCGCCAGGCCGCATTCGGTCGCGAGGTCGTTGATGTTGGGGGCCTGGTTGTAGACGGCAGACCCCTTGGGCCCGATGATCGCGTTGTAACTGACGTTCTCGTCCATGATGATCACGATGTGCTTGATCGGCTGGAGCGGGACCCCCGGGAGGGGCCCACACGCGCCGGTCATCGCTGCGGCGCTCGCCGTCGGCATCGAGGGAACGGCCGCGAGACCGGCGGCGGCCAGGACCGCAGCCGCGGCCAGGGGGATCATGCGTCGTAGCACGTGCGTCCTCCTACGGACGTCGGGGGTCGAGGCATCAGCCTCAGGCTGAACGACCTACAGCTTCCTCGTCGTTGTCCGTAGTGGCAAGTAGACCTTCGGCCTATGTCGGGATCGGGGGCCGATAGCGTCGCCGTTCGCTGCGCACCGCCATGGGCTATCCTCTAGTCCATAGCAGACTAGCGAAGGGAAACGCGATGGTGCCCAAGGTCGAGGTCGTCGTCCTCGGGTTGCTGGCAGAGGAACCGATGCACGGGTACGACCTGCTCGAACGGTTCCGTGCCCGCAGCATGGGCTTCTGGGTCGAGGTCGGGAAGGCCTCCGTCTACCAGACCCTGCACCGGCTCGAGGCCCGCGGGCTGATCGCCGGGCGTTCGCACGTTGGTCGCGAGGGCCCGGACCGGCGCGTCTACCGCATCACGCGGTCGGGCCGGGCGCGCTTGGGCGAGGGGCTCGCGGAGCGGTTCGGCGAGCTGGCGCCGTACGAGACCGACGCCGGGCTCGCCCTGGGATTCTCTGACCGGCTGAGCGCGCCGCAGGCGAAGGAGGCGATCGCCTCGCGGGAGCTCGCCCTCCGCGACCTGCTCGACGCTCTGGCCGCCGAGCGGGAGCGAACCGCCGGCCAGGGTGGGCCGGGCCGTGTGCTCAGCGACGCCATGCTCGACCGTCAGCGCGCGCTCGCCGAGGCCGAGCTCGCCTGGCTGGCGAGGTTCCGTTCATCGTCGGGGAGGATCCGCCGATAAGGCGGGGGCGCGTCCCGGACGCGTCGGGAGCCGACCGTAGGATGGAGACGATGCAGGCGGCGTTCTTCGATCTGGACAAGACGATCATCTCGCGATCGTCGTCGCTCGCCCTCTCGCGGCCGCTGTTCCGGGCCGGGATGGTCACGAGGTCGCAGCTCCTCCGGGGAGCCTACGCTCAGCTCGTCTACCTGCTCGTGGGGGCGGACGAGAACAAGATGGAGCAGCTGAAGGAAGGCATGCTCAGCCTCACGCGCGGGTGGGACCGGGGGCAGATCGAGCGCCTCGTCGAAGAGGTCATCTTCGAGGTGATCGACCCGTACGTGTACCAGGAGGCCCTCGACCTGATGGCCCTGCACCGGAGCGAGGGCCGTCGGATCTACATCGTGTCGTCCTCGCCCGAAGAGGTCGTGCGCCCGCTCGCCCGGCACTTCGGGGTGAACGGCGTGATCGCGACACGGCCCGGGGTCGACGACGCGGGCCTCTACACCGGTGAGCTCGAGTTCTATGCGTACGGGGAACAGAAGGCCGAGGCGATCCGCAGCCTCGCCGAGCGAGCGGGGATCGACCTCGAGGGGTCCTACGCGTACAGCGACTCGATCACCGACCTCCCGATGCTCGACGCGGTCGGCAACCCGGTGGCGGTCAACGCCGACAAGGAGCTCCGTCGCGAGGCCGAGGAGCGCGGGTGGCAGATCCGCGACTTCCGCCGGCCGGTCCGCCTGCGTACCCGCCTCCGTCAGGCGGTGCCGCCGCCACGGCCCTCGATCGCGGCCGCGGTCGGCGCGGTGGCGGTGGCCGCGGTGCTCGTGTGGGTCATCGCGCGGTCACGGGTCGGCCGCCACGACGGCGCCTGACCGCGGGGTTTGCGGCGCCTCGCGGGGCGGGTGTAAGTTCGAGTCGGGTGCCGCGAGGTACCCGCGAGGGAAGCAGAACCCACGCGCGAGTCATGCCGCGGGAGGCATGCTCAGGACCTGGGGGCGGTTGGTTCCCCGGCTCCCGAGCACGTGCAGACGAGACGCTTGATACCTGCTTCCCTCGCATCTATGCCCGGGTTCGGGGCGCGGGGCTACAGCGCCGCCGGGTGTTCCAGCAGGTCGGCGAGTCGTTCCGCGCGCTCCGCGGCCTCTCGGGGGAGGCCGGCCGAGACCGAACGGGCGATCTGGGCGAGCTCGCGCTCGACCGACGGGGTCAGGCGTCCCGTGCGGTCGCGGACGAGCGGATCGAGCCGCGCCACCGCGTGGTCGAGCCGCTCGATCGAGGCCGCCCCAGGGTTCCGGCGGGCCCGGTACTCGTCGAGTGAGATCACCTGTGCCATGGCGACACGATGACACGCGGGTCTGACACGGGTGCCGTTCCGATGTGGGCCGATACGCCTACGACGGGGCGCGGCGGCCGTCGCCGTCACGCCACGCGCACGCTCGTGACCGGCGCCAGGCGCTCGTGCGCCGCGAACCAGTGCTCGCCGGCGTCGCCCGAGCCCCAGACGTCGCCGCTCGTCGCGCCCACGTACAGCTCCTGGCTCGCGCCCTCGCCGGTCGAGCCGAACGCCTGGCGGAGCACCGTCAGGTAGGCCTCGTTCGAGGGGAGCCCGTCGCCCAACGGGGCCCAGGTCGCGCCCGCGTCGCGCGTGCGGTGGACGCGGAGCTTGCCCTCGGGCGTGACGCGGTCGACATCGGCCACGAGCGGCACGACGTACGCGCAGTCGGGGTCGGCGGGATCGATCACCAGCGGGAACCCGAAGCCGCTCGGGAGCCCCTCGCGGATCGACGTCCAGCTGCCGCCCTCGTCATCGCTGCGGTAGACGTTGCCATGGAACTGCATGAACAGGCGTTCCGGTCGAAGCGGCGCACGGATGCATGTTGTGCACGCACAGCGCGTTCGTTCTCTCGCGCTGCTCCTCGGGCACGTACTCGGGCACCAGGCCCGTGTACCCGGTGCGCCACGACTGCGCCGCCGTCCTCGGTGATCCACACGCCGGCGGCGCTCACGCCGACGGCGAGCGTGTCGGGCTTGCCGGGCCACGTGCAGATCGAGTGCAGCGCCAGCCCGCCGGCCCCCGGGTTCCACTCGCCCGCGAGCCGCTCCTTCCACAGCGGCTCGTTCAGCTCCCAGTGCTCGCCGTCGTCGGTGCTGGTGAAGAGCGCGGCCGGAGCCACGCCTGCATAGAGGACGCCGTCGGCCACACCCGGCTCGATCCGCCACACCCGTTCGAGCGACGTGTCGGAGCCTTCGGGGAACGCCGGCCCTTCCCCCTGCTGCCACTCGCCGGCGGGGTCGTCGGTGAACATCACGCGCGGGCCGTAGAACCCGCTCGTGACGCCGGCGAAGTACCGGCCGGTGCGGCGATCGCGGATCGCGTACTCCACGACGTCGCCCGCGAACGCGCGCGTCGCGATCGCGAACGGCTCACCCGTCGACGGATCGCCCTCGAGGACGAACAGCCCCTTCTTCGTTCCGACCAACAGCTCGGTCATGCGTACCCCCCTGAGATCGACGGGAGGACCTGCAGCGTGTCGTCGGGCGCGACGGCCGCATCCTCCCTCGTGCGTTCTCCGTTCACGAACACGTTCACGTGCGGCCGGACCCGCCCCTGCTCGTCGAGGATCCAGCCGGTCACCTTCGGGTGGCGTCGTTCCAGCTCGCGAAGGACCTCGCCCACGGTCGTGCCGGGGAGGTCGTGGTTGGCCTGGCCCCCGGCACGGTCCCGCAGCGGCGCGCGCAGCGTGACGACCGCCATCGGGCGAGCCTACCTTCGTCCAGCGACAGGCGCGTTACGGGATGTTGCCCTTCACGGCCAGGAACCCCTCTGCGCCGACGTCTCCATCCTCGTAGCCGGTGCCGCACGAGCGCGCCTCGGCGAACCCGACCTCGTCGAACAGACGGAACCACGTGGCGCGAGGGAACATCCCGAGGCGGTGGCGGTCCTGCACGACGCGGGTGCCGCCGTCGGCCTCCCTCAGCAGATACGCGAAGTCGTCCAGGTACCAGTCGTCGCGGGGATCCGGGTCCCAGCGCCACTGCAGATAGCGGAGCGACCGTCCGTCGCCCGGCCCGCCGTCGTGGCCGCCGTGCTCGGTCGCGTCGGCGTAGGTCTCGCGCACGTGGTCGGGCTCGAAGATCGCGGCGCCGCCGGGCCGCAGGTGGCCGAGCGCGGTTCCGAGCGCCGCACGAAGATCGTCCACGGTCGTGAGGTACGAGATCGCGTCGTGGGCGAACACGGCGTCGAACGTGCGTCCGAGTCGGAGCGTCCGCATGTCGCCCTCGACGTGCTCGCACTCGGGGTTGATCGTGCGGCTGAGCGTGAGCATCTCTGGGGACCGGTCGGTCAGCGTGAGCGTCGCGTGCGCCTTCATGTGCGAGGCGTGGTTGCCGCCTCCGGACCCGAGCTCGAGGATCGTGGCCGGCCGTTCGCCCAGCGCCTCGGTGAAGACGCGGAGGGCATGCGCAGCGCCCGCCGCGTAGTCGGCGGGCGCCGTCAGGAGGTGGAACCAGTCCGCGAAGTCCGCGTACAGGCGCGGCGCGCCATCATCGTTCACGCCGCGAGCCTATCGAGGTCAGGTCTCGCGTCGGTAGACCGGGTGCCGGACGATCGTGCGCATGCGCTCGGGCGCGGTGCGCGCGGGGTCGCTCAGGTAGATCTCGTGGTGCTTGCCGGTGGGCAGGTAGCCCGCGGTCTTCACGAACGCGTACAGGCGTTCGAGGGTGGCGCGCTCGGCCCCCCACGGGCCGGTGTGCAGCGCCTGGGCCGCCGTGCCCTCGGCGAACGTCTCGAAGCGCAGCCGGTCGAGCGCCACGAGCTCCTGCTTCGCGGCGGTCTGGTCGAGGATCTCGCGGACGAGCTCGTCGGTGATGACCTCGGGCTGCATGATCATCAGGGTCCAGTCCCAGTCGGACTTGTCGTCGAAGTCCCATACCCGCGCGTTCGGGATCCACCAGAGGCCTTCGAGCGGCATCACGGCGTACTCGATGCCGTGCTCCATCCCGCGGACCCGGAACTTCAGGCCGTAGGACACGGCGTACAGGGCCTGCACCGCTTCCTGGAACGTGGCGGAGCCGTTCGGATCGCCGTGTCCGTCGATCATGAGGAACCGCATCGGTGGGACCTCGACCAGGGCGGGCTCGGCGTGCGCGCGATACAGGTCGCCCAGCTGGCGTTTCAAGTCGACCTTCATCGCGGTACCGACCATGGCGCACCTCCTTCGTGCTCACCGGTAGCGTGCGCCCGGCGCACCCCCCGTGCTCGGGTCGGGGGTCCCGGGACCACCGGGCCACGGGGGGGCCGGTCGGCCCGGTAGCTCCTCAGCCCGACGCCGGCGTGCCGTACTCGAAGTGCATCCCGTCGGGGATCAGGAAGTCCCCGCCCCACCGGAATCCCCACCGCTCGAAGATCGCGACGATCCGCTCGTCCATCGTTGGGGTGGCCCCGTAGGCGTTCTCCGGGGCGTTGATGTCGATCGCCGCGCCGTACGCGTGATCCGACGGGGGCGCGGTCGGATCGCGGGCCACCGTCCGCGCGTTGAAGCACCCTGCGGTCGAGTGGATCAGGCTGCCCAGGCCCTCGCGCTCCACCTGGCGAAGGGCGTGCACGAGCGGCGGGAAGAACGCGACGTTGCAGGTCACGCGCCCGAGCAGCGGGACCGACCTGGTGGCCAGGTGCATGGTCACCCACCGCGGGTCGATCGTGAGGTACGCGGGGTTGTCGGCATCGACCCGCGCCGCGAACTCCCCGAAACGCTGCTTCATGACGATCGGCGGGTTCACCCCGCTCGCGACGCGCATGTACGTGGAGCCGCCGGGTGCCACGGTTCGGATCGGCGTGCCGTCGGGAAGCAGCCCGGCCACCAGTCGCTCCCAGCCACCCTCCGTGATCGCGTCGGCCGGCTGCGCCAGGAGGTAGCGGTCGTCGACGATGCCGAGGCGCTCGCCCTCCTGCCGGGAGACGAGGAGCTCGCTCCACCCGATCGTCTCGTCGGGCACGATGGCGCCGACGCGGACCTGCTGACGGCCGAAGGTGAGCGAGCCGCCGACGCCGAGTCCGCGGAGCTTCGCCGAGCGCGCGCCGAGCACGCCCTCGCCCGCGTTCAGCGCTCCTGTGATCTCGTCTCGGAGCCCGTCGGGCAGGAAGGGCGCGTACTCGACCGGGTTCACCGCGAACGCGTCGATCGGGATCGCCAGGGGCGGCATCGGATGGTCCACGACCGCTCCGGATGCGTCGTGCGAGGCGGTCAGCCACCGCGTGTCACCTGCCACCACCACGGTGGCGGCGAGCCGGTCGGCGGTGCGGACGTGGTCCCGGAACCCCGGCGGGAACCCGCCTGGGATCCACGCGAGGTAGGCGGGTGGGGAGGCCGGCGCCGGCTCGGCCTTCGCGTGGGTGTCTGCGCCACCATCGGCGTCGGCCGTCGCGCCCTCGGCGCGGGTATGGGTCACGGGCGGCGCGTCGGGCTGCAGCAGCACCAGCGCCACGAGCCCGACCACGAGGGCCAGGACGACCGCGGGGAAGGTCCGGCGCGCGGAGGCGCGCGCGCGGTTCGGCATGTGGGGGAGGGTACGCCCCGGCGGTCGGCCACGGGAGTTGCGTCCTCGTGCGCCGGTCCGGTGTCGGTGGGCCCGGCTAGGGTCGACCGATCGCCTCCCCCTCCCGATGCAGGAGGCGTCCGTGGAGCACGTGGCGAGGGTGGTGCTCGCGCTCGAGGAGCACGACGTGGCCGAGGAGGTCATGCACTTCCTCGATCGGAGTGGGGTGGCAAGGGTCGTGGCGACCGCGGCCGACGATCGGCAGCTCCTCGAAGCGGTGCGCCAGTTGGAGCCGGACGCAGTCGTGGCGCAACCCGCGCTGGTGACCGCGGGGGCGGTCCGCGCGAAGGCGGTGCTCGCCGTCGACACGCGGGAGTCGGTCGCGTCGCTCCGGGCGGCGATCCGCGCGGGGGCCCGCGGCTTCTACGTCTGGCCGGGCGAACGAGCCGCCCTCGCCGACGCGGCGGCCTCCACGGTGGTCCGCGGTGATCAGCTGCTGCGGCGGGCGACCGTCGTGGCGGTGCACGCGCCACGCGGTGGCGCCGGATGTACCTTCGTCGCGACGCACCTGGCGGCGGCGTTCGCCCGGCGGGGCGACTGCGTGCTGGTCGACGCCGATCCCGCGTACGGCGACGTCACGCCCGCGATCGGCGCGCCGGCGGACGACGTCCACACCGCGGCCGACCTGGTGCCGCTCCTGGACGAGCTGGACGCGGACCGGATCGGCGAGGCGCTTTGGGCACACCCGTCGGGGTTCCGGGCGCTGCTCGCGCCGCCTGCCGAGGCGGCCGGGACCGTCGAGGCCGCCGCGCTGGCCCGGCTCGTCGACGCCGTGGCGGCGGTCGCCGACACCGTGGTGGTCCACCTTCCGCGCGGACTCGAGTCCACGGTGCCTGCGGTCGCCCCGGTCGCCGATCGCGTGCTGGAGGTGCTCTCGCTCGACGTGTTGTCGTTCCGCGCGGCACAGCGCGCCATCGACGCGCTCACGCGGGAGGGCGTGGCGCCCGGGTCGATCGGCGTGGTCGTGAACCGAGCCGCACGTGCCGAGATCACGCCGGCCGACGTGACGCGGGTCTTCGGGGTGGAACCGCTCGGCGTGCTCCCGCTGGATCGGGCGGTGCCTCGTGCGCAGGACCACGGGAAGCTCCTGCCCGCACGCGGGCGGATGGCCAGGGCGTTCGACCGGCTGGCCACGCGGGTGCTCGAGCCCGGGTAGGCTTCGGCGCCATGACGGCGCCCGACCTCCTGTTCGTGAACGCACGGGTCCGCACGGTGGACGACTCGATGCCCTCGGCCGAGGCCGTGGCGGTCGCCGACGGACGGATCTCGTGGGTGGGCGACGACGAGACGGGGCGCGCTCTCGCCGGCTCCGACACCGAGGTGATCGACGCCGCAGGGCGCTCGGTGCTGCCGGGGTTCATCGATTCGCACAACCACGTGCGCCTCGGCTCGAACCCGCTCGAGGTCGATCTGGCGGGCGCGAGCACGCTGGATGAGGTGAAGGCGCGGATCCGCGAGCACGCCGACGCGCATCCCGAGTACACGTGGATCGAGGGCGTGGGGTTCAACTACTCGGCGATGCCCGACGGTCGGATGCCGATGCAGTACGACCTCGAAGGACTCACGGGCGGACGGCCGGCGTTCATCTTCACGTACGACGCGCACAACGTGTGGCTGAACCGGGAGGCGCTCGAGGTCTTCGGGATCACCCGGAGCACCGACGCGCTCGCGTGGGGCCGCGTCCGGAAGGACCCGCGGAGCGGCGAGCCCACGGGCATCGTCGGGGACTTCGCGGTGATGGGCATCTCGCGCCGGGGGCAGGCGGCGCTCGAGGGTGTGGTGCCCGGCTACGAGCGGGCGCTCCAGTACGAGCGCACGCTCGAGAGCCTCGACATGGCGACCGAGTTCGGGATCACGACGATCGTGGAGCCGCAGAACTCGCCCGCCGATCTGTGGATCTTCGAGCGGGCGCGCGACGAGGGACGGCTGCGCTCGCGTCTGGTCGCGGCGATGTTCCATCCGGTGGGGACGACCGAGGCCGAGCGTGACGAGTTCGCGGCGATGCGGGCTAGATACGACGACGATCGGTTCCGCGTGGCGCCGATCAAGCTCTACATCGACGACGTGATCGAGCCGAGGACGGCCGCGATGCTCGAGCCGTACGCGAACCGCCCTGGGGAGCGCGGCGAGACCTTCTGGCAGCCCGATGAGTTCGCCGAGCTGGTGATCGAGCTCGAGCGCCGCGGGTTCCAGTGCCACATCCACGGGACGGGCGACCGTGGCCTGCGCACCGCGCTCGACGCGATCGATGCCGCGCGTTCGGCGAACGGCCCGGCCGACCGGCGCCACCTGATGGTGCATACCGAGTGC
This sequence comes from uncultured Actinomycetes bacterium, assembly GCA_963821925.1. GTDB lineage: Bacteria > Actinomycetota > UBA4738 > UBA4738 > HRBIN12 > JAOUEA01. The sequence continues at coordinate 112,158 of CAWGFO010000001.1, read as the reverse complement.
CTCTCACCCGAGGACGTGCCGCGGTTCGGACAGCTCGGCGTGATGCCGTGCATGCAGCCGCGCCACTGCGCCCCCGAGATCGTGGCCGACTGGCGCGCGAACGTCGGCCCCGAGCGGTGGCGGCACGCATGGGCGTTCCGATCGCTCCGCGACACCGGCGCGCGCCTCACCTTCTCGAGTGACTGGAACGTCGCCGAGATGGACCCGATGGTCGGGATCTACAGCGCGATGACTCGCGCGAACCTCGACGGCTCGGACGCGTGGATCCCCGAGGAGACGGTGGACCTCGCGACCGCGGTCGGGGCGTACACGATGGGTGGAGCGTTCGCGTGCTTCGCGGAGGAGCGCCGCGGCTCGATCACCGTGGGCAAGCAGGCCGACCTCGTGCTGCTGTCCGAGGATCTGTTCACGCTCGAAGCCGACCCCCGACGGATCCTGGACGTGCGCGCGGAGATGACAGTGGTCGACGGCGACGTCGTGCACCGCGCCTAGACGCGGCGGGGCGCACGGACTAGCCGGAGCCTTCGGCCTTCGCCTTCAGGAGCTGCATGCGTTTGCGGATGTCGGCCTTCCCGACGAGCGGGAACACGATCGGCACCATGAGCGCCGCCATCCCGTTCACCTTCAGGAACGTGAGCGTGTGCGTGAGCGTGGTCGAGCCGTCCGGCCCGGCGGCCAGCTCGAACACGTTGCGGTAGTCGCCTTCCTTGTCGTGCGCCTCCAGCGCGAAGCGCTCCCGCTCGACCCGCTCGGTGATCTCGCCCTCGTTGTCGTGATCCTTGTCCATCGGGATCGCGCCGACGGAATGGAATCGGCTGCCGACCCGGTTCGGTTCACCCGAGATCCACTCGACACGGAACGGTTTGGGCGACCATTCGTGGTGCTTCTCGAGGTCGGCCACCCACGGCCACACCTGCTCGGGCGGGGCGGCGATCGAGATCGTGAATACGCCTTCGGTCATCGGGACTCGGCTCCTTCCCGCGGGCAGCGCTCTCTCGACCGTAGCACCGGGCGACCGAACCGGTCGATGCGAGGCGGGCGCAACCACTCTCAGCGTTCGCGCAGGCGAGGGCTGAGCACCTCGTCGAGCGCGTAGCCGACCATCGTGAACGAGAGCGTGACGGCCAAGATCGCCAGCCCCGGCGGGATCAGCCACCACCACCAGCCGGCCGACAGGGCTCCGGCGGTGAACGCTTCCTCGATGATGCGGCCCCACGACATCGCGTTCGGATCGCCCAGGCCGAGGATCGCGAGCGTCGTCTCCGACAGGATCGCGAGGGCCACCATCAGCACGGCGTTCGCGAACAACACCGGGAACACGTTGGGCAGGATATGGCGCGTCACGAGGTGCCAGTGCCCTGCGCCCAGGGCGCGCGACCGCTCGATGAAGGGCCGTTCCTTCACGCTGAGCGCCTGCGAGCGCACGAGCCGCGCCGTGCTCGCCCACGACGTGACCGCGATCACGAGGATCACGTTGAACAGGGTCGGGCCCAGGATCGACGCGAGCGCGATCGCGAGCGCGATCCACGGGATCACGAGGAACCAGTTCGTGAAGGCGTTCAGCGCGGTGTCGACCTTCGTGCCGCCGAAGTACCCGGCGGTGACGCCGACGGACGCGCCGATCAGGATCGCGCCGAACGCGGCCGTGAAGCCCACCACGAGCGAGATCCGCGTGCCGACGATCATCAGCGAGAGCACCGAACGCCCGAAGTTGTCGGTGCCCAGCGGGTAGGCGAGCGAGGGCGGCTGGAGCGGTACCCCCGGGGCGGTGGCCGGGTCGATCGATGACGCCGGCACAAGGAAGGGACCGACGATCGCGACCACGACGAAGAAGCACAGCACGAACAGGCCGATCCGGCCCTGGCGGCTGCGCAGGAACGTCCGCCAGTGCGCACGTATCGCGGCGCGGCGCCGGCCCCAGACCAGGGAGCGTGCGGACCGGTGCTCGACGGTGGGCTCGGCCGACGCCATCTCAAGCCTCCCGCACGCGTGGGTCCATGTAGCCGTACAGGACGTCGGCCACCAGGTTGCAGAGGATGACTGCCGCGCTCGACAGCAGGAATACGCCCTGGATCACGGGGTAGTCGAGCGTCTGGATCGCGTTGTACGTGAGCAGCCCGATCCCGGGCCACGAGAACACCGCCTCGACCACGACGGCGCCGCCCAGTACGAACCCCAGGCTGAGGAAGATCAGGGTGAAGGTCGGCAGGAACGCGTTCGGGACCACGTGGTGCTTGCGCACGATCCGCTCGGGGACCCCCTTGGCGCGCGCGATCGTGACGAAGTCCTCATTCACGGTGTCGACCATCGACGAGCGCATGATGATCGCGTACTCGCCGATGTAGCCCAGCGTGAGCGTCAGCACCGGCAGGAACAAGTGATTCGCGATGTCCACGATGCGCGCCACCCCCGTGGCGTCGCCGGACTCGAACCCACCCGCAGGGAACCAGCCGAGGATCCCCGAGAGCGTGATCAACAGGAGCATCCCCAGCCAGCCCTCGGGCATCGAGTACAGGACGAGCGACCCGTACAGGGTCGAGGTGTCGAACCGGCTGCCTCGTTCCCAACCGCCCTTGATCCCGATCATGATCCCGAGCACGCTCGCGAAGAGCGTCCCGAGCCCGACCAGCAGCAGCGTCGGTCCCAGCCGTGAGCCGATGATGTCCCAGACGGGTCGGGCGGTGCGCAGCGATACACCGAGGTTCCCGCTCACGGTCTGGCGGACGTACGTGACGTACTGGCGCGGCAGCGGCTCGTCGAGCCCGAGCGTCGCCCGCTGCTCCGCGATGTCGGCCTCGGTCAGCCGCTGGCTCCGCGCGAGCAGTCCGATCGGGTCACCGGGCAGCACCCGGAACAGGAAGAAGTTGAAGGTCAGCACGAACAGCAGCGTCGCGAGCGCCTGCAGCAGCTTGCTCAGCAGGTACCGGCGCGCGCCCACCCGTGGGGTCCCTCGACCTCTCTTCGCTCAGGCCTCGTCGAGGTCGCGGCGACGACCCCGGCGCACGAACCAGATCGAGATCGCCCCGATACCGCCGATCACGACGAGCCACAGCCATCCCGGCACGCCCGACGAGGTGGACGCCGTGCCCGACGAGGAGGCCACCGGGTGGACGGCGATCAGCGAGTCGTAGTTGTAGCCAGGCATCAGGTACCCGTTGGGACCCGGAGCGGGCACCCAACCTTCGAAGCGATCGCTCCGATAGGCCTGGACCCACCCGGGATAGGCGAGCACCACGCCGGGCACCTGCTCGTACGCGCGGCGCTGCGCCTCGAACACGATCTGCCTGCGCGTGTCGCGGTCGAACTCCCTGCCTTGCTCCTCGTAGAGCGCGTCGAAGGTGGGGTCCTTCCAGCAGCCGTCGCTCCACGAGCCACACTGGTCCGAGGTGAACACGAACAGCTGGTAGTTCGGGTCGGGGTCGCCGCTCCAATACCAGATGTACGCGTCGAAGTTCCCGGCGCCCCAGTAGTCGTTCATCTTCGCATCGGTGACGGGCTTCAGGTCGACCTCGATGCCGATCGCCTTCAGGTACCCGACGATCAGCTGCCCGGCCTCGACCGCCCCGGTGGTGTCCTGCGAGGCGGGCACCGTCATCCGGAGCGGTTCGCCGGTGGACGGGTCCTCTCGGACCCCGTCGCCGTCGGCGTCGGTGTAGCCCGCCTGCTCGAGCAGGTCGGCGGCGGCCTGAGGATCGAACGGGAACTCCTCTTCGGCTGGGATGTCCAGGTGCCAGAAGGCCGACGCCGGCCGGATGATCGTGTCTCCGGGCGTGGCGGTCCCTTGATAGACCGTGTCGGCGATCGCCTGCTTGTCGATCGCCATCTCGATCGCCGTGCGGACGTCCAGGTCCTGCAGAGCGGGAAGCGGGTTCGCGTCGGGGCCCTGCCCGCCGAAGTTGAAGGCCAGGTTCAACCACCAGTCCGAGATGACCTTCTGCACCGTGACGCCGTCGATCCCCTCCACCGAGTTCACGAGCGAGGGGCGGATCCCGTCGGCGAAGTCGATCTCGCCGTTGCGGAGCGCCTGCGTCATGGCCTCCTGGTTCGAGTAGACGCGGAAGTCGATCCGGTCGACCGTCGGCTCCTCGCCCCAGAAGTAAGGGTTCCTCTCCATCGTCCAGCCCTGGCCCTGATCCCACTCGGTCAAGACGAACGGGCCGCTCGCGATCGACGGGGTGTTGGGCTGTGCCTTGATCTCCTGCAGACCCTTGCCGTCGACGCCCTCCCACACCTTCTCAGGGACGATGTACACCCAGGGCGGCATCTCGGGCGCGAAGGTCGGTGCTTCGCTCTTCCAGATCAGGGTGTGATCGTCCGGGGTCTCGAAGGTCGGATCGAACTTGAAGTAGCTCCGGTACTGCGGGATCTTGTTGTCGATCACGAAGCGATACGTGAACGCGACGTCCCGGGACGTGAGCGGGGAGCCGTCGCTCCACATCAGGTCGTCGCGGAGCGTGCAGGTCCACACCGTCGAGTCGCCGTTCGGCTCGCAGCCGGTCGCCAGGCTCGGCGCCGGGGACGCCGACTCGCTGTCGAACTTCAGCAGCATGTCGTACTGCGCCGTCACGACCGACCAGTCGCTACCGGCGCTCACCGCCCAGGGGTTGTCGGTGATCAGGTCGACGGTCGTGCCGACCGTCAGGACCACGGGTTCATCGGGAGAAGAGGCGTCGCTCGCGTCCTGCGCCTGGGCGACGGCTCCGGCCGCGGCGAGCATCATCAGGGTCGCGGAGGCCGCGACGCCGAACGTGCGGACCCTCGGGTGCCGACGTGCCCCTGTCCTCATGCCGTCCCCCCGTACCCTCGGCGGCCGCGCGTTCCTAGGACCCAGTACGCGATACGGCCGGGATCGAGCCTTCGACCTGGTCGAACGTTCATCATGCGGTCTCCCAACTGACCGGTGCCTCCGCGAGCACGCCGAGGACGGCGTCGTGCAGAGCCCCGTTCGTCACGAGCAGGTCGGTGCCCGGGGACGGCGGGTCGCCGGCCAGCGTCGTCATCCGGCCGCCGGCCTCCTCGACGATCACGCCGGTCGCCGTCCAATCCCACGCGAAGCACGGCTCGTGCTCGAGCAGCGCGTCGACCGACCCCTGCGCGATCAGCAGGTGCGCCCACGCGTCGCTCAGGCCACGCGTCCCGCGGGCGCGCGCCGCCACGCGCAGGAGGGCGTCGTTGCGGCCACCCCCGATCCATTCCTCCACGCCCGAGTGCGCGACGAATGCCTCGCCGAGGCTCGCGACGTCTGAGACCTCGAGGCGCCGATCGCCGCGCCACGCCCCCCCGCCTCGCGTCGCGTGGTACCGGTCGCCGAGCGCCGGTGCGTCGGCCACGCCGAGCACGGCCTCACCGTCGATCCTGAGCCCGATCAGCGTGGTCCACAGCGGGATCCCCTCGGCGTAGAGCTTGGTCCCATCGACCGGATCGATCACCCAGCACCGGGCGTTCGCGCCGGCGTCGAGGCCCTCCTCCTCGCCGAGCACGCCGTCGCTGGGGAACCGCGCGGCGATCGCCGCGCGGATCGCGTGCTCGGCGGCCCGGTCGACCTCGGTCACCGGGGTGGCGTCCCCCTTGAGCTCCACGGGGAGCCGGTGGCCGAACCACTTCAAGGTGACGGAGGCCGCCGCGTCGGCGAGCTCGAGCGCGAAGGCCAGGTCGGCGCTCAGATCGCGTTCGACCACGCCTTGCGCCCCGTCTCGTCCTCGACCACGAGCCGTCGGTAGCGGAGGTCCGCCGGCGGGGTGAACCGGGCCCGCGTGATCAGGCCTTCGTCGTCCCGCTCGAGGATCCGCGACTCGAACTGCATCCCGCGATGGTCGGCGCGCACCGACCAGCCGTGCTCGCGATGCGACATCAGATTGATCATGCGGGCCGGCGTGCAGACGACCTCCAGGGCGCCGCCGTCACGCTCGACCCCGAGGATCTGCGGGCCGTTCGACGCGAACGTGTGCCCGCGCCGGAGCGCCTCGAGCACGGCGGCCTCGGAGCGGTCGGCCGCACGCACCATCGTCCAGCCGTCGCCGATATCGAAACCGGGGTAGTGACAATCGTCGGTGCCGAAGCCCCAGAGTCGCTTCCCGCGCTCGAGCGCGAGATCCCACACGTAACTCGAATCGCCGCGGCCGTTCTCGCGCTCCGAGCTCGCGTTCCACACTTCCAGGCCCACCGCCCCCTCGGTCTGGAGGATCACCTCGTGCGGCATGCCGCTCCAGTAGGGGTGCGCGATGAACGACACCCCGCCCTGGGCGGCGATGTTCGCGGCGGCGGCGGAAAGATCCGGGAACGTCTTGTAGTGGTAGGCCTCGACCGGGCCCCAGTGTCCGCGGTCGCCGCCGGGATCCTCGGGGATGTCGGAGATCCCGATCGCGAGGATCTCGACGTCGTTGTCCATGCCGACGCCGGGGTCGGCGGCGAGCTCGGCACCGGTGATCACGGTGATGTGCTCGGTCGAAGGGACGTGCGTGAGCGTCCAGTGATCGGTGATGGCGCACACGTCGAAGCCCATCCACTCGTGGTGGCGCACGTGGGCGTCGGGCTCGAGTTCGCCGTCGGACCGGCGGGTGTGGGTGTGCAGGGCGGTCTTCAGCCAGACCCCGTCGACGTCGAACGGGAACCCGTCCGTCATGCGCGCTGCCTCTCTCCACGGGCCGCCCGTACGGTGGCCGTCCGCGGCGGACGCTACCGAGCGGTCGCGCGGGCGCGCAAGGACGCGCGTGCCCTCACGGCAACAGCAGGCTAGGCTCGCGGCGATGCGCGCGACGGACTCGGCCGAACGGGTGGTACTGGTGCTCGATCTCCTCGGCTCCGCGCCGGACGGGCTCGGCGTCTCCGACGTCGCACGCGAGCTGGGTATGCATCGGTCGACGGCCTCGCGCCTGCTCGCGACGCTCGCCGCGAGCCGGATCGTCGAGCGGGACGAGGGCACGTCCCGCTACCAACTCGGCGCGCGCATCGTGGGGCTCGCCGCGAGCGCGGTGGCGCGGCTTCCGGTGGTGAGCCAGGCGCGGCCCGAGCTGGAGCAGCTCTCCGTGGTCTCGTCGGAGACCGCGAACCTGTCGATCCTGGACGGCACGCACGTCGTCTACGTCGACCAGGTCACGCCGGCCCAGACCGTGGTGATGGCGAGTTGGGTCGGACGCCGGAGCCCGGCGCACGCGAGCTCCAGCGGCAAGGCGATGCTCGCGTTCGGCGAGCCGCGCGTGCGGGACAAGGTCCTGCGCGGCAGGCTCGAGGCGATCACCCCGAAGACCGTCACCGATCCGGCGAAGCTCCGCACGATCCTCGACGAGGTCCGCCGACGTGGTTACGCGGTGAGCACCGGCGAGCTCGAGGAGGGACTCGTCACCCTGGCCGCACCGGTGCTGGTCGATGGGCGAGCCGTCGCGGCCGTGAGCCTGTCGGGGCCCTCGTTCCGGATCCCGGCACGTGACGTGTCGCGGCTGGCGCGACTGCTGGTCGACGGCGCTGCGGCCGTGGGCCATCGCATGGCGGGGCGATCGAGCGGGACGGCGCCCGCGGGGTAGGGTCGTCGCCAGTCAGGATCACGGGGGAGCGAGATGCAGCCGATCGACGATGTGGCGTCGAAGCTCGAGGCGAAGACCGCCTTGTTCGTGAAGGAGCACCGCCTACCCGGGGCGGCCGCCGGGATCGTGCACGGGAACGTCCTCGCCTGGTCCGCCGGCGTGGGATTCGCGGACATCGCCGCACGTCGCGTCCCCGACACTTCCACCCTCTATCGCATCGCGTCGATCACGAAGACGTTCACCGGCACCGCGATCCTCCAGCTGCGCGACGAGGGGCTGCTCCATCTGGACGACCCGGCCGTCGTGCATCTGCCCGAGCTGGCAACCGTGGCGAGCCCGTTCGGGGCGATCGAAACCGTGACGATCCGCCGGATGCTCTCGCACGAGAGTGGCCTGCAGACCGATCCGCCCGGCACCGACTGGCTGGTCCCCGAGTACGAGGGGTCCGCGGAGCGGAACCTGGCGCGCGCGGGAGCGGTCGCCACGACGATCCCGCCCAACACCCAGCAGAAGTACTCGAACCTGGCCTACCAACTGCTCGGTGAGATCGTGGCGCGTGGTAGCGGCCTCCCGTACCCGGAGTACGTGCGGACGCGGATCCTCGAGCCGCTCGGGATGGACGGATCGGCGTTCGAGCCGCTGCCGGAGGCGCTGCTCGATCGACGCGCGACCGGCTACGCCGCCCGGTTCCTGTCCGACGAGCTGGCGCCGGCCTCGATCCCCCCCACGGTGTGGGCGGAAGGGGGTCTCTGGTCGAGCGTCGACGACCTCGCCCGGTGGCTGTCGTTCCAGTTCCGGGAGGACGGGGGAGCGCGGGAGGGCGCGCAGATCCTGGCAGGGAAGACGCTGAAGGAGATGCACAAGGCCCGCTACCTGGGCGACGACGCGTGGACCGAGGCCTTCGGCATCTCGTGGTACGCGGCCCGCAAGGGCGAGGTGATCTGGGTCCAGCACGCTGGTGGCCTCAACGGCTTCATCACGACCATCTGCTTCGACCCGAAGGAGCAGGTTGGCGCGATCGCGCTCCTCAACGGGATCGGCGACGCGGCCCAACTCGCGATGGATCTCGCCACGATCGCCCGCGACGCCGTCCGGGAGGTGCCGCCCGCGATCGAGCCGCCGGCGTCGATGCCGCCCGCCTACCGCGACCTGCTGGGCCTGTACGTGGACGAGGAGCAAGCGACGATCGCGCGCGTGGAGTGGCGCGACGGGGCGCTCCAGATCGTCGATACCGACCAGGAATCGTGGCGGCCGACCCTGTCGCCGACCGAGGACCCCGACGTGTTCGTGGTCGCGCCCGGCGTGCGGGAGTCGGGCGAGCGGGTGACGTTCAGCCGGCGGGCGGACGGCCGGGTGTCCTCGATGCTGCTGGCGGTCGCCACGATGGTCAGGTTCGGCCCCGTGGGAACGGACTGAGGCGCTCGGCCGATCCCACGTCCCGGTAACGACCCTGCCTTCTGATGCGGAGCTGGGGAGCCGGCCACGCGCGCCTCCGAGGCGGGACGTCACGCGGAGGCGCATCATGGCGGTGGGAGGCCTCGGTGGCCAGAGTCAGATCCGTGCTCGTGACGATCGTGGTGATCGCGCTCGTCGGCGCCGGCGCGCCGGCCGCGCTCGCGGGGACGCCGATCGCGGTCGAGCGAGGCGGTGACCTCTTCACCTACCGGCCTCATGCCGGGCTCACCCGGTTGACCTCGTCGGCGCGCCATGAGGACACGCCGACCTGGTCGCCCGACCACCGTAGGGTCGCGTTCGTGGGCGGGAACCGCACGCTGATCTGGCTGGACACCCTCACCGGGATCCGTCACCGCGTCGCGCACGTGCCGCCTCGGTTCGAACGGATCGGGGCGGTGGCGTGGTCTCCCGACGGCGGCCGGGTCGCCTTCTCGACCACGACACTGACCGGCGAGCACCGGTTGTGCGGGCAGGTCTGGACGGCGCCGGCCTTCGGCCGCGAGCCGCCGACGAAGCTCCTTGGTGCGCAGGCGATGGTCACGGGACTGGCCTGGGGGCCGGGCGGGACCTGGCTGCTCGCGAGCACGGAGTGGGTGAACGGCATCCGCGTCTGCGGGCCGGCGGCCCGGACCGGGATCCTGCGGTTCGATGCGGACGGGACGCACCTGACCGTGGTGGCCGATACGACCGCGAACATGGTCGACCTCTCGGAGGTCGGGACGCTCATCGTGTATCGCGGGTGGATCCGGACCTGCCACGCCTGCGGGGAGATCTGGAGGAGTGCGGCGGACGGGAGCCATGCGCACGTGATCGCGATGCCGCGTGGAGATGCGTTCGGGCTATACGAGCCACGGTTCGATCCCGCCGCCGCGCGGGTGGCGTTCCTCACGGGCCGGCACGGGCACCTGTCCTTGTGGATCATGCGGGCCGACGGGTCCCATCGCCATCTGGTGCTCCAGCACGCCGACGGCCTCGACTGGTAGCGCGCCCCCGGGCACGGACCTGCCACACTCGAGGCATGACGGAGCCCTTCGTACCCGACGACTTCGAGGCGCCGTCCGGATTGACGCTTCCCGGGATGCGCCTGCAGCCGCTCGGTCCCGAGCACAACGAGCGTGACCACGACGCCTGGTCCTCGAGCATGGATCACATCCACGCCACGCCGGGATTCCGCGACAGCGACATGGACGACGACGGCGACGAGCCGTGGCCACGCCCGATGACGCTCGAGGAGAACCTCGGTGACCTGGAACGCCACGCGGCGGACTTCGGCGCGCGGCAGGGGTTCACCTACTCCGTGCTCGACCCCGACACCGACGAGGTGATCGGCTGTGTCTACATCTACCCCTCCAGGGACGAAGATCACGATGCACGCGTGGCGTCGTGGGTCCGCGCGTCCCGCGCCGAGTTGGACCCGGTGCTGTGGCACGCCGTCACGGGATGGCTGGCCTCCGACTGGCCGTTCACGGACGTCGACTACGTCGCGCGGACCTGAGTCGGCTCGCGTAGGCTCGACCGCATGAGCCGCGACGACGTCCGAACGAACCTCGAGAGCTGGGAGGCCGACAGCGCCGACTACCAGGCGCGCAACGCATCACAGCTGAACCGGTGGGACGGCGTCGTATGGGGCACCTGGGCGATCCCCGAGGTCGAGATCCAGGCGCTCGGGGACGTGTCGGACCTCCGCACGCTGGAGCTGGGCTGCGGCGCCGGTCAGTTCGGCATCAACCTCGTGAAGCTCGGCGCCGACATGATCGGCCTCGACTTCTCCGCGAACCAGCTCGCCGCCGCTCGGGTGAACGTCACCGAGACCGGCGAGCGGTTCCCGCTCGTGCGGGCGAGCGCCGAGGAGTTGCCCTTCCCCGATGGGAGCTTCGACCTGGTGGTGTGCGACCACGGGGCGACTTCGTTCACCGACCCGCACGTGACGATCCCCGAGTGTGCTCGGGTGCTCCGGCCCGGCGGACGATTGATCTTCAACATCGCGACCCCGTGGGTCGCCCTGTGCTGGCCCGACGACGACCACCCGCCGGACCGCGTCCTGCACCGGCCGTATTTCGAGCTCGGGCGATCCGAGATCCTCGACGACGGGATGACCACCGTCGAGTGGTACCTCGGCTACGGCGACTGGATCCGGGTGTTCCGCGACGCGGGTCTGATCGTCGAGGACCTGATCGAGCTGCGCCCCGCGCCCGGCGCGACGAGCACGTACTCGACCTACACGACCGTGGAGTGGGCTCGCGATTTCCCCGGCGACCACATCTGGACGGTCCGCAAGGGCTGAGCCTCGGCACCGGATCGCCGTTGGGATCCGGGTGCCGCCCTGGAAGATCACGGACCTTGCGCCCCTTGAGTTCCACGGTCCGGAAGGTTTACGTTTCCGTCATCCCCCTGCACGGGCGGATCGGCGACCCAGTGGTCGCCGCGACGAGGGCCGGTGGACCTTTCATGAAGAGTGCGGAACGCGAGTCCTTGAGGGTGTCCGGGGCGGGCGCCCCACCGAACAACGGTTCATCCGCGGTAGGACCCTCCGCGGATGTGCCGGGCGGGTCGGGGACCCCACGGCTCACACGCCGTTGGGCGCTTTCGGATCCGCTGGTGCAGGACGCCCTCATCGCGGCGTTCCTGACGGCGGCCTCGCTGGTGGGCCTGCTGAAGCAGCTGCATGTCGACCTCCCCGAAGGCGGAGCGGAATCGGCCACCCCCGGCCTCGATGGGCTCGGTCTCGCGCTCGCGCTGCTCCAGACCGTGCCGCTCGTGTGGCGCCGCGTGGCGCCGATCGCGGTGTTGGCCGTCGTCACGTCGGCGACGTTCCTCTTCTTCACCCTCGGGTACTTCCCGTCGTTCGCCTCGTTCGGGTTCCTGCTCGCCCTGTACACGGTGGCGGCGCATCGCGAGCGTCGGATCTCGATCCCTGCGGCGCTCGCGAGCGTCTTCGTCGTGGTGCTGATCCTCTACATGTCGAGAGAGCCGGTCGAGATCGACACGATCTTCGCGGAATGCCTCGTCGTCGGCGCCGTGTGGTTCATCGGCGACGGCCTCCGGGTCAAGCGTGGCCAGGTGATCAGCCTCGAGGATCGGGCGACGCGATTCGAACGGGAACGGGAAGAGGCGGCGCACAAGGCGGTGGCCGAGGAACGAAGGGTCATCGCCCGAGAACTCCACGACATGGTGGCACACAAGGTCAGCGTCATGGTGGCACAGTCCGTTGCCGCCCAGAGGGTCTTCGACACCGAGCCCGAGGAGAGCCGCGAGGTGCTCCATTCGATCGAGGGCTCCGGTCGGGAGGCGCTGGTGGAGATGCGACGGCTCCTGGGGCTCCTTCGTACGGACGACGACCGGCCCGACGCGCGCGATCCGCAGGAGGGGTTGCGTGACATCGAGTCGCTCCTGTCGCAGGTGCGCGAGGCGGGCCTGCCCGTCGACCTCAGGGTGGAGGGCGAGCCGCGACCCCTGCCGCCCGGCCTCGACCTTTCGGCGTTCCGCATCGTCCAGGAGGGCCTCACGAACGTGATGAAGCACGCGGGAGCGACGCGAGCGACGGTCGTGATCCGCTACGGAGCGTCCGGCCTCGACCTCACGATCGCGGACGACGGGCGCGGATCCGAGGCGGACGTCGTCGACCCCCGCAGGGCGAGGTACGGGCACCTCGGCATGCGCGAGCGGGTCGGGCTCTTCCGGGGTCGGCTGCGGGTCGGGCCGAGGCGCGGCGGCGGGTACGAGGTCGTCGCCTTCCTTCCCCTGGACCCCGATCCTGTATGACGATCCGCGTCCTCGTCGCCGACGACCAGCCCCTGATGCGCGCCGCGTTCGAGATGACGCTGCGGGCCGAAGACGACATCGAGTTCGTCGGCGAGGCCGCCGACGGACGTGCCGCGATCGAACTGGCCCGCGCGCTCCACCCCGACGTCGTCTTGATGGACATCCGGATGCCCGAGCTCGATGGCGTCGAGGCGACCAGGATCCTGACGGCCGAGAACGCGGCCATGAAGATCCTGATCCTCACGACGTTCGACATCGACGAGTACGTGCTCGAGGCGCTGCGGGCGGGGGCGAGCGGGTTCCTCCTGAAGGACGTCCGAGCCGATGAGCTCGCGCACGCGATCCGGGTGGTGGCCGACGGCGACACCCTGCTGGCCCCCTCGGTCACGCGTCGCCTGCTCGAGACCTATCTCGGGGACAGCCTGCCGAGCCCGGAGCAGGCGCGGGAACTCGAGTCGCTGACGCCCACGGAACGTACCGTGCTCACCCTGATAGGGCTCGGGCGGTCGAACGGCGAGATCGCCGCGGAGCTCTTCGTGGCGGATACGACCGTGCGGACCCATGTGCGGCACATCTTCGAGAAGCTCGGTCTGCGCGACCGGGTCCAAGCCGTCGTGCTCGCGTACAGCACCGGACTCGTCCGCCCCCCGGCTCGGTAGGCGCCGCAGCCGTTCTCGTCCCGCGGGACGACGAGGGTTCGTCCCGCGCGACGATGACCGTCTCCCTCTCGCGTTCCTACTGTCGGCGTGGACGATCGAGAGGGGTTCCTCGTCATGATGCGGTGGATCATCGGATCGAGCCTGAAGGCCCGAGGCTTCATGCTGTTCGTCGCCGCCCTGTTGATCGTGATGGGCGCCGTGCAACTCCGGAGCGTTCCGAAAGACGTTCTGCCCGAGTTCACGCCGCCCACGGTTGAGGTGCAGACGGAGGCGCTCGGTCTCTCGGCCAACGAGGTCGAGGAGCTCATCACCGTGCCGCTCGAGCAGGACCTCCTGAACGGCGTGGCGTTCCTCCACACGATCGAGTCGGCATCGCTCCCCGGGCTCTCGTCGATCCGGATGGTCTTCGAGCCCGGCACGGACATCCTCGACGCCCGTCAGGTGGTGGAGGAGCGCCTCACGCAGGCCCACGCGCTGCCGCAGGTCTCGAAACCCCCGCAGATGTTGCAGCCTGTCTCGTCGACGAGCCGTGTGATGATGGTCGGGCTCACCTCGGACGAGCTCTCCCTGATCGACATGTCCCTGCTCGCCCGCTGGAACATCAGGCCCCGATTGATGGGGGTTCCGGGGGTGGCCAACGTGTCCGTCTGGGGCCAACGGGATCGGCAACTGCAAGTGCTGGTCGACCCCGTGCGGCTCCGCGCGCACGGCGTGTCCTTGCAGCAGATCATCGAGACGAGCGCGAACGCGCAGTTCGTCTCGAACCTGACCTTCGTCGAGGCCTCCACGCCGGGCACCGGCGGGATCATCGAGACGCCGAACCAGCGGTTCGGGATCCAGCACGGTGTGCCGTTCGCCTCGCCGGCCGACCTCGCGAAGGTGATCGTCCAGGACACCGGCGGTGCGCCGCTGCGCCTGGGGGACGTGGCCGACATCGTCGTCAACCATCAACCGCTGATCGGCGACGCCGTGTTCGCGAACGGGCCCGGTCTGCTGCTCGTGATCGAGAAGCTCCCCGGGGCGAACCCGCTGGACGTGACGCGCGATGTCGAGGCGGCGCTCGACGACCTGCGGCCCGGGCTCTCGGGGATCACGATCGACACCTCGCTCTACCGGCCGGGGACCTACATCGAGTCGTCGAGCGGCAACCTCACGACCGCGTTGATCATCGGTGCGGTGCTCCTGTTGCTCGCCCTCGGCGCCTTCCTCTTCGCCTGGAGGACCGCGCTGATCGCCGTCGTCGCGATGGCCACGTCGATGCTGACCGCGGTCCTCGTGCTCACCTGGACCCATACGACGTTCAACTCGATGATCGTAGCCGGGCTGGTCCTCGCGCTCGTCGTCGTGATCGACGACGCGGTGGGCGACGCGGAGAACGTCGCGCGACGCATGCGAGCGCGTCGCGCCGACGGCAACGGCGGCTCCGGTCTCCTCGCGCTGATGGTGCGCGACGCGTTCATGGAGACCCGGAGCGCCGGCCTGTACGCCCTCCTCATCTCCCTCGTGGTGCTCGTGCCGGTCTTCTTCACTCGGGGTGCGTTCGGCGCGTTCTTCCCCTCGATCGCGGTCTCCTACGCGGTGGCCGCAGTGGCGTCGATGCTGGTCGCCCTCGTGGTGACGCCGGCGCTCGGCTTGACGCTGCTCGCCAAGGCGCCGACCGAGGCCCGGGAGTCGCCGATCGTTCGGTGGCTGCGGCCCAGGTACGAGCGCGGTGTCGCGCGGGTGCTCGGGTCCGCGCGCCCGGCGTTCGTCCTCGTGGGCGTCATCCTCCTCGTCGGTCTCCTCGCGGTCCCGTTCCTCGGGCGGTCCTTCACCCCCGAGTTCAAGGACACGGACCTGTTGGTCCGGCTCAGCGGCCCGCCGGGAACCTCGCTCACCGAGATGGACCGGATCACGGCGCGCATGAGTGGCGAGATCCGCACCGTCCCCGGGGTCCTCAACGTGGACGGGCACGCGGGGCGTGCGTTGCTGTCGGATCAGGTCGTCGGGACCGAAGCGAGCGAGCTGTGGGTCACGCTCGATCCCCAGGTCGACTACGACGCCACCAGAGCGTCGATCGACGAGGTCGTCCGCGGCTACCCCGGGCTCAACCGCAACGTGGTGACCTACCCCTCCGCGCGGATCGACCAGGTCCTCGGCGGATCGAACGATCCGATCACGGTGCGGATCTTCGGACAGGATCTGGGGATCCTCCGCGCCAAGGCCGAAGAGGTGCAACAGGTCCTCTCGGGGATCGACGGGATCGAGGATCCGCGGATCGCCGCCCAGTCCGAGGAGCCGACGCTCGAGATCGGGGTCGATCTCGACGCCGCCGAGCAGTACGAGATCGTGCCGGGAGACGTGCGGCGCCAGGCCGCCGCCCTGCTGTCGGGCATCCAGGTCGGCAGCCTCTTCGACGATCAGAAGGTGTTCGACGTGGTCGTGTGGGGAACACCGGAGGTCCGACACGATCTGTCCAGCGTCGAGGACTTGGCGATCGAGACCCCATCGGGTGAGCAGGTCCGGTTGGGCGACGTCGCGGACGTGCGGATCGGATCCACCCCAACGATCATCCGGCACGTGGACGTCTCCCGGAGCATCGACGTCACGGCCTCGACGACCGGCCGCAACCTCGGGGCCATCACCGACGACGTGAAGGCGGGATTGGGCCAGATCGAGTTCCCGATGGAGTACCACGCCGCCGTCGTCGGAGACTACGCGGCCGGCACGGCCGCCGATAGGCAGGCGCTGGGCTTCGCGATCGCCGCGGCGCTCGCCGTCCTTCTGCTCATGCAGGCGTCGATCGGCAACTGGCGCCTGGCGGCGCTCGTCTTCATGATGCTGCCCCTCAGCCTCTCCGGGGGCGCTGTGGCCGCGCTGATCGATGGCCGGACCGTCTCGATCGGATCCGTCGCCGGGTTCCTCGTGATCTACGGGCTCGCTGCCCGTCAGGCCGTGATGCAGATCCGGCACGCGCAGCACCTCGAGCGGCACGAGGGCCAGGCCTTCGGCGACGAGCTCGTGCTGCGTGGCGCGGGGGAGCGATTCGCGCCGGTCCTGACCACGGCCATTACCACGGCGCTCGTCTTCGCTCCGCTGGCCTTCGCCGGCCGGATCGCCGGTCTCGAGATCGTGCAGCCGATGGCCGTCGTGGTTCTCGGCGGGCTGGTCTCGACCATGCTGCTCACGCTGTTCGTCGTCCCGCCCCTGTACCGACGTTTCGGGGCTCGCTCGGAACCCGACCTGTCGATGGTGTTCGCCGAGCAGACGATCGACCTCACCGACGCCGAGTCGACCGAGCTCACGAGTTCATAGGAGGAGATCGAGATGCCGCATGTTCGTCGATGGACGGCGGGGAGTGTGATCCTTTGCGGTCTGCTGCTGTCGGCGTGCGCGCACGTCGCGGCGGAGGAGGAGGCGCTGAACGAGCCGGCCACGCTCGAAGCGATCGCTGGTTCGGACGTGTCGCGCATCACCCTGACCGAGCAGGCGGTCGAGCGGGTGGACATCCAGGCCGCTCCCGTGGTCGACGCCGGGGCCGGCACGGCGATCCCGTACGCCGCCGTGTTCTACACGGCGAGCGGCGAGACCTGGACGTACACGAACCCCGAGCCGCTGACCTTCGTGCGCGTGCCGATCGTCGTGGACCGCATCCGCGGGGATCGCGCGTTCCTGTCGGACGGTCCGCCTCTGGGCATGGAGGTCGTGACCCAGGGCGCGTCGGAGTTGTACGGGACCGAAACCGACGTGGAAGAGTGACCACGGAAGGATCGCCTCGGCCATGATGCGCTGGATCGTTGCCTCGAGCATCAAGCTCCGATTCATCGTCGTCGCGATGGCGGCCGGCATGATGCTCTACGGCTTCACCCAGCTGCGCGATACGCCGCTGGACGTCTTCCCGGAATTCGCGCCTCCGCAGGTGGAGATCCAGACGATCAGCCTCGGGCTCTCCTCGACCGACGTGGAATCCCTGGTCACCGTTCCGCTCGAGGAGGCGCTGAACGGGGTGCCGGGTCTCGAGACGATCCGCTCGAGGTCGGTGGCGGACCTCTCGTCGATCCAGCTGCTCTTCAAGCCCGGGACCGACCTGCTCGAGGCCCGCCAACTGGTCTCGGAGCGCGTCCGGATCGTGACGCCGACCCTTCCGACGTGGGCGGCTCCTCCGGTGATGATGCCGCCGGTGTCGGCCACACGCAGGGTGATGCACATCGGCATGACCTCCGATTCGGTCTCGCTGATCGACATGTCGACCACCGCCTACTGGAAGATCCGGGCGCGCCTGCTGCGCGTCCCCGGCGTCGCCAACGTGGCGATCTGGGGCGAACAGCTGCAGCAGCAGCACGTCCAGGTGATCCCGAAGCAGCTCCGCCGGTACCACGTTTCGCTCGAGGAGGTCATGACGGCCACCGCGGACTCACTCGACGCGGGACTGCTCAGGTACTCCGACGGGGCGGTCATCGGGACCGGGGGAGCGATGGAGACCCCGAACCAGGAGCTCTACATCCGCCACATCCTCCCGATCGTCTCTCCCGAGGACCTCGCCAAGGTGGTCGTCAAGGAGCGCGGGGAACACGTGATCGTGCTCGGCGACGTGGCCAAGTTGCTGATCGACCACCAGCCGCTCGGCGGGGACGCCGTCATCAACAATGGCCCCGGCCTGCTGCTCGTCGTCGAGAAGTTCCCGTGGGGCAACACCCTCGAGGTTACGCGCGGGGTCGAAGCGGCCATCGACGAGATGCGACCCGGTCTTCCCGGGATCGAGTTCGACACGCAGGTCTTCCGGGCGGGCAACTTCGTCGACGACGCGATCCAGAACCTCTCCCACTCGCTCCTCGTCGGCGTGCTGCTCATGATGCTGGTGCTGATCGTCTTCCTGTACGACTGGCGTAGCGCGTTGATCAGCGCGGTGACGATCCCCCTCTCGCTGACCGCGGCGGGGCTCGTGCTCCACCTGCGTGGCGTCACGATCAACACGATGATCCTGGCGGGGTTCGTGATCGCGTTGGGGGCGGTCGTCGACGATGCGATCGTCGACTGCGAGAACATCGTTCGGCGCCTGCGCATCCATCGGAAGGTGAGCGACGACCGATCTGTCCCGACGACCGCCAAGATCATCTTCGATGCGTCGCTCGAGGTGCGCGGTGCGGTGGTGTACGCGTCGATGATCGAGGCGTTGGCGCTGCTCCCGATCTTCTTCCTGGAGGGCCTGACCGGCTCCTTCTTCCGCCCGCTGGCCGCGGGCTACGCCCTGGCAGTCGGGGTGTCGACCTTGGTCGCGCTGATCTCGACCCCGGCGATGGCGATGCTCCTGCTGCGCAAAGCACCGCTCGAGCGCCGGGAGTCGCCGCTCGTCGGATGGTTGCAGCGAGGCTACGACCGGTTGCTGGCGCCGATCATCCGCAGCCCCAAGCCGGCGTACGTCACGGTGGGCGCCCTGATGGTGGCGGGGGCGATCACGCTGCCGCTGTTGGGCCAAGCCCTGCTCCCGACGTTCCAGGAGCGTGACTTCCTGATGCACTGGATCTCCGCGCCCGGCACCTCGGTGGCGGAGGAGCGGCGGATCGTCACCGCTGCCAGCCGCGAGCTCACGGCGATCCCCGGCGTACGGAGCTTCGGCTCCCACATCGGGCAGGCGTTCCTCTCGGAAGAGATCAACGGCGTGAACTTCGGCGAGAACTGGATCAGCATCGATCCGAACGCGCCGTTCGAGGAGACCCTGGCCGCCGTCGACGAGGTCATCGAGGGCTTCCCGGGCCTCTTCCGCAACCGTGAGACCTACCTGAACGAGCGGATCGACGAGGTCCTCGCCGGGTCCAGCGACGCGATCGTCGTGCGCATCTTCGGCGACGACCTGGTGACCCTGCGCGCCAAGGCGGACGAGGTCGGTGAGATCCTCAAGAACATCGACGGGGTCGTCGAACAGCACGTCGAACTCCAGGCCGACGTCCCGCAGATCCGCATCGACGTCGACCTCGTCAAGGCGGAGCGTTACGGGCTGAAGCCCGGCGACGTGCGCCGGGCGGCGGCGACCATGCTGGCGAGCGAAGAGGTCGGCGACATCTTCAGGGACGGCAAGGCGTACGACGTGCACGTGTTCAGCACGCCGGGGTCGCGCAACAGCCTGAACGACGTCGCCGAGATGCAGCTCGATACCCCCGACGGGGAGTACATCCAGCTGCAAGACGTGGCCGACGTGCGTCTCGTCCCGACACCGAACGCGATCTCGCGTGAGTCGTTCTCGCGCACGATCACCGTCGGCGCCAACGTGGAAGGGCGCGACCTCGGCTCGGTGGTGCGGGAGCTGCAGCAGGATCTGACGACCGTCGACTTCCCGCTCGGGGTCCACGCCGAGGTGTTGGGCGAGTACGCGGAGCGCCAAGCGGCCCAGTCCCGCCTCTTCCTGTTCGCGGCCGTCGCCGTGATCGGGATCTTCCTGATCCTGCTCGCGTCGTTCGGCAGCGTGCGCCTGGCGACGCTCGCCTTCGTGACCCTGCCGATGGCCCTGGTCGGCGGGGTGCTGGCGGCGTACTACATCGGCGGCGGGATCATCTCGATCGGTTCGCTGGTCGGGTTCTTCACGGTGCTGGGGATCGTGGCGCGCAACGGGATCATGATGGTGAGCCACTACGGCCACCTCGAGGAGCACGAGGGCATGACCTTCGGCCCCGAGCTCGTGGCGCGTGGCTCCCGGGAACGGCTCGCCCCGATCCTGATGACGGCGCTGACGACTGGGCTGGCGCTCGTTCCGCTCGTCCTGTCGGGCAACCTGCCCGGCCAGGAGATCGAGTACCCGATGAGCATCGTGATCCTGGGCGGGCTCGTGACGACGACGCTGCTGAACCTGTTCGTCCTCCCGTCGCTCTACCTGCGGTTCGGGAAGTCGCGCGGGACCGAGCCCGGCGAGCCGCTCCCGGCCGCCCCGGTGCCCGCATGAGCCCGCGAGGAGGGTAGCGATGCGCTCGACGGCCCGGATCGTCGCGGTCGTCACGTTGGGCACGCTCGCCCTCGCGGCGTGCGCGGGCCGGGGCGCGAGCGCGCCCCAGAGCCCTTCGGCGGCCCAGAGCCTGCCGCCGGTCGCGAGCGAGGCCGAGTTCGATCCGGCGACCTTCAGCCACCCCACCGAGGTGACGAACCCGTGGTTCCCGCTCGTGCCGGGCACGCGCTTCACCTGGCAAGGCCATGCGACCGACGAGGGCGAGCGCGTGAGCCGCAAGGTGGTGTTCACCGTCACCGACCTCACGAAGGTCGTGAACGGGGTCCGCACGGTCGTCACCTACGACAACGACTACACGGGCGGCGAACTCGAGGAGGTCGAGCTCTCGTTCTTCGCCCAGGACGACGACGGGAACGTCTGGTACCTGGGCGAATACCCCGAGGAGCTCGACGGCGAGACGGTCGTCAAGACCCCGACCTGGATCGCCGGGCTGCACGGGGCCCGGGCGGGGATCCACATGCCGGCGCTCCCGCGCCCAGGCACCCCCAGCTACGCCATGGGATGGGGCGGCGCCGACGTCGAGTGGACCGACCGGGGCAAGGTCGACCAGCTGGGACAGGAGGTCTGCGTCCCGCTCGAGTGCTACTCGGGCGTCCTCGTGATCGACGAGTTCAACCCCGACGAGCCCGGCACGCACCAGCTCAAGTTCTACGCCCGGGGCGTCGGGGGCATCCGCGTCGGGTGGCGCGGGGCCGAGGAGGTCGAGCGCGAGGTGCTCGAGCTCGTCTCCCTCGAGCACCTGAGCCCGTCCGAGATGGACGAGCTCCGTCGCACGGTGCTCGCCCAGGAGGCGCGCGGCTACCGGCTCAGCCCCGACGTCTACGGGACGACGGAACCGATCGACCGGTCGTGATGCGTGCGAGGCGATCCACGGGCTCGCACCCCTTGAGTCCGACCGCTCGGAGGGTTTACGTTTCCGGCACTTCCCACACGGGAGGGTCGGCGACCCGCCGCGACGAGGACCGATGGACGATATGAAGAGTGCGGAACGCGAGCTCCCGAGCGCGGCCGAGGCCGGTCCACGCCCGGGCGTGGGAGTGCATGAGCGCGAGGATTTCGTGGATGGGTACATCGGAGGTCGCGAACGATCTCGCCGGCGAACCTTCGCGGACCCGATCGTCCAGGACACGCTCATCGCCACGCTCCTGACGGCGGTGTCGCTCGTCGGCCTGCTCGAGGATCTGGAGCTCGACCTCCCGGCGGACGGCAAAGAGGCGAGGCACCGTACCGTGGACACCCTCGGTTTCGTGCTCGCGCTGCTCCAGACGGTGCCGCTCGTGTGGCGCCGTCGGGCGCCGGTCGCGGTGCTCGCCGTCTGCACCTCGGCGATGTTCCTGTACTTCACGCTCGGCTACCCCCCCTCGTTCGCGTCGCTCGGGGTGCTGCTGGCGCTGTGCACGGTGGCGACGTACCGCACTCGGCGGCTCTCGATACCCGCGGCGCTCGCGAGCGGTGGTGCCGTTCTCTCGATCCTCGTCGTCTCGACGGAGCCGATGGCGATCGACACGGTCTTGGCCGGCTGCGTCGTGGTCGGCGCCGTCTGGTTCATCGGCGACGGGCTTCGCGTCAAACGCGGCCAGGTGGTGCTCCTCCAACATCGGGCGGCGCGGCTCGAGCGCGACCGCGAGGAGGCGGCGCTGAGGGCGGTGATCCACGAACGTCGTGTGATCGCCAGGGAGCTCCACGACGTGGTGGCGAACAACGTGAGCGTGATCGTCGCGCAGTCGGCTGCTGCGCAGCGTGTGTTCGACGTCGATCCCGAGGAGGGCCGAAGCGCCCTGAACTCGATCGAGGGATCGGGCCGTGACGCGCTCGTCGAGATGCGTCGGCTCCTCGGGCTCCTTCGGACGGACGACGCGCGTGATCCCCAGCGGGGGTTGGACGATATCGAGGCGCTCCTGGGGCAGGTGCGCGAGACCGGACTCCCGGTCGAGCTCATCGTTCAAGGACAGCCCCGTGCACTGCCCGCCCCACTCGAGTTATCGGCCTACCGCATCGTCCAGGAGGCGCTCACCAACGTGATGGAGCACGCCGGGCCCGCCCGTGCGTCCGTGACGATCCGATATGGGGCGTCGAGCCTGGAGCTGACGATCGCCGACGATGGTCAGGGCTCCGTGGCGAGGGGCAACGCCCAGACGGGATCGACGACATACGGTCATCTCGGCATGCGAGAGCGGGTCGGGATCTTGAGGGGCCAGCTCCGGGTCGGACCGCTGCGCGGCGGTGGGTACGAGGTCGTCGCCTCGCTGCCGCTGGATACGGACGCAACGTGACGATCCGCGTTCTGGTCGCCGACGATCAGGCGCTTATGAGGGTCGCCTTCGAGTGGATCGTGCGAGCCGAGGACGACCTCGAATGGGTCGGCGATGCCACCAACGGGCGCGAAGCGATCGAGCAGGCCCGCGCGCTCCACCCCGACGTCGTGCTGATGGACATCCGGATGCCCGAACTCGACGGCGTGGAGGCCACCAGGATCCTCACCGCCGAAGACGACAGCATCAAGATCCTGGTCCTCACGACGTTCGACGTCGACGAGTACGCCCTCGAGGCGTTGCGGGCCGGCGCGAGTGGCTTCCTCCTCAAGGACGTTCGCCCGGATGAGCTCGTCCGAGCGATCAGGGTCGTCGCCGACGGCGAGGTGCTCCTCGACCCCACGGTGACCCAGCGGTTGCTGGACACGTTCGCGGATGCTTCACCCCCGCAGCCCGAGCACGCGCGACGTCTCGCGACCCTGACCGAGACCGAGATCAAGGTGCTGACGCTCGTGGGCGGAGGCCTGTCGAACCAGGAGATCGCGGAGCAACTTTCCGTCGCGGACACGACCGTGCGGACGCACTTGCGACACATCATGGAGAAGCTCCGGCTGCGTGATCGGGTGCAGGCCGTCGTGTTCGCCTACGACACCGGCCTGGTGCAGCCGACCCCCCGATAGCGTCGCGACGAGCGATCATCGTCGCCCGCGACGAGGCGAAGGTTCGTCGCCGCGGCTGACGACGCGGCCGGATGCGGTTCCTAGGTTGGTCTTCAGTTTCCGTGGGCGTGCGGGGAAACCCGCCCTGGACCGATCCGTGGAGGTCGCACAGCCATGATGCGGTGGATCGTCGGTTCGAGCATCAAGTTCCGTCGTCTGGTGATCGCGGTCGCCCTCGGGCTGCTGGTCTTCGGCGTCCTGCAGCTCGACAACGCCCGCACGGACATCCTGCCGGAGTTCCAACGTCCGACCGTCGAGGTCCAGACCGAGGCCCTCGGGCTGTCCGCCGAGGAGGTCGAGCAGCTCATCACGGTGCCCCTCGAGCAGGACCTGCTCGTCGGGATCGCGTTCCTCGACGAGATCGAATCGGTCTCGTTGCCCGGGCTTTCGTCGGTGGTCATGACCTTCGAGCCGGGCACGGATCTGCTCGATGCGCGCCAGGTCGTCTCCGAACGGCTGACCCAGGCGGTCGCGGCCGCGGGGCTGCCGCAGGTCGCGAAGCCGCCGCAGATGATCCAGCCCCTGTCCTCGACCAGTCGCGTCGCGATGGTGAAGCTGTCGTCGGAGGAGCTGTCGCCGATCGACCTGTCGATCCTCTCCCGATGGATCATCGCTCCTCGCCTGCAGGGCGTCGAAGGCGTCGCCAACGTGTCGATCTGGGGGTTCCGGGACCGTCAGATGCAGGTGCTGGTCGACCCGCAGCGGCTCAACGATGCCGGCGTCAGCCTCAGCCAGGTGATCAGGACGGCCGGGAACGCGCTGGAGGTGTCCCCGCTCACGTTCCTCGAGGCGACCAGCCCCGGCACCGGCGGGTTCATCGACACGCTGAACGAGCGGATCCACGTCTTCCACGAGCAGGAGATCTCGACGCCGGAGGAGCTGGCACAGGTGCCGATCGTGGAGCCGGAGGGCTCCACGTCCCCGTCCGGCGGTCAGGCGCTGACGCTGGGTGACGTCACCCGGATCGTCGAGGATCACCAGCCGTTGATCGGGGACGCCCTGTGCACGGGTGGCGATTGCCTCCTGCTCGTGATCGAGAAGTTCCCGGACGCCAACACGCCCCAGGTCGCGGCCGGGGTCGGCGAGGCGCTCGACGTGCTCGCGCCGGGTCTCCCCGGGGTGCAGGTCGACACGTCGATCTACCGCCCGGCGGAGTTCATCGACACGTCGTTCGACAACCTGGGCCGCGCGGCCCTGATCGCGGCGATCCTGCTGATCCTCGTCCTGATCGCGTTCACCTTCGATTGGCGCGGCACCTTGGTCGGCACCGTGTCGATCGCGATGTCACTCGCCGCGGCGTGGCTGGTCCTGTACTTCACCGACACCACCGTGAACACGATGATCCTGGCCGGTCTGGTCATGGCGCTCGTCGCGCTCATCGACGATGCGGTGATCGACGTCGACAACGTGGCGCGACGGGTTCGGCACCAGCGGGCGCAGGGCGACGGGACGCCGACGTGGGAGGTCGTCATCGAGGCGATCCTGGAGATGCGCGGTGCGATCCTCTTCGCCACGCTGATCGTCGTCGCCGTCCTGCTTCCCGCCTACTTCCTGGAAGGGGAGGCGGGCGCGTTCCTGCCCCCGATCGCCTCCGCCTACCTGCTGGCGGTCCTAGCGTCGATCCTGGTTGCGATCACCGTGACGCCCGCGCTCGGCATGATGCTCCTCGGCAGCCGTGCCCGCGACCGGCGTGAGTCCCCCGTGGCGCGCTGGGCGCACCGGACCTACGAAGGGGCCGCCGCACGGATCGTCGCCACGCCCGGTCCCGCGTTCGCGGTCTTCGCGGTCGTCGTGCTGGCCGGCCTGGTCGCGTTCCCTTTCCTGGACGCGTCGATGCGCCCGGTCCTCAAGGAGCGGGACGTGCTGGTCCGGCTCGACGCGCAGCCCGGCACCTCGCTCCAGCGCATGGACGAGATCACCGCTCAGGCGGTCGAAGGGCTCCGCGCCGTGGAGGGGATCGACGACCTGGGGGCCCACGTCGGGCGTGCGGTCCAGTCGGACCAGATCGTCGACGTGAACTCGGCCGAGGTCTGGGTCAGCATCGACGACTCGGTCGACTACGGCAGCACGATCGCCGAGATCGAGTCGGTGGCGGCGGGCCTTCCCGACGTCACGAACGACGTGCTGACCTACTCCGAGCAGCGGGTCACCGACGTCCTCGGGCGTGGGGATGACGAGATCGTCGTGAGGGTCTACGGCGCGAACCAGGCGATCCTCGAGGAGAAGGCCTCGGACGTCCGAGCCGCGATCGCGGGGATCGACGGTCTCGAGAACCTCCAGGTGGAGCTTCCGGAGGATCAGCCGACCATCGAGGTGCAGCCCGACGTCGCCCTTGCCGCGCGCTACGGTCTCGCCCCCGGCGACGTGCGTCGCGCCGCCACGACCCTGCTCTCGGGACTCGTGGTCGGCAACCTGTTCGAGGAACAGAAGGTGTTCGACGTGGCGGTATGGGGCGATCCATCGATCCGCGAGAGCGAAGGGGACGTCGAGAACCTGCTGATCGACACGCCAGACGGCCGCCTCGTCCCGCTCGGAGCCGTCGCCGACGTGACGATCGTCCCCAACCCGGCGGTGATCCGGCACGAGTCGGTCGACTCCTACGTCGACGTCTCGGCGAACGTCTCGGGTCGAGACGTCGGCGACGTCGCGAGCGAGGTCGACGATGCGGTCGCGCAGATCGAGTTCCCGCTCGAGCACCACGCCGAGGTCCTCGGTGGGTTCGAGGTGCACGCGGCCGCGCGCTCCCGCGCGATCTCCATCGCGGTGGCCGGGCTGATCGGGATCTTCCTGCTGCTCCAGGCCGCCTTCTCGAGCTGGCGCCTGGCGACCCTCGCGTTCCTGACCCTGCCGATGGCGCTCGGCGGCAGCGCGCTGGCAGCGTTGATCGCCGGCGGCGACGTCACGCTGGGCACGGTGGCCGGGTTCGTTGCCGTCTACGGGCTCGCCGTCCGCAGTGCGATCGTCCTGATCAGGCACTATCAGCGACTGCAGCGAGGCGGTGAGGCCTTCGGAGCCGAGATGGTGACCCGTGGGACCCGAGATCGCGTCGCTCCGATCCTGACGACCGCGGTCGGTGCGGCGGCGGTCTTCATCCCGTTCGCGCTGAGCGGTGGCTCGGCAGGGTTCGAGATCGTGGGGCCGATGTCCGTGGTCATCCTCGGCGGGCTGATCACGTCGACGCTGCTGACCGTCGTCGTCCTCCCCGCGGTCTACCTGCGCTTCGGGTTCGTCGCGGAGCAGGACGCATCCGCGGAGGACCTCTTCCTCAAGGTCCCCGACGTCGACGCGGTCGGAAGGTAGGCGATCCGATGACGCGGCGGTGGTTGAGACGTGCGGTCGGGCCGCTCGCCGTCCTGACCCTGGCGGCGTGCGGCGGGGCCGTATCGGACGAGTACGTGCGGGAGGAACCGTATTCCGTCGAGTCGGTCGAAGGTGACGAGCTACCGCGCATCACCCTGACCGAGTCCGCCGTCGAGCGGCTCGGTATCGAGACGGCCGCCGTCGAGTCGCGGGGCGACGAGCTGGTCGTCCCGTACGACGCGGTGTTCCTCGACGCCCACGGCGACTTCTGGGTGTACGCGAATCCCGAGCCGCTCGTCTTCGTCCGCGAGCCGATCGACATCGTCCGGGAAACGAGCGACCGAGCGTTCCTCGCCGAGGGGCCGCCGCCCGGGACCAACGTCGTGACCGTCGGGGTCCCCGAGCTGTACGGATCCGAGACGGGGTTCGGCACGTAGCGCGAGTCGCGAAAGGAAGGAACGCACGATGCTCCGATGGATCGTTGGGTCGAGCCTCAAGTTCCGCTACCTCGTGGTCGCGCTCGCCGCTGCCCTGATGTTCTTCGGCATCCAACAGCTCGGCGACACCGAGGTCGACGTCTTCCCCGAGTTCGCCCCGCCGAAGGTCGAGGTCCAGACGCCCGCCCTCGGCCTGTCCGCGAACCAGGTCGAGGCCCTCGTGACGATCCCCCTCGAACAGACGCTCAACGGCGTCCCTGGGATCGACCAGATCCGATCGAAGTCGGTGGAGTCGCTGTCGTCGGTGGAGATGATCTTCGAGCCGGGGACCGATCTGCTGACGGCACGCCAGCACGTCGCCGAGCGCATCGCGCAGGTGTCACCCCAGCTGCCGACGTGGTCGAGCCCTCCCTTCATGATCCAGCCGCTCTCCGCGACGAGCCGTGTCATGAAGATCGGCCTCACGACGACGGATCCCGACCTCGACCTGATCGACCTCTCGATGACGACCTATTGGACCATCCGGAGCCGGCTGATGCGGGTGCCGGGAGTGGCGAACGTGCCGATCTGGGGCGAGCGGATCGAGATGCCCACGATCCAGATCGATCCGGAGCGTCTCCGCAAGCACGACGTCACGCTCGACGCCGTCGCGACGGCCGCGGCCGACGCCCTCGACGCCGGATTGCTCCCGTACAACGAGGGCAACTACATCGGGCGCGGAGGCCACCTCGACACCGCCGACATCCGGTATCCGATCCAGCACGTCTTGCCGATCGTCGATGCCCAGGATCTGGCCGGCGTCCCGGTCGAGGCCCGCGACGGCACGATGCTCCGGGTGGGCGATGTGGCCGACCTCGTCAGAGGGACGTGGCCGCTGGTCGGCGACGCCGTGATCAACGACGGCGAGGGGCTGATGCTGATCGTCGAGAAGCTGCCCTGGGCGAACACGCTCGACGTCACCCGGGGCG
This sequence comes from uncultured Actinomycetes bacterium, assembly GCA_963821925.1. GTDB lineage: Bacteria > Actinomycetota > UBA4738 > UBA4738 > HRBIN12 > JAOUEA01. The sequence goes on along the minus strand of CAWGFO010000001.1, from coordinate 84,113 downwards.
TCGAGGCAGCCCTCCGGGAGCTCGACCCCGGCCTCCCGGGCATCGCGGTCGACACCACGATCTTCCGCCCCGCGACCTTCATCGAGGAGTCGATCAGCAACCTCTCGAAGGCGATCTGGTTCGGCGCGATCCTGATGGTGCTGATGCTCTGCATGTTCCTGTACGAGTGGCGGACGGCGTTGATCAGCGTGGTCGCGATCCCGCTCTCGCTGATCGCGGCCGGCCTCGTCCTCCACTGGCGCGGGGCCACGATCAACACGATGATCCTGGCCGGCATGGTGATCGCGCTCGGCGACATCGTCGACGACGCGATCATCGACATCGAGAACGTGGTCCGACGCCTCCGACAACAGCGACGCGAGGGCAGCGGCACGTCGACCGCCAGAGTGATCCTCGAAGCGTCGCTCGAGGTGCGGAGCGCGATCGTGTACGCCACGCTGATCGAGATCGTGGCGATCGCCCCGGTCTTCATGCTCGACGGGCTGTCGGGATCGTTCTTCCGTCCGCTCGCCACGTCCTACGCGCTCGCGCTGCTCGCGTCGATGGTCGTGGCGCTCACGGTCACGCCCGCCATGAGCCTGATCTTCTTCCGCAGCCCCAAGTCCCTCCGTCACCGGGAGTCGCCGCTCGTGCCCGCGCTCCAGCGCGCCTACCACGCCGTCCTGGCGAGCATCGTCTACCGGCCGCGCCGCGCGTACGCCGTGGTTGGGCTCACGACGGTGATGGGGATCATGGCGTTGCCGCTGCTCGGCCAATCGCTGCTGCCCTCATTCAAGGAGCGCGACTTCCTGATGCACTGGGTGTCCGTGCCGGGCACCGGCCAGCCGGAGATGTTCAGGATCTCCTCGCGTGCCAACCGCGAGCTCTTGGAGATCCCCGGCGTCAGGAACGCGGGGTCGCACATCGGGCAGGCGCTCCTGATGGACGAGGTCGTCGGCATCGACTTCGGCGAGAACTGGATCAGCGTCGACCCATCCGTCGACTACGACCAGACCTTGACGCGGATCCACGAGGTCGTCGACGGGTACCCGGGCCTCTACCGGGACGTGCTCACCTACCTGAAGGAGCGCATCCGGGAGGTGCTGACGGGTTCGAGCGAGGCGATCACGATCCGCATCTACGGACAGGAGCTGGCGCAGCTCCAGGAGACGGCCAACGAGGTCAACGAGATCCTGGGAGGCATCCCGGGGGTCGTCGAGAACCACGTCGAGTCCCTGAAGGACATCCCGCAGATGAAGGTCGTGGTCGACCTCCCCGCCGCCCAACGCTATGGGCTCAAGCCAGGCGACGTCCGCCGAGCGGCCGCCCGGCTGATCGCCGGCGAAGAGATCGGTGACATCTTCCGGGACGGCAAGGCGTACGACGTGCAGCTCTGGAGCACACCCGAGACGCGGGACACGATCGGCGACATCGGGAACCTGTTGTTCGACACCCCGAGCGGCGAGTACGTCCGCCTGAACGACGTGGCGACGGTGAAGATCGAGCCGGTTCCCAACGTGATCTATCACGACGGCCTGTTCAGGAGTCTGGACGTCGGCGCGAACATCGACGGCAGCAGGGATCTGGGTTCCATCGTGTCGCAGCTCGAGCAGAAGCTCGACAACTACGACTGGCCGGCCGAGTACCACGCGGAGTTCCTGGGGGAGTACACGGAGCGTCGCGAGGCGTCGAACCGGCTGAGGGCCGGCGCGATCGCCGCGGCGATCGGCATCCTGCTGCTGCTGCAGGCGTCGTTCGGGAGCTGGCGGCTCGCGATCCTGTCGTTCCTGACCCTGCCGATCGCCCTGATCGGCGGCGTGCTGGCGGCCTACCTCACGGGCGGGGTGATCTCGCTCGGGTCGTTGGTCGGGTTCTTCACGGTGCTGGGGATCGTGGCCCGGAACGGGATCATGCTGATCAGTCACTACCAACATCTCGAGCGGTTCGAGGGGGTTCCGTTCGGTCCCGACCTGGTCCTGCGGGGTGCCCGCGAGCGGGTCGTGCCGATCATGATGACGGTGCTCACGACCGGCCTCGCGCTCGTCCCGCTGCTCGTCGCGGGGGAGATCCCCGGCCAGGAGATCGAGTATCCGATGGCGTGGGTCATCCTCGGCGGGCTGATCACGGCGACCTTGCTGAACCTGTTCGTCGTCCCGTCGCTCTACCTGCGGTTCGGGAAGTCGCGCGGGACCGAGCCCGGCGAGCCGCTCCCGGCCGCCCCGGTGCCCGCATGAGCCCGCGAGGAGGGTAGCGATGCGCTCGACGGCCCGGATCGTCGCGGTCGTCACGTTGGGCACGCTCGCCCTCGCGGCGTGCGCGGGCCGGGGCGCGAGCGCGCCCCAGAGCCCTTCGGCGGCCCAGAGCCTGCCGCCGGTCGCGAGCGAGGCCGAGTTCGATCCGGCGACCTTCAGCCACCCCACCGAGGTGACGAACCCGTGGTTCCCGCTCGTGCCGGGCACGCGCTTCACCTGGCAAGGCCATGCGACCGACGAGGGCGAGCGCGTGAGCCGCAAGGTGGTGTTCACCGTCACCGACCTCACGAAGGTCGTGAACGGGGTCCGCACGGTCGTCACCTACGACAACGACTACACGGGCGGCGAACTCGAGGAGGTCGAGCTCTCGTTCTTCGCCCAGGACGACGACGGGAACGTCTGGTACCTGGGCGAATACCCCGAGGAGCTCGACGGCGAGACGGTCGTCAAGACCCCGACCTGGATCGCCGGGCTGCACGGGGCCCGGGCGGGGATCCACATGCCGGCGCTCCCGCGCCCAGGCACCCCCAGCTACGCCATGGGATGGGGCGGCGCCGACGTCGAGTGGACCGACCGGGGCAAGGTCGACCAGCTGGGACAGGAGGTCTGCGTCCCGTTCGAGTGCTACTCGGGCGTCCTCGTGATCGACGAGTTCAACCCCGACGAGCCCGGCACGCACCAGCTCAAGTTCTACGCCCGGGGCGTCGGGGGCATCCGCGTCGGGTGGCGCGGGGCCCAGGAGGTCGAGCGCGAGGTGCTCGAGCTCGTCTCCCTCGAGCACCTGAGCCCGTCCGAGATGGACGAGCTCCGTCGCACGGTGCTCGCCCAGGAGGCGCGCGGCTACCGGCTCAGCCCCGACGTCTACGGGACGACGGAACCGATCGACCGGTCGTAGGTCCCGTCCTCTGAGGTGGACCAGTAGCGGAGCGAGGCCGAGGGCACCTCCCGTCGCCGAGCGGCCCATCCTCGCCGAACCCCCCGGCATCGAACCCCTGATCACCGCCGCATCCCCTGAGACGTGTCGGAGTCATCCCCCGACAAGAACTCGGAATCGGCCGAGCTGGGGATGGTGCCGGGCGTGCGCCGCCCGGTAACGTTCGCGCTCCCCACGGCAGACGGCTCCTCACGGACCACACGCCGGACCTCCCCTCGACAGGTGTCCTTCCCCCATGCGTGCACGAAGGAGCTGACGGATGGTGGCGGAGCCGACGGAACACCCCGCCCGTGCCGGGGCCGATGCCCTGGCGGGGGTGCGCCGGCAGCTCCGCGACCAGCTGCGGCAACACGTCGACGCGCGCGGGCTCGCGACCGCGCCGCGCACCGAACGCCGGGTGCGTGTGCGCGAGGAGGCGCTGAGCCTCCTGCGCGCGAGCGGCGCGATCCTTCCCCAGCGTGAGCTGACGCGCATGGTCAACGAGGTCTCCGACGAGGTCGTCGGGTTCGGTCCGATCGAGTTCCTGCTGAAGGACCCGGACGTCACGGAAGTGATGGTCAACGGACCCGACGACGTCTACGTGGAGCGAGAGGGGCGGATCGAGAAGGCGGGTGACGGTCTATTCGAGGGGGAGGAGGCCGTCCTCCATCTGATCGACCGCATCGTTGGACCCTTGGGCCTGCGGGTCGACGAGTCGTCGCCTTGGGCCGACGCTCGGTTGCCCGACGGTTCTCGGGTCCACGCGATCATCCCGCCTCTCTCGCTCCGCGGTCCCGTGCTCACGATCAGGAAGTTCTCGCAAGTGCCGATCCGGCCCGAGGATCTCCTGACGAACGGCAGCGTGGGACCGCGCATGCTCCGGTTCCTGGCGGCGTGTGTCCGCGGCCGCGCGAACGTGGTGGTCTCCGGCGGCACTGGCAGCGGCAAGACGACCCTCCTGGGCGTGCTGAGCGGGTTCATCCCCGATGAGGAGCGTCTCGTCACGATCGAAGATGCGGCCGAGCTCCGGCTCGCGAAGCCGCACGTGATCTCGCTCGAAGCCCGTCCAGCCAACGTCGAGGGCAAGGGCGAGGTCACCGTGCGCGACCTCGTGCGCCAGGCCCTCCGGATGCGCCCCGATCGGATCATCGTCGGCGAGGTCCGCGGCGGTGAGGCCCTCGACATGCTCCAGGCGATGAATACGGGCCACGAAGGCTCGCTCAGCACGGCTCACGCGAACTCGAGCCGGCACCTGCTCTGGCGCCTCGAGACGATGGCGATGATGTCCGACGTCGACCTGCCTGCGGCCCACATCCGGAACCAGGTGGCCTCGGCGGTCGACGTCATCGTGCATCTGAGCCGGCTGCGCGACGGCCGGCGAGTGATCTGGGAGGTGGCTGCCGTGGAAGGCACGCACCGAGGCGAACCGCTCATCGCGACCCTGTTCCGGTTCCGGTCGCGCGCCGGCCTCGAGGGCGCGTTCGAGGCAACCGGGTCGGTGCCTCGCATCTCCGACACGCTCGCCGAGCGTGGCGAGGGCGTCAACGACGCGCTGTTCGAGCAGGGCGAGGACGTCCGATGAGCTGGACCGTCGTGGGCGGTCTCGCGGGTCTTGCGGCGCTCTTCGTTGATCGCGGATTCGCCACGGTCCGGCGTGCGGACGTACGGCGACGGCTCCCCGCGCCGGCAGGGGAGCCGAGCCCCACGGGGAGCCGCCGGCGGCCGATGCCCGGGTGGGCGCCGTGGTCGGCGCTGGGCGCGGTCGCCGGTCTCCTCGTGGGGCGGTCTCCGCTGTTCGCCGGCCTCGGCGGCCTGGTCGCGTACGGCGCGTCTCGGGTCCGCGGCCGTATGCGAGCCGGTCGCGCGGCGGCCGTGCGCGACGAGCAGCTCGCCGACGCCGTGCGGGCCATCGCATCCGCGCTGCGCGCCGGGCTGTCGGTGCCGCAGTCACTCGCGTACGCGGCCGGCGAAGCGTCGCCACCGCTGGACCGCTCGCTCCGCGAGGTGGTCGACGCACTCGACGTCGGCGTGCCCGCCGACGAGGCGCTCGATCGGTGGGCGGACACCGTCGGCACCGACGACGCGCGCCTCGTCGCGGGCGTGCTGCACCTCCACCGTCGGAGCGGCGGCGACCTCCCGGTCGTGCTCGATCAGGTCGCCGAGACCCTTCGTGACCGGCAGGCGGCCACGCGCGAGGTCCGAGCCCTCACGGCCCAGGCTCGGCTGTCGGGGGCGATCCTGGGCGTGCTGCCGATCGGGTTCTTCGCGTTCCTCTGGCTGACGTCGAGGAGCGAGATCGAAGGCGCGCTCGCCACGCCGGCCGGGCTGGGCGCGGTGCTGCTCGGGCTCACGCTCGAGGGGCTCGCGTTCCTCTGGATCCGCAAGCTCCTGGAGGTGCGGTGGTGACCGAGGCCGACGCTGCCGTCATGCTGGGCGCCGCCGGGGCGATGGCGGTCGCGGGCGGCGTCCGGGTCGCCCGCACCAGGACCGCGCTCGCGCGGCTCGGGCTCGCGGATGGTGCGAAGGTCCGAACCGGGAGTTCGGGTTCCCGGCGACGACTCGTCCTGCTCCTCGTCGGGCTGGCGCTGATCGCGATCGCCCCGATCCCGGGGCTGGTGATCGTTCCCATCGCCGGCGTCGTCACCTGGCGGTGGCCCACGTGGGTGCGGCAGCGTCGGGAGCGGCGCCACCGTCGAGCGGTCGACGCCGAGATCCCGCAGCTCCTCGATCTGCTCGCGGCTGCCTCCTCGGCGGGACTGAGCGCGCCGCTCGCCCTCCGACGGTCGCGCGCGGCGCTGCGCGGACCGCTCGCCGACGAGCTCGGCACCACGCTCGACGCCGTCGACCTCGGGAGCCGTTGGCGCGACGAGCTCCGCACGCTCGCCGACCGGCTCGACCTGCCGGACCTGCGCCGCGCGGTCGCGGCGATCACCCGTACCGAGACCCTCGGAACCTCGCTCGCCGAGACGACGGCGGAGCTCGCCGTGAACGTCCGTGTATCCCGCCGGGCGGCGATCACGGAGCGGGCGCGCACCGCGCCGGTGAAGATGCTCTTCCCGCTCGTGTTCCTCGTCCTCCCCGCGTTCCTCCTCCTCACGGTGGTGCCTGTGCTGCTCACCACCGTGCAGTCCATCAGCTGAAGGGAGGTGGATCGAATGCTGTTGCTGGAACGGATGTGGTGGCGTGCCGCCGGACTGCTTCACCGCGAGGAGGGGCAGACGACGGCCGAGTACGCGCTCGTGATCCTTGCCGCGGCCGCGGTGGCCGTCGTCCTGATCGCGTGGGCGCACTCGTCCGGGAAGCTCCCGGACTTCTTCGACCAGGTGATCGACAACGTCATGGGGAACGCGAGTGCGGCGTAGGGGACATGGGCAGCGGGGGGCATCGGCCGTCGAGTTCGCGCTCGTCCTGCCGCTGCTGCTCGTCGTGGCCCTGGCCCTGGTCCAGGTCGGGCTGCTGGTCCGGGACCGGCTGCTCGTGGAGGCGGCGGCGCGTGCCGGGGCACGCACGGCCGCCGTCGAGGTCGATCAGGCGTCGATCGCTGGCGCGGTGGCGCGCTCGGCGCCCGATCTCGATGCCGACGCACTGACCGTGGGTGTTGCGCGCGCCGGCACCCAGGGCGACCCGGTCACGGTGACGGTGAGCTACACCTCGGAGATCCGCGTTCCCTTCATCGGATGGCTCATCACGCACGGGGTCGCGATGACCAGCACCGCCACGGACCGTCAGGAATTCGGGTGAGCGCTCGAGTTCGTGATGAGCGGGGATCCGTTACCGTCGTGGCTGCCGCCGTGACGGCGCTCGTGGCGGTGCTCACGATGGGCGCCGCCGACGTCGGGAAGGCGCTCGTCGCCCGGGAACGGGCCCAGGCCGCGGCCGACGCCGCCGCGCTCGCCGCGGCGCAGGAGCTCGTGATGCCGACGGGTCGTGCCCCGACCGAGCTCGCGACGGAGTACGCGGCGAGGAACGGGGCCGAGCTGACGAGTTGCGCGTGCCAGGCAGGCACGTCGGAAGCGATCGTCGAGGCCCGCGTCGCGGTCGGACCACTGCTGCTGGTCCCCGGCGGCCATGAGGCGATCGCCGTCGCGCGGGCGACGATCGGGACCACCGAGCCGTGAACCCAGCTACTCAAGGTCCGTCGCCCTCGGGTCGCGCTTCACCGGCGCCCGGTAGTCCGGGTCGGTCTTCAGCACCAGGAACTCGACCGCGGCCCAGATGCTCGTGGAGCGCGGGTAGAACCAGAGCGGGATCCCGACGAAGATCCCGATGCTCGCCACGATCAGCTGGATCACCGGCACGACCGGGAGCATCAGCACGAGCACCACCGTGAGCATCACGATCCAGACCCCGAACGCCACCGCGTAATTGACGACCATCGCGCCCAGGAACCCGCCGGTCTCCTTCTCGAAGCGGAGGTGGCATTGCGGGCATGTCTCCTTCAGGTCGAACCAGCTCTTGAAGATGCCCGTCGCGTCGCACCGGGGGCAGCGCTTCCGGAGGCCCCGCCAGAGTGCGCCCGCCGTCCCCACGTCGGGGAAGAGCGGCTCCGGGCGGGCGCGGTCGCCCTCGTCGGGGTCGAGCGACGCGTACGGATCCCCGCTCATCGCCTCACGACTGGTAGATCGCGTAGAACTTCACGATCGTCTCGCGGATGTGCCAGGTGCCCTTCGAGCCCTTGGGTGTGACCATCACGTCGCCGGCCTGGATCCGGAGCATCTCGCCATCCTCGGTCTCGATGTCCGCGACGCCCGCGAGGATCAGCGCGATCTCGTCGTAGGGCCGCTCGAACGACCATGTGTCGGGCTCGCGTTCCCAGAACCCGGTCGTGAACGCCTCGTCGCCGCTCGTGAAGGTTCCGCGCTCGCTCCCGCCGCTCGGGATCGTGCCCGGAGGGTCCACGAGCGCGCGCCAGCCCTGCCGCCCTGCCGAGCTCACGACCGTGATCTTGGCCACCGCAACCACCTCTCGTCGCTGGTTCTCGGTCACCCAGGCTACGACCTTCGGTGGGTTCCCTCGTCGTGAGCCAGGGGTACACTTCTCCACCATGGCGAACAAGCCGAGGCGCACGCCGCTCGGGAAGAACCGCCGGGCCGAGCTCGGGGTGATCGACTACACCCTGGCCAAGCGGGCCCTCCTCCGCGACGCCCAGCTGGGGGTGATCGGCATGACCGACATCTGCGACGCGCACCCCGAGCTGGTCCGCGCCGCCCGTCACGTCGGCGAGCCCACCAAGAAGGACTGCCCGGTCTGCGGCAAGGTCAAGCTCGTGCTCCTCGCCTACGTCTACGGCGACACCCTCCGCGACCAGAACGGGCGCGTTTGGTCGATCGAGACCGGGCTGAAGATGGCCGCCGCCAACCCCGGCGCCGCCTGCTACGTCGTCGAGGTCTGCACCGAGTGCCACTGGAACCACCTGCACGAGGCCTTCACGGCCCGTCGCATCGCGGCCGTCTGAGGCCGGAAGGCGGCCGGAACCCGCTCCAACCTTCACGGGTTCGCCATACCCTGCAGCGGCTCCTGGCTGCCCCGCAACGGAACCCCCTCGGTAGGATGTTGGCGTGTCGACCGACGCCCCCGCCAAGCCCAGCGGCGACAAGCATGTGCCGAAGCATGCGACCCGCAAGGGCTCCAAACCGACGAAGGCCAAGAAGGGATGGTTCCGCCGCTACTGGTGGATCTTCCCGACGGTTCCGCTCGTCCTGATCATCGGCGTCTTGGTGGCTCTGTACGTGGCCTATCAGCGGATCGAGCTGCCGGAGGCCCTCCCACCGATCCGGTCGACGTTCCTGTACGACCGCGACGGCGACCTGATCGCCTCGTTGCACGGTTCGGTCGACCGCACGATCGTCGGCCTCGGCAAGATCTCGCCCAACCTGCAGCACGCCGTGCTCGCCACCGAGGACGCGGGCTTCTACGACCACCCGGGCATCGACGTGCAGGGCATCGTCAGGGCGGCCTGGACCGACCTGGTGAAACACGAGACCGTCGTCGGGGCCTCCACGATCACGCAGCAGCTCGTGAAGAACGTCTACGCCGGCCAGTACGTCGAGCAGGACGACGGGACGACCGAGTACATCGTGCCGCCACGCACGGTCAAGGCGAAGATCCGCGAGGCGCTCCTCGCGATCAAGCTCGAGCACTCGTACACGAAGGACCAGATCCTCGCGAAGTACCTGAACACGGTCTACTTCGGCCACGGCGCGTACGGGGCCGAGGCCGCCGCGCAGACCTACTTCGGCATGCACGCCTCCGAGCTCACCGTGCTCCAGGCCGCCACGCTCTCGGCCGTCCTCCACGCCCCGTCGCTCTACGACCCGATCGACAGCCCGTACGACAACAAGTTCCGGCGCGACTACTCGCTCGACCAGATGGCGAAGTACGGCTACATCACCCAGGCCGACGCGGACCGCCTGAAGGCGAAGCCCTGCTGCGGCACGATCCCCGACGGGCAGGCGCAGATCAAGGCGCCGCACGGCTCCGCCTACTTCGTGGACTACACGCGGCAGTACCTGATGGATAAGTACACCGGGGCGACGGTGTACGGCGGCGGCCTGCGCGTCACGACCTCGCTCGACATGGACAAGCAGGCGGCCGCGCTCGACGCGGTGAACGCGAACCTGCCCGACACCGACTACAACCCCGACGCCGCGCTCGTCTCGATCGACACGCACACGGGGCAGATCCTCGCGATGGTCGGCGGCCGCAACTTCAACAAGAGCAAGCTGAACCTCGCGACGTTCAAGGGGGGCACGGGACGCCAGGCGGGCTCGGCGTTCAAGGCGTTCACGCTCGCGGCCGCGATGCAGGAAGGGTTCAGCCTGAACGCGTACTGGCAGGGACCGGCCACGATCACGATCCCCGACCCCGCCTGCGACGGCCCCGACGGTCCGTGGACGCCTGAGAACGCCGGCGACGGCGAGGCCGGCACCTTCACGCTCGCGGCGGCGACCGCGCACTCGGTGAACACCGTGTTCGCGCAGCTCGTGACGGCGCTCGACGGCGGCCCGCAGGACGTCGTGGACATGGCGCACCTGCTGGGGATCCGGTCGAAGCTCGATGCGCTCTGCTCGATCACGCTCGGCAGCGTGGGCGTGAACCCGCTGGAGATGACGAACGCGTACTCGACGCTCGCCACGCGAGGTGAGCGGTTCCGCGCGACGCCGCTCGTGCAGGTCACGAGCCAGAGCGGCCGCGTGATCGACGACGTCACCCAGAAGGGCAAGCAGGTGATCGACCAGAACGACGCGGACCTCGTGACGTACGCGCTCGAGGGCGTCGTCACGGGCGGCACCGGATACACGGCGGCGATCGGCCGGCCGGTGGCCGGCAAGACCGGCACCGCGCAGGACAACGCCGACGCCTGGTTCTGCGGCTACACGCCGCAGATCGCGACGTGCGTGTGGGTCGGCTACCCCGAGGGCGCGAAGCCCCTCCTGAACGTGATGGGCGTCCCCGCGGTGTACGGCGGCACGATCCCGGCCGCGATCTGGCACGACTACATGACGGCGGCGATGCAGGGGATGCCGGTCCAGGACTTCGTCTACCCGACCTTCGACGGGTACACCCGGGGACCCGAGGTGGCGGTCGCCTCGCCCACGACGACGCCGAGCGTCACGCCCAGCCCGAGCGAGGAACCCACCCCGACCGAGACCCCCACGCCGACGCCGACCGAGTCACCCAGCCCGAGCGACACGCCCACGCCCACCCCCACGCCGAGCGGGACGCCGAGCCCGACGAAGGCGCCCGCCGCCCCCGCGGTCACGCCGCAGCGCGCTCGTGCGCACCCGCACCGACATCGGTAGCCGCGTGGCGGCCGAACGGACACGAGGAACGGGCAGCTAGGCGACGGGGTCGACGACCACGAGGTCCGGCGTCGAGTTCACGGTCTCGATCGGCAACGTCGCCATGATGTGCGTGCCGCGTCCCGGCGAGGACCGCACCACGAACGTCCCGCTCGCGAGCTCCACGCGCTCGCGCATCGACGCGAGCCCCACCCGGCCCATCTTCAGGAACTCGCGTGCCTTGTCGCTCTCGAAGCCCGCGCCGTCGTCCTGGATCTCGATCCGCATCGAGGAGTCGTCGGCGTCGACCGAGACGAGGACGCTCACGGCGTCGGCGTGCTTCGCGGCGTTCGACAGCGCCTCCTGCACGACCCGGTAGGCGAGCGTCTCGAGGTCGTCGGGCAGGTCCGAGGGCACCGACCCGCTGAACTCGGTGTGCACGTGGTGCTCCTCGCCGAACTTCTTCAGGGTCTCGCGGAGGGCCGGGATCAGGCCCCGCTCCTCGAGCACCGGCGGACGCAGGCCCGACATCAGGCGGCGGAGGGCGTCGGCCTCCAGCGCCAACTCCTCGCGGATCCTTCCGAGCACCTCGAGCCCGCGCCCGGTGTCGCCGGCCTTGATCATCAGGAGTGCCGCCTCCAGGGAAAGCGACGCGGCACTCACCCCTTGGACCGGCCCGTCGTGGAGGTCGCGCGCGATCCGGTTCCGCTCCGACTCGATCGCGGCGTTCGTCCTGCGGAGCAGCCTCGTGCGGTCCTCGTCGCGATCCTGCAGGAACTGGAAGAGGGACCGGATCGTCTGGTCGGCCACGCGGCCGGCAGTGACGTCGCGGATCATCATCAGCGTGCGCGGCGGGCTCCCGGGGATCGCGGAGACGCGCGACTCGAGGTACAGCGGCTGTCCCTCGGAGCGCTTGATCTGGGCCGGCCCGGCCGAGGGGAGCGAGGCGAAGGCGGCGTCGGCGCCGCTCACGGCAGCCGCCAGCACGGTCCATGTCTGTCCCTCGATCTGCGTCCGATCGAGGCCGGCCATCTGGGCGAAGGCTTCGTTCGCGCGCACGATCGTCCCGCGCTCGTCGAGCTCGACGATCCCGTCGACCGCCGCGTCGAAGACCGAGCGCAGGTGCTCCTCGGAGGCGCGGAGGGTCTCGTTCGCCTCACGGACTTGCTCGAGCGCGGCGTCGGTCTCCCGCAGGGCCATCTCCTTGCCGGTGAGCGCCGACTGCACCTCGGTGTGGGCCTGCGCGCTCGTGATCTGGTTCGCCAGGATCCGGGCGGCGATGGCCACGCCCAGGAGGATGATCAGCACGGTCGACTGCGGGCCGGTGACGCTCTTCGAGTCGTCGAGGATCGCCACCAGCGCCAGGGCCGCGCACGCGGTGAGCACGGCTGCGCTCGTGAGCACGGGCCGAGCCCAGCGCCGGGGCCGCACCCGCACGACCTCGCCGGCCTGGTACCCGGGCAGCTGCGTCGCCATGATCGCGAACCCGATCGGGCAGAGCATCAGCGGCAGGTCGATCCACGGAGAGGTGCCGGTGAAGGTGCCGTGCGTCCACTGCCACCCGAACACCGCGGTGCCGACGCCGAGCGCCGCGAACAGCAGGAACTGCATCCCGTGGACTCGCGTGGGCACCCAGAGGAAGAGCGCCGAGAAGATCGTGAGCTGCGTCGCGGCGAGCACCGCCCAGACCGCGGTCGACAGGCCCGTGATGGGCGTCGCGTTCTCCGGCCGGAGCAGCACGTACAGGATCGAGGTGACCGCCACCGTGACGAGCATCACGTCGGCCGCGATCTCGCGGCGGTCCGGGGACTCGAAGTGGGCCCGGAACTCGTTCCGGGCGAGCGCGACCAGGGGCACCAGCAGGACCAGGAAGATGGTGTCGCCGGCGCGCGGCGCGTACCGGGCGCCGCCCAGGTCCATCACGAGGAAGACCACGTCGACCACGCCCAGCATGAACATCGCGAGCGCCAGCGGGGCGCCACCGGTCCAGGACACGCCCCGCCGGATCGCCGATCGGATCACGACGGCCGACAGGAACGCGGTGAACGCGGCGAGCACCTGGGCCACCCGACCGAGCGTGATCCCGTCCGAGGGCAGCAGGAGATAGGTCAGCGTGGCGCCCAGTGCGATGAGCACCAGGGCGCCTCCGAGCGCGCGGGAGGGACGGCGGGGGGCTGCGGGATCCATGTGGTGTTCATGATGGCGTGTGCGTCCGGCAGGCTCCATCACCCAACCCGGGGAACCCGATGGCCCTTCGGACTAGCCCGCACGGGGGTCGGACGCTCGGCCGTCGGCCGGTGTCACGGAGATCGGGTGGCGCCGAGCTACGCCGCTACTCGATCAGGCGGCGCCGCAACGCCTCCGCCACGGCCGCGGTGCGGTCCGAGGCGCCCAGCTTCTCGAAGATGTGCTCGAGGTGGGTCTTGACCGTGTCGGGCGAGATGTAGAGACGCTCGGCGATGTCCTTGTTCGTGTGGCCGAACGCGAGCAGCTGCAGCACCTCGATCTCGCGGGCGGTGAGGGTCTCGGCGCGCCGGTCGCGCTCCTTCGCGGTGGAAAGCTCCTCGGCGAGCGCCACCACGAGCTGGGGATCGATCACCATGTTGCCGCCGGCGACCAGGCGCACGGTCTGGATCAGGTGCTCGGCGTCGCGGGCCTTCAAGACGTACCCCCGGGCGCCGCTCCGCACGGCCTCGACCACGAACTGGCGGTCGTCGTATGCGGTGAGCATGATCACGCCGACGTCGGGGAAGCGGTCGCGGATCTCGCGGGCGGCCTCGAGCCCGTCCATCTCCGGCATCCTGATGTCGACGAGCGCGATCTCGGGCGTCGTCGACTCGATCAGATCCAGGAGCTCCTTGCCGTTCGAGGCCTCGCCGACCACCTCGATGCCGTCCGCCATGTCGAGGTACCGACGAAGGCCTTGCCTCACGAGTGAATGGTCGTCAGCGATGGCAACCTTGATCGTCACGTGTCCCCCAAGCAGCCCGGCAGGTCCGGGACATCCTATATCGGCAGCGAGAGCCGGACCCAGAAGCCCCCGGGCTCAGAAGATGTAGTGCCAGTTGATGAACAACGTAGCCAGCAGGCCGTAGCCGGCGGCGAAGCTCGCGGTGAGCAGGGCCTCTGGGATCCGACGGCGCCCGACGGCGCGCGCCATCACCCAGAACGCCGGGAAGATCACGATCACGAACCGCGGCATCGACATCAGCGGCCGAGCGGGGAACGGGTTCGCCAAAGGCAGGAGCAGGCTGGCCACCGCGTACACGAGATACGACAGGCGGAGCCAGCGGATCCCGGCCACCACCGCGATCAGGACGACCGCCACGACCAGAACGTCGATCATCCAATAGCTGCCGTACTCGTTCGCGTAGCGGAGCGCCCGGCCGATCGTGATGAGCGGCGAGGTCAGCTCCCGCCCCCAGTTGCCCTGCGCGCGGAGCGGCGCCCAGGCGTCGCCGTGGGCGGCGTTCCACCACGCGAGGTACAGGAGGGGAGCGAGCCCGGCCGCGACCGCCCCCGCGATCCGCGGCAGGGGGGGCTTGCCCTCACGCCACTGGCTCACTGCCTCGACCAGCAGCGCGATGGCCACGACCACGCCGATGCTCCGGGTGAGCGCGGCGGCGGCGCCGAACACGGCGGCCCATGCCCAGCGATCGCGCCGCGCGCTCCAGAACGCCGCCACCGACAGCAGCAGGAAGGGCCCCTCGGTGTAGGGCGCCAGGAAGAAGAACGCGGTCGGGAAGATCGCGAGGAACAGGACCGTGCGGCGCGCGAGGTCGTCGACGCCCTCGCCGGCGAACTCGAGCCGGGTGAGCCCGTGCAACACGATCAGCGCGCCGAGGAACGAGGCGTTCGAGATCAACAGCGCGGCGCCCACGGGGCTCACCCCGGGGAGCCAGGCCACGACCCGGATCGCGAACGGGTAGAGAGGGAAGAACGCCGCGCTCCCGTCGTGCGACACGTACCCCTCTGAGGCGATCCGCAGGAACCAGAGCGCGTCCTGCCGCACCGTCGCGTCCCAGAGGTTGTGCCAGCCCAGGGTCGCCTGCACCGTTGGCCATCCGGGGACGTCCACGGGCGTGAACGGGTCGATCAGATGGACGCCGATGACGGACAGCAGCGACAACCCCACCCGTACCCCGAGGAACACGAGCATGCAGGTTCGGACCCCATCGCGCAGCCGGATGCCGGTGTCCTCGCTCATGCAGGGACGGGAGGCGTGGGGGGCGGCTCCGCGATCGGCTCGGGCTCGACATCGGGATCCTCGGCGGGCGCCGGCAGCTCGATCACGATCGGCTCGGGCTCACGGCGGATCCAGGCGACCAGACACCACAGCAGCACGAGCGTGCGCAGCAGGACGGCCACCTCGAATTGGCCCTGGCTCGCGCCACCCAGGCCCTGCATCTCCCCGAACCACGAGAACCGCGTCACGAACACCGCGGCGTCGGCCACGGAGAACGCGATGAACGCGCGCAGGTCGGGGAGGGCGAGCGCGAACCACGGCAGCAGCCACAGCCCGTACTGCGGCGAGTACACCTTGTTCGTCAGCAGGAACAGGACGACGAGCGGCAACCCGAGGCTCCAGCGTGAGAAGCCCGGGTCGCGCCGGGCCTTGATCGCCCATACCGCGACGAACGACCCGAGGAACAGCACCGCCGAGACGGCGTTGATCGTGCCGACCTCGAAACACAGATCGAGCCGCCGGCACGCGATGTACCAGAGGGAGTCGAAGTCTGCGAGCCGGGCCGAGTTGAACCGGAAGAACTCGAACCACTCCGACGGCGAGGCGATCGCGAACGGCAGGTTCACCGCGAGCCACGTGCCCGCGGTCGTCCAGCCCAGCGTGATCGCCCCGTCGGGCTCGCGGTCCCTCAGCCGTTGCGCGATCAACGGGACCACGAGCATCGCCGGGTAGAACTTCGCGGCCGCGCCGAGGCCCAGCAGCACACCCGCCCAACCGTCGCGCCGCCGGAAGAACGCGAGGAGCGCCGCGGTCGCCAGTGCCACGGCGAACAGATCCCAGTTCATCGTGCCGTAGATCAGCAAGGTCGGGGCGAGCGCGAAGTACAGCGCGCGCCCGCGCACCATCACGTACAGACAGACGGCCGTGATGACCGCGCAGGCCAGCAGCAGGGCCGCGTTCACGAAGTAGAAGCCCGCGTACGAATCGCCCGAGAACCACCCGGCGGTGCGCATGAAGTACATCGTCAGCACCGGGTACTCGTCGCAGTTCTGCCCGGGCACCTCGACGCACCGCTGGAGGAACGGGAGGCGACCGCCGCCGAGCTGCTCGGTGCCGAGGAGCGGCACGATGTCGCTGTAACAGAGGAGCTCGTACTGGCGCCCGTCGCTCCAGTCACCGTCCGCGCATCTCGACTTCAGCGCGGTCCCGAGCAACATCGTGCCGAGCGTGCAGGTCAGCACCAGGGCGAGGCTCACGGCAGGACGGACGGCGCGCTGCATCGCGGCGCATCGTATCCCCGCGGTGGCGGCCGGTGGGGTGGATGTTCGTGCCGGCTGCCCGTCCGATCTCGCTCGACTAGGCTCTCGACCCATGGTGGAGGTGCGGACCGCCACGCCTGACGACCTCGCCGTGATCGTCGACACGGCGGCTCGGTCGCTCCATGCGGAGGCGATGCTGCGCTGGTCGTTCGGCGAGGACCGGTTCGAAGAGCGGATCCGGCGCCACTTCACCCACTACGACGGCGAGAACGCACGGCGGGGGTGGATCCGGCTCGCGGCCGACGGCGCCGGGATCGCGGTCTGGATCCCGCCGGAGGGCCGCGAGGAGCACGAGGCGATCGGGCCGGCCCCGGAGGGTGCCGAGGACGAGATCCTCGGCGACCACGTCCGGCACCACGCCGACTTCTGGGGGTGGGTCGGCGAGCACGAGCCCGACGAGCCCCTCCTCTATCTGAGTCACGTCGGCGTCGCGCCGGAGCGCCAGGGCGAAGGTCTGGGGACCGCGCTGATGCACGACGGCCTCTCGGCCGCCGATCGGGTCGGCGTTCCCTCGTGGCTCGAGACCTCCAAGAGCGAGAACGCCCGGTACTACGAGGCCTTCGGGTTCCGCACGGTCGCCGACGAGGACGCCCCCGGCGGGGGTCCGCACATCTGGTTCATGCGCCGCGACCCGGCCTGACACCCGGCGCACCGGCGCCCGTGTGACCCTGTGAGCGCGCACTCGTAGAGTGTCCGGTCATGAGGTACCGCGTGGAACAGCTCGCCGCGGCGTGCGACGTCTCGGTCGACACCGTCCGGTACTACCAGTCGCGCGGCCTGCTCCCTCAGCCCGAGCGCGAGGGCCGCGTGGCCTGGTACGGCGACGAGCACGAGGCCCGGATCCGCGAGATCCGGACGCTGCAGGCCAAGGGCCTCACGCTGGCGGCGATCCGGCGCGTGGTGACCGGCGAGCTGGGCCCCGCGGACGCCGACCTCGCGGCCGCCGTGGCCGCGGCGCGTGGGGAGTCGGGGGACGAGACCGAGCTGCTCGACCTCGATGCGTTCGCCGCGCGGAGCGGCGTCCCGGCCTCGCTGATCCAGGCGGTGGAGCGGGAGGGGATCCGGCTCGGCCGCGTCGTCGACGGCGAGGATCGCTACACCGCCGGCGACATCGAGCTCGTGCGGACCGCCCTGCGGCTGCTCGAGTTCGGCCTGCCGCTGCCGGACCTGCTGGGGCTCGCGCGCGACGCCGACACCGCGATGCGCGGGCTCGCCGAGCGCGCGGTCGAGCTCTTCGACGAGCACGTGCGCAAGCCGATCCGCGACACGGCGGGGGACGACGACGTCGCGGCCACGCAGATGGTCGAGGCGTTCGGAGAGCTGTTGCCGGCGGTGACGCAGCTCATCTCGTACCACTTCCGCCGGGTGCTGCTCGAAACCGCGGAGGAGCACATCGAGGAGGCCACCGGATGACGTCGGACGCGCCGCTGCCTCGGGGTCAGGAGAAGGCGAAGGCCGTCCGTGACCTGTTCGACACGATCGCCGGCCGCTACGACCTCGTGAACCGCGTGATGACCTTCGGGATGGACGTGGGGTGGCGGCGGCGCGCGGTGCGCGAGCTCCGGCTCCCCGGTCGTTCGCTCGTGCTCGACCTCGCGTGCGGCACCGGCGACTTCTGTCGCGAGCTCGAGCGGAAGGCCTACCGCGTCGTCGGGTTCGACTTCTCGCACGGGATGCTCCTCAACGCGACGACCGAGGCCCCGCTCGTGGAGGCCGACATCCACCGGCTGCCGGTCGCCGATGGCGGCGCCGAGGGCGTCACGTGCGGCTTCGCCCTGCGGAACGTCGTCTCCCTGCACGACTTCTTCGCGGAGCTCGCGCGCGTCGTGCGGCCCGGCGGACGGATCGCGCTGCTCGACGTGAGCGAGCCGGATAACCGGGTCGTGCGCGCCGGGAACTCGCTCTACTTCAACCGGGTCGTGCCGATGATCGGCGGCGCGCTCTCCGACAAGGACGCCTACTCGTACCTGCCGCGCTCGATGGCGTATCTCCCGTCGCCCGAGGAGATGGTGCGGATGCTCGCCGAGGCGGGGTTCCCCGACACGCGCCGGATCCAGCTGTCGGGCGGGTTGACGCAGCTGCTGGTGGGGACCCGGGCGTGACCGAGGGCTCGGCCGTCCGGGCGACCCGGCTCGGGCCTGCCTTCGATCTGCTCGCCGCGTACGACGAGGGCGGCATCTTCTTCGAGCGCGACGGGCTGGGCGTGGCGGCGGGGCGGGGGGATGAGGTCCGCGCCGCATCGATCGCCGAGCTCGGCACGGCAACGGTCGCCCGGCTGCGCGAAGGCTGGGATCGCGAAGTTCCCCCGCCGGTCGCGCTCGGCGCGCTGCCGTTCGCTCCGGGCGAGGTCGGGCTGACGCTGCCGACGCGCGTGGTGCGTCGTACCGAGGAGGGCGAGACGTGGCTGATCGAACGAGGAGCGCCGGCGCCCTTCGCCCCGCGCCGGGTCGTGGGCGATCTGCCGCACGAGGTGTTCCGCCCGGCACAGCTCACTGAGCGCCCTCCCGTGGCCGGGTACGAGGCGGCCGTGACCGAGGCCGTCGGGCGGATCCGCGACGGCGAGCTCGAGAAGGTGGTGCTCGCCCGAACGCTCGAGGTCGAGGCGGGCCGGCCGCTCGACGCGAAGCGGCTGCTCCACCGGCTGCGTGCGGTCGAGCCGCACGGCTACGTGTTCGCCGCGCCGATCCGCGACGGTGCGTCGCTCGTCGGCGCGAGCCCCGAGCTGCTCGTGTCGCTCCGTCGCGGCGAGGTGCGCGCGACGCCGCTCGCCGGCACCGCGTCGCGTGCCGGGGATCCCGACGAGGATCGCGCCAACGCGGACGCCCTCGTCGCGTCGGCGAAGAACCGCGAGGAGCATGCGGTGGTCGTCCGCGCGGTCGCGTCGGCCCTGGGTCCGTGGTGCGACCCGCTGTCGTGGGACCCCGACCCCGTCCTGCTCGAGACCGCGAACGTGTGGCACCTGGCGACTCGGTTCGTCGGCCGGGTGCGGGAACCGTCGGCATCGGTGCTCGATCTGGTGGACGCGCTCCACCCGACCCCCGCCGTATGCGGCACGCCGACCGACGCCGCGCGCGGCGTGATCGTCGAGCAGGAGCCGTTCGACCGGGGCTGCTACGCGGGCCCGGTGGGGTGGATCGACGCACGCCGCGAGGGGGAGTGGGCCATCGCCCTGCGGTGCGCCGAGCTCAGTGGCGAGCGCGCGACGCTCTTCGCGGGCGCGGGGATCGTGGCCGGCAGCGAGCCCGCGTCGGAGGCCGACGAGACGGGCCGCAAGTTCCGCGCGTTCCTCGACTCGCTGCGCTGGGGCTAGGGGGCGCCCGGCGTCCCGCCGTGGCGCCACGGGCCGCCGAGATCGAGCACCAACGGATCCGGGCCGCGTTCGAAGCCCGCGCGTCCGTAGAACGTCATCGACCGGTCGCTGGGCCACACCATCACGAGCGAGAAGCCCTCGATCCGGCTCGCCTCGATCGCGCGGTCCATCAGCCGTGCGCCCAACCCGTCGTTGCGGTGCTCGGGTTCCACGTAGACGTTCGTGACGTACGCCAGTGGCTGCGGCGCGCCGCGCCCGGGTTGCGGCACGCGCGGGACCGTGAAGCGCCAGAGCGCGCCGACGAGCCGTCCCGCGTCCTGGGCGATCCAGGCGCGCCATCGTTCGTCGGTGAGCGCCTCGCGCGCGAAATCGGCGAACCGCTCCACGTAGGCATCCGGGTGCTCGCCGACGGGCTCGGCGTCCTCGGTGTAGAGCTGCCACCGGAGCCGGGCGAGCTCCTCGACGTCGGCGAGCGAGGCGAGCGCGATGGTCGGCCCCATCGGTCGCGAGCCTAGCGCGGGAGCGCGTCCGACACGGCGGCGCGCAGGTCCACGCGCAGCCCGAGCGCTCGCGCGGGGTCCACCGTGACCTCCACCACCTGCAGCCCGCCGGATTCGCGCGCATGCTCGAGCGCCGGGACGAGCTCGCCGGAGCGCGTGACCTGCGCGTGACCTGCACCGGTCGCGGCAACCAGCGCCCCGAGGTCCCCCCCGTGCGGCGTCACGAACAGCTGCCGGTGTTCCGCGAGCTCGCGCTGGGGGAGCAGCGAGAAGATCTCGCCACCGCCGTTCGCGACGACCACCACGATCAGGTCGATCCCACGGCGTGCGTTCCACGCCACGGCCCCGAGGTCGTAGAGGAACGAGAGGTCGCCGACCAAGGCGACGGTGGGCTGCGGCCGTGGCCACTCGACCGGGCCGCTCCGCGGGCCCGCCGACGCGATCCCCAGCGCGGTCGAGACGAGACCGTCGATCCCGCTCGCTCCCCGGTTCCCGATCACCCGAAGTCCGACGCGCGGGGCCATCGCGAGGTCGAGGTCGCGGATCGGGGTGGAGTTCCCGACGAAGAGCGTCCCGCCGTCGGGGATCCACGCGGCCACGTCCCGCGCGATCCGCGGCTCGAACGGCTCGCTCATCCCGTCGAGGAAGGCATCCAGCGCCGAGCGCGCCGCCGCGTCGGCCGCCCGCCACCCCTCGCGCCATTCGGCCGGCGGCGGGAGGAGCCGGCCCTCCCAGAGCTCGCGCTCGGCGACCTCGGTGTGCTCACCCATCAGCGCCACCCCGCCGGCCTGGTCGATCGGACGGGTGCGCAGCGAGTCCCTGAGGGCGTCGGCATCGACGGCGAGCCGCCACGACGCGTGCCGCTCCGGGTCGGGGTCCAGGTGCCACCGGTCCGCGACGATCATCCGTTCCGCCGACGCGACGAATGCCTGGGAGGCGCGCGACGTCGGCGTGGCACCGACCTGGATCACGAGCTCCGGTCGGTGCGCCGCGGCCCAGCTCGCATCCCCGAGGAGCGTCTGCGCGGCGGAGAGGGCATCACCCGGTCGAAGGCCCGTGGACGTGGGTTCCGCCACGACCGGCCACCCGAGCGCGCCTCCCCAGAACTCGGCCTCGCCCGACAGGTCGCCAGGCCACGCGCCCATCACGACGGCGCCCCGTGCGCCCGAGATCTCGGCAGCGAGCCGGTCGCCTTCCTCGGCGGTGAGCTCGGCATCGGGACGGCGCGGCAGCTCGGGGCGTTCGTCGGTCGGTGCCGGCAGCTCGACGTCGGCCGACGGCGTGAGCGGCTCCTCGAACGGGCAGTTGATGTGCACCGGACCGGGCGGGTCGCCGAGCAGCGGATCGAGGGCCTCCCGCGCGGCCTGCCGCCACCACGAGTCCTGACCCTCGGTCTCGGGCAGCGGCATCTCGAGCGAGGCGCGCACGTACGACCCGTACAAGCCGGGCTGGTCGATCGTCTGATTGGCCCCGGTGCCGCGGAGGCGCGGGGGACGGTCGGCGGTCAGCACGGCGACCGGCACGCGCGACTGCGATGCCTCGATCACCGCGGGCAGGAACTCCGCCGCGGCGGTGCCGCTCGTGCACGCGATCGCGACCGGGCGACGCGACGCCCGTGCGAGCCCAACCGCGAAGAAGGCGCTCGACCGCTCGTCGAGGTGCACGTGGAGGGTCACGTCGGGATGCCGGGCGAGCGCCACCGCGAGCGGCGTCGATCGGGAGCCGGGCGACAGGCAGGCGTGCTCGACGCCGCCGGCGACCAACTCGTCCACGAGGGCCCAGGCGCACGCGAGGTTGAGATCGGCCTGTTCCATCGTCACACCGTACGCGCGAGCACCAGCCCCAGCGCGTAAAGGAGCCCGAGCGCCGCGTGCGTCGCCGCCGTGCCGGTCAGCACAGCGATCAGATCGCGGCCGTTCGCGGTACCGACCGCTTCCATCGGGCGGATCGCCGGGACCCACGCGGCGAGGGCGATCAGGGTCCACTGGGTGGCGCCGATCGACTCGTCCGCGATGAAGGCGACCACCCCGAGCGCGACGGCGGCGAAGGCCGCCACCACGCAGGCGCGGTACAGCAGCCGTGTCCGTCGGTCGCCCAGCCGCACCGCGAGGGTTCGTTTCCCGCCCTCCGAATCCGTCGGGATGTCGCGCAGGTTGTTCGCCACGAGGATCGCGACCGCGAGGAACCCCAGCGCTGACCCGCCCCACCACGCCGCGGCGGGCACCGTCTCGACCATCACGAACGCCGTGCCGCAGGTCGCCATCAGCCCGAAGAACACGAACACCATCAGCTCGCCCAGGCCGAGCCCCGCGTACGGGCGCGGTCCGCCCGAATAGAGGAGCGCGGCGACCAGCGCGAGCGCGCCCACGAACAGGATCAGCGCTGGCTGGGTCGCGAGCGCGAGGGCCAAGCCGGCCAGCGCCGCGGCGCCCAGCGACAGCAGAGCCGCCACCAGCACGGCACGCGGCGACGCCTGCCCGCTCTGGGTGAGGCGTGGCGGGCCGAGCCGTTCGTGCGTGTCGACCCCCCGTACGCCGTCGAAGTAGTCGTTCGCGTAGTTCACCCCGATCTGCAGCCCCGCGGCGACCACGAGCGCCGCGGCGAACCGCCACCAGATCACGTCATCGGCCGCAGCGGAGCCGACGAACACGGGCACGAGGCCCGCGCCGAGCGTCCGGGGCCGGGCGCCCCGCCACCAGACCGCGGCGGTCGTCACGGTCGTTTCGGGAACCGTGAGAAGTCGGGGTCGCGCTTCTGCTTGAACGCGTCGCGGCCCTCCTGGGCCTCGGCCGACATGTAGTAGAGGAGCGTCGCGTCCCCGGCGAGCTGCTGCACCCCCGCGAGCCCCTCGACCCCCGCGTTGTAGCCCGACTTCAACAGGCGGAGGGACAGCGGGGAGTAGGCGAGCATCTCGCGGCACCAAGCCACCGTGGTCGACTCGAGCTCCTCGAGCGGCACGACCGCGTTCACGAGGCCCCACTCGAGGGCGGTCGCGGCGTCGTACTGCCGGCAGAGGAACCAGACCTCCTTCGCGCGCTTCTCGCCGATCTGCTTCGCGAGCAGCCCGATCCCGTAGCCGCCGTCGAACGATCCCACGCGCGGCCCCGTCTGGCCGAAACGGGCGTTCTCCGCGGCGATCGTCAGGTCGCAGCACAGGTGCAGCACGTGGCCACCCCCGATCGCGTAGCCGGCCACCATCGCGACCACCGGCTTGGGATGGCGGCGGATGTCGATCTGCAGGTCGAGCACGTTCAGCCGCCCGATGCCCTGCTCGTCGACGTAGCCGTCGTCGCCGCGGATCTTCTGATCTCCGCCGCTGCAGAAGGCCTCAGGCCCCTGCCCGGTCAGGATCACGACGCCCACGTCCGGATCGTCGCGCGCCACGTCGAACGCGCGGATCAGCTCTCGCGTCGTCTGCGGCCGGAAGGCGTTGCGGACCTCAGGGCGGTCGATCGTGACCTTCGCGATGCCCTCGGCGGTCTCGTAGCGGATGTCCGTGTAGTCGCCCGAGCGGTTCCAGTCCACCATATGACCTCTGACTCCTAGAGCGTTCACTCGTACGGTGCGGTACAGCGTAGTGGACCTGCAGGCTATCGGGCCGCTCGGGGCGCGTGCTAGCGTCGCGCGATGGCGCACCGGACCGCCTCTCTCACGATCGCCGCGCTCCTCGCGTCTGCGCTGCTCGTCCCGGTGTTGGCGGCCGGTACGACCGCCTCGGCCGCCCCTTCCCCCGTCCGGCTCAGCCTGATGACGTTCAACGTCGAGTACGGCGGGACGGTGATCGACTTCGCGAAGATCGTCGAGGCGGTCGTCAAGGCCGACGCCGACATCGTCGGGATCAACGAGGGCTACGCGCACGTCCGGAAGATCGCGCGCCAGGCCGGCTACGACTACTGGAACAACCGGCTCGACCTGATCTCGCGCTACCCGTTCATCGATCCGCCCGGTGCCGACGGGCGCTATGTGTTCGTCGAGCTCTCCGCGGGCCAAGTGGTCGCGGTCTCGAACGTCCACCTCGCGTCGTCCGACTACGGGCCGCGTCGGATCCTCGACGGCTGGTCCCGGAGGAAGGTGCTGCGCACCGAACGCAACGTCCGCCTGCCCGACCTGCGGCCGTTCCTGCGGGCGATGGCGCCCGTGGCCGCCGCAGGCATACCGTCGTTCGTGATCGGCGACATGAACTCCCCGTCGCACGTCGACTACACGGCCGCCACGGTGGGGCAGCGTCCGCAGATCCGGTGGCCGGTGGCGTGGCCGGTGACGCGGATGCTCGAGCGGCGAGGCTTCGTGGACTCGTGGCATGCGGTGCACCCCGACCCGACCGTCGACGAGGGCCTCACGTGGCCGGCCGGACGCCCGAAGTCCCCCGACAGCTGGAACCCGCGCAAGGATGCGCCGCAGGACCGGATCGACCAGATCTGGGTCGCGGGCGGCACGGCGACCCCGGTCGAGAGCTTCGTGGTCGGCGAACGCGGTGGCTCCGGCGTCTCGATCCCGGTGAAGCCCTGGGGGTCGGACCATCGTGCCGTACGCTCGTCGTTCGACGTCGCGCCCGGGACGCCGCCGGTGCTCGCCGCGGCCTCGCCGCGACTCGTGGATGCGGGCGACGCGGTGACGGTGACCTATCACGCGCCCGGAGCCGCGGGAGAGCGTCTCGTGGTCGTGCCGGCGGGCGGCGACCCCGCCACGGATGCGATCGACGCCCAGGCGACCCCGGCGGGAAGTCCGGTCGACGGATCGGTGACGTTCCCGACCGGCGCGCTCGCGCCCGGCGCGTACGACGCCGTGTTGGTCGATGCATCCGATGCGACCTTGTCTCGAGGCTCGTTCTGGATCCGTATCCCGGGCGGTGCGCCCGTCCTCTCGACCACCAAGTGGGCCTTCGACGTCGGAGAACCGATCGGCGTGACGTGGACCCTCGCCCCCGGGAACCGCTTCGACTGGATCGGGGTGTACGAGCGGCACGCCGATCCGTGGAGCGCGTACTACCTGGGCTACATCTACACCGGCGCGAGCGAAGAAGGCTCGGGCGTCCTGGGCCGTGCCGCGATCTCGCGGTGGCCGCTCCCGCCCGGCCGCTACACCGTCTACTACCTGCTCGCGGACAACTACCGGCAGGTGGCCTCCGCCGACTTCGTGATCAAGGGCTGAACCCGCCGCCGAGCGATAGCCTCCCGATATGGATGCGCGCGTGGAGCGGATGCTCGACGACCTGGCACCGGGTGAGCTGGTCGCGGTCGCGCTCGAGCCCGGACCGGCGTGGGGACCGCTCGTCACGGAGCTGTGGGCACGCGGGATCCCGTTCCTGCCGCTGGACCATCGGCTCGCGCCGCCCGAGCGGACGGCGCTGATCGACCGCGCCCGTCCCACCGCGTTGCTCGAGCCCGACGGCGAGCTGACGGTGTTCGGGCAACCGGCGCCGATCGCGCCCGGCATCGGTGTGGTCGTTGGGACCTCGGGGACCGGCGGCACCCCCAAGCTCGCGGAGCTCACGCGGAACGCCGTCGCGGCCGCCGTGGAGGGATCGCGGCGCGCCCTCGAGGCCGCCGACGACGACCCGTGGATCGCCTGTCTCTCGCCGGCCCACGTCGGCGGGCTCCTGGTGTTCCTGCGTTCCGCGCTGCTCGGCGGGCCGGTCACCGTACTCGAGCGCTTCGACGCGGTTCGGATGGCGGAGGCGGTCGCTGCCGCGCCCGGTGCGAGCGTCGCGCTCGTGCCGACGATGCTCCGCCGGATGGTCGATGCGGACATGGACCTGTCGCGGTTCGGCGTCCTCCTGCTCGGCGGGGGACCCGTGCCCGGAGAGCTGCGCGCCGCCGCGGAGGCGCATGGCGCACGGATCGTCTCGACGTACGGGCTCACCGAGAGCTGCGGCGGCGTCGTCTACGACGGCGTTCCGTTCGAGGGAACCGAGCTGAGGATCGGCGACGTCGATCGGATCGAACTGCGTGGTCCGACGATCATGGAGGGCTATCGGCACGATCCCGCGGCGACCGGCGCGACGTTCACCACCACCGGGTGGTTCCTGACGGCCGATGCCGGGTCGATCGACGGCGAGGGGCGGCTCCACGTCAGCGGCCGGCTCGACGAGGCGATCCGTACGGGCGCCGAGACCGTCTGGCCCGACGAGGTCGAGCGCGCGCTCCAGCAGCATCCGAAGGTCGCCGACGTGGCGATCGCGGGACGTCCGCATCCCGAATGGGGCCAGCAGGTCGTGGCGTACGTGGTGCCGGCGACGCTCGACGATCCGCCCAGCCTCGAGGAGCTGCGCGACCATGCGAGCGAGCAGATCGCACGACACAAGGCGCCGCGCGAGCTCGTGCTCCTGCCCGACCTGCCTCGGACCTCGAGCGGCAAGATCCGGCGGGCCGAGCTCCGGTAGGGCATGGAAAGGGCCCGACTCCGGGAGGGGTGGAGTCGGGCCCTCGGCCATGCGGCTCGGTCGCCGAGGGGGAGGCGGCCGGGCCAGATGTTCACCCTCTACGTCGTCCCTGGGCGCGCGCGGCTGCATACCCGGCTTCGGGTAACTCGCGGGGAGGGCCGGCGGGGTCGCGTCAGACGGTGATCGCGCCGTGCTTCACGGCGAAGGCCACGGCCTCGAGCTTCGAGTGCACGCGGAGCTTGCCGAGGATGTTCCGCACGTGCGTCTGCACGGTCTGCGGACTGATGAAGAGCTTCGCGGCGATATCGTCGTTCCGCATGCCCTCGGCGAGGAGTTGCAGGATCTCTCGCTCGCGCTCGGTGAGGTCGTCGAGCAGGTTCTGGGCATCGCGCTGCTCGGCGCGCTCGCGGGCGACTTGGGCGAGCAGCCGCGTGAGCGTTCCCGGGTCGATCAGCACCTCGCCCTCGGCCGCGGCCTTGGCCGCCGAGAGCAACTCCTCGGCCGCCTCGTCCTTGCCGAGGAACCCGGACGCGCCGGCCTCAACGGCCTCCACGAGCAGGCGATCCTCGTCGTGGGCGGTCATGATCACGACCTTCGTGGAGGGAGAGACCTCCTTGATGTGACGGGTCGCGTCGATCCCCGACATCCCCCCGCCCTTGAAGACGATGTCCATGAGCACGACGTCGGGGAGGTGTTCGGTGCACAGGGCGATCGCGGTTTCCGCCTCGTGGACCGGCGGCGCGATCATCTGCAGGCCGTCGTCGAGCCCGACCACCGTGGCCAGGGCGTCGGTCAGGACCTTGTGGTCGTCGCAGATCAGCAGCGTGACGGGCCGTTGGCTCGCGGACATCCTCATACCTCGCTCGGGAACCGAACGCGGAGCATCGTACCCTCCTCGGGTCCCTCCTCGATGGAGATCTCCCCGTGGTGTTCGGCAACCAGACCCCGGCAGATGAAGAGGCCGAGCCCGGATCCCGGCTGTTCTTCGTAGCCGGTCGGCCGCCATCCGGGGAACTTACGGAACACCTGCTCGCGCATCGCGGCGGGGATCCCGGGCCCCGCATCGATCACCTCGAGCTCCGCGCCGCCCACGGTCGGCCGCACGATCACCCCGATCGGCGCGCCCGGCGGCGAGAACTTCGCGGCGTTGTCCACGAGCTGTCGCGCGATCTCGGCAACGTGTCGCCGGTCGATCGGGAGCTCGAGTCCGCGTTCGGCCCCGATCGTCACGGGGTGGTCGCCGACGTCGACCCGGTCCACGCCCTCCCGCACCGCCTCGGCGAGGTCGGCGGGCTGCCGGTCGACCGTGACGCTCCCCGCATCGATCTTCAGGGCGAGTGAGGTCTGGTCCACCGTCGACAGCAACCGGCGGGATTCCTGCTCGATCAGGCCGACGAACTCCTGTCGCTCGCCGTCGCTGAGCCGGTCGTAGTGGGTGAGGGTCGTGCCCGCCAGTCCCCTGATCGCGGCCACCGGCCCGCGCACCTCGTGGGCGATCATCCCCGCGATCTCGGCCCGGCCGCCGACGATCTCCTGCGCGCGGTCGGTCGCGCGGCGTGCACGCGTGGCCTCGACCCTCTGCGCCACGATCAGCCCGCCGACGATCAGGGCGAGCACGAGCGGCTGGAACAGGTCGCCCCACTGCACCAGGGGGAGCCCTTCGGTCGGGCGCACGAGCACCAGCGCCTGCAGCCCGATCGCGACGACGAACGCCGCGGCCGTCCAGGCCCGGCGCGCCCGATGCTCCCGGACCGCTGCGAAGAAGAGCAGCGCCGAGGCGCCGAGCGCGAACACCCAGCTGACCGGGCCCAGCATCCCGGCCGAGGGCACGGACTCGTCGAGCATCGCCCGGTACTCGGCCGCGGTGAGGGTGGGCTGCCAGATCAGCAGCGCCACGTCCAGCAGCAGGACGGCGAGCCCCGCCCAGAGCCCCACGCGGGCGGGACGGGCGGGCGGACGACCGCGCCGATCCCATGGCGGCGTCGCGAGCACGAAGCACGCCGCCGCGATCAGCCAGCCCCCCTGCCACGCGAGCGGCGGGATCGCGGCGCCCTGGGGGTTGGTCACCCCGACGGCCCCCACGATGAACGACTCCCCGAACCGCACCGGGTCGACCTGGGTCCACATCGCGCCGAAGAGCAGGGCCTGCGTGGCGAGCAGCGCGAGGCCGGCCGCCAGGAACAGCGTGTGCGGGTCTCGCGTGTCGCGGTAGCGGGCGGCCGCGATCCACGCAACCGTCGCGGCGTAGACGGCCACCCCCGCTTGCAGGCCGAACGAGAGCCCGCTCGCCTCGACCGGCCATGTCAGCATCAGTCCCGCCGTCAGGGCGAAGGTCGACACGATGAGGACGACGAATGCCCACGATCGGCGTTCTGGCTGCGGCGCAGGTTCCACGCGGCGAGTCTAGGCCCGCCCGCGACGCCTACGAGTAGGTGTGGTCGGCGTCGGGGAAGGTTCCGGCTTCCACGTCGGCGACGAACGCCTGCACGGCGTCCGTGATCGTGCCGCGCAGATCCGCGTACGCCATGGCGAGCTTCGGGGGATGCTCGGTCAGCCCGAGGAGGTCGTTGATCACCAGGACCTGGGCGTCACAGTCCGGACCGGCGCCGATCCCGATCGTCGGGATGTGGAGCTCGCCGCTGATCTTCTCGGCCACGTCGGCGGGCATCGCCTCGAGCACGATCGCGAACGCGCCGGCCTTCTCCATCGCGTGCGCCTGCTCGAGGAGGGCGCGGGCGGCCTCCTCGCCACGGCCCTGGACCCGGTAGCCGCCGAGCCCGTGCACCGACTGCGGGGTGAGCCCGACGTGCGCCATCACCGGGATCCCGAGATCCACGAGCCGATGGGTCAGCTCGACCTGGGGCCCCTCGAGCTTCACGGCGTGGGCGCCACCCTCCTTCAGGAGGCGTCCGGCGTTGCGGATCCCCTCCTCGGCGGACACCTGGTACGAGAGGAAGGGTAGGTCGCCCACCACCATCGCCTGCTCCACACCGCGGACGACCGCGCGTGTGTGGTGGAGCATCTCCTCCATCGTGACCGGGAGCTCGTTCGGGTAGCCGAGGGCGTTCGTGGCGACCGAGTCGCCGACCAGCAGTACGGGTACGCCCGCGCGATCGAGGATCTGGGCGGTGGGGTGGTCGTACGCGGTGAGCATGACCCACCGTTTGCCCTCGGTCTTCCACGTCCGAAGGTCGTTGATGCGGACCGTCATCGCTCGCGCCTCCTTGAAGTGCACGGCCTGGGTTCGTCGCGGAGTCTAACCGCCGCAGCGCACTCGATGTTCCAGCCGCGGGCGATCCGTCGGCTCCTCGGTATCGAACACGTGTTCGAGGATGGATGTCAGACCCCCTGGGTACGGTCCTCCCATCGACGAGCGCGAGGTGACGAGATGAACGAGATGACCACTCCCTGGGCCGACGTGATCACGCTGGGCGATGCCCGCTTCGGTCAGCTCGAAGGCGGCCCGTTCGACGGTCGCTGCTACCCCCTGTTCGACGGCACGCCGGCGGTGCTCGACGTGCCGATCGACGGGTCTCCCGGACGTACGCCGGCGCCCACGATCCGCTATGTGCTCCGCGACGGCCGGTACCGCTTCGCCGGCGAGTCGGTCGAGGCGATGTCCGCGGCCTGATCGCGTCCCACCTCGTCGACCCTCGTGTCAGGGGCCGGTGCTAGCGTTCGCGCCGTTCCCGTACACTCCTGGGCGACCCTCATCCTTCTGCTCCCTCTCACCGAGGGGGCCGTCCAGACCAGAGGAGGTGACGTTTGAGGGACTACGAGATCATGTTCATCCTGCCCGCGGAGGCCGACGAATCGACGGTCGGTACCGCGGTCGACCGGATCACCAAGGCCGTGGCCACCACGGGTGGAGAGGTCGGGAACATCGACCGGTGGGGCCGGCGAAGGTTCGCCTACGAGATCGATCATCAGCACGAGGGGTACTACGTGGTGGTGCGGTTCCGGGGCGAGCCCGAGACTCAGCACGAGCTGGAGCGGACGCTGAACCTGGCCGACGAGGTCATCCGGTACAAGATCCTGCTCCTCCCCCAGAAGCTGATGGCTTCTTCCCCCGCCTCGGGATGACCGAGGTGCGCACCTGAGAGAGGTGACGCTAGGAATGTCGAGCGACAACCAGATCACGATCGTGGGCAACATCACCGACGACCCGGAGCTGCGGTACACGGCGAACGGAGCCGCGGTGGCCAACTTCACGGTCGCCTACAGCACGCGGATCCGCGACGCGGCGGGCAACTGGACGGACGGCGACACGTCGTTCTTCAAGGTGAACGTCTGGCGCGCGCTGGCGGAGAACGCGGCCGAGTCGCTCACGCGGGGCACCCGCGTCGTCGTGACCGGGCGCCTCAAGCAGCGTTCCTGGGAGAACCAGGAGGGCGAGAAGCGGACCGTCGTTGAGATCGAGGCCGACGACGTCGGCCCGAGCCTGAAGTGGGCGACCGCCACCGTGCAGAAGACCTCGCGTTCCTCCAGCAGCTCGAGTTCCTCGGGCGACTGGGGCGAGAAGGTCGCTGCGCCGGTCGGCGGCGCCACGAACGAGGAGACACCACTGGATGGCGGGTAGAGGCAACAAGAACAGCGGGAGCGCCCGGCGTCCCCGCAAGGAGAAGGACGAGAAGGCCTGGCAGAAGAAGGGCAAGCGCAAGTTCTGCATCTTCTGCAAGGAGCGGACCGTCTACATCGACTACAAGGACACGGTCACGCTGCGCAAGTTCACGTCGGAGCGTGGGAAGATCCGCGCCCGGCGCGTGACGGGCAACTGCGTCCAGCACCAGCGCGACGTGGCGTCGGCCGTCAAGAACGCGCGGGAGATGGCCCTGCTCCCGTACTCGTCGCGATGAAGATCATCCTCCAGAAGCCCGTCGACAAGCTCGGTGTCCCCGGGGACATCGTCGAGGTTGCCGACGGCTACGCGCGCAACTACCTGGTCCCGCGGGGCCTGGCGGTTAAGGCCGAGAAGGGGATGGTTAGGCACGCCGAGTCGCTCTCGCGGGCACACGTGTCGCGCCTGTCCCAGCAGAAGGGCGAGTACGAAGCGATCGCCTCCAAGCTGATCTCGTCCGGCTCGGTCACGATCGCGGCCCGCGCCGGCGAGGAGGGCAAGCTCTTCGGCTCGGTCACGGCCGACCAGATCGCGACGGCGGTCGCGGCCTCGGCCGAGGTGCCCATCGACAAGAAGGACATCCGCCTCGACGAGCCGATCCGCTCGATCGGCACCCACGAGGTCCGGGTCCACCTGTTCCAAGAGGTGGAGCCGGTGATCACCGTCGAGGTCGTGGCCGAGGGCTGACCGTCACTCTGCGCGAACACCGTGGGCCGGGGCTTGTCCCCGGCCTTCTGTGTGGTGGGGGTGGGAACCGGGGTGGTCGGGGGTCGGCGCGCGCTGCTCGCGGACAAGATCCGGGGGAGGACGTGCGCCTGAACTCCCACGTTAGCTTCGCTCGTCGACGCGCGCGCCGACCCCCTCCCGTACCTGCATGGGCCCGCCTCGGGAGCCCGATGATTCGGGTCGCGAACGCGCGCGACGGATCACTCCAGCGGTGACCTCGAGCCTCGGCCCGATAGTTGCGCGCCGACCCAAGACCGTCTTCGAGCGGGACATGCGACGGCTCGTGACGCCTCATGCGCGCTCGAAGTGCGCATCGAGCGTCGTCGGCGTGGTCGTCCGAAGCCGTCATCACGTAGGGCGTCACGACTGTCGCGTGTCTGAGTCGCAGGTGGCGACCGATGCTCGACTCGCCGTGTCTGGACTCGGGTGTCGAGTATGGTCGCTGCCAGTGGATGCATCCTCGGTTGGTCACGCCAGCCGTCGGCTCCTGCCAGGCGACCCCGTCCACGTAGCCGAGCTCGGTTAAGCCCAGTCGTGCTCGTGGGCACTCTTCGTACGACAGCATTGGGATCACTTGGCACACTACTTCGTGCGGCTGCACGTCTCCTCTGAACGGCGACGCAGTCAATTTCGCGCAGCTGATGTCAGGCGGCGAGTCTGAGGGAGGGGTGTGCCGCGCGCGTCGACGAGCGAAGCTAACGCAGGAGTTCAGTCCGCACGCTCCTCAGCCAGATCTTGTCCGCGAGCAGCGCGCGGCACACCCCGACCGCCCTGTGCCCCTCCCCAACCTCGCGGGTCCACGGCGGTTTACCGCGTTTGCGGTACACAGTTTCGGGTGCTCCAGAGCCGATGGGCTAGGTATGACCATGGTGGGAGGCCTCGGATCGCGGACGCCGCTGCATTGGGCGGCGGCCTCGAACAACGTCGGTCGGCTTCGGGAGCTCGTGGCCGCCCCCGAGGTGAACCTCGAGTCGCGTGACCGGATGGGGTACACGGCCCTCCACGTCGCTGTGCAGGGGTGGAACCTCGAGGCCGCCGAGGTCCTGCTCGGGGCCGGCGCGAACGTCGAGGCAGAGACGACGCAGGGCGCGTCGGCGCTCCTGTTGGCGGTCAACAACTCCCGCGGGCGATGCGAGCTCCTCGATCTGTTGCGGCGGTACGGCGCGGACCCCCGGCACCCCGATCGCGCAGGCCACACGCCCGTGTCGGTCGGCCACAGCTACGGGAACCCGGCGCTCGACCGGGTCCTCGACTCGGCGTCCCGCTGACCCCTTCCGCACCGCAGGGAATCACAACCGTGTAACTTCCGTGTCAGTACCGCTGTGCACACTTGTCCACATGGTTCTCCACATGGTGGAAACGCTGGTCAGGGCCGGTGTGACAAGGAATATCTCGCCGCGACCTGCGGCGACGCAATCCACCGGAGTTATCAACTGCCGTCCCGGAGCGGCGGAGCGTAGGGTCCCCGCGTCGGGGATCGGACGAGAGCGGGGAGGGGGCTAGGTTGGCGCGCGCGATCGAAGAGGTCAGGCGCCCCACCCGCGGCGACCCCCGCGTGCCCCCGCAGAACCTCGACGCCGAGGAATCGGTCCTCGGTTCGATGATGCTCTCGTCCGAGGCGATCGCCGACGTCGTCGAGATCCTCGAGCCCGACGACTTCTACCGCTCGGCCAACGGACGGATCTACGCCACGATGCGCGGGCTCTACGCCCGTGGCGAGCCGGTCGACATCATCACCGCCGTCGAGGCGCTCAAGCGCGAGGGCATCCTCGAGGAGGTCGGCGGCCCGATCTACCTCCGTGACCTCGTCGACCAGGTCCCGACGCCCGCCTCGGCCGCGCACTACGCCACGATCGTCTCGAAGTCGGCACTCCGGCGGCGCCTGATCAGCGCCGCCGCCGACATCATGGAGATGGCGTACGGGGCGACCGACGACGCCGAGACCGTGGCCGACGACGCCGAGCAGCGCATCTACGACGTCGCGCGGCGCGACGAGCGCGACGAGGTGGCGATCCTCCGTGAGCTGGTCGACAAGGCGATGTTCGACCTCGAGTCGATCCAGAACCGCGACTCCGCCTTCACGGGCCTGCCCACCGGCTTCCGGGACCTCGACACGCTCACCTCCGGGCTCCAGCCCGGCAACCTGATCGTGATCGCGGCCCGACCCGGCGTGGGCAAGTCGTCGTTCGCCACGAACCTGGCGCGAAACATCGCGGTGACGGGCGAGCCGGTCTCGATCTTCTCGCTCGAGATGTCGCGCTGGGAGATCGGCATGCGGCTGCTCTGCGCCGAGGCGCGCGTTCCCTGGGACCGGATCCGCAACAAGCGGGTCGGCCCCGACGACTGGACCCGCGTCGTGCAGGCCGCCGAGACGCTCCACGACGCGCCCCTGTCGATCGTCGACTCGGGCAGCATCAACATCGTCGACATCCGCGCGAAGGCGCGCCGCATGCGCACCGGGCGTA
Source organism: uncultured Actinomycetes bacterium (assembly GCA_963821925.1). Lineage (GTDB taxonomy): Bacteria > Actinomycetota > UBA4738 > UBA4738 > HRBIN12 > JAOUEA01. Next base: position 49,682 of record CAWGFO010000001.1, on the reverse strand, counting down.
AGGGCCTCTCGCTGATCATCGTCGACTACCTGCAGCTGATGAGCCACCCGAGCATGGGCGGTCGCCGCCCCGACTCGCGCCAGCAGGAGATCGCCGAGATCAGCCGGTCGCTGAAGATGCTCGCGAAGGAGCTCGACATCCCGGTGATCGCGATCAGCCAGCTGAACCGCGACCCCGAGCGCCGTCAGGACAAGCGGCCGCAGCTCTCCGACCTCCGCGAGTCGGGCGCGATCGAGCAGGACGCCGACGTCGTGATGTTCATCCATCGCGACGACACCGACCCGGCGAAGAAGAACCATGCGGACCTGATCGTGGCCAAGCACCGGAACGGTCCCACCGACACGATCCCGCTGACGTTCCTGCCCGACCTCACGCAGTTCCGGAACGCGGCCCGCGACGCCGGCCCGCAGTGATCCCGGCGCCCGCCCCCTGGGCGCCTCCGACCCGCCGCCGGATCCGCACGATCCACGACCGCCTCGCGAAGCGCTTCGGCGCGCTCGAGCCGCCCCGGCGTGTCGACGCGCTCGACGAGCTCATCCTCACGGTCCTCTCGCAGCACACGAGCGACCTGAACGCCGAGCGGGCGTTCGTCGACCTGCGTGCGGCGTTCCCGGGCGGCTGGGCCGCGGTCGTCGACGCGCCGACGGTCGAGGTCGCGGACTCGATCCGCAGCGGGGGGCTCGCGAACTCGAAGGCACCGCGCATCCAGGCGATCCTCCGCGAGGTGCACGGGCGGGAGGGCGGGTTCGACCTGTCGCGTTTGCGTGAGCTCGCGGACGCCGAGGCACGCGACTACCTGATCTCGCTCCCCGGGATCGGCCCGAAGACCGCCGCGGTCGTCCTGAGCTTCGCGCTCGGGCGCGACGCGATCCCGGTCGACACGCACGTCCATAGGGTGACGAAGCGCCTCGGTCTGATCCCGCCGAAGGCGAGCGCCGAGCGCGCCGATCGGATCCTGCACGACCTCGTGCCCGACGGGATGCGCACCTCGCTCCACGTGGCGTTCATCCGGCTGGGCCGTGAGATCTGCAAGGCGCCCACGCCCCGGTGCCGCGAGTGCCCGCTGAAGGATCTCTGTCCGACGGCTCCTCGCTACCTCGGAACGGTCCCCGGACGCAGCTCAGGCGCCCGGACGGGCACCTGAGCGAGAGCGGGTGAGGGGAATCGAACCCCCGTTTCAAGCTTGGGAAGCTTGCGTTCTACCATTGAACCACACCCGCGGATCCCGACCGCCGGAGCCGTCGGGCTTCACAGTGTAGCGACCTGCTAGCGTTCCTCGCCATGAGCCAGCCGGACCCCGATCTGTGGCCGCACACGCTCTCACGGCTGGCCGCGCACGAGTCCCTCACGGCCGAGGAGGCCGCGGCGGCGATGCGCGCGATCATGGCCGGAGAGGCCTCGCCGGGTCAGATCGGTGGCTTCCTGATGGCGCTCCGCACGAAGGGTGAGACCGCCGACGAGCTCGAGGGTCTCGCCACCACGATGCTCGAGTTCGCCACCCCGGTGCGTTCCCCCGTGCCGGTGGCCGACGTCGTGGGCACCGGCGGCGACCGCAGCGGCACCTTCAACATCTCGACGGTCTCGGCGATCGTCGTGGCGGGCGCGGGCGTACCGGTCGCCAAACACGGGAACCGCGCCGCCTCGAGTCACTGCGGCTCGGCCGACGTCCTCGAGGCGCTCGGCGTGAAGATCGACCTCGACGCCTCTGGCGTCGAGCGCTGCCTGACCGAGGCCGGGATCGCCTTCCTCTTCGCCTCCGCGTTCCACCCGTCGATGGCCCACGCAGGCCCGGTCCGCCGCGAACTCCGCGTCCCGACGGCCTTCAACTTCCTCGGCCCGCTCACGAACCCGGCCCGGCCCTTCGCCCAGGCGATCGGCTGTAGCGATGCCCGCATGCTCCCGCTGATGGCCGAGGTCCTCGCCCGCCGCGGCATCCGCGCCAAGCTCTTCCGCGGCGAGGACGGCCTCGACGAACTGACCACCACCGGCCTCTCGACCGTCTACGACGTCCGTGACGACCAGGTCCGCGAGACCCACCTCGACCCCACCGCCCTCGGCCTCGCCCGCGCCACCCTGGACGACCTCCAAGGCGGCGACGCCTCGACCTCGGCCTCGATCGCCCGCTCGATCCTCGCCGGGGAGCCCGGCCCCAAACGCGACGTCGTCCTCCTCAACACCGCCGCCGCCCTCGAAGCCGCCGAGAAGGCCCCCACCCTCCAAGACGGCCTCGCGATCGCCGCCGCCAGCATCGACTCCGGCGCCGCCCAAACCAAACTGGACACCTGGATCGCAGCCAGCAACAGCTGAAGGGCCGAGGACGACACACGGCTCATGCGGCTCCGGGACCCGGGAGGGGTTCGCCGCGCGCGTCGACGAGCGAAGCTACTCGGCGAGTTCAGGCGCAGAGAGGTCCGCCAAATCTTGTCCGCGAGCAGCGCGCGGCGAACCCCGACCACCCCCGTGAGCGACCCCCACCGACAGCCGTGTACCATCGTCGCCCGATGATCCTCTCCGACCGCACGATCCGCGAGGAGATCGACGCCGGCCGCATCGTGATCGACCCGTTCGACGCGAACTGCATCCAGCCCTCGTCGATCGACCTGCACGTCGACTCGCAGTTCCGCGTCTTCGCGAACTCGCGGTATCCCTACATCGACGTGAAACAGGAGATGCCGGACCTCACCGAGCTGGTCGAGGTCAAGCCCGACGAGCCGTTCATCCTGCACCCGGGCGAGTTCGTGCTCGGGTCGACGGCGGAGCGGGTCGCGCTGCCGGACGATCTCGTCGCCCGTCTCGAAGGGAAGTCCTCACTCGGCCGGCTGGGCCTGCTGATCCACTCCACGGCCGGTTACGTCGACCCGGGGTGGGACGGCTACCTGACCCTCGAACTCTCGAACGTCGCGAACCTGCCGATCACGCTCTATCCGGGGATGAAGATCGGGCAGATCTCGTTCTTCAGGCTCACGACCCCCGCTGAGGCGCCCTACGGCACGGCTGGCAACAAGTACCAGGGGCAGCGAGGGCCCACGGCGAGCCGGTTCTTCAGGGACTTCCAGGCAGACTGAGGCCGGGGACGAGCCCATCGACGTGCGCTACGCCCGTCCTAGAAGTCGTTCGCCAGCGCGCCGGGCATCGCGCCCACGCCCATCTGCACGGCCATCATCGCGGCCTGCGTCCGGTTCGTGACGCCGAGCTTGCGGAAGATCGCGGCCAGGTGGGCCTTCACGGTCTTCTCCGACAGGTACAGGCGCTGGGCGATGTCGCGGTTCGAGCGTCCCTCGGAGAGCAGCGCGAGGATGTCGTGCTCGCGCTGGGTGAGGGAGTACTCGCCGCGGCGGCCGTTCGGCGTGCCTCCGTCCGAGCCGTTGATCTGGTCGTCGAACAGGTTCTGGATCACGCGGGGGCTCAGCACGTTGCCGCTGCCCGACAGCGCGACGTTGATCGCCTGCGACAGGTCCTCGGGCGTCGCGTCCTTCAAGAGGTAGCCGGCCGCGCCGTCAGAGAGGGCGCGCTTCACGTAGGGCGCGTTCTCGTAGGTCGACAGCATGATCACCGGCACGTCGGGCCATTCGGCCTTCACGGCGCGCAGGAGCTCGAGCCCGTCCAGGTCGGGCATCCGCACGTCGGCCAGCATCAGGTCGAAGCTCTTCCCGCCGTGAAGGATCTCGAGCGCCGCGGCGCTCGACTCGGCCTCCACGACCTCAGCGTCGGGGAAGCCCTCCTTCACCACGTACGTCATGCCACGCCGCACAAGGGCGTGATCGTCCACCACCAAGATCTTCATCCCAGTTCACCTCGCCCTCCGACGGGGAGCGATGCGATCACGCGCATGCCGCTCCCGGGCGTCGACTCGAATCGGATGGAGCCTTCCAGCTGTTCGGTGCGGGCCCGAAGGAGCTTGAGCCCGAAATGCGGGTCGTCGTCCGTGACCGCCACGATCCCGCGGCCACGGTCCTCGATCTCGATACGGAGCGTCTCCGCGTCGGCCATCACCTTCACGGTGACGTCCGGGGTCCCGGAGTGCTTCGCGGCGTTGGCGAGCGCCTCCGAGACGATCGCGTGCGCGGTCTCGAGGATCGCCTCGGGCACCGTGTCGAAGTCACCCTCGACCGAGATGCGAGCGGTGAGCTTCCACCGCTCGACCAGGTCCGAGATGAACGTCGCGAACGACGGTTCCTCTCGCACCTCACCCTGCTCGAGCTCGAAGAGGACCTCACGGATCTCCTTCAGGTCGTTCCGGATGGCATCCTCGACCTCTTTCAGCGCGGCGAGGGCCACGCCGGGTTCGGTCTCGATCCGATGGCGAAGGGTCTGCAGTTCCAGCACGGCGCTCGTCACCGATTGGGTGAGCGCGTCGTGGATGTGCATCGCCCACTTCGTGCGTTCCTCGAGCATGAGCGAATCGACCGTCCGTTCGACGGCCGGCGTCACGCGCTCAGAAGCGCGGGCGTGGCTGGTCTGCATCCCGTTCGTCCTTCCGATCGGGGCCGTTGGTTCTAGTCCCTTTTCGGCTCCCGAGGGCCTGGCCTTTACCCGTCCGGACGAGACGGACGCGTCGTGCTCGTCGGTCGGAGGACGCCCGGAACGTCGAGACCGTCCGATCGCCGAGTTTCATGATAGAAAAGTTGCTAGTAACACGCTCAGGTCTTATCCTTACATCGTTATCAGGGAGCGCCGGATCCGGGCTCCTGCGAACGTGAAGGGAGCTGTCACATGGCACGAGCGGTGGGGATCGACCTGGGCACCACGAACTCAGTGGTCGCGGTGCTGGAGGCGGGGGAACCCGTCGTCATCCCGAATGCCGAGGGCACGCGGACGACCCCGTCCGTCGTCGGCTACTCGAAGAACGGCGAGATCCTGGTCGGTGAGGTGGCCAAACGCCAAGCGATCACGAACCCCGATCGCACCGTCCGCTCGGTGAAGCGGCACATGGGCGAGAAGTGGGAGATCGAGATCGACGGAAAGGCCTGGACCGCGCAGGAGGTCTCGTCGCAGATCCTGCTGAAGCTGAAGCGCGACGCGGAGTCCTACCTGGGCGACTCGGTCTCGCAGGCCGTGATCACCGTGCCGGCGTACTTCGACGACGCGCAACGGCAGGCCACGAAGGAGGCCGGACAGATCGCGGGGCTCGAGGTGCTCCGCATCATCAACGAGCCGACCGCCGCAGCCCTCGCCTACGGGCTCGACAAGCAGGACACCGAGCACACCGTCCTCGTCTTCGACCTGGGCGGCGGCACGTTCGACGTCTCGCTGATGGAGATCGGTGAGGGCGTCTTCGAGGTCAAGGCCACGCACGGGGACACGCACCTGGGCGGTGACGACTGGGACGACCGCGTCATGGACTGGCTGGTCAAGGAGTTCAAGAACGCGCACGGCATCGACCTGTCGAAGGACCGCATGGCGATGCAGCGCCTGAAGGAGTCCGCCGAGAAGGCGAAGATCGAGCTCTCGCAGGTGAGCGAGGCGACGATCAACCTGCCCTTCATCTCGGCGGGCGCCGACGGCCCCCTCCACATGGAGCAGAAGCTGACGCGCACCGAGTTCGAACGGATGACCGAGGACCTGGTCGAGCGCTGCAAGGTGCCGTTCGAGCAGGCGATCGCCGACTGGGGCAAGCCCGCCGAGCAGATCGACCACGTGATCCTCGTCGGCGGTTCCACCCGCATGCCGATGATCCAGGAGCTCGTGAAGACGCTCACCGGGGGCAAGGAGCCGCACAAGGGCGTGAACCCCGACGAGGTCGTCGCCGTCGGCGCCGCGGTCCAGGCGGGCGTGCTGAAGGGCGACGTGAAGGACATCCTGCTCCTCGACGTCACCCCGCTGTCGCTCGGCGTCGAGACCAAGGGCGGCATCTTCACGAAGCTGATCGAGCGCAACACGACGATCCCGTCCCGCAAGTCCGAGACCTTCACTACGGCCGACGACAATCAGACGACCGTCGAGATCCACGTGCTGCAGGGCGAGGCCGAGACCGTGATGTCCCCCGGGGTGAAGTCGCTGGGCAGATTCCACCTGATGGGGATCCCGCCGGCGCCGCGAGGGATGCCGCAGATCGAGGTGGCATTCGACATCGACGCGAACGGCATCGTGAACGTCAGCGCCAAGGATCTGGCCACGGGCAAGGAACAGGCGATGACGATCACCGGTGGCACCGCCCTCGGCAAGGACGAGGTCGAGCGGATGGTGCAGGACGCGGAGAAGTTCGCGGCCGAGGACCACGCGCGTCGCGAGACCGCTGAAGCACGGAACCGTGCCGATCAGCTCGCCTACCAGGTGGACAAGTTCGTCACGGATGAAGGGGACAAGATCCCCGAGGCCGACCGCATGGAGCTCTCGAAGAAGAGTGACGAGCTGAAGGACATCTTGAAGGACGAGGCCGCGGATGCCGCCACGCTGACGGCCGCCGCCGACGCCCTGATGGAGGTCTTCCAGCGGGTCGGCACCGCGATGGTGCAGAACCAGCAGGCCGCCCCGACCGAGGCGACCGAGGACGCGGGCGCCGGCGCGACCGCCGACGCGGCGTCCGAGGACGACGTGGTCGAGGGCGAGATCATCGAGGAAGGAGGTGCATCGTGATGCTGACGAAGTGGGATCCGTTCCGTGAGCTGCGCTCCGTCGAGGAGGAGTTCGACCGCATGGTCGGTCAGCGCCTCGCGCGAAACGCGTGGGTGCCCCCGCTCGACGTGCGGGAGACCGAAGCGAACTTCGTGGTGACCGTCGACCTGCCCGGCCTCGAGCCGGACCAGGTGGAGGTCACGTTCGAGGACGGGCTGCTCACGATCCGCGGACAGCGGGAGTTCACCAAGGAGGTGGACGAGGAGCACTACCACCGCATCGAGCGCAGCTACGGCTCGTTCGCGCGGTCGGTGCGGCTGCCTCGCACCGCCGACGCGGAGAAGATCGGGGCCTCGTTCGACAAAGGCGTGCTCACCGTCGAGGTGCCCAAGCGCGACGAGGCGAAGCCCAAGACGATCGAGGTCGTGGCCAAGTGAGTGACGACCGCGATCGTACCGACGAGGCGCCGCGGATCCGGATCACGGACAAGCGGCGGTTCGCCGACGCGGATGCGACCGTCCCGGCCCCCGAGGCCGGGACGGCGCCTGCCGTGCCGGGTGACGAGCCCGAGCCCGACGCAGACGCCACCGTCGCGGAGACCGCCGCATCCGAGGGCGCGGACATGGCCGACGAGCTCGAGATCGCGCGCGACGAGGCCGCGCAGTACCTCGATCACCTGCGCCGGCTCCAGGCCGAGTTCGACAACTACCGCAAGCGCGTCGTGAAGGAACAGACCGACCTGGCGGAGCTGGGCGCGATGCCCGTGGCCCGGCGCCTGCTGGAGGTGCTCGACGACTTCGAACTTGCGCTGATGGCGGCCGACGAGACGCACGACTTCGAGAAGTTCGTGAAGGGCGTCGAGCTCGTGTACGCGAAGCTCGCCGACGCGTTGAAGGCCGAAGGGCTCGAGCGGATGCAGGCGGAAGGCTCGCCGTTCGACCCGGAGCTGCACGAAGCCCTGATGCAGACGGGCGACGGAGACGGCGAGCCGATCGTCGTCGACGTGCTGCGCCCCGGTTACACGCTGAAGGGCCGGGTGCTGCGTCCCGCCGGCGTGCGGGTCGAGCGGCGCTGAGCGATCGAGGGAAGGCGGTGAGGTTCGATGGCTGACGACGTGCGCCGGGAGTGGTTCGAGAAGGATTACTACCAGGTGCTGGGCGTGGCCAAGAACGCCTCGGCCGCCGAGATCAAGAAGGCTTACCGCAAGCTAGCCCAGCAGCTGCACCCCGACGCGAACCCTGGGAACGCCGACGCGGAGACGCGCTTCAAGGAGGTGTCCTCCGCCTACGACGTGCTCGGAGACGAGGACAAGCGCAAGCGCTACGACGAGGTCCGCGAGATGGGCGCGACCGGCTTCGGCGGACCCGGCGGATGGCCGGGTGCGGGCCCAGGTGCGGGCGGATGGCCGGGAGGCGGCGTCCGGTACGAAGAGGTCCCGTTCGATCTGGAGGACCTGATGGGGATGTTCGGTGGTCGCGGCGGGATGGGCGGCCGAGGCCGCGGCGGCGCCCGGTCCGCCGTCCGGCGCGGGGCAGACCTGGAGACCGACGTCACGGTGTCGTTCGACGATGCGATGACGGGGACGACCGTGCCCGTGAAGATCACCGGGCCGGCTCCGTGTCGCACGTGCCACGGCACCGGGGCGAAGCCCGGGACGAGCCCGGTCACGTGCCGCCGTTGCGGCGGGAGCGGAGAGGTCGCCGTGAACCAGGGGTTCTTCTCGATGGCGCAGCCATGCCCCGAGTGTCACGGCGCCGGCCGCACGATCGATGATCCTTGCCCGACGTGTCGCGGCGCCGGGGCCGAGCGGCGGACCCGCACGTTGCAGGTGAAGCTTCCCGCCGGCGTGAAGGACGGCGCGCGGATCAAGTTGCAGGGCCGCGGCGAGTCTGGGCCCGCGGGCGGTCAGGCGGGCGACCTCTATGTGCGGGTGCACGTGCGACCCGGCGAGATCTTCGGGCGCAAGGGAGACGATCTGACGCTCGAGCTTCCGGTCACCTACGCGGAGGCCGCGCTCGGAGCCCAGGTCAAGGTGCCGACGCTGCACGGGCCCGTGACGCTGAAAGTGCCGGCGGGCACGCCGAGCGGCAAGACGTTCCGGCTCAAGGGGAAGGGGGCGCCGCGGGGCAAGGGGCATGGCGACCTCCTCGTGACCACGCTCGTGGACGTGCCCGGCAAGCTCTCGAAGGAGGAGAAGCAGCTGCTGAAGCAGCTGCAGGACGCGCAGGTGCGGTCGCCGCGCGAGAGGCTGGGGGTGTCGTGACGTGACCACCGAACGCAGGAACCGGGACGAGTCGCGCACGCCGGACGACCGGGACGCCGACGCGGCGCGAGCCGCGCACGACCGGGCCGTCTACATCATCAGCGTGGCCGCGGAGCTCGCGGGGGTGCATCCGCAGACGCTCCGCATCTACGAGCGCAAGGGCCTCGTGCGTCCCGAGCGCACCTCGGGGAACACCCGTCGCTACTCCCAGGCCGACATCGAACGACTCCAGACGATCCAGTCGCTCACCGAGGAGGGGATCAACCTCGCCGGCGTGAAACGGATCATCGAGCTCCAGCGCGAGATCGATGCCCTCGAGGACCGGATCGACGAGCTACAGGCACAGCTCGAACGGCGCCGCGCGATCCCGATGCCCGGGCGCCGGATCAGCGCCGCGATCGTGCCGCTGCGAACGTCCGGCCGGTTCCCGTGGGAGGACGGCCGGTGATGGTCGTGCTCCGTCCGTTCCGCGCGGACGAGGTCGACGCCCTGTGGGCGCGACGTCAGCGAGAGATCGCGGATGGCTCGCAGTGGGGTCCGTCGACCCGGGAGCAGGTCGCCGAGCGCGTCGCGAACTCCGGCACTTGGACCGACACGGCCGCCGGGCTGTTGTTCGCGGTCGAGGCCGACGGCGTGCTCGTTGGGGATATCCAGGCCCGACGGTCGCAGGGGGTCTTGCCGGCGGGCGTCGTCGAGATCGGTATCGGCCTGTACGAGGCGGCCGACCGCGGTCGCGGCATCGGCCGCGTAGCCGTCGCTCAGCTGACGGCTCGGCTCTTCGAGGCGCGTGAGGCGCATCGCGTGCAGCTGTCCACCGACGTCGACAACGCGGCGATGCGCCGCGTCGTCGAGCTGCTGGGATTCGGGTTCGAGGGCATCCTCCGCGGGTTCATGCCGTCGACGGAGGGTCTGCGCGACTACGCGATGTACGGCATGACGGAGATCGACTTCGAGGATGTGAGATCCACGTGGACATCGACAAGCTGACGATCAGGTCGCAGGCCGCGCTCCAGGAGGCGCAGCAGCAGGCGGCAGCGCGCCACCACCAGACGATCGAGCCCGAGCACCTACTGCTCGCGCTCCTGTCCGACCCCGAGGGGATCGTGCTGCCGCTGCTGCACGCGGCGGGCGCGAACCCGGCGCAGCTGCGAGCGCGCGTCGCCGACGCGCTGGATCGCATGCCCAAGGTCTACACGCAAGGGGACGAGGTCCGGATCTCGGCGACGACGGGCCGGGTGCTCGAGACCGCGGCGCGCGAGGCCGAGTCCCTGACCGACGAGTACGTGTCGACGGAACACCTGCTCCTGGCGCTGATCGGGGCCGCCGGCACGACCGCGGCCGGACTGCTCGCCGACGCCGGACTCACGCGCGACGGGGTGTTCGCCGCGCTGGCGGAGGTGCGCGGGAACCGGCGGGTCACGAGCCAGAGTCCCGAGGACACCTTCCAGTCGCTCGAGAAGTACGGTCGCGACCTCACCGAGCAGGCGCGGCTGGGCAAGCTCGACCCGGTGATCGGCCGCGACGAGGAGGTCCGACGCACGATCCAGGTGCTCTCCCGCCGCACGAAGAACAACCCGGTGCTGATCGGTGAACCGGGCGTGGGCAAGACCGCGATCGTGGAGGGGCTCGCGCAACGCATCGTGGCCGGCGACGTGCCGGAGTCGCTGAAGCACAAGCGGCTGATCGCGCTCGACCTCGGCGCGATGGTCGCCGGGGCCAAGTACCGCGGTGAGTTCGAGGAGCGGCTGAAGGCCGTCCTGAAGGAGATCGGCGACAGCGGCGGCGAGATCATCACGTTCATCGACGAGCTGCACACGATCGTCGGGGCGGGCGCGGCCGAGGGTGCGATGGACGCCGGCAACATGTTGAAGCCGATGCTCGCGCGCGGCGAGCTGCGCGCGATCGGCGCGACCACGCTCGACGAATACCGCCAGCACATCGAGAAGGACCCCGCGCTCGAGCGGCGGTTCCAGCCGGTGCTGGTCGAGGAACCGAGCGTCGAGGACACGATCGGGATCCTGCGCGGACTGAAGGAGCGATACGAGGTCCACCACGGAGTGCGGATCCAGGATCCGGCCCTCGTAGCGGCCGCGGTGCTCTCGGACCGCTACGTCACCTCTCGGTTCCTGCCCGACAAGGCGATCGACCTGATCGACGAATCCGCGAGCCGCCTGCGGATCGAGATCGACTCGATGCCCGTCGAGATCGACGAGGTCGAGCGGCGCATCCGCCAGCTCGAGATCGAGAAGGCCGCCCTGCAGAAGGAATCGGACCCGGCATCGCGCGACCGCCTCGAGCGTCTCGAGCGCGACCTCGCCGACCTGCAGGAGCAGAGCGGCTCGATGAAGGCACACTGGCAGCAGGAGAAGGAGCGGATCGACGCGATCCGGTCGCTGAAGTCCGAGATCGAGGAGGCCCGGATGGAGGCCGAGCGCGCGGAGCGCGACGGCGACCTCCAGCGGGCCGCCGAGCTCCGCTACGGCACGCTCGTGGATCTCGAGAAGCGGCTGGAGGTCGAGAACGAGGCGCTCGCCGAGGTCCAGCGCGACCGGAAGTTCCTGAACGAGGAGGTCACCGAGGAAGACGTCGCCGAGGTCGTCTCGACGTGGACGGGCATCCCCGTGTCGCGCCTGATGGAGGGCGAGATGCAGAAGCTCGTCCACCTCGAGGAGGCGCTGCACGAGCGCGTGGTCGACCAGACCGAGGCCGTCGAGGCGGTCGCGAACGCGATCCGGCGGTCGCGTGCGGGCTTGCAGGACCCGAACCGGCCGATCGGCACGTTCCTGTTCCTGGGGCCCACCGGGGTGGGCAAGACCGAGCTCGCCCGGGCGCTCGCCGACTACCTGTTCGACGACGAGCGGGCCATCGTGCGCGTCGACATGAGCGAGTACCAGGAACGCCACACGGTCTCGCGGCTCGTGGGCGCGCCACCCGGGTACGTCGGGTACGAGGAGGGGGGCCAGCTCACCGAGGCGGTGCGGCGTCGCCCGTACAGCGTCGTGCTGCTCGACGAGCTCGAGAAGGCGCACGGCGACGTGTTCAACATCCTGCTGCAGCTGCTCGACGACGGACGGCTCACCGACGGTCACGGCCGCACGGTCGACTTCCGGAACACGATCGTGATCATGACGTCCAACCTGGGATCGACGATCTTCGCCGACCGGACCCTCGATCGCGAGAAGCAGAAGGACGCCGTGCTCGAGGATGTCCGCGCCTCATTCCGCCCCGAGTTCGTGAACCGGATCGATGAGTTGCTCGTGTTCGAGCCGCTCGGACGGGACGAGATCGCGCAGATCGTCGAGATCCAACTGCGTGGGCTTACCCGCCGCCTCGCGGACCGGAACCTGAGGCTCGCGTTGACCGACGCTGCGAAGGCCTACCTGGCCGAACGCGGGTATGACCCGGCGTTCGGTGCCCGTCCGCTGAAGCGGCTGATCCAGCGCGAGGTGCAGGACCCGCTCGCGATGAAGCTCCTCGCCGCTGAGATCCGCGACGGCGACACGGTGACGGCGGACGCAGGGGCCGACGGCCTGGTGTTCTCGGTCGGCTGACCGATACTGGCCCCATGAGCTCGGGCTTCGTCGTGATCGTCGTCCTCGTCCTGATCGCGATGATCGCGATCGGGGTGTTCAGCTACCTCGCGAAGAAGCGACGGCTCGAGGGCTTCGCGCTGGTGGCGAGCCGGCAGGGCTTGTCGTTCGCCGAGGAGGACCCGTTCGCCACGCTGAGTGAGCCCTTCGTCCTTTTCGAACGAGGGGACGGCCAAGGTGTGGAGAACGTGCTGTGGGGTGTCTGGCAAGGGACGGACCTGCGCGCGTTCGACTACTGGTACTACCAGGAATCGAGGAACGCACAAGGGCACACGTCGCGGACGTACTACCGCTTCGATTGTGTGCGGCTGGGGGTCGCCGCTCACTGCCCACGCACCTCGATCGATCCCGAGAACCTCTTCACTCGCCTCGCCGACGCGCTGAGCTTCCACGACATCGAGTTCGAGTCGGAGGTGTTCAACCGCGCGTTCACGGTGAGGAGCGCCGACGAGAAGTTCGCGAACGACCTGATCGACGTGCGCATGATCGAGTGGCTGCTGCCGAACGCGTCCGACTGCTGGATCGAGCTCGTGGACGACCAGGTCCTCCTGGCCCGCAAGCGCCTCGCGCCGGAGGAGCTCCCCGGGCTGATGGCTCTCGGCGTGGCGTTCGTCGCCCAGGTTCCGCGCGTGGTGGGGGAGCTGTATCCGCTGGGCGAGCCGCCCCGAGACGGGGCCTAGTCAAGGCGAGGCCGCTTCGGGTCGACCGTTCCTCGTATGGCCGGTCTCATCTGGATCGCGATCGCCCTCGTGGCGGCGGCCCTCGTGGCCTGGCGGTTCCAGCGCCGCCGTGACCGCGCCCGGCAACTGATGCTGCTCTGTCAGCGAGCGTCGCTCGAGTTCTCGACGTTCGACCCCTTCCCCGACACGGTCTGGCTGCCGTTCCGCCTGTTCGGTCGCGGTCCGAGCCGCGGGACCGAGAACGTCGTGTGGAACGACGACGACGGGGACGACGCACGGGCCTTCGACTACTGGTTCGAGGAGCGGCGGAGCCAGGACTCCATGCCCACGATGCATCGCTTCAGCTGCGCCCTGGTCGCCCTCCCGTTCGGGTGTCGCCGGCTCGAGGTGGCGCCGCACGACATCGCGGACGACATCGGCGAGCTGGTCGAGGGAGACGATCTGGAGCTCGAGCTCGAAGCGTTCAACCGGCGGTTCGACGTGCGGGCCGACGATCGGCGTTTCGCGGTCGCGTTCCTCGACCAGCGGATGATGCGGGCGCTGATGACGCTGCCCGAAGGCGTCACGGCGCTCGTGAACGAGGACCGCATGCTGCTGGTCGCCCCGCTCCTCCCCGCGGCGGAGGTGCTGCTGCTGCTCGAGGCCGCCCGCGCGCTCCGCCGGCACGTGCCATCGGTCGTAGCGAGCCTCTACCCGCCGCGCCCGATGAAGGGACCGCACGAGGACCGGTGGCTGCAGGGCCGCTGGTCGCCGGAGCCGATCGGCGACGACGCGTGACGCGGCGCGCCGGCGTCCACCTGCGTTAGGCTCGGACCGCCTTACCGGCTCCGAGGAGGACCGAACGTCATGTGGATCTGGATCGTGCTCGGCGTGGTGGTGCTCGCCGCCATCGGCGCCATCGTCTCGTACAACCGCTTCATCTCCCAGAAGAACCTCGTCAAGGACGCCTGGGCGAACATCGACACGGAGCTGCGGCGTCGGTACGACCTGATCCCGAACCTGGTCGAGACCGTGCGCGGCTATGCCACGCACGAGCGGGAGGTCTTCGAGAACGTCACGAAGGCCCGTGCGATGGCGACCGCCGCGACCGGCTCCCCGGCCGAGCAGGCCGCCGCGGAGGGTCCGCTCGTCGCCGCCCTTCGGCAACTCTTCGCGGTCGTCGAGAACTATCCCGACCTGAAGGCCAACCAGAACTTCCTCGCGCTGCAGGCCGAGCTCTCCAACACCGAGGACCGTCTTCAGACCGCCCGTCGCTTCTACAACGCCAACGTCCGCGACTACAACCGCCGCGTGAAGCAGTTCCCCTCGGTGCTGATCGCGAACATGTTCGGCTTCAAGGAAGCGGAGTTCTTCGAGGTCGAGGAGGCGATCCGCGAGGGTGGCGCGCCGCAGGTGAACTTCACGCAGCCCGGCCCAGCGATCTCGTTCGAGGGCAGCCGCGGATCCGAGTCGTCGGTCCCGCCGCCGGCGGATCCGTCGCCGGCCGATCCGCCCGGGTCCGAACCGACGCCCGAACGACCCGACGAGTAGCGGCGCTCAGCCGGCGGGGCCGGTCTCGGCCGCCGGCTCGTCGTCGAACGTCGGACGCCGGCGCACCTTCCGCGTGAGGAGCCACCAGACCGCGGCCCATGCGACGGCCACCCCGCCGAGGATGAACGCCGAGGCCCGCGGTCCCGCGGAGTCTGAGATCGCCGCGGCGGCCAGGCTCGAGAGGGCGAGCGACAGCGTGATCATCGCGAAGTCCACCGCGAACACGCGTCCCCGGATGTAGTCGGGCACGAGCCGCTGCAGCCCGTAGCTCGAGAGCACCCACTGCGACCCACCGCCCAGGTGCGCGACGAAGATCACGACCGCCGCGGCCCACAACGTGGACGTCAGTCCGAGCGCCATGTAGCTCGCTCCGAACACCGCCAGGGCGATGCCGATCGCCGGGAAGATCCGCCGGTGGCCGGGCCCGGCGAACCGGTGCCCGAAGAACGGGCCGACGAGCGCGCCCAGCCCACGCGCAGCCATCAGGATCCCGAACCCGATGTCGCCGGCGTCGAAGACCTGCTTGGCGAACACCGGGATCAAGGCCAGCACGCCCGCCGCCAGGCCGAATCCGCCCTTGACGGCGATCAGGGACAGCACGCGGTCGTCCTTCTTCGCGTACTGGAGGGTTTCGATCGTCGCCTCGAGGGTGCTCGGGTGCTCCTCGACCGCGCGGTCCTCCGAGAGGGGTTGCCGGATGCCCGAGAGCAGCCACGCCGAGATCAGGAACGACACGGCGTCGACGAGGAACGCCGTCTGGTTCCCGAAGACCGTCGCGACCACGCCGCCGAGGGCGGCGCCGACCGCGAGCATCGTGCCCCAGAGCGAGCCGCCGAGGGCGTTCGCGATCGTGAGGTCCTCGCCCTGCGTGAGGTTGGGGATCGCCGCCGACGACGCGGGGTCGAACGGCGCCGAGAAGATCGACAGGATCGCGAGCAACGGGAACGCCAGCCAGATCGTGCCGGGACCCACGAGCAGGAACGCGACGCACACGACCATCCGCGCGAGGTCGCACCAGATCATCAGCTTCTTCCGGTCGAGCCGGTCGGCCAGGGCGCCCGCCCAGGGCGAGGCGAAGAAGAACGCGAGCTCCTGTGTGAGGATCGCGAGTCCCACGTCGATCGCGCGTCCCGTCGTGTCCAGGATCAGACCGTTGATCGCGACGAAGAGGAACCAGTCCCCGCCGAGCGAGATCACCGAGGCGAAGAACAGCCGCCGGAAGTCGCGGTTGCGGCGCAGCAGCGACACGCTCGCGCGGACGCTGCCGTCGGCGATCGTGGGGGGTGCGGGTTCGGTGTGGTCGCGCTCGGTCACGGAGGTTTGTCAGACTACAGAGACGGCACCGAAGGGGGCCCATCATGCTCGAACGATTCACCTGGTTCCGACAGTCGGCGTTCCGGTGGGCCGACGGTGAGCGGACGATCTACATCGACCCGTGGGGCACGCCGGCCGACGCCCCGCCCGCCGATCTGATCCTGATCACGCACGCGCATTCCGACCACTTCCAACCCGAGGAGATCGCGAGGCTCAGCACCGCCGATACGGTCGTCGCGGCGCCGCACGACGTCGCCGCCGAGCTCACCGGCAGCATCACGCCCGTCGCGCCCAGGGAATCGCACCAGCTCGCCGGGGTGTCGTTCACGACCGTGCCCGCGTACAACACCCGCGAGGAGGCGCTCGAGTTCCATCCGAAGGCGAACCGGTGGGTGGGCTACGTGATCGCGCTCGGGGGCGCCACCGTCTACCACGCGGGCGACACGGATCACGCGCCCGAACTCGACGATGTGCGCACCGATCTCGCGTTCGTCCCGATCGGCGGGCACTACACGATGAACGCGACGGAGGCCGGGGGGTTGGTACGGGCGATCGGGCCGCGGCTCGCCGTGCCGATGCACTTCGGGTTCGTCGTGGGCTCCCCTTCGGACGCCGACCGGTTCCGCGAGGCCGCCGCCCCCGTGGCGGTCGAGGTGCTCACGCCGCAGGACCCCTACGAGCGGGCGTAGCGGGGTAGCATCGCCACACCCACCGGAGGAGATCGCATGACGCTCGGCTACGACGGGAAGCTCTACATCCTCGCCTTCGACCACCGCGGGTCGTTCCAGAAGAAGTTCTTCGGGATCGACGGCATGCCCGGCCCCGATGAGGCGGCGCGCATCATCGATGCGAAGAAGGTCGTGTTCGAGGGGATGCTCGCGGCGCTCGATGCGGGTGCCGACCGGTCGGCCGCGGGGATCCTCGTGGACGAGCAGTTCGGCACCGAGGTGGCGCTGAAGGCGACCGAGATGGGGATCCTGCTCTCGATGCCCGTCGAGAAGTCCGGCCAGAACGAATTCGACTTCGAGTACGGCACGGAGTTCACCGCGCACATCTCCTCCTTCAACCCGACCTTCGCGAAGGTGCTCGTGCGCTACAACCCGCAGGCGGACGGAGCAGTGAACGCCCGCCAGGCCGCCAAACTCAAGGAGCTCGCCGACTGGCTGCACGCGACCGACCGGCGATTCTTGTTCGAGCTGCTGGTCCCGGCCGAACCGCACCAACTCGAGACGGTGGGCAACGACGCCGGGCGGTACGACCGAGAGGTCAGGCCGGGCCTGATGCGCGTCGCGATCGCCGAGCTGCAGGAGAGCGGGGTCGAGGCCGACATCTGGAAGATCGAGGGGATCGACGACCCAGCGGACTGCGCGATGATCTCCGAGCAGTGCCGGATCGCCGGCCGTGACAACGTCGGGTGCGTCGTGCTCGGTCGAGGCGCCGATGACACCGCGGTCGACAACTGGCTGCGGGCGGCCCGCGACGTCCCGGGCTACCGCGGCTTCGCGATCGGCCGGTCGATCTGGTGGGATCCGTTGAAGTTCTTCGTCGACGGCGCGATGCCCCGCGAGGAGGCCACCGCCCAGATCGCGAAGAACTTCCTGCGGTTCATCGGCGTCTACGAGGGGGGCTAGCCGTGGCCGTCATCAAGACGATCGACCTCGTGGGTGTCTCGGGGCAGTCCTGGCGTGATGCGGCCCAGCAGGCGCTGGCCGAGGCGGGCAAGACGATCCGCGGGATCGAGGGCATGGACATCCTGGAGACGAGCGCGAAGGTCGAGGGGAACGAGATCGTGGAGTACCACACCCACGTCAGGATCCGGTTCCGGATCGAGTCGTCGTAGGGCTTGGGCGGACCGCTCCGCCCGTCGCCGTCACTCCTCGGTCAGGAGCCCCCGGCGTCGCTTGATGCGGCGGTCGAGCCGCCCGAACACGAGGTAGTCGACCGTGACGCCGATCGCGACGATCACGGCGAGGGCCGCGAGTAGGGTCGCGACGTCGTCCTGGGCCTCGGCGAGCAGATGGCCGAGGCCCGTCGCGCCCGCCGCCGCGATGATCAGCTCGGCGGCCATCAGGGCCTTCCACGCGAAGCCCCACGCCTGCTGGAGCCCGATCATGTAGCCGGGCAGCGCCGCCGGGAAGATCACGTGCCGGTAGAGGGTCCAGCCTTCGGCGCCGAGGGTTCGGCCCGCCCGCCGGTACAGGGGCGGCACCTGGCGCATCGCGGCCATCGTGGCGAGCGTCATCGACGGGAACGCCCCCATGATCGTGACGAACACCACCGACCGCTCCGTGGCGCCGAACCAGACCACCGCGATGGGGAGCCACGCGATGAACGGGGTGATCTGGAGGGCCACCACCAACGGCCGGATCGACCGACGCGCGAACTCGTTCAGGGCGAGGCCGATCCCGATCGCCGTGCCGATCAGGATCGAGGCCGCGAAGGAGAACGCGAGGCGGATCAGGGTCTTCACCGCCGCCTCCGGGATCGTCCCGTCCTTCATGCCGGCCACGAACCCGTCCCAGACGGCGACCGGCGACGGGATCGCGGACGACGACGTCGCCGCGGCCACGATCGTCCATACGGCGATCAGGCCGGCGATGCCGGCGAGCGGCGGGCCGAGCTCCTTAGCGACCCATCTCGCGCGCGACACCCTTGTCCACCTCCCGCATCAGCAGCTCGTGGATCTCGGAGACGACGCGCGCCACGAGCACGTCGTCGAGGGCGCGGGGACGCGGCGAGCTGATCCGCACCTCTTCGAGGAGCCGGCCGGGCGCGGCCGACATCACCAGGACCCGGTCGGCGAGCAGCGCGGCCTCGCGCACGTTGTGGGTCACGAACACGAAGGTGGCGCGCCCCTCGCGCTCCGCCCACACGCGCTGCACCTCGTCCTGCAGGAGCTCGCGGGCCTGGGCGTCGAGCGAGCCGAACGGTTCGTCGCCGAGCAGCACGTCCGGCTCGGCCGCGAGGGCCCGCGCGAGCGCCGCGCGCTGGCGCATCCCCGCGGAGAGCTCGTGGGGCTGCGCATCGGCGAACCTGCCCAGACGCACGTTCTCGAGCCAGCGCATCGCCCGGTCGTGGCGTTCGCGCTCGGGCACGCCGACGAGCTTCAACGCGAGCTCGACGTTACCGGCGACGCTCAGCCACGGGAAGAGGGCCGGCTCCTGGAAGAGCACGGCGCGGTCCGGGCCCGGGCCCGTGATCGGCCGGCCGTCGAGCAGTGCCTCCCCGCTCGTGGGCTCGTCGAGGCCGGCGAGGATGTTCAGGATCGAGGTCTTGCCGCATCCCGACGGGCCCAGCAGGCAGAGGAACTCGCCGGCCTGCACGTCGAAGCTCACGTGATCGACGGCCACGAACGACTCACCGCCGCCCGCGCCGCCTCCACGGACCCGGGTCTTGACGAGGTCGCGCACCGAGAACTTCGCCGGCGCGACGGCCGCGGGGCCCTGGTCGAGCTGCATCACGCCGCTCATCGCAGCCTGAACTTCTCCGCCATCTCGATCTGCACGACCTTCCCGTCCTGGATCACGAGCACGACGGTGCCGAACTGGATCCGCTGCACGATGTCGGCGACCTTCGCGAGCACCTCGCGCTCCTCCGCGGTGAGCGCCGCGAGGCGGGCGTCCACGGCGCCCGGTTCGTCCTCTCCGGGCGTGGGTGCTGGTCGGTCGGCCACAGATCGTCCCCTACATATGGAGATGGCCGCGACACGGTGCGCTAACACCGGTTCGCGGCCTCCAGTGTGTCTGGTCAGCTACGACAGCGATAGTACCAACGTCACCTCACCGCATCGAGCAGCGAGTGACGCCGCACCTCGTCATCCGAGCGGTGTGTAGAACAGACCGCTCACGATCAGGGCGATCGGCACCAGGAACAGGCAGCCGACGAAGATCGCGAGCCGGCGGTTGCTGGCGACCAGATAGTCGTCGAGCCCCATCACCGTGTTCTTCACCGGCTTGTAGAAGAACCCGAGGATCACGAGCGACACGATCGTGACGCCGATCGCCTCGGCGAGCACGACCTGCGCGGCGACCGGCGTGTTCTGCAGCATCGCGACGACGAGCGTGTCGGCGAGCGTCGTGATGTTCGCCCCCATGATGTAGGGGAGCGCCTCGTCGCGCTTCACGTAGCCCTTGGCCGCGAGCGGCACGAGGACGGTGAGCGCCACGGACACCGAGAGCGTCAGGGTGGCCACCAGGCACCCGAGAGCGAACATCGTCCACGGATGCTTCAGCCACGCCTGCCGTTTCGAGGCGGTCGCGTCGCTGCTGACCTGCGGGAGCACGCGGTCGATCAGGTTGAACGAGACCAGGATCACGCCGATCCCGGTGAGGAACAGCGCCCACCCGGGCAGGTGCGTCTCGGCGAGGTCGACGAACGGTCCCCAGAGCCGCCCGAGGATCGCGTCGAGCTTGCCCGAGGCGTGCAGGTCGAAGCCGTCGAGCAGGCCCGCCCGCAGGATCGAGTACCCGATGAACATCCCGGGGATGTAGGTGATCGCGGTCATCGTCATCGCCTGGATCCCGATGCCGATCGAGTCGCCGCGAGGGCGGTCCTTGTGCTTCATCGCGTACAGGAAGCCGGTGACGAGCACGATGAACGAGGCGCCCAGGCGCGAGCCCGAGAGCATCGTGAACGCCTGGAGCTTGTCGATCGTGCCCGCGCCGAACAGGCTGATCGCCGTGGCGGCCACGGGGGAGCCCGAGAGCACGAAGTAGGCGCCCAGCCATCCCGTGCCCATCGTCGAGAACCCGTTCGCGAACGGGAACTGGCCCTCGATCGAGGGGCCGACGGCCGCCGCGCCCGACTTCATCAGTTGGATCGCCAGGATGAACAGGAACATCGCGGGGATGAACAGCAGGATCTTCTTGACGACGTACCAGGGGCTGCGTTCGACCTCGAACGGCCCAAGTTCGATGTAATGACGGCGTTGTCCGACCTCGAAGGGGACGCAGAACTCGCCGTCCACCTCGATGAGATCGGCAGGATCGCCGACGGGGGTCTTGCTCTTCGCCATCTCTCTCCGCTTCACGACGAGAAGGCCGGGACGCTCACAGGTTCCGTAACCTTCCGGGGGGTACCGTCCAACTGCTCGACCCAGGCTACGGACCACTCGGAGGAGGGTCAACCGCCCTTCGGTCCCATCCGCAGCCGGCCGTTCGGTCCCCGCTGTGGCGAAGTTGTGACGTGACGTCGGCGGACCCTCGCAGGTGCTTGACGCGGGGCATGGGCGCGCGATACACGTAAGACGAGACGAACGGCCGACCGGACCACCGGAGGCCGCCTCGCGGTATCGCGCGAAGGGGTTGCAGCCCCTCGACACGACCTTTCGGTTGACCGGACCACCGGAGACCGGACCCGACACACCATCGTGGTTCCGGCTTCGCCCGTGTCCACCCTGGTTACCGAAAGGAGTCGATCCATGTCTCTCCGCTGGTTGCGACGCTCCGTCGCACTTGCGATCCCGCTCGCGCTCGTCGCGGCCGCCTGCTCGTCCTCGGACTCGAGTACGTCGGCCTCCGGCAGCGCCGGTGCGTGCACTCCCGCCGACGTGCCGGTCATCAACTTCGCCGCCTACAGCACGCCCCGCGAGGCCTACGGCAAGATCATCCCGGCCTTCGTGTCGCAGTGGAAGGAAGACCACGACGACCAGAACGTGATCTTCCAGGAGTCGTACGCCGGCTCCACCACGCAGGCCGCGAACGTGATCGCGGGCTACGAGGCCGACGTGGTCGCGCTCTCGCTCGCGCCCGACGTGGACCAGATCGTGGACGCGGGCCTGATCACCTCCGACTGGACCGCACAGCCCGACAAGGGCATGGTCTCGAGCTCGGTCGTGGTCTTCGACGTCCGTCCGGGCAACCCGCTCGGCCTCAAGGACTGGAGCGATCTGCAGTCGGGCGTGGAGATCCTGACCCCCGACCCCGCGTCGAGCGGCGGCGCGCGCTGGAACCTCGTGTCCCTGTGGGGCGCGGCCCTACGCGGCTACGCGGGCGTGGCCAAGGACGACACGGCCGGAGCGACGACGCTGATGCAGAACGTGCTCGGCAACGTGACGGTCTTCGACAAGAGCGCGCGTGACTCGATCCAGAACTTCGAGGCGGGCAACGGCGACGTCGCCGCTCACGTACGAGAACGAGGTGTTCACGGCCCAGGACGCCGGGCTCGAGGACGAGGCCGTGTACCCGCCGTCGACGGTGATGATCGAGAACCCGGTCGCGATCGTCGACGCCAACGTGGACAAGCACTGCGTCCGCGACGTGGCGGAGGCGTTCGTCGAGTACCTGCACTCGCCCGAGGCCAAGGAGGTCTACACCGACGTCGGCTTCCTGCGCTCGACCGACAAGAAGGAAGCTCAGCAGGGCGGCGGCCAGTTCCCGGCGATCGAGGACCTGTTCACGGTCGACGAGATCGGCGGCTGGGACGCGCTGAACGAAGAGCTCTTCAGCGACACCGGCATCGTCACCCAGGCGATCGCCGGCTAGGGAACCATCCCGGAAGCATCGAAAGGACGACGATGAGCAGCGCCGCGCAGGTGTCAGCGGAACGCAGTCGGACCCGGCTCTCTCCGCGGTCAGCTGCACGGCTGCGACGCATGACCTTGCGCGGCGCTGCCATCGTCTACCTGGGGGCGATGGTGGCCCTGCCCGTGGCTGCGGTCGTCACGAAGGGCTTCGGTGAGGGGCTCGGCGGTCTCAGGACCGCGCTCGACGTGCCCGGCGGCATGGCGGCGATCCGCCTCACCTTGATCACGTCGACCCTCGCGTCGCTGATCAGCGCCGTGATGGGCACGATGCTCGCCTACGTCCTGGTGCGCTACTCGTTCCGTGGCAGGCGGGCGCTCTCGGCGATCGTGGATCTCCCGCTCGCGATCCCGACCCTCGTGACCGGCGTGATGCTGGTCGCGCTCTACGGCCCCAACTCCCTGATCGGTGGCTTCCTCGCGGATCTGGGGATCCAGGTCATCTTCACGCCGATCGCGATCATGCTCGCGCTCCTCGTCGTGAGCCTCCCACTCGTGGTGCGGAACGTGCAGCCCGTGCTGCAAGAGCTCGATCCCGCCGAGGAAGAGGCGGCCGCGACGCTCGGCGCGTCGGCATGGCTCACCTTCTACCGGATCGTGCTGCCGGCGATCCGGCCGGCGATCGTGGGCGGCACATTGCTTACGTTCGCCCGGTGCCTCGGCGAGTTCGGCAGCGTCGTGTTGGTCGCCGGCAACATCCCCAACCAGACCCTCACGGCACCCGTCTTCATCTTCCAGCTCGCGAACCAGTTCCGGCCGGTCGAGGCCGCGGCGGTGGCGACCGTGTTGTTCACCCTGTCGTTCGTGCTGGTGCTGGTCACGGGCCGGCTCCTGCACCGGAAGGAAGAAGGCTGATGAGCGCGCTTCCTCAGACCTCGAAGCCGCCGGTGGCACCTGATCTGCCGGGGACCGGCAGGCGGCGTCTCGTGCGCGGCCTCGTGGTCGCCGCGTGCTTCCTGTACGTCGGCGTGCTGCTGTTGCTGCCGTTGGTCGGCATCGTGTGGACCGCGGTCGAGTCCGGGCTCTCGAAGATCGTCGAGACCTTCCAGCTCCCCGACGTCCAGCACGCGTTCGTCCTCACGGGGGTGATCACGGTCATCACGCTGATCATCACCACGTTCTTCGGCCTGGTCACGTCGTGGGTGATCGTCCGTCAGCACTTCGCCGGGAAGTCGCTGCTCAACGCGCTGGTGGACCTGCCCTTCGCGCTCTCGCCGGTCACGGTCGGGCTCGCCGCGGTGATCCTGTTCGGCCTCGGCGGATGGCTCGAGCCGTTCTTCTCGTCCCGCGGCATCCAGGTCCTGTTCGCGGTGCCGTCGATGGTGCTCGTGACGATCTTCATCTGCATCCCGTTCACGATCCGTGAGGTCGTGCCGGTGCTCGAGGAGATCGGCAAGGACGAGGAGGACGCGGCCCATACGCTCGGGGCGTCCATCCTGCAGACGTGGCGGCGCGTGACGCTGCCGAACATCCGGTGGGGGTTGTTGTACGGGGTGGCGCTCACGACCGCGCGCTCGATCGGCGAGATCGGGGCCGTGCTGATCGTGAGCGGCTTGATCAAGGGCAAGACCGAGACGGCCACCCTGTTCATCTTCTCGGCCATCGAGGAGCGTCAGTCGACCGAGGCGTACATCGTGGCGCTCACGCTCGCCGCGGTCTCGATCGTCCTGCTGGTCGCGATCGAGTCGGCTCGCCATCGGATCGAAGGAAGGAAGGAAGGTACATGAGCACGCCGATCGTGGTGCAGCAGCTCACCAAACGGTTCGGCTCGTTCGAGGCCGTGAGCGACGTGTCGTTCTCGGCCCCCGGGGGCGCGATCACGGCGCTGCTCGGGCCGTCGGGTTCGGGCAAGAGCACCGTCCTACGCATGATCGCGGGACTCGAGGCCCCGAACGAAGGCCACATCTGGCTCGGCGACGTCGAGCTCACGCCCAAGAGCGTGCAGGAGCGGCGAGTCGGGTTCGTGTTCCAGCACTACGCCCTCTTCCGGCACATGACCGTGGCCGACAACGTCGGGTTCGGGCTCACCGTGCGCAAGCAGCCGAAGGCCGAGCGCGACGCTCGCGTCGACGAGCTCCTCGAGCTCGTGCAGCTCTCGCACTTCGCGAAGCGGTATCCCGACCAGCTCTCGGGCGGACAGCGCCAACGCGTCGCGCTCGCGCGGGCGCTGGCGCCGCGCCCCGAGGTGCTCCTGCTCGACGAACCGTTCGGCGCGCTCGACGCGAAGGTGCGACAGGACCTCCGCCGCTGGCTCGACAAGCTGCACAAGGAGCTCGGCGTCACGAGCCTCCTCGTCACGCACGATCAGGAGGAAGCCCTCGAGCTGGCGAATCAGATCGTCGTGATGCACGAGGGCAGGATCGAACAGGTCGGGACGCCCACCGAGATCTACGACGAGCCCGCCACGCCCTTCGTCGCCGGCTTCGTCGGGAGCGCGAACGTGCTCCACGGCCACGTCGAAAGGGGGCAGGTCCACCTCGGAGGTCTCAGCATCGACGGGGCCGGCCACCTGGTCGAGGGCGAGGCGGCCACCGCGTACGTGCGTCCCCACGACGTCCACGTCTCCGTCAACAGCGACGGCGGCGAGGTCAAAGCGACGATCGAGCGCCGGACGACCCTCGGGTGGCTCTCGCAGCTCACGCTCCGGCTCACGAACGACGAGACGATCGTCGCCCACGTCCCCAACGAGGAGATCGTGGGGGTGGCCGAAGGCGACACCGTGTGGGTCGACCTTCGCAACCCGAAAGCGTTCGCCCGCCGCGAAGGGGAACCGGTCGCCGGTCTCGCGGCGGAGTCCGTGAGCGGGTGAAGGACACCGTCCCGGCGCTGCACTCCGTGACCGAGGACGATGAAGGGACCGAGCCGTCGTCCGAAGTGACGCGTTTCGCTGCGCTCCCGCGGGAACGTCGCCGGCTCCTGCTGCACGTCGGCGAGCTGATGTCGTCGATCCCGTTCGGCACCGTCGTCGTCGTGCTCCAGGACGGGAAGGTCATCCAGATCGAGACCTCCGAGAAGATCCGTCTGCGATAGCGTCGCCGGACCTAGGTCGTCGGTCCGAAGAAGTTGAGCCGTTCGCGTGCCGATGTGGCCCGGATGGGGGGCGAAACGCTAGTCACATCTTCCTACGCTGCTCCTTATCGGTGGACCGACGCTCGGTCCACACGAGGTACGAAAGGAGCACGTATCGTGCGCAAGCTTCTCGTTCTCGCGCTCTCGGCCATCGCGGTCGTGGCGCTCGTGGGTTCGGCGTCCGCCGCGACCCGACGATCGTACTGGACCGGTCAGGGCGGCGACAACCTCCCGTGTGCCGAGGGCGGCCACTGGGTGCTGACGGGCAAGGGGATCACCTCGGCGACGATCAGTTTCGCCAACCAGCCGATGTACCAGAACGGCACCGGCTCGTGGGCGTTCGACAGCGTCGGCCCGATCACGGCCGACATGATCGGGCAGGTGTCCGCGACCTTCAACCGGACCATCACCACGGGCAACCCGCAGTTCGTGCTGTCGCACTGCAACGCCGGTGACGGCGGCTACGGCGGCGGCTACTGATCCACACGTACCAACGATCGCCTTCGGGTGATCGGCTTCCCCAAGGCCAGAGGCGGGCGATCCTCACCGGATCGCCCGCCTTTCGGCTTCTCTAGGCCTCGATCGTCGCGAGCTCGTCGGCGATCGCGTCGGCCCAGGATGCGATCGCGTCCCAATCCCGGAAGTCACCCTCGGGAGCCTTGACCGCCTTCGCGATCATCCGCTCGCCGAAGCTGAGCTGTTCACGGTCGAGCGCCCCGAAGAACATCTCGTGGCCGCGCGGGCGAACGGTCTCGCGGAGCTCCGCGAGCTGCCGTGGCTGCTCCTCCTCGTCCTCCACCTGCTCACCGAGCGGCCCGCTGCTGAACAGCCAGAGGGGCCGCGCGGACAACACGTCGACGAACCGACGGGCGAACTCGGAGGCCTCCTTCATCCACGACCCGGCGTAGAGGGCGCTCCCCAGGATCACGGCGTCGGGCACGCCGATGTCGGCGACGCTCTCGGCCGCTCGCACCTCGACGGACAGGCCGCGCTCGGTCAGCCGGCGGGCGATGTGCTCGGCGATGCCCTGGGTGGCCCCGTGCTTGCTGGCGTAGGCGACGAGGATCATCGTGTGGCTCCTTCCTGTCACGGCCAGTGTGGCCGTCGGTCTCGAGCGACCGGAGCGGCCGGGCGACCCGCCGTTTCGGGGGCGAACGTCACCCTCGGAAGGGACGACTGGCGGTCCCCGAGTGGTCGTCGTATCGTGCCGTCGCCCGCGACGTCGACGCTGGAAGGAGAATCTCGGTGATCGCAGCCGATGGAGTCATGATCGTCTTCAGGTTCTTCCACATCGTGGCCGGAGCACTCTGGGTCGGGTCGGCGTTCCTGTTCGCGGCCTTCATCGGACCGTCGGCCGCGAAGGTAGGCCCGAGCGCGGGTCCGCTGCTTCACGTGGCCGTGAAGGAACGCAAGGTCACGAAGGCCATCACGGGACTCGCCGCGGTCAATGTGGTGGCCGGCTGGCTCCTCTGGTTCGGCGACATGGACGACTACGGCGGCTTCAGCGATTGGATCGGCTCCTCGTTCGGGCTGGGGCTCACGATCGGTGCCGTGCTCGCCACGACCGCCGCCTTCATCGGGTACTTCGGGGTGGGACGCAACGTCGAGCGTCTGGTTGACCTCGGGGACTCGATCGCCGCGAGCGGTCAGCCGCCGACGCCCGAGGACGGCGCGCGCATGGCGAAGATCGGCGCGGACCTCGAGCGCCACTCGAAGATCGATCTCGTGCTCCTGCTCCTCGCGGTCACCGCGATGGCGACCGCGCGGTACTGGTAGCTGCCGATCACCGAGCGGGGCAGGGGCGTCAGCCCACGACGTCGAACCGGTCGATGGCCACGAGCGTGCCGACGGCCCCGGGTCGGTGCCGTCCCGTCACGACGATCCGGAGCAGGTGCGGCCCGGCGTCGAGCCCGTCGATCGTCCGCACGACCCCGAAGGTCCGGGTCGGCGCGAAGAGGTCCCAGGCCCGGACGAGCTCGCCGTCGACGAACACCTTCGCCCGGCCGCGGTTCGGACCGGTGACCGTGATCCAATCGACGCCGGTGCCGTCGAACGAGAGGCGAACCGCCGCGCCCTCGCGGCCGGCGACCGCGTAGCTGCCGCCCGATGCGGCGGACGTCCGCACCTGCGTCCATGCGCTCGCCGGGCGCTTCACGACCGGCTCCCGCGTCTGCTCGACCGCCCGAGCGGCCTCGAACGCGAACGACGTCCTCGGGGTCTCGTTCCCGATGCGATCGCGGACCTTCGGATCGGCCGCCGCGGGGTTGACCACGATCGCGTAGTCGCGGCCGGGGACCAGCGGGGCGCTGGGCGTCAGGCGAACCGACCGCACGGTGGTGCCGTCGCACGGGACCGGCGACCCGGAGGCTCCGCGGCATGCGGGATCGGTCGGCACCCGGTCGCCGTTCGCCCGTCGGAGCGCGACGTTCGTCGCCGTCACCCCCCGGACGTTCTCGTCGAAGGTCACGACCGCCGGGTCGGTGAACCCCTCGGGTGCGACGAACGCGGGGACGGGCGGCGCGATGTCGGTCACGAACCGCGCGCCGACGCTCCGGTTCCCGCGCATCTCGATCCTGCAGGTCGGGGCGGTGCCGCGGCAGGCCCCGGTCCACCCGGTGAAGTACGCGTTGTCGTCAGGTTCCGCGGTGAGCGTGATCCTCGAGTTCGGATCGACGTTCCGGGCGCAGGTCGTGGCGCATCCGTATCCGCCGGGCTGGCTCGTCACCCGCCCCGCGTCACCGTCGACCTCGATCGAGAGGCGACGGATCGTGATCCGACCGAGCGAGGTGCCCGCGAGCCTGTCCAGGTCGACCCTCCCGGCGATCCCGGCCACGTGCCCGTCGCTCGTGTGCTGCCACACGACCCAGCCGTGCCCGTCCCAGTCGGCCGCGGGCAGCACGGGAGACGACACGCCCCAGTGCGCGATCCACAGCGGTGCGCCGTCTCGCGCGAGGAGGCGCGTGTCTCCGGTGCGCGCCATCCACCCGTACGGGCTCGTGTAGACGAGTGGGGTGACCCCGGTGAGCTCGCGGACCTCGGCCACCCAGGTCCGGGCCCATCGCGTGACGCCCTGCTGATCGAGCCCCCGGCTGGTCTCCATGTCGAGCACGGGGAGCAGCGACCCTGCCTGTGGGTCGGCCACCTTCACGAAGAAGCGAGCCTCCCGTCGAGCGTCCCCCGGCGAGGGGTCCGGACGGGCGAAGTGGTAGGCGCCCACCACGAGTCCGTTCGCGCGCGCCTGCGCGCGGTTCGTCGCGAACGTGGGGTCGACGTAGTCGACGTCGTCGGTCGCCTTCATGAAGGCGAACTCCTTGCCCGCGCCGGCGACCTTCGTCCAGTCGATCGTGCCCTGCCAGTGTGAGATGTCGATCCCGGGGATCGTGGGGCCGGACCAGCGCGAGGCGACGGCGCCGTGGGGCGTCAGGGCCGCCTCTCCCGAGGCGCCGAGCGATCCGTCGCGGTCGGTGGCGGACGCGAGCGGATCGCCGGCGTGCGCGGGGATCGCGGCGCCGACCGCGAGCACGGCAACGAGCGCGAGGCGGGCGAAAGATCGTCGAGGGAAGCTCATCGGGTCGCTGTCTCGTGGCGGTCGGAAGCGTCGAGGGTACTCGTCACGGGCATCGGCCGTGGATCCGCGGGCCTGAAGGGCGGCGGAGGTCAGGCCGACCAGACGTAGAGGGCCATCGTCTGGCCCTGGTAGTCGAAGTCCTTCTCGTGGCGCATCCCGATCTTCTCGGCCACGCGGATCGAGGCGGTGTGGGCGGGGTAGATGCACGACACGAGCCGGCGTCGCCCGAGCACGACGACCGCGTGGTCGCGTATCGCCGCAGCGGCTTCGGTCGCGATCCCTCGGCCCCAGGCGTCGCGCGCGAGGAGGTAGGCCACCTCGAGCTCCTCGGTGCCGTCGATGTCGGGCCACAGGATCAGGCCGCAGAGACCGATCGTGTCGCCGGTCTCCTTCTCTACCGTTGCCCACTCGCCGAAGCCACGCTCGCGGTAGAGGTCGCGCTGGCGTTCGAGGTACCGGGCGGCGGCCTCGGCCGGGAGCGTCCCGCCTCGCCCGATGTAGCGCATGACCTCCTCGTCGGCGTAGAGCGCGACGAGCACGTCGAGGTCGTCGGCGTCGAGCTCGCGCAGGATGAGCCGCCGGGTTTCGATCACGATCCCGCCCGTCACGGCCTGCGTCCGGACCGCCGAAGCACGCGTCCGGCCACCGCGCCCGTCGGTTCCACGCTGACCACCACCTCGTAGGTCCGCATGGCCGTAGCTTGCCACCCCGAACGGCCTTGACGCCTCCCGCCAGGCTCCGAGAAGGTGGCGATGTCCACCTCAGGAGGTTCACCATGCTCGAAGAGCTGACCCCGCAGTCGACCTCGCGGCTGGGCATCCATCCGGCCCTTCCCGGCCGCGACTACCACGACCTCGCCGTCTACGAGGTCGAGCGTGAGCGCGTCTTCCACCGCACCTGGTTCTGCGTCGGCCGCGACGAGCAGGCTCCGGAACCGGGCGACTTCCTCACGCGGGACGTCGCGGGCGAGGACGTGCTGATCACGCGCACGAAGACCGGAGAGCTCGCGGCCTTCTACAACGTGTGCCGTCACCGCGGCTCGGTGCTGTGCGACGGGCCCGAGGGCCACACGAAGGGCGCGATCGTGTGTCCGTACCACAACTGGACCTATGCGATGGACGGGGAGCTGATCGGCACGCCGAACGTGCATGCGAACGACGGGTTGGATCGGAGCGCGTTCGGGCTCAGGCCGGTCAACCTCGACGTCTGGGACGGGTTCGTGTTCGTCAACCTCGCGGACGAGCCCGTGCCGCTGCTCGAACAGCTCGCGATCGAGCCCGACGGACCGTTGAGCTACGAGCGGTACCGGACCGGCGAGCTCCGGATCGGCGCCCGCGTCGTCTACGAGGTCGAGGCGAACTGGAAGATCGTGGTCGACAACTACAACGAGTGCCTCCACTGCCCGTCGGTGCATCCGGAGCTCACCGCGATCGTGCCGATCTACCGCAAGGGCATCGTGCTCGACGACGAGCGCGGCGACGGGGGCGTCACGCTGGCCGAGGGCGCCTACACCTTCGCGACCGACGGGGTCTCGAAGCTCCCGCTGCTGCCGGACCTCGAGGAGATCGACTGCCGGACCTACTACGGCTACTCCGTGTTCCCGAACCTGCTCGTGAACCTGCTCTCGACCGGGGTCATGGCGTACACGCTGTTCCCGAAGGGGCCGGCGCACACGACCGTGGTGTCCGAATATCTGTACCGACCCGAGACGATCGCGGCGGACGGGTTCGACCCGAGCGACATGGTCGAGTTCCTCGATCTGGTGAGCCGACAGGACTGGTCCGTCTGCGAGCGGGCGCAGCGCGGTGTCGGTTCCAAGGGGTTCGTGCAGGGGGTCTATCCGCCGCAGGACTACCTGCTGCACCTGTTCGCGGAACGCTACCTCGCGGAGCGAGGTCCGATCTCGTAGGCGTTGAGCGCACGTCCTCAGGGGGCGTCTGGAACGCAGAGCGGTTCTCGCGCCGGTTCGGCCGGCCGCGTGGGAGGGAGTACCGGTGAGCGAGTGGGTGGTGCTGGCGCATGTGGTGTCGGCGTTCTGGATGGTGGCCGGCCTCGCGGGGCGAGAGATCTCGTTCTCGAAGGCGCGGCAGGCGCGGGACGTGCGCGACGTCGCGACGATCACGGACGTGGCCGGCCGCTTCGACCGGCTGTTGGTGATCCCGGGCTCGATGGCGGTGCTGCTGCTCGGGCTCGCTTCTGTGTGGGCGGAGGGCTTGAACGTCACCGCGTCGGGGAACCGCTGGGCGCTCGCCGCGCTCGTGCTCTACCTGTCGATCATGCCCTTGGTCCCGCTCGTGTTCCTTCCCAAAGGGAAGGTCTTCGAGGCGGCGCTCGCCGACGCCGTCTCGCAGGGCGAGATCACGCCCGCGCTCACCTCGTCGCTCCATGACCCTCTCACGGGGGTCGCACACACCTACGAGTGGATCGCGATCACGCTCGTCATCGTGCTGATGGTCGTCAAGCCGTTCTGAGCCACGCGTCCGGTCGCGCGCCCCGATCACTCGTGCTCGTACTTGAACGAGATGTTCACACGCGCACGGTAGTGCGCGACCTTGCCGTCCTCGATCGTGAGGTCGAGCTTCACGATCTCGCCGACCCGCAGGTCGCGCAGCGAGTGGGCCGCGGTCTCCACGGCGTTCTTCGCCGCGTCCTCCCACGAGGTCGTGCTGGTGCCGATCACTTCGGTGACCCGGTAGATGCTGTCCGTCATGCCCGTCTCCCTTCGGCTCTCCCCCCATCCTCCCTCGTTCCGGGTGCTCCCGGCCAGGCTCGTGTCCCTCGGGTAGCGGGTCGTCCGCCCCGCGTCGACCGGGCCAGGCGGTCGCAGGGTGGCGTCGACACCAGTGATCGGAGGTGGGGGCATGGAGCTCACGACGGTGACGATCGAGAACCCCGACGGGTTGAACCTGATCCTGGGGCAGACCCACTTCATCAAGTCGGTCGAGGACCTGCACGAGACGCTGGCGTGCTCCTCCCCGGTGCTGCGATTCGGGGTGGCGTTCTGCGAGGCCTCGATGAAGCGGCTCGTTCGGCGATCGGGCAACGATGATGCGTTGGTCGAGCTCGCGGTCCGCAACGCGGTCGCGATCGGTGCGGGCCACTCGTTCATCGTGTTCCTTCGCGAGGGGTTCCCCGTGAACGTCCTCAACGCGGTGAAGCAGGTGCCCGAGGTCTGTCGCATCTTCTGCGCGACCGCCAACCCGGTCGAGGTGATCGTGGCCGAGACCGAGCAGGGGCGGGGGATCCTCGGGGTGGTGGACGGCGAGCCGCCGCTCGGCGTCGAGGATGACGATGACGCGGCCGAACGCCGGCAACTGCTGCGAACGATCGGGTACAAGCTCTGACCGTCGCGCGCGACGCACGACCGAGGAGCCGCGCCCGGGGCTCCCGGCGTAGGATGTGGCGCCCCGCGTGTGAAAGGAGCCCCGTGGCGACCGTCGACATCGCCCCGCAGTCGTCCGCGTTCATCCGGCCCGACGGCAAGGAGAAGGTCACCGGTTCGGGCCGCTATACCGCCGACCTGACCCTGACCGGACAGGCGTACGCGCGCTTCCGGTACGCGGATCACCCGCACGCACGGATCGTGCGGATCGACACGTCGAAGGCGCGTGCGCTCTCGGGCGTGCTCGCGGTGCTGACGCACGACGACGTGCCGGCGGTCAAGTACGGACAGATGGCGCAGGACCGCTACCTGTTCGCGAAGGACATCGTGCGGTTCGAGGCCGACATCGTGGCGGGCGTGGCGGCGACCACCGAGGAGATCGCCGCGACGGCCGCCGAACTGATCGAGGTCGAGTACGAGCCGCTCGCGCCGATCACCGACTTCGAGGCGGCGATGGCCGATGGGTCGCCCCTCGTGCACGACGACTGGGCCGCGAACGAGCGTGACGAGAACCTGGTCGCCGACGGGAACACGCTCGGCTACTCGACGATCGTGAAGGGTGACGCCGACGCCGCGATGGCGGACGCCGAGGTCGTGGTGAAGGGCCGCTATACCTCGGACCCGTCGCACGGCGTGCCGATCGAGCCGCACGCGGTCGTGGCGCAGTGGCAGGGCGACAAGGTCACGATCTGGTCGTCGACCCAGGTCCCGTACATCGCGCGATCGGGCGTCGCGCAGACGCTGCAGATCCCCGAGGCGAACGTTCGCGTGATCGTGCCGCTCTTGGGAGGCGGGTTCGGCGCGAAGTGCGACTTCCACTTCGAGGCGCACGTGGCGGCGCTCGCCCGTGCCGCCGGCCGTCCCGTGAAGCTCGTGTTCTCGCGTCGCGAGGAGTTCGTGGCGATCGATCACCGCCGCGAAGGGATGGTGCTCGAGTTCGAGACCGGCGTGCGACGCGACGGCTCGATCGTCGCGCGCAAGGCCCGGCTCGTCCTCGACAAGGGCGCGTACTGCGGCGAGGGAGGCTTCCTCGCGCAGATGGCGGCGATGCATGCGTGCGGCCCCTACAAGATGGAGCACGTGTTCGTGGAGTCGTACCTGAACTACTCCACGACCCAGCCGAGCGCGTCCGTGCGGGCGCCCGCCGCGCCGCAGGTGTGCTGGGCGCTCGAGCAGCACGTCGACGAGATCGCCCGCGCGATCGACCTGGACCCGCTGGAGTTCCGCCGTCGCACGCTGATCGGCGAGGGCGACGAGGGTCCGACGAAGCAGGTGTTCGATCACGTCGCGATCAAGGAGACCCTGGAGCGGGCCGCCGAGCTGATCGGCTACGGCGAGGCGTTGCCAGAGGACGAGGCGATCGGGTTCTCGTGCGGCTGGTGGCCGAGCTTCTCCTCGAACGCCGGGGCATACGTGCAGCTGAACCCCGACGGCTCCGGGACGATCGTGACCGGCGCCCAGGAGAACGGTACCGGCGCCGTGATGGCGATGCCTGCCTACGTGGCCGAGGTGCTCGGGATGCAGCCGGGTGACTTCCAGATCCTGTACCAGGACACCGACGCGGCCCCGTGGGACATGGGCTCGGCCGGATCGCAGACGACCTTCAACTCGGTGCGGGCGGTGCTCGATGCCGCAGACGACGTTCGGAACCAGCTCCTCGAGGCCGCCGCGGAACAGCTCGAGGCTGCGCGCGACGACCTCGAGCTCGTCGACAGGACCGTACGCGTGAAGGGCTCGCCCGACCAGGCGGTGTCGGTGGCCGAGATCGCCGCTTCCACGACGATCCACGGCCGCGGGTCGGGCCCGCTCCCGGACTCGCCGCCGGTCGATGCGACCTCGTGCGTGGGACGGCTCGGATTCGAGTCCTTCCTGGCGCCGCAGCTCTTCACCCACGCGGCGCGGGTCAAGGTGGATCGCGAGACGGGGGTCGTCCGCGTGTTGCAGGTCGCGGCCGCGCACGACTCGGGCCGCATCCTGAACCGGATCGGCGCCGACGGGCAGGTCTACGGGGGGATCGCGATGGGGATCGGGCTCGCCCTCTCGGAGGGCACCCAGCTCGACGATCAGGGTCGCCAGATGAACCCGCACCTGCTCGACTACAAGCTCGTGACGGCGGCCGACGGTCCCGAGATCGACATCGACTGGATCGAGATCGACACACCGAACGCCGGGCCGAACGGGTCGAAGGGCGTCGGCGAGCCGCCGTGCGTGCCGACGGCGGGCGCGGTCGCGAACGCGATCACCGCCGTGATCGGGGCCCCGGTCCTCGAACTGCCGATGACGCCCGAACGGGTCTGGCGCACCGCGCGGGAGACCGCTCGATGACCCGAACGTACGTCGCGCCGACCTCGCTCGACGATGCCCTCGCCGCGATCGCGGCGGGCGCGCGCCCGGTGGCGGGCGGTACGGACCTCGTGGTGGGCGCGCGCCAGGGGAAGACACCGCTCCCCGACCATCTGCTCGCGATCCACCAGATCGACGCGCTCCGCGGGATCGTCGAGAACGACGGGGGCGGCCTCCGCCTCGGTGCGCTCGCGACCCACGAGGAGATCGTGGCGCATCCGGTGATCCGCGAGCGGTTCACGGCGCTCGCCGACGCCTCGGCGATCGTGGGCTCCCACGCGACACGCGCCCAGGGCACGATCGGCGGCAACGTGATGAACGCCTCGCCCGCGATGGACGCCGGCGGCCCGCTGCTGTGCTTCGATGGCGCGGTGACGTTGCGGTCCGCGCGCGGCGAGCGCTCCATCCCGATCGCCGATCTGTGGTCGGGACCGGGGACGACCGCCGCGAGCGCCGACGAGCTCTTGGTGTCGGTCGACCTGCCCCGCCCGGCATCGGGTACGGGATCCTGCTACGTCCGGCTCGAGTACCGGCGCCAGATGGAGATCGCGGTGGTGGGCGCGACGGCCGTCGTCACGCTCGACGACGACGCCGTCTCGCACGCGCGTGTCGCGATCACGGCGCTCGCGCCGACGATCCGACGGGTGCCGGCTGCGGAGCAGGCGCTGATCGGCTCCGACGGCGGCGCCGAAGCGGTCGAGGCCGCGGCCCGCGCGACCGCCGAGGCGTCGACGCCCATCAGCGACGTCCGAGGTTCCGCCGAGTATCGCCTCGCGATGGCCGAGGTCATCGCCCGCCGGGCGGTCGCCGGCGCCCTCGCCCGCGCGCGTGGTGAAGACGTGCCGATCCCCGCCAGTCCCGCGCTGCACGGCGCTCACTGACACGAAGAGGAGCCTATGAAGGTCGACGCCACGCTCACCGTGAACGGCACCGCCTACCCGGTGGAGCTCGATCCGCATCTGAGCCTGCTGCGCGCGGTGCGCGAGGTGATCGGCCTCACGGGCGCGAAGGAGGGGTGCGACGACTCCGAATGCGGCGCGTGCATGATGCTGCTCGACGGCAAGCCGGTGAACGCCTGCTCCTACCTCGCGCTCCAGGCCGACGGCCGCGAGATCACCACGGTCGAGGGACTCGCGAACGCCGGGGGCCTGAACGCCCTCCAGCGTGCGTTCCTCGACGAGGGCGGCGTGCAGTGCGGCTACTGCACGCCCGGCATGCTGATATCGGCGACCGCCCTGCTGCGGTCGAATCCGTCGCCCTCCGACGAGGAGATCCGGATCGCCCTCTCGGGGAACCTCTGCCGGTGCACCGGGTACGACGGGATCGTGCGCGCCGTGCGGGGCGTGGCCGCGTCCGGCGCGATCGGCTGAGGCGAGGAGGAGGACACCATGAACATCGCGGTCCTGGGAACGGGCGGGGTGGGTCGCACGGTCGCGGCCGCCATCGCGGGACTCGGCCACGACGTGACGATCGGGACCCGCGATCCCGAAGCGCTCGCGGCCCGCACCGAGCCCGACGGGATGGGCAACCCCCCGTTCTCCGAGTGGCACGCCGATCACACGGGGATCGCGGTGCGGGCGTTCTCCGAGATCGGGGAGGGCGCCGAGCTCGTCGTGAACGCGACCCTGGGTACCGGATCGATCCCCGCGCTCGAGGCCGTGGGGAGTGAGCGGCTCGCCGGTGTCACGATCCTCGACATCTCGAACCCGTTGGACTTCTCGCAGGGGTTCCCTCCGTCGCTCTTCGTGTCGAACACGGATTCCCTCGCGGAGCGGATCCAGGCCGCGTTCCCGGACGCGCGAGTCGTCAAGAGCCTGAATACGGTCACGGCGGCGCTGATGGTTGACCCGATGTCGCTCGCCGGCGGCGCGCACTCGATGTTCGTGTGCGGGAACGACGACGGTGCGAAGGCCCAGGTCACCGAGCTCCTCCGGGTGCTGGGCTGGAGCCAGATGGTCGATCTCGGCGACCTGACCGCCGCGCGTGCGCTCGAGATGTACGTGATGCTCTGGCTCCGCCTCTACCAGGTGACCGGCACGCCGATGGTCAACATCGCCGTCGTCACGTGACCCGATGACCGACACCGACCTGATCCTGGTGACCGGCGCCTCGGGCGCGATCGGTGGAGGGTTGACCGACCGCCTGCGTGCCGCGGGGCGGAACGTCCGCGTCGCGGGCCGACGTCCCGAGGCCCTGATCGAGCGCTGGCCCGGCGCGGACGCCGTGGCGCTCGACGTCCGCCGACAGGAGACGATCCCCACCGGCGTGGACGGGGTACGTACCGTCGTCTACCTCGTGCACTCGATGGAAGCCGGCGCCGGGCACGAGTTCCACATGCGGGACGCCGAGGGTGCGCGGAACCTTGCCCGGGC
Organism: uncultured Actinomycetes bacterium; assembly: GCA_963821925.1. GTDB lineage: Bacteria > Actinomycetota > UBA4738 > UBA4738 > HRBIN12 > JAOUEA01. The sequence goes on along the minus strand of CAWGFO010000001.1, from coordinate 12,496 downwards.
CGCTCGCGACGCCGGCGTCGAGCGGATCGTGTACCTGAGCGGTCTCGGCGATGAGCGGGGCTCCCTCTCCGAGCACCTGTGGAGCCGGCAGGAGGTCGGCCGGATCCTCGCGGCGGAGGGCCCGCGGGTGATCGAGTTCCGAGCGGCGATGGTGATCTCGGCCGACAGCGCGTCCTTCCGCATGCTCACCGACTTCATCCACCGGCTGCCGGCGATGGTGCTCCCGAAGTGGGCCGAGACCCCGACCCAGCCGATCGCCGGCGACGACGTGCTGGCCTATCTCGAGGCGGCGCTCGACGTGGCGATCGAGCCGCACCACACGATCGTCGAGGTGGGGATGCCCGAGGTGATGACCTACCGCTCGATGCTCGAGCGGGTGGCGCGGCGGCTCGGCCGCTCGCCCCTGCTGATCGAGGTGCCGGTCCTCACGCCGAAGCTCTCGTCCTACTGGGCGGGCCTCACGACGTCGGTCTCGCCGTCCCTCGCGCAACCGTTGATCGAGGGGCTGGCCACCCCCACCGTGGTGCGCTCCGATCTCGCCGGCCGGCTCTTCCCGTCGATCGAGCCGATGGGGTTCGACGAGGCCGTGGAGCGCGCGCTCGCCGACGGGCGTGACGACGGGACGCGGCCCGGTTCAGAGCTGCCGGTTGACCCAGATCCCCCCGGGCCCGGTCGAGAAGCTCGCGCCCTCGCCCCAGACCGCCACCGTCTTCCCCGTGTTGGTGATGTCGATCGCGCCGTAGTCGCCGTACTCGGACGCGAATCCTGCGGCGGTCTTGTAGGTCGCGCCCGTGTCGGCGTCGGCGATGTCGACGTCGGCCCCCCACGTGACGCCGCCGTCCGTCGACGCCCGGTACCAGGTGTTCCACGAGCCGGTTCGGTCGTCCGCGTAGTGGAGCCGGAAGACGCCACTCGCCCCGCCCGCGACCGCCGGGAAGCTCGCGTTCGCCGAGGGCTGGCCGAGCTCGGTTCGGGCCGACCACGCGACGCCGCCATCGGTCGAGCGCCGCGACCAGATGTGACCGGTGCCGCCCTGCGTCGTCGCGCCCGAGTACACCGCCACCAAGGTGCCGGCGGCGTCGCTCGCGACCGTGGTGGTGGAGGACGTCTCGAAGTTCACGCCGGTGTACACCTGGTCGATCACGGTGCGGGTCCACGATGTGCCGCCGTTCGTCGAACGCCACGTCTCGATGTTGACCTGGCCGCTCGCCTGCTGGCTGCTCCCCGGGTAGTCGGACGCGGAGAGCACCGCCGTGCCGTTGGCGAGCACCTCGAACCCGTTCGGATACCGGTACCGGCCGCTGTCGTTGTTCAGCTTGACCGAGGGCGCGAACGACGCGCCCGCGTTGTGAGAGGCGGCGATCCACACGTCCGAGCTGGTCGAGTACGCGATGTAGACGTCCTGACCGTTCGGGCTCACGCCGATCCAGGGCTTGTCACCCCAGGGCTGCCCGGAGACCTCGATCGGTGTGGTCCACGATGCCCCATGGTTCGAGGACTTGGAGAACACCATGTCGTAGCGGTTCATCCAGGTGGCGTAGACGACGCCGTTCGAGGCGACCTTGAGGACCGGGTCGTACTGGAAGCCCTTCACACCCGGGCAGGGGCACGGGAAGGTCTCGGGGCCCCACGTCGCGCCGTTGTCGTTCGAGACGCGCAGAAGCATGGGGATGCCTGGGCATTGCTTGCACGCCTTCGTGCCGCCGAATCGGTTGTACATCACGTACACGTAAGGCGCGCCGGGATCGGCCGCGACCGTGGGCTCCCACGTGTCCTCCGTTCCCACCTTGATCTCGCCCGCCCAGCCGGCCGCCGGTGCGAGCGGCGCGAGGGCATGCGCCTCCGCACGGGTGATGCGGTTCGTGTCGCGCGGCGCGACGGCGACCCCGACGTGTCCCGCCCGCTCGAGGGCCTCGTTCTCCCGCTCGCCCTCCGCGGGGCGACGGTGCCCCACTCCGAAGGCGAACATCGATGCCGCGACCAGCGTGCTGGCGGCGATGACGGTCAAGAACGCGGTCCAGGTCCTGCGCACGACGTACCCCCTAGCTCGGTCGTGATCGGACCGTAGGCGTGTCGACAGGAACGGGCAACTTGAACGACGTTCAGCCCCGCGTGATCGGCACAGCGAGCGCCTACCGCACCAGCAGCACGGGGCAGGTCGCGTGATGGATCACCTTGTTGGCGACGCCGCCGAGCAGCAGGCTCTTCCACTCGGTCATGCCGCGGGTGCCCATCACGATCAGGTCGGCATGCACCTCCTGGGCGACCCCCACGATCTGTTCGGGCGTGTCGCCGGGGCTCACGCGCCGGACCTCGGTCCGGGCCTCGAGCCCGGCGGCCTCGAAGGCTCCTTTGACGGCCTCGACGATGACCTCGGCGGGTGCGCCGGGACCCAGGTCGACGTCGGCGCCCTCGTACCGCCCGTGCTCGCGGACGTGCACCACCGTGACCGCCGACCCGTACTTCGTCGCGAGGTCGATCGCGACGGGGACGGTCTTGCCGCCCTCGCGCGACCCGTCGACCGCCACCAGGATCCGTTCGAACATCGTCAGCCCTCCTCAGGGACGTCGCCGGGACGAGAGGCGCCACCCGCGATCTCGACCGTCGACGGCACGGCCACCAACTGCGGGCGCGTGCGTGCGAAGTACTGGATCGCGTACGGGAACCCCACGAGGACCGGCGCACCCCACGCCTGTCGACGGATGCTGCGTCGCCGATCGAGCCCGAGGGACTCCCAGCGGCCCACGGGGTAGCCGGAGGCGTCGACGGCGCCCCACAGCGGGAAGCCCACCACGACGACGGCCAGCAGGATCAGCCCCACCAGGCCGGTGGGCACCTCGAGGAGCTTCAGCGCGGACGCCATGAGCACCAGTACGAGCAGCGGACGGATCACGCCGTCGGGCGCCTTCGACGAGACGCGCGCGCCCACGTACACCGCGGGGATCGCCCCGATCAGGATCGAGGCGGTCAGCCCCAGGACGAAATCCCCGACGATGAAGTGGGCGATCGCGGCGGACGTCACCAGCGGGACGGCCTGCACCAGGTCGGTCCCGACCAGCTCGGCGCCGCGCAGGTCGGGGTACAGCAGCATCAGGCTGATGATGATGAGCGAGCCCGAGCCGACGGACGTCAGCCCGACCAGCAGCCCGCCCGCGGCGCCGATCAGGATCGTCGGGATCACCTTCACCTGGATCGGCGCGCCCACCATGTGCGTAACACGGCCCTCGATCCGGGCGGCCTTGCTCCGCGTCCCCTGGAGCCACGCCTTGAAGACCATCGCGAACGCGGCCAGCAACAGCGTGATCCCGAGCAACAGTTGGGTCGTGTTCTGGATCTGTTCGCTGTCGCCGGTGGCGTTCAGGAGGAACACGCCCGCGAACGCCATCGGGATCGAGCCGACGCAGAGCCACCGCACCAGCTCCCAGCGCACGGTCTTGCGCCGGATGTGCACGCCACCGCCGATCGGCTTCATCACCATCGCCGCGACCAGGTCCGACGACACGGCGGCCGTCGGCGTGATGCCGAAGAAGATCAGGAGGATCGGCGTCATGAGCGCGCCGCCGCCCATGCCGGTCAGGCCGACGGTGAAGCCCACGATCACGGAGGCGAGCACGATCGCCCAATCGATCTGCATGGAGGAGATCCTTCCGGCGGTCACCGCCCGTGGCCGCACTGGGGAGCACGGTAGCAGCCGCCGGCGTCGATCCACGCTGATCGGACGCTAGGCTCTCGCCAGCGCCGAACAGGGGAGGACGCCGGCCGTGCCCGAAGGGATGAACGTCGAGGTGGCCCACAAGCTCTCCGAGGGCGGTGAGCCCGTGGAGTCCGACGAACGGCGCCACTGGACGGAGTTCGCGGAGATCCTGGAGGTGATCGTCCTCGCGCTGGTGGCGATCGCGACCGCCTGGAGCGGCTACCAGGCCGCGAGGTGGGACGGCCGGCAGGCCTACCTGTACGGGACCGCGTCGCGGATGCGGATCGAGGCCGACGAGGCGCTGACGCTGGGCGGCCAGCAGAAGCTGCTGGACGTCACGACGTTCAACACGTGGATCGGGGCGCAGCGCTCGGGTGACGAGCAGCTCGCCGCGCTCTACGTCCGTCGGTTCAGCCCGGAGTTCAAGGTCGCGTTCGATGCCTGGGTGGCCACCGATCCGGCGCACAACGCCGATGCGCCTCCCGGCCCGAGCTTCATGCCCGAGTACGTGAACCCCGGCACCGAGAAGGGGCAGGCGCTCAACACCGAGGCCTCCGCGACGTTCGACGAAGGGACGGAGGCGCGCGAGACTGCGGATCGGTACGTGCGTCAGACGGTGCTGCTCGCGACGGTGCTGTTCCTCGTGGCGATCGCGCAGCGCTTCAAGTACCGGGCCGTGCGCATGACCGCCGCCGGGATCGCGGTGGCGGTGCTGATCGTGGCCGTATCGGGGATCGTGACGTTGCCTCGTATCTGAGCAGCCTCGGGACGAGCACCGACCCGCGCCGGTTCATGCCGAGGGCCGCAGTTCGCTCCCGTACCGGCGCTCGGCGAGCCGGCGCCCGATCTCGGCGGCGAGCACCACCGAGAGCGAGACCGCGAGCACGACCGACGACACGGCGAGCAGCTGCGGGAGCTGGCTCGGTACCCGGAGCTGCGCGAAGAGGTAGACGGGCCAGGTCGGGCTCTCGCCCGCGAGGAACGACGCGATCGCGTACTCGTCGAACGAGAGCGTGAACGAGATCATGAACGCCGAGACCAGCGCGGGCATCAGCAGCGGCAGCGTCACCCGGCGGAACGACTGCCAGGGGCTCGCGCCGAGATCCTTCGCCGCCTCTTCGAGGCCGACGCTCAGGCGTTCGAGCAACGGCATGATCGTCAGCACCGCGTAGGGAAGCGAGACGACGACGTGCCCGATCACGACCGCGTGGAGCCCGAGCCCGATGTAGGTGCCCGTGGTCGAGGTGAGGACCTTGTCGAAGGCCGTGAAGATCACGAGCAGCGAGATGCCGAACACGAGGTACGGGACGACGAGCGGCGAGAACAGCAGGGCGGAGACCGCCGACTTGCCGGCGAACCGACGCCGGAGCAGCGCGAACGCGGCCGCGACCCCGAGCCCGACCGCGATCACACTGGAGATCGATGCGACGATCGCGCTGCGCTCGAGGGACGTGAGGATCTTGGGGTTCGCGAGGAACCGTCGGTACCAGTCGAGCGTGAATCCGGCGAGCGGGAAGGTGGCGTCGCCGCTGTTGAACGAGAACACGGCGAGGAGCACGATCGGCACATAGAGGAAGAGCACCAGCAGACCGAAGAACACCGCGAGGAGTCGGCGCATCCCCGGCGAGACGGCCTGGTCGGTCATTCCACCACCGCCCGCACCCGGAGGAACCTCCCGAACACCGCCATGAGGATCGCGACGACCGCGAGGAGGAACAGCGCCAGGGTCGACCCGGTCTGCCAGTCGAGGCCCCTCGTGAACAGATCCTGGATCGAGTTGCCGTACATGTATCCGCTCGTGCCGCCCACGAGCAGCGGGGTCACGAACTCACCGATCGTCGGTATGAACACGAACAGGAACGCCGCGAACACCCCCGACAGGCTGAGCGGCAGCGTGACCCGGAAGAAGGTCCGCCACCGGCTCGCGCCGAGATCGCCGGCCGCCTCGAGCAGGCTCCGGTCGAGGCCATTCAGGCTCACGAAGATCGGCAACGCGACGAACGGGACCCAGATGTATGCGAGGACCAGCATCACCGTGAATCGGCTGTAGAGCAGCCACTCGATCGGCTGGTCCGTGAGGCCGGTCCACTCGAGGAAGGAGTTGATCACTCCCGCGTCACCGAGGATGACCTTCCACGCGAGCACGCGGAGCAGGTAGCTGGTGAGGAACGGCGCGATGATCAGCAGGAGCAGGACGAACTTCCGGCGGCCGACGCACATCGCGAGGAAGTAGCCGGTGGGGTAGGCCAGCAGCACGACGGCGACCGAGACCACCAGCGACATGCGGATCGACTTCCAGAACAGGCTCATGTAGACGGAGCCGCCCGTGAGCAGCCGCTCCCAGCTCGAGAGCGACACGATCCCCGTGTCCGTCGGGAACAGGCGGACGGCTCCGAAGCTGTAGGCGGCGACGAACCCGACGGGGATCACGAAGAAGAGCAGCAGCCAGAGCAGCGGCGCGGCGAGCAGGCCCGCCGTCGTCCGGCGATCCCGGCGGCGCCACGCCCGATCGGCGGCCACCGCCTCCTGCGCTGCCGTCATGCGTTCAGCGTTGGCCAGGTGGCCGGGTCACGCCGCCTGCACCTCGCTCCAGTACTGCTGGTAGATGCTGCGCCTCGGGATGAAGGTCTCGGGGTGGGCGTTCGGCTCGTCGAGCACCGTCGGGTCGTCGAGACCGAGCGCCGTCCGCACGCCCTCGGGCACCACGTCGAGGTTGGCCGTCGTGTTCGTGTGGCCGTAGTAGTAGTAGGCGAGCAGAAACTCGGCCGCCTCCTTGCTGGCCCACGAGTCCACGTACTCGTGAGCGTGGTGGTAGTTCTCGGTGTCGGCGAACAGACCGAGCCCGCAGACCCACGAGATCCGGCCTTCCTTCGGCTTCATGTAGAGGTAGTTCATGCCGGCGGCATCGGCGTAGCCGACCGTGTCGGGCCACGAGTAGCCGGCCCACACCTCGCCCTTCTTGAAGGCGAGCCAGAAGTCGTAGGACTGGTTCCAGTAGAACTTCACGAGCCCCTTCTTCGAGATCAGGAAGTCCCGGACCTCCGTCAGCTCGTCGTCGGTCATGTCCCACGGGTTCGAGATGCCCAGCGTGTACGCGGCGACGACCATCATGTTGAGGGTGTCGATCCACGCGATCTTGCCCTTGTACTTCTCGTCGAAGAGCACCCCGAAGGTCTCGTCGCTCCCGTCGACGTGGTCGAGGTTCACGAGCGGGGCGATGAAGCCCCAGTCGAGCGGCACGAAGTACTGCTGTCCGTCGAACTGGCCCGCCGGCATCAGCTTGGGGTTCAACGAAGGGAAGTTCGAGATCAGCGACGTATCCCAGGGCTGCAGCACGTCGAGGTCGACCCAATCCTTGTACCGGTAGCCGCAGGGGTGCGCCACGTCGTACCGGGCTCCGGCGACGACCTTCGTGTAGGCGGAGTCGTCGTTCTCGAACAGCGAGAACACGGGCGTGTCGCCGGTGGCCTTGGCGTACTGACCCCAGAGGTACTTCTTCTCCTCCTTCGGGTAGTAGTCGCCGTTGCCGTATCCGGACCAGTCGAAGACCTGCAGGCTCCCGGGCTCCTGCTCGATCGGCGGGATCGACGCCGAGGCGGACCCCTGGCTCCCGGTCGACTCGTCGGCGGACTTGCAGGCAGCCAGGAGCGATCCCGACGTCAGCGCCACCCCCGTATATCCCGCGTACCGCAGGAAGTCTCGTCTGCCGACCGGTCGTGCGCCACGCTTGTCCACCGTACCCCCCCGTTGCCCCGAGCCCCGATGATGGCCCGTATCATGCGTCAGGCCTGGCGCCCGGGCAAGGTGCGCTTCGGCGAAGGGGGTGAGGCGGGGATGGAGCGTGGAGCTCGCATCGCTGCGGTGATCGCGATCATGCTCGTCGGATGCGCGGGCTCATCCGCGTCCGACGTCCCTGGGACGGTCGCGGCCGATCCCCCCGTCGTCCTGTCCGCCTCCGCGCTGCCCCGCATGACGAGCGAGGCATCGCTCCGTCGGCGTCGACGAGTTGGCGAACGAGGTCACGCACCCGGACGAGCTCCGCGCGATGCTGGACGAGGCGGGGTTCGCCGCCGCCGAACAGCGTTCGTTCGGCGGTGGCACCGGGGCGTTCTCCCGCGTGCTCGCGCGAGGGCTCTCGTTCGGTACGGAGGCCGGAGCCTCCGCATTCGTCGGATGGATCGGTGATCACGCGCCCGAGGAGATCGTCACGGCGGAGCGGATCTTCCCGGCACGCGTGCCCGACGGGGCGGCGGTGTTCCGCCACGAACCCGACGGGTGCTGTCACAACGACGTGCCGGCGTACCTGGCTGCGTGGCAACGCGGCTCGTCGGTGCTCTTCCTGCACGCAGGCGGGCCCCGCGCCACCACGCGGGCGTTCGTGAAGCTCATCACGTCCTACGACGAGGAGGCATGACGATGCTCGACCGGCTGGAGACGATCGCGACCGGGCTCGACCACCCGGAAGGCGTGGCATGGGGTCCGGACGGGCGGATCTATGCCGGCGGGGAAGCCGGGCAGATCTACGCGATCGACGCCGGCGGTGCGATCGAGGAGATCGCGTCGACCGGCGGGTTCATGTACGGGATCACGCTCGACGGCGACGGCAACGTCTTCGCGTGCGATTTCGGGCGCGCCGAGATCGCCCGCGTCACGAGGGAGGGTGACATCTCCTCCTATTCAAAGGGTACGCGCGAACGTCCGATCCGGGTCCCGAACTACGCGGTCTTCGATGATGCGGGGAACCTGTTCGTGACGGATTCGGGCACGTGGGGCGCCGACGACGGCCTCGTGCTGCGCATCGACTCCCGCGGCGTCACCGAGGTCTGGACCGAGCGCGTGTCCGGCTTCCCGAACGGATGCTGTCTCTCGGTGGACGGCGACGCGTTGTTGATCGTGGAGTCGAGCAGACGGCGGGTCGTTCGGGTGCCGATCGGATCCGACGGGCGCCCCGGCGAGGCCGCGACGGTGGCCGATCTCACCGGCTCCCAGCCCGACGGCATCGCGCTGGCGGCCGACGGCACGATGTTCGTGGGCTGCTACCGGCCGGACAGGGTGTGGCGGATCCCGCCGGGCGGCACGCCCGAGGTGCTGCTCGACGATCCCGACGGCGTGTCCCTGAACCAGCCCGCGAACGTCGCCTTCGTCGGTGCCGGCCTCGACCGCCTGGCCATCTCGAGCTTGGGTGGGTGGAGCCTGGTGGCGCTCGACGTCGGCGTAGCGGGATTGCCGCTCCGCATGCCGTCCCTGGCCTGATGACCGATACTCGGGGCATGATCAGACGACTCGCTCTCCCCGTCCTGCTCGCCGTGTTCGCCGCCACGACCGCGCTGCCCGCGCCGGCGGGGGCCACGGGTCCGGCGCTCGCGTTTCCACGGAGGTCGTACCAACCCGACGCATGGATCAAGCTCTGCGGCCTCAGCACCGGGTGCACGATCGATCCGCTCCCGCATCCATGGCGAGGGAAGAACGTGTACAACACGACCGGCGCCCGCCAGAAGGTTGCCGTCCGACTGGACAACGGCGAAGGCGTGCGGTTCTGGCTCGCCCTGCAGAACGACGGCACGCTCGGCGACACGTTCGTGGTGCAGGGGTGTGAGGGGAATCGGAAGTTCGTGGTCAACACGGTGCTGGTGGGCCTGTACAAGCGGCCCGACTGGCGCGCCGAGAAGATCACGAAGGAGTTCAAGGCCGGCACCGCGGAGTTCACGTTCCCACCGTGGAGCGAGGGCAAGAAGGTGTACCTGACGCTCAACATGGTGAGCTCGGACAACTCCGTCGGCGCGACCTACCGGTGCCCGATCGCCCTCTACGCGTCCTCACGCCCCGCGGCGAGAGACACGGTGCTGGCGGTCATGACCGCCTACTGATCGGGGAGTGACTTGGTCGCCCTGCGGATCGCGCGGGCGTCGCGCCACCGGGCGAACCACGAGCGGTGCGAGACGAGCCTGGCGGTCCTCGCGGCATCGCCCTCACGCACCTGATCCTCGCGTTGGAGGCGCTGGGACTCCCGCATCCCTTCGTTGACCTGTCGCGGATCGCGGATCATGCGAACACCGTACCCCTCTGCGGGCGGAAGGCGAGCCCGCGGCCGCCGCGGCTAACCGCCGGGCCGGTCGCGAAGGGTCCCCGCGACGATCACGCCGAGGACCATACCGACGAGGAGGAACGCCACGAACGCCGGCGCCGCGCCCGAGGGCCGCGGCGTGCACTCCTGGAGGAACGTCGTGACGCAGTTCGACCCGGTCACGAGCCAACGATGGACGGCGGCCCCGGCGGCGCCACCCAGGAGGAGGCCGATCGGATGCGCGCGGGCCCGATGCAGGAGATGCACGATCGCGGTCATGGCTGCCACTCCTTCTGGCAGGAGGAAGACCACCATCTTCCGCCCGGCCCGGGCGCAGATGTGGGACTTCGCGGGATACTCGAGGCCTCGTGCGGAACCCGGCCCCCCGTCTCGCGCTCGTGCTCGCGCTGCTGACGGCGTCGTGCTCGGCCGCGGGCGATGAGGTTGCTGCGCCGGAAACGGCTGCCTCGCAGACGCCGTCGCCCTCCGTGGCCGAACCGCTCCCGCCGCTGACTCGGCCGCGGGACGTACGTCGCGGCCACGGCCGCTCGGAAGATCATCGTGTTCCGCGAGCCGGATACGGCGACGGCCGACTTCGTGCTCGACACGAGGAACCCGTTCGGGCAGCGCACCTCCATGCTCGTGGTCGGGGCGCGGCGCGACGCGGAAGGCGACCCGTGGTACGAGGTCTCGCTCCCGATCCGCCCGAACGGCTCGACGGGGTGGATGCGCGGGTACGAGCTCCGGCTCCGCCGGGCCGAGGACCGTGTCGTGATCGACCTCTCGGACCGGACGCTCCACCGGTTCCACGGCGGCACGCTCGTGGATCGGTACTCCGTGGCGGTCGGTACCCCCGACTCGCCCACGACGACCGGCACGTTCTTCGTCTGGGCTCAGGTGCCGCAGTCGAACCCCTACGGGTCGTACGGGATCTACGCGCTCGGGCTCTCGGGCTTCTCCGACACCTACACGGAGTGGGAGGGGAGCAACGGCCGGATCGCGATCCACGGGACCTCGGACCCGAGCGACCGGGGCCAGCGCGTGAGTCACGGGTGTATCCGCGTCTACAACGCGGACATGGCATCGTTGACCGACCTGCCGATGGGGACGCCGGTGGTGATCCGCCGCTAGCCCGGCGGCGGCCCGACGGGCGTGCGTCGCAACCGATGACGTTCAAGGTGCCGGCGTTTCGTGCCGACACATAGCAGGCACTCGAGACCGGAACCGCCGTGGCGGGCCGGTCGCCGCCGCCCCCTCGTCGAAAGGTGCACATCAAGATGGGTCGATCCACGTCGCGCTGGCGCTCGGCCGCGCTCGTTTCCACGATCTGTACCGCGCTCCTCGCGACGGCGTTCGTCGCGGTGGCGAGCGCCGGCGAGTCGATGACGTTCTCGGGCATGGTCGGCAACCCGCGGCACGACGCTCCCGAGAGTGTCGCGGTCGACGCGAGCGGGAACGTCTACGTGGCCGAGCTCGCGGTCCTCAACACGGTAACGATCGACCAGGTCACGAAATACGATGCCGACGGCAACTTCATGGACGTGATCGCGGCACCGGGCACGGGCGACGGTCAGGTGTCCGATCCGACCTCGGTCGCGGTGGCGCCGAACGGCGACCTGTACGTGGTCGACAAGGGGAACGACCGCGTGACGCGGTTCGACGCCCTCGGCAACTACCTCGGTCGGTGGGGTGGCCCCGGTTCGGGGAACGGACAGTTCAACAACGCCGAAGGCATCGCCATCGACTCCCTCGGGAACGTCTACGTCGCCGACACCCTCAACAAGCGGATCCAGAAGTTCACCTCGTCGGGCGGCTGGCTCACCGCCTGGCCGGTCGTGCCGGCGGCGACCGTCTCGCCGCTCGAGATCGCGATCGACACCGCCGACGTGGTCTATGTGGTCGGCGGGAACTACGTGCGGCGCTTCGACACCGACGGCGCGTTGCTCTCGGAGTGGTCGTCGACGGGCGCCACGGGGATCGCGATTGACCCGTCGGATCATGCCTGGGTGACCTCGTCGTCGGGCGTGATCCACCGCTACGACTCCGCGGGGGTGTCGCTCGGCGATGTCGCCGCCAGCGGCAGTTTGGACGGTCAGCTGCTGTCGCCACAGGGTGTCACGAGCGCGGCCTCGGGCCAGGTGTATGTCGCCGATACGGGGAACGGCCGGATCCAGCGGTTCTCGAACGTCGGCGCGTTCGAAACGGCGTGGGGGATGTACCCGGGCCCCGGCGTGATGGACAACCCGACCGGTCTCGCGGTCGACGTCGACGGCAACGTGTACGTGACGAACCAGAACGAAGACCTGATCCAGAAGTTCGCTCCCGACGGGACGTTCCTGACGGCCTGGGGTGGGAGCGGCAACCTGAACGGGAAGCTGAACGACCCCGCGGCGATCGCCGTCAGCGCCGACGGATTCGTGTACGTCGCCGACACGAAGAACCAGCGGATCCAGAAGTTCGACACCTCGGGGAACTACGTGGGCCAGTGGGGGAGCTTCGGTACCGCCGACGGTCAATTCTCGGCCCCGCAGGGGATCGCCGTGGACGGCGCCGGCCACGTCTTCGTGGCCGACACCTCCAACAACCGGATCCAGCGCTTCAGCACCACGGGGATGTTCCAGACCGCGTGGGGTGCGGTCGGCACCGGCGACGGCCCAGCTCAAGGCGCCCGGGGGATCGCGATCGACGCCGACGGTGACGTCTGGGTCGCCGACACGTCGAACAACCGCCTCCAGGAG